>NC_002677.1 GCF_000195855.1 Mycobacterium leprae TN
ATGTTTGTACCGCACGCCAAAAAGCCCGAAATTTACGAGAACCAGAGAGATACGTCGTTGGCCGATGACCTTAGTCTAGGTTTCACCACGGTTTGGAACGCAGTCGTCTCCGAACTCAACGGCGAATCCAACACAGACGACGAAGCCACCAACGACAGCACCCTAGTCACTCCGCTAACTCCTCAGCAAAGAGCATGGCTAAATCTGGTTCAACCACTCACCATCATCGAGGGATTTGCTCTTTTATCGGTGCCCAGCAGCTTTGTCCAAAATGAAATTGAACGTCATCTACGAACGCCAATCACCGATGCACTCAGCCGTCGACTCGGACAACAGATACAGCTCGGAGTCCGTATCGCACCGCCCTCTACCGACCATATTGACGACAATTCCTCGTCAGCCGACGTCCTTCTAACCGACGATTGCGGCACAGATACAGACGAAAATTACGGGGAGCCTCTTACAGGCGAGTACCAGGGTTTGCCAACCTACTTCACCGAACGTCCGCACCATACCGAATCAACCGTCACGGGAGGTACCAGCCTTAATCGCCGTTACACCTTCGAAACGTTCGTTATTGGCGCGTCGAATCGGTTCGCGCATGCTGCCGCGCTAGCGATAGCCGAAGCACCGGCCCGAGCCTACAACCCCCTTTTCATTTGGGGCGAGTCAGGTCTTGGCAAAACCCACCTATTGCACGCCGCCGGGAACTACGCACAACGACTGTTTCCCGGCATGCGGGTCAAATATGTCTCCACAGAAGAATTCACCAACGACTTCATCAACTCGCTCCGTGACGACCGCAAAGTAGCGTTCAAACGCAGCTACCGCGACGTCGATGTGCTACTGGTCGATGACATCCAATTCATCGAAGGAAAAGAAGGTATACAAGAAGAGTTCTTCCATACCTTTAATACCTTACATAACGCCAACAAGCAAATCGTCATCTCTTCTGACCGCCCACCGAAACAACTCGCCACCCTCGAAGACCGACTAAGGACCCGGTTCGAGTGGGGGCTTATTACCGACGTACAACCCCCTGAACTAGAAACCCGCATCGCCATCTTGCGTAAGAAAGCCCAGATGGAACGCCTAGCGGTGCCTGGCGATGTCCTCGAACTCATCGCCAGCAGTATCGAACGTAACATCCGTGAACTCGAGGGAGCTCTCATCAGAGTCACCGCGTTTGCTTCGCTCAACAAGACTGCAATCGACAAAGCATTAGCGGAAATCGTACTGCGTGACCTGATCGCAGACGCCAGCACGATGCAAATCAGTGCGGCAACCATAATGACAGCCACCGCCGAATACTTCGATACCACCATCGAAGAACTCCGTGGGCCAGGCAAAACCCGAGCACTGGCCCAGTCACGCCAGATCGCGATGTATTTGTGTCGTGAACTCACCGACCTCTCGCTACCCAAGATCGGCCAAGCATTCGGCCGTGACCACACCACGGTTATGTACGCACAACGAAAAATCTTGTCCGAGATGGCTGAACGTCGCGAAGTGTTCGACCACGTCAAGGAACTCACCACTCGCATCCGGCAACGGTCTAAGCGCTGACTTTCGATGCGCAACACATACTTTCTCCAGAAAAACTTCTTGCACTTAAGTCACATCAGTCACATTTCCAAAGTGTGTATATTTCTGTGGACAAACTAAGTATACTGACATGCAACAATCCTTGATTTCATGCACACCCATAGTCGATCCACAACGGCGAATCGCAGATTCTTTATTATCAACACTGACATCCACACCTCAACAGCTCATCTAGCTCAACAAAATCCGGTTATCCACAAGATCCACACCCTTTAATACTGATACTAAGATTTCTTCGTGTTCTTATTTAAAAAATGATGCTGGGGATACAGCATGCCACGATGTGACGGCAACCTCAGCCGTCACCGTTGACGCTACTTTCAAGGTGGCACTCGAAGATCTACGTTTGCTCTTCGACTACTGTTAGGGACGTCGTGGTGCACTATGTGTCACCGACGTTCGTTACAGTGGGCTCACGCTAGCGGGGGCGGAGGCTAGCCGTTGGATTTCAACGATTTTTAGGTGAAGGGGCGCCATGGACCTGGCCAAAACCAATGTTGGTTGCAGCGATTTAAAATTTTGTTTAGCACGTGAGTCGTTCGCCAGCGCGGTGTCATGGGTAGCGAAGTATCTCCCCACTAGACCAACGGTACCGGTGCTATCCGGCGTGCTGCTGACCGGTTCAGATAGCGGCCTAACGATCTCCGGATTCGATTACGAAGTTTCCGCAGAGGTGCAGGTTGCTGCCGAGATAGCTTCTTCTGGAAGCGTTTTGGTATCTGGGAGGTTGTTGTCAGATATTACTCGGGCGCTTCCGAACAAACCTGTTCACTTTTATGTGGACGGTAATCGGGTTGCATTGACTTGCGGAAGTGCGAGGTTCTCGTTGCCGACGATGGCGGTTGAAGACTACCCTACACTGCCTACTTTGCCGGATGAAACTGGCACGTTGCCATCGGATGTGTTCGCTGAGGCGATAGGTCAGGTTGCTATTGCGGCCGGTCGTGACTATACCTTGCCCATGCTTACCGGGATCCGGATCGAGATCTCGGGTGACACGGTAGTCTTGGCCGCCACCGATAGGTTCCGTTTGGCGGTCCGCGAGTTAAAATGGTCGGTGTTGTCATCGGATTTCGAGGCATCGGTGCTGGTGCCGGCCAAAACTTTGGTGGAAGTTGCTAAAGCCGGTACCGACGGCTCTGGTGTTTGTCTGTCATTGGGCGCTGGAGTCGGCGTTGGAAAAGATGGGCTTTTCGGCATTAGCGGTGGCGGGAAGCGCAGTACTACTCGACTTCTTGACGCTGAGTTTCCGAAATTCAGGCAGTTATTGCCGGCTGAGCACACCGCAGTGGCCACCATCGACGTGGCTGAGTTGACCGAGGCGATCAAACTGGTGGCGTTGGTAGCTGACCGTGGCGCGCAAGTGCGCATGGAATTCGGTGACGGTATATTACGGCTTTCCGCCGGCGCCGATGATGTGGGCCGAGCCGAAGAAGATCTTGCTGTTGCTTTTACTGGTGAACCGTTGACTATAGCGTTTAACCCGAATTATCTGACTGATGGACTTGCATCGGTGCATTCAGAGCGGGTGTCATTTGGTTTCACGACACCGAGTAAGCCAGCATTGCTGCGTCCAACGTCTAATGATGATGTCCATCCGACGCATGATGGCCCCTTTCCCGCACTGCCAACTGACTATGTGTATTTACTGATGCCAGTTCGGTTGCCTGGATAAGTGTACGTCCGGCATTTTGGACTGCGTGACTTTCGGTCCTGGGACCACGTTGACCTTGAGTTAAATCCAGGACGGACAGTGTTTTTCGGTCCCAATGGTAACGGTAAAACAAATCTGATTGAGGCACTATGGTATTCCACCACTTTAAGTTCGCATCGGGTGGGGACCGATATACCGTTAATCAGAGCGGGAACAATCCGAGCTATAGTTTCAACGATCGTGGTCAATGAAGGTAGGGAATGTGCGATTGATTTGGAGATTGCTGCGGGGCGGGCAAACAGGGCGCGATTGAATCGTTCACTTGTGCGCGGTATGCGTGAGGTAGTTGGGGTATTGCGAGCGGTGCTGTTTGCCCCCGAAGATTTAGCGTTAGTTTGCGGAGATCCTGCCAATCGGCGTCGTTACTTGGATGATTTGGCGACTGTGCGTCAGCCGGTGATTGCTGCCGTGCGCGCAGACTACGACAAGGTGCTGCGGCAACGCACTGCATTACTGAAGTCTTTAGCAGCTGCGCGGTATCGAAGTGACCAAGGTGTACTGGACACACTTGATGTATGGGATACTCGATTGGCTGAACATGGCGCCGAATTGATGGCTGCGCGTATCGATTTGGTAAATCAGTTGGCGCCAGAAGTGGAAAAGGCGTATCAGTTGTTGGCACCGGGATCGCGCACTGCGTCGATCAGCTATCGTGCCAGTTTAGATATTGGAGGCATCGCAGGTGTTGGGAGCAGTGACCGTGCCTTACTGCAAGCCGATCTGTTAGCTGGATTGTCGACGCGTCGGAACGTTGAGTTGGAACGCGGCATATGCTTAGTCGGTCCGCATCGCGATGAACTCGAGTTGCGACTTGGCGACCAACCTGCGAAAGGCTTTGCCAGCCATGGGGAATCATGGTCGCTGGCGATAGCGTTGCGGTTGGCTGCCTATGAGTTGTTGCGTGCCGACGGTAACGAACCAGTATTGTTGCTTGACGACGTATTTGCCGAACTCGATGCTGCCCGTTGTAGAGCATTGGCGACAGTGGCGGAATCAGCAGAGCAGGTATTGGTAACCTCTGCGGCGCAGGAGGATATTCCGGTGGGTTGGGATGCTAAGTGGGTGACTGTCGATTTGCGTGACAGTGATTCGGGACGGGTATCGGTGGTGTATCCGTGATTGAATCCAATGAGTCATATAGCTACGGTGGCGATACCATCGAACCACTAGGCACGTTATCGGGCTTCGATTTGGTTAGGCGCGCTCTTGAAGAAGCCCGTGCTGCAGCCTGTGCGCAGGGAAAAGATGCTGGTCGTGGACATGTGGTACCCCCAGTTCCGTTTCGTGTTACGGATCGACGTCGTAACTGGTCGGGTCCAGGGCCTGATGTCCGTGATCCGCAACCTCTCGGCAAGGTGGCACATGATCTGGCGAAAAAGCGCGGTTGGTCGGCGCAAGTTGCCGAGGGTAGGGTGTTTGGTCAATGGGCGTCGATGGTGGGCGGACAAATTGCCGACCATGCATTCCCTGTTGGACTCAACAATGGTGTACTCAGCGTGACTGCCGAATCGACTGCTTGGGCTACCCAGCTGCGTATAATGCAGGCACAGTTGCTGGCCAAGATTGCTGCGGCCGTTGGTAATGGTGTGGTGACTTCACTGAAAATTACAGGCCCGACCGCGCCATCATGGCGAAAGGGGCCGTGGCACATTGCTGGCAGAGGGCCACGCGACACCTACGGCTAGCCGACACGCCGGTTCAGAGTTGTCAAGATGAAATGGACTTGTATCGTTAATACGAGGAGAAGGGGATGCTCCGTAAATAGAAATATCGCCTTTATGACGTGATCAGGTAAGTAGAAACAGCCTTATAAAATCGGTGTCGACGATCGGTCACGCTAAAATGGAGTGGTGTGACTGCTGCGGTAACTGGACCGCTCACATGTAACCTCAAGGAGAGCATTCAGACCGTGGCTGCCCAGAGGAAGGCCCAAGACGAATATGGCGCTGCGTCCATCACTATTCTTGAAGGGCTGGAGGCCGTTCGCAAACGTCCCGGTATGTACGTCGGGTCAACTGGTGAGCGTGGTCTCCACCATCTGATATGGGAAGTGGTGGACAACTCAGTAGATGAGGCGATGGCCGGTTATGCTACGCAAGTTGATGTGCGGTTATTCGACGACGGTAGTGTCGAGGTCGCCGATAACGGTCGTGGTATTCCGGTGGCAGTGCATGCTACGGGGGTACCGACTGTTGACGTAGTTATGACCCAATTACATGCCGGCGGTAAATTCGGTGGTAAAGATAGCGGTTATAACGTCAGTGGTGGTTTGCATGGGGTAGGTGTGTCGGTGGTTAACGCATTGTCCACCAGGGTCGAGGTCGACATCAAACGTGACGGCTATGAATGGTCACAGTTTTACGACAAGGCTGTGCCGGGCATTCTTAAGCAAGGCGAAGCTACTGAGGCGACGGGAACGACGATTAGATTTTGGGCAGATCCTGACATTTTCGAAACCACAAAGTATGACTTTGGGACGGTGGCGCGCCGAATTCAAGAAGTGGCTTTCTTGAACAAGGGTTTGACGATCAATCTTGTTGACGAACGGGTGAAGCAGGACGAAGTTGTCGACGATGTCGTCAGCGATACAGCCGAGGCTCCTGTGGCTATGACCGTTGAAGAAAAGTCAACGGAGTCGAGTGCGCCGCACAAGGTTAGACACCGTACGTTCCACTACCCCGGAGGCCTGGTGGACTTCGTCAAGCACATCAACCGGACTAAGACTCCTATTCAACAGAGCATTATCGATTTTGATGGCAAAGGTGCCGGTCACGAGGTTGAAGTTGCGATGCAGTGGAACGGCGGCTATTCGGAATCAGTGCATACCTTTGCGAACACGATTAACACCCATGAAGGCGGCACCCACGAAGAAGGTTTCCGTAGCGCTTTGACATCAGTGGTGAACAAGTACGCTAAGGATAAAAAACTACTCAAAGACAAGGATCCCAACCTAACTGGCGACGATATCCGTGAAGGTCTGGCGGCGGTTATCTCGGTTAAGGTCAGTGAACCACAGTTTGAGGGTCAGACCAAAACAAAGCTGGGGAACACCGAAGTTAAGTCATTCGTGCAGAGGGTCTGTAATGAGCAACTTATTCACTGGTTTGAAGCCAATCCAGTAGATGCGAAAGCGGTTGTGAATAAGGCGATATCGTCGGCACAAGCCCGAATAGCTGCACGTAAAGCACGAGAGTTAGTGCGTCGAAAAAGTGCCACCGATCTTGGTGGACTTCCTGGAAAACTTGCCGATTGCCGCTCTACTGATCCTCGAAGTTCTGAACTGTATGTAGTGGAAGGTGATTCGGCTGGTGGTTCAGCAAAGAGTGGCCGTGATTCGATGTTTCAGGCAATCCTTCCGTTACGTGGCAAGATCATAAATGTTGAAAAGGCACGTATTGACCGAGTGCTAAAGAACACCGAAGTTCAAGCAATTATTACGGCATTGGGTACTGGAATCCATGATGAATTCGATATCTCCAGGCTGCGTTATCACAAAATTGTTTTGATGGCCGACGCTGACGTTGACGGCCAACATATCTCGACGCTGTTGTTGACTTTGTTATTTCGGTTCATGCGACCACTCATCGAGCATGGGTACGTGTTTTTAGCGCAGCCGCCACTTTACAAATTGAAGTGGCAACGTATGGATCCGGAATTTGCTTACTCCGATAGCGAGCGCGACGGCTTATTAGAGACCGGGCTTAAGCTTGGCAAGAAAATCAACAAAGAGGATGGTATCCAACGTTATAAAGGTTTAGGTGAAATGGATGCCAAGGAGTTGTGGGAAACCACCATGGACCCGTCGGTGCGAGTTTTGCGTCAAGTAACACTGGATGACGCGGCGGCTGCTGACGAGTTATTCTCTATTCTGATGGGTGAGGACGTCGATGCACGCCGTAGCTTTATCACCCGTAATGCCAAGGATGTTCGTTTCCTGGATGTCTAGTTAAATAAAACATTTTTCGACGTGCGATGCAAATGATGCAAATGAGGAATAAATGACTGATATCACGCTGCCACCAGGTGACGGTTCTATACAGCGGGTTGAGCCGGTCGACATTCAGCAGGAAATGCAGCGCAGCTATATTGATTACGCGATGAGTGTGATTGTGGGCCGGGCGTTGCCTGAAGTCCGCGATGGTCTCAAACCGGTACATCGTCGGGTCTTGTACGCGATGTTAGACTCCGGTTTCCGCCCGGACCGTAGCCACGCTAAGTCAGCACGGTCAGTCGCTGAGACGATGGGCAATTACCATCCGCACGGCGACGCATCGATTTATGACACGTTAGTGCGCATGGCGCAGCCGTGGTCGCTGCGGTATCCCTTGGTTGATGGGCAAGGCAATTTCGGTTCGCCGGGTAATGACCCACCGGCAGCGATGCGTTATTGTGTGTCAGGAAATTCCTTGGTGAGGTTGCTATTTGGGAAATCAATACGAATCGGTGATATCGTTACTGGAGCTCAGTTCAATTCGGACAATCCGATCGACTTGAAGGTTCTTGATCGGCATGGTAATCCGGTTGTAGCCGATTATTTATTCCATTCAGGAGAGCACCAAACCTATACAGTGCGCACCACTGAAGGCTATGAGATCACCGGGACGTCGAACCATCCCTTGTTGTGTTTAGTGAATGTCGGCGGTATACCCACCTTGTTGTGGAAGCTGATTGGAGAAATTCGATCAGGAGACTACGTTGTTTTACAGCGGATCCCACCAGTGGAATTTGGTCCGGCGGACTGGTATTCTACGATGGAAGCATTGTTATTCGGAGCCTTTATTAGTGGGGGCTTCGTTTTTCAGGACCATGCTGGATTTAACAGCCTTGACCGTGACTATTTCACCATGGTTGTTAATGCTTATGATACGGTTGTGGGTGGCCTGCGTTGCATATCTTCTCGAATCACCGTATCGGGGTCGACGCTACTCGAACTTGATGTTTATAACCTCATCGAGTTTAAGAAGACAAGACTTAGCGGTTTATGCGGGCAACGGTCTGCGGACAAGTTGGTACCTGACTGGTTGTGGCACTCACCTTCCACCGTCAAACGAGCATTCCTTCAGGCATTGTTTGAAGGTGAAGGATTTTCTTCGATATTGTCGCGAAATATAATTGAGATTTCCTACTCGACACTTAGTGAGCGACTGGCCGCCGACGTCCAGCAGATGCTGCTTGAATTCGGAGTCGTGTCTGAGCGCTATTGCCATACTGTCAATGAGTACAAGGTTGTCATAGCTAACCGCGCTCAAGTAGAAATGTTTTTCACCCAAGTCGGTTTCGGTGTTACTAAACAAGCTAAGCTTATCCGGGACGTGGTATCTATGTCTCCATGCGTTGGCATGGATATCAACTGCGTACCAGGTTTGGCCACTTTCATTCGTAAGCATTGTGATAACCGCTGGGTCGAGGAAGACTCATTTAATCAGCATAATGTTGATTGCGTCCAACATTGGCACCATCATAGCGCGGAAATCGTCGGCCACATCGCCGATCCCGATATTCGTGCCATCGTGACTGACCTTACTGATGGCCGGTTCTACTACGCGCGCGTCGCGTCCGTGACTGATACCGGTATTCAACCTGTGTTCAGTCTACATGTGGACACCGAGGATCATTCGTTTTTGACTAATGGATTCATCAGCCATAACACCGAGGCTCGGCTTACTCCATTGGCGATGGAAATGTTGCGCGAGATCGACGAGGAGACAGTTGATTTCATATCTAACTACGATGGCCGGGTGCAGGAACCGATGGTGTTGCCTAGCCGTTTTCCCAACCTGTTGGCTAATGGTTCTGGCGGTATCGCGGTCGGCATGGCTACCAATATCCCGCCGCACAACCTGTATGAGCTCGCCGACGCTGTGTTTTGGTGCCTAGAGAACCATGACGCTGACGAAGAGACGATGCTGGTCGCTGTTATGGAACGGGTCAAAGGTCCTGATTTCCCTACCGCCGGGTTGATTGTCGGTTCGCAAGGCATTGCCGATGCTTACAAGACTGGCCGTGGTTCCATTCGGATACGCGGAGTTGTTGAGGTTGAAGAAGATTCACGCGGAAGGACGTCATTGGTCATCACTGAGCTACCGTATCAGGTCAACCACGACAACTTCATCACTTCTATCGCTGAGCAAGTCCGCACTGGCCGGCTAGCCGGCATCTCCAATGTAGAAGACCAAGGCAGCGACCGGGTTGGTGTACGTATCGTCATCGAGATCAAGCGTGACGCGGTGGCCAAAGTGGTGCTCAATAACCTGTACAAGCATACTCAGCTGCAAACTAGTTTCGGAGCCAACATGTTGTCAATCGTTGACGGCGTGCCGCGCACTTTGCGGTTGGATCAGATGATTTGTTATTATGTCGAACATCAACTGGACGTCATTGTCCGGCGCACTACCTACCGATTGCGTAAAGCCAACGAGCGGGCTCATATTTTGCGTGGATTGGTCAAAGCGCTCGATGCGTTAGATGAGGTTATTACGTTGATTCGGGCATCGCAGACCGTGGATATTGCTCGTGTTGGGGTGGTCGAGTTACTCGATATCGACGACATTCAGGCTCAAGCTATCCTGGACATGCAGCTGCGGCGTTTGGCGGCTTTGGAGCGTCAACGCATTATTGATGATCTCGCTAAGATTGAGGTCGAGATCGCTGATCTGGGAGATATTCTGGCTAAGCCGGAGCGTCGGCGTGGTATCATTCGTAATGAACTGACTGAGATCGCAGAGAAGTACGGTGATGACCGTCGTACTCGGATAATAGCGGTTGATGGTGATGTCAACGACGAGGATTTGATTGCTCGTGAAGAGGTCGTTGTCACGATAACTGAAACTGGATATGCTAAACGTACTAAAACTGACCTGTATCGCAGCCAGAAACGCGGCGGGAAAGGTGTTCAAGGCGCCGGTTTGAAGCAGGACGACATCGTCCGGCATTTCTTCGTGTGTTCAACTCACGATTGGATCCTGTTTTTCACCACCCAAGGCCGCGTATACCGGGCCAAGGCCTATGAATTGCCAGAGGCTTCTCGAACGGCACGCGGGCAACACGTGGCCAATTTGCTTGCATTCCAGCCTGAAGAGCGCATCGCTCAGGTAATTCAGATCCGTAGCTATGAAGACGCTCCATACTTGGTCCTTGCCACGCGCGCCGGTCTGGTTAAGAAGTCAAAGTTGACCGATTTTGACTCTAATCGTTCGGGTGGGATCGTGGCAATTAATTTACGTGACAACGATGAGTTGGTCGGTGCAGTGTTGTGCGCGGCCGACGGCGACTTGCTTCTGGTATCGGCTAACGGCCAGTCTATCCGGTTCTCAGCGACTGACGAGGCCTTGCGTCCGATGGGGCGGGCTACCTCTGGTGTGCAGGGCATGCGGTTTAACGCCGATGATCGACTGTTGTCGTTGAATGTGGTTCGCGAAGATACTTACCTGCTTGTCGCAACGTCTGGGGGTTACGCTAAACGCACCTCGATTGAGGAGTACCCGATGCAGGGCCGTGGCGGAAAGGGTGTTCTAACGGTCATGTACGATCGTCGGCGCGGTAGCTTGGTTGGGGCCATCGTGGTTGATGAAGACAGCGAGTTGTACGCGATCACCTCAGGGGGTGGGGTAATTCGTACAACGGCACGCCAGGTTCGCCAGGCAGGACGCCAGACCAAGGGTGTTCGGTTGATGAACTTAGGTGAGGGCGACACGCTGTTAGCCATCGCACGTAATGCCGAAGAAAGCGCCGACGGCGGTGTCGGTTAAAGTGATGATCTCAAGGAGTCGTGTACTTAGCTTTTTTGGTTCCGATAGCAATACTTCGCCCGACCGGACATGATTGTGACTGGCTACATACTCGGGCAGATTGATACACATGTTTTAAGGAGTCGGGGTGACGTCACCGAACGAATCGAGGGCCTTCAACGCGGCCGACGACCTGATTGGGGATGGTTCGGTCGAGCGTGCCGGTCTACATCGCGCAACGTCTGTACCGGGAGAGTCATCGGAGGGTCTCCAAAGGGGCCACAGCCCGGAACCCAACGATTCACCGCCCTGGCAGCGTGGGTCCGCCCGAGCTTCCCAGTCCGGTTATCGCCCGTCAGATCCGCTCACCACTACACGGCAGTCGAATCCAGCACCAGGTGCAAACGTCCGGTCGAACCGCTTTATCTCCGGCATGACTGCACCGGCGCTGAGCGGACAGCTGCCCAAGAAGAATAACTCAACACAGGCATTGGAACCTGTTCTGATGTCTAACGAGGTTCCATTCACTGAATCGTACGCTAGCGAGTTACCAGATTTGTCCGGACCAGTCCAGAGGACCGTACCGTGCAAGCCCTCGCCCGATCGTGGTTCCAGCACACCGCGGATGGGACGTCTAGAGATTACCAAAGTGCGAGGAACCGGTGAAATCCGGTCCCAAATATCGCGCCGAAGCCATGGACCGGTTCGGGCTAGCATGCAGATCCGGCGGATTGATCCATGGAGCATGTTGAAGGTGTCCCTGTTGCTCTCGGTTGCGTTGTTCTTTGTCTGGATGATCGCGGTGGCGTTCCTATACTTATTGCTCGGCGGTATGGGGGTGTGGGCAAAGCTCAACAGTAACGTTGGTGATCTTCTAAACAACACCGGCGGAAATAGCGGAGAACTTGTCTCCAACAGCACCATCTTCGGTTGTGCCGTCTTGGTCGGCTTAGTCAACATTGTGTTGATGACTACGATGGCCGCTATCGCTGCGTTTGTCTACAATTTGTCCTCCGATTTGGTCGGCGGTGTTGAAGTCACTCTCGCAGATTTAGATTAGGTTGTGGCGATGTTGTTTGAGGGTTCGTTTTTTGGGGTGAGGTTCTAATAACTGCGGTAATCTCGTTGCTCGGTTATACGCAAGTAAGGGCCTATAGCTCAGGCGGTTAGAGCACTTCGCTGATAACGAAGAGGTCGGAGGTTCGAGTCCTCCTAGGCCCACAACTATGTGTACGTCAAGATGTTGTGTGAAATTTGCGTTCTTGCTGGTCTCGGTCGCTGTGGTGGTAGTAGTGCAGTCACGACACGGCGTTGGAGTTTGGAACGTGGCGGCATTTGGCATACTCGATAATGACGGGGGGCCTTAGCTCAGTCGGTAGAGCACTGCCTTTGCAAGGCAGATGTCAGGGGTTCGATTCCCCTAGGCTCCACAAACACAACCACAGCTAGACAGTGGTCTGCAACTTCGGAATTTCCGAGGTTTTGAGGGGTCAGGCGTGATTACATTTTAACCACAATCGCGAGTTAACAGCGCATTGATGGCCATCTAGACCGCCTCGATATTCCGTCCGTATAGAAGTTATAAGTTGATTCAACATCAGCTCAGCAGGATCCAGGGAAAGCTGCTACGCTCGGACCGCCCGGCACCAGGAGCTCGTCGACAAACGTTGGCGAGCTGATCGTGTTCGCCTTGCTGCTCTTCAGTGACCTCACCACAAACACGTCGTCTACCAGTGTCAGTCGACCTCGGCATCCACACCTGCCGATTGTCGGTGACTGCTATTGCGAGCAACTGCCTAATAGTACCAACTATTTTGTGTATCGAAGACAGTTGCCCGATCTACATTCAGACCCGTAACTTACTCGCGAACAAATCGCTGACCGAGATAGCCCAACACCGTATTCAGTATTATCTGATATTGGGCGCGAATAGACTTCTTCATCAGTTTGTGCTTGGAGTCGAGCTATATCTGTGTTTACTCCTTCAGCTTTACTGGACTGGTGGCCGGCGTTATAGGCCAACGCGGCGCTGTTTACCTCAAGCTGATTCGCCCACGTTCTGATAAGAACGCTTGGTCGGAAAGCCTTGCTTCGTTGTTTGACGACGACCGTCAGGAGTCTTGTACTGTGGTCTGATATTGGATTGCATAACTTGAGGTTTCTTACCGTTCTAATTGTTGCCATAAGTGTTTTGTCGGACTGATCTCAACTGGATGGTCTTGACCGATACTCTAGGCAAAAGTGTTTCGTCCTGTAACTTATCCCTGACGAACTGTTTTCTGCAGTTCGGATAGCTCGGTCGCCTTACCTTCTTGACCTTTCTGCCATGATCTGAGGCTAATATCACTGCTTGATTTACGAAAGATTGTTGTTAAGATATACTAGTTAATAAGTGCGGCTGACCTCGGTGCTGTGGCAGTGGTCCTTGATGTTTGGCCTGTTGGGAAAATGTTAATGGATATACGTGCTGTTTACGCTTCGTTACTGTAGGGCTGAATGCCGTACAAAATCAAAAAATGTATTGGCGAACAACTTATTTAGGTTTAGTAGGTTGTTTATAGTTAATAATATGCTACAAGCACGGTTGTACTACTAGTGGTGTTTAGTCACCCTACTTGACTGGACAAGGAGAATTTTTTAGCAGGGAAATATATTCTTTGTGCAAATTTTCGTTCTGGATGAACTTTTGCCGTAGATAGATCTATTTTAATCTGCTGGAGAGCTTCTCATGAGATTATGTGTGTTCACCGGTACCGTAGACGCTGGTGGCGACCATTATATGTTGGTGGTAATGTTGGTCATTATTGTTACGTCTGCCGTTACGACGGCGATATGCGACTTGCTTGGCAGTTTTTATTACCCACTTAAGCATGTTTTTGCCACGAAATGCGGACGCTTCGTAATTATTTATTTGTCCTAACGGGACACCACCTCGTGATTTGTCTTACCGACAATAGTCATTAATCCTCCGTCACGGGTTTGTCGTCACAGATCAACTCTTGTCCGACCCTATCGATCTATGGCTTCCGGTTGCTTACTCATCTATACCAGTATTTCCTAATTTTCTTTGGGATTAATTGCAAGATTTCGATCAGGTTATTTGGTATGTGCTAGCAGATTAATTCGTAATTCCGGATATGCATCTTTTGAGCTAGACTAGGAGAATATATACATACATACATATATATATATATAGATGTAAATCTTCGAACTTGTAATTTAGAGCCGATAAAGTACGGGTCATCTGGCGCAGATAGACAGTTGAGTATGCGTGTTGATTGATTTTTTACAACATGAAGTAAGCTGAGGTTAATTTCTGAACCTGATCGGTATTTCTGGTATAAAATTCTTTTTTACACACGTCTATCACCTAAAAATGCTCTTCTAGTGTGGATGAGTTTCATGTTTGTAAATGGGTCAGTGGATAGCTTGGTTGGGTAATTTCCAGGTCTTGTGCGGATAAAATTCCTGCGGCACCTGAAATGGAATGCTGGTGAGAGCTTCACGCGGCGTATAGCGACCAGATCCCCCATCTGAGTGAAGTACGAATTCGTTGAACAGTCTCGTAACCGTGTTTTCGACGAAGTACTTTATTGTGTTAACAACGCTGCCGGTCTTCTAATGGAGACCTGAGAATAGACTTTTCCAAGCCTTCATTAAGGCTAGCATGCATTGTTTATTACCACTTTATTCATATATAATTATGATTTCATCTGGCTGCTTAATGGAAGCCTGGAATAAATGTTGAAATATTGTGATTTAAGCCATGTCGAAGGTGTCCTGGGAAGACCTCCACGTGGGTTTTTGTTGGTTGATTATAATTCGAAAGTCCCGTACTCCAATATGGTTCTCATCTGTGCAGGAATCGAAAGAAAATCCAGTAACTAATATGTTGATAGTTCGGTTTGAAAAAATTCAGTGTTCGGAGGTGAAATTACACATATAAGAAGGCTAATCTTAATTTATTTCCAGACATCGATGCCGTATTTTACCCGGATTTTTCACTGTAGATCTAAAATCATAGCGAAGGGATCTGGTCATTTATCATTTTCAACAAAAAGCATCCTAAACCACAACAGTTGGATGATTTAACAAAAGCTGGATCACCAGTTTTTTAGGTCTCATCGATATACACAAGAATCACATTTCTGAAGGTTATGACCAGACAAGTGCGAAAGTAGCCACTTTCCGTACACAGTTAAAAATTTGTTAACCACAGTTGTTTTTCACATTTGATCCTAGATATAATTTTTCACTTTATAGTATAATTAACCTTTGCAAGACAGGTGTCAAAGATGCGATTTCCTTAGGTTCTACAAAATCTTGAAACCTGCTACGGACGCTTGACAAGAACGAATGTTCACTTACAGCCATAGCTATACGTCGAAGCTGGCTGGGCGAGGTGACAGCTCCGAACGCAATGAGCACCAGATAGTGCTAAAAACCATTTCAACACCGGCCAGGACTGACTATGCTGATCGTACCGATCATACAAGGGTAGCTTGGTGTTGCGGTCGGTGTTCTTGTCGCAACACCTGCGGCAGGTTTGCGACTACTGCCTGCGCGGCTGCCAGCTCCTAGGTGACTGTTTCCTGGATGGAAGCAAAGTATGGAAGCAAAGTTTGGAAGCTAGTCCGCCTTCCTTGAGCTTGAGGCGGTCGACCGCAAGGTAATGAGACTTAAAGTCCAACAGTGCCTTGTGTGACATCTACCAGTCCCAGTGGCCGAGTAGGTCAGGCCTTGGGTCAGTAGTTCTCGAGAGGTTAGCCGCGTTTCCGTCTACACGTTTATCCACCGCTTTTCTTTGCCTCTTACGAATCGATACCTCTCCCAGCCTGCCATCACCTAAAAACGCCCATAGTTCTATTACATGCACACTGGTCGTATAGCGCTGCGACAATAGCTAGGTTTCATGTGACACCGGATGTGAACGTACTGGTGAGTTAATGGCACACTGTGATTTTGTGACCAACAGCCTTATTCAGAATGCCACTGCCACGTTACACACCAACCGCGGCGACATCAAAGTCGCCCTGTTCGGAAACCACGTGCCCAAGACTGTCGCCAACTTCGTTGGGCTGGCGCAAGGCACCAAGGAGTACTCGACGCAAAACGCGTCAGGTGGTCCTTCCGGCCCGTTCTACGATGGGGCGGTTTTTCATCGGGTGATTCAAGGCTTCATGATTCAGGGTGGGGATCCAACCGGGACAGGTCGTGGCGGCCCAGGCTATAAGTTCGCCGATGAATTCCACCCTGAGCTTCAGTTCGACAAACCCTACCTGCTAGCGATGGCCAATGCGGGCCCGGGTACTAACGGTTCTCAGTTCTTCATCACCGTAGGCGAGACTCCACACCTGAATCGGCGACACACGATCTTTGGCGAAGTGACCGACCCTGACTCGCAGAAGGTCGTCGATGCGATTTCGACGACAGCTACCGATGGCAACGACCGGCCTACCGAACCGGTTGTGATTGACTCGATCACAATTTCTTAGGTGCTGCGTGTCGCTTAACGTTTTTCAGCCAGCGTAGCCGGCGGTGATGAGCGCGTCGAGCACCTCCAGTGGCCCGGTTCCGAGGTCCCAACGGGACAAGATCACTAAGTCTCCGTTGATGGCTTCGATCTCGAGTAATCGGACTTTGCGGCCAAACCGGCGGAATTCAGTGATCCGAATGATCTTGATGTCAGCGGGTCCGAATAACCGTGTTCGAAACCAGCCCTGGACTGCTAGACCGTCGGGGTTAATTGCCAACTTTGGGCGTGCACGCCACGACAATCCCGCAAACAAGATCAGACCCAGTGCAGCAATCCCGGTCAGCATGAACCCTGGCGTATCTATGTCTAACGTCGAACATGCAATAGCTATCACAATGCCGGCACCACCACAACCAGCGATTCTCGCTGTGCGCGGTCCCCATGCTGTTTGCTGCATACGGTATTCAGCCCCTCACCACTGCCGATGCAGTTATCCACAAACTTTATCAACAGTGGGGATAAATCACACGAGTGTGATTGAGTAATCGCAAAGTTGTTGACTTAATCAAAGGTTGACGGCAACATAAATTCATCACGTCTGGCAGGGTTTGCTAATGCCAACGCATCGTGAGCAGCAAACCGGTGATCATGAACGCGAACGCGATCGCATAGTTCCATGGGCCGAGTTGGGCCATCCAGTGTAACGCTGTCGGGGCCTGGGTGCCCAGCGCTGCCAACTGAAACACCATTAGCCAGACGAGGCCGATCAGCATCAGGCCGACGAACAATGTAACGAACCACACACTGGACGGTCCGACCTTCACCTTGACCGGTGTGCGGCTCACCGAGGTGATGGTGAAATCGTTCTTCTTGCGGACCTTGGACTTAGGCATCTTTACCTCGGGGTTAACGGGGTGCAACGACAACGATGGCAGCTTTGACGCGTAGTTTGCTACGAGCCTAACTCACTTGTTGCTATGACCAAGCAACGGAGAGTAGATGCTTGATAAGCATCGCTTACCGTGGCGTTTCGGTGTTCCATTGGTCTGCGTGCTGGCCAGATTGCTGCTAGCCGCGACGCACAGAGTTTTGGGGGCGCCGATATCCGCCACAGCGATGCCCCGCGTCTGGGTATGGATCTTGGTCCGTGCAGCGCAGTCGTCAGTGAGCCGCCTGAGCAGCGAACGGGATGCGTTGGCTAGCAAGATCGACGGGGTGCACAATCGGGACTTCCGATGCTGCATTTAGCGGCGATGCTACGACGGTCGAGTGAGCTGGCCGGGGAGGCGAGTATAGATCCGGGCGCACAGGCCGGGTCTGGTGGTCACCCTCGAGGACGCGTAACGTTGACGCCAACGACCGCTTACCACGCGGATGCTTCTCCTGATGACTTTGGTGGTGTATTGGTGGTGTATTAGCAGGATGTCCGGATCGTACTGAACGCTATGTGGAGTACAGGAGCGGAAGCGATCTAGATAGCAGACCAGCGCCTCATCGCGACCTCGGTGGTAAGGTTCCGTCGGAAACACCTTGCTGATCAACTGGCGTACTCACAGCCCGCCCTATATGGTCACCGCGATCGATAATACCGCAGCGATACAAGCGGCCCTAGCCGCTGTTACCCTAGTGACCCTCTACGAACAGTATGTTGTCCGATTCGGACTCGACTATCGCGAGGAGATCGAGCCGAACGTGCAGATCAGCGGCTATTCCGATCCGGCCGGGACGCACTTTGCACAACTCATAGCACCACTTGGGCACTGAGCCGGATCCCAAACTGAGTCGGACGGTAGCCTGACACAATGCGGATCTTGGTCATTGACAACTATGACAGCTTTGTGTTCAACCTGGTACAGTATCTCGGGCAGCTCGGAGTAGACGCTGAGGTGTGGCGCAACGACGATACCCGATTATCCGACGAATCCACTATCGCTGCACAGTTCGACGGTATCCTGCTTAGTCCAGGTCCTGGCACTCCGGAACGTGCGGGGGCGTCGATCAATCTGGTCCGGGTGTGCGCCGCGGCGCACACCCCATTGCTAGGAGTCTGCCTGGGCCACCAGGCTATTGGCGTATCGTTCGGCGCCACCGTGGACCGCGCTCCCGAGTTGTTACACGGCAAGACCAGCAGTGTATTTCATACGAATAACGGTGTGCTACAAGGACTTCCAAATCCATTCACGGCTACCCGATATCATTCATTAACTATCTTGCCGGAGTCACTTCCGCCGGTATTGGAGGTCGTCGCGCGCACACGTAGCGGTGTGATCATGGCGGTGCGTCACACCGAGTTGCCGATCCACGGTGTCCAGTTCCACCCGGAGTCGATCTTGACCGAGGGTGGGCATAGACTGTTGGCTAATTGGCTGACCTATTGCGGATGGTTGTGTGACGACGCACTGATCCGCCGACTTGAGAATGAGGTCGATGCTGCGGTCCATCCGCGTCTACCGGTGGCCGCGGAGCGCACCGCTGCTGCTATTGCCCGAACTTTAGCGTGATGATTCCGTCCCGGTTTACTCCGGCACCTGCTGGCGGGTTTTGATATGCCACCCGGTTGTGCTGGGAGCCACCAGCATCCACATCGGGGCCTTTATCCAGCACCCCGGTCCAGCCTAATGCGCGTAACCGCGGCTCGGCGTCGGCCCAGAACATACCGGACAAGTCAGGCATCACGAATTGGTTGCCCTTGGACACCTGCAATTCAATGACCGAGTCCACTGGAACCGTCGCGTCCTTGGGCGGATTGGTACCAATCACCTCACCGGTTGGGCGGGGACTATCCACCGACGCTTGGCTGAACTTAGTGAAGCCGTAGACGTTCAGATTTTTCTGCGCAATTTCGACGATCTGACCAGTGACGTCAGGGATTTGCTTAGTCTCTGGTCCGGAGCCGACGATGATGGTGATGACGTTGGTGATCGCCGAGGTCTGGTTGGCTGATGGGTTCGTACCGATAACCTTGCCCAATAATTCCGGCGTCGACGGTGAGTTTGCCTGCTTAAAGCTTTTGAATCCGGAGGAAGTCAGCTTCTTAACCGCGTCGGTGTAATTGAGCGAGGAGACGTCTGGCACTTCGCGTTGCTCAGGTCCGGTAGAGACGTTAATCGTGATTTCGTCGCCCGCACCCACCGAGGCGTTGGCCCCGGGTTCGGTACTGATGACATGGTCAGGCGGGATCGTCGAGTCCGGTTTTTGCAGGGTGCGGGTTTTGAAGCCCCGGTTTTGCAGTGCGGAGATAGCATCGGCGGATACTTGGCCGCGTACGTCAGGCACCTGGACGTCGCGGGTATTGCCACCGAATGTATTGAAAGCAGCGACGATGGCGATCGTCAGGACTGCCAACACGGCGACTACGGCAACCCAGCGTCCAATCGAACCATCGCTCTCGGTTTCATCTAGAGACTGGCGAGATAGCGCGTCGGTACGCGGAACGCCAAAGTTGCCAGCCCCGGACGACAGCAGACAGCTTCGATCGGCGTCAGTGAGCACCTTGGGCGCCTCAGGTGGTTGACCACTGTGCACCCGGATCAAATCGGCGCGCATCTCCGCCGCTGTCTGATAGCGGTTTTCCGGATTCTTGGCCAGCGCTTTAAGAACGACGGCATCGAGGTCGACGGAGATGCCCTCATGCCGCTGCGACGGTGGAATTGGGTCCTCGCGAACATGCTGGTAGGCCACCGAGACCGGCGAGTCACCGATGAAAGGTGGTTCACCAGTGAGGATTTCGTAAAGCACACAACCTAACGAATAGACATCTGACCGAGCGTCGACGGAATCGCCACGGGCCTGTTCGGGAGACAGATATTGGGCGGTGCCGATCACGGCTGCGGTCTGGGTGACGCTGGTACTGTCGGCAATCGCGCGTGCGATACCGAAGTCCATCACCTTTACCGCATTGGTGGCGCTGATCATGATGTTGGCTGGTTTGACGTCGCGATGAATGATGCCGTTCTGGTGGCTGAAGTTCAGTGCTTGGCACGCATCGGCGACAATCTCGATTGCTTGTTGGGGTGGCATCGGGCCATCCGTGTGCACGATATCGCGTAACGTTGCGCCGTCGACGTACTCCATGACGATGTAGGGCAGCGGACCAGCGGACGTTTCTGCCTCGCCGGTGTCGTAGACCGCCACAATGGACGGGTGGTTTAGCGCCGCGGCATTTTGGGCCTCCCGTCGGAAGCGCAGGTAGAAACTAGGGTCGCGGGCCAGATCAGCACGCAGCACCTTGACTGCGACGTCGCGGTGCAAGCGAATGTCGCGGGCCAGGTGAACTTCGGACATGCCTCCAAAACCGAGGATGTCGCCCAGCTCGTAGCGATCAGACAAATGTGGTGGGGTGGTCATTGTGGTGTCTCATGTTTGGCCGGCGACGGGCGAGATGTCAGTGGCACCGGCCAGTTGAGCTCGAGCGGCCTGCTTTGGAAGTCCAGAATTACTTATTTCTTTGTGATTCGTCCAGTTGACTCGGTATTCGCAATATGCAGCCGGAAAACCGCTGAGGGTTTTGGTAGCTGGTGGCGTACCGGTGTCAGTAACGGTTGGAGTAGGCGGTTGATGCTGTTCGTTTCCAGCGTAGGAGTTGATCACGATCAGCACCGCGATGATGATCGCCAGCGCTCCGAGCATCCCGGCGGCCCAGAGCAACGCGCGTTGTCCAGACGAGAACGTGTTTCGCGCCGGCGGCGGGCGATTTCCGCTTGTTGACGGTCGGGATCGGCGAGGTGCCGGAGTCTTGGTGCCGCAAGCAACAGCTGCTCGGGCCTGTGTGCTTGACGGGATGGTCGTTGGAGAGGCCCGGCCGGAAGATGGTGTTTGGTTGGGCCGCGGGGGCCGATGGCCGGCCCGTACCGCGGCGACGGCTTCGGCGAACAATCCTCCACTAGGATAGCGCATGCCCGGGTTTTTCACCAATGTGATCTCGATGAGTTCTCGTACATTAGGCGGTAAGTCCGCGGGCAACGGCGGCGGGGGTTCCTTGATGTGCTTCATCGCTACCGTTAGGGCGCCGTCACCGGTGAACGGCCGCTTACCCGAAACCACTTCATACCCAATAACTCCCAACGAGTAGACATCGCTAGCAGGAGTCGCGTCGTGACCTAAGGCCTGTTCGGGCGCGATGTATTGCGCGGTGCCCATAACCATGCCGGTTTGGGTCACTGGTGCAGCGTCGACTGCCTTGGCGATACCGAAGTCAGTGATTTTCACCTGGCCGGTGGGGGTGATTAAGATGTTTCCCGGTTTGACGTCGCGGTGTACCAGGCCAGCGGCATGAGCAATTTGCAGGGCACGGCCAGTCTGCTCCAGCATGTCCAGCGCATGCCGCAACGACAGCCGGCCGGTGCGTTTAAGCACCGAATTCAGTGGTTCGCCGTTGACCAGTTCCATCACCAAGTAGGCTGTGCGGCCCTCCCCGTCCATATGGCTTTCGCCGTAGTCATGGACGCTGGCGATTCCGGGGTGGTTGAGCATCGCGGTGGTTCGTGCCTCAGCGCGGAACCGCTCAATGAACTCCGGGTCCGAGGAGAACTCTCCCTTGAGCACCTTGACCGCAACGCGGCGACCCAGCCGACTGTCCACCGCTTCCCATACTTGGCCCATGCCACCGGTGGCGATGAGCCGATGCAGGCGGTATCTACCAGACAGCATCACACCAATTCGCGGACTCATGCCCCCCCCTGCAGCGCTGCCTCGATCACGGCCCGTCCGATCGGTGCGGCTAACGCACCTCCCGTAGCAAACAGGCTGTCGGCGCCCTTCTCTACCAGCACCGCTACGGCAACCTTCGGGGCTTGTACGGGTGCGAAGGCGATGTACCACGCGTGCGGCGGTGTATGACGCGGGTCGGTGCCATGCTCTGCGGTACCAGTCTTGGAAGCAATCTGCACGCCGGGAATGGCCCCTTTCTGTTGTGTGACCTTTTCGGCGCCGACCATCAGCTCTGTTAGCGTAGCGGCGATCTGTGGTGATACTGCGCGGTGCTGCTGATATGAGGTAGTGGTGCGGATGTTGGCCAGATCTGGCCCTTTGAGGTTGTCGATCAGGTAGGGCTGCATCGTCACCCCGGCATTGGCGATGGTCGCGGCGATTTGAGCGTTTTGCAGAGGAGTCAGCGCAACATCCCTCTGGCCGATACTTGACATCCCCAGCGCGGCGGCGTCTGGGATTACCCCAACAGTCGATTCGGCGACCTGCAGCGGAATTACGTTGGGGTTACTGTCCAGGCCGAAGGAATGTGCCATGCTCCGCAACGCGTCGGCGCCAATGAGCAGGCCCAGCTGGACGAACGCGGTGTTACACGACATGGCGAATGCCTGGCTCAATGATACCGTCGGACCGGGGCCGCAGGAAACGCCGCCGTAGTTCTCTAACGTGGCCGTGCTGCCGGGTAGTGGGATTGTGGGCTCTGCGGTCAACTGGTCACTCGTAGTGGCGCCGGCCTGCAGCGCCGCAGTGGTGGTGATCACCTTAAATGTGGAACCAGGAGGATAGGTTTCGGAAATGGCACGGTTGATTAGGGGCGAGTTAGGGTCGTCGTGCAAGCGCCGCCAGGCCTGTGCTTGTTCTTCCGGATTGTGAGACGCCAGCAGGTTGGGGTCATACGATGGTGTCGAGACCATAGCCAGGATCTTGCCGGTGGACGGTTCTAGGGCGACTACAGCTCCCTTACACGGCGATCCTCCGCAACCCTGCTGCATCGCGTCCCATCCAGTCTGCTGGACGCGTGGGTTGATCGTGGTATCGACATTGCCGCCGCGTGGATCGCGGCCGGTGAAGAAGTCGGCCAACCGGCGCCCGAACAGCCGCTCGTCGGATCCATTCAACAGCGCGTCCTCGGCTTGCTCAAGGCCTGTGCTGGAATATCGCAGTGAATAGAAGCCAGTAATCGGCGCGTACACCGCAGGGTTGGGGTATACCCGGAGGAAACGGAAGCGGTTGTCAGTGGCCACCGAATAGGCTAGTAGCTGGCCACTTGCGGTGATCTGGCCACGTTGACGTGAATATTCATCGAGTAAGACCCGCTGGTTCCGGGGGTCGGCACGCAGTCCGTCGGCGGTGAACACCTGCGTTACCGTGGCGTTGAGCAGCAGCAGCACGATCAACGCCATCACGGTCACCGAGATTCGGCGGAGAGAGGTGTTCATACCCTTTCGATCACTTCGGTACTTGCCACCGCGATCGGGGACGTGTTGTGTGGGCGGCTGCGTAACGGATGTCGAGCGCTATGCGAGATGCGTGCCAGGATGGCCAGCAGCACATAGTTCGCCAGCAATGACGATCCACCGTAAGACATCCACGGTGTGGTCAAGCCGGTCAGCGGAATGAGCGTGGTAACGCCACCGCTGACGATGAACAGTTGGATGGCCAGCGTCGATGCCAGACCTGCGGCCAACAGTTTACCGAAACTGTCGCGTGTGGCGATAGCCGTGCGCAGGCCGCGGACGATGACAATCGTGTAGAGCATGAGAAGGGCAGCTAGGCCCACCAATCCAAGCTCTTCGCCGAATACGGCGATAATGAAATCAGTTGAGGCCGCAGGTATGGCATCGGGTTGACCGTTACCCAGGCCGGTGCCGAAAATACCTCCGGTAGCGAAGCTAAAAAGCGATTGCACAATCTGATAGCCACCGACATCGAGATTGGTGAAGGGATCCCACCACACTTGCATGCGAACCCGGATGTGTTCGAAAGTGAAGTATGCTATAGTGCTTCCCGCAGTGAACAACACCAGGCCGATGATGACCCAACTGAGACGCTGAGTGGCGAGGTAAACCACCACCAGAAACGATGCGTAGAGCAGCAGCGAAGTGCCGAGGTCCTTTTCGAAGACCATCACACTTACCGAGATCACCCAGGCAGCCAGTAACGGCGCGAGGTCTCGCGGCCGGGGCAGGGTCATACCTATTAAATGCTTACCGGCGCTGGTGAACAGGCTGCGTTTAGCGACTAGCACTGCTGCGAAGAAGATCAGCAACAGAATCTTCGAAAATTCGGCGGGCTGAATCGAAAAACCCGGAAAGCGGATCCAAATCTTAGCACCGTTTTGTTCGGGCAGCGGTGCGGGAATTGCCAAGAAAACCAGACCCGTCAATCCGGATATGTAGCCATAGCGTGCGAGCTGGCGATGGTCTTTTAACACGGTCATCACCAGCACAAATGCGGCCACCCCGACCAGGGTCCACAGCATCTGTTGGGCCGCACTGGTGTGATGGTGACCGGTGACGTCGTTATCAACAAGGTCGAGTCGGTGGATCATCACCAGGCCCAGTCCGTTGAGCAAGGCCACTATTGGTAGTAGTAGCGGGTCGGTGTAGGGAGCGAAACGTCTTATAGCTAGATGGGCGGATGCGAACAATGACCAGAAGATCAGCCCGTAGCCGGCCAGGTACCAACGAAAGTTTCTCTCTTGGTTGGCTTCCACGATGGCCAGTGCGGCGACGGTGATCACGGCGGCGAAGCCAAGTAGCAGCAGCTCAGCGTTACGTCGCGTGGGCAACGGAGGTGTCACTGTGACCACCGGCTGAAGTTGCGTTGTCATGCCACCGCCCGGCAGTCGATGCCCGGTTGGGGTGGGGGTGGTGGAAGGATGGTGACCGTCTGCGAGGTGCCCACCGGCGTTGTCGGCGCGGTACTTGCGGGGCTGCTAGTGGGACTTATGTTGGTGGGTGCGGTGCCGCTGGAAGAGGTGATCGTGGGTGGTGTGGTGGACGTTGGCGACGCTGTATTAGTTGGTTGGGGTGTCCCGCTGTCTGTGGGCATGGTAAAGGGCCCCGGCGGCGATGTCGCGCGGGGTGGCGGACAGGTTGGTAGTAGGGAGTCGGCCAACAATTTTCGTAGCTGCGATTCGGCCTGATCTAGGTTACCTCCGGGCAGTCCAGCCTGGACTTGCGCCCCTCCAGAGGGACGTAAGTCCCGCAGAGTCATTACCTGGCAATTGAGGTGACCTCCGGATTGTCCGTAACTAATCAGGGATAGCTCGTTGCGGGTGTTCAGACAGCCCACCAAATAGGGTTCGTGCAAAGGCATTCCGAGCAGCGAGCCTTGAATGCCTCGCACGATGGACACCTTGCCACTGTATTCGGCAATGTAGTAGTTGTCCCGGATGACCCATCGCCCAATGGCCACTCCGGCGAGGACAAGTAGCACTAACAGTGTGAGTGTGATGCCTGTTTGGCGTTGCGACCACCGCTGTTGATGTACTTTATCGACTTGTGGCGCCATACTTTTGGCTATCTCTTTGCGTGGGACAATAGCTGAGGCGCGGCTAGCGGCGGTGTTGGGCAGGGCCATCTGCTGGCTTTCTTCGCCCGACACCGCGCCGGCGAGAATCGGTTGGGTCTGGCCGTAGTCGTAGTCGATGACGTCAGCGACTACAACCGTTACATTGTCGGGTCCGCCACCGCGCAGCGCTAATTCAATAAGCCGATAGGCACTCTCGGCGACGTCGGGGATCTGCAGGGCCTCGAGGATGGTCTCGTCACTCACCGGATCGGATAATCCGTCCGAACACAGCAGATAACGATCACCAGCGCGGGCTTCTCTCATGGTGAGAGTGGGATCCACTTCGTGGCCGGTCAATGCTCGCATGATCAATGAGCGCTGTGGGTGGCTGTGTGCTTCTTCCGCGGTGATCCGACCTTCGTCGACCAGGGTTTGGACAAAGGTGTCGTCTTTGGTGATCTGGGTCAGCTCGCCGTCTCGCAGTAGGTAGCCGCGTGAGTCACCGATGTGCACCAGGCCGAGACGGTTGCCTGCGAACAGGATTGCGGTGAGCGTGGTTCCCATGCCCTCGAAATCGGGTTCCATCTCGACTTGTGCGGCGATTGCCAAGTTTCCGGCACGCACCGCCGTCTCGAGCTTGCCAAGCAGGTCGCCCCCGGGTTCGTCGTCATCGAGATGGGCCAGTGCGGCGATCACCAATTGGGACGCCACTTCGCCAGCGGCGTGACCACCCATGCCGTCGGCGAGGGCGAGTAGGCGTGCACCGGCGTAAACCGAGTCTTCATTATTGGCGCGCACCAGGCCGCGATCGCTGCGGGCCGCATATCGGAGGACCAGGGTCACGGGCGCAACTCGATTGCCGTTTTGCCGATTCGAACCGGTGTTCCTAATGGAACTCGTACCGCAGTTGTCACCTTCGCCCTGTCAAGATATGTACCGTTGGTCGATCCTAGATCCTCCACATACCATTCCGAACCGCGTTGAGACAGCCGAGCGTGCCGATTTGACGCATAGTCGTCGGTAAGTACCAAGGTGGAGTCGTCAGCGCGGCCGATCAACACCGGCTGCCCGCTGAGGGTAATGCGGGCGCCGGTCAGCGACCCTTCAGTCACCATCAGGTAGCGTGCAGCGTGCCGGCGTTGGCGCGATAGCAGAAGCGTGTTGCGCAACGTTAAGCTCCGCCGGACCATGACTGCCCCGGTCGGCGCGTAGATATCAGTCTTCAAGATCTGCAGGACAGACCAGATAAATACCCATAGCAACATCAAAAATCCGGCACGCGCCAGTTGCAGTACTAGTCCCTGCATCTGGCGTCCTTTCTGTCCTGTTGCTGTACGCGCCCCTGTGAGCCGAACACACAGCAACGTCACGATACTTGGACGGTGGTCGACGTGTGGTAAAGCACGGCAATATTGCAGCCCAGTGGGCTCAGTGAATGCGAACGATGATCTCTGAGTGGCCTAAACGGATCACGTCCCCATCGGCCAATTGCCATTCTTGTACCGGAGCATTGTTGACGGTGGTGCCGTTCGTCGAGTTGAGGTCGGAGAGCAGTGCTACCTGTCCATCCCAGCGGATTTCCAGGTGTCGGCGAGACACACCGGTGTCGGGCAACCGGAACTGGGCGTCCTGTCCCCGGCCCACGATGTTGGAGCCTTCACGCAGCTGGTAGGTCCGGCCGCTGCCGTCGTCGAGCTGCAGGATGACCGCGCTTCCCAGTGCTCCGTAGCCTCCGTATCCACCGATCACCGGTTGGCTATAGTCATTAGCGGCTCCTGGCTGACCGTAGTCGTAGTCGCGGCCGGCTGGCTCGGCGTACCCACCGCTGGAAGGCGCATACACTCCGCCCGGCAGGTTTTCGGCGTATTGGGTGTATTCCTGTCGTCCGTAGTCCTCCCTGCCGTATCCGAGTCCACTGTGCTGATACCCCTGGTCGTAGCCGCCTCCTTGGTCGGGGTAGGCCACACGTTGTTCAGGCGGAGCGGGAAAACCCGATGGAGTATAGCTACCCTCATCCGGGCGAGCTGGCCCGCGGCCATAATCCCCGTACCCGCCGTAGCCTGGCTGGCCACCGCTGGGAGGGCCGTAGCTGCCTGGACGATAGCCTTGGTCGTGACCTTGGCTGCCGTAACCACCAGGAGTTGCCGGACGCTGTTCATAGGGCGACGGGTAGCCACCTTGCCCCTGGTCGTGGTAGGCGCGTTGGTCTTCGTACCCGCCTTGGCCCGGGTAGCCACCCTGATCCGGGCGGTGGAGTGGCGGATGTCCGGCCTGTTGTGGGTAGCTTCCTGGTTTCGGTGGATAGCAGCCTCGGGGGTCCTGTCCGCCTTGGGGGTCCGCGCCGCGTGGATCGTCTTGCGGTCGACCGTAGTAGTCATCGCTAGGGCGGCCCTGCCCTTGACCTCCGCGGTAGCTCGAGTTATCAGTCATCGGTGGTACTCCTGGTTCTGCGCTGAACGCTTGATTAGATTGTGTCCGGACGGGATCGTTAACCGTCGGGCGGGGCTCGACATCGGGGTTGACAACACTGCGGGCGCGGATCTGCCCGGTATGCAGACTCGATGACTGGTCGAATCGGACGACTACATCACCATACGTTTGCCACCCCTGTTCATGGATATAGTCAGCCAAGTCGCTAGCGAAAGCGCTTGACGTGAGGTCTGGGTCGGCTTTCATCTTCTCAAGGTCGTGCACACCGAGGGTAATGATGTATTCGTTGGGCGCCAGAAGGCGATTTCCCTGCAGCGATCGGACGCCGTCGGAGGCTTCACGCCGCAATAGGGCTTCAACCTCTTGCGGAACTATCGATCCCCCGAACATCCGGGCAAACGCATCGTCTATGCTCGACTCGAGTTTGCGCTCGATGCGCTGTATTAATTCTTTTTGGTTATCCATTGTTTAGCGTTCGCCTGCATTTGTTCTGGAATATCGCCCACAAGGCAAACGCCTTGTTTGCATGTCGTATCACCCAAGCATGGTATCGGTACACTGCAACGTTGGGGCACCGTGGTAATTTTGAGAATTGTATTAGGCAGTTCAGAAGCGCCTGGTCGACAGAGGCCATGATGGGGAAGTTCTTGGCAGATGCACGAAGACTAGTTGGGTGCGCGGCTACTACGATGATATGGTCCACCGGTTGTCTTTCGGGCGAGTGGCGGAATGGCAGACGCGCTGGCTTCAGGTGCCAGTGTCCCTCGGGACGTGGGGGTTCAAGTCCCCCTTCGCCCACTCTCGTGATGAGTCGAGTCATGGGTTACAAAATTCCCCGGCCATCGGCCGGGGAATTTTGTTTGGTTGGGCCAGTAGTTGTGGTCGAAGTTGATACACTGGCTGGCGATGAGGTGATGGCCCGTTTTGCTGATGATGGTGACGATGTTGGTTGTGACCGGCATTAGTACGGGGGTGTGGGTGTGAGTGCGACCGATGCCGAGGTGGTGTAGAAGGCTGCCGTGGCACAGGGTCCTTTTGCTGAATTGGTTGACGGTGTCGTGTTGGATGCGGAAATGGGGTTGGGTCGGCAAGGTAGGCCTATTGGGATGTGAGTCAGCCGGAGTGAGCTTTTGCAGCGCATCAATCGCCGTTTCCGTGATCTGCTCGACATTCCGCTAGCCTTGGTAGCTACTCACCGGTTACCGAATATATGTGACCACGACTCTAAAGTAAGCGTGAATTGTGGTCTTGAGCGCCAAACAGCACTAAAGATCCACTAAGAGAGCGGGGTTACGATGCCTGAGTTCTTCGAAGATTAGCGTCCGGGCAGCACCTGGGTGTGACGTCAAGGATTTTGGTAGCAGATTCCTCTATTCGCCGCGGCTGTTCGTTCATACGGTTATCGCTTTTCCGTCCGTACTGAGGTTATTTTTCGCATCCTTACCCATCTCTGTGTAGTTGTCGCCATATCGTCAGATGCGTTTTCCGGAGGCCCTATCAGGTACTAGAAGATATCCTGCAGTGCACTGTTGTTAAGTCTCGTCCTTGAGGGTCTTTAAATATAAATTATGCAGACGGGTATCGGAACGAAGTATATACCGTGCCTTTCGATTACCACGTCGCCGCTGAACCACAATACTTTGCTGGACAGCATGTTGTCTTGACTGCGGTGCACGATCACGATGGTGTCGATTCCCTGGCAGATGCTTTCGACGACAAACCGGAGCTTGGGAATACACTGCAACACATAGGGTCCAGTCGTGCCGCAATTCGGGGTGCAGGAGATGATTGTGGCCGTTTCCGGAAAAAGTTTTTGGAGGCTACAGGTTACGTGAACACCAAGTCTTCATGAAAATGCTGAATAAAATGACTCTACGTCGTGGGAATTCCCCTCTCCTAACCTATGATTGCCATAAAGCAACCGGATCAACGTTCATGGGGCCACTGTAATGGCTACAACGCTAGCGATCCATTTTAAATGCTCATACCGTGGATATTTCCTTTCACATTCGATTGAACACAATGCGAAGTAAACAAAGTCCTGGAGAGAATCTCGATGGGGATCGAAAATGTAACGGCCGGGACAATTTTATTTTTGGCGGACTAACGTTTCAGCCATTAGACGATCCAACCACAACGTGTTGGCGTGGCTAGCTGTGCCCGACCAGTCAGACGGCATGAGAGCTCACAGAGGAAGCAGATGCTCCGCTCGGCGAATTCCTTCTCGGTACGGATTCCCACATAGCGTAGGAAGGCCAGTTCACGTAGCTCTCGGCGATACCTGTTATCGGACGGCCTGGCGCAGTCTAAGGTGGTTCTGCCGGCTCCAGCTTCGTCCCCCGATCCGCTCTCGGATTCGTCCAGGTTGTCCGGGCCACTGGCATCGGCAGTGCCAGTGGTGTCGGTCATTGACTGCCAGGGTCATCTAACTGAATAGGTTTTGACACCGCCTGCAGAGGTTTCTGTGGCTACGTCCAGGCTGGTGGTCGGCAGTGGCTACCGCGAACGAACGTGCCTCCGGGAGGCTGTCGTAACCTAACTGGTCGGCACGGACAGTTCCCCTGATGGAGTGGTTGAGCCCGCTTTCGCCCATGGCCGCGGTAGTCAATGAGCCAGGGTTCGTGGTTACCGGGAACAGCGTTGGGGGCTAGAGTGCTGTGCCCGGGCAGTTCTGTAGCCTTGCCTAGCCACTAGCGATGTCTATTAGGTGTGGGCTGGAATGTCATAACCGCGAAGGTTGTAGGCAAAAGCTGCTACCTTTGAGCTGTCCATTCATTGGTGCCTCAAAAAGGATTATGACTAGGTTCCCCATCAGCTCCAGCACGTCCGGCGGTGTTACCAGCGGGTAGTACTTGTTTTACCAGCTCCTGAAGCGCGTTGGGCACCGCGGCCGACGCTTATGGAATACTTGCCACGATGTTCTGCGCGTTGCCGGCGGAGGTGCCCGAGGGCTTGGGTGACCGTGGTGGTTTCGCCCGCCTGGGTTGGTACTGGACGTCAGCGATGCAATCGACGGCGACGCGGTTGCATAGCTGGACATGGCGTCTGTGTTGTGGTTTCAAATCTTGGTTGCCGCTATCAACAGGGCTTTCTGGCTAAAGAAGTTCGTCGCTACCAAGCACCATCAGCAGGCTGCTGTCGGCTGCCACCATCGGTGGCAGCACTATTTTCGAGAACGTTACCTGTAAGCAGAGGCCGTTGGGATGGCCTGGTTGGCTGTCTGTTCGGTCAGTGCAGCGGTCATTCTCAGCCACGCCACTATACGGTGTGAGTGCGACAGCTATTGCCGCTGCTGTCGGGCCCAGCCAGGGGTCCAATGGTCAGTCCGCCAATTTGCCCGCCTGATACGAGCGCGCGGTCTATTGCGGTTCAGCGGCCAGCTCTTCCCAGGCCATCGGCCAATATTGGTCTCGTTCCAGAGATGGCATACATCCCGGCGGAGTGGATATCCGGCGGTAGTGAGGTGAAATCCATCGCCCAGCCTCTCATCGGTGAGCCGGGCAGTCTATCCGCTGGCGGCGTGGGTGAAGGCAAACGGGACAACACTAACGTCGGAACCGCGATTCTGCGCGCTGAAATTTTGTTAGTGACACTGGTGGCTGAGTCGACGGCCAAAAATCCAGCTGTCCCTAGAGCGCATGTTAATCCAGGTTTAGACTCAGACGGTGACGCTCACCAAAGGACTTGTGTAAGAAGAACTGGGCTTTTGCAGGTGTACTGATATCGGTCAGCGCTCATGCTGACGAGTTGCTGGAAAGAGCGACGATGTGTTTTGGTAACCTGAGCTGGCTATCGCAACGATCCTGACTATATGGGTGCCCAGTCATTTCCGGTAGCGCTGTGCCGGAACTACTAAGGAAATTCATTCGCTACGGCTGAAGTCGCACTCGTTCTTGGCTTTCTGCGGTGACTGAGTCGGTGATGTCGGCAAACTCTGGATGTTGCTCGATAACGTGGGTGACTATCTGCACCGCCTAGTTGGCGCACGGCTTGACCGTTTGATTGGCCACACCGGATGGACGAAGCCAGAAGCTACCATGATCAATAGTAGTTAGCCCAGAGCCGGCGATTGGGACGACCATGCCCGCCGCTAATATCCCTTACCATGGCTTAAGTGTCCTCGGCGGCAGATCGTGGGCAGGGATTAGCGCCATTCCAGAAAGGATCTGATACTCGTTGCAGCGAAGAACAGCAGCCCGCCGCTTAACCCGCCGACTGCGGGGTCTTCATGTGGTTGATCAGTAACAATATCAGCAGTGAATTGATGCTCACCACCATCCAGTGTGCGGCCAAGACAGATTTGATTGCAGCGACAGCTCGGCTACTCGTCATGGTCCGCGCCGTGTAGCCAGCATGGCACTATTTGTTCACATGGCACCGCGTGGGGTACGGCCTGCCGACAAGCTGGATTGGACGAACCGAGCCGGGCCGTTAGCGGGCAGCGCTGACCACAGCAGTGGCATCTCACTGGCCCTGACTTTCAGAAGAAGGATTCCGATCCTGTCGATGAGCGCCAGCCGTCTGATGTTGGCGCCAACGAGCACCGGCCGGCGATCCCAACGGTTCATCAATACCCCGGCAAACGGCTCCGGCGGTGAGTTAGGGAATAAGTAATACCATGAAGAGAGCGCTCGCTGCTCTGTCTGGGTTGAACAGCAACGCTCTGGCCAGCCCCGCCTTCATTATTCCGTTATCACTCAATTGACTTGCCACGAGCATTTGCAGCAGTTGCCGGAAGTCTGGCAAGTGCCCATCGACTGTCACACGTCGATAGGTGCGCGCATCCGAGTTTGCATCACTAAATCCACTTTTTATGATCGAGGCTAGCCTCGATCTGCGCTGATTCCACAACACTACAAAACAAATATTCGTCGGCCGTCCTCGTTTGCACTAGGTAATGTTGCGGATGGTGCGATGATGGTGTGGTGATCCGGCCTGAAGACCCCGAAGATTATGTTGCACCCGCCGCGCAGAGGGTGCGTGCAGGTACGTTGCTGTTAGCCAACACTGATCTTCTTGAACCGACGTTTCGGCGTAGCGTGATCTACATAGTAGAGCATAACGAGGGCGGCACCTTGGGCGTGGTGCTCAACCGGCCAAGCGAGACCGCGGTCTATAACGTGTTACCGCAATGGGCAAAACTGGCGGCCAAACCGAAAACGATGTTCATTGGGGGTCCGGTGAAGCGTGACGCAGCCCTGTGTCTAGCGGTGTTGCGGATCGGCGCTGATCCGGACGGTGTCGCGGGTTTACGGCATGTGGCGGGCCGGCTGGTGATGGTCGATCTGGATGCCGAACCGGATTTGATCGCACCGCTGGTGGATGGTTTACGGATCTTCGTGGGGTACTCGGGCTGGACCATTGGTCAGCTCAAAGGAGAAATTGAGCGTGACGACTGGATTGTGCTGTCGGCGTTGCCCTCTGACGTCTTGGTTGGGAAGCGGGCTGATCTGTGGGCACAGGTTCTTCGCCGCCAACCGCTGTTGCTGTCGCTGCTTGCGACTCACCCGATCGACGTCAGTCGGAACTAAAAGCTTCTCCTCCGATGCGGACGGCATCGCACGACTACCTCGTATTGGTTTCGTCGACTGGGTTTCGTTCCAATCTGCTGGCGATCGACACGCAGGCCACCAGGTGAACCTGATGAAAAGTGATGGGCAGGCAACATGGTCAAGCTGATTGCGGCATCTAGGAAAAGCACCAGCGCCATCGAAAGACGGGGTGCCCAAACTCTTGGTTTGAATTACTGAACAGCAGGACAATCACGTCGCGTCGGTCGAGTTGAGCAAGTTGGCCGATGACCCCGGTGCAGACTAGCATCACCGCAAGCAACATGGTGTCGACAGCGATAACCAAGATTAACCGCTACGGATTGATGCTGACCCAGATTCTTTTAACCACGCCCATCGAGAAAGCCGTGTACACCACCAGCAGGATGGAGTCGCAGTCGACCACCTTGAACAGGGGCTCATAGTGAACAACGGTCGCAGCGATCCAGGCCGCATCAGCTGGCAGGCTTCGAACGGCAGCAACAGCTGCAGCACAACATAGCGGATCGAAGCACCATCCAGGCGCGGTACGCCGCTGGTATTCATCAGCAGTACCACCAGCAGTGGGGTCACTACCACGCCTAAGATGTTGGACAACGATGCGTTCATGATGGAGGCTGAGACGTGGCCTCGTGCGATCGAAGTAAACGCAATCGAAGACCGTACCGTTGACGGGACCAGGAACAAAAACAGCACCTCGTTGTACAGGTCAATGGTCAACACCGAGGACATCAAGAATTGAATGGCCAACCCAAGAGCCAGGAAAACTACGAACGTCGCGTCAGCACCAACCAGGCCAGCCAGCACTGGCGGCCACTGTGCCAGTTCTGCTGCGGCGACACTCGGGTGCCGTAGAAGAATAAAGTATGACGATGGCCGCTTTCGTGACGAAAGGCATGGTGCCGGCTGCCTCACCGCGGGTCGGCAACAGATCAGTAAGTGCTGCGGTTGCGCCCACTGTCAGTAAAAATGGTGTCGACCTGGACCACCCTTAACTGCTTTAACACGACGGTCACAGCAGGCAGTTTAACGGCAGGATAGAATGCAGCCGGCGCAGTTCTTGCCGCAACTGGTCGCTGTTGCCCGCCGGCGTAATGTATATCGCGCGCTTTGCCACGAGCCGGCAGCCAGGGTGCCGACGGCACCTGTGACACAAACGGCCACCACTATCAGGGCGGTGTGTGCAACCGCGACCAGGGCCACCACACCACCGGCGGCTAGCATTATCGCGGCGGCCAACTGCGGCGGCGCCATGGCACGCATCGCTAGCTGCGTGGGGTCGACGGTCTGGTTGTGGATGAGTGCCCAGGTTCCGAACACGGCGGATATCACCGCCGCACACACGCACAGTGTGCCCGCGATCAACATGTGTCAACAATACGAGTCCGCCAGTGAGTTCGCCTTACCTAGCCTCCCAGTCGGCTACCCGGAGTCGGTGTGGTCGCCAACTCAGTGCGACAGGGTTGGTACTAGGTTCGGTAGCGGCGACAGTCCGGGTACCAATGACAGCAGGCTGGGTGTATGTGGGTTGGCCTGGCTGCATTCCAAGGCAAGGGCACCAGCCTAACGGGTGCCAAGCTGGGGAGGTACTGGGGCGGACACCGTGGGTGAGGACACCCGGAAGCCGTTAACGATGGCGTTGGTGGCCGGTGCATCGGCGACCGCTTGCGACAGAGCAGTGGTCACAGACAGCGAAACTAAATATTTGTCAGGCCCAGAGCTGGCGATGACGTGGCGCCGTGAGGTATTTAGCGTCATACCGTTTTCACGGTATGTACCTTCGATGATTGATGATGGAAAACCGTCGAAATCCGCTTTGGAAGCGTTGGTGGTCTGCCACGCCGACAGTTGCTGAGTGTCGACGAAGCCGTGCGTGATGGCCTCCTTGGGATCGAAGTTGCCAACCAAGTTGTACACCACTAACTGTGCGTTTGAGGTGTAGAGGCTATTGCCCAGCCGGTCGGCGATTACCGCGAATGCGTCGGGCACGTTCGGGTCCGGAACCTGAGTCCAGCGGGTGGGCACTGGCAAAGTGATGTCGAGCGCCTTGAAGCCATGCGGCTTTTGCGCCACCAACTTGATGTTTTTTGCCTTGAAGTAGTCGTGCAGCGATTCAGAGACTGGGGCAGCCACCGCTAGCGGTGGCTGCCCCAGGGCGGCCGGTCCGGGCGCCTGCGGGGTCGCGACGAACCTGTTGTTGGTGGTGATCCCCCCGGGAACGGCTGTGACGCTCTGTATGGGTGGCAGTGATGCCGGCGGGAGAACACCGGGAATAGCCGGTGGGGGTGCTGGCGGCGAAGGATCAGCTGCGGCGGTGCCGCCAGCGAAGACAGTGACACCCATTGCGGTGGCAGCCAGACCTCCTGCGAGCACACGCCACGTTTGTGTGGACTGAATCATTTGCGTTGGTCCTTCCCCATCACCGCACCACACGGGTACCACCTGCCTGCTGTTCGTGGCTGACAGTAACTAGTGGTCAGGCAACGTGAACAGGCTAGAAATAGAGCTGGGATGAAGCCCTGATCGGTGCGCAACGGAACTGATACCAACCTGTGGCCACTCAGGCCCGTAAAGTGGAGCCCTTATACCCTGTTCACGTGACTGAACTGCCGACCACTGTCCCTGGGTACAACTCGGCTGTTGCCCAGACGGACTCCGATGCGATGCGATACCGCTATACCGCGGAGCTAGCAGGCCGTATCGAAAGCACCTGGCAAGACAACTGGGCGCGGCTGCAGACCTTCAACGTGCCCAACCCGGTTGGGTCGCTAGCCCCGCCGGACGGATCGGTAGTTCCCGCCGACAAGTTGTTCGTACAGGACATGTTTCCCTATCCATCGGGTGACGGATTGCATGTTGGACATCCACTAGGTTACATCGCCACCGACGTCTACGCTCGATACTTCCGTATGACCGGTCATAACGTGCTGCACGCGATGGGGTTCGATGCTTTCGGGCTGCCCGCCGAACAGTACGCGATGCAAACCGGAACCCACCCACGCATTCTAACTGAGGCTAACGTTGTCAACTTTCGGCACCAGCTGGGCCGGTTGGGTCTTGGCCACGACAGCCGACGCACCTTCTCGACCACCGATGTCGAGTTCTACAAGTGGACCCAGTGGATTTTCCTGCAGATCTACAACGCTTGGTTCGACGTAGCAGCTAACAAGGCGCGCCCGATCGCAGAATTGATTGCCGAATTCGATTCCGGTGAGCGCCGCCTTGTTGACGGCCGTGACTGGGCCACGTTGTCGGCCGGGGAGCGGGCCGACGTGATCGACAACTGTCGACTGGTCTACCGGGCGGACTCGATGGTCAACTGGTGTCCGGGTCTGGGCACGGTACTGGCCAACGAAGAGGTCACCGCCGACGGTCGCAGCGACCGCGGCAACTTCCCGGTATTCCGGAAACGTTTGAGGCAATGGATGATGCGGATCACCGCCTACGCTGACCGGTTGCTGGACGACCTTGACCTGCTGGACTGGCCGGAGCAAGTCAAAACTATGCAGCGCAACTGGATCGGCCGTTCCAGCGGAGCGACCGTGCTGTTCTCAGCGATCCTAAGCCGCAGCGATGCCGCGACAACCGAAGTCGACGTCGAGGTGTTCACCACCCGGCCGGACACCATGTTTGGCGTCACCTATCTGGTGCTGGCACCCGAGCACAACCTGGTCGACGAACTGGTTGCCACCGTCTGGCCGGACAGGACGGACCCCCGGTGGACGTATGGTGCCGCCACGCCAGGTGCAGCTGTCGCAGCCTACCGCCGTGCAATCGTTGCCAAGTCGGACCTCGATCGCCAAGAGAGCAAGGAGAAGACCGGCGTCTTCTTGGGTAGGTACGCCACCAACCCAGCCACCGGAAAACCGGTGCCGATTTTCGTTGCCGACTATGTACTGGTCGGCTATGGTACCGGTGCGGTCATGGCGGTTCCCGGCCATGACCCGCGTGACTGGGACTTCGCCCATAAGTTCCATTTGCCGATCGTCGAAGTTATTGCTGGAAGCGATATTTCAGAGGCCGCCTATGTGGGCGATGGTGTGTTGGTGAACTCCGGTTACCTCGACGGTATGGACGTGGCAACAGCCCAAGAGGCCATTACCGCCCGCTTGGAGTCCGAAGGTCGAGGACATGCTCGCATCGAATTCAAGCTAAGAGACTGGCTTTTCGCTCGGCAGCGGTATTGGGGTGAGCCGTTCCCAATAATCTATGATAGTGACGGACGACCGCATGCGCTAGACGAGGCCGCACTGCCGGTTGAGCTTCCCGACGTACCGTACTACTCTCCGGTGTTATTCGATCCTGATGATGCTGACAGCGAGCCATCACCTCCGCTGGCCAAGGCGACCGAGTGGGTGCACGTAGAGTTGGATCTGGGCGACGGTTTGAAGCCTTACAGCCGCGACACCAATGTCATGCCACAGTGGGCGGGCAGCTCTTGGTACGAACTGCGTTACACCGATCCACACAACTCAGAGCGGCTCTGTGCCAAGGAAAACGAGGCCTATTGGATGGGTCCACGGCCGACTGAACACGGCATCGACGATCCCGGCGGCGTTGATTTGTACGTCGGCGGAGCCGAACATGCGGTGCTACATCTGTTGTATGCGAGGTTTTGGCACAAAGTTCTATACGATCTGGGCCACGTCAGCTCTCGAGAACCCTACCGTAGGCTGATCAACCAGGGCTACATCCAGGCTTTCGCTTACACTGATGCTCACGGTTCATATGTGCCGGCGAACCAGGTATTCCAACGCGGCGACGGGTTCTTCTGTCCGGGACCCGACGGCGAGATCGAAGTCTTCCAAGAGTTTGGGAAAATCGGTAAAAGCTTGAAGAATTCGGTATCACCTGACGAAATCTGCGATGAATACGGTGCAGACACGTTGCGTGTGTATGAAATGTCAATGGGGCCGTTGGAGGCGTCCCGACCGTGGGCCACGAAGGACGTCGTTGGCGCATATCGTTTCCTTCAGCGGGTGTGGCGACTGGTGGTAGATGAACGCACTGGTGAAACCCGGGTGGTGGACACAGCAGGGGAGTTAGATACTTACACGTTGCGAACATTGCACCGCACCATCGCAGGAGTGTCCCAAGACTATGCTGCACTGCGCAATAACACCGCAACGGCGAAGCTGATCGAGTACACCAACCATCTCACCAAAGAACACCGTGGCTCGGTGCCCCGGGTCGCTGTCGAGCCTCTTGTGTTGATGTTGGCGCCGCTAGCCCCACATCTGGCAGAAGAGCTGTGGCTGCGGCTGGGCCACACCACCTCTTTGGCGAACGGCCCTTTTCCCCAGGCCGATCCCGCCTACCTTGTTGACGATACCGTTGAATACCCGGTGCAGGTGAACGGCAAGATTCGGGGTCGGATAGTGGTTGCCGCCGACGCGGACTACGACACCCTGAAAACTGTTGCGTTGGCTGACGATAAAGTACAGCAGTTTTTGGCCGGTGCTACACCGCGCAAAGTGATTGTGGTCGCGGGCCGGCTGATCAGTTTAGTCATTTAAAGTTGGTGTCCGGGCCGCAACACACCCTCCTGCAGGTTGCTGTCGTGTTTGTGTCTGTGGCGGTGAGTTGTTCGGTTGGTTTCATAGGTGGTGGGTGAAATGGCTGTTTTTGCGTTTTATGACTGGCCGATATGTTCGGTAGTCGTGGGGGGCAGCCCGGAATCCTGTTGACGTGTTTTGCTGTGTTGCGGGGTTTTTGTTGGTGGGTGGCTGACTGCCTGCTTTCGATGAGGCTTCGTGTGCTTTGCCGCAGTGGACACGATTAGCGCGGCGCACGTAAGCATGTCGGTGGTGGGTGCTGCTTGGTCTACATGTTGATGATGCCAGGGGCTGGGCACCTGGGCTGTGCTGAAGGCGATATCGATGCAGGCGTGGGTGTGAGGGTAGTTGTTAGCGCCGCGGGGTAGGGGCGTTTTAGTGTGCATGTCATGGCCTTGAGGTGTCGGCGTGGTCAATGTGGCCGCACCTGAACAGGCACGTCCCCGTGCACGGTATAACTATTCGCACCTGATGTTATCCCTTGCACCATTTCTGCCGCTGGTATCGGTGTCGGCGGCTTGTTGACCGGCCCTCAGCCAGCAAGCAGGCATGCCGCCGGGTGCAGCAGTATCGTGTTAGTGAACAGTGCATCGATGATCCGGCCGTCGGCGGCACATACGGCAACCTTCTAGCGCAGATCAACCACCCACACCCCACCAGCCCACCACAACACCACCACCACGGAAAATTTCTTCACCTATGACGGATCGCAGGTATGTGCGGTAGCCGTGGACCGGGGTGGAAGGTGCGCTGGTTCGGATTCGATGGTATCACCGCACACCGGTGATTTGTTGGTCGACTTTCGACGGTTTTGACGTTCAAGGCTATGTCAATACCTGGTTGCTCGGTACCGACGGTAATGGTGTGGCGGACCGGGTTGTTTGTGCTGGTTTGTGATGGGAAAATGGCATAAACGGGTACACCGGCGGCGACAGCGTCGTCGACAGCACCAGCGATATATAATATAATATGTAGCTGGCAAGATTACGGGATATTGTTCAACTGGTCGACAGGACGTTAATTCCGGTGGCGACTAGACAACCTGTTCGGATCCGGTGCATCCCGCGGAAGCGGTGAAGTGATAGCTAACCACTATTGTTTTAGATTTACCTAACATCTAATCCTGAGGGCTGATGAAAATCGAGAAATTTATGTCAGACGGTGGTACACATGGCAGTGTAATCGGAGTTTATACTGCCTTCTCAGCAATACATCGACTCTGTTCTGCAAATCACTACCGCAATCGAAAATGAATACCTGAGTAGCTACGAAAACACCAGTTGACGTCGTATCGTTGAGCGGTAAAGTAGGGACAATTTGTCTTGTAGCAGCGGGTCAAATTGAACACAGTCTTCAGCAAATCTCTCCGGAGTTCAAAGGTTAGTTTACGACCTTGGCCAGACAGTGTTGTTCATGGAACAGTATGAAGGTGAAGTGGCGTGCGGTATCATTAGTCTCTTTGACTCGGAAACTCAAGAGATCTAGCATAGGTCATTACAAACATCCTCAACGTTGTAGATAAATTTTCACGTAAAGAATTACGGACATGACCGATCAGATCACTTATAACTACGTCACCGTCGGCGCTTTCTTTTCTGATATCGGTAGCGGGTAGCTCAATATGATGGAAATCCATCAAGAAATTCTGCAGCAGACCTAAGCCGTGGTTTATGTTTTAGTGCAAGGGTTCATTGACCTTCTTTTATGCACAGTGGCAGATAGTGCACGGATTCGAAAGCCTTATCGAGACGATTAATTCAGCATAGCCAGGTCGTGTGAACAACACGATAGATAGTATGCAAATTGCCGATGCTGATATCGCACAGGACTTTATGGTATAATCACCTGCAATGCCAACTAAAGCGGGGCGCACACGATGGAGTGTGTCCCCGCAGTCATATTTGGGGTGATGTGTTAATTAGCGCTGTGTACGGATTACGGGTTCTGCAGGTGCTCACAGGAATCGAGGTTGTGACGTACGTGGATCCAGGTGAAGCTCTAAGCGGCTGGCGTTGAAATACATCGAGGATGTGTTGAATTGTGCCGTCGGCTTTATCGACGACTCTGACGGTGTGAATAGCACTGTGTTGGAGCTGTTGTTCGTTTGCCCGCGACATTGTAACTACTTCTGCCGTTTTGCATACCGGGTGGCAGAGAGCCAGCCCAGGTGTTGCTAGCGCAGGTTTGCGCAGTGGTGGGTTATGAAAGAAAGAACGGTTGATGTCGCGTCCTTATCAGCCGGTGGAGCGGGGAACCGCCAGCGGTCGGAACCAAACTGCCAGGGTGGCGCTCGAGGCACAGATCGAGCGATTGTGCGGCACTAAATACCCCCGGAGAGTTATGTCCAGTCACACTGGGCGCTGATGCCCTGCGCGTTGTGGACGGTTTAAGCAGGAGATCTTACGCGCACGTTCTTTGGGCAGTAGCAGTAAGGGGGGTTGGATGCGGGCTAAACACAGATGCTCGCATGGCCGTCTATCTCGGCCGGTCAGCGTAAGCTTGGATAGTTGCAATTCAATCCGGGCGTAGAAACCGGCCGGCCCACATGGACCTACTAACGAGCCCAGCGCAGTGACTAGCGTCGATACGTCGGACGGCCGTATAGTTGCTGAGAAAATCTGTTCCGCAGGTAATAAAGGGCTGACAATCATACCAAATTCTTAAGATAGATATTTATTGAGATCAACCATATGTTAGGGCACACACCTGCACGATAAAGAATGTAATTTATCGATAATGTTGTGTAGTTTAGGTGAATAAAAATATTAAAAATTGACATCCTGATTGAACAGTGGAGATTCTTGTCTGATTCGTCAGAGCAGGGCGTTTTAATTTAATAAAAAATATGGTAAATCTACCGTCGATACTAGTATTCGATATCAGGAACATTACACATTTACGATATGACCATACTCTCGCACAATAACCATCATGTAGGTGCTGCAGAAATTTATATATAGCGTGTCATTTTATATCATTAATTTTGGTGAATTGCCAGCTGTATGAAATTACCGAAAATTGCAAAAGCGGATACGACGTCACATTCGTAAGTAGTATGTTATTGGGGGTCTCAGGAAAGCTAGCTTCGGAAAGACCGCTATGATCGCATGTATCGGTGTAGATTTCCAGTAATGCCGGCCTCAGAATCTGGTGGCCATCGATACAGCGCCCCGCTTTAGAACGCCCTAACAGGAGGATCGACGAATTTCCACCGGGCGATTACGCTGTTGTTCTCCACGACACCGACGTCCAAGTTTATGTGGACATTCGAGAACATCATTAGAAAGAACAGCATTGGTTTCGATGCATTAGCAAGAAACCGAGTATCGGATCAGCCGCAGCAATTAGGTTCCTTTTCCTTCGAGGTATACTGGCGTTCTGTTACGGCTGCGCTGCACTCACACCGTCATCGTAGTTGCCTCCTCCGACAACTTCGAATACGTGCTTGAAGGCGGTGCTTGACTTGCGCGACACTCTGGTATTTGTTTCAGGTCTAAGTTAACATATTGCTATCGGTTATGTGTAACTATCGACTTGCTGAGCTCTATTAGGTTATCACAACTTGGTGTTCCGAAGTATACTGAACGATAGTTGTAATAAGTATAAAACCGGTTATCGGACATACCTCAACTGGCGTTTTGGGTAGTCGGGACTATGGTTGAATTCATGCCTTGCGATTCGTATCTTGCAAATGGCGGGATAAGTGACACACACTACGGGTGGAAGAATAAAGACCCGACTTCGGCTATTCGAGATAACGGCAGCGCCGGCCGACAGTGACATTCCGGATGCTGGGAGAACGAGTTAGTTTCCAGCATCGGTGACGATAAACAGCGAAGCAATGGGGGTACCTCCCAGCCGTGAAGCAGCGAGAGGGAAAGCGATGTTCGTAACACAGTTAATGGGTAAGGTCTCATTTCCGGCTCGTTGTGCGGTTCTATGTAGATAACAGCCACGTTTCTTAGGTGTATTCAGTATCTGTACCGCTCGAAGTTTTCATCGATAACATAAGCAAGTTGCGTGATGTTGAACTCAAACGCTGCCCGATCAGCGAACTCGACCCCGGTATCGGACACGAACTGCACAAGACCCACGGCGTGCGGCCGGATATCACCATTACGTTCGATGAACTAGGCGTCGATGACGGTGCCACGCTCCCACTGGTTCCTGCGGTGAAAAGCGAGTCGTTCAATTTGCAGTACGAGTGCAGTACGACTCGTTGTCCACCGGATTAACCTGTATCAGCAATGCAGGTTGTTCGAACCGATCGCTGTTCAAACGGACTCGCACACGGCACTTGTCTTCCTTGCGAGGTTTCGGTGGTGCTGCTGGTAGTGTCCGTGCGCCAACGCACCGCCACTGACTCTTGCTCTTTAGTGCCTAGCACCGTGACCGGTGCCGCTGGTCTGTTAGTGGCCGGGGGTACGGGGCACGGTGTGGCGTTGGTTGCCGCATCGTGCCGACATGATCGACGCACTTGGTTGACTTGCGGTGCCATTGCTTTCAGCAAGCCCGGACTGTACGTGCCCCGGAAAACTAGTATCCGCGCACTTAAATTATCTTGGCATTGACTGGCGCAGCCCTGACGTATGGAACCGCCACGGCAATGCGGCGCCATCTGATGGTAGCGGCGATAATCGTGACATGTGTGTCTCGCTGAGTTTGTGACCGCTGCCTGTATGTGATCACCGAGGCTGAGTCGGCCAACATAACTGTTTGTAGTAGGGCCACTGGGGGAGCGTGGCTAAGGCCGCTTAACATTGCTGTGGCAGAGTATCGCCTGCACCTGAACGATTAAGTTGTCGATTCTAATGTGGCGCTCCCCACGCCTGGGTTCAGGATGCTAAACATCAACACGGCTTGAAAATATTAGACCGATAACAGGGTGCTGGCAGCCGTGATCGATGCCGGCATCAATCTGAGTCAGTGGTTCCCCATGGTGACCGGAGGCGACTGCATCATGAGGTGGTGGCGGGTTAGCGAACTGTGATGCACACGGCACATCGTGGCGTACGTAATCGGTGTGACTCCGTAAGGCACTCTGATGCCCGCCACGTCACTTTGTCGCCCAGTACTCCCGCCTTTCCTCCACCAAACGGACCAACATCGACTCAGGGCCATCACCGCCGTACATTCCGGTGACGGTCTACCCAAGCCGTACGGCTCCGCCTCCAGATGCACTGTCCAACGGGCTAGGGGACCCCCTCACTGAGCCGACCGATTATCCCGAGGTGACCGCTCCCGTAGACGGGTTCGCCCGACGGAATTGTTGGCGTCGCATCACATGTGGTGATCATGCCCATTCGGCAGTCCTCGCGCGCATACGAACTGGTCAACTGCGGGCCCTCGGCGTTGCCGTCGTGTACGCCGCCGTTAAGGATGCGGTGATCGTTTCAGAGTCAGGAAATGACAGCAAAGATGGTTGTGCCAAAGCTCTTCGTTCGACCCGTTAAGCATGTTCGATCTTCGTAACTTGCATAAAGTTAAAATCGTGTCACCAGTTGTACTGGTTCTTTGATTACGTGCTATCGCTGGCCGGCGTGGAACAACACGGGCGCATCGACGAGCACTAAACCTGACCGGGCCTTGGGTAGCGGCAGCGGAACCCGGAGTCGGGATTATAGGATTGTCGCCCGAAATAGGGAGAGGGGTCAGTAAATTCCTACCTAATTTATTCACCTGGGCTGGGTGAACGTGCCGATCTGGGGCACCAGCTTTTCAGCGGTTTACGGCAATGGAGTCGCAGTGTTAGTGTGGGCTAAGTATATCCGAGGTTGGATGCTCGCCAGGTGATCAATCGAGTTTTGCAGACGGCACACAATCCGCCACGCTGGGTAGCCACTCAAGTCGGTCTATGGTGCCGTACAATGGTCGGCCGAGATAACTTTTATGTTTCTGTGGGAGAAAATTTCATTCGTGGCTTCGGTTCGCGTACTCCAGTCAGCTGCGCCGTAGCTAACTTTCGACTGCTGCGCCCGCAATATTCTCTAGATATTCGGTAGTCTGATTGGGGCAGCCGTCGTAGTGGCTTCGCTAATTGCTCGGGTTCGGCGAGAGCAAGGATGGGCGCGATCAAAACCAGAGTTCTATTCTGCTAGAATAGATGGTAAATAGATACCTTGGTGCCGCAATAATTTTGGTAATTGGAATTGTCATCGGTATCTTGTGAGGGTGGTGTCAGTCATTATGGTCAGGAATATTTTTGTGGCGCCTGCAATAACCGAAAATTAAGTGGAAAGAACCATGTATAATGGTCAATTATCACGCTGTTGGTGAATTTTAATATAAGGACGGAATGGTGGTGGAAGAAGTGCAACTAATTGGGAATTCTTATAAATCCATTCTGTTTAACAGGATAGTTTGAAACTATATCGAAAATTACTATAAAGTAAGAATTTGACTTCACTTTTTGCGTAAAATTTTTGTTCTGATGGTAGATTAGAAAATATGATTTAAGTGTAGGGTGCCGACTACGGCAGCATCGGCGACTACCCATAGGGTATGCGACATGCTGACTGGAATACTAGATTTATACCAGGCAGCGGGGACGCCTAGTTAAATTGTGCCAATTTCAACCCTCTACAATGTTGAGGCCTTCAAGCTTGCTTACCTTGGTTAGGGCATAGCCGCTGTGCAGCTGCACAGCGGCTATGCCCTAACCAAGGTATTAGTGCGAAAGTTGTTGCCTACAACGACATTTTCGAAATTTTAGACGATAGTTAGGCCAATCAACGGTAGAGGTGCTGAATCGAAGGCTAACATTCGGTGCACGGTGATTGCGGCTGGTTGAACACCTAAATTGGTACTCCCCCTACGGACGTCACCGCGGAAAAACTAGCTCAATCTTGGTCGATGCGTACCGGCGGGATCATCTAAAACACCATGCTTTTCGGCATTGACCCGGCTACTGGCATCACCACCATGGCAGCCTGAACCGCACAACTGCCGACTACCCCTCTGGACATGATGTTATGTACGTTGCCGAGGTGAACAGGCACAGGCCTGTCACGGTTAATCTGTGTGATCCTATGCTGTCTCTGTACAGCATCCGTCGTGGACTGCTGCCAGGACATCCGTTATCCTACTTCGGACGTCGGGCGTACTGCTGGGCAAGGTCGGTGGTGGAAATCGTATTATGTTGCCGCTGGACGACGCGGAGGACTGCAATGGTGTGTACATCGCCTCCGGGTACTCGTTGGCCACGCGGTTTGTGATCCGAATATCCTGAGAAAGGGAGTGAATTGCAGTTCACACACGAAAAACACACTGGTGGAATAGTATTCGAATGTTCGACATAGTTTTTAGCGATCATCTGAAGCTAGTCTAGGGCACTAGCGGTCAGTTTTGTGAACAGAATTCTTACGCTTACACTGCCTCCGGACACAGTTATTTTAGTGGGAAATTAGGCGAATCGTACAGGGCGAGCGTCGATGTACTGATCACACAGACAGGTCTGGCTACGGTGGAAGTACCTGTTACTGGTCCGGTGTATATGTATATGGTCGGGGGCGAGTTATTACGAGCCGAGATCCGCTACGTAACTGCTGAGCAGGGAATTTTGCAAAGCGTTGAGCTCTAGCCGGTAGATGGATCCCAATGACCAACAAGGCCAGTAGCACCACCGCGGTGGCAGCACACAAGCAGTTACATCAAGCGATGGCGTATTCGATAGCAGTAGTGCAGTTCCGCGTGCATTTACAGGAGGCTACAAAGATCGATCCATCGGATCTGCATGCTAGCCTGGACTGCTGCAAGTAACTATGCATTGTTGCTGTTATGGTACCTCTACACGTGCGGTTAAACAGCTCGGCGTGCTCCTTGTAGGCGTCGATCAAAGCCAGGACCCATATCTGTTTTCGATGACCGAAAAATAGCATACGGGATTAGTGTTTTCCAGTACATTAATTGATGATCGTCAATCCGACAAAACCGAAGCGTTGCTGGAGTTATGGATGCTTGGGAGAATCACCAATGATAGAAACACTCGAGGTCTATTTAATGTCTGCCACCCAACACTGGCCAGACGTCATCTCGGTTACAGCGGTGATCTTTCCATCGCAATTGATAATTATGTTGAGTGGTCCGATTAACGCAGCAACGAACCCCTGACTGTCCATGCCGTTGCTCTTCTGGGGCAGGTGTATGTTATCCTCGACTGCGTTAAGTTACGCGCAGTACATATCGATCCGATCAAATTGTATGACCAACATTACATACCGCCATCATAGCAATCGATTAAGTCGAATTTCCTTTGGTCGAAGTTGATCTGAGCTGAGTGCTCGGTATGGAACATCACCAGCTAGACGACCTAGACGACTAAGATTCGGCCTAGATTTGGTTGTCGAAGTGGTGTGTTGGTATGGGGTCCTGCCAAGCAGGCGTTGGTCGACCCAGCGCTACAGTTCGTGGTCACCAACGAAGACGACATCAAAACCCGCACCAACGAGTGGGACATGGTCACCTAGTGATCCGTGTAACAGCGGAGCCAGGAATAGTACGAAGAGCGGTGCAGCGAACTCCTGGAGGAAGGCCGGGTGTTGCTTGACAATCAAGTCGGGTTGGCCGAAGGCAGACGTACGGTGTCCAAGCTGGAGGATCAGATCCAGGTCTGGGCGCTGCGGCTAGCAGCCGAGCTTCCGGTAGCCAATCAGACTAACCATATGCTGCCGATAGGACCGCCTTGTAGCAGCAAGACCGCCACCACCGAGGCGCTGAGAAAGATATACGCTGGTCTGGGCATCGTGAGTCGTTCCAAGATTATCGAAGTCAAATAGGCTGACCTTTGTGGCTAAATACATCGGTGCCTCGGGCACTAAGTTAAACGAACTAATCGACCGCTTACCGGGCCACGTTCTGTTCATGGATGAGTTTCTCTTCGTTGGTGAAAAGTAACCAGACTATCGTCCAAAAATGATTGGCATGGAAATCCCTAAACTAATTTTTAGCGGCTCTCGAGGTGCACCTATTAAACTTTTTCTGAATTGCCGCGGATTACTAGAGGAAGTCGATGAATTTCTCATCGGGAAAACCTCTCTGGTGGGTAAGTTTAACCGTAATTGATTGCGGTTCGTAATCATACACACTCTATGACCTGGTTGAAGTCATTATATGCTACAGGAAGCCGCGTGTAACGATATTCGAGCTGGTCTCCGGTGAAGCTTTGAACACGGCGTGTGCGACATTGCGTGCCTACCGTACGCCTGGCTGACATGCACGTAAAGACGTCATGCAGGACTAGAGATTTGCGCGCAATGTGGTGGAGCGCTTCGCGCGGCTGCTACATTCGCGGGCCGCCGCTCAGCACCGCAGCGAGAAGTTCCAGGTGACAGCAGAAGAACGACAAGCGCTGCGCACCCAGGATTTAACGCTACGGCCATTGATACGTGCCCGGAAAAGTATGTGCCGGTAGTGATTTGAATGTGATCCGGTGTAGCGTTGCAGAATTACAATATCCGCCAAGGTGGTCCGTGCCGACGAGAACGATCTGGCCGCTCAACATTTCTGCCACTCGATCGCATTGGCCTACAAGGAATTGGCCTGGATCACCCACCGCAGCCTTCGACATCTGCGCATTACTTTTATGGCATTATTGACTAGCTGTCAACTGATACCTGCGTATAGCAGGCGAAAAATTCAGTTCCTGGGATAGCACTGTGCGAAATTTTCACCCATCCATCCTCGTTGGTTGAGCCACCGATCTGGGGCGTCATGGCGTCTGCAATCCGCATGCCACAAAGCAGTACTCACACTTTTTCAAAGCTAGTAGCAGCTCATTGACGGTCACCAGCTTTGCCTCGCTTTCAACGAGGCCCGTTACGTCACCGGCACTACCCAGCTGGTTGCCGCCGGTGCACGTTGACGCATGCTAAGCCCCCCAGTGCGAACCTGTCCCGGTTGACCGGAAAATGACTAGGGTTAGTGGGTAAGCGACAGCGACCCAGTGGAACCGGGTGTCATTTTAATAGTGCTAATAGGGGAAGAAAGTGAGTTTGATAGTGATCCGGTTAGCCTATGGAGGCGTTTGACTAGGCGCTGGTAGCGGTGGGAGTGGGAATCGCGAGTTTGGCGGCTGCGGCCTCGCTGAGTGCACCTTTAGATACGGGTTGCCCTTGCTGGTCTTGCCGGCACTGCTAACCGGCCCGAACGAAATGGTACGAGGGCATGGCTTGGCTTATGAGACTAGGTGTTCGTGGGTGGTTAAGCGACTCATGTCGGTTTCGACCTCAGTCAGGATGTTCTGCTGGTTGCTGACGCTGATACTCGAAACTCTCAGTGAGAGCACTCAACGGTGTTGATAACACATTCGGCAACGATGGCGGGATCGACCAGAATCGGATTGGTGCCGCCGGTGTTGGGATCGGGAGCGATGTCGGTACCAGGATTGGTGCCGGGCGCGTCGGCGCCGGTGCGGTCGATCAGGACTTCGATCATGTCCTGCGTTGACAGCGTGATCAGGGGTAAGGCCACCAACCAGATTTGATCAGCACGTTCTAGACTAACTTTTCTAGCCCGCCGCCAATAGCGGGTGTGGTTGCGGGTCAGATCCACCCACAGCCGAGTGTAGTCGCGCAGCGGTGGATAGAACTTGGCCGATGGCACGAAAGTTGATCACAGCAAGCCCTTCTCGGTGAGATTGGCCAACCACACCGCATCTAGCTTGTCGGTCTTGCTCTGGGCAAGCACATTCTCCACATTCCGGGTGGTGACCAGCTGCACCTACAGTCACGCTACCTTCAGCAGGTAGTACCAGATCCACCAGTAGTCCGTGGTGGACTCTACGGTCACTTTTTCGATACCGGCCTCGATTAGCTGCTAGGCCAGCTCCGCCTATGGTCTTGGTGCATGTTGGGCACGTCTCACACCCGGCTGAACCATCGTTCCCATTTGGTCGATCACTAAAACTCATGTTCGGCGTCAGGAATCTCCCCCGGCCCCGACACCACCGCAAACTTCCGCTTGTACCCGCGTTGTGCTGCTATTTGGCTTGTCGTCCAATTGAATCCATACCACTGCGTCAGTGGTAGATCGTCCGAAGTCCTCATTCAAGAGAAGCAAATTCTGACTGTCATGCTCTAAGCAGCAATACGTGACCCTTCCAGGTCAGATCCCGGCGTCAAGTTTGGCTACAGACTCACTGGACCATAACCAGGTCGGTGGCGAGCAACTCGACCTCATCTTCACACCGACGAGGCGTCCCACAAGAACAACAAAACTTGGCTAAGACCACCGCGGATTACTTAATTGTTTAAGTCTAAAATGCACACCAGTGCGTCACGCAGGCCCAATGTCCGAGCAGATCGTTCTCGAGCAACCACGCGTGACGAGCCACCACACCAGTGCAGCAGCTTAAAAACATGAATGGAATGGAGTAGTCTGGGTGCACCGTATCTTGCTGATGATGGTGGCGTTGGCGTTGCTGTACGCGCCTCCTGCTCTGGCGATCAACCCACCCTCGATTGACCCGGGCGCGGTTCCGCCCGATGTGACGGGGCCTGACCAGCCCACCGAACAGAAGGTGATGTGCTCAGCGCCCACAACGCTGCCGGATTCCAGTTTCCACGATCCGCCCTGGAGTAACATCTACATAGGCGTCAGTGAGGCGCACAAGTTCGCTACCGGGGCTGGGGTGACAGTAGCCGTGATCGACACTGGCGTCGAGGCCTCGCCGCGTGTCCCGGCGGAACCCGGTGGCGACTTTGTCGATCAAGCTGGCAACGGGCTATCCGATTGCGACGCGCATGGAACGCTTACCGCGTCTATCATAGGCGGTCGGCCTGCGCCCACAGACGGATTCATCGGCGTAGCGCCAGATGTGCGTCTGCTCTCGTTACGACAAACCTCAGAGGCCTTTCAGCCGGTCGGCGTGCAACCTAACGCCAATGATCCCAACGCGATACCGGCGGCTGGGTCGATCCGCAGTCTGGCCCGCGCGGTGGTGCACGCCGCTAATCTTGGTGCGAGCGTGATCAATATCAGCGAAACAGCCTGCTACAAAGCAAATAAGCCGCTCGATGAATCGACATTGGGCGCAGCGATCAACTACGCGGTCAACGTCAAGGGTGTGGTGATCATAGTGGCGGCCGGCAACACCGGCGGGGATTGCACGCAGAATCCGATGCCTGACGTATCAATGCCCAACGACCCACGCGGCTGGAGCAAGGTGCAGACAATCGCTACACCAGCGTGGTATGCACCTTTGGTGCTCACCGTCGGTGGTATTGCACAGAACGGGATGCCGAGCCAATTCTCAGTGCACGGACCGTGGGTAAGCGTCGCGGCGCCGACGGAAAACATCACCACGCTAGGCTATAACGGTGAACCGGTGAACGCGTTGCCAGGCGAGGAGGGTCCGGTTGCACTCGCTGGCACTTCGTTTGCCACCGCATATGTCTCAGGTTTGGCCGCCCTGCTGCGACAAAGATTTCCAGACCTGACGCCAGCTCAGATTATCAACCGGATCATCGCCACCGCGCGCCATCCCGGAGGCGGCGTTGACGACATAGTCGGCGCGGGTGTCATCGATGCTGTGGCAGCTCTTACCTGGGATATTACACCGGGGTCCGCGTCGGAACTGTTCAATGTCAGAAGCGTTCCGCCGCCGGTCATTACGCCGGGCCCTGATCGCAACACGATCATGATTGTGGCTCAAGGGATCTTGGGCTTGTCGATAGCGCTGGGACTGGGTGTACTGGTTAGGCGGGCGCTACAACGCCAATGAGGAATCCAGTATGGCTACGTTTCAGCATGGGACGTGCACTGCTCGTCACAGCGTTGGTTCCGCCATGCATCATATTGTTTTTTCACACCCAATACTGGTGGGCCGGCATTGCGTTGGTGGTGTTGGTCGTGATCCTGACCCTGGTCGAATTTTCCGGGCGGTGGCTAAGCGGCTGGTTGATGGCACTCTATTCATTCTTCCGGCGTAGTAGTAAGCCGTTGGACACTCCGTCGGAACCGGTGATCGGTGCCACCGTGAAACCTGCAGATCAAGTTATTATGCGCTGGCAAGATGGGTTCCTGGTCTCGGTCGTCGAACTGATTCCCAGACCATTTACACCGACAGTCATTGTCGATGGAGAAGCGCAGACCGACGACTTGCTGGAGACTCAGCTGTTGGAGCACCTGTTGTCGGTGCACTGTCCGGACTTGGAAGCGGTTGTTGTGTCCGCAGGTTATCGTGTCGGCCACGTTGCGTCACTAGACGTCGTCAACCTGTACCAGCAGGTGATCGGTGCCGACCCGGCGCCCGCGCATCGTCGAACCTGGATCATGCTGCGTGCTGACCCTGTGCGCACCCGCAAGTCCGCACAGCGGCGTGACGCCGGCGTAGCGGGATTGGCCCGGTATCTGATCGCGTCTACGACGCGTATCGCAGATCAGTTGGCTAGCCATGGTGTGGACGCGGTCTGTGGACACAGCTTCGAGAGCGTCGACCACGCTACCGATGTCGGCTTCATGCAGGAGAAGTGGTCGATGATGCGGGGGCAAAACGCGTACAGCGTAGCTTACACTGCGCCCGCTGGTCCGGATGCGTGGTGGTCGGCGCGGGCCGATCACACGATCACCCGGGTCTGGGTGGCTCCTGGGAAGACGCCGCAGGCCACGGTGGTGCTGACGACGCTCGGGAAACCCAAAACGCCATGTGGGTTTTACCGTCTGCACGGTGCCCAGCAGCCGGCATTGCTGGGCCGAAGCTTCGTTGCCTACCAGCATTGCCAGATGCCGATAGGATCAGCGGGTGTACTCGTTGGCGAGACAGTGAACCGGTGTTCGGTTTACATGCCGTTCGACGATGTCGACGTGAGCGTCAGCTTGGGTGACGTCCAGACGTTCACGCAGTTCGTGGTACGTGCGGCGGCTGCAGGTGGCATCGTCACACTCGGACAGCAATTCGAGAAATTCGCTAGGATGATCGGTGGGCAGATCGGGTCGGTGGCGAAGGTGGCGTGGCCTAATGCGACGACCTATCTCGACCCCTACCCCGGCAGCGAGCGGGTGATACTTAAGCATGATATCATTGGCACTCCGCGGCATCGCAAGTTGCCGATCCGCAGGATTTCCCCCCCTGAGGAAGGCCATTACCAGATGGTGCTACCAAAGAGTAGCTACGAACTGTGATAGCGTCCGTTCTTGCAGTGTAGCACGATTTGGGTGTCGATTACGCTACCGATAGGTTATTGCCTGCATGAGATTATGACAGGGTCCCAAAAGAAATTCTTTAAGTGCGGCAACCACGGACATGAGCGACGCTAAATGTCTGTAGTACTAAGGAGGCTGATGAGACATGACACAACCGCAGACGATGACGGCGGAGTAGACTGAGCTCTGGCCAGAGCCGCCGAGGTGTAGTCAGCGCTGACGATAGCACCAAAATTAATGCATTGCCGACGTATGTGCCTCTTTGTATCGCAGTCAACATGGTCCTATAACTCAATTTGAATCCGACAATATGCAGACCTATCTTGTGGCGGGCTATCAGGAGCGGCAGAAGCTGGCGCAGTCTCTGCGGAATGCGGCCAAGGCCTATGAGGTTGATGAGGAGTCAGTGTCGGTCATGAACAACGGCAGTCAAGGTTCTGTGTCGGACCATTCCGCCGGGGCCCGAGGATACGGCACCGGTCACGGCTTCAATGGAGCCACAAAGCGAGTCGTTTTGGGCCGCATGATGCAAACGAGTGTCGCGATGGTTAAGGAAGGGTGGTTTCGTGGTGAAGTCGCATCTCACGGCATGTATGAACTACTCCAAGCTTCCTGATGGACATGGGGCCCGAAGCGAAATACAACATACAATCCGACTACCGAACCATCGGTTTTGTTTTCGTACAACAGCAAGTGCATTCTCGAGACAGTGCAATCATCCAAACTGGCTGCCGCGGCCAAAATCTACCCGCTGCCGGACACTAATCAAAGGATCTGATTCTCAACCATATAATATATATATTGAGGTAATGAACAGTTTCAAGGGACGGTGCCGGCCGGGGCCTCACGCCGCCCATGATGTCCTCCCCGGGGGTCCTAGTGATGACATGGCCAGCTTCTCCACAGGCGTGGAGCTGGACAAGTGCCGGGTATGGTGCGTCGGATTTGCCGGTGGCATCGGGTGTCGGGATGAAGCCGATGCCGTTCAGTGGCGGTGGATTCGTAGGTGTGCCACGATCGAAGCCGAATCTGTCCGCCCCCTTCTTGCTTCTTGATCTTGAGAAGTCCGACATCGCAGGAGTGGGTCGTGGCTGTGCCTTCCATTGACTCCGTGATGGGAAGTGGTGGCATAGGAATGCTTTATGATGGTGGTGGGGACACGGAAATTTTACAACTAAGGGCACTTAGCAAGACGACCAAGCGCTTTCTTTACTCCGTGGACCGGGCGTGGACTGAAACATTATCGGTAATCGCTGCCAAGACAACAAGGAGTCAAAGTAATGGATTTGGATCCAACGCAAGCTCAGACAATGGCTCTGCTGGGGCAATTTCAGTCTGCTCTGGACGAGCAGTGTAACCGAATGACTGACGGAGTGTTCAAGGCTTCGGATCAAGAAAAGACCGTCGAAGTAACGATCAACGGCTATCAGTGGCTCACCGGTATCCGTATCGAAAGTGGCGCTTTGCGGGAGTTTGGCCACGCAGTAGTCGCCGATAGGATCAACGAAGCCTTGCAGAACGCGCAGGGCGTGGCAACCGCTTACAACGAAGTCTCGGGTGAGCAGCTCGCCGCAAGGTTGTCCGCCCTTTCTTGCTCAATCGGCGAACCGCCGCCGACTTAGCGTATATTGTTGCGGCATAAACCCGAAGGACTTGGTGTTCTAGTACCCATTTCACCGACGTTGCTGGTTATTGGTGGACTGACGGCTAGTTAGTAGCCGTGGCAACGTAATGTGGCGCGGTGTCTGTGTGGTCAGCCGACCATTCTTGTCGCTTAGCATGAATTGATGATCAGCCCAGCCAGCCGGGTACTACGCAGCCGGTGGTCCTGCACAGTAATCACTTGGTGCCCAAGGGTAAAGTCCCGTTGTGGGACAGCAGGCGTTTTGATCGTTAAATTGCTGCAGCTAGCTCTCCTTAATGTCAGTTACGCTTGATAAGAATGATCTTGCGGTATCAGAATCGACGAGTGGCCGACAGTGTATTCGGGAAATGATGGCCTTGATCGCTGGTTCAAACTGCGCAGTACACGAGCCAATGCAGCGCACGGATTAATGCCGGACATTCTGGTGCTCGGCGGCCTGACGCTGTGGCGTGGGGCTCGTCTACAGGGCATTGATCGATGTGGCCAGGAAGGTACTGGGAGGTGGATAGAAGACTGGCATTTCGAGGACAACGGGTGATTATGTTGGGCAGATGCCCGATTCAGGTGGGTGTCAGAAGCCAATAAAAATACTTTTCAATGACCGAACACAAGAATTCAATTAAGTTGTGTTGGAAGATTACCGATGTTTTGGAGACTGTCCAGTACAGCTAAAGTTCTAGTCTTAGACAATGGCGTCCTTGGAGGAATCTTTAACGCTTGCAGACTCCGCTAACGGAGCGAATGTCAAGAAATTGATGATGTTGCAGGATTATCTCGCAACGGTGCTTCCCCTGGTAGTAGGATAGACTGGATTAATTGCGCAAACTAATTCGGATATTGATAACAATGTCGACAGGATCCTGGGGAATCATCTTCCAGAGAATGACGTTGAGACGGACTTCGACGAGCGTGCCGTTGCAATTAATGAATGGGGTAACTTGACCACGTGGCCAATGTCAGCGTTGTCTCCGACGCCACCGAGTGGGTCATGGTGGGTATCGAAGAACTGGAAGCCGTCTAACCATGCTTTGAAAAATCTGCCCGAGCAGAAATCACTACCCCAGACATCCCAACGCTGGCAGTCGAGAACCCGGTCACCACACCGAACCTCCCGAGACCAACTCCGGCATTTCATCACAATGTTGATTCCTGGAGTGACCAGTATCCTGGTCACTCCAGGAATCCTCCGGGGTCGATGTTTGACATCCCCGGGACACGACTTTCCCATATGAGACCGGCGAAGACGGACTATACGCTAGCTTCCGATAGGGTAAGTCGATCATAAACCCCAACTTGGGGCGCGAGCAGAGGACACATCAATTGATGTGGTGCCCACCTAAGCCAGTGGCGTAGGTGTACCCGCCGTGCGGTCGGCACTTGCACACCAAACCGCCAAGCACACATCAACGCTTATCGCTCGTAATGTGGCGTCGCGCACGACACGCCTGACAGCGAGTCACCTGATTTGGCGCTCGGCCGTATCGGTTACGGTTTTGACGGTGCGGGTCGTGCGGGACGCCGTGACTGGCGCAGCCACCCTCCGCACTGCTAAGTCTGATCTGGTGGCGTTGGCGCGACGCGTAGTGACTGCGCTAAACGCGCCTTATCGCCCTGGTCTGGGTGACTTTGGATTTTTCGGATAACGACCTGGGTACCACTGACCGAAAGAAAACCGTGGTGGCCTACAGTTACGGGCTGGCCTGTATACGCAACTGGCTGTACTGGCAATACGTCGTCGGGTTGTTTGGCAGCGCCATGTCTGACACGTCCCAGGCCAAAGCCGGCAACAGCCGAGACGATGAATCCGGTTGCCTTGGCCGCCGTAATCGTGAGAATTCTTGTGGCAGAGGCATATTGGAACCTCCTACTAGCCGATAGGGGCGGCGTTGCCGTCTGTACGGTGACGTCATGACCACCGGCTGGAGTAGCCTATCCGCTCGAAGATCAAACTTATGGGGTCGTCGGAGCTAATGTTGGAGTTGGCAGCTGCGGCGGGCTCAGCCCGCTGGTTCCCAGTTTTTCCGGCGCCGGCCTGGCTTACCAGACGCTTAGTCACGATGCTATCCAGCGTGGCCTATATCGGCTCACTGCGGCGCACTCAGTTACTCTTCCAGCGGAGCCGCTCTTCGGGGTCCCTACCGGTGGCAACAGCAACCGACCGGTAGGGACCCGATGTAGCAGTGTTATCCTCGCCGTCCTTCTCGTTTTGCCTATCATTTGCTCCGGCGTTGCTCCGCCTTGAGTGGTGCACTGAAAGCCACCTTGCTGTGCAACTCGAATGGAACTCGGTTTTGCATAATTATGGCGATATCTGTTGAACCATTTGATTGGTCTGCGGGGCAATCTAAGTTTAGTTGCGGTGTGGTGGCAAAGAGTTCGTCGGGGCCAGTTCGGACAAGTTGTGTTGAAGCTGACCTCTCATAAAGAGGTCAGCCATCTGATCTAACTCTGGCGAGAATTCTGATAATAGCGACAAAACTATCGCCCCCCATACCTCCTCTGCCGGACTGACTTGTTGGGTCTAATGCCGTACTGGCTCCAACCGCGGCGCCAGCCGATCCGAAGAGAAATTACTTCAACTCGTCGCCCAGCGCCTGATTTGCTTTCGTATATACATCCGCTGCAGCGGATATGTTGGACACTATCTTGGTAAGGGGAGCAGCTGTTAACCGTAGGCAAGTCGTCGTCGACCACCAGTGATTCAATCCCAATCCTGGGCATCGTGGTGTTGATCGCGGACGCCAGTCGAATCGGTTCCGGTCGCTATGATCGGCGACGGAGGCACCGGGAACACCAGGTTGCCTGGTTTGGCCCTTGCTGCATCCAGGCCGGAAGGAGCGATAGCCAATGGTGCAGACATCGCCGGGCATGCTCTGGGTTGCACTTGAGGAAATTTACCGGACTTGGCACCACTGAATTGCCGCACTCTCGCCAATATCGCAATACTACGGTCACCGCTAAAAGCTTAGGTTGCGGACCATATCGTAAACGCCGGCGATCCACAACAGCAGCGGAATGATGGATGCGACCACCGCGCCGTCGATCAATTCCATAATCCGCTTCGTCACCGGTGAAACACGACGAACCCTGACCGTTGCTCCAAATACCATCAGTGCAATAATGGCTGCCACCAGGTAGCTGGTCAGCAATAGCCAGGCAATCTGCGTGTACCAGATACATAGCTTGACGGTCAACCCGGTCGGAATCACAACGGCGGCTGCCAGTAGCGCCCATGCGCACCAACGCTCGGCGTAGAGTCGCGACCGAAACGTGCACACCACCGTTAGCAGAAACGCCACCACTAAGCTATGTGCGAAGAAGTGTCCGCGCACGATCACCGCGATAGCACCGGAACACAAAATTAGGGTGCCGGATATGACGTAACCGATCAGCAACCGTTTGGCCAAGGAGCTGCGTTCGGTAAGCCGCACCGCGGAGTCAGGCACGGAAGCGATGATGGCCTGCCAGGTTGGCGTCTCTTCATGAGTAGCCTCGTGCGGAGTGACAACGGGATCAAGCAATTCTTCGTTGTCTACGGTCTCGCCGGGAACGGGTATCGGTGGTAGAGCGATCCGGGCGACGGCAACGGTCAGCTTGGCTGCGTTCGTCACGATGAACAGCCCGAAGGCAACTGCCCCGGTCGGCACCCAGTGCTGGTAGCCAAAGCCGTACGCAATGGCGATCACCACGATCGCGATCGTGGTGATCGCGGTGAACGAGGCGTAGCCAGAATGCCGTCGGGCGCCTCCCCGGGTCAGCAGGGTTAAAAACAGGACAGCCGCCGCAGCAGCAGCAACCTGCGGCGGCCCCAACGAGTCGACCCCATTTGGTAGCGGGGTGACCAACGCCGCGGCACTGGCGATCAGCGGGTACGAAGTGAGCAGCAGGCTCTCAGAAAGATCCAGATTTTTGTAGAATTTTTCGGCGACGATGCTGCCGGTCAGCGCAACGATGCTCAGGATGCCGATCGCCAGCGACCAGAATGGGCTGCGCCCGGTTACCCACCAGGCCCACACCGCGACGGCAGTGATCGGCAGGCTCAAGACGGGGATTGCCACCCCGATAAAACGGTCCACCGCCTTGCGATTGAACTCTGGCGATTCGTTGAGCACTGCGATCGCGTCGATGACGTCTTCGACCAGCGGCCGATACCGTTCTGTGCGACTCGTTGACACCAGGGTCAACAGCGACCCGTCGACAACCCCGGCATCATCGAGCGACTGGTCGAGTTTCATGGGTGGCGATCCGGGCCGGGCAAATGTCCACACACCCTGGGCGGAAAAGTCGAAGCCCGCCAGGACATCCGCCGGTGCGTCTTCGAGCAGGTCGGATAGCACCGCTACGGTTTCATCAATGTAGGCCTCGATCGACACCGTCGAGGGCAGCACCAGGTCGGTCATACGTTTGCCAGTAAGAATCGTCACCCGGGTCGCGGAAGGTCGCGCAGGAGTGATCCCGGCAGTGGCCGGGCCAGCAGTTACAGCAGGCGCGCTCAATGACGTCCAGCTCTCTCAAAATCGTCGGACAGTGCTGCGGCCAGTTCGAGGATCCGGCGCCGGTAGAGGGGGTCGAGCCGGTCGAGTCGAATTTCGGTTCCGGCTGCGATGTGCTTGTCCCAAGGCAGTACCACAACCCGGCCGGGTTGAATTTGTTGTTCGAATTGTTGCACTAAATCTTTGCTAGCGATGTTGGGCTCTTTCGGCATGACGTGGTTAATCACCACACATGCACGACTCAATAAGTCTTGATAACCGTTATGGCGTAGCCAGTCCAAGGCAATCGCAGCTTGCCGGGCGGCGTCGACCGACGTGCTGGTAACGATCACCACCCCGGACGCTGTCGAGAGCACACCGCGGGTGACCGGGTCGAACAAACCGACCCCGCAGTCGGCCAACATTACATTGTAGTACTTTGATACTGTCGCGGCAGCGAAATTCCAGTCCTCTCCGCTCAGGGCGTGTTGGGCTGTGCTGTATTCCGCTGCGGGGAGAACTTCAAGATTGACTGCATTTACGCTGGTGTGCGTGCGGATATCGTTGTAGGACTTCACATCTTTGTCTGCCAGCAGATCAGCGATGTTTGCTTCCGAAAAACGTCCCGCTCGGTCGGCGAGGTTTCCGCAGCTGGTATCTGCGTCAACTACCAGAATCCGGTCGTTACGCACCCGAGCGAACATCGAGCCCAAAGTAACCGTCACGGTCGTCTTACCGGCCCCGCCTTTGAGGCCCAAGATCCCGATCTGATACGAACCGCGGGGCGGTCGACGTACCCGCGTGCGCAAATCCAGCTCGTAGCGCTCGTCTGGTGACAGGCCCAGGTTTATCCGCGTCACGGTATGGACCCAATGCCGCCACCCTCGTTTAGCCACCACCTTGCTCGGCTTTTTGGCCCCGGTGCTCCGTCCTGTCTGCACGCCGATTGCGGATGTCGCAGTCGAATCGTGCAGTGCGGTACGGTGACTTACCAGGCCATCAGGTCTGGTAAGATGTTGTGTCGGAGCCGGCTCTGCTGCGGCGTGGGGCGCCTGCCGCAGTTCAGCTGTCCTCGCGCGCGGCGCGATCATAGGCTCAGTTGCTGATGCCGGGTTGGCCTGTTGGGTTTCGTCGCGATGGTGGTGACCCCGGCGAGCGTGTCGTGAATGTTGGTTCGCAGATGGACGCGGCGCTTCAGGCGGACTGCTCATTGGCCTCGGAAGCAAAGATGGTTTGGGTGTAGCCGGAGGCTGTGCTTCGAATTCAGCAAGAGAAGGTTCAGGCGAGGTGACCGGCGTTCGCTGGGATCCGTCGATTGGCGTCATCGGCATTGGCGTTGCAGGTTTGGCCGGGGAAGGCTCGTTGATCGGTATCGGGACCGATGGGGGCTCGGCTTTAGCAAATTGATGTTCGGGTGCCTCCGCGGGTGGCCATTGCGGAGGTTCGCTGATTGGCATTAACGATGCTGCTGGCGAACGGGGAGGGGCGCTAACTGGCATAGGGGCCCGCGGAGATTCGGATGAGGCCGGCGGGGGTTGCACCGAGCTGCCGATGGGCATCGGGGGCAGAGGAGATTTGGATGCAGCCGGGGGGTTCGGCGGCAGCTGCTCTGACCAATCCGGCATTGGGGACGCAACTTCACCATTGGGCGTCGTAGTACAGGTTGGTATGATGGGTGGCGGATATAGTGGAGCATCGTCGAATAACTGCTCCGCTGCCTGATCTGGCGATGCGTAGGCACCATCGTCAAGCCGAAAGAGTTTGTCATAATCGGCCGCCATGAGAGCCTTTCAGATGTGTGGTCCAGTACACACGAGAAAAGGGCGAGATCCCTTGAAGTAGAGCCCGCCCCGATCTCGTGCGTGGGTATTCTACCCGGTGAACATACTCATGACGCCTGCCTCGGTCTGTTGCATCGTTTCAGCCGAGTGATTGATTGCTTGCACCAGGTCGCCCAGTGCATGGTTTATTCCCTCGGTGTTCTGGTTGAAACGTCGTTGGACTGACGAATAGGACTCGTTACCGGAACCATGCCACGAGCTCTGCAGCTTTGTGAGCGATTCTTGGCATTGCTCGAGCAACGCATCGATTCTGCTCTGGCTTCCTTGCAGTTCGTTGACGGCACCCTGTAGGGCAGGAAAGTGCCACGCCTGTATCATCTCATGCTCCGTTCTTGGTGATTGGATCAGAAGTTCATCTTCGAGGACAACAATTGGTTTGCTTCATCGTCGGTCTTGGTGTAGTTGCCGCCGGACCGGTTCAGCTTATCGACGATGCTTTCCAGCTGTCTGATCTGGTCTTGCATGGCTTCGTCGAAGCGCCCCAACGCACCAAGGGCTGCCGAGGCGGCCTGGCCCTCCCAGGTGTTCTGAAAGCTCTGTCCGATGCTGTCAACAAAGTTCCGTTCTTGGCTGAGGCCGGACGCAATTTGATCGAACTGTGCTGCCTGCTGGGTGAGGATCGCGGCCTCGGTGATCATTTCTGCCATGTTGGTTCTACTCTCTTTCTTGCTGTTACTCGCCAGATGCTGGCAAGTCTTTCCGGCCCGGGCGCCGGGAAGTTTGTGATTTTGGGTGTTCACCAGTTGTGCTGGTCGTCATCCCAGTCCTCTCAATCGTTCTCGTTGGGCATCCCGAACTGTTGTGCTGGTGGCTTACCAGAGCTGTTCAGGTCGTTCCACCGTCTTGGGCGTTGTGCCCCGGAGAGCCTGCCGCCCACGGGGGCAGCATCACCCGTTGCCGAGGCTCCGGCGCAATCGACTTATCGATCAACTGGAACTGGGTCATCAGCGGTGTCCACGCCAACGACCCGCTCGCACTGGGCAGCGACTCCGCGCACAGCAGTCTTGTGTCGGTGGTTGTGCCCGTTATACCGACCAAAGGATGGCTGGATAGTGTACTGGCACCAAAAAGACCAATGCGATGGGCGCTTTCCGTGTCGCCGCGTTGGGCACTCGTGTAAACGCCAGTGCTATCTATAGAGGTGAAGAGTGACTTCACCTGCTGCATCGGGCGAGCAAGCTCCGCGACCTGCCCAACCGTTTGCTGCAGCACCTGGGTTGAAGGCAGGGCAGCGGAAAATCCGGATATCATCTGCGTGAATTGGTTCACCTGGGACGTTAGGGCTGATGGCGGGGAGTAGCTCGACGGATTAAGGATCGCGGCCATTGGCTCAAGCTTTTGGAAAGCCGTGTTCAGCAGGGTTTCCGCCTGGTAGGAGTTCATTGCTAAGGCGGTCTGGGTTCGCATGCAAATGAAATCGCCCGCTTCCGTAAAGGCGATTGGCGCCATATTGATGCCAAAGAAGTTGATGGTGGCAAGGATTGCCTGGGTGATGTGGTTTTCGGTAATCACGGCCATTCCCGGCGTGCTTGCCATTGCTTGCCTGTGCGCTTCGGCCTGCGTGGTTGTCTGCTCTGCAGCGGATTGCAGCCAGGTAATCATGGGCTTGGCAGCCGCAATCGGCGCCACCGCTGCTTGCTCTGGTTCACACTTCGCTGAGGGAGCTGGGGTGTGCCAATAATTCGGCGGACACTCGCTCGGGACTGATGCGGGCCACAACATCGGCCAAGTCATGTTGTCAGCTCCCTACTGTCTGCAATGTATTGATGTTTTGTCGGGTCAAACTGCGACACCGCAACCATGTCAGCGCGACTGTTGACTCGCGAATAGACATGAGCGACATGGAATGTATCTCCCCGAAAAAACAGTCCAATAGTTCGCCGTGTCCCCGTTTTGGTGTGGTTGTCGGTGGCCAGTTTCCTCCGTTGGGTAATGAAATTATCTTAACTGCTTGCTGGTGGTACTGCGAACACTTCTTTTGGAGGATCGACTTCTGGAGGATCGACGTAGACCGCCTGGATAACCTCTTTGGCCTCCGGTGAGACCATAAATGCCTGGCCAGGAGGCCGTCGCTTGACCTTGATCTCGGAGGAGGGGAATTCCTGCTTGTCACCAGAAAGGAAGATGGTCGGAGCTCCCGCCCCGAATGCACTGCCGACGAACTTGTCCATAGTTGCTTTGTATGCCTGGCTCATCAAACAGGTGACAAGAATATGCAACCCGATATCCGGAGCCGCTGGCAATAACGGGGCGAGTGGGCCCATGGGCGGTGCACTGCCGGCCGCGCTGACGATCATGTGCCAATCGTCGACTAGCAGCACCACATCAAATCCGCTCCACCACGATCGCGACCGCACCTGTGCGGTTGTCAGGTCAGCCGGTGGCAACCTTTTCTTCAGGTTAGTCGTCAGGGCTCGGATGGCCTCGTCCAAGCTTGCACTGTTGCGGTTGATCGCACCCGCGTCGAGTAGGTGGCTGTCCGGTACTGCGTCCAGCAAACTCGACCTGTAGTCGGCGAGCATGAACCGCACTTGTTTCGGACTGTTCCGAGCACAGATGGCTCGCGCGATCGCATGCACGATGCGTGTCTTACCCGATTTGGAGTTCCCGAAGATCAGTAAGTGCGGATTCGAACTCATGTGAGCGTAGGCCACCGACAGATCGGTTTCGCGTACTCCGACAGGAATCGTCCAGCGGGTGCGGTAGTCGGAATCCGGTCCGGGCGGGTTCGGGTCGATCTCTTGCAGGTATACTTGCGACGGCAGAACCCGAACCCTGGGTGCTTGTTCAGTGGTTTTAGCTGCGATTTGCGCCACCCCGGCTGTCATCGCGTCCACCAGGTCGTCGGCGCTGTGCGCGCCGTCGAACCTAGGCACCCCCATCATCAGGTGGTGCTTCTCAACCGAAATGGCTCGGCCCGGACGATTTGCCGGGATATCCCGAGCAATGCGGTCGATCTGAGTGTCGTTGACGTCGCCGAGTCGGAATTCGATCTTGGTGCCCAAGTAGTCACGAACGCGCGACCGCAGTTCTGTCCAGCGTGGTGTGGTGATCACCGTGTGGACGCCGAACGAAAGCCCCTGTGCGGCTAGATCCTGGACCGCCGCTTCGAGGTCGGGAAACTCACTGGTAAATGCTGACCAACCGTCGATGATTAGAAATACATCGCCGAACGGGTCGGCCGCGACGGGATGGCTGCGGTTCGTGCGCAGTTGCCGATACGCTGCCATCGAGCCGACCCGGTTTTCTTTGAAGGTGATTTCTCGTTGACGCATAACGGCTTGCGCCTCGGCGATCACTCGGTTAATTCGGTCGGGCTCTGATCGGTTCGCTACCCCGCCGACGTGCGGCAGGTTTTCCAGGTAGATCAGCCCGCCACCACCGAGATCGATGCAGTAGAACTGGACGTCCCGCGGTGAGTGCGTGGCAGCCGCTGACATCACCATGGTCTGCAGAAGGGTTGTCTTCCCGGTTTGCGGCGCGCCCCCGATGCCAATGTTGCCGCCCGCCCCGGAAAGATCAACGCCCCAGATGTCCTGGCGGTGCCGCCGCGGCTCATCCATGATGCCCAACGCAAAGTGCAGCGGATGTCTGTTGCTGTCACGCTCTATGAGTTCATTCAGTGGTAACGGATCGAGCAGCGGTGGCAACCACATCTTGTATGCAAGGGATTCACCGGTGCCGAGTTGCTCGAGTACTACCTCGCGAAGCGCGCGTACTTCCGGTTCGGCAGTCATTGGCGCCGTTACTCCCCCATCGCTTCGCCTACCGCAAACAGGTGGTGCCCCACTGCATCGTAGCTAGCGTGGATCATGACGTTGTCGTCGATTCGAGGATTGGAGCGGCGGTGAATTCGTAGATATGCACCTTTTTCCGGCTAGCCCACGGACTGGACGGACTACTGTCACCGTTGGTTTCCGTTGCGATCGCCGGAACGAAGGGGATACCGGTGTACAGGGAACTGAACTTGACGGGGTCCTCCATGCCAATCCGGAGAAATCCGACGCCGCTTTCCTTGTTGGTGATGTACTGCGCTTCTGGGGTTCCGATCACCGCCTTGGACTCTGCCGAGCTGGTGGTGCGCAGCGCGATGCGGTAGGTCAGGTTGGGTTCTAGTTTGTCGATGCGCACCCCGCCAGTTTGCAGCGACTGGGTGGCCAGCAACAGATGCACGCGTAGTGACCTCCCGACGCGGCAAATCCGGTCGAACAGTCCGATGAAGTCGGGGTGACTTTGCAGCAACTCGGCGAACTCGTCTACGACGACGAAAAGTGTTGGTAGCGGTGCTAGGTTGGCGCCTCGCTCCCGGTACTTCTCGTATTCGGCCACCCCGGAGAGCGCGCCAGCCGCGCCGACTAGGGTGCCGGCTTGTCGAAGGATGTTCTGGCGTCGGTCAAGTTCGCCGGTCAACACTTCACCCATTCGGCTTACCAGTTCGGCTTCCTCGGCCATGTTTGTGACGACAGCAGCGGTGTGTGGAAGCTTCTCCATTCCCAGGAATGTAGAACCGCCTTTGAAGTCGGTAAGCAAGAGGTTCACCTGGTTCGGGTGTGTCATTGCGACCAATGACAAGATCAGGGTACGAAGGAATTCAGATTTTCCTGATCCCGTGGTCCCGATCAGCATGCCGTGCGGTCCGCCGCCGAACTCGGCGCCTTCCTTGATATCCAGGTACATGATATTGCCGGTCTTGAATTCGTGCCCAAAAGGGATCTTGAGGCGGTCCCGGTCATTGTCGGTATACATCCGCCAGCGGCTCGGTAGCACCTCTTCGACAGTGTTGGCACCAACTAGCTGGTGCCATTCGGTCGCCACTTTCTTCTGTACGCGCGACGTTTTATCGAGGATGGTGCCGGTGATCGACCATCCGGCTAACTTCCGAGCGATACGGGTGGCTTCTGCCTTAGAGAGGTGGTCGACGGTCGAAGTCACTTGACGGAAACTTTGGCCAGGCAATCGGTCGTCGGCGGTCCCGTTCTTGTTGACTCTAATGCGGTAGGTCGAGCTGCGGTGATTGCCGAGCGTGATCACTGTGACACCAGCTCTGCCGTCGGGCGGGAAACCCGCCTTGCCACCGGTCAGATCCACGAGGATGACGTAGGGGCCACCGGGCAGCGAATCGGGTGCATGCGGACCGCGCGACATCAGATCGGCCAGACTGTCACTGCGGGTGAAGATCATTCGGGCCGCCCCGGCGGCGTCGGTTTCCGTCGGGTGCTGAATGTGCGGCAGCCATTTCAGCCAGGACCAGTTGGGATCGTCGGGTTTCTCGGTGAGAACCCGAATTTGCAGCAGGTCCGGCGGATGGAACACGGCCAGGTGACAGATCATCGCGGTCAGTAATCCGCCCGCCCCAGCCGTGTCTCCGCCGACAGCGATTGTCGGAAATGTACGCATTTGCAGCAGTTTCGGGCAGTCGTGCACCAGCCCGTGGGTCCGCAAAAATTTGACTACCCACATGTGGCTGACCGGTTCCAGGAACGGCTGAGGCGCTGCACCGCTCGCTGTCAGTTCCCCGCCGACGGCTGGTTTCAGCAATCGATCCACAGCGGGTTGGTCGCCGACACCGATGCGGGTAGCTGCGTAGAAGTCGGCGTTCGCTGGCCGGGACCACTGCCGCTGTGTGCCTACGATCGACAGCAGATCTTGGGGGTGGGGCGCGTGATAACTGAAGAACGCCACCTGCGAAGCGGCCGAGGATGTCACCCGAGCGCGTAGTCCGGCCAGATAGCGCAAGTATTCCTTACGGTCGGCGTTGATCTCAGGAACCTTTTTACCACCACCCCCCCCACCACTGCCGCCGGCCATCATCATGACCATCATGATTGGCATCATCAGCATGTACGGCGAGAGTTGCTTGGTGCCGCCAAGCACCATGATCGCGATCATGCCGACTATGCAACCGACCATCACATAGGGAAGAATCTTCTGTATACCCGATGGTGGGATCTCAAGACCGAGGTCATCGGGCGGCGTGATGTTGATCTCGCCCGGTGTCAATCGCGGTCCGCGGGTGATAGTCGGGGTGAACTTTTTCGTCGTCATGGCCTCACTCCAGAGTAGCCGGCTGGTACTTTCCGTGGGCTTGGGTCCGCGATCAGCGTATCGTGCTCTAACAGAGCTGCGTCTCTGGAGAGCACAGGCCCCTCCACCAGAAGACGAACGATCACCCAGGGCGCTGTCTGCGGTGAAGCGAGGCCCAGCGCCTTCACCGCCTCCGAGTTCGCCAGGCCGTAACGTACTCCCTCCGGATCAACGTAGTACAGGGATTCACTGTACCGGGGGTCTGGAGACTGTAGCGCCACGTATCTGCCACCATCAATATAGACGGTTGCTGTCCCACGGATCTGTTTTATACCTGTGCTCATGGCTGACGGCTGTAGTGGCAGATGCTGACCAATCAACATGGTTCTCTTCGGCGCCTGATCACTGGCTTTGCGTTCCCATGCCCAACACAGCGTTGGGTAGTCGTCCCGGGCCACCATCTTGAGTGGTTCATCGGGCAGTGGCGAGTCGTAGACCCGTTCGGGAATCTGGACGACCACGTTTGGTACCAGTGATGGAGGCGCTACCAGTCCATGCGACTGGGTAGCGCGCAACGCATCAGCGGTGGTGGCATTCACCTGGGCGATGCCGTCGGAGAGTACCACGTAGTACTGTGGGCTCTTTTCCATTTGGATTTGGAACACCGACCCAATTACGAGGTCTGGGGATAACCCCAGCGAATTAGGTGCTCCAGTGTCAGGAATCGTCGGCAGCTCCCACCTGCCGACGTCGGGTAGTGCGTTGAACAGGCCCTCAGAGAGTGGGGTTGGCTTAACGTTTACCGATATTCCTATGGCCGAGGTTAGGGCCCGGTCGGCCAGATCGATGGAGTGCCGCCCTTTTGAGTTAACTAGCCACGTTTTGTCCCGGTATGACGCCAGTAGCGCTTCGTTCGGTTGCAATGGATTTATCGCAGGGTCGATCTGTAGTGATCGAGCTATAACCGAAGTCTGCACCGCCGGCGATTCGCTCTCGATCTTGGCGACGGTGTCGCACAAGGTCCAGGTTGACGAGGAATCCCCTGAAACAGGCGTGGCGTAGGGTGCACCAGGGATTCCGATGGTCTGACCTATAGGCAGCTTGGTCAATTCGCTGGACTTCACGGCAGCTGGGTTAGCCGGTTTGCCCAGCGCCAGTCGCGCCGAGGTCAAGTTGTACACTGGATACAGATGCCCGGACAAGAGCACGTAGAGCTGATTGGTTGCCCGATCGGTCAGAAGGGTGCTGGCACCTAGCTTGCCCTGTGGTTTGAAGTACGCCAGCAGGACGGCGCCTATCAGGAGCGCAACCGCAACAACGATGCCAAGGGCGATCGAGCGACTGTAGAACTGCAGCGGGTCGTCGAACATCCGAGTGTCGCGCCGCACGATGGCATGCTCAACCCTGCGAAGCAGGAAGCGCCAGCCGCTGACCTGAACCTTGGTGGTCAGGCGAAGCCCCATGGTTCACTCTCTTATGTTGAGGTGTGCGTGCACCGTGGCGATCGCCTCGGCCATGTCTGAGCCGTTGATCTCCTGCAGTCGGTCCACATCCAGTTGCTCGATGTCGACACCCCGAGCCAGCCGCATGTCACGACACTGTTCAGCGGCTTCCACCAATTGTCGCGCGTAGCGACCGTTGCCGGCAACGTCGAGGGCGGGTCTGCCGCGCAAAGTCCGCTGGGCTAACTGCTTAGCCGCTTCCAGCAGATTCTTGCTCGCTTCTGCACTCAACGATGAATCGGCATCAGTTGCAATGACTTTCGCGATTTCGAGAAGCTCATCAGGGGAATAGGTATCGAATTCGATTCGAGTCGCGAAGCGCGATCGCAGACCTTCGTTGGTTTCCAGAAGCCGATCGATATCGGAGCTGTAGCCGGCGATGATCACCACCAGTCGATCGCGGTCGTTTTCCATCCGCGCCAGCAGGGTGTCCAGCGCCTCTTGTCCGAACGGATCGGTGCGCCCGTCCCGTTCCTGCACCAGTGCGTAGGCTTCGTCGATGAATAACACGCCGCCGAGGGCAAGATCGATTGTCTTGGCGGCTTTGACTGCTGACTGTCCTTCGTATTCGGCGACGAAATCTTTGCGTGACGTTTCGACCAGCTTTGGTTCCGAGATGACACCCAATCCGGCCAGAATATTGGCCACCACCCGCGCGATAGTAGTCTTGCCGGTACCGGGTGGCCCAGTGAAAATCATGTGTTTGCTTGGCTGCGCCACTTTCATGCCTTTGGCAGCGCGAACCTTCGCCATCATCGTTGCGGCCCGGTACCTCTCTATCTGGGTTTTAACCCTGGTGAGCCCAATCTGCCTGTCCAGCTCGGCCTGCGCCTGGGTGAGCAGTCTGTCTCGATCGGAGTTGTCGGTAACCACACTGCTCGGATCCCACGGGTCCGCGCGGGCGGCGATCTGTTCGGCAGTCGTTGTCGTCAGGCGATAGGACGGATCCTTTAGCGCCGCAGACACTTTACTTTCCGGGTGGGTGGTCTGCAACCATTCCAGCAGCGCCACCGCAGCGTCTTCATTGCCCTGGCTGCGCCGTGCCATTGCTAGATACCAAGCGATGGAGCGTGCACACGCTTCGCCGGCCGGGGAGTCATTCGCCTCGGTAAGTCGACGTTCGGCCTCGGTGAACAAACCGAGGTTGGCAGCTGCTACTCCATGTGCGACGCCAGCGGCGCCAGCTAGGAACTTGTCCGGCCATTTCCCGGCACCCTTGACTTCGTCGATCACGTCGGTCCATCGTTCGGCTGCGCCGTAGACCACCGCCTTGAGCCAGGCCACTAGATGTTCGGAGCCGGTGATCGAAGTGGCATCAATCGCTTCCATAGCGTCGGCGAAGTTACCTTGAGCCGCTTCGCACGCGGCGAAACCCATAGTGATAGCTAGCGGAGAAGTGACCGGGTAAGTGATGTCGCCGTATAGCCCTCCGATGGGAACTCTGGCGTTGAGGGTGGTCATCGGGATCTGGACAGATCCCGACAACTGCCCGAAGTTCCTTCGCGAATACCAGGCACGAAACAGTGTCACTCGGTCGGTGTCGCCGCAGCGGATCCGGCCGATCCATGCGTCGCAGGCAGTCTCGTCGTAATTCGTGATTTCGGTGAACAGCTCAAACGATCGCGCCTCCGACATGGGCAACATGCTGGCGGCGCTTTCGAATAGGCTGCCCAGGCGATCAATCATTTTTGCCGAAGTATATTGTTGGAGAACATTTCTGCTTCTGCAGCAGCCTGTTCCGACGTGGGCAAATTTAGGGTCAGCCCTACTAGTTCACATCTGGCGGTTGTGTTTTCTCCGCCGCCTTGGAGGCTGTCGAGTATGCAAGTGCCCTGGGAGGTTCGCGCCTTCTGCCGAGCCAAGCTAGCAAGGACAAAGGCCTCTGTTGCGGGCTTCTTTTCGCCAATCCGAGTCACTTGGTCGGTCAGCTCAACCTGGTGGACTCTGCCGTTCATGAGTGCCGACACCGACTTGGCGGGGTTCGTCACCGCGAGTAGCTCGACCTCAAGCTCCTCCTCCGGTTCAGTCAGAGATTGGAAGACGTCTAGATCGTTGGCTTCGATGCCCACTGGCGTTGTCGGCGCATAACCATCGAGCTCGTCGAAAAACAACGACTCCTCGTAGTAGCGGTTGGCGCTGTAGAAATCTAGGCTTGCCAAGTGATTATCGTCGTCATTCCCGAGCAGGTTCACTGTGGAGTCCCTTTCTAAAATCGCAGCACGAAGAGTAAGAAGGAAGTTACCTCTGGAAGGAGTGTCGTAAACGTGATCTAACCAGGAGCCCGCTGGTAGCAGCTCCATCAGGTTGTTGAAGGCGACCTGTAGGTTTTGCTGAATGCCCGACAGGAAGCTCCCGTACAGTTCGTTACCAACCCGACGGGGCAGCGCGACACCAACCTGCCCTGCGCGGAGTCGAGAACCCCTTACAGCTGTGTCCGTGTATGTTGTCGTGCCTCCCGGCGGGCGTTGAGTAACGATGATCGCCAACCAGTTGGACGGGTTCCTGAGGAACTTGCCATAGATGCAGGCTGAGCTCGGTTGGACACCTTGTCCGACCAACTGGGCTGCGGTTCTGTACTCGGCTAGTTTTTTGGCTATGCCGGTCAGCGGTTGGACATTTGCAGACTCTGCAGGGTCCAGCATGGTGGTCACCATGCTGGCCTGGCTGATCTGTAGAGCCATTAACTGTAGTATCAGCATGTCGTCCTATCGCGCGCCGCGATGACGACATGGCGGTCGCCCCTGCGGCACACAACGAAGGTGCACCATTTGTTGTTGCCAACATTGCGACGCCACTACCGAGTCTCCACTCCCGGTCCGGTTGTTGTTGCCAACATTGCGACGCCACTACCGAGTCTCCACTCCCGGTCCGGCCGGTTAGACGTATCTGCCATCGCTGCCAACTTCGGGTAAGGTTGGCCGTTAGCGTCCCTGAATTCCCTGGGAGGCAAGGTCACATTGCACCCGTTTCCAGACCACGGCTGGTAGTTCCTGTCTGAGGAATCATTGATTCGTATCCCGAGTGCCGTAGGGAAAGCTACAAGGTGCAATCGGTCCGTGACTACCAACATATAACATACCGTCAACATACCGTCGGTAGTCACTTCGACGCCGACCACATCGTTGACGAGGCCAGCGCGACCGGAAGCCAGCGGACCGGACATAGTCACGTCACCAATGAACCGTTTTATTTAGCGTCTGGCCGCTGAATATATCGGTGTTTAGGTCCGCGGCCGCCGGCAGCATGCAGTAGAGTCGTAAACCAAGCGAGCTACAAACCCCTGCGATGTTTGTGCTTGCTTGATTGCGGGTGGTCTTTAAGTCTTTGATTGCGGGTGGTCTTTAGTTGTGTTCAGCATAATCATATTGTGAAGGTTGTGACCCGTTCGTCTGTAAGACCTGTTGGCGGAGCCCTGTGCCTTTTCTGGTCGAGGTTTTGACTTCGCCTGAGGTGGGGGTCACTTATCCCGCCCTGCGTTTGCAGCCACGACGAGATGACGCCCAGAATTCCTGTCATGAGTTATCTCCTCCTCTAAGTACGTTTTCTACCTACTATCTATGGTCTTGGCTCGCTAGGGTTTTGGCCTATTAGTCGAGCAGTTGCCGATGGTGTCAAAGGATGCGCGCACCCGTCTCTCCGGTTGAGTCTCCACCGGTTGCCTGTATCGGAATGCGCTCTTCACCGGCTGTGCCCGCGCCGGCTTCCTCATTCTTCGCCGCCATTCTTGTTATCGCTGATACGGGTACCCTCATGTTGTCCCCTTATGAGGCCTGCCTGTTGAGCCGCCCGCCAGCACTACTTTCGGTGAGTTGAGGCACCTGATCAGGGTTGTCGTTAGATGGCTCATCGCTGGAACCTGCTTAAGGGGGATCAGGTTGCTAAAACCCAAAGGCGGCATACCGAATATGCCACTTAAGATGTCGGGGAATTAGGCGAAGTCACTCTCCACAAAGACAACTTTCCCATGTTGCTGAATAATTCGGACAAGTTCGGCAAGTCAAGTAAACTGTAATGAGAGAGCCTGGGAATTCGAACTTAAGGAAGACTGGGAAGCTCGGGAAGTGGTGCCAGATGAATTCGAGTAGCTCGGAGATCGAATCTGACCTTTCGGAAATGTTGAAATTTGGCGGCCATATGCCGGGGATTTTGGATATCAAGCCACCAGTCCAGTCGATCAAGCCAGGAATCAAGTTGATCAAGCCAGGAATCAAGTTGATCAAGCCAGGAATCAAGTTGATCAAGTCATTCGGCAAGTTAGCGATCATTTTTGGTAAATAGCTGAGCACTCCTTGCAAATTGGTAATCTTGGTTAGTGTCATGATAGTAAAATAGAACATGGCTCCACCGATTCCCTCCATTCACAATGGCTGTAGGCGGGGCTGGTTATCGCCGTAGGAAGCTGCATCGCCGATAAGCCAAAGACGGTTTTCCAGCCAGGTGCAAGCCCACTACGCTCACTCAACCATACACTTCAAGGTGGTTTCAGAACGTGGCACGTGGTAGAGATATCCTTGGCCTGATTCCAGACAAAATTGTTGGTTGATTTGTCAAGCTGACTCATTGTTTACGAGTGAAGCTGGTTGGCGAGGTTTTGAGCGGAATAGGCATCAGCGGACTCATCAACCCATCTAAGTCGGAAACAGTCTTGCCGATCTCTGTGTCGATTGATGTGAACATGGATGAAGAGGAGTGGAAGACATCGCTAGGGGCGAGAATGCCCTCTCCAAGAATTAGCAACAAGTGGGAAATAACACCAATTGTCGAATCGTAAATTCCGGTTCTAGACATTTGAGCCTTTCCTCATACCCGCTGATTCTGTGCACTGTCTTTTTCATGTGCACCTTTGCACCGCGACGACGTCGGCATGAGCGGCAATCGGCTGAGTCCTGTAGCCCCTGACTGTCCTATGTTGCCCCCGGAGTCTGTCTCAATTGATCTGGCTAAGCAGCGCTTCGATGGTATCGGCGGCGTTGGCGAGCACAATTTTTTGCTTCCGCGTGGATGGTTAGATCTTCTGTGAACTCGGCTGCTTGTGCAGTATCGTTAGGCCGAAAAATTGGTCGCGTTGCCGGGGTAGCATATAGACGCTGCGTCAGTGGCGTCTAGCGTGATCGCTCTGCGCCGCATCAGTTCGTCGAGGTGACGGGGTGGACCGCGCCCAGAACCTTGAATCAATTCCGGGGTAATCTGACCGACGCAGGTTGCGCGGATGGCCGGCTTTGCCCATCCTGGTGGATCCACGCCGATCATCCTGGAGGGCAACTGAAGGAGACCTCTTTCAAGTGTGGCCCCGATTTGTTTGGCGAGGTTAACTACGGGCATCTTTCGAACGTGGTGGGTGTGCCCGCGTTTATGACGCCATCCGCTGTAAGGCTGCGCTGGCTCGGGTCAAGTTCACTACGGTGTGCAGCGCCGTCCGCTCTGGCCTGAGCTGAACCCGGATCCTGTTCGTTTGCCGCTGAGTTGCTAGTGTTGTTCGATCCCTCCGTGGGCAGGTCATCGTGTGTGGGCAGCTTGACCAGTTTACACGTCAGCGCCTTACTCGGAAGTAGGGTCTCCGATCCGTCATAGGTGAAGAAATTTTCCGTGGTGGTGGTGTTGTGGTGGGCTGGTGGGGTGTGGGTGGTTGATCTGCGCTAGAAGGTTGCCGTATGTGCCGCCGACGGCCGGATCATCGATGCACTGTTCACTAACACGATACTGCTGCACCCGGCGGCATGCCTGCTTGCTGGCTGAGGGCCGGTCAACAAGCCGCCGACACCGATACCAGCGGCAGAAATGGTGCAAGGGATAACATCAGGTGCGAATAGTTATACCGTGCACGGGGACGTGCCTGTTCAGGTGCGGCCACATTGACCACGCCGACACCTCAAGGCCATGACATGCACACTAAAACGCCCCTACCCCGCGGCGCTAACAACTATCCTCACACTCACGCCTGCATCGATATCGCCTTCAGCACAGCCCAGGTGCCCAGCCCCTGGCATCATCAACATGTAGACCAAGCAGCATCCACCACCGACATGCTTACGTGCGCCGCGCTAATCGTGTCCACTGCGGCAAAGCACACGAAGCCTCATCGAAAGCAGGCAGTCAGCCACCCACCAACAAAAACCCCGCAACACAGCAAAACACGTCAACAACCTGCAGTTCAAGGGAAGCAGCGGTGGGGTAGTGGTGGGAAACCAGTACGAGGCTTCGTATGTGCGTTCACCCGGAATCGGACCCGCCCACTTGAACATAAAACAGTGTGAGAAATCAATTGATTTCTCACACTGTTTTATGTTAGTAATTTTCTTCGATGGCGGAGTAGCTCTTAATTCGGTTCGGACCGGAATACGGCGACCTGTCCCGCTGGGGACTCGAATTTATCGGCGGTCCCATCAAGAGCCATTCTTGAATGTTTAGCAAATCCAACCCCCAACTGGGACTGTGGTCGGAAACTCTCGAGAGCCTTGGGTCCGCTTTCTCGGAGCTGAATTAGCCTATCTTGACCTGCCAGGGAATCGACACCCGCTGGCCAATGCCCTGTAGTCCACAACTATGGTATTTGTCGCTCAGGCGGGCCTGGATAACCGGCCACTACGTAAAGTCTACCCGCAAATTCGAATGGGGTCATTGGGGTTCAGCGAGGCCGGCCCGACTTATGGTCGGGCACCGTCAGCACCATTGCGGGGCCAGTGGCTATCCTGAATTTTGCACCGCAATAATCACCTTGTTCATGGTTTTGAAGTAGCGCAGTGGACGTGGATTGGACATGTCACCACGTCTCTCTATCTTGGTCTATTTTGTGCACAGGCCGCGGTGCCGGGACATCCACTGTGTGGATGGTGTGGATTGGCCGTCCAAGTATTTTCTCCGTGTCGCGATCAAAGCATCCGGTCGGTGTAGCAAGATTACGATGTCGGCATCCTGCTCTAGGCTTTCAGCAATTCCGCTTTAGTGAACGCATGCGGACCAGTCGGCGGGATCTGCTTACTTACGAGTTCATCAGATAACAGCGTGTCGCGATCGCTGATATGTCGCTGTCAAAGATGGGTGCGCTGGGCACTCGGGCAGGATGGCCCGGCCACCACATCATTGCTACGTATCTGCGTGGTCCGCATGCCGGCGAAGGTGGCGGCAAAAACTGTGGGTGGCAAAAACTTACTAATGCTAGGCTCAAGTCGACGGCCAAATGTTCGACTGCCTTGTTGCGGTCCCCGCGAAATCGAGACGGCTGCAGCGAGAAATCATCGGCGGCGTTGGTAATCGACAGCGTAATCAGCTTGGTGACCTCGTCGCGTACTGGTTGGGTCACTATGTTTGGGCAGGTCTTCGCTTAGCATGGTAATTGAGGAAAGCCACCGCTCCCGGTAACGCGTCGTTAGCTGAGGCCAACGTCTCCACGCCATCGGTAAACTCGGCGGTATTTGGTGCTCGGGTGATAGCGCGTACGGTGCAGTTTGACGTCATCGTTCACGTTCGGCGACGAGGGGATTAATTACTATATTTTAGTCGCACCGGTTACTGCTATTGTCGTGTTCAATTTGTTTTTTTGAGAACCACTATACCTGCGTTGCAGAAAATTCTTTAGGCCGTGATCGAACAGACCACTTCAACGTTCTTCCCGCAGTCGAGACCCCATCCTTTCACGGTTAGGTCATCACGATCAGCGTATCCAGATCGCTTAGGATTTCCCGGGGTGACAGTGAAGTCCATGGTTGAACCGCAGTCGACGACCGAGATTGTGAAATACCGGTTCAGTCGTCACGCAGTTGCCCGGCCGATGGCAGGGTTGAGCACCCGGCGTGGACTGGTGCCTGGTTCGCCGACGAAGCACCGGTGCGCTTGGTGGCTGCGTTGCCGGCGAACCAGGCGGGCGTGGGGAGCAGTCCGGTGGCGCGGCGGGGCGGTCCTTGCAGAAGGTCTCGGCGGAAATACCGGGGCCATTCAGTCTGCGGACTCCTGGACTACGGACTGGATGGTCGTGCGATCAGGATGCCGCGCCCGCCGGGCCACCAACGATCCCGCAAGAATTTCGTCGTGCTAGTGTCATGGTTCTCTGAGGCGGACCAGGCTGTCGATCCCGCGCCACCGACCGGCTGTGGCGCTGCTCCTGACCGATGAACTCCGCTCCCAGTTAGCGATGCCGGACGCGCAACCAGTGTCTGTCCATTATCGGTCACAGGGCGGTTCATTGATCGACGTAGTGCCGCTGACACTGCCTTAGCAGCCATTTTGGATTTTTATTTAGTATTGTGCAAAATCGGCGCCGATGCCCTAGTGTATCGCCGCGACTTATTCGCCATGTCCTGAGCGCAGGTGTGGGTGATTCTGGTGATATTTCTGCTAGTCTTTATCCAGACAAGGCTGCCCGGTTCATCCGGTTCTGTGGCTCGAGCGATCGTGGTAGTGGGCGTTCAATCGGTGTAGTGGCAAACTTGCTTAAAGGATTGTATTGTAGCCCATCGACCAGATGTGATTCGGGCAGCCGCGGACAGATCGCCAACCACTGTTGCGGCATGCCGCAACAGTGGTGATCGGCAAGTTGATGAATTTACACTGGCGTACGGCGGCAGGCTAGTATTAGGTAAAGTTGGCATGTCAAGCGGGTTTGGTCATAATCATTTTACGATTTGTCGGTACCGGTTACAGGGTGACCGTTCAGCGTTGCACGGACGGATAGCCAATCGAATTATCTCCGCCTTACAGGCAGGCTAGCGATAAGGCGGAAGGAGTCGAGTCCGCCACTTCCGGGGCAGGGCTTCGCCGGAGCCGCTGAAGAAGGCCACGCAGAATGTTCTGGTGAAGGGTTAGGTTAGGGAATGACGGCCAAGCGCGTCGGGCTGTATAACCCCGCGTTCGAGCACGATTCGTGTGGAGTAGCCATGGTTGTCGACATGTACGGTCGGCGTACCCGCGACATTGTGGACAAGGCGATCACCGCGCTGCTTAACCTCGAGCATCGTGGTGCGCAGGGTGCGGAGCCGCGCAGTGGTGACGGCGCAGGCATCCTTATTCAGGTCCCAGATGCATTCTTGCGGGCAGTCGTGGATTTTGAGCTCCCCGCCGCAAGTAGCTACGCTACCGGCATTGCGTTTTTGCCGCAGTCGTCCAAAGATGCCGCGGCTGCCTGCGCCGCGGTGGAGAAAATCGCGGTGGCCGAGGGGCTGCATGTACTGGGTTGGAGAAACGTGCCCACCGACGCTTCGTCGTTAGGTGCGTTATCCCGTGATGCGATGCCCACCTTCCGGCAGGTGTTCATGGCGGGAGCCACTGGTCTGACGTTAGAACGCCGCGCCTACGTGATCCGTAAACGTGCCGAGCATGAACTCGGCACCAAAGGCCCCGGTCAGGACGGTCCGGGGCGCGAAACCATCTACTTCCCAAGTCTGTCGAGCCAGACGTTCGTCTACAAGGGCATGCTCACCACCCCGCAACTCAAGGCATTCTACCGGGACTTGCAAGATGAACGGCTGACTAGCGCGTTAGGCATCGTGCATTCCCGGTTCTCCACCAATACCTTCCCGTCCTGGCCGCTCGCGCATCCTTTCCGGCGCATTGCTCACAACGGCGAGATCAATACCGTCACTGGCAACGAGAACTGGATGCGGGCCCGTGAGGCGTTGATGAAGACTGACATCTTTGGGTCGAAAGCTGACATGGAGAAGCTGTTCCCGATCTGCACCCCGGGTGCCTCCGACACCGCGCGCTTTGACGAGGCACTGGAACTGCTGCACCTGGGCGGCCGCAGCCTGGTCCACGCGGTGCTGATGATGATTCCTGAAGCCTGGGAACGCCACGAATCGATGGATCCTGCGCGCCGAGCTTTTTACCAGTACCACGCCTCTTTGATGGAGCCGTGGGACGGTCCGGCGTCGATGACATTCACCGACGGTGTTGTGGTGGGTGCTGTGCTCGACCGCAATGGCTTGCGCCCGTCGCGTATCTGGATCACCGACGCCGGATTGGTGGTGATGGCTTCCGAGGCCGGCGTGTTGGATCTCGACCCGTCGATTGTGGTCCGCCGGATGCGACTGCAACCGGGCCGGATGTTCCTAGTGGACACCGCACAGGGGCGCATCGTCTCTGACGAAGAGATCAAAGCGAAACTAGCGGCTGAGCACCCTTACCAGGAGTGGCTTGACAAAGGTCTGGTTCCAATTGATGAGTTGCCGGCGGGCAAGTACGTGCGGATGCCGCATCATCGACTTGTCATGCGGCAGTTGGCCTTCGGCTACACTTACGAGGAACTCAATCTGCTGGTAGCACCCATGGTCCGTGCCGGCTCTGAACCGATTGGGTCGATGGGCGCCGATACCCCGATTGCGGTGCTGTCCCGGCGGCCCAGGATGCTTTACGATTACTTCCACCAGCTATTCGCTCAGGTGACCAACCCGCCGCTGGACGCCATTCGCGAGGAAGTGGTGACTAGCTTGCAGGGCACCACCGGGGGTGAGTACGACTTGCTCAGCCCAGACGAGAATTCCTGTCACCAGATTTGGTTGCCACAGCCGATTCTGCGCAATTACGAGCTGGCCAAGCTGGTCAACCTCGACCCTGCCGACGAGGTCAATGGACGCCCGCATGGCATGCGGTCTACAGTGGTTAGCTGTCTGTATCCAGTTGCCGACGCCGGCGCCGGGTTGGCTGCTGCGCTGACTGAGGTGCGCGCGCAGGCATCGGCGGCTATCGTCGGCGGCGCGCGAGTAATCATCTTGTCCGACCGCAATTCCGACGAACAGATGGCTCCGATTCCGTCGTTGCTTTCCGTTGCGGCGGTACACCACCATTTGGTGCGTGACCGCACCCGCACCCATGTGGGTCTTGTGGTGGAATCCGGTGACGCCCGAGAGGTCCACCACATGGCAGCGTTGATCGGTTTCGGTGCGGCGGCGGTCAACCCCTACCTGGTGTTCGAGTCGATCGAGGAAATGCTCGACAGAGGTGTCATCGATGGGATAGACCGCAAGACAGCATTGAATAACTATATCAAGGCTACTGGCCAAGGTGTACTTAAAATAATGTCCAAGATGGGCATTTCGACACTAGCCTCTTACGTCGGTGCGCAACTGTTCCAGGCAGTCGGCATCTCTGAAGACGTGCTGGATGAATACTTCAGCGGGTTGAGTTGCCCAACAGGAGGAATCACCCTCGACGACATTGCTGCTGAAGTCGCAGTCCGCCATCGGGTGGCTTACTTAGACCGACCGGATGAACGTGCCCATCGCGAACTCGAAGTCGGCGGGGAATACCAGTGGCGCAGGGAAGGCGAATACCATCTGTTCAACCCGGAGACTGTCTTTAAGTTGCAGCACGCTACGCGTAGCGGACAGTACAAGATCTTCAAGGAGTACACTCGCCTCGTCGATGACCAGAGTGAGCGGATGGCTTCGTTGCGTGGATTACTCAAATTCCGTTCAGGTGTGCGTACCCCGGTTCCTCTGGATGAAGTCGAGCCCGCGAGTGAAATCGTTAAGCGCTTTTCGACGGGAGCGATGAGCTACGGCTCGATTTCCGCTGAGGCGCACGAGACCCTTGCCATTGCGATGAACCGCCTGGGTGGTCGATCAAACAGTGGTGAAGGTGGCGAGGACGTCAACCGCTTTGAGCCCGATCCCAATGGGGATTGGCGACGCAGTGCTATCAAGCAGGTCGCTTCTGCGCGGTTCGGGGTTACCTCGCACTACTTAACGAACTGTACTGACATCCAGATCAAGATGGCACAGGGTGCGAAACCCGGTGAAGGGGGCCAACTTCCGGGGCGGAAAGTGTACCCATGGATTGCTCAGGTACGGAACTCCACCCCCGGTGTTGGCTTGATCTCCCCCCCACCGCACCATGACATTTACTCTATTGAAGATCTGGCGCAGCTGATCCACGATCTGAAAAATGCGAACCCATCGGCGAGGGTGCATGTCAAGCTTGTCTCGGAAAACGGGGTAGGCACGGTGGCTGCGGGGGTATCCAAGGCACATGCCGACGTGGTCCTGGTCTCGGGGCACGACGGTGGTACCGGCGCGACCCCGCTGACATCGATGAAGCACTCGGGTGCGCCATGGGAGCTGGGGCTGGCCGAGACCCAGCAGACATTATTGCTCAACGGATTACGCGACCGAATCGTGGTCCAGGTAGACGGTCAACTCAAGACGGGTCGTGATGTGATGATCGCTGCGTTGCTAGGCGCTGAGGAATTCGGCTTCGCCACGGCCCCACTGGTAGTCGCTGGCTGTATCATGATGCGAGTATGTCATCTAGACACCTGCCCGGTTGGCGTCGCAACTCAGAATCCTTTGCTACGCAAGCGGTTCAATGGCAAGCCTGAATTCGTCGAGAATTTCTTCATGTTTATAGCTGAAGAAGTTCGGGAATATATGGCACAGTTGGGTTTTCGAACGTTTAATGAGGCGGTAGGCCAGGTGGGTGCGCTGGACACGACTCCGGTTCGGGAGCATTGGAAGGCGCATAGTATCGATCTGACACCCGTGTTACACGAGCCGGAGTCAGCATTCATGAACCAGGATTTGTACTGCAGTTCGCGCCAGGATCATGGTCTGGACAAAGTGCTCGATCAGCAGTTAATAGCTGTCAGCAGGGATGCGCTGGATTTCGGTAAGCCGGTTAGGTTCTCCACTACCATCGGTAACGTCAATCGCACGGTAGGCACCATGCTCGGCCATGAGCTAACGAAAGCCTATGGTGCCCAAGGACTTCCGGATGGAACCATAGATATCACGTTCGAAGGATCCGCGGGCAACAGCTTTGGCGCCTTTGTACCCAAGGGGATCACGCTGCGTGTCTATGGAGATGCCAACGACTATGTTGGCAAGGGCCTGTCTGGTGGTAGAATTGTGGTGCGGCCGTCCGATAGTGTGCCGCTGAACTACGTTGCCGAGGATAACATTATTGGCGGCAACGTGATTCTGTTCGGCGCCACCAGCGGGGAGGTTTATTTGCGCGGGGTTGTAGGCGAGCGGTTCGCGGTTCGCAACTCCGGGGCCCATGCGGTAGTCGAGGGCGTTGGTGATCATGGTTGCGAGTACATGACTGGCGGTAAGGTGGTCATCCTTGGCCGCACCGGCCGTAACTTTGCGGCTGGCATGTCCGGCGGTGAGGCTTATGTTTACGATTCCGACGGCGAACTTCCGGCCAACCTGAACTTCGAAATGGTTGAACTCGAGCCCCTTGACTTCGATGACGCAGCCTGGCTGTATGCTACGATACAGGCGCATGTCGACGCTACTGATTCCGCTGTTGGCCAGCGGATACTGGCTGGCTGGTCCGAGCAGCAACGATACTTCGTCAAGGTGATGCCGAAGGACTACAAGCGGGTGTTGCAGGCTATCGCGTTAGCTGAACGCAACGGTGTGGATGTCAACAAGGTGATAATGGAGCCGGCACATGGCTGATCCGGCTGGCTTTTTGAAATACACACAGCGAGAATTACCGAGGCGACGGCCTGTCCCGCTACGGCTGCGTGACTGGAAGGAATTATACGAGGAATTCGATAAAGAGACTTTGCGGAATCAGGCGTCCCGTTGCATGGACTGCGGTATTCCTTTCTGTCACAATGGGTGTCCTTTGGGAAATTTGATCCCGGAATGGAATGACTTGGTGCGTCGCGGCCGTTGGCACGATGCGGTTGAACGTCTGCACGCCACAAACAATTTTCCCGATGTCACTGGCCGGCTATGTCCGGCGCCATGCGAGTCGGCGTGTGTGCTCGGCATTAACCAGGATCCGGTGACGATCAAGCAGATCGAGCTAGAGATCATCGACAAGGCCTTCGACGAAGGTTGGGTGCAACCACTGCCGCCGCAGCAGTTGACCGGTAAGACGGTTGCCGTGGTGGGTTCGGGGCCAGCTGGACTTGCTGCTGCCCAACAACTCACCCGTGCGGGTCATCGCGTGACGGTCTTCGAACGCGACGATCGCATCGGCGGGTTGCTGCGGTATGGCATCCCGGAATTCAAGATGGAAAAGCGCTTCCTGGAGCGGAGGCTAGACCAGTTGCGGGCTGAAGGCACCGAATTCCGGTCTGGCGTCAACGTCGGAGTTGACATCACTGCCGATCAGCTGTGCGCTGATTTTGATGCGGTCGTGCTGGCCGGCGGCGCGGCCACTTGGCGCGAACTGCCCATTCCGGGACGTGAGTTAGATGGCGTTCACCAGGCGATGGAGTTCCTGCCCTGGGTCAACCGTGTCCAGGAGGGAGATGACGTCCTCGGAGACGACGGGCAGCCGCCTATCACTGCTAAGGACAAAAAGGTGGTCATCATCGGTGGTGGCGACACCGGGGCAGACTGCTTGGGCGCGGTGCACCGGCAAGGTGCGATCCACGTGCACCAGCTCGAGATAATGCCGCGTCCGCCGGATGCCCGCGCTGCATCCACGCCGTGGCCAACTTACCCACTGATGTATCGGGTATCGCCGGCCCACGAAGAAGGTGGCGAGCGGGTGTTCTCAGTTAACACCGAGGAGTTCGTCGGCAAGAACGGGCGGGTGCACGCGCTCAAGGCTCATGAAGTGACGATGCAAGACGGCCGGTTTGTCAAGGTTGAGAACTCCGTTTTCGAGCTCGAGGCCGATCTAGTGTTGCTGGCGATGGGATTCGTTGGTCCGGAAAAGCCGGGCCTGCTCACCGACCTGGGTGTGAAGTTCACCGACCGCGGCAACGTCGCACGTGGCGCCGACTTTGATACTTCGGTTCCTGGTGTTTTCGTTGCGGGCGACATGGGACGTGGCCAGTCGTTGATCGTTTGGGCGATTGCTGAGGGTCGGGCTGCCGCGGCGGCTGTGGATCGATTTTTGATGGGCGCAACCGCGTTGCCGGCACCCGTCAAGCCGTCGTCTTTACCACTTCAGTAGTCGCACCAGTCACGCTAGAAACAGGCATATAATCGCTTCGGCGGGTCTTTCGTTGTTTGTCAGATAACGGGTGTCTAATCATTCTGTTGCAGGCTTCGTCACATAATCGGTCCCGGTGGAGTTCGTCTGAATGGGCCGATCGCAGGAGTAATAACTGTGCATATCAAACCAGTACCTTGGTCACGGGTGGTTAGAATCGCCTGGTCATGGCTTCGTCACCCGGTCAAGAGCCGCGGGTTTCCCGCCAAACACGAGCGTTTAGTCACCGCCGAAGAGCTGCAGCTACTCGGGGTTTGACACCGCAGGGCTGTTTGGCCTCCAAGTATACTAGACTTTTGCTTAACTTTATAAGTTGTTATCGAGGTGAGCAGACTCGAGTCCCGAAACGCCTCTGCCAGGGGTTCCAAGATGGCGTCACCGTGCAGCGTGACGACTTGCCCGTAGTTGTGTTCCGGTTCCAGTCGAAGGTGAGTCGACAGCGTGATCTAGTGTGGATCACGTTCAATGTTTACAAAGTGGCCGGCCAGCATGTCGCGCTTGTGCACCAACACCTCGAGTGGGGCCACCGGCGAAGTTCCAGTGTTGGGTATAGCGTACGATGATCCACAAGGTGCGTTTCTCTCCGCTGCTGCCGATGCAGATTAGGGAGTGTGGTCACTACGAGTCTTTGGGCTTGTTGCGAGTGTACGCCAAACTGGTAGTATTTGCTGTCGGAGTTGGTTAGCACCTGGCAAGCTTTCTTGAACCGGTTGAAGTTTCCGTTATTCCGCCTAAACTCGATGCCGTATCCGTCAGACTCCTGTTCATTCCTGCTGGCGCCGATTTCCAGCCCGAATCGTACGCTTGGAGATTAAGTTTAATGCGGCAAGCGATATGGGCTAACACCATGCGGTGACGGTAGTGAATTCCAATCATCAGTGTACCCCAGTTGCAGCAGGGTAGTGGTCCTGCGTAAGCGCGGTCAGCGTGGTTCAGCTGTCAAGGCAGGACTCATCGCTGTCGGTGAGGATCGGACAGAAGTGGTAGAAGGTTCCTACCCGGACTCCAATGCTTCAATCTCGTCAGTTGCTTGTTAGAAGGCTAGCATCTGTAAAGCCCATGTGGTGTGTTCCGGCGCGGTCTTAAAGGCGAAGCGCATGTGTCCGCCGGTAGTTGTTGACATCGCGTACTGGACGCGACACACTGTGTGTTGTGGATCTGGTGACCGCTCGGCGGCTAGGCTTGAATGCGCCACGACCCCAGACGTGTGATGGCGTAGCGTGTAACCTCGCCGTCATCGTTTGAATTACCTAGACGACGCTGCACGCGAGCGTTACGGTTTAGGCAAACAGCTGGCAGACGCTGCTTGGGCATTGGACTCAAAACCGCAAAGGTTATTGTCCAAGCATAAGTCGCCCGTGAACCCGACCTTTTGATCGAATTCCGTTCTATAATGGACGATCTTGGCCGTGGGTGCCGCGGGGATGCGTATCTGCATTCGAACTAGTCGAGTCAGTTGGTACCGATCGAAGATATCGCGGCTGAGAAGCGAAACCAAACTCACCGTTGCCAACGGGTTGTTGGCGGAGTGGTTGCGCAAACAGCTCGACGTAATCGACGGCCTGCGTGACAAATGCGCGCCGCTGCAGATGCTTGCCGGCATTGAGGTCGACATCCTCGATGACGACAATTAGACTCGGACCCCGAGTTGCTGGAACGCCTCGATGTCGTTGTTGACAGCGTGCCATTCGAAGCTGTCGATGGATCCGGTCTTGATGACCCGCCGCATGGTGCTCACCGTTTGCAACGACTACGTCAACCTGCTGTGACCACGGCAACCGTGGTGGAAATCAACTCCTGTCCTGATCGCCTTAACGACCACGCTGCTGCTGCCCCGGTTGGTGCTGGACATCGAATGTGTGTTCAGCATTGGTACTGATGCATACACGCTCGGATGGTTGGACTTCCTCGGTTATGTCGCCCTGCGCGTTGTGGACCACGGGCGTTCTCTTTGGCCGGATCGTCAACACCTGTCCGGCCCCGTGTGACCTGCGGCGAGGATCTTGCCCGTGATTCGATTATCGGGGTGACTACCACCGCGTCGATCTCTGCGGGCGATATTCGGTTACCGACCCAATGCTGTTCGAAGGACGTGTGGAATTTAAGTCCAGGTTCGCATGCAGGATGCATGCTTCACACCGCACGAAACATGTGTTCACATGGGGTGTGAGGGGGGATTAGCGAATTTCGTTGTATATACTGCTCACCCAGATGTGCACCAGGGTGTCGAGCACCCGGGACTCCGGGACGTGAGGCTGTTCGGCGGTGAATGAGGCAAACAGCGCCCGCTCGTTCATCAGGTTGAGCGCGGTGGCCAATTCTGTGGCGGGCAGGGTGTCTGGTGCCACACCGCGTTTGCGTTCGGCATCGATCACAGCGGCGGTGTAGGAGATCCACTTCTGCATGAAGGTCGACCACAATTTCCGAACCTCGGTATTGTCTCTGGTGACTTGCCCCGCACAGGTCACTGCTTTATGGGATCCAAAGGTTTCGAAGAATACGTTGATCCCGGTGCGCCACTTATTGCCGCGTTTGTTATCTCGATTCTTAATGAGGGTTTCGAGGGCAGCGTTCGCCTTGTTGAACACGCGGTCCAGCAGTGTCAATAGCACAGCTTCCTTGGAAGCGAAATAGAAGTAGAAAGTTGGCCGCGAAATCCCGGCACTTTTGGCCAAGTAATCTACCGAGATCTCGGTAAGCGGTCGGTCCTCAAGAAGTTGCTCAGCGGTGGCCAGGATTGCCAGTTCACGGTCGTCGCCGGACGGGCGTGTGCTGCGTCGACTCCGGCTTTGCGAAGTTTGTCCGGCAGTGGAATTTATCACGATAGGTAGCTTACCCCACGTCGAGAATTTCAACGCAACGTTGACGACTTCGACACAGCGTTGATATTATGGTTGTTATGGCTGAGACCGAGTACCTGGATGTTGTCATCGTGGGCGCCGGTATCTCCGGCGTGAGCGCAGCCTGGCACCTGCAGGATCGTTGTCCGAACAAGAGCTATGTTATCCTGGAAAAGCGGGCCGGCATGGGTGGCACCTGGGATTTGTTTCGGTACCCTGGCATTCGTTCGGACTCCGATATGTACACGCTGGGTTTTCGATTTCGTCCATGGACCAAGTGTCAAGCAATTGCCGATGGTAAGCCCATCCTCGAATACATTAAGAGCACCGCCGTCATGCATGGCATCGACAAGTACATCCGGCTTAACCACAAAGTCACCGGCGCCGACTGGTCGAGTATAGAAAATCGCTGGACCGTGCAGGTTGAAAACAACGGCACACCCCGCATGATCTCTTGCTCATTTTTGTTTTTGTGCAGCGGCTACTATAACTATGAGCAGGGCTATGCGCCGACCTTCCTTGGCTCGGAGGATTTCACCGGTCCGATTATTCATCCGCAGCACTGGCCAGAGGATCTCGATTACGCCGCTAAGAACATCGTCGTGATAGGTAGTGGCGCCACTGCAGTCACTTTGGTTCCGGCGCTTGCGAATTCGGGTGCCAAGCACGTCACGATGTTGCAGCGCTCCCCCACCTACATTGTTTCTCAGCCGGCCAAGGACAAAATTGCCGCCAGGCTCAATCGGTGGCTACCCGACAAGTATGCGTACACCGCTGTCCGCTGGAAGAATATCCTGCGGCAATCGGCTCTGTACGGAGCCTGTCAGAAGTGGCCGCAGCGGATGCGAAACATTCTGTTGGGCCACGTGGCACGCCGACTTCCCAAGGGCTATGATGTGCAAAAACACTTCGGTCCGCATTATAACCCGTGGGAGCAACGGCTGTGTCTGGTACCGGACGGTGACTTGTTCCGAGCTATTCGCAAGGGTACAGTGGATATGGTCACGGATGCCATTGACCGGTTTACCTCGACCGGCATCCGGCTCAAGTCGGGGAATGAGTTGCGAGCCGACATTATCGTCACTGCCACCGGATTGAACCTGCAACTGTTTGGTGGTGCTGTCGCAACTGTTGATGGACAGCCGGTGGATCTCGCTCAGACGATGTCGTACAAGGGCATGATGCTGTCTGGCCTACCCAATATGATATATACTGTAGGATACACTAATGCGTCGTGGACATTGAAGGCAGACCTGGTATCAGAATTCTTCTGTCGGTTGCTAAATTATATGAACGCCAACGATTTTGATACTGTGGCAGTGGAGTATCCGGGTTCCGACGTCGAAGAGCGGCCGTTCATGGATTTCACCCCCGGTTATGTGCTGCGCTCACTCGACGCGTTACCCAAGCAGGGTTCCCGCACGCCATGGCGATTAAACCAGAACTACCTGCGCGACATCCGGTTGATCCGCCGCGGCAAGGTCGCTGATGAAGGTCTCCTTTTTGCCAAAAAGACTACTCCCGTTACGGTTTAGGGCGATAGCGAGTACGGTGGGAGCGGGTTAAGCGGGCTGCCAGCATTCAGCCGTAGTAGCTGAGCCGGGGGTCACTACAATTAGACGACGACAATGCCGTCGTCGTCACTGTAGACGACTTCTCCCGGAACGAATGTCACACCACCCAGGTTGACCTCGACGTGGCGTTCCCCGGTGCCGATCTTAGTACTTTTGCGTGGATTGGTGCCTAGCGCCTTGATGCCAATGTCGATACCGCGCAGTGCGGCTGCGTCTCGCACTGCACCATTGACGATTAGGCCGGCCCAGCCGTTGGAGTGGGCCAATTCGGCGATCACGTCACCGACCAAGGCGGTGTGCAGGGAACCGGCGCCGTCGACCACCAGCACTCCACCCGCACTCGTCTGGGAGAGTACCGATTTGAGTAGCGCATTGTCCTGGAAACAACGGACGGTACTGATCGGGCCGGCGAACTCCGAGCAGCCGCCGAACTGGCGAAACTGAAGATCGCAGCTGCGTACGTCGACCCCGATGCTGTCGACGAGGTCGGCGGTTGGCCGAAATGACACGATCACTGCTGGTCTGTCGGTAGGCGGTCAGCGACGTCGCAGTTGGTGGATAAGCAGCAGGGCCAGTAGACCGATTGCCAACGCGATCACCAGTGCTACCGGTGAATTGCTCGCTTCCAGCGCCTCAGCACCGTTGGGGACCGGATTGCTAGCCCCCTCTACGGCTGACTGCGCTTGTTCCGCAACGTCTTTAGCAACATCAAGTTGGCCGTTAGTTTCGATTCGCTGCTGCAGACCGAGCGATTGGTTGGCTGCCTGCGGTGATGCGAAACTAGGGCTTTTAGGTGGAGCTTTTTTGGCCGGTGCTTTAGCGGCTTTGGCGGGTACTTTCTTAGCCGGCAGTGTCGACGTTCCGTCGGGTTCACTGTTAGGTGGATTTTGCTGGTCTGCCATGCGACCGCTCCTCTGCAGCTTTTTCGTTACATATCAGGTCACAGAATGTTCGACGTACCCAATCTTGCCAGCAAATGCTTGGGCGTATCTTTTATCAGGCCCATCGCGACCTGCGCCGTACTGCCTACAGTGCCCTCGCAGCGCTGAACGCTACGATGACCACACCAAACGTAAAGTCCAAGATATCCGTGCCTGCGTCTAGGGCAGCGGCTTTTGGCGCGGCTGTGTCGGTGGGTGCCGTCTGTCGAAACGACCACTACTTGGAAACCACTTGGCCATCGGAGGACGTCACCCCGTAGTGCGCCGGGGAGCTGTTGTTCGGCGGCCCACACTGTTGCACACTGACGTTGGCAACCGCGCCTCACACTGGTTGCGTCGACGATAGACCACACGCTGTCATCAGACTCGCAAGTGTGCACGGACGCTACTTGTGTGCAGTCAGAGACGTGGTGAACGCCATGGTGAGCAGCAACGGGTCGACCCACGTCGTTGATACGTACCAAGGGGGACATGTTAGGTCGCTGCCTTCCGTGTCGAGTCCGCTACGGACCGGTTGTCAGCCATGGACGTGGTCAGGTCAACCCCAAGCCGTGCCATAAGGTCTGCTTCGATGCCGTCGAGTTGCGATGAGATCGTGGAATGCACTGCCCGGCGACGCGTGGCCGGCATATTCTCCACGGCGGCGACAGCAGCTGAAAGATCGATTAGCCGTTCGGTGATCGTGGAGACGAACTGCTTGGTCTCGGCGTCTTTCGGCTTTTTCTCTTGCACGAGCAGCACCGATTGCTCGGATCTGGCTATGCGCGCCGACAGCCGCGCGCTGGGTCCGGAGAACTGGCCGATCTGAGCTAGTGGAATGCCGAGCTGATCCGCCCGACGCTGGTCGATTAGCGCGCGGGTGGCTATGGCTGCGCGATATATCAACGGCACCACGATTGGAGCCAGCAGCCGAGACACCGTCAGCACCCGGCGGATCCTAGTTGGCGATAGCAACTTGCCTTCCTTGGCTGCCTTGAGCTCTGTCTCGGCGACTTTTAGCGCTACGCGGTCGCTGTTTCGTTTAGCTTTTAATTGGGCTTTGAGGGCCTTGTTGGTGGCGCGCTGAGCGCTGTTCAGACGGCGAGCTTCGTTTTTGGCGGCCAGTCGGGCCTCAAGTTTGGCGCGGGCCTTAATTGCACGGGCTTCGGCGCGACGCATCGCACGGCTCCTTCGCTTGTGGAACAGTCCCATTCCCGCATCGCCTCTCCGGTATACTTGTGAACTATCGCTGTGCGTGTGCGCGATCGGTAGCCAATTCTAATCGGAATGAGTCGGTGTCAGGCTGCCCTGTCGCGCTGGAACGAAGGACAGCAAGTAAGAACAGGCCGTTAGGTGAGCTACCGGAGGCGAGTGCTGCGCCGTCTGCCAAGGTGACCTACACGTCAAGATGCTCCGCACGCCGTAGTTCGTCGACTCGATCCACGATGTCCTGCTGAGCTTGGGCAGACAACCCGATGGTCCGCATCGCGATCCGGCGCACGCCTTCATCACGCATGGTGGCCAGCCATGCCAATTCTTGATCGAGTTTTTCGTAATACTCGTCGTTGGTGAAATAGGCCGGTTTGATGCGGAAGAAGTTGGCAAGGGCGGATATCGTGGCTGACGAAGGGTTCGTGCGATTACCGGAGCGGAGCTGTGACAGGTAAGGAGCCGACATGGTGATGCCCTCCGCCTTGAGCGCTGCGATTACCTCGGCAGAGGTGTGCGGCCCGCGCCCGGGTGGATACACCGTGTCGAACAGGCGGTTTAGGCGGGCAGCGAATGTCGTGCTCATCGATATGACCTCCAACGAGCTGAAAGAACGACCGGTTGTCAATAAGTATAAGTGCAAACCCAAATAGATTCTGTAATGGTGTTTCAAGTGGGCAGTGACACAATCCCTGCAGAGCAAGCAACTGAGACGTTGAGATGTCTGCAAGGTGAACAAAATTCACAGGTTATCTGCAGAAACTACCTCGAGAACTTGAGTGACATTTACTTTTCTTCTTGCTCGATGTGGGCTCTGGGCAGATCGTGGGGGTGAATATGCCTGACACCGGGTAACTAGTAGACAACGGGAGTTTGCTATAATTACCTTTTCTGCCCAGACTCTGTCAGTCGGCTTTGAACGGCCCGGAGGCTGGGCTTAGTGGGACTTTGCCGCCGCTGCGTTACTCCCTGTGGGGACTGTTAGGCACAGCCTGGTGATCGGCTCGCGTGCTGGACGGTATATCCAGACGGCGCCCGGTGGTCTCCCAGCGATTGTTGCTCTTGTTTGTCGCCAGCGCAGAGTGTGCGACATACCTACATTTGCCTGTTGCCAGCGCTAAAGCCGCGTTAACGCCGATCACCACCGGGCCGCCACCCACAGCGTGCTGTCCAGCAGCCACAAGCCGTACGCTAGGAACTAGCAGGTTCGTCACCCCGGTCAGCATCACCCACCATTAGTAGCGCATCGCGCAAATCATGGTGATTAGCTTAGACCTGTCACTGAATTCGACGAGGAAAACTACCCCCGAGCCTTAACAGCGTTCCGGCGAGCATGAAACACGGCTTTTCGGCACGTCTTAAACAACCATGTTAATCATCGAACATCGTTTGAAGGTCTCGTGCATCGGATTTACCGGTTCACCGGAAGGGCTGTTTGTCGGTATGTCGACTCGACGATTGGGCTACTCTTTTCTTCGCTAACACCCCGAGGCTAGTGGGCAAATCCGGTGGGCGCTAGGAAGGCGGTGGAGTTCGGGCCCCCGCGATTCAGTGCCCGAACCATTTCGTCTAAATGTCTTTATGCGGCAAGCAACATTGCCAGAATTGCGGTATCGGGATGGCTGATTGGATCGACACCGACGCGGCTCACCATAGAGGTGATGGTGCCGTCAGCTTCTGCCTCCACCCAAGCCGCTCGGTGCTCCAATCCCAAATACGGCAAGCCCGGCAGCAGCACACATCCCGACGCTGCCCCTGTGCATTCCGGCAATGATGGCATTGTTTCTGAGGGCGGATGCAGCATCAGCAATGCGGGTGGCTGGTGATCTGCGAAATATCCTGGCTGGATAGCTGATTCACCGAAGACTGTGCCTTCGGCCAGCACCAGGCCGACGGTGCCCGGTTCGGGTTCGTCAGGCAACTCCTCGCGTGCGCCGAAGACGGTTGTGGTGGACAGTAGTCCCGGTAGTGAAGCGATCCGCACTGCAACCATCAATAACTGGGCCCACTCTTTCGTCGAATCAGGCCATCGCCCCGATATCACAAACCCTTTCAAGGCACCACGAGCATGGAAAGGGACAACTCCGATAGGCAGACCTGACCCAGTTTCCATCTCGCCCTCCGCTGGACCTTCTCAATCCTCCGTCCGAGTAACCACACTGGCTCGAATAATTCAGCATGCCTTCGGTCCCAGAGGCGTGCAACTCGACACGACCACCTGTGCCCGCGTTTACCAAGTACCCGAATTAAAGGGCCGCTAAAAGCAAGGGCGTCGCGCGAATCGCGCGACGCCCAAACCTGACTAAGATGGAATCAGTCGAATATCAGTCCCTGCGTCTTAGATGTTGCAGCCATGTAACGTGACTGCACATCCGCCCAGTTTACGACATTCCAAAACGCTTTGACGTAATCCGCCTTGACGTTTTTGTATTGCAGGTAAAAAGCATGTTCCCACATGTCGACCTGCAACAAGGGAATGATGCCGAGTGAGACGTTGGCCTGTTGGTCATACAGCTGGAATGTAAGCAGCTTGTTGCCGAGCGTGTCGTAGCCGAGTACTGCCCAACCTGACCCTTGCAGGCCATTGGCGGCCGCGCTGAATTGAGCGCGGAATTTGTCGAACGACCCAAACGTTTCATCAATGTCAGTGGCTAGCCCGCCGGTCGGCTTATCGCCACCGTTCGGAGAGAGGTTCTTCCACCAGATGGAGTGGTTGACGTGGCCGCCCAAATGAAAGGCCAGGTTCTTCTCGTTCAGAAAAATCGCGGAGTGGTCGTCTTTGGCGCGTGCCTCGTCAAGTTTGGCAAGCGCGTCATTGACACCTTTGACATATGCGGCGTGGTGCTTGGTGTGGTGGATCTCGTTGATCTCACCAGAGATATGTGGTTCCAGCGCTGCGTAGTCCCAGTCCAAATCGGGCAGGGTGTATTCAGCCACGACGTTCCTTCCTTTGATTGATTGGTGATCGTCTGACGCTCACTCGCACGGTTGATCCGCGCAGCGACTAGCATAATCAACGCTGCGCCATGATCGCGCGCACCGCAAGAACTACTGCTGAGGGTAGATACTTCGAATATCTGGTGGGGCAAATTCAAGACAAAACGATGAGGGCGAGAACTGCCAGCAGTGCCAGGGCAATGAGCCCTGCTCGTAGTGCAGCGACGCTGTAGGAGTGGTTCCACGCAGGCGAGCCAGAATAAGAATTCGACGGGGCCGTCGAACCCGGACCGAAAGAGGATATGGCCATCAGACGCCCTTCGTTAGCACACTCACCACTGCACAGTGAGATGGGTCACAACTAACTGTGATGATCGCGATCATAATGCCTTGGGCACGGCTTGAAAAATCAGCCCAGACACCGATGCACTGTGAGATAATGGATCCGCGGATTTTCGGTGGACCTAGGCGCGGTCGGCAGTTATGTGGCGTGCGCCTCATCGGGTAATCGATGCCGTGTCGGTGGGCGGCTAGTGCGGCAAGCCCTTTTGCTCGCGTACCGGTTGGGCTGTTAATTGGCGTGGCCCGAGGACGAGCAGTGCACGTCCCATGCCGGTTAGTCTGCTGTCCAGCGCGGTTTCTATTGTGGATAATCTGCGGAAAATCTGGCTAGCCGTGGCCAACTGTGCTGTGTTGCTGCATTACCGGAAGCACATTTCAATGCCGTCACGGTTATGCCTACTCGGCGCGGGCTGGGCTGGATCTTTTTGCTCTTTAACTTAACGAGCTTGACCCGCGTCGATTTCCAGTAGACTGGTCCGGTGATTCAGGTGTGTTCCCAATGCGGCACTCGATGGAACGTTCGCGAACGGCGACGCGAATGGTGTCTCCGGTGTCGCGGGGCCCTGATTGCGCCCCAGGCGGAGATGCCTACGGCTGTAAAGCAGTGGAGTTCGCATGTTGGTCTCCCGGCGGGTATTGTGCCGGAGGCTCTCGGGTGGCAGCGCACTCCGCCGGGCTTTCGGTGGATAGCGGTGCGCCCCGGTGCGGCACCGCCGAACCGACGTCGGCAGCGGCACCATGTCCCGACCCCGCGTTACGCCGTGATGCCGCGTTGGGGCCTTGCGGACCGCGTCGACCAGGACTCCACGTGGATACAAGCACCCCTGAAACCGGGGCCGTCGTCAGCGAAGGTGCGCACCACCCTGTTTGTGGCTGTGCTGGTATTTACTCTTGCAGCATTGGTGTACGTCGTGCGGTATGTGCTGCTGGTTATCAACCGGAATACGTTGCTGAACTTTGGGGTGGCGGCCATCGCTGATTGGCTTGGGGTGATCGCCAGTTTGGCCGCGATCGCCGCGACGCTGGCGTGTGTTATGGCATTGAGCCGTTGGCTGATCGCGCGACGGGCTGCCGCATACGCACACCATGCCGTACCAGAGCAGCGTTCTAGCTGGGAGTTGAGGGCGGGGTGTCTGCTGCCGCTGGTCAATCTGCTGTGGGCTCCGGTGTACGTCATCGAACTGGCACTGATGGAAAATCACTACACCCAGCTGCAGAAGCCTATCTTCATGTGGTGGATCGTTTGGGTTTTCAGCTACGTGATTTCGGTCGTTGCTGTTGTTACAAGCTGGGCTAAAGATGCTCAGGGCATCGCCAATAACACAGTTGCGATGGTGTTTGCGTATCTGTTTGCTGCAGCTGCGGTGGCCGCCGTTGCCCGGGTCTTTGAGGGGTTCGAGTGCAAATCAATCAAGCGTCCCGTACATCGCTGGGTGGTGGTACACTTAGGTGGCTCTGTTGTGCACCCATCCCCAGGCTCAGTTGAGTTGGAAGGGCAGGAACCGGCAGCATAGTGGTCATGATGTTGGCCGATGAGGTGTTCGCCGGGCATCCATTTGTAGTTGCTCACCGCGGTGCGTCGGCTGTTCTCCCGGAACATACCCTGGCTGCCTATGAGCTCGCGCTCAAAGAGGGCGCCGATGGTGTAGAGTGCGATGTGCGGCTGACTCGTGACGGCCATATGGTTTGTGTGCATGACCGCCGCCTGGACCGAACCTCGACGGGTGTCGGTTTGGTCAGCACGATGACGCTAGCCCAGTTGCGCGCGCTGGAGTACGGTGCGTGGCACAACAGCTGGCGTCCGGATGGTACGCACGGTGATACCGGTCTTCTGACCCTAGATGCCCTTGTTTCATTGGTTCTGGACTGGCACCGACCGGTGAAGATCTTTGTCGAAACCAAGCACCCAGTCCGTTATGGCGCGCTGGTGGAAAGCAAGTTGCTTGCACTCCTGCACCGCTTCGGTATCGCCGCGCCTGCATCCGCTGACCGATCTCGGGCTGTCGTGATGTCGTTTTCGGCGGCTGCGGTCTGGCGGGTTCGGCGAGCCGCACCACTGCTACCTACGGTTCTGCTCGGCAGAGCCGGCCGTTACCTGACCAGCAGCGCGGCTACTGCCGTCGGGGCTACTGCCGTCGGGCCCTCGCTGCCGGCGTTGAAGGAGTATCCGAAACTCGTGGACCGCGCTGGCGCCCAAGGCCGGGCGGTGTATTGTTGGAATGTCGATGATTACGACGACATCGATTTCTGTCGCGATATCGGTGTCGCCTGGATTGCCACCCGCCACCCAGGTCGCACAAAGGCGTGGTTGCAGAATAATGGGCGCACCGAGTAGTTCGGCGACGGGTGGGCACCGGTGGCGTTAGTTGCGCCTAAGCCGGCTGGCGCCGAGCCCGCATCGCGGGCAACGAAGTTCTCGTAGTCGAATCAGATTTGGCCCCAGAGCGATCGGCGATCCGTACCAGGGTGGTCTATTAGGGGGGCTCTATCGATCTGCTCTTGAAGGAACCGCTGCATAAACTGCTTGCTCGGGTAGTCGGCCTCGTCGCGCGCCATGGCAGCGAGCCGGATCACCTACTCGGTGACAGCGCGTTTTTGCTCTAGTGCCTGAGCTAACACATCGCACGGTTTGTCGAATCGATTGTGGCACCGTGTCCACCCCGGGGATCTTGACGTGGACGACACTGTTGAGCAGGTGCTGCACCAGTGTCATCGCGTGATTGCGTTACCAGACCGCTTAGCTGTAAAAGTGTTTCGTTAATTGCCGAAATGCGGCGCCATAGAAATGAACTCCGATCTCCAGATATCGCTAAATTCAGGTAAATTTTTACAAATATGTTCTTGAAGTAATCCACATAAATTTTAATAAATTGCCTATAATAGTATATTATAACGAAATGATAAAGCGTGTATTGTATAGCATACAAAGAAGATGTCACTTACTTGGGAAATTTTTTCCTAACCATGATTAACCTCTCTCCAATGTTTCCAATTAAAGTTTGTTCTAAGTAAACCCATATTACGTTTAAATATGCGAATTTATTGGGCCGGGTATTGATGTGGTGACCGGAATCGGGGTGGGTAGTCGGCCGCTACTGGGGCCTGTAGATGGCGTGCTCTGGTACTGGGGCATCAGAAGCCAGCACGTCGAACAATTCACGGGCCGCGTCATGGTTCCACACCACCACCGAGCTGGCCTCGTTGGTGGTTAACTCAACCAATAGGCACGCTCAGCCTGGTAGAGGATCCGCGCAGTGCCCAGCAGAGTTGGGCCAGATCCCACATGTGATCGCTCTGGTCCAAGGTGAGCGCGTTGGCAGCAACTTGTGGCACTGAGTACCAGTGCCACGGGTTGAGCCACACCACCGGTCTGGTGGCACGGTACAGCAGCGCTGACATGAACTTGTTGGTTGACCATCCGGGCCAGGTCTGCCCGCGGTGTAGGCCGAGTTCTTACGAAGCCTAGCGCATGACGGCCGTCCAACTGCTGGCAGCCAGCTGGCAGGTCGAGACCGATGGCCTGCTCCAGCGTTTGAGTGAGGAGAAGTCCGCCGCCTAGCGCAAATGCGGCGTTGATTTTGTCGTAACCGTGACCTGGGATCGACACATACGAGTCGCGCGGTATCGACACCATCGTCACTCGCTTGCTCGAGCTTAGCCCCCGCACGTGTACTAACAGAATCGTGTAGGTGCGGTCGCTGCCAATGTCGCCGTCGGTGGTCAGATCTTGCTGTTGCTCGGCGGTCAGGCCTTGGCGGCTATCCGAACCGACGAGCAGCTAGTTGGTTCTGCGGCCGGCGACTGCCTGGTTGGGGTAATCTGCCAGTGTCGGCTCACGGTGCAGTGACGTATCAAACCCAAGAGCTCCGGCGACAACGCCGCCCGAGACGAACAACGGACCGATCAGCGGCATGAGCGTGAGGAGCCGGCCCCAGCGGCGTATGCGGCATGTTTTCGGGGAGGACAGCCGTGGCCGGGTGTGTCGCCAGCTCTGATCGACTCGACGGTTGGCGGGGCTGGCGCAGCGGCTTGGTCCCGCCGGTGAACCGGTTTCGCGGCGATTTAACTGTGAGGGCTCCGGTCAGGCTTCCGGCGACGGGATCGGTCTTCGATGCCGTCGAAGATCTGGTGATCGGTTGCCGTTCATCTGGATAATTTACGTGGTTTTGGACTTACCATTCGGCCAAGCGGCTTACAAATTTGGTCGAGCGCCAGGTTACTGTTGGCTCTGTAGCCCGTTATGAGACGGGCAACCCAGTAGCACCCGGATGGCCTGGTTCAGCCCCGTCATGTCGTCGACTGGCTTATGGAAAGGCAGCCGGATCTCGTGGCCCACCGTCGTTACCTTATACGCGGAATCGCATGCCGTAACGGCCCAGGGACCAGTGGGCACAGCTGGCTGCGTCGCAGCAAGGCCATAAGCTTGGTCTATCAGTCGTGCGGCCACGTCGTTGTGAGCGGTTGCCAGGTGCCAGAGTAAGGATGATTCGATTTCGCAAAACGGATCGGTCGCGCTCATGCAGGCAGGAGGGCCTCGACACTAACGGGCTTGGCGTCGGTGGCGTTGGTGACCACCATGGCCGCGATCTCTAGCTGCATCAGCGTGTATCGAGCGTCCTACCCATCGTCACGATCGGATATCGGAGTGTCAACTTGCAGTAACGCTGGATTCGCATTCTTGGCGGTGATCAAGTCGAATATCCTGTTCAAGGCGGTAGACGGGACATGCTGGTGTGCTCAGCGAACGCATCTACATCTTGCCGTCGCGCGTATTAAGTGAGAGTAGCTGGTCGATTCGGTGCCACTAGGGTTGTGAGTGTGGCCCGCATCGCTTACCTTGGTCCTGAAGGAACCTTCACCGAGGCAGCGCTGCTCAGGATGACGGCCGCCGGACTGGTTCCCGATACCGGGCCGGACGGCTTACGGCGGTGGCCGACCGAGAGCACGCCCGCCGCGCTCGACGCTGTTCGTGGCGGTGCTGCGGATTATGCGTGCGTGCCTATCGAGAACTCCATCGACGGGTCGGTGGCTCCCACGTTGGACAACTTAGCCATCGGTTCGCCCCTGCAAGTGTTCGCTGAGACAACGCTAGATGTGGAGTTCAACATCGTTGTCAAACCCGGCATCACCGCCGCCGACATACGCACGTTGGCGGCCTTCCCAGTGGCGGCGGCGCAGGTGCGGCAATGGCTTGCTGCCCATCTGGCTGGCGCTGAACTGCGGCCGGCGTATTCCAACGCCGACGCGGCTCGGCAGGTTGCCTACGGACAGGTGGATGCAGCAGTTACGTCGCCGCTGGCCGCCACCCGCTGGGGGTTGATAGCGCTCGCCGCCGGCATCGTCGACGAACCCAACGCCCGGACTCGTTTCGTTCTGGTTGGGATGCCGGGGCCGCCTCCGGCCCGCACCGGAACCGATCGTACTTCGGCGGTGCTTCGCATCGACAACGCGCCTGGCATGTTGGTGGCCGCGCTGGCTGAATTCGGCATCCGCGGCATTGACCTCACCCGAATTGAATCCCGGCCGACCCGCACCGAACTTGGCACCTACTTGTTCTTCGTGGACTGCGTAGGACACATCGATGATGGTGTTGTCGCCGAGGCACTGAAGGCGTTACATCGTCGTTGTGCGGACGTGTGTTATCTCGGTTCCTGGCCGGCGGGCCTGGCTACTGGTCCAACGGTGTCACCGCCGCCGCCGGACGAAGCTTCGCGCTGGTTGGCCAGGCTGCGGGCAGGCAAACCCGATCAGGCCTCTGAACCAGGGGGCGGCAAGCTATGAGCAGTCGTTTGGTGCTGCTGCGGCATGGCCAGTCATACGGCAATGTCGAGGGCAGGTTAGACACTCGGCCACCGGGAGCGTCGCTGACGCCGTTCGGTCGTGATCAAGCCCGGGTGTTCGCCCAGGCAGCTGGGCGGCCGGTACTGCTCGTGCATTCGGTGGCCATCCGGGCTTTGGAGACGGCCGCAGTGCTCGGTGCCGAATTTGATGTGCCAATCCGCGAGATTGCTGGCATTCACGAAGTCCAGGTCGGTGAGCTCGAAAACCGTAACGATGACGACGCGATTGCCGAATTTAATGCCATTTACGACCGTTGGCATCATGGTGAGCTCGATGTGCCATTGCCTGGCGGCGAGACCGCCAACGACGTATTGGATCGCTATCTTCCGGTACTTGTCGACCTACGCATGCGCTACCTCGACGACGGTGACTGGACCGGAGACGTTGTCGTCGTAAGCCATGGCGCAGCGATCCGGCTTGTCTCTGCGGTGCTAGCCGAGGTGGACGGCAGATTTGCGCTGGAAAACCGTGTGAATAATGCTGAGTCGGTGGTGCTGGTACCCGTCACCGACGGTCGATGGAGCTGCGTGAGGTGGGGAGCCTTGACGCCTCCCTTCTACCCTCATCTGCACCGACCTGATTCCACCTTGGTTACCGACGTTGTGATGTCGGGCAGGGACTCACTGGGCTAATCGGATCTGCTCACACCGCGAGTGCGACCAATTCAGCGCACCCACAGCCAGACCGCATAGCTGTCGACGACGAAGCTGTGTGGGGGAACCTCTCAGGGCTGACGCGGTCCGCCTCAGTGTATGCTGGTCTGGCTCAGCCACCCGCCGATTGAGTGACTCATGATGGTGCCCCGGCATTGTATTCAAGCTTACTTGGCAGTCGCGGCAGTCGTCGATCATAAGCAGTTCATAGCACCAGGCTGAAACAACTAAGGGACGCCGCGCTCATGCGAAGGAGCGTGATCAGGCCCAGCCCAGTTGGTATAGTTGATCATCATCGATGCCGAAGTGGTGTGCGATTTCGTGGGTCATTGTGATCGTTACCTGGTCGACGATTTCTTCGTCGGAGTCCCGCTCGGTCAATACCACTCCTTCTTACAGTCCGAGCAGGTCGGCGTCCTGCGGATGGTGATTTGGCAACTAGCACAGCAACGTTGGTCATCGCGACTATCAACTTGGTCGGAAACAGGTCCAATGAATTCGGAGACCAGCTCGTCAAACCGCTGCGGGTCCATCCGCACAGTCACTCGGCTAACCCCCCGGGGCTGGCTCGGCCTGCCCAGGGATGGGGGCTGATCGGACGCCCTCGGCGCTTCGACATCTGCCGGGTGTGGCGGGCTTTCGGCAGGTGCTTCGCAGGCGACACTGAGGCTGCGGGAGCCGTCGACGCAGGTGACTGCGGAACCGTCACAATCGGCTGTTGCTTGCGGTGCTGCTGATTGCCAGGCGGGATCGGGTTTACTGGGACGTTAGACTGGCTGTTTGGCACCTGAAGGTGGTGAAGGGGTATCGGTGGCATGCCGAGTCTCTCTTCAGGGATGTCGGGCGGCGGTGTCGGCGGCTGATTGTTTATCAGCAGGGGACCCTTAGCGCTGTTCACCAGCGTGGCCCAGCCACCGTTACCCATCGTAGCGCCTATGCTACACGCGACTTTACGGCTGCCTGCTGCCCAACTGGACAGAGACAGGGTGGGGTAGATCAGCGTCAGGGTGGTGGTGCGCAGCTCGATCGCCGCCAGATAGATATCGGTTAGCCGGGTGCACGCATCCTTGATGAAGGTATCCTGTTCGGATGCAGCCGGAAGGGCATTCGGGAACTTATCGGCCAGATTGACCGTACCGGTGACCTCCATTGCGTGCGGCGCCACGCAGTCAACGGGGATATCGATCGGTTGGTTGGTCGTGAGGTCGATGCTTAAGCAGGTGCCGGCAGGCCAGACCTTGGATTGGTCGATATTGGCAACTTTGCCCTTGAAGGCGACTTGCTGGTTGTTCACGCCGGGTAGCTGCAGGCCGCACAGCATGCGGCGCTCACCGCTCTGGCGCCATGCTCGGTCACCGGACCACAGCATGCTTATGGTGTATTTGCTGTTGGGATCGAACTTGGTGCCGAGGTAGCGACGAACGGCTGTCTCGCACTGTTCCTCACTGATCTGTTGAATGCGAGCCGGCGACGGTGGAGCGGCGTTGGGCCCGTACTCTGAACCAGGGAAAGTCCGCATGTCGATGGATTCGGCGACTTCAAACCGGTGATCGTCAGCGCAGTTGACGATCACCGCGGTGTGCGGTGTGCTATCCGGCCACATCAGGCAATCGCCGTTGGTGGCGCGGTTGAACGCGACGTTACTCTTGGCGCCGGTGCTGGGCACCGGATTGCTGTCGATATAGGTGGCTAGCAGTCCAGATCCGGTCCCAACGGTGGGAATCGCGGTGACCAGTCCACCGATTAGTAGGCCGCCAAGGGCTGTGAGTAGCAGCCCTCGTCGGGTCGCTCTGGCCTGCAAAGTACTCGGCCATTGGAACTCGACAGGTGGTTGTTCGTCCTCGCCGGTCAAGTCATCGGCGAGTGCGGGTTCCTCTTCGGGCGCGTCCAACATCTCATCCATCCTGACAGGCTCAACAAAGTTCTTGTGACAAACGTTGCAGATGTGCCACCGTCGACCTGTTCGTGCGGGTGCTTCGGCACGTGTGCGTAGCGTCAAAAGTAGTCTTCAAGCCGTGATTGACCTGCAATTGCTCCGGGAAGACCCCGACGTGGTCCGCCGTTCCCAACTTAGCCGTGGCGAAGACCCGGCCTTGGTGGATGCCCTACTGACAGCCGACACTGCTCGTCGGGCCGCAATTTCGGCTGCAGACTCGCTGCGTGCTGAACAGAAGGCCACCAGCAAAAGCTTGGGCGCGGCATCTGCCGAGGACCGTCCGGCGTTATTGGAGCGCGCAAAGGACCTCGCCGAGCAGGTGAAAGCCGCTGAAACCACCCAGGCTGAGACTGCGGCGGCATTCGCTGCAGCGTACATGGCAATTTCCAACGTCGTTCTGGATGGAGTGCCGACCGGCGGAAAGGACGACTACGCGGTACTGGATATTGTTGGCGATCCACCGCCTTTGAGCAATCCAAAGGACCACCTGGAACTCGGCGAAGCACTGGGCTTGATCGACATGCAGCGTGGTGCCAAAGTGTCCGGCTCGCGGTTCTACTTCCTCACCGGTCGGGGTGCGCTGTTACAACTAGGCCTGTTGCAGCTTGCGTTGCGGCTTGCTGTCGAGAACGACTTTATCCCAATGATCCCGCCCGTGCTGGTGCGCCCGGAGGTGATGTCTGGTACCGGATTTTTGGGCGCTCATGCCGAGGAGGTGTATAGGGTAGACGATCTGTATCTGGTGGGCACCTCTGAAGTGCCAATGGCCGGCTATCACTCCGACGAAATCCTCGATCTATCCGTTGGCCCGCTACGGTACGCGGGTTGGTCGTCGTGTTTCAGGCGCGAGGCCGGCAGCCACGGCAAGGACACTCGTGGCATCATCCGGGTGCACCAGTTCGACAAGGTGGAGGGGTTTGTCTACTGTGCACCCACCGACGCCGAGGTTGAACACCAACGGCTGCTGGGTTGGCAGCGCGAGATGTTGGCGCGCATAGAGGTGCCATATCGGGTAATCGACGTGGCTGCGGGCGATCTCGGTTCGTCGGCGGCCCGCAAGTTCGATTGCGAGGCGTGGGTACCGACCCAGGGCAGCTACTGCGAGCTGACCTCGACGTCAAACTGCACCACCTTCCAGGCGCGCCGGCTAGCTACCCGCTACCGAGATGCCAGTGGCAAGCCACAGATCGTTGCCACACTAAACGGCACGCTGGGTACCACCCGGTGGCTGGTCGCGATCTTGGAAAACCACCAGCGGCCCGACGGCAGCGTGCGGGTGCCGCCGGCTTTGGTACCTTTCGTCGGCACAGAGTTGCTAGAGTCGCCCCGCTGAAGGTGTGATGAACGAAGGGCTGCCTGTCTTCAAGAAACATGCGAGCGTTACGTGCGGTGAAATCCCACGGGGTGTTGTTGATGTCTCAGTGATTACTCAGCTTGTCGCCGGCACAAATCATTATAGTCATATATAGGCGCTCTCGCTTAATCACCATTCTTGGTAACGCCCTATCCGGGGTCGGTGAGAGTCGATGCGGAGAAGGTGACTGTCCGCTCCTCCTTCCGAGTGCGCCGCAGGAAACCTCAGTAGTTTCTGTGGTTGGCATTGTGTCCTGTTGCTTTGGTTACGCTGGCTCGACCTGACGGAGGTAGGGCCTGGATCCGACGTGCGCTGCGGCCGATTACTCGCCGTGTTCCTGCCTGGGTGGTAACCACCGTCGCGGGATCCAGACGTCAGTTTGTGGTGTGGTACTGCGCGATTCGCTCACTGTGTTTTCGTCTCCTTCATGTTGCTTCTCCAGTATCCGCTGCCTGGTCGTTACTATGGGCTCTGGTTGGAGGAGCTCAATGATTGTGGCGTCGTTGCACTTAAATCCATAAGCCAGTTCTTGCTTGAATTTTTTACACGAATTCACCTTCTGCGCTTAGCCGCCCCACCACCTCGACGAACATACCTCGGTTGCGGAAAGATTGGTTTATAATGAATTTAACCACCATCTCCACTGACCCGGCTGCCGTCCTTGGTGGGAAGTGCGGACGTATTCGGGTCTGACGTGGTTCCCCGCGAAGTACCAGGCAGTAGGAATTGGGTTGTAGATCCGAGGGAGCTGGGCCTAACCACTTCGGTGTACAGTTCGGTACCCGCGATGCACGTCAACACCGGCTGCGGTGGTGAGAAGGAACAACCAGTGTGAATAGCAGTAGGGCGTGCATCGGGGGTGGCTAAGGTACGACTGCGTAGACCTAATTGCGTTGGTCCGCGTAGACTCCAGAGAGCGATTAGGTATAGATTAACGCTAATAAGCCCGACGTCATGAGCGAGCGGAGCACCCGTACACCGAGGCCCCCATTTCATCGGGGGGTGAAACGCGGACCGCACGGTCTGATAGGCAAGTTCCGGTATCGCTATTACCAGGGCAGTCATCGCTTGCTGTAACCGGTTATGGGTTCTGTCGTCACCAACGCTATGGGCACTTCAGTTGGCATGTTTTTCTGCGGATAGGTAGCGATACGCTGTTGCGTCACCAAATTCCAACCACAGAAGCCGGTATACCGCGATCGGTTGGTGTGCCTGTGTTTATGCCTTACCGTAAGGAAAGCAACAGGATTAAGGCGATAGTGCGGGTGACTTCAATGATCGACGCACCGAGCCGACCGGTCCCAGTGTGTATCAACACGTCGCTAGCGCGGGTGTAGTCGCGTATTGCTGCTGTAGCGGTCATTGTCTTACTGTCCATCGACAGCGAGGATTTGAGACGCACGATATGTGACAAAATTTGAGACATCGCGACCAAGTAGTGGGGAAGTGATGTTTCATCGGAGGTCTCGTGTCATTGTGGCTTGTGGTCGTTGTCTTTCGATCTTGACACTCCGGCAAAAATATGGTTTATGCCGAAATGGCCGTAATCACGGGTATTGGGTGTCGGCGCCGGGAAGAATTGGTTGTGTTGGCCGGCCAGTATGTTGATCGCGTCGGGCTTGTGGGTTTTGCTGATGATCTGCAGCGTTTTGCCGACGAACGGCCGGAGAGTAGGGTTCGGATCGAACTGTGACCGGTAGATTTCCTCGGATCAGAACGAATCGGAACGATTGCTTTGCGCAGATATACAGGCCATAGCGAAGGTCCGGTACTATCGGTGTGTCGGTATTCGCACGCCACGAAAACGTTGACCTCCACTCAGGCCTAACCGTTACCGTCAAAAGTTTGGATCGCCACTATACGGTGAATATGCGAGCTACTTGGCTGTTGATCAAAGTGCTTGCTAAGCGTTGGCCGGCAACAGGTAGAAGCGTGGTGGCGCTCACCAGTGATCACACAATGAATAACCTACCCTACGGGGCTACGAAAGCCGTAATAGATCGAATTGTGCTTGCTGCTGCCTACGCACTAGGGTGTTCAAGCCGTGCTCGCCAACGTGATCAATTCGGGCCCGGGCGACATTGGCTGGATGACACCCCGACCTCCAGACGCGATTAACCTCTATGCAACCGCCCGGATGTTTAGGAAACCCTAAAAGACTTCCAACTTGGTGTGCGCTTTCTGCTGTCCGACTACTGGCAGTAGGTTAACGGCCAGCTCATCCACTGCAACGGCAGTTTCTCCAAAGACCAACTCCATGTCTGCGTTAGTGCAACATGCAGAAAACTATGGTATCATTCCTGTTATCTCGCATTCAGCTGGGCTAAGTCTGGCCGCCCACGGTTGTAAGCGCCGTGGCGGATTGTGCATTCCGGCGCTGTCGTCCGATCGTGGCGAAGTAGTAGGCAAGCGGGAAAGAAAAGCTAGAAGCAAAAAACAGCCACGGACACCGCATCCCGCTCCGGTAGCTATAAACACTGGCAGCAGAATCATATTCGTAACGAAGTAGTCACAGTTGCCCGAAACAGCGGTTGGGTTGGTGATCTGCATCCGCAGGAAATGCGGATAGCTTTCCGGTCCCTGGACCAGGTTACCCTGCCCGGCCCCATCGTGCACACAGCGTGTATTGAAATATCATCTTAGTATGGTAGCCGCTATACCAACTATGAAGTGCCCGCACTTTGTGGAGAAAAAGACGGCTTTCCAGTAAGTTTGGTATAAAACTGTGGTTTTGACGTGGTTATCTAGCCGATAGCGGATAGGTTACGGACTGTGTGGACAAGAAGCGAGATCATGGGTAGTGTGGCCATGCCATGGTGGACTAGGGATCACATGCATTCCCGGTTACAATTCCGGTTGTGCAGAGCTGGAGGGCCTGTGCAGTTAACCGTGTTGACTCAGCAGTTCATCTTCCAGTGCGAGGAACTCGTCGGACCTAGTTCGTGGAGTAAACGCCGGGCTCAGCCGGAGCTTGGGCCCGTCCAAGGTAATCAAGATCGACCTGAATAGCAGGTATGAGTCAAGTTTTAGCTAGCGGTGGAAATCGAGGGTTCCCCAAATGCGTAACCACTGAAAGAATAGGATTAACGCTTCGGCTTTCATACCAGCATCGCTTTCAGCGCAATTACCTTCGACGTGCCAGAAGGAAAGTGATAGCGGTGCAACGTGATTACCACGTGATCCAGCTGGACAAAGCCTTAGTCCTAAGATTCCTGCAGAATTGAAGTAATTTTCAGAAACTCCGCAACTGGTGGCACCGTGAGGTGAGAAAACGGCCGTCATCCAATCGCCATTGTTACCTATACAGATTACAGGTCGGTATGTTTACCGTGCGGTCTGCCGCCGAACTTCAATAGATCGGTTTTGACATGGGGGAAGATCCGCTGAATCTCCTTGCAGTACAGAGTGATCGATGCGCAATCCTAATGTTGTCTAGGCTAACCAGCTATCGTCTTAAGCAATGTTCTCGTCCAGTCAGACATGTTGAAGAACGTGTACAGATATTCGTTGTAGCCACCGGTCCGCCAAGCCTTAAGGCACGTGGACAAGAAGATGGTGTTGATCCAGTCCGGTTCGTGATTAAGCACTACTGGTAAGTAACAACTCCGGCACTATCTACGAATCCGTAGAATAGTTTCATAATTAGAAATCTGCTAGCGCTTGAGCATGTTTCGGAAAGTCCAAAACTACAGTTTCAAGCACGATAATCAATTCGACAAGATATCCGGTTCTGTCGCTGATAACGTTGCTTTGCAACATGATCGGTTCGAACAACACGCGCCACCTCTCTAGCAGAAGATCACTTTCTGCGATCTCCCAATTTGCCTGCTTCGCATTAAGTACGGAAGCCATCTGTTCGGCATAGTCGGTGATGTAGGCGGACTGTTTGGTGTTGAAGATAGCCACAATTTTCTCGACCTGGAGTAAATGGTTCAGTGAATTCAGTATCCTGCCATCGCACCAGAGGATCGACTCGATAAAATCAGCAAGTCACGTCAGCGCCCGTTCCTGTGTATCTGATCCAGGAACACCATGTTGAGGTAGCGCAGCAAATCGTGGTACGAAAATGACTGCGGCACTATACAGGTGGTCCTCATCTGAGTGATGTATAGATGCGCACTGTCCATATGACGTTGGCGTTTCTGGGTAGCTAATATACCCTTGGCACCCGCAGGCATGTCGTAGAAATTAGATACCATGTCGCTCCGAAAGTATTGCAGTAGATGTATACAAACGTGGAAGAACTAAGATGTCAATGATTTCAAGTTGACAGGGCGAGCGTAGTTTATGTTGAAAACCTTTGCTGTGTAGTCAGAAACTGCTGCCGTCGAGTAGCTGATCGGGCTGACGTTGGGGTCCGCAGGCTATGCTCGTGACGTTGAGCTTGCCTTTGGTTTCGGTCAGGCGGTGCTTGACCGAGTTGGTGGCCTCGGAAAATCGGTGAAATCCTAAATTCTGCAGTTCATTCCGCAGATTGTTCACCACGATCTGGGATGTTGTGCTGCAAGGGTTAGTGTACATAGCTCCGACGTAACCTTATTAACATGGTCGTGCAGGTGCTTGGCGTTGAAGTGATCCTTGTGTAAATGCCAGACGTACAAATACATCGCAAGTCATCTTAGTGGTGTCCTAATCTAGAGCCCTAATTATTTTATTGTCGGGAAAGGGGACCAGGAGGCGAAGTAGGCCGGATTGAACTAATTATCATACAGAATACTGCTCGCGTAGGTCTCGATCAAAAAATTGGCGCGGCTTGCGTCTGTGCTCTACACAACTACCTTCCGGTTGCCTTCTTTATGCCCGTTTCGCCGCTGCGATTGGCGGGTACGTGCCACCTTGAGCTTAGACCGAAGTGTCAAACTTCGGCCGCCGCAGAATGCCGGTAGTAATCAATGCGCGACGAGTCTGGCTCGATGCCGTAGGCAGCGGAAAGCTCTGCGTACCACACCCGACCGGGGTAATTTGTGCCCAACGACAGCGTCGCTACCGCTCGGTCGGACACACCGAGACCGCCGAATCGATGTATCCTCAGCAACGGTCATCGTCGATTACGGTGTTGGCTGCGCAAGCATAGCCATAATAGACCACCAGCTGCTCCACCAGATGTGGTTTGGCCAGACGTGTTTGTTGTGCCAGCGTTAGCGTGGCCAGCCGGACAGTTACTGACCAGTCAAACGGGCATGATCACACCGGCTAGCTGGTCGTGCAATCTACTCCAGCCTCGTGCCAAATCGCTCGTACCCCCACATCCGGGTCCGCGACCCAGCTTGGGTGTACCGCCGACCGGCTAGGCAGCGCGAGAGCACACGAAACCATTCTCAATTGGCCGCCTGGAATCGTGTCTCTAGACCCACACCCAGCCACCCGCGGGTACCACAAATCATAAATGAAGTACGCCGTCCCGTCGCGACACCTTGGGCTTGAGCACAACCGTCTTGCCTTCACCATCTCGATAAACTTGTTGCCAGAACTTGTTCAAGTCTACCCGAAAGGTGACACGCTTAGCTCGTTGATCTAGGCTGCATGCATTGCTCTGTCGGCGACAAATTGGCTAATAACGGCAGGTAACTGTGGTGGAGGCATCGGGTAATGTATAGCATTACTCTCTTTGTTGACCGTTTCGACGAAGCGCCGTCAGGAGCACTAAGCTAATTGGCTGTGGAACCACTATACGGGACTGTAATTCAGTTTGCTCGCCTGCTCTGGCTGATTCAGGGTCTGAAGGTCAGTGTTCGGGGTATAGAAAACTTGCCGGCCAGCGGCGGGGCCGTCATCGCCATCAACCACACCAGCTACCTCGACTTCACTTTTGCGGGTTTACCCGCTTACCAGCAGGGCCTAGGGCGCAAGGTGCGGTTCATGGCCAAGCAAGAGGTATTCGATGGCAAAATTACCGGACCGATTATGCGCCGCCTGCGACACATACCGGTGGACCGGCAAGAGGGTGCCGCGTCTTACGAAGCCGCCGTTAGGAATCTCAAAGATGGTGAACTCGTCGGCGTCTACCCCGAGGCGACGATCAGCCGAAGCTTTGAGATAAAGGAATGCAAAGGGGGCGCAGCGCGGATGTCGGCGGAGGCTAGGGTGCCGATAATTCCGCACATCGTCTGGGGTTCACAGCGGATCTGGACCAAGGACTGCCCCAAGAAGCTCCTTCGCCCGAAGGTGCCGATTTTGGTGCTCGTCGGCGAACCGATTGAACCAACGTTGGGTGTAGCACAATTAAAGGCCTTGTTGCACTTTCGGATGCAACATCTGCTGGAACGAGCACAAGAGCTGTACGGACCGCACCCGGCTGGGGAGTTTTGGGTGCCGCATCGGCTGGGCGGGGGTGCCCCTTCGCTAATCAAGGCGGCTCGCCTCGACGCTGAGGAGGCAACCGAGAGGGCGGCGCGGCGCGCCCAGCGTGCCAAAGTAGCGGAGTAGTTATCGATGGCGATACCGGCTTTACGACACGTCAGAGTTCCTGGCTCAGCTGGTTGTCCTGGCCAGCGGAAGCCAGACCACCTGCGTGAGCGAGGAGAATATCCCCGACCACGGTGGTGCCGTGAACCACACCAGCTATGTCGACTGGCTGCCAGCCGCGCTAGCGATTTCGCGTTGGCGGTTTCGATTCATGATCAAGGCCGAGATGCGACGGGTGAAGGTGGTTAATTTCTTGATCAAGTTCGCCGGCACCATCCCCCTGGACCGGGATGCCGGGGCGGGTGCCTTTGCCGTGGCCGTGCAGCGGCTATGCGCGAGGGAGCTGGTCGGCGTCTCTCCGGAGACCACCATCACCGGCAGTTTAGAACTCAGGGAATTCAAAACCGGAGTGGCCCGGATGATAGTGGAGGCTCCCAAAGCCGGGACCGACGGTGTGACGCCACTGGGCCATAGCCAAAGTGGCTCACGCTGATCACCCCTAACTGGCTGCGGGGCGGTTTGTCTCAGTGACCGATACGACTAGGCCGGCTCCAACGCCGACCCAGCCAACGCTTATAGCCTGTGACGTTGACGGCACGTTGCTCGATGAGAACGAGACTGTAACCGCGCGTACCCGCGCCGCTGTACGCTCCGCCGTGGCCGGCGGAGCGTATTTCGTCTTGGCCACGGGCCGCCCGCCGCGTTGGGTGCGGCCGGTCGTCGACGCACTTGGTTTCCCGCCGATGGCGGTGTGTGCCAACGGTGCCGTGATATACGATCCTGCGACCGATCGGGTGGTATCGGCGCGCACGCTGGCCGTTGACATCCTAGGCGAGTTGGTCGAGATCGCAACGCGCGTCATCCCTGGCGCGGGTCTGGCTGTCGAGCGTGTCGGTGATCGCGCCCATGACAGCGCTACCCCACAGTTCGTCAGCTCGGTGGGTTACGAGCATGCGTGGCTCCACCCGGACAACACTGAGGTGTCGATCGAAGATCTGCTTAGCGTTCCGGCTATCAAGCTCCTGATCCGCAAGTCCGGTGCCCGCAGTGCGGATATGGCTGCCGAACTAGCCAAGCATGTCGGGATTGCGGGCGACATAACCTACTCCACCAACAACGGTCTAGTGGAGATCCTGCCGCTGGGAATCAGCAAGGCCACCGGCGTCGAAGAGGTTGGACGGCCGCTAGGGATCGCGGATGGCAACGCGGCGGCTTTCGGCGACATGCCCAACGACGTTCCGATGCTGCTACGGGCGGGTCACGGCGTGGCGATGGGTAATGCGCATCCCGCCGTGCTGGCCGCCGCTGACGAGATCACCGCCCCCAATACCGATGACGGTGTTGCCCGGGTGTTGGAACGCTGGTGGAGCTAACCCACTTGCCAGTGGATCTAGAAGTCATACGCAGCCTCGGTTGTGGGAGACTGTCTGTGTTCTGGCATGCTGCCTTAACGTCCCGGTGGACCGCCAGTGGGATCAGAACAAGACCTGCCGGGCAAGCGGGTCAAGGCTAAAAACCACCATTAGCATTGGCCGGGTTGGCGGCAGATGAATGCTGGGGAAGAGTTCGCAGAACCGCAGCGGCAGGCCGAGCAGGTGCGGCTCGATGCGGAAGCCAAGCGGCGCCGTCGCAATGGGGTGCTGATGGCTCCGGTGTCGGGGTGGCGGGTTTTGGCGCGTTTAAGGTATTTGATGTTGTTGCAGCCTGACTCCACTGCCTAACCTAATGCGTTCAAGGGATCCTACCGGCCTGCTGGTGATTTGCAGGAAAGCTATTGACGACTTGCGTGAGCTTACTAAATACGTCCGCTCACTCCAACCTCGGTCGGAAAAAGCTAACACCACCATCGGCAAGCCGCTGGATGGGCTGTCAGCGAGAAATGTTCGGGCGGTACTGTCGGTCCTCTGGGGGTTTGTGTTGCCGGCGTCGAGATCCTGTGGACTTGTGTCCGGTGGCGGGTCGAAGTTTGACGTTCCGTGCTGTAAGTTTTGCTGTGATCTCCAGCGGCTCTTGTATTTTCGCGCTAGTCGGCAACTCGACCTGGCCATGTTCGTAACTCGGCGAGGCCCAGGAATTGTAGATCGCATCGCTATCTAGCCCTTTGATCAGCTTATTATCCGGCGGGTCGTTGAATTCTGTCCTGGATTTCATCTATAAGTGCGTGGTCTGTATTGTCCGGTTAATCGATGTTGCCGGCGTCGCGATGGGTGAAGATGGAGAGCAAGGTCGCGGTGGCGTCAGCCGGAAAGGTGGTGTAGCGGTTCCCCGTTGATTCCAGTGCGACCGTGCCATTGGATCGATCCGTCCCAGGCTTAGGCTCCAGCTGGGCAGTCGGCCTACGGTTCGGATTTGGATCGGCGTTGGCGCCATGTCGTCAAAGTCGCCGATCATGGCGACCCCGCAGGTGCTGTGATTGCACCCGCCAGTGTGGAAGTTCTTTGCCTGCTTAGTGAGCTTACCCGGCTATGTCCTCGAACACTTGGCCGTTATTTGTCGACTAGCGCGTTATGAGCGATGTTGCACCATCCCAGCGTTTTGCTGTGGTAAGTGTAGATCGCCTTGCCGATCCCGGGTCATTTCCACCACCGAATGTCATGGCTAGCCGGGGTTTGGTGCAAGACCGCGGCACCAACCCCGTAGTCGTGCTGCGAGTACCGCATCGCAGCAACTTGTCGGCTGCCCCATTCTGCGCGTCTGGCCAGCTTCCAGGTGACTGTTTCCTGGGTGGTTGGGTCCGAAGTCCGAAGTCAATTCCTTTGTGGTCGGCTTGTAGCTCAAGCGGTGTTTATCGGGCTTATCTGGTTTTTCGGCGCAGCGCTGAGTGTCCGGGTCACTGGACCGCATAGGTGGGACCGGTGACTGCGATTTGCATAGTTCTGGTGGTACTCCGATGAACACTGGATCTGTGCTGCGCGGTCTTTTGTTTCTGTCGACCGGACTTTGCACCTGGTGCTGGGGTAGACGGCCGTGATCTGATCTCATATTCGGCTTGGCACCAGGGCCTCCCAAGAACCACCAGGGCGTTTTGGGCGCACGCCGGGGCGGTGTTTCGAACTGGTTGGACCGAGAGCCCCTTCGCGTGCCGGATCCGCGCACCACTATACGGTGACCACGTTTCCACGATAGCGGTGAGCAACATCGTTAGGCTGTGGGGTGACACTAGTCCCGATATTACGTGTCCTTCATAATTATTATTTATGAGACTATACGGTGTATGCGTACGGAATCTCGCTCAAAGCCTGCTTGTTGTTGGCCCCGTAGCCCCATAGTAAGGTTAGTTCCTGGGCGGTTTTTTGGTCGTTGGGCCAAGTCCGACCCTGCGGTGCCGTCAGGTGACAGGTTCTTCGACTGCTACGTGACAGGAATCAGTGATATCGCGGCCGGCGTTACTGAGCCCGACAAGTCACCGGCTACGTTGCCGTTCTGGACGCCCTGCATGACCGCTGGCATCACCACACCCTTGATTAGGTCCATGACCTGGCTGGCGCCCAACTGGTTCGCAACTTTTAGCAGGTCATTTACAAGCTCACCGCTGCTGGTACTGATCGGTGATGTACCGCCCAACGTGGAGGGATCGCCGAGGATCGGATAGGTGCCGTCGGTGCCCGGGTCCAATGAAATTGGTGTGGTGATCGGTACCTCGCTGGGGCAGGTGCCACCCAGGTTCAGGTCCGGTGCGGTACATATCGGGCTGCCTGTCACAGGTGGTGTCAGTCCCGTGCCCGGCGCGGTGAGCACAGGTGTCCCTAGCTCCTGATTTGTCAGATCGGGGCTGGTCAAACCGGGAGTTCTCAGGCCATTACCTGGATCATCGGTGCCAGTTAGCGAAGGCACCGGCGGTAGGTTGATGCCGAACTGCGACAGTCCCTGCGAGATCGCGTCCAGCACTTCTCCGGGCAGGTCGGCTATCGATGCTGCTTGTTTGAATTCATAGTGTTTGGCCGCGGGTTTGGCGCTCGCGGTCGGTTCGTAAACAAGGAAATATGCGCATGGACTGGCGATTGCTAGGGTGGCGACCGTGCTTATGGCTGTCGAAAGCTTGCATCGGCGTCGGTTCGGCACGGAAGTCTCCTCAATCTGGACTATTTGTGTTGTCGGGCTTGCTTGCCCTCGACGTCTCGAGTGCGCAGGATTAGCCCCACACGGTTGATGGTACGAGTATGGTTAGTGTGACCAGAGTGGTTATATTGAATCGTGAGGTAATTGCGACCTTGAGTTCGCCACTCGATTACTGCCGTTGTTAGCCGTTCCTGCCCGGTCGAATCACGACCAACCCGAGCCGTCACATAAGGGTTATGCCCGAAAAGGTCAGATACTCTAGGCAACCGATGACCGTTAGTTTTGATCTCTTCGTTGTTGGCTCGGGGTTTTTCGGCCTGACAATTGCCGAGCGTGTGGCGACCCAGCTAGGCAAGCGTGTGCTTATTGTCGAGAAGCGTCCGCATATCGGTGGTAACGCCTATTCCGAAGCCGAGCCGCAGACCGGCATCGAAGTTCACAAGTACGGTGCCCACCTGTTCCATACCTCTAGTAAGAGAGTGTGGGACTACGTGCGGCAGTTCACTGAGTTCACCGACTACCGGCACCGGGTTTTCGCGGTGCACAACGGGCAGGTATACCAGTTTCCGATGGGACTGGGTCTGGTGTCGCAATTCTTCGGCAGGTACTTCACTCCTGACGAAGCGCGACAGCTGATTGCCGAGCAGGCCTCTGAAATTGATACGGCGGATGCAAAGACCCTTGAAGAGAAAGCTATATCACTGATTGGCCGGCCGCTCTATGAGGCGTTTGTCAAGGGATACACGGCAAAGCAATGGCAGACCGACCCCGCCGAGCTTCCGGCTGCCGTGATTAGTCGGCTGCCGGTGCGCTACACCTTTGACAACCGATACTTCAGCGACATCTACGAGGGCCTGCCGGTCGACGGTTACACGGCATGGTGCACGAAGATGGCCGACGACGACCGCATCGAAGTAAGGTTTGGCACCGACTGGTTCGATGTTGCCGATCAACTGCGTGCCGACAGCCTCGGAGCCCCGGTTGTTTACACCGGCCCGCTGGACCGCTACTTTGACTACGCTGCAGGCCGCCTCGGCTGGCGGACCCTGGACTTCGAGGTGGAAGTGCTACCTATCGGTGACTTTCAGGGGACGCCGGTGATGAACTACAGTGATCTCGATGTGCCTTTCACGCGCATACACGAGTTTCGTCACTTCCACCGCGAGCGCCATTACCCGATTGACAAGACGGTGATAATGCGGGAGTACTCCCGCTTCGCGGGGTATGACGATGAACCCTACTATCCTATCAACACTGAGGCCGACCGCGCCATGTTGGCAGCCTATCGGGCCAAGGCTAAGTCTGAGACGGCGTCGTCGAAGGTACTGTTCGGCGGGCGGCTGGGTACCTACCAATATTTGGATATGCATATGGCCATTGCCGCCGCGTTGAACATGTACGATAACATCCTTGCACCGCACCTGCGTGACGGTTCTCCCCTGATGGAGGAACCAGCGGTAGCTGCTGCACAGCACGCAGCGCCAGCTATCGGACGGGAAGGCGGCGCGTAATGACTGCCGTGAGTCTGCTTGCCCGAGTCATTTTGCCGCGTCCGGGTGATCCTCTCGATGTCCGCAAGTTGTATTTAGTGGAGTCGATCACCAACGCTCGGCGTGCGCATGCTTTGAGCCCCACCACGTTGCAGATCGGTGCGGAGTCCGAGGTATCGTTCGCCACGTACTTCAATGCGTTCCCGGCCAGTTACTGGCGCCGCTGGACTATCTGCAAGTCGGTGGTGCTACGGGTTGAGGTGACCGGAGCTGGTCGCGTCGACGTCTACCGCACCAAGGCCAACGGTGCCCGCATTTTCGTCGAAGGCCGCGAGTTCGCCGGTGTTGAGGATGACGCCAGTAAGGCTCAGGTCGTGGAACTCGAAGTTGGGCTGCAGCCGTTCGAGGACGGCGGCTGGATTTGGTTCGACATCACCGCCGAAACCAGGGTAACCTTGTGCAGCGGTGGCTGGTACGCTACTTCCCCGGCTCCGGGCAGGGCCAATATCGCGGTAGGCATACCGACGTTCAATCGGCCCGCAGACTGTACCAACGCGCTGGCCGAACTCACCGCTGACCCGTTGGTGGACGAAGTGATTGGGGCGGTGATCGTGCCCGATCAGGGTGTCCGGAAAGTGCGGGATCATCCGGACTTCCCGGAGGCGGCTGCCCGGCTGGGCGATCGGCTTTCCATTCACGACCAGCCCAACCTAGGCGGTTCCGGCGGCTATAGCCGAGTGATGTATGAAGCGCTGAAAAACACTGACTGTCAACAGATTTTGTTCATGGACGACGACATTCGCATTGAGCCGGACTCGATTCTGCGGGTTTTGGCGATGCACCGCTTCGCCAAGAGTCCAATGCTGGTGGGCGGCCAGATGCTTAGTCTGCAGGAGCCGTCGCACCTGCACATCATGGGCGAGGTGGTGAACCGATCGAACTTTATTTGGACTGCCGCGCCGCACGCCGAGTACGACCACGATTTCGTCGAATACCCGTTGAACGACAAAGAAGACAAAAGCAAGCTGCTCCACCGGCGTATCGACGTAGACTATAATGGCTGGTGGACGTGCATGATCCCGCGGCAAGTCGCCGAAGAATTGGGACAGCCGCTGCCGCTGTTCATCAAGTGGGATGACGCCGACTACGGTCTGCGGGCCGCCGAGCACGGCTATCCAACGGTCACACTGCCCGGCGCGGCGATCTGGCACATGGCCTGGAGCGATAAAGATGACGCCATCGACTGGCAGGCCTACTTTCATTTGCGCAACCGGTTGGTGGTCGCGGCTATGCACTGGGATGGCGACGTCACCGGCCTGGTCCGCAGTCATCTGAAGGCGACACTGAAACACCTTGCCTGTCTTGAATATTCAACAGTGGCAATCCAGAACAAGGCTATCGACGACTTCTTGGCCGGCCCGGACCACATCTTCTCGATTCTGGAATCAGCGCTCCCTGAAGTGCACCGTATGCGCAAGGAATACCCCGACGCGGTTGTCTTGCCAGCAGCCACTGAATTGCCGCCTCCTGTGCACAAAAACAAGGTGATGAAGCCACCGGAGAATCCGCTCTCTATAGTCTATCGACTGTTGCGCGGTATATTCCACAACCTTACTGCGGCAGACCCCGAATGCCACAAACGCCCGGAATTCAACATACCCACTCAGGACGCGCGCTGGTTCCGGCTATGCACGGTTGACGGTGTCACCGTCACCACCGCCGACGGATGCGGCGTGGTCTACCGACAGCGTGACCGGGCCAAGATGTTTTTACTGCTGTTTTCCTCACTGCACCGTCAGCTTCAGCTGGCGCGTAGGTTCGACGAGCTGCGCAAGATCTACCGCGATGCATTGCCCGTGTTGTCTAGCAAGCAGAAGTGGGAGATGGCGTTGTTGCCGCTCCCAGACTCTCCTACACGCTTCCCCGCCGAACAAGAGCCCGAGCATGCCTGAAGATAAGGCGCCTACTGGCGAGTTGGCCGCTATCGCGGCTGTTCAGTCGGTGTTGGTTGACCGACCCGGTGTGCTGCCCACGGCACGAGGAATGTCGCACTTCGGAGAACACAGCATCGGCTGGCTGGCGATATCATTACTTGGCGCGATCCTGGTGCCGTGCCGCCGTCGGTACTGGCTGGTGGCGGGGGCCGGCGTGTTTGCTGCACATGTGGCTGCCGTGCTGATCAAACGGATGGTCCGGCGTATCCGGCCGAACCATCCGGCCGTCACAGTGAATGTCGGTACACCCAGTCCGCTCAGCTTTCCGTCGGCACATGCCACCTCGACCGCAGCCGCGGCCATATTGATCGGTCGAGCTAGCAGACTGCCAAAAGGAATAGTTGCCGCGGTGCTAGTGGCTCCGATGGCGCTGTCGCGGATAGTGCTGGGGGTGCACTATCCCAGTGATGTGGCCTTCGGTGTCGTGCTCGGTGCCGCGGTCGCAGGTACTACCGCCCGTTTCGATAGCCGGTTATCACGCAGATGGACTGTCCAACACGGCCTCAGCTCGGGAAGTGCGGTCAAATGAGCGAAGACGTGATGATCGGTTCTTCGGGGAACCTGGTCATCGGGGTGGTTAAGGCGATTCGCCCGCGGCAGTGGGTGAAGAACGTGCTGGTGTTGGCTGCGCCGTTAGCCGGTTTGGGCGGCGGCATGCACTACAGATATGCTGAACTACTGACCGAAGTGTCGCTAGCTTTCGTGGTATTTAGTCTGGCGGCCTCGTCGGTGTACTTGATCAACGACGTGCGCGACATCGAGGCTGACCAGGAGCACCCGACCAAGAGGTTCCGCCCGATCGCAGCCGGCGTGGTGACCGAGTGGCTGGCCTACACTCTCGCAGTGGTGCTGGGGGTGGCCTCCCTGGTCGTTGCCTGGCTAATGACGCCAAATTTGGCACTAGTAATGGTGATCTACATTGGCATGCAGCTGGGCTACTGCTTCGGCCTCAAACACCAAGCAGTGGTCGACATCTGCATCGTGTCGTCGGCATATTTGATCCGGGCAATTGCCGGCGGTGTGGCCACCAACATCCCATTGTCACAGTGGTTTTTGCTGACAGCGGCGTTCGGATCGCTATTCATGGTGGCCGGCAAGCGATATGCCGAGCTGCAATTGACCGAACGCACTGGAGCGGCGATCCGCAAGTCGCTGGAAAGCTACACTAGTACCTATTTGCGATTCGTTTGGACGTTGTCTGCCACCGCGGTGGTGATGTGTTATGGGCTGTGGGCGTTCGAGCGCGACCGCCACTCGGGGTCCTGGTTTGCGGTGTCGATGGTCCCGTTCACTATCGCTATCCTGCGTTACGCGGTGGATGTCGACGGCGGGTTGGCCGGAGAGCCCGAAGGCATCGCGCTACGTGACCGGGTGCTTCAGCTACTGGCACTAACGTGGGCCGGAACAATTGGTGCTGCTGTTGTCTTCGGCTAGTCCCGATCTGACTGGTCTCACGGGCCCAAGGGGTCCGGCGATGCGGCGCCGAATGGTGAGCAGGCAGGTCGGTTGGCCGCTGTTTCCGTACCACATTGTGGTCCGGGTCAGTCTATGGGCCAGTGTGTTGCTGGTGGCTGCGTTGTTTGGTTGGGGGGCCTGGCAACGACGTTGGATCGCTGACGACGGGTTGATCGTCTTGCGCACTGTGCGCAACCTGCTGGCTGGCAACGGGCCGGTGTTCAACCAAGGTGAGCGGGTGGAGGCCAACACTTCCACGGTATGGACCTACCTACTTTATGCGGGCAGCTGGGTCGGCGGGCCGATGCGCTTCGAGTATGTGGCGTTGGCCGCGGCTCTTGTTCTTTCTGTACTTGGCATGGTGTTGCTGATGCTGGGTACAGGCCGGTTGTATGCACCTAGCTTGCAGGGTCGTCAGGCGATCATGCTGCCCGCCGGTGCGCTGGTTTACGTTGCGCTGCCGCCGGCGCGGGACTTCGCCACATCCGGTTTGGAGAGCGGCTTGGTATTGACCTATCTGGGGCTGTTGTGGTGGATGATGGTTTGTTGGGCGCAGCCACTGCGGAATCGGTCGCAAAGCCGACGATTCATCGGTGCACTGGCCTTCGTAGCGGGGTGCAGTGTTCTGGTCCGCCCCGAGTTGGCGCTGATGGGCGGGTCTGCGCTGATCATGCTGATGATCGCGGCTCGGACCTGTTGGCTTCGGGCGCTGATCGTGGTGGCTGGCGGATCCCTGCCAGTTGCCTACCAGCTTTTCCGGATGGGCTACTATGGTTTACTGGTGCCGGGTACCGCCTTGGCCAAGGACGCAGCGGGCGACAAGTGGTCACAAGGCATAATTTATCTGTCGAACTTCAACCAGCCCTACGTACTTTGGGTGCCGTTGGTGCTCTTGGTGCTGTTGGGATTGTTGCTGATGTTGATTCATCGTTGGCCATCATTTATGCACCCTCTGGAGACCCCCGACTCCGGGCGTGTGGCCCGGGCGGTACAAAGCCCGCCGGCTGTCGTGGTCTTTGTCGTCTTCAGCGGACTCCTGCAGGCGTTTTATTGGATCCGGCAAGGCGGCGACTTTATGCACGGCCGGGTGTTGTTGGCGCCGCTATTTTGTTTGCTGGCTCCGGTCGTGGTCATTCCGGTGGTGATTTCCGAAGGTGCGGACTTTTCGCGGCAGACTGGTAATTGGCTGGCAGGTGTGACCAGCCTGCTGTGGCTGGGGGTTGCGGGTTGGTCGCTGTGGGCAGCTAACTCGCCGGGGATGGGTGATGACGCCACCAACGTCAGCTACTCGGGGATCGTCGACGAGCGACGCTTCTACGCGCAGGCAACCGGTCACGCCCATCCGTTGACTGCGGCCGATTACCTGGGTTATCCACGGATGGCTGCGGTCCTGGTAGCACTCAACAACACCCCTGACGGCGCGTTGTTGCTACCATCTGGCAACTACATTAAGTGGGATCTTGTGCCGATGATCCAGCTGTCGCCATCTTCACCAGGAAGTCCCCCGGACAGCCTAGTGTCCCAAAAACCCCAGCACACGGTATTTTTCACCAACCTCGGTATGCTTGGCATGAACGTCGGGCTCGATGTCAGGGTGATCGACCAGATCGGGTTGGCAAATCCTCTGGCGCAGCACACCGAACGGCTGCAGCACGGCCGGATCGGGCATGACAAAAACCTCTTCCCGGACTGGGTGATCGCCGACGGTCCCTGGGTGAAATGGTACCCAGGTATTCCTGGCTATCTTGATCAGGCATGGATTGCGCAAGCGGTAGCGGCCCTGCAGTGCTCCGGGACCCAGGCGGTGCTGAGCTCGGTGCGCGCCCCGATGGCCTTGCATCGGTTCATCTCCAACCTGTTGAATTCGTTTGAGTTCACCCGGTACCGGTTCGACCGTGTTCCGCTCTACGAGCTCGTTAGGTGTGGGCTGCCGGTGCCTGACGTGCTTCCTGCTACCCCGCCCGAATGAGCACTCGGCGACGATTCGCAAATGCGTGAAGTTGGCATTTTCGGTCGTTGTGTCGACCTGACCGGCAGGAATTTTAGACAGGCATCGGCTGATGCCGCGAAATACTGACAGCGAAACAGCATATCAAATCCTCACCTGCGCGATGCCGCCAGCCAGACATGTGCGGAAATGTTGTTTTCGGGGCCGCTTGTGGCGTGAAAATCACCGAAAACCGACACCGCATGGTGGTTTGAGTGACTCGCTCGATGCTGGTGGACGCCCTAAGTTGTGGTTGACTACACGGGCACTGCAGCGTTTAGCGCATGCAGTTCTACCTGATTTAAGAGTTCTACCTGATTTAAGGATGCGCCGACACGTAACAATGCGCGTAAAGGATGAGGAAGCAAGAATGAAGTTTGTTGATAGGTTTCGAGGTGCCGTGGCGGGTATGCTGCGCCGACTCGTCGTTGAGGCCATGGGTGTGGCCTTGCTGTCGGCTCTGATCGGTGTCGTCGGCTCGGCCCCCGCGGAAGCGTTCTCCCGGCCGGGATTGCCGGTGGAGTACCTTCAGGTGCCATCACCGTCGATGGGACGTGACATCAAGGTCCAGTTCCAAAACGGCGGCGCCAACTCCCCCGCACTGTACCTGTTAGACGGGTTGCGCGCGCAGGACGATTTCAGCGGTTGGGACATCAATACCACCGCTTTCGAGTGGTACTATCAGTCCGGTATTTCGGTAGTCATGCCGGTCGGAGGACAGTCCAGCTTCTACAGCGACTGGTACAGCCCGGCCTGCGGCAAGGCCGGTTGCCAGACCTACAAATGGGAGACCTTCCTGACTAGCGAGCTGCCGCAGTACCTGCAGAGCAACAAGCAGATAAAGCCCACCGGCAGCGCGGCGGTCGGTCTTTCGATGGCCGGTTTGTCGGCCCTGACGCTGGCGATCTACCACCCGGACCAGTTCATCTATGTTGGCTCGATGTCGGGCTTGCTAGACCCCTCCAACGCAATGGGTCCCTCGCTAATCGGTCTGGCGATGGGTGACGCCGGCGGCTACAAGGCCGCGGATATGTGGGGCCCGTCCACGGACCCGGCATGGAAGCGCAACGACCCGACGGTGAACGTTGGCACCCTGATTGCCAACAACACTCGCATCTGGATGTACTGTGGTAATGGCAAGCCTACGGAATTGGGCGGCAACAACTTGCCCGCCAAGTTGCTCGAGGGCTTAGTGCGTACCAGCAACATCAAATTCCAGGACGGTTACAACGCAGGCGGCGGTCACAACGCCGTCTTCAACTTCCCGGACAGCGGGACACACAGCTGGGAGTACTGGGGCGAACAGCTGAACGACATGAAGCCTGACCTTCAGCAGTATTTAGGGGCTACCCCGGGTGCTTAGCCTATACCGCTAACGGCGGCGACCTGTGGAGGTCGCCGCCGTTAGCTATTTCCGGGTAGCTTCAACCCGTGTGGTGTTATTCACTACCCCACGGAGGTGGGTTCGCCTTGCATCGAATCATCGAATACTGTTCACGCAGCATCGGCGATGGAGGTTAGGCGTGCGGGGTCTGTCAGCAGTTGTGCGGGTGCTCTGCGTCGCCGCCCTGGCAGTAGGGGTGTTCGCTGCGGCCGTACTACTGGCGGGAACCGCTGGCAACGCCAAGGCTGCGGGTTACGAATCCTTGATGGTGCCGTCGAACGCAATGGGCCGGGATATTCCGGTCGCTTTCATGGCCGGGGGGCCGCACGCGGTGTACCTGCTTGATGCCTTCAACGCCGCCTTGGATGTCAGTAACTGGGTTACTGCGGGCAATGCGATGACCACGTTGGGAGGCAGGGGTATCTCGGTGGTGGCTCCCGCCGGCGGCGCCTACAGCATGTACACAAACTGGGAGAATGACGGCAGCAAGCAGTGGGATACCTTCCTGTCCAGCGAGCTTCCCGACTGGCTGGCCACCAAACGGGGTTTGGCGCCCGACGGCCACGCGGCCGTCGGCGCCTCGCAGGGTGGGTATGCTGCGCTGGCGCTGGCGGCTTTCCACCCCGACCGTTTCGGCTTCGCTGGTTCGTTGTCCGGGTTTGTGTACCCCTCGAGCACAAACTACAATGGTGCCATTCTTGCTGGCCTGCAGCAGTTTGGCGGTATCGACGGCAACGGGATGTGGGGCGCCCCGCAGCTGGGCCGGTGGAAGTGGCATGACCCCTACGTGCATGCTTCGCTTTTGGCGCAGAACAACACCCGCGTGTGGGTCTACAGTCCGATGACTATGGGTGGCGACATCGACGCAATGATTGGTCAGGCAGTCGCATCGATGGGCAGCTCCCGGGAGTTTTACCAACAGTACCGCAGCGTCGGTGGGCACAACGGTCACTTTGACTTCTCGGGTGGTGGTGACAACGGCTGGGGGGCGTGGGCGCCGCAGTTGGCTGCTATGTCGGGCGATATCGTCGGCGCCATTCGCTAGGGAGGAACCAGTGGCACGGGAGGTGTTGTGGTGACGAGCCGGTATCGTGTATGGGGCGTGCTCGGATGGTTAGCGGTGAGCATCGCCACCGCACACCGTATGTGCACCGGAACCTTCCGAGGGACCTGCCGATTCTGTTAGCAGGAGATCCCGAATGGTCGAGAAAGTGCCACGTAAGCGCCACCGAGTCCTCGCCTGGACGGCTGCCTTGTCGATGGCGGCCGTCGTGGCGCTGGCCATTGTGGCTGTGGTGATCCTGTTGCGCAGCGCCGAATCCCCGCGCAGTTCACTGCCTCCCGGTGTGCTGCCCATTCCGTCTACCGCACCTCACCCCCGGAAACCCCGACCCGCTTTTCAAGACGTGTCCTGCCCCGATGTGCAGTTGCTCGTTGTTCCTGGCACTTGGGAGTCGTCTTTGCAGGACAATCCACTTGATCCGGTGCAATTTCCCGATGCGTTGCTGCGCAACTCGACTATGACGATCGGCCAGCAGTTTCCCACCTCCCGAGTGCAGACGTACACGATTCCGTACACCGCGCAGTTCCACAATCCGCTAAGTGGCGACAAGCAGATGACCTATAACGACAGCCGTGCGGAAGGTACCCGCGCAATGGTTCAAGAGATGATCAATGTGAATAACAAGTGCCCGTTGACTAGTTACGTACTGGTGGGTTTTTCGCAGGGCGCGGTGATCGCCGGCGACATTACCAGCGATATCGGGAACGGCCACGGACCCGTCGATGACGATCTGGTGCTCGGTGTGACACTGATTGCCGATGGCCGTCGGCAACAGGGAGTTGGTAACGACATCGGGCCCAACCCTCCGGGTGAGGGTGCCGAGGTTACCTTGCATGAGGTGCCAGTTCTGTCGGGGCTCGGTATGACCATGACGGGCGCGCGGCCTGGTGGGTTTGGCGTGCTGCACAGTAGGACCAATGAGATTTGCGCTCCCGGCGACCTCATTTGCGCTGCCCCAGCGGAGGCATTCAGTGTCGCTAATCTGCCTGCCACACTGAACACCCTGGCCAGCGGCGCCGGTCAGCCTATCCACGCGATGTATGCTACTGCCCAGTTCTGGGATCTTGACGGAGCGCCCGCGACCGTTTGGACATTGAATTGGGTACATCGGCTTATCGAAGGTGCGCCGCATCCTAAACATGGATGAGATGGCCTAGAATAGGCCTCTAGTGTGCACGATCACCGTAACCTTGTGATTTGGTCTGTCGCGCGAGACCACTTAACATTAAGAGAAATTTAAGATCATGTGGTTGACCCGTTCGGGTCGAAGCTAGCAGTGGCCAGCGCACGCCTAAATGTGCGTCGTTCGAAGGTTGGCCCGGGTGCAGGTTGGAACTGTCGGCGAAGCCGACCGAGAGATGTGTCGTGACAGGAGAGGGTCGCATGGCGTACCACAACCCGTTCATTGTGAATGGAAAGATCAGGTTCCCGCCTAATACCAACCTGGTCCGTCACGTCGAAAAGTGGGCAAAGGTTCGCGGCGACAAGTTGGCTTATCGATTCCTGGACTTCTCCACCGGCCGCGATGGTGTCGCGCGCGACATTTTGTGGTCCGAATTCAGCGCCCGCAACCGAGCGGTGGGCGCCCGCTTACAACAAGTCACCCAGCCGGGTGACCGCATCGCCATCCTATGTCCGCAGAACCTGGACTACCTGATCTCCTTCTTCGGTGCCCTGTATTCCGGCCGGATCGCGGTGCCGTTGTTCGACCCGGCCGAGCCGGGGCATGTCGGCCGGTTACACGCAGTGCTCGACGATTGCACTCCCTCGACTATCCTAACTACCACCGACTCCGCCGAAGGTGTCCGCAAGTTCATCCGGGGTCGGTTTGCTAAGGAGCGAACTCGCGTTATCGCGGTTGACGCAGTGCCCAACGAGGTTGCCGCCACCTGGCAGCAGCCTGAGGCAAACGAGGAAACCGTGGCCTATCTGCAGTACACGTCGGGCTCCACCCGCATTCCGAGCGGCGTGCAGATCACCCACCTGAACCTACCCACCAATGTATTGCAGGTGCTGAATTCCCTGCAAGGACAGGAAGGCGACCGTGGGGTCAGCTGGCTTCCGTTCTTCCACGACATGGGTCTTATTACGGTGCTGCTCCCGTCGGTTCTTGGTCACAGCTTTACCTTTATGACGCCCGCGGCGTTCGTGCGTCGGCCCGGTCGCTGGATTCGCGAACTTGCGCGTAAGCCCGAAGACACCGGCGGCACCTTCTCGGCGGCGCCGAACTTCGCGTTTGAACACGCCGCGATGCGTGGACTGCCTCGAGATGACGAGTTGCCACTGGATCTGAGTAACGTCAAAGGCATCCTCAACGGCAGCGAGCCGGTGTCACCGGCGTCGATGCGCAAGTTTTTCGAAGCGTTTGCGCCGTACGGTTTGAAGCAGACCGCCGTCAAGCCGTCCTACGGGCTAGCCGAAGCTACACTGTTTGTCTCGACCACCCCGATGGACGAGTCGCCCACGGTGATCCACGTGGACCGCTACGAGCTGAACAATCAGCGATTCGTGGAGGTGCCCGCTGATGCACCGAACGCGGTAGCCCAGGTTTCCGCGGGCAAGGTCGGGGTGAGCGAATGGGCGATCATCGTCGATGCCGACACTGCCAGTGAGTTACCAGACGGGCAGATCGGTGAGATCTGGCTGCACGGCAACAACCTCGGTACCGGTTATTGGGGCAAGGAAGAAGAGTCCGCCCAGACCTTCAACAACATCCTCAAATCTCGGATCAGTGAGTCGCGTGCCGAAGGAGCCTCCGACGACGCGTCGTGGGTGCGTACCGGAGACTACGGCACCTACTTCAAGGACCATCTCTATATAGCCGGCCGGATCAAGGACCTCGTCATCATCGATGGCCGCAACCATTACCCGCAGGACCTGGAATACACGGCACAGGAATCGACTAAGGCGTTGCGCGTTGGCTACGTAGCCGCCTTCTCCGTCCCCGCCAACCAATTGGCCCAGGTGGTGCTCGAGGACCCGCACGTCGGCCTAAAGTTCGATGCCGAGGACACCTCCGAGCAGTTGGTGATCGTCGGGGAGCGCGCTGCTGGCACGCACAAGCTTGACTACCAGCCCATCGTTGACGACATCCGCGCGGCTATCGCTGTGAGGCATGGGGTGGCGGTGCGTGATGTGCTGCTGGTGCCGGCCGGAACGATTCCCCGCACTTCCAGCGGCAAGATCGGCCGGCGCGCCTGCCGCGCCGCCTACATTGACGGTAGTCTGCGCAGCGGCGCCAGCTCTCCGACGGTTTTCGCTGCTGAATTCTGAGCAAGGCACACATGGCTGACGTAGACGCACCCCAATTGAACCAGGACCCTCCCCAATTGAACCAGGACCCTCAAGCGAACCTCCCCGCTGAGAAGACCAAGATGCGCTTCGGCGACGATGCAGAGCGAAGCGATGAGGAAGTGCGGCGTATAACACGCATAACAACTGTGCCCGAGATGCGGCAATGGTTGCGCAATTGGGTAGGTAAAGTCGTCGGGAAATCTCCCGACGACATCGACGAGTCGGCGCCTATGGTGGAGCTCGGATTGGCGTCGCGGGATGCTGTGGCGATGGCCGCCGACATCGAAGATCTGACCGGAGTTACCCTGTCGGTTGCGGTGGCATTCCAGTATCCGACCATCGAATCTTTAGCGAACCGCATTATCGAGGGCGAATCGGAAACGATCGACGACGACACCGACGCTTTCGACTGGTCGCGTACAGGCTCCGCAGAGCGCATCGATATCGCGGTGGTGGGCTTGTCGACGCGGCTGCCGGGAGATATGAACTCCCCCGAGGAAACCTGGCGGGCGCTGCTGGAAGGCCGCGACGCCATCACTGATCTGCCCGCCGGCCGTTGGTCGGAATTCCTTGGCGAACCACGGCTGGCGCAGCGAATCGCGCAGGCTCGCACTCGTGGCGGCTATTTGAAGGACATTAAGGGTTTTGACTCAGATTTCTTTGCTGTAGCCAAGACCGAAGCCGAAAACATCGACCCGCAGCAGCGGATGGCGCTGGAACTCACATGGGAAGCCCTCGAGCATGCCCGCATTCCCGCGTCGAGTCTGCGTGGCGAGGCTGTCGGCGTGTATATCGGCAGCTCCACCAACGACTACAGCTTCTTAGCGGTTTCCGACCCAACGATAGCCCACCCCTATGCGATCACCGGTACCAGCAGTTCTATTATCGCTAACCGGGTATCGTACTTCTACGATTTCCGCGGGCCGTCGGTCACTATCGATACCGCATGTTCGAGTTCGCTAGTGGCAATTCATCAGGGCGTGCAGGCACTGCGCAACGGCGAAGCCGATGTGGTTGTGGCCGGCGGTGTTAATGCCTTGATCACGCCAATGGTGACTCTTGGTTTCGACGAGATTGGTTCGGTGCTGGCTCCTGACGGACGGATCAAGTCCTTCTCGTCGGATGCCGATGGCTACACCCGCTCTGAGGGTGGCGGTGTGCTGGTACTCAAGCGGGTGAACGACGCCCGCCGTGACGGGGACCAGATCCTGGCGGTGATCGCCGGCAGCGCGGTAAACCATGACGGTCGGTCCAACGGTCTGATTGCACCCAACCAAGACGCTCAGGCCGACGTGCTGCGCCGGGCCTACAAGGACGCCGGTATCGACCCGCGTACCGTCGACTATATCGAAGCGCACGGCACCGGTACCGTCCTGGGTGACCCGATCGAGGCTGAGGCGCTAGGTCGCGTCGTGGGTAGGGGGCGTCCCGCTGATCGGCCGGCGTTGCTAGGTGCAGTGAAAACCAATGTGGGACACCTGGAATCGGCGGCTGGTGCCGCTAGCATGGTCAAAGTGGTGCTGGCTCTGCAGCATGACAAGTTGCCGCCGTCGATCAATTTCGCCGGACCCAGCCCGTACATCGACTTCGATGCGATGCGCCTGAAGGTTATCGACACGGCGACCGACTGGCCGCGCTACGGCGGTTACGCGCTCGCCGGGGTGTCGAGCTTCGGTTTTGGCGGTGCCAACGCGCACCTGGTGGTGCGTGAGGTGTTGCCGAGGGATGTCATCGAACCTGAGCGGCAACCAGAGTCTCCTGTGCCAGCGGCGGCCACAACCGAGACAGCCATGCTGGAAGGCCGTGTACTGCGGTTTGACGAATGCGGCGAGATCATTACCGACGTCGCCGACTTTGGAGAATCTGAGCCCGAGCTGCCGGGTATGACCGACGAGGCGTTGCAGCTCAAGCAAGCTGCACTGGAAGCGCTTGCAGTAAAACAAGTTACGGCCCCCTTGATTCCGTTGGTAGTGTCATCATTTTTAACCTCACGCAAGAAAGCCGCCGCTGCTGAGCTGGCGGATTGGATGGACAGCCCGCAAGGCCGTGCGTCGTCGCTGGAGTCGATTGGTCGATCGCTGTCACGGCGTAACCACGGTCGCTCCCGTGCAGTAGTGCTGGCCCATTACCATGACGAGGCTATCGAAGGTTTTCGGGCGATCGCCGAGGGCAAGCAGCGGCCGCACGTGTTCAGCGTCGACGGCCCGGTGACCAACGGCCCGGTGTGGGTGTTCGCCGGGTTCGGTGCGCAGCACCGCGAGATGGGCAAGAGCCTGTATTTACGAAACCAGGTCTTTGCCGAGTGGATTGAGAAGGTCGACGCCCTCGTGCAAGATGAGCGAGGCTATTCGGTGCTTGAGCTTATTCTAGATGATGCGCAGGATTACGGTATCGAGACCACTCAGGTAACCATTTTCGCGATCCAGATCGCACTCGGTGAGCTGCTTAAGCATCACGGAGCCAAGCCTGCAGCAGTGGTCGGTCAGTCGCTAGGCGAGGCTGCATGCGCCTACTTTGTTGGTGGGTTGTCGTTGCGCGACGCGACTCGGGCGATCTGCTCGCGTTCGCATTTGATGGGTGAGGGCGAGGCGATGCTGTTTGGCGAGTACATCCGTCTGATGGCGTTGGTGGAGTACTCCGCCGACGAGATCAAGACGGTGTTCTCCGATTTCCCCGATTTAGAGGTGTGCGTCTACGCCGCACCCACCCAGATCGTCATCGGCGGTCCGCCTGAGCAGGTGGACGCGATCATCGCCCGCGCCAAAGCTGAGGGCAAGTTCGCCCGCAAATTCGCAACCAAGGGCGCCAGCCACACCCAGCAGATGGATCCCCTGCTCGGCGAACTCGCTGCGGAACTGCAGGGCATCAAGCCGATGAGCCCGACTGCCGGCATCTACTCGACGGTGCACGAGGGCAGCTACATCAAGCCCGGCTCCGACCCGATTCACGACGTGGATTATTGGAAGAAGGGGCTGCGTCACAGCGTCCATTTCACCCAAGGCATCCGCAATGCCGTCGACAACGGCCACACCACGTTCTTGGAGTTGGCACCCAACGCGGTGGCGCTGATGCAGGTGGGTCTGACTACGGCAGCGGTTGGTTTGCATGACGCACAGCTGATCCCGACGCTTTCCCGCAATCAAGACGAAGTGGAGTCGATGATCTCCACCATGGCGCAGCTTTATGTGTATGGCCACGACTTGGACATCTGGACTCTGTTTAGTCGCGCCGTTGGACCCGAGGATTACGCGGACATTCCGCCGACCCGGTTCAAGCGCAAGGAACATTGGCTCGACGTGCATTTCGCCGGAGACGGTTCGGTGTCCATGCCGGGGAACCATGTTGCATTGCCGGATAGTCGACACGTCTGGGAATTCGCCCCCCGGGATAAAACGGATCTTGCGGCGTTGGTGAGAGCCGCTGTATCGCAAGTACTTCCGGGCGCACACTTGACGGCTGCCGAGCAGCGTGCGATGCCTGGCGCCGGCGCCAGACTGGTGACGATGTTGACTCGACATCCAGGCGGTGCCTCGGTTCAGGTGCATGCCCGCATCGATGAATCCTTCACGCTGGTGTATGATGCATTGGTTGCGCGGGGAGGTCAAGAATCGGTTCTGCCGACGGCAGTAGGTGCGGGAACAGCGATCGCTTCGATCACGGTGCCGGCTGATGCGGTGACGGTAGCCGCCGAGGAGTCGGACGCAGAAATCCTGTCAGATAGCCTGACCAACCGTTATCTACCGTCCGACATGGGCAAGTGGTCACCCGATTCCGGCGAGACCATTGGTCACCGGTTGAGCACGATTGTGGCTGCGGCCATGGGTTACGAACCTGAAGACCTGCCTTGGGAGGTGCCGCTGGTCGAGCTGGGTTTGGACTCGTTGATGGCGGTGCGGATCAAGAATCGTGTTGAGTACGATTTCGACCTGCCGCCGATCCAGTTGCAGGCCGTACGCGACGCTAATCTCTACAATGTCGAGAAGTTGATCGAGTATGCGATCAAGCACCGAGACGACGTCGAGCAGTTACACGAGTACCAGAAGACCCAGACGGCAGCGGCGATCGCCAAGGCGCAGATGGAACTGCTCAGTGGCGTGTCGCCGGTGACGCTGCCCGCTTCCGAGGCTCCGATTCCGCCGCCACCCACGGACCCCACTGACCCGCCCAGTAACGGGGTGCAGCCCAATCTGGTAGCAGCTGCTGAGGCGCTTACCTCAGAAGCGGTTGCCAAGGTGCTCAACTCCGACGTACCGCCGCGTGATGCCGCCGAGCGGGTCACCTTCGCTGCCTGGGCGATCGTCACTGGAAAGTCCCCAGGCGGCATTTTCGATACTTTGCCCAAACTGGATGGTGACACTGCTGCCAAGATGGCGCAGCGGCTTTCCGAGCGCGCTGAAGGGACGATCACTGCCGAGGACGTGCTGACGTCGGAGAACATCGAGGCGCTGGCCGGCAAGGTGCGCAACTATTTGGAGGCTGGACAGATCGATGGGTTCGTCCGCGCTATCCGGCCTCGGGCCGAGGACAGTGCAGAGGGCCCCGCAGGTGAATCCAGAGTGCCGGTGTTTGTTTTCCACCCCGCAGGAGGCTCGACCGTGGTATACGAGCCGTTGCTCAAACGGCTGCCTGCTGATACCCCGATGTACGGCTTCGAGCGGGTTGAAGGCTCGATCGAAGAGCGTGTGGCGGTCTACGTGCCGAAGCTAATCGAGATGCAAGGCGACGGCCCCTACATTCTGGCCGGTTGGTCGTTGGGCGGGGTGCTAGCCTACGCGTGTGCGATCGGGCTGAGGAGCGCGGGTAAAGAGGTCGCGTGGGTGGGGTTGATCGACGCGGTACGTGCGGGCGAGGAGATCCCGCAGACCAAGGAGGAGATCCGAAAGCGCTGGGACCGTTACGCGCGGTTCGCTGAGAGGACCTTCAACGTTACCGTCCCGGAGATCCCTTACGAGCAGCTTGAGGAACTTGACGACGAGGGTCAGGTTCGGTTTGTGCTGGACGTCGTCAGCCAAAGTGGTGTACAGATTCCGGCTGGAATCATCGACCACCAGCGCACGTCGTATCTGGATAACCGGGCGATCGACACTGCCCAGATTCAGCCATACGACGGGCATGTCACCTTGTATATGGCTGATCGCTACCACGACGACGCGATCATGTTCGAGCCGCGCTATGCCGTCCGTAAACCGGACGGCGGCTGGGGAGAGTACGTTTCCGATCTCGAAGTGGTGCCGATCGGTGGCGAGCACATCCAGGCCATCGACGAACCGATCATCGCTAAGGTGGGCGAACATATGAGCCAGGCGTTGAACAAGATTGAGGCTGAGCAGAAGGCGCCCAAATGATTATGAAGAGTACAGCCGAGAAGCTGGCTGAGCTTCGCGTTCGGCTGGAGTTGGCCAACGAGCCCGGAGGTGAAAAGGCCGCCGCCAAGCGCGACAAGAAGAATATCCCAAGTGCCCGTGCCCGCATCTACGCGTTGGTCGATCCGGGCACGTTTCTTGAGATCGGCGCGCTGACGCGCACTCCGGGTGATCCCAACGCGCTCTACGGCGATGGTGTTGTCACCGGACACGGCCTCATTAACGGCCGGCAGGTCGGGGTGTTCTCGCACGACCAGACGGTGTTCGGTGGCACGGTCGGTGAGATGTTCGGCCGCAAAGTGGCCCGGCTCATGGAGTGGTGCGCGATGGCTGGATGCCCGATTGTCGGCATTAACGACTCTGGTGGTGCACGCATCCAAGATGCGGTGACCTCGTTGGCATGGTACGCCGAGTTGGGTCGCCGACACGAGCTACTGAGTGGAATTGTGCCGCAGATCTCTATTGTTTTGGGAAAATGCGCTGGGGGAGCGGTGTATTCGCCGATCCAGACTGACTTGGTGGTTGCGGTGCGTGGCCAGGGTTACATGTTTGTCACCGGCCCTGACGTCATCAAGGACGTGACCGGAGAAGAGGTGAGCTTAGATGAGCTGGGCGGCGTCGACTCCCAGGCTAAGTACGGCAACATCCACCAGGTGGTGGAGTCTGAGGCGGCCGCATTCGGTTACGTGCGGGATTTCCTGTCATTTCTGCCGCCCAACTGCTTCGACAAAGCGCCGATCGTGAACCCTGGCCTGGAGCCTGAGATCATGGCACATGACCTCGAGTTAGACTCAATCGTGCCGGATTCAGACAATACGGCATATGACATGCGTGAGGTTCTGCTACGGATTTTCGATGATGGCCATTTCCTGGACGTCGCCGCACAAGCCGGACAGGCCATCATCACCGGCTATGCCCGTGTTGACGGCCGCACTGTGGGTGTGGTGGCTAACCAGCCTATGCACCTGTCTGGGGCGATTGACAATGAAGCCTCCGACAAGGCTGCGCGGTTTATCCGGTTCTGTGACGCTTTCAATATCCCGTTGGTTTTCGTGGTAGACACGCCTGGGTTCTTGCCGGGGGTAGAGCAGGAGAAAAACGGTATTATCAAGCGCGGCGGTCGGTTCCTTTATGCGGTAGTGGAGGCCGATGTACCGAAGGTGACGATCACGATTCGCAAGTCTTATGGCGGCGCGTACGCGGTGATGGGATCCAAGCAGCTGGCCGCCGACCTGAACTTTGCCTGGCCGACCGCGCGCATCGCCGTGATCGGCGCTGACGGTGCCGCGCAGCTCTTAATGAAACGCTTCCCAGATCCGAGTTCGCCGGACGTCCAGGCGATCCGCAAGACCTTCGTTGACAATTACAATCTCAACATGGCGATCCCGTGGATTGCTGCCGAGCGCGGGTTCATCGACGCTGTGGTTGAGCCGCACCAAACCAGGCTGTTGCTGCGCAAGTCATTACATCTGTTGCGCGACAAGCAGCAGTGGTGGCGGGTGGGACGTAAGCACGGACTCATCCCGTTATAGGGCGATTTTTGCTGGAGGGCACAAGGCCTGTCGGCTTTCAATAAAGTGCTATCGTATGCGCTATTTTTTCAAACGCACATTGGTGTATGTTTCGTGGCTTTGCTTACGATTCGTGAGTCGGAGCAGAAGCAGCCAGCTAATCTGGAACTTTGCGTTATGGCTGGGATAATTTGTGCCTCCCAAACTTGGATGAGAACCCGTCGACTCTAAAATTTAATGATGTGCAACATAATGCAGATAGTACGATCGCTGGTTGCTGACACCGGCGTGGGCAATTTGGTTATTCCATATTCCGATGTGCACGCTGCGCAATGGGACGCTGCACTACCAGTGTGAACACTGAATCGAGCTAGTTGAATTTGTTGATCCGGAGTCTGTATGTGGCATGCTCTACATTGCCCCGCTAGCTTTTATTTATAGCATCAACGCGCCGTACATGAATTCGTTGAAACACTCCAGCGTCTCATCGGAGTCGATGGTCGATGCGAGTACCGCGCAGTGGACCGCGGTCGGCTAGATGGCGTTGCGCATACAGTCGGGCAACGAATGCCTTGCGGTTGTTGCCCCGGGATAGCCTAGTCCAGGCAGCCTGCTCGTTGAGCAACGCACCGGTTAACCGTCCTCCATGGACTAGACCAGCTGATTCGGCCGTGCCTTGACCAGGATAGCCACGCAGGCTGCGTGGTGTCCCCATCATCACCACCGTCGGAGACCGACACAGTGGCGCGTAGCTACGTCAGCAGCGTCTCGTGTGCGTGAGTCTATTCTGTCTATTGCATATAAGTAATACTATGCCGGCCATCGAGATACAGAATGTTGTCGAAGCTCTACCCGATGGTGTTCATGTGCGTATCACGCAGCAGCCGGTGAACCGACCAGTTCTCGATGTGGCTGTCACCTGCGCGATGATCCCAAGACGGCCCACACCTTCAGTTCGGTGATGGCTACCGCAATGCGTTGCCGTATGTTATTGGGTATGGCGTTATCGGGATAATCCGGGCGATGGCAACGGTTTGTTTGTCCGCATTCGCCACGATGAATTGAATAGTCTGCCGCTTCCAAAGCATGACACAGTGACTCTACCAGGGCTCGGCATGCTTTACCTAGATCGACCCAGGTGATATCGCTCCACGCGGTGTTGGCCAGCTCTCCCTTCGTGCAGCCGAGTCCATCGCCGTAGACGGGACTCGCATCACCGCTTGGCTTCCGCATTGACGAATTCCCCCATCGGTCACGACCGATGGGGCGAGCCTTGACTTTGAAGTCGGGGCCCCCGGACACTGTTGCGTAAACGTCGCGGAAGGCGCGCAGCACGAGAAAGTGACGACGCCATGGGGAGAGTTGGATGTGTCCTAGGGGTTGGCCAGTACGATACCGCCTCCTCTGCGTAATTCGACGTAAACCACTTGAAGCCGTTTAGCAGCGATGTGTTCCCGCCGCGTTAAGCGACTCGCCGAGCTTTTTCTCCGGTCTTCCAGATCGGAGTCGCCGGTTCGTTCAGCCAGTAGCTGCGCCGTCGCCCACACATTCTCCGGAGTGGAATTGGGCCAGTATATACTTCTGCACGTTGGGCTGTGCATAGGCGGCAACCATATTGAGCATTAACGATGCACCAGCATAGGGTGGTATACTCTCCAGTTTACCATATTTTGCATGATCGCGACCGTGCACAGTTCGATTTGTCAACGATACCGCCGAGGCTCCTATGGCGACGCCCCCGCATCATTGCTAGCACACTTGATGACCGACACCTGGCAAGACGTCGCACCGGACAAGCGTATTTCGCCCACTTCGATAGCTGTGTTTGGCGTTTTCTACTGGAGAAATGATTGTTGTCGCTTACACTAGAAAGTCTTCGGGCCCTAGCCATGGCGGCGAGCTATGGGTAGGCGGCGCAAAGCGATCTCCGGCTACTGGAATAACCTCGTCGCTACCGCTGATGCGTTCACCGATGGTTGGCTGTACGTTGTGGATTTCGCCCGAATCAGCTCCTAGGGATATCTGACTAGCGTCAATCGCAAAAAAAGATATGCTCATCAGAGGCAGGGAAGATATCTATACAGTTGAAATCTAGCCGTGCTTTATGCACATAACGCTGTTGTTGGCGCCGCATGCATCAGATTAGTCCTCATACCACTCTAGGGGAAGAAATCGCTTTGATGATCCACCTGGCTGCCCTTGATTTCTTCGGCGCGATAACCGACGGTACCTCTGCAAGTTCAATGGAAAAATCATCACATACGCACTGCAACAGCACTTCCCATAACATCCTAAACCGTCCCTTTCTTGACGGGGGATTTCATCTCACACTCGAGGTATGGGTCGTGCTCAATTCGGTGGTCGGTAGCAGGACGGTAAGGATCAGGGTGGGATCGAATTCCCCAATCAGGTTTTGAAGCACTTCGGTTACCCCACGACGGCAGACCGGCGCTATGTGGGTCTGCTGGCGGTAACCACGTTTGCGTCTAGCTCCAGAGCCTTGAAGATGTCCGCACCGCTTTTGATATGCCCGAGTCGAATAAATTCTCCGACTGTGGTGGACGATGTCAACCAGCGCATCGGCTGCCCCTATGAGGGAATCTATTTGTTGTCCAATGGTGGTTCGATACGTCGATGCTTTTGACGCCGAGTCCGGCCGGCCCGGTGGGCGTCTTTGGGATGCTGAATGCCCTTCAGCGGGATCGGTGGCCGAGTCCGTTTTCGTAATTCGGCGATGTTGTCTCAATTCAGCTTTGGGCGCGAATAGGTGGCAAAGAACGTTTCCACGCTGACGCCGAGCACCGGAGACACCAGGTTGCCGAGGAAACTACCGGGCATGCTGTCCCCTAGTGAGATCAATGTCCATATTGTTCATTTCTGCCACGGCGTCTTTCATCGGCGCCGAGTTTTGATTGGGGAAGATGTATAGGACTGCCGACGGTAGCGGCGGTCGAGCTGTTCTCAACATCTACTCGTTTGCGCACTAAGGCGGCTGCTCTGACCGTAATCGCCAGCGACGTATGCCCCAGACTGGTTTCGACACGACATGCGTTGCTGGACAAAGCGTTCCAACTTCGATATATTCATCAGTATCGCCGGAACCCGGCGGGGCACGCCTGCACGATAGAGCGCGTCCTAGCGGTTTCTGCCCGGATGGCCCGGTGTAAGAAGTCACGGTTTAATCCGGATCTTGCCCGGTGACCACCATCCGCTGCGGGTAGCGGTGTCCAAGTCGAGTTGCGCGGGATGGGTATCCACAAGGGGGTCGAACTTACGTAGTGAGCCCCAGTCGCGGCCCCAGTCGCGGGCCAGGTACGTGGACATTACATGGGCCCGCAGTAGTAGGTCGGTGATCCCCAACAGGCCGCCGTTGGCGCCGTCTTCCCAGGTGTCGGTATCTATTTTTTTAGCTGAGTAGTCGGGTGTGATGCGGAATTTCGGAATATCGGTGACGCCGTTAGCGTGCAGCATCGGCTGCTGACACGGGAACGCCAGCCCTACCTCCCAGTCCAGCAAAACCGGCTGCGACGAGCCGACGTACTCCTGCAGTGAGCGTAGTTCCGGCACCCGCGGGGGGGTCACCGCGATCCAGTCTTCCGGTGTCAGAGAGAGGTTCTCGGCCACAACTCGGACCGCAACCGCGTCGAAGGGCATCTGGGATCGTGCGAAGCGCAGGTTGCGCCAGGCTTTTGGTTGCTCGCCGTACAGATCGTCGGGAACTAATCGTCCCGCTGGAACCAGGCCGCCGTTGGGCCCGGGGTCGCCGTATTCCAGCACGACGGTCTGCCCATACGTGTGTCCATGCAACACGCTGTTACCGGTGATTTTGCCGGCGGCAGTTACCACCACCAGAGGATGTCTGTCGTCGGGTTTAGGCAGTTGGTACCAGGCGGAGGTAAGTCTGCTCTGTTGTTGCGCACCAGTGGTGTAGGTGCCTGCAATCGGCACCTTATTGGGGTTAAGGCCGTAGGGCAGCGGGACCACTGATCCGTTGATGCCCGGCGCTTTCAACTTCGTCGGGGCTTCCCAGTCGTAGTCGGTGCCAGGCTGATTGGGGGTTATTCGAATCGCCTCGGCCACCGTGTGTTCCGGCACCCCGTTCGCTGTGAAGCCGATCGCGTTGACTCCACCCAGCGGCCCCAGCGGGCCGTAGTTGCTGGGCAGCGCCGTCATGTAGCCCGCGTTGCTGTCCGGCTCGACGAGTACGTCGTCGGCCAGGCCGCAGCCGCCGGTCAACGCCCGTATATTGGCCCACCCGTTGGAGTAGGTAGGGTACTGTCGCACGATCCCGGCCACCATCGATCCTATGAACACCAACGTCATTAACCCGGCTGCGAACGGGATAGGCGCCCAGAAAGACACTGTCAACGTCCGGATCAGCCGACCTTCCCCATGCCCGGTGTTTGTGAAATGCAAATAGTACGCATAGAGCGCGACAATAGCAAAAAGTATGAAAAATATTGTGCTGAAAGTTATTCCGTCAATGCGTGGCATGGCACTGTTGAACGGAACGCCGTAGCTAGAGACATACCACCAGCCGTTGGTGGTTGCGAAGCACAACGTCATGACGAATAACAGTGCCGCCAGGAACGCCATCCGATTACGAGACCACCGCAGTACCTCATGTGACACCAGCACAGTTGTCAACGCGGCCACCGCGGCGCCTAACGCGGCAAACAGTCCGAAGTGATGCACCCACTTGGTTGGGGCGAATGTCAAGAAGAACATGGTGCCCAGGATGGTGCCGATGAGACGCCACGCCGGACCACGCGCTACGCCAGGAATCTGTTTGCGCCGCAATGTGATTAACACCGCAGTGAACAGGCACAGCGCGGTGATCAAGAAGCCGAATCGGCGTGACAGTGAACCGTCGACGGTGGGCAGGATGAGGTAATAATAGCGCAAGTTCTCTGTGTACCATGCCTGTGCAGGACCGATTGCGGTTCGAACCTTGGTGGCCTCCAACACCGTTGACAGCGTCTGCTCGGCGAATACCACCGTGAGAACAACGGTGCCAGCAGCTAGCAGTGGAGCTACCAGCGGCCAGGCTCCGACGGCGCGATGCCTGCGCACCAAAATGTACAGCATCGGCCGGCCGCCAGCCAGCAATGCTGCCACCGCGATCAGCCCGGTAGGCTGGATACCTATTGTGAACGCCGCAGTCAGCGTCGCCAGCGCCACCGGTGTCATGCGGCCGTAGGTGATTGCCCGCTCGATGAGCACATACGTTATTAGCGCGCCCAGGGCGATTTGGCCTTCAGGACGCAGCCCGTTGTTGAAGGGCATCCACGCCGCTAACAACACCAACCCGGCGGCCCACAACGCGGGTTTGAAGCCTACAATCGCGGGACCTAGTCGTGGCAGGACTTCGCGAGACAAGAGTAGCCAGCATGCCACTCCACAGATTAAGTCGGGCAAGCGGATCCACATGCTGGCGTCGCTGACATGGATCATAAGCGCTAGCAGGTTGTAATACCACCCGAAGGGGTCTTCTGGGCTGCCGAACCAGCGGAAATAGTTCGCCATGTAACCGGAGTGGTCGGCGGTGCGCGCCATCTGCATCTGATAGCCGTCATCGGAGGAGTTCGCGCCGATCACATGCCACAGCAAGAACCCGAATATCACCGCGACGTCGACCAGTGTGAACATGCTCCACCTGGCCGGAATGAGCCGACGCATTCGCCGGCCATCCAACTGGTCGAGGCGCCACAGTGCGACCAGGGCGCCGACGGTAGTAATGATCGCCAACATCATAGCAAACCGTTTTAGTGTCGTTGGCGTGCTAGAGAACCGGGTGTCAATGGTCGCCGAGAGCCTCAATCCGGACGGCGCGCCACCGGTCAGATCGGTGAACACCCCGACGATCTGCGGGCGTAGGTTCGGATCTGGAAAGCCGCCACGCAGCGGATTTCCGGCTGAATCGGTTACCCCGACGAAGGTGGCGAAGGTGCCGGCGTGCGTCGATGTGACCTCGATGCTGGAACATCCGGGTGCGCCTGCGTCCCCGGCCACCTGATTGCGCGGCACACTCAGGATCACTACATTGCGGTCGGTGACGTCCACCCGCTGACTGTTGACGTCGATGAACAACGCGTTGAGGTTGGCGTCTTTCCCCTGCTTGGGCGCGGTACCCAGGACCACCCCGCCGCTAGGCGGCAAGGCGGCGACCACAGCGCACGGTACGGTGGCGGTTATGTCGACCGGTGTTAACGAAATCAAGGGCGCCGTAACGCTATTCAATTGGCCGTTCTGCGGCCAATTCAGCGTCGCGGTCGTCTGCACCACCGGCAGCAGCGGTGTCACGACCGACGACACGAAGCCGATCAGCCCGGCGATGGCAGCAACCCAACGCGCCACCCGCACATTGCGGCTGGCAGTGCGGTTTGCGATTGCGACTCGGTGTGCGCGGTATATCACACTCATGGCAGCGCCCTAATCGGTCCTCGACGGATCCAGCCAGGCACTGTGATCATGCCCTGCTTCACAACGGCTTCTGGTGCCTGGTCGGCGGGTACTAGCCGGTAATACTGTTCCACCGATCCCCAGTCCCGGTACCAGTCGTCCCGCAGGTACGTTGAAATCGTCGAGGTTCGCAGTAACGCCTGCAGGAACAAGAACGGGCCGCCGGCCTCGCTGGATTGCCACAGGTTCGACGATGCAGCTGTCTGCTTGTGGTCGGGTAGTATGCGGTACTGCGGGAGTTCGGCGATGCCAAGGTGTTCGGAGAATGGCCGCTGGCAGGGGAAGTTCGCCGCCGTAGCGATGTCCATCAGCACCGGGGTCTGCGACCCAAGTAACTGCTGCAGAGTTTGTAAGACCGGCACCCGCGGCGGAGTGAATGCCAGCCATTGATCCGGGCTTAGGTTCGGATCGTAAGCCACGACGCGTGCCACATTGGCTTCCGGTGGCGCCCAGGTCAGCGGGAACCGCAGATTGCGCCATGCCGGCTGCGGCCCAATATCGATCGGCATCACCTGCGCGAGTGGCTGGATGATGCCGTCGGGACGGGTGACACCCCACTGCAGTTTGAGCGATTGTCCGTAGATGAAGTTGCCGTCCTCTTTATAGGACCAGATGGCACCGGCTGCGGAAACTACCACCAGCGGCCGGTCCGCGATGCTTTCTTTCCAATGGAGCGGCAGCTGATACCAGGCTGAGGTGGCCGAGGCGGCGAGTGTGTTTTCGCCGTAGCTGCCCATCACCGGTGTGCGGTCCGGATCCAGGCCGAACGGCAGCGCCACATGCGACCCGTTAACCCCCACCGGGCCTTTGCCGCCGGCGGTGCCCGCAGAGTCACTGAAAGTGACGTTGGGTTTGTTGGGGGAAGCGTCGGAGTTAACCAGTCCGGGTTTGCTCACCACCGGATCGGATTTCAAATCGTCGTTCACGCCTTCGGGTTTGAAGCCGATGGGATTCATCCCGCCCAGCGGCCCGGTAGGACCGAAGATTTGTCCCGGAACTGGCTGCAGCATCCCGGCATTGGGGTCGGGCTCGGTCAGTACATCATCGGCCATCGCGCAGACGCTGGGTGCGAGTCCGGACCGGAGTGCGGCCAGGTTGGCCTTGGCAGTGGTGTAGAGTGGGTAGCGGGCCACGGCTCCCTTGGCCAGCGAGCCGACTTCGCATAGGACCATGGTTGTCGCGACCACCACCAGCGGGGTCGTCGCCAGAAAGCGGTTGCGGCGGGTGTCTTTGACTTCGGTGTGTTTCGCGTAGTCGAGCCGGAAGTGCTGCCCTCCGGCCAGTAACCCGGTCAGGATTGACAATGTCAGGAATATCGACGTCACCGGGTGGCCGGCGATGACGGGCTGGATGTCGAACCAAGGAACCCCGTAATTGCTAACGCCAAACCAGCCATTGATGCCGGCGGTGGCCCACGCCAGTACGAACAGCAGCGCGGTAATGTACACCGTCAGATTGCGGCGGGTGTGTAGGCTGATCCGGGCGAAGGCGAACGCGGCAATAGCACCGAACGTGCCGGTCAATCCAGCTAACGCACCGAACTGGATGGCCCACTTGGTGGGCGTGAACGTTAACAGCAGCAGGCTGGTCGCGGTGGTGCCGATAAGCCGCCAGGTCGGGCCGCTGGCCAACCCCGGTACCCGGCTTCGGCGCAGTAACACCACCAGCACCCCGAACATGCACAACAACAGCACCAGCACCGGGAACCGCCGGGTCATTGAGCCGTCGGCGTTGGACTCCACCGTGAGGAAGTAGTAGCGCAGGAAGTCTTGGTAACAGGCGATCGTCGGACCGACTTTGTACTTGATGCGCGCCGACTCACCGACTGTGGCCAGCGTTTGACTATGGAACACCACCAGGGTGATCAGCGAAAGAGACGCCGCGAGCACCAGCAGTGGTGCCAGCAATCCGTCAGTCGTCCGGCGTCGGCGTATCGTCTGGGTGATGGCCCGCGCCCCGGTTAGCAGTGCCGCGATAGCGATCAACCCTTGTGGTGCCAGGGTAGCGGTCAGGATAGCGACCACCGCCGCAGTTGCGGCCGAAGCCAGTCGCCGCAGTGCGATGGCGCGTTCCACCAGCACCCATGTGAACAGCACACCGAGCGCAATCAGCGGCTCAGGACGCAGCCCGTTGTTGAACGGCAGCCACGCGGCCAGGAACATCGCACCCGCGGTGAGCACTGCCACCCGGTTGGTCGACAGACCACCCGTTCCGGGGCCCAGCCGCCGCAGCACCCAATGGTTGATTATGAGCCAGCATGCGATACCGGCTAGCGTGGCCGGTATCCGCATCCACACACCGGCGGTACTTACCGACGCTAATTTGGCCAGCACGGTGAAATACCAATCGAACGGCGCCTCCGTCGCACCGAAGTATCGGTAATAGTTGGCTAAATAGCCGGCCTCCGACGAGACTCGCGCTACGGTCAGATTATAGCCGTCGTCCGACGAGGTGGCGCCAATGATGTGCCACAACAGTAGCGTCGCGAGTACTCCCCCGTCCGCGATCCTGGAGGCACCTCCTGCTCGTGGGGGAGTCGCCAGGATGACGCGCCACTGGGCCAGCCAAGCCATCGACACCCGCCAGTTGATCAGGCGGTGGCCGTTCCGGTTGCGTCGGTCCAGGGCCGACAGCGCGAGTATGGCGATCAGGACCGCCGCCGCACCCACGCCTACCGCGATCTTCTTGATCGCGGTAGGCGCCGTGATGAAGCGGGTGTCGATGTCTATGTGGGCCGACAGCCCGGGTTGTACGGGCACTTTCAGGTCGGTGAAGATCCCACCTACCTGTGGTTTTTTCTCAGCTGTTAAAATTCCTGCGGCCCCTGGTATGCCGACAAAATTCGCGCCTGCGCCGCGGGTGTTGGCCCAGATGTGCAAGACGCTACAGTTGCCAGCGGCCACCGCTGGGCGTGGTGCTACCGCGGCTACCGAATCCCGGAATGCAACGACGACCGCGTTTTTGTTGGCGCGCACGAAGAGCCCGCTTTTGCCGGTATCCACACCACCGGAGGGCAGCGTGGAGACCACCAGTCCTACGCTGTCGGGTAAGGTAGCCATGGCCGAGCAAGGAATGGAGATATCTAGCGCGCGTGGCGTTCCGGACACCAGTGGCGCAGTTATTTGGGTTACCCAGCCATCCCTGGTGGCGCTTTGCGGCCACCGGATCGTCGCTGTGGTTTGTTTGACCGGCAGCAACGGAACCACGGCGCATAATAGCAGCCCCGTAATTCCTGCACCGACGGCGATCAACCGTATGATCCGCTGCGGTGGTTCATGACCGTCGTGGGGCACGAGGGTCGATCGTAAGCGACGCCGCTATGTCCGGTGAGGACGCGGGGCGATGCAGACCTTAGCTGGACTGACCTAGCTGTGCGGCCCGGGTGGCCTTTCCGGCGCTGTCGAGCTTCGGAGATAGCCGCGGGCCGGCCGGACATCGCCATCAAAAATGCTGCGTCCGGGACCGGTGATCTTTGGGCCGCGTCCGTGTATTCAATCGAAGTTGCCGCGCGTGCTCTGGTCAGACACCGGGGTAAAGTGCACTTAAGATTTTCTCTGGTTTTTTTTACCAATAAGTTTCCAACTGCTAGATCGGACCGATGCCCTAGTTGAGCATTACCTGGTGGGGAGACTCGTAGACTGATACGCGCGCCCATCGGCATTCGCTGCTGTCAATGTCGTGGTCATGGATAATGCCCCTCCCACCCGAGGCTTGAATACTGTCTTGGCGATTGGGACGGCCAGCAGGTTGTGCTCACGCGGCTTGAAATCGCCGAACTGCTCGATGAAGACAGCGAATGCGCGATAGCTCGGAGTGTTGGCGACAACCTGGTGCTGGACGGTGGGAATTCGCGGTTGTGTCGCGAGTTGTCTCTATTGGATCTGGTCTTGGCTAACGGTGGACGCTCTAAACGTAGGTGTCCAAAGGAAATCAATTCGTGATGCCCGACCTATCCGGTGGATTTGAGCATTTTGCGGTGCTGCGTATAGGCCAGCCTGCTGACTTGCAGGTCGTGGGCTAATTCACTGACAGCCAATGGGCCGTGCACAAGGCGCTCGTCATGTACCGGCGGCCAAGGGCTAGCCAAGTCCTGGTATCTCGGTAGGTGGTTAGGGATAGGCGTACGGATAGGGGTTGCTCAATGACTGATTAGGGAGGAATCCGGCAGAGAGCGGAGGCAACTGAATGTCTCGTGGCGGATGTCGAGCACGCATTTTGCGCCTCGTTTCCGGAGTGATCCCGGATGACGCTCTAATGGCGGAGTGGTGCAGGGTTCCACAGACCGCTGCGAGTGGTTGTGCCTAGCGACAAACGAGCGGGCTGGGCGTTAGGGTAGTAGGGCGTCAAGCGCTGCAATGCACCCCAGTCGCGTGACCAGTCGTCTTTGAGGTAGCTGGCTACTGTGGTCGCCTTTAACAGCAACTCAGTGACGCCCAGCGGCCCACCGCCGTTATTATCCATAACCGGTGAGTTGGCTTCGGCGCCGAATCGGTCAGGAAGAATACGCCACTTCGGCGTTTCGTCGACCCCATATTGATGGTCGAACGGCCGTTGGCAGGGGAATGCCAGACCCACCAGCCAGTCCAGGAATACTGGGTCCTGGTAGCCGACCACATCCTGCAGGGTGCGCAACTGCGGAATCCGTGGTGGCGTAAGTGCAATCCAATGCTGTGGCGCCAAATCTTCGTCGTCGGCGACTAAGCGGATCTGGGTCGCCATACTCGGGATCGCCGACAGGGGAAGCCGTAGGTTACGCCAGGCCGGCGATGCCCCGACATCAGAGAATTGGAATGCCCCACCGGGCTGTCCGCTTGCTGCTCCGCTATCGGTGGCCCATTGCAGTTTGACTTCGTGGTGATCGAAGCGCCCTGCTGCACTCACGACCAGCAACGGACCGGCCTTGTCCCGTGCTGGTAGTCGGTACCAGCCAGACCGCAGTCTGGCGACCACTTGAATGCCGGACTGCCAGCTGCCCAACACCGGTGTGCGAGCCGGATCCAAGTTGTAGGGCAGCTGGGCGCGGGAGCCGTTGATTCCTGGTGTGGCATTGGTGCCACCCTCGTTGCCGGCTTCGCCGCCGGTGGTCATCCCGTTTTCTTTGACGAAACTGCGGTCGCCCGGGGGTTCCATAACTGGGTCGGCTGACACGTCGGCTGGAATTCCGTTGGCTGTGAAGGCTTCCGCTAAGCTCGACCCTAGTGCGTCGGCTACCGGGGTGGACACCGGGAGCAACATGCCGGCGTTGGGATCCTGCTCGACCAAAACTTCTTCGGCCAGTCCACAGGTTTGTCCGGTTAACGCCTGCAGGTTGGACTTTCCCACCGTCCATGCCGGGTACTGGCCGATCATCGCCATGGTTAGTGATGCTACCTCGAATATGACCAGTGACCAGGTCGCAATTGCTATTGGGGACTGAACGATTCTGTCTATTCGTACTCCGAATCTGGTTTTGGCAGAACCGTTGGTGGTAGCAACGAAGTGAAACCATGCTGCCAACAGCAGCACTATCACCGTGAGCTCGAGTAGGGCGGTGGTTAGAGACCATCGCAGCTTTGGGAACGAATTTGACCATGGCACACCGAAATTGGAGACGTACCACCAGCCGTTGACGCTTGCGAAAGACAACGCCACCACGAACAGCACCACAGCGGCGAACACGGTACGGTTGCGTCGGGACCGTAGTGCCGCACTGGCTACTGCGACCGCAGCTAGTGCCCCTAGTGAGCCGGCCAGCCCGGCGAACACTCCGAAGTGGTGTGTCCATTTGGTTGGGGTGAACATCATCGCCAGAAACGAGGTGACGGTGATGCCGATGATGCGTCGACTGGGCCCGGCTGCAAGGCCCGGAATTCGACCCTTGCGCAACGACATTGCCACCGCCACCGATAGTGCTACGAGCAACGCCAGCACGGCGAAGCGGCGGGCGACCGAACCGTCGGGGCTGGCCATGAACAGTCGTTCGTAACGGATGTGCTCGTCAAACCACTTCAGGCTGGGCCCGACGGCGCGCTTGAGCAAGCTGGCCTGGCTCTCGCCGGCGAACGTCTGGTCTCGGAAGATCAGAATCGCGGTGACCGTGGACGCAGCCAGGATGGGCGCCACCAACGGCACCGCTCCAAACTGCTTGGAGCGGCGTTGCAGGATGGTCAACAATGGCCCGACGGCGACCAGCAGTGCGCCAATTGAGGCGATACCCGTTGGCCCGGAGAATAGGGTCAGTGCACCGACAATGCAGGCGACCGCCACCGGCAGCAACCGGCTGGTGGCCACCGCGCGCTCCACCGAACACCAGGTCAACAGAATTCCCAGGGCGATGATTGGCTCCGGTCGCAGGCCGTTGTCCAGTGGCAACCACACCGCGAGGAACATGCCCGCCGCAGTCCACGCCGCGGCGCGGCTGGCCTTGGCGGCGTGCCCCAGTCGGGGAATGACTTCCCGACTGATTAGCCACCAGCATGTCAGTGCCATAGCCAGGGTCGGCACCCGCATCCAGGCGCTGGTGGTAGTCACGTGCGCCCACAGTGCCAGAAGGTCGTAGTACCAGCCGAACGGTGCCTCGGGTGTGCCGAACCACCGGTAATAATTGGCCATGTAGCCGGCATGCTCGGATACTCGGGCCATCGTCAAGATGTAGCCATCGTCGGATGTGTTGGCGCCAACGAAATGCCACCATGCTAGTATGGTGATGACCAGGCCATCTAAACAGCCGATGGACCACCATCGGGACGGTAGTAACCGCCGGTGCTGAGTGCCATCAGCGGTGTCAAGGAGATGAAGGGCGACTAAAGCAACTATAGTAAGCACCACTCCGAGGATCATCGCGATCGTCTTCAAAAGTGTGGGGCTGCTGCTGTAGCGAGTGTCGATGGTCGCGGAGAAGTTTAGGCCTGTCGGAATCGGTCCGGACAGATCGGTGAACACCCCGACGATCTGTGGGCGGAAGTCATAGCCGCTGCGTTCGCCGCGCAATGGCACACCGGGATGCTCGGCATTGGGCCCGTACGTCAACCCGACGAACTCGGCAGTGATCTTGTCGAAGTACGCGGCGAACGTCAAGCGTTGGCAGGCTGGGCTGAGCACCTGGCTCATCGGGGCACTGACCACCGGAACGTTGCGGACCACGAGCACCAGGTCGTCGTTGGCGCGCTGTATGAGTAGCCCCCGATCGACGGCCTTCGGGGCCTGTTTGGGCACAGTCGACAACAGCACGGTCTGGCCTGCGCTCTGCGGCCCAGTCAGCCCGGCCGCGGCTGCACACGGCACGGTGACGTTCAGTCCGGTGGCTACATACCCGATCAGCGGTGCCTCGACGCTCTCGAACGTGCTGTTCTGCGGCCAGTTCAATTGGGCGGTGTTCTGGTTGACCGGTAGGAACGGGGTTGCCATCGCTAGCAAGGCCCCGAGCAGGCCGGCGATCACGGCAAGGAGGCGAGCGATCCAGTAGTTTGCTCCCGCGCCGCTCACGGAGGTTTATGCTAGCTCTGTGCCAATCCCCACCCCGCTGCGGAGCGAGGTGGGGTTACTACTTGATTTGTGGGGGAGAACAAGGCGATTGGGCTAGTTGTTGGATCGCGTCAGACGCGGTGTCTATAGCCATCAGGCGTTACCCATCGGCTTGCGGATGGCTAGCACAAACGGGCCGATGTCTTGTACAGCGAAACGCTGGTCCGCGAAGAGTGCCGCCGGCAGGTCGACGGTATAGCGGCGTACGTTGGGCTGGTTGGGGTACACGTTCTTGGCTAATCGCAAGGTGTAGGTGTTACCTGCGCCGTGGCGCATGACGAATACCGTCGGCGGCGGCCAGGGCAGCGTGTCCAGTGCATGGATAAGCTCGCTGGCCGTCGTCAGCCTGGACCATTGCTGAATTTGTGCTGCTCGCAGGTCGAATTGCGCCAGCGGGTTGGCGTAGTGCGATGTCAATCCCTGAAAGCCCCAGTAAGGATAGTAAGCCAGAAAGCTGTAGTCGGCGGTAAGCACGACAGTCTGATCGCGTGGTTTACCGGTGATGTGCAGGACGGCCTCGTCGATGGCCCAGTAGTATTTTTCGGAGCCCGGTGGCCGCCGATCTCCGCGCTGGCCGTGGCCGTCGGTGTCGGTGTAAGCAATGGTGAGATCCGGGCGCAGCACGTTGGGGATGTCTTGGCTGAACGCGATTGCCCCTGCCAGTCCGATGGCGCTGGCGACCGAGAGTACGGCGCGGTTGTGCTTGGCTAACGATTGAGCAGTTTCGATGAACCCGAACACGCCGGCGGTCACTAGGAGCACGGTCAGTGTTGGTTGTAGTCGGAACGACAGCAGCGTGGTGCGCGCCAATGTGGTCAGAATCGACAGCAGTGACCACAGGTAGACGGCCAGCACGCTGATCATTAGTGCACTAGCCCGCACCGACGAGCTCGTGCGTACTATCAGCCACAGGGTACCCAGCATGCAGATCATCCCAAGCAGAGAGAACTGCAGCATCGGGAAGGCGAGTTCGGCGCCGTCGGCTGGCAGGTAGTGCTGGGCGCTGCCGGTGTCGCTGACCGGGTCATGGGCTGCCCGGGCCAAGAACGGCAGCCAGGTGATGGCCCCGATGGCCGCCGCAATGACGACGATGCCGGCCAGCCGGCGCAGCGGGTCGAAGGTCGCCCGGAAACCTGCACGGCGGCAGAGCGCCGTGGCCAGCAGCAGGGTCATCAGCACCACCGTGAAAGCGGTGTAGGCCAGCAGCAGCGTATACCAGGTGGCGGCGAAGCCGAGGAAAATGCCGGCGCCGACTACCGTGGCCCACCCTCGTTTATTACCAAGCGTACGGTCAGCCTCACGCTCCGCGGCACGCAAACCCGACCACGTCAGAACCAGAGCGGGCGGCAGCAGCACCGTGATCATTGCGGCGTAGGGTTCCGGCGAGCTGTAGACCAGTGTTACTGCCGCGGTGGCGATGGTGACTAGCAGGGCGTATTCGAAGCGGATCATCTGCCACCACAGCACCAGCGTGATGGCGACCGCGATAGTGATGGACGTGATTGCCCACGGCTTGAATATTTCCCAGGCTGGGGTTCCTGTCAGCGCTGCGACGCGGCCGCCGATCCAGAACCAGCCCGGCGGGTAGAAAGGCGGCAGCCCTAGATATGTCATGTCTTGCAGGGCAGCGCTGTCGGTGAGCCTGGTCAGATATTCGGTGCGGAACTGTTGGTCGACGGAGATGCCGAATAGATATAGCTTGGTGGCTCCTAGCGGCATGCCTAGCGTCACGACGGTGAAGGCAGACACGAACACCAGCCCACCGAGTTGCGCGAGGCGCCGGAATCGCCCTGCCTGCCACACCCCGCCAACGGCCAGCAGCCCGGTCAGGCAACCAACCTGGCCGACGGTAGTTAGTGCATGCAGCTGGTTGGATGATGGAAAAGCTGGCCAATGTACCCGGGCAATGGCAATCAGCGACACTGCAGCCACTCCGCTCGCCACCACGGCGGCCAACACAATCTGGCCGAAGCTGGCCAGTGCATTGCGCATGGTCAGATTGGTAGTTTGCGGAAGATGCTTCGCGGGATGTGTCGTAACACCATCATCACATAACGGAATGTTGCTGGTGCCCAAACCAATTCCTTACCTTTAGCGGCTGCGGTAACCGCGAGGTCGGCTACGTACTCCTTGTTGACAGTCAGCGGTGCTTCTTTGACATGCGCGCTCATTCGGGTGCGCACCTGGCCTGGACGGATAACCAGAACGTGAACTCCGTACTCGTGTAAAGCCTCTGACAATCCTAGGTAGAACCCGTCCAGGCCAGCCTTGGTGGAACCGTAGACGAAGTTGGACCGTCGCACCCGCTCTCCGGCGGCTGAACTCATGACAATAATCTGGCCGAACCCCTGCGCGCGCATCTTCTCGCCGAGCAGCACTCCCACAGAAACTGCTGCGGTGTAGTTGATTTCAGCGATCTGCACAGCCTTGCTTTGGTTCTGCCACAGCTCTTCTGCGTCGCCGAGTAAACCGAACGCGACAATGGCCACATCGACGTCACCGCCGGTAAATGCCTGCTCGATCATTCTCGGATGACTGTCGGTGTCTAGCGCCTCGAAGTCGATCAGCTCCACTGACCTCGCGCCCACGGCCGTCATCTGTGCTACCGCGTCTTCACGGTTCGGATCGTCGGGCATGGCGGCTAGCACGATCCGCGCAGGGGCGTTGCGCAGGTAGCGCTTGCAGATGGCCAGTCCTATTTCGGAGGTCCCCCCGAGCAGCAGCACTGTCTGCGGATGTCCTACGGCGTCGAGCACCATATTTAGAGCAACTCCAAACGTCGGGCCATGTCGGAGGAGAAAACCCGCAAGGGGTCGACCTTGCGGCGCACAGCGATCCACTCGTCGATGCGCGGGTACATGGCGTGAAAGGTGTCAGCGGTGGTACGGGAGTCCTTGGCGGTGTAGAGTCGCCCTCCGAGTTCCATGACCCGGCGGTCCAGCTTGTTGACAAATTCGTTGAGTCCGGATTTGATCGGGAAGTCCACGCAGATATTCCAGCCTGGGATCGGGAAACTCAGCGGTGCCTGGTTTCCGGGGCCGAACAGCTTAAACACGTTCAGAAATGAATAGTGACCGCTGCCTTGCATGTCACCGATGATCCTCTTGACCTTGTCGACCGCTTCGGTGGGTATCACGAACTGGTATTGTAGGAATCCTGCTGCGCCGTAGGCGCGGTTCCATTCGCCGAACATGTCCAACGGGTGGTAAAATTGTGTCAGGTTCTGGATCTTGCCTCGGTAGGTGCCAGACTTGCGGTACCAGAGTTCACCGATCGGCATGAAGGTATATTTGTTGGCCAACCCGTTCGGAAAAACATCGGGCAAGGTAAGTAATTGTGGTGCATGAAATTTCAGTGGATTGCGCCGCAGCTTTGCGGGCAACTGGTCCAGCCTGGCTAAGCAGCCGCGTGATACCGCCGCACGGCCCAGTTTCGGGGAAGCGCTGATGGCGTCGAACCAAGCGCTGGAGTAGGTGTAGTCAGCCTCGCTGCCGTCGCTATGCAATGCGATGGTTTCGTCGAGGCTACCGGTGATGTCGCCGTCAGCGATGAAATAGGCTGTCTCGGTCGGCATCATTTCGATGGTAGCGCGCATGATGATGCCGGTTAGGCCGTTCCCACCGACGGTGGCCCAGAACAGTTCGGAATCCTTGCCTGTTGGCGTGAGTCGCCGCACTTCGCCACTGGCGGTCAGCAAGTCCATGCTGCGCACATAGTTGCCGAAGCTGCCCGCGCTGTGATGGTTTTTGCCGTGGATGTCGCACGCGATCGCACCGCCGATGGTTACCTGTCGGGTTCCCGGCAACACCGGTATCCACAGGCCGAATGGCAGGGCCGCTTTCATCAGCTTGTTCAGGTTGACGCCGGCGTCGACGTCGGCCAACTTGGTGTCGGTGTTTATGCAGTGGATGGTGTTCAGCGGGGTCATGTCGATCACTAACCCACCACCGTTTTGCGCATTGTCGCCGTAGGACCGGCCTAGCCCGCGGGCTATCACCCCCCGGCCGTCGGCATCGGCGACCCGGGCCACTACCTTGGATATCAGCTCGGCATCAGGGGTGCTGAGCACGTTTGCCACCGACGGTGCAGTACGCCCCCATCCGGTCAGCCGGGTTGCGGTGGTGGAAACTCCCATGTTCAACATCGTCAAAGAGAGTACCGCTTGGTTCTGCGACGATGCGGGATTTTTCTTCCCGGTAGTCCGGGCTAGTTTAGCGGATCCGGAAGATTACGACCCGTTGTACAATGAAATTGATCACCGTGGCCAGACCCTGTGCAATCACGAAGGCGATGGGTATCGCCCATGGCTCTTGGTAGTGGAACAGGAAAAGGCAGAGATGATTGAGCCCCATCTGCACAGCGAAAGTGATCCCGTAGAGAGCCATGACCGCTGCGAACCGGGTGGTGCTCGGTGACATCTGGAACGTCCATCGGCGGTTGATCATGTAGGAGGTGATAGTCCCTATGACGACGCTGGTGAATTTCGCCAGGTCGACTTGCAAGCCCCCCCCACGATAGAGTGTCACGTAGACGCTGAAGTCGACCGCCGTTGCCAAGCTCCCGGTGACGATGAAGCGCAGCACGTGCCTCGGCAGGTGCAAATGCTGGTGCGACGTGGCCATAGATTCTGGGGGTTCCATTGGGGGCGAGTCTATATAGGGGCTGCTGGGTTCTGGGCGATTGCGCGGTGTAGTGTCTAGGTGGGGCCAGTAACTGGACCAGGTTTGTTCCTTGCAGTTTGGAATGGGTCACTGTGTTGCCCCGGTTGGCGTCTTGGTTAGGGTCTGCCCAAATCGGCTCCGGAAGACGGTGCCTAACCAAATCGACGCGTTCATCAGTTCGTTGGTATTTTTTCGGCCGAGTTTCCGTGATCGCCGACTATGCTGAGGTCGTTCGTGACCTCGACCTCGAGGGGATCGCTGCGCTGCCACAGCCGGTCTAGCTCAGCGGAAAGGTGATTCCGCGCCGCATCTGTCAGAACCATAGATTGGACTGCTTCGTTCACGATTATCGACCTTTTGCGGCGTTCCGGTGCCTCCCTTGTCGTCGAACGTCCAGCTTGCTTTGTCCAGTCTTGGGTTACTGGATTACTCATGTGTACCAAGAATTCGATTCGTCGCTTTTCGCTGTTACCTCGGCCCGACGCAGTCGTCGTCAATATGCGACAAGCATTTTGCAGCCAGTCATTTACCGGGATCCTGACTCTGTTGACGGTTCTATCTTCTGTTGTTGGGCTTGGCCGAATGCATAGTAATTCGGCCACCGACCTCACGTTGAGTGTGGTCTGCGATACTACTAATCGCGGAAGGGTGTGTCATGCAACATTGTTCGGATTTTCCGGCGAGATGCTGCTCGCTCTGTGAAACCAGTCCGATTTCCAGTCGGGTGAGCCTTTTCGGCGGGTGCCCTACTGGGATTACACCCAGTAGGGCACCCGGGCGCGGTATTGCCGCATCGCGAACGCCGCTAAGAGCCACCCAGCGGCTGTTAGCGTCACCACCACTGCCCAATGCCGCAGCTCTTGGTGAGCACCCAACAGTGGTGCACGCACGATATCGAGGTAGTGCAGCAGTGGGTTAAGTTCGACTATGCTTGACCAGCGTCCCTCGCCCTGTTGCCGCAGCGCGTCGTCGTTCCAGATGATTGGCGTTATAAAAAACAACAACTGCACGACTGAGAACAGCAAGGGGCCGATGTCACGGTAGCGAGTTGCCAGGATGCCGAAACACAGTGACACCCACACACTATTGAGGATTACCAACGCCAGCGCCGGAAAGACCGACAGATCGGCCCAAGACCACGGTTTAGGGAAGAGGATCCCAACGACGAGATAGATGATGATATTGTGCGTGAACAAGATCGTCTGTCTCCACACCAGTCGGTAGACATGCACGCTCAACGGTGTGGGTAACTGTTTGATCAGGCCCTCATTCGCGACGAACACTTCAGCGCCTTCCAGGATTGCGGCGTTGATCAAATTCCAGATGATCAACCCAAGAGTGACGTATGGCAGGTGCACAGATAGGTCCAGGTGAAACAACTTCGAATACAGCCCGCCCATCGCAATGGAGGTGGTCCCGGTCGCGATGGTGATCCAGAACGGTCCTAGCACCGAGCGGCGGTAGCGCTGCTTGATATCCTGCCAGCCCAGGTGTAACCACAGTTCGTGGCGGTGTAAGCCCTCGATCAGATCACTTCGGGCGCGAGCAAGAGTGCGTGACTGTGCTGCCGCATCGACAAATGTCATTTGCGCTGCTCCTCCTCATTGTTTTGCTCTTCATCGTCGACGGTGCGCGTCATGATGATCCTCTCATGTCGGGCTTACCGAAATTCTCGCGACGTCCCAAGCGATGCAAGCGAATCCACTCTCGTAGCCCCTTGGGGTCGCGGCGGATAACGAGGAAGAACCAGCTGAACCGAAACCACTCTTGGGCTACCAGCTTGCGCAGACCCGGTTGTGCCATCAGGTAGCCGCGGTTTCGGTAAGTGAAGAATCGCTTGATGGGGTCGTCGGGATACTGGGTGTGCATGCGGCCGCCCAGGATCGGCCGGAACTCGTCGGATCCACAGGGATGTAGGTAGATTGTCTCCAGGCAGGTCCCGAATGGCAGGCCGGAACGTGCCAGCCGCCGATGCAACTCCACCTCGTCGCCTCGTATGAACAGTCGCATATCCGGAACGCCGATCGAGTCTAAGGTGGACGCCCGAAACAGCGCGCCGTTGAATAGCGATGCGATACCCCGCAGCAGATCTTGCCCCTCTTTGGTACGCAATTCGCTTGCTCGCCTATGCCAGCCTAGGCCGCGCCGCAACGGAAACGCAAGCAGTTCCGGATCGTCCAGGCTACACACCATCGGTGACACCTCAGCTAGGCCGTACTTATCGGCGCATGCCAAGAGGGTCGCAAGCATCCGGGTGTCCTGCGGGATCCCGTCGTCGTCGGCCAGCCAAACCCAATCAGCGCCCAGCGTCAGAGCGTGCAACATTCCTAGCGCGAAACCTCCTGCCCCTCCTAGGTTTTTGCGTGAACCCAAGTAAGTGGTTGGGATTGGTTGACCGTCAACAAGATCGCGCACCCGGCTGTGTTCAGCACCGTCGTTATCCACCACGATCAAGTGATCAGGTAACCGGGTCTGGGTGCTCAGCACATCCAACGCCTTGGCTAGCTCGCCGGGACGCCGGTGGGTAACCACGACGGCGCAGACGGATTCACTCATCTCCGGAAGCGTTTTGCGCGGAGGCAGTTTCGGCTATCACCTCGCGCACATGCCGGGCTGCGTCCTCGCCTTCGTAGGCACGCACTACGTCTTCGATGCCGCCGCTGAGCTCGATGACTCCGTGGTCGATCCACATCGCGGTCTTGCACAATCGGGCCAGGAACTCGTTGGAGTGGCTAGCGAAGACCAAGATTCCAGAGCGTTCCACCAAGCTCTGCAGCCGGGATTGTGCTTTCTTCAGGAAGTCGGTGTCCACCGAGCCGATCCCTTCATCGAGTAACAGGATCTCGGGGTCGATGCTAGTGACCACGCCCATCGCTAGTCTGACTCGCATCCCGGTGGAATACGTGCGTAGCGGCATCGACAGGTAATCGCCGAGCTCAGTGAACTCAGCGATCTCGTCCACCTTGCCCAGCATCTGCTTTCGGGTCTGCCCGAGGAACAGGCCGCGGATTATGATGTTCTCGTAGCCGGAGATCTCGGGGTCCATGCCAATCCCGAGGTCGAAAACCGGTGCTACTCGGCCGGTGACCTTCGCCCAACCTCGGGTGGGCTCGTAGATGCCCGAAAGCAGGCGCAGCAGCGTCGATTTCCCGGCACCGTTGTGCCCAACCAAACCCACTCGGTCACCTACGCTTAGCGACATCGTGATGTCCCGCAATGCCTCGATGACGACGACGTTGGAGTTGTTGCGCCCAATGGTGCCGCCCGCCTTACCCAGAACGGCTTTTTTCAACGAACGCGCCTTGGCGTCGAAAATGGGAAATTCCACCCACGCATTGTTTGTCTCGATATGAGGACCCTCCACCATGAACGACTTTCAATCGGCTTACAGGTACTGTCCAGTACCTTGACCGCCGGCTTGTCCTGGTTTGCCCATGCCCGGTGGCAATGCGCTGTGGCGCATTTGCTCCAGCTGTGCACGTGCGGCCATCTGTTGAGCGAACAGTGCGGTCTGGATGCCGTGGAACAGTCCTTCCAGCCAGCCGACCAGCTGAGCCTGCGCGATGCGCAACTCGGCATTCGACGGTGCTGTACTCTCGTTGAATGGCAGGGTGAGCCGGTCGAGTTCCTCGCGTAGTTCGGGCGCCAGGCCGTCCTCAAGCTCCCGGATGCTGGTGGCGTGGATCTCGCGCAGCTGGTTGCGGCTGGCTTCGTCTAGAGGCGCGGCACGCACTTCCTCGAGCAGTTGCTTTATCATGGTGCCTATTCGCATCACCTTGGCGGGCTGCTCGACCAGGTCGGTTAGGGAAGGTTCGTCGGAGTCCCTGCTTTCATCCTCGCCGCGGGTCGCCATGGTCCGCGGATCGACCCCGCCGATGATCTCGATGCTGTCGTCGTTGTCGTTATTCAATCCAAACACCATCCTTTTTCGTACTTTCTAGGCGCGGGTCGCTGTGGCGTTCCCGCTCCACTCGAAGATCCGGGCAGCACCGTTGTCGTAAATTTTCGTCCACGACTTCGATTCCTCTAGTGACACTAGTCCGTCGGGTATGGCAAACCCTTGCACCGTCGGGCTGGTGGTCAGGATGTAGCGAATATTGAACACTCGGACCGCTTCGACTACCCACGGATTGCCAGTGCGCGCGTAAGCCCAGAAGGCGTAACGGAAATAGCCCGGTCCCGTCTGTTGCGGGAAGTCGTAGTGGGTCCATAGCGGATGCAGGTCGGCCACCGCGTACATCCAGGAGCTGCCGTCGGTATTGGAGTTGCCAATGATGGTGTTGTGTGCACCCGGAAGGGTGGCCAAGTAGGACATGGCGTCGAGATCTTTTTGGTTGACCATCACCGAGTCGTATTTATCGCCGAACAGGACTAGATGTCGAAAAAGATAGTGCCAGGCGGTTAACACGGTGGCCGCCACCAGCAGCACCACGGTGGCCGTTGTCCATACGGGTCTGGGCAGCGCGGTGAACCGGGCAGTGACTCGTCGAGCGCCGACGACCAGGAGTAGTACCCCGGCGAACAACGCGATGCCTGCCATCGGCGTCAGCAGCATGGTCACCACGGCCGAGAGCCGTCGCGGGTCATTGTAGAAGAACTGGCTGAAACTTTCTATGGCGGAGCCGATCGGGCCGCGAAACGGTGCCGCCGAGTAGACAGTCGCCACGGTCAACACCAGCCAGGCTATCGAGGGCCACCAGATTTTTTGGTACAGAAGGATTGCCATGCCAATGGCGGCTAACACCACCAAGCCGTATTGTATAGGGAAATCGTTGAGGTGGCGAGTGTGCAAAAGAAGTGCATCGATCACGCCTTGTTTCACGCTCTTGAAGCTGGGGAATGAGTGCCCGGCGATAATGTCGGCCTGGTTTAACACCGCGATGAACTGCGGCGCCAGTATCAGCGCTGTCGGCATCACTACGGCGGCCAGGGTCCGCGCGTCGGCTGCCCGGCTGCGCACTGGATGCAATAGCGCGTTCATTAACCACCAACCCAACAGGAAAAGGCTGACGACGATCCCGCCAGTGAGATGTACCGAGAAGGTGCCCACCAGTGCCAGAATGGCCACCGGTATGCGATCGCGGTGGCGCAACGTCGAGGTGATCAAGACCATCGTTGGTACCGCGACCCCGTAAGCCGCCAGGTTCGGCATCGCGGCGACACCGAACTCGACATAGGGGACCGAGGTGAATGCTGCCGACAGCGCGGCTGCGGTGGCCGACGCCCCAGCGGCGCGTTTTTGTGTCGTAACTGGGCGCAGCAGATGCCAAGTGAGGGTAGCTGCGCTGACCGGAAACAGCCAAACCGCCACTGCCAGTGAGCTCACGGTGTAGCCGGTGGTGGGTGCCGCCCCGGTGAGCTGGCAGTAGACTCCTGCCAGGGCATGCAACACTGACGGGTAATACAGCACCGAGTGCGTCTCGACGTTGCGAAGTTCACCCATGTGGGTGGGCGACGCCTGGCCGGTGTCAAGGATAAAACGCACAGTGTTGGCGTGCCAGACCGCGTCCCAGGTGCTGGGGATGGATTGCCAATGCAGCAGGCCACGGTAGGCTGCCCAGCCAATCAGTAGGGCGCCCAGCAATACTCCAACCGCCACCGTAACCGCTGGCCATCCGCTGATACCTCGGGTTTCGGCCGCGGTGTCGCGGTAGCGGACTAGAAGCAGCCGAAAAGCAATCATCAGCATGCTCACCGCGACCAGAGCGGCCAGTGCTGTCCAACTGTTCCAAGGTATTCCGACCGCGCCAAAAGGAATGATCACCAGCGCAATCACGCCGTACGTCAACGCTGGACTAACCGCAATAGCTATCGGCCAGGTTAGCGCAGCGAAACGCGCGACGATTGTTTCCGGCACGATCAGCAAGAACAATGCGATCAGCGTTCCGCAGCACAGTCCCACTCGACTAGTATGACTTTCTGGGTGACCTTGCTCGCGACGTTCGACTGGTCGGAACGGCTTGGCCGTTTCAGTGGTATCCGCTACCGTCGCGAATTCGCGGAATGGCGAAACTCTAAGGTGGCTGGCATGGCATATGACGCCGCCCGGGTGCGCGGTCTGCACCCGTCCCTGGGTGATGGCTGGGTGCATTTCGATGCGCCGGCTGGGATGCTGATTCCAGATTCCGTCGCGACCACAGTGTCGACTGCATTCCGCAGATCCAGCTCCACCACATCAGGTGCTCACCCGTCCGCGCAGCGCAGTGCCGCGGTGCTGGCCGCGGCGCGTGCCTCGGTGGCCGATTTGTTCGGCGCGGACCCAGCTGGTGTCGTGTTAGCCGCCGACCGCGCGGTCTTATTGTCATCGTTGGCCGCAGCGTCGTCCTCGTGTGCCGGCCTGGGATACGAGGTGATTGTCAGCCGCCTCGACGACGAGGTGAATATAGCTCCGTGGCTGCGGGCGGCACACCGCCACGGTGCAAAGGTGAAATGGGCCGAGGTCGATATCGAGACCGGTGAGTTGCCGACGTGGCAGTGGGAGAGCCTGATCGGCGAATCGACCCGACTGGTGGCCGTTACGTCAGCGTCAGGGACGTTGGGTACCGTTACCGACCTGCGGGCGATGACTAAGCTGGTTCACGATGTTGGCGGGCTTGTCGTAGTTGATCATTCCGCCGCCTCCCCCTACCGGCTGTTAGATCTCAACGAGACCGAGGTTGACGTGGTGGCGGTGAACGCTCATGCATGGGGCGGTCCGCCGATCGGGGCTGTGGTGTTTCGCGACCCCGGGTTGATCGACACCTTCACCTTAGCGTCGACAGACCCCCACGCCGCGGGCCCGGCGCGTCTGGAGGTTGGTTTGCATCAGTTCGGACTGCTGGCCGGTGTAGTGGACAGCATAGAATACCTTGCTGCACTTGATGAATCGGCTCGTGGCAGCAGGCGCGAACGATTATCGGTGTCAATGCAATCCGCCGGTTTGTATCTGAACCGGATATTCGACTACCTGATGATGTCGTTGCGATCTTTGTCGTTGGTGATGGTGATCGGCCGTCCGGAGGTGCGGATACCGGTCGTCAGTTTTGTGCACCAAGGGGTTCCTGCAGACATGGTGGTGCAGCGCCTGGCTGACAACGGAATTCTGGCGATATGTGACCCAAGGTCACGTGTGCTTGACGTACTCGGCGTAAATGACATCGGCGGCGCGGTTACTGTCGGGCTAGCGCATTATTCGACGACGGTCGAAGTCGACCAGTTAGTGCGCACGCTGGCGTCGCTTGGCTAGTGGTGCCGCGAGAGTAAAGTCTCGGTTCCCGAGCCTGCGACGGTCAGCACGATCTTCCCGGAAACCTTCCCTGACAACAACAGTTGGTGCGCGTCAGCCGCCTGTTGGACAGCCATGCGTGCTCCGATGATGGGCCGCACAGAACCGTCGGCGATCATCGGCCAGATCGAGGCCGTGACTGCGGCCACGATTTCGCTTTTACTGTTCGGGCCGTTTACGGGCCGGGCCCGCAGTGTACTGCCGATAATCCGGGCCCGTTTGCTCAGCACCTTGCCGAGGTTGAGCTCGCCTTTTACCCCGCCCTGCAAGCCTATGACGATAAGTTGCCCGTCGATGGCAAGGGCGTCGATATTGCGGTCCAGATACGCCGCGCCCATGATATCGAGGATTACGTCAGCGCCGCCATTCTGCTGCTGCAGCCGTGCGACGAAGTCCTCGTCGCGGTAGTTGATGGTAATTTGGGCGCCCAGGGCGCGACAAAATTCCAGCTTTTCTTCCGATCCAGCGGTGACCGCGACCTTGGCGCCCAACGCTCGTGCCACCTGGATCCCGTGGCTTCCTATGCCACTGGTACCGCCATGCAACAGCAGCAGCTGGCCTGCGCTCAGATGAGCGGCCATCACCAGGTTCGACCACACCGTGCAGGCCACTTCCGGTATTCCCGCGGAGTCGACCACGTTGACCCCCTTGGGGATCGGCATCACTTGGCTGGCGGGAACGGCGACATATTCCGCGTAGCCGCCGCCGGCAAGCAAAGCGCAAACTTCTTGTCCAACAGACCATTCGGTGACCCCTGAGCTGACTGCTGCGACGACACCGGCTACCTCCATGCCGATGATCGCACTGGCCCCTGGCGGGTGCGGATATTTTCCGGCTACCTGCAGCACGTCGGCGCGGTTTACTCCGGACGCTGCAACCTCGATCAGTACCTCGCCGGGGCCTGCTGTGACATCGGGTACTTCCCGCCATACCATTTGGTTGGCTGATTCAGCGACGATGGCGTGCATGTTGTTACGGTACTACCCTCTTATTCCTTATATTGTTGATATTGTTGTCAACGGTGGCGTGGCAGAGCGGCCTAATGCGCTCGTCTTGAAAGCGAGAGACGGCTAAAATCGTCCGGGGGTTCAAATCCCTCCGCCACCGCCGTGCTGTAGTGGTACAGCTATCATGTATCACGCTTGTTTGTAAGTTGGTATGGCCGGTAACGCTGTTTTTTGCATCAGCTCGCGGAGCGATTGTTTAGTGCACCGGTATCTCGGCGGTGATGGTGTTCATTAGCGCGCCGTAGCGCCCGGCGTTTGGGTCCTGGCCGGGCTTGCCACTGCTGATCAAACCGGCGGCCATGCTGCGCTGAGGGTCAGCCCAGATGGCGATGTTGACCAGGCCAAGATGTCCGAACGCCGCCGGAGCGTTGCGTCCAAATGGCCCGAACTTGTTCGTTCCCAAGATGAATCCGGTACCCCAGCGAGCCGGCATCAGCCCCACCACGAAGTCTGGACGTAAACGTCGGCATTCGGCCACTGCACCGAGCAATGTTTCTGAGCGCAGTACCCGTATGCCATCGAGTTCGCCACCCCGAAGCCAGATTTCGGCGAACCGGGACAGCTCGTTGGCGGTTGACACGGTGTTGGATGATGGCACGATGGTGGTGAGAAAAGGCGGAGTGTTGGTGTAGGGGATGACTTCGTGCACGGTTCCACCGATCGCCTTACGGAAGATCGCGGCAATGATCGGAGGCAAAGGCCGTCCGGTGGCATGACTCAGAGCGACCAATGGGACGTCCTCCTCGGCCACGCCGAAGTTGGTCCAACGGAAGCCCAGCGGATCCAGGATTTCGGCGGCCAGAATGTCACGAATTTCCTTACCGGTGGCCGTCCAGATGATCTCGCGCATCAGCGGACCCCAAGTCAGGGCGTGGTAGATGTGTACCAATCCCGGTCGGTAGAATGGTCGCAATTCGCTGAGCTTTTGCTGCGCATACGCGTGGTCGTCTGCGCGGGTGACGTCTGGCCTAGGTCCTGTGGGGAAGGGTACGCCCGCGCTGTGGGTCAGCACATGCCGGATCGTGGTGCGATGTTTGCCGTAGCTTGTGTAGGTTGGCAGATACTCGCAGACCCGGTCGTCGAGTGAGAAGTGTCCCCGCTCCACCAACATATGGACCACGGTCGCGGTGATGGCCTTGGCTGCTGAGTACGCGCAAAATGGCGTGTCAGTCGTGACGGGAATCTTTTCGGCATCGTGCGGATCAGTCGGTGCGTTGCCCCAGCCGTGGCCGATCGCGCGGTTTAGCACAACCCGCCCGTGTTGTCGGATGCATAACTGGATTGCGGGGTGCATGCCGGCCTGGTACCAGTGGCGAGTAGCCTGCCAGATTCGTTCGACGGCGGCGCTGTCGATGTCGGAATGGTCCTCGTCACCAATTGCCGTTACGGCGTCGAGGTCGGTTGGGACGCGGATCTTGCCGTCTGAAGTCAAAGTGGGTGTCCTACTCCCCGATGAACTGCGGTGCCCGCTTGGCGAACGTGGCCGATATGCCCTCGGTCAGATCCTTGGACGGCAGAAAGGCCGCGTTCCACGCAGCGACGTAGCGTAGGCTCTCTGAGATCGCGGAGGTGCGTTGTTGGTAAAGGACATCCTTGACGCCGTAGACCGCTAGTGGCGGGTTGGCGGCGATCTCGGCAGCGGTGGCATGGGCGGCAGCCAGCGTCTTGTCGGCATTGTCGTAGACATCATTTACAAGGCCAATTTTCTCGGCGCGGGTCGCGTCGATGTCTTTTCCCGTCAACGCCAGTTCACGCAGATGCCCGTCGCTCAAGATCAGTGGAAGGCGGGCGAGACTGCCCATGTCGGCGACTATGGCCAGTTTGACTTCCCGCATTGAGAACTTGGCGTCGGCGCTGGCGTAGCGGATATCGACCGCGGAGATCAGGTCTAAAGCGCCACCAATGCACCAGCCGTGCACCGCCGCGATCGTGGGCGTGCGGCAATCAGCGACGGCGTTTATCGCCTTCTGCATCCGCAGCACTTCGGCGTGGAAGTCGGTGCGGGGGCGTGCCAGTGCGCCGTCGGTCAGCAATGGGACGAACTTTCCGCCCATCGCGGGCACGTCCAGGCCGTAGCTAAAATCTTTTCCTGATCCGGTGATGACGACGGCCCGTACCTCACGGTTGGTATCTAGCTCTGCGAACACCTCCGGCATCTCCGACCAGAAGGCCGGCCCCATCGCGTTGCCCTTGCCTGGCCCGATCAGTGTTACCTGTGCAACCCGATCTTTGATTTCGACGGCAACGGATTCATATGCCCGATTTATGTCTGAGCCCATATCAAGACCATAGCGCGGCAGCGGTCTGCCGAGGTTAACGAGGTAAGGACGAAGGTCTCCACCTGCTTGGCGTGTCCACGCAGGGAAAGGGCGCGTACCAGCGCCTGGCGCACCAACTCGTATGCGAGCCGACGGGTGACTAGTAATTCGCCGCAGGCTGCTTGTTCTACCTTTGTGCCGCAAAGTTGACCGGGTCACCAAGCGCGGTTAGGTCCACGCCAGTTTCGCCAACATTGCCCATGTATGCCACGTTTGCATTCACCGCCACACTGATGTGTCGCAAGGAACTTTTTTCGTGCTATAGCCAATGGCTTGCAACAGATCTCATCCTTCCTGAATTATTGACGATCGATATTAATTCTTGCTTATGCCTTTAACTAAAGACGTTATAATTTCGTTGTTGGTAAACTTGTCAACCAATGCGTTTCTGCGCAACAGCTCTCGCGTCGTGGTTACTTCAAACCGGTTGATTGGCATGACGAAATCTGAGTCAGCATTGGCTTCACCCATGGTGGTTCACCGGCGCACTTCGGTGCGCAACATCGCAATGTCGACCTCGGTTCCGTCGGGGGAATTCTGTCGCAACCACGGAAGCACAGGTTGGGATTCTTACGTGACCGTGCGTAGCTTGCGGAAGCAAAATGCTTCCGCAAGCTACGCTAACGGACGGGTTGCTGTACCCCGTACAGTACGGTTACTGCGGTAACAATCGGAACAGGAGTTGCTATACTACTGTAGCTTAGTGTGTCCTTCGGTTAACAGCGCGTGCCAGAAATCATGAAGTGGGTAACGGCGAATCCGGAGACATGGGCGAGACACAATCGGAATTATCCATGCCGCTACCTCATATGCTTTCGCCGCCATGAGCTATAGGCTGTTAATGCAACAGGTTTCGTGTTGTCACCGTTGTTTCGCAACGTTTTCTTCCGATACTTCCTCGAAATCGAGGCCATGGACCTGAAACGGGGTAGAGCGGTGCTGCTCGTCGTAACAAGTGGTTTATCAGACTCAATCCAGTATTAAGCAATGTACCTGACCATCTGGACACATCACTGAGGCTATCGGCGCATCAGATGTTTTGACTGTTCCTAAACGTCATTGGGCACCGGATGAGTGCTTGGTTGCGTACGGTCCGTGCCCGCGACACCGGGTAGCGAGCCTAGAGCTGCTCCTCCTCACCTCCTACTATAGTTTAGGAGGAGTCCAGAATGTCTTTACCGTTCATGCTGCCTATCAGCGCCTCGAGCGTTCCGGCGTTGTTGTCCTTGTTCCCCGCGTCTACACACACCAGCGACAGTATGCAAGCTGCCGACTTGAAGGTCTTGCCGAACCAACTGGCTTTCTCCGACTGGTCGTTGATCTTGTGTCTGGCGTGGAATTCATCGCTCTTCTGCTCGCCGAGCGTGGCAGGACAAGCTCGCGTGTTCTTTGAACTCGGCGAATGTGTCATGTGCCAAACCATCGGGTACTCTCCGGCTCGGTGCTCGCAATCTTAGTCACCGCCAAACCGCAAGCAAGGCCTCGTGTCATCCGGCTAGCCGATAGTGATTCGGACACCGAACCGTGCCGTACTTGCGGATAACAATGCGAGCATTCGCTTCCTGCTCAACGAAATTCAGTGTGTGATGCCTAAAGGCACCCAGACGAAGTTGGTTTGTGCCGGCGAGAGCGCGAACCCAGCGTCGCACAACGCGACGTTGACCCGAGTATGGTACCTGACCAGGGAGTCCGTGCTGGCTAGCAGCTCTTCGTTGACCTTAAGTGCGACAATGGTGGCGTCTTGTGCGACGTTCGATACAGTGAACGGCACGTAGACCTTGTCCAGCACAGTGATCGTGTCGGAGTAGCTGATCGCATAGCCTACCCTTAATCCCATACTACTTGAAAAGGCTTTCAGCACAACGATATCCGAATTCACCCGGACCAATTCAGGGCTGTCTTGCGGCAGACTGTAACGGATATATTCGACGTAGGCCTTATCGATGTCGATCAGGATTGTGTGGCGGAACCATCTCCACGAAGCGGGCAAGCTCGTCTGGATCTAAGGCGGTGTCCGTCGGATTAATTGGGGGTTGCAAACGAAAAACAGCCCGGTGCGGCTGGTGATCGCGGCTAGCATCGCATAGAAGTCAAAGGTGTGGTCGGCCAACGGCACTTTAACGGTGGCTGCGCCGGCTACCTGGACTTGGGTCGGATAGACTTCAAAGCTGCGCCCCCCGAAAACTACCTCGTCGCGGGTTGAGGCAGTGATCTGGGCCAGTTGCTGGGACAGGCTGACTGAACCGCACATGCATGAGACCAGGTCCCGTCTTATCGGGCGTACAAACCGCCAACCCGGCCAGCCCGGGCCGCAGGAAGGTAATCTACTTCAACAGTATATGTTGCTGCTGTGTACGCTATGCCTCCGTCGGTTCAGGGATTCCAGGAGGGGATCGGGTACCCTCAGGAGGGTCCAAAGGAGGCGTGCCAGAGCGGCCGAATGGGGCTCACTGCTAATGAGTTGTCCCCCTTGGAAGGGGACCGGAGGTTCAAATCCTCTCGCCTCCGCCGCGGATATAACTAAAGACAGGCGCCCGTAGCTCAACGGATAGAGCATCTGACTACGGATCAGAAGGTTAGGGGTTCGAATCCCTTCGGGCGCGCTCTGTGGTGTCTCACCTGCCAGCAATGGGTGTACAGCTCCCATTACATGCCGTAGTCGATAGGCGCGTGTTAGATTTGGCTAAAGCTGGCGATCTCGTGCAAGTTGTCTTGCCACCCCCATCAGCCGCTGATTTGAAACACTTGCTGGCATTAGCTGAGCTGATAGTTGGCAGATATAAACTGACCCGGGTAACCGAGGTGCTCACCTATACACGATGCTCGGCTTGAAGTAAGCCAGTACGGTGTAACAGGTAATATGCGACAAGTAGTGGACGGTGTTGCCAGTATACCGTTGCGATTGCGATTAGGTTGTCGGTGCTGGCCAATTTAGCTAGTTTGGCCGAGGGCGTGGACGAACGCACTGGACTCATCCGGTTGGCGCCAGGTGGTTAGCAGCCGGCCCAGGTTCAGCAAAGGGGCACCGACCGTACACATTTCCTCATCCACGATGGCAACCACGTCTGGCTCGTTGCGGGAGAACATTACGTTGGCAGCGTTGGTAGGCACATGGCGTCTAGTATGTCGTACGGTGTTGTTCCAACCGGGATGCTGCCTGCTCGATGCCCGGGATCTGCGGTCCCGGGTAGTTATCGTATTGTCGCCAGGACTTTAATCTTCGAAAGCCAGCTCGGCACTTGGCTTTCCATGAACTTCACCAACTTACAGAATCGGCATACACGCCCTCGACATGGTCGACGGCACCTAGCATCGTTAATGCATCATGAGACAAACCGCGTTCCGGGATTGTTAACGTGTAGTGGTGGAAGGATGATCACCGTCTGCGCGGTGCCCACCGGCGTTGTTGACACAGTTGGCGATCAAGTGGGTGTGTAGTAAGTCGGAGTTGGCTAGTGTGGCAAGGATTTTGATTTCTCCCAGGCCGAAGCTGTTGCTGTCGGGATGCCGGTACTGTGGTCTGTGCCGCAGAACATTAGTGTAGTCTCGGCCGGTTGAACGGCAACATGATGTTTTGTGTTTAGCGTCGGTGATCCCGGCAATATCGTCCAGCGGACCCTAGTCCAGCCCCTGCTGTTACATCCATTTCGCGCCGGTCAGTCAAGTCCACGTTGAGATCCAGGTCACCCACGTGCTTGAACCTATTGGGTGGATGGTGGAGCTTTGAGGGATGCGTCAGCCCCTTGGGAGGCGCGGTGTATTGGCCGATAGGCGCCCAGATCATGCTGTTCCGGTCGACGCTCCCCGCGGCCGACTGACCACGGTATCGCCAATCCCGGCGGTAGATTGTTGCCGGTGCAGGCCCAGGGCCTGTTATTGAGCGCATACATGCGTTTAGCGTGGTCGGCAGTTGGTTGGCTTTCAACGCTGGCTGGCTAGGGTTTCCTCGACTTCGACCTTGTGCGAAGACAGCGGGAGGTAATGCAGCGCGTGTGGATTGTGGTTGCCAAGCTGGTACACAGCTTACGTATTACGTAACAAACTTCGAACACCTCTAGTCTCCGGAGGAGCGCACGCTTGTCTCTGACTGGCTGTGCTATCAAGGCTGGGACGTCTCCGTGGCAACCTTCATGGAGCTGATGGCTAGCTACAGCCGCAGCATTCCGCTATCTGCCGGAGACAAAATGCCGCTTACCCGCTTCGTGTTTGCCCAGCGGCCAGCAAACTGACGGCAGAGGCATGTCATGTATGATACGCTCTGAGCGTAGTCAGTTCAGCTAGCGTGTCAACGCAATGCGTGAGATCCGTGTCGCGCTTTCGTTGGCGTCAGCTTTAGCTGGGGGCTAGATGTTCGGCGTATAGCTTTAGCTTTTCAGCGAGCCGATCGAGCGCGGTGTTAAGGAGCATCTTCACCATGGGTGCGGGTACCGGCATAGTGAGTTCGACATCGAGATCTACGGTCAGTACGCTGCCCCCCTCCGCCTGCGTCACACTGAACAGTTGCTCCTGCTTGGAATACAGGTCGCCTTGCTGCATGACGGTTTGGATCTGGTTCACCCCCGGGTAGTACACAGCTTGGATGTAGGTACCTTGCATGCCTTGAAAGTTAATGTCGATGCGCAACTGACTGGGACGTCCGTCGTCGTAGTGCGCGAGCACCCAAACGCCTTTGATCCACTCGTGCCATTGTGGGTACGACTCGAAATCGGTGACGATGGCCATGATCGTTGCAGTGTCAGTATCGATCTCGACGGTTTTGCTTAAAACTGGCATTTGCGAAGCATAGCCAGGTGCCCGGCGCCCACCGAACAAGCAGTCCGGTCATCCCTACCGGCTACGAACGCCTACGATTCGGTGATCCCGGCCGTTGCTCTACCGCCCCGTGCTCACAATGCTGTATTTTCCAAGTTCGCGCGTCGCCCGTGTAGGCTACCGGCGTCGAGGTGGGGGATACTAAAGCGCTTTAGATGTTGCCAGCGAGGTGGGAAAGGATGCCGGTATGAGCACGGCACCGGATACTGTACCCGAGTGCCAGTCCCGTAGGATGCGGATCCTCTTTATCGCGGAAGCAGTTACGCTAGCCCACGTTGTGCGGCCGTTTGCCGTGGCGCGCTTGCTTGACCCAAGCCGGTATGAGGTGCACTTCGCCTGCGATCCACGGTACAACAACCTGTTGGGTCCGTTGCCTTTCCCTCACCACCCGATCCACACCGTCCCCAGCAAGCGGTTTCTCGACAACATGGCTCAAGGTCGACTCTTCCTCTACGGACCGCGAACGCTGCGGAAGTACGTCGAGGAGGACAGCAAATTGCTGTCCGAGATCGAACCGGACCTCGTGGTCGGTGACCTTCGCTGGTCGCTGTCCGTTAGCGCCCGACTAGCAAGTATTCCCTATATTGCAATCGCCAATGCCTACTGGAGTTCCCACGCCCGCCGCCGTTTTCCGCTGCCGGACGTGCTCTACACCCACCTCCTCGGTGTCAGGTTGGTCAAACTCCTTTACCGGCTGGAACGCCCATTATTCTTCGCCTTCCAGTGTTTGCCGCTCAACTGGGTCCGCCGCAAGCACGGGTTGCCGAGCCTGGGCTTCAATCTTTGCCGTATTTTTACCGATGGTGATTACACGCTTTATGCCGACGTGCCCGAATTGGTGCCGACGTACGATCTGCCGGCCAACCATCAGTATCTCGGACCTGTTCTTTGGTCGCCTGCTGGAGAGTTGCCGAGATGGTGGGATTCGCTGCCAACCGACCGGCCGATCGTCTATGCAACGTTAGGCACTTCCGGTGGTAAGAATCTGTTGCAGGTGGTGTTGGATGCCTTAGCTGACTTGCCGGTGACGGTGATCGCTGCCACCGCTGGTCGCAGTGAGCTGCAGAATGTTCCCGCCAACGCCTTCGTGGCGGATTACTTGCCAGGCGAGGCTGCCGCAGCACGCTCTGCTGTGGTGATATGCAACGGTGGTAGTTTGACGACGCAGCAGGCCTTCGTAGCCGGGGTGCCGGTGGTCGGGATCGCCGGTAACCTGGACCAACACCTGAATATGGAAGCCGTTGAGGCGGCCGGCGCAGGTATCTTGCTGCGAAGTGAGCGGCTCAAGGTCCGGCGGGTGGCGGACGCGGTAAATCGGGTGCTTGGTCAGTCCGAATATCGGCAAGCTGCCCAGCGACTCGCCGAAGTGTTGGAGCGACACGTTGCTGGACTCCCGCAGCACATGGAGAATGTGTTGCACACCGTATCGCAGAACCCGCCCCCGACATCGCTGGCCAGACAGAAGAGGCCCCTGCGGTTCGGCTAGCTGCTGTTACGTATCGTCATGTTCTGCAGTGTGTTACCTGTGACGGCTACGGCAGGGCAGATATGTTTCCGTCATCGGCTAGGTGTTGTGAGTGCGTCTAACTGCTGGCTTGGAGCGTAACGCGATTCGCGGTGGCATCGCTGCGTCCAGCATGGGTATGAACAGTTACAATAACCTGATAACGTTGTAGATAGCGCTGGCTCGTTGAGAATATACAGTCGCGATGTGGTCGACCGCACGGGTACGTGTTCTGTACGGGTGGCACGTAGCTAGAATGACAACGCGAGCGCTCTATGAGCACCTCCACCAAACCCATGGTGCTTAGTGGATTGCGGCAGCGCGGACAGATGACGATTTTAAACGAATCGTGTCGCCACCGCCAGCTGTCACTGTAAAATGTATCATCGCAAATCTTGGAATAGGAATAGGTAGTGTGGTTTCCCTTAACCTTTGCAACAATTTCTGGATTCCAAGGTGCAAGCACTCTCGATGCTGGCTTAGAATACGTGCGGGTTAAGAGTTTCGATCACTTTGACGAGTCACCCTTATCGGAAAGTGGCGATCGCCTGGCGAACGGGGCCTGACTGGCCGAGTATCGGCCATATGTTGAAACAACGACTCGACGCCGACTCCGGGATACGGTTGTTCGTCTCGACGAAAGGAGTCTGCCATGAGAGCAGCCGAAGCTTCGAAGGCGCTCATGTGGCGCATCATCGAAGAGAGTTGGAACAACGCCCAGTTCTACTTCGCGAAGGATCATCACCGGATTAAGGTCGTGCAGCAGGCGCTCAATGGGTGGGAGGCTCCTGTTTATCTTGAGATTGGCGTTTCGCACGGATTTGTATTTCGGCGTGTTGCCGCCGACGTGAAGATCGCCGTTGACCCGGCTTGCAAGCTCTCGGCCCGCTCTCGCCGGCTCGCTGCTGCGAAGGCACGTGCCACCCACTACTTCGAGATGACCAGTGACGCCTTTTTTGCGGATGAGACGGCCTTTCTTGAGCAGCGCGGCATCGACGTTGCGCTGATTGATGGGTTACATACTTATGGACAGGTCGTGCGTGATGTCGAGAACACTCTGCGCTATCTGCGCGATGACGGGATTATTGTCCTGCACGACTGCAATCCCAAGCAGGCCTCGGTCGCCTACCCGGCGACGTCCTACGCCGACTTTCGTGCGCATAATCACTGGTGGAACGGCCCCTGGAGCGGAGATGTTTGGAAATCGATTGTCCACCTGCGCAGCACTCGGCACGACTTGCGCATCGCGGTGCTGGACTGTGACTGGGGCGTCGGGATCATACGAAAAGGATCACCGGAATCGCCATTGTCTTACTCGGCTGCGCAGATCGAGGCGCTCAATTACGAGGATCTCGTCGCCGACCGCGGGTGTTTACTTAACCTGAGACCGCCCGCCTATCTAGATGATTTTCTCTCACTTCAGCGCTCAATCTCACCAAATTCCTACAATACCGCCCGGGTCGACCCTGCTTGAATACGACCCGAATAACTGGCTCTCTCACCCGAGATTATCGTCCGTGCTGCTCCGCTACTATTGCTAGAACATTGGGTCAACTAACGCTGAATGTTCCGAATAATTCTAGACCAAAATTTTTTACTGCTGGTGAGTGTAAATTGTGTGATTGATGTATCGGTTATGTTGTCAAATTGAAGCAACATCAGTATTTATATTGGAATTCTGCTACGGACAATGTGTTCGCATTGCTAGGGCTATACGAGGAGATGAGGAATGGAACGAGTACGACAAATGTTCAGTTGTGTGTCCGGAATGATTTACCGGCCTACCGATTCTATAGCCGAAGAATATCACAAATGGTATTACGGCAACTTTGTGTGGAATACTACTACTTGGATGGGGATTAAATGCTTGAAGTCGGTCAGCGATATGTGGAACTACCAGGAAATCCTGATCGAGTTGGAACCCTCCCTGGTCATAGAGTTCGGTAGCCGCTTCGGTGGCTCTGCGCTTTTTTTTGCCAACGTCATGATGCACATCGGCCAACCGTTCAAGGTGCTCTCGGTGGATATTTCTCACAAGGATCTCGACCCAGCAGCGCGCCAACCAGATATTTTGTTCATCGAATCACCATCTACCGCGCCGGCGATCGCCGAGCAAATTCGACGCCTTAAAAATGAATACCCCGGTAAGATCTTCGCCATCTTGGACAGTGATCACTCGATGAAACAAGTACTGGCCGAGATGAAACTACTACAACCTTTACTCACCGCTGGTGACTATCTGGTCGTGGAAGATTCTAATCTCAATGGCCATCCCGTTCTTCCGCGGTTTGGCGCCGGCCCGTATGAAGCCATTGAGGCATACGAGCGTGAATTTCCGGGTGATTACGAGCACGATGTCGCACGGGAGAAAAAATTCGGATTTACATTCGCGACCAACGGATTCTTGATCCGCAAATAAGAGCATATAGTGTGAGGCAACTCGACGACCTCATCTCGAGCAGCCTAGACGTCAGTAATCACCATTGGATTATTACCGCCCGGGCGTTCGACCAACGAATTTTGTAGCTTCAAGTTCGCATCCGCGCCCAGGGCGGCAACGGCAGCGTTGCCACAGGCCGATCAAGCTGGCCGATAACGCGTCATTTCGAATCAGGCCGTCGCCCGTGTAGGCTACCGGCGTCGAGGTGGGGGATACTAAAGCGCTTTAGATGTTGCCAGCGAGGTGGGAAAGGATGCCGGTATGAGCACGGCACCGGATACTGTACCCGAGTGCCAGTCCCGTAGGATGCGGATCCTCTTTATCGCGGAAGCAGTTACCCTGTCCACCGTTGTGCGGCCGTTTGCCGTGGCGCGCTTGCTTGACCCAAGCCGGTATGAGGTGCACTTCGCCTGCGATCCACGGTACAACAACCTGTTGGGTCCGTTGCCTTTCCCTCACCACCCGATCCACACCGTCCCCAGTGAGTGGGTTCTCACCAGGATCGCTCAGGGCCGACTTTTCTATACTACCCGGACGCTGCGGAAGTACGTCGAGGAGGACAGCAAATTGCTGTCCGAGATCGAACCGGACCTCGTGGTCGGTGACGCTCGCTGGTCGCTGTCCGTTAGCGCCCGACTAGCAAGTATTCCCTATATTGCAATCGCCAATGCCTACTGGAGTTCCCACGCCCGCCGCCGATTGCCGCTGCCGGACGTGCTGTGGACCCGGATCCTGGGTGTTAGGCTGGTGAACATCTTATTCAGGCTATACAGCCCATTGATCTTCGCTATCTATTGTTTGCCGCTCAACTGGGTCCGCCGCAAGCACGGGTTGCCGAGCCTGGGTTCAAATATTGGTTGCATTTACACCGATGGTGATTACACGCTTTATGCCGACGTGCCCGAATTGGTGCCGACGTACGATCTGCCGGCCAACCATCAGTATCTCGGACCTGTTCTTTGGTCGCCTGCTGGAGAGTTGCCGAGATGGTGGGATTCGCTGCCAACCGACCGGCCGATCGTCTATGCAACGTTAGGCACTTCCGGTGGTAAGAATCTGTTGCAGGTGGTGTTGGATGCCTTAGCTGACTTGCCGGTGACGGTGATCGCTGCCACCGCTGGTCGCAGTGAGCTGCAGAATGTTCCCGCCAACGCCTTCGTGGCGGATTACTTGCCAGGCGAGGCTGCCGCAGCACGCTCTGCTGTGGTGATATGCAACGGTGGTAGTTTGACGACGCAGCAGGCCTTCGTAGCCGGGGTGCCGGTGGTCGGGATCGCCGGTAACCTGGACCAACACCTGAATATGGAAGCCGTTGAGGCGGCCGGCGCAGGTATCTTGCTGCGAAGTGAGCGGCTCAAGGTCCGGCGGGTGGCGGACGCGGTAAATCGGGTGCTTGGTCAGTCCGAATATCGGCAAGCTGCCCAGCGACTCGCCGAAGTGTTGGAGCGACACGTTGCTGGACTCCCGCAGCACATGGAGAATGTGTTGCACACCGTATCGCAGAACCCGCCCCCGACATCGCTGGCCAGACAAAACGAAACTACGACCTAGCTATCAGCTAAGAATATCATGTGACCCTTGAATTACTCGTCGACCGTAGGTCGAGGCGCTTAATGGCGCTACCTCACTTGCGCGCGCGAGCGCTTCTTAACCTGAGGCTGTGTTGCGTGCCTAACGGATTTCTCGCCCCAGAGTGCCGAAAGTCGTGATTCCGGGTCCACTTTGCTTGACCACGACTAGCTTCTAGGTTCGTCTTTTGCCACAGCCGGTGCGCCTTGGCGGTGACCGGATTGAGTGTCAGCTCAGCCGGGTTGTCCCTATGACCACGCCTGCGCTGGGGAGCCGCGTCAGCAGCGCCTCGCCCATCGCCGCGGCGGGAGTAAGCACACCCCGCAGCTCGGAGAGCCGATCGCGATCGAGCGCCAGTGTCAGACCACTTGCGGCAAGCAGCCCCGCTGTCGACTTGTACGCGTCAACGTTGTGCGCGAAAGTCGCCATATAGCGTGCACCGGTGGTTGTCGTGGTGTATGTCTCGAACGTGTAATGGCCCCGCGCTTGAGTTTTTCGGCTTGGACCAGTGCCTGATTTGGGTGTGACGCGTTCCACTACCCGCCGGGGTAATCGGTTGAAATACTTGTTTCCCAAGCCGACAGCACCAGCCACAACACTGGTGACAGCTGCAGAAGCAACTGGTGCCGCCCACGACTTGCCCAGACTCATCGTCTCTGAGTATCGGAATTGCCGGCCATAGGACCAATTCTGTAATGCATTGCTACGCCGAACAATTCGAGTATTGAATTGGGCTTGAACAAATCCCCCGGTCCAGAATCCGGCAAGTTCGGGGGCCAGATCACTTCCTCGATGCCGGGGAAAGTCTGGCTGCGGACCCAGGTCAGGTTCGGCGTCTCGGTCTGTGGTCAGAGTATATGGGTCGGTGACGAGCCGAAGGGCCTCGGGATCGTTGGATGTAGTCAGCATTGCCTCCGAATATGCCGCAACTGAGCCACCGGAAACCCAGCGCTGAGAGAACGAGCGAAGCACAAGGTCGGTGTCGCAGAGTTCACCGGTGCGGTCTTCGATCACCCGGCGGTACAGCTGGTAAACGTTTAGATCTGAAGGGACCGAATCGAATCCGCACGCCAAGATTATCCGGGCGCCAGTGGCGGCTGCTTGTTTGTGGTGCAAATCAATACTGTTTCGGCAAAACATCAGTTCGCCGGTCAAGTCGGCATAGTCCGTTCCAGTTCTCGCGCAGGCCGCCACCAGCGGCAGTCCGTAGCGCGTATACGGCCCAACAGTCGTTAGCACCACCTGGGCTCGACCCGCCATCGCCTCGAGCGTCGACGGTTGTGACGCGTCGGCGACAATCAGCGGCCAGTCCTGTGCGTTTGGGCCTAACAGCGCCCGCACGTTCCGTAACCGTTCGCTTGACCGGCCGGCCAGCGCGATCCGTGCTGTGGACTCGCTAAGTGCGAGATGTTCGGCGGTCAACTTGCCAGAGAAGCCTGTAGCGCCGTACAAAACAATGTCGAACTCACGCTTATCTGGGCTCATCCGGGTGACACTACCCGAGTGCTTGCAATCGACGCAGCCTCAGTCCTTGGCGAAGGAGTACATCCGATATGACAGCTCCCCGCCCTCCAGGTAACGGGACAACTGCGTGCCTTGCACACCAATGAACTCGCGGCCAGCGAAGCGCAGGAAGGCCGGCAGATGTCGATCGACTAGGTCTCGAGATTTTTGTGAATTGCTCGCAATGCCACGAAGGACCTCGGCATTGATTTCTCTCTGTGAAAGTTGTTGCAATCGGCTATTGGCGAAGTCAACTTCCCATTCACCGACTTTATTACTGGGCCGCAGGTCGGCGTAGGCTAAGTGCCCTCCTGGGCGCAGCACGCGAACAACCTCAGCAAGAAAGCGTGGAAAGTGCGGGTAGCAGTGCGAGGCTTCGATATTGATTACCACGTCGAAGGATTCATTGTCGAAGGGCAGGTTTTCGGCGTCCCCTCGCACAAATTCTAACCCAGGCAGCTGGTGTCGCTTTTGGCACAGCTTGATGCCTGCCGGATTCAAGTCCAGCCCCGTGTAGGAGGCTGGGTGCAAGGCACGGGTGAGGTACGAAGCTCCGCCGCCGTGACCGCAACTAACTTCCAGTATTCGTTTGCCGCTCAGATTGACCTGAGTCGCTGTGCGGTGGTACAGGTTGATGTGGGCCCGGTTGGGCTCGTCAGATGCCTCCAGTGGCAAGGCCATCGGTGGATCCTCTTCATAGGCCCAGTTGATGAACATAATTTCGTCGGTGCCGAGCTTATGCGTCATTAGCGGGTACCAGAACCTCCAAACCCTCTTGTACATGGAGGTATTGCCTGCGCTGGCGAGAAAGCTATGGATTCGCGTGAAGGCCATGGGTAAGGAGTATGGCAAAAACTTTGGGTGGCTGCCATGGCACGCGGCGTGAGTTTGCCGCCGAGGCGTTGTTTGGAATGCCTGGGCGCAGGAAGCGGCTGCCGCTGCGGTAATGTCGTCGACATGACGTTAGTCGACAGCACGGAACGGGGACAATGAGCTGTGGCTGGATTTCGTTTCGGCTTTGTTGATGCGCTTGTGCATACGCTATTTCCACCAAGCCTGCCGGCGCGGGCCAGTATCGTGTCCGGCGCAGTACTGGGCGCTGATTCGTACTGGGTCGGCGATCATTTGAACGCGCTGGTGCCGCGTTCAGTCGCAACACCTAAATACCTCGGAGTTGCGGCGAAGGTGGTACCCAAGATCGACGCCAACTATGAGCCGTGGACGATGCTGGGAAACCTCGCCGCTGGGAATCGGCTCAACGGCCTGCGACTGGGTGTGTGCGTCACTGACGCTGGTCGCCGCAATCCAGCAGTCACGGCGCAAGCCGCTGCTACTCTGCATCTACTTACCCGGGGCAAAGCCATGCTTGGTATCGGTGTTGGGGAGCGTGAAGGCAACGAGCCTTACGGCGTAGAGTGGACAAAGCCCGTTGCGCGGTTCCAAGAAGCTTTGGCTACAATTCGCGCGTTGTGGGATTCAAACGGGGAACTGGTTTCGCGTGAATCTCAATTCTTTCCTCTACATAACGCCTTGTTCGATCTTCCGCCATATCGTGGGAAATGGCCCGAAATCTGGGTCGCGGCACACGGGCCGCGGATGCTGCAGGCCACTGGACGCTATGCCGACGCCTGGATTCCGATTGTTTTGGTTCGTCCCACCGACTACAGTTGTGCACTCGAAGTTGTGCGTACCGCGGCGTCCGACGCTGGACGTGACCCAATGTCGATTACCCCTGCTGCTGTGCGCGGTATCATCACTGGTCGGACTCGCGATGACGTGGATGAGGCGTTGGACTCTGTCCTCGTGAGAATGATCGCGCTCGGAGTACCTGGGGAAGCTTGGGCGCGCCACGGTGTTGAGCATCCAATGGGAGCCGATTTCGCTGGTGTGCAGGACATCATTCCTCAAACCATAGATGAGGAGACAGTTGTGTCATATGCGGCTAAAGTCCCGGCCGCACTTATGAAAGAAGTCCTTTTTAGTGGGACGCCTGAGGAAGTCATCGATCAAGTAGCGGAATGGCGCGATCACGGCCTGAAGTATCTAGTTGTTATCAACGGCAGTCTAGTTAACTCGAGTTTGCGTAAGACTGTTTCGGCGCTCCTGCCGCACGCCAGGGTACTGCGTGGACTCAAGAAACTGTGACCGACTCAAGAAGTTGTGATCTACCCCATCATGGGTAGAAGATGTTAGGTAGTCTGACCTAGGCTGTTTAGCGCGCCAAAAACGGCTAGTGGTAGGTCGTTTCGGCTTGTCAGGACTAGAGTTCAAGCATGTTTTTCAAAGGCATCGCAAGATTGCCAAGATTGCAGCGTTAGCATGCCGTTATCTAGTCTGGGTCAGACTACCGACTTGCGTGTAGTTTGTGTACATTAAGGTGTTTTCCTGCGGCCAGCGAAGTATGAGCTTGGTCACTTTCCGTTGCGCGAATGGGAACGACGGGCAAAGGCGCATTGTTCTCTGCCGCAACGGATTTGCTACGATTCGCGCGAGTGTAGGACATGCTGCACTGCGTGGGCTGGCCAATCATGATTCTGTCGCCATGACTTGTCTCGTGACGCGTGTTCCGCCAGAATCAGTCCCGAGACCGGATCGAAGGGTGTCAACGCAGACGCCACTCGGCCTTCGGTGCGATCGACAGGTCAACTTCGAAGGCTAGATCAATAGGACGGGCCAAGTTGCCCCCAACCTTGTATCACACAAACCCGGGGTCCTGCTAGCGCTGATGCTGCGCAGGGTAATCAGCTTAGTTGTTTCGGCAAAAAGTCACGTCCTTTACCCCGCTATCGTGGGGCCTCATCAGATTTCGCGTCGCGGAGCCGGGCCAAGTATGAAGCGTCGACTCGGATTCGAGGACACGGTAGCGAAACGGTCTTACCTTCTTGCCGTCAAGAGCCGAAGGATCATCATGAAAGCGAATGTGTCATTTCACGCTAGGGGTGAGGTGGCAACGCAACCTGCGCAGGGCCCACCTGAGCAAACGGGACAACTGGTCAACGGGACTGCAACGCGATTCGCGATGGGCGAGTCGATGCTCACCGATCTGTTGCAGAAAGCAGCCAGCCAGTTCCCCAATCGTGCGGCGTACAAGTTCATCGACTATGACGTGGATCCAGCGGGATTTACCGAAACTCTGACATGGTGGCAGGTCTATAGACGCTCGATGAGCGTGGCGTATGAGCTCAGGATCTACGCGTCGGACGGCGATCGGGTCGCTATATTGGCCCCGCAGGGGCTTGAATACATAGTTGCCTTTATGGGAGCGCTTCAGGCCGGTCTCATTGCTGTTCCTCTTCCAGCGCCTCAATTTGGCATTCATGACGAACGAATTTCTGCAGCATTGCGGGATTCTTTGCCCAGCGTAATTATTACGACCTCGGCGGCCATCGTTGAGGTCACAAAATATGCGCCACATGCACGCTCTGCGCAAGGCTCTGCGCCGGTCGTCGTGGCGGTGGACGTGCTGGACCTGGACTCTCCACGAGAGCTCGATCCGAGTCGGTATGAGCGTCTGAATACGGCATATCTGCAGTACACATCGGGGTCCACCCGAGCACCGGCTGGTGTTATCGTTTCGCACAAGAACGTCATCACCAACTGTGTACAGTTAATGTCTGACTATTTGGGGGATATAGAGAAAGTTCCGTCAACTGCTGTCTCGTGGTTGCCGTTTTACCACGACATGGGGTTGATCCTGGGCGTCATTCTACCGATGGTCAATCAAGACACTGCGGTGTTGTTGAGTCCGATGGCATTTTTGCAGAGACCGGCTCGCTGGATGCAATTACTGGGAAAATATCGCGGTCAGATTTCTTGTGCGCCGAATTTTGGTTTCGAATTAGCGGTGCGCAGAACGTCGGATGACGATATGGCTGGACTTGATCTTGGACACGTGCGGGCGATTGCCACTGGGGCCGAACGCGTAAACGCTGCGACGCTCCAGCGTTTCACCGAACGGTTTGCCCGCTTCAACCTAGATGAGACGGCAATTCGACCGTCATACGGGCTTGCCGAGGCGACGGTGTACGTGGCTACAGCTGGGCCAGGACGCCCACCTAAAAGCATCTGTTTCGACTACCAGCATTTGTCGGCCGGTAAGGCTAAGCGTAGCGCCAACGGCGCGGGTGATGGTGTGAACTTGGTCAGTTATGGCGCGCCGCGGGCGTCGGTACTGCGGATAGTTGACCCCGATACCAGGATTGAGACCTCGGAGGGGACGGTCGGGGAAATCTGGGTGCAGGGGGACAACGTTGCTCGTGGTTATTGGCGCAACCCCGAAAACACTGAGCGGACGTTCGGTGGACAACTTGTCAATCCTTCGCCTGGTACACCAGACGGCCCGTGGCTGCGCACCGAAGACCTCGGCGTCATTTTTGAAGGCGAACTGTTCATCACGGGTCGTATCAAGGATCTCTTGGTCGTGGATGGGTCCAACCACTATCCGGATGACATCGAGGCGACGATCCAGGAAATCACCGGTGGTCGGGTTGTGGCGATAGCTGTTCCGGATGATTGCACTGAGCAGTTGGTCACCATCATCGAACTCACAAAGTGGGGTTACGCGGATTGTGATGCGATGGAAAAGCTGTGCACGGTCAAACGTGAGGTCACCTCCGCGGTATCCAAGTCGCACCGGGTGCGTGTTGCGGACGTCGTTATCGTGGCTCCGGGTTCAATTCCTGTCACCACCAGCGGCAAGGTTCGACGTGCAGCCTGTGTCGAGCGTTATCTAAACCACGAATTCAACCGTCTAGACGCTACGGCATGAATGCCCACGTATGTGGGTTGTCCACTTTACCCCGGGATGAGCAATGACCAATCGTACTCTGTCTAGGGAAGAAATCCGAAAGCTCGATCGCGACCTTCGGATACTTGTCGCAACGAATGGTACCCTCACGCGGGTTCTCAACGTGGTTGCTAACGAAGAGATCGTCGTCGATATTATCAATCAACAACTTCTCGATGTAGCCCCGAAAATACCTGAATTAGAGAACTTGAAAATTGGTCGGATTCTTCAGCGTGACATCTTGCTTAAGGGCCAGAAATCAGGAATACTGTTTGTTGCTGCGGAATCATTGATTGTCATTGATTTATTGCCCACCGCAATTACCACGTACTTGACGAAGACCCATCATCCTATCGGCGAGATTATGGCAGCGAGCCGTATCGAGACTTATAAGGAGGACGCTCAGGTCTGGATAGGGGATTTACCGTGTTGGCTCGCAGACTACGGATATTGGGATTTACCAAAAAGAGCTGTTGGTCGCCGATACAGGATCATAGCTGGAGGTCAACCGGTTATTATTACCACCGAGTATTTTCTTCGAAGTGTATTCCAAGACACTCCGCGTGAAGAACTCGATCGTTGCCAGTATTCAAATGACATTGACACCAGGAGTGGAGATCGCTTTGTCCTTCATGGTCGAGTCTTTAAAAATCTCTAGTGCTAACAATGTCAGATTGCAGTCCTCGAGTCTGTGGAATGAAATTGCCTTGTGTGTAGTGTCACCAAATAGATATTTGTTCGTTCGACAAGCCAGAAAGACTATAAACTTAGAGCGGGCTAGGGTGGTTATCCGATAATGCGGAGTGAAAACCTCGCAGCACTACTCGCTCGACAGGCAGCAGAAGCGGGATGGTACGACAAGCCCGCCTACTTTGCTCCGGACGTCGTGACTCATGGTCAGATCCATGACGGTGCGGTGCGTCTTGGAGAAGTGCTAAGAAACCGCGGCCTTTCAGCAGGCGATCGAGTCCTGCTATGTCTCCCTGATTCGCCGGACCTAGTCCAGCTCTTGCTGGCCTGTTTGGCTCGCGGGATCATGGCGTTCCTGGCGAATCCGGAGCTCCATCGCGATGACTACGCGTTTCCGGAGCGCGACACCGCCGCGGCGCTTGTTATCACAAATGGTTCGCTCCGCGATCGGTTTCAATCATCGAACGTGGTAGAACCCGCTGAGCTGTTGTCCGATGCGACCCGAGTTGAGCCGAGTGACTACGAACCGGTGAGTGGTGATGCGTATGCGTTCGCTACATACACATCCGGCACCACGGGTAAGCCAAAGGCGGCGATCCATCGGCACGCCGATCCGTTCACGTTTGTCGACGCGATGTGTCGTAAAGCGTTGCGGCTCACTCCTCAAGATATCGGTTTATGTAGCGCCCGCATGTATTTTGCTTATGGCCTAGGCAATTCGGTCTGGTTTCCGCTCGCGACAGGCGGGTCCGCGGTTATCAGTTCAGTGCCGGTCAGTGCGGAATCTGCTGCCATGTTAAGTACTCGATTCGAGCCATCGGTGCTTTACGGTGTACCAAGTTTCTTTGCAAGAGTTGTCGGTGCATGTTCTCCGGACTCTTTCCGTTCGTTGCGCTGTGTGGTAACCGCAGGAGAGGCTCTTGAGCCGGCTCTCGCCGAGCGGCTTGTGGAATTCTTTGGCGGTATTCCTATTCTGGACGGAATTGGATCTTCGGAAGTTGGCCAGACATTCGTATCGAATAGTGTTGACGACTGGCGTGTGGGGACTCTAGGAAAGGTTCTTCCTCCCTACGAGATTCGTGTTGTAGCGCCGGATGGAGCAACCGCTGGTTCTGGGATTGAGGGGAACCTGTGGGTCCGCGGACCATCGATCGCACAGTCCTATTGGAATCGTCCCGATTCGCTGCTGGAGAATGGGGATTGGCTGAACACGCGGGATAGGGTACGTATCGACGGTGACGGGTGGGTTACGTACGGTTGCCGTGCGGATGACACGGAAATCGTTGGAGGCGTCAACATTAATCCTCGGGAGGTTGAGCGGCTCATTATTGAGGCCGACGCCGTGGCGGAGGCCGCGGTTGTTGGAGTAAGGGAGTTCACCGGCGCGTCTACGCTGCAGGCGTTTTTGGTTCCGGCGGTCGGTGCGTTCATTGATGAATCGGTTATGCGAGACGTCCACCGGCGATTGCTTACCCAACTGACTGCTTTCAAGGTGCCGCATAGATTTGCTATTATCGAGCGGCTCCCGCGATCTACGAACGGGAAATTGTTACGTAACGTGCTTCGTGCCCAGAGTCCAACGAAACCGATTTGGGAACTTTCGTTGACCGAGTCTCAGTCCGCCACGAAGGCACAGCTTGACGGTCGGCCGGCATCGAACGCGCATGCGCAGGCTGCTGTGGGACATGCCGCCGGGGCAACGCTCAAACAGCGGTTGTCTGCTTTGCAGCAAGAACGTGAGCGGCTGGTCGTGGAGGCCGTCTGTGCGGAGGCCGTTAAGATGTTGGGCGAGTCGGATCCTGGATTGATCAATCGGGATCTCGCTTTCTCGGATCTGGGTTTCGATTCACAAATGACAGTCACGCTGTGTAATCGATTGGCGGTAGTTACCGGCCTGCGGCTGCCCGAAACGGTCGGGTGGGATTACGGCTCGATATCGGGCCTCTCCCGGTATTTAGAGGCTGAATTGTCCGGTGTGCGTAGTCGGCCGGAAACGCCTCTTTCAGCGAATTCCGGCGCGAAGGGCCTCTCGCCAATCGACGAGGAGTTGAAGAAAGTCGAAGAGATGGTGGTGGCGATTGGAGCTAGCGAGAAACAGCGCGTGGCTGATCGTTTGCGTGCACTTCTGGGGATCATCGTCGACGGAGAAGCTGGCTTGAGCAAGCGGATCCAGGCTGCCTCGACTCCTGACGAAATCTTCCAGCTAATCGATTCCGAGTTGTGCGAATAATGATGAGGAGTGGCAACTGACCATGACTGCGAGCGTTGAAGGGGCTGACCAGAAGAGCGAAAAGCTTATAAGTTATCTCAAAAAAGTTGTTGTCGAACTTGATGAGACACGTGCTCGGTTACGGGAATACGAACAACGCGCAACAGAGCCGGTCGCGGTGGTCGGGATCGGGTGTCGGTTCCCAGGCGGCGTGGATAGTCCAGACAGGCTGTGGGATGTTGTTTCGGAGTGCCGCGATGTCGTGTCGGAGTTTCCGACGGACCGGGGTTGGGACGTCGATGGGCTGTTTGATCCTGATCCCGATGCGGAAGGCAAGACCTACACGCGGTGGGGTGCGTTTTTAGACGACGCGGCCGGCTTTGACGCCGGGTTCTTTGGCATCGCCCCTAGCGAGGTGCTGGCGATGGACCCTCAGCAGCGATTGATGCTGGAGGTTTCATGGGAGGCGTTAGAATACGCGGGGATTGACCCATTGTCGTTGCGCGGGTCCGCGACTGGGGTGTTTACAGGGATTTTCGCGCCGAGTTATGGCAGCAGGGACACTGGGGGCCTGCAGGGCTATGGATTGACCGGCACCGCGGTTAGTGTGGCCTCGGGGCGCGTGTCGTATGTGTTGGGGCTGGAGGGCCCGGCGGTATCGGTGGACACGGCGTGTTCGTCGTCGTTGGTAGCGATCCATTGGGCGATGTCGTCGTTGCGCTCAGGTGAGTGCGATTTGGCTTTGGCCGGTGGGGTGACGGTGATGGGGTTGCCGTCGATTTTTGTGGGCTTCAGTCGGCAGCGGGGGTTGGCTGCTGATGGGCGTTGTAAAGCGTTTGCGAGAGCGGCCGACGGGACTGGCTGGGGCGAGGGTGCCGGAGTGGTCGTGCTCGAGCGGCTCTCGGACGCACAAAGATTGGGCCATACGGTGTTGGCGGTGGTGCGTGGTAGTGCGGTCAATCAGGATGGCGCATCTAATGGGTTGACTGCACCCAACGGGCTTGCCCAGCAGCGGGTGATCCAGGCAGCGTTAACTAATGCAGGGCTGTCCTCGGCAGACGTGGATGTGGTTGAGGCACATGGGACCGCCACTACGTTGGGTGATCCTATCGAAGCGCAGGCATTGCTGGCCACGTATGGGCAGGGACGTCCGGCAGACCAGCCGTTGTGGGTGGGCTCAATTAAGTCGAATATGGGCCACACTCAGGCCGCCGCAGGGGTGGCCGGGGTGATCAAGATGGTGCAAGCTATGCGTCACCACGTGATGCCGGCGACGCTGCATGTGGATGAGCCTTCCCCGCGGGTGGATTGGACCACCGGCGCGGTGTCGGTGTTGACCGAGGCCCGGGATTGGTCGGTTGAAGGGCGCCCGCGCCGGGCGGGGGTGTCGTCGTTTGGGATCAGTGGCACCAACGCGCATGTGATCTTGGAAGAGGCTCCAACCCCGGTTGAGGCGAGTTATAGCACCGCTGACCAGCAGCGGTTGTCGGTAGTGCCCTGGGTGGTTTCGGGTAGATCGACAGCGGCGTTGATGGCGCAAGCGAGTCGGTTGGCGTTCTATGTGCAGGCTGACCCGGAGGTGGATCCAGTTGATGTGGGGTGCGCGCTGGCGGCGCGTTCGGTGTTTGAGCATAGAGCAGTGGTCGTCGGCGAAAGCCGTGAGCAACTAATTGCGGGGCTAGCTGGGCTCGCAGTTGGCGAGTCGGGCGCTGGCGTGGCGATCGGTCAAGCAGCGCCGCTGGGCAAGACGGTGGTCGTGTTTCCCGGACAGGGTGCGCAGCGTATCGGTATGGGCCGCGAGTTGTGCAGCCAGTTGCCAGTGTTTGCTGAGGAGTTCGATGCGGTGACCGGTGAGTTGGATCGCCACATGCGATTGCCGTTGCGCGACGTTGTGTGGGGAGCCGACGCGGGTTTGCTCGACAGCACTGAGTTTGCTCAGCCGGCGTTGTTCGCGGTGGAGGTGGCGTTGTTCGCGGTGTTGCAGCACTGGGGCCTGCAACCGGATTTTGTGATGGGGCACTCCATTGGGGAGTTGGCGGCGGCTTACGTGGCTGGAGTATTGGCTCCTGCCGACGCGGCAATGCTGGTGGTGGCGCGAGGCCGGTTGATGCAGTCGATGCCGGCAGGCGGCACGATGTGGGCGGTTGCTGCTTCGGAAGACGAGGTGGTGTCGCTGTTAGGTGAGGGTGTTGGGATCGCTGCGATCAACGCGCCTGAATCAGTGGTGATCTCCGGTCCGCAGGCCGCGGTGAGCGCCATTGCGGATAAGTTCGCTGCGCAGGGCCGGCGGGTGCATCAGCTGGCGGTCTCGCATGCGTTTCATTCGCCGTTAATGGAGCCGATGCTCGAGGAGTTTGTGCGCGTTGCGGCTCAGGTTGAGGTGCGCAAGCCGCAGATTGGTCTGGTGTCAAATGTGACGGGCGAGTTGGCTGGCCCTGATTTCGGTTCTCCGCAGTACTGGGGGGAGCACGTTAGCCGGGCGGTGCGTTTTGTCGACAGTGCTCGTCATTTGCAGACTTTGGGTGCGACCCACTTCATTGAGTCTGGCCCCAGTAGTGGTTTGATGGGCGCTATTGAGCAGTCCTTGGCTCCGGCTGAGGCTGTGGTGGTGTCGATGATGGGTAAAGACCGGCCTGAGCTGGCCTCGGTGCTCGGTGCTGCCGGTCAGTTATTCGCTACCGGTATGCCAGTGGAGTGGCCTGCGGTGTTTGCCGGTTCAAGTAGGCGGCGGGTGACGTTGCCCACCTATGCGTTCCAGCGCCGTCGATTTTGGGAAACTCCGGGAACTGATGGTACCGCCTCTGTGTCTGGTTTAGGCCTGGGCTCGACCGAACATGCGCTGTTGGGTGCGGTGGTCGAGCGACCCGATTCTGGCGGGGTGGTGTTGACCGGCAGGTTATCGCTGGCGAATCAGCCGTGGTTGGCTGATCACGTGATTGGCGGGGTCGTGCTGTTTCCTGGGGCGGGTTTTGTCGAGTTGGTGATCCGCGCCGGTGATGAGGTCGGTTGTGCGGGTGTCGAGGAGTTGGTGCTGGCGGCACCGCTGGTGCTGCACCCAGGGTCGGGGGTGCAGGTGCAGGTGGTCGTGGCAGCCGCTGATGAGTCGAGTCGTCGGGCAGTGTCGGTGTATTCCCGGGGTGATCAATCCCACGGGGGTTGGTTGCTAAACGCCGAGGGCTTGTTGGAGGTGGATGCCGCGGAGGCCACGGTGGATTTGTCATTGTGGCCGCCGGAAGGTGCCGAGAGCGTGGATATCTCGGACGCCTATCCTCAGTTAGCCGAGCGCGGTTACGCCTACGGCCCGGCGTTTCAGGGTTTGGTGGCAATCTGGCGGCGCGGTTCGGAGCTGTTCGCCGAGGTAGTCGCTCCCACTGGTGTGGTTGTCGACGGGATGGGGATGCACCCGGCGTTACTAGACGCAGTGCTGCATGCTTTGGGGTTGGCTATCGAGAACACTCAGGCGACCACCGAGATGCGACTGCCATTTTGTTGGCGCGGTGTGTCGCTGCATGCCGGTGGTGCTGGGCGGGTGCGTGCTCGCTTCACCTCGGCAGGGGCGGATGCGATCGCAGTGGATATCGCAGACTCCGCGGGGTTGCCGGTTTTGACCGTGCGTTCGCTGGTCACTCGTGCGATGACTGCTGAACAGCTGCGCACCGCCGTGACCGCGGCTGGTGGTGCGCTCGAACAGGGGCCGATGGACCTAGTGTGGTCGCCAATACCGCTTAGCAGCGACGGTCACGGCGGTGGCCTGCCTTCCGTAGTGTCTTGGGCAGACTATTGCGCCGGCAGAGGCAATGATACGGGCGTCGTGGTGTGGGAATTCGGGTCTGCGTCTGCTGGTGCCCAAGCACCTGTGGACTCGGTAGCCGCGGTATATTCGGCCACCCACGCCGCCCTTCAGGTGCTGCAGTTTTGGTTTGGCCAGGATAGAGCCGGTACGCTGGTGGTGTTGACCCGTGGTGCTGTCGGGTTGGTCGGTGAGGGTATCAGTGACCTGGCCGCCGCTGCGGTATGGGGCATGGTGCGGTCGGCGCAGAGCGAACATTCCGGCAAGATTGTGTTGATCGACACCGACTCGGCAGTGGACGTGGCGGTGTTGGCAGACCTTGGCGAATCCCAACTGTTGGTGCGCTGCAACACCGTGCATGCGGCTCGTTTGTCCCCGGCCCCGCAACTGCTGGCTCTGCCGGTCGGGGAGTCAATGTGGCGTTTGGCTGCCGATGGCGGTGGGACTTTGGAGGATCTGGTGATCCAGCCCTGCCCAGAAGTGCAAGCACCGCTGCAGGCGGGGCATATGCGGGTGGCGGTGGCTGCGGTCGGGGTCAACTTCCGCGACGTGGTGGCCGCACTGGGAATGTATCCCGGCCAAGCCCCGCCACTGGGTGCAGAAGGCGCCGGGGTGGTGATCGAAATCGGTCCCGAGGTTACCGGTGTGGCCGTCGGTGACGCGGTGATGGGTTTCCTCGGTGGGGCGGGTCCGCTGGCAGTTGTGCACCAACAACTGATTACCCAGATGCCGCAGGGCTGGTCGTTGGCTGAGGCCGCCGCCGTGCCGGTGGTGTTTTTGACGGCCTTGTTCGGGTTGGCGGATTTGGCCGGCATCCGGGCCGGGGAATCGGTGCTTATACATGCCGGAACCGGTGGTGTGGGCATGGCAGCAGTGCAGTTTGCTCGCCACTGGGGTGTGGAAATTTTCGTCACCGCCAGCCGCGGTAAGTGGGACACGCTACGCGACATGGGGTTTGACGACGACCACATCGGTGATTCCCGGACGTTGGAGTTCGAGGAGAAGTTCCTTGCAGTGACTGATGGTCGCGGGGTTGATGTAGTGCTCGATTCACTGGCCGGTGATTTCGTGGATGCTTCGTTGCGCTTGTTAGTCCGTGGTGGGCGTTTTCTCGAGATGGGCAAGACCGATATCCGCGATGCGCAGGAGATCGCTGCCAACTATCCTGGTGTGCAGTATCGGGCGTTCGATCTGTCGGAGGCCGGCCCGGTGCGCATGCAGGAGATGCTATGCGAGGTGCGTGAGCTCTTCGATACCCAGGTGCTGCATCGGTTGCCGGTCACTAGCTGGGATGTACGCTGCGCGCCGGCAGCCTTCCGGTTCATGAGTCAGGCCCGCCACATCGGCAAGGTTGTCTTGACCATGCCTTCGGCGCTGGCTGATGGATTGGCCGAAGGCACCGTTCTAATCACTGGCGCTTCCGGGGCGATCGGTGGGGTATTGGCACGCCACATGGTCAGCGCCTACGGTGTGCGCCATCTGGTGTTGGCTAGTAGGCGGGGTGATCGTGCTGAGGGAGCGGTTGAGTTGGCCGCTGAATTGGTTGGGGCCGGCGCCAAGATACAGGTGGTAGCTTGTGACGTGGCCGATAATGATGCTGTACGAGGATTGTTCGCTCAGCTGTCGCGGGAGTTTCCGCCGGTGCGCGGCGTGATTCATGCCGCCGGTGTGCTCGATGACGGGGCGATCACTTCATTGACACCGGATCGGGTCGATACGGTGTTGCGAGCCAAGGTGGACGCGGCGTGGAACCTACACGAGGCCACCCGCGATCTGGACTTGTTGATGTTTGTTTTGTGCTCCTCGATCGCGGCCACGGTCGGCTCGCCGGGGCAGGGCAACTACTCCGCGGCAAACGCGTTCCTCGATGGGTTGGCCGCTTATCGGCAGGCCGCCGGGTTGGCCGGGACATCGCTGGCGTGGGGGTTATGGGAGCAGCCCGGCGGCATGAACGCTCATTTGAGCAGCCGTGACCTAGCCCGTATAAGTCGTAGCGGGCTGGCTCCGATGAACCCTGCCCAGGCGCTGGAATTGTTTGACGCTGCGTTGGTGATCGATCACCCCTTTATGGTGACTGCCCTTCTGGACCGGGCCGCACTTGATGCCCAGGCCCAGGCTGGCGCGTTGCCGCCATTATTCAGTAGGCTGGTGCGACGTTCGCGGCGACGCCAAATTGAGGACCCCGGGGATGCCACCCAGTCGAAGTTGGCTCTGGTCCAGCGCCTACAAGGACTGGCTGCGAACAGGCAACTCGAGCTGCTGGTAGGGGTCGTGTGCTTGCAGGCAGCGGCGGTACTGGGCCGGCCCTCTCCTGAGGACATCGACCCCAACACCAAGTTTCAGGACCTCGGTTTCGACTCGCTGACAGCCGTCGAATTGCGCAACAGGCTAAAGTCAGCGACCGGGTTGACTTTGCCGCCAACCGTGATCTTCGATCACCCCACTCCCACCGCGGTCGCCGAGTACGTCGCTCAGCAAATGCTGAAAAGCCGCCCAGCGGAATCCGGTGATGAAACGTCACAGGCTGTCGAACCGAAGGTTGAGGAAGTGTCCGTACACGCTTAACACACTCAAGTGTCAGTATCATTCTTCGGGTTGCGAGCCCACTAGACAGATCGAGGTAGTTAGCAAATGAATGATCGGAAGTGGGTGACGTCGTCCGTTATGCTAGTGACGTTGAGTGCCTGTCTGGCGCTGGGGCTATCCGGATGCTCTTCAACGAAACCTGATGCCCAGGAACAGAGTAGTTCGTCTAGCCCGGCGTCCTCTGACCCCGCGCTCACCGCTGAGATTAAGCAGTCGCTGGAGACGACAAAGGCGTTGTCCAGCGTGCACGTAGTGGTCCAAACAACCGGGAAAGTCGACGCCTTGCTCGGTATCAGCAATGCCGACGTCGACGTCCAGGCCAATCCACTTGCGGTAAAGGGCACCTGCACCTATAACGACCAGCCCGGGGTCCCGTTTCGAGTGTTGGGTGACAACATCTCGGTGAAACTGTTCGACGACTGGAGTAATCTCGGCTCCATCTCCGACCTGTCAACCTCACATGTGCTTGACCCCAACACCGGTATTACGCAGGTGTTGTCGGGTGTTATCAACTTACAGGCGCAAGGCACCGAGGTGGTTGACAGAATCCCGACCAACAAAATCACTGGAACCGTCCCTACGAGTTCGGTCAAGATGCTTGATCCTAAGGCTAAGGGTTCGAAGCTGGCGACCGTGTGGATTGCTCAGGACGGCTCGCATCATCTCGTCCGGGCAAGCATCGACCTCGGCTCCGGGTCTATTCAGCTCACGCAGTCCAAATGGAACGAGCCGGTGAACACTAACTAGTTAGTTAGGGCCACCGCTTAATCGGCTCGGCAGTTTTGACCAGGCTGGCATGGCCGCTTCGGCATGGTAGGAAATCAAAACTTGTTCCACCTTGGTGAGCGCGCCCAGCGCGATCACCAGAACCGTACCGACTTGGCTGAGCGCACTGAAGGAAGCTTCCGCCACCACCAGTCCGGCGCCGAATATAGCGCCGAGCACAGTCAGCGGTACAACCGCGCGCCGCACGGACACGGTCGCCGCAGTCTTCGCCTCGGCGGAGACTCGAGCGGCCTCGAGACTGGTAACCAGATACAGTACCCCACACGGAGCTAGGATGGCGAAGGATACCAGTGGGACCGAGGCCTGCAGTTCGTGACCCAGGATGTGTTGCCACAGCGCAACCGAGATTCCCAACCCGCCGAGGTAGGCGGCTAGCACGCCTAAGCCAACCGCAACTCCACTGCCAGCGCTGACCCACATGCTGGCCAGGGCCACTACTGCAAATAGCATACCTGCCAACAGCACAGCGTCGTGGGTAAGGGCAGCACGAGCGGCTACGGCTACTTGTGCGGCCCCACCTAGCGTGATCCGGCTGTCAACGAGGCTTCCGTATTTCATCGCCTTGCCTGCGGCGATTTCGAGCTGCTGCGCACGCGCCGCGGTATCAAGACCCGGGTTATGCTCATTAGTGTAGACGACCAGGCGGGTCGCTGTTCCGTCTGACGAGAACATCGATTCTCGTACGTGCTGGTAGGATGAACTCATCAGCTCCTTCATGGGTAGATGGAAGCCGCCTTCACCGGTATCAGCAAAGTCTCTACTGAGATTTTTCAGCATCGCCGATGCTTGCGCTATTTGCGGCATGAGTTCCTGGATGGTGGATTCCAGCCTGGGTATGAAGGAGCGTGCTTGCTTCAGCGCCGACCGCATCTGCGCCACCATGTGCGGTGCTTCGTTGAAGGAGCTTATTGTTTGGTCCGATATCGCCGAGATACGGTCGACACCATTGGACAGTTGGTCCATGCTGGCGGCCACTTTGTCATATGGTTCAATGACCTTGCGCATGGCCGAACACAATACGTCGTTGGGACAGTTTGTAACGCTTACGACCCAGCCGCGGACTGTGTCCAGGTATCCCGAAAATTCAGCGGTTTTGCTTTTAATGTTCCGTGCGGCGGAGAGCACCGGGTTGAGGTACTGTTGCACTTGGTGGGCCCCGGCCAGAGCCACATTGACGGTGCTTTCCAGTTCGTCCACGGTGCTGCTCATCTGATCGATCATGGTCTTCATTTGTTTGATCGCAGTCACTGCCGGCACGAACGACCCGGCCTGCTGACTCATCTGATCGGCGAGCCTTCCCGCCGCGGAGCTGAGCGAGGCGTCGTTCCACGGTACACCAGCCGGCCATGCCGCCGACTCCACCTTGCGTACGCCGGGAATCTCCATCAGACGGTGACTGACTTGGTCGATGGCGATAAGCGCCGCGGGATCCCTGAGGTCCCGGGCGGATTTGATGAGCAGAATGTCGGGTAGCAGATTGCCCGGGAGGATCTGTGTGCCACTTTGCGCGGTATGGTCCTCGGCCAGACCCAACCGCATCCCGATGACTGGTAGTGCGCAGGTGGCCAGCACCACGGCGGTGAGGCGTGCCGGACTAGAGAAGTTGGGTACTAACAACCGACGTGTCCAGGTATTGCCGTTCACCTGTGGTGATATTTGCCCACTTGGTCCTGCGAGCTTGATCAGCGTAGGCAGCAGTGTCAACGAAGCTGCAAGTGCCACAACGACACCCAGTGCTACGGTGCCGACGCTGTGTAGTGCCGGTGTTCGGGCAAGCAGTAATGTACCGGTGAGCAATGCGACACACGCCCCGAGCAGTGCCAATGCGGGCAAGTGGGCGCGGCAAGTGGGCGCGGCAGAATCACCTGTGTAGGACCTGGACGCTAGCAGGGTGGAAGCGGTGATGGTCCCGATCGTCAGGACTGCAGCCAAGTTCCAAGAGAATACCGAAACGGTCCCCCCAGTTTGTCTCTGTACCACCGCGGCGAGCGGCCAAGCCGCCGCGAGCGAAAAGTCGGCTGTCAGCAGCATGATCACCACGATCCGTATGGCTTGCCGCGCTCGCAGCAGGAATAAGATGGCGATCACCGCCGCTGCGGTCACGATTGCCATGCCCTGCCAGGCAGTCATCTCCATAGGCATGTTGTTAGTGGTCGCTGGGACCACGATACGGGCGCGGAGCTCTTCACTCGGCGGTAACTGGCGCACCACTGATCGGATAGCGCCGAGGGATGCCCGAGCTCGGGTCGTCCCCGCCTCGCCCTGCAACCAGATCAAGGCTATTGCGGAGCGGCTGTCGGGACTGGTCCCCAGCGGGGCGGTGAGGGGATCCGACCACCAGTCGAGGACAGATCCCACGTCGTGAGTATCGGCGCGCAGGGCGTTGACGGCAGAGTCGTAGTAAGGCTGGTCTTCCGGTTCAAGTGTCCTGTTGCCTTCCACCACCAGGTAGGCAATGGCGTTCGTGCCGGTGCCTGGGAAAGCCTGCGCAATCTGGTTGGTTGTGGTGACTGTCATGGTGTCTTGCGGCAAGAGCACCGAGTTCTTATCACGAAGTTTCGCCTGTGTCAACGTGAAAATTAAGTTGGCTATCACTACCGCTGTGATCCAGGCGGTGATGACAAGGAGGTTGGCTAGCCGGAGCGACCTATGACTGTCGTCGGTTGACACGCTCGTGAATCTCAGATGGATGTACTAAATTCTACACAGTAGGGTCTTTGGCTAAGCATCTAGGCGGTCGAACTGATCCTGTCGATACCGTTCGACACATGTCGATCGTCTGACTTTGCCGCTTGTGGTAATCGGGATCGAGCCAGGCGCTACCAGGACTACATCTGAGACGCTTAGTCCGTGTGAATTTGATAAAGCCGAGATGACTTCACGTTTGATAGCGCCTAGTCGGTCCATCGCATACTGGTCTGCGTCACCCAGCTTCTTGAGCTCGATTATGGCAACTAGTTTTTCGGTGTTGCGGTCAGGAACCGATATTGCCGCGCAGCGGCCTCGGGTGATTTCCTGGATCGTCCCCTCAATATCGTCCGGGGAATGGTTGCGGCCGTACACGATTAGCAGATCCTTTATACGGCCAATGATGAACATCTTGCCGTCGATTACGAAGCCCGAGTCTCCCGTTCTCAACCAAGGACCTTCGGGTGTTCCTCTCGAAGGGGCGGCAATCTTTCCGCCGAACGTGCGCTCACTCTCGTCAGGTTTTTGCCAATAGCCGTCAGCGACGTTGTCACCGTGTACCCAAATCTCACCGACGGTTCCATCTTGACATTGTATGCAGGTGTCCGAGTCGACAATCCGTACGATCGGTGACGGCGGCAAAACGTAGCTGATCAACGATGTACCGTTGCCACTTGTGCAAGTCTTGGCCTGGCCGGTGGACAAACTCTCAGCATCGAAGTCAACGAGTTCCGCGGGCTGGCCCGATCTGCTGGTTGCTACGTACACTGTTGCTTCTGCGAGCCCGTATGAAGGCCGAACCGCTTTTTCCTTCAAATTGAAACGAGCAAAACGGTTGTTGAAGCGCTTAATCGTCGCGGGTTGTACTCGTTCGCTACCATTCAGGATAATGTGTATATTACCTAGGTCGACCCCGATCATATCGTCGTCCGATATCTTCTTTGTCGCCAGTTCAAAGGCGAAGTTCGGTGCCGCCGAAAAGACTGGAAACTCACTGGCTAACATGTGCATCCACCGGGCTGGGCGCTGTAGGAACGACACTGGACTGGTGAGTACTGCCGGACATCCCCCTAAAATCGGTACGCAAACTCCCAGTATCAGACCCATGTCGTGGTAGAACGGTAGCCACGATACGCTCATCCCACCCACCGGGAAGACCCCGTCAGTGTCCGCCAAGTAGGTCGACATCAGCTGTTCGAAATTGGCCCGAAGGTTGTGATGCGATATCATCACTCCCGCGGGAGTGCGAGTCGACCCTGAAGTGTATTGCAAATAGGCGGTGGATAGGTGGTCGCCGTTACCGTCGCCGGACCCGTTCGGCGAGTCAAGATCTAGCAAATCAACTTCAATGATTGATGGCGTAGATTCATCAGGACGCTGCGTAACGTGATGCACAACATCGTCCACGGCGGGCGATGTTGTGAGGATGGCCACAGGCGATGAATCGTTGAGCACTGACTCGAAACGTTCATCCGTGACGCCGCCCTGTGGCACCGACAGGGGAACAGCGATACGCCCGGCTTGCAATGCGCCGAGAAAAGCGACAACGTAGTCGAGTCCTTGTGGAGCGGAGATGGCGACCCGATCACCCGTTGAACCACAACGGTTCAATTCTTGTGCCACGTTCAGCGTTCGTCGGTACAGCTGCGACCACGTCAAGGTTATCTTGACACCGTCCCAGTCCTGTTCGTAATCCATAAACGTGAAGACCGGGTCGTTCGGTTGTAGACGTGCGCACGTGCGCAGCACGGCGGGGATGGAACGCACACTCATGGCGATAACGTTACTGGACTAGATTCTGACGTCGGCGCAAGTTGCCGAATAACTTCACGTGCCGGCTCAACAGTGTCGGCGAAATCACATTTTGGCCAGATCATGTAGTGATTACAGTCCCACCAAACAAATTCTACGGTGGCGCCCCATCGGTCGGACGGCGTCGGTACGAACGGATTACCTTTTGGGTGGCGGTGTCATGACGGCCTTGGCCTGAGCGGCGGTAACTGACGTCGTTAGCCCGGCTCGGCATGCGACCTCGGCCAGATGTAAGAAATCGTGCTACTGTTCCACAGTCTCCCCCCATGAGGCGTCTAAGCTGCGGTTCTACACCTGCCAACTGTGGCGAGATCCGGGTCAGCGCGGTGTGTGAAGCTCTGCGCTGTGGCGTCGCTGGCGTTGCCCGCGTGAAAAATTCGGTGATGTCGCCGGGTCACCCCGGTTGAGCTGAGACGAGGTTAATAGGCGATGGAAACAAGTGTCACTCCTATTGCGGTTATCGGGATGGGATGTCGGCTTCCCGGGGGTATCAATTCGCCAGACAAGCTATGGGAGTCGTTGTTGCGTGGTGACAACCTGGTCACCGAGGTTCCACCTGACCGCTGGGACGTTGATGATTTTTATGATCCTGAGCCCGGGGTTCCTGGGCGTTCGGTGTCGAGGTGGGGTGGGTTCCTCGACGACGTCGCTGGCTTTGATGCCGAGTTCTTTGGCATCAGCGAGCGGGAGGCAACTTCGATCGATCCTCAGCAGCGATTGTTGTTGGAAACCTCGTGGGAAGCGATCGAGCAGGGCGGTCTGGATCCGGCGTCGTTGGCCGGCTCTTCGACAGCCGTTTTCACTGGGTTGACCCACGAGGATTACCTCGTACTTACCACCGCGGCGGGCGGTTTGGCTAGCCCGTACGTGGTAACCGGCCTTAACAACAGTGTGGCGTCTGGGAGGATCTCTCACACACTGGGCCTGCACGGTCCGGCTATGACGTTTGACACCGCGTGTTCTTCGGGTCTAATGGCGGTTCACTTGGCCTGCCGCAGCCTGCATGACGGCGAGAGCGACCTCGCTTTAGCGGGTGGCTGCGCAGTGCTGCTGGAACCGCACGCAAGTGTAGCGGCATCCGCTCAAGGCATGCTTTCGTCGACTGGTCGGTGTAAATCATTCGCCGCCGACGCGGACGGATTTGTGCGTTCCGAAGGCTGCGCGATGGTGTTGCTTAAGCGACTGCCGGATGCTTTGCGCGATGGTAACCGGATCTTCGCCATGATTCTTGGCACGGCTACCAACCAGGACGGTGGCACGGAGACACTCATGATGCCATCCGAGGATGCTCAGGTCGCTGTGTACCAGGCGGCATTGGCGGTGGCGGGTGTAGAGCCCGAAACTATCGGTGTGGTGGAGGCGCACGGCACCGGCACACCAATCGGTGACCCGATTGAGTACCGCAGCCTGGCGCGGGTTTATGGTGCGGGCACTCCCTGTGCGCTTGGCTCGGCCAAGAGCAATATGGGGCACAGCACAGCATCGGCTGGGACTGTCGGGCTGATCAAGGCTATCCTATCGCTTAGGAACGGGCTGGTGCCTCCGCTGTTGCATTTCGATCGACTGTCCGATGATCTTACCGAGATCGAGACGGGACTCTTTGTGCCACAGGAGGTTACTCCATGGCCAGTCGGCGGATATAACACCCCGAAGCGAGTCGCAGTGTCCTCATTTGGGATGTCGGGAACCAACGTGCACGTTATCGTAGAAGAGGCCCCATCGGAAGCTTGCGCGCCCGATGTACCTGAGACTTCGCCGGGGACGGGAGATGCTACGGTGGGGCGGCAGCTGTTCATGCTGTCGTCCACGTCCATCGCCGCACTGCGGGAAACCGCGCGACAGCTTGCCACGTGGGTGGAAGAACACCAGGACTCCGTGGTGCTGTCGGATTTGGCGTACACGCTGGCGCGGGGCCGTGCGCACCGGCCAGTGCGCACGGCGGTGGTTGCTGCGGACCTGCCCGAGCTTGTCGAAGGTTTGTGCGAGATTGCCGACGGTGACGCCCTATATGACGCCGTGGTGGGACATGGTGATCGGGGACCGGTTTGGGTTTTCTCCGGGCAAGGGTCGCAGTGGGCGTCGATGGGAGTGCAATTGCTGGCGAACGAGCCAGTATTCGCGGCCACCATTACCAAGCTGGAGCCGGTGATCGCCGCAGAGTCGAGCTTCTCGGTGACCGAGGCGATTACGGCGCCGGAGACGGTGACCGGGATCGACAAGGTTCAGCCGTCGGTGTTCGCCGTGCAGGTCGCATTGGCTACCACCATGGAGCAAACCTATGGTGTACGCCCGGGTGCGGTCATCGGACACTCGATGGGGGAGTCGGCCGCAGCCGTGGTTGCCGGGGCGCTGTCGCTTGAAGACGCGGCGCGCGTTATCTGTCGCCGCTCGAAGCTGATGAATCGCGTTGCCGGTAGCGGAGCTATGGGGTCAGTGGAATTGCCTGCTAAGCAAGTTAATTCAGAGCTCATGGCCCGCGGCATCGACGATGTCGTGATCTCGGTGGTGGCTTCACCGCAGTCCACGGTGATCGGCGGTGCCACTGAAACTGTGCGTGACCTGATTGCGCAGTGGGAGCAGCGTGACGTGATGGCGCGTGAAGTGGCTGTCGATGTAGCGTCGCACTCGTCTCAAGTCGATCCGATACTCGACGATTTAGCTGCGGCACTGGCCGACATAGCCCCGATGACACCGAAGGTTCCCTACTACTCAGCGACTCTGTTCGACCCGCGTGAGCTGCCGGTGTGCAACGGCGCTTACTGGGTGGACAACCTGCGAAACACTGTGCAGTTCGCCGCCGCGGTGCAGGCCGCGATGGAGGACGGCTACCGGGTCTTTGCTGAGCTGTCACCACACCCGCTGCTGACCCACGCCGTAGAGCAGACTGCCCGAAACCTTGATATGTCGGTTGCCGCCCTGGCCGGTATGCGGCGCGAGCAGTCGATGCCGTACGGGCTGCGCGGCTTGCTGGCCGATCTGCACAGCGCGGGCGCCGCGTTGGACTTTGCGGCATTGTATCCTGCGGGCCGGTTGCTGGATGCGCCTTTGCCGGTGTGGACTCACCCTCGTTTGTTCATCGACACCGACGGGCAAGAACAGCGGGCGCAAGGTGCCTGTACAGTTACCGTGCATCCGTTGCTGGGTTCGCATGTGCGGCTGCTTGAGGAACCTGAGCGCCACATTTGGCAGGGCGACGTCGGTACTGCGGCGCTGTCCTGGCTTGCCGACCATCAGGTGCATAACGTCGCCGCTCTCCCCGGCGCTGCCTATTGTGAAATGGCGTTAGCTGCGGCCGTGGAGGTCTTCGGCGAAGCGGCCGAAGTCCGTGCTATCGCTTTTGAGCAGATGCTGTTGCTTGCCGCCGAGACCCCGATTGACGCTATTGCGTCGGTGGATGCGCCTGGTGTTATCAACTTCGTGGTGCAGGCAAACCAGGACGGTGAAAAGATGCGTAACGCCACCGCAACGCTGCACGCTGCCGAGGATGACTGTCCACCACCGGCATATGACATCGCTGCCCTGTTGGAGGCGCATCCGAATAGTGTGAATGGGACCGACCTGCGGGAATCGTTCGCCGAGCGTGGTGTTCAACTAGGTGCTGCATTCGCCGGCTTGGCCACTGCGCACACTGCCGAGGCGGAATCCGGCACCGTGCTGGCAGAAGTCGCGTTGCCTGCTTCGATTCGCTTCCAGCAGAGCTCCTATCAAATCCACCCGGCGTTGCTAGACGCTTGTTTCCAATCCGTCGGCGCCGGCGTCGACGCCACTAAGGTCGGCAGCAGGGCCGGCCTGTTGTTGCCGTTGGGTGTGCGCAGCCTGCGTGTCTACAGGCCTACCCGCAATGCCCGTTATTGTTACACGCGGTTGACCAAGATCGAACCCAGAGGCGGTGAGGCCGACCTCGATGTGCTGGACGAGCACGGGGCGGTTTTGCTGGCTGTGCGTGGGCTACACATGGGAACTGGGACCACCGAACGCGGGGAGCTCGACCGCCAGCTCAGCGAGCGGCTGTTGACCATCGGATGGCAGCAGCGGACGCTGCCTGAGTCAGTCCATGTCGAGCCGGGATCTTGGCTGTTGATCGACACTTTCAACGCCTCTGCAATCCCCGACATGTGGGCTTCTACGTTGACGGATGCGCTGAAATCCTACGGTACCCAAGGCACCGAATGCACCAACCTGTCTTGGTTGATACAGGATGATCCCGTGGTTAGCCGCGAAAGGCTTGGCCGCCAGCTGCGTGGCCGCGATGGTGTGGTGATTCTCTGTGGGCCGCGTGCCGGTGCCCCTGATGAGCAAAGTCTGTTGGCTGCCCGCGAACAAGTACGTCATCTGGTTCGAATCATCCGGGAGTTGGCTGAATTAGAGGGTGAACTGCCGCGTTTGTTTGTTGTGACCAGGCAAGCTCAGATAGTTCAGTCGGGGGATGCGGCCAACTTGGAGCAGGCCGGTCTGCGTGGTCTGCTGCGGGTGATCAGCAGTGAACATCCGATGCTGCGCACCACTCTGGTCGACGTGGATGAGCACACCGACGTTGAACGGGTGGCCCAGCAACTGCTGAGTGGGTCGGAAGAGGATGAGACTGCCTGGCGGAATGGCGACTGGTACGTGGCGCGGCTGAACCCCAGTCCGTTGAGCCATGAAGATCGGCGAACAGTGGTGTTGAACCCCGAGCACGACGGGTTGCGGGTGCACGTTCGCAAGCCGGGTGACTTGCAATCTCTGGAACTTGTTGCCAGTGACCGAGTTCCGCCTGGCCCCGGACAGCTCGAGGTCGCGGTCAGTATGTCCAGCATCAACTTCGCTGACGTTCTCATCGCGTTCGGCCGATTCCCTATCATCGACGACCGCGACCCGCAGTTGGGTATGGACTTCGTGGGTGTGGTGACTGCGGTCGGGGAGGGCGTGACCGGCCATCAGATTGGTGACCGTGTTGGCGGTTTTTCTGAAGGCGGCTGTTGGCGGACGTTCCTAACGTGTGACGCCAACCTTGCCGTCACGCTTCCGTCTGGCTTGACTGATGAGCAGGCGATCACGGCTGCCACCGCGCATGCTACCGCTTGGTATGGGTTGAATGACCTGGCCGGGATTAAGGTCGGTGACAAGGTGTTGATTCACTCCGCGACCGGCGGTGTGGGGCAAGCGGCCATTTCTATTGCCCGTGCAAAGGGTGCGGAAATTTTCGCGACCGCCGGCAACCCGACCAAGCGAGCGATGCTGCACGACCTGGGCATCGAGCATGTCTACGACTCGCGCAGTGTCGAATTTGCCGAGCAAATCCGGCGCGACACCGATGGGTACGGCGTGGATATCGTGCTGAACTCATTGACCGGTGCCGCACAACGCGCCGGGTTGGAGCTATTGACCTTCGGCGGCCGGTTCGTCGAAATCGGTAAGGCCGATGTTTACGGCAACACCCGGCTGGGTCTCTTCCCGTTTCGTCGCGGTCTGACATTTTACTACTTGGACCTCGCGCTGATGTCCGTCACCCAGCCCGACCGGGTCCGCGAGTTACTCGCCACGGTATTCAATCTCACCGCTGACGGTGTCCTGACCGCACCGGAGTGCACTCATTATCCGCTGACCGATGCGGCCAATGCCATCCGGGCAATGAGCAACGCTGAGCACACCGGCAAACTTGTGCTCGACATACCGCGAACCGGTAGTAGAAGTGTGGCGGTGCCACCGGAACAGGCGCCTGTCTACCGCCGCGATGGCTCTTACATTATCACCGGTGGTTTGGGTGGTCTCGGCTTATTCTTCGCCTCCAAGCTGGCCGAGGCCGGCTGCGGCCGGATCGTGCTGACCGCGCGTTCGCAGCCCAACCCCAAAGCCCGGCAGACCATTGAGCGTCTCTGTGCCGCCGGCGCCGACATCGTGGTGGAGTGTGGTAACATCGCTGAACCCTATACCGCGGACCGGTTGGTGAACGCGGCGACCGCTACCGGGCTTCCACTGCGTGGGGTCCTGCATTCGGCGGCGGTGGTCGAGGACGCCACGCTGACCAACATCACTGACGAGCTTATCGACCGCGACTGGTCGCCCAAAGTTTACGGATCGTGGAATTTACACTGCGCGACGATCGGGCAGCCGTTGGACTGGTTCTGCTTATTCTCCTCGGGAGCAGCTCTTCTGGGCTCGCCAGGTCAGGGTGCCTACGCGGCGGCCAACAGCTGGGTCGATCTCTTCGCCCATTGGCGCCGCGCCCAGGGCCTGCCGGTCAGTGCGATTGCGTGGGGTGCGTGGGGAGAGGTTGGCCGCGCTACGTTCTTGGCCGAAGGGGGGGAAATCATGATCACCCCCGATGAAGGTGCGTATGCCTTTGAGATGCTGGTGCGCTATGATCGGCCCTACAGCGGTTATATTCCTATCCTGGGGGCGCCATGGTTGCCGGACCTTGTCCGACGCAGCCCGTGGGCTGAAATGTTCTCATCCGCTGGGCAGGGGTCAAGGGGTCCAAGTAAATTCCGCATGGAGCTGCTTGCGCTACCGCAAGATGAATGGTCCGGACGGTTGCGGCGTCTGCTAGTCGAGCAGGCTAGTGTGATTCTGCGTCGCACGATCGACGCGGACCGCTCCTTCATTGAATATGGCCTGGACTCGCTGGGCATGCTCGAGATGCGTACCCACATTGAATCTGAGACCGGAATACGGCTGACCCCCAAAGTCATCGCTACAAACAACACTGCACGCGCCTTGGCTCAGTACTTAGCGGACACGCTGGCTGAGGAGGAGGGGGTGGCAGCACCGGCCGCTATGGTGTCACCGGAGACACCCTGATGGGCGGATTGTCCAACACTGCAAGGTGTTTTGCGGATCGATAACGGGTCAGTTTGAATCCAGGGAGAGAGCGAACCACTGTGCTGGGGTGATTTGTTTGCTGTAATCTACCAGATGTCTTTCGTTGCATGCAGTTCCTGCAACGGATTAAGCAGGGCCGGTGCTGCCCACTAACTCCGTTCCCTCAACTGTTTGCTACCCACATCACATGGCAGTTTTTTGCAATTTGGTCGTGCCAAAATCTATGACCAAAGTGGAACGTATAAGCTGCTCAATGGCAGGGATTCTCTCGCTGGTCCACAGCGAGACGGTTAATGGTCCACATCCACACGATCTTCGGTGAAGTGACCGTCCCTGTCTCGCAGTGGTCTCCAAGATCTACCTTGCACCGTTTGGTGGGATCCGGTCTGCTAAACTCGACCATCCTTAGTATTGACCTGCGGCATGATCCATCGGCCTTCCTGCGTAGCTCGGTCCGCCACCCCGCTCAACGACAGTTGATGCGTTTGGCTTTAGCAGACCACATCTGCCAGGCCGAGTAGTTCCCGCGGCTATCAGCGACACCACGAAAAGTTTAGCCCGAGTGCGTTGCGGCGCACGTAAGCTTTTAGAGGTGCCGGGTCAGCCTCTGGCTCCGTCACTGACCTGAATGAACCAACTTTGTATCTAGCTCGGTTCGCCGATTCGCCACCACCAGGCTGGCATTGGCCGATGTTAAACAGACCAGCAAGCATCTCGGAGTGACCATAAATTACGGTATCTTGTCTATGTCGACCAGTGTGCTTGCGTGTATTGCTCTTGCGCTACGACGGCAAGGCAAATTCCCGCTGCTTGCGATTGCCCCGGATTAACCTCGATTCGTCACAGGAGCGGATTTCTGGGAGTTAGTTCGTATTTTGTCCGTAGCGTTGCTCGTGTACATCGAAGACCCGCAGGAAGCGGATACGGTGTTTCCTGGTTATGGCCGTCACGGCGGCCAAGCAGCTTCATCGGGGCTCAGAGGACCAAGGCTAGTCCAACTGCTGGTTGGTCTATATCTCGCCCGTGTCCGCGGAAACTTTTCTTTGGTTGGCATCGATCCGCAAAGTCTTGAACAAGATGTTCAACCTGGTCATTACGACCGTTGCTGTCCCTTTACTACGGTGTGGCCGGTTCGGTGGCGAAACTTATTCGGTGGGGTCATTGGGCTGCTCACTATGACTGCGTGCAGCTATGTTGATCAGCTCGATCTCTCGATACTGACCGACGTTACTATCGTCCAGGACCCGCATGAAATGTGAACGTGGAATTCATCTAAATTCGTAGGAGAGAAGCCTTTTCCAAGAGGTTTACAGTCATGTGATCTCGATGTTGCCAGGGTCAGTTGCTGCAAGCACTGCGCTGCCGAATTGGTGCGTCGAGGAACACATCACCCCGCGGGAGCTGGTGGTAGTTTCCGCAGCAGACGCAGAAGCCGCGTCAAGTCCGGGGGTATTAATCTGACGGAGGGCAGCAGTTTTGCCAATGCGTCTGCTGCCTGCGTGGGTTGCTGCGGCCATCGCGCGGTTTGAGTATTTCGTGTGGTGGCTGCTCTCTTCAGGTTCCTGTCTCCGCGCGAGTACAGCGCAGTATTTGTTGTCGCCTGATGCGCCGAGCCCGTGCACGCTCATTCGCTATCCTCACCGACTTCGTCGCGTGCTATCCGGATGCTGTCGATAGAACTGGGCAAGTTGTCCGCTGACCACGACCAGACCAATCAACTCGCTGACCTGTCCATGGGCGTGTAAACGAAGCCCCGGCTTGTTCCGTGACTGGTTGGCCGCGGAGCCTCTGGTACGTGCCTCGGTGTGTGGATCATCTTCATGTACGGATCGACAGGCACGTTGAAGAGGGAGTAGCCGCCACGCATCCCAGTGCCGCCGCGGTTGCCGACGCTGAGGTGCAGATGTTCTTGCAAGACAATCCGATTAGTCCGGGTGCTGGCCGGGCTGTCAATGACTTTGAGACGCATTGTGAGAGGAGGTGTGGTTGTCCTGGCGCAACAAGCCCCTGCTTGGTACCCGCGTAACGATCGTTAGTGCGCAGCGGTATGGACCATGCTCCATGGTTGGTGTATTAGTCCGTGCATTGGAGGCTGTTACCGGCGTGTCGGGACGTAACCCGAACCCGGTTTGCGTGAGGGCTATCACCAGGTGTGCGGCCGCGTCGGGTGGTGACTGTGGGTGACTGAGCGACTTGTGGACGCCGCGCGCAATTATTATCTTTTCCCCGTTGTATGCTGACGATGTTGTGATTGCGGTGCCTCTATGCTCAGGTTGGCCACAGCACCGAGATCTTCACGGTTTTGCTGACCTCCAAGTTAATTGTGACCGAGTATGGGTGTGTTCTTGGTCATGCCTTTCCCTGGTGGCGTCCTATGAGCTTGCCGGTGGCTGAGATATACGAAGGCCAAGGTCGGTCGGCGGGCGTTTCTCGGTGGCCGAGGCTATTACCCAGCCGGACCGCTGCGTCCCCGAGGACGGATTTGGTTGCGGTGCTATCCGTGACGCTTCCTAAAGCCAAGCATGGTTCGTCGTGGTTGGGCGGTCCTCCGCCTTGGGCTGTGTCGGTGCTCCGCCGCAATTGATCGAGAAACAATAATAAAACCATCTATGACCCGCTGACGGGGTTGAAGGTGATGCGCGTCGTAGTGGAAACGTGTCTCCTGCTGGCCGGTATTCATAACGGTCGCGATCAGGCTAGCCGGTGCTTGGGCGCACTGCAGGAGCCGGCAAGAGCGTTAGGCATCCTGTTGGCTGCGCCCGGCTGATGCTACTAGTAGTCGCCGGCGTTGTCACCGTTGCTGCTAAATTGGCTTTTGGCCTCCCGGCTCAGAGCCAGTGCATTTCCGCTGGGGTCGTCGTTCGTATGCCATAACGAATTCGCCGAGACGTTCGTCGAAATCGTCTCCGCGCCATGGTTCGTGCGCGGCCACCGGCGCGCCGGTAATCACTCTACTGTTTACGTGGTGGTTACGTGCGCTAGGTACCAACGTCAGGAGCGGTGCGTGGTGTGGGAACTTATTGGCGTCTGAGGCGGACTTGATCACGCTCGGCAAGGGCTCCACCGTCAACCGCGGCTGTGTGATGCGGCCACATCTTTTTTTGCAAAAAAACCAGGCGTGGAACCTCCATCGTAAGAAATTCAGCGGCAAAAACGTGCCCGCCAACGGCGTGCCGGACGTCCTCGCGTGACAGCTTCCGCCAAGTCGATCAAGACCGGTTCCGAAGAAATCTGTCTCCGTGATTATCGACCCATACCCGCCGAAAATGGCAAAACTGGATACTAGTGTCGCGTCATGAATTGGAGCTGGAGTACCGGGTCGTAATCAATCGGTTGTCGGGCCAGGCAACCATCACTCACAGCGGTGATGTTGACAGAATTGCAGCGGCTGACGTTTGATCTGTCTGGTTCCTTGACGGCGTTCGACGGTTCGGTGAAAGGCAAACCAGCAGCTCGTTTCTCTTGTCGCAGCGAAAAGTCGCGTATCTGTTGAGTATCTAAGCTCGTGACCGGTGATGAACGCTGTCGATTGTGGTGCGCTAGGCGGTTCACCGAGACCGCTGCAATCACTTTATAATCGACATTTCGCCATCTTTGGCATACACGTGATTATCCCTGGATATTCCAGCAGTGTTACGTCGTGGTTACCGAGCAACGATTCGATCGCCTCAGTGCTAAGGTCGCCTACCGCATTCGGATCAGCACCGAAAGCCGATACAGCCTCATTTCCAACGGCAAATTTGTGGCGCGGCGGATCCGAGTTTCGCATATTGATTGCCGCGATCCCACCTGAACCGACATCGACGTATCTTGTTCTCCTGCAGATCGGCATGTACGGGATGATGCTGCTGACTGGGGTTCCGGTCCTGATCCAGGCGGTGTTGCCGGAGCTGCTGCGCCGCGATTTCGACCACGATCTCGTTCACCAGCCTGAGACGATGAATCTGTTTGTCGAGTTGTTCGTACCGTATCTGTTGGCGACCGGGTACACGGGGTCGTTGTCACCGACGACCCGCTAGCGATAACGCTGGTAAGCACAGGGTATTTCGCTCTTCGGAGTTAATCATTGCGAAGGTACCTGTGCTGAACAGCGTTTCATCGCTCACGAAACTAGTGTTGTGTGTTGGTGATTGTTTTAACGTTTGATTTTGTTGAGGGGGTGTCTGCGGTCTGGGTTCAGGTGAACGGTGTGGTGTGTTCGTTGTAGGTGGGGATCGCGGTTTCGAGGTTGTTGATATCGGTGAACGTGTTGTGGCGGGTGATGGTGGTGAAGAAGATTTTGGTTATGTGTCAGCTATGAGCAGCTTGTCGGTGTGAAGTGCAGTGTGGCTTGCTGGTTATCCTGTAGCCAGGATCGGCTGCTGGGGGTTTGTGGGTTGGCGTAGTTGTCGCAGATTGGGGCATGCCTGTATGTGTGGGTGTGTTTTGGTGGCGAGTTTGAAGGTAGTGGCAGAATCGGTTTGGGTGTGATCCAGCTGCTTGGGTCTGGGGCTTCATTGTCGACGCTAGAGCATAATCGCGGCCGCGGGTTGAGTAGGCCTGGGGCGCGGTGTGGGTGTATTACTTTCGGTCCGTTTCCCAGACTGGTCGCCGATCCTGGTGTGCGCGTCTTTGCGCACCGGGCTTTTCATGGTCACTACCGTTAGGCGGTGGGAATACTGGTCCAAGGGTTGGGTATTGTGGTGATTTGGTAGCGGTACCGGGTGACCGGTATCGAGGTCGGGTTCAATAGGGTGGTCTCTTCTGCGTCAATCGGTTTTCACCGTTTTTCGGAGGTGGTGAACTGCCGGCGAATGTCTTTCCATCTCCGGCGATACAGTGCTCGAAACCACCGATGGTTGATCTGTGCCAGCACGGCCCCCGGATTGCGCTGTGATTTCCTGTTTGCCAGGGCACGGATCTTGGCTTTGACCGACCGTCGTGCCCGGTCGGCGATACAAGTCCTAGACATGCCCACGTGGTCGTTGCCTTCTTGGGTGTCCACCCGGTGTGGAAGCCGCGAAAGTCCATACCAGTTACCGAAGTGCGCGGTCTTTGTCTTTGCAGTCGACAGCTGCAGACCTAGAGGCGTAAGCATCGAGTTTATTTCGTTTTGCAGGCCTCTGGCGTGTCTGGTCGCCATGTGCTGAGTACAACGCAGTCGTCCGCTACGCGGGACGACTGCGTTGTACTCAGCAGGCCTGTGACGCGGCGCCGACTAGGCAGGTAAGCAGTGGACATCGAGCCGCACGGTTTCCATGGCTGCATCCGATACTCATCGAGCCCAGGCAAGGCGATGTTGGTCAGCACCGGCGACAAGATATTGCCCTGAGACGTTCCGGTGTGAGTGTTCTGGTGCTCACCAGACTCGGTGAGCACACCGGCCTTAGAAAACGCCTTCACCAGGACCAAGTACGCGTTTATCCTTGACTGGCAATAGCATCCGCTCCAACAGAGCAGAATGTGAGATAGAGTCACAGCGCACCTCAATGTCTGCATACAGCACCCACCGATAGCTTGTAGTGCTGTATTGGTGAATTTCGGCGATCGTGTCCCTGAGATCGCCGCTTGGGGGCGGAATCCAGGGGAGATCGGCTCGAAAGCGGCCTCGACGACAGGCTCCAACACCAGCTTCAACGCAGCCTGAACGACTCGATCCGCAGATTGTCCAACAACCCGCTACCTCGACGATTTCCTCAACATGGGCTCCGGTCCGGGCGTCCACACCAGCAGTATTCGCCCCATAGTTGCCCGTGACCCAGTCAAACGCCACCAACAATGTTCGCCGGGTCACACACGAGATTGAACAGGTCATCAAACCTGCGGCCACGATCGACCGACGATGACCCCAACCCGATAAATCGTGTTGGCCACACAACACCCAAGCAGGACCTAGGACGATTCCTCCCCTTCCCGACGCCACCCAAGGCCAAGGTGCCCCCGCTTCACCGTTCCTGCTGCGACAGGCCCGGCGGCGAAGATCTCTCACCTTCACTGCCATGCCAATCATCAGCACTTCGTGACGCACGTGGATCCAGGTCGAGCCCGACCACATCACGCCGTTTGGTCTCCCACGTCGGGGTCGGTAACGAACTTGAAGGTCTTCACGCGATGCGACTGGATGCCCCCACTTATGCCAGATCCGCGCGGCCAAGGAAAACGAAATCCCCCACAGCCATCAACTGCTCCGGTGACGGGCCGCTCCGACGCTGAACGGCCGATTCGCATAACATCGCCGACCAACGTCTCTACGAGCACCATGACCTCATCGATCACCGAAGCACGTCCCGTCCCCGGCGTACCCGAACCGCGATATCAGTATCTAGCCACTCCATCGGACACCAACCACACAATCCACGCCCGTGTCACCTGCCCCACCAGCACCCACAACACCCTCGTCAACCACCCCAGCCGACCCCGGTCGCCATCGCGCAACTCCAAGACAGCAACCACATACACCGCCCACTTACCTCAACCAACCACACCTAAACGCCTCAAAACCACCCACCACTAGAACAACCCGTCTTCGAACTTAGTCGCCAATCCTTTGGTTATCTTTCCCCCACGGGTCGCTGTTACGCCGAATATCAAGCTATCCCACCGAAATTCTTGGGTGCTGGCTCCGACGCAAATGTCGTGTCCATGTAATCTGCGGTGAATTATCCTGGCTGGCAAAAAATAAAAACTAATCCGACTCCGGGCCGTCGACATCTGTTTAGCCACCAGGGCGGACGGCCGAACGGGCAGCTTGAAGCCGAACTAAAGTGAACCTTATCGTGTGACGCGATACTGTACCCAATGTTGCTGGCAAGACAAAGGCTCGATGATTTCCCTGTTATCCAGGAATTCGTGGCTGGTGACAGAGTTATACGGTCACTGTGGAGTCGGACTCAACCAGTTAAGTGAGGTTATCGACTATGGCCCAGGTACTTCAAGCCGGCCCCCTCCGGCCAGAGGGATGCAGAACATCGGCTCGGTCAGTCACTCCATCAATTAAAGTGGTTACCCCCACGCGTATTCTACTTGTATCCACGTTAAGACTACTCTGCAACAGGGCAAATCAGGTGAAATTCTAAAGTTGGTTTGCGGGAACTAACCACCGTCCAGACTGTCTTGCCCGATGATGTGGGGCTTCTACCTCAGACTCATGATAACGCAGCCCCCATCCCAAACCAGACCCATCAATGCCAGTCAGGGATGGCGCCAGCCGCCGAGCGGGCACGCTACTACCGTCGGACACCGCAATAGCGACTGTCGTGCCATCACTTTTGATCTGCACCAGGGGGCGCTTCTAGTATGTCCCATCAGGTTTTCCACAAACACGTTGACAACCACCGACGCAACTGGGATGAGCGTGGTTTACGACCAGGTAGTAATCCATTCGTGGAATCAGGTGGCGTGACTCGCGAAGACTGGTCAAATTTGCGGTAAGCTGGGCATCGGCGCGCTGGACAGCGCTATGCGCGAGCCGATTTATGGCCTTCATCGCACTGTTCCCGATTCCGCTACTATTTGGAGTCCGGTGACGTCGACGACGATGACTGAAAGCTGGTTTAGAGTGGCCTCCATAATGCAGTTGCGTAGGGGAGTTTCGGATGTCCAACTACCCCGAGGGTCAAGCCTCCGTGCGAGCGGCAATGGCCAACAAGCTCGGTAACTTAACTACTCACGCTCACCGCAGCCGGCGCGCCAGTCAGCAATCCACTGCTGTGTGAGTGCGGGCTTCTAATCAGCGGCTGGAGCGCCCCCGTTACTAACTTGGCCGAAAAGGAATTGGACGCCTGGAATTCAGGGTTGCCGATGCATCCTGTCGTACTCCGCCCATCGGTTGCTGTTCGAATTCCAGTCCATCCGACTTTCGTGAGGGTGCCTTTCCTCTGCGGTAACACTGCACAGTCTCTACTGCGAAGCGAATGGCAGGGCCGGTTATGAAGAAATAGTTTGGGGGAACCCATAAACGGCAACCCCAAGATAGGTCTCCATGTTGTCCCCCAGGCCTGCCGGATACGTCTCAGTCAAGCCGGTGCCGACCAGCGTCTCATAGGGGAGTATGAAGCCAGATTTGGTGCTGCCCAAGTTAAGGACCACCGACGAGTTGCCCTGGTGGGCGCGATTGGCGATGTCGAGACGCGCATCGCCGTGATGCGGGCCGCAGCACAGGCTGGATCATGGATGTCTATTTGCCCAGAGCTCGGTGACTAGGTGCGAAACTTAGTAGCCCGATATTAAAGGATTTACTCAAGATCCGCCAGCGCGACGTGGTTAACGATACGCTTTTTCCTGCCGAGCGATCACCGTTGTGCGACAGTGCGAAGGTCGGTCAGTCAGGGGAAGTATGGATATCCTTTCTGATCGTGGCGCCGAAGTACGTAGCCTCGGTGGCAACTGATTTGGCGAATATCTGTTCGGCGATAAGCTTGGCCAACACGGCGGTGCTGGCCCCGACGACAGGTGCACTTGCGGCAGGTGGCGATGCAGTGTTGGCTGCGGTGGCGGCGTTGATCGTCATACACACCCAGGCGTATCAGGCACTCAGAACTCAAGTGGTGTTGTTCCATGACCAGTTTGTGCAATTGATGAGTGGTGGAGCGGGCCAGTATGCCGCCACAAAGGCTACCAACACTTTGCCTTTACAAACGGGAGAGCAAGAAGCACTCAATGTAATCAAGGTTCCGACCCAGGCATTGTTTAGGACGCCCGCTGATCGGTAATGAGGTTAATGGCCACCTTTTTGCCGGGCAAAACGGCGGATATGGCGGATTGTTGTTTGGCAACGGTGGCACCGTAGGCAGAGCGAGAACGCTTGTTGGCCGACCGGGAGCTTTCGAGCCAGCATAGAGGCGTTAATAACTTGCCGCCACGATACTGCACACTGAATGTGTGCCTGAACTTCCCGAAATCGAAGCTTTAGTCGACTATTTGCGGCGTGAAGCGGTCGGTTTGTCGGTCGGCCGCCTCGATGTTGCTGCGCTGTCCGTGCTTAAGCCCATCTACGCGTTTGCGCGGCCAGACAGTAGTCGGGGCCGACCGGTGGGAAAGTATCTAGACTGCAGGCGAACACAGTGGTGTTGATCACTCAATCATGCCGCGCGTGGGCTGGTTACGGTGGTCTGACAAGCTAACCAGCGACACTGCTGGGGTCGGACCAAGGTCTGACCACGCTGCATATCGATCCAGATAGCTTCCAGTAGAGTACCCGGCTTCAACCTAACTCAGGCCGGGCCCCAGAAGCAACTAGCTGACCTGCCTGGTTGGTTGCCACCCCGCAATAGGTCCCCGGGCTTGCTGTCCTCGGACCATATGCTCTGGGTGTCACTGTCGAGCGCCTGGCGGGGCTTCTGGTCGGCAATACCGATCGGATTAAGACCGTCACATTACCGATCAAAAGGTGATCGCCGGTATCGGCAACGCTTACAGCGACGAGATTCTGCAGGTTGCCAAGATCTCGCCGTTCGCCGTAACCGGGAAGTTATTTGTACGAACAGCTTAGTACCGGCATGACGCGATGGTGTCGATGCTGTCCGACGGTCCATCAGCCAGGGGGCTGCCATGCTTAAAAAGGAGCCATGCTTAAAAAGGAGAAGCGATCCGTGCTACAGGTGCATGCACGTACCGGGGTGTCGTGCCCGGAGTGGGAAGATACCGTGCGTGAAGTGTCGTTCTCGGACAAGTCTTTTCAGTACTGTCCAACGTGCCAGACCGGTGGCAAGGTGTTGGCCAACCGGCACATGTCGCTGCTGCTTATGTAGTTGATGTGCCACCCTGGGTTGCTCTCCAGAAAATCCTCATCAATGGTGCCAGTTCCGTCCTGGGCGCTGGGATGGCACATTCTCTCGCTTCCACGAGTCGTTACCTGTCGCTGTGTGCCCGTCGCGTCGATAAGTTGGACGAAGATGCAAAGATGTGCTATCATTGCCCTCAAGATTGCGGTCGCTGCGTTGGACGTTCACCACCATACGCAGATGTCGTAAGGTGTTCTGCGAACTCAGTGATGATCCTGGCAGGAATGTCCCGCATTGTTGTCGCTGGTCAGCTATTCGTAAGGGAGCCCGGCTCGGCTCCGGCAAGCTGTAGGCCAATAAAGGCGACTGTTGACACCAACTTGGTGACCTCCCTAGTGTAGATTGACACTACACTGGATATGTTCACAAAAAGCGGCTCGGGGAGCCATCTGGTGCCCGTGTTTTCGGTACTCAGTGACAAAAAGGGTAGATGACCTTAAAAATATTCCGCCACAAGCAAAGTCAGAATGCACTCACTGGGAGGATTTTTGTGCGCCAAATAACTCCAAATAACTTAAGTGGCTCGATTAAGATCTCGGTGGTGGAGAAGGGCTACATATAAACAGAGATGGCGGCCAAATCAGCTAGCACAATGTTTATGTGGTAGACAATGCAACTGGCGTTAAGATGCTTGTCGACGCGACAGAACGCGATCCCGGTCGGGTGAGGGTGCTATGGTGGCCGTGAGCGACGCTGGTATCGCTGCAGCGCTTCTCCTGGCTGAGATCGTAAGGGGTCTGTACAACGACACGCTGCATTGGGGGAGCATTTTGCGGACACTCGCTGCGTAAGCACGTCAGCTCGTACGCCCTCGTTCTGTCCGGTAGCGACGAACCAGCGTATCAGTGGAGCTGTCCAACTGTTGCGCGGGCGAGGCGTTGCCAGTAATTACCGGAAGCAGTGCTTCGGCTTGTTTCTTGCCCAGCTCCACACCCCACTGGTCGAACGAGTCGATGCCCCAAATCACGCCCTCGGTGAACACCTGATGCTCGTAGAGTGCTATCAGTTGGCCCAACACCGACGGGGTGAGTCGGTTGGCCAGGATCGATGTTGTCGGACGATTTCCAGGCATTACCTTGTGTGGAACAACTTCGGCGGGTGTACCTTCTGCTGCGATTTCTTCCGCAGTTTTGCCGAATGCCAGCACTTGGGTCTGAGCGAAGAAATTGCTCATTAACAGATCGTGCATGCTGCCGATGCCATCGACAGTTGGCAAATCGTCGATAGGTTGGCTGAATCCGATGAAATCGGCCGGAACCAGCCGGGTGCCCTGATGCAGCAACTGGTAAAAAGCGTGTTGACCATTGGTTCCCGTTTCGCCCCAATAGATTTCACCGGTATTGGTAGTGACTGGCGTGCCGTCAGCGCGCGTCGACTTACCGTTGGATTCCATAGTTAGCTGTTGCAGATAGGCCGCGAAACGCGCCAAGTCGTTGGAATACGGCAGCACGGCTCGTGATTGTGCACCCAAGAAATCAGAGTACCACAGTCCGATCAGGCCGAGCAGCACAGGAGCGTTGGACTCCAATGGCGCGTTCTGGAAATGTTGGTCAACGATGTGGAAGCCGGACAGGAAATCAGCGAAAGACTCTCGCCCGACGACCGCCATCAGCGACAGCCCGATCGCCGAATCGACCGAATAACGGCCACCAACCCATTCCCAGAAGCCGAACATATTAGCCGTGTTGATACCGAAGTCCTTAACCAGGCGTTTGTTGGTAGAGACAGCGACGAAATGCTTGGAAACGGCGGCTTCGCCAAGTGCGTCGGTCAGCCAGCGCCGCGCAGCGGTGGCGTTGGTCAATGTTTCCAGCGTAGAGAACGTCTTCGATGCTACGATGAAAAGCGTTGTGCCAGGCTCTAAATCTGACAATTTAGCAGTCAGATCGGCGGGATCGATGTTGGACACGAAACGCGCCGAGATCCCCGCGTCGGCATAGTGGCGCAGTGCCTGGTAAACCATAACTGGACCCAGGTCTGAACCACCAATGCCGATGTTGACGACAGTGTTGATACGTTTCCCGGTGGCTCCGGTCCATTCGCCGCTGCGTAGCCGGTCGGTGAAGTCACCCATGACGTCCAGTACCGCGTGTACGTCCTGGACCACGTTTTGGCCGTCGACGATCAGTTCGGTGTCTCGGGGTAGCCGCAGCGCGGTGTGTAGCACCGACCGATTCTCCGAGGTGTTGACGTGTACGCCGGCGAGCATCTGGTCGCGGCGTTGTTCAAGGTTGGCAGCTCGGGCCAGATCTACCAGCAGCTGCACCGTATCGTGGGTGATGCGATGTTTGCTGTAGTCGATGTAAAGATCTCCGACTGTGATCACGAGCTCGCGGCCGCGATTGGGATTATCGGCGAAGAACTGGCGTAAATGGGTTGCCCCGATCTCATCGTGATGCCTGCGCAGAGCGTCCCACGCCGGGGTGGCAGTGATGTCGGGGATTGCTTGCATGGAGGTCATGGTTTTGACCCTAGTTCGCTTTGACGCTACGGTGCAGTTAGACCAAGTTTAGCGCGTTTAACCGGCGCCCATTACACGCTTTACACGCTGCAAATCTGACTGCATGGCCTGTAATTGTCGACCCCAGTATGCCCAGGTGTGGGTGCCGTTGTCCGATACGTTGAACAGCCAAGTCTCTGCTCTAAAGCTGGCTTGTTTCCGGCATATACACTCAACACCTATGTCATTAGCGACCAGCTGCATGACATTGACTGCTGGATTGTTGTGGATCAATACGAGATATTGCCCACGATGTGACCGCTGGACGCTGCAATATGCTTTACCCGAGCTGCTGGTGCACCTATACGGGTCTTGCTGGCATTAGTGGCCAAGCCGGCCTCTGCCTAATCGTAACAACAGTATTGCCAGATCCTTACCATCAGGACCGAGCTCACTATAGCGTTCGATGACCTTCATCTCGCGGCTATGTACCAGGCGAGTGCCGCCAGACGCCATTCTTACCTTCCCGATCGCCTGGGATACTTCGGCACGCCGCTTTACCGTAGCGAGAATCTGAGCGTCTAACCGGTCGATCTCTTCGCGCAACTCCTCGATGTCGGTCAGGAGCGGCGCTTCGACCACCTCAGTGTTCATCTCTGTTAACTCCGCGTTCTCGTGATGTGGGGGTTCTGGTCTCATTCGGTATCAGACCTCACAAAGAGAGTTGAACCCCGAAGCCGGAAGCGAACCCCGGGGCTCTGCGAAAGCAGCTACACCACGGGCACCGTTAGCCCGTACCCGTAGAAAAATCGGCGGTACACCTCGTGGGTTGAGAGCTGCATGGGGCGCTGCTTGTTGAACACAAAAATAAGTGTGCCACTCACGGCCGGGCTGGTGCAAAATCGCGACTCAAATTTTTGGTGTGAATGTGAAGAAGTTTAGCATGACGTCGGTAGCGTTCGGCGACTGATCGCAAGGCATACGGGTCTTCAGTAGCTTGGATTTCGATGCTCAACGAGCATGCTGCGATACGACAGCCTCCGGAATGCAGTTGATGGACAGCCCTGGACACACACCGCCAGATGACCTTAAATCTCAAACTGTGTTCTCACTTGGGCCGCCAAAATGGTCTGAGGTGGGCTTTTGACAGGATTTGTGTCGACGCTTCGAGTGGCAGCTGCCTGAGATGACTAGCCAATGAGTTTAGGTGCGGCTCCATAAATTCAACTTGGATAACAACATCGGGATTGTGCGGAAGCACATGACTGGAGTACAGCAACAGCATATGGCTCAGGCAAACCGTTCGACTGACCAGGGCAACAACGCCATGGCCGGGTGCCTAGCGGATTGCCCCGGTGCCTTCTCTGAGCGCTCGGCCAGCTTCACGCTCGGTTAGCACGAGCCCCGGCGGGTCAGATCATGCTCGCTGTGTAGCCTGGCCAGCCGCCATAGGCGTACGGCGGTAGATTTGAAAGTACATGAGTGTGCACACGACAGATGCCAAGCCCGACTCTGAAGTAGATCGGCTGCTTGACGGCCTTAACCCGCAGCAGCGCCAGGCGGTGGTACATGAGGGTTCGCCGCTGCTGATTGTGGCCGGCGCGGGCTCGGGCAAAACTACAGTATTGGCTCGACGGATCGCTTACCTGATTGCAGCCCGAAGTGTCGGGGTCAGTCAGATTCTGGCCATCACCTTCACCAACAAAGCCGCTGCGGAGATGCGCGAGCGCGTGGCCCGACTGGTTGGAGACCACACTGGGCCGTCTATGTGGGTGTCGACGTTTCATTCGACCTGCGTGCGCATTCTACGTAACCAGGCTTCGCTGATCGGCGGGCTCAACTCCAACTTTTCGATCTATGACGTCGATGATTCGCGTAGCCTGCTGCAGATGATCGGACAAGACATGGGACTCGACATCAAGCGGTATTCGCCACGGCTGATGGCCAACGCCATCTCCAACTTGAAGAACGAATTGATCGACGCCGAAAGTGCGGTAGCCAACCTGTCTTCAGACACTGATGACCTGGCTCGCACCGTTGCCACAGTCTACGGCGAATACCAGCGGCGACTGCGGACAGCTAACGCGCTGGACTTCGATGACCTGATCGGAGAAACTGTTGGGATCCTACAAGCTTTCCCGCAGATCGCCGAACACTACCGGCGGCGGTTCCGGCACGTCCTAGTCGACGAATACCAAGACACTAACCACGCACAGTACGTGCTGGTGCGGGAATTGGTCGGACACGGGGCCAGGAATTCACCTGACGACATGCCTCCGGGGGAGTTGTGCGTTGTAGGCGATGCCGACCAGTCGATCTATGCGTTCCGCGGATCCACCATTAGCAATATCGAGGACTTCGAGCGTGACTACCCGGACACCACAACGATTCTGCTGGAACAGAATTACCGCTCAACGCAAAACATTCTGTCGGCGGCTAACTCCGTGATCGCTCGTAACTTCGGACGCCGCGACAAGCGCTTGTGGACAGACGCTGGCAAAGGCGAGTTGATCGTTGGATACGTCTCCGACAACGAGCACGACGAGGCCAAGTTCATCGCCGATGAAATCGATGCTCTGGTCGGGGGTGGCGAGATTACCTACGATGATGTGGCTGTCTTGTATCGAGCTAACAACTTATCGCGATCATTGGAGGAAGTGTTTATCCCCACCGGGATTCCGTACAAAGTTGTTGGGGGTTTTTGTTTTTATGAAAGCAAGGAGATTCGCGACCTTATCGCTTACCTGCGAGTACTAGATAACCCCGGCGATGCCGTCAGTATGCGGCGCATCCTCAACACACCGCGTCGAGGCATCGGCGATCGTGCCGAGGCTTGTGTGTCGGTGTACGCAGAAAATACCGGAACTAGCTTCGCCGATGCACTACAGGCTGTGGCGGAAGGCAAAGTGCCCATGCTAAATACCCGCTCGGTGAAAGCGATCGCGGGGTTTGTTGCACTGCTTGACGACCTGCGGTGTCGTGTCGATGACGACCTGGGTGAACTGGTCGAATCTGTGTTGGAACGCAGCGGATACCTCAGGGAGTTGGAGTCCTCCACGGACCCGCAGGAGTTAGCCCGTCTGGACAACCTCAATGAACTAGTAAGCTTCGCACACGAATTTAGCACTGAACAGGCTAACGCTGCCGCGCTTGCGAAGTCCTTGCATACTCCCGAGGATGAAGACGTGCCGGATACCGGTGCGTTGGCGGCGTTTCTGGAAAAGGTGTCACTGATGTCCGACACCGACCAGATCCCCGAGAACAATTCCGGTGTCGTCACACTAATGACGTTGCATGCCGCGAAAGGATTGGAATTTCCCGTGGTGTTCGTCACTGGATGGGAGGACGGCATGTTGCCGCACATGCGAACTCTGGGTGATCCGACCGAGCTTTCGGAGGAGCGTCGGCTGGCCTATGTCGGCATAACCCGGGCACGTCAACGTCTCTACTTGAGCAGGGCCATCACTCGGTCTTCTTGGGGACAGCCCATTCTCAACCCTGAGTCACGGTTCCTGCGGGAAATTCCTCCGGAACTCATCGACTGGCGGCGTAGTATTCTCACCGATTCATACAGTACGCCAGCGAGTGGCGCAAGCCGGTTCGGTAGGGTGCGTCCGTCGTCGATCCGGTCCGGGGCGAGCAAGCGTGCGCTGCTGGTGCTGGCGCCCGGTGATCGAGTGACGCACGACAAGTACGGCCTGGGTCGGGTTGAGGAAGTTTCCGGGGTCGGTGAATCAGCGATATCACTGATCGACTTCGGCAGTTCGGGGCGAATAAAGCTGATGCACAACCACGCCCCTGTCACCAAGCTTTGAGCCGGCACGGGTCATAACCCCATAAGTCAACGTTTGGTTAGCGCGAGTGTAACGCCCTCATTACGCTGCCGGGCGGCAGCAGCGGAAGGGCGTGCACAATCCACACCACCCGAGCGCCTGGGATGAATATTACTCCCCCGGAGGGCAGCAAGGCGACTATCGCTGGGGATAGAGCCCAATAGAGCAGCATGATTATGCCGGCCGCGGTGGATATGACAAACACCAGGGAAAACCCTGCCGTACTGTACTGTAAAACAGCCGATGATCGCTGGCTGACGATGCTGGCCGCACCGTCGGCGGTCGCCGTACAGCCGCTTGGCTGTCCGGTCGGTGCTTCTCCGGACCTTCGAGCAAGTTCGCTCGAGTGGTGGACACCCAAGGTAAGTGGGGGGACATGTTAGTGGCCTGAGAATCCGCATCTGAATTCGAACTTGCGGGAATTGATCCTGCCGAGGCGTGTCGGATGATCCTGGTCCGTGAATCCGTTGATCGACACTGTAGGGCCGGGTAGTTGTGGGGAGGAAGGTGGATCGTCCTATGCGGTTACAAGGTTAACCGGTGTAATTGCCGACGTAGATTCCCCGCTTGGCTAGCCACGGCACGGGGTCAATTCGTTCACTGCCGCTGAGCAGCACTTCGAAATGCAAGTGCGGGCCGGTGGAGTTGCCTCGGGTACCCATGGTAGCTATCTGGTCACCCGCCACCACGTACTGACCGACGTTGACCAGCGTGGTGTTGACGTGACCATAGAGTGTGACTGTGCCGTCGGCGTGGCGCAGCTTGACCCACATGCCGTAGCCGGCTGTCGGTCCAACGTCGATGACTACACCGTCGGACACCGCAAGGATCGGGGTTCCGATCGCGTTGGCCAGGTCGATACCGGCGTGCAGCACACCCCAGCGGTATCCAAAATTTGAAGTGAATATACCTTTCGTTGGCATCACATAGAGCGGCTGCGACAGCCGCGCCTCACGTTGAGCACGCTCGTGAGCGAAAGCTGTGCCTTTGGCGTGCTCCTCGTTGTGCACCGCAGTACTAGCCGCGGGATGGACTGTGATGACCTGAACACCCTGGGTTGCGTCGCTGACCGTTGCGCCGCTCAGCGCCGATGCGTTGGCGGTCAGCACTGTCTCGGTCTTGGGGATATCGTCATGACTAATGACGGTATGTGCTGCTGTGGCCATTGCTCCGGCGGCCATTGCCGAGATCAGCAAACGGCCTCTGGTCGCGCTGGTTGGTTGCTTTCGATGCTGGCAGGGTCGGCGCGGCGCGCTGGTGAAGTTCGGGGCAACGTTGGCAGACGCTGCTAGCGGTTCCGAAGCCAAGCTGTCGATGTCCTGTAAATCGTCGATCTCTGAAGCCAGCAACACTTGCGTTTCGTTGCAGAAGTTGTAGTCGTCGTCGCTGAACTGGAGTTCGTCAATTTCGGCGAAATCTAGGTCATAAAGGTCATCGAAGTCGTCAAAGCCGTCGACGGGAATGATTTCGGTGACGTCGTTGCGTTGATGATTCAACCAGCGGTTGCGGAATGAGCGCACAGCTTCGGCAGCCATGCAGAAGCGAACGAGATCGTGCTGGGGCAACCTGAATGTCCTCGGATCGTGACCATAACGTTATCTGGACCCTGAGACGGTATCCGCTAACGGATACCGCTGGCAAATCGGGAACAAATTTCACCCAAAATTGTGATTTGTATCACTGTACCGAACAGCTAAACAAATTAGTGACCGATATCACATCGGTGGTATGCGGTGACAGCCACCGTTTGGGTATGTGACTACAGTTTCATCGTGCGAGTTGCCAAATTGGAACCGCCTACACTATTGGCCAATGCGAAGACAGCGAGCCCATGGATCTTTTCGAGTATCAAGCTAAGGAATTGTTCGCCAAGCACGGCGTCCCTGGCATACAAGGACGGGTGACCGACAGCGCGGAAGGCGCTAAGACCATCGCCATGGAGATTGGTCGTCCCGTAATGGTGAAAGCTCAGGTAAAAACAGGCGGGCGAGGCAAAGCGGGTGGCGTCAAATATGCTGCCACCCCAGAAGAAGCCTACCAACAGGCCAAGAACATTCTTGGCCTGGACATAAAAGGCCATATTGTCAAGAAATTGCTGGTGGTCGAAGCTAGCGACATCGCCGAGGAATACTATCTCTCCTTCCTGCTCGACCGTGCCAACCGAACATACCTTGCGATGTGCTCGGTGGAAGGCGGCATGGAAATCGAAGAGGTGGCCGCCACCAAGCCTGAGCGACTGGCCAAGGTCTCGGTGGACGCGGTAAAGGGTGTAGATTTAGCCTGCGCACGCTCTATTGCGCAGCAGGGCCATCTGCCGGCTGAGGTGCTCGACGCCGCCGCGGCCACCATCGCCAAGTTGTGGGAACTCTTTGTAGCCGAGGACGCCACCCTGGTGGAGGTCAACCCGTTGGTGCGCACTCCCTCCCGCGGGTACGGAAGCTCGGGCAAGATTTTGGCGCTGGACGGCAAGGTCACTCTTGATGCCAACGCCCGCTTCCGCCAGCCCGGCCATGCCGAGTTCGAAGATCGCGCGGCCACTGATCCGCTGGAGTGGAAGGCCAAGCAGCACAACCTCAACTACATCAAGCTCGACGGTGAGGTGGGGATCATCGGTAACGGCGCGGGTCTGACCATGTCGACCTTCGACGTCGTCGCCTATGCAGGGGAACAGCACGGGGGGGTTAAGCCGGCCAACTTCCTCGATATCGGTGGCGGCGCTTCCGCTGAGGTGATGGCTGCCAGTCTGGACGTAGTTCTGGGCGACGTTCAGGTCAAGAGCGTGTTCGTCAACATATTCGGTGGGATTACCACATGTGACACCGTCGCTACCGGAATTGTCAAGGCATTGGAAATCTTGGGTGATGAGGCCAACAAGCCTTTAGTGGTGCGCCTGGACGGCAATAACGTCGGTGAAGGCCGACGCATCCTGGCCGAGGCCAACCATCCGCTAGTGATGCTGGTCCCGACGATGGACGAGGCCGCTAACAAGGCCGCCGAGTTGGCCCGCACTTGAAAGGACTTGACTGAAAGATATGGCGATTTTCCTCACTAAAGACAACACAGTCATCGTCCAGGGTATCACTGGCAGCGAGGCTGCCGTTCACACCGCCCGCATGCTCAAGGCGGGAACCCAAATCGTGGGCGGCGTCAATGCCCGCAAGGCAGGCACCAATGTAACGCATGAGGACAAACACGGCCGGATCATCACACTGCCAGTGTTTGGCACCGTGGCCGAAGCCATCGAAAACACCGGCGCCGACGTCTCGATCATATTTGTGCCGCCGCGGTTTGCCAAAGAAGCCATTATCGAGGCCGTCGAAGCAGAAATTCCGCTGCTGGTCATCATCACTGAGGGAATTCCGGTGCAAGACAGTGTATATGCATGGGCCTACAATCTCAACAAAGGTACTAAGACTCGCATAATCGGCCCGAACTGCCCCGGTATCATTACTCCCGGCCAGTCGTTGGTTGGCATTACTCCAGCTACCATCACCGGAGCAGGTCCGATTGGTTTGGTGTCTAAGTCGGGCACCTTGACCTACCAGATGATGTTCGAGCTCAGCGATTTCGGCTTCTCGACCGCAATCGGTATCGGTGGTGACCCGGTGATTGGTACCACGCACATCGACGCCATCGAAGCCTTCGAACAGGATCCCGACACCAAAATCATCGTCATGATCGGCGAGATCGGGGGGGATGCCGAAGAGCGTGCGGCAGACTACATCAAAGCTAACGTGTCCAAGCCCGTTGTAGGATACGTCGCGGGATTCACTGCGCCGGAAGGTAAGACGATGGGCCATGCTGGTGCCATCGTGTCCGGCTCGTCGGGCACTGCGGCTGTCAAGAAGGACGCCTTAGAGGCAGCGGGAGTCAAAGTCGGTAAGACTCCGTCGGAGACGGCTGTGTTGGTCCGCGAGATTCTGTGCACCCTGTAATGGGCTGGCGCAGACCTCTTCCGCCGCTACACTGCAGCGGTCAGTTTTTCGAATAGTCCCTTGATGTAACCGGGGACCTCATCCTCGGAGCGATCCGGTAGGCCGAACATTACCTCGGTCACCCCGAGCTCGGCCTACCGCGCTATCATCTTGGGCATCGGCTTGATGTCCAAGGGGCTACAATCTAGTAGAGAGCCGAGCGCAGCAAGCGGCCGCCCAGGTGTCTTCCAGTGGCTGCACCGGCTCGTCGATGTCGTAGTCACGCGGAGTCATGATCCAGCTGTCAGTGTCGCAGGAGATCCACGTGAAATTCTTCTCGGTGTTCGCTCCGCCCACTAACACAGGAATTTAGAGGCTGCACCGGCTTGATACAGACCCAGCTAGACCCGAACCTGACGAACTCGCCGTCATATAACGGCTTCATTCTTGTGTCCATAATGCCTGCATTGCTTCGAGGCATTCGTACACCATGGTGCGGCGCCGCCCGGATGGCACATCGTGATCGGTGAGCTCGTTGGTCTTCCAACCGAACCCGACGCCGAAGTTCACTCACTCGCCGGACAAATTATCCAGGTTGACAATACTTTTCGCAAGTGTGATTGGGTCATGTTAGACGGGCAGCGCCACCACCATGAACAGTCGTAGCCTGCCGATATAACCGCGCATGTCGCGCCCAAACTTACCCATGAGTCATAGGTACGCATCGCATATAGCTGTCGTCACTGGACAGTGATACTCATCCGTAACCAGGTAGTGGGGTCTGAGTGGCAATGGCATATGGGTGTGTTCGGGCACATAGAACTTGCGGAAGCCGTGGCTCTCCGCAAGCTTGACTGCTGCCGCGGGGGTGATGCCGCGGTCGTTGGTTAAAAGCGCAATCCCGTAGCCCATACCAAGAATTTAGAGCGTGTTCCACCTGCGACGGCCAAGCGGTCGTGCCGACGATTTCGGCGTCCATCGGTGGTAGGCGAGCTGACACGCAGGTCGTGCCGGCGCGGTCGCCCTAACGTGCGCTAGCGTTGATGATCGAATGCGCCGCAACGTAAGCGCTGCCAATTTGGGCGTTTATCCAACGGTGCGCATGGGAGCACAGCGTTGCACTGCAGCAGTGGCGCCGTGACGGCACTGGAAATAACAGGAGGAGTCATGACCTACTTGCCCGGTAGTCCCGGATATCCACTCGTGCAGCCCGCCGGATCCTACCCCGGCGCGACACCTTCTTTTGTCAAAAGCGATGTCGGTGAGAGCCAGCTTTACCACTATTTGACGATCGCGGTGGTGGTACTCGGTTTGGCAGTGTATCTCGGAAATTTTGGCCCGACGTTTACATCGAGCTCCGACATTGGTCCAGGCTCCGGTGGATTTGCCGGTGATGCCGGCACTGCGGTCGTCGTTGCGCTGCTGGCCGCCCTGCTTGCCGGGTTGGATCTGCTACCCAAGGCGAAGAGCAGCGCCGGGGTAGTCGGGGCGATCGCGGTTCTGGGTGCGTTGTTGGCAATCTCGGAGATGATCAATATGCCCGCCGGCTTCTCGATCGGTTGGGCTATGTGGTTCATTCTGGTTTGCAGCGTGCTCCAAGCGATTGCCGCCGTCGCCGCGCTTCTACTGGAAGCTGGCATTATCACTGCGCCGGCACCGCGGCTGAGTTACGATCCTTACCTGCAGTACGGACAGTACGGGGCTCAATCGTATTACGGGCAGCCGAATAGACAGCTTCAGGTCGGACTGAACGCGCACAGCCCGCAGCAGTCACCCGCCGGGTACGGGGCGCAGTACGGCGCTTATACTTCAAGCCCGACTCAGATCCAGGCAGGGATGCCGGCTACTGGCGGATTCAGTGCGCAGCACTCGGCGCAACAAGGACCATCCACCCCACCCACCGGCTTCCCAAGCTTTAGCCCGCCACCATCGGTCGGCGCGGCCGCCGGGTCGCAGGCTGGTTCGGCTCCGGTTAGTTACTCCAATCCCACCGACAGTAAGCAGGGCTTCGGCCAGGGTCGTGAGTCGACGTCGTCATCATCGGGGTCAGCGCCGGTTTAAACGGACGCTTTCGTGCCTAGCTGGGCAAATGCGCCAGGAACCACACGGGTGGGGGACAATCGGGCCGCGGGTGTTCGCCAGGCGCGTGACCTGGTAAAGGTCGCATTCGGTCCGGCGGTGGTGGCACTGGCCATAATCGCTGCGATCACCCTGCTCCAGCTGCTGATCGCCAACAGCGATATGACCGGCGCGTTGGGAGCCATCGCCAGTATGTGGCTCGGCGTACATCAGGTGCCGATCGCGATCGGCGGCCGCGAACTGAGCATAATGCCGCTGTTACCGGTCTTGTTGATGGTGTGGGCTACCGCACATAGCACTTCGCAGGCCACTTCTGCGTACTCGTCGTGGCTCGTTATCCGCTGGGTCGTCGCGTCCGCTTTGGGTGGCCCCTTGCTGATAGCAGCGATCTCGCTCGCGGTTATTCACGACGCATCGTCGGTGCTGACCGAACTACAGACGCCCAAGGCCTTACGTGCGTTCACTGGTGTGCTGGTGGTGCATGCCATCGGTGCGGCGATCGGGGTGAATTCCCGGGTGGGTCGACGGGTGCTGACGGCATCGCGGTTGCCGGATTGGGTGGGTGATTCGGTGCACGCCGCGACAGCCGGAGTGCTGGCGTTGCTTGGGCTTTCCGGCCTGGTAACGGCGGGGTCGCTGGTTGTGCACTGGGCGACAATGCAAGAATTTTACGGCATCACCGATTCGATATTTGGCCAATTCAGCTTGACAGTACTGTCGGTGCTGTATGCGCCCAACGTGATCGTGGGCACTTCGGCTGTCGCGGTCGGTTCCAGTGCCCATCTTGGTTTTGCGACGTTTAGTTCGTTCACTGTTTTTGGCGGCGATATCCCGGCATTGCCAGTATTAGCTGCGGCTCCCACACCGCCGCTCGCGCCAGTTTGGGTTGCCCTGCTGATCGTTGGCGCGGCATCTGGAGTTGCGGTCGGGCAACAATGCACTAGACATCCGCTGCCTCTTCTTGCCGCGCTGGCTAAGCTGCTGGTTGCGGCGGCGACCGGGGCACTGATGATGGCATTGCTTGGGTATGCCGGGAGCGGCCGGCTGGGCAATTTCGGCGATATCGACGTGGATCAGGGTGCCCTGGTGGTCGGGGTTTTTTTCTGGTTCGCGGTCGTCGGTTGGGTCACGGTGGTGGTGGCCTGCGGGATCAAGCGTTTTCCCAGACACCTCAAACCACCACCGGCCCTGTCTTCCGAAGAGCACGCCGACGCATCGTCGAAAGACCACGAAGCGTACTTCGGCGTTGATCTCAACGTTCCTTTCGATCTCTCCGGAGAGGACGAAATACCCAAGGCTGAGCCCGGCGAGGCAGCGGATTAGCGCATCGTCGCCAAGACTACGCTCGCAGTGTGCAGGAACCGCTCTGTGTGTCCCCCAGTGCACCATCGCGGGTGGTGGTGTTGGCCTCGGGCACTGGTTCGTTACTGGGTTCACTGATCGACGCCTCTGTTGGCAATTACCCGGCCCGGGTGGTGGCCGTCGGTGTCGACCGTGACTGCGGGGCGACAAAGATCGCCAAGGCAGCATCAGTGCCGACCTTTACCGTCCGACTCGCTGACCCCCCCGGACGGGATGCCTGGGACGCCAAGATCACCGAAGCCGTCGCATCGTACAAGCCCGATCTGGTCGTCTTGGCAGGATTTATGAGAATCCTTGGGCCGCAGTTTCTTGCACGATTCTTTGGTCGCATCGTCAATACCCATCCGGCGCTACTCCCGGCATTTCCGGGTACGCATGGCGTAGCTGACGCGTTGGCCTACGGTGTGAAGGTCACAGGCGCTACGGTGCACCTAGTGGATGCCGGCACTGACACTGGGCCGATATTAGCGCAGCAATCCGTTCCGGTGCTCGACGGTGACGACACCGCGGCTTTGCATGAACGCATCAAGGTCATCGAACGACGGCTGTTGGTTGACGTGGTGGCCGTGATCGCGACAGGTGGCGTGACCTTGGTCGGCAGAAAAGCGACGATCGGACGAAAGGCAACCATAGAATGAGCAGTGACGGCGAGCGAGACATGGCAAGAAAACCGATTCGCCGCGCGTTGATCAGTGTATACGACAAGACCGGTCTGATTGACCTTGCCCAGGGTCTGAATGCGGCGGGTGTCGATATCGTCTCGACCGGATCGACCGCGAAAGCCATTGCCGATCAAGGGATTGCGGTGACACCTGTGGAGGAACTGACCGGGTTCCCCGAGGTACTTGACGGCCGAGTCAAGACATTGCACCCTCGGGTTCATGCCGGACTGTTGGCCGACTTGCGTAAACCTGAACACGCCGCGGCGCTTGAACAACTCGGAATTGAGGCATTCGAACTAGTTGTCGTCAACTTGTATCCGTTCAGCCAGACGGTCAAGTCCGGTGCGACTGTCGACGAATGTGTCGAACAGATCGATATTGGCGGATCTTCGATGGTGCGAGCGGCCGCAAAGAACCATCCCAGTGTGGCGGTGGTCACCGACCCGCTTGGGTACGTTGGCGTGCTTGCCGCGGTGCAGGGCGGTGGGTTCACCCTTGCCGAGCGTAAAATGCTGGCTTCGATGGCATTTCAGCACATAGCGGAATACGAAATCGCCGTCGCTAGTTGGATGCAGTCGACGCTGGCGCCCGAACAGCCACCAACGGCGTTTCCGCAGTGGTTTGGCCGGAGCTGGCGTCGCTCAGCAATTCTGCGCTACGGGGAGAACCCGCACCAGCAGGCGGCCTTGTACAGCGACCCCAGTGCCTGTCCTGGCTTGGCCCAGGCCGAGCAGCTGCATGGGAAAAACATGTCCTACAACAACTTCACTGACGCAGACGCAGCCTGGCGTGCTGCCTTCGACCACGAGCAGTCGTGCGTGGCAATCATCAAACATGCCAACCCGTGCGGGATTGCAATATCGTCGCTTTCGGTCGCCGACGCACATCGCAAGGCTCACGAATGCGACCCGTTGAGTGCCTACGGCGGAGTTATTGCCGCCAATACTGAGGTCAGCCTTGAGATGGCAGAGTACGTGAGCACCATCTTCACCGAGGTTATCGTTGCACCCTCCTACGCACCAGGCGCCGTCGACGTGCTGTCCTGCAAAAAAAACGTCCGAGTCTTGGTGGCCTCCGCACCGCTACGCGGTGGTAGCGAGCTACGGCCGGTCAGCGGGGGACTGTTGATCCAGCAACCCGATCAGCTTGACACGGCCGGTGACAACCCAGCGAACTGGACCTTGGCAACCGGATCACCGGCCGGCCCGGCGACGTTGACGGACTTGGTTTTTGCGTGGCGTGCCTGCCGCGCGGTGAAGTCGAACGCGATTGTGATCGCCGCCGACGGCGCCACCATAGGTGTTGGCATGGGTCAGGTTAACCGAGTCGACGCCGCTCGACTTGCCGTTGAGCGTGGCGGCGACCGGGTCCGTGGCGCAGTGGTAGCTTCCGATGCGTTCTTTCCCTTTGCTGACGGACTTCAGACGCTGGCCGCGGCCGGAGTCACGGCGATAGTGCACCCCGGGGGCTCCGTGCGTGACGCGGAGGTTACCGCAGCCGCGACCAAAGCCGGGGTCACTTTGTATCTCACCGGAGTTCGCCACTTCGTGCACTAGACTTCATGCGTTAAATTTGAGTCAAGCCCGGGGCTGGCGCAGCACCCGTATCGGGGTGGGGGGTACGCAATAGCGCTTGACTCGGCCATGTGCTGTGACATATGCACGAAACACTCACACGGTTATATATTTCCGGATGCCACTAAAATCTGCTGCTTATGTACCACTTGATGGAACGGGCGCCGGTCGTGAGCGACAACATGTGCCGCTGGCTGTAGCTGTCGGACACGTGACGACTTCCCAATGTGACGGTGATACCGGAGCCGATCAACATAAAACTGCCTATAGGACATCGGTGCAGTACGCGGTAGTGCTCAATACTAAACTCCTGGTTCAGGGTTCTTCGATGCAGTCACGATCTTGTTCCGGCTGCCCGGCCACACATCGGGCGTAACACAAGCGGACTTCATACATAGTAACCTAAAAGCACTGCTAGTGCTGTAATGTGTTGGCAACCGCTACGCTTTCCAATCCTGCGGTAGTTCGTCGTTCGGCACAAACCCGATGTAAAGCAGCAGGACATTATGAAAAATGACCGGATGCTAGTCAGCACTTTTTGCGGCGACTAGGGACAGTTTAGCTGAATCTCGGCGATGCCGAACAACTGTAATCAGGTGCTGGCAATGCGGAATTTCTGGGGTCCATTGTGTTATTTGCCACCACGCGGTAGATCCACTACCCTGACCACAGGCCCTCTACTGGTACATCCATTCCTCCGTTTACATCGCTTCCTGTGTCCAAATCCTGGTCGTAGCCACCCCAGGTTCTGGGGTCCGTTCCATGGCACCGAGCGTTTGTAAACATCTGATTATAGTGGAACATGCTTCTGATCGGAGTGATTGCCACTCTGGTCATGATGCATTCGCAGGAATAGATCATGCAAAAGCCGGAGCAGGGCGGTCCCGGTATCGGCCATGACGTTGGGCACGGCGGTATGCGGGTTGCCTAATGATGGTGCCCGACTGCTCGATCCATTTCCGATCTGGTCAGCGAGGTTGTTGCAGCGATGACGAAAATCGAGCATGGTCCAATCGGAATGCTGGTCGCAATTTATGCGCACTATCAACTTAGTTGGCCTAACAACCACGTTCGTCGTGTTAATGCACTGACCATACTTTGGGGCTTTAGCGCGAACGAGTGCGCCGGGATCGGAGGTGTTGGCTACCGCACGTGCGCCGCATGCTTATTAGTGTACCGTCTCTACATACTTCCGACTTTGGTATCGCTGTTTCAGCGAGTCTAGTCTTTGCTGGCAACATCGGTGCCGAAAACTGGTACGAATACATACACTGTGATCGGTGACGCGGTCAACGAGGCTGCACGGCTAGCCGACTTTGCCAAGGCGGCGGACCGGAGAATTCCGTGTTTGTCGCCGGTCGTCGACCGCTCCGAGCTTGCTGGGCATGAACACTGGGTCGGACTATTCCACCGTATTGCGCGGTCGCGCATAAACTACGCACGTCTGGGCGGCGACAAGCACCAACAGGCCCGGTGCGGAGGGTACACTGTATAGCATATATGTTACTGACGGTGCTCCAATAGCGCTAGCCAACTACCGCGCGGCGGGACTCGGCGGGGTCGACGACGATCCAGGCACGTAGTGCACCCCGCTCATCGGGGCGGTCGGGGTGGCCGCTGGGGTGTTGTCCGGCAAGGTGGGCGCTAATGGGCAGCTCGGTGTGGCTCTGTGGTGGGCACGGTTGATCGCAGTCCGGCTGGGGTTTCTTGTTGCCGCAGTGGCTTGGATATGGTGTCAGTGGGTAGCCAGCCGTAGCTGAAGGCCGAAATTCCTTCGGTGCCGAAATAACAACACACAACACTGTCGTCCTTTCTGTCAGGAAGCCTTATTTGAGGAGGTCCTCGTGCAAAAACTATCTAAATGCACTGTCAATTGCGTTTAGGATTTCTATGGGTGACCGTGTTTTAGTTATCTACGGTGGCCACCGCCTCTATTAACATAGCGCTTTTCTTGATTTAAAGTCGTGGACAGAATTCTGTTACTGTGTTGGAGACTGCAGAACGCTTGGGAAAAATCTCGTATCATCCATTTTAGTAGCTTTACTCATGAACTGGTCATGTGCTATGCGAACTTCGCCTGTAGCCGAGTTATGATGATAGGGGTTTCGTATCGCCTGCCAACGTTATGCGAAAGCTTGCTGGACCGCACCGGACACAGCGGTAATGACCGAGAAAAATACTAACAAATAAAGAATCTTCTAGCCCGCTAGATTATCGGCCAACACTTAGTCGGCATGAAGCAGGCCATGAAGCAGGAATTGCAGGGCGCCACGGATTAATACCGTAAGCGCTTCAACGAGATGTTTGACAATCTCAACAACCTGCTGGACAAACATGCCCGCGGTGAAAACACCCAGAAAAAATTTTCAAGAGTTAATGAACAAGCACGCGAGTTCTTTCCGGAGCACACGCGCAATGGTCTAGAGTTGTTTTACTCGCGGTAAAGCGGGTCGCAGTCGTGTAGCGATTCCGCAATAACCTGAGCGAAGAGTAACGTGACGAATTAGATACTTTGGTGCAGAACGCACTTGGATCACCACGGCTAATACAGGAGCTCAACCGACTGGACGCGCATCTGCGGGACGCCTGTCCTGGCGAAGACTGGACCCGGGTAGCAGGAGTTGTCTGGTAACAATCCGTTCGGCATGGGTGAAGGCACCCAGGTGCTAGCCGATATAGCCGAGTTGGATACAGCTGTTGCTGAGCTATCCGGGCGCCGTCATGGACAAAGTGGATCGAGACGTGCTGCACGTCAGCTCGGCGACCGAGGATGCGATCGATACTCAAGTAATTGGAATGCGCACTGGTCAATCCGGGGTTCCTGGATCGCGGCTTCGACGGCCAGTGGAGGCTTTCCCCCCCCAAGACTATACACTAGCTAGGTGAGACGATGTTAAATGATATTATGCCACAACTCTCCGTTCGTCGCGGCTAACGTGACCACCGGCACACCAGGGCTGCCTGCTAGATCACCAGCATGACTAGCCCGTGACAGTTTGGTGACATCGATTCGTGGCACATCCCCACACGTTGACCAATGCGGTGCTGCGAGCGGCGAGAACAGCTACCGCCGGGTAAACGATTCGGATAGCAGTCGCCGACGTGGAAGTGTCCGAGACCTACTACGCGTGCGCCGGATACAGTTGCTTTTGGGTGGATACTTCGTTTTCCATGTTTATGGAGAATAGCTGGCTGAAGATGAAGCGAACGGAGCTTGCTCTCAACCACCTGGTGTGCACACAGTTACGATTGGATGTCTTACAAATAATCGCATTTGGGCATTAGCCAAGTACGGTGACAGCTACCGAACTGGCCGGGTTAAAAGGTTTCTATGCGCAAAGCATAAACCAAACCCTTGCATCACGCTCTCGCGCTGGCGATCTGCCACGTGGCTTGCACCCCCACGCGGGGGGGGGGGGGGGGGGGGGGCAGCCGGGCTGTTCGGCGTAGGTTTGCCCACAGCAAATCGCATACATAAGTTACATTTCACAGTGAAGGCGCACCAGGCGGCGGTCGCGCTTCATGGTTCATGTGCGGCATCGTAGTGCCGCACATGAATGCATCTGGCGATACACGTCTGATCGACCCATTCGTGCGGCCGACGTGAGCCGGCGAACTAATCTGCAGGCTAGCCATTACCTAGCCCAGCTGCAGTTCGGACGTCGAACACCGACGCAGCACCGCGGTCCTAATCGGCGATTACTACTTTCAGTCAACGGCGCCAAAACTGACATCACCGCTAGGGTACGGGCCTACTACGTCGTCACTACAGTGCGCACTAGAAGATCCTGCCGGCGAGTGGGTTTGCTACTTGTATGTAGAGAAGGGAACGCCCTGCATTGAGGTCAGCAGCAAGATGGACTTACGGTACTCAGATACCGCCAAGCTGTGCTACGTCAACACGTGGGTGCCGCGCGGATAATCTGACTAGGTGCCGAGAACACCGGCGTTGAGCAGATCGCACAGGAATTCGTCTTCGAATTTATCCCCCTTGTGCCAAGTAAGCATACTCGAGTTAGCGGCCATCCCTGGACATTAGACCGTACAGTGGTGCAGCTACCGGGAGACGTTAGACCTACCGTTGGTGTCCCGAACAAACGGTGAAGAACACTCTCGCCGAGATAGCCGGCCGCATCGACATGGCAAATGGATATTTCACATAATCTCGTGGAGAGTTAGCTGGCGGATGAGACGACCCTGATCCTGCAGGTGTGTTGCGCGCAGAATACGGATTGTAGAGGCAGGGTACAGGGTTGCCAACCAAGCCTTGCAGTTGTTAAGCTAATCTATGTTGTGCCCGAATTTGAATTTGGGCGCCAGAAGGAAGCATCCTCGGTGGGTAGGTGTTCCGTGGCCTGACCTGCCTTTAGACGTCAGGAGTCACCACAATCGCTCTGGTGTTCGGCAACTCAACCTCCTCCGGTGCCTTACGTGCCGGAGATGTTCGATCACGTGGCGATGTTCAAAGGACTTTCTTTGGCCCTGAACGCCGTTGGTGAAGACGATAATCGACGAGGAGCTCGATAATCAGTCTCTTGGTGTAGTCGAAATGCATACCCAACTATCGGATTTGGCCGACTAATTAACTGTAGACGAACTCTATACCATAGGCATAGGTCGCCACGGTCTAGCAGGCCAACCAGGGGCTTTCCCCTCGGCTGGTGACCAAACGGCTGTTCGATACAGAAAAATCGATCGCAATCATGCCCACAGATCTGTGTATCCCACCCTACCCTCGTCAGGGTGATAGCCTATCATCGTTGATGGCTCCGACTTCGACGAATTCAAAACGCTGTACGGTTCGTCGCCGATGACCAGCTGGGTCAAGTTGCACAGATACACACTGGACATCCTGGCCAACGCGCGGTGCGTGTTGTTCAGCGAGGAGTCTGAGAAAAGCCATCCAGTTCATTGCGCTGGCTAACCGCTTCGACAAGCTATTGTTGTTCCTGAACAACAATAGCGGACACATGGTGAGCAAAGACGATGAAGAGAGCGGCATGATCAAGCACGGCTCGATGATGATCAACGCCGTGTCCAACTCTATTGTTCCGCATATCTCGTTGCTGATCGGTACGGCGTACTGAGCCGAACACTACGGCGTGTATGGACGCGCCATATAACTCTCGGTTATTTTTCTCACCTGAACCGACGCCAACTCGGCGATGAAGGGTGGCGCCCAACTGTCCAGCTTGCTGTGGATCCTCGCCCGTACGGCCGCATAAGTCCTCGGTCAAGACGTGGATAATGCTGCTAGCTTTGCTATGAGGGTTGCAGTTTAAGGTCAAATCGAAGCCGAGTCGATGCCGTTGGTGTTGTCTAGGATGCTCTGCGATCACAGGGTGATCGACCCCCACGCGGCAGCCGAACAGTACTAGGAATGTGTTTGTCCGCTATAGACAATGACACGAACAAAAGGACATAGAATTTCGGCGCTTTCCGTATGTTATGCGTATGGGAATCACTCGAGTGCTGGTTGCGAACAGGGGCAAGAGCGCCCGGAGGATGCCCGTTATCTGCAGTCGACTGGGTTTGGGCCCCGTAGCCGTATACACGGTCCAGGATTTCTGGATCACCGCAAGTGGCAAAGACAGATTCCTGGGTCGAGTTGCCGTACACCAAAGGTTGCTTGAATGCCTCGCACGATGGACACCTTGCCGCTGCCCATGCTTCCAGTGCACCCTGGCGATGGATGCCTTTCGGAGAATCTCGACTTCGTGACCGCCTAGTCCGGTTCCGACTAGCGGCGCGTCGCGGTGGCGCTCAAGACCGAGTCCAAGAAACTCACGGCAACGGAAGGATTATCGGTGCTCGACGCATTATAATTCGCATCTTGGTCACCGAGGATTAGTTGCCAATGTTGGTTAAGACCTTAGTCAGGGGGCGGTGGACGGGGTATGCGAGGGGCTAGCGAATTATTAGCCATGCCAGCAGAAGTCTCCGCAGCCCGGCACGAAGCGCAGTCCGCCTTCGGCGATGCGCCTGTGTTCTGCGTATGCTAATTGTCCAACGGACATCATGTTGAAGTGCAAGTTTTCGCCGACACCAACAGCACCATGTGAGCAGTCGGAGATCAGGCATGCTCTATTCAGCGCTGCCACCAAAAGATCATCGAAGAAGCGCTGTCGACGCTGCTCGGGCGCACAGCATGTATGCGAACCAAACTTTTCGACGCACCCCAGATTGGACAAGAGTAATCGGTCCCATCGGCACCGGAACGGTGAAGCTCCTAGCCTATGACGATGGTAATTCTATCTCTGGTAGATGAACGCCCGCCTGCTGGTCGAGCAGGCGGTTACCGAAGAAAACACCGAGCTCAATCTCGCTGAACTGCAGCTTACAGTGGCCTATGGGAACGAGACATTGACGTCGATCCTGTACTAAAGTAATCGATCTCGATCGCAACCTGGCTTTACACCGAGGATTCTGTGCACTGCTGACAGCAACAAGCCATCCTGGTGCACATGATCTACCGACCGACGGTTAGTGCCGAAATTTTGTTCGCTGGAACAGCGAAGAGGGATCCGACTGGATTCCGGGATTGTGGACGAATCCGCGATGTCGATACTATGACCCGATACTTGTCAAGGACATCTCTACCACGCTCTGACGCGTCGTTAATCGGCAGTGACGCTCGCTGAAGCGATGAGCAGCGCTCGGCTGCACGGTATGCACGCCAAACCGTGAATTGCTGGTTAAAAGTTGCGTCAAAGCAGAGCTTTTCTCGACAATTCCATCAGATACCACATTTTTCGATACCCACAACGTGGCGAAGCTGTCGGCTCCGCTAGCCAACGATAAAGCGATAGGATCATCGGTTCCGATCTCACTTACGGTGCTGCTGGCAGCACGGTTCGGCCACCGTGGACGGGGTTTTGCTGGCCAACGGGCATAGGGTGGCCTACCGCCTCGCGGTTGTTCGTTACGACCCCAACAATCAGAACATGTACGCCGATTCGGCGCGCGGTTTCGTTAACATGCTCGCACTGCCACGGTTGCCCAAATTTCGTTAGTCCATTTAACAGAAATCTCTGGTTGCAGCCATGCCAGGCAACGTCATCCCGCTTGGCACCACGGTTCCGGTACATCCACTGTGCGAAGGTGTGGACCGGTAGGCCGACGGCATACTGACCCAGCTCAACGTCAATACCGATCAACAAGCAGCACTTGGCGTCGTCCTGACCACGGGTGGAAGCTCCTGACCATTAAGTGATCAAGAGGGCGATCCGTAGTGACCGATACCAGCTTTATCGAAAGTTAAGAACGCCAAGAGCTTCGCAAAGGTGGTGGGCTACCCTGGTAGCCAACTACGGTCACGAGTATTTCTTGGAAAAGGCGAGTTCTCACCAGAACACCAACGAATTATACTCCGAAAAAAGCAATCTCGTATTTCTCGATGATGTGCCTCTGCTCGCCGAAGCACTCGTAGTAACCTAGGGTGCCGCAATCGCACAGCTTTTCGCGGGCTTGAACCCCGAACGCATTATGGGCGCGTCCAGCGCCATGGTAATGTCATGCTCCACGCTCGATAAGGCCAGCGACTACGTTAAGATCGGCAAAGTCCGGTCCACCCCGATAGATACCCATCAGGTTCTGTCACATACGTTGACGCAGAATAACATTGATATCTAATTCGCGAAGACGATACAGAAGACTTCAACACTCTACGACAACGGCGGCGACTTTGGCGCGGCCTAGGCCGTCAACATGGCCAAATACGCAGAATCCGGACATGCGGGCAGCCAAGCCATGCAATCAATGGGCGACAACGAGCTGACCTAGGAGTCAGGCGGTGGAGCAGCGATAACCTCAACCAGGCTCGCACGGATCGTGCCGATTAGTCGCGAGATGGTACTGAGTTGCACAAACATCGCTGGTGCTGTCCCAGCTTACTGATGGATGCACTATAGACTACGCCGGCCCTGCCGCCTAAGGCGGGTCCTTTAGCCCGGCTGACACTGAACTCTCCCAACAACCGCAAAGCACTCTCGAGCTCCCTGGTTAACCAACTGCAGCAGGGCCTGCGAGACGCGACAGCAGATCCGATGTTTCGGTGGGTGGTCTCGGACCGGTGGTATGTTTTGCGCCGGTACAGGACTTGAGTGAGGCAGGTGGCGGCGGCACTAAACTCTATATGGTCGTCACGCGTGCCCAGGCAATGACGACGCTGTTAAGCGCCATCGCTACCGGTGATCGACACCATGCTGTTATAGGCGTATCCGCGACGGCGAAAATCTCACTGACTTTTCTACCGCAGATATCGGCCCACCACACCGGCCGATATTACGCTAACCAGCTAACGGTGCGGAGGTCACCGAAGCCGCAAAGATCGGATTGATCCCGCGATGGCAGCTGACTACGTTGATGCCACGGTGGCGTTATTGGTAACCCCGATAGGTCGCAATTCACCACAGGGTCTTGCAGCGTCGAAGATACTGACCACCGCCGTAGTTATTGAAGAATTCAACCAGGACGCCGAACGACTCACCATAGACTCGGGCCCGGATTTTGTCTCCGGTGAAACTCGCTAAGGCCTGCTTATGTGACTGCAAAACGGCAGTCAAGGTGGACCACACCGCTCGCCGACGATGCGAGCCACTGAAGCGGCCCGAGGTGAGAGCGGGCCATCAGGACCAAACTATACGGTCGCTGCAAAAGCTGCAGTTTAGGCACTGCTATTGCAGCCAAATCTTTAGGTCGTACGCTCATAGGTGATGAGCAATTCAGCGCAACGTGATGCGAAGGGCGCACGTGACGAACCTTTGCGTGCAGCAGACACCGACCGCATCCAGATTGCGCAGTTGCTAGCCTATGCCGCTGAGCAAGGCCGCTTGGAGCTGAAAGACTATGAAGATCGACTTGCTAAGGCGTATGCGGCAACAACGTACCAGGAGTTGGAGCAGCTGCGAGACGATCTGCCGGGTTCGCAAGTAAGCGCTCGTCGAGGCGGCAATCCCAATCCGGCTCCATCAACGCTGCTTCTGGCCCTGATGAGCGGATTTGAGCGACGAGGTCGATGGAATGTGCCGAGGAAGTTGACTACATTCTCTCTTTGGGGTAGTGGGGTGCTGGATTTGCGCTACGCGGACTTTACTTCGACAGAGGTTGAACTTCATGCATACTCGGTGATGGGCGTGCAGACTATTTTGCTGCCGCCCGAAGTCAACGTGGAGATCAGTGGCCACGGTGTGATGGGTAGCTTCGACCGTCAAGTACGAGGCCAAGGCACGCCAGGCGCGCCAACGGTGAAAATTCGCGGCTTCTCGCTGTGGGGCGGCGTGGGAATCAAGCGCAAAGCCCGTAGGCCTCGCAGGTAGCAGACGACCGGTCGGGTCACATATTCGGCAGTGACGTGATGGGCTGGCCCCCTGATGGCTCGTGCCATACTCCGGTGAGAAATGCCGAGGGTGTGAATTTGATCCGGGCAAGGGGCGGTTATGGCCGAGGAGCTGTGGGCGATTCCTGACGTACTCTGCTATGCGGGTAATGAGCTGGCCAAGCATGGCGATTTGTTGCCGGTGTCACAGCGAGCCTGCCGCCGCGAAGCGGAGAACGCCCAGTTAGGATGGGTCGGCTCCTCGACGGTCGCGTTGTCGGTGTTGCTTGGCCAGTTGAGCATCACACTCAAGGTGCTGCCCTGGCCCAAGTGAGTGACAACACCTATGGTGAAATTTGACCAAAGCCATGACGTTGAACCTGGTTTGATATTGAGCGCTGGGATTCTGCTGCGATCACGACGGTCTTGGGGAAGCTGTCATCAAGCGTGCGCACGGCACTCACACCGCATCGTAAGCGCTGTGCGAAATTATGCGATTGCTCGATTTTGGCGCTAACATCGCAGCAGTGGTACAACGAAGGGCTCGCAGTGCGAGTGGTGCTTTCCGCCACCCACGCAGAAGCCTAGGAAGTCGTAGCGCGAGTCGCGGAGAAGTCGGCTGACGAAATTTCCGTAATCCGTTGGTGTTGCAGACGATTCGTCGGACAGCTCGGGATCAGCAGTTCACGATTGTCGATACCACCTGGTGCGGTATTGCCGCCTTCCACCTTGTGGTCATTATCCGCTGTGGACCAGAACTGCATCCTTGACACCGCAATCATACTGAGGAAAACTATCCTTTAGTTGTCTGCTAATGCAGAGAATGCAGCTGAGGATCTGACGGCGGCGATTCGTACCATCGACGGTGGATTGCCCCCGGGCAGGTCAATGTCGAAATCAGGCACGGGCAGACCAAATGCTGTATCTGTCACAGCCAGATAGTAGCCCCCATGCGGGCAACATGTGGTGACGTTTGCTGATTCCGGGTCAGCAGATATAGGACCACACAGTGGTTCAGAAACTCCATCCGCAATCTCGATGGCATCACTAACGAGGTCCGTGACGAGAGCAATAATGATTGTGCTGCAACATGAAATTACTCGTCTGCAGAATGGTTGGTACTACGGTAACAGAGTCTGGCATCAGGACATCGATAAGTTGGCGGATCTCAAGCAGCTACGAGATACATTGGCTGGAACACAGCGGAATCAGCTGATATTGTCTTTCACCACAAGAAATCTCAGCAAAGGGCTTGAGGCCTTTGGGCTCGTAGATCTCTACAACGAATACGTGTCGAAATCACTGTCGGTGTAACGAACTCTCGAATCAACTCGACTGTTGCACAGACGGTTAGCGACACCCAAGCTCAGCGTAACAAAGCAGTCGATTTGCGCAGACAATGTTAGCATCGCGGATTCAGGTGCTGTGGCTTGTAGTACCTGGTTGGTCTATGACAAGTCGGATAGTCTACTAGAGGTTACCCACGACCGGCTCTCCCGCGCGGGCGATGGACCATTCAATAGCTTCTATAAGGGCTTGGTGGCCACCACAACTATGCTGGATCAGCACATAACCGAGTTCGGGTATTCCTATAGGTCGCTAACCATTCAGGCTGGCAAACCCGTCAACGACCGTTGTCTTATATAGCTCACCGAGTACCGAGTTCAGCAACGCCGCTACGCTTGGGGTTGAATCTGGATATGCTGATTACATGATCGTGGACAAAGACGCGACCGCCAATCTGATTCCTTATGCCGGCATGTTAGGCAAGGGTCTGCAAGATGTTTCTGGATTCATCGAGCTGTACACTCAGTCAGGTTGCACTCTTGATGGAAAATCCGATAATGAGCAGTGGAATTGCGGCGCATACGACCACACCGAATATCTTTGCGTCAAGCCTAACTGACGGCTATGCATGAGCGACCACACCTTGGCCGCGGTGCTGGCCAGGACTGCCGAAAGACCAGATTCAAACCACTGCCGCCTGCGATCTCCTGCGACAAGCGCCGATCATCATCGGCCAGACCGTAGTAATGAGGGAATGATGAGCGACGACACTCTGAGCGCCAAGAAGTGCGGCGTTGTTAACTGGATGCGTTTAGCCGACAAGCTTCAACCCATACTCGATGCCGTGGCAAAACGAGACATGAGCAAAAAATTGTCAGCCAGCAACCAGGCCTGGAAATCGTCGTGCAGCAGCTCTCCAACGTAGACGTCACAATCCGCACGACAATTGCGGAATACTCATCGGTAAACAATTTTTTTACAGCGCAAGTTTCACATCAAACAAGGGCTGTAGTGGTCCGTTCATCGCTTCCATCGGTCAGCCAGCAGGATACCGTCTGTTCTTCGTCAGCCCTTCTCCAACGTAGGGGCAATGGCTGCATATCGTGACCGAGTTGGCGTCAGCGTTCACGGCGGTGAACTTTCGTCCCAACAATTCTGCGCTCGGGAATCCACCACTGCCCCTGGGCACACCCAAAAATTCCCGAATCAGCGACGCTGGTGTATTAATTTACCTGGTAAAGAGCAGCAATGCCACCCCATTTGGATTACCCCAATGGGGTGGTTGTCATCCACCTGCTGCTTGGTGCACAACACATCACACTATCGAGCATCCGACCCAGATGGCCCAAACATACACTAGCCCAGACCTGTACGGACTCCCCTGGTCGCCGAAAAGTTCCGACATCTCCGCTCGATATTTATCACCATCTCGCCGCGCTTGCGATCATGTCACGAGACATGTAGTGACACGCTACCAAACCGTAAACCCTAACGGCGCCGCCGCGACCTCAGGTAAGTTGCCCACCGCAGCCCAGGCTGTCTAGATCAATCACCACAATGCGCCCCTCGACCTGACGCGCGCCCGGGTCAATAAACCATGCAGTGATAGATAACCCCTTAGTCGAAAGATCGTTACTTGATGCACCCAGTGTTGCCATATCGTCTAATCCGCGCACGGTGTGGGCGATGGTTAATGTTAGCGCGGACTCGTTGTGGGGGTGGAGTAAAGGGTGGTGGGTCAGTGTATTGGCGGGTCGGTGCGTCAGGTCGCAAAGGTCGGTATCGATGCCGTGGTGATGCGGGTATGAGAGTCGTTTCGAGGTCTTGGTCTCACGCTGGGGTTGTACAGCGATTCTGTGGTAGGGCGTTGTCTTGTGGTTGATCATGGCCGCAGTGATCACATCAGTGCTGTGGTCCTTGGATAGGTGTAGCAGCTGCACGAATCCGCTACTTGTGTTCGGCCAGGGCGCCGATTTGGGGGTCTAATTTTTGCCGATGATTACATCATCCGCCCAATGCTATGAGGTTAGAGCACCACACGGTCGTGTAGTTTTCGCGGGACGTGCACTGGTGGTGGCCATACCTAGAGAATAATGGTGGTGCCCGGTTTTAGCGTGCTGTGCCCTCAGCGTGCGGAACATCCACCCAGTGCGCACATGTTGGTTGAGCTTGGACTCGATGTTGAAGTGTTTTATAGGACACCTGCATCTTTCGGGCCGGTCGGGATAGGTTTTGGGCCAACACCCCCACAATTTGTTCGGGACTGTACTTCTTGGCCAGCACACATGTCTATCTCCGTACGCAGCTGCCCACAACGCTCACCTTGCCGGCCTTTAAAGCCACTGGCCCACTGCTCACTGCATAGCTAAGCAATACAAGCTCAGTAACCCGATTGAGCGTCTTAGCCAGCATAGTTGGTGTCGAATCAGTGCAACCCCCAAAGCAACCCGCAAACACGCGGGCCCCACCCTTGCTGGTGATCTCACGCACGATCCCCACCCCCACCCAACCCAAACGAACGGTTAACGATCGATCACATCAACTCACAACACTGCAACACACCGCCACCCTTTACTCCACCCCCACAACAGAACATGCACACAAAGTACAATTCAACAATCTTGCAGATCCGTCGTGGCCCTCGTGGGCCGCGGTATAAGTCACGTGGCAGATCGCCAGCGAGTTCCCGCTGTGGTCAAATATTGGGCAGGATCTCTCGTTCTGTTAACGAGCTCAACGCCTTTTGCAGCTGTTCGCGCTCCATTGCGGTCCCGGTGAACTTCCGGCTCACTCTGGCCTAGGTGGTCGCCTTCGACGCGAACTATCCGTGCTCCGATACCGAGGAGTTCGGCCAGCGCCTGTACCGCATCTTCCAGACCGGCGGAGTTCAGGCGGCCGGTGTTGACGACTATGCACTTACGATCGCGGGTAAATTTCAGTGCAGTCTTCAAGTTGAATTCAGGAAGATCTTGGCGGCGTGCCCCGGTTGGGGTGTTTCTCCTGTCGCTACCAAGAAGCATCGTAGTCACTTCGGCCAGGTAGTCACCGGTGACGAAGTTGAGTTCGCCGTAGGTGAGTATTTTGCGCATGACTGATAGTCGGTTACCGTAGAAGGCCGGGCAATTACTGATGCGGACGGTGTGAGAAACCATCTGCGTCTCCCGTTAAGGGACTACAAACCTATTTGGGTGCAACAAATCAACCGGCTGGTTGTCCGCTGTGGCTAGTGTCACGTCAAGGTGTCGCCGCGACCCACCGTACGTTACGCTCAAGACACGCCCTGTGATGGATTGCTCTGACTTAAGTTTCGCTGGGTGGTGCGGCCTGTGGCCTGGCCAGTTTGGTGAGCAATAGGTCGCCAAACTATTATTTATTAACAGCAATCGTTAATCTCAATCGAGGAGTAGGGGCCGATTATGGCTACACCTAAGCGCAGGATGTCGCGCGCGAACACCCGCAGCCGGCGCGCGCAGTGGAAGGCTGCTCGGACCGAGCTTGTCGGTGTGACGGTGGCGGGTCAGCGGCACAAGGTGCCTCGCAGGCTACTCAAGGCGGCACGTCTTGGTCTTATCGACCTTGACCGGCGTTAATCCTGATTCCACCGTTGCCGTGTAACGGGGTCGACGCACGCGTCGTTGACTGGAAAATTGCGATTCAACGCCAGCGATCCTTGCAAGTCGCTCTCAGGCTCCGAGACCGAATTAGTAGCTGTGCGGATACTTGCCGTTGACGACGATCGGGCGGTGCGTGAGTCTCTGCGCCGGTCGTTGTCGTTCAATGGTTATTCGGTCGAACTGGCCAACGACGGGGTCGAGGCGTTGGAGATGGTTGCCCGCGATAGGCCTGATGCTCTCGTTCTCGATGTCATGATGCCGCGCCTGGACGGTTTAGAGGTCTGCCGTCAGCTCCGAAGTACCGGTGACGACCTGCCGATCCTGGTGCTAACCGCCCGCGATTCGGTCTCCGAACGGGTCGCCGGCTTGGATGCCGGTGCCGACGACTACCTGCCCAAACCGTTCGCCCTCGAAGAACTGTTGGCGCGGATTCGGGCGCTGCTACGCCGCACCAAGCCCGATGACGCTGCCGAGTCCGTGGCGATGAGTTTTTCCGACTTAACCCTGGACCCGGTGACCCGCGAAGTCGCCCGCGGACAACGCTGGATCAGTCTGACCCGTACCGAATTCGCGTTGTTGGAAATGCTGATCGCTAATCCGCGGCGGGTACTTACACGCAGCCGCATCCTCGAAGAGGTGTGGGGATTTGATTTTCCGACCTCCGGCAATGCACTGGAAGTCTATGTCGGGTATTTGCGCCGCAAAACCGAGGCCGATGGTGAGTCACGGCTAATCCACACTGTACGTGGAGTGGGCTATGTATTAAGGGAGACGCCGCCCTGATGGTTCGGTTTGCCTGGCGCCGGCGCGCATCGTTGCGAGCCACCAGTTCTTTATCCCTGCGGTGGAGGGTAATGCTCCTGGCAATGTCCATGGTGGCGATGGTCGTCGTCTTGATGGCATTCGCTGTCTACGTTGTGATCTCGGCGGCGCTGTACAGCGATATCGATAATCAACTGCAGAGCAGGGCGCAGTTGCTGATCGCTAGTGGTTCGTTGGCAGCCGACCCTGGCAAGGCCATCGAGGGCACTGCCTACTCGGATGTCAACGCCATGTTGGTGAACCCGGGCCACTCGATTTACACGGCCAATCAGCCGGGTCAGACTCTTCCTGTCGGAACGGCAGAGAAAGCTGTCATCCGTGGTGAGCTGTTCATGTCGCAACGTACTGCATCGGACCAACGCATACTCGCCATCCACCTGCCCAACGACAGTTCGCTGCTGATCTCTAAGAGCTTGCGGCCAACCGAAGCTGTCATGACCAAGCTGCGCTGGGTGCTTTTGATTGTCGGAAGCCTCGGCGTCGCGGTTGCCGCGGTGGCCGGGGGGATGGTTACTCGGGCGGGGCTGCGTCCGGTGGGGCGTCTGACCGAAGCGGCCGAGCGAGTGGCGCGTACCGACGACCTGCGGCCCATCCCGGTGTTCGGCAGTGACGAATTGGCCAGGCTCACTGAGGCATTCAACTTGATGTTGCGGGCATTGGCCGAATCTCGGGAACGCCAGGCACGGCTGGTAACCGACGCCGGACATGAGTTGCGCACCCCGTTGACCTCGCTGCGCACCAACGTTGAACTGCTGATCGCCTCGATGGCTCCCGAAGCGCCGCGGCTACCTGACCAGGAGATGGCGGATCTGCGTGCCGATGTACTCGCGCAGATTGAAGAATTGTCCACGCTGGTAGGTGATTTGGTGGACCTCACTAGAGACGACGCTGGGCAGGTGGTGCACGAGCCGATCGACATGTCCGAGGTCCTTTACCGCAGTCTGGAGCGGGTCAGGCGGCGGCGCAACGATATTCACTTTGACGTCCAGGCGATCGGATGGCAGATTTATGGTGATGCCGCTGGTCTGTCGCGTGCGGTGCTGAATCTTATGGACAACGCGGCCAAGTGGAGCCCGTCGGGTGGCCGCGTCGTCGTAACGATGCGCCAGTTCGACCCGTCGCACGTTGAGCTGGTGGTTTCCGACTACGGTCCGGGGATTCCGCCGCAAGAACGCCGGCTGGTGTTCGAGCGCTTCTACCGATCGACGACTGCACGGTCGTTGCCGGGTTCGGGCCTTGGGTTGGCGATCGTCAAACAGGTGGTTATCAACCACGGAGGTTTGCTTCGCGTCGAAGACACCGCGCCGGGAGTGCAACCCCCGGGCACGTCGATTTACGTGCTTCTACCCGGACGCCCGATGCCGGTTTCAGCGTACTCCACGCTCGCGGACCAGGACATGGGCGAAGCCAATTTCCAGGACAAGATCGGCCCAGCCGTGCAGGTTTCCGGTAAGTCGGCGAACTTTCGGGATTCAGCGCACGTTATCTCAGTGGACTATCAGTCCGCGCGGGCAAGGTAGTTGGCAGTTACTGTATTAAAAAGTCGGCCCGCATGAAGCCGACATAGAGGAAGAGCGACTTAGCGACATGACGAATCACCCGAGGTATTCGCCACCGCCGCAGCAGCCGGGATACCGTAGCGCGCCTAATCAGCCTGTGTCATCCTCGTACACCGAGGAGCAGCAGCCGTACCACCAACAACAAGTCGATTGGTGCTATCAGCAGTCGCCCTCGTTGCAGCAGTATCACCGACCCTATGAGCCATTTGGTGGTGCGGGTACGGTCCCGTTGCAGTCGATGATTCCGCCCGGTCGGGTAGCCGACAGGCGTCCTCGCGCAGGCATGTTGGCTGTTAGTGCGCTAGCGATAGCAGTGGTGTCGGCTGGTATCGGCGGCGTGGCGGCTACGGTTGTTGCGCTGGGCACGCGCGTCGCGGGCGGCAACGGTGCTGGCCCGGTAACCGGGCCGGCTGCCAGCGTTCCGGCGGCGAACATGCCGTCGGGCAGCGTCGAACAAGTTGCCGTTAAGGTAGTGCCCAGTGTCGTCATGCTGGAGACCGATTTGGGTCGTCAGTCCGAGGAGGGTTCCGGCGTCATCTTGTCGGCCGATGGGTTGATCTTGACCAACAACCACGTCGTCGCGGTTGCCGCCAAACCAGGGGGTGGTCCTGGTGGTGGTCTGTCGCCGAAAACCACTGTGACCTTCTTCGATGGCCGCACCGCGTCGTTCACGGTGGTCGGAGCCGATCCCACTAGCGATATTGCTGTGGTTCGGGTGCAGAGTATTTCCGGACTGACCCCGATTACGATGGGCTCTTCCGCAGATCTGCGGGTGGGTCAGCCGGTGGTGGCTGTCGGCTCACCGCTGGGTTTGGCGGGCACGGTGACCAGCGGGATCGTCAGTGCGCTTAACCGGCCCGTGTCGACGACCGGCGAATCGGGCAACCAAAATACGGTGCTGGACGCGATTCAGACCGATGCGGCTATCAACCCGGGTAATTCCGGTGGTGCGCTGGTCAACATGGGCGGTCAGTTGGTGGGAGTCAACTCTGCTATTGCCACACTCGGCGCTGATTCGGGTGATGCACAGAGCGGCTCGATCGGGCTTGGCTTCGCGATTCCCGTCGACCAAGCCAAGCGCATCGCTGACGAGTTAATCAGCACTGGCAAAGCGACACATGCGTCGCTGGGTGTACAGGTGGCCACCGACAAAGGCACCCCGGGCGCCAAAGTTATGGACGTCGTGGCCGGTGGTGCGGCCGCGAATGCCGCCGTTCCCAAGGGGGTCGTTCTCACTAAGGTCGACGACCGCCTGATCAGTAGCGCCGACGCGTTGGTCGCTGCCGTGCGGTCCAAGGCACCCGGTGACAAAGTGTCGCTGACCTATCAGGATCAGTCTGGTAGCAGTCGCACGGTTCAGGTCACACTCGGCAAGGCGGAACAGTAACAATTAATAATCGAGAGCTACCGTGTTAGTCGATAAGCAATTGTCCGAGCTCGGATATACGGTTGCACCCATGGAGAAGGGTGTCGAGTTGGTAGTCGGACGTGCACTTATTGTCGTTGTCGACGATCGCACCGCGCATGGGGATGAGGACCACAGCGGGCCGCTGGTCACTGAGCTGTTGACCGAGGCCGGGTTCGTCGTTGATGGTGTGGTGGCGGTGGCGGCTGACGAGGTCGAGATACGCAACGCGTTGAACACTGCAGTGATCGGTGGGGTGGACCTAGTGGTCTCGGTCGGCGGAACCGGTGTTACACCACGTGACGTCGCTCCAGAGGCCACCCGCGAGATTCTGGATCGGGAAATTCTAGGTATTGCCGAAGCCATCCGTGCTTCGGGGCTGTCCGCGGGAATCACCGACGCCGGATTGTCGCGTGGTCTAGCTGGTGTTTCGGGCAGTACGTTGGTGGTAAACCTCGCCGGCTCCCGTTATGCGGTGCGCGACGGAATGGCTACATTGAATCCGCTGGCCACCCAGATCATTGGGCAATTATCGAGTCTGGAAATCTAGGCTGGCGCCGCTGCGGTCATGTGTCTGCGCGAGGTTCGTGGTTTGGGGTTGGCGTCAGATCGGCTGTATCGACGTGCCTGCCGGACGGAGCCCCGTTACTTTGGGCGAGAAGATCACGGATTTCGGCGAGTAGGACAACTTGGTTCCCGATTAGGTCGGTGTCGAATTGTTCGACCTCACCATGCTTGCGTATCGTGGTGTAGGGCAACACGACCAGGAAATACACTACCAAAGCGATCAGCAAGAAGTTGATCGCGGCCGAGAGCACGATGTTCAAGTCGATGGCCTGATCTCCCCCTATGTCGATCCTCAAGGGGCTGATATTGGTTTGTTGGTTGACGCCGACCCGATTGATCAATGGCGTGATGATGCTGTCGGTGAACTTGGTTATCAACGCGGTGAACGCGGTACCGATAACCACCGCTACGGCCAGGTCGACGATATTGCCTCGTGAGAGAAACTCCTTGAACCCTCTGAACATGGGAGGTCCTTTCTGGGCTGGACAACAGCTTGCTGTGTGTCATGTGTTGAGCGATTGCCAGGCATTCAGTTGCAGGGTCAAAGTCACCATCTAACCGAGCGTTGAGCCTGCCACCGTGTTCGCCACGTGAACCGGAAGCGCCACTAACACTACGCTGTTGGCGTTATGCTGCCTGGACTTTACTGCTTGGCAACCACGAGAACCACTACGGCGTCGTTGCCCACTATTTTGCTGACTGCCGGCGTGGCATTGTCCGGCGCAGCCAGCACATCTACCACCTCGCCGACCCGGACCAGGTCGATCAGAGCGCTGTTCGCCAGATGTAGCGGAACGATACGGGCGACTGGCCCGACCGTCGACTCGGCCAGACGTGTCCCCCAGAACCGGACATCGATGAGTACTTCGCCGTGCCGCATGGGACTGGCCAGCGTCGACCCGACCACTGAGCCTAGGTCGGCTTGAGAAGCATCGGGAACCGTTGCGTTGTAGCCAAACCCTTTTCGTGCTGAACATCGTTGGGAGTCAACACGGTTCCCAACTGCGGGTCGGGCGCAGCAACCACCACCTCGGTACGATTGCCGTCTGGATTCGATCGCAGCGCTGTAATTCTGGCTAGCATGACCAACCCGCCGCCGGCGATTCGGCAAGTCAGCACGGACCCGGCTCCTAATCCAAGCCTATTCGGTCGGATATCCGACCGAATAGGCTTGGATTCAATGATGATTCTCTCACGCTGCATCGGTAAGCGCAGTGCAGCGCCGGCGATGCTTGGTCAGAAACGTCTTGTAGATAACCGGCTAGCTCGGAGCGGTCGCGACGGCAGGCGCAGAGGAGCTGTTTGATTTATCGCTAGATCCCGAACTCGATCCCGAATCGCTCTTCGAAGACCCGTTGCTTGAACTGTTCGATTTCTCACCTGATTCGCGGCTATCGGTGCGGTAGAAGCCACTGCCCTTGAACACCACGCCGACGGAGTTGAATAGTTTCCGCAGCCGACCGGAGCACTTTTCGCAAGTGGTCAGGGCATCATCGGTGAAGGCTTGCACAACGTCGAAGCGGTTAGTGCACTCGGTACACTCGTAGCTGTAGGTCGGCACAAAAACCTCCGGGTAGTATCGTCTAGTCTGGCACTCTACCGTGCCAAGTGCTAGAATCACCATAGTGATAGTGGTTATTCGCTGTTCGGTAATGCGATCACTCCACGCTCGGGCGTAACCGCATGGGTCATTCGGACGTCGTGTGGCTCCGATGGCAACTCGTTGAGTAACTCGGTATCCCGTACCAGCGCGATCAGCAGGGTATGCGGATCCCGTCCTGCCAGGGACCGGTCGTAGAAGCCGCCACCTCGACCTAACCGTACGCCGTGGTGGTCGACTGCCAGCGCCGGGACAAGCACCAGGTTGGCCTCGGCTAAGGCCGACTCGGGCAGCCGAAGCTCGGGTGGTTCGAGCAACCCCCAAGGCCCGGAGGTCAGTCCACCGGGCCGGTACTCGCCCCATTGCAGCGGTAGTGGAATCTCATCATCGCCAGTACGCGCTACTGGCAGTAAAACTCGTCCCGTCTTGCGGAGCAACACATCCAGCATCTCAATAGCGCCCGGCTCGGTGCCTACCGGCACGTACGCGCAGACCGTGCTGGCACTGTTCACCAGCAGCTCCAGGTGCTGGCTGAGCATCTTGGTCTCGGCGGCTCGAATGTCGTCGGCAACGCTGCGCCGGGCAGCCAGCAGTTGTTTCCGTAACGTGGCCTTGCTCGCGGTCACCATGCGTTCAACGATGCCACCCTCAGCTTTCGCGTCGCCACATCGAGTCGGCAAATCCGGTGCACGTTATCGTGTGAACGATGTCACTCCTCCTAAGCGCGCAAGTCCCGATCCCATTCACTGCGATCGTTCCTGCGGCCGGTCTGGGCACTCGTTTCTTGCCAGCAACCAAAACGGTGCCCAAAGAGCTACTACCCGTCGTCGACACCCCCGGTATCGAGTTGGTTGCAGCCGAGGCCGCTGCGGCCGGGGCCGAACGTCTGGTGATTGTCACCTCCGAAGGCAAGGATGGGGTGGTCGCTCATTTCGTCCAAGACTTGGTGCTAGAGGGCACGCTGTTGGCACGCGGCAACAAAGCCATGTTAGCCAAGGTGCGTCGTGCGCCGGAGTTAATCAAAGTGGAATCCGTCGTGCAGGCTGAGCCGCTAGGACTGGGACATGCTATCGGCTGCGCGGAGCCCACACTGGCGCCGGATGAGGATGCTGTGTCGGTGTTGCTGCCCGATGACTTGGTATTGCCGACTGGCGTGCTGGAGACGATGTCGAAGGTGCGGGCCAGCCGCGGCGGTACAGTGTTGTGTGCCATCGAGGTGGCATCAGAAGAGATCAGCTCATACGGGGTTTTCGACGTCGAGCCGGTTCCCGGCGGGGACAATCCTAACGTGTTGAAGGTTATCGGCATGGTGGAAAAGCCCAAAGCCGAAGATGCTCCTTCGACGTTCGCGGCAGCCGGTCGCTATGTGCTTGATCGCGCAATTTTCGATGCGTTGCGTCGCGTCAGTCGTGGCACAGGCGGCGAGGTGCAGATCACCGATGCGATCGCGTTGCTAATCAAGGAGGGCCATCCGGTCCACGTAGTGGTGCATCGCGGATCTCGACACGACTTGGGAAATCCCGGCGGCTACCTGAAAGCTGCGGTTGACTTTGCGTTGGATCGTGACGATTATGGCCCGGATTTGCGGCGGTGGTTGGTGGAGCGATTGGGTTTAATCGAGCAGTAGCCTGGCTACCAGACCCCAGTAGCCGGCCATGGCGGGCCCGGCTTGCCCGACATTGTGCCCGGGTAGGGGGGGCAGAAAGGCGCTTTTGTGCGTTCTGTGGAAGAGCAGCAGGCCCGGATATTGGCCGCCGCGGTAGTCCCACGGCCAGTACGTGTCGCCATTGCCGAGGCACAGGGATTGATGTGCGCCGAAGAAGTGATGACCGAACGGCCACTGCCTGGTTTCGACCAGGCGGCGATTGATGGCTACGCGGTACGTAGCGTCGACGTCTCGGGTATCGGTGAGTCGGATGGAGGTGAATCCGGTTCATCCGATGAGGATGGGCGTTATGTGCTGACCTTGCCGGTGATGGGAACCATCGAGGCTGGTGCGCGCACACCCAGCAGGCTGCTGCCCCACCAGGCTGTCCGAGTGCAGACTGGGGCACCGCTGCCGGTGCTGGCCGATGCAGTTCTGCCGGTGCGGTGGACCGACGGCGGGATGTCGCGCGTGCGGATTCTGCGTGGCGCGCCGTCGGGTGCCTATGTACGGCGTGTGGGCGATGATGTGCAGCCCGGGGACGTCGCCGTGCGTGCCGGAACAATCATCGGGGCTGCCCAGGTGGGGCTGCTAGCGGCGGTCGGCCGCGAACGAGTACTGGTGCACCCGCGGCCACGGCTGTCAATAATGGCCGTAGGTGGGGAACTGGTCGACATCTCGCGTACTCCAGGCAACGGACAGGTGTACGACGTTAACTCCTATGCATTGACCGCGGCCGGCCGTGATGCTGGTGCGGAGGTGAACCGCATCGGCATCGTCAGCAACAACCTGAAGGAGTTCGGCGAAGTTGTTGAGGGCCAGATCAGCCGAGCCGAAGTCGTGGTGATCGCCGGAGGAGTCGGGGGGGCGGCGGCCGAGGCGGTGCGGGCAGTGCTCTCGGAGATAGGCGAGATGGAGGTCGTTCGCGTCGCCATGCATCCTGGCTCCGTCCAGGGCTTCGGGCAGCTGGGTCGCGAGGGCGTTCCGACATTTCTGCTGCCGGCCAATCCGGTTAGCGCCCTGGTGGTTTTCGAAGTAATGGTTCGGCCGTTGATCCGGTTGTCGCTGGGCAAGCGCCAGCCGATGCGCCGGATCGTGCAGGCCCGAACGCTATCGCCGATCACTTCGGTGGCCGGGCGCAAAGGTTACTTGCGCGGTCAGTTGATGCGGGATCAGGACACCGGTGAATACCTGGTGCAAGCACTTGGTGGCGCTCTTGGTGCGTCGTCGCATTTGCTGGCGACGCTTGCCGAAGCAAACTGTCTGGTAGTGATTCCCAGTGGCGCCGAGCAGATTCGTACCGGTGAGGTCGTCGACGTTGCTTTCCTTGCTCAGCGCGGCTAAGCGATCCGACTGCACGCTTTGGTGACCCTGTTGCGCTTCAACGCCCGGCATCCGGGTTGGCCGTCGAACGTTGGACCGCTGCGGGTTCCGGCTGGTGTGATCCGGTTGCGGGCGGTGCGGTTGCGGGATGGCGTGCAGTGGAGCCGCATCCGGTTAGCTGACCGCGCGTACCTCGAGCCATGGGAACCTAGTACGGAAGGTGATTGGGTGGTGCGGCACTCGGTTATCGCGTGGCAGGTGCTGTGCTCGAGTCTGCGGTCGGAGGCCCGCAAAGGTCGCATGCTACCTTATGCGATCGAGCTCGATGGAAACTTCTGCGGTCAGTTGACCATAGGCAACGTTACCCACGGGGCGTTGCGGTCGGCATGGATAGGTTATTGGGTATCCAGCTCGGCGACCGGCGGCGGGGTGGCAACCGGAGCGTTGGCCTTGGGCCTTGACCACTGCTTCGGCCCGGTAATGTTGCATCGCGTGGAGGCTACTGTGCGCCCCGCGAATGTAGCGAGCCGGGCCGTGCTGGCAAAGGTTGGATTCCGTGAAGAGGGCTTGCTGCGCCGCTACCTCGAGGTTGATCGAGCGTGGCGTGACCACCTGCTGATGGCCCTCACGATCGAAGAGGTATCCGGGTCGGTTACGTCGAACCTGGTACGGGCCGGTCGTGCCAGCTGGCTCTAAATCGTACGTATGGTGAAACACTGCCTACCGCCGTGTGACTGATGTGACACGAGTAAATAATTTTTGATGCTTGTCAGCTGTAAATTACAGGTGTGTAATTGTTGTTGGTACCATTGATCCTGCCGGGTTGGTCACCTATTGGCCTTGCCGGGGAAAGGAACAGGTCATTATGCCGAGCATCCCCCAATCGCTGCTGTGGATTTCGTTGGTGGTGCTGTGGCTTTTCGTGCTGGTGCCGATGTTGATCAGCAAACGTGACGTTGTTCGCCGCATCAGTGATGTGGCATTGGCGACTCGGGTGCTAAACGGTGTTGCCGGTGCCCGACTACTCAAGCGAGGTGGTCCCGCCACGGGGCATCGCAGCGACCACAATTGGGAGCTGGACGAGGACTGGCGGCAAAACCCGGTCGATGGTGAATTCGCTGACGCTGACCAGGACATAGGTGAAGAACAGGACCAAAACGTCGATGATACGCAGCGTACACGTCCGGTGGTCATGGAGGTTGCGGTGGCTGAGCTCACCGGCACCGACTACCTGGATGTCGATGTTGTCGAAGATTCGGTGGCCCTGCCGATTGAGGACAGTGCTGACGTAACTGAGTCCGTCCTGCTAGCGGTCGGTGAAGGCGGATCGCCGGGTGAAGAAGCTGAGGCTGAGCAACGGCAAAGTGACCGGTACGGATACGTCGACGCATCGTCGGGTCTGGGACTCGAGCAGAAGGACGACAAGTCGCCGGTGCCAGTAGCGCCGACTGTCTCGCGGCAGCGTCGGTACGACACCAAGACCGCCACCGCGGTCAGTGCACGCAAGTACGCGTTTCGTAAAAGGGTGCTGATGGTTATGGCGATCATCTTGGTTGGCTCTGCCGCAGCGGCGTTCGAAGTGGATTCGAATGCCTGGTGGATTTGCGGTAGCTCCACCACTGTCACAGTGCTTTATCTGGCCTATTTGCGCCGGCAAACTCGGATTGAAGAGAAAGTGCGTAGCCGTCGGATGCATCGGATAGCACGTGCCCGGGTCGACGTGGAAAACGCGCATGACCGCGAATTTGACGTGGTTCCATCGCGGCTGCGGCGTCCAGGCGCAGTGGTCTTGGAAATCGATGACGAGGACCCTATCTTCGAACACCTGGACTACGAGATGCCGATTCGTACGTTTGGCTGGCCCAGGGACCTACCAAGAGCCGTGGGCCAGTAACGCCCCGCCGAACCCGGCTTGGGCTGTCCTGTAACTGGTAGCCTGCTAACAATCAGGGGCTATGGCGCAGTTGGTAGCGCGACTCGTTCGCATCGAGTAGGTCAGGGGTTCGATTCCCCTTAGCTCCACGTGCGCGACATTTATCTGGGGATATGTGTCTATGTGTATTGGGATCGTTCACGGTTTGGTTGTGGTTGGTAGTTTTTCGTTGGGGCGGTTTTGCTTTAGAGTTCTTGTAGTAGGCGGTTGTCGGTAGTTTCATAACCCGGACTGTTTGGCACGGCCTTTGCATGTGTCTCAGACTAGGCCAGCATTCGTGTGACACCAGTCACTTAGTGTGCATTCTGTTACGATGCTAAAAATCAGTTCAGCATTTGCCAAGACGAGCGCGTTGCACCCGTTCTCGGCCACCGGCTCGTCCTACTGGGGAAGTATGGGCACCAGTACTAACTGAAAATAACTGCAAAAAGTACCCGTCGAATCTCTTGATAAGGGTTTCTTGCCGGCCATTCGCCACGACGGTGATTACTGTTTATTTTATTCCAGGTCCAATGCATCCACATATCTCAGACGTGTTTACCAATGGTAGACGAAACTACAACACGCGTTGTGCTTGATGCCCACCAGCCTGGTCGACCAACGTCTGTCGGTCGAACACCGTGATCCCTATAGAAAAGGTCGCTACGGGTCCGGTACGCCCGGACCCGTAGCGACCTTTCTCGGCATAGCTTCTCAGGATCGCGCTCCGGCCCGCCAGGCCGGAGTACTCGCTCCATCTCGTGCGCTACCCGAAACGGTATCCGGCATTATGTACAATGTGCCCAAGCGGCATACAGCGTCGAAATGTTTCATCATCAATCGGCAACTTGTGCGCGTCACCAAGGACATAGCATGTCCGCGGTTGTCCAGCGCCGCCTCCGTCAACATCGGCGCAGAAATGTCGAACATGAGGCGCCCATCCGTAGATCGTTGTGTCAGAGTTCCGGTGAAATTTCTTGGCCAGCAGGCGATTTCGAGCAATTTTGTTTGCATTTGATAGACGCAGAGCCGCCGCCGTGGGCTGCTGCCTAGTTTGGGTGATGGCGCTGCTGGCAGTGTAGAAAAAGATCGTCCGCCACAGCGGTTCGTACACCATTGTAACGAACCGACTGTTCGTTCATGGCCCGCTGAACCAAGGTTAGGTCGGAGAACTCGTTGATTCGCCCAGAACGTCCAAAGAGCCATTCCATAGCACGGCGTTCATGTTGAGTAGACCGTGGGTCACCTCGAGTGGGTCCTGGCTTGGATCGTTGTCGGTATTGGTATTAACCGAGGACAGGCCAGTGCTTACGCTCAACCGTGCGTTTATTGCCGCCGCAGCAGCAGAAGCCATAGTCTGATTTGTATCGGACCGCAAGACGGGAACGGGGTGGCGGGTTCATGGCAATGCGGGCACTGCGAGTCCTGCGCCTCACCCCTGGGCCCCAGGGATATCGCAGTGGTCGAATTGATCGCTGATCGGGCCGAAGAGTTCGCCGCAATGGATATCTTCCGGGGACTCCCTGCCGAGGACTTGATGTCGGTGGCGGTGAGCGTTGAGCCCGTGCTGGCCGCGGCCGGCGAAGTGCTTATGCAGCAGGGTGAACAGGCTGTTTCGTTCCTGCTGATCTCGTCGGGTAATGTAGAGGTCAGGCGTGTCGACGACGATGGTGCGGTGATCGTCGGTCAGGCGTCTCACGGCATGATCATTGGCGAGATCGCTTTGTTGCGTGATGGCCGCAGGACTGCAACGGTCATCACGACCGAACCGTTGACCGGTTGGGTAGGTGATATCGACGCCTTCGCCCAGATGGTGCAGATTCCCAGTATCACGCGGCGGTTGTTGCTCACGGTCCGGCAGCGTCTCGCTGCGTTCATCACGCCCATCCCGGTCCAGCTTCGCGATGGAACCCACTTGATGCTGCGTCCTGTCCTCCCCGGTGATACCGAGCGCAGCCTGCGGGGTCACGTCCGATTTTCTCGCGAGACGTTGTATCTGCGGTTTATGTCGGCTCGTGCTCCCAGCGATGAGCTGATGCACTATCTATCAGAGGTCGACTACGTAGACCACTTCGTCTGGGTGGTGACCGACGGTGGTGATCCGGTGGCCGACGCCCGGTTCGTCCGTGATGAGAGCGATCCGACGCTCGCCGAGATCGCTTTCACCGTCGCCGATGCCTATCAGGGTCGGGGCGTCGGGAACTTCCTGATCAGCGCGCTGTCCATCGCTGCCCACGTCAACGGCGTAAATAGATTTTCTGCGCGGATGCTGACCGACAACGGGCCCATGCGAGCGATCATGGACCATCACGGTGCGGTCTGGCGGCGCTACGATGTCGGTGTCATAACCACCGTCATCGATGTTCCCCGCCAGAGAGATCTAATCATCGGGCGCGCGATGGCAGACCAGATCGCGGGTGTTGTTCGTCAGGTAATCGGTGCAGTTGGTTGAGCTGCGCTTAGCGGGGCCTCCGGTGATGTGAACAAGCGTTCAGATGTTAGCTATTGGAGCGGTGTTGACGTTTGTTGCCGCCAGATGTGCGCGGCCAACCACGCCGAAGCGGTTCAGCTCTAGCCGTCTGCCCCTAGTGCATCAGGTGTCAACTCAGGCCAACATCTGCGAGATAGGCCGCGATCTGCAGCCTGGCTTTGAGGTGATCCACGGTATCCCTAGCGCGTCTTCACCGAGGTTGATTTAGGGACTAGCAGCGGATGCGGCAACGAAGTCGTCGCAGTGCATGACACTAGCCGATCCTGGCCATGGATCCGATCAATTCGCCCAGAGCGTGTCCAGTGTCAGATGCGGGTGGCATCGTTGATGCGGTAGCGGTGCCGGTGGTTGTCGGCCGCTACCTCTTCGCGGCGTGTGAGCAGTTGACCATGATGGTTAGGCGCACTATCGCCAGCGTCCACCTCATCGAGGCGACGTGCATTGACTGCGTCGATACCCTCGGGATGGCGGTCGATGTGTGGATATCCGTCGAGGCCGGCGCCGAAATTGATTTGCGGACATATATTGCGTGACAAGACAACTGTATGCTCCTACGTATTTGCCACATTGACCACCGATCTTGGCTCAGTGTTCCTGGCGGCTGCACCGTAATTCGCCGATAACTTGCTGGTTAAAATCTGCACAGTTGAACGTCTACTTTGGGTAGATTGGCCATGATGTTGAAGATGGCATTTTCGGTCGCATCAGCGTCCTTGCTCTTCGGCTGCTTATCGGGCCCGGTTACCTTTTTTACGAAGGTCAACATCGCCAAGGTCACCGGAATTAAGTCGAGCGTTGGGTCTGATTTCAATGTCACCGACCTTGGTAGAAGGGCGATCGATCCCAAGCTTCTGTTGTCGCGGAAGCCGCCCGACGGACTGACCTTCGAACTGGCTAATTGCGCGAAACTGGCGGTTGGGCCGTCGACGCCGCTCGATGTGCAGGGCAGTATGGCGGCAGTCTCTGCTGAGGGGAATGGCAACCGGTTCATCATAATCGCGGTGGAGACTTCCAAGCCGTTTCCGCTTAACGATCCTGGGTAGGGTTACACGAAGGTGTCATTCTGCGGGGCCTAGGTTGCTGGGTGGGATCGAGGTAATCCGATGCGCCTCACTTTGAGGAGGTGCGCACGTTGTCCGTGCACCGTATCTTGCAAGACGTGATGGTAGCCGGGACACTCCGCACCGGCCAGCTTTACGATTACACCGCTGCGTTCGAATGACTATCAGGTGATAGTTATCGTCAATCCGTTGGTAGTCCCAGGATAGCCGGTGGTGTCGGTGGACACGCAGCGTGCCCGCGACTTGCTCGTCAAGATAGTGAGCACGATCCGGAGTTGACCCGGCTGCTAGTCCGATAGGAATACCTAGTGCACGTTGCGTGGTCGGAACTGAATGCTGACCCGCGGTCCTGTTGACGCGGACGTTTTGGGAACGGAGTGCTCCCAAGTGCGTTGGCATGAGCCGCCCATCACCAGCAGATCGCCATGTGTCAGTGGCAGGCGCAAAGACGGGCCGCCGCCACGTTTACGTAACGCGAATACTCGTGTGGCGCCGAGGCTGATGATCGCCACCATGGTGTCCTCTGAGCTGTTACGGCCGATGGTGTCGCCATGCCAGGCGATGCTGTCGGAACCGTCGCGATAGCAGCACAATCCGACGCTGGTGAAAGGTTCACCCAGTTCGCCGGCGTAGATGTCGTTAAGTCGACGGCGCAGCCGCGTCAGCAGTGGATGCGGAGGATCATCGGTTGTCAGGTCGTGAAAACTAACCAGACGGGGAACGTTGACCACCTTGTCGTACATCCGCCGTCGTTCAATACGCCACGGCACCTCAGACAACAACGTGTCCAGCAGCTCCACTCCGTCTGTAAGCCAGCCGGAACGCAGCTCGATAAAGGCGCCGTCACCCAGTTGTCTTCGTTCGTGATACTCGAACAACGAGCCCTGAAACGCAATCCCCACATCAACCAGCATATCGCACATCAGTTCGATGAACTACGATATATTAGCTTACTATACGATATGAACGATATATTAGCTTACTATACGATATGAATCGGTGCCGTGGAGTCAGCGAGCTTGTTTCTTACTGTGATTGTTGCCGGGCTAGGCGTGTATTCTGAAGTGGTTAGCGTGCTGCGTTCAGGAGGGGCACGACCAATTTGCCGAATTGCTGGGCTCCTGCGGCGTGGAAGTGTTGCTGCTGATCAAAGCTTTGACGAGTAGGGCCGCCACCCGGATGTGTGGGGTCGGCACGGTGTCTCGGTGTGGCGTTGGCACAAAAACTTTCGGTATATCTGCGTAGTCTCGACCCCGTCATGCTGCCCCATGTGTTGACAGCTGGGTTGACGTTCAACCCGCTTTCACCGGAGAACCCGGACTGACGTGTCGTTGGTGCTTGATATTCATCATGAGGTCATAAGGCGGATTTCATCATCGAGTCGTTGCCGAACTTGCTGTTTACCAGGGACTGGTGGATCTAGGTCGGGCCGCTTGTGGTGACCCCCACCCTGGTACTACATGCCTTCATCTCCTGGCTAACTGGACTGGATCTATGCTTATCCTACATTCTTGACTACATGCTTGACCGGCGTGCGGGAGTCTTACGAATCAAGGCCCGCTCCTGTCGAAATTTGGTGACGTGCTCCCTTTCGTTCCGGGCGTGATCGCGGTGGTGGTAGGTGAGCGGACCACTTAGGTCGAAGTGGAAATTTTGGTGCGCTGCCTTTTTGACGATTATCTTGCGCACACGATACTAGCTGTACCGATCGTGTAAAGAAGTGCGCAGATGTACCTAGACTCCGTGTGCGTGATGGTCGACACGGACACGGTGGTGATGTATGCAAACGTCGTCGGTATGTCCACGGCATTCGCGATCCAGCGTGCGCTATGTTGTGACCATTAGCGATTCTGCTTTATTTCTCGAGTCCACCGCAAAGGCGATAAGCATTGATAAGTTGTGGGTCATTGACACCGAACTAGATGCCGTTGTACCCGAACGTGAACAGTGAGACGACAGCAACAACACGTTGGCATTGGAGGCCTGTGTTGTTGTAGCCTATGGGTGTATCGTATCGCCTAACGTCCCGCCTGTAGGTATGCGGGAATCGAAGTGCTGACCGTCGCGGGTTCTGATTGGGCACCGGTAGCTGCGTGTTTTGCTGTATGTTCTGCCGTATTGCCACTATCCGCGGTAGCTTCTCGGTGCCAAGATTGCTGCAACGGTTACGGTTAGCGCCCCAATCACAGCTTTCACTGCAGTCTTGGTGTAGCATCTAGCGCCAACTGGGAAGCCAGATCTCCATGTTCCAGGTCTGGTGTGAGATTGGCAGGCCGGTGAGCACCGGATAAAGCCAGACGAAGTTCGTTATCACTAAAGCCACGTAGCAAGAGACGGCGATTAGCCTGAGTGTGCGTCGTTCGGTGCTATGGGTACTAGGGCTTCTGGGACTCGAGTCGTGCCATGGGGGGTAGAGGATGTCGCCGAGAATCAGCGCGATACCCATCACTAGGAACGGCGCCATCGTTGCCGCATAGAATAAATACATCTGCCGGTCAATGTCGGCGAACCAGGGCAGCCACCCCGCGCAATACCCAACCAAAACAGCCGCGTAGCGCCAGTCTCGCTGAATGACCGTTCGCCAAGTTGCATAGACCAGGACAGGCACTGCCAGCCACCACATCGCGGGCGTGCCGACTAGCATCTCCGCCTTGACGCATGACTGTGCTCCGCAACCGGGCACGTCCTGCTGATCGATCGCGTACAGCACCGGCCGCAACGACATTGGCCAGCTCCACGGTTTGGATTCCCACGGGTGGTAGTTGCCCGCAGAATTCGTCAAGCCGGCGTGGAATTGCAGTGTCTTGGCGTGGTAATACCATAGCGACCGAACGGCGTCGGGCAGTGGGATCATCCCGTGACGCCCAATAGTTTGTCCGACCTGGTGCCGGTCGATCGCGGTCTCGGACGCGAACCATGGTGCATAGCTGGTTATGTACACCAGAAAAGAGATGAGCCCTAGTGCATATACGGTGGGGATAACGTCACGTCGTAGGACTCCCCGCCATGGGTTAAGCACCTGGTATTGGCGCCGGGACGATACATCGAACGCCAACGACATAACACCAAAGAACAGCACGAAGTACAGGCCGGACCACTTTGTCGCGCAAGCCAATCCGAGGAGTATCCCGCCCAGGAAGCGCCACCAGCGCACACCGAGCCGCGGACCCCAAACCGTTTCGGTGGATCGCCCCTCCGTGATCGCTGTGTGCATTCGTTGGCGGACCTGATCGCGGTCGACGATGAGTGCGCCGAACGTCGCGACCACGAAGAAAGTGAGGAAGCCGTCGAGTAGCGCTGTGCGCGCAGTGACAAAGCTGACGCCGTCGCAGATAACCAACAGCCCCGCAATGGTGCCGATTAGTGTCGATCGGGTGATCCTCCGAACGATCCGCATCACCAATGCCACCATGATCACACCGAGTAGTGCACCGGTGAATCGCCAGCCCACGCCGTTGTAGCCGAAGATGGCCTCCCCGATGGCAATCAGTTGCTTGCCGATCGGGGGATGAACTACCAGGCCGAAGCCAGGGTTGTCTTCCACCCCATGGTTGTGCAACAACTGCCACGCTTGCGGCGCGTAGTGCTTCTCGTCGAAGATGGGTGTGCCGGCATCGGTCGGCGAGCTCAGATTGATGAACCGTGTCCCCGTTGCCAGTACGGTGATTACGCCGGTCGCGATCCAACCGCGCACGTCATCGGTTGGCCCGAAATCTTCCACAGGCACCAGTGGCCCCGGGCTTATCACGGGTACTATGCGCTCCTCCACGGCGGCGAGGGTTTTGTGGAGCGGAGCGTTCATTACGTCGATCGTAGGCTGTCATTCATGACCTATGGTCGCCTGTTGCTGGGTGCCACCCCGTTGGGTCAACCCTTAGATGCGTCGAGAAGGTTGACCGACGCACTGTGCTGTGCCGATGTCGTGGCGGCTGAAGACACCCGGCGGGCGAGAACTCTGGCGAAAACCCTTGGCGTGGTCATCACTGGTCGGGTGATAAGCTTGTTTGACCAGATTGAGGCCGTGCGGGTGTCTGCCCTAGTAGCGGAGATTGAAGCTGGTGCAACGGTGCTGGTGATTAGCGATGCCGGAATGTCGGTGATCAGCGACCCCGGTTACCGGCTGGTCGCGGCGTGCATCGCTGCTGGCCTGCCGGTGCGGTGTCTACCTGGGCCGTCCGCGGTTATGACGGCACTGGCCGTGTCCGGGCTTTCGTCGGAGAAGTTCTGTTTCGAGGGTTTCGCACCACGCAAAAGCTCGGCGCGCAGAACCTGGTTGGCTTCGTTGGCCGACGAACGGCGTACCTGTGTGTTCTTCGAATCGCCGCGCCGGTTGGCCGCATGCTTGCGTGATGCCGTCGACCAGCTCGGCAGTGCCCGTCCGGTGGTGGTCTGCCGGGAGCTGACCAAGGTGCACGAGGAGGTGGTGCGTGGATCGCTTGACGAGTTAGCAACCTGGGCAGCCAACGGTGTGCTCGGCGAGATTACCGTTGTGCTGGCCGGTGCGACTCCGCGTGCCGACCTGTTCTTGCTAGTTCCTGAGGTGGAGAACCTCGTAGCAGGGGGTGCCCGCGTCAAGGACGCGTGTGGCCAGGTGGCCGCTGTGCATTCGTCGGTGCGTTCGCGCCAGCTTTACGATGCGGTCTTGAGGGCACGCCAGGTGTCGTCGCGCTAGCTAGGGTGTTGTTGATGTTGGGTTTGGTTTGGGTGGTGGTGTTGTGGTGGGCTGGTGGGGTGTGGGTGGTTGATCTGCGCTAGAAGGTTGCCGTATGTGCCGCCGACGGCCGGATCATCGATGCACTGTTCACTAACACGATACTGCTGCACCCGGCGGCATGCCTGCTTGCTGGCTGAGGGCCGGTCAACAAGCCGCCGACACCGATACCAGCGGCAGAAATGGTGCAAGGGATAACATCAGGTGCGAATAGTTATACCGTGCACGGGGACGTGCCTGTTCAGGTGCGGCCACATTGACCACGCCGACACCTCAAGGCCATGACATGCACACTAAAACGCCCCTACCCCGCGGCGCTAACAACTACCCTCACACCCACGCCTGCATCGATATCGCCTTCAGCACAGCCCAGGTGCCCAGCCCCTGGCATCATCAACATGTAGACCAAGCAGCACCCACCACCGACATGCTTACGTGCGCCGCGCTAATCGTGTCCACTGCGGCAAAGCACACGAAGCCTCATCGAAAGCAGGCAGTCAGCCACCCACCAACAAAAACCCCGCAACACAGCAAAACACGTCAACAGGATTCCGGGCTGCCCCCCACGACTACCGAACATATCGGCCAGTCATAAAACGCAAAAACAGCCATTTCACCCACCACCTATGAAACCAACCGAACAACTCACCGCCACAGACACAAGACAGCAGAGCCCGGGAACCGTCGCAGCTATGTACAGGCCTTGAACGGACCAAGTTTGGGGTCCGCATATGTGGTGGCAGGGCCGGCAGTTTGAGGGTGCGGCAGGGCTGCGAGAATTGCTGGTGGCGTCGGTAGCTCTGGGGACAGGGCTGGGACACCCACGACGGACGCGGGGGGAACACCCGCTCCTACCGTATCGTAGGATAGATTGAACCTGCCGAGTGATAATCAGTCCCGCCACGGTGCGCTGCCACCATTTCGGTGGTCGGGCCAGACCTGCTTGCGATGCCGCTACCGATCAAGAATTGTCGACTCCGCCGTTTTGTCCCGTCTATTTAGGGGAGCCGTTGCCGATTAGAAGTCGCCAAACACCGTCTCGGTAGGCGCATCGGTACTGCTGGGTAGATCCTTGCACCACGATACGCAACGGTGAGGAATTCGAGGTTTCGGCGGCCGCATGTTGTTCGGGCGGCGGTCAAGGCGTGCACGAACTGATTATGGAGCATCGCCGCTTGAGCGCTGAGTGCCTGATACGGCGGGCCGTAGAATAGCGAATACCACAGCTATGGCTGCCGGAGCCTCGTAGTGCCCATTGTTACTAGCTGCCTGTTCGAGGCAACGGCGGCGTTATTGGCTGCCGTTAGCAGTATCTCCGGGGTCGCGATCACGAATCGATAACTGAAACTTGCGAACATCTTCTGACCACTCAAGATCGTTAAGAGTCCACGGCATAGTGGCCGAGTGCACGACGTCTCCTGTTTGGCGAGTCGGACTGATAAAGATCGAGCTGGGTGTCGTACATCGATATCCGTTTAGAGCCAATGTTATTGCAGTCTTCGGAATTTTGTCACACAGCTTTCTAGCGGTTTGGTGTAAGGTTTATAGTGGTAATCACCGATGCGCCGAGGTGGTCTACGATTCTGTTATAGGGTGTCCACGACCTGGCCGCCATGCCGAAATACCTCGGCTTACCGATCAGCGCTGTGATGCGCCTATTGTGCTACTCTGGCACAGATCGGGCGGGGGAGATAGTAAATGCCTAATGGGCTGCTCGACCTGCTCACCGATATTCTAGCGATGACTGGATTCAGGCCTTGTCAGTTGTGGCTTTCGTCAGTCTTGCATCGGCGAGTTGACCATTTGTGAAGCAATCGCAGCAAGACTAGACAGGGCTAAAACGTATCAGGTTCTAGTTTCACCCGGTTGACGGTTACATGTACCAGCGCCCAATCGTTGTCGAACCTCCGAATTTGTAGTATACTTTCGTTTGCTTTGTGGACGATTTCCTTTGTCATGGATGACATCACGAGCCCCGTTCCGATGTTGTTACTCCGGTTGCTTATCCAACTGATTGTCCTGCCAATCGTAGAATGGACAGGGCGCGTCAAGCCATTTCAACCGATCCCAATTGATGAGCTCGAAGAGCGCCCGATTCACTCTCGCCCGTGCTGCCCTGTTGAGGATTCGCTAGATCAGATCCTCGACGGATGCTGGTGGATCTTTGAGCGCCAGCATGCTAGTTGATTACCCGTGGGGTTAGGTGGTAGTGGCCTTTTAGCCCCGGTTACAACGTGTTGTGCGCGCCGAAGCCTATCCTGATCGGTTTTCTCTGCCAATCGGTGAGATCCCAGTTGCTATAAAGCGTTTGCCTTCCGCAGATATAAATGTACCATTGCAAGCATCTTCGTTTCGTTGTGCTTGAGTTCGGGCGAAAGAAAATCTTCCGCGAAAGCCCTGCCATAGATGACTTTCACTCCGGGATTCTTACCACTATTGTCCAGCGACTCTCTGGTCTCGGTGACCCCACGTCACAAGTTAGGTCGCACGTCAAGGGGCCAGGGATCGGCAGCCCTGGCGGTTACTCATCGCCAGCGTGTCCGGCACCTGCACACAGTTGTCGAACATAATCAACGGTTCGATGCAGATAACGCGGTCGAGCTTGGTTGTGATGCTTGTGAGGCTCTAGCCGGTTCGCAGCGACTGGGTTATCGCTGTTCGTCCTGCTGAGAGACAGGGGCGGTGCCACAGGAACGTGGTGATCGGGACGAGGTTCTTGAGTTGGCGGTCCTGCGCGGCCACGACGGGTTCGTCCCCCAGCGTTTCCACGAGTAGCCCGTTGCGGGTTATTCGGCCAAGGCATACTTAGTTGAAGTTGAACAGTCGGGTAGATCTGCTGGCAGATGCTTAATCTACGCGGTCCTTGATTGTTTTGCCGCGTAGGGCGCGCTGCGTCGCTGGAGTATATATATAGCAGCACAAGATAATTGGTTGTGACGACCGTGACCACAGGCACGCTGGGGCTGTTTGCGAGCTCACTGCGTGTGATCGCGGCGATTGCTGATCTGATGTTTGCAGATCCGAAGCTACCTGGACAAACTTGGTCGGCTGGACTTATCGCACAACTTAAGTGCAGGCTCGCCGGTTATGGCAACCTGTGTATCCCGCCCTGGCGGAGCAGCTGCCAAGGTGTTGCCGCCAACCTCGTTGGTCCTGTCAGTACCGGCAATCTGGCCGAATTTACCAGCACCATCAGCGTTGCTATGATAATTATGGGACTGTAAGTGTCGTGGTGCATCAGTAGGCGTCCCGCCATCGTCGGGGCGGGCGCGTTTATCAGGTTGAGTAACTCTTGCAGAAGATTTTGGCTTAATGCGGTGTTGGCCGGCGTAGACGATTGCACCCAAGTTTTGATCGACGCCACCCGTCCGGCTGGTGTCGATCGCGCACAGTGCGTGGTTACACCAAGCAACGCCTATCTCCAGATTAAGGACAACGTCGCTAAGCTTGTCATCCGCGGTTGTGGTGAACTGAGTTGCGCACCCCGTTCGGAGCGAGGTGATTTACTGTTACGTCACTATGTTTCAGGATCACGAACGGATTGTTTTGTCCGAAACGTTTGAAGTGCGGTGTGACGGCAGTTCGGTATTTCGTTGCAAACGAAGCAGTGCGTTCGGGTGTTGTGACGGCACAGGTCTGTGGACGTCAACCGTCGAAGGGTCGGTCTCCATTCACTGTAGCTAAGTGTGACTCGTGACACAACTTGGCAAGCACCTGTGCCACGCCGGCTTTATCAAGGAGTCGTTATCACGTTGTGTGTACTGCACATACAACAGACATCCGTTCGGGCATTTGCCTGCCTGGATATCTGCTGTGTTGGCGCCCAACCAGATATGTGCTTGGCGGAATCCGCGTTCGGCGAATCCTGCCCCGCCGGGATAGCCATCTTTAGACAAACAATACTGGGCAAAATCCATTAGGGGCCGATCACGGCGGACTGGACGCCAATGTTGCCACGATCGCAGTTGGTCAGCAAGGTAGCAGTCCAATGGTTGAGTGTTCAGCGGCGTGCAACGACCCGGTGTCCAGTCTTTGGTCAATACCTTTGCAGCACAAAGCATAATGCAATACGTGAAGGTGATGTCGGTGAGTTCGCGCTCGAGGGCAACATAATTGGTATCCGCAGCTTGCACGAGGAATATCTGGCCACTGACCGAACCCGTATATCCACTTCGGCCTGTGATTCCAGGCTTGGTGCCGGGAAATACCTGTCGGATTGGCGCTGCCGCAACCCGTCGTCTACCGGATCATCGGTCACCGACCTCCGCCCCGCTGGGATCTCCGCAGTACAGGATCAGTTATGATGTGCTCGACCTGCTTGTCCAGCAGCGCGGGGGAGTGGACCAGGTACGTGTTCAGCGGATAGTCACGAGCAGTCAGCACCACCAGCCCGCCTTGGCCGCGCCGACCTGAGCGGCCAGCCTGTTGTCAGCACGAGGCGACTGTCCCGGGGAAGTTGGCGAGCACCCCCCGTGTCTAAACCGGCGTTATCAATTCCCAGCGCCAGCGCGTTGATGATAGTCAGGCTGTGCAGCCGGCCCTGCTCTACTGTGTTGCGATCCGCGGCGAGATACGACGCCGTCGTGTCCGACAGTTTCGGGGCAAAATCGTTCAGCCGCGCCGCCGCACACAGCACGGTTAGTTCCTCAGCGTATCGCGACCGCATGAACGTCAAGAGTTCTGCGGCTTCCCTCATTGATCAGGTCTGACCATCACTTGTGCCGCCTTGGCGCCCGCGTAGCGGCGCCCGGGAAGTTGATGGGCCAGTGATTTTCCCGACGCGGTGCCGGTGCTCACAACACACATGGGTGCCGGAGTCAGTCAGCTCAGCGGCCACGGACTGATGTGACCATGGGGAGCTGATGTTGCGGTAGGGGAAACGCTCGTACTATGCTGGTTTGGCCCAGGCTGGCCAACGACCCTGCTGGCCGCCGCAGGATAGTAGTTTCGGCAACGTGGCGCCACGGATGATAGTCTAGTGTGGTAACAGTGAGCGCGGCGGCAAGCAGTTCGCTATCGAAATTCACCATTTCACAACCTCCTTGGTTCCTTGCGATTCCCCGGTTGCCGGTGTATGGCTCGGAAAGCCAGCGTAAGGATGACGCTGAGGTTAATGGAGATTATCTCGTTAGGAATCCACTCCACGACATAGAGTCTGTCGCCGGGACGAGGAACATGATTGACTGGTGGCGGTCGTAGCTTCTGTGTTCGTGTCACACTTTCGCAGGAACAACGTTGCGGTCGCGGTTCCTGCGAGGTTATTGGTCGGGTGAAGTTCCGGCGACTCCGCGAGGTATGGCGGTCGTACTCGGCCCGGGGCATCGAAAGGCGGTGCTCTGCATGCAGAAGAAAAGGAAAGATCGAGAGATGCCACAGGGAACTGTGAAGTGGTTCAACGCGGAGAAGGGGTTCGGCTTTATCGCCCCCGAAGACGGTTCTGCGGATGTTTTTGTCCACTACACTGAGATTCAGGGTTCGGGCTTCCGCACCCTTGAAGAGAACCAGAAGGTCGAGTTTGAGATCGGCCACAGCCCCAAGGGCCCCCAAGCCACTGGAGTTCGCTCCGTCTGACCCGGCAGATTCTGGCGAAACCCCTGTGTCCTCCCGCTTAGCGGGTGCGGCCGGGGGTCTTCGTTATCTAGCTGCTGTTCGATACCGTCGTCCTGGCTTACTGTCGGGGGTGTGAGTCAGCTTTCCTTCTTCACGGCCGAGTCGCTACTCCCCGCAATAGCCGATCTTGCCGGTGTGCTGGCGGCTTCCGGCCAGATCGTGGTGGTTAGCGCTTCTGGTCAAAGTCCCGCCCCGGCCGCTCGGCTTTCGGTAGTGGTAGATCAGCTCTGGCGTGCCTCGGCGCTGGCCGAGATGATTAGCGAGGCTGGTTTGGTACCCGAGATTTCTCGGACTGAGGAAGACACTCCGCTGGTCAGGACGGCGGTGGACCCGTTGTTGTGTCCGATCGCCGCCGAATGGACACGCGGCGCGGTGAAGACGGTGCCCCCGCGATGGTTGCCCGGGCCGCGCGAGCTGCGCGCGTGGATTTTGGCGGCCGGCGTCCCGGAGGCCGCCAACCGTTACCTGCTGGGTCTAGATCCGCACGCACCCGATACCCACTCACCGTTGGCGTCAGCTCTGATGCGGGTCGGAATTGCGCCCACCCTAATCGGCACCCGCAGTGGTCGACCGGCGCTTCGGATCAGCGGCCGTCGTAGGCTATCGCGCCTGTTAGAAAACGTTGGGGAACCTCCCGACTGGGCCGAGGCGTTAGCGTTGTGGCCGCGGGTTTAGCGTACCGTTAAGCCCTTTGTTTGGTGCAGTCGGTTTGCGCAAGCTCACCCAAGGGTGCGAAATTGTCAATTGCCCGCAGGCGGAGAGATGTCAACGCAGCTGACTTTCATCGGAGTCTTAGATAGCAGGCCGGTAATTTCTTCGTGAAGGGGGATCTCGCAAGGGACCGGAATAAGATGATGATGGAGCGTAACCGAAGTTGGCTGACCCGAAGTCGATGAAGGGCCCCAGGGGTTCTAGGAGCGGCAGAAATGGGAGCCCGCGGCGACTTGTTATAGTCGAGTCGCCGACGAAAGCGCGCAAATTGTCCGGCTATCTAGGATCTGCGTACATAGTCGAATCATCCCGGGGGCATATCCGTGACCTGCCGCGGACGGCGGCTGATGTGCCCGCGAAGTTCAAGTCTGAGCCGTGGGCTCGGCTGGGCGTAAACGTCGACGCAGACTTTGAACCGCTCTACATCATCACCCCCGAGAAGAAGAGCACCGTCACTGAACTCAAAGGTCTGCTCCAAGGAGTCGACGAGCTCTATCTGGCCACAGATGGTGACCGCGAGGGCGAAGCCATCGCCTGGCACCTGATGCAGACTCTGAAACCGCGAGTTCCGGTCAAGCGGATGGTTTTCCACGAGATCACCGAGCACGCGATCCTCGCCGCCGCTGCGCATCCCCGTGAACTGGATATTGACCTGGTTGACGCGCAGGAGACCCGACGCATCCTGGACCGGCTGTACGGGTATGAAGTTAGTCCGGTACTGTGGAAGAAGGTAGCGCCTAAGCTTTCGGCGGGCCGAGTGCAATCGGTGGCCACCCGCATCATCGTGCAGCGTGAACGCGACCGGATGGCGTTCTGCAGCGCGGTGTACTGGGACATTGTTGCCAAGCTGGACGCCAGCGTGTCCGATCCGACCGCCCAGCCGCTCACCTTTGTCGCCCGTCTGACGGCTGTAGATGGCTTGCGGGTCGCCACCGGCCGCGATTTCGGTGCGATGGGCACGCTGCGTGGAGACTGTGAGGTCTCCAAAATCATTGTCCTCGACGACCTGACCGCAACCACGTTGGCCGCAGGATTGCGCGGCGCTCAGCTTACCGTGGCCTCAGCGGAAGAGAAGCTCTACACTCGGCGACCGTATCCGCCATTCATGACGTCGACGCTGCAACAGGAAGCCGGACGCAAGTTGCGATTCTCTGCGGAACGCACGATGAGCATCGCCCAGCGGCTATATGAGAACGGTTACATTACCTACATGCGTACCGACTCGACCACGTTGTCTGAGTCGGCTATCAACGCCGCTCGTACGCAGGCGCGTCAGCTCTACGGCGAGGAGTACGTCTCTGACTCGCCGCGTCAGTACACCCGCAAGGTAAAGAACGCACAGGAAGCCCACGAGGCCATCCGGCCTGCAGGAGAGACGTTCGCTACCCCGGACGCGGTGTGTAATGAACTCGACGGTGACGAATTCCGGATCTACGAGCTGGTATGGCGGCGTACTGTAGCTTCTCAGATGGCCGACGCTCGCGGTACCACGCTGAGCTTGCGGATCGAGGGCCGAGCCGGCGAGCAACACGTTGTCTTCTCAGCTTCCGGGCGCACCCTGACCTTCCCCGGCTTCCTGAAGGCCTATGTGGAAACCGTGGACGAGCTGGCCGGCGGCGAGGCTGACGACGCTGAGCGTCGACTACCGCATCTGACCTCTGGTCAGCTGCTGGATGTCATCGATCTGACTCCGGACGGGCACGCCACCAACCCTCCGGCCCGCTATACGGAAGCTTCTTTGGTTAAAGCGTTGGAGGAGTTGGGTATCGGCCGCCCGTCGACGTACTCATCGATCATAAAGACCGTCCAGGACCGCGGCTATGTGCAGAAGAAGGGCAGCGCCCTGGTGCCGTCGTGGGTCGCGTTCGCAGTTACCGGCCTTTTGGAGCAGCATTTCGGCCGTCTCGTCGACTACGATTTCACCGCCGCGATGGAAGACGAGCTCGATGAGATCGCTAACGGGAATGAGCAACGTACCAACTGGCTCAACAACTTCTACTTTGGTGGCAACCACGGTGTGTCCGATTCAATAGCCCGCTCCGGCGGCTTGAAGAAGTTGGTCGGCGTGAATATTGAAGGGATTGATGCACGAGAGGTCAATTCCATCAAACTGTTTGACGATGAGCACGGTCGTCCTGTCTATGTTCGGGTAGGCAAGACTGGGCCGTATCTGGAACGCTTGTTGGCAGGCGATGATGGTGAACTTACCCCGCAGCGGGCAAACCTCAACGGCACACTCACTCCGGATGAGCTCACCTTGGAGGTTGCCGAGGAGCTTTTCGCCACACCGCACGAGGGGCGCGTTCTGGGGGTGGATCCCGAAACTGGCCACGAGATCGTCGCCAAAGACGGTCGGTACGGGCCTTATGTGACTGAGGTCCTGCCTAAGCACGATGACGACTATGGTGCAGCGGATCAGGGAACTAAGAAAACTAAGAAGGGTAGGAGGGCTTCCGCTTCTCAAGGCCCCAAACCGAGGACCGGGTCTTTGCTGCGGAGCATGGATTTGCAAACGATCACTCTCGAGGATGCATTGAAACTGTTGTTGCTGCCTCGGGTTGTCGGTGTGGACCCTGCGTCCGGTGAAGAGATCACCGCGCAGAACGGGCGTTATGGTCCATATCTGAAGCGCGGCAAAGATTCTCGACCACTAACAACTGAAGACCAGATGTTCATCATTACTCTCGACGAGGCGTTAAAGATCTACGCTGAACCGAAACGTGCTGGTCGACAAAGTACTTCGCCGCCGCCTTTGCGTGAGCTGGGGACTGATCCGACGTCGGGCAAGCCAATGCTGATCAAGGACGGCCGGTTCGGCCCGTATGTCACCGACGGTGAGACCAACGCTAGCCTGCGCAAGGGTGATGACGTGGTGTCGATAACCGATGAACGTGCCGCCGAATTGTTGGCTGACCGACGGGCCCGAGGTCCGGTTAAGCGGCCTGCTAAGAAGGCTCGCAAGGTCCCGGCGAAGAAGGCAGCTAGACTGGCTCCGGCCCGCGGGATCAGCCAGTCACCTCGCTAGTGATCTGTTCAGGGACAGCAAGATTCAGCGGTCGGGCAAGCTGAGTGGGTGCGGTGCGTCCGCGTAGTTCGACGATTTCGCCGACGTTCCAGCACAAGGCTTCGGCGTCGAGCGCCCCGCTGACTGCTATTGCCGATGCGAGCACATGGCCGTCCTCGAGTTTGGCCAGTTCGGTGAGCCTCGCTGCCTCGTTGACTGGGTCGCCGATCACGGTGTACTCGAAGCGGGCTTGCGCGCCGATATGGCCGGCGATGGCCCTGCCGGCCGACACCCCGATGCCGAACTCTGCACTACCCAGCACCGGTAGGAGTTCATCGTGCAGCTCACGGGCGGCCGACAGCGCCGCACCAGCACTGTCCGGGTGCTCGATCGGCGCTCCGAAGATTGCCAGCGCGGCATCGCCCTGGAACTTGTTGACGAACCCGCCGTGTCGCCCAACGGTGTCCACGACCACACGGAAGAACTCGTTGAGGAGATGAACCACTTTGGTGGGTGGTTTTGTCTCGGCCAGCTGGGTGGAGCCTATCAGGTCCACGAACAGCACCGCGACGTCGCGCTCCTGCCCACCCAACTCGGTGCCGTGCTCCAAGGCTCGGCGGGCCACGTCTTCGCCGACGTAGCGACCGAACAGGTCACGAAGCCGCTGCCGCTCGGACAGCTCACGCACCATGTCGTTGAAGCCGGCTTGCAATAAGCCCAGCTCACTGGCGTCGTAGATCTGCATGTGCGCGTTGTAGTTGCCGCGCTGAACCTCGGATAGTGCCCAGCGCAGTTGTCGCAGCGGATCGGCGATCGACATGGCCACCAACCAGGTGCTCACCAGTCCGACGACCAGCACCGCCAGTGCCAGCAGCAGAATGGGGCTGAATAACTGTTCCGGCACGGCATGCAGCAAGGCAATTTTGTCGGCCACCACTGCCAGCACGATCGCCAGGACCGGTACTCCAGTGGACGGCACCCAGGTCAACATCAGCCGCAAAGTTACGCCGGGTGTTTTGACGTTCTCTGGCACGCCGCTGCGCAGGGCTGCCACGGCCACCGGTCGCAGGACCCGCTCAGACTGCAGGTAGCCGATGATTGCGGTAGCGGTGGCGCCTAGTGCGGTAGCGAGCGCCACGATAGGTGCTGAATGCCTGGCTGCCGACCAGCTGGCGATGATGAATACTGCCCCACCGATGCCCCAGGTCACCAGGCTGATGATGGTGTGATAAAAGGGCATGCGCAGTGCTCGGCTCCGGGCCAGTTCGGTCGCGGCAGGATCAGCTTCGGCGAGCCGGTTGTCACGGCGCTGCCATCGGAAAACTGGCATCAGTAGTTTCAGGTTCACTGCGAACCCGGTGGAGAACGCCACGACCACCGAGAGGGTGGAGATTGCCAAGTTGCGGATGGGCAGATCCTGCAGCTCAACGCGGTCCTGGGGTGGCAAACCGTAGCGGAGGAAACCGAGCACGAACAGGGCGCCGATGATGTCAGACTGCAGCATGCTAAGCGAGAACAGTGGCCACGGGGTGCGTATACCCCACCGGACGAACGCACCGATCCGCCCGGGCAGTCCTGCCGCCTGGGTTGCCACTACCTCACCGTATCGGTCTGCGGCGATTTGTTGGCAACCTCCAGCGCCTTTGCCGGTTATGGGACGGCTGTGCGGGCGGTTATAAGGTTACGGAAATGTTGCGACGCGGCCGCTGATCAGTGTCATGTCGGTCGGTATCATTACTGTTGTCGTTGATGTCCGGGGTGTTTACGCGGCTGGTGGGCCAGGATGCGGTGGAAGCTGAGCTGCTGGCCGCCGCTAAGGCCGCCCGTAGTGACTTGGTTCACAGTCGGCCTGCTGACGGGACTATGACACATGCATGGCTCATCACCGGTCCGCCGGGCTCGGGACGCTCGGTTGCGGCGGTGTGCTTCGCGGCTGCACTGCAATGCACTGCGGATTTTCAGGATGGCGGACCGGGGTGCGGGCGCTGCCGGGCGTGTACGACGACGATGGCCGGCACCCACGCTGACGTTCGTCGGGTGATTCCCGATGGCCTGTCGATCGGCGTAGACGAGATGCGTGCCATCGTGCATGAGGCCTCGCGCCGTCCAAGCACCGGATATTGGCAGATCGTGCTGATCGAGGACGCCGACCGGTTGACCGAAGGAGCCGCTAACGCGCTGCTCAAGGTTGTTGAGGAACCGCCGTCGTCGACGGTGTTTTTGCTGTGCGCACCGTCGGTGGCTCCAGAAGACATTGCGGTAACGTTACGGTCTCGCTGCCGGCATGTCGCGCTGGTGACCCCATCGCATGCGGCGATTGCTCGGGTATTGATTGACAGCGACGGGCTGGCCGCCGACACGGCGAACTGGGCGGCGTTGGTCAGCGGTGGCCATGTGGGTCTGGCGCGTCGGTTAGCGACTGATCCAGAGGCCCAACAACGACGTGAGCGGGCGTTCGGGTTGATCCGCGATGCCGTGGTGCCGTCGCGGGCGTATGCTGTGGCCGAGGAACTTGTGGCCGCCGCCGAAGCGGAGGCTCTGGTGCTGACCGCTGAGCGGGCCGAAGCCGAGACCGAAGAGCTGCGGACGGCTCTCGGGGCCGGCGGCACCGGAAAGGGCACCGCTGGGGCATTGCGCAGCGTTACGGGTGCGATCAAGGATCTAGAGCGACGGCAGAAGTCCCGTCAGACTCGTGCTTCGCGTGATGCACTGGACCGAGTATTGATCGATCTGGCGACCTACTTTCGGGATGCCTTGCTCGTTTCGGCGAATGCGGGATCGGTGCAACCCAATCATCCGGACATGGCTGACCGGGTGGCGGTGCTGGCCTGCCATGCTACACCGGAGCGGTTGTTGCGCTGCATCGAAGCTGTGCTGGAGTGCCGCGAAGCGTTGGCGGTCAATGTCAAACCCAAGTTCGCGGTCGACGCTCTGGTCGCGACTATCGGCCAGGAGCTGCGCTATTAACTTCTCTTGTGGGGATGCACAGCTCTTGGGTTGGCCAGCGCACCTGCCGTAGACTCGTGCTGCCCGGCGCAAAGGTAGGCCGCCTTAGCTCAATCGGTAGAGCGATTCACTCGTAATGAATAGGTCGGGGGTTCGATTCCCCCAGGCGGCTCCGTGTGATGTGTCGAGACATCGGAGTGGGTGTGCATCCTCGTTTAGAGTTCGCTCTTTTTCTTTGGGTTCCGTGACTCGGTGTGCGCTGGTGGAGCTTCATGGTGAGGTCCGGGGTTAGCTGGCGGATGAGTTAGCTGGTGGTGGCGTCGGCGCGCAGATGATATCAAGTTGTGGACAATAGAGCCAACACGGCGGACGTTCTTGTGTGGCAGTCGAGTAGTGCGTAGTGGCTGGCAGTCTGGCTAGTCGTGGCGCGGACGTGGTTGTCCATTCGGGTTGACCTATACTAGCAGTCATAGTGAGGAGTTTTCACCTCGGCTGGTTAGGGTCTTTGCTGCTATCTGTTCCCATAAGTTCAGTCAGCTCGCGGACACCATCGACACCCCGTTCGCTTGCTGGTACCGCTCACATTTGTACAAATTCGAGCTGGGTGATGGCCGGTTCATCGGTCAGGGCGAGTTCAATGCCTTGACGTGGGCTTCATCGGCAAGTTCAGCAGCGACGTTGGCCTTTGGGTGAACAGTTCGTCTACGAATTCGATTTCGGCGATTGTTTGGACTCAATTTGTGCACGGGTCGGGCTGCTGCTAATCGACCAGGAGTCTGGGGCGGGGATTGTGTCCCGCTTACTTCTTCCGTCCTGGAGGTGGGGGCGATCCCCGATCGGTACGGGTGTCGTTGGGTCGGCGACGATAGAGAAAGCCCGAATTGTCGAATCCGGGTTCAATCAAACTGCCACTTTTTCAGCTGTTACGGTAACTGCCTGCTGAGCAAGCAGCGACATGAACGCGATGTGGACGCAAGAGTAGCGATCAGCGCTACTCTTGCGTCCACATCGCACACTTAGACCGAGCTAAAGCACGCCATGAACTACTGGATCAAGCTCCGAAGTGATTGATGCAGTTTAGTTCTGCATAATCCTGCTTAGAGCGCGATCACCGCCTTAATGCGGTGTTGGTCTGGGAAATTACTTTCAGGTGTCCACAGTCAGCTGAGCATCCCCCGTTGTTGTTTCTCCCACGAAGGCACCGCCTACACTCGCACGCGTATCCTCGTGTTCAGTGACCTGCTCCTCATACCTCTCCTATCATACTATCCGCTCAGCATCCACTCCTTCGGGATTGATTCGCCGGCTCAACGACATTTCTGGCGCCAGCAACGCCAACGCAAGCAATACATCCAACAGTAAGACTGACCTGACTCAAGCCGCCCGCTATGCGGGCTGACGGACGGGACTGGCTGCCTCACGGCTGTGGACGGCTAGGTTTCCGTCGAAAAAGCCCGGTGAACTAGGCGGTGTTAGCGCTGGTAACCGTTAGGCTGGCGCGAGAAAGCCAACCGGTCCGGATGCGATGCACAACGACAGTGTGGTTGTGTTGGCGAGCACGGTGATTGCGTCTCCGGCACCCGGCAGCCGCGCGTAGACTCGGTTAAGTCCTGGATGCACCGGAACCTTAACACTGGGCCCTTGGGTCAGCGACAACGTCATCAAGCCGTCGCGGTTGGCTAGGTAGTTGAGTTCGACGGTCCAATCGGCCGGTAGCAGTGGACCGTCGAGCATCATGCGCGTCGGCCTGTCCGGTCGTACGAAATAGCCGCAGTGCGGCGTAAGCCCTGCAACGATGGTCCGGATCCAGGTCACCCTGGCTTCGATCAGCGAGCCGGAACTGTTCAACATCATCAAGTGTGATGTAGCCGAGGCAAATTCTGGCCTATCTCGTAGCAGAGCGAACATGTGGCTGGCCAGGTTCTCCGGCCAGGCGACCCGTTGCAGCACCAGTTGGTCGACCTCGGAATCCAGCAGAGGCGCACTCGAGGCCGCATGCATGGCGGCCAGATCAGCACGGACGTTCTGCAGATAGAGTTGGGTGGGGTTGTCACGCCAGCTGGTGAGAAACGTCACCGTCGAGTACAGGCTGCTGGCCAAAAACAGCCCAGCGATCCCGGTTGTCACCCCAGTGCGGGTTGGCGACGTGTCTAGCCAACGTGCGGCGAACGCGCGGTTCGGCGCATGAAACGCGATGGCCGTCAGCAGCGCTAGCACAATCACAAGATCCGGCAGATACCGTAGGGTTTGAGCCAATTCTAAAGCGGTTTGCTGCGACGACCGCATCAGATAGATCGGAAGCTGGCAGGTTACCGTATACCCCGCCGCGGTCAGCCACACCAACCTGATGCGTTGCTTGTGTACCAGCGAGAGCGCCAGCACTCCGATCAGCAACAGCCAGCCGAGTGCCATCACCAGCGGCGGGGGAGCGGCCCACGGCGAGGCCGGCGCCCATCGGTCCCAATGCCATGGCCCGCCGGCCAGGCCCGGCACGATACCGTGGGTGATCGAGCGCAACAGAAGCTGCCCCGTCATCGACAGGTCGAAACTCCATCGTTGCTGATTAATTACGGCGAGATAGAGCGTTACCCAGATAACGGTCAATGTCAGCGACGTGATCCACAGGCGCAGGCCGTCACGCCACACCGTCCGTAACGCCGCGTGATCACCTCGCACATGGCGCAGCAGGGCGGCTACTGCGAACGCGACGAATGGGATTACCGCAGCTTTCTCGAAAAACAACAGCCCACCGCAGTAGACCATCACACCGGTGGCTGCGTAGCGATGGTTGCCGGTGCAGACCAGCAGGATCGCGTCGGCGCACACCCAGCCCAGGGCAGCCAGCATGGGAAGTGAATTCAGCGCCGCTGCCCACCACGCGAACCCTGGTACGGCAAGCGGCGTAAAAAGCCCAAATGTCAATGGGATCAGCAGCACCCGGCGCCAGCCTAGGATGACGTAAAGCGCGCGCAGCAGGGTCAGTGAGACTAGCAATTGCAGAAACACCAGGCTGATCGCTGGTCCGGTCCAGACCAGTGGTGCCAATCGGATGAGCGCTCCGGCGACTAGGAATGCGGCCGGCATCAGGTGGCCGTCGTGGTCATCGAACAAGTACGATGCTGACAGCAGGCCCTGGGTGCCAGTCTTTCCTATCAGGATCAGGTCGTCCCAATAGAAGTAGCCACGAAACGCTAGCACTGTGCGGATCCCTAGCTGCAGCGCGATCAATACTGCGACGGCTACTCCTATGTATGGTGAGCCGGTGCGCGCACTAGTCACTGGGGCAGCCGGTTTCATTGGTTCGACGCTTGTAGACCGCCTGCTGGCGGATGGCCATACGGTGGTGGGACTCGACAATTTCGCAACCGGTCATGCGGCCAACCTCGAGCATCTTGCCAGTACTCCTGCGCTCGCCTTCGTTGAGGCCGATATTGTGACCGCGGACCTGCAGACAATCCTCGATGAGCATCGGCCTGAGGTTGTGTTCCACCTGGCGGCGCAAATCGACGTGCGCCACTCGGTCGTCGACCCGCAATTCGACGCATCGGTCAACGTCATCGGCACGGTGCGGCTAGCGGAAGCCGCACGCCACACTGGGGTGCGGAAAATCGTGCACACCTCGTCGGGAGGATCCATCTACGGCACACCCTCACAATACCCAACTCCTGAAACAGTGCCCACCGACCCGACGTCGCCGTACGCTGCCGGCAAGGTAGCAGGGGAGATCTACCTGAATACGTTTCGCCACCTCTGCGGCCTAGACTGCTCGCATATCGCTCCGGCCAACGTCTATGGCCCCCGTCAAGATCCGTACGGTGAAGCGGGTGTGGTGGCCATCTTCGTCCAGGCGTTGCTGTCGGATAGACCCACAAAAGTGTTCGGCGACGGCACCCACACCCGTGACTACGTGTTCGTCGACGACGTGGTCGATGCTTTCATCAAGGCTTCCGGCGATGCGGGCGGTGGCCAGCGTTTCAACATCGGTACCGGGATAGAGACGTCAGACCGCCAACTGCACACCGCGGTCTCGGCTGCCGTCGGGGGACCTGACGATCCTGAATTTCATCCGCCGCGCCTGGGTGACCTGAAGCGGTCCTGCCTTGATATCGGCTTAGCGACAACGGTTTTAGGCTGGAGTCCACAAGTTCAGCTGGACGACGGGGTACGGCGCACGGTCGAGTATTTCCGTGCCGCTCAGCGCTCCTAGGGTGGTGGTGTTGTGGTGGGCTGGTGGGGTGTGGGTGGTTGATCTGCGCTAGAAGGTTGCCGTATGTGCCGCCGACGGCCGGATCATCGATGCACTGTTCACTAACACGATACTGCTGCACCCGGCGGCATGCCTGCTTGCTGGCTGAGGGCCGGTCAACAAGCCGCCGACACCGATACCAGCGGCAGAAATGGTGCAAGGGATAACATCAGGTGCGAATAGTTATACCGTGCACGGGGACGTGCCTGTTCAGGTGCGGCCACATTGACCACGCCGACACCTCAAGGCCATGACATGCACACTAAAACGCCCCTACCCCGCGGCGCTAACAACTATCCTCACACTCACGCCTGCATCGATATCGCCTTCAGCACAGCCCAGGTGCCCAGCCCCTGGCATCATCAACATGTAGACCAAGCAGCATCCACCACCGACATGCTTACGTGCGCCGCGCTAATCGTGTCCACTGCGGCAAAGCACACGAAGCCTCATCGAAAGCAGGCAGTCAGCCACCCACCAACAAAAACCCCGCAACACAGCAAAACACGTCAACAGGATTCCGGGCTGCCCCCCACGACTACCGAACATATCGGCCAGTCATAAAACGCAAAAACAGCCATTTCACCCACCACCTATGAAACCAACCGAACAACTCACCGCCACAGACACAAGACAGCAGAGCCCGGGAACCGTCGCAGCTATGTACAGGCCTTGACCTCGCGATGATTGCGGAACACGCTCCAGGTGAGTGCTGCGCCGATGAAGAGCACGCCCACCAAGGCGGTGACGGCCTCGAGGATTTCGAATCGCGGTTCGACAGAAAGCAACATCATCACCGATAGCGCACCAATCGCCCAGTGGGCACCATATTCCAGGTACACATAACGGTCCAATGCGTCCTGGTGGACCAGGTATATGGTGATCGAACGGATGAACACCGAGCTGATCAGTCCCAGACCCAGCGCGATGATGACTGGGTCAGAGGTGATCGCAAAAGCGCCGGTGACTCCGTCGAAGGAGAAGGTGGCGTCGAGAATCTCGAGATAAAGGAATCTGACTAGGCCGGCCCTGCCTGCCATCCTCCGCCCGGAAGCCGTGTCAATGTCGGGTGGTCGAAACGCTCGGTTCAATACGCTTACGAGCAGATACGTCACCAAGCTCAGAAGCCCTGCGATCAGCACCTTCGCGCGCTCATCGCCAGAGTGCGTCAGCGCAGTGGCGATGAGAACCAACACAAATATAGCCACCACCGACAGCGGACCAAGTCGCCCGATGCGGGTGAAGGGGGCCTCGATCCACTTGAGCCACTTGATGTCTCGGTCTTGAAAGACGAAATCCAGGAACAGCATCAACAGGAACGTTCCGCCAAAGGCTGCGATCTGTGGGTGGGCCGACATTATGAGCTTTTGATAGCTAGGTGAGCCGTCTGGAAATTCCAGCGCGTGATTGGGCGGCGGATGTAAAGCCAAGTCCATGGTGCGAACGGGATCCAGCTTGGCGGTTGCCCAGACGATAACCGCTGGGAAGATCAGGCGCATACCGAATGCTGCGATGAGGATCCCGATCGTCAGAAACATCTTCCGCCAAAATCGACTCATCTGCTTGAGTATCGCAGCGTTGATGATGGCGTTGTCGAACGACAAGGACACTTCGAAGATAGCGAGCACTATTAGCGGCAAGAGGGAGGCAAGCCCACCGTAGATGTATGCGACTAAGAGGGCTATCGCGGTTGTTAAAAGCGAGATGCCGAAACCGCGGAACGCTGCCATGAATCCTTCCTGTTACCCACCCACAATAGCGGCGCTGAGCGCAGTCGCGGATCTATTTGACTCCGTGCAATTAGGTTGACTCCGTGCAATTAGGTATTTTCAAACTGTGACGATGCATTAGGTTCAGTTGACTGGAGGTGTCGCCATAGTGACTAAGGTCGGAGGCGCTGTTGGATCCAATGGTATTCCCCAACTAGGGAATACCATTGGATCCAACAGCGCCTCGCGGAGGTCAGTTGCGTGTGGCAGTGTGACACGGGTCGGTGCGGAGGACAGTATTGACTGCGTTGTGCGGCTATGCGGTGATTTATTTGGCCGCCCGCGACCTTAGCGCCGACTGGATTCTCGGTATTCGGGGTGTTTTGGGAAGCGTTCGATCTGTTCACTGCTGCCAATGGCTTGTTCCAAGAAAATCCACCTGCGAGGTCCGCGCTACGGGCTATGTAAACGATTTGACGACCATTCCGAGTAAGCTTAACTCTTTCCGCTGCGGGTCGCCGGGACGGTTGGTGTCGCTGCCACCATCGTGCTCGCAGGGAACTTACTCGTGTGGAGTGGGCAAACGTTCGCCGAGGCACTCCGGCTTTCGGTGGCCCTGCTTAGCGTTGGTTTGTGCGAGTTTTCCCTGCTAGCCACACTGCTGGTCTCTCCCACGGCACGCCTGCACACACCCTGCGGCACTGCGATGTTCCTGCGCAGCGGCCGCCTATTCGATCACCGCTGCCGGTATCAGCGCGATTTTGGTTATGGGGTTTCTAGTACTGCTGAAGCTGACTTCGAGTGAGTTCGGGGCACAAGGCGGCGTCGTCATCCTGACTTTGACGTTGACTCGTGCGCCGTTGCTGGTGCAGTTGACCTCCGTGCAGGGCAACCTCGTAGCTCATTTCCTTGACGAGCGCTTGCAACCGGCTTCGGTCGGTTCTCGTGGCCGGCAGCGATCATCGGCGGTATCGGTGCGGTAGGTGTGCTAGCGGCAGGCATTGTGGGGCTATGGCTGCTGCGCGTAGAGTTTAGTCCGCAGTACGATGCCAGTAGTAACGTGGCTGACTGCGGCCGCGGTGGAGATTGCTATGTTGACGCTCACCGGCCCAGCAGCGGTAGCGGCGGCGCTGTATTGTGCGTATTCACTGGGCTGGGTTTGTGCGACAGCCGTGTCGGCATCGCTGCAGCTGCAGACCCGCACTGTTGTGCGGCCCGCTGGTGGAGATCAGCGTCCACTTGGCGGCACTGGCACGTACCAGGAAACCATCCGGCCTGACCAGCGTGTATCTTGTTGGGTATCGAAACGTGTTACCCCGGCGTCTGGATCGTCATTCCCGCCTTCAACGAAGCCGCTATCATCGGTGAAGTAGTCACAGATGTGCGCGCGGTTTTCGATCATGTCGTCTGCGTGGATGACGGCAGTGCCGACGGAACCGGAGAGATCGCTCTGCGCGCTGGGGCGCACCTAGTCCGTCATCCAGTCAACCTGGGCCAAGGTGCGGCGATCCAGACCGGGGTTGAGTACGCTCGCCGGCAGCCGGCAGCGCAGGTGTTCGCCACGTTCGATGCCGATGGCCAGCACCGCGTCAAAGACCTGGCAGCGTTGGTAGACCGGCTCGGCGCGCATGACGTCGACGTCGTTATCGGAACGCGGTTCGGCCGCCTCGACGGGGGCCGGTTGCCGATTCTGAAAGGACCACCGTTTTTGAAAAGGGTTGTGTTGCGGACTGCGGCACGGTTGAGCCGACGCGGTCGCCGGTTAGGTCTCACCGACACCAATAATGGCCTGCGAGTGTTCAATAAGAAGGTGGCCGACGGGCTCGATATCACAATGACCGGCATGAGCCATGCCAACGAGTTCGTCATGTTGATCGCCGATAACCACTGGCGCGTCGATGAGGTACCGGTGGAGGTGCTGTACACCGAGTACTCGAAGTCGAAGGGGCAACCACTGCTTAATGGCGTCAACATCATCTTTGACGGGTTCCTGCGCGGGAGAATGCCGAAATGAAAAGGAGCGAAAGATGAACTGGATCCAGGTGCTGCTGATCGGATCGATCATCGTGCTGCTGATTTACTTGCTGCGGTCGCGCCGCAACGTGCGATCTCGGGCCTGGGTGAAGGTCGGGTACATCGCGTTTGTGCTCGGCGGTGTCTATGCTGTGCTCCGGCCTAACGACACCACCGTGGTGGCGCACTGGTTTGGGGTATGCCGCGGAACTGATCTGATGCTCTATGCACTAATTATGGCGTTCAGTTTTACTACGCTGAGCATCTACATACGGTTCAAGGACTTGGAGTTGCGCTACGCGTGTTTGGCTCGCGTCGTTGCGCTGGAAGGAGCGCGCGCGCCCGAGCCGTTCTAGGGTGTTGTGGGTGTTTCATAGGTGGTGGGTGAAATGGCTGTTTTTGCGTTTTATGACTGGCCGATATGTTCGGTAGTCGTGGGGGGCAGCCCGGAATCCTGTTGACGTGTTTTGCTGTGTTGCGGGGTTTTTGTTGGTGGGTGGCTGACTGCCTGCTTTCGATGAGGCTTCGTGTGCTTTGCCGCAGTGGACACGATTAGCGCGGCGCACGTAAGCATGTCGGTGGTGGATGCTGCTTGGTCTACATGTTGATGATGCCAGGGGCTGGGCACCTGGGCTGTGCTGAAGGCGATATCGATGCAGGCGTGAGTGTGAGGATAGTTGTTAGCGCCGCGGGGTAGGGGCGTTTTAGTGTGCATGTCATGGCCTTGAGGTGTCGGCGTGGTCAATGTGGCCGCACCTGAACAGGCACGTCCCCGTGCACGGTATAACTATTCGCACCTGATGTTATCCCTTGCACCATTTCTGCCGCTGGTATCGGTGTCGGCGGCTTGTTGACCGGCCCTCAGCCAGCAAGCAGGCATGCCGCCGGGTGCAGCAGTATCGTGTTAGTGAACAGTGCATCGATGATCCGGCCGTCGGCGGCACATACGGCAACCTTCTAGCGCAGATCAACCACCCACACCCCACCAGCCCACCACAACACCACCCTTAGGCCTCAATCACCCCAACAATGCCCCGTCCGATGCTGACTCGCACAAAGACCGACAGCACAATAAGCTGTCGCGCTCCTTGTTTGCCCGCGCATAGGCGTTTTGTCGTTACTCGCGTGCTGCCGCATCGAACCTGCAACGAGTGCAGCAGGTTTTGGGCGCTCGCTAGCTGTTGCTGTTCGTTGGCTGAGAAGGTCACTGCGGCGTCGGCGAATCGCCTCAGCCTCGGCGATCTTCAGCGGACTGATGTACTCGTGGACGGCATCGCGGTATTCGAGTTGCGCTGCTCGATCGCTGGCGATGTCGTTGGGTCATTCCGGCCGCAGCCGGTCCGGGCGACGTTTCGCCTTGTGGGAAGGCGATGGTCAGTGGATTGCGCATGCCGGTCATCAACGGGAAGTGCAGAAGTCTAGCGATATCGAGTTCGTAGTCCAACCACCGGGCGCCAATCCGCTCGTGAGCTTAGATGAGTTTGGTCAGCTCCCGGCGGGAGCTTTCCTCGTTGGTTCGCAGTCGGCCGGATGCCTCGGTCAGGGTGATCTTGGTTTGCTGCTTCAGGTGTTAGCGCTCTAGCCGTCGCTTAGCACGCCGCTCGTTCGCGGCGGCAATAGGCCCTCAAGCCACCGCCGAACGCGCCGCTCAGTGGGAACGATCAGCCACTAGAAAGTCGCAGCGAAATGCAACATTGGGGTCACGTGGCTAGGATGCCACCGGGCATCGGCGAGCACTCCAGCAACGATCTTCAGCTCGTCGCGAAATCCGTGTCAGTGCCCGCCAGCCTTGAACCGTTCCACTGAACGCTGCACTTCTGCTTCAGCTTCGTCTCGGCCTACCCAGTCTGCGGCTTTCACGAACTTGCCTGGCTCTAGATCCTTGTAGTGTACGAAGAAATGCTTGATCGCGTCCAGCTCGAAGGTCGGAACATCGATGATGCCGTGGATGTGATCCCATCGGTGGTCGTTGACTGGAACGCACAACACCTTGTCGTCGCCGCCGTGCTCGTCGACCATCCGGAACATACCTACTGGACGTGCCTCCACTAGTACGCCAGGGAACAGCGGCTCCGGTAGCAGCACCAGTGCATCCAGCGGGTCGCCGTCTTCGCCGAGGGTGTCTTCAATGAAGCCGTAGTCTGTCGGATAGGCCATCGGGGTGTAAAGGTAGCGGTCTAGACGCACCCGCCCCGTTTTGTGGTCGACCTCGTACTTGTTCCGCTGGCCTTTCGGAATTTCGATGGTCACGTCGAATTGCACCGTGTCGGCTCCTTAAATCTTAGCTAGGCCCGGGTAGATCGGTTACGTTGCGGAGTTCACCCTAGCCGACGACGTTGGTCTGAAGGCTGGCTCGGCACAATGGAGCTAGACAGTCAGGAGGGCTATTGAATCCTATTCGCTGGCAGAAATCTTACGTAGTTGTCGGATTGGCCATGCTGGCGTTCATCATCGCCGCGGTGAAGGCGGCAACCGTCTTCACCACGGGCGGCCACAGCACGAATGGAGCACGGTCCGCGGTACCGCCTCCGCGGGCGTCTACGGTCAAGCCGGCATTGGTTCCGGTAACCGAAACCGCCGTGGTACCCAGCGTTGGCGGACTGGCTGCCGCGCTGGCGTCGGCTTTGGCAGATCCCAGTTTGGGTAGTTTTGGGGGACGGATCACCGATGCGATGACTGCCAAGGAACTCTGGCAGCAACAAGATGACATGCCGTTGGTGCCAGCGTCGGCCAATAAGCTCTTGACCGCAGCTGCGGCGCTGTTGACACTGGACCGCCAGACTCGGATCAGCACCCGGGTGGTGGCTGCAGGCCCGAATGCCCAAGGGCCTGTCGTTCTGGTGGGTGCTGGGGATCCGACCCTGTCGGCCGCATCGCCCGACCAGAGCACCTGGTATAGGGGTGCGCCGCGGATCAGTGACCTTGTCGAACAGGTTCGTCGCAGCGGCGTGACGCCTACGGCTGTTCAGGTGGATACCTCGCTGTTCACCGGTCCGACGATGGCGCAGGGCTGGGATCCTGCCGATGTGGACAACGGCTACACTGCCCCGATCGAGTCGGCGATGATCGACGCTGGGCGTATCCAGCCGACAACCGTCAAATCACGACGGTCACGTACCCCAGCTCTGGACGCCGGGCGGGAATTGGCCAAGGCCCTGGGGGTCGCTCCCGATGCGGTTACAATCGTCAAGGCATCGTCTGGGGCGCGGCAGCTGGCTGTGGTGCAGTCAGCGCCGCTGGTCCAGCGGTTATCCGAGATGATGGACAACTCCGACAACGTGCTGGCCGAATGCATCGGCCGCGAGGTAGCGGCCGCCATAAACCGGCCTTTGAGCTTTGCCGGCGCGGTCGACGCGGTGACCAACCGGTTAGGTACAGCGCATATCGACACCACCGGCGCTGCTCTGGTGGATTCTAGCGGGTTGTCGGTCAACAACCGCTTGACCGCCAAGACACTCGGCGGTGCGGTGCAGGCGGCGGCGGGGCCGGATCAACCGGTGTTGCGTGCGCTGCTGGATCTGCTCCCGATCGCCGGCGGCAGCGGCACGTTATCGGACCGCTTTCTCAGTTCGGCGACCCACCAGGGTCCGGCCGGCTGGTTACGTGCCAAGACCGGCTCGTTGACCGCTATTAATTCTTTGGTCGGGGTCGTCACTGACCGCAGCGGTCGGGTGTTGACATTCGCGTTCATCTCCAACGACGCTGGCCCGACCGGTCGTGCCGCGATGGACGAGCTTGCTACTAGGCTGTGGATGTGCGGGTGCGCTACGTGACCTCATCGTCGGAGTTCACGCTCGATACCGCGGTGGACTAGGGATTCGCGGCCAGCGTAGGAGAGCGGCTGGCACGTCCTGGTCCGCCGGCTTCCGAATACACGCGCCGCCAGGTGATTGATGAGTTGACCTGTGCGGCGGCGAAAGCCGAACCACTGGTGAGCGATGTCACCGGCCTGGTGACCGAACGTGTGGTACTGCTGGCGTGCATCGTCGATCGACCGGAATGGGTTCGGTTGGCGACCGAGTCCATGAGGGTTATGACGAACGGAACCGACAAGTCACGGGGTCAGTTCAACGGACGGATCACTGGTGCTCAGACAGGTGCGATCCTGGCGTGTGTGGCGTCCAGGATCCTCGGCCAGTACGATCCGTTCGCTGCTTCCAAGTCAAGTAGGGTTGTCTGCTGTTGGTGTATCCAACATGTCATCGCCGTCGAGCGTCAGCTGCGAGTTGAGCCCTCCGATTTTCGGTTGTGGATGTGCTTGCACGAGGTGACCCACTGGATCCAATTCACTGCCAACCGGTGGTTGTTCGACTACATGTCGAAAGCGCTGGACTTGTTGACTCAAAAAACCAGTGAAGACATCAGACTGGTGGTGGGTCGGCTCGTTGACTTTGTCCGCAGTCGGTGCCATGGGTCGTCTGCAGCAGAGAATTCCACTGCTCACGCATCGGGAATTCCCGGCTTGGTGCGCGCTGTGCAATCTGAGTCGCAGCTCGTAGCTCTAGATCAGCTTCTGGTGCTTGGCACACTGCTGGAGAGGCACGTCGACCACGTCATGGATGCGGTTGGCCCGATGGCGGTGCCATCGGTGACTATGATAAGCTTTAAGTTTGATAAGCGTCGCTATAGCAAGTAACCACCATTGCAGAGGTTGCTGCTTGTATTGCTAGGTGGCGATGCTAAGTTCAAGCAATATGACGAGGGTAAGGCGTTTGTCGATCACGTGGTGGGTCGGAATGGTACGGTTCAACACGATTTGTTCAGGTCTCGAAACGCTGCTGTTGTCTGCCGAAATCGAAGACCCGCAGAGATGGATCGACAGGGTGCTGTAGGGCAGCTGCGCAGGACAGTCGAAGAGTTTGCTGGTACCTATTGTGATATCGACGATCAATGGTGCGTAGCGCTCTCCGGCGGCTCGGACTCGTTGGCGCTCACTGCGGTTGCGGCCCAACTACGCTCTACGACCGCATTTATCGTGGATCACGGTTTGCAGTCTGACTCGGCCGCTGTCGCAGAAACCGCTCGAAAGCAAGCTATCTCATTGGGATGTGTTGACGCACAAGTGCTTTGTGTGCAGATAGATCCACCGTTTGGTCCCAAAGGCGGGCTCGAGGCAGCGGCCCGTGCTGCCCGATACGCTGTGTTGGGCGCCAATCGTAATGGCCCGGTGTTGTTAGCCCACACTCTCGACGATCAAGCTGAGACGGTGCTGCTTGGCTTGGGCCGCGGTTCTGGGGCGCGCTCAATCGCTGGAATGCGGCCGCACGATCCGCCGTGGTGCCGGCCGTTACTGGGTGTGCGGCGCAGCGTGCCGCGTGCCGCGTGCCACGAGCTGGGCCTAAACGCTTGGCAGGATCCGCACAACACAGACTGTCGTTACACCCGAACCCGGCTGCGCCTCGAGGTGCTGCCGCTATTGGAGGACGTGCTAGGTGGTGGGGTCGTCGAGGCGTTGGCCCGCACTGCGACGGCGTTGCGCGAGGACACTGAACTGATCGACACGTTCGCCGCACAGGCGCTGCCCAACATCTGTGCCGGGTCGGGGCTACATGCGCGGGCTCTGGCCGCACTTCCCGACGCGGTTCGACGCCGGGTTATCCGTGGCTGGCTGTTGAATGGAGGCGCGACCGGGCTGACCGACAAGCAGATCCGTGGAGTGGACACACTGGTTACCGCGTGGCGCGGGCAAGGCGGGGTGGCGGTGGGATCCACCTTGCGCGGACAGCGTTTGATCGCCAGCCGGTACGACGGCGTACTGACCTTGCACTGCGCGCCCGTTTAGCGGCCCTTAGCGGGTCCTGATGCCGGGTCGCCGTGGTTTTTCGCAGGGCAGCATGGCACGCTTTGCTCGTGGCCCAGAGCTTCTCGGCGATTAACCCCGGACCGACGGCAGAGTTGTACCTGGGTGATATCAAGTCGGTCATGCTCACCCAGGAGCAGATTCAGGCTAGGATTGCCGAGCTCGGCGCCCAAATCGGCCACGACTATCGTGACCGTTCGCCTGCTAGTGACCAGGATCTGCTGTTGGTCACCGTGCTTAAGGGAGCGGTGATCTTCGTCACTGACCTGGCGCGTGCGATTCCACTGCCAACTCAGTTCGAATTCATGGCCGTTAGTTCGTATGGATCCTCGATGTCCTCGTCGGGTGTGGTGCGGATTCTCAAGGATCTTGATCGCGATATCCACGATCGCAACGTGTTGATAGTCGAGGACGTCGTGGATTCAGGTCTGACCTTGTCTTGGTTGCTGCGGAACTTGGCAACCCGTCGTCCGCAGTCGTTGCAGGTGTGCACGCTGCTGCGCAAGCCCGATGCGCTACGTGCCAATGTCGATATCACTTATGTGGGTTTCGACATTCCCAACGACTTCGTCGTGGGCTATGGACTGGATTACGACGAGCGTTACCGTGACCTGCCCTATATCGGTATGCTGGATCCCCGTGTCTACCAGCAATAGCCGCTAGTCCATCTCCCACACCGCGGTCATCGAGGAGCTCACTGTCTGCTGGCCAGCGTCCTTGATGTGTTGTCCGGGGCGTGGATATTGCCCTCGAGCGTCTTGCTGGCACGGTAGCCGGCTATGGTGGCGGCAAGCTCGGATTTGCTGCCCTCGGGCTGCAGAATCACGTTGGTGGTGCTGGTGTTTTGTAGTCCATCCTGATATTGATGACCGCTTGCTGGCCGGTCATTGGTCTGGTTGATCGCGGTGGTGACGTTGGACTCGGTGAATTCGATAGCGACTTCGGCGGTCAAAGTGTTCGGGACGCCTTGGACTTGCCTTGCCCTAACGACGGTCACTTGACGCGGATTCGTCCCAGTTGGCGTGAAATTATACTCATCGTACGTTTACAGCGTGATGATGGCCAAGTCGGCAGCGGTCACAGCAATCGATTTATGGGCAAACCTCGGAGTGCTCGCTGCACGCGGCCTGCCTGGCATCCTAGCGGTTTGGAGGTATTTGAATCAGTGAGGCTGTATGTCGGACAAGGAGTTCGGTTAGTTGGGTTCCCAGTTCGGAGGCAACCTTTTCGGCTCTCGGGTTCGCTCATCCAGTTACAATAGGGGCTGGTATTGGGTGTGTTTTTGAAGAGAAACAGCATGTCGCGCATGTATTTTGGAATTTTCTGGGGTTATTTTCTGTTTTTTCGAGCATGTTCTAGGTGTTGTTGGTCTGTTGTTGACAGGTCTTTGCGCTCGGTTGTGCTTGCTTACCTATGCAATTCGTGCGCTGCGTAGTTGCTACCTGTTTTGTCTGTTGGGGGACGGTACGGAGCATGCTGGGCCGTGCGGTTGGGGGAAGAGGTCAGAGCCAGCCGGAGCCAGCCGGGGAGGTCCGGTAGGTCGGCTCGGTGGGTGAAGTTCAGACTACGGTGCCGTAAGCTAATTCTGTGTAGTGTAATCCACCATGGTATGTTTTGAGTTGGTGGTGTTGGCGGCAAAGGCAATTGAGGTTTTCCAGCATCGTCAATCCTCCTGTTTCGGTATTCTGATGGTTTAATGCGATGGTGCGGTAGATGTCCCAGGTGATGGACGGGAGACACATTCGAGCACTGCCGACGGTTGGTAACGTAGTAATTCGGCTGGATTGGTTAGCGGATCGGCAAAACGTAGGGATACAGCGGCGGCAGTCAACTGGCGAACCTGCCCGGCGTCGATGATTCCAGGTGGCCTGGCGCAGCGCTGTCACAATAGGAGGTCTGGTAACGGGCAACTGCAGTGATCACCATTTGTGCCCCACCTGTATCGTGCTCAGTATCACCATCGCTAGATTGAGGGGGTAAACAGCTACAAGCCCGGCTGCGGCCTTGGGTCAATGCGTCGGTGCTGTGCTGATCCGGTGTTCCCGGGTCGGCTCAGACACACCTGTGTAGCTAGCTGCGAGAATCGGCGGTCAAAAGCCGTCGCGGCCGCCGCACCGTAAACCTCGGCCCTCCTGTTGTCTTAGAGCATTGATTTGTTGTCTTAGAGCATTGATTCCAATGAGACGGTAGTCAGTCCTTTGGACGAAAAAACGGCGTCGCCGGACGGTGTCCGAGTCTACCGCGCTTACTGCAGCGTCAACGGCGTTCGATGATGCGCTGTCGCAACCAGCCCATGCCGGTTGCCGATGCGCACAGCAGGCTACATGTCAACTTTAGTGATCAACTCATTGTCAGTGAGCAAATCGATGCGGATAGTTATCAACTACATTGTTCCCCAATCGATTCTTTCTTCTGTCAGTTCATTAAGGTTCCAACCTGGGGAACTCTCTGGCCAAGTGCCTCAGAATCCGCTACCATTGTAGCTGGCCTCCACCTCCATGGGGATAGTTCTATTGCGGAGGCTGCATCGGCAGTAGTCTGCTTGAATCCGTCGACAACCGTGTACCTGTGCTGGTGCTTGGCTTGCCCAGGTTCGAGGACGTTCGATGCCATAGCAATGCCGTCACGGCGGCCATCCGCCGGGCCATAGGGCCGACTTGAGGTTGTTCGTGGCAACCAACGCGGTTGGAGCCAGGTTACGAACCGTGACCGAATCAGGCACTTCAATCTTCTATAGTGTCGATAATAGCTGTGGTGTCTGACAAACCTGTCGCTTAGTGGGGCTGGTACTATTGTTTGCTGGTCTGAGCACTCTACGGTCGGATTTTGCAGCGCTCGTTGTTGGGTGGTGACCATGGAATGGGTCAAGGGATTGGGACGCGGCGCTGAGTCCTAAATATCCGCTGAGCGGCACAGTGCGCTTCCTTGACATTGGTTTGGCCGGCGTCTCTGTACCAGCGTCCTTTGGTCACACCGCAGGCGTTGTGCAGTTGTTCGACGGTGAGGTTGCGCTGTGTTGTGGCTTCTTAAGAAGCGCGCCAGTAATGGCAGCATCGATACCCATCTGCTGCGCATTATAGTTATTGCAGGGCCCGGTATCCGGAGTCGTTGGGTGTCGGTCGCCCATGTGCTGAAGAACCGCAAACTGGGTTTGTTGTACTGCACGCTGATGGATTGAGCGGCGGTGCTGGCAGCAGTGCCATCCACGCACAGTTTTTCCAACTGGGTTTCCGGCCGATCAAGGCACTGCTGTCGGCGGCGGGTGGCGAGGCGTTGGCTTACGCTGAACTATCACCGGTTGGGTGGCAGTATATCAATACAGCACTACGGCGCATTGATGAGCTAAGTGCTTAGATCAAGCCACTGAGAATCCAATTGGTGAATTTAACTCGACACCGGCAGGGGCTGCTAGGTGCTGCAGGCCCAGTACGGCATCGGCTGGCTGTGTACGGCGATAATGTGGGCATAGATTTGGTGATGCATGCTTGTTCTCACGCTCCGATCAATTGCTTCGTTTCGCTGGGCTGGATGTCACCGTCTACTCGTCTGACGGCAAGTGCATACCGAGATTATCTGTTGTTTCAGGGCTCACCGGAGCTGTGTTGGGTGGCGTTTCAGAACGTCAATGCGTCGCTCGATGCGGTTCCCCGGGGCTACTTAACCAAAAGCGAGCGACCAAGTGTGATGGCTACAACGGCAAGAATCCCATCCTGGCGGTGAAGCAGAAAATTCTGCGCTGTTGCTGTCACATGCTGCACAAGCTAACCGATGCCGCCCTGGCGTTGTCCGACAACCGACCTTAGGAGGAGGGTTCCGGAGATGCGTTGCGTGCGTGCCCTGCTCATAGGTCAGCTGATGACTGAGGCCAGCTTCCTGGATTCTCCTGTAGGCGCATCGCTGTTGGGCGGACCTCCCGAAAAGATTGAGCAGAAGCATTTCTTCGGTGTCCCGCACGTCGGGCCCCTATCAGTCGCCGATCCGCCGGACTTTGTCCGTGTACCCAGGCAAGGCTGAGCATCGGAACACGCACCGAGCGCAGCTGCCACACGTACGTTAATGGTAAGCAGTAGATAATTTGGACCACAACGTTTTTCGTTTCTGGTTGGTTACAGTATATAACCTATCATATCATCATCGATTTCAAGCTAATTTGTCCTTGCTGCACTGTTAGGCGCTTCACCTTGACTCCGATCGTGACCCAACGCCCATGAAGACAGTGAGAACAAGGTAAAGTAATATAAAACGACCAAGTATCCATTTTAATATCTGGGGTACCCAACACAGACAAGGAGAAACCACATGTGGTTTTTGATGGTTTTGTCGGAGTTGCTGGCGGTGCCGACTGCGTAGCTGGAGGCGATTGGCTTCGTGGTGAGTGCAGCTAATGGGATCGTGACTGCCCCGATCAGCGAGGTGCGCCCAGCGGGAGCCGACCAGGGTCGGTAGTAGCAGCGGCGGCCGCTTTTGCCAATCGTGTCCAGGAATATCAGGCAATCAGTGCTGAATCCAGCCCCAAAAACGTGGTCACCGTTAGCAGCGACCTCGCTGCTAACGGTGACCGGCCAGTTGCCCTGGCGGGGGTCCTTACTGCGGAGCGTAGTCAGGCCGGTGGGGCGGCACATTGAAGGCCGTACTAAAGGTTCCACTGGAAGCGGAACTGCAACCTGCAGCGAAATCAGCAGAGGCTATCCCGGCGGCCTTATCATAGGTGCCGATTCCGGCAACTTCAGTGCCAGCAGTGCAAGCGGGAGTTCGGTAAATGTGAGTTGCTGCTCTGCTGGGCGTAACCATCTACGGACTAACCAGCATTTTGCAGTGCCGTTTGGGTTCGGGAAGGTCTAGCCCACCACGTCCAGATCGACCTCTACGGTAATCAGCGGGGTGGCATCGGTGTAGCCTTCGGCGATCACGCGCAGCGACTCAGCGAATTCGTCCGGGTAATATTAGGGCGCGAATTACACACTGATTTCCTTAGTTATCGCAAAAAATGGATGCATGGTGTCGGCCTGCATACACATTCCGGCGACTATCAGATGCATACTGTATGCGCCCGTAATCGTTACGTCGTAGACGATCCTGGGCACCCTTACCTCCTCAACGCCGCCGCGGGTTCCCGTTGTCGAACGGGGAACCCTCTTCCGGATCTAGTTTTTGATGCGTGCCCATCGCGCCGGTCAGCTCGCGTAGCTGCGACGAAAAATTTGATTCTACAATGGCTTATATGCTACTTGCGGCAAGGAGGCGATGACTTCCAGGTTGATCGGACTGCAACCAAGCAACAGGGCAGTTCACCGGTAGCTATGTTGGACTTGTAACCGGCATGCAACCCTACCGCTATGGATCCGGTCAGTGCTGCGTGTTTGAGATCTAGGCTGTTGGTGATTGGCAGCAACGGCGGCGCCGAGAGCAGCCTCCTATAGGCGCAGACGACGATCGGATACTGTTCGAAATAATCGGTTCGATGCCGTTGGAAGACAGCAACATCGGGAGCGATGTGACCAGGATTCCTGGAGGGTATAAGTTTTTTTAGTCTCTGTCGCGGCTTCTAGCGCCCCGTAGTCGAATTCGTGGCCCACGATAGACATCGCAGCTCAAATCTACTTGTATGCGTCAGAATCACGCGCAATCCGTTCAGCGAGCCCAGCATGTCAGCACCGTTAATTGCGAAATGCCAGACAAGTCGATGCCACGGATTCCACACGACCGCACACCGACCAGAACTCGACCTGGTTTGGGTATCGGTTCAAGCACGCCGTACCGGTAGGCCATGCGTCCATTGTGAAACACTGCGGCGCTCATCAATTATTTTCGGTTTCTAGAATCTCGGTAACGGCTTTCACCTACTTCTCGCCGTCGTAGCGAATCAATTTGGCCAAATTTTCCTTTGTCCTAGTCGTGAGAAGATTGCTATGCTTCTAGCTGTCCTTTGCAATAGAGAATCACCTTGCGGGCGAATAGTTCATAGCAGTGTTACGTTGCATGGGGGAGGACCAGGTATGGTCAAGCACCCGTAGTATTCTGAAGTCACCGTACTTTTCGAGTAAAGTCTTCAATATGTGCTATTGTGTTTATCGGATGTACCGATACGGTAATTACCTTTGCCAGTTTAGTCGTTGACTAAACTAATGAGGTTTCTGTGTGCTGTCGACTGTATTGGCAACCGGAAAAACCCCTCAACGTTGCAATAATTGGCGCAATTCTGCAGCTCGTAGGTGCAGTCGTCGATCGCCTGATAGCGGCTTTTAGCAATATGCATGATGCTCAGAACCCGCTAATTAGCTCGGTCCGGCTCGTCCCGGTCGACTGTGTCGGCCTGTTTGCGCACCACTTTCCAGATGTTTTCCAGCCCAGCATGGCCGCTGGACACTGACATCGACAATAGGCGACGTGCCCAGTGTGTCGGCCAGGCGTGGTGCAGACGGCTAGTGCTACTATTATGGGTGTGGCGATTTCTGGTGTAGGTTCATGTGTCAGGTGGATGTGTAATTGTGCGTTGAGCAAGGTGAACTATGTATGAAGTGGCGATAGACTCACTCAATGAGATCGGAATAACGCGAGGATCTCCTCGATAGATTTTTTGCACCATACCTTCGCTACCCAATTGGTTTGCTAACCATCATATTCGATGTCCGATAACAGCACCCAAGACCACGCCCGGTGCTGAGCCTTACGTGCTTTGGTCCGCTCCAGCTGCTGCGCGATGAACACTTCCAGGCACGCCATCAACTCGTAGCCGCATGAAGTGGTGTTCGCCGAACCACGCCTCGTCTATCCCCACGCTATCCAGCGCAACAACGCGCTCCATATCGTATTCCAACGCCACTATGGGGGATTGGCCGATATATTATTAAATATTAAACGGTATGATGAAGATGTTGAAAAGCAGTGGAGCACCGACCACTACATCCAATCCGTTGAGGAAATCCAACAAGGTGGTGTTCTAAAGGTCGGGTCGTTCCTACTGCAGTCAGTGCTCCGCTCCATCAATCATCACCTGACGGTAAGGGACCGTAGATCATCCCCGAAGCACGGTCGGTGCGGGTGAATGCCAGCACCACCGGGTTAGCTGCGCCGGCGATAAACAACGATGGTACGGGGATAGCGGCGTCCGTGCGTTCAGCAGTGGTCTCCCTAGTTGCAGTCAAAATTGCGATGCCAATTTAGGCCGCTCATGAAGCCGACCGAAAAACTCGCTGATGTATATGTATTATATAGTCCAGTTGATCCTGGCTGATCCAATCCGGCAGCTGGTCCGGTTCCGGAAGCCGATCGATGAAAGCCTTTCGGGCTGGGGGCGACCATCCGTATTGCCTTGCTCTGGTTGCCGGACGGTGCTCGTATGGTGCCTAAATCATTCGGCGAATCGTGCGTGCGGGGTTCGGCGTTGGCAACATGGTGCTCCATGTAAATACAAAATGTTAAAGAAGTTTTCCCGAGTATCCCGTGGAACGCGTGTGTTGAGGGAAGAAGTGGCGCGTTCCACACCACGATGGCGCCCCAAATCGTGGCTCATCTAGACGGCCTGCTAGACGCTGAAAACCATGTCGGCGGTCTGCTCATGGATGGTGTAGGTCTCTAACGCATCCGGATGAGACAGAGCCGCTGTAACCCACACTGTTCGGGAGCCAAGACGTGGTAGCTCGCTTGGTGAAGGTCGGAATTTGGTTCCTACACGAGTAGACCAGTTCGTGAAAGTCATGGGCCAGAACCACCACCGGTGTGTTGCGATCCTTGGCCTCTATTATCCGTAGCGACACACCATTGGTATTTGCGTATTGTTCGGTATTCAGCCGACTTGAACGCATCGTCTAAACCAAATCACTATGGCCACTATGGCGCCGGGCCTGAGAAGGACTTGTTTACCCTCGCCATTTGTTATGGTGCGCGCGGCTAGCCCAGTCGACTATGCGTTCAGGGTTATGTTCCCCAGGATGTGCACTGGCTACCCCCACTCGGGGGCGGAGCCGCGGTGTCGGCCAGACTCGGGAACTGCCGGTCGTTGGTTTGTGCAAGTTGGTGGAGACCCGCTGCACCCGGCTCTGCCGAGCTGGCGATCGTCACTGACGGTAGCCTAAACTTTTTTAGCTGCGTGTATCGGGGAAGGAACCTGGCCGGCACGGCCGATGTTATTGATGAACCGAAAAAACGTTATCCGCATGGTTACGGCGATCGCTGTAGTGGTGCTGCTCGGCTGGTCGTTTTTCTACTTCAGCGACGACACTCGTGGTTACAAGTTCGTCGACACCTCGGTGGCGATGTCCCAGATCAACGGCCACAACGTCAAGAGCGCGCAAATTGATGACCGGGAACAGCAGCTGCGGTTGACCTTGAAGAAGGGCAACAACGACACCGATGGCTCTGACAAGGTCATAACCAAATACCCCACCGGGTACGCGGTCGATTTGTTCAACGCGCTGAGCGCTAAGAACACGAAGGTCACCACCGCCGTAAACGAAGGCAGCATCCTGGGCGAGTTGCTCGTTTATGTGCTGCCATTGCTTTTGCTGGTGGGCCTGTTTGTGATGTTCTCTCGTATGCAGGGCGGCGCTCGAATGGGCTTTGGATTCGGCAAATCACGCGCTAAGCAACTTTCCAAAGACATGCCCAAGACCACTTTCGCTGACGTTGCCGGTGTTGACGAGGCGGTCGAGGAGCTCTACGAGATCAAGGACTTCTTGCAAAACCCCTGTAGGTACCAGACGCTCGGCGCGAAGATCCCCAAGGGCGTGCTGCTCTACGGGCCGCCGGGCACCGGTAAAACGTTGCTGGCCCGCGCTGTGGCGGGAGAGGCAGGCGTTCCGTTCTTCACCATCTCCGGATCCGACTTCGTCGAGATGTTCGTTGGCGTTGGCGCTTCACGCGTAAGGGACCTGTTCGACCAGGCTAAGCAGAACAGCCCGTGCATCATCTTTGTCGATGAGATAGACGCGGTGGGCCGCCAGCGCGGCACCGGGCTCGGCGGTGGCCACGACGAGCGCGAGCAAACACTGAACCAGTTGCTGGTCGAGATGGACGGTTTTGGCGATCGGGCGGGCGTCATCTTGATCGCGGCAACCAACCGGCCTGACATCTTGGACCCCGCGCTTCTAAGGCCCGGGCGTTTCGACCGGCAGATCCCGGTGTCCAACCCGGACCTGGCAGGTCGTCGCGCGGTGCTGCGCGTGCATTCGAAGGGCAAGCCGATTGCCGACGATGCTGACCTCGACGGACTGGCCAAACGCACTGTCGGAATGACCGGCGCTGACCTTGCCAACGTTGTCAACGAGGCGGCGCTGCTGACCGCCCGAGAGAACGGCCTGGTGATTACCGGACCCGCCTTGGAGGAGGCGGTGGACCGGGTGATCGGCGGGCCACGTCGCAAGGGCCGGATCATCAGCGAGCAGGAAAAGAAAATCACAGCGTATCACGAGGGCGGGCACACCTTGGCGGCTTGGGCTATGCCTGATATCGAGCCTATCTACAAGGTGACGATCCTGGCTCGGGGACGTACCGGCGGGCACGCGGTGGCGGTGCCCGAGGAAGACAAGGGCTTGAGGACCCGCTCGGAAATGATCGCGCAGCTGGTGTTCGCGATGGGTGGACGTGCCGCCGAGGAGTTGGTGTTCCGCGAGCCGACGACCGGTGCGGTATCGGATATCGAGAAGGCCACCAAAATCGCGCGCTCGATGGTTACCGAATTCGGTATGAGCTCCAAACTTGGAGCGGTCAGATATGGTTCCGAGCACGGCGACCCGTTCCTCGGCCGGACCATGGGCACCCAGGCGGATTACTCTCATGAGGTCGCCCGCGACATCGATGATGAGGTTCGCAAGCTTATTGAAGCCGCGCACACCGAGGCGTGGGAGATTCTCACCGAATACCGCGACGTGCTTGACACCCTGGCCGGCGAGCTGCTGGAAAAAGAAACTCTGCACCGACCAGAGCTGGAGGGGATCTTCGCCAGCGTCGAAAAGCGACCCCGGCTCACCATGTTCGACGATTTTGGTGGGCGGATCCCGTCGGACAAGCCGCCGATCAAGACACCCGGCGAGCTGGCGATCGAGCGCGGCGAGCCCTGGCCCCAGCCAGTCCCCGAGCCGGCGTTCAAGGCAGCCATCGCCCGTGCTTCGCAGGCCGCTGAGGCCTCGCACCAAGCAGCACAATCGGATACCGATGGGCCCCCCGGCCAGGGGGCCAATGGTTCACATGCCGGGGACCGTCAGCGCCAGCACGGCCCTACTCAACCCGACTATGGCGCTCCGCCGGGTTGGCATGCGCCTGGATGGCCGCCACAACAGCCGCCGGATTACTGGTATCCGCCTGAACAGCAACCCTCACAGTCGCCCTATTGGCCGCAGCCCGCGCCCAGCTATCCGGGCCAAGCCCCCCCTCCGTATCCGTCGTACCCGCCTTGTCCTTCTTACCCGCCGCCTGGTCAATCCGCCCCGGACGCGGGTAAGCCCCCTGCACAGTTGGACGAGGGCGTGAGCCCCTCCAACCCACCGGCGCACGGCTGACGAAACGGAGAATTCGATGGCCTTACTGGATTTAGGGCTGGAAAGCACCGCGGTCCCGCGCATCCGGGTTTTTGACCAGCAGCGTGCCGAGGCCGCGATTCGCGAGTTGCTGTACGCGATTGGCGAGGACCCGGATAGGGAGGGTTTGGCCGACACCCCGGCTCGCGTGGCCCGCGCATGCCGCGAGCTGTTCTCTGGGCTCTACACCGACCCGCAAACTGTGCTGAACACCATGTTCGACGAAGAACACAATGAACTGGTGATCGTCAAAGAGATTCCGATGTACTCTACCTGCGAACACCATTTGGTGTCTTTCCATGGTGTGGCGCACATCGGCTATCTTCCAGGCGCGGACGGTAGGGTAACCGGGCTTTCGAAGATCGCTCGGCTAGTGGACCTCTACGCCAAACGGCCACAAGTGCAGGAGCGGCTCACCAGCCAGATCGCCGACGCCTTGGTCAGCAAGCTCGATCCACGCGGGGTCATCATCGTCGTCGAGGCCGAGCACCTGTGCATGGCAATGCGCGGTGTCCGCAAGCCTGGCGCGATCACGACGACGTCGGCGGTGCGCGGTCAGTTCAAAACTGATGCTGCTTCTCGTGCCGAAGCGCTCGGCCTCATCCTGCGTAAGTGAGTTTGGCGCCAGTGCAGGTTATTGGGGTTTTGAACGTCACTGACAATTCGTTCTCAGATGGCGGACGTTACCTTGATCCTGACGATGCTGTCCAGCACGGCCTGGCAATGGTCGCGGAAGGCGCGGCGATTGTCGACGTCGGTGGCGAATCGACCCGGCCCGGTGCCATTAGGACCGATCCTCGAGTTGAACTCTCTCGTATCGTTCCTGTCGTAAAAGAACTTGCAGCACAGGGGATTACAGTAAGTATCGATACTACGCGCGCTGATGTTGCACGGGCGGCGCTGCAAAGCGGCGCACGGATCGTCAACGATGTGTCTGGTGGGCGAGCAGATCCCGCGATGGCTCCTCTGGTGGCTGAAGCCGGTGTTGCGTGGGTGTTGATGCACTGGCGACTGATGTCGGCTGAACGGCCGTATGAGGCTCCGAATTACCGCGACGTGGTGGCTGAAGTGCGTGCCGACCTACTGGCTGGTGTCGATCAGGCTGTGGCCGCAGGTGTTGATCCTGGGAGTCTAGTGATCGATCCCGGGCTTGGATTCGCCAAGACGGGACAGCACAATTGGGCGCTGCTGAATGCGTTACCGGAGTTGGTGGCTACTGGGGTCCCGATTCTACTTGGCGCCTCGCGTAAACGGTTCCTGGGTAGGTTATTAGCTGGGGCTGATGGCGCGGTACGACCGCCGGACGGACGTGAGACGGCGACCGCGGTGATTTCCGCACTTGCTGCCCTACACGGGGCTTGGGGTGTTCGGGTGCACGATGTGCGTGCCTCGGTCGACGCACTCAAGGTCGTCGGGGCTTGGCTGCATGCTGGGCCGCAGATTGAAAAGGTTAGATGTGATGGCTGACCGAATGGAGTTGCGCGGTTTGATAGTTCGTGGACGACACGGTGTCTACGAGGTCGAGCGCGCCAACGGACAAGACTTCATCGTGGATGTCATCTTATGGATCGATCTGGCCGATGCGGCCGCGAACGACAACCTAGCTGACACCTATGACTACGTGGTTCTGGCCGAGCGGACTGCCGCGATCATCGCCGGCCCACCACGGAACCTGATCGAGACAGTCGGCAGCGAGATTGCCGACTTCGTGATGGACGACGAACGCGTGCACGCCGTCGAGGTGGTGGTGCACAAGCCGCAGGCGCCGATCCCGCAGCAGTTCTCTGATGTGGCGGTGGTGGTTCGGCGATCGCGACGCGGCGGTCGCGGTTCGATGATTCCTGCGAGCGGGGTGTGATGACTCGCGTCGTACTGTCTATAGGATCCAATCTGGGTGACCGGCTGGCGTGGCTGCAGTCAGCCGTCGATGGGCTGGGTGATGCGGTTGTCGCGGTCTCTCCGGTGTATGACACCGTCCCGTGGGGAGCCGTGGAGCAGAGATCGTTCCTCAACGCGGTAGTGATCGCCGACGGCCCGGCGTATGACACGAAGGCCTGGCTGTGTCGGGCTCAGGAGCTCGAGCGGAACGCGGGTCGGGTGCGGGGACAGCGCTGGGGCGCACGCACACTCGACGTCGATCTGATCTCCTGCTATCAGACTTCGGGTGCTACGACCGGTGCGGTCGAGGTGATTACGTGCGAAAGCAACTTGACGTTGCCGCATCCGCGGGCTCATCTGCGGGCTTTCGTGCTGGTTCCGTGGTTGGCTGTCGACTCGGATGCTGAGCTGACCGTCGCTGGGCGGGCGCAACGGGTCGATCGGCTGTTGGCAGAGATGGAGCCGACCGAGCGGGAAGGTGTGCGGTTGACCAATCTGACGCTCAAGCTGAAACGTAGTTCGCCGGCGCGGCCAGTCAGTCCGAAATCAGACTGATGGGACCGACCCGGAAACGTGACCTGACGGCCGCGATGATTGGCGCTGCGGTAGTAGGTTATCTGCTGGTGCTTGTGCTGTACCGGTGGTTTCCACCCATCACCGTGTGGACTGGTCTGTCGTTGCTTGCGGTTGCTATCCCCGAGGCGTTGTGGGCGCGCTACGTGCGGACCAAGATCAGCGATGGTGAGATCGGCGATGGCCCCGGTTGGCTGCACCCGCTAGCGGTAGCACACAGCCTGATGGTTGCCAAGGCGTCGGCCTGGGTGGGTGCGCTAGTGCTGGGTTGGTGGGTCGGTGTATTGGTGTACTTTTTGCCGCGGTGGCCGTGGCTGCGGGTTGCTGACAAGGACACCTCTGGAACGGTCGTGGCGGCTCTCAGCGCTCTGGCGTTACTAGTTGCAGCCTTGTGGCTGCAACATTGCTGCAAATCTCCGCAAGATCCCACCGAGCACGGCGAGGGTGCCGAAAATTAGCTTGCTCGCCAACGTTGCTGACCGCCAAGTGTAGCTTTGGTTAGTAGTCGGGCACTTCACCGCAGTTTGACCCACGATTGATGCAGGTGGGAATCGCCGGACTGGCGCGACAAGCGGATTGACCTCACCCGGGTACAGTCAGGCCATGACCGTTCTGTCCCGCGGCGGCCGCGTCCGGCGCGGCGGCCGCAGGCCGGGTTGGGTGCTCTTGACGGTTTCGCTGATCCTCGCGATGGGGGCTAGTTCCGCACTAGTTTTCACCAATCGGGTGGAACTTCTCAAGCTCGCGGTGATCCTGGCGTTGTGGGCCGCAGTCGCCGGCGCTTTTGTGTCGGTGTTTTACCGTCGGCAGAGCGACGCGGATCAGTCTCGGGTGCGTAATCTCAAGCTCGTCTACGACCTGCAGTTGGATCGGGAAATCTCGGCCCGCCGCGAATATGAGTTGACGGTGGAATCCCAATTGCGTCGCGAGTTGGCCTCCGAGCTGCGCAGTCAGGCCGCTGACGAAGTGTTGGCACTGCGGGCGGAGCTGGCGGCGTTACGAACCAACCTGGAGATTTTGTTCGACACAGACCTTCAGCACCGCCCGGCGTTGGCGGGTGCGGAGGCACCGCAGGCAAAAGCAGCCCCCCCAACGTGCGCTTATAGTAATTGGGTCCGCGATGGCCAGAGCAAGCCCGTCGACTGGGTGCCCAGCAATCGTGTCACGTCGGTTCGCCAAGACCGGGTGACCAACAGCGCCGACGACACCTCGATCATCGACGTCCCCGAGGAACCACTGTTGCCGCCTCGAGGGCAGGCGCCTCAGCAGGGGGGGGTGCTGCCGCACTTTGAAGACCCGCCGTCACAGTCAGATTCGCGGTTCGAACCTCGTCACCGGCCGCCACGATCAGCCCCACTACAGGAACTGTTGCAACCGCATATGAAGGATTGGCAACCGGACGCCGCCGACGAACAGTGGCTGCCTCCTGGTACACAAGACAGTGCCTGGACGGACGTCGAGTCCGCGAGTGCCTCGGTTGCCGCCCCGTCGGGTCGTCGGCGGCGGTCCCGCCATTCCAGCCTGGACGAAGCCGCGGCAAGCTCGCCCGGCGAAGCCGAGACCGCGCAGCAGCACAGTGGGTCGGGTCGCCGGGCGCGGTCGCGCCACTCCGCCGAATATCGCGCTTACAGCATTGAGGGCATCACTGCCAAAGGCAGCACCCCGATCAGCCAGCCGACGCCACCTGCTGGTCCTGCTTTCGCCGAGCAGCCACCACGGCTGGTGCCGGCGTCGCCTTCTGATCCGGTACCCCGGCACCGCAGCGCGGATCTCTTGACGGACGGGGTAAAGGGACGTGACTTAGCAGCTGGTGGTCAGTCGGTCGCCGATTTGATGGCGCGGCTAGGGGCCGAGTCGACCGATGGTGGCCGGCGGCGCAGACGTGAGGGCCATTACGCATGACACTGGGTCTAGGCTGTCAAATCGACTACCGTCATAGTGACCGTCCGGTACCCCTGCCATGGGACTGGAACGAACCAACAAACATGTGAGGCCGTCTGCGATGGTGCAGTTCGATGGTTTGCGCTCGGCCAGGCTCAATATTGCGATCCTCTCCACCGGCCGGGTAGGTGTCGCATTGGAGCGCGCCGACCAAGTCGTGGTGGCATGCAGCGCAGTCTCCCATGCATCGCGGCAGTGGGTGCAGTTTAGGTTGCCCGAAACCTCGGTGGCCTCGCCACCGGAGGTAGCCTCCAGTGCTGAGCTGCTGCTGTTGGCGGTTCCCGACTGTGAATTCGCCGGACTGATGTCCGGCGTGGCTGTGACTTCGGTGCCGCGACCCGGGACGATCGTGGCCCACACTTCGTGGGCCAACGGGGTCGGCATCCTCGCACAGCTGGGCAAGGATGGCTGTATTCCTCTGGCAATTCACCCGGCGATGATGTTCTCCGGCTCCGACGAGGACCTCAGTCAATGTCAATTGAGGGATACCTACTTCGGGATCACCAAGACTGACGATGTCGGGTATGCGATCGCGCAGTCATTGGTTTTGGAGATGGGCGGAGAGCCGTTTTGTGTGGTAGAGTACGCCCGCATCCTCTACCATTCCGTTTCGCCCCATGTGGGCAATCACATCGTGACGGTGTTAGCTGACGCGCTTGAGGTACGGCGGTCCGCGTTGCGCGGCAGCGAACTACTCGGACTAGGGGTACCTCCAGCTTGCAGGGGCGAGGTCGTCGATGACCAGCTCGACGTTATTGTCGAACGCATCGTTGGGTCATTGGCCCGGGCTGCGTGCGAGAACACCCTGCAGCGCGGCCAGGCCGGGCTTACCAAACTGGTCGCCCGCGGTGATTTGGACGCGTTAGCGGGACACTTAGTCGCGCTGATGCGGATTGGCCCAGAATTGGCCCAGGCTTATCGGGTTAATGCCCTACGGAAGACTCAGCGTGCCCATGCTCCCTACGATGTCGTCGAAGCGCTGGCGCCATGACGAACAGTCGGCAGCCGGCATTCAACCCGGGCGAGCTCAATGTGTACTCGACGCCCCGTGACGTCACCAATGTCAGCAGCGCGTTGCGCCACACCGGCCGCCGGGTGATGCTGGTGCCGACGATGGGTGCGCTGCACAACGGGCACCTGGCCCTGGTGCGTGCGGCTAAACGTGTGCCTGGTTCGGTGGTTGTGGTGTCGATCTTCGTTAACCCGCTGCAATTCGGCGCCGCGGAAGACCTCGACACTTACCCATGTACCTTCGACGATGATTTGGCTCTACTGCGCGCAGAAGATGTCGAGATCGTGTTCACGCCGACTGCCGCGGCGATGTATCCGCACGGATTGCGTACCACCGTACGCCCCGGGGCGTTAGCGTTCGAGCTCGAAGGTGGTCCGCGGCCAAACCATTTCGACGGTGTGCTAACCGTCGTGCTCAAACTACTCCAGATCGTGCGGCCTGACCGAGTTTTCTTCGGGGAGAAAGATTACCAGCAGCTGGTCCTGATCCGGCAGATGGTAGCCGATCTGAACGTCGACGTCGTCGTGGTCGGCGTCCCGACCGTGCGCGAAGTCGATGGGCTGGCGATGTCGTCACGCAACTGCTACCTGGATCCTGTGCAGCGCGATCTGGCCGCAGCGCTGTCGGCGGCGTTGACGGCCGGGGCGCACGCAGCGACAGGGGGGGCACAGGCTGCGCTGGACGCAGCCCGCGCGGTGCTGGACGCTACGCCCGGCCTTGTGGTCGATTACGTGGAGCTACGCGATGCTGGGCTCGGCCCGATGCGCGACAACACGTTCGGCCGGTTGCTAGTGGCAGCCAGGCTTGGTGCCACTAGACTACTCGACAATATTTCGATTGAGATCGGAAATTTCTCCGGCATCGCTAGTCCGGACGAATGTCGGGTTGAACACGCCCAAACACCTTGGATGAAGTGATGTTACGGACGATGCTAAAGTCTAAGATTCATCGCGCCACCGTCACGCAGGCTTATCTGCACTATGTCGGTTCGGTGACCATCGATGCCGATTTGATGGGCGCTGCGGACCTGCTTGAGGGTGAACAGGTTACCATTGTTGACATCAATAACGGTGCCCGGCTCGTCACCTACGCAATTGCTGGCGAGCGTGGCACCGGTGTGATTGGAATCAATGGCGCCGCAGCGCATCTTGTTCATCCGGGCGATCTGGTAATCCTGATCTCCTATGGGACCATGGAAGATGCCGAGGCGCACGCTTATCAGCCGCGGATTGTGTTCGTCGACGCCGATAACAAACCGATCGATCTGGGCCACGATCCAGGCTCCGTGCCCTTGGACATATCTGTCGCGGCTGAACTATTTGATCCCCGGATCGGTGCGCGGTAACTGTGCTGCTGGCCATCGACGTTCGCAACACGCATACCGTCGTCGGATTGCTGTCCGGATCCAAGGAGCATGCAAAGGTCGTGCAGCAATGGCGGATCCGCACTGAATCCGAGGTTACCGCGGACGAACTGGCCTTGATTATCGACGGCTTGATCGGTGATGATTCCGAGCGACTCGCCGGAGCTGCCGCATTGTCGACCGTCCCGTCGGTGCTGCACGAGGTGCGGATCATGCTCGATCAGTACTGGCCGTCGGTGCCGCACGTACTGATCGAACCGGGGGTGCGCACCGGTATCCCGCTGCTGGTAGATAATCCGAAAGAAGTGGGTGCCGACCGGATCGTGAACTGCCTGGCGGCGTTCCACAAGTTCGGTCAAGCTGCCATCGTGGTCGATTTCGGGTCGTCGATCTGCGTGGATGTGGTGTCGGCCAAAGGGGAGTTTCTGGGCGGTGCCATTGCGCCCGGAGTGCAGGTGTCTTCGGATGCCGCGGCTGCCCGCTCTGCCGCGTTGCGCCGCGTTGAGCTGGCCAGACCCCGCTCGGTGGTTGGTAAAAACACGGTCGAATGTATGCAGGCCGGTGTGGTGTTCGGTTTTGCTGGGCTGGTCGATGGCTTAGTCGGCCGCATGCGCCAGGACGTGGAGGAATTTTCCGGCGACTTAGGTAATCGGGTTGCGGTCGTGGCTACCGGGCATACCGCGCCGCTGTTGCTGCCCGAGCTGCATACCGTTGACCACTACGATCGGCACCTGACCCTTCATGGTCTGCGACTGGTCTTCGAACGCAATCGGGAAGCGCAGCGTGGCCGGTTGAAGACGGCGCGCTGACGACGTCTGGCAGTGCGCACGTGAAGTTGTTCGACGCCACTGAACAGTGCCCGGCGTGAGGTCATTTAAGCTGGCACGTCGTGAACGCTGACCCGTTGGAGACTGACGCTGCTCTTCCTGAGCAGTTTCGGATTCGCCGGGACAAGCGTGCTCGTTTGTTGGCGGAGGGGCGTGACCCGTATCCGGTCGCCATTGAACGCACCCATACCCTAGCTGAGGTTCGCGCAGCCTATCCCGACCTGGCGACCGACTCCGCCACCGATGACATCGTTGGTATCGCGGGTAGGGTAATATTCGCGCGTAATTCGGGGAAACTGTGCTTTGCGACACTGCAGGACGGTGACGGCACCAACTTGCAGGTGATGATTAGTCTCAACAAGGTTGGTTCCGAAACGCTTGACGCGTGGAAAGTCGACGTCGATCTTGGCGACATTGTTTATGTACACGGGAACGTGATTAGCTCGCGTAGCGGCGAGTTATCAGTTCTTGCTGATTCCTGGCAGATGGTATCTAAGTCGTTGCGGCCACTGCCCGTCGCGCATAAAGAGATGAGTGAAGAGTCGCGGGTGCGACAGCGTTATGTTGACCTTATTGTCTGTCCGCAAGTGCGAATAGTAGCTCATCAGAGAATTGCCGTTATCCGCGCCATACGGACTGCGTTAGAACGACGCGGTTTTCTCGAAGTTGAGACGCCTATGTTGCAGACTCTGGCCGGTGGCGCTGCGGCCCGGCCATTCGTCACACATTCCAATGCCCTGGACATCGATCTGTACCTGCGTATCGCACCTGAACTGTTCCTCAAGCGATGCATCGTCGGTGGTTTCGACAAGGTCTTCGAACTTAATCGAGTGTTTCGAAACGAAGGCGCCGATTCTACGCATTCCCCGGAATTTTCCATGCTAGAGACCTACCAGACCTACGGAACCTATGACGATTCGGCGGTCGTTACCCGAGAAATTATTCAAGAGGTGGCCGATGAGGCGATCGGGACCAGACAACTGCAGATGCCTGATGACAGCGTCTACGACATAGATGGAGAATGGGAGACGATACAAATGTATCCGTCTCTGTCGGCTGTGTTGGGTGAAGAAATCACGCCGCAGACGTCAGTCGATCGGCTGCGAGCCATCGCGGATCGGCTTGGCCGTGGGATTGGTCCAGAGATTCTTGACAAGCCCAGTTACGGACATGGAAGACTCGTCGAGCAACTGTGGGAGTACACAGTGGGCAACACCCTGAGCGCGCCCACATTTGTCAAAGATTTTCCGGTCGAAACAACTCCTTTGACCCGTCAGCATCGAAGCATCCCCGGAGTGACCGAGAAGTGGGATCTCTACCTGCGTGGAGTTGAACTGGCCACGGGGTACTCCGAATTAAACGATCCGGTCGTGCAGCGGGAAAGATTTGGTCAACAAGTCCGTGCTGCAGCCGCCGAGGAAGATGAGGCGATGGCACTTGATGAGGAATTTCTGGCGGCACTGGAGTACGCGATGCCGCCATGCACTGGAACTGGAATGGGTATCGACCGGTTGTTGATGTCTTTGACTGGACTGTCAATTAGGGAGACTGTTTTGTTCCCGATTGTTCGGCCGCACTCCAACTGAACTGTTCGTGTTGTGTCGAGATTGAGTATGCGGTGTTCTTATGGCAGATTAGTATCTGGGGAGGTTGATCCAAACTGCTCAGGAAGAAACGTGAGGGTAAGATAATGGCGAAGAAAGTGACCGTCACCTTGGTCGATGATTTCGATGGTGCGGGCGCCGCCGATGAAACGGTCGAATTCGGGCTTGACGGGGTGACCTACGAGATCGACCTTACGAACAAGAATGCCGCGAAACTGCGTGGCGATCTGAGGCAATGGGTGTCCGCCGGACGGCGCGTCGGCGGTCGGCGGCGAGGGCGTTCCAATTCTGGACGCGGCCGTGGGGCGATCGATCGCGAACAGAGCGCGGCGATCCGGGAATGGGCTCGTCGGAACGGACATAATGTGTCGACTCGTGGTCGTATTCCGGCCGACGTCATTGACGCATTCCACGCGGCGACTTAAAATAAAAAGTTCTGTACTGACGCCCGGGCTCTAGGACCCGGGCGTCAGTACTTTAAAAAAATATGTTGCTTTCGTTGCTGGCGAACTGATCGCCAGCAACTGGCGGAAGCGATTCGGCGGTTTCTTCGTTTCTGGGGTTAAGAACCTGGTGTCGCAGGACTACGAAGCCTCGGATACTCCAAGCCACTGGAAACGGCAATATTGCCGACCATTACAGTGGACGGCAGGTACACGGTTCGGGTCCCATGGGCTGGAACGGGTCGTATGGATGGTGTAGGGAGAGCAGGTAACCGCCGATGTTCGAAAGATTTACCGATCGTGCCCGCAGGGTGGTCGTCCTGGCACAGGAAGAGGCCCGGATGCTCAACCATAACTACATCGGCACCGAGCACATTTTGCTGGGTCTTATCCACGAAGGCGAAGGTGTCGCGGCGAAATCGTTGGATTCGTTGGGGATTTCACTTGAAGCCGTTCGCAGTCAGGTCGAAGATATTATCGGCCAGGGTCAGCAGGCGCCGTCGGGGCATATCCCGTTTACGCCTCGTGCCAAGAAGGTTCTTGAGCTGAGCTTGCGTGAGGCGCTGCAGCTCGGCCATAATTACATCGGCACCGAGCACATTTTGCTGGGCCTTATCCGGGAGGGAGAGGGTGTGGCCGCCCAGGTGCTGGTCAAGTTGGGCGCCGAGCTGACCCGAGTGCGCCAGCAGGTGATCCAGCTGCTAAGTGGCTACCAGGGCAAAGAAGCTGCTGAAGCGGGCACTGGAGGCCGGGGTGGCGAATCCGGTAGTCCATCTACATCTCTGGTGCTCGACCAGTTCGGTCGAAACCTGACGGCTGCTGCGATGGAGAGCAAGCTGGATCCGGTCATTGGCCGCGAAAAGGAAATCGAGCGGGTGATGCAGGTGCTGAGCCGGCGCACCAAGAACAACCCGGTGTTGATCGGCGAGCCTGGCGTCGGCAAGACCGCTGTCGTCGAGGGTCTTGCGCAGGCCATCGTGCACGGTGAGGTTCCCGAGACGCTGAAAGACAAGCAGCTTTACACACTTGACCTGGGCTCGTTGGTAGCCGGCTCGCGCTACCGCGGTGACTTCGAGGAGCGCCTGAAGAAGGTACTCAAGGAGATCAACACCCGCGGTGACATAATCTTGTTCATCGATGAGCTGCACACCCTGGTAGGTGCCGGTGCCGCCGAGGGGGCGATCGATGCCGCGTCGATCCTCAAGCCCAAGCTGGCCCGCGGTGAGCTGCAAACCATTGGCGCTACCACCCTCGACGAATATCGCAAGTACATCGAGAAAGACGCCGCCCTGGAGCGCCGCTTCCAGCCGGTGCAGGTGGGTGAGCCAACGGTGGAGCACACTATCGAGATTCTCAAGGGCCTGCGGGACCGCTACGAGGCCCACCATCGGGTGTCGATCACCGACTCGGCGATGGTGGCCGCCGCCACTCTGGCCGATCGCTACATCAATGACCGATTCCTCCCGGACAAGGCGATCGACCTGATTGACGAAGCAGGCGCCCGGATGCGGATTCGCCGAATGACCGCGCCACCAGATCTGCGTGAGTTCGACGAGAAGATCGCCGAAGCCCGCCGGGAGAAAGAGTCGGCGATCGACGCCCAGGATTTCGAGAAGGCGGCTAGCCTACGCGACCGGGAGAAGCAACTGGTAGCTCAGCGTGCAGAACGCGAAAAGCAATGGCGTTCAGGCGATCTCGATGTTATTGCGGAAGTTGACGACGAGCAAATTGCCGAGGTGCTGGGCAACTGGACCGGTATACCGGTGTTCAAGCTCACCGAGGCTGAGACTACCCGGCTGCTCCGTATGGAGGAGGAGCTGCACAAACGGATTATCGGCCAGGAGGATGCTGTTAAGGCCGTGTCCAAGGCGATCCGTCGTACCCGCGCCGGGCTAAAAGACCCCAAGCGCCCGTCGGGTTCGTTCATCTTCGCCGGCCCGTCCGGTGTCGGTAAGACTGAACTGTCTAAGGCGCTGGCCAACTTTTTGTTTGGCGACGACGACGCGCTCATCCAGATCGATATGGGCGAGTTCCACGACCGGTTCACCGCGTCGCGGCTTTTTGGTGCTCCGCCGGGATACGTCGGCTACGAGGAGGGCGGTCAGCTCACCGAGAAGGTGCGGCGCAAGCCGTTCTCGGTGGTGCTGTTCGACGAGATCGAAAAAGCGCATCAGGAGATCTATAACAGCCTGTTGCAGGTGCTTGAAGACGGGCGGCTCACCGATGGGCAGGGTCGCACGGTGGACTTCAAAAACACCGTGCTGATCTTTACATCCAACCTTGGTACCTCCGACATCTCCAAGCCGGTCGGTCTGGGCTTCACCCAAGGTAGTGGTGAGAACGACTACGAGCGGATGAAGCAGAAGGTCAACGATGAGCTGAAGAAGCACTTCCGCCCAGAGTTCCTCAACCGCATCGACGACATCATCGTCTTCCACCAACTGAGCCGTGATGAGATCATCCGGATGGTCGATCTCATGATTAGCCGGGTTGCTAACCAGCTCAAGGTCAAAGACATGACGCTGGAGTTGACAAACAAGGCTAAGGCCTTGTTGGCTAAGCGTGGCTTCGATCCGGTGCTGGGTGCTCGCCCGCTGCGGCGTACTATCCAACGCGAGATCGAGGACCAGCTCTCGGAGAAGATCCTCTTCGAGGAAGTCGGGCCGGGACAGGTCGTCACCGTCGACGTCGACAACTGGGATGGCGAAGGCCCCGGTGAGGACGTGAAGTTCACTTTCACTGGGATCCGCAAGCCGTCGACAGAGCCGGATCTGGCTAAGGCCGGAGTGCACAGCGCTGGCGGGCCTGAGCCGGTCGAGCAGTAGGCCAAGCCATCCAGCTTGGCTAACGTTGTTAATTGCGTACCTCGCTACGTACGCGGCCAGGTATCAGGAAAGCATCGCTGGAGCTGTGATTATTCTTGACTTGCTTGCGCGTATATGGACGCAAGTGGAAAGTTAGCACCGCTGTACATTCGACCTGCTGCCCAAACGATGGGCAGCAGCGTTATGAGCCGTAAGGAATTAACTAAGAGATGGTTTCTTCTTGGCGATTGCCAGTAGGGTTACCATCGAAGATAGATTCTGCTAATATATATATATATATATATATATATATTCAGCTTGGGTCCTAAATTGATTTGGCAGCCTCTAATGAGTGGCAGCATATGGCTAATGGAATGTTTGAAATAACTCGTTTTTTCGGAGAAGTGCGAATAATGTTGCCAGGTTAGTGGTTCGGTCTGTCGGCGAGAGATGGCCGCAGCGACCTCGCTATTTCAAAAGTGGCCATGAGAGGTTGCAGTTGGTGCCCTGCGTCGGCCAAACAGATCCGTAAGATTGTTGCGGAGTATAATTTATGAGGTGTGTGAGTAGGTGATGCCCCCGCACGACGTGGCCGAGAATTTATCATGGTATAATACGCTAGCTGCATCCACTATGTTCGGGGAACAAGATGGGGTAGTTCGGACAGCTCCAGAAACAATATTTTCTTGTACTGGGAAGTAAACGAGCAGGCGTTGTAGGTTTGTGCAATCGGCGTAGCTAAGGAGTTAAAGCAGTAGAAGCTGCCACCGAAGATTGTCAACGAGGCCGGAACCTGGAACGTCAAGGCAATAGAGACCAAGGCAGTGGCGGGTTAGAGCGTCGGGCGGCCCTGGGAATTACTTCCGGTGCTATCATCTAATCTGCCGTCGAGAACGGTGTAAGTCTAACGTGTTCCATCGGTTCTGCCCGCTTCTGGCGTTTTCGCTGCGGGCGCCGCGGTCGGCAGGGCTTTGGCCGCTTGTTGATAATGCTTGGAGAAGGCATCCCCGGCTCTCGGATCGCCGTCGACTCACGATACATGGGTCTATGCGCTGGAGTGGAACTTCAGGTACGCGGGGCCTGCGTTGTGAGTGTTATCAGAAATTTTGCCGGGCTAACCGACCGACGCCACGGTAGCGACGGATGCTAGCCTAAGAATAGGTGCCGCTTTATGCAGGCACTCTTGCAGTTCGGCATCGGGATCGGAGTCGGCGGTTATCCCGCCGCCTACTCCCAGCACGGCGTTACCGGCGGTGTCGAATTCGACGGTTCGGATCGCGACGTTCAGCTCACATCCGGCGATTGGTGATGCCAAACCAACTGTGCCGCAATATATCCCGCGACGTCTGTGTTCCCATTGCGAAATCAATTTGCGGGCCCTTAGCTTGGGGGTCCCAGTGATCGAGGCTGGCGGGAAGGTGGCGTCTAATAGTGCCGCCATTGGCAGCTCGACAGGCACCTGGGCCGTCACCGTGGACACTAGGTGCCACACGCCCGGAGCGTGCCGTACAACCAACAGCTCGGGCACGGTGACCGTGCCGGTAATGGCTACCCGGCCGAGGTCATTACGCACCAGATCCACGATCATGATGTTCTCGGCCACCTCTTTGGCCGAAGCTTGTAATGCCGACGGCCAGGCTGCCAACGGCAGGGTGCCTTTGATCGGGCTGGACGTCACGCCGGCACCACGGCGTCGAAGGAATAGCTCCGGGGATAGCGATGCCACCGCACCCCACGGTCCAGCGATATAAGCAGCACGCGCCGGTGCGGTACGTGCCACCACAGCGATGAAGAAGTCCAGCGGGGCCCCGGTGACTGTTCCGGTGAACTGTGTGCACACACACGCTTGGTAGATCTCGCCGGCACGAATCGCCTCCAGGCAGGCAAGTACCCCGTCACGATGGGCCCCCCAGTCGGTCCTCTCCCAGTCTACCTGGCAATTTCGCGCAGGTGCCGGCGTTGTTGCTAGTGCGGCTGCCAGCCAGCCGGGCATCGGTGCCCCGGACAGGCTCTCGTACCACCATTGCGCGCCACGGTCGCGGCGCAGCACACAGTCGGTCCAACCTCCGGCGGCTTCGGGTATCCGGTTCGGCTGCTTGTCGGCTGCGGGGTCTGGGTAGGACAGGTAGCCGACCCAGCCTCCGCCTACTGCTACTGCCGAATCGGGTGTTCGTGCGTCTAACTGGACCGCAAACGCGTCGTTAACATCCACCGGTTGTACTGACAGACTAGGCGCGATTATTGCCAGCGCATCGAACCACTCGCCGGTCAGCGCGGCAGGCGGCGGCAAATCGAGCCCGGTTGTGGCGTCGCCGAGAGAGCGTAGCACCCGGGGTGCGTCGCCAAGATTGCCGAGTCGCTCGATTCGCACCGCACTAGCTTGACAGAACAGCCGATTTTCTCACTCCAGGCGTCATCTAGGTTGGATTGGCTCGCCTCTGGCTCCGCCATCGAACCACGGTTTTACTACGAAAAGGGCCTGTGCGACATCATAAAATATCACGTGTCGATGACGTCGAGTGCCAACTTTCCGGATCGGGATTCGCCATCGGCGATGGACCCGAAGTTGTATCGACTTTGGGAGCAAGCAAATGCCGCCGCCGGCTACCGATACTCGGTCGAGGCGCGGTCGGGATCGTAATCGATACAAGGTAAAGTGACGACGGTACCCGTCGTTTGGACCAACTACGGTTCCGCTGCGGCCAGCGAAAATTGGCAACTCAGCTGCTAAAGTTTGGTAAATTTCGCGTGCGCAGTGTTCGCAGGTTATTACCAACAGTCAACCTCAAGACGTTGGTCCGTGATGACTCCATCCTATCACCCGAGGAGCCTGGCCCAGCATCGACCAACGAAATCGGTGCACGTCGACCTGGGCGGCTTGGCACCCGGGCATGACACGTTGCGGGCGTTGGTGGAATGGCAACACAGCACAAGGCAGGTGGTTCACACGTGATGAATTGTCCGCCGATGGTATTGCCTCGCGACTGTCGAGATCTCTCCGGATCCAATTGTTACGCTCGATATTCCGCGCGGAAATCTAGCATCAGCCAACGACGAATGACGCTGTGCGCCTACATAGACCGAGTCTTCCGAGGGGGAAAGTCGTTGACTGTCCAGGAGGATTAATCAGTTATGCGAATGGGTGCATAGCGAGTTCTCAACAGATTCTTTAACACCGGCTCGCTGGTACACGTGAAATTTTAGGTCGATGCGTAGTTATTGTATTATAACAATAATATATCATGCCGCGGTTGTCGGTGCTGGTCTGTCCAGACTCGGACAAGCTGGACATCACGAAAAACTACTGCGTGGGTGGTCAATGGGGTTTGGCGATTTGGGGGTATGCGGCGCCGAGAAGTATCCCGACGGGTCCTACTGGCACTAGTGGATGCAACGGTGTATTTAAGTGGGGTGACGCAGTATTATTATTACTTCGGCGACTGCGGTAACATTTTTCCTGACGTTTTCCCAACTCCGCGACCGTCTGGTGGCTGCGATGGGACAATTCCTCCCCCCCCCCCCCCCCCCCCGAAGCTCGCCTTGACCGTAACGGCCGGTGGCCGCGGCCTGACCACAACGCCCAGTGACCGGGTCGTCGGAGGCCATGGATCACTCCGTTCCGCTCACTCGATTGCGGGTGCTTGTCTCGTTTGGCGTCAACTACGTGCGATTGTTCGTCTCACTCCCGTCGCTTATTGTGTTCTCTCCGCTTGCTGCTCGACTTCACGGGGTCCGCTCCCTCGATTTCGGAAGGCTGGTAGCGGGGGAACACACCGGTGGGTGGCGGCAGCACCGTGCCGGGGGCCAGCCGCACACTGACGGCAGTGAATGCCCGTTGGTCTTCCTCCTGGCCAAGCAAGTCCAACATCTTGCCGGCCGATTCCGGCATAACGGGCTGGACAAGCAACGCCGCAATCCGCACCACCTCGCAAGTCGTGTAGAGGACGGTACGGAACCTGGCCTGATCCGCTTCAGACTCGCTCTTACGCAAGATCCAGGGCTGTTGCGACGAAAAGTACTTGTTAGCTTCGCCGAGCATCAGCCAAATAGCTTCCAGGGCCAGGTTCATCGCCTGTCCGTCAAAGTTGCCGCGCACCCGCTCCAGCAAGCCGTCGGCCGTCGTGAGAAGCGCAGTGTCGGCGGAGGTGAACTCACTGGGTTCAGGCACTACGCCGCCCAGGTTCTTGGCAACCATCGACAACGAGCGCTGCGCCAGATTGCCGAATTCGTTGGCCAGGTCGGTGTTCATCCGGGTGATGATCGCCTCTTCGCTGTAGTTGCCGTCCTGGCCGAACGGGATCTCGCGCAACAGAAAATATCGAACCTGATCCACGCCGAACGTTTGTACCAGCGCCATCGGGTCAACGATATTGCCCACCGACTTGCTCATCTTCTCGCCGTGGTTGTGTAAGAACCCGTGTGCGAAAATCCTTCGTGGCAGCTCGATTCCGGCTGACATCAAAAACGCCGGCCAGTATACGGCATGGAACCTGATGATGTCTTTGCCGATCATGTGTAGATTAGCGGGCCAGTAACGACCGAACAACTCCGAGTCGGTGTCCGGGAACCCGGCTCCGGTGAGGTAGTTGGTTAGCGCGTCGATCCAGACGTACATGACATGGTCAGGATGTTCTGGGACCTGTACACCCCAGTCGAATGAAGTGCGCGAGATTGAGAAATCTTCCAGCCCACCGGAGACAAAGCTGATCACTTCGTTGCGACGCACCTCGGGTCCGATGAAGTCGGGGTTGGCGTCGTAGTGGGCTAGCAATTTGTCGACATATGCCGACAGTCGGAAAAAGTAGGTCTGCTCTTTCTCAGTCCAGGTGACTAGTGTGCCGGTTTCTACTGCTACTCGGATGCCGTTATCGAGAAGTTTGGTCTCCGAGTCGACGAAAAACCTCTCGTCGCGCACCGAGTACCACCCGGAATAGGTACCTAGGTAGATGTCGCCGGCCGCATCCATTCGCCGCCAGATTTCCTTAGCTGCCTTGTAGTGGTCGGCGTCGGTGGTGCGGATGAACCGATCGAAGGAAATGTGGAGTGCCTCTTGCATGCGCTGAAATACACCCGAATTGCGCCTGGCAAGTTGCGCTGTCGGCACGCCGGCTGCTTCGGCGGCCTGTGCGACCTTCAGGCCGTGCTCGTCGGTTCCGGTCAGGAAGCGCACATCTAAGCCGTCAAGCCGCTTGAAGCGGGCAATCGCGTCGGTGGCGATGTATTCGTACGCGTGACCAATGTGCGGCGCAGCGTTGGGATACGCGATGGCAGTGGTGATGTAATAGGGCCTCATCGAGACTCCACCCTATTGTGTGTGCGTGAGTTCTAACCGCCTAGTTAGACAACAAGACGCGCCTCCTGCGCCGGAACCCCTGTCACCGTTGGTCGATGCCCATACCCACCTCGACGCGTGCGGCGCCCGCGACGCCGATGACGTGAATGCCATCGTTGAGCGAGCCGCGGCTGTAGGTGTGGTTGCGGTCGTCACCGTCGCAGACGACTTGGAATCTGCGCGTTGGGTCATTGCTGCCGCCGGGTGGGACCGGCGGGTGTACGCGGCGGTGGCGTTGCACCCGACGCGAGCAAACTCGCTCACCAGTGCCGCTCGGGCCAAGATTGAACAACTGGCGGCCCATCCGCGGATGGTGGCTGTCGGCGAGACCGGTATGGATTTGTATTGGCCCGGCCGCCTCGACAGCTGTGCCCCACCTGACGTGCAGCGCGAGGCGTTCGCATGGCATATTGATCTTGCCAAGCGATGTGGCAAACCGCTGATGATCCACAACCGGCAAGCTGACGCGGAAGTGCTTGACGTCTTGCGTGCTGAGGGCGCCCCCGAGCAAGTAATTTTTCATTGTTTTTCGTCTAATGCTGCGATGGCCCGCCGCTGCGTAGACGCCGGGTGGATGCTCAGCTTGTCCGGGACGGTGAGTTTCCGTAATGCTCGTCCCCTGCGGGAAGCTGTTCCGTTGATCCCAGCGCAACAGCTTCTGGTGGAAACCGATGCGCCATTTTTGACCCCGCATCCCCACCGGGGTCTAGCTAACGAACCTTACTGCCTTCCTTACACTGTTAGAGCCGTTGCTGAATTGGTTGAACGTTCCCCAGAAGAGCTGGCGCAAATCACCACTAGCAATGCTCTACGCGTGTACAAGCTAGGATCTGTATAGGTTAGGTTGCCTAGCTCGCTCTCTCGCCATTACGGCGTAGATCGTAACTTGGCTAGCTCAGACGCGAGGGAGCTCCGGCGTGATTTCCCTTACATCCTGCGCATCGGAGTTGCCCCGTCTTGGCCAGTTCGTTACTTTTTTGTTATTGGTTGAGGTGGTTCTGTTGAAGCTCAAAATATTTTTGTAATTTTTTGAGTCAAGCCAAAAAGGTCGATGATATTTGGTTTCTGAGGTCGGGGTAGGCGAGCGTTGAACGTACTAACGAGGCTCCATGAGACCTCGTCGCCGATATTCCGGCTTGTAGTTGGGGTGCTGCTTTTGGTCATCGCGTTCGCTGGTGGCTACGCGGTCGCCGCGTACAAGACGGTGACATTGACTGTCGACGGAACCCCGATGCAGGTGATGACCATGAAATCACGGGTGATTGACATCATTCAGGAGAACGGGTTCGCCGTCGGCGAGTGTGACGACCTGTATCCTGCCGCTGATGTGTCGGTTCATGCCACCGACAACATCGTGTTGCGGCGCAGCAGACCACTACAGATTTCTCTGGATGGTAAGGACATCCAACAGGTTTGGACGACGGCATCCACTGTGGACGAGGCGCTGGTCCAGCTTGCGCTGACCGACACGGCTCCCATCGTGGCTTCTCGTGGCAGCCGTGTTCCACTGACTGGGATGGCGCTGCCTGTCGTCAGCGCCAAAACGGTCCAGATCAACGATGGCGGTGCGGTGCGCATGGTGCACTTGCCGGCGTCGAATGTCGGAGGGTTGCTGGCCGCTGTCGGTATTCCACTGCTAGCGAGCGATCAGGTGTCGCCGAGTGCGACCTCGCCGATAGTGGAAGGTATGCAGATCCAGGTGACCCGCAACCGCATCGAAAGAGTCATCGAGCGAATTCCGTTACCCCCGAGTTCCCGTAGTATCGAGGACCCGGAGATGAACATCAGCCGTGTGGTTGTCGAGGACCCGGGCACCCCCGGCACACAGGATGTGACGTTCGCGGTGGCCACAGTAAACGGTGTCGAGACCGGCCGGCTGCCCGTCGCCAACGTGGTGGTGGAGCCGGCCCGCGAATCGGTCATCCGGGTGGGTACCAAGCCCGGTACTGAGGTGCCCCCCGTTAGCGACGGGTCTATCTGGGACGCCATTGCGGGTTGCGAGGCCGGTGGGAACTGGGCGATCAACACTGGTAACGGGTATTACGGCGGTGTCCAGTTCGACCAGGGCACTTGGGTGGCCAACGGCGGCTTGCGGTATGCTCCCCGTGCTGACCTTGCCACCCGAGAAGAGCAGATCGCGGTTGCTGAGGTGACGCGGGCGCGCCAAGGATGGGATGCTTGGCCAGTGTGCAGCGGAAGAGTGGGTGCACACTGACCATCCGGCTACTCGAGCGTACCGAGATCAGGTGGCTGGTAAAAGAACTTGAATGTCGGCCACGGAAATCTCTCGGCCAAAATTTCGTGCACGACGCCAACACGGTGCGACGTGTGGTTTCGACTTCCAGAGTGAACCGGTCTGACTTCGTCTTGGAGGTTGGTCCTGGCTTCGGATCGCTCACGCTGGCATTGCTGGACTGCGGCGCTGCCGTCAGTGCCATAGAAATTGACCCAGTGTTAGCGGGTCGGTTGCCGCAGACGGTTGCTGAGCATTCAAATAATGAGATCCACCGGCTCACGGTGTGCAACCGCGACGTTTTATCCTTTCGCCGTGGCGATCTGGCTACCGAGCCGACGGCGCTAGTTGCCAACCTGCCGTACAACGTTGCGGTTCCGGCGTTATTGCATCTGCTCGCCGAGTTCCCGTCCATCAGGACTGTTACGGTGATGGTGCAGGCTGAGGTCGCCGAACGGCTTGCCGCCGAGCCGGGTGGCAAGGATTACGGCGTGCCCAGCGTCAAGTTGAGTTTCTTTGGACGGGTCCGTCGCTGTGGCATGGTGTCTCCGACTGTTTTCTGGCCGATTCCTCGTGTCTACTCCGGTTTGGTACGCGTCGACCGCTATGCGACTTCGCCATGGCCGACTGATGACGCCTTCCGTCGGCAGGTATTCGAACTGGTAGACATTGCATTCACTCAGCGGCGCAAGACATCTCGCAACGCGTTTGTGAAGTGGGCGGGTTCGAGTAACGAATCAGCGAATCGATTGCTTGCCGCTAGCATCGATCCTGCCCGTCGCGGCGAGACGCTGTCCATCGACGACTTCGTTCGACTGCTGCGACGTTCTGATGGTCGAGACGACGCGGCGGTGCGGTCTGCTTCGGCGAGCTGACGGGCGGGTTGGTTGCCTGCAGCGATATTCTGCTGTGGTGTTCGCGTCTGATGGTAACGCCGCTACACAGTGGATGCCCACCGGGTCGGTCACCGTTCAGGTTCCCGGGAAGATCAATCTCTACCTCGCTGTCGGTGATTGCTGCGATAATGGCTACCACGAGCTGGTGACGGTTTTCCATGCTGTGTCGCTGGTCGACCAGGTTACGGTGCGCAACGCCGACGTGCTGTCGCTCGGACTTGTCGGCGAGGGCGCCAACCACGTGCCCACTGACGAACACAACATTGCCTGGCGGGCGGCCGAGCTAATGGCCGAGCACGTTGGCCGGGCTCCGGACGTTTCGATCATGATTGACAAGTCCATTCCGGTGGCTGGGGGGATGGCGGGCGGCAGCGCCGATGCGGCCGCGGTGTTGGTTGCGATGAACTCGTTGTGGGAACTCAGCCTGCCTCGACGCGATCTGTGCATGCTCGCAGCGAAGCTAGGCAGCGACGTGCCGTTCGCACTACACGGTGGTACCGCGCTGGGGACCGGTCGCGGTGAGGAGCTAGCTACCGTGTTGTCCCGCGCCACTTTCCACTGGGTGTTGGCGTTCGCCGACAGCAGTTTGCTCACTCCGGCGGTGTACACCGAGTTTGACCGGCTCAGGGATGTCGGAAATCCACCACGGCTTGCCGAACCCGGGCCGGTGTTGGCCGCCCTGGTCGCCGCCGATCCCGAACAGTTGGCGCCGTTGCTAGGCAATGAATTGCAAGCGGCCGCGGTCAGCTTGGACCCGGCGCTACGGTGTGCGCTCCGCGCCGGTATGGAAGCGGGTGCGCTCGCGGGCATTGTGTCTGGCTCGGGTCCTACCTGCGCATTCCTGTGTGCCTCGGCGACTTCGGCGATCGATGTCGGTGCGCAGTTGGCAGGGGCGGGTGTCTGTCGCACTGTTCGGGTCGCCACCGGACCAGTACCCGGTGCTCGGGTGGTACATGCGCCCATGAGCCGAGGTCTGAATGACATGTGAAATCTAACTCAAATTTACGTTATCGTTTGGCAGTGACTTAAGAGGAGTTTAAGATTCCTTGCGGTGACGTCGACGTTGTGTCGGTGGGCGATTAACGAATCGCGGGGTCGTCGGCTCATCGCTGATTCGAGATTTAACTGCTCCCCAACTAGTGCACGTGTGCTTGCTACACAGCGACGTCCAGCAGGCTGAACATGATATCCCAAGGCCCTTGGGGAAAATATCGGAACCGAGGAGGGGTTGTGAGCAAGTTTACCGAGAAGATGTTCCGCAACGCCCGTGAGTCCTCAAAGGGCATAGTGACAGGTGAGCCACACAATCCGGTTCGTCACACCTGGGGTCAGGTGCATGAGCGCGCTAGCCGAATAGCCGGTGGGTTGGCAGGTGTCGGTGTTGGTCACGGCGACGCGGTCGGTGTGCTCGTTGGCGTGCCGGTGGAGATTGCTCCGACCGCACAAGGGCTGTGGATGCGCGGCGCTAGCCTAACCATGCTGCATCAGCCCACCCCGCGGACCGACCTGGCGGTATGGGAAGAAGACACCACCACCGTCATCGACATGATCGAAGCCAAAGCGGTCATCATCTCCGACCCGTTTATGGCGGTAGCGCCAATTCTGGAGGCTCGCGGTGTTAAGGTGGTGACCGTCGAGCAGTTGTTGGCAGCCGATCCGGTCGACCCGATCGAAACTGACGAGGACGATCTGGCGCTGATGCAATTGACATCCGGCTCCACGGGTTCGCCCAAAGCTGTCCAGATTACTCACCGTAACGTGTATTCCAATGTCGAAGCTATGTTTATCGGCGTCAGGTACAACGTCGAGAAAGACGTGATGATCAGCTGGCTGCCGTGCTTTCATGACATGGGGATGATCGGGTTTTTGACCGTGCCGATGTACTTCGGCGCCGAGCTGGTCAAAGTCACCCCGATAGACTTCTTGCGCGACACTTTGCTGTGGGCCAAGCTGATCGACAAGTACAAGGGCACCGTCATCTGCGGCCCGAACTTTGCCTACTCGCTGTTTACCAAGCGGCTGCGCAAGCAAGCCAAACCTGGCCAGTTCGACTTGTCGACTCTGCGGATTGCGATGTCAGGTGCTGAACCGGTGGACCCGGCGGACGTCGAGGACTTGATCGACGCGGGCAGGCCGTTCGGCTTCAGGCCGGAGGCCATCCTGCCCGCATACGGAATGGCCGAGACCACACTGGCGGTCTCGTTCTCACCGGTTGGAGAGGGGTTGCTTGTTGACGAGGTGGATGCCGACCTGTTGGCCGCGCTGCGCCGTGCGGTGCCAGCCACCAAGGGCAACATCCGCCGGCTGGTTTCACTCGGTCCGCTGCTGGACGGCCTGGAGGTCCGTATCGTTGATGAGGATGGCAATGTGCTTCCGTCCCGAGGTGTCGGCGTGATCGAGTTGCGTGGGGAGTCGCTGACCCCGGGCTATATCACGATGGGCGGCTTCATCTCGGCCCAAGATGAGCACGGTTGGTATGACACTGGGGATCTCGGCTATCAGATGGAAAACGGTCACATTGTAGTGTGTGGTCGGGTCAAGGACGTCATCATCATGGCTGGCCGCAATGTATACCCGACCGACATCGAACGAGCGGCGGGTCGGGTTGATGGTGTCCGCCCGGGTTGTGCAGTGGCCGTACGACTCGACGCCGGGCATTCGCGTGAGACCTTCGCTGTCGCTGTCGAGTCGAACGCTTTCGAGGACACCGCCGAAGTGCGCCGCATTGAGCATCAGGTGGCGCACGAGGTGCTCAAAGAGGTGGATGTGCGGCCACGCAACGTGGTGGTTCTCGGCCCGGGAACCATTCCGAAGACGCCGTCGGGCAAACTGCGGCGGGCCAGTTCCGTTACCCTCGTCACCTAGTGTTCGACCGGCAGCCGAGCTGATGAAAACTGCCATGGTTTCCGGCGTGTCGTTTTACGGAAATGCGGAAATGCGCCCTCGTGGGGTGCAGCTGAGGACGCGACCGGCTGCTACCAGGCGTGCACGTGGTTCTGTGCGGGCTCTAGGCCCAATCCGACCAACAATTCGGTGGCGTCGGCGGCCCGCTTGCAGATGGTGGGAACCTGCATGCGTTCGGCAGTGGTGAAGTTCTCCAACACAAACGACGCCGGATCTTTGCGGCCAGTCGGACGACCAATCCCGATGCGCACCCGCTGAAAGTCTTTGGTACCCAACGCGGCCGCCACCGAGCGCAGCCCGTTGTGGCCACCCTCGCCGCCGCCGAGTTTGAGCCGGATACGACCGAAGTCGAGGTCGAGGTCGTCGTGGACGATGATGATGTCCGCGGGGGTTACCGAGTATAATTTCGCTAGTAGCCCCACCTGCTGGCCAGACTCGTTCATGTAGTTGCGTGGCTTGGCCACCAACATCGAACACCCCGCCAGACGGCCGTTGACGACGTCAGCGCCAGAACGCTTATGCACCTCGAATTTCGAGCCCAGTCGCACAGCGAGCAGGTTGGCAACCATAAACCCAACGTTGTGTCGGGTACGGCCATAGTTTTTGCCGGGGTTGCCTAGGCCGACCACCAACCGGGGGTACCACCCGCTGGCCAATGTGGGTTCGGCCACCGCGCGAACCGCCTACTCGGACTCGGTTGCGGCGGTCTTGTTTTCGGCTGTTCCTACTTCCGGAGCTTCGTGTGCCTCGCCTGCGTATTTGGCCTTGGTTTGTGCGTCCGTCGGCGCGTTTACCACATTGACTACCAGCATCTCCGGGTCGGAAACTAGAGTGACGCCCACCGGCAGGGGTATCTGCCTGGCGGTGAACTGGGTACCCGGTTCGGCGCCTTCGATGGACATGGTCAACTGCTCGGGAATCGACAGCGCCTCGGCCTCGATCTCGATGGAGGTGGTCTCCTGGGTGACCAGGATGTCGGGTCCAGCGTCGCCCTCGACCTCAACGGGGACTTCGACGACGATCTTTTCTCCACTACGGACGACCAGCAGGTCGGCGTGCATGATGGTGTGGCGGATCGGATGGACGTCGATTGCTTTAGTCAACGCCAACTGTTCCTTTCCAGCGACCTCGAGAGTGAGCACCGCATTAGTGCCGACGTGTCGGAGTACAGCGGAGAAAGCGTGTGCCGGCAACTCCAGGTGCTGTGGCTCCTCGCCGTGGCCGTAGAGGACGGCGGGAACCTTGCCGTCACGCCGGGCTCTCCGGGACGCGCCCTTGCCGGTGTTAGTACGCACCGATACGCTCAGCTTGTTGACGGTTGACTTAGCCATGATGTCGCCTCCTGTGTGCTGTATGCCTTGAGATTCGGGGGTAGGAGCGCGACGTCTAAGTCGGTTTCCGTCGATAACGGTGTGCTGGAAGTCTGGTTAACCGCCATCCACATCCACCCTCGCTGTGAGGTCCGGAAAGGCCAGCGGATAGGAACCTCAGAGGGAAATTTGGCCCCTGTGATTTGCTCGGGCACTCTAACACAGCGCAGTGGCGGTAGCTGTTTGCCGGGCCGCCCGATTGCGGTCCCTCGCTGGCTTTGGCCGATAAAAGGCCGAACTTCGGGTCGGCGAACGTGTTGCCCGGCACATCCCGTGATACGGCGCACAATGATTTCTGGTCGTCGAAATCGATGTTGGTGGTTGGTGTCGGCCCGCATCAGTGCGTCGCCGAATTTGTGGCCCGAAGTGTTCTTGCAAGTCGGTATGTTGAGTAGCCGGGATGGGCGGCCAGTGTTCGCAGCGACGAACACTGGCCGTGGTGAGACGCCGCTGCAGCTCGCTGGTGAACAGTAGGTTGGCGAGCCTAGACTGGTTGTAAGCCCGCAGACTGGACGTGGGGATGCGGGCATGCTCGAGGGCCTCCCAAGGTTAGTTCCAGCGTCGCCAACGCACCCACCAGCTTAGTGTCAGCTATCCATTGCTGCAATGTTTTGGGACCAAAACTGCTCATATTCCTCCTTGAGGCCCACGATCATCGCAGAAATTTTGCCCGAACAATTATCCATGATCTGCTTTTTCACTGAACACGGGGTGAGAGCGATGTACTGCGGGGCACCGCATTGTTAACCGCCGCCTCATAAGCTTACCTGAAGATCAGGGTCTGGTGGGTGGTCACATTGATATTCTGTCCAACCGGTCTCGCGCCGCTACCGGTAGGGCACGGCCGCTTTGGCCGTGTGTGTCGCTGTCGGATCTAGCCACTCTCGCTGCAGCGTGCTTAACACATAGTTAAATGCCGTAGCTTCAATACTAAAAGCTTATTCGCCAAGTCTTGCCGAGTGTTGGCGGCGGCATACATATATGCTGGAGAAAATAGTCTCTGGTGTTTAGCTTATTCGAAATACATCTCTTTGTTTTGTCCCTTCTGGCTGGGGCCCAGGTAGTTCATCAGCTGCGGGCGTCAAGGATCTAACCGCCGTGGCGTGGAAGCAGCCGCGACTGCTTTGGGCCGGAATTACTTGGGGGCGACGACAAAGCCGCGGATGATAGCCTCGATATCGTTTGATTGTGCGACCGCCTCGTTGGCCAAGCTGGTAATGGTGAGCTGAACGAGATACTGTTGCTTAGAGGGTGGTGGACCGGTGGGGATCACGATTCGGTTCCAGGCATGTAGTCGCCTGCCCTCGAGGTCATAGCTGCCTTGGATCATTGCCGACGGAAAACCGTTGTAGTTTGCCGTCGAAACGTCCAGCTGCCTGAAGTTCTCGAAGAGTTGGGCATCGTCGTTCCCGTGTTTGATGACTTGGGTTGGGTCGAAGTCTCCGCGCAGCTTGAACGCTACGAGCCTTGCCGTCGGGTACTTGCCGCTTTTGGCGATGATCAGCGTCTCCGGTGTGATGTTCGGATTGCTATACGGCGACCAGCCCGGTGGGGTCGGTATCGACACGGTCAGACCGGGCAGGGAGCTCGGCGCCACCTGCTGCCCGGTGACGCCGATACTTTCCAGATATTGCGGCAAAGGGATGGGCTTGTCGGGTGTGGTCGTAGTGGTTGTAGAACTTTTCGACAGGATTAATTGGTAGTCAGGGGTTTTCGTCCCGCAGGAGACCGCGGATATGCTCAGCGTGACTACCGCGGCAGCGGTGTGCAGCCCGAGACGGATTGCCTGCATCATCGTCGCTTCGTTCTGCATCGTCGCTGGAGGCTTTCACCGAATTTCGTGTACCGCGTCGATCGGCTTAGCCTGCCGGGCGCCCTTCGGCGTGACGACAAAAAGCCGTTTGAAGCGGGTGTTGTGTTCGGCCATGGAGTCCAGCAGCTGCTCATCGGTCGCGGTGGCGAGGTTCAGTTCGGCGTCGAACGGTTCATGTTTGCGTACAGCAGTGAGCACATCCACATCGTCGATGTGAATAATTTTTACCAGTTCGCTCCTGGATGGCGGCATACTCAGATATTCCGCGGTGATGTGATTAAAATCTTTCTTTCGCACTAAGTTTAGCATCTTACAAGAGGTGCTGTACATCGGGTTGTGGTAGATGACGATGGTGCCCCGAAGGATAGTTTTGTCCGGTAACCATCTACGCTTCTCCGTCGAATAGCCCTGTGACTGAGCCATTTTCGAAAATGGCGCGGATGGTGCTGGCTAGCAACGGTGCGATGGACAAAACCGTGAGCTGGGGGAAACGCTTCTCTTCGCCGATCGGTAGCGTGTTCGTGACGATCACTTCCCGGGTGCCGTACTGGGCCAGCCGTTCAGCAGCCGGGGGCGACAGCACACCGTGGGTAGCTGCGATGATTACGTCACTGGCGCCATCGTTACGCAGCAATTGCACTGCGCCGGCGACGGTGCCGCCAGTGTCGATCATGTCGTCGATCAGCACACAGGTGCGACCTTCGACTTCGCCGACAACTCGGTTGGATACCACTTGGTTGGGTACGCGAAGGTCGCGGGTCTTGTGAATGAAGGCCAGCGGGACACCGCCCAGTGCGTCGCCCCATTTCTCGGCGATCCGCACTCTGCCGGAGTCGGGGGAGACCACCACCATGTTGGTGTCCGGGTAATTGTTCTTGATATACCCCGTCAACAGGTTTTGTCCGCGCATGTGGTCGACGGGCCCGTCAAAGAAACCCTGAATCTGGTCGGTGTGTAGGTCGACCGTCACGATCCGGTCGGCGCCCGCCGTTTTAAGCAAGTCAGCGACCAGTCGCGCCGAGATGGGCTCGCGGCCGCGGTGCTTCTTGTCCTGTCGAGCGTAAGGGTAGAATGGTATGACGGCGGTGATCCGCTTGGCACTGCCCCGCTTGAGCGCGTCGATCATGATCAGCTGTTCCATCAGCCAGGTATTCACCGGTGCCGGGCAAGATTGCAGGACGAAGGCGTCACAGCCGCGCACTGATTCGTGGAAGCGCACGAAGATCTCGCCGTTGGCGAATTCCCGCGCGTCCTGGGTGGTGACGTGCATGTCGAGTTCTTTGGCTACCTGCTCGGCTAGCTCGGGATGCGCACGGCCCGAAAAGAGCATCAGGTTTTTTCGATTGTCGGTCCAGTCGTGGCTCAACATGCCGCCCTCGCCGTATCTGGGGTTGAGATAGGAAATGAGAAGGCCTCATCGTATGTAAGTGTTTGGTCCGAACACGTGGCCGGGTTGCCGGAAAACGAAATTCACGGTGGCTAGTCAGGTTCGGATTTCTGCTGGGATTGTTTGCCTGTACGTGTTGAGGCCTTTTCTGCTGCCTGAGCTGCGGCACTGCCGGGTCGCTTGCGCTGCACCCAGTTTTCGATGTTGCGTTGGGGGCTCACGGAAACAGCCAGTGCCCCCGGCGGGACGTCGTTGCGCACGACTGTGCCGGCGCCTGTGTAAGCGCCGTCGCCCACAGTCACCGGCGCGACGAACTTGGTGTCCGACCCAGTGCGTACGTGTGACCCGATAGTGGTGCGCTGTTTGGCTGTGCCATCGTAGTTGACGAATACGCTGGACGCGCCGATGTTGCTGTGCTCGCCGATATCGGCGTCGCCGACGTAGGTCAAATGCGGCACTTTGGCGCCGGTTCCGATTGTGGAGTTTTTGGTCTCGACGAAGGCGCCCAACTTACCCTTGGTGCCCAGCACGGTTCCGGGCCTCAGGTAGGTGAACGGACCGACCATAGCGCCCGCACCTATAGTTGACGATGTGCCGTGCGTGCGGACCACTGTGGCACGCTGACTGACCAAGACGTCGGTCAGCGTGGTGTCCGGGCCGATGACGCAGCACTCGCCGATCTGAGTGCGGCCGAGCAACTGAGTACCGGGGTGGATTACGGTGTCGTTGCCTATAGTCACGTCTATATCGATCCAAGTGGTAGCAGGATCGATGATGGTAACGCCGGCCACCTGGTGAGTGGCCACAATGCGGCGGTTGAGTTCGGCGCTCAGTTCGGCCAGCTGAACGCGGTTGTTGACGCCAGCCACAAGTGCGTTGTCGTCGATGTGTTGAGCATTCACCTTTTGGCCTTCCCTGCGAAGGATGGAGATCACGTCGGTGAGGTAGAGCTCCTGTTGGGTGTTGTTGGAGTTCAGTCTGATCAACGCCGACCGCAACGCCGTGATATCGAAGGCATACACGCCGGCATTTACCTCGCGGATCTCGCGTTGTGAAGGCGATGCGTCGGCGTGCTCGATAATCGCCATAACTTCATTGTCCTGGGTGCGCAGGATCCGGCCGTAGCCAAGGGGATCGCTAAATGTCGTGGTTAGCACCGTCACTGCGGCGGATGTGGCGTTGTGGGTTGCGATCAGTTCGGCCAGAGTGTTGGCGTCGAGCAGTGGGGTATCGCCTGAAGTTACAACGACAATGCCGCCGTAGTCATCGGGTAATGCGGACAGGCCACAGAACACGGCATGTCCGGTACCGCGAGGTCGATCCTGTAATGCGACGTCAATCGTGCGTTCGAGGGTGTCGGCCAGTTCGGCGACTAGCGGCGCAATGCGCTGATGCTCGTGGCCTAGTACCACGACTAGATGCTGGGGTGCCAGTTTGGTGATCGCGTGCAGTGAATGCGACAACATGCTGCGACCAGCGATGGTGTGCAGCACTTTCGGTGTATCTGACCGCATTCGGCTGCCGGGGCCGGCCGCTAAGACGAGGACCGCGGTATCACCACGAAACGTCATCGACTCTCCTCGAGTGGTTTGCCCGTGAGCGCGCGTGTCTGTACGTCGACTCGCCGTCAAGCGTGGCATTTCATGCACGCTTGCGGCAAAAACGCCGTTCCGTCGTCAGGACTCGAACCTGAACTATCTGAACCAAAATCAGAGGTGCTGCCGATTACACCACGACGGATTGGATACCTACGAGGAGCGGTCCGCCGTGGTTGGTGGGCCGCGTCACCATATGACTCTAGTCTGCGGGCCGCGTCCGGCACGAGAGGAGTCTGAATAATTTGATCAGGCGTACCTAATATCATCAACGGTGTGGCGGTGTTGGATAAAGAGCCGGACAAAGAAGTGCGCGCAGCGCGTCAGGATGACCGGTAATGAGCGCCGTCGCCAACTTATTTGGTATCGCGCGCTCGTTGTTTGCTGAGCGCTGCTATGACGGGGCCTCAATCGAAGAGATCTCGCAGCGGCTAACGTGTCCAAGCCGGTCGTGTATGAACATTATCGGCGGCAAGGAAGGCCTCTACGCGGTGGTGGTCGACCGTGAGATGTCGGCATTGTTGGACGGCATCACCTTGTCGCTGACCAAATAATTGGTCCCGGGTGCGTGTCGAGCGGTTCGCGCTGGCCTTGCTCACTTACGTGCGAAGAACGCACGGACTGCTTCCGGATCATGATCTGCGACTCCCCGGTCTCGATCAGTTCGGGAACTTAATTCCAGCATGCTAAACGACGCCGTCAGCCAGGTCAGCTCCATCCTGGCCGGCGACGCTCGTCGTGGCCTAGACCCGAGCCTGGCCTAGCTGTACGCGCAAGCACTGGTGGGTTCGGTGTCGATGACGGCGCAATGGTGGCTCCACATACGGGAGTCCAAAAAGGAAAAAATGGAAAAAATGTAGTAGTCGCAGCCCACCTGGTTAACCTGATGTGGAATGGTCTGACCCACCTGGAGGTTGTTCCTCGGCTGCAGGACGAGTAGGTTTTGGCGCGTTGAACACACGGCACTGGAACAGTGGAAAACCATCGGAAATTACGACTTATTCGATGATCCAGCCGGAACACGTTACTAGAGCTAACGATTCTGCTTAAGCGAAGTCGCGTGACAGCAGGTCAGCGATCGTTTAGCGGCGGACTAGTGTACGGGCCCGACCATTCTTGATCGTTACCAAAGGTGGTGGGTCGACTGTACTGTAGTGTGACCCCATTCTGTGGTGGTAAGCACCGGTGCAGGACACAGCCAGCATGTCGCCGGGGTAGCACGTCAGCAGGCAGCTCGATATCGCGAGCGATTTCGTCGCCGGCTTCGCAGTGCTGCCCCGCTAAGGTGGACACGCCGTTTGACTCCCAGCTGGACGCCGGCTCGCCGACGTGACCGTGTACTGCTTCCTGCCCCGTACAGCGACACCCACAGGTGATCGCTCACATTGCTGTCCACTGCAGCGAAAGTGCGGACATCGGGCTGGTCCTTAACCGAACACACACGCAGTAAAATGTGACACTGGCCCAGCCGCTGATCGTCAGGCCATACTATACACCTTATGATCATTATGGCCGGGCGGGGGAAATGCTCGGTGGCGTCCGCGTGATAGAGCGACTCCTCGATCACGCAGATCAGCTTGCCGGGGTATAGTCCGCGATTTTCAGCCACATACGGGATACCGATACCAGTAGCCATTTCCGATGTTGCATTCGGTGAGGATGACGCTGTTCTGGGTACGTACATTGGTCATCGCCGCGATGAATACGGTGAATAGCCTCGCTGTACAGGGCCGCGTCGGTGACCTGCGAGTCGCTATTGCAATGCAGCCCGACTAGATCGCGGGATCGAATCGCTGGGGCGCTGCCTTGCCAAAAGGGCGCTGCCTTGCCAAAAGACAGCAAGAAGCTCTTTTGGTGGTACGAACTGGCCTCAATATCAATGTCATGCTTCTAAGGTGTGCTTGGGTGGTGTCGGGTGCGGTTATCCTCACGATACCGTGACGGGCCCGCCGGGGTCGCTCTTGACGAAGCCCCCTAGTGCCCCCGATGGACCCTAGAATAGGGCATCATGACCGCACCGGGGCCTGCTTGCCTAGACACCCCAATCGCGGGGCTCGTTGAATTGGCACTCACTGCGCCGACCTTCGGCCAGCTCATGGAGCGCGCGGGCACTAGACCAGCTGAATTGATCCTGGCTGGCCCTGCCTGTGCGCGGTTGTTCGTCGCCAGTGCGCTGGCTAGGCTGGGTCCCTTGCTGGTGGTTACCGCCACCGGTCGTGAAGCGAGCAATCTTACCGCAGAGCTGCGCGGTGTCTTCGGCGCCGCGGTGGCGATGTTCCCGTCCTGGGAGACGCTGCCGCACGAACGACTTTCACCTGGTGTAGACACCGTCGGTGCCCGGCTGATGGTGCTGCGCCGACTAGCCCATCCCGACGATGCCCGGTTGGGTCCACCCTTGCAGGTGGTGGTGACCGCGGTGCGTTCGCTGCTGCAGCCGATGACAGCGCAGCTGGGTTTGGTGGAACCTGTTACCTTGAGCGTTGGCGATGAGATCGGTTTTGAACGGGTTATCGCGCGCCTGGTCGAGCTGGCATATACCCGGGTAGATATGGTCGGCCGGCGCGGCGAGTTCGCCGTCCGCGGTGGGATTCTCGATATTTTCGGCCCGACTGCCGAACATCCGGTGCGTGTCGAATTCTGGGGTGACGAGATTACCGAGATGCGGATGTTTTCGGTGGTCGATCAGCGCTCTATTCCCGAGATCGGTGTTGACACGTTGGTTGCGATAGCCTGCCGGGAACTGCTGCTCAGCGACGACGTGCGAGCTCGGGCTGTCGAGTTGGCCGCGCAGGCGGCTGCACGGCGACCGACAGAGGAACCTGCCATCTCCGGCAGCGTCACTGACGTGTTGGCCAAGCTAGCCGAAGGGATACCAGTCGACGGGATGGAGGCTCTACTCCCGGTACTTTGTCCTGACGATTATGCGCTGCTGACTGACCAGTTCGCTGCTGACACGCCGGTGTTGCTGTGTGACCCGGAAAAGGTCCGCATTCAGGCCGCCGATTTGATCAAGACCGATCGAGCATTCCTCGAGGCGTCGTGGTCGGTTGCCGCCATAGGTGCAGACAACGCGGCACCCGTCGATGTCGAGCAGCTGTACGGGTCGGGGTTCGTAGAATTAGGCGACGTGCAGGCCGCCGCCATCCGGTCCGGTCATCCGTGGTGGACCTTGAGCCAACTGTCCGACGAGTCGGCTTTGGAGCTCGACATCCGGGCGGCACCGTCGACGCGTGGGCATCAGCATGCCATCGACGGCATTTTTGCGATGCTGCGTGCGCATGTTGCCACCGGTGGATATGCGGCGATCGTCACGCCTGGGACCGGAACCGCCCATCGAGTGGTGGAGCGACTTGCCGAGTCTGACATTCCGGGTGCGATGCTGGAACCGGCTGCCGCCCCCGGACTTGGCCTGCGACCAGGCCTGGTCGGGGTGCTCAAAGGTCCGCTGCTTGATGGTGTGGTTATACCGGGCGCCAACCTGGTGATCATCACCGAAGCCGATCTGACCGGCAGCCGAGCGACGCCTGTCGAGGGCAAGCGGCTGGCGGCCAAGCGGCGCAGCGCCGCCGATCCGTTGGCACTTACCGCTGGTGACTTGGTGGTGCATGATCAGCACGGCATCGGACGGTTCGTGGAAATGGTTGAGCGCACCGTTGGCGGTGCTCGTCGCGAGTACCTGGTGCTGGAATATGCCTCGAATAAGAAAAGTAAGCAGGCCGACAAGCTGTATGTTCCGATGGATTCGCTGGATCAGTTGTCACGGTATGTAGGCGGGCAAGCGCCGGCGCTTAGCCGGCTCGGCGGCAGCGACTGGGCTAATACCAAGACCAAGGCCCGCTGCGCGGTGCGAGAAATTGCGGGTGAATTGGTGTCGCTATACGCCAAACGCCAGGCCAGCCCCGGACACGCATTCGGGCCGGACACGCCCTGGCAGGCCGAGATGGAGGACGCGTTTGGCTTCACCGAGACCGTCGACCAGCTCACCGCGATCACCGAGGTCAAGGGCGATATGGAAAAGTCGGTGCCGATGGACCGAGTGATCTGCGGTGACGTTGGTTACGGCAAGGCCGAGATCGCGGTGCGTGCGGCGTTCAAGGCAGTGCAGGACGGCAAGCAGGTTGCCGTATTGGTACCGACCACATTGCTGGCCGACCAGCATCTGCGGACGTTCACCGAACGGATGGCCGGATTTCCGGTGACTGTCAAGGGGTTGTCACGGTTCACCGACGCCGCCGAGTCTCGCGCGGTGATCGACGGCCTTGCCGAGGGGTCGGTGGACATCGTGATCGGCACGCATCGGCTGCTGCAGACCGGGGTGTGCTGGAAGGATCTGGGTCTAGTCGTGGTTGACGAGGAACAGTGGTTCGGCGTCGAGCACAAGGAGCACATCAAGTCGCTGCGCACCCACGTCGACGTGCTGACCATGAGCGCCACCCCGATCCCGCGCACCCTAGAGATGAGCTTGGCTGGGATTCGCGAGATGTCGACGATCCTGACGCCGCCCGAAGAGCGCTACCCGGTTTTGACTTATGTAGGGCCGCACGATGACAAGCAGGTCGCGGCTGCGCTGCGGCGCGAACTTCTGCGCGATGGGCAGGCGTTTTATGTGCATAACCGGGTCAGCTCCATCTATCAGGCCGCTGCCCGGGTGTGTGGCTTGGTGCCCGAAGCGCGCGTGGTGGTCGCGCATGGGCAGATGCCCGAGGATCTGCTGGAAACCACCATGCGGGGGTTCTGGAACCGCGAATACGACATCTTAGTGTGCACCACGATCGTGGAGACCGGCTTGGACATCCCCAACGCCAACACGCTCGTCGTCGAGCGCGCCGATACCTTCGGTCTGTCTCAGCTGCACCAGCTGCGGGGTCGGGTCGGCCGTAGCCACGAGCGTGGTTACGCCTACTTCCTCTACCCGCCGCAGGCGCCGCTGACGGAGATCGCCTACGACCGGTTGGTGACCATCGCACAGAACAATGAGCTGGGAGCGGGCATGGCGGTCGCGCTCAAGGACCTAGAGATCCGCGGCGCCGGCAACGTGCTAGGTGTCGAGCAGTCCGGGCACGTAGCAGGGGTCGGATTCGACCTTTATGTGCGGCTGGTGGGTGAGGCCGTCGAGGCGTACCGAGCCGTTGCCGACGGCAAAACCGCCATTACTCCGGAGGAGCCGAAGGATGTACGGATCGACTTGCCGGTGGATGCACACCTGCCGCCAGATTACATCGCCAGTGATCGGCTCCGACTTGAAGGCTACCGGCGGTTGGCCGCGGCGTCTTCTGACACAGAGGTAGCGGCCGTTGTGGACGAGCTCATTGATCGCTACGGGGCACTGCCAGAGCCGGCCCAGCGGTTGGTGGCGGTGGCTCAGTTGCGGCTGCTGTGTCGAGGCTCGGGCATCATCGAAGTGACCGCCCCGTCGGCCTCTACCATGCGGTTGTCCCCAATTAGGCTGATAGATTCCGCCCAAGTGAGGTTAAAGCGGATGTATCCCGGAGCGCAGTACCGTGCTACCGCGGCCACGGTCCAGGTTCCTATACCGCGAGCCGGCAGCTCCGGGGGAACCTTAGGTGTCCCGTGTATCCGCGATGTGGAATTGGTTCAGGCGGTGGCTGACTTGATCACGGCGCTGCAGGGCCTACCGAGGAAGGTTATTGGCATAACGGGACCGGAACCGACATCGAAGTGAGGAATAACAGGTTCGGTGAACGTGGTTTTGTTTGACCCGCGTTGCCCTGGTCACTGCCGGCGGCGCGTCCTGCGCATTCCGGTGATGATGTGCCGCTGTTGTTGTCGTCCGACCCGAGCCGCCTCGCCGTCATTGTGTGACCGACCTCCGGTTCCCGGCTGATTTCGGCACCGGAGGCTCCGCATGGCGAGCGGCTGGTCGACGCCTTCGCGATGATGCACAAACTGCGCACAGCTGGCCTTTGGGAAGGGGACTAGATCCACGACTCGTTGCGTGAAGAACTAGGCTACGTGTTGTTACAGGTTCTCTTCCATGCTTGCATCGTAGAGGGCGTGCTGCAACTTCCTTTCACTGTCGAAGACGTCGCTGTTGCGCTGATGGGCAAGTTGTGCCATCGAGTACTGGCAGTGCTTGCAGTCAGCCAATTTCGCCTGATAACCAATTAGCTCAGTGGGAAGAGTGCACGGACCCTGAAAAGCAGCGGAACTCAGTGATAGACGACGTCTGTGTCGGCCAGTCTGCATTAGTTTTTGGAGCAAAAGGGGATTCAACGTTCCGAAAAAACTAGATGGCCTGCTGGCCTGATCCTCAACCAGATCACTTTAATCTCGATATCCGGTGATGTAGACGTTGAGTCGCGCAGCTGTTTTGGAGTTTGTGTATACGGTCTGCGGCGGTGAGGAAGCTATTGTCGCCGCGCGCTGCGGCGAAAGCATGCTTAAATAGTTTGACGTAAACTCTACTCGGCTAGATAGCCGATGACGTCATGGCGCGCCCACTGGCCATCCGGCACCTAGGCTGTCGGCGAGGAGTCCGAGCCGCAGAATGCCGATTCCGACGAGAACAGCGCAGCGGATACCGGGGGTCTCGAGACGACTCCAAGCTTGACGCCGAACCCAAAGTGTCTAAGCGGTGCTAACACCGGTACATCCGCATTTCCAACCAGCAATCACCATAGTGTTTGCTATAATGACTTTCCTGTATTAATTGACCTTTAGATCAATTAATACAACCAACACCGAATACCCATACTAGCTGTATGTTGTTAGTAGCTGATCGATAATCCACTGGAGTCGATGCAGTGTCGGTGCGCCACGGCCCTGCAGCGACGGGGTAATCGGCAAATCGATCGGACGATGATCAGGCCGAAGTCGGTGCCGGGGAATCATAAGGGTAGTGTGGTATCGCCGATACCTTGGTTGCGTACGGTCGCCGTGATCGGCGCGACCGTAACGCTGCTGGCGTCCAGCTGTACCTGACCACGCTAGCCTTTTCATTTCCGAACGTTGTCTCGTCTCCAGCCGGAGATCCTGCCCCGTCGGTGGACACCCATGCCGACGATCGACCCGCCGATCAGTTCAGTTGCGTGTGTGTGGGCGGAGAAACGCTTTGCGGCGTTCGACAATCCGGTCATCGCGCTGGAGGTCTATGCTTATACTGCCCGCACCGTTGAGGTCTAGAACCCCAAGTGCCGTATTGCGTGGCTCCTGCCGGCTGGCATCGTGCAGGTGGAGAACCCACTGCGGCGCGACGCTGGTACCCAATAGTGCTTTAGCCCTTCTATTAAGAAGGTGTTCATCTTAAACAGTAAGAGTACCAGCGACACCGTACGCGTCGTCGATAACGATGAGGGCGGTATGTAGGCTTATGGCTGGGAGGACGCGAGTGATGGTACCGATGCAGTTTATTTCGGAAACGTCGCGGTTGTACGGGGTCGATGCCAACAACGACGGCGTTGCTAGCCCGGACAACATTTACTACGCCACGTTGTCGGCCGCTGGCTGTTTGTGCTGACTCGGAAAAGATCTGGCGCCACCACGAAGGTCGGATCACTGCGCTGCCCGCCTACAACAACTCCTGTGTGTGTCTATGCACAGGCCGTCCGAGATTAAGGCGACTGCTTACGCGGCTGGTCACCCGCTGTAGAAAAATAGATTTAGGGTGATCCAGGCTTTACGCTAAAGGCGGCCTGGGACCGACGCGCCAGTGGAGGCTCTTCGCTGGCGGGGTTGAGCCCACCCACAGGACGTCCACGTCTCAGCCATGACTATAAGGAGAACTTGGTGCCGGTTATCGAGCAGGTCGGGGCCCGCGAGATCCTCGATTCCCGCGGCAACCCCACGGTCGAAGTCGAGGTGGTGCTGATTGACGGAACCTTCGCCCGCGCAGCGGTGCCTTCGGGCGCATCGACCGGCGAGTATGAGGCCGTCGAGTTACGTGACGGCGACGGTCGTTACGGTGGCAAGGGTGTGAAAAGGGCCGTGGATGCTGTGCTCGACGAGATCGGTCCAGTGGTGATCGGCCTCAACGCCAATGACCAGCGGCTGATCGATCAGGAGCTGCTGGACCTCGACGGCACCCCCGACAAGTCCCGATTGGGTGGTAACGCGATCCTGGGTGTCTCGCTGGCCGTCGCCAAGGCAGCCGCCGATTCAGCGGAATTGCCGCTGTTCCGTTATATTGGAGGGTCTAACGCACATATCCTTCCGGTGCCTATGATGAACATTCTCAACGGCGGCGCGCACGCCGACACTGCTGTTGATGTGCAGGAGTTCATGGTGGCACCGATCGGGGCACCCAGTTTCGTTGAGGCGCTGCGTTGGGGCGCCGAGGTATATCACGCTCTCAAATCGGTTCTGAAGAAAAAAGGGTTAAGCACCGGCCTGGGTGATGAGGGTGGCTTTGCCCCTGAAGTGGCCGGAACCACCGCGGCGCTGGACTTGGTCACCTTAGCTATTGAAGCGGCGGGTTTTAAGCCGGGTGCCGATGTGGCATTGGCCCTTGATGCGGCAGCCACCGAGTTCTACACGGACGGCATCGGCTACCATTTCGAGGGCATGACCCACACTGCCGACCAGATGACTGAGTTTTATGCCGACTTGCTGGGTTCATACCCACTGGTGTCCATCGAAGATCCGCTGTCCGAAGATGATTGGGACGGTTGGGCTGCTCTGACGGCGTCGATAGGGGAACAGGTGCAGATCGTCGGGGACGACATCTTTGCCACCAATCCTGAGAGACTGGAGGAGGGCATCGGTCGCGGTGTGGCAAACGCGTTGCTGGTCAAGGTGAACCAGATAGGCACGTTGACCGAGACGCTCGAAGCTGTTGCGTTGGCACATCACAGCGGATATCGCACGATGATCAGCCACCGCAGTGGCGAGACCGAGGACACGATGATCGCTGACCTGGTCGTGGCTCTCGGTAGCGGGCAAATTAAGACGGGAGCGCCCGCCCGCAGTGAGCGCGTCGCTAAATATAACCAGCTGCTGCGGATTGAAGAGGAGCTCGGCGACGCCGCCCGCTATGCCGGCGATCTGGCATTTCTGCGATACGTCGTGGAAACGAGATAAGTGACAGCCAATCAGGAACACTGCTAGATTTCCCATGTCCGAAGCGAAACGGCTAGATCCGAAGCGCCGCTCCCCGGCATCGCGTCCGGGGAAAGCCGGCGACTCGGTTCGAGGTCGTCGCTCCACCAAGCCCGTCGCTAAGCTGTCCGTCAAGCCTTCCCGGACTACACCGGCATCGTCCCACTCCGGTCGTAACTCGACGCGGATGCTGACTCAGCATGTGGTTGAGCCTATCAGACAGTCGATCATCGAATCCCGTGAACGGCGGTCCGATCAGCAGTTGGGTTTTACCGCGCGGCGCGCGGCGGTGCTGGCCGCCGTTGTTTGTGTGCTGACACTGACCATTGCCGGGCCTGTACGCACCTACTTCGCGCAACACGCCGAGATAGAGCAGTTGGCGGCAACCGAAGCCACATTGCGCCGCCAAATTGCAGATCTCGAGCAGCAGAAAGGCAAACTCGCTGACTCGGCCTACATTGCGGCGCGGGCCCGCGAGCGCCTCGGTTTTGTGATGCCCGGAGATGTGCCGTTTCAAGTCCAGCTTCCATCGACGGCTGCGGTGTCCTCGCAACCAGGGGGCCGCGCCGCGAAACCAGCCAACAACGACCCGTGGTACACTTCGCTATGGCATAATATCGCTGATGCTCCGCACCTACCGCCAGGTGCCGGCACGCCGCCGTTTTCACTCACTCCGCTATCCACTACGTCCGGTGGTTGACCGTGCCGATCTGGAAGCAGTGGCTCGGCACCTAGGTCGCGAGCCTCGCGGGGTCCTCGAGATCGCCTACCGTTGCCCCAGCGGTGAGCCCGGTGTTGTCAAAACCGCTCCGAAACTTGATGACGGCACCCCGTTTCCGACGTTGTATTACCTAACGCATCCGGTCCTCATTGCCGCAGCGAGCCGGCTGGAATCGACCGGACTGATGCGCGAGATGACCGAGCGACTGGGCCAGGATCCCGAGCTGGCTGCCGGGTATCGACGAGCACACGAATCGTATCTGACCGAGCGGGATGCAATCGAGTCGCTGGGGACCACGTTCTCTGCTGGAGGTATGCCCGACCGGGTTAAGTGTCTGCACGTGCTGATTGCTCATTCGCTGGCCAAGGGGCCCGGGTTGAACTCGCTCGGTGACGAGGTGCTCGCGCTGTTGGCCGCCGATCCGAAGACGGCTGCGACCCTAGTAGCAGGGCAATGGAAGGAATGTGACCGGTGAGTCGGGTCGCCGCGATTGACTGTGGTACCAACTCGATTCGGTTGCTGATTGCCGATGTGGCGGGCAGGAAGTTGCGCGATGTGCATCGTGAGATGAGGATCGTGCGGCTGGGACAAGGAGTCGACGCAACGGGCGAGTTTGCGCTGGACGCGATTGCCCGGACCCGGGCCGCGCTGGTCGATTATACTGCGCTGCTAAGTGCTCACCGCGTCGAACGGGTGCGCATGGTTGCCACGTCGGCCGCGCGCGATGTCGTCAATCGTGATGTGCTCTTTGCAATGACAGCCGACGTGCTTGGCACCGTGATCCCTGGATCTGTAGCGGAGGTGATCACCGGGGCCGAGGAAGCTGACCTGTCTTTTGATGGTGCTGTCGGCGAATTAGATAGCGCTGGTGCGCCTTTCGTCGTTATCGACTTAGGTGGTGGATCTACCGAGATCGTTCTTGGTGGTGGTTCGGCGGAGTGCGGGGTCGTGGCGAGCTATTCGGCCGACATCGGCTGCGTGCGGCTTACAGAACGTTGTTTGCACTCCGATCCGCCGACACCCGAGGAAGTCGCTGCGGCCCGCAAGGTGGTACGTGAACGGCTCGAAGTGGCATTGCAGATGGTATCGGTTGAGCAAGCACGGACCTGGGTTGGGCTGGCTGGGACGATGACCACACTGTCTGCCCTGGCACAGAATATGATGACGTACGACGCTGCGGCCATTCATCTTTCGCGAGTGCGCGGCAGTGATCTCATGGAAGTCTGTGACAGGCTGATCGGCATGACGCGCGTACAGCGCGTCGCGCTGCCGTCGATGCATGCGAGCCGGGCCGACGTGATCGGCGGTGGTGCGGTCCTGGTCCAGGAGTTGGTGCGCGAGCTGCGTACCTGGGCGGGAATCGACGAGCTGATCGTCAGCGAACGTGACATTCTGGATGGCATCGTGCTCTCGATCGCGGGGTAAGCTCCGGTCGATGTCACGGCTGGTACCGCAGAATTGTTGACCGAGTGGTGGGTTGCTTAAGGTTGACCAACGGTTTGTGGTTCGCGCGGACATAGAGGAGTTGACCTGTCTCCACTGATGAGTGCACCCCAATGGCGAACCGATATAACCAACCGTTTCGCTGCTACATTCTGTTGTCGAAAAAATTAGCATCGACTGCTTCACAAGTTTTTTTTAAAAAACTTGCCAAGGCCCTTCGACGAAGTTAACGGTTACTGCAGGGTGCAATCTGCATGACGGTCGATTATACGAATGACTCCGCTACCCATGTGCACGCGGAGAAGCGGTCAATCGAGCGGACAGTCCACGCTTTTGCGGTGTCCATAATTTTGGATTGGCTGGCTATTTGCGTTGTTCTCACTGTCTTCGTGCCATCGCTGGAAGTGGTCGAGCAAGGCGCGTTCGGTACATTGGTCAGGTGTTCCACGAAGGGAATGCCGATAGTTTAAGCGATAACCGTGTTGGAGAGTAACCAACTGCTAGGTGACGCAGCTCATAAGTATTACGACGTAATGATACAGAACTGGTAGCAGCACGTTAAAACGTGCTAGATTTCTATGCTGATACCATAATTGCGGCAGGCGCGCAAAGCAACTATATTAAGGACGTATCTGTACCATTGCTTCTGGCGGGTAATCGAGGAGAGCAGCTGGTCAATGAATCCCGTGAATGCCGTCCGTAAGATCGTCGCATATATACCTGCTCTGCCTGGTATTCAGACTTATGTAACAGGGGCATCGCCACTTATTGTGGATATGCGGCGCAGTGGTGAGACATTGGTGTTCGAGATCGCCGTGGCTTCGGTCGTTGTTATTTTGTTGTGTTGCTATTTTTCTATCGTTCGGTCATTAGCATCATTGCTTTGTCGTTCATGGTCACAGTTTAATTGACTGTGGTACGTGCAGTTGCCGATCTTCTCATGCATAGCGGTGCAGTTGGTCTTACCACCTTGTTAGGTCGTTTATATTTTAGACCGGCAAGGATTACGGGAGTTTCCTCTTCAGAGGCAGTATCAAGAGGAGAACCAGGCCGGCGAAACTAAAGGGTCCGCCTTTTATATCATGTACCGCGTAGCCGTTCATATCATTTTGGGAACTGACTTGACTATTGCTGGTGCTATTTTGTGACTCGAATTTGCCCGGAGGCCCTCTTTTAGGAGCCTGGCGATTCTCACCGCGGGTAGAGGATGCTGATTACTTTGGCGGTCCGCGTTGAAATGGTGGACAAGAATGCTGGTTGTTGGAAGCCGTTTTGTCCTGTTCGACTTCAAAATTTTTTATTAAAGTTTGTTTTTGACGGTGAGTTGGCACTGTGGTAGTTCGCTACCCCCTGCCCGTTCTGACTGTCAGCAATGGTGATTGCTCTTGTCGGCTTTCGGGCTTCTGTGATTTATGATCAACTACAATGACCTGGAATATTTACCCAACTTCGCTCCGGAAAATGAAGGATTTTCTGTCACGAATAATCACTTCTACTCTGCCCGTATGAAGCCAGATATTTTATACGATAAAATTGGATAATAATATGCTAAATACGGCGGATTTTTTGATACTGGACAAGCTGGATAAAGGAATATTTCGCGTTACGCTAATCTGGCGTGTGCCGACCATTTTCCGATCCGACTAAACAGCAATCCATCACCCGCAAATACTGTTTTAGATCGGCATGTGGAACACATGTTCATGTACAGTTTTTATTGTTTAGTACTAACGTATGAATGAATTGCGTAAAGTATGCTCACTAGATAGCTAAAAAACGGCTACTATATAGAAATATGGACACTTTTTCATCGAATTTCGAGAATATATACCGCCTGGATGATGATACTGTAGAGATGTGAGAAATAGCTAATTTGGTACACAAAATAATATCGCAGATTTGACTATTTTGGGTGACCAAATCGCAGCTATTTATATCGGGTAAAAGCTGCTTAGTTATGTTAACATTCTGGCCATTTCAGTCGATATTTGACGTATTGAGTAGCTTGGAGTGGGACGGAGACCCTGCAATTCACCGAGGACTCCTTGGCGGGCGTGCCGAGTGTAGAGGACTAGTCAGGAATTCGTAATCGGAAGTCTCACCTGAAAATTGTTCGGTTGTTAGCTGATTCGGTGATAACCGAGCCATGATGCGCCTTGACGATCCAGCTTACGATGGCCTGGCTCAAGCTATTGCCTAACCCATTATCCCAGGATTTGCCCGAGCAGACGAACTGCTTGAATAGCCGTGGCAGGGTGTCGACGTCAACTGTCAGACCCATCGTTACTAATCGCCCGTTTGTCGTCTGGCCCACTGGGGTCGCCGCGTTGACGAGTGAGCTCGTCGTCACTGTTACGCCCGGCGGCGTGTGTACTCGGGCGTTGCTGAGCAGGTTGCTGACGAATTGGTGGCGTTGGGCGTGCTCACCTCGGCTCTATACCGGTTTGTCAGGCAGGTAATCGATCCAACGGTGCGTCGAGTCGCGCTTCCGCGTTTGTTCACTGCGGGAATCACCAGTTAGGCTAAGTCGCCATCGCTGGTAAAGGGTATCGTGGGTAGCTCCGCGATGACTCCGGCGTAACGGGCGAAGGGTGTATCCGGGGCCCCACCCGAACCGTGAGCGCCGCCGTGACCAGCGGTGCGCTAGCCATAAGAACGATGGTGGTTATGTTCTTTCGTGCAATGATTTGGTTGGTGAGGGTAGGAGCGACACGCCGACGACAAGGATGTCGGGATCCTTCCACACGGCAGTCAACCCGCTAGGGTTCCCGGCTGCCGAGGTTTTCGGTATGGGTCAGGCCGTCATTCACATCTGCGTTTCGAGAGCGCGTACCGCGTCGAGCGGCGCGGGGCGCGGCTGGTTTTCGGAGAAGAAGCTTGCCAAGCCTACCATGACGCCGTTGTTTAGCACGGTTAAGGTTTACGGGCGTCTGTTCGGTGAATTCCAGCTGCGCCTTTTACAACGGCGAAGTATTGGCATGTGCAGAAGTATGTTCGCCGTTGAGGCATCTAGCGTATGGGTTATCTAATGTGTGCAGACCCTCGGTGACCGTTGCGTATTTATCGCGGTGACATACCTGCGTGGGCTCAGCACGAAGACGACGCCGACGGCTACCAAGCACTACACTGACGACAGCTCGTACGCCTAACAGCAACCTGGTGGCGCAACGGAACGGGTGAGTCATTATAGGAACTTTTCTGGATCGGACGTTTCGGTCTGTCGCCATATGGAGGCGTTCGGGAGTTATTCCGGTGGCCGCAGAATTGGCGCAGACGGTATGGATCATCGGTTTCTTACCGGAGTCGATCATTTCCTCCAATAAGAGATGGATAGATCGACGATGTTTGGTGCGCCTAGCGAAGGCGTAGTTCCAGACCTGGTCGATGGCAGCAGCGATATCGGCGTGCCGCTGCCGGGTAACTCATGCGTCTGGCGGTGTCGACTTGCAAGTCGCCGACTTTGAGGACCTCGGCTGCGAGTGGGGGGTAGCTTGGTGGAGCGCCGCAACAACCCACGGAGTCGAGCGATCAGCTCCTCGAGGCTGAACGGCTTGGTCATGTCGTCGTTAGTTACCTACAGTTTAGGTTGGTTACTCGGTTCCTGACCGAGTTGCGCGCGTTAAGGAACAGCGTCGGGGTGTACGGTTGGACGCTTGGATTTGCTGTAGAATTCGTAGTACTTCCATGTCGGGGAGCACGATGTCAAGGACCAGTATGTCAGGGGCTGACCTTGTCAAACTTGGTTAGGGCTTCGTGTCCGTTGTGTACGCTTTACATCGCCCGGCCTTCATAGTGTAGGGCCATCTTCACCGGGTTGGTCAACGCCGGATCGTTGTCGACCAGCAAAACTCGGATCGGTGTTCCGGTGGCCTGATAGATCTAAGGCAGCTGCCCAAGAGGATCCTAGCTACTCACATCCCGACATTGCGGTATTTTCCTCATTTTTCTTGAGCACGTAATCTGATTATCGTAAATTATCCAATATGGATGCATTACCCAATTTCGGGCTGGAGTCCGAGCACCTATGTGTTTACTAGTGCTGTATCAGTCTTCTTAATGTAGATAGTAAGCCAAAAAAATACTGTTATGTATATTTATTTGTCTTATGGATCGGCCACAATTGACGTCAACTCCAGGCCCAGCCATGATTCGTCTGTCAGACCCGAGAGCACCGACTGGTAACCACTGTTGGCGCCATGCAGTTCGACGGCAAGTCCGTCTCAGCCCGCGTGCGGACAGGCACGGTGGCGGGCGGTCATCTCAGTTCGGCACGGCCCCGGTGTTGACGGCGGGTGTGGGCGTTTCCAGGCTGGCAACAGGGAGTATGGCCGGGCGCGAGCCCGAGGTATGGGGCAGCAGGTTGTATTCCGCGCCAAGCTGATTCGGTGTTTGCTGGTTGGGTAAGGCTGTTTCCCAGTACACACGAAAGGCCTGCACACCGCTTCGTATGCGTGACTTTCGTTGTGTGGTGTCAGGCTTATTGGCTTCTACGGCGTTGTCGGTGCTGGCCATGTTGTGTTACAGGAGGTCTGTAACTTTTGGGAGTGGGCGTGCTTGTAAATCAATGGATCCGGCCCAAAATCTTCGACAGTAAGCACATTACGGATGATGGCCCTATGGGCATCGACATCGCTGAACTGATGATCATTGTGATAGCGCTCCTGACATGTTAATGGCTAGCTGTCCAGGAGACGTTGCAATGCTTGCTCTAGTTGCTCGTAGTTGTTGGCGCGTGCGCACTAGGCCGTCGCGTACCCCGTGCAGCACGTTCACGATGTTGCGAAACGCTTGATTCATCTGCTCCATAGTGTCGTAGGAAGTCGCCTGTTAAGTCCCACTCCAGCCAGAGCCCGCGATATTCAGTGACGAAGCCCACATCTTGAGGGCCTCGCCCTCGACCGTTTGGGCTTGCATCTCAAGTCGGCTCACCATGTCCCGCATCGCGTGCGGATCGGTCATAAAACGTGGTGCCATGTTGCTCTACTCTCTTGATCGTACAGTCTTTAGTTTGTCGAAATCATTTGTGTTTGTAATAGGTGCAGCGGAAACCGCATAACGGCTAGGTTACGGCTTAGCGGTTAACTAATGGTCTCGAATGCATGGCATATCCCTATTTTTCGCATCAGACCACGATCTGCTTGGGCATGACGATGGGCTTGAACCCTTATCGCGGCCCGGCATACGCGCTGGCGCCCTTGGCGGTCGCTGTCATACCCAGTCTACTCGAACATCCCGGTGACCGATTCGGCTTAGTTGGGTACGATCCAGCTACTGCCCTCTAGTTGGAGTGGTCGCCGAGTCCGGGTCCGACGAGCGGCGCGTTGCCTAAGCTTGTCGGCACTGCCATATTCGCCAACGCCGCTTTCCCTGCGGTGGTCGCACCTGAAGCGCCAACAACGTCACTGGCGACAACTGCTGGCGCTACGGTGCCAAGTGTATGTTCCAGCGGCACTGTGGTCGGAATGGTGGTGCCAACGCACCAAGCCGTAGTGGCAGACTTGCTGGACGCCATCCATTAAGTATCAATTAGAGTCAACAAAAGACCGTTGACTGCATTCTCGAAAGCTTGCATTTCGGGGAGCAAAAGGCTCCATACAGTCGAACCAGGAGCAGTCAGATTAGCAAGCAACCACACCGCGTTTGCAGGCTAGAGGTTAGAGTGGAAAGCCACCCCCGGATTGGGGAGGACGCCCCCAGGCCGGCTAACTGCGTTAGGTTGCAGGGCCGTCTCACCAGGATTAGTGGCCTGTGTCGCCGGCCTCAGCGGCTGGAGTGAGTAGGCCGCGTAGGTATTTTCGGCGGCGTTTTAGACCCACATCTCGACGTAGTGAGCCGCGGTGGCCATGCTTACTGGCGTGTTGATACCCACAGGAGTTCGTCGTTACCAAAAACCGGCCAGCAACGTCTTATTGGCGGTGATCGCCTCTGGGGGCAGCGTCACCATAAACGACTTCTCATAAGCGGCCGCCGTTGTGGTGCTAAGCTAGTTCACATATGGTTGGGCTGCTGTCGTTCCCGCGCAGGTCCATTGTTCGCCGGTTAACCTGGTGTCGATTGACTCCATATTATGTAGGACGGCTGAATTGCTCAATTCCGCCCGCGGCAATCGGCATTGGCCCTATGCCTGTGTGAGCCACACCAGAGGCCGGCCGGCCTCGTCGTTCCGGTGAGGTCCGCGGCGACCCTGCTGCACTGGCGGCGTCCCTAGCGTCAACTGGAATTAGACCGCCACTCGCTATCCCAGTCATGAACGACATAGCGGAGGACCAGTTCCCATCCTCATAGTTTAGCAAGTTCGCCAAGTTAACATACAGGATCAACAGGTTGCTGCTGGCGCTGCTGACAGTGGTCTCGACCATTGTGTCCATCTAGTTGATAGTTAGATCAGGGCATTGATGGGTCCATCAGGACCCAGCACTGGCCGAGGATGCGTTGGCGGCTTAAGCGGTTCCATACGTACTGGCGTGAGTCCCAAGGTGTTTATAAATTGCTCTTGAATCGCTTGGGTTTCGGCAGCGAACTGTTGATAAAGAGCGCCATAGGTAGCAAGGATCTTTTTCTCCAGGGCGTATATCTAGTCGGCGGCCGTGGGGCTGCCGGGTTCTGGGCGACTGTGCATGGGTTTTCCGCTATCAGTGAACTGCCTATCGTTGCTAGTTGTGTCGCAGTGGTGGCTAACTCTTTGGATATCGCTTTTAGAAATAACATCAATTGTTCCTACGGTGTGACGCTTCCAACCCAGGGATCGGACCGACTTTGTGTTTGCGTAGGTTCCCCTGTGTATTGTTGTAAGGGCAGTGATCTACGTCTTCGCAGTTCTGACGAAAGGTTCAGGGGAACTGATATTTACGACGTTCTTAGCGCCGACGCGGGCAGTTTTAACAAGCTCCGATCGGACTGGACATGGCGGCATCATCTGGTTCCCATTGGAGGCACCGGTTAATGCGCGTGGCGTGCGGATCGCTCGCTAAACGAAGCTTCAACGCACGTCGGGTAACGCGGCGACATCGCTTTGGGATGCAATGTCCCAGAAACGGCTTCCGCACGTTAGATTCTTCGCCGGGCCCCCATAGCCCAATTGGCAGAGGCAGCGGACTTAAAATCCGTCAAGTGTCGGTTCGAGTCCGACTGGGGGCACTGGTAACACGCAGGCTGTGCCGATGCAACCGGAAGGTTGGAGATTAGGCTTGCGGTGCTGTTGGCATGGCGCAAGCGTCAATCTCAGCTGTGTCTGCGAAGGTGATGGCCACTAGCGCATTCTAGGAGTTGGTGTCAACGATCGGTGTGGCAGCAGCATAGCGATCACCCAGCTGCATCCAAAGCAGGTGGGACGTTATGTCAAACGAGCCGATTCCTTCGCAAACAGGTCAGAAACATGGGGAGGGGGTATTCTGACTGTCATATTTGGCATTGGTGCCGGGGTTGACTGGCAACGTCATATTAGAGATGTCGCTTTGCTGGTGGCGCCTGGGCCTGGAAGTTCAGGGTTAGTTAGCTGGCGAGCGCGGCGGCTGCGTGGGGAGGGGGTAATGGGGACTGCCTTGATCGGTGAAGTGTCTAATCCATCTAGGGTGCCTTGACGACACCAAGTATCACCGTACATGCGAAGTACCGGCCATCGAGGGGTGAAGCCTTTGTTCTCGTAAAACGAGTAGAAGTAGTGCGCTCGATAACTCTCTTTGGCGTAACACAAGTCGACGTCATCTTCGGACTGTGAGCGGACAGCATTGTCAAGCAAGACGCTTCGGACATCTCGCCTTGGTTTTCTATTGCGATATAGAGCGCGTTGATTTTGAGATTATGGGGGTTAACTGGCTCTGGTCCAAAGATGCTTATGCCGATGAGCCTGTTAGTCGGTCTCGGCAAGCCACATTGACTACCCAAGTCGATTTAGCTTGTGGGCATGCCCGTCGTAGCTCCAGTTTTGCTCACTGAACATGTCAAGCACATAGGGTGTCAGGATTCCGGCGTAGGACTGTCGCCTACTCGGTTAGTGCATCTTCACGACGCGGTCGTAGTCTGGGGGCTCCGCTTGCCGGATCTGGATATCGTCGGGAATCTGTGTTGCGCTAACTACGCTAGTTACTTGGTTATCCGTTGGTAAGGTTCAAACACCCGGTCACCGGTAATCTGTTGGGCATGTAATTGAAATCGCTTGTCCAGCAACGGGTAATAAGTCTGTTTGGCAGCTAACGCTGCCGCATTGTTTGTACCTAGACGCCAATCGGGGTCAATGCCCATGCACTGACTCAGTGTGAGCGTGCTGTTTGGCTTTGCGCCGTGGATCGTCTATTGGGGTGCTGGTTGGTAACGTCCCCTTTACCGCTGAAGTGTTGGTAGCATTGGCAATCGCTGTCGCGGCTATAGGCTGAGTGACAGCGTCACCGGAAAACGCCAACATGCGCTCGGAATCGAGTACTTTCCAAAGTTTTTGGTGCTGACAGTTTTGGTATTTGCGCTCACCGAGTCGTTCACCACCAGCTGGATAAAGCAGTTTAGCATCGCCGGGATCTTGTGGGTGGTGCTCATTGGCCAGCTGACCGGCGAACTGTTTGTGCGTGACTTCGCAGCCGCGGAACGGCCTGACGACGTGGTCAAGACTCAGCTGTTCGCCCGGATCGTTACGCTACTCACCTGGATTTAGGGTGCCGCTTTAGCCGGCATTACAGTCTCGTCGGCGATCCCACCGATCGTGCAGGGCCTGGCGGGAACCTACGTCACTATCCTAGATACTAGGACTTCGTTGTACCTTCGTCTGCTAAGGGGTTATTCTGTTTTCGTTGTTTGGTGTGGCGGTGATAACGTCGCGTTTTTTTGCTCGACCGGATGCTAGCCGAAGTCGGCGATCTCTCCTGGGAAGTATCGTTCGTTGCCTACGACGAAGCCACCATCGATGCGCAGGAACATGCCAAACGCGAAGTCGGCGCAAGTATAACTTAGGCCTACGACGTGACGGTCGGAGGGATGGAAACACCGCTGACCGGGGACGATTCCCGAAAATTGTGGCCCTAGATCGACAAGGTCCGCGAGTGGCGACAGGAGACAACACCCCAACTCGGTACCGTTTCCACCAAAACGTGCTACAGTCGATCTGCTCCGAAGACCTGTTCAGCGGCTCCGCCGCTTGGATATGTTTACGCTTGGATATGTTTAGTTGCGGCGGGGTACACCCGGATATCTGTGTGCGTTCCACATTTTGTTGCGACCAAACAACATAGGGGCACCGCTGTGAACGCACCCAACAGATGCTATTCGCGGAGAAACAGTCACCATTACCAATAATGGCCGCGACCAAATCGAGGCTTACCGGGCCGAGCGCGTTAGCATTGAACCGCACAGCGATTGTGCGTGATCGTCCGAACTCTCTTTCCTCCAAGGACCAGTAGGTGACATATGACCACCGGCATAATTTTTGGGGGGAACTGTAACTGCCCTCAAATGGTAGCTGTGCGAAGAAAAAGCCAGTTCGCACCTCTTCGAATTCGTTGCTATCTTGACTCGGCACTAGTTGTCACTACTACACACATAGCACATACGCGTTATGTGTGGTAAAATTTTCATGATCTTTATTAACTATATGGCACTGGCGGATGGCTGCGCGGGGTTCTTGCGCGATGAGAGCCACCCACAGTGTGTGTAGTTGTGGCCGTCGTGGCTGCACTTGGCGTTTGGGGCTTGCCAGAGCCACCAGTCAGCCGCGCGAGTGTTTGACATCGAGGGCGACCGCCCCGTAGTGGGCACCGTGCGATTCGACAGGGATCGGCTGCGGTGGGTCGAAAAGGACAAGCCGATCTATGGTCCCTCACGCAACCCGCATTCGTAGATCGACGGTCGCCGCACGCACCGCCATGTTCGGGGAGAGCTGGACAGTCATCTTCGCCGATACTCGATCTACTGTCCTGCTATTCGAAACCATTTTACCAACGAGGGATTATATCGATCCGGGCGATGCCGCCTTCGAACATGTAGAACCCAGCTCGATGCAGAAGCTGTATCCATACACGGGGGGGGGGCTATTGGGCTACTGGTCAGTGTGGGAGAGACACCAGATGTATCCTGTTTCCGGGTCTGGCGTCGACGTAATAGTATACCATTACTTCCTGTTACGTCGATCGCTAGCCCGGTGTCCTTCTATAACGAGAAATTCGATATTATTGTCCGTCGATAGTAGGGTCCCGCTGCGATAGCGTAACCGATTCAGCTGATTGCCGGCCGGTTGTTCGTCGTGCGGGTAATAGATCGAGTACGTCGCGCCGAGCCGTCATTGCTGGTGTTGCCACCTGGAAGAGCGGCGACGGCAAGGTCTGGTTCTCTCAGTGCAGAATCTGGATAGACAACGCTGTTTCGACGGTTAGTGGTGAAGAGTACCTACGATAGGGGAAAGCTGGTTGACGTAGTCGTTTCCGGTGCGGACTCAAACGGTCTAATGATCGCATGTGAACTGGCGTTGTGCGGCGTGCAACCGATTGTGCCGGATTGTTTCGCCAATCCCGGCAATAGAGTGCAAAGCCAATGACTTTGGCGGCTAGTTAATTCGGATGATTGATATGCGTGGGCTCTATCACGAGTTCGGTGGTTAGTCTGGTGCACATCAGCCGGTTGTGGGTGGTGTGTGCGTCGTGATTCCATTGGTTTATGCTCAGGAGCTAGGCAATCCGATGCATTGTGTTGCCGATGTGGCAGCTACGGTTTAGTGCGGCTACTGGAACGATGCACTCGCAGTCTCGGCGTCGCCGTCCGCTGGCGTCGCGAACTCACCCAGTTGGTCGGGGACAGCGGCATCACGTTGGTGGTTGTCGGACCTGACGGAGGCTATACACTCACCATCAGGTACATACTCGCCGCCGACGGCTCGCACAGCTGTGTCCGCAAGAACGTTAGGATCGAGTTCCCCGAGAATACCGCTTCTGTCGTTATTCATGCCAGTAACGTGCACATTCCCGATCACCTTCGTGCCGTCGACAGCGTTGTCGGCGTCTTCGGGTTTGGCGTAGGCAGTATCCTTTATATCTGTTTTCGGTCCCTTGTCATCCGGGCACCACCGATTTGAGCAAGGGGTGTTGGTGCTTTTGCTCGACCTGTAGCTGGGGTGCTCGCTGGTCGTGACGATGGAGTTCGGCGACGATCCGGTTCCCGGCAAGGCTACCGTGACTTTGCTAATGCTCTAGAACACCCTGTGTCGGCTACTTGCTCGATTACCGGGCTCGCTGGGTGGTGACTACTGGCGGTTGTGTTGAGGTTAATGTTAGCGCGGACTCGTTGTGGGGGTGGAGTAAAGGGTGGTGGGTCAGTGTATTGGCGGGTCGGTGCGTCAGGTCGCAAAGGTCGGTATCGATGCCGTGGTGATGCGGGTATGAGAGTCGTTTCGAGGTCTTGGTCTCACGCTGGGGTTGTACAGCGATTCTGTGGTAGGGCGTTGTCTTGTGGTTGATCATGGCCGCAGTGATCACATCAGTGCTGTGGTCCTTGGATAGGTGTAGCAGCTGCACGAATCCGCTACTTGTGTTCGGCCAGGGCGCCGATTTGGGGGTCTAATTTTTGCCGATGATTACATCATCCGCCCAATGCTATGAGGTTAGAGCACCACACGGTCGTGTAGTTTTCGCGGGACGTGCACTGGTGGTGGCCATACCTAGAGAATAATGGTGGTGCCCGGTTTTAGCGTGCTGTGCCCTCAGCGTGCGGAACATCCACCCAGTGCGCACATGTTGGTTGAGCTTGGACTCGATGTTGAAGTGTTTTATAGGACACCTGCATCTTTCGGGCCGGTCGGGATAGGTTTTGGGCCAACACCCCCACAATTTGTTCGGGACTGTACTTCTTGGCCAGCACACATGTCTATCTCCGTACGCAGCTGCCCACAACGCTCACCTTGCCGGCCTTTAAAGCCACTGGCCCACTGCTCACTGCATAGCTAAGCAATACAAGCTCAGTAACCCGATTGAGCGTCTTAGCCAGCATAGTTGGTGTCGAATCAGTGCAACCCCCAAAGCAACCCGCAAACACGCGGGCCCCACCCTTGCTGGTGATCTCACGCACGATCCCCACCCCCACCCAACCCAAACGAACGGTTAACGATCGATCACATCAACTCACAACACTGCAACACACCGCCACCCTTTACTCCACCCCCACAACAGAACATGCACACAAAGTACAATTCAACCCCGAGAGAGCGCTACGTTATGCGGTCTCGGTGCTCTGCGGTCAACGTGGTCAGGAAAGACAGTCACTTACGTGCATTACACCCCACCAGAACCCCAGAATCATGAAATACTGAGGCTGGAAACGGTATCTGGCGTTGAGTGGCGCGCTCCAGTCGCTGGCCCGCGTGCATTCCTAGGCGACTGATCGTGGAGAAAATCTCATACCTCTATACTTTTGTTTCTGTCCTACAACGTAGCTGACAGTATACATGGTGCATGTCCTGCTTGAATGCATTGTTGTCGATCGAAAGACTATTTACGAATGTCCAGTCATTATGAAGGAAAATCCGAGGTAGAGATTATCCCTACCTAACCGCTGACGACATCAAGGAATACTTTAGAAATATTACGCGACAGCGCAAGCCGATCACGCGATCCGGATCCCGTCGTAGTCTGTGCGTTTCTGATCGATACGCAGTTTCCGCCAACGTTAGTTCAGACGCTTATCACGTCTCCGGGCATGTGAAGGAAATCAGACTGGGCGATGCATCAGATCGGACATCTGACGCTATGCCATCCAGTACGACGCCGTGCTCGTCACAAAAGATGAGGGCTTCTCTGACATGTTTCTCCTAAGAATAAGAACCAATGCTTCCGGCGTGGTGTGTGGATCCGTGTCGGTAACACGCTACGCCAAGCACTGCTTAAATGGTTTGAGCCGACGATTCACCGATATCGCTAAGCTGGAAGATAAGGATAACAGTATTATCGAATTGCATTGAACAGTATGGCTTTAGGTAATGTCAGCCGTACTCGAAACTTCATCAATTCTGTTCAATAATTCTGTTCAATAGTCAAAATCAGACACCGAAGTCCCTGTTACCACACTCCATACTCCAGCCTTTCACGAATATGAAAAATAACATATCAATCTTTGCCAACAAGAAGTTGTCCACTTAGATAGTAGGAAAAGGCGATACTTTGCTTATTATAAATTGTGAATGCCAGCGTAGAATTCCTCGAAAATCCTACGTTGACAATCTAGTTAAGATTAGCTAAAGCCACTATACTTATCCACACCTATCCACTTCTTCGTTAAGGCGTTACGACGAGTGAGTTTCCCGCTTTACGTGGTTCCATGACCGCCGGGCCGATGCCCAGCAGACATGCCGCGTACAGCCCGACAAGCACTACGCCTGTACCCACCGCCTAACCGGCGTGACGCTTAACCAAAACCGGCGCGGGCGCGCATACCCTGCCTAAACTAGGTATTGTAGGCAAGCCTAACGAGGTACCACCAACCCTGTAGAAGGTGCTGCACTTTTCGATGTCCCATATCTCCCTTCCGGGAGCGGAAACTGACGCACCTTGGCACAGGTACCTCGTCATTTTACGACGATCCCAGGCAACTCCTGGTCGACGAGATCACCGAATCCGTCGGGCACAGTAGCCGAACTCGACAACTCTTACAAGTAACGTCGTATCCGCTGAACAACGTGGACAACACGCTTAGACTTCCATTAAGAATTTCGTCGTATATGTGAGCACGTACATACAGTCACGAGTGATGGCCAGTTTTTCGTTGGTTGGCACCACAAGGACAGCAATCGGTGAGCTGTCCTGAGAAATGCACACAATCCCCCAGCTTTGGGCCTTGAGATCAAATTCCAGCCCTAGTCAAGCATGATGTCGAGTCCCGCTATGCTGAGTAACGCATCGCTACGCACCGTCGGGTTATTTTCGTCGATCCCTACGGTAAAGCTCACTGCATCAGTATGTCCCAGCATCGCAAGGTAGGGTCCGATGTACTTAGGTAACCGATTACGATGACCACATCGTGTGCTAAAATTATGCTGCACTGCAGCTTGATTCTATACATCTCTTGTGGTGGAGAGGAAATAGCGCTTCCCGGTTAACCTGCCGGCTCCGACTGGTGATTGAGCATGGACTCGATCTCGTCGACATCTGTCTGAGCGCTGAGCCACAACTAGCTGATGACGCTAGGGGGCTATATGCATCACCGCGGGTGTTCATAACCAAACTCTCCAGCGGAGGCAGGATCACGGAAGTGTCGAGTAGCCTACTGACTGCGACCTCCTACCAAGGCTCCGGGACTTAGTTGCAACACAATCTGATTAAGACTGTGGTACGAACTGTCCAGGAAAGCGGCGGCCGGCCCGCTCACTTACCGATGCGACGTGCCATAAAATCCATAGCGGCGAATCTACTATCGCTCGACCAGCCGACGATCAATGGCGTATGTTGCAGCCGCTGGTTATAGATCGTGAAAGAAAACTATGGCGAACACCACGATACGCGGAATGCTGTGCGGCCACTTTCGTGTCACCTCGAGTTCTTGCACCGCAGACGTCTTATGCAGCGTGGACAAGAGGCTGGCTTTACTCTCGTTGCCGACGTACACCACCCGATGCCCAACCGCCACCAGCCTGCAGTTCTGCAGGTCAACACCCGATCGAGTATGTTGCTGCAAGCAATAGGTGACCATGGGCAGTATGGCAGCAGTCGGGATCGGGATGGCAAGCTGGGTCAACAGGTCCGCAACATCAACGTGGCGGTACATCAGTTCCAGTGCAGATCGACCTTGTGCTGGCACGGTTGCCGCAAGCCGAGGTGGCCACGCTGGCCGTTCTGTAGGTACCCAGGGTGGTGGTGATCGGCAACCTCAGCCGCAGCCCCGATACCAACGCCGCGATCGACGGCTGCAGTTCGAACACACCGTTTAGGATGATGCACGAAAACTCCAGAAAACCTTTCGGCGGAATGGGAACTGGTTACGGCAAGCGCCACATCAGAGCGGTCACTGGGGTAATGACCGTCATCCCATCACACCGCCGTTCCAGCACATGGTCGGCGGGCATCCTGGCGACCAACATGTCGGTGACCGCGCAATCCCACAGAGACACGTCACCGCTGACTGGCGTCCCGGTCACGGCCATCTTCAGTTCAGTCACGATCGACGTCGCCAACAGGATCCGGGCTGGACAGCGTATAGCTGGGAGGGACGAACACGCGCAACGCCTCGCGCACGGACTCAAGTTGTACCGGTGGGCCACCACCATCGAGGCGTGGGCACGCGGGGTGGCCAGTCTCTTAGGAACACCACCGACAAGACAACACCTACGAAAGGTGGTCGGGGCTGCGGGCATTGGCACTCACCGCGAGCAGCATAGGCGCTCCCTAGTTGACCGCGATGCGAACGTTGACCGAAAGTTTCAGTGGGATAAGCTCCCACTCCCAGGTCAAGGTAATCGTTGCCGACAATCACGACGATGTCGCATGCCTCGGCCATCGCGTTATACTGTCGATAAGTCACACTAAAGCACCAGTTGATAGAGCAAACCCGGGGCGGTGTGAGCCAGCAGTAATTCCAGAGCGTAATGTAACAGATATCATTGAACCGAGTGATCGGCCAAACCACGCCGACTTTAGCGATCGTGGTGTGCAAGTAGGCTTCGGGGTCGTCAAGGGGTACCGATCTCGGGATGTCCAGTGCGATCGTCACCTTGCCGGACGCCGATTCAGGCGCGGCAATCGAGGTCGCCGGATTCGGCGGCAGCCTGCCTTCAGCCCAGCCGCCGCAGCCGGGGCGCCAGATCTTTCTCAAACAACTCGAGGAAGCGGCGCTGGTTATGACCGGGAGCATGAAACACCAGATGATTGAGGCCCCACGTCACATATTGACCAACCCTTGCTACGGCTTCATCAGGATCCGACACCACGATCCAGCGCTTGGCAACCTGCTCGATCGGCAGTGCGTCGGCGACCTTCTCCATCTCGATCGGGTCGTCAATGCTGTGCTTCTGCTCGGCGGCCAGCGATAGCGGCGCCCAGAACCGGATGTTGGACAGAGCCTGCTCGGGATCGGGGTCGTAGGACATCTTGATTTCGATCATCTTGTCGATGTCGTCAGCATCTCTGCCAGCCACTGCTGCCCCTTCTAGGACGGCAGGAATAAGCTTTTCAGTGTATAGTTCCTCCCCCTTGCCAGAGGTGCAGACGAAGCCTTCGCCGGCGCGACCGGCATATTTGGCCACCTCCGGGCCACCTGCGGCAATGTAGATTGGCACACCGCCTTCGGGTACGTCGTAAATCGACGCACCTTTGAGCTGGTAATAGTCGCCATCGAAGTCGACACGATCACCGCGCCACAGCTCCCGCATTAGCCGCACAGATTCACGCAGCCGGGCGAACCGCTCCTTGAACTCCGGCCAGGCACCCTGATACCCGGTGGCAACCTCGTTAAGCGCCTCACCAGTGCCAACTCCGAGAAAGACCCGGTTCGGATAGAGGCAGCCCATGGTGGCGAAGGCCTGCCCTATGACAGCAGGGTTGTAGCGAAACGTCGGGGTAAGTACCGAGGTACCCAGCAGAATCCGGTTAGTGCGTTCACCAACTGCAGTCATCCACGACAGTGAGAATGACGCGTGCCCGCCCTGGTGACGCCACGGCTGGAAATGATCGCTGACGGTAGCGCTGTCCATCCCGTGAGCTTCGGCGGCAACCCCGAGTTCGACTAGTTCACGCGGTGCGAATTGTTCAGCTGACGCCTTGTATCCAAGTCTCAATTCAGCCATTAGTTCTTTCTACTCCTCGTGGCCGATTGCAAGCGCAGCTGAGCCGGGCGCAGCAGGTCTCCACACATCAGACTTAGACTCTCCGACATGGCAGCGGCGACTCTCTTCCAGGTCACCGATTCGGTGCATTTTGCTCGCGGCGACGCGGTGAACTGGGCACTAGTGGCCGATGACACTGGCGTCATGTTGATCGACACCGGCTATCCTGGCGACCGCGATGACGTGGTGGCCTCACTGCGCCAACTTGGCTATGAGGCCGGCGATGTGCGCGCCATTCTGTTGACCCACGCACACATCGACCATATGGGTTCAGCGATCTGGTTCGCCAGCAAACACCGTACTCCAGTATATTGCCATGCCGACGAGGTTGGACACACCAAACGGGAGTACTTAGAACAGGTTTCGTTGCTCAATATCGCTATGCGTGTGTGGCAGCCACGGTGGGCGATCTGGTCCGGTCACGTGCTTCGTAGTGGCGGCCTGATCCGCGGCGGTATCCCGACCGCCCAGCCGCTGACTGCGGAGACGGCCGCCGGGCTGCCGGGTCACCCGATGGCTATTTTCACTCCGGGGCACACCGGCGGGCATTGCTCATATGTCGTCGACGGCGTGCTGATCAGTGGTGACGCACTTATAACCGGCCATCCGCTGCTGCGTCACCGTGGGCCGCAGCTACTGACGGCCGTGTTCAGCCATAGCCAGAAGCAGTGTCTGCGCAGCCTGGACGCGCTGGGCCTGCTGGAAACCCGCATCCTGGCGCCCGGCCACGGCGAGCTATGGCACGGCCCCATCCGCGAGGCCACGGAAGCGGCGTTGAAACAAGCCGGAGCGCTAACGCGTTGAGCGACGCCTCAAGATCAGCTCAACGACAGCACGCCAACCAAGGAACAATGCCGCGGTAGTCGATGCAGCTACCACCATGAAATTCGCGACCACACCTGCGGAGCTAGCTTTGCGCAACGCCACACCGACCACCACGGTGCACAACCAGACAACGACACCGGTGGGGACAACAGCCGTGGGCCGCTGCCAGCCGCGAGACGCCAGCCACCCAATAGCCGTTCCGGTAAGAAACGGCCACAAAGTAACTGCGAGGTCGGCGACGGTGAGGCCTTCGGCATGACTGCAGCGCCCGACAGCGCAGAACACCGACACAGCGACGATGTCGGTAGCTAGCCATGCCAGCGCTTGCCCCAGCCGCATGCAGCAAGACTACGCGACTATTTGACCCCACCACGGTGGTGAACCTAGATTTAGTCGGCACTGAAGCACCGATTCGCACGCACGACTTGAGGGGGCGACCGGCGCTGGATCGGCTATCGGCAAGGCAATAGCGCTGGCGTTCGCCGCACAAGGCGGCCAGGTCGTGACTACTGACCTCGACGAGGCCGCATCTACGTCCACCGCGGATCAGTAACCCCAGCCGGTCACCGCGCTGCCGATAGATATCGCCGAACCAGACCAAGTCGCCGCCTTGCGTGATCGTATCCGAGCTGAGGCCGGCGTAACCAACACCGTGATCAACACAACCTGTTGAGACAGAAATAACTAATTCATCAACGCTACAACAGAATTCGTGGAAAAATAGCAATAATCAACTACCTGGGGCCGTTTCACCGCTGCGGTACTTTCATGCTATCGACGTTGAGGCACACGCTGGCACGAAGGGTGGGGTCATCGTGACACCGTTGGCCAGATTATGGTCCATGCGTGTGCCCAGTTCCGGCCAACATGCCGCTGTTTCACGCACAACCCATGAAATTGAAAGAGACTCGGGTCAAAGCGATTCCGCTCCGACATCTGAGCCAGACCTAGAAGGTCAACGCCCCGGTGTTTTTCGTGTCTGAAGCTGAATCGTTTATTACCGGTCAGGTGATCAGTGCCAGCGGTGGCTTAACAATGGCAGCCTGCCCATATGAGGGCACACAAGCATCGCCCGCCTTCGACCGATATAACCTGCTCGTCCTGGATGCATCTCTGCCAAGCGATAAGATCGTTGTGCGCGACGCGGGCAGAAAGTTTCCACAGAGCATGTCACCAATATACTGCCGACTGGTTCGAAATCGATGACCTTCCGATCCACGAACTTGCAAAACAGTTCAGCGGACTCAGGCTGCTAAGCATGCACTTCCCCGGAGTCGGATGTAATAAATGTAATAATAGTAGCTCAGCCGTGCACTACTGCCTGGCCTGTGTAAAACAGGAGACCACTGACTCCAGTATCTAGTCAATGGTCTAAGTGCAAGGCTAGCTGGCGATGTTAGCGATCCGGAAAATGAGTCCGAAGAGCAGAAGCAGCGCTGGCTTCCGGTGAACTGCTCGGCTGCTTCGGGTTGACCGAGCCCAACGTCAGATACGATCCAGCCGCGATGAAAACTCGGTAACGACGACTTGGATTGGAGCATCAACGGTCGCAAGATGTGAATCACCAACGGCTCGGTTGCCGATACCGTGATCGTGTTAGCCAGCACCAGAACCGCCGCCTCAAAGTCTGATGACGACGCAGAGTTAGGGGCACGGGCCTAACGACGGAGCAACAGGCAATGGGGAGGCACGATGCTGGTCATCACCAAGAGTTCGTTCCCAAACGTCGAGGCGTTGTCCGGGGATCTGATTAGTCCGCCTGTCGCTGCAACACATTAACCGTATAGTGATAGAAATTGTTGTTGAACAACATCATTACATTCAAAGTGAACGAAAGAACCAGCACAGTCAGGAATCAGCCAAGGCCTTCGAAAGCTAACCCTGCGCTGCCGACGCAACGAGGGCATTGAGCAGTGCGGTAACGAAAAGTTGCACGTTGCCAAGGTAGCAACCTAGCTTCCCCAACGATATCTACACCTCCGTTCACGCCGATAAGCACGGCTTCAAGCCTGGTTGGCGTGGCTGATGCTGCCCCCGTATGACCTTGATTGGCCATCGGAACCGGATCGCCGCCTGGTCTACCTAGGGACCCCCTTCTTGGGTCTGACTCGTGACCAGACGACCTTACCAGCCAGATGGTATAGATCTACATGCCCAGACTGGTCATGAACTGTATGGGGAAACACACGCAGACACAAAGGAGTGCTTGCTACCGACGAAGAGGCTGAACACGCCGAACAGTCGACCGCCGGCTAACGGTCGCAGCGTCCTGGCGGTTGGCCGAATACGTGTGTTCTACTAGAGTAGTTCTGGATGCCATCCAGCTCCCGGCCCAAGCGAGAACGCACTGAGTGTACGCGTCTTAGGAGCTCTATTTCCCTGAGTTAACGCAAACGGGGCATGTCGTGACCGGATTCCGATACAATGCGGATTCCTCACCGGAAGACAGCCAGGCTGTCATGACTGAGTAAACACTCGGCATATTGATTGTTATCAATGGCGATTGCCGCTTTCCGTTGAGACAGGACAGCATCCACCCACCGTCAAGCTAGAACTGGTACTATTCTCCCCAGAACGCCGCGGTTTTCATCGCCATCTCCTACTGCAGATGCAATCTGAATACGTACAAACTACACCGCTGCTCGGCAATCGCGCACTGCATCCGGCTAGCGCTACTAGCTCAGGGCCTGATCAATATCAGCGATCAGATCGGCGGCGTCTTCGAGGCCAATGGAGATGCGTACCACACCGTCACCGAGCCCGATCGCAGCACGGCCCTCCGGGCCCATCGCGCGGTGAGTGGTAGTCGCCGGGTGCGTAATAAGCGATTTAACGTCACCGAAGTTGTTAGAAATATCGATCAGCCGCAGCCTGTCCAATACTTCGAAGGCTCGTTGCTTAGCGGCGTCCTCCGGAGAATTGAGCGCAAAGGTCACCACCGTTCCACCACCAGACATTTGGCGCTTCGCCAGGTCGTACTGCGGATGCGACACCAAAAATGGATAGCGCACCCAACTCACCGCCGGGTGCTTCTCCAAGAACTCTGCAATACGGTGCGCCGAGGAATTACAGTGATCGACCCTAATCGCAAGTGTCTCAAGACCTTTCAGCAATATCCAGGCATTGAAAGCGCTCATTGCTGGGCCAGTGTGGCGCATCAGCTTTTGCACAGGACCGTCGATGTAATCCCTGTCACCCAGAATGGCACCGCCCAACACCCGCCCCTGGCCGTCGATGTGTTTAGTACCTGAATAGATTACCACGTCAACCCCGAGCGGTAAACCGTGCTGCAGTAGTGGTGTAGCAAAGGCATTGTCCAGAACAACTTTTGCTCCAGCCGCGTGAGCCAACTCAGTCACGGCCGCGATATCTACCAGCGACTGCATCGGATTCGAGGGCGTCTCAAAGAACACCGCTTGAGTTGGAACCGAAAGCGCCTGCTCCCATTGCACAAGGTCTTCGCCGTCGACGAAGACGGTCTCGACACCCCACCGCGGTAGAATTTCATTGCACACCACGAAACATGACCCAAACAGACTGCGCGCGGCCACCAACCGGTCGCCGGAGGCCAACAACGCACCTAGCGAAGTGAAAACCGCAGCCATGCCGCTCGCGGTGACGAACGCCGCAGGGGCTCCCTCGATCAGGCGTAACCGTTCCTCGAACATCGTCACGGTAGGGTTGCCGTAACGCGAATACACAAAGTGGTCCAGCTCGCCGGTGAACGACTTTTCTGCAACGACCGCTGACTCGTAGACGTAACCAGACGTCAAGTACATCGTCTCGGCGGTTTCTTCGAACCGGGACCGTAACAGGCCACCACGGACGCCCACGGTTGCCGCGGTGACGCCGTCCGGCAAAGCCTTAGGCGTGCGAACAGAGCGGTCGTCGGTCATTTGCGCCGGGTCTCCAACGCACGCGGAAGCTGCCCCCACCTCATCACTGGCGCGAGTCACAGCTGCTTCCACGGCAACCCAACCGCACGCCAACCGGTTTCACCGCGGTGACCTTCTGCATTAAGATGGCCCTCGAAACCATCCAATATATTGTACGATGGAGAGATTCCTGCATCGGTCGCGACCTGCGCAGCGCCCATAGAACGGTGGCCCGAACGACACAGGAACACCACCGGGCGTTCTCCCCGCTCGGCGTTTGCTGGCGGGATCCGCTCCTGCAACTCAGCGAGGAAATTCACGTTTGGCAGGCCGTCAGATGTGTTCCATTCGATGTACACCACCTCGCGGCCAAGACTTGACGTGTCGGGTACCCCGACGAACCGCCATTCAGCGTCGGTGCGCACATCGACCAACACCGTGTGCGGGTTGTCACTAAGCATCTTCCATGCCTGCAGTGGGGTGATATCCCCTGCATAGGGACGGTTCATTTCTGTGCTCATAGGTGTTTTACCTGGTACTTTCCATCTTCTAAGGATTCCTGATATCAGCGCCTGAGAACCACCCCCAGTGATCCCGAGAAGGCAAACCCATCAATGAGCATATCCACGGCGTGACGCGTCGTCCTGCCGAGTGGCGGTTCCCCGGGTAGCCAGAAACATACGGCGTCTAATGGATCGGCTCACACCGAAATAAATCCCTCTCGGACCTGGAACTTATGGCTGGCCGTATAGCCAGAACATCCGAAGGTCGCTTTCTGGCACCCAAAGCGCGCACCAGTTAGGGCGTCGGCAGTGGGCTCGTTGGTGAGCTGGCAGAGACCAACAATCGCCGTCGTTTCATCCCTTGCGGTAGCTCGACGGGCGCTTGTGTGTCAGTGGGATCGTACTTCCCGTCAGTCCCCCACTCACCCTCTCGCTCGGTCGAATGGCCCCGCAGGCGGAGTCAAACTATCCATGTTGCTCTGGGATAGGTGCTTGGCGGGGGACTGGTGGCGTTCCCAACCTAAGCTATCTAAGCAACCCGCATAAGAGTGAAATCGCTCCTCGGCTCAATGGTGTTCGGACCGGCCCAATCGGATTGCTCCCCAGGTGGCTGGCCTCCTAGCACCGATTTCGCTAGTACCTGACGTCAGCGGGTAGGACCGAGAGCCCCCACTAACCGCAGGAAGGCTCGTCGCAGATCTGAAAGTTCGGTAAGTAGAAATCCATGTCCTCAGTGACAACACAACAGGAAATATTGAGAACGGCCACAAGGGATTTGGGCAACCATCAGTTCGGCGATGAGTGAGCCCAAGCTGCCGCTATTCACAACCAGTTCGCGTGGCCATGCTGGCTGCAACGCGGGCTCATATGCAGACACCAAGCCTGTCAACGCGGTCGCCGTTGGCGCCGGTAGGAAATAGCCATGCTGGAGTTATGAGGTTCCCCCCGGAAATCAAGTCCACCAGAATTATTCCGGCCCCGACTTGAAGCCGATAGTCGCAACGACGACAGTCCGGCAGAAGCTGGCTACGAAACCGTACTCAACTAGCAACTTCTTACGAATCAGTGATTTCTGGGCTCATCAGCCAATACATAGCAGTTTCCCTCGTCACTGGCGATGGTTGGCCGCGGAGGCCCCTTCGTGGCGTGGATCAGGAACCACCGCCGCCCCGGCCGTGGAATCCGCTCCCAGACCCTGGCGGCGATGAAAGCCTAAGGCAGCCCACTCGATGACAATGACAGTACCCTTATCAACAAACGCAGCATGGTGACCTCTCTGACCCAGACCAATATCCTGTATCCTGTGCCGAAACACCCCGGCAATCGCAGCCATCGAAGCCCAATACAGCGAAATGGAGGACCAGGACATCGGCGCAATAGGACAGCTACGTCGGCTCTTCGACGGCTACTGTCGCGGAGTACACCAGCGACGCTACGCCGCTGTTGAGCCAAGCGGTGACACCGAAAACCGCGGCAGCCGTGCCGGGCTGGCCCACACCTCTTCTCTCAGATCTTAACCTTCCGATGCACGCACCTGTTGCTGTTTCGTTTGGCAGCATGGGCATAAGCGGCGGGACAGCTAGGGGGAGTCCACACACAACGATGAAATGGCTGGCCGCGAAGACTCCATCCCCTGCCGTTGATATAGTCTATCGGCGACAGCGGTTGCCGGTCGAGCTGCCATAGTCAGCGAGCTTTTGGTTCCTCAGACCTAGGGTCGTTCCGTCAGCGGTATGCAGAATCCCGGCGATGTTGCCCAGCGCTGCCCCCGCTATAATCGAGCAATATGATTCGGACAGCCCTCATACCGGCATCGCGTTAGCCAGTTTGGTCGGCAGAGGCATGACCGGCCTTGCGGTCCGGGGGCTGCTCCCCATCGACCCCTGCACCGACGACCCCACCTGGGAGCCACTCGGCAGACTCCGGATTAGCCATATCCAACTCTACGCCGCCCTCGTCGTCCTCCCAACCTTGTCGGACGTACCAGCACTGTGGTGCCGCCGCAGAACCAACAATCGGTTAGCCAAAAATACCTCCTTAGGGCTGCCCGGCGAGTAACCGCACCATCATGCCGTTGCCTTCGGCCAACAGCATCTCGTCGCCGTCGACCAGTTCTGCGGACACAAACGCCTTGCGACCTTCAGTCCTGGTGACCCGTCCCCGCATCACCAATGGTTCATCGATTGGGGTAATCTTGCGGTAGTCCACGTGCAGAAAAGCCGTTCGGCTGATTGAGCGGCCTGCAGTATACGAGATCATGCCGAACAAGTGATCAAACACCAAGGGTAGCACACCGCCGTGCACCGCGTGGTTGAACCCGACGTGAAATCGAGTGAAGTATCCGGTCATTTCAACACTATCGGGGCCGGATCGGGTCAGTGTCCAGGGCGGCAGCAACAGACTGCCCATGCCGGGCATGTCAGGCACCCGCCCAGCCGGCGCCTTACCTTCATCGGTGGCAAACGGGCCTAGCAACTCGACCAAGGCCACGGCGCGGTCGGCTGCGGCATACCATACCTCGTCGCTGGGGTCAGCGGACACTGCCAGGTCCTGCAAGCGGCGCATAGTTGCCACGAATCGACGAAAACCCACACCAGGGTTAGCCAGTTCGTATTCAGGAAAGCCGCTATAGTGTTCGTGTTTAGGGCGTTCTGGAGGTAGGTCTTCTGGGCGCAGGGAAGAATAGTAGGTCACCGACGGCTCCTCAATACATCGCATCGCACGATGGTCTGATCCCGTCCCGGACCGACACCTATGCACGCAACCTGTGCTCCAGCAAGTTCTTCCAGTCTCAATACGTAGTCACGCGCTTTGGCGGGCAGGTCCTCGAATTCCCGCGCTCCGGAGATGTCTTCCCACCAACCCGGCAGCTCCTCATAGATCGGCTCGGCACGGGCGAGATCGCTTTGGGTTATCGGCATATCGTGGGTGCGCACACCGGCGATCTGATAGCCGACGCAGACCGGCACCGTTTCCAAGCTGGACAGCACGTCAAGCTTGGTCAGGAAATAGTCGGTGATCCCGTTGACCCGGGTGGCGTAGCGGGCTATCACGGCGTCGAACCACCCGCAACGCCGCCGTCGTCCTGTCGTCACGCCGATCTCGCTACCAGTCTTGGCCAAGTACTCGCCGTTCTCGTCGAACAGTTCGGTAGGGAAAGGACCAGAACCCACCCGAGTAGTGTAGGCCTTGAGAATGCCTAGCACAGTGTGGATCCGGGTCGGTCCGATACCGGAGCCCAACGCCGCACCGCCCGCCGTCGGATTCGACGATGTCACATACGGGTAGGTGCCGTGATCAACGTCGAGCAGGGTGCCTTGTGCGCCTTCAAGCAGCACCGTCTCACCGGCCTCGAGGGCGTCGTTGAGCAACAGACGAGTGTCGGTGATGCGATGTCGAAATTGCTGCGCCTGCTCCAGCAGCGTTTCGACAACCTGAGCCAGGTCCAACGCCTTGCGGTTGTAGATCTTGACCAACACCTGGTTTTTGAACTCGAGCGCAGCCTCGATCTTGTGGGTCAACTCACCAGGTTCTAAGACATCGGCGACCCGTATCCCCATGCGGGCGATCTTGTCCTGGTAACAGGGCCCGATACCGCGGCCGGTAGTGCCGATCTTCTTGTTGCCCATGTAACGCTCGGTGACCTTGTCGATGGCCACGTGGTAGGGCATCAGCAGGTGCGCATCGGCTGAGATCAGCAGCTGGGAGGTGTCGACACCACGATCTTCCAGGCCTTGCAGTTCGCTGAGCAGCACTCCGGGATCCACCACCACACCGTTACCGATGACGTTGGTAACACCCGGCGTCAGCACCCCCGACGGGATCAGATGCAGTGTGAAGTTCTCGCCAGTAGGCAAGACAACGGTATGCCCAGCGTTATTGCCACCCTGATAGCGCACCACCCACTGGGCACGTCCGCCGAGCAGGTCTGTGACCTTACCTTTGCCCTCGTCGCCCCACTGAGCGCCGATGAGGACGACTGCCGGCATTGACTTGCTCCCACCTAAATCCCGCGTGTTTACGCCTGCTTATTGTGGTCCAGCCGGTGATCAACTTAGCCCTGCAATGATGCGAGCCGTGCTCGGCCCGCTGTGGGGTAACCCCCAGCCGCGTACCGGCGGTAGGGAGGCCGAGCAGTTCTAGCTCGAACACAACCGTTTGCGAGGAGTATCTTGAACACGTCCGATAGCGCCCCCGGCGTGGCGGTGTTGCTGTTTGGCGACGACCGAACCCGACAACGATGGAACACCCTAACCGCGCTGTCCACCTACCGGGCCGGCGGTCCCGACGACATCGACTCCATTGACGCGACGATCGGCCCGTACAGGCGACTGGTGGTCGTTGGCGGCGACGGCGACCTGGCAGCGGTGCTGGGACGGCTGTTACGTGCCGACCGGCTCGACATTGAGGTGGCTTATGTACCGCACCAACGCACCGCGGCGACTCGGGTCTATCGCCTTCCGACCGGGCGCCGAGCGGCGCGACGCGCCCGGCGCGGTTACGCCACGCGGGTACCGCTGATCCGCGACGAGACCGGGTCGGTGATCGTAGGCAGGGCAGACTGGCTTCCGGTTGTCGACCGACAGCCGTTGCACGGTGAGGCAATAGTTGATGACATCCCGCTGTTCGACGGCGATGTCGCCGGCGTGCGCATCGCACCGACGCTGGCCATGCCGGGCTTACGGGCCAGGTTGCATACCTCCCGAACTGGCATAGGCATCTGGAGCCGATGGCTCACCGGCCGAGCGGTGCAGCTAGGCAGCACCGGTGTCGCTGTGGTACGTGATGGTGTCCCGACGCGCCGTCGGGAGCGGCGATCGACGTTCTACCGCAACGTCGAAGGCTGGATGCTGGTCCGGTAATTGCTACTGGTAAGTTCTCCCGTTCAGCACAAATCGGTGCGACCTCGCCCGAATCTTTGTGGCCCTGGTCAGACTGGACCACCGCCGAGCTGTGCTGTCGTAGCTCGCCGGGGTGAGCGTGCGACCACTGGCACATGCCGGAGTGTTTATCTTCGTGATCGCGCCGACTGGTTGGTTTCGCTGTGTCTGCACGAATGCGGGCACACGCCTAAGGCTTGACGATTCGGCAAACAAGACGTCTCAGCAACCACGATATTGCAGTGCAGCGGCTACCTGACAATGGATCTGCTGCGGTTACCGCGATCCGGCGCTCTCACTTGCTGGTGACGATGTGGTTCATCGTGCTGGGCAGTATCGTCCTGCCGGGTGCAGCCGTGGACTTGCGGACCTGGTTCATGAAGCCTACCCGTCCGCACCCTGGTCAGCTTGGCGGACCGGCGGCCAACCTTGCGTTGGCTATGCTGATGATAATGCTGATCAGGTTGTATTACGACCCTGCGCACACAGCCTTGTAGGCAGAGGTGGCGTAGCCGGCGGTGGCCAGGGCTCGCACGTCGGGCTCCGGGGCCTGGAAGATCACGACGACTCAAAGCCGCATATTAAGTCCCGAGATCAAATCTGCCAAGCAGTACGCTGTGTTCATTTTGCTGTTCTCTTTGTTGGCACTAGGCATGAACCACGTTTCTCTTCGTGGATCGTGTACTGGCGCTCTTCAACTTGCCTGGTGTGACCCACTGGCTGGTGACCGTGGACAATGCATTTGCCCACTTTAATGGAGCCGCTGGTTCTAACGCTTGCAATGCATGCGTAAACACGCATATATTGCACACATGGGCTCTGGGGGTAGTTACACTCCCGCTGAGGCCGCCATATATCGGATGATCCGCCGCATGATCGTTGCCGCAGCGATCTTGATGGTGTTCTTTGGTGTGGAGCTGACCATAGCGTTACTGATCAACTCGATCACACTGCTCGCCGATGCGGGACACATGCTCACCGACGTAGTTGCCGTGTTCATGGGGCTGGCCGCATTGGTGCTGGCTAAGCATGGTCACTCAGCACCCAACCGCCCCTACAGCTGGCATCGCGCCGAGGTATTTACCGCAATGGCCAACGCCGCGCTGCTGATCGGGGTCGCGACGTTCATCCTATACGAGGCGATCCGACGGTTCAAGGAAGCCCCGTACATCCCGGGCATGCCGATAGTGGTGGCGGCGCTGGCCGGCCTGGTCACCAATTTCGTGGTAGCGCTGTTGTTGCGCCCGCACGCGGAGGACAGCCTGGCAATTAAGGGTGCCTATATGGAGGCGGTCGCGGACACCGTAGGCAACATCGGTGTGCTGATCGCCGGTGTTGTCACCCTAACCACGCACTGGCCCTACGCCGACGTGGTGGTCGCCGTGCTGGTGGCGCTCTGGGTGCTGCCACGGGCAATCTCGCTAGCCCGGGCGGCTTGCGGATCTTTTCCTAATTGTCGCCGGCCCACAATCGATGTCGAGGCACTGCGTTCAGCACTAGGACGCAGGCGACGTCACCGAAGTGCACGACCTGCACGTGTGAACACTTTCGCTCGGCGAAGATATGTCCCACCGCGCACCTGACCAGCAACAGCAACTCCATCCGGAGGTGGGCCGGCTCTGGAACGGGTCCGATGTTGGCCGAAGTCCTGGGAAAGGCTAGCCTACGCGACAGTCCAGATCGGATGTACCGACGACATCTATGACTGTTCGGAAATCTTCTAGAGCCCGAGCTCGTTGCGAGCTGCGGGGTCGCAATCGTCAAGCAGATTCAGGCAGCGTCTATACTCGTCGGTCTCACCAATGGCGTTCGCGGCCCGCGCCAGCGCGGCCACGCAGCGCAGGAAGCCGCGGTTCGGCTCGTGCGAATACGGCACCGGGCCAAAACCTTTCCAGCCATTGCAGCGCAGCTGATCGAGACCGCGGTGGTAGCCAGTGCGGGCATACGCGTAAGCTGTGGTAGCCTTATCGTCGGCCAGTGCCCCCTCAGCAAGTGCCGCCCAGGCCACCGACGCGGAAGGATGGGCGGCGGCAACGGTTCCGGGATCCTTGTTTGCGCGCAGTTCCACCTCGGCGGCGCTGTCATCGGGCAGCAGTATCGGATCAGGCCCCAGGAGATCACCCATTGACGTCATGGTCTCCATTCTGCCGTTCACCCCGCCAGCACATCGACTCACGCCTCAATCCGGGTCCAGAGTCGCTAAACTCTAAATATTGACTCGATAGCGGGAAGACAGGAGCGCTAAATGCCTAATGCATCCGAGCCCGAACGCGGCATCACACTAAACCGCCCCGGGTTGGCTCCACGCACTTTGGATAAGAACGTCGTGTCCAATCTACCCGAAGCCAAAGACAACCCGGCCATGACTCACGGCGAAGAGATCGCCGCAGGCTACCCACTAGCGCATAGCGACTCGGAAACCGAGGCGATGGTACTAACCAAAACCGAGCCAGACCAAGATCCCGGGGCAGACAGACAGCATCACGAGCGCCGCTTCACCGCACCCGGCTTCGACGCCAGAGCGACCGCCATCATGGCCACTGCACCGGATCCCGCGACCGAAGCCATCCACCCTCCCTTAAGCTCGTCCGATCCACCAGGACATCTAGGGATTTCCCCAAAAGCTGCTGTACCACAATCGATTCCACCCGTGCTAGGAACTAAGTTGCGGTCAGCTCGACATTTTCATTGGGGCTGGGTGGTGGCGCTGCTCATGATGGTGTTGGCGTTAGCGGCGATCGCAATTCTCGGCACCGTGCTGCTGACCCGTGGTAAACACGTGAAAGCCTCGCCGGCAGAACAGGTTCGGCACGCCATCCAGAGCTTTGACGTCGCGGTGCAAACCGGCAACCTGACGGCGTTGCGCTCTATAACCTGCGGTACCACCCGCGACGGCTACGTGGAGTACGATGAGTCCTCGTGGGACGAGACGTACCACAGAGTTTCAGCGGCCAAACAATATCCGGTGATCGCCAGCATCGACCAGGTCGTCGTGAACGGCCAACACGCCGAAGCAAACATCACCACGTTCATGGCCTACGACCCACAGGTCCGCTCGACACGCAGCCTTGACCTGCAGTTCTGCGACGATCAATGGAAGATCTGCCAGTCCCCTAGCGGCTAACTCAACAGTCAACTGTCAACTAGCCGCCACCGACTTTCCGGCGCAACGTAGATCGTTACAGGCCTCAAGCACCCGCTCGGTCATCGATGCTTCGGCCTTCTTAAGATAGCTGCGCGGGTCGTACACCTTCTTATTGCCCACATCGCCGTCGACCTTAAGCACGCCGTCGTAGTTAGTGAACATGTGACCGGACACTGGGCGAGTGAATGCATATTGGGTATCGGTGTCAACGTTCATCTTCACCACACCGTACCGCAGCGCCTCCTCGATCTCCGACTTTTCCGAACCGGAACCGCCGTGGAACACAAAATCGAACGGTTTCGAGCCCTCAGACTGACTGAGCTTGGCCGCTGCCACCTTCTGACCTTCGGCCAGGATGTCGGGACGCAGCTTAACGTTGCCAGGCTTATAGACACCGTGCACGTTGCCAAACGTCGCAGCCAGCAGATACTTGCCGTGTTCACCGGCGCCCAGAGCATCTATCGTCTTCACGAAATCCTTCGGAGTAGTATATAATTTTTCGTTGATTTCGCCGGCCACGCCGTCTTCCTCGCCGCCGACCACACCGATCTCGACTTCGAGAATGATCTTGGCGGCCGCTGCGTCCTTCAGCAGATCTTGGGCTATGGCCAGATTCTCATCGATCGGTATCGCAGAGCCATCCCACATGTGCGATCCGAACAGCGGATCCTTACCGGTCGCTACCCTTCTAGCCGAGATCGCCAGCAAAGGGCGCACGTAACTGTCCAGTTTGTCCTTGGGACAGTGGTCAGTGTGCAGTGCAACGTTGATCGGGTACTTGGCCGCAATAGTGTGAGTGAACTTCGCTAGCGCTACCGCACCCGTCACCATGTCCTTCACGCCGAGCCCGGAGGCGAACTCCGCACCACCGGTGGAAAACTGGATGATGCCGTCACTGCCAGCGTCAGCAAAGCCTTTGATAGCGGCGTTGACGGTCTCTGAAGACGTACAGTTGATGGCCGGAAAAGCGTATGAGTTTTCCTTGGCGCGTCTCAACATCTCGGCGTAGATCTCCGGTGTTGCGATAGGCATGAAACTTCCCTCCTGAAAACTGAGTCTATCCAGTATCGCAACATCCCAATGCCGGTTAGCAGCCAATCTGCGCAGGATTTTTTGTCCACAGCCAGCAGAGGCTACGTGTTTCGGTCGGTATGTTGTGACGTCATGAACACCGCCATAGTGGCCTTGCCGCCCACCCTCGACCCGATGTTCTGGATTGGTCCCGAGGGCTTTTTCGCGGCGGCGATGCTTCCCGCCACCCTGGTCATCATCTTCGTCGAAACCGGCTTGCTGTTCCCATTGCTACCTGGCGAATCACTGCTGTTCACCGGGGGGCTGTTGGCCACTAAGGGGACGATCGATATCTGGGTGTTGTCCCCTTCCGTAGCGGTGGTAGCGGTATTAGGCGATCAGATCGGGTATCTCATCGGTCGGCGCATCGGCCCCGCACTGTTCAAGAAAGAAAATTCACGCTTCTTCAAGCAGCACTACGTAACCGAGTCGCACGCCTTCTTCGAGAAGCACGGGCGATGGACGATCATCCTAGCCCGTTTCTTGCCGTTCATGCGGACGTTCACCCCGGTGATCGCGGGCTTATCCTATATGAGTTATCCATTGTATCTGGGGTTCGACATCGTGGGCGGCATCCTCTGGGGCGGAGGCGTCACGGTTGCCGGCTACTTCCTGGGCAACGTGCCGTTCGTCCGCCAGAATTTAGAGAAAATCATCCTGGGCATTCTATTCGTGTCACTGCTGCCAGCGCTGATTGCGGCCTGGCACGGCTATCGGTCGCAGAGCCGAACAGCCAAAAGCGAACTCGCCTTACCAGACTGAACCCAAGCAGCTAGTGGTGGGTGGTTTTGAGGCGTTTAGGTGTGGTTGGTTGAGGTAAGTGGGCGGTGTATGTGGTTGCTGTCTTGGAGTTGCGCGATGGCGACCGGGGTCGGCTGGGGTGGTTGACGAGGGTGTTGTGGGTGCTGGTGGGGCAGGTGACACGGGCGTGGATTGTGTGGTTGGTGTCCGATGGAGTGGCTAGATACTGATATCGCGGTTCGGGTACGCCGGGGACGGGACGTGCTTCGGTGATCGATGAGGTCATGGTGCTCGTAGAGACGTTGGTCGGCGATGTTATGCGAATCGGCCGTTCAGCGTCGGAGCGGCCCGTCACCGGAGCAGTTGATGGCTGTGGGGGATTTCGTTTTCCTTGGCCGCGCGGATCTGGCATAAGTGGGGGCATCCAGTCGCATCGCGTGAAGACCTTCAAGTTCGTTACCGACCCCGACGTGGGAGACCAAACGGCGTGATGTGGTCGGGCTCGACCTGGATCCACGTGCGTCACGAAGTGCTGATGATTGGCATGGCAGTGAAGGTGAGAGATCTTCGCCGCCGGGCCTGTCGCAGCAGGAACGGTGAAGCGGGGGCACCTTGGCCTTGGGTGGCGTCGGGAAGGGGAGGAATCGTCCTAGGTCCTGCTTGGGTGTTGTGTGGCCAACACGATTTATCGGGTTGGGGTCATCGTCGGTCGATCGTGGCCGCAGGTTTGATGACCTGTTCAATCTCGTGTGTGACCCGGCGAACATTGTTGGTGGCGTTTGACTGGGTCACGGGCAACTATGGGGCGAATACTGCTGGTGTGGACGCCCGGACCGGAGCCCATGTTGAGGAAATCGTCGAGGTAGCGGGTTGTTGGACAATCTGCGGATCGAGTCGTTCAGGCTGCGTTGAAGCTGGTGTTGGAGCCTGTCGTCGAGGCCGCTTTCGAGCCGATCTCCCCTGGATTCCGCCCCCAAGCGGCGATCTCAGGGACACGATCGCCGAAATTCACCAATACAGCACTACAAGCTATCGGTGGGTGCTGTATGCAGACATTGAGGTGCGCTGTGACTCTATCTCACATTCTGCTCTGTTGGAGCGGATGCTATTGCCAGTCAAGGATAAACGCGTACTTGGTCCTGGTGAAGGCGTTTTCTAAGGCCGGTGTGCTCACCGAGTCTGGTGAGCACCAGAACACTCACACCGGAACGTCTCAGGGCAATATCTTGTCGCCGGTGCTGACCAACATCGCCTTGCCTGGGCTCGATGAGTATCGGATGCAGCCATGGAAACCGTGCGGCTCGATGTCCACTGCTTACCTGCCTAGTCGGCGCCGCGTCACAGGCCTGCTGAGTACAACGCAGTCGTCCCGCGTAGCGGACGACTGCGTTGTACTCAGCACATGGCGACCAGACACGCCAGAGGCCTGCAAAACGAAATAAACTCGATGCTTACGCCTCTAGGTCTGCAGCTGTCGACTGCAAAGACAAAGACCGCGCACTTCGGTAACTGGTATGGACTTTCGCGGCTTCCACACCGGGTGGACACCCAAGAAGGCAACGACCACGTGGGCATGTCTAGGACTTGTATCGCCGACCGGGCACGACGGTCGGTCAAAGCCAAGATCCGTGCCCTGGCAAACAGGAAATCACAGCGCAATCCGGGGGCCGTGCTGGCACAGATCAACCATCGGTGGTTTCGAGCACTGTATCGCCGGAGATGGAAAGACATTCGCCGGCAGTTCACCACCTCCGAAAAACGGTGAAAACCGATTGACGCAGAAGAGACCACCCTATTGAACCCGACCTCGATACCGGTCACCCGGTACCGCTACCAAATCACCACAATACCCAACCCTTGGACCAGTATTCCCACCGCCTAACGGTAGTGACCATGAAAAGCCCGGTGCGCAAAGACGCGCACACCAGGATCGGCGACCAGTCTGGGAAACGGACCGAAAGTAATACACCCACACCGCGCCCCAGGCCTACTCAACCCGCGGCCGCGATTATGCTCTAGCGTCGACAATGAAGCCCCAGACCCAAGCAGCTGGATCACACCCAAACCGATTCTGCCACTACCTTCAAACTCGCCACCAAAACACACCCACACATACAGGCATGCCCCAATCTGCGACAACTACGCCAACCCACAAACCCCCAGCAGCCGATCCTGGCTACAGGATAACCAGCAAGCCACACTGCACTTCACACCGACAAGCTGCTCATAGCTGACACATAACCAAAATCTTCTTCACCACCATCACCCGCCACAACACGTTCACCGATATCAACAACCTCGAAACCGCGATCCCCACCTACAACGAACACACCACACCGTTCACCTGAACCCAGACCGCAGACACCCCCTCAACAAAATCAAACGTTAAAACAATCACCAACACACAACACTAGCGAACACATCAGACCTGACTTAACTCATGTTTGGCGACATTGACTAGCTGCAACGGTTTGACCTGATGGTTTGTGGTTGGGATCGGTTGCAAGAAAGCACCCCGTGTCACCATCGTTGAAACTGCTATGGGATGAAATGAATTCGGAGTGAACCAAATCGGGACCGCATTAACACGAAGATAACATCGCCACCACGTGCCTTATCTAATCACACAGAACGTGGCTGTTCTCAACTTTTATCATCAGTATCTGTAATTATTTTACGCATCACTGGCGTCCACATAACACTGGGCTGAGAAAATGTTAATAAAGGCTTCTCTTGGGTAGTAGGGATACTAAATAATATCGTTAATTTGGTGTAGAGATAAGCAATCTAAATATATTTTAGATAATGCTATTTGATTGTTTATGGATTTCGTACCGGGCTTCGATAATTTCTGCTAGATTATTCTAGGATGTTATCGACGGTGATCGTTAAGCGGATTGATTGGACTCGATCGATTAGGTAGTGTTGCTTGGGTGGCTAAGCTACGTCTGGTGTATCTACCCCCGAATCCAGCATCACGTACGTTGTATTTGACCGGGGAGATCGCTTAGTGCGATCTGTGGTTTTCGTCGGTTGAAATGTCGGTGTTGCCCGGGCAAAAACCAAGCCGATGCGGTTACGGATTTTATCTGCATGCGAGAGGTTTTTGGTCTCCGTTGTCCGATGTGCCGGAAGTGACCTCATCATCGAGTTTGTCGAGAAGGGCAGGAACGAACGGAGAGGGTTGGTACGTATGGCAACCTCAGCAAGCCAGCGAACCTCGCCAACGAACGAGAGCTGGTCAGGTTGGTGAAAAACCTCATTAGGGTCGGTGGCCACCGAGCTACTGCTATGAGCGTTCACTGGGGAGACGATTCGTGCCACTTCCACCGACCCAGCTGTGGGACGCTTGCTAATTTATGATGTGCCGTGTGACGGCGAGTTGTTCGGCTCGTGTGGTTGTTTCCGGACGCAAGTGTGGTTGAAGAATCAAACAAGGCGTCACAATTTTCTATAACGCTACGGTACAGACAAGTCCGAATAGATTGCTGCATCGTTGTAGTTATTCATATCGTGTAGGTGAGCGTGTTGCCCAAATCTGACCACAAAGGACGCCGTCGGTAGAGTGTCCACATTAGCTGCACTGCTCCGTTAGTTCGCAGGGTCCTTGAAAGGCACAGTAAGCCGATCAGCATTTCGCCGCATCGAGGCTAACGGAAGTTGGGGCGACCGCGATGTTCAACGATTACATGGAGATTCCCGCATAGGTGGCGGTGATGGCCATTGCCTTGCCGATGCTGTATACGATCGTAACTCTAGACCCTAGAACCGGCAGGAACAGGACGCTGCGCAATTAGATTTGGGCGTGCACAAGCACTTATCTAGTGGGTGCACAGCACAATCAAGCATAGAAGCCTGAAGATATACGTGCAGAGATCAATCTTCCAAGAAGATGTCAGAGGTACCACTCATCGCATAGTGCTATAGTGGTATTTTAAATAGATTGGGTCACTTTGGTCATGCACTGGTGATGCGAAAAAAGAAGGATTGCTATGGCAGTGACTACAATGAGGCTCACCGCCATCGTCCGGCGAAGGCGAGAGACCGAAGTTTCCGGTGCAGCGTGACATGCGGTTTGTGCTGTAGGCGGTACACACGATGTCGACCAGTGCGGCGGTGAGGATGGCCGAGTCTATCAGGCTAGCGAGACTGGGGATACTGCTCACGCGCCCCGATCCACTGGTAGAATATGGAGCACTGCACCTTCGAAGCCTATTGCTGAACAAACTATGGCTACTGTAACCGCCCACCGTTCCGAACTGTGAGGGTTTCTGATTGCTAGATTCAGTCGCCAGATCAACGTCACGCTAGCGAGTGCACCAGCACTGCTGTGTACGTTATCGCGAACTGCACCTCGGGTCAGGCCCCGGTGACTAGAGTCGCAAAAAGAATTCTGATTTCAGTCTCGATTGTCGTCATCCATTCCTGATGATGACCGTATGTAGCGTGTTGAAAATAAGCATTTTACTATGCGATCGGCTTAGTGTTCTTCGTCGCTTTATGATCAGCTACGGTCCAGGATACTTCGCACGAGGGATGGGATCGATACTCGACGCGAGCAGATGTAGTGCATAATTTTCGGATACGACCTGGTGGTTGCCAGCAAGCACATTGCCAAATTCGTGGTAGGCAATGTGGTACTGATGCACCTTGCTAGTCAGGAGGTGGTAAACTATGATATCGATATCGGAAGCAATTAGTATGGCCTCGAGAATTCTTCTACCGGAAGCTGTTCCGTACGCAGGCACATCGGCCTACTCCACTGCTGTGTCAACGTCTTGGCTAGCTGAGTCACTGTGAACCTATTCGCCAAGTTAGCTCGGTTAGTTTGTCAGTTGCGCAGCTTTTCACAGACGGTTAGTCAACAAAAGTATAACCGTAGTCTTGGCGACGTCTTCGGCTAAGCCTCGGTACGTAACCTCGACTGTTTGACCGTCGCGTACCATCGGCGTGTGCATCGAGTTGATTGAGTCTAGTTGAGTACCAACGTAACCGAATGCTGTTACTTTCTCTGTATTTCGGATTCACGTCTCCCAAGTTACATTCGAGATTGGTTTTTACTAAATTGCAGTTCGCTGAGTCTGCGCTTTTCAAATACCGGCGATGATGTTAAGCTCGGTTCCCTGGTAGGGTAAGCGTCCTGCGGTAGTGAAATCCGTAACACCAGATAATTGTATCCCCGCGGTCGATTACGCAAATACCCGGCCAGCGCATATAGAGCTGGTTGAGCACGGCCGCCGCTGCGGTATGGGGTGCGGGTCGGGTTGGTTCGAGCTCGTCGGTACAGTTAAATCTTTGTGGATCATGGTTAGCCGATGCAAGATATAACCGTACCGTCTGTCCAGCGACGACTGTATGCTGACCGATCTCAACATCGGTGACTGCGAAGCGCGGTCCAGCCAACCCTGGTGGTGAGAGAAAGCACAATAGTGCGTCGACCGCTGAGGTCTGGTCGGAGCCGAAGTAAAGAGTTTTAGAGTTGCTCATGCCTACTCGACAACGTCAGCACCGACCCAGTCAGCAAGTCTATGAGCACTTTAAGTACCAAACAAAGAGCAGTTAGAACAGCAGCCTGGCCAGTTCGTTGGCTTTAACACTACTGGCTGCGATCAACCGGGTGAGCAGAGTCTGGGTCGCTACCCCTAGTGGCTGTCAAGTCCAATAATTTACTGCATGCTAGCTAACGTGTCTCATGCTCGCGGCAGCCCTGGCCGGGTGCATCGTTGAATTCGCCCGTGCTAGTGATCGATCGCGAGCGTCATCAGGCAGTCCAAGCAGCTCGCCGAGTATGACAGCCAGTAGCAGAATAGCGATGCGGTCAACGAAGTAGAACTCGCAGACCTCCTGGAGTTGACACATTATTAAGATCAATCAACTGCGAAGCCTGAGCAGTCGATTCGTCCCGTCGTCGCAGAGCCAGCTTGGCTACCAGCCGTCGCCGCAGACATACGATATCATCGGCATCACTAGTTGGAAAAATATCCAGCGGGGTTGGCATGGCTAAACTCCGATAATCGAACCGGTCTGTGAACCGCATCCCGGTGTCAGCGGTTAGGTTTCCGACAACGGCGACGAAAGCTTCCGTGCGAACTCCTGGTCAAAGATGTCGAGTGCGCTACTAGCGCACACACATCACATGTACAGCCTATACCGTCCTTGCAGCAACGTGGAAACCTGGCTAGCGTAACATGAGGTACCGGCTGGAATCCATTGCGACTGTCAAGGGACTTGAACTTAACTGGATCCTATGCTAAATAAGCATGTTGCCGAAATTGAAGTGCTGGGCATCAGTTGGCGTTCATGAGTAGCTACTGCCATAGTGATTATGACTTGAAATCGTTTGCGCTCAAGTTGTTCTAGCCGTGTCTGCCATCAGTTCGTTCGAGAGCTTCACGCTTGACGAGCTTGTCGATAATGTCGCTGACGGTTCCTGAACTCGTCTGGCGATGGTTCGCCGCATACAAAGCGATATTGCTAACCCCCATATTGCACACTGCTCCAAGCAGTTCCAGTTCTGTTTGGATCTGCTTACTCGGGTCGTCATCAAAGAAGTAGGCAACCGGCACATCGAAAAATCAGCCAATGTCTGCAATGACGCTTCATCGGATTGTCTTCGCCTGGTCGTACACAACCTGCCATAGGTTATGTAGGCGAGAAGCTGTCTCCCGCAACCTCCTAGCACACCGCCGAAACCTCATTTATTAGTATGCTATTCCTCATTCGGTGCACGGACGATTTGGAAAAACTTATCGATCTTGTGGGCAAGCGTCACGGGAGGCTTCGAGCCGCCGGCAGTCATGGGGCACCTAAACTTCCCAATCGATGGATAAGATCGACGGGCTGGGTTTCCACCGCACAAAATCCACATGGCAATCTCCTCCTGAGCCTGATGGGCAGCTGGTAGCTCATGAAATCGTCACGTCATAACCTTTAGCTCTTCCGAGATCCCTGCCTTTACTGGCAACAATCTCTCCTACACGAGACCTGCCGAGCGCATACCCTTCTGCACGCCGGTAGCAACTCATGTTAAAGCGACAGCAGTCAATCCATGCTAGTTGGCAAAGCGGGCGATGCAGGCCGTATTAGGTAATGCCGTTGGTGTGGTGAACAACGGTGACAACATCGACCGGCCTGAATAAAAGCTTAGACACGACTTTTCAGATTGGAGTCGACAATACTCGACAACACCATAACGCGCCACGTCACAGAAGATGTATCGGGCTTCGCGGCTATCGCGGAGGGCATCGTACACACCGTTTAGCATGAATTACGACACATTTGACCGCTGGGTAGACATCGAAGGTAATGAGTTGGGGTGCAAACTTCACGATCTTAGTGACGACTGTGCTGGATCGGTCTTGTCGCACTTAGTTTCATAGGGCGCTCAGTGCTGTTGTGCTCGTCGGCTATCTTGACATCGAACTCAACGTCCACGCAGGAGGCACTGGATATCTTGTGCGGCTCAAGCAATGCCGCTGGCTGCTAGCAGTTGGTGTTAATCCTCAACGGAAGACACGCATTGTGCTTGCCAGCATATTGTCTTATCTTTCAGCGAAGAGAAAATACTTAATTCCTTAATTTTTGCAAAAATTATGCGATGTTCGTCAATTTGCTATTAAACGACCTAGCTGATAGCCCGCTATGTAAAGCGGGTAGCTTTCATGTATAGACTTGGGCCAGTGTTGCTATGTGCTAATTGGTGACCAATTGTACGGTTCTGTGATGTCAGTCCAGAGCCGTGCCTCTTAACGAAGAAGGCTCACAACAAGATACGATCGTGGCCGGATGTATAAAACGATATCACACTACGTAGGTTAAAGTACTGAACCTAGCTTCGATATAGTCATTCGAACGCGATCTATGTGGGGAGTGATGGCGCTCAATCAACGTAGTGAGGGAGCGTCACGTCAAGGGTCTCGTGCCGCGTCTCTAGCCGGGTGTCGTCAATCGTGTAAGTGAGGTCGATTAGTAGTTCGCGGTGCCCAATACCGTGCTAGATTCAATCCAATGTTTGGTCGGCCACTACGATCGTGTTGTGCACACCGCTCGAAGTGTCTACGAAACTGTGACGACTCGAAAACAACTCCTCAGAGTGCAATGCATGATCGAGCAAATCCTCGATGTGTACACGATCGGCCGAATACTTTTGCTTGCTAGACCAACAGTTTTGTTGTAGACAACACCGCTCAATCGACAGCTGCCATAGCGATGGCTAATCCTGGTCTGTACCTGCCGCGCATACTAACCACTGGAACACTGCGCTAGAATTTCGAATGGAGGGGAACAACAAAAAACCACGCGGGAGCACACACCAAGTGCGCTGAGAGGACGGATCGGGGCCGTCGACCGTATGAACCTGACCGGGTAATGCCGGCGTAGGGAGATGAATAATGACTGAAACCTTGTCGAAAACCACTGAACCATCCGTAACCACCGGACCGATCCCTGGAAGCAGCAAGGCTTACCGAGAAGTAGCGAACCCGGATGGCGGACCTAGCCTGCGGGTACCGTTCCGCCGAGTACATCTATCCACCGGCGCCCATTTCGACCTTTACGACACTTCCGGGCCCTACACCGATCCCGATGCGGTGATCAACCTGACGGCCGGGTTGCCGCCCAGGCCCGGCGTGATCCGTGACCGTGGCACACAACTGCAGCGGGCCCGTGCCGGAGAGATTACTGCGGAGATGGCGTTCATCGCTGACCGCGAGGGCATGCCCGCCGAGTTGGTGCGCGTCGAGGTCGCCCTTGGCCGCGCGGTGATTCCTGCCAACCACAACCATCCTGAGATCGAGCCGATGATCATCGGTAAGGCATTTGCGGTCAAAGTCAACGCAAACATCGGCAATTCGGCGGTGACATCGTCGATCGCCGAGGAGATCGACAAGATGGTGTGGGCCACTCGCTGGGGTGCAGACACAATCATGGACCTGTCCACCGGCAAGAACATTCACGAAACGCGTGAGTGGATCCTGCGCAATTCGCCGGTGCCGGTCGGCACTGTGCCGATCTATCAGGCGTTGGAAAAAGTCAAGGGCGATCCAACCAAGCTAACTTGGGAGATCTACCGCGACACCGTGATCGAGCAGTGTGAACAGGGTGTGGATTACATGACCGTGCACGCCGGTGTGCTACTGCGATATGTACTGTTGACCGCAAAGCGGGTCACCGGCATCGTGTCCCGCGGTGGGTCAATCATGGCGTCCTGGTGTTTAGCCAATCATCGGGAGTCGTTCTTGTACACAAACTTTGCGGAGCTCTGCGATATCTTCGCGCGCTACGACGTCACTTTCTCGCTTGGTGACGGACTGCGACCCGGCTCAATCGCCGACGCCAACGACACTGCACAGTTCGCCGAGTTGCGCACTCTGGGGGAGCTATCAAAGATCGCGAAAGTCCATGGTGCACAGGTCATGATCGAGGGACCAGGACACATCCCGATGCATAAGATTGTGGAGAACGTGCGGCTAGAAGAGGAACTGTGCGAGGAGGCACCGTTTTACACGCTGGGCCCGTTGGCCACCGATATCGCACCGGCCTATGATCACATCACGTCGGCGATTGGCGCGGCTGTTATCGCCCAAGCCGGTACCGCGATGCTGTGCTATGTAACCCCGAAAGAGCATCTGGGTCTGCCAGACCGCAAGGACGTCAAGGACGGCGTGATCGCCTACAAGATCGCCGCGCATGCAGCGGACCTGGCCAAGGGCTATCCTCGCGCGCAGGAACGTGACGATGCACTGTCCACGGCACGGTTCGAATTCCGCTGGAACGACCAATTCGCACTATCGCTTGATCCCCCCACCGCACGAGAGTTCCACGACGAGACGTTGCCGGCCGAGCCGGCTAAGACGGCGCACTTCTGTTCGATGTGTGGGCCGAAATTCTGCTCTATGCGGATCACCGCTGATATACGAGTATATGCGGCCAAGCACGGACTCGACACTGAAGAAGCCATCGAGATGGGGATGACGGAGAAATCAGCCGAGTTCGCCGAGCACGGCAATCGTGTGTATCTGCCGCTCACGCAGTGAACTACCTGCCAGCGCCGCCCCCGGGCACGACACCGCTACGGGTGCTGTCCATCGCCGGGTCGGACTCCGGGGGCGGCGCGGGAATCCAGGCTGATATGCGCACCATGACCGTGCTGGGTGTGCATGCATGCACTGCGGTAACTGCGGTAACTATACAGAATACATTGGGAGTCGAAGGCTTTCACGAAATCCCCGCCGAAATCGTGGCCAGTCAGATCAAGGCTGTGGTCACCGACATTGGCATCCAGTCGGCCAAGACCGGTATGCTGGCGTCGTCAAGCATCATCGCCGCGGTGGCAGAGACCTGGCTGCGGCTCGAATTGACGACACCGCTGGTCGTCGACCCGGTGTGCGCATCTATGCACGGAGACCCACTGCTAACGGGTGAGGCCATGGATTCACTTCGCGATCGATTGTTTCCGCTTGCCACGGTAGTTACGCCGAATCTCGACGAAGTGCGTCTACTGGTGGGTATCGACGTGGTCGACACCGAATCGCAACGTGCGGCAGCGATGGCCTTGCATGCCCTGGGCCCACAGTGGGCACTAGTCAAGGGGGGACACCTGCGGTCATCGGACCGCAGCTGCGACCTGCTCTACGGTGGCTCTTCCGCAGGCGTTGCCTTCCACGAGTTCGATGCGCCGCGGGTGCAGACCGGCAACGACCACGGCGGCGGTGACACGTTGGCGGCTGCGGTGTCCTGCGCGCTAGCACACGGATACACTGTGCCGGACGCAGTTGGCTTCGGTAAGCGCTGGGTTACCGAATGCCTGCGCGACGCCTATCCGCTGGGCCGTGGCCACGGCCCAGTCTCTCCATTATTTCAGAGGACATGATAACTCGAGCAAATCACCGACAGCAGGAAGAAGGAACCGCCGCCCCTGATAGCATTGTGGTCCTCACCCACGCCGCCGGAGAAATAGGGAATCATCACTGCTGCAACAAGTCTGCGACAAATGGGGGCGGGGCGGTTGGCTATATAACCTGGCAGAGCCAGCACACCCGCAGGGTGGCACTAGTGTCAAGTAGTCGACGAAGAAAGCCAGGGTGCGTGGGGCGTGTTGGCACACTACCCGACGGGCCCTGTACCACGAATCGAACACCCCGTTAAGCGCTCGATCGCGTGCATCGCGGTCCAGCAGTTAACGGGATAAGGCCACCGATTACCGGGAGATGGCACGCTACCCGAGGCAGCACAGCAGTCATCAGAAACGGGGCGTATCCAAGTCTTTGCTTCCCAAGAGTGATCGTGACCAAAGGCTCCGAACTGTCCAACGCAGCAATTTAAAGCGGAGCACTGTGCTAGTGGCTCGGCCAATAGGTAGGCAGTGCCGGTGCCAGAAAAAGGTGACGTCGACAAGCTGCAGGTTGAGTCGTTCGGCTACCAAATGCGTTTAGTGCCGCGCTGATCAACCTAATCTACATGGCACGCCAGCAGCACGGGAAACGAATATTGGTACCATCCACCATCGAACTACCCAGTGCAATATACCGGCTCACCTCCGGGAGGAAGTTCAATTGCCCAACTCCTCACCGGTCCGCATCAGTTCCGGGCTAGAAGCCTGCGCCCAGAAGCGTTTTGGGATCCTCCCGGCCCGGCGTGCAAGATAGCCGGCGGTCACAGCAGAGGCCATCGCGGCGGCCATGGTCGGAGGGTCGACGGCTCGAGTCACCGCAGAAGCCAATAGCACAGCGTCGCAGCCTAATTCCATCGCTAAGGCAGCGTCGCTTGTAGTACCGATTCCGGCGTCGAGCACCACCGGGACTCTAGCCTGCGCTACGATAATCTCGATATTGTGTGGATTGTTGATGCCGAGGCCAGTGCCAATCGGCGAACCTAGCGGCATCACTGCCGCGCAGCCAGTGCCCTCTAGTCTATGAGCCAGCGCAGGGTCGTCGTTAGTATACGGCAGAACCACAAAGCCAGCGTCAACTAATTGTTCTGCTGCTCTTACTAATTCAAGTCCATCCGGCAGTAGGGTGCGTTCGTCTGCGATCACTTCGAGTTTGATCCAGTTGGTGTTCAGCGCCTCGCGGGCCAGTTGTGCGGTCAACACCGCCTCTGCAGCGCTGCGACACCCGGCGGTATTGGGCAGCGGCATGATGTCAAGCCGGCTGAGTAGCTTGAGCAATCCGGATCCACCATCGGTGTCGACCCGGCGGATCGCTACTGTCGTCAGCTCGGTGCCTGAGGCGATCAACGCCTCTTCTAATATAGCCAAGTTAGCGGCTCCCCCGGTACCCATGATGAGCCGCGAGGTGAAGGTGCGGTCCCCAATTGTGAATTTTGATTCAACCACCTTGCACTGCCGTAACCACTTCGAGTCTGATTGGCTCAGACCTCCCAGTAACAGCGGGGAGCTCAGAAATTTTTGTTGCCCAGTAAGATCGAGGCAACACTGAGAATTCTACCGCGACAGCAATACCACTAGCCGGGAAGCCCAGAGACTCCAACAGCGCAGCAACGGTGGTCTGCTCGTTAACCTCGACCGGTCGTTCGTTGACTACGACAATCATAAGACGATCACGCTTGGGCTCCGACCGCGGCAAGTTCGAACATGATCTGCTCAGCTGTCCATGGTGCCAACAGAAATCCCGATCTGCCATGGCCGGCAGCTACCAGCGTACGGTTATCTAGGCGGTGCACAAGTGGCAGGTTATTCGGTGTCGTTGGGCGCAGTCCAGCCGCGCACTCAGCCAGCTCGTACTCGCCCAACGTTGGCAGCACGGCACACGCATCGTCAAGCAGATCACGCACGCCCGACACGACCGGGGCGGTATCGTAACCGTGTTCGTACTGGGTGGCACCGACGACTACTCCGTCCGCACGCGGAACCAGGTACACCTGCCTGCCGTGCACATGGGCTCGAATTAACCTCTTTAGCAATGACATACAACCATTTCGCCAGCGCAAACGCAGCACTTCCCCCTTGACCGGACGGACCGGCAGGCCGGGCCACAGCGCAGGAGCGCCAATGCCATTGGCAATCACTACCGCGTCTGCGTTGACACAGGACAGATCGTTGACCGGCGAGGCCCATCGCACCCCTAGACGCTCACAGTCCAAGCACAGCCCGGCGAGCAAGGCCCGGTTGTCCACTGCTAGTTCGTTAGGCGCCCAGAAACCATGTCGGATGCCTTGTGCCAGTAGGGGTTCTATGTCGCGGGCAGCAGATTCCCAGATCACCGGGTGGCCTTGCGTGGACAACCAGTCCGCAACCGTGCGTAGGTCAGCGACATCAGCCTGGTCGACGGCCACCACCAGCGACTCACGCGCGGTAATAACCTCCGGAGCCAGCCTGTCGGTAAATCCACCTTCGTGCCACAGCCGTAGCGACCTCAGGCCCAGCTGCAACAACTGTTCCTCACCGGGCCGGCCTTCGCTGTGCGGGGCCAGCATGCCCCCGGCAACCCAGGACGCACCTTGCTCGTGGGTCCGGTGTACACGCACGGACCACCCGGCCTGCACTGCGCGGCGTGCCACCGATAGCCCGATGACGCCGCCGCCGATAACGGCCAGCGACCCCGCGGGTGGGCCTGACGGCATCTTGAACCTCCCTTCGCCGGCATGACCCGGATCAGGTGTGGGAGGGTAAGGGTAGGTTCAGTCACTCTGGCTGTGCCCACTCTCAGCCCCGCAGATTCGGACTGCCTGGGGACTCCCGTGTACTGAAGTTCTTCGAATCTTACGCTAGCGTCGCAGTGTGCAGGAGCCTCATAGGCAGCCCGCGATCTGTCTGTCCACCCGTCTCGCCAAGGCGCGGCTTTATCTATGCACCGACGCGCGGCGTGAACGCGGCGACTTAGCCCAATTTGTCAACGCCGCCCTGGCCGGCGGGGTGGACATCGTCCAACTGCGAGACAAGGGTTCGGTCGGTGAACAGCAGTTTGGCCCACTGGAGGCGCGCGATGCGTTGGCCGCGTGCGAGATCTTCACCGACGCGACGGGAAGACACGACGCCTTGTTCGCGGTCAACGACCGCGCCGATATTGCCCGCGCGGCGGGCGCCGACGTGCTGCATTTGGGACAGGGCGATCTGCCGCCTGGTGTGGCGAGGCAGATCGTATGCCGCCAGATGCTGATCGGCCTGTCTACCCATGATCGGCACCAGGTTGCCGCGGCTGTGGCCGCCTTAGACGCTGGCCTGGTCGACTATTTCTGTGTTGGGCCCTGTTGGCCTACCCCTACCAAACCGGACCGCCCGGCTCCTGGTCTTGAGCTGGTGCGGGCTGCCGCTGAACTCGCTGGAGACAAACCGTGGTTCGCTATCGGCGGTATCGACGCGCAGCGGCTGCCCGACGTGCTCCATGCCGGTGCCCGCCGGATTGTAGTGGTGCGGGCAATTACCGCGGCCGCCGACCCCCGCGCCGCAGCCGAACAACTCATTTCGACGCTGACAGCAACTAGCTGATACGCTGACTCAGCTGCAGCGCTGCCAGAGCCGTATCACTTGGCATACACCACCCCCAAACTCCCATCTCGCATCTCGATCTCCATGATGCGAGGCAGACTCTGCCGGCGGTGGTCGTCGTGATCTAGCGGGGTGATGTGCAACTGTTGCCGGTTGGCGGCCAAACTAGTACAATCCGTTCGGGCTTGCCCACCTCGAACTCGGCGACATGGCGTAATTTGGCACTTTTCCGGTTGCGCACAGTGTGCAGCAATTCGCGGGCATCAGCAACAACCGTGATATGGGTCCAGGTAGTAGTTCGGAGCGCGGAGACTTTGGCCGTCACCAATATCAACTGTACCTCGAGTCGCTCCGCAATGAGGTCGGGCTTCTTCGCGTACCGCGGTCTCACTGGGGGTCTCGTGGTTATCCCGAGTAACCCCAAACAAACCCCAAGTACCGCCTTGGACTCCAAGACACCCTATGCTGCAGTAACAACGCGGGGTGGTTTCGTCGGGCCGCGGTGCTCGGAGCAACAAACCAGGTGTGTCATACCGACCCCAGTAGTGGACGTTGCGGGTCGGATAGCACCCATCCGTAATGGTTTCGGCATGCATTCTAGGAATATTCAGGCACTACTTGTTCGGTGACGGATGCGTGCCTGCGAACCGGCAGAACGACCACAGAGCTATACTGAATTAAACTAACTGGGTCCGCTTTCATCCAATCCGCGCAGCATCCTCTTAGAATTTGCTTCATAGATGTTCTAGACGACCAACAAAAATGTCGAAAGATATGGGGTCGGAGCAGAGGTGACGGTTGAGCTGGCGCACCCGTCGACCGAGCCGTTGGGGTCTCGGTCGACGGGTGCGCAGTCCATCCACGCTGGTGGTTCGTCTCGACCACACCGGGCCGCATCTTGACCATCGGCATCGTTTTGGCAGCTCTCGGCGGCCTCAGCGCGTTCGCCACCTCGACAACCATCAACCATCGGCAACATGTGCTGAGTACTGTGCTGAGCCACACCGAGCCGCTGTCGTTCGCAGCTGGACGGCTTTACACCACGTTGTCAGTTGCCGACGCCGCAGCGGCCACTGCATTCATAGCCCAAGCTGAACCACGCACCGTCCGGTTGCGTTACGAACAGGCCGTCACCGACGCCGCGGTGGCGGCAACCCGGGCGTCGAGCGGACTGACCGACACCCGGCTGGTGGAATTGCTGGGCCGGATCAATGCTGAACTGGCCGTCTATACCGGGTTGATCGAGATCGCCCGCACCAATAACCGGGAAGGCAACCCGGTCGGGTCGTCGTACCTGTCGGAAGCATCGGGGCTGATGCAATCGACAATCCTGACCGCAGCACAAGAGCTCTACCAGGAGACGTCCAACCGCGTAGATACCGAAACCACCGCATCCACTCAAATTCCACTCCCGGTGATTCTTATCGTCTCCACTACCGTGGTCTTCGGTGCTTTATCCCACCGCTGGCTGGCCCGGCGCACCAGGCGCCGGATCAACCTCGGGCTCGTGGCGGGCGCGCTCTGCATTCTCGTCATGGTGATGTGGGTCGGAACCGCATTAACGATTTCCACGACCGCCAGCCGTAGCGCCAAAGACACTGCGGCCGAGTCGCTGAGAACTGTTACCAACGTCCAGATCACCGCTCAGCAAGCGCGAGCTGACGAGACGCTGTCGCTGATCCGGCACGGCGATGACGAGAGCCGGAGGAGAGCGTTCTACACCCGCATCGACACCATGCATCAAGAGATCGGCCAGTACTTGTCCCGCAGCGACGCCATAGACAAGGAAGACCTGCAAAGCGTTGACCAGCTGCTGGTCCGCTGGCGGCAGGCGAATGATCGGATGAACTCCTACATCTCGGTAGGTAACTACCTGGCCGCTACTAAGGTTGCGCTGGGTAGCGGTGAGGACGACTCCACCCCCGCGTTTGACAAGCTCGACGACGAGTTGGTCAGGACGGTGGACCAAAGCCGCACCCGCTTGCGCCAAGACATCCTGAATGCGCGCAGCGGGTTATCCGGTGCCCAAATCGGGGGCATGGTACTCAGCCTGGGCGTCGCCATTGCGGTAGCCCTCGGCCTGTGGCCGCGGTTGAAGGAATATCGGTGATGACGCGCCAGTTCAAGATCCAACGCGCCTGTAGTGTGCTCGCCACGGCGATGATGCTGGCCGCTTGCGGCCATGCGGAACTCCTGACGGTGGCCAGCATGCCAACGCTGCCGCCACCCACACCGGTCGGCATGGAGCAAGTGCCGCCGGAACTCTTACTGCCACAAGACAACACTGAGGAGGACTGCGACCCGACCGCCAGCCTGCGCCCCTTTCCCACAAAAGCCGAAGCAGACGCTGCGGTGGCCGAGATCCGCGCTCGTGGCCGGCTGATCGTCGGGCTCGAAATCGGCAGCAACTTGTTCAGCTTTCGCGACCCGATCACCGGCGAAATCACCGGGTTCGATATTGACATCGCCGGCGAGGTGGCGCGCGATATCTTCGGCACCCCATCGCATATGGAATACCGCATTCTGTCAACCGCAGCACGCATCACCGCGCTGCAGAAATCGGAGGTTGACATCATCGTTAAGACGATGACGATCACCTGTAAGCGACGCAAGCTGGTGAACTTCTCCACCGTCTACCTTGATGCCAAACAGCGTATCCTCGCTCCGCGTGACTCACCAATCACGAAGCCATCTGACCTATCCAACAAACGAGTCTGCATGACACGTGGTACCACCTCGCTACATCAAGTTAGCGAGGTGGTACCACCGCCGATCATTGTGTCAGCGGAGAACTGGGCTGACTGCCTAGTGGCAATGCAGCAGCGGGAGATCGATGCCATCAGCACCGACGACGCTATCCTAGCCGGGCTAGTCGAGGAAGACCCCTACTTGCACATCGTCGGGCCGAATATGGCCACCCAGCCCTATGGCATAGGGATTAACTTGAACAACACCACGTTGGTTCGGTTCGTCAACGGCACACTAGAGCGCATCCGTAGGGACGGCACCTGGATCACGTTGTACCGAAAGTGGTTAACGGTCCTTGGGCCGGCGCCAGCTCCGCCCACACCGAGGTATGTGGATTGATGGCCGAGTCCATGAAGAGAGAACACATGGACCACGACACCGAAGACGTGGGCCAGGCCGCCCAGCGGGCAGACCCGCCGTCCGGCACAACGGAAGGGCGCCTGCAGTCCACCCAGGCGATATTCCGGCCTAATTTTGATGACGACGATGACCTTTTGCATATCTCTGTCCCCAGCGTGGACACCGAGCCGCAAGACCGTATAACGCCGGCGACCAGGGTATTACCGCCGATCAGACAGCTTGGCGGCGGACTCGTGGAAATCCGCCGGGTGCGCGATATTGATCCGCTTGAGGCCTTGATGACCAATCCTGTGGTGCCGGAATCCAAGCGGTTCTGCTGGAATTGCGGTCGGCCGGTCGGCCGGTCCGAGTTGGAGGGTCAGGAGGCTGATGGCGCCCAAGGGGCTAAAGAGGGTTGGTGCCCATACTGCGGCAGCCCGTATTCGTTCTTACCTCAGCTGAGTCCCGGAGACATCGTCGCCGGTCAGTACGAGGTCAAGGGTTGCATCGCGCACGGCGGGTTGGGCTGGGTCTATCTGGCGTTCGACCATAACGTCAACGACCGGCCGGTGGTACTCAAGGGCCTGGTTCACTCCGGTGACGCCGAGGCGCAGGCGAGCGCAGTGGCCGAACGGCAATTCCTCGCCGAGGTGGTGCACCCACAGATCGTTCAGATCTTCAACTTTGTGGAGCACAAAGATACATCCGGGGATCCGGTCGGCTACATTGTAATGGAATACATCGGTGGACGATCGCTGAAGCGGGGCTCGAAAAAGGGCAACGTCGAGAAACTTCCGGTCGCCGAGGCAATCGCCTACCTGCTGGAAATCCTGCCCGCGCTAAGCTATTTGCATTCCATCGGCTTGGTCTACAACGACCTGAAGCCAGAGAACATCATGCTCACTGAAGAGCAGCTCAAATTGATTGACCTAGGCGCGGTGTCGCGGATCAACTCGTTCGGTTGCATCTATGGTACACCCGGCTATCAGGCGCCAGAGATCGTGCGTACCGGACCGACGGTGGCCACCGACATCTACACCGTGGGCCGCACACTCGCGGCGCTCACGTTGAACCTGCGCACCCGCAACGGCCGCTACATGGACGGGCTGCCCGAAGACGATCCGGTGTTGACTACTTACGACTCTTTTGCTCGGTTGCTGCACCGTGCCATCAACCCCGACCCACGGCGCCGTTTCAGCTCCGCCGAGGAGATGTCCGCGCAGCTGATGGGTGTGTTGCGGGAAGTGGTCGCCCAAGACACTGGGGTGCCGCGGGCCGGCCTATCAACCATCTTCAGCCCGAGTCGCTCGACATTCGGTGTGGACCTGCTGGTAGCCCACACCGATGTTTATCTAGACGGCAGGTTGCATTCGGAGAAGCTCACCGCCAAAGATATCGTGACGGCGCTGCAGGTTCCACTGGTTGATCCGACCGACGTGGCCGCCCCGGTACTGCAGGCGACGGTGCTCTCCCAGCCGGTGCAGACACTGGACTCGCTGCGAGCAGCCCGGCACGGCATGCTGGATGCGCAGGGTATCGACTTGGCTGAGTCGGTTGAACTGCCGCTGATGGAAGTCCGTGCGCTGCTGGACCTGGGTGATGTGGTCAAGGCCAACCGGAAACTCGACGACCTGGCCGATCGGGTTAGCTGCCAATGGCGATTGGTCTGGTACCGTGCTGTCGCCGATCTCCTCACCGGCGATTACGCCTCGGCCACCAAACATTTCACCGAGGTGCTGAATACCTTTCCCGGCGAGCTGGCACCCAAGCTCGCGCTAGCCGCCACCGCCGAACTGGCTGGCGAAAGCGACGAGCATAAGTTTTACCGTACTGTGTGGCATACCAATGACGGCGTGGTATCAGCGGCTTTCGGGCTGGCGAGATTCCAATCAGCCGAGGGCGACCGAACCGGTGCGGTGTGCACCCTTGATGAAGTGCCTCCTACCTCGCGCCATTTCACCACCGCGCGCCTGACCAGTGCGGTGACACTGCTGTCCGGCCGATCCACGAACGAAATCACCGAACAGCAGATCCGTGACGCCGCCAGGCGAGTGGAGACGCTGCCGCCCACCGAACCACGTGTGCTGCAGATCCGCGCTCTAGTCCTGGGGTGCGCGATGGACTGGCTAGCCGATAACCAGGCCAGCGCCAATCACATCCTAGGTTTTCCGTTCACGAAACACGGATTGCGACTAGGTGTTGAGGCCTCGCTACGCAGCCTGGCCCGAGTCGCGCCCACCCAACGGCACCGCTATACTTTGGTGGACATGGCCAACAAGGTGCGGCCCACGAGTACATTATAGTGCTAGCGTGCGTTCAGGACTTCGATTGCGTGCATCCAGCGCGCGAATTCTAACTGTGGAATTACCGTAGTCAACACGGAACTGCACTCTCTCAAGGTTTCAAGGTGCGGGGTCTTCGGTAATCCCAGGACTCCCTTCCAGGATCGCAGCTTATGTGCATCGCATACTTCATTGATTTCAGACGCCCAGGAGTAGACGGTGGTTTGGGAGATGCCTTCTGGAGCTGTTGCGCCGTTGAGGCAAGTGGTCACCGATCTGCAAGCGCAGCGTCGGGCTGGCATGATCGAGATCCATGAGGAGGCCGAGCCGTTTCTGAGGTGGCTGTTGGGTCTTATCTTGCAGATCGCCGAGACCTACAAATAGACCCCGCACCTTGTATTAGAACTTTAGCTACGGCGTATAACAAACACGCACGCTGGATTCATGGTTTGGTTGTAACAGTGGTTTGGGTGGCGGTGTTGATGGGTGAAGTGTTTTGTGTTCTGTTGTGGGGGTGGAGTAAAGGGTGGTGGGTCAGTGTATTGGCGGGTCGGTGCGTCAGGTCGCAAAGGTCGGTATCGATGCCGTGGTGATGCGGGTATGAGAGTCGTTTCGAGGTCTTGGTCTCACGCTGGGGTTGTACAGCGATTCTGTGGTAGGGCGTTGTCTTGTGGTTGATCATGGCCGCAGTGATCACATCAGTGCTGTGGTCCTTGGATAGGTGTAGCAGCTGCACGAATCCGCTACTTGTGTTCGGCCAGGGCGCCGATTTGGGGGTCTAATTTTTGCCGATGATTACATCATCCGCCCAATGCTATGAGGTTAGAGCACCACACGGTCGTGTAGTTTTCGCGGGACGTGCACTGGTGGTGGCCATACCTAGAGAATAATGGTGGTGCCCGGTTTTAGCGTGCTGTGCCCTCAGCGTGCGGAACATCCACCCAGTGCGCACATGTTGGTTGAGCTTGGACTCGATGTTGAAGTGTTTTATAGGACACCTGCATCTTTCGGGCCGGTCGGGATAGGTTTTGGGCCAACACCCCCACAATTTGTTCGGGACTGTACTTCTTGGCCAGCACACATGTCTATCTCCGTACGCAGCTGCCCACAACGCTCACCTTGCCGGCCTTTAAAGCCACTGGCCCACTGCTCACTGCATAGCTAAGCAATACAAGCTCAGTAACCCGATTGAGCGTCTTAGCCAGCATAGTTGGTGTCGAATCAGTGCAACCCCCAAAGCAACCCGCAAACACGCGGGCCCCACCCTTGCTGGTGATCTCACGCACGATCCCCACCCCCACCCAACCCAAACGAACGGTTAACGATCGATCACATCAACTCACAACACTGCAACACACCGCCACCCTTTACTCCACCCCCACAACAGAACATGCACACAAAGTACAATTCAACCCCGTCAATCCGAACGTGCGTGCCACCGAACACCAACACGCCTTAACGTCGAACTAGTTCACGTAAGCCCGGATGCCGGTAGATCTTCGTTGCCTCGATACGTGTCTGGATCGTGGCGGAGTCTTGGTTCGGTGAGCCTCGGAAGATCTGAGGTGACTGAGTTGGGATACGGGTTGTTGTTGTAGTGGATGCCGGCACAGTGGTCTCCGGGATGGGGTTACTGGTGTCGCATACGTTGGCCAATGATATGACCTGTGATGACGACAGCGACAAGTACGCCGAGAGCTAGCCAACACAACACCACATCGAAGATGCTGGTGATTTGGTGGGCGAGGTTCTTGCGGTAGACGAGGTTATGCCATCCGGTGGTGTTTGGAACCATGGTGCCAACGAGATGCTCGCGATAAGCCGAGAAATGCTCATGGTGAGGAGAAATCCGCACAGTGACGAGATCAAGCCTCGCGGAGCGCAAGGTGTTGGCTAGGTTGACGCGAAGCTAGATCGCGAAGACCGTGGTGGTCAAATCCGAACGCGGCCAGCGTCATGGTACCGTAGCGCGATAAGAGGAAATTCACACTCACCGCGACCCCGAGGTCGGTGATCCTCATCAACACCGATCCCAAGCACCACATCGCGATGAGCAGTAAGCTTTTTCGGGTAGCCTTTCACCAGGGGCTCTCGTCTTCTGGTGCGCCGCCACGGTAGCTGTGCAGTGCGAAAAGTATTGGGGGTGCAAAAATCACCGCGGTAGTTGTCCATGCCAAATAACCTTCGCATCCGATTCCCGCCGTAGAGGTGTTCTGCGCAATGCCGTGGAACGCGTCGACGTAGCGTTCGGTGGGCAGGCGCCACACTAGGACCCCAGCGGCCAGCGTGTATATCTCGAGCCCGGTAGTCGAGAGTCGGGACGCCTTGGTGCTGCGAAAAATCCAGCTGGCCGTGACGAGGACAGCGGCTAGCGACACCAAGCTATACATCATTGCTGTAGCAATAACCGTGATGTTTTTCTTGGCCAAGTCAGACTAACCGCCCGAGTGCAACGCGTACCTCACCCGCCAGCACGTGTTGAAAATGGTGCTGAGCGATGTACCGATCATTGCTGCGTAGCTGATGATCTGAGCCAGACCCGAGCCACCTTCGGTGCCCGTCATCGTCTACGGCTGGGCCGGTCATTATCGGTTGTGTGCTCAAGTGCGCCGGCTGCCCCCAACCAGGCCCCGGGCCCGACACCGCCGGGCCACGTGTACTAATCCAACGGATTGGACTCGCTTGGAACGCGTCGGAGACGACAAAGCTGGCCATTGACAGTTAGATAGGGTTCGTTGAGTAACAGACGAAGCCGGCCAGCCAGGGCAAGCTTGAACCGAGCTCTCGACAACCTACACAGGCCCACATAGGTTTACGGGCGAGCGAACCTGAGAGAAAGCAGGGTTACCGTCCTCAGGAGCCCAAATAACGGTACTTTGCTGGCGGGTGTGGCCCAACCCCCAACCGAAATAGAGGCTCCAAGGAGAGAACAGGGCGGCGACGACAAAATTAGCGGCGACCAAGTCGCGGATGTGGTTCCGTCGCTGGGTTGGCTATCCGGCTGTGTGCTGGGGGTCCCAGTAGACACGTCCTTACGTAGTGTCCGGTCCTGAGGTGGCGGCGCCTGGGGTGCCCTACACGGTGTCGGCCTGCCGCTCGATCGTGCAGGTTAGGCGTCTCGCCGTTGCTCTGGTTCACGGGTGCCCCCAGGGAAGCACGAACAATTACTATATTGGTGATTGGTGCTTGTTTGGTTGTGTAGTGGGGGAACCACCCTATTTTGTCGACTGCACCGCTTACGTGCGAACATATTCGCAGTTCGGACGCTGTGGCAGCGGCTGAGAACAGAAAATTTTGCGAAGGTACGGCAGTCCTTTGGCGAACGTTCCCCACTGGGAAACTTGGTTATGCTGCGCTGTGAGTGAACTTGGTTGCTTTGAGTGACTGATGCTGCCGACTGCACCGCATTGCAGTGATTCTAGGACCATTATACTAGCCACGAGGTGGCCAGGAGGAAGGGGATCCGTGATGGACGTCGTTTTGGGGGTTGCTGGTCGCAGGCCGGGCCGCCAGATTGACGCTTGTCGGTTCGGGTGATGCGTTTGACCAATCCATTGTTGACTTGGCTGATAACCCAATCGAGAAAATGACCGATACCGCAGTCGGCACGGATCAGCTGTTGGTCGATGCGAGCCTCCGGCTGGTGGCCACGCGGCTGTGTTGGGCTGATCAGCCCAAAGCCGATCTAGCTGCGACAGACATTAGAAGATGCCGGCATAGGGGACGTCGCGATCCTGTCCGAGTCGGAGGCAGCGACGGCGCTGATGCGGGGGCGTCCAGGTTCGGTGGTGCTGGTAGGCGATGAGACGGCGACACTGTTGGTATGGGGTTGGGTGGTCGAAGACTAGTACGCGCCACCGACCCTGCTGGCAGGTGCCGAAGTCAGCGTCACGTTGGACACAATGATGTTTCGGCTCAACAACCAGCTCGACGCTCCGACCGAGCTCTCTCTGGTGGGTGTTTTGCTGACTGCACTGCATGTTGCTTACCAGGTCGACGATGTGTCGACCATGCGGGGAGAGGTTACCTGACGATCCTATGCTTGCGTGTGGCGTAGCGTTAGCCATCGCGCCTGCTACGATGGCCCAGTCGGCGTTGGCGGCTGAGGAGGAAATCACCATTGTGCCCGCCGGCCGAAGTCGCGGACGCGGTTGGTGAGGAGTCGCAGCTGGCGATGACAAGCTGCTGCCGGTCGATACGGACGAATGTGACGACGAATACGTCGATGCTAAAGTTGAGACCAGCGCGCTGCGGCTGCCGGGGGTGGCAGGTAGTCTAGCTCGACGTAAGCTATGGGAAGCCTAGGACGGGCGGTAAATACATAGGGTCAGCGGTGTTCCACTACGGGGCACTATATACACGCAATCGTGGCCTTCTGGAAGGTGATTTCATGAGCGGCCTGCTGGTCGATCTGTTGTGATCTGGACGTAGTGGTCAGCCCCGCCCAGTCAGCACCATCCGATTAACTAGGCCAGGTGTCGTCGCGTTGGCTGGGGTGTTGTTGATTTTGGGCTTGGTTTTGGTGTGGTCATGCAGCGAGGATCGGTGGAATTTGGGACGTGAGAATCGACAGGGCTGGTTACGATAGTTCGGTGTGGTGCTGACTTCCTGTGGCAATGAGGTCTATGGCGGTGAAACACGGTGTGAAGTCGGCGTGTTGGCCAAGATAACCGAATGCACGGATCTCACACAGGGGCTTTTACGGGTTGCGGTGCCGGACCGACGAGACGGGTTACCCGGGCACCGGCGCGCAGCTCCGCAACATCGAAGACCAGGTGATGGTGTTATTCGAATGGGTCATCGCCGCCTGTGGCGCGGCACTGCCAGGCTGATATGTGCTACTTAAGTACTTTACCCATTGCGACACTGGTCAGTGGCTCTAAGCTTTTGGTGCCTCGGTTCCCGATGAGTCCGGCTGACCGCTACGCTGTACTTTCGGCGGCGCACTGTCTCAATGCGTTCAAGAGGTAGTGGACTCCGTCACTGTGACGGTCGAATTTCGGTTGTCTGAATAGGCAACCGGTTGTGCTGACTGGTTGCATAAAGGTTCCGTTAGGCATAAATCTGCATGTACGCAGTGAAACGTGGATCTGGAAAATACATTTCGCCGAAACCGGTAACGTCGGTCGACAATTTCCATTGCGTATCGACTTCAAAGCACGAACGTGAACAACACAAGCGCTCAACCTCAAGACATTAGGATTGATGACTGAGATGCTTAAACCACGTACACGACACGCCAAAAAGATTAGAATAAACTGCAGTTTCGATGCATGATTCATTGTTCTTAGTGTCTTCGTTCAAGGTGTAGTAGTTTTAGATTGAGTAGTAAATGCGGTGAGTAGACCCAGTCGGTTGTGCAGTAAGACACGGTGGCCGTGTCAACCCACGGCATGGTGGAATTAACGGTAAAATTTGTCGGTGCGTCAAAGTCAAAGGTGATCTGCCGTGATCCCGCTGAAATGGAGTACTGCTGATGGTGGTAGGCTTGATCAAAAGTGCTTATGAGCCCGCTGTTCACTTCGGTGGTGCCTAGTTGGCTAAGATGATTTCCGACAGTGGGATCGGTAAGGTCGTGATAACTTCGCGGGGTTTCGACGAATACCGGGCGATGTTCGCGTTGTCTGCCATGGATCTGAACGCCACGATTTTGGACTGTCCCGGTGGTGCATCCAGCGCCACGGCTGAAATTAACGCGGCCGGTGGTCGTTCGATGGCCGTTGACCCTTTTTATGGTCGTAACCTTTCGGTCGCAGACCTAGCGTCGTTTATCCAAGCCGAAACCGACCGTGGAAACGCTTACGTCCGCGCCCATCCTGACGAGTATCGGTGGACCTTCTTCAGCAGTCCGGAGCATCACCATCAGTCACGAAGCCGGGCAGGTCGACTATTCCTTCATGATTACTGTGCTAACCCGAGTAACTATGTGGAAGCCGCACTGCCTCGCCTGCCGTTTTCCACCCATGCTTTTGACCTTGTACTTAGCTCGCACTTGCTCTTCACCTACGCCGACCGACTCTCGCCGGATTTTCACTACCAAGCCATCAACGAACTCATGCGTGTCACCCGAATAGAGTTAAGAATTTTCCCGCTGGTGGTGATGGGGTCGATCCGATACGACCTCGACGACCTGCTGGCCAGGCTGCGCGCCGACGGGGTTCACGGCGAAGTTGTCGCCGTTGACTACGAATTCCAAGCGGGTGGCAACCAAATGCTCGTCTGTTCTCGCCTTGACGGGGTGATCGGTTAGGCCCGGAGGGGGCCTTTGCGAACGTCCGCAGCTTCGAGACTTGGTTGGTGTCCAGCGAGAACGCGCGGGTTTTGCGAGCTGCCGCCAAGTTGGGCACCGTCACATTGGTAGCGTCAATGCAACGCCGCATCGCGATGATCGCGGTCTCCCGCAGCAGTCCACATAGTCGGCGGCACGGTAGTCGTCGAGTTCGGTGGTAACATCGGCGAGGTCGCCGTCGGTGCTCAGCGGTATAGAGATTTCCTGGCGGTACACAGGATTTTGTGAGCTGCTGCGGTATTGGGGCGCCAAAGCGTCGATCTCATCGAGGAACATCAACGACGGTGCAGAGTCGCGGGCCCGCCGGAACAATTCCCCGACCGTTTTTTCGAGCTGCTGACCCACTTGTCCATCAGCTCCGAGCCTGTGACGGCGTGCACGCTCAACTGCCCGGTGCTGGCTAACGCGGGCGGACCACAAAAATTTTGCCGCAGTCCGGCGGACTGTACAGCAGCACCTCGTGTGGCGGGTCGACGCCCAGCCTGATGAAGTTGTCGGGATGCTGCAATGACCACAGCACTGCTTCGGTCAGTGCCTGTGTTTGGCATAGGCCATGCACCGACCTAGTTGAGCGTTACGCTTCTAACCGCTAGCTCATGGTTGGCTGAGCGCGACAGTGGCCGGGATTGTCCTGAGCACCCTGGCCAGGTCGGGCTTGGTTCAGTTGGAGTGGTGGTCCGTCGGTGCTGGCTTGCTACCCAGCCCGCCGCGCCGCTTTGTGTACCAGGAGTCTCGTCGAGATTGCGATCGCCGACGGGCGCCGAATGCAGCGGTGTCTCCGGAGTGCTCTGCGGTTGGAGGCACTGGGCATCACCCAACTCAGCTCGCGGTCACACAGCTCAGGGTCGCTCAACAGCCGTATTGAGCTGGTCGGATGCGCTGAGGTGGCAATCAACGCCACAATGCCGGTCGGTCACCGCAGTGCACAGGTCGGCGAGGATGCGGGGAGCGACTAGCTAGCGACTGGCCGGCAGCAGTGCGTAGACATCAGTGGTGAGCTGTACGCCGCCACCGTCACGCACTTCAGTCACCGCGCAGGCTACGGTTTGAGTCGGTGTTCGGCGATCAGCGTGCTGACCTCCGGACCATCGAGCTCAATCAGCCTGCGGCGGACGCACACCGCACAGATCAGTGTCGCTTTGCCGATACCGGTCTGACTCGACACCAGCATACCCAGTCCCGCCGACGGTTCAGCATGTGCGGTTCGTCGGGGGCAAGCTTGAGCCATTCGGTGATCTTGCTGACCTGCACCTGCCCGCTCTTGAGAGATCGTCGACTCCGATTGCTGGGCTCGCAACCGCTGCTCCAGCGCTCTACGGGACATTGGCACCCCAAGTTACTAGTGGGTTCGGCTGCACGCTGACCGGTTCGTCGGGATCCACACCGGTGACGGTGAGCAGATTAGGGATCTAGCTTATGCTGACCTCCGATGCCAGTGCGCGGACGTTGGCTGACGTTGATGTACCTGGGCTCAGGTCGCTGGGCAGCAATGGCACTGCGTCCCCGACGGTCGTCACTTTGCCCAGCAAGACTGGCACAGAGTGACCGGATGAACCGATCGGGCCTCGTAAACGGTGAGCGCGCTGACGATCACCGCAGTGCGTTCGCGCAGCTCGACGTTCGATAGCGTACACCTTGCCGAACAATACGGTGCCTACTTAACTGCCTTAGCCGGACAACACCGCCGTGGTCAAGTACTCACTACCTGATACCGCATCCCATTCTAGTATGGCAAGGGCAGCAACGGCGTTCGTGTGTAAATGATGACGCCGCGGTGGGAGTCGCCGGCGGAGGTGTTGAGCGTAAGTTGCGGGGTCGAATCCTACAACGCTAAACCAGGTCAGATTATATAAACCGCCGTCCCGGTTTCCGCAGCCCCGACCGCACCATCGATCGGCTGCCTGGCTTAAGCAATCCAAGCCGCGGAACCGCGTGGCGGTTCGGACACGCACGGCGCGCCGCGCGCCGTGCGTCGTGCTGCTGCTTGAATTTGTCATCCCACGCCTCGGGGTGCGCGGCAAGCCAGCGCTGGTTGTGAATCGCGAACGGGATGTGGCATAGGTAGGTGAGGATGATAACCCAGATCAACAGGTACGGGGCCAGCACTACAGCCGCCGCGAAGATCGCCAGCATCGCCACGAATACGGCTGCGTAGTGAGGCGGCACGGACACGGTGTGCATCTTTTTCATCGGGATTCGACTGATCAACAGCATCGACGTCCCCGTCACCCAGATGCAAAGGAACCAGGTAGATGTCCACCAGCCAGCACCGAACTGCAACTTCAGGGCGAGCAAACCGATCACTGAAACTGCACCCGCCGGAGCCGGCATCCCGACGAAGAATTCGCGCGTGTAGGCGGGCTGGGTCCCGTCGTCAAGCAGAGCGTTGAACCTCGCCAACCGCAACACGACACACACCGGGTAAAGCAGCACCGCTACCCAACCGACGGGCGTTGTGGACAACATTGTCGCGTAGAGCACCACCGCCGGCGCCACTCCGAAGTTCACTGCATCGGCTAGCGAGTCGATTTCTTCGCCCATCCGCGACTCAGCGCCCAGGATACGGGCAACCCGGCCATCCAGTCCGTCGAGGATGGCGGCCGCAGCGATTAATGCGATCGCAGCCTTCGGCTGGTGCTCCAGGGCGAACCTGATGGAGGTCAACCCCGCGCAGATAGAAAGTACCGTCATCGAGCTGGGCAGGATCTGCAGGTTTACTGCTCGCCTGCTCCGGGGCCTGCTAGTCATGTCAGGTCGGCCAGCACGGTCTCGCCGGCGACTGCCCGCTGTCCCACCTGGACGACCGGCTCGGTACCTGGTGGCAGATAAGTGTCCAGCCGGGAGCCAAACCGGATCAGTCCGTATGTGTCACCGATCGTCAGCTTGTCGCCGATGTGCGCGTAGCACACGATTCGGCGGGCCAGCAGGCCTGCGATCTGCACCACTACCACCTCAGTACCGCCGGCTGTGCGGATTCGTACGCTGGTGCGTTCGTTTTCGGTGCTAGCCGGGGCCAGATCGGCTGCTCCAAAGCGGCCTGGCTGGTATTGCACGGCGATCACCTCGCCGCTTATCGGGGCACGCTGCACGTGCACGTCCAATAGCGACAGGAAGATGCTGACTCTCGGCAGCGACATGTTGCCCATGCTGAGTTCGGCGGGTGGCGTGGCAGAGTCGATTACGCAGATCATGCCGTCGGCGGGGGCGACGACGACACCGGCGCGGGTGGGTGGCACCCGCGAGGGGTGACGGAAGAACACTGCACAGGCACTGGCAGCCAGCAATCCCACCCGGCGTAGCCAGCGCAAATCACGTCCGGTGACGACTTGTCCCACTGCCCCGGCCGAGGTCACTGCCAGGCCAGCGGAGATAAACGGGTGTCCAGCAGAGTGAACCGGCGGAACGGCGGAACGCACCAACTCCAGTAGATGCGCAGGGCCTTCCTTCGAGGATTCGGCGCGGGGGCGTCTTGCCACTCGGTCATCTTACGGAGTCAGCATTGCTCGGCCGTAGTTACCTGAGATCCCAGACTTGCAGTTGAGTCCCGGTTGACACCTCCACAACGTTCTTTGGTCTGTTCAGCAGACCGTTGGCCGATGCCAGTCATGGCAAGTGGTGGTGCGCTGGTGGGCCGTAACTGGTGAGCGGTGTCGACTCCGTTTAACCTAATAGTCGGCGGGATGGAACAGCTCACGTCGGAATTGCTGCATGGTGAATTTACCGCCTCGGTAAGCACCGTGGGCTGGTGCGGTGGCTGCGGATTCGGTAGGCGCATACCCAGGCGTAAGCGCGGTACGGATTAATACCTCAAAAGACACCAGTGCGCTGATCGCGTTGCCCGGCAGCGTGACGATCGGTGCACCAAGCACCCGGGGCCGATGCCCGGCTGCATCGTTACCTTGACGAAATTCGACTGTGTGGTTTTGTTCGGCTCGATGGTTTTGGCTTTAGTGTTACGCGCCTAGGTAGCCGTCTCCGCTTAACATGTCTTCGACGACTGTTTAGACGCCAGTGCCGACTCCTCCGCTGGTGATGATCAGGTCAATCTTGTTTTTCAGTGCGAGCGTAGTAGTCCAGGATCGTGTTGAAATACACGATGTTATTTCGGGTGGTGACGGTGGCGACTATTACGTGTCGGGCCAGCGTCGCGAACGGCCCCGGCCAGCATGATCGCGTTCGATTCATAGATCTGTCCCGGTTGTAGTGGGGTGTCCGGCGAAACCAGCTTGGACCCGTTGGAGATCACCAGTACCCGTTGTTGCGAGATCACGTTGAGTTTGGTCATACTTACGCGCTGCGGCCAAACCAAGCACGGTCGGTGTCATCAGTTGACCTGCTCAAAGCACGGTACTGCCGAGGCAACGTTTTCGCTCGCCGGTCGAATGTGTTTGCCGATCCGGGCGGTCCTTGCTGAATCGACACCGATTGTCGCCCGCTGTCGATGTTTTCGACCGGCACATGGCCGTTGCCTCCGCCGGGTATCGGCGCTCTGGTCATGATCCAATGTGCGTTACCGGGCTGCAACGTCAATTGATCGGTGTGTCCGGAAGAAAAGGACCGGCAGCAGTACCGGGTGTTCTGATTTTGTACGTTGAAGTGTCCTCGGTGCGTACCGCATAGCGCCATCCATCGCCGAATTGTCGAAAACCAGCAGCGAAAGCTGCGCGACCACACCTGCGGTCAGGTTCTGTCTCAAGGTCTCGATCAACGGAACCACGACCGCCGGACGGGCACAGATCATAATGTCCGCTACGGAACCACTGACAATCTTTAATTGACCGTAATCGGTCATCATTGGCCCGGCAATGAGGTGCGCGGATCGAGCTTTGGATCGAATAGGTGACGCCGGTGAATTCCTTGGAGACGGGTCAGAGCCAGCGTTGCAGCTGTTAGTTGAACAGCAGGTTGGCCAGCTTGGACTGCCCATAGGCGGCGATCCGGTTGTAGTGGCATTCCCACTGCAGATCGTCGAAGTGGATCTCGGCCTGCTGTCGGTGACTGAGGCTGCTCACGGTCACTATCCGCGAATCGTGCACCGGCAGTAACCGGTCGAACACCAGTCGGGTTAGCGTGAAATGACCAAGATGATTTGGTGCTGAACTGCATTTCGAAACCGTCCGCTGCGACATGCTTTGGTGGCCATCATCACCCCGGCGTTGTTGATCAGCAAGTCGATGCGTGGGTAGGTGGTGCACAGTACATCCGCGGTGACCCGCACTAAGTCCAGTGAGCGGCCCAGGTTCGAGTTCCTGCAGTGTGACGTCGTCGTGCTGACAGGCGGGAACCATGCGTGCCAGCGTGGCGTTGCCCTCTGCGAGATCGCGCAGCGCTAGCACTACGTGCACCCCGCGATCGACCGAACATGCAGGTTGTGTAGTATCCGGTGTCCGTATTGGCGTCGGTGACGACAACGAAGCAGCCGCTTTAATCTGGTGTATGGGCCTTTGACCATTTGCGGGACTGGGCGTCTAGGGCCATAGCTACAACATAATCATCAGAATAGGGTGTTGCAGGGTTGCTGAACGGATAACGGGGACGGCGGCCAGCACCATCCCATATCAGGCCTGTCTCTAGAGGCTTTGCCTGTCTCTAGAGGCTTTAGAGGCAGTAGCCTCTCGGATGTACTGGCTGATCTGGCGCAGCGACAGGGTGGCTTCGGGCACCATCGGCGCGGCGGCCTGGAATACGTGCACCTGTCCTGGCCACACGCGGATCTCGGCCGGCACACCTACGGCCGCCAGTTTCGTCGCGGCTAACTGTGCGTCGTGTAGCAACACCTCGGATCCGGACACGTGAATCAGTGTTCGTGGCAGACCCGGTGCTATGTGGTCTAGCGGTTCGTAGAGCTCTTCGGGCTTGTCGTCGACTTTGTTCTTCGCGGCTGAGCTAGCAACCAACCTGCCAAGAGCATCGAACGCCTTCGGCGGGAACATTGCGTCAGTCTTGGCGTTGGGGTGCGCCTGCTTACCCTTTTTAGCCAACTGCAGCAGTGGTGAAATTGCCACCAACGCCGCTGGTTCCTCACCCACGTCCTGGAGTCGCTGGGCAAGTGCCAGTGCAAGGTACCCACCGGCGGAATCGCCCGCCAACACTATCTGCTCTGGGTCGTAACCCAACCGTCGCAGCCACTGGTAGCCATCGTGACAGTCATCGAGTGCCATCCCGATTGAGTGCTTAGGCAGCAGCCGGTAGTTGACCACCAGAATTGGGGAGTCAGCCAACTTCGAGAGTGTCTCGACAAGTCGACGGTGCGAGTTCGCCCCACACCCCAGAAACGCTCCACCATGCAGGTAAAGAACTATCCGCCCGCTGCCATCAGCGGGCCGCACTCCAGCTGCGCGGACCAGCTGCGCTGACGTGTTAGATAAGTTCACTTCGGCCCGAGCCGCGTTTGTGACCGGGAGTAGCACACGAGCAGCATGGTCGATCAACCCGAATGGCCATGGAAGCTGCGGGACGTAGCTGCCGACCGCCAGAATTGGCCGGATTGTCAGCCGTGACGTCAGCGAAGCTAATCGCGCAGCAATACTTGGGCCAGACTCGACAATCTCGACCGGAGCTCCGGCGCTGATGGCCAATCCTCGTGCCCCACGTCTGTAGGCCTTCAGTGCATCGCACGGACGCGTAGTAACCCTGGGAGAGCCAGATAGTTTACTGAGCGTAGTCATGCTCTACTTTCGACGTCTTGATGGTCCGGTAAGGGGTGTGACAAAGCTGCAAAACCTCCAGCTTTTCATTGGAATCTCCCCCAAAATAAAAAATTAGGACAGGCAAATTCGCCACTGATGCCTGCGCAACCGGCACTAGCTTTGCGTACGAATGCCAGCTCCTGTGAGATACACCGCAACAATTCCCTCCCAGGCACGAATCCAGCGTGTCAGCGACACGATGCCGGCAAACAATACCAGCCGTCCAATACCCGTTCGCTAACAGTTAATAATTAAAATCTATCAAATTACATAATTTGTGCCATGGTGGGCGGGACTTGATTTCGGGTCGCTTACGCCGACTGCCACGTGGAAGTGGCTGTGTGCCAGGTCCGTTCTGGGCGCTGGGAACGAATTGTCGGCCGTGGACTGCGGCGTAGTTACCGATTGATTAGACTGCGGCGGCTTGCTCGACTAATCGGTGTCGTTGGCGATCTACTGCGCTTCCGCAAACGGGGTCAGCGGCCGTCATCACGGTCGTCGCGCTACTTGCATAGATGCTCATTGCCTGGACGTTGTTGACTCAAAGTATTGTTATTATTCTCGCTTGTAGGCCGACGTGACTGCAACCGACTGGGGTTCGCGGTGCATGCCGTGGCTTGGTTTGGTGCCATTAGTTTGGTTCCGGACGTTGTGGCTGAGCCTGCGGTACCGGCTAACGCTCACCATCGCATGGTCGGCACCTGGCGCCGCAGTACTGGTTGGCGCCTGTGCGGTGGATGGCCGGTTGGTCGGCCGTGGTCGGAACGTTCTTGCTTGCCGGCGTTGTGCTACAGCTGTGTCTGTCCCCCGCTCTGCGGCCTGGCCGCACACCCGTTGCAGGTGGCGCCGATCCTGTTGACCTGGCTAGTGTTCACCAGGTTCGCGCAACGGTGGGCGGTGCCGTCGACTTTCGTGGTTACGCTGAGCACGGTTGTGTTCACCCACCGCTCGGGCATTTCGGGACCGTTGCTTTCGCACCTGAACTGGACGTCCCGCGGCTGAGTTAGGCAGCGGTCGTCGTCGAGTTACCCCTCATACGTCTTCTCTACATCATCACGATGGCGGACCAGAACGTACCCGGCGTTGTGCTTAGTTGTGGTTGTGTGGCTCCTGCGGCTACCCGAGTTCCTTGGCGGGAAGCAATGACGGTCACCGGGTTCGGCACTTTATTATTCGGCGGGCACGCGATCAACCTGGCTGCCGTCAGCGCGGCTGTTCCGGCCTCTCACGAAGTGCATCGTGATCCGGAGCGGCGATAGGCCGGCCGCGACAACCTTCGGCCTTCGTCTAGCTGGTGCTAGCAGTGTTGGCCATGCTCGTCGCCGTTAGTACTCGTCGAGGTCCTCGACGTAGGCCTTGAGAAATAATGTCGGGAGTGAGCATCAAGATGGAGGCAGATCAGCCTTGCTGCAGAGACAGTGAATCCCGGCCGTGCAAAATGTTGAGCAAAGTCGCCTTGGTTCGTGTTCTGCCATTCGTGGCCGTAGTAAGAACTTCATTATTCCGAACAACACGAAGAGGATCTCCGCGATAGTGCGGTGAAAGTGGTGTGGTACGGTTCTATTCGGTACAGGCTCATAGTCGCCGCCGGTGTTCTGATGATTGGCCAAGTAGAGGTTCGAGCGTTATTATTTACGGTCGGACGGCAGGTAGGCACACTATAAGCCAGGGGGGTGGCATCGGGCTCATCCATTGGCGTGGCGGGACTGCGCATAGACGCATAGATGAGGTACCGGTCACTCCAATCTAAAATTTAAAATAATCTAAAATCTAATTTGAGTGCTGGTCAGTCTGGCTCATTTTGTCGATCAGCCGACCGGATAGACCACCCCGGTGAGTTCTTCGGAGACCGCCCACAGCCGGAGCTGCCGGTCAACGTCGTGGGACTTGCCGTTGGACGCCACAACTTTGGGGTGGCCCCGTATTTCTGCGAACCCGTCTGGTCCGAAATACTGCCCGCCGAGCACTGCCGCATCGGTGGCAGCCCGCAGGGTCGGTAGTGCGCCGGTTGCTGCATCCTGGGTGAGGAACAGTTCGGCCACCGAAAAAATGGGCGCAATCAGCGCGGGCAGAGTCCTGGTCAGTTCGGTGCGTGAGCCACCGGGATGGGCGGCCACAGCGATCGTCGTTTGTCGGGTGGCCAGTCGTCGCTGCAGTTCGTAAGTGAACAGTAGGTTGGCTAGCTTGGATTGCCCATAGGCGGCGACCCGGTTGTAGTTGCATTCCCACTGCAGATCGTTGAAATGAATGTCAGCGAACAGGCGGTGACTGAGGCTGCTGACAGTTATCACCCGCGAACCGACGATCGGCAGCAGCCGATCCAGCAGCAAGCCGGTGAAGGCAAAGTGACCTAAGTGGTTGGTGCCGAACTGCAACTCGAAACCGTCCTTGGTGGTCGACTTCGGTGTCCACATCACCCCGGCGTTGTTGATCAGCAAGTCGATGTGGTCGTAGTCGGACCGTAGTTGCTTTGCTGCGGCGCGCACAGACTCCAACGACGCTAAGTCGAGCTCTTGCAGCGCAACGTTGTTCTGTGCGCTAGTGGCCGTGATGCGTGCGGCAGCGTCCTTGCCCTTGTCGAGATTGCGCACCGCCAACACCACATGGGCACCATGCTCGGCGAGTGCCAGCGCGGTCTGATAGCCGAGGCCGGTGTTGGCGCCGGTAATGACGGCGACACGACCCGTCTGGTCGGGAATGTCCGCGGTGGTCCACTTGGCCATGAATAGCTCCTCAAGCTTGTTACAGTAAGCGGGGCGAACGCTCCGGTTGATTGGTTGATTGTGAAACCATACGGAACGCTAGCCCCGCTGTGCAATGTCCGTTCCTAGATCAGGATTGAGTGTTCAGATGGCGCAACCCGCACGGCCGCTGCGTGCCGACGCGGCGCGAAACCGTGCCCGAATACTGGGTGTTGCTTACGAAGCTTTCGCGACCGAGGGCTTGTCGGTGCCGATTGACGAAATTGCCCGACGCGCGGGTGTCGGAGCTGGCACTGTATACCGGCATTTTCCGACGAAGGAGGCGCTGTGTGCGGCGGTCATCGGGGACCGCATGCCTCACCTCGTAGACGACGGGTATGTGCTGTTGAAGTCTGCCGGGCCGGGTGAGGCGCTGTTCACCTATCTGCGCTCGCTCGTGTTGCACTGGGGCGCTACCGACCGCGGACTGGTTGATGCGCTGGCCGGCGCCGGTGGTATCGACATCCTCGGCGTCGCGCCCGACGCCGAGGATGCGTTTTTGACTATACTCAGTGACCTGCTGTACGCGGCGCAATATGCGGGCACCGCGCGCACTGACGTCGGCGTCCGCGAGGTCAAATCGATCCTGGTCGGATGCCAAGCGATGGAAGCGTACAACTCGGCATTGGCTGAGCGGGTGACCGATGTCGTTGTCGATGGTTTGCGCGCGGCGCGATAGCCCCAGGGTGTTCTTGCACTCGCCTTAGGGGAGTGCTAAAAATGATCCTGGCACTCGCGATCAGCGAGTGCCAGGTCGGGACGGTGAGACCCAGCCAGCAAGCTGTGGTCGTCCGTCGCGGGCACTGCACCCGGCCAGCGTAAGTAATGGGGGTTGTCGGCACCCGGTGACCCTAGCTTCATTCCTAATCCGGAGGAATCACTTCGCAATGGCCAAGACAATTGCGTACGACGAAGAGGCCCGTCGCGGCCTCGAGCGGGGCTTGAACAGCCTCGCCGACGCGGTAAAGGTGACGTTGGGTCCGAAGGGGCGCAACGTCGTTCTAGAGAAGAAGTGGGGTGCTCCCACGATCACCAACGATGGCGTGTCCATCGCCAAGGAGATCGAGCTGGAGGACCCGTACGAGAAGATTGGCGCTGAGTTGGTCAAGGAAGTCGCCAAGAAGACAGATGACGTCGCCGGTGATGGCACCACGACGGCCACCGTGCTGGCCCAGGCATTGGTCAAAGAGGGCCTACGCAACGTCGCGGCCGGCGCCAACCCGCTAGGTCTCAAGCGTGGCATCGAGAAAGCTGTCGATAAGGTAACTGAGACTCTGCTCAAGGACGCTAAGGAGGTCGAAACCAAGGAACAAATTGCTGCCACTGCAGCGATTTCGGCGGGTGACCAGTCGATCGGTGATCTGATCGCCGAGGCGATGGACAAGGTTGGCAACGAGGGTGTTATCACCGTCGAGGAATCCAACACCTTCGGTCTGCAGCTCGAGCTCACCGAGGGAATGCGGTTCGACAAGGGCTACATTTCGGGCTACTTCGTCACCGACGCCGAGCGTCAGGAAGCTGTCCTAGAGGAGCCCTACATCCTTCTGGTCAGCTCCAAAGTGTCTACCGTCAAGGACCTGCTGCCGCTGCTAGAGAAGGTCATCCAGGCCGGCAAGTCGCTGCTGATCATTGCTGAGGATGTCGAGGGTGAGGCGTTGTCTACCCTGGTCGTCAACAAGATCCGTGGCACTTTCAAGTCGGTGGCGGTCAAAGCTCCTGGCTTTGGTGACCGCCGCAAGGCAATGTTGCAAGACATGGCCATTCTCACCGGAGCCCAGGTCATCAGCGAGGAGGTCGGTCTCACATTGGAGAACACCGATCTGTCATTGCTGGGCAAGGCCCGCAAGGTGGTTATGACCAAGGACGAAACCACCATCGTCGAGGGTGCCGGTGACACCGACGCCATCGCCGGGCGAGTGGCTCAGATCCGTACCGAGATCGAGAACAGTGACTCTGACTATGACCGCGAGAAACTGCAGGAACGCCTGGCTAAGTTGGCCGGTGGTGTTGCGGTGATCAAGGCCGGTGCTGCCACTGAGGTGGAGCTCAAGGAGCGCAAGCACCGCATCGAGGACGCAGTCCGCAACGCCAAGGCCGCGGTGGAGGAGGGGATCGTCGCCGGCGGCGGTGTGACTCTGCTACAGGCTGCTCCGGCTCTGGACAAGCTGAAGCTGACCGGTGACGAGGCGACCGGTGCCAATATTGTCAAGGTGGCGTTGGAAGCTCCGCTCAAGCAGATCGCCTTCAATTCCGGGATGGAGCCCGGCGTGGTGGCCGAAAAGGTGCGTAACCTTTCAGTGGGTCACGGCCTGAACGCCGCCACCGGTGAGTACGAGGACCTGCTCAAGGCCGGCGTTGCCGACCCGGTGAAGGTTACACGTTCTGCGCTGCAGAACGCAGCGTCCATCGCCGGCCTGTTCCTTACTACGGAGGCCGTCGTCGCCGACAAGCCGGAGAAGACGGCAGCTCCGGCGAGCGACCCGACCGGTGGCATGGGTGGTATGGACTTCTGACGTCCGGTCATGATGCAGGTAGCTACGTGGTCTGAAGTGGGGTACTTCATCAACTGAGTAGCGGCGGGCGAACTGGACAATCGAATTAGGAGTTGACAAAGAAAAAGAGCCCGGCCCCCCAAAAAAAGGGACCGGGCTCTTTCTTGTTCTTGCGCGTCCAGGGGAGTCGGGCTTGGCCTCGAGGTGCAGGAGCGTGGGTCGGAACGACACTGAACCGGGCAGTCTCGTTGCCGGGGCTCGCGTCGTTGCGCTGGAAGGAGCGCGCGCGCCCGAGCCGTTCTAGGGTGTTGTGGGTGTTTCATAGGTGGTGGGTGAAATGGCTGTTTTTGCGTTTTATGACTGGCCGATATGTTCGGTAGTCGTGGGGGGCAGCCCGGAATCCTGTTGACGTGTTTTGCTGTGTTGCGGGGTTTTTGTTGGTGGGTGGCTGACTGCCTGCTTTCGATGAGGCTTCGTGTGCTTTGCCGCAGTGGACACGATTAGCGCGGCGCACGTAAGCATGTCGGTGGTGGGTGCTGCTTGGTCTACATGTTGATGATGCCAGGGGCTGGGCACCTGGGCTGTGCTGAAGGCGATATCGATGCAGGCGTGGGTGTGAGGGTAGTTGTTAGCGCCGCGGGGTAGGGGCGTTTTAGTGTGCATGTCATGGCCTTGAGGTGTCGGCGTGGTCAATGTGGCCGCACCTGAACAGGCACGTCCCCGTGCACGGTATAACTATTCGCACCTGATGTTATCCCTTGCACCATTTCTGCCGCTGGTATCGGTGTCGGCGGCTTGTTGACCGGCCCTCAGCCAGCAAGCAGGCATGCCGCCGGGTGCAGCAGTATCGTGTTAGTGAACAGTGCATCGATGATCCGGCCGTCGGCGGCACATACGGCAACCTTCTAGCGCAGATCAACCACCCACACCCCACCAGCCCACCACAACACCACCACCCAAACCAAACCAGCAAAAAATAACCACCAAATGACCATCACGACGACGATATGGTGGGTGCGTTCAGCGCGCAGATGCCCGCTGCCGCCGCATAGCAACCCGGTTGGGATCAACGCTGTGTTGGGCAGTAGCAGGTTAGAGTAGGCTGAGGCTAGCGCAATCGCGACTGAGAGATCTGGTGCCGGATCGGTTAACCGCATGCCGTCTACGGTGAAAAGATAGACGTTATTGACCGCGATGCTCTAGTTGGTTGTGTTTTTCCAGGGCGGTGGTGGCTATAGCTGCCCGGGCGTGTGTCGATCCTGTTGATGACACGGCGCGGCGAGCCACTAATATGGCGTTGCCAATAGCGTCTGGATCTCGCCGATGAGTGGTTGCTTTCCTCCACCCAGTGTCATCGTGATCGCAGTACCGGCTACCGGTGTTGGCCGCTGATTGATTGAAGAAAAGGTTTCAATGGATCGGCAACGTCGTCGATTCCGTCGTCACGCAACAGGAAACACTCGACTTTGTCACTTTGTCGGTGGCTCCGAATTGATTCTTGACGTCCCGGACCGTCTGCATCGGGTAGTTTGTGATTTTCCTGCGAATGCAGCACTACGTCGACGAGGTGTTCGAGCGAGTACGGCCTGGCGATGGACCCGTCTTTGGTGACATGTCCGACCAGAATCAACGCAACTACCGTTGGCTTTGGCGTTCGGCGTCGTTGTTACGGCACGTACTTGGGTGCCACCACCGGTGATTTCGTCGGCTTCGGTGAGTGGCCATGGTTTGCACTGAGGCGGTGCTGCTCAGCGCAGACAGACCATCACGACGTGGCCCAGCACGGTGTGCAGGTCGAATTCTACGGCCAGGTTGACCGCTTGTGTGCTGTCACCAGCCGATCCAGTTTGCGCCCAGCTGGATCTGGGCCAGCGGATTCTTCGCCGGAGATATTCGGCGTACGCCGGCCGGACTGCGTTCAGTGGTGGGCAACCTTGAGAATCGCAGCGTCGAGTTGCCCAGACTCGGACCACCCGCTAGCAGCGTCACCGAGCCGGGTTCCACATTGCTACCAAGGCTTCAATCTAATTCGTCGACACTCGTAAGGCATGGCAACGTGTGGTGCACGTCAATGGAATTAATCGTAACTGCTTGCGAAATGACATCCGCTGTCACCGATCTTACCGAGTAATGCTACAGTCTATTTTAATTTTTATAGTATCCCACGCATCGTACTCCAGGCAATATCCCCCACGTAGCGGTGACATGGTGACATTCCGAGCAGGGGGTACGTCCGAATGCATAATAGCTATACGATGACCGTATCGGGGTGATACGATAGCCTAAATGTGGAGACGGTTTACTAGTGGTTAGAGCTGTTTAGGTCTGCCGTGGTGCGAGTCCGGCCGAGACCGGTACAGCCACGTTGGCTTGTCCAGCCTTCTCGAAGTTGAAGGTAAAGTTGTAGGTGAGGCCGTTGGTGATGGGCTTGGCCAAGGTTACGATTGCTTTAGCGATGTTGTTAGACTGGAGGGGGGGCGGTTTTATTCTCTGCCCTTCGGATGTGCCGATGAACAGCATCCCGTTGGTGGGCAGTTGGGTATAGCCGTTCAGTGCTACCGTGCCGATGTCACTGGTGATGGACACTAGCCGGTCTGTGACATACGGAGAATTATTGATGGCCACCAGCATCAAGTCCACCGTTCGGCCCGATTGGAGGAAGTCACCGGTCTGCGCGGCTTGGATGCGTATGTCGCGTAATGCCAGATTGTTGAGTGTGACCCGGTTGCCGTTGACGGCCGGTTCCTGGGTCGCGGTTTGCGAGATCTGGCCTGCTCCGCAACCGCCAAGCACCGAGGCCATCAAAGTCAAAAAGCCTAGGACGGCGACCCGGGTAGCCAGCGCGGGAAGGCTGATCTTGAAGCGGCTCACTGACTGCCTCCTGCTGGGATACTGGTCAAGGCATTAGGACAGCGGCTCAACTATGCAACTATGCACAGTAGTGAGGAATATACATTAGGTAGGTTTAAGAACGTGCTGTCGCACGGTAAGACCGTAGCGGAAGACACAAAATCTACCGTTGCGGGGGGCCTTGGTTCGGGCTCCCGTGAGGTTGCCGATAGTGACCTTTCAAGTGCGTCTACACTGCTACAAAAGGATGTTGGTAGTGCGGTGCATTGCATGTCTTGCTCTGCCTGTCAACCCCTAATCTGCCGGTGTTGTACCTCCTGACCTGCACCGTTGTGCGCGCCTGTCGGCCCGCCGTGTTAGGATTGAAGTAACGAAAGGGGCTTGAATCTGATGATTTTCAAGGTCGGCGACACCGTTGTCTACCCGCATCACGGTGCTGCTTTAGTCGAGGCGATCGAAACTCGAACCATCAATGGAGAGCAAAAAGAGTATCTCGTCTTGAAAGTGGCGCAGGGAGACTTGACTGTTCGAGTGCCTGCCGAAAACGCCGAGTACGTCGGTGTCCGCGACGTCGTTGGACAAGAGGGGCTTGACCAGGTTTTCCAGGTTTTGAGGGCCCCCCATACCGAAGAGCCGACTAACTGGTCGCGGCGGTACAAGGCTAATCTCGAAAAACTCGCCTCCGGTGATGTCAACAAGGTGTCAGAGGTAGTACGCGATTTGTGGCGACGAGACCAGGACCGTGGTTTGTCAGCTGGAGAGAAGCGCATGCTGGCTAAGGCCAGGCAGATTTTGGTCGGCGAGTTGGCGTTGGCGGAGAGCACTGACGACGCCAAGGCGGAAACCATCCTCGACGAGGTTTTGGCCGCCGCTTCCTGAATACCCTGAGGCTTGAGGATGGCTGTGGCAACGGGCACTGTAGTTGCAGTGGTCCCGGCCGCCGGGGCGGGGAAGCGGCTAGCGGCCGGCATTCCGAAGGCATTCTGTGAACTTGACGGGCGTACGCTTGTCGAACGTGCTGTCGTTGGCTTGCTGGAATCTGGCGTTGTTGACCATGTTGTGGTGGCGGTGCCTGCTGATCGCATTGCCCAGACCCAGTGGGTGCTATCCCAACGGCTAGCCAATTCGGCGGGTCAACACGCCACAGTTGTGGCCGGCGGGGCCGACCGCACCAAATCGGTGTGTCAGGCTCTTGCGACCCTTCCCGCCCCGTCAAGGGTGGGCGCACCCGAGTTTATATTGGTGCATGATGCCGCGCGGGCGCTGACACCAGCACGGTTAATCGTGCGGGTGGTTGATGCTTTGCGTGCTGGTCATACCGCGGTCGTTCCAGCGCTGCCACTGTCTGACACCATTAAAGCCGTGGACGCCAACGGAATGGTTCTTGGCACTCCGGCGCGGGTCGGCTTGCGGGCGGTGCAGACCCCGCAGGGGTTTGCTACCGAGCTGCTATGGTGCGCTTATCAGCGTGGCCCCCATCTTGATGCCGTCGATTTCACCGACGATGCTTCCCTTGTCGAACATCTCGGTGGCCAGGTTCAGGTGGTCGCCGGCGATCCACTGGCGTTCAAGATCACCACTCAGTTGGATCTGCTGCTGGCGAAGAAGATTCTGCGCCGGTGAGTGAACTGCCCCGGGTCGGTTTGGGTTTCGATGTCCACGTGTTTGAACCGGGGCGGCCGTGTTGGCTGGTGGGGCTGCTGTTCCCGGACAACGACGGCTGCGCCGGGCACTCCGATGGTGACGTAGCGGTGCATGCGCTGTGTGATGCCGTGTTGTCGGCCGCAGGGCAGGGTGATATCGGCGGCCTGTTCGCCGTTGGCGATCCGCGTTGGGAACGCGTCAGCGGTGCTGACATGCTGCGCCATGTAGTCGAATTGTTACTGCGACATGGCTACGAGGTCGTCAACGCGTCCGTTCAAGTGATCGGTAACCGACCGAAAATCGGTCCGCGCCGTACCGAGGCGCAACGGTTGCTGTCAGCTCTGCTGCGAGCGCCAGTATCAGTGGCGGCGACGACCACCGAGGGACTTGGCCTGACTGGGCGTGGCGAGGGCTTGTCCGCCATCGCGACTGCGTTGGTGGTCCAGGTCTGACAGCCGTGTGCTGAGAATCCGCCAACACGGAACCAACAGGTAAGCTGGCCCGTCGTGATCGATAGCGGCCATTTGCGGCTCCACGATACGGTAGCTGGTGCTGTGCGCGATTTCGTTCCGCTGCGAGCCGGGCACGTCTCGATCTACCTGTGTGGTGCCACCGTTCAAGGACAGCCGCACATCGGGCACGTCCGCAGCGGGGTAGCCTTCGACATTCTGCGCCGATGGCTCATGGCACGCGGCTATGACGTCGCGTTCATCCGCAACGTCACCGATATCGATGACAAGATTCTTAACAAGGCTGCCGCGGCTGGCCGGCCGTGGTGGGAATGGGCGGCCACCCACGAGCGCGCGTTTACCGCGGCCTATGACGCCTTGGACGTTTTGCCGCCGTCAGCAGAGCCGCGAGCCACCGGGCACATTACCCAGATGATCGAGCTGATCGAGCTGTTGATCGAGACAGGTCACGCCTATACGGGCGGCTCTGATGTTTATTTCGACGTGCTCAGCTACCCGGATTATGGCCAGCTATCTGGGCACAAGATGGACTATATCCACCAAGGCGAAGGTGTGACTACCGGCAAACGTGATCAACGCGACTTTACTTTGTGGAAGGGCGCCAAGTCCGGTGAACCGTCGTGGCCTACGCCGTGGGGCCGTGGCCGTCCAGGCTGGCACCTGGAATGCTCGGCAATGGCTCGTGCTTATCTTGGTTCTGAATTTGACATCCATTGCGGTGGAATGGATTTAGTTTTTCCGCACCACGAAAATGAGATCGCGCAGAGCCGCGCTGTCGGGGATGGCTTCGCCCGTTACTGGCTGCACAACGGCTGGGTAACGATGGGTGGGGAGAAGATGAGTAAGTCGCTGGGTAACGTGTTGTCCATCCCAGCCGTGCTGCAGCGGGTTCGGCCAGCCGAACTGCGTTACTATCTCGGTAGCGCCCACTACCGGTCGATGCTGGAGTTCTCCGAGGCCGCGCTACAGGATGCGGTCAAAGCTTATGTCGGAGTGGAGAATTTCCTGACTAGGGTGCGTACTCGGGTTGGTGCCGTTGGCACCGGCGAACTGACCCCACGGTTCGCTGCAGCACTCGACGACGATCTGGCGGTGCCGATCGCGCTGGCTGAGGTGCACCACGCTCGTGTGGAGGGTAACCGAGCGCTCGACATCGGCGACCACGAAGGTGCGTTGACGAACGCCGGCGCTATTCGAGCGATGATGGGCATCTTAGGTTGCGACCCGCTTGACGAACGTTGGGAATCCCGCGATGAGACGTCGGCGGCGCTAGCGGCTGTCGATGTGCTGGTGGCCGCTGAGCTAGAAAGCCGGCAGATGGCACGCGAGCAGCGTAACTGGGTACTTGCCGATCAGATCCGCGATCGACTCAAGGATGCCGGTATTGAGGTAACTGATACCGTCAACGGGCCGCAGTGGGAACTGTTGGCTGGCGATAAGCAAGTTGATGCCCGGTAACTCGCGTCGCCGGGGGGCTGTCCGCAAATCCGGCACCAATAAGGGGACCACCGTTGGCTCGGGCGGCCAGCGTCGCCGTGCGTTGGAGGGGCGTGGTCCGACACCGCCGGCGTATCTGCGTCCCAATCACCCCGCCGCCAAGCGGAATCAATCCTCGCCGCACCGGCCGGTCAAACGCACCGACGAGACAGAAACGGTGCTTGGCCGCAATCCGGTGCTGGAGTGTCTGCGCGCCGGCGTCCCGGCAACTGCGCTTTACGTTGCGCTCGGTACCGAAGTCGACAAGCGGCTCACCGAATCCGTTATGAGAGCAGCCGATGTGGGCGTGGCGATCCTCGAGGTACCGCGCACGTACCTGGATCGAATAACTAACAACCACTTACATCAGGGCATTGCGCTACAGGTACCACCGTACCACTATGTTCACTCCGATGATCTGCTCGCCGCCGCTACCGATTCGCCGCCGGCGTTGTTGGTCGCGCTGGATAACATCTCCGACCCCCGTAATCTCGGTGCAATCGTGCGATCGGTAGCGGCATTCAGCGGCCATGGCATCTTGATACCACAGCGGCGTTCCGCCTCGGTCACCGCGGTAGCGTGGCGCACCAGCGCCGGTGCTGCGGCGCGGATCCCAGTGGCGCGGGCCACCAATCTAACTCGGGCGCTCAAGGTTTGGGCCGATCAAGGATTGCGGGTGATTGGACTGGACCACGATGGTGACACCGCACTCGACGACTTGGACGGCACGGACCCGTTGGCGGTAGTCGTTGGCTCGGAAGGCAAGGGTCTGTCGAGGTTGGTGCGGCACAGCTGCGATGAGGTGGTGTCGATACCTATGGCCGGTCAGGTCGAATCGCTGAATGCCTCTGTGGCCGTCGGAGTGGTGCTTGCCGAAATCGCCCGTCAGCGCAGGCTTTAAAGCCGTTGCTCGGCTGGCCCGCCTACGTCGGCGCCGTGTTAGTGGTGATGGCTGTCCGTGGTTCTTGCGCTGCCGCCATCGGCGACCTCGTAACCACCCGGCTTCTATTCGCAGGCCCATACTGATGATCGCTGTGAGTACAACCGGTTAGTCATTGCGCGCCTGCACTAAAGCGCTTGAACTTGGGGTCACCACGTTCGAGTTCGGAATCAACATCACCAAAGATGGTTAACCATTTGGTGTGGCATGATTTTATAGTTGACTCGCAACAATGCTCTACACCCGCGTTAGTTGGTTAACTACCGATATCCGTACGTCGGACAACTCGTGCACGCGCTCAACTTGGCCAGCTTCGCACGCTGGACCGCGGCAAGCCGAGAAGAGGAATTCCCGGGGCTGAAGTGTTGCGGGGCAACAAGATAGTTGTCTTACCGGAAGTTTTCGCGCTCACCGATTACTATCTGGCCGATGTACGGTTCAACATCGAGACCAAGGTAGCGGCCGATCGGCCAGCTGTATCCGTCTTTTCTCAAGAGTTCGTTGATGTGGTGCTCGCCGTGGTCAGATCCGTCGGCAAGGTCGACCGGGTGGCTTCGCCTGGCGAACGCCCTGCCGATGGTGCGTCAGGCTTAGCCGTCTATACCGTTGGTGGCCTTATGGGATGAGCGGATCTTAGTAGCCAGCTACCCAGGTCGCTGAGACGTTGGCGGCTACCGCGCGAGTGAACGTTTCCGCACCAGGGTGAGTTTGGTCGGAAAGTCTTTGCGGTCAGGCGGGAATCCCGCCTGACCGCAAAGACTTTCCGAGATCCTCTAAACCAGCTGTGTGACAGGTACAGGGCTTGGTCTATCAGAGTGTGTCTGTGCGAGGTTTGCATAAGTCAGATACACCACGACCTGGGTGTTCTCGATGCTTCCGCCGGTTCCGGTAGACTAATGTTACTCTCTCAACAGAGTGTAACATTCTTGATGTTGCCTGTTTCGTCAACTATCAGAATTGCGCCGGAGTCACCGAAGGCATTGACGATTTTAGTCGCGCCGATCATCTTGAACTGTCCCAGTGTCCCATTTCGCCTGAGCCAGGCCGATGCTGCAAACCATCCGATAGCAATTTTTGCGATCCAGACCCTACACCATCCCAAGCATCAACTCACTGGCGTGGCGCAGTGATTTGTAGTGAGCGAACCACGGCGCGATCCGATCGAGAACTCCGTTAACCATCGATCTAGAGTCTACGCTGTGAACAGCGGCAGATTCAGATGTGCGCACAAACCTAGAACAATGACCTCGGTCACCGTTCCTACCAGTGGCTGGTACGACAGAGCGCTACCATCCCGAACTACGGCCGCAATGCAGGGGGGCAAATATATCTCTTTCAGATCAGGGTACGTGCATCCTAGTTCGACGATTTCTCCGGTTAGGCGAGTTCGTGTAGTATTGCTCTCAAATCCCGCGCTCGATATAAAAGATGCTTAAATATGTTGCGTGTGAACCGAATCTTGGCCATGCCATCCAAATTGTCGGTCAAAAACAACAGGTCGGCGACTGCCGCGTTCTGGAATGTTCCGGTCGAGGTCATACTCAGTTTGCCTGCGTCGATGGCGTGATCTCTGTCGTTTCAGCCGTCCACGTTGACCGTAGCCGCGACGTCGCCCACATGTATCGACGCACCAATGCTTCAATGCCTCGAACAGGTCTAAGTGCTGGCTGAAGAACTTGTGTAAGCCGAGTTTTACGACGACATCGACACGGGAATCGTCCTGGATCGGGTCGGGGGCGGGGCCCGTTAGCACGACTTTGAGCTGGTCAGGTGTGGTGATTTATACCGTGATGCTGTCGATGGCGAAGACATCGTCCGAGCTGCCAAGGTTTTTTTGCCGTCAACGAGGTCATGTGTGGCTCATATCAGATTCGGGACAGTGCGCAGAAGACAGTGTCGGCATACAGAGGATTGCACCTGTGTCCAACCTCCAAAATTAGTAGCGCCATATGGTATGTACCGGTTTACCGATACATCCTCAGGGACCAGCGACCTCAGCAGCAGGGGCACCACGGCATCCGGTCGCTGCAGGAGGCCTGCCTCGCCATCCAGGCTAGGGTATCTCATTTGGCGTTTTCGGCTTGATTGTGGGGAAACATAGCCAATGCATTGGACTCATACATACGGCTATCGATTGATACGGGTACACCAAATCCTCCATGGATTGGCTCCAGTATGCCTGCCAACCCTGATCCGTGATCACGGTGTCACCTTGCTAAATAATAGATAATACAGCTTATTTCATACAGAGGTGTCGGTCCCCAGTTTCTGCAGGGGGCCAACATAACCTGACTGGTCTCCGGCATGAGCCAATATCACTGGGTAGTTATACATAATCTGCGACGTTACAAAACCTTTCAGATTCCGATGTAGCTCGACACAGCAGCGGCATCGTCTGCCACATAAATACCTGTAGCCTCATCCAAATTCGCCTGCACGATGTCCAACAATGCATTAACCTTTGTATAGCTGCCTACACTATCCCGGCATGAGCGCCTTGGCAAGGCGCAACAGCCTCCCCGGATGGAAAAGGTCAATATCGCCAACGCTGACTGCCTAGCAGCCACAAAATTATGTGCTGTATCAACCCTACCTTTACTGCAAACACCGATTGCGACGTCACCAACTGCGGAATATGGGCATCCGCCAAAAACTCATTATGCTCTTCTCGTTTTCGATATTCTAGTTGTTAACTATCGGGTCAATCACACTGATCTACGCCTGTTACCGCACTGTAACAACCATATCCGGTGACCACATAGCCGGCATGATCGACACCCGCGGACTGCCACCGAAAAATAACTACTTCAGACCGTCAGTCCAAAAGGGCACCCAACCTACTCGTTATCAGCGCGGTCCCAGCCAATCCCAACGTGCCGCCACACCGATCACAAACCACCACAGACTCCGACACACTCAATATGGAGCCGACACCAAGTTTGCCCCTATGGCGCCACCGCAGACGACTCATCGACACCATAGCTACCTAAGAAGCGTGCGGTATGAGACGACGCGTCTGGTGTCTCTACACCGACTTTGATAGCCTTCATCCCCATCCTCGACTGGTAGTCGAGGATGGCTACTCGCCAATGCTGATCGGCAACGAAGTCGACAAAGCAATCGTCATCCCAATAACTTAGTTTTGCCAACAAAATGGCGTAGTGACCGCGCGGAACGGTAGAGGACAAGAGGATTCCGACGAGCGCGAGGGCGCTTGTCTCTAACACGATTACTAACGGTAGGATGGGCGCGGTTATGATCACGTATGCGCCGATTGGAAACAGCAATTCGAACAATATCGCAGGTGGCTAGGCAATAGCACACCTAGGGCGGTCGCCGATTGTCGACGCGGGGGCAAGAACGTTGGTTGCGTTACCGGAGTTTTTGCACCGTGGTGGTGCCGGTGTAGCCCGTGGTTTCGATGCCGTTACCGAACCCAATGCTGTCAAACGCTCATTGTGGTCGTTGTCTGAATCCACATCCGCACATAATCGGACTCATTTACGGCGATCGGGATCGCTTAATAACAAAGAAATTCGCCCCTAACGGCATTGCATGAGCGGCTCGTTGGGCCTTAAGCCGGCATTTCGGCGAGCGTAGCTTAATACGCTCCAGTTGCTGCTTCAAGTTGGGTAGCAACTTGCGTGCAGTTGGCGCTAATCTTTGTCGCACAGGCCAGATGCGGGTCATGTGCGGCCACATAGCTCACGGCGTGAGGCTCCTCCCACGCACCAGCTGACAACTCAACCAACATCTCAACCAAGATCGCAGTGTTGGGAGTTCTCTTGTTGCCCAAGAATATTCGTCACTTAGCGAGGTCCATACCGCCGCCAACAAAGAACCAGTACCCTGACCTGCACTGAGCAATGTCTAAATGTACCTACGGTGGCACGGCCAACCAACTCGGAACCGGTACGGATTTCGTAAACCGGTTAACTGTCAAATCAACGACTACGCGGCCGGCCGCATCACCGGCGGCATGACTAGCAGAAGACTGCGCCACACCGACTCCAGAATAGCCCAACTGTTCGACCCCTTGAGTCGCCACCACGGCATGTTCATGTTAGCTACTCGAAGCACTTAACTCAACCGTGGTACGCACTGACATCGGGTTCGCCGCCGGCGGCACCGCCGCCGTAATTATCGGCACCGCAGCAGCTAAACCCTCCGGAATCACCCGCAGTATAAATAACAACCCTACTCTTCTGTGCACCCATCGTACTGACCAAAGGAATTCATTTAGAACTTGATGTAACTGAAGTGACCACCCCGCAGGTATTTACTTGCGTATCCATATCCAGTTGAGGTTGCGGCGGATCGCGTCGAGATACATTAGGTCGGATGTCGCCATCAGTCACGATCAAACCGTTACCTCCTCACAGTGTTGTTGGCAGCAACGGTAGGGTGACACCCAGACGACCAATATCGGGCACATGGGGGATTTATATACGGACCGAACTGCGTACAACACGCTGTTGCGTACGCGGTAGCCACGACCAGATTTGACATTATTCACACACAGTACTATTCGATAGCACTTTGCACTTAACACAGCCCGGATTGGTGCGGATTAACAATGTTAGACATAGATTTCGGTGAAGTGTGGGATTTTCTCAATTAGCACGGCCAACCCTTGCATTTGAGCTTTCTGCGGAACTGGGTCCCACAGCGGATAATTGCATTTTCGACGGAACCGGCCAGAGTATAGCCATTACGGCCGACAACAATCACGTTGACAACCATGATGAAATCGCCATAAAGCCGGCCTGATTTCCTACTGGCGGACATCGGTACCGCACACGAAAAGGTGGGATGAATTAGCCATGTTGCTTGTATAGCGTCACCTACCGTTGGATTATCCTTTGTCAGATTCAAGGCCGCGTCCAAAACGTGGTATTCACCCAAAAGGGCTTTGACTCCAGGACCATTTTACCTACATTACGGCGTGTGACTTTCAGGAGCGCAGGATTGTCCTCTTAATCGGGTCTTCCTCGCCGACTTTGGTTTCGTCAGTTATGTCGACCAGCTACTAGTCAAGAGAGATTGTGACCGTAGCCGTTGTACCGAGTACACTGGTAATCTGACTGTCGTGAAGACTATTGCGTCGGTGTTCACGATAGCGTGATTCATCGTCGCTGTCCGATGAACCCTCGCAACTGAGGCTACTACGTAGTTTTTTGTAATTTTTCCGGTTTGGGTTTGGGTGACAATCGTACGCTTTCGTTTTTGTGCACAATTTAGCTATCTTGTCAACGGCTGCGAGGTCCACCGTGCGGCATGTGGGAGTCTGCTCGTCTATCGGTCGTTGTCCTGATAGCACTGTGTTTTAGTTGGTTCTAATTGTGCGGTTGTTGGGCTTTGAACTGCTTGGCCGCGTCCGCAATGCTTGGGAAAACGGGTTCTTGTGGGTCGCTTTGGTGACGGGGTTCTGGACGTGGCTGCCACCCTCCCCAGTTCTGCTAGTACTCACTATCATTTTGGCATTGGGAGCCGGGCTTTATCGTCGAGTGGATTCTCTTGGTGGTGGCTGGGGGCCCAGATTGTGTTGAGCATACGCTACCCGCTGACGTCGTTATCCGAAATAAACCAACCTGGTTTGAAATGATCGATGGACAGGTCCGCCCGAAGGGCCAAGGCGGTAATCGTCTCAACCGAACTGCAGGACGGTACCAGTCTTCAAAGCGCACGGTCCTAGTAAGAATCAGGCCATGGCGTGGCTGGTCTTTCGATCGCAGCCAACGATCAAGTTCGGGATCCGTAATCCGATGACGCATTCGTTGATATACTGTCCGATTGGTCCTACACGATGTTATCATTGGAGATAATATTTGTTCCGTCAACATTCCCGATGGCAAAATGGATTGTTGCACAACAAAACCGAGATGCATAGGATGGTTTACCGATAAATTTGTATATTTGATTCTGTGTATTCGGTTCGATCGTGATTCGCTGTCCCCAAACCATTTAGTTTGTTGAGCGGTGTGCATGTCGAATCTCTTCATCAGCATCCGTTTCGAATTCTCGCTAGTTTGCTGATGTGTCAGCCAGAGCAGTCGATTGCGGCTTCGACGGCTGTGTAGATTGCGCGCATTGTGCGTTTCGGCGAGGTGGCCGGCCAAGCCGAGTGACCAATACCGCGACCGAGACACTCTCGACTGAGTCCAAATTCACCGCGGAACGGCGCTGGATCAGGTCGGAACCGGGTCAAGAACTACCTCGTTAGCCAACCCTCGGATGATCTATGGTGTAAGGTGCGACGAGTGCGCGCCGAATTCGGGGGATCGCCGCATCGCATGAGAACACAACGACTTGAGATGGCCAATCTCGGCCATCTCACACCACCACACTTCTCCATGTGCTGGAAGCGCGTTAACGAGTCTGCAGCCGTCCGTCGCCACGGTGCCCAGTTGCCCCATTCGTCAGGCTCATTGACTGGGTGCTTGTTGTAGGCCGCGTCGCTCGCATCCACCTCGGTCGATCGATAACGAGTAAAGTAATGCTCCAAGAGCCTTATTGATCAGAGTTGTGTCTGCTCATCCTAGCCTGCCCCCTTCCATTGGTCGACCAGCCCGGCGGCGATGTCCGGCAGCTGCCGTGCGCGGTATAGCCCCTGCCAGGGCCGGCAGGGGCACGGTACACATACACAGTCCGATACGGGTGTACTCGCCGTCGGCTGGCCTGGATATTCTGCTGAGGCGCGGCGTGCTGAGCCCCAGCAGAATATCCAGTGAACCAACATAGGTCAGGTTGGGGGCCCGACTGGTGACCTCGATCAGCCCATCACCAGGATGGCGTAGGTCCGCTGGCCGCGACTAGCGGCAGCAACCTAACCAGCGTCGCGGGCAGATTGTCGACGGCGTTGGCCAACACAGCGGTCACCGCGGCGATCGGGAACAATGCCGGCAGTCCGCAACCGGGACGGCAGCAGTGCGGACATGGCGCTGTTCATTCCGTTGATAATGACTGCTTACACCGCGATGCCCAAGCGCCAGCACGAACAACAGGAACGACAGATCCATCGAACGCACGATCTCGGCCGCCGACATGTGTCGACGGTTGAAACTGCGAAGCGCCAACACCGAAGCGCCGGCCAGTATACCAGTGTAACCAGGCCGAGACCTCCATAGATTCCGAGGACCACGAACCCGGCACGCATAAGCGGCCGCCGCCAAGACAAACTACCGGTGGCCACGGCTCGAGCCTGACTTGCTTAGAGTTGGGCGGCACACGCAGATCATTGGCGAAAACCAGCGAAATACCAGGCACACTGCGGCTACCGCGGTAAGCCACAGCACCGCTATCAGCGGGGTGAATTTGGTTGATGAAGTATTAGCGAGGTAGAAAGCCAACAAGTTGGTCAGATTCGACACCGGAAGAAGCGGCGAGGCGGCATTGGCCAGATGGACGGTGGTGTAGGCGTATGGTTGCGTCGGGGTTCGTAGTCGGCGCACGGTCGCTAACACCAGTGGGGTCAATAAGATTACCGTGGTGTCCAGGCTGGGCGCGGCAGTAGGGTCGGTGGCGGTGATGACGAACACGTGCTGCAGGGCCCGTGTGACCCGATGCGAACGGGTGCCATTACCGTGCCTGCGGTCTCGCACGAGCCTTCGTCGTCGCACAGTTTGGCCAGCATCAGCAGCGGGCCTAAAAATGCGACCACTCGGACAAGTACGGCAACCTGCACGGCCGCCTGTTGAACCGAAATCGCGTCAATCTCTATCTAGAATGACAGTTGCCAGTGTCTCTGGCCGGGTAACTGCGCACCCGAAGACAACGGTTAGCAGCAACAGCGCAACGATCAGCGTCAACGTTTAGATCCAGATATCCTCGCGCCGAAATACCGTTGGCAGCTACAGTGTGACCCCGTACTGGGGTGGCCATCGCATCGAGAATCCACACCGGCATGTTTAAAATCATCACCCGTGTATGACAAGGCCCGCAAGGCTGTGACCAGCGGTCGGAAGAATTATAGTCCCAGTTGACCAAAGTCGAGATAGACTTTATCGGCATGGTGGCTGGTCAGCGTACTCTTGATGAAACCGGTGGTGCGCTGGATGAATAGTGGTCGGCCCTATGTCGGTGGTACACCAGCGTCGACCACGCCTTGACACAGCGATCGGTCGACGCCCGCACTGGTAGTGTCAGCAGTGCGTTGATCACACTCGGCAACCTGTCGTGTGGGCAGTGGTCTGACTGCTACCAGCCTAACATCGTAGGCGCCCAATCGAATTGGTTTACTGGGGCCGCGGCGACAAGGTGGCTCTCGGGGAGTCCGCATCCGTGCCCAACCTGGGTCGCCAATTGGCTCTCCATCGGCTGGGTGCCGGTGGTGTCGGAAACCTTATGTGGGGTCATCAACGTGGTCGATGTGCGTGTGCACCGCAGCGATAGCACCAAGCTGAGATGCCTTGGCCCGGGCAAGACAGCCGTCCACGCGTGGTGGCGCTATGGTGACGTCTTGCGGATTGCCAGTCACGCGAGGCTGGGGCGGGAAAAGTAGCCGCCGGTGATCAACGCGTACGATCCGTTGTCGAGCAGCAGCGTAGCGACACCACATTTATCTTACCGTAAGCGATTTATCTTACCGTAAGCGGCGCATGCATAAGGTTTGGCGGCAGGAATGTTGAAACTATCCGAATACCGCGCGATGTCGGGGTGACCGAGGCTCGATCTCATCAGCAGAACGCCCTGATATCGATGCCGGCGGCGTTGAGTTGATCGCGCACCGCGGTAGCCATCTGTATAGCGTTGGGGGAATCGCCATGCAAACAAATCGATTCCACGGTGACGGCAAGCTGTGTGCCGTCGACCGCAGTGGCCTTACCGGTGGTCACCATGGTTACCACTCTTTGCGCGATCACCGCAGGGTCGTGCAACACCGCGCCGGGTTCGCGCCGAGAAATCAGCTGACCGTCCGGTCGGTAGGTTCGATCGGCGAACGCCTCCGCTACCGTGCGTAAGCCAATGCGCGCGGCCTCGTCAAAAAACGTCGAACCAGCCAAACCCAGCACTGGCAGCGTGGAATCCACCAGCTGTATTGCCGCAGCGACTGCGGCACCTTGTTCGCGGTTGGTCACGATCGTGTTGTACAGTGCTCCATGGGGTTTTACGTACGACACCGCGGAACCGGCGGTCTGTGCGATCGCTTGCAATGCGCCGATCTGATAAACTACATCGGCGAGAAGATCGTCGGCGGTAACGTCGATGAATCGTCGGCCGAACCCGACTAGGTCGCGATAGCTCACCTGTGCTCCTATGCGCACGCCACGTTCGGCTGCTAACCGGCATACCCTAAGCAGCCCGGCGGGATCTCCGGCGTGGAACCCGCACGCCACGTTGGCGCTAGTGACGATCCGCAGCATGGCTTCATCGTCGCCGAGCCGCCACACGCCGAAGCCCTCACCCAAGTCGGCGTTAAGGTCGATACAGGCCATTCGGCCAGCTTAGGAGCTGGCCCAGCAGCAAATTCATTGTGGGATCTTGGCTACGACTTGATCGAGGAGGCCGTAGACCCGCGCTTCGGCGGCGAGGGAGTCCGCACCGCCATAGAGTTGCCTGTTGCATTGCCCTAGCCCATTGCTACTTGCTTAGGCATCTTGGTGGCGCTCTGTGGGAAGTGATGTCGATCGCTACCGCACCTGTTTGGCTATAGTCGCATGTCACGATGTCGATGGCGACATTGTTGTGCACGGTCAGCGCACGCTGGCACACTTATTTTCATAGCCGCCTTCTTAAGGCTACGAGGTGCCGAGCATGCCGTTGGCGTTGGTCACCCTAGTCACGGTTCACACAGTGTCCGAGGCACCGGGGTTCCTATAGGAATACCGGTGCCTCGAGCAGGTGGGCCAGCTTCGTGTTGAGGCATCGTAGAATGCGGAAACGTCCTGCGCTGCAGGTAACCAGATCATAGCCTTAATGGCTTAGGGTTGCGCTTTTTTTGAAGTTGTCGACACTGTCGTCGAGGGTTTGGCCACGGAGATACCAGGCCTACCTGGTGTCCGCATAGGCCTTGGCTTGTGTCGGTCCATTTATTGGTAGGCAAGTCCTGTCACACACGCTGGCGCTCTAGTCCCACATTCCTATGGTGTTGTCACATATTTTCAGTGATTTAGCGCCCAACGCGCTATTGATCTGACGCACGCTGAGCAGCAGCCCGTTAAGCGCTGAAACCGCTACCGCATTCGGTTACGTTCGGGGCGGCTAAGGCCTCTCCGTTAACCGTGGTGCTGTAAGCGACGATGAGTGTTCACAGGCCGGCCAGCGCAACGCCTGAAATTTGTCTCCCGCACTGGTCCTCCCCAGAGCTTTGCGCGAGCCGGAACACTCGGGCTGTCCCATCGATTAGGTCATCGTAGTGGACACGCTTATGCGCAGACCTCACGATGTCGCCCGAGTAGCCAGCAAAATAGGTAGATCAAAAACGAGATGGTCGCGACGAACACCGAAACCGGCACACCAGGCGCCAACGACAGCACGACGCCCCCAACGGCAGAGACCTCGGCGAAGATCACCGCTGCCACCATTGCCGCGACCGGCGAGGCGACTACCTGTGCTGCCGCGGCCGCCGGTGTGATCAATAGTGACATCACCAACAACGCCCCGACGACCTGCACGGCTTGCGCTGCTACCAGACCGACCAGCGCGGCGAATACGATGCCCAGCGCGTGAACGGGCACGCCACACGCGGCCGCGACCTCCGGATCGACCGTCGCGAACAACAACGGTCGGTAGCAGGTCGTCAACACTGCAATGACAAACAGGCAAACGAGCGCCAGCGTAGCCAGCCCGGAGTAGCCCACGTCGATGATCTGGCCGGTCAGCAACGCTAAACTGGTCCCGGTCCGTCCTGGGTAGAGATGGATGAACAGCACCGCTAACCCCAGCCCGAACGCCAGCACTACCCCGATTACCGAATCTCGCTCTCGGGCTCGCCGACCGAGGATGCCGAACAGCGTTGCCGCCAAAGCGCTGCCGACTAGAGCGCCCACTCCCATCTCAAACCCGGCCAGAAGCGCGAATGTGGCTCCGGTCAGCGAGAGTTCGCTGGAACCGTGCACGGCGAACGACATTTGGCGCATCACGATGAACGGCCCGATCAGCCCGGCCACCAGCCCCAGCAACAACGCCGCCAGCAGTGCCTGCTGGACGAAGTTGTGACTGAGCAAATGTGTAGTTATGTCAAAGGAGAACAGGTGGTTCCACATGTGAGCGAGTCGGTCATCCATCAAGGCTCGCCAACCACAATGTAATGATCCTCGACCTTCACCACCCGGATGTTTGCCTGGTAAAGCGTTGACAGCCTCTCGGTGGTCATAACCTGTTCGACAGTGCCGATCAGGAATCGGCCGTCGACCAGATAGAGCACTCGGTCCACATACGGCAGGAGCGGGTTGATCTCGTGGGTGACGACAAGCACCGTGGTGCCGGCTTCCCGGCGGCGACGGTCGATCAACGTCGATACCAGCTTGGCGTTGGCCGGGTCCAATGTCAGCAAAGGTTCGTCGCATAGCAGCAGCGTCGGGTCGTTGACCAGCGCCTGAGCGATGCGGATGCGCTGCAACTCGCCGCCCGACATTACCCCGACTCGGACATCAGCCAGCTGCTCGCCATTTACTTGCTGCAGCGCCGTGAATACGGCCTCGCGCCGGCGAGCTCGATCGGCGGATCGCAGCGGCAGGGCGCCCCAGCGGCGTCCGTCGATGCCTAGTCTAACCAGATCACGACCGCGCAGCAGTACTTCACGATCGATTGGGCGGTGTTGCGGCACGTAGCCTATGCGTGGACTGCCAGCGGTGATCCGCTTGCCCTCCACCCGCGCAACGCCGGCACTGAGCTCCAGTTGTCCGAGCAGCACCTTGAGTAACGACGTCTTACCGGTGCCGTTGGGGCCCAGCACCGCGATAAACTCTCCCGCCGACACCGATAGGTCGAGGTGATCCCAAAGCGTTTGATCGCCGAACGCCAGCCGTGCGCCGCTAAGCGAGATCGTGCGGGCATCGTTGTCCGCGGACTGCGGTCGTCTCGAGACCGCGTCGAGATTTTCAACCGCCACGGCAAAGATTATCGGGGTGATCGGTTCGATTGCAGCGCAGTGAGCAGCTGATCGATCGTGTTACGTTGCCAGGTAAGGTAATCGGTGTCGTTCGGCAACATCTCGGTCACTTCGGTCACTGGCACACCTGACCGTCGGGCCGCAGCCTGCAGGCCGTTGGTAGCGGCGTTCGATTTCTGCGGGTTTACCAGCAACGCCGAGACTTGACGGTGGTTGATCAGATTGAGGGCGGCCGCCATGTCGGCTGCCGACGGATCGTTCTCGTTCTCATGGGTTGCGGTAAAGGCCGGCGGCGTGCGATTGACCAGGCCGGATGCCTGCAGCAGGTAGTGCACCACGGGCTCGGTTACGATTACCCCGGCGGCTGGGTAGTCGCTGGCAATGGCGTGTTCGGATATGGCGATAGCGTCGGCGCTGCGGCAGAATTCGGTGGCGTTGGCCTGGTAGTCCGCGGCATTGTCCGGATCGATGGTCACCAGCTGGTCGGCGATCAGGGAGGCCACCGACTTGGCGATGTTCAGGTCGTAGAAGACGTGTTCGTCGGCCGGTCCTTCGGTGGTGGCGCCCCTGCTAGCGAGAAGCGAGTAAGCATCCACCGATTTGATGTCCGGACGGCCGGCCAGCACCTTGTCGACCCATGGATCGTAACCGCCGCCGTTGTAGACCACTAGTGCGGCGTCGGTGATCGCGGCAGTTTCAGCGGGATTGACACGATACGTGTGCGGATCGGTGTGGGCACCGGTCACAATGGAGGTGACGGCGACGTGTCTGCCTGCAATAATGCGAGCCACACTGCCCCACACGTCAGTGGATGCCACCACGGCTGTCGGGCGCAGGTGCCCGGAACTAAGGCTGCCGCAGCCACCCGCAACGGTCGAACTGATCAAGCACAGAATGATAGTCGTCAACCAACGCATCGGATTAACGGATGCCATTGGGTGTCCCATCGGGGCTATATCGCACGCTCGACTTTCCTCTCGCTGGCCGGCCAACCGCTAAATAATACTTAACGAAAATTTTTTTCCAACAACTTTTAGTGGTTGATTGGACACGCATAGGCACTGATGTTAATCTGCGGTAGGTCTTACCGAAGGCTAGTCTCACACCACGTAGGTGTGCTATTTTGGTGTCATTAGCGGCGAAATTCAAGGTTTATTCACACCATGGTTTTGAGTGCGTTCAACCGTACCGATCGATTCACCTGTGCGAATGGGTGTTGGCCACGGCCAAGCGGCACGGTTATGCTAGAGCCCAATACCGGTCGCCCGACTGCTGCGGACTCCTAAGGACGGTCCGGCTGGCTTGGTCCATGGCCGAACCACAGACCTAATTTCTATTCAATGATCCGGCAGCACGAGATTTCGTTGCTTGCTGTGTTAACATAATCTTGTGATTAAAGTTGCTTGTGATTAAAGTTGGGGGGAGTGGGGATATTCCTGATGATGTCCGGAACCGGTCGCAGTTTGCAGGACGGAACAGTTGGTGTGCTTGTCTCTGGGGCGGATGGGTTCAGTGATATATTCAGTTTGCGACGGTGATCCCGGATTTCAGGTCTTTCTTCCGCACCGTTTGCTCGTTGTTGTAGTTGACGAGTCTAAGGGTTTGTCGGTTGTTGTCCGGCTGGCTATCTGATGATCGTGCCGCGATGCGCGAACTCGCTGATCATGAGGCTGGACCGGGACCGCCGCCAAGATCTAAGTGGACGCTGACCGGCTACAGTCACCGATCTTTGGTGTCCAACACGAGCGCATTATTTCGATGTCCGGAGAGCAATGGACGGCCGCCGATGTCGCGCCGGATTCACTGACTGTGATGGAGAGATCCCGAACATCTGCCGATGTCGGGTGGCGCCGCCGCCAGTGCTCCATATAGGCCAATCTGCCGATTACTGCGCTGATGTTGCACCGCGGACATGTTGCTCTTATCAACCGTGGATTACTTTCGGGTACAAGGTATTTACATGTCTTGTCGGGTGAGCCGTGACCGGTTTCGATAGTGTGCCCGAAGCGATCTAGTCACGGCTTGATCACGGTGGCGCAGCCGAGCTTGCAGCAGGGCCGCCGGGGAGGCGAATTTCTGCTGAAACCACAGCGGTCGGACCTGCTGGTCGTCGAGCTGATATCGGGGGCGCACCGCCGGTTCGCTTGTCTAGGCTGAGCTCACAGCGCGCTAGTTGCATTTTGGTGACTTTTAGTCGCCAATCAGCAGATGCATGGCCAGATTCAGCCGTTTGCTGATGGCGATTGCCGAGGCCCGCCGGTTCGACAGCCACACATCCGAGGTCACCCGAGCGACGTGGTAATGGTCCTCGGTCGGCTCGCCGTCGGCCATCGCGCGCGAACATGATGTCGATGAGCTTCTCAACGTGGTCTACCTCGCTGGCTGCGGAGGCGTCAGCGAAGACGTAGGCGCGTGTCATCGCTTCGGTTAGCAGCGGATTGTGCTGCATCGCGTGCTTAAGCTTGCTAAGCATGAAGTTTAGCCGCTGATAGGGGCTGTTGCCGGACACCAAGGATCGATCGTCTTGGCGTCGATGCAGCTAAATTCTCGGCCCAACGCCGACATCAACAGGTGCACTTTCGACGGGAAGTAGCGATCAGCGTCCCAACGGCCACGTCGGCCCGGTCTGCCACGACGCGCATTTGAGCATTTGAAACGCTTCGTAGCCGCCTTTCAACGCGATCATCATGGCGGCCCGTTCAAGATGCGTTTGTGTCGTTCCCGCTGCGCCTCTGAACCAAGTTCGGACTCCGCCAGCACCGGCCCCCACGTTCGTGACCACGCGCGGTTGTGAATCAGCAACGTGGGCCGGGGTCATGTTCGTTGGTGACATCTGATTGGCTGCTCCTCTTCCAGGTGGTTCGTGTGGAAACGATACGCATGCCGAGCAGGAAGTTCCTATCTCGGTACCGCGGGTACTGTGATCTTTTGGGGACGGTCCTGCTGTAATAGAAGTTGACCTGACGATCGATCACTAGCAGTGTTAGAACACATTCTAATCAACGAAAGCACTCCATTGTCACTTCGAAATCAAAGGACGTGGAAGATTCGCACGTGGTAGCGACCGTCATCCGACGATTGGTCCGCACCGCGTAAGTTTGGTGCGCTGCTGGACACGTAATGTGGCCTCTGGGCCGAACGGGACTGTGGTGATCCTCGGCATGGAGGTGAGCTTGACTCCCTGAATCAAAGTGGCGCCGACGCTTGGCCACAAGTGTTGGCGGGTTTGGCTGACCTCGGATTGTTCGCTGTCGCCGTGTTTGAAGACTGTGGTGGGGCCGGCGGCAACATCGAGGATCTGGGCACGATGGTTGAGGAGGCGGCCAAGGCGCTGGTATCTGGGCCAGTTACCACCACTCCGTTGGCCATGTTGGTGGTCCCTAATCCAGAATTGCTGTATACGCCTGCCTCGGGTGAGAGCTTCGCTGGTCTGGTTAACCCGCGGAGGCGGTGACGCGGTACCAAGTGGCGGAGCTGGCTGTGAAGGTGCTTGCGGCTGAGGCAGCCGGCATGACACGCTGGCTCTTGGATACCGCCGTTGGATACACCTAAGGTGCGTAAGCAATTCGGTAAGCCGAAGAGACCGCCGACGATGCTGTTCGGACCGCTGCGGATTCCATTCACTCCCAGTTGTCTGTTGCGGCGGCGTTGTCCGCCGGTGTCATCCTAGTCGCTGCAAGGGCCAATGTCAAGACTGCATCTAGGTATTCGGTGGGATAGACTGCACCTGTTGGGACGACGTGCATTTGTACCTGCTTAGAGGCCATGGCATTTGGTAGTGTCTGGGCGGAGCTGAGCGTTGATTGCGTAGCGTTTCTGCGTTGACCCGGTCGGTGTCCTTCGTCGCGTGGGCTTGGACGTGAAATGAGGTGTAGGCATGCGAACCGACATCGCCGTGGCCGTTGCTCAGGTCGCCACACTGCCTCACACTGCCTGAGCTGCTGCGCCAAGTGGTTTTTGTCGATGCCGGCTTGCTGGTGTGGCACTGGCCGGCACCCTATGGACGGGGTATCATCGGCCGAGCAGCTGCTGATCGATCAGGAGATGTTGGCGGCCGGCATCGTGCGGCCGGACTTGGTGATCGGTTGGTGGGTGGCTCCGACCATTACTATTCTTGCGCACGGCATACCCGAACAGGTGCAGCGGTTTGTTCCGGCCACTATGTTCTGTGAATTCCTTTATTGCCAGCTGTTTTCCGGTTCTGCGGCTGGCTCTGATTTGGTGTCGTTGCGCACCAAGGCGGTACGTACTGATGGCGGCTGTCTACTGACCGGCCATGAAGTCTCGGACGTCCAAGGTGTACCTGACGAGTGGGGTATGTGCCTAGCACGCACTGATCCAGATTCCCCGAAGCACAAAGGCATCATACTAACTTTCTTGTCGACATGACCGCCACCTGAATCGCGATCAGGGCGCTGCGCGATATCACCGGCGATGTGTTGTTAAACGGAATTTTATTGGACAACGTGTTTGTTCCCGACGATATGGTTGTTGGCGTAGTGAACGACAGCTGGAAGCTGGCCCGCACCACGTTGCCGAACGAACGTGTCGCGATGGTCACCGGTACCGCGCTGGGCAATCCAATGGATAGAGCTATTTGAGATGCTGTCGGAACCTATAGCGATGTGGCCCGGCAAGACCCGGTTGGGGCGATTTCATAGTCCCCGCTGCGAACCGGCACGTTGCTGGACCAGCGCATCGTCCAGCTCGCCGCAGGCGGGGTCAGGACCCGGGGCGCAATCTAGCCCGTACGCAAACCCATGGGGTCCGTTACCGGCAGGCGCTGGCTGAATACATATGATGGACATGTCCGAGGGTGGCGTCCTCATGTAAAATTGCTTTGTGCACTACTTCCTGAATACTCGGTGTCTGACTATTGCCGGAGGCACCGAAGAGATTTTGCTCACGGTGGCCGCTGAGCGACTGCTTGGCATGCCCCGCTAGCTCTTCTTTGGTGGTGAGATTCCGTTGTAGTTGTGGGTTTGCGAAGAGCACGATCGCGGGCACAATGTTTGGCGACGATACTAGGGGCGAGTTAGCGGTTCTCGCTGCAGGAGCAAATTTGCTTGCGAGCTACTAAGTCCTGAACTATTGGAACAATTGCCAGTTAGCATTCGCCCCCATTGCCGAAGGGATGTTGTAGCCGACAGCAGCGAGCCGAGAGCACTGCTAAGAAAAAGTCGTCTGACTGCAGGGCAGAGTGAGAGTGACGCCAGGGTGGACTGCCTGGATGTGGGTGTAGACGATGCTGTGCAAGTTCGCCTTCGGTTGGCCGGTCGATTAATAGATCGAATCGATGGTGATCTGGTACTTACCCGGCGAGCCTCCACCAAATAGTTATGGTGATAATCACGTCGAACCCACCTGGGTTCATGATTTTATCGAACGGTCTGGTCGCATGGGTGTCCAAGAAGCCAACCGGTTTCATGACCGGATCTCGGTGGTTTGGTGGGCCCACAGAACCGGAGGAAATCCGGTTACACCGTCGGATGTACGCATTTTCGCCTTGGTAGTGAAGTTGCAACTTCCGGTTACTTTATGGCAAGCGAGCACGGCGTGCATTTCCAGCTGAGTCATGTTGTTGTCTGGGAGCACCGTGGTAACGGTGTTGCTGGTCGCCGCGGAGACTGGTGTGGACGCCAACATCAGCATCAGTTCGACGACCACGCCGCTCCTGAACAGATGATGTATGCTGTTTTCTTTGGTTTTCGTCGCACTGGCTCTTCGGGAGAACTTGGCCCGGATGCTACTTGTCGTAGATAACTTCATACTGACCCGGATTTCGGATGGGACTGACAAGCCAGGGTGAGGCTGTCGTCGACGGTTCCTGCTGCTCAAGGACGTCGTTGACTTCGTCGTTGCGCAAGGCGCACGCACACTTACTCCGGTGACCGTACCGGTACGAGAGTGGTGCGTTGAGGTCTGCCGCTAGTAACACATCGAGCAGCTTGGTGTGGCGTGGCTACGACACGGTGTGGGTTTGATCGTCTAGCTGCACCACCGCGTTAGCGAATGGCTCGTCGGTAGTGTCCTTAATTTTAACCGCTGCGAACGGGTCTGAATCCAGAGACTTTGACTACTTTGATGTGCACTTGCTGGGAAGTTAGTTTTCAGCATTGCCAAGGCGTCTCGCACTGTCTGCATGTATGGTTCGGGCCCACAAATGAATGCCGGTCGGTGTAGGTAGCAGCTGGTTTCGCCAGCGCTCGGTAGTCCCTGCAGCGAATCCAGCCAGTGCATGACCGTCAGCCGATCGGGATATTTGTCGACTAACTCGCGCAACGGGTCGTCGAAGATCACCGCGCGCTCATAACGGTTGGCGTAAAGTACAGGCATTTGGCCGCTGTCCTCGGCAAGCGCTGACTTACAGTATTGACATGATCGGGATGATCTCACTGTCGGTGGCCATCAAGAGAAAGTCGTCATCCAGTGTTTTGGGCACGAAATTGCCCGAAAGAGCCAGCACATAAGTGCCCATACCCTGGTGGGTGTGGTTGCACAAACAGTTGGGCGTGTATCCGTTCGCGGTACGTTTCACCGTGACAGCGGGCGCGTCTTCGGTGACTGTGTTCAACGAGTAGCCAGCCGGTAAGGTCGTTGGAAATATGTAGCGTCAAAAGCTGGCCGGCGTGTAGCGTAGCCGGTCCGGTGCGATGACTTGGCCGTCTGGTTCCTTCGGCACCGTTAACATCAGCGACTGTACGTCGTCGGTGTCGGTAACGACCTCGGCGATCTGTAGTCCAAGTACATGGCTGCCGAGCGGTTCATCAGGATATAGTCTCGGTCAATACCCGCTCTCCTCCTTCCAACATAACTAAGAACATGTTAGAGAAAACAGGATTCGTGTCGCTATCAGTAGCAGGAAAACTCTGATCGATACGCACCGGAACGTGTCCTAGCCTTGCCTTTCTCTAGGTTTTCATCAGGTTTTATATTGTCCGGCCTTACCGGGCTCCGCCACGGGCCAGCAGGTTGTCCGGTATGCACTCCCAGAGGCAAGCGTAAGTGACGTCCGTTCAACAGTGTGATGCGCAGTCAACCTTGATCGCCATTTGATGGTTTGCTTACTCAGATTCGTCAGTGCGCCCAAGCGGCCAAGGATCTGCAGAGGCTGCTGAACGACACCGTCAAAGCCCGGCGCCTCTGTCGGCTTCTTCACCCGCTTGTAGCCCGAGCAGCAGGGAGGTCTGCAGTGCGATACGACACTGTTCTATCTAGACGACGCGCCGGTTTGTTAGCGCATGTTGGTTCTACCGGCTGGGTGAGTTCAATAGTCGGCTGTGCACAACCGGAATTTGGCACCGTTTGACCAGCTGGCTTAGAAGGAGGTCTGGTGCGAGAACCCGAAACGTGGATTTCGTCGTTATACGCACCAATGGGTTCCGGTGTCGTGGTCGAGGGCGGTTACCTGCATTAGCAGCTCGTGGAATTGGTCGTCGGGCTGTGATTATGCTAGCTGTATATTCGTGGGTCGCCCGGTCACTAAGGACGGCCGGTGGGTGGCCTTCGGCAGCTTTTTGATCCCGCACACCGAATACGAAATTGACGACACCTGGTATGGGGTCGGTTTTTCAGGATATCAAATACTAATACGTCGGTGATCAAAGATGTCTTCGTGCTTTGGCGCCGGTTCCTGTACTGCAAAGTGATGAACAACCACACCGCCGGAAGGTTGCAGACGAATATCGTTACTTTGTACTCAATTCCTTGAGCTATAATGTAGCCATGCTCCTATCGTGGGTATGCCTTATGCCGTGCATGTGGAGCATCAGAGCAAGCGGGTGTGTGCGGCGTTCGTGGGAGAGAAGTCCAAGGATGACTCGTTCGCCAGGGTTCGCATTGCCCTAGGCGGTTAGCGATATTAATGCCGCGTGGCGTCAGCTGATTGGCAATGTCTGCTACGAGTAAGTATTACTGGTCGTCGGCAAGGAGATTCCCTTTGAGTTACGTGCTTGCATACGCGCTACTAGGTATATGTTACTGGCCTGTCGATCGTCTCGATCGACAGGCTGTTCGCGGACTCTGGTGCTACCTGGTTGGCCAATGATCTTTAAAATCAACGGCTCTGATGCGATGCGTACACAAGCTAGGTTCATGATTCTAGCGATCCCGAACGTTCCTATGTGATTTTCTGGACAAGCGAGTTCTAGTGGCCACCCGGTGATACGGTGGTCATGCGCCATGGCCGCCCACCGAGGAATTGACCTTCGAATCCACCTCGCACTTCGTGTAGGTCCAAGTAGAAGATAGGACACTACGGGTACATTTCTACGAAGCCGACGTCGGCCCCGACCAGACAGTGGTGTTGCTGCATGGTGGTGGTCTCGGCGCATCGAGCTGGACGAACTTCTCATGCAACATTGCTGTGCTGGCTGTCAACCGGCTCGACTATGGCTACTTTGACAGGCGTGCCGGAGCATGAACAGTTCAATCGCTTTGCCGCGATCGCGCTCAACGAGCTTTTCGACCAGCTGAATCTGCGGTGTTTCGCTATTGGGCAACTCGCCGGGTAGGGGAGTGGTGCGGTTTGGGCTGGACTACCCCTACCTGGTTGGGCGGCTGGGTGCTACTGGGTCCCGGTGGGCTAAACATTAACTTGTTTCCGCCCGACTCGAATGAGGGCGTCAAACGGCTCGAAGTTCTCTGCTGAGCCTACCCGAGAGAGAGTCTCGAAGCGTTTATGCGTATCATAGTGCACGACAAGAACCTGATCACTGCTCTGACACCTGGCGCCGCGATTGCCGGGTGCACTATTACCGTTGGCCTGGCTAGACTCTCACGTGCTTGTGACGCGACTACTGCAGATTGTTTTATTTTTCGGGAAGTTTCAGCAATCCTCCAGAGCGCGCGGCAAAGATAGTGAAGTTACCCTGTTAGATCTTGGGTAGAGGGGACGATGGCTGGCGATGTTCGCCGACGACGACGTCGTCGGCGAACATCGCCAGCCAGGTTTCTTTATCTTTGGCTTGTAACGCTTTGCGGGATCGGCGGTTGGCGTCATGCGCGGGGTGTTTTATTTGCGTTTATGCGTTTGTTCTCTCGTGTATCTTTTCCTGCTTGTCGGCGTTGGCTATCCACATAGAGTAATACTGTGAGCAGTTGCCGTCATTATACGCTAAATCATTTCGTACTAAGGGAACTTGGTGATAACCGACCTTGCCCACCATTTGGGTAGCCGATTAGACGAAACGGATCAAGCCAGAGGCACCTATTGGGTTCGACGACAGCCCTACTGCTAAATGGGTGCACCGGAATCTATCTGCCTATCGTGATCTTCCCGGCTTTAGTGATTTTCCAGCCTTCGCTCTAGTTAGTAAAGCTGATGTTTGCCAAGCAAGTCGGTTCAAACCATGAGAAGGGTACGTAGATTCCAGCGACGTCGATCTAGTCGATGGGACTGGTAATGCCAGCGGAACTTACATAATGCGGCGGTAGCTTAAAGCCCAGCTTGCGGAATGACTTGGTTGCGCTCGGAGAATGCCAGCGGTTCAGTGCGCAACGTGGTGTCATGGATCCAGACAACCGTATGTCCTTGTGCCAATCTTGCATCAGCGACCTGTTCGTAGCCGGTAACCACAGCGTATGCGCTATCAGACGATGGGTAAGGTCTCGTTGTAGTTGATCTGATTCCAAAGTCTGGGAGAACTACATCACCTTCTTGATGGTTATGTCGGATTGCTGCAAAGTCGTCAGTGGGTGGTGGTTGCCGTTGAGTCGGTACCACCGCGCCGGTGTTTGTCGATGCACTCGAGTGTCGGATGTAGGCTCGCACGTGCGGCGCGAAATATTTTCCTGCGCTGGTGCCCACCCGGTTTGATGAATGGAATAGGAATCGATAACGTCTACACGGCATTTGATTCCGATTGCTTCTTTTAAGTAATCCCCAGCATCCGCAGAAATTTTCCGGACTGCACGATACTCATAGCCACCACCCCGGTTGAGCCGCCCATCGAACCCGCGTTATGCACCTTTTATCAATGGATTGTCGGTTGCCCCATGGTGTCGGCTATAAACAACTTCAGCATCATGACGCCCTCGAAGAACTCGGGGGTCTTGCCGCCAACTGACAATGAGAGCGTTGATGTCGTCGCGGGGTTGGCAAGTACTAGGCTGATGGCTTCGCAGACCAGGCTGTTCATTGGAATGTATTGGTGCTTCGCGACGTACATTGTCTGTCCGGTGCTAAGGTACCTCTTTCAGGTGTGCACCTGCTTCGGCCAGTGACACCTGAATATGGCAACAGCGGCGCAACGGTGTAGGGGTCGGTCTGCCGTGACAAGATGCTACGCAGTGTTTCAGACGAGGACTTCTCTAATCTGTACACTAGCGCGGTGTCGACCTCATCGCTTAGCAATTTGGTGTAGGCTCCGTGGGGCGTTTTATATCTGCAATAGACTCGATCGGCGTCACAGCGCCGATCGAGTCTATTGCAGATATAAATAAAATTTTTTAAATAAACAATTTTTTCGGCTAAGGTAATCCGACAAACCAGGGCACCCGGAAGCCAATACTGGTCTTGGTGATGACCAGCTCATCGTAAAGCTTGGGTCAAATACGACATCAACATTTCGACGCCGTTTAGTGCGGCGGACATGCGGCGCGTGGGTGAAGCCGACCATCGGAACGTTGCGAGCACTCATTATAAATTAAGCCCTTTACATTATATGATGATGCTTATAGCTGTCGTAGTCGGTGTCGGATTCCCTGGTAGACTGGAAGTACTTGATGTTATTGATGTTACACCCTGTGCAAGGTTTCCATACCGCCTTGACACGCATAACTATCCGCACCTTGTGTGCGTCGATTTCAGAGACCAGGTGTAAGGACGGGATGTAGGCCGTCAGCACATAGGCAGGCCATGTAAGGCGTTTTGATGCGCTGGGCTATTAACGGTATATTGATGATCGCAAACGTCGTCACTGTACTCTTATCCGGTAGTTCGACGAATTCAGTGGTGAGCAGACCAGTGTCCCGGTAGGCGTTATGCAGAGGTAAATACACTTTCCCGTTGAGGGGCCGGAACACTGGGTTCGAGCACTGAGCAATTTTCTCTTGGAGATGGCTTGTTAAGTATGCGCTTTCTTTGTGCTAGGAGGTGTGCTGAATTGTAAGCTCGATTGGTGTTATCGATAATGGTGACAGAATCCTGTTCACTGGTTGCTCGCTCTGTTAATCGGCTCGGGTTCTCCGCCCAGCGCGAAGTATGTGATGTAGGTTATGGCGCTCGCTGGTTGTTTGGACCAATACACATGTACCCGGGCTCTGGCGCGTATCGCTGAAGGGTAGGTAGTTCTCAACTTCTACGTATGACGTGTAACATCTTTGGCGTTGGCTCCGCCGAGCTTGATCAGCGCCCATGACGAACGGTCGGTCCGGCGACTCAGTCTGCCAAGTCCAGGATGTGACCGTGTCGCCAGCTGGCACTGGCTATTATCTCGCCCAGATGGCTCATAGGTAACTGGGTCGTATTCCGCGGAAGGCACATGCACTTGGCTATACAAATCCCCGCGCCTCAGGATGTCACACTCAACGCGTGGTGAAAAACCTGTTCAGCTTGGAGCCTACCGAACGGGTGTAGTCGAAAGGCAACGTCAGTGGCGCGGAGAGAATTGGTTCGGAGTGGTCGATCTAAGGATGTGCGGCTCGAACTGGTTGTCACGTCTTTGTTTAGAATCGGTTCTAAGAGCGGTTTCAATAAGGTTGGGTTTTGGTGGAAAGGGCGAACGCCATGAAGCTTGGGCTGCAGTTGGGATATTGGGCTGCTCAACCGCCAGGAAACGCTGCCGAACTCGTGGCCGCGGCGGAGGGCGCCGGATTCGACGCAGTATTCACCGGGGAAGCGTGGGGATCCGATGCTTACACGCCGCTGGCGTGGTGGGGCTCGTCCACGCAGCGGGTGCGGCTGGGCACGTCGGTGGTCCAACTGTCGGCGCGAACCCCGACGGCATGCGCGATGGCTGCGCTGACGCTGGACCATCTGTCCGGTGGACGCCATATTCTCGGGCTTGGTGTGTCCGGCCCACAGGTGGTCGAGGGTTGGTATGGCCAGCCGTTTCCAAAGCCATTGTCCCGCACCCGTGAATACATTGACATTGTCCGCCAAGTGTGGGCCAGGGAAGCGCCGGTGGTCAGCGACGGTCAGCACTACCCGTTGCCGCTGACCGGTGCTGGTGCGACGGGTTTAGGCAAAGCGTTGAAACCCATCACCCATCCGCTGCGCGCAGACATTCCGATTATGCTGGGTGCCGAGGGGCCGAAGAACGTGGCGCTGGCCGCCGAGATCTGCGACGGCTGGCTACCAATTTTCTTTTCTCCCCGGATGGCTGACATGTACAACGAATGGCTCGACGAGGGGTTCGCCCGGACGGGCGCGCGGCGCAGCCGTGAGGACTTCGAGATCTGTGCGTCCGCTCAGATCGTTGTTACCGAAGACCGCGCGGCTGCGTTTGCCGGAATTAAGCCGTTCCTGGCACTTTACATGGGCGGTATGGGTGCTGAGGGCACCAACTTTCACGCCGACGTCTATCGTCGGATGGGCTATGCTGAGGTGGTCGACGAGGTGACTGCGCTGTTCCGGTCCAACCAGAAGGACAAGGCGGCCGAGATCATCCCCAACGAGCTCGTCGACAGCACTATGATCGTCGGTGACGTGGACTATGTGTGTAAGCAGATCGCGGCCTGGTCAGCCGCAGGGGTTACCATGATGATGGTGTCTGCTTCTAGCGTAGAGCAGGTTCGAGACCTGGCTGGGCTGTTCTGACCGCATCCTTGCTAGGCGATTAGAACGCCTTCTAGATTGACCGGATGGCGTTTGCTTCAGAATCCGTGAGTGTCGCCGGAAGACCATATCCACGTTGGCCACCGACTACGACATCAGCGCGCTTGACCAGCCCCGGAGAGACAAGTTCCCTGGCATGCGGATGGTCGCTCAGCCGCACACTTGCCTCGCCAAATCGGTTTTGTAGACTCTATACTTCTTTTCCCAAGGGATTTCCCAGGTGACGTTGTCCAAGTGGGAGTACGTCTTTAACATCCGCGGCGCTCTTGTTTCCTGCCCAGTCGGCACGGGCAGACCGGGCCGGAATTCGATTCCGGCGATCAGCTGGCAGTCGGCGCGGACATTGAAGGCGAACGTTTTTCCCTTTCGGACAATCGAGACAATCGAAGAGCAAGGCTACGCTGTTGCCGACTGTTGAGAGTGACGGTGGCACTAATGGTAAGAAATGTTGACCAGGTGAAACGTGACACGCAACCCCGGGTTCACGAGTGCTTCTGGAGTTTGTCGGTGAGCTTGCAGGCACGTCAACCACCAGGGGGTGGTGAACCGTGTTCGTCACGGCGGCGCCAGTCTAGTCTCGTGGCCTGATGTCCGTTTCTTAATGCAGCCGCCCAGAGGGCACGGGTGGCGTTGAGCGAGGACATGAACACGCTGGTGATGCTAACAGTCTGGATGAGTAGGGGCCGGCGCCCATCGAGGAGAACTTGCCAGCCTAATAGAATGTTGGAGGTAGATGTGTACACTGGCGAGTTTGCTAATTGGCTGGGAACCAGCGCCATGGCGATACGGTACTGCGTGTCAATAGGACTCGTGGCGCACATCCTCTGGTTACCGCTACATATACAGTGCCACCGAAGTTGACCGGCTCACTTTCATCAAAACAACTCAGCGACTCGGGCTGATTCTAGGTGAGCTTCTCGCGTTACGCGATCGTAGCTAACTCTTCTTGCGGGTACGTGGTCCTCGATCACAAGTTCGCCGAGATCGACCAACGGTTGTCGAAATGAGCCGGCCGCGTGAACAACTGGTCACCGCGCAATCACTAACCCCGCAGCGGTCCACCGCTGAAACCAGTTGCTAACGCGGAATTATCGAGCACACTTCTTTTCCTATGCAACAAACTGGCTCACAGTGAGGTTGCGGTCTGTCTCAGTTGGGTAGGCCGCCCCGGGGTCCTTGCTAGAGTCGCTGTCCGATGCTGGGCTGCTAGTGTCTGCCGGTCCGGCGTACGGCCCTGGCAGCATGCGGTGAATGTGCTGCTCACGACTACCGTAGTCACTGATGCTGTCCCGGACCGGGTCGCCGCGTCGGTACCATTCTCTCACAGATTGTGTATGATTACTTCGCAGTCCGGGCGGGCTAGTTTTCCTGTTCCCGCACCAGGCTAGCGGTCGGTTCGCACACCGGGCATCCCGCCACGAACACTTCCACGTGGCGCTTCGCTACCATCATCACCTCCAACCCCCGACGCTACGGCTTCCATCCAACTGGAAAGTCCAGTCCGACCCAGGCCAAGCGCGACGTTTCACGTCACCGAATCCATCGTGCCTTAGATCTGGCATGCCAGTCGTGCCGCAGCGCTCGTTCGAAAATAGTCGAGGTGAGCAGATAAGCAACGGCTCTCCACCGCCGCTGGTATGTCGGTCTGCCATGTATCGGTTGACGCGGTTGGGCGTCCAGTATTACTCTACTGTTATTAGCATGTCGTAGGCCTAGCTTCTATATGGGTGACAATCAAAGGGCAGGTAACGATTCCGCTGTAGGTGCGGCACACGTTTGGGGTCGAGTTGGGTTCCGAAGTCGAATTTGAACTCGGCGATCGAGGGTTGTGGCCGGTGTGTGTGCGAAAACTGCACGAGGCAAGACTATATACACGCCGGATACGCGGCCGCGTACCAGGCACAAGGGGGTATTGACGAAATCATCATGACGCTTACTCACTACGATGAATAGCTTGACGGTGGCAGGTAGACTCGTCGATTCAGATTTGCTGCTGGACCTTTTCACCGACGACCCCTGGTGGTGCGACTGCTCTGAGACAGAGCTGGCCGATGACTTTGACTGTGGGGCAAAATTACCAATCCGATCATATGCTTGAGAGTATCAATGCGATTTTGAGCTGATTCAGAGCCCGGAGCATGCATTGCCGAGGAATTTGAGTGTGAAGCTTTGTAATGGGAAGCCTCCTTCCTTTTTGGCCGGAAAATGTTTCATCGATTACCAGTGACTCAGAGGCCAGAAGCGTTTGTTGCTGCCGGATTTGTACATTGGTGCCCGCATCGCAGTGACTAGCCTTACCGTGCGACATGCGATCCCCCGCGTTATCGCTCGTGTTTTCAGCGGCTTGAGCTGACCTTGCTATGAACGTCGCTCATCTGCAGTAGTTGGCTGAGCGTTGCATGCTGAATTATATATAATTCATTACAAGTCAAGGACTTTCGGAGTCATTACCACGATGATGGGTGGGGGAGTGCAACGCAAGAGCATTGAGCACTTCCGTACACGAAATTCGGGATGAGATTGCTGATCCAACCGACGAGGTTCCAAGCTAGCGGATCGGTCACCCCGGGCAAACTCATCGGCCCGATGGTACCGATTAGCGCGAAGAGTATGGTGGTCAATGTGGCGACGAGTAGCCCAGATCGCTAGACTAGACTGTATGCTAGCAAGATAATTTAGTCTTATACCGATGTTGACGATGTATCCGGTGAGCGTGATGCTATCGATAAACGGTGCTGGCGACGTCGCGAACTCTAGTTAGTGGGGAGCCCTAGCCCGGGACGGTTACTTGCGTAATCGGTTGTTGGCCAACAGTTTCCAGATAGGCGATAACATTGAGGGTACTGGTGTCCGCAGTATCGATTAGCAATCCCGGCCAGAATCCGGGCTATTTGTCTTGTTTCTTATCGAGAATGTGTCTTTGAGTGTTATGTTTCCTCCGCGATGATGAGGGTATGTCTAATGTGTCCGCCTTTGACCACTTCAGTCATTAGCTGCTGTATGTCGATACAGCTCCGCCGTGCCACGCTGTTGTCGGCAAGGATCTTTGGTGCTACGTCGCGCAACGATTATCCGTGTGATAGACACGGTAGATCATCTCTAGCAGGAACCCGTCCCGGGGATCTTTGTGCCGCAACTGAAGTCCTGCTTGGGTGAGAATGCTGGTGTAGTTGGTGACCGTTCCGGGCGTAAACCAATGCAAGCAACACAGTCGGTAAGTGAGGTCAGCTCGACCGGTAGGCTGTCCTCTGTTATGGTGATGCCTGCTGGGCCGTCAGGACGACGGATCCGGGCGAATTTCCGTGAGGTGACGTTCTTCGTTCGGGGAAGGTACACGGCGCGTATTCGCACACTAGTGCGTCGACTCTGTTGCCTGGCAATAGAAATTCTTTGGCAATCGCCGTGATTGAAGCACACTCGCACATCCTACCTGGCCGCCGCAGCGGCGGCTTGTGCGTTGTTGACGTTGACTTTGCCGAGATCGACGCCGTCGACAATGACATCGTATTCGCTTGTGAGTAGCCAGTTCGTTGCTCTAAGACCGGAGGAGATACAGGCTAACAGCTAGCCGGCTCGCAATCCAAGCTGATCGGCCAGCCTGCGCGTCAGCGTAGCACTGTCGGGGTGATAGGAGTTACTCAACAGCAAGGCGCTAATGTCGGGGGGGGGGTACGCTTCGATGCAACCGGTCTTGATCCAAAGTGACGGCATGATCATCGGCACATTGCAGGGCATCCGGTATAGGTAGTGTTCCGCAAAACGCATTGTCCCTCAATGCTGGCGTAGGTACAATTTCGTTGTCGCGGATGTTGACTTGTGTGTCTACCACCACCTTGCAGGCCGGGAAGACACTCTATGGTGTATTCAATGAATACCTTGTCACGATATCGTTTCGTCGCCGTTACTGATGCCACGCTTCCGTCGGCGCCGTGCCATTGGGCTAGCTCAGCACGGAGTATGCCGTGCTGACGTGGATGTTGCCACCGCTGCTCATCGCCGACACCGGGTTGGTCCGGAAGGCTTTCGGTTCACCCTAGAGTGGGTCAGCAACGACGTCGCGGCCAACCAACTTGTAATGCATCAGAGGAGCGTATGCGGAGCCGAATGAGATGTCTGTGTGCGGGCATAGGGGCTGTCATCATCGAGCATGCCTAATGATGCGCGCGATAGCGTGTTCGTTGAGTTCTCGAACAGTTAGGGTTGTTTGGGCGATCACTGTAAGCATTGGCCGGATCGGCAGGTTGTCGGTTTGTGTCACTCCTGTGACCTCGGTATCGACTTTATAGACGTAATCGTTGTTTAGCCGGGCATCAAGCAGTCGAAAGGGCTATGCCGGTTGGTGGCAATAGCGTCGAAGATAGCGTACGCAGGTGGATTTCGGGATCTTCGGTGATTCGGCCATCGTGGTTACAATGCACTCGTAGCCGCTCAATGGCAGAGAGCGAGTGCTTGACCAGAAGCGATGCTAGTGATAGGGGACCGGTCGTTGGTGTCTTAACGTCGACGTTCCATCGCGCTATCTTAGCTGCTGTGTCCGACTTAAACGTCGGCCTGTGCGTTTTGACCAGTAAAGAGATGAAGCCATAGCCTGGAACCAGTTATTATGCAATGATAGTGACGAATTGATCGAAGCTGAGTTGCTCAGATCGATGTCTCGTGAGCGCCTACTTCGGGGAAGCCCCGGACCCCGGGGTGAGATAGGCCTCTGCTGTGAGACCAGAGTAGAGTTCACGTTTGGTGAATAGGGTTTAGCAGTTTTGGAATGTGGCCTTGTGGTTCTCAGTGAACGCCTTCGCGTTTTACTTAGCGTTTTTGGACAGGAACACCTCGATATCGATTTGGGTGTCAATTTTGAATGCCTGGTTTCCGCTTGAGTTCCTGGCTTTCGGTCATTCCCTTTGGTCTTGCGGATCGACTATAGAATCGCCTGCACAGCCGCGACCCGTTATTCGAGATTATCTCCGCGATTTTGAGAGCCTTGGATAGTGCTTGCCCCTCGGGGAGGACATAGCGGATCAGCGCTATGTCCTTGGCCCTCGGTGGCGGCGATGCGCTGTCCAGTTAGCTGCAGGTAACAAGACACGGTGTAGGGGATCTGTCAGACCAAACGTACGGTCGGGCTGTCCATGAAATAGAGGCTCCATTTGGCTTCGGAGATGATGAACTTGGCGCTTTTTCCGGCGATCCGGATATTGGTTCCTTGCAGGATCTCGGTATCACCGGTGATGGCTGTATCTTCGACATCGGCAATCAGCGGTTTGGTTTAGTCAGACGCCGGCACCGGTCAGGATTTGGCACCGGACGTCGGGATAGTTGTCGACGCGGTCCCATAACTCGACCATAATTTTTATTATTTTGCTGTTCAGCACTTTGTGCGCGGCCGGTCTGTTCATTGTCACAATGAGGGGTGTATCTGTGCAGTTACACCAGCGCGTCCTGTACGAAATCGTTTGCTGGAGCCTCGGCCACGGCTACCGTCTCTCGCTTTCCAATAAATGTAATAAGTTCTAGTTCATGGATTCATGGCAGCCTGTCGATCCTCGACGCGCACGCCATCGACACTATGCCTTACTGTGCTGCCCTCATCTGTGGCGACGAGCAGCTGACCTATACCCAACTAGAAGAGAAGGCCAACCGCTTCGGACACTACCTTATAGGTCAGGGTGTGAATAAGGACGACAAAAAAGTAGTCCTCTACTGTCGCAGCAGCATCGAGATTGTCATAGCGATGTTCGGCATCGTGAAGGGGGAACATTCTAGTCAACGTTAAAGTCCGCTACGTCGAGGGTAAACTTCGATATCTCTTCAACAACTTTAGACATGGTTGCGCTGGTGCACGAGCGCTAGTACATACGGCCCGGCCACCAAAGTGCTGCCGGACACCCCAAACATCGAGACCGTGGTCCTCGACGAGGACGGTATCGAGGTCAAGCCTGGCTCGGGCGTGCGCGGACTTCATTGCCAAGAAGGGCAACATCCCTGTTGGCTATTGCAAAGACGAGTAGAAGACCGTCGAGATGTTTAAGACTATCAGTGGTGTTAAGCTAATTCATTATGGGCAACTGAGGCAGTGGTCGAGGCTGACGGGGTCGGTCACCATGCTGTGCCGTGGTTTGGTGTCGATCAATAGCAGTGGCGAGAAGATCTACCCCGAAGAGTTTTAAGCGGGGTTCAAGAGCCACCCCAACTTCTGCGACGCATTGGTGGTTGGTGTAATCGATCCTCGGTAAAGGCCAGCATGTGTCTACTGTCCGTGCAGGTCCGGACGGGGCCGTGGTTGGTGCTGGCCGAACTGGACAGTTTTCTACGCTCTGAGATAGAGGGACACAAAGCGCCTCAGAGTTTTTGGTTGGTAGGTGAGGTAAAATATTTACCGAACGGTAAACTCTATTACTGCTGGGCCATGTAACAGACTGAGTAGCACCCTGCCGATGATGTGCATTCAGGCCAGGTGACCACCGGAGCATGGTGTGCATGTAGCAGCGTGACTGTGTTCGTCAAGCACTAGTCGGGCTGCCCACCGGCTTCTTCGCCTGGGAATCTGGTTTGCTGTGTTGGCTTTCCAGTGTTGACGGCGGTATATTTTGTGTTTAGGTAGTATCTATCGACGCCGCCAGTCCGACCCGGCTGAGGCTTGATTCGGTGACTCCGAGCCCCGAAAGTGGCATACGCGTTCAGTAGCCGATTGGCTGTCACAACACGATGTGGGTGCCGCGGTGTGTTGGCACTGGATCCGACGTATGGAACGGGCCCGGTTTCTTAGGACCGCTGTTACAGCCATTGCCGATGTCGTTGCGGCAGTCACTCGCGGTGGGGCAATTTCTGTGCTTACGAACGGATGGCCCTGATGGCCCAGCTTGTTGCGCCATGCCTGGAGGTTACGATCCGTGCCATCATTGACTCCGTCGTAGTACGTTGCTGGGCAGGTGACTTCGACGACTATGGTTATCTGTTCTGGTTTTACACGGCGATTTGTGGAGCGGCAATGTGATGTGGGCACTGCACGAGTAGTGCTGATCTAGCCGGCTGTGCACGCTGGTCACCGTGAGATCGACTTAGTGATGCTCGCTTTGTTTGGTCTTGCATTACGATGCAGTCTTCGCCAGCTATTAGCTGGTTCAAGCGCTGAAAGCCTCCTAGCACAACCGTATCTGGTTGCATCGACTCTTTCCGCTGCTAGCGCATGTCGTGTTGTTCGGTGGCTGGTACGCAGGGCAGACACATGCCGCCGCTCGCGCCACGCTGGCCGGATAAACGTGTCTAGAGTTGAAGCTCTATGACGATCGACGTGTGTATGTGGCACCTACTGCGCGATTCCTGCGCAGCGACATGCTAGCCTCACTGCCGGTGCTGGCCTGGGAGAATTCCAGCCACCGACGTCGTGATCGAGGCGACCATCTTGTCCATGTACGTCACCGACGTCGACCTCGGTCTGCTGAGTGCGTGGCGCGGCCCGGGCGGCTAAGATCTGATCTGCAATGATTGATCGTTGCCGATTGTACTCGAACCGGTTTTTTGGCCTGGCCAAGGTTGGCCCGATGGAATTGGTCCGCGAGTTGCGGCGGCGAGTGCGTGGTGGCGGGCTTGTAGGACTGCGGGTGCTGCTTTGGTTGTGGAATGCGCCGCCCATCGACCTCCGCTACATATACTGATTTACCGAATGTCTCCAAGCCGCTGTGCCGATTTGTACCCTGGTTGGTTAAACTGGGCCGGTGGGGGCGTCGGAGACCGTGTTCCCGATTCTCTACATCGACCAGATGGCCCTAGACTTTCCGGAGTTGGTGATTGTGTGCGGCCACGTCGAGTATCCGTGGATTGAGGAGATGGTGGCTGTCGCCTGTAAGTACGAGAACGTCTACATCGACGCCTCGGCCTATGTAATCAAACGGCTTCCGCAAAAAACTCATCCGCTTTATGAAAACCATTACCGGACAAAGCAAAGTCTTGTGCGGTACCAATTACCCAATGATGACTCACATGCATGCTCTAGCGGGGTTGGACAAACTCGGGCGCAGTGATCAGGCTCGCCGAGACTTCCTGCACGGCAACGCGGGACATGTTTTTGGATTGGAGGAAAACAGGTGAACGGTGCTCAGGCCATGATCAGTACCCTGGTCGACGGTGGTGTCGATGTGTGCTTCGCCAATCCCGGCACCTCGGAGATGCACTTCGTGGCCGCACTGGACACCGTTGCCGGAATGCGTGGCGTGCTAACCCTTTTCGAAGGTGTGGCCACTGGTGCGGCCGACGGCTACGCTCGTATAGCTGGCCGGCCGGCAGTGGTGCTGCTGCACCTGGGTCCCGGATTAGGGAACGGCCTGGCTAACCTGCACAACGCGCGCCGCGCACGGGTGCCCATGGTGGTGGTCGTCGGCGACCATGCCACCTATCACAAGAAGTATGATGCCCCACTGGAATCCGACATCGACGCTCTGGCAGGAACCGTTTCAGGATGGCTGCACCGGACAATGGACACCGCCGACGTTGGGGTCGACGCAGCGGAGGCGATCTCTGCCAGCCTGGTGGGCTCGCAGATCTCGACGCTGATCCTGCCCGCGGACGTATCCTGGTCTGACGGCGCCATTCCCGCCGCGTCGGTGTCAGACCAGCCAGCCAGTGCCGGTGTCGACGTGGGGGCGGTTCGCACGGCCCTGGAATCGGGAGAACCCACGGTGATTTTGATCGGTGCAGACGCCACCGGCTGGTCGGGGTTGGCAGCGGTCGCGCGGATCGGTGCGGCGACCGGCGCCCGCTGGTTCTGCGAGACGTTCCCGGCCCGATTGGAGCGGGGCGCTGGTGTCCCTGCTGTCGAACGACTCGCCTACTTTGCCGAGGTCGCCGCGGCTCAGCTGGACGGTGCCAAGCATCTAGTGCTGGCCGGTGCCCAGTCGCCGGTGTCGTTCTTTGCCTACCCTGGCATGCCTAGTGACTTGGTACCAGCCGGCTGTGAGGTGCACGTGCTTGCCGAGCACGGCGGTGCCGCTTACGCGCTAAACGCATTGGCTGACGAGGTGGCATCCGGGACCGCTGCGCCGGTGGTGGCCGCATCGCGCCCGCAGCTGCCGTCAGGTCCGCTGACCTCTGGGGCGGCGGCTAACGTGATTGGCGCGCTGCTGCCCGAACGGGCGATTGTCGTCGACGAATCGAATACCTCAGGGGTGCTGCTAGCCGCGGCTACCGCTGGAGCACCGGCCCATGATTGGCTGACTCTGACCGGCGGGGCGATCGGTCACGGCATCCCGGCCTCGGTGGGTGCCGCGGTGGCCGCCCCCGACCGCCCTGTGCTGTGCCTGGAATCCGACGGGTCGGCGATGTACACGATTTCGGGGTTGTGGACTCAAGCACGGGAAAACCTCGACGTAACCACAATAATCTACAACAACGGTGCTTACAACATTCTGCGGATTGAGTTGCAACGGATGGGTGCCGGGTCGACGCCTGGCCCCAAAGCGCTGAGTCTGCTCGATTTATCTAGCCCTACAATGGATTTCGTTAAGATCGCGGAGGGTATGGGAGTTTCTGCTCGTCGTGTCAATACCACAGAGGGGTTGGCCGATGCCCTGCGCCTGGCCTTCACTGAACCCGGACCGCACCTGATCGACACGGTAGTGCCATCAATCGTGGGGTGACGCCCCCGACTCGGTTGACCGGTGAAATCGGCCACACCGAACCAGCACAGTCAAATGCCGTCGGCCGACAATTGCCGTTTAAGCACCTTGAAGGTAACGGTGGGTGGCGAGGCGTCGACTCGGACATACGCTGGTTACTTGCTTAGGTCCTAGGTCCGGCTGTTTGGCCAGGAAGGTGCGGAATTGCTCGGTATCGAACGTCGGGCCCGGTGCCATCACCAACATTTATTTTGCATCGGGGTATCGCAGCAATGTTCGCTAGATCGGTGCGGCGCCGGTTTTCATTGTCGAAACGCATCCAATCGCCAAATTTTCCAGCGAAGTACGCATAGCCAGCGTAATCGAGGCAAGCGAGGTAGCCACTCCAGCTTCGGTCGACCCGAACCTGCTCTGGACATTACAACCGAACTGGCGGAAGAAGCATTCGATATTGCTAATTATACTTTGCAGTGCAATACGCTGCCTGCAGCGGGTTGTCGGCATCATCGGGCTGTTCGAGTGTTGCAAGCACATACGCCAAGGCTTGCTCAAGGATATCCACCAAAAAGTTCGACGCAAAGAACTGGCTCCGCAACTCAATTGAGTACTAGCATGCTGCAGCTGCTGCTCAGCCAACCAGCACCGCGTTGGAGTTAAACAACGGCATAGATGCCTATTAGACGCTGTCACGGCACAGATTGCGGTGCTACATCATAGCCGCTCTGGCAACTGCGACCCTGCTGTGGCTGCATTTCACCGCCTTTGGCTTGCCACCGGTGTTCGAAGTGAAGATCAGCATCCACCGATCTGAAAGAGCCGTTGATCGGAAGCTCGGTGCGTCATTCTGATGTGCGGCCACTTCGTAGCCCATGCAGTGAAATCGATGTTCAGATGTTCGATATCATCCAACATCGCAGCTGGTTTCTATTCACTCAGCACGAGCTGGCAGGTCGGTCTGGCATATGTAGCTGGTCAGATCCGCGCCGCGGCGTACAGGGCTGAGGCCTACTGGAACAATCCCCTACACTTACGCCGCCGCCAGCACCGCAGAAAAGAACGGCGTATTTTTCAGCAACACGCCGACATGTGGCGGCTGCTGCGGATCGTAGGCGTTCACGCAGCGTCATCGCGATCGGCCGCACACTTGCCGGACGTGGTCACGCCAGCTAGTGAATGAATCCTCGAAGTAGAAACTCCGGTAATCGATCTTGGTCAGCGGCACCATCAGTTCTGTGACCGTGGGTACATGTAAAACATCGGGCCGAGCTAGGCAGGGGTTTCTGCCAGTTCACGGTCGATCTGGCGTAGCTGCTGGGTGGCACCGCCTAGCGCTCACTCCGTCTCCTTGGCAGCCAGGAAGTAACAGTGCACGGGATGATCGGTGTCGATGCCGACGTCGCCGTGTACGTGCACGATGGTGTGTGCCACCCGGTGTCCAGCTTCAATGGCCCAGAATGGGGTCATTAGCAACCTCGATGTCAGCGTAGGCGGGTCCTCCTATACTCACCACGTAGCCTGGGTAAGCGTCAGCCGCAACCCCTTGTACATGGATGTAGCTGCAGGCTAGTACGTGCGCCACATCCTGGAAGCTGCCGACCGAGACAGTCGAAATGCTCGCGGGCGTGCATATAATTCGGCAGTCAGCTGCAGGCCTCGCTGCTAGGACGCTGAGTTGAAACGTGTTAAGGACCAAGGTGGACTGGGTGGTGATCCAGATTACAGCCTCACTCTCGCCAACTACCCTGGCAGTGTCGATCGCTAAATTTTCTAGCTCTAAGTGTTCGACGCAGCCCAAGCTGCTGGTTTGCAGCGCGGTCACCGAGCCCTGTGGTCATTGGCGTAAACCAGGAACGCGCCGGCCAGCGGAGCGTAGCCGACCTGGGTGTGGGTACACCGGTGAGGCGGTAGCCGTCGCAGGAGCGGTCAGAATGCACTGTCACCGCACCTATCTCACTATCGAGGGCGATGGTGAGAATCTTTGCGTCGCTGACCTCCGGTCGAGCCCTACTCCTGCTGCAGGTCCGCGAAGCTAAAACCGGGCTAGTGAAGCGGCTCCAAGCACCACCGACTCCATATACGGCACGGTGGCTAGTCGCTGGTCTCGCACAACCAACACGGCTGTCTGCTCGAGAACTCCGAGTCCACTGCCAACCAGAGGATTTCGCTACAATGGCGGACAGGATGTCGTAATTGATGAATTTGCGGCACAGCTTTTTATCGACCCGTTGGTCGAGCCCGTCTGGCTCACGTTGATGTTCCGGTGTGTATACCGTGTCCACGATGGTGTCAACCAAGCCAGCGAGGTCAGCCGCCGCTTTGGTTATGGTTAAATTTGAATGTCTTTCTGTTCGAAGGTCCGTGGTTGGCTCGGAGTAGTCCCAGTGAGATCATCCCAATGATGTCGCGTTGGACTTCGTTGGTGCTGCCACCGAAGGTTAGGGCCAGGCATGCCCGGTGCATCCGCTCGTCATGACTGTGTAACAACACACCTGGTGAGTTCTGTCGCAGGGTAGCCTGATACCTAGAATCTCCATCAGCAACTGGTAAACTTCAGTGACTAGCTCAGTCCCAGTTGCTTAGTCTTAGCACTTCGACTTGGGTGTGCACTTGACCCAGATTAAGCTATAACAACTCGGAGTTCATGAGCCGCGTTCCGCTTGCATCCTTGGTATTCTGCGCCTATGTGCGAACTTGTCGCAGGTACATCATGATCGGTGCTGGAGACACCAATGCCACTCGCTCATGGTTGAGCTGGTTGGTTACCAATCTCCATCCATTGTTCTCCGCGCCGACCCGGTTAGTCACCGGCACCCGCAGGTCGGAGTAGTAGGTGGCATTGGTATCTGTATCGGCCTTGGTGTGCACCGGTTTCCATGAGAATCTTTCGGTGGTGGTACGACACAATCAACACCGAGCTGCCGCGGTGCTTTTTTGGCTCTAGAAGCCTCCGGGGTGGTGCACACCGCTAGCCAGACATCGTCGGCGTACTGGATCAAGCTGGTTCACATTTTCTGGCCGTTGATTACGTAGTCGTCGCCGTCGCGCACCATAGTGGTGCACAGGTTGACCAGGTCGGTGCCGGTATTGGTCTCTGAATAGCCGATTGATGAAGTGTAGATTCCTGTCAGCAATGTGCTGCAGGAAAAACTTCTTCTGCTCGTCAATTCCTTAGGTCATGATCGTCGACGCCACGCTGTTGATCGCCGGGATCGGAACCGGGGCATCCTCGATGACCGCTTAGTCGGTGAAGATTACCGAGTCCATCGGCGAGCGGTCTTGGCCCCCGTACTCCCTGCGTCAGTTCAGGGTGAGCCACCCGTCTTTGCCTATCTGCGTGACGATCTCCCGGTACACCTTGCCGGTGGAAGTATTTTCCCTGGACTGAACTCGGCGCCTAGCGACCTCCGACGTCATGAGATGCGGTGAAGCACTACCGGCGTTCGTGACACAACTCCTCTTGCCCAGGGTTATATCTAATGCGCATTCCAGCCGTTCTTTGAATTAAGCGATCGTATCCACATCACTAGCCAAAGCTGGGCACCGTACGTCGGTAAACGATTATCCATCCGTCTTGCTGATTAACACGTTCTAGTGTGAATTCCAGCAACCGCTTTGTCAGGCTTACTGGGTCCTTATGGTGAGTTGTTAGATACTGATTGATTTCTTGACGGAAGCAGGAAGTTAGCCTTGAAGGAGGTCGTGTGAGTAATCGTGGACCGGTGCGAGGGTAATACGGTGTGCTTGGGACGCACATCAGATGTGTTTGATTTAGATGACGAGGATTATGCCGTAGTGAGAACGGATCCGGTTTCATCAGACCAGGAAGTTAGGGCCGAACAGGCAATTGCCGAGTGCCTACGTGCGGCGCTGCTGCGCCAAGACTTACTCGAAACTAGAGATCTTCATAAGTTGACTAGGGCTAAATGCTTTGGCTTCCTTCCATCAGACCCAAACTCGGTCTGAATTTTAGCCGGGTTGCATTACGAACGCGACTCGGTTTGTCCGTAAAGGTCGCGGTGGTGACCGGTGCGGTCGCGGGACTGGGCCGAGTCGAGGCGATCGGTTTAGCTCTGTCAGGTGCCACTGTAGTCGTCGACGACATCGTCGCTGCGCTGGAGATGTCTCCGGAGTGATCGACCAGATCAGCGCCCTGGGTAGCAAAGCCGTCGCGGTGACCGGCAACATTAATCGACGTGTCACCGCCAACAAGCTGGTCAGTTGTGCCTATGGGCTGGGCGGACTGTGTTCCGTGGTGAAAAATATCGGTACCACTTACGGCCGAATGCTTTTCAACATGCCCGGCGAAGAATGGGACGTGGTAATTGTTGTGTACCTGCGTGGCCATTTCCTGCTCACCTATACCGCGGCAATGTACTGGCGCACCAGCGCTAAAAAAGAAGCCAAATAGGGCTCCATATTATATATGGCCGGGGATCATCAATATCTCGTCGAAGGCGGCTTTGGCAGGCCCCGTGGGCCAGGCTAACCAAGGGCCGGGCAGCACCGCGCTCATCCTGTCAGCCACGTGGGCACTGGGCCCGGTACGGGGTGTGCGTCAACGCGATCTGTCTGTCCACGAGTACGTAACGTGATGACGTCCGATGTTTTCCGGTCCGGTTGCCCTATGTGTCTGATTTAGTGGCAGTCCAGACTCTGTTAGATACTTTCCTTGGTGACATCGGTGTTGCCTTTTTTGGCCTTGCTAGCGACAAGCAGCAGTCAATGGGCAGGTGTTCATCGTGTACAGCCTTTCGGGTGACGCTGGCGTCGGCTGCCCACTGTGGAATGTCAGTTCAGCGCGGACGCTGTGGCCTGGGACCTTGATACAACTCAGTGCCCATTGCAGGACTACTTTTATTGGCCGCGATCTGGAACGGAAATTTTCCGCGGTCTATCTGATGGATGGATAAGGACTACCACCGGAGTGGCTCTATTCTTTCGTTCCCGTTAGCGACTAAAATAGCATCAGATTGTCCGCATTGCCCGGGTGCTGACTTGTACTGACTAACTAACGGCGAAACGCTACATTATTTACATGGTGTGTTAATGGGAGCGGGCCGCATATGTATTTAAATTCCGTGCAAAGTGGTAACGCAAAACTTTGCACACGAGTAGCAGACGGGGTGGCCCAGTTTTGATTCAGCAACTTGTGGTTCTTGCCCGAGTTGTTGGCGGTTTTTCGAAATTTCATTGGATACACTTTGTGTGATTTTCCTTAGGGTATTCCCAATTCCGCGAGTTTTTAGATCAGACCCGGACGATCGTTCGCGTGTCACTGATTCCGACGCTGCTGGTCTCCATACCGTTTACGGTCCTGGTAGGGTTTCACTCTATCAATATTTTGCTACGTGAGATTGGGGCTGCCGATTTGTCTGACGTCGGAACGGCATTAGGGACCATCACCTAGCTGTGCCTAGTCGTTGCTGACTCCGGTGCCACCGCGATCCGGGCTGATCTGGGCGCTTGCACCATCCGTGAGGAAATCGATGCGACGTGGATTCTGGGGATCGACCCGATCCAACGGCTCCTCGTGCCCGGGTTTTAGCTTTTACGCTGGTTGCGTTGCTGCTCAACGAGTTGGTGTGCAACATCGGCTTGCTAGAAGGTTATGTTTCCGCCCTGCTTCAGGGCGCGAACCTGGGTGCGTTCATCAACGGGTTGACTGTGCTCATAGTACTGCGTGAGTTGGTTCTCGCCAAAATCAAAAGCGCTTCTGTTCGGAGTTATGGCCGTCTTGGTTGGCTGTTACCGTGGTCTGATCGTCAAGGATGGGCCCAAGGGCGTCGGTAATGCGGTTAATGAAACTGTTGTTTACGCATTCATCCGCCTGTTCATCATTAATGTCGATCGGTGTCCGGCGCTCGGCGAAGTGAGCGAGGGATGAGTTACGACCTGACCAATCCGGTTTCGCTGCTTCGTTTCCAGGCTGCAGCATCCGGTTGACGAGTTAGGCGAGCAGGCTTTCTTCTACGGCCAAACTGCGCTATATCCCGAACGGGCCCAACCGATACCGCAAGGAGACGATATGATTCGTTGCCAAAATGACGCTGGACGCGGGCGCGGTTGTGATGATCGGCGGCACGGTTGGGGGTACGACATTCCTTACACTGGCGTCTGGTGACGTAATCGCTGTGCAACTTTCCTCGTCGTTGGTTAGCGTTGGTATCTAGGCGTTGACCGGCTTTTCTTGTTGGCGTTCTTGAATGTCCGAGTTGTCGCGCCGTTGATCGCCGGTATCCCGTTGGCAGTCACCATTGGTTCCGGTTTCACTGCACAATTGGGCGCGATACGGGTGTCCGAGGAAATCTACGCGGTGGAGTGTATTGCGATGCACGCGACGTAGTACCTGATCGCCACTCGGCTGATCGCCGTCCTCGTGGCGATCAGCCTGCTGTATTCGCTGTCGGTGCCTTCGCGGCTCACTTCACCACGGTGTACATCTACGGGCAATCCAAAGGCTTATATGACCACTACTATTTAGTACCTTAAAATCTTATCCTCTCCGACTTGCTGTGGTCGTTTCTGCAGGCCATCGTGGTTTCGATCGCGGTGATGATGGTGCATACCTATATACGGTTATAAAGCTAGTAGCGGGTCGTTAGGCATTGTAGTCGGTCAGGCGGTGCGGACCTCGCTGATCATGGTGGTTGTCATTATTTTGGTGATCTCGTTGGCGGTGTACGGTGCGTTCGGTAACTTCGACCTCTCCGAGTTAGGAGACACTTCCACAGGACAATGGCAAACGCCGGATCGTGACGCAGAACTGACCGGCTGACAGTGTCGCTGCTGGACGGGTTGGTAATCGCGTTGGTCGCCCTCACTTAACTTTTCATACACGGCGGCTTTCACATCGGCTGACACCGTCACGGTGTCGTCGCCGAGGACTGGACTGGTGATGAATAAGGGCGCCAAAGTTAAGTATCGCTGAATCCTAGATTGATAAGGTCACCGACATCAGCTATCGCTACGACCAAGCCCCGCTAACGCTGTCCATCGACAGCGTTGAGATGGTTTCATTTCTTCCAATATGAAGGTCCACATTGCGGGCAACGCCATCTTCGGTGTGAAATCGGTTGATTTGTTCCCCCCTCCCCCAAGAAAATTCCGGAGCGGCAGCTGCGTTCGAATGCGTGCGTGCGGTCCTCAGCTGTGCAGCTGAAAGTTAATACTTTGATCCAGTAGCTTATCGACCTACTATGGAAGATCAATCTTGTCGATCTGAACGCGACACCGAGCTCACTGTCTGAAGGTCTGCGTGGTCATGCGATGACCTAGGAGCGCTGCTTTCTGTCCTCAATCTGTTTGTGCAGCAGGTTAATCCAAAACTTGCCACGCTGCAATAAGATTTCCTTAATGCCGAGGTTGTTGCCAACATCTACACCATCGCCGAAAACCATTCGGCACGACGAGGCCGCGCTGCACGAGGCTGCCCGGAAACCATGCACACCACATTGCCGCAGCCGACTGCAACCTGTGATTGGGAGAGGTCGCTCGTGGATCCGGTGTTGTCCTAACAGCGCCGACGAAATCGAATACTCCATTAGCTGGGAAATCGACGGCACGTCCGGCCCGCTTCAATGCGGCGCTCGAGGAACTGAGATCACAAATCGCGCCGCTGCAGCAGCGTTGGATTCGTGCAGCGGTGGTCGTCTATCCGGTTGAACAGCTCAAGTGGCACCAGGCGGCTACCGCGCTCAATGAGATCCTGGTTGACTTGGGTAACGTGATACGAGCCGGCGCGGAGGAGGTGGCCAACACCGACCGTCGGTCGGGTGGCGTTTGGGCAGGGTAGCCACGCCCAACAGATCTGTTGGGGTCCCGACAACGGAGAGTCGTCGGGACCACACAGTCATTTTGACCTGCTGGGATGCGCGTCGGTAAGCTTCTTCGTTGGCGTGCTGGTACGCCGGGAGCCTCGGGTCAATGTCGGTCGCCGAGAACAACCCCGCCTTGAATCAGCCAGGGCTTCTTGACCGGCACCCGGGTTATACCTGGGATCCAGGAACCGGGTAGAAACCGAAACGAAAGAGGGAGGTAAGCGCTGTGCCTACATACGCGCCCAAGGCGGGTGACACCACGTGTTCGTGGTACGTCATCGACGCCACGGACGTGGTGCTTGGCCGCCTTGCCGCTGTAGCGGCCACTCTGTTGCGCGGCAAGCACAAGCCCACGTTCGCTCCTAATGTTGATGGCGGTGACTTTGTCATCGTGATCAACGCCGACAAGGTCGCCATCAGCGGCGATAAAGTACAGCATAAGATGGTTTACCGCCACTCGGGGTATCCCGGCGGCTTGCGCAAACGCACCATTGGCGAGCTGATGCAAAAGCACCCCGACCGCGTCGTAGAGAAAGCCATCGTTGGCATGCTGCCCAAAAACAAGCTTAGCCGCCAGATCCAGCGCAAGCTTCGTGTCTACGCCGGACCAGATCATCCACATTCCGCTCAGCAACCGGTTCCATTCGAAATCAAGCAGGTAGCGCAGTGACCGAAACCAGCGAAGCCGTGGAGATTGCGGTGGGGACTCCAGCAGCCAAGCATAGTGAATCTTTTGTGTTCGAGCGGTCCATCCAGACTGTTGGCCGCCGCAAAGAGGCCGTCGTGCGGGTGCGGTTGGTGCTCGGCACCGGCAAGTTCGATCTCAATGGTCGCAGCCTGGAGGACTACTTCCCGAACAAGGTGCATCAGCAGCTCATTAAAGCACCGTTGGTCACTGTTGAGCGGACAAGGAACTTCGACATATTCGCTCTCCTACACGGTGGTGGACCATCGGGTCAGGCCGGGGCGCTTCGTCTGGGCATCGCCCGGGCGTTGATCCTGGCGTCACCGGAGGACCGGCCCGCCTTGAAGAAGGCCGGTTTCCTCACCCGTGATCCACGCTCGACTGAGCGCAAGAAGTATGGCTTGAAGAAGGCCCGCAAGGCGCCGCAGTACAGCAAGCGCTGATCGGCGATCATTGGTGTGTCGACGGCTAAACTTGCACGGTTTCGGCTAGAAAGACACATGGGCACGTATAGGTGCCAGAGTCATTAATTGCGAGAGGTTTGTCCGCATGGGTCGACTATTCGGCACTGATGGTGTTCGCGGAGTGGCCAATCGTGAGTTGACCCCTGAGCTCGTGCTGGCCCTAGGCGCGGCGGCGGCACGGTGCTTGGCCAACTCGGGCGAACCGGGGCGGCGGGTAGCCGTGATCGGTCGCGATCCGCGGGCCAGCGGTGAGATGCTTGAGGCCGCTGTCATCGCTGGCCTGACCAGTGCGGGTGTTGACGCACTGCGGGTTGGAGTGCTCCCGACACCTGCGGTGGCGTATCTGACCGGTGCCTACGACGCCGACTTCGGGGTGATGATTTCGGCGTCCCACAACCCGATGGTCGACAACGGCATCAAGATCTTCGGGCCGGGCGGTCATAAATTGGACGACGACACCGAAGACCAGATCGAAGACCTGGTTACCGGCGGGCCCGGGTTGCGCCCGGCCGGCGTGGCGATCGGTCGCGTCATCGACGCCGAGGATGCTACGGAACGTTACTTGCGCCACGTGGGCAAAGCCAGCACCATACGGCTCGACGGCTTGACGGTGGTCGTCGACTGCGCACATGGCGCGGCCTCGTCAGCGGCACCGCGCGCGTATCGCGCAGCCGGTGCCCGGGTCATCGCGATCAACGCCGATCCCAACGGCATCAACATCAACGATCGCTGTGGATCTACGGACCTGGGTTCGTTGCGTTCAGCGGTGCTTGCCCACCGTGCTGACCTAGGCCTGGCGCACGACGGAGACGCCGACCGGTGTCTTGCCGTTGATGCTAATGGTGATCTCGTCGACGGCGACGCCATCATGGTCGTGCTTGCGCTTGCGATGCAAGAAGCCGGCGAACTGTCTTCCAACACTTTGGTGACTACCGTGATGAGCAATCTGGGGCTGCACCTGGCCATGCGTTCGGTCGGCGTCATCGTGCGTACAACCGACGTCGGCGACCGTTATGTCTTGGAGGAGTTGCGCGCTGGTGACTTTAGTCTCGGCGGCGAGCAATCCGGCCATATCGTGATGCCCGCATTGGGCTCCACCGGAGACGGTATCATCACTGGGTTGCGATTGATGACCCGCATGGTGCAGACCAGCTCTTCGCTGGCTGCCCTCGCGTCGGCGATGCGGGCGTTGCCGCAGGTGTTAATCAATGTCGAGGTTGCAGACAAAACCACTGCTGCCGCTGCGCCTTTAGTGCAGACGGCGGTCGAGACTGCTGAGGTCGAATTGGGGAATACAGGTCGAATCCTGTTGCGTCCCTCAGGAACTGAGCCGATGATCCGGGTCATGGTGGAGGCAGCCGAAGAAGATGTCGCGCACCGAGTGGCGACGCGAGTCGCTGCAGCGGTGAGTGCTCAGGGGTCACCTCTCCGATGCTGGAACCCCGACGCGATATCGGGCGTCGAATTAAGATTATGAGACCTATTGCTGATACCAGTATCGACGTTGCGGCCGCATTTATCGACGGTGTTATCACCGTACCACTTGCTTGGGGTGGCTTTTGGCGGCTTCGGCTTCAGCGCCGGCTGAGTGCACGCAGCCCGTGGTGAGGCATTGCGCTCTGCACTGGACCGACTGGCGGCTGAGTTATCGCAGTGGTCGTGTGCGGTCGTCGCAGATCGGCGTCGCTTTGTGGGCTGGCGTGGGCCGCTATGCCGCTGGTTGACCTATGTGCCGCGTCGCGGATCGTCCTGATAGTGGCTGGGCTGGTTAGACGTCGCCGAGCGCCTTGCTGAGGGTCGGTTCGCCAAAAGTACGTGCGGGCCCCGCCAGTTGCTTGGCTACAAACAGCCCAATCTAATGTTGCGCCCCTTCCAGATCCGCGATTGGTGCGACAGTGAAGACGGTCTCGACCTTCGAACGCTCGATCGTGAGCGTGGCAGAGCTGTGCGCTACGGATGTAGCGTGCCCCGGTTGCGGAGCTGGCAGCGGCGTGGATGGGGCCCGAGAGCAGACTCCGTGGCCCGGTTTCTACAGGCCCGTTGCGACTCCAGAAACACGGTGGCCACCGAATGCATGGGCAAGTACCGGCCGCCCAGCGGTGTGGGTCGCTACGCGACAACCTGTGGCATTTGCTTGGTTCGAAGATCGCTGCGGTCATTGTCGTCGACGATCGCTACTATAGCAGGCTGGTAGGGTTGGCCACGGCCGGTGCGGTTACGATCGGGGCAGGGGATCGGTCGACGGCTGACGAGCTGGTTCACCAAAAGATACAGCCCTACGTGGACAACGATATTCGCAACGACTGACTGTAATGAGTTCGACGCTGGCTGGTGTAGCAGCGTTTTACGACAGGCTGGCCGACCCATTGCCTTTCTGGCCTTACCGCCGGTTGCTGTGCCGAACTGAGTTGACGCCTACCACCTAGGGCGTGAAAACCTCAATCGGTCAGGCTTCGGGCGTACCCACTGTGCAGACACTCCAGCAAGCTTCGTAACTCTCGGTGGCCTGAGCAACCTTGGCGGATTGGCCAGTCGTATCGTCGAATCTATCGGTGATCTGCTGGGTTTGGCGGTTTAACAGCTGTCTGATCTGTCGGCGTTTGACGATCGGTTGGTCGAGTCTCCATTCGACGAGGACACCACACTACGCCACCGATGATGATGCTGATGACATCCCTGGTGCCAGGGTCGAAAAAGGGGAAGAAACAGCCGAGGTGGACAAGTTCGAAGCGCTGTCGCCCGATTAGGAATCCCCCCGGTTGGTGTGCCATCACCGGGGTCAACGAGCCCCAGGGGTGTCATCGGTTGATACACCACCGCCGGCTGCCACTTTGGGGCCAGCTGCTGCGCCGCTGTCAAAATGGCTAGGCGCTTCCGCTGTCCGACGGATCAACTCCACACGTGAAGATCGCCGCGGGCGGGCTCCGGAGGCGGGGCAGTGACGGGTCAAGTGGACTGTATCTACAGGAGTTTCTCGACGTAGCTCACGGACCTCGATTGGGTCTGTCGCCATAGGTCTCACCAACTAGTGTGGTGACACCAGCCTCGTTGAAGGAGGCTAAGTGTTCGGCGATGAATCGACTTGGGACGAAAGCGAGATTCCGTGCACCAAATCGTACGGAACCGTGCCAATGGCCGCATGCTTACGGCCGCTCAGTTTCTGTATTCGGTCCGCGACTGCGTCGAGCCCGTAGCGTTTCGTCAGAAGGTGTGGCTCTTGGCTCCTATTTCGTCGATGTGGTGTAAAGGGCCAGTTGCGTTTTGTCCAGTTCAGCCGATCATTGATCGCCGTCGCCTATCGCCAACGACGCATGCAGCAGGATCTCTGGTGGCCCTAGTGTGGGATCCCGCTTGGCAGCGCCGGCCGTCAGCTCCTCACCCCAGACTGACTCGGCCTTCTCGGAGTAGAAAAAGATCGGTTTCCGGTCCTTGGCGATCTCGGAAGTAAGCTCAACTTTTTCGTCCTCAGTTCCACGATCGCAGCAGGAACACGCTCGTGCACAGGGTGATTGATGAGATGCAGCGGTTTGCTTAACCCTGTTACGCGGTTCACGGATAAGTGGGATCTGATAATGTTTACGGGCGTATTGCAGCCGCTTCTCAGCGTCACATCTGCCGACAGATTTCCACGACATCGCGGGGTGCGGCCCGGTGCGGTGCATCGAACTCGACGCCGTGAAACCCTTCCATCACCTGCGGTCTGGACGTGCTGAGCCCGAGACGGACTTGGCCACCGTATACGAAATTCAAACCGGCGACGGTCATTGCCAGCAACGCTGGCGTGGGGGGCGTCTATGGGAAACACGCTGAGTACTCCGTCCAATTCCGCGGTGCTTGTTTTGGCTGTCAAGTAGCCCAGCTGGTTGGCGGCGTCGAAAGAATACGCTTCGGCCACCGCCCCGACGTCAATGCCGGTCTTTTCGAGTTCGGTGATGCGGTCGATGGCTTGGTGAAACCCGCTCGAATGATCCAGCGCAATGCCTATGCACACCAACGACACGTACCACCAGGACAGTGGCTCACCGCTGTCGGGCCGTGTTACTTCAGCAGCGTGACGATCTTCTGTTCGGGGGTGACCAATGGCGCCTCGGGGTCCACCGGGACCGTATGAGGTAGGTGCATGTCTGGGTCGGCGAAGTCGCGATATTCTTTGTCGCCGCCAAGCGCATAAAGCAAGTAACCGGTGAGCAGCGACCGAACCGCTTTTTGCGTCGCTCGATGCGGACCGGCCAACCCGACGACCTTCGTCATTCGCCACCCCTCCACCAGGCCGCCGGCTTTGGCTTTGCTGACGATGCGCAAGGTGGCATCATCCCAAGCGCGGTACAGTGATAGAGCGTTTGAATTCAACGTTTTCGGATCTCCTGGAGCGGTCAGAATCAAACCCGGGACCTTGCACGTCGCGGCCGGCTGTTCGGGCGCTGGACTTGTGACCGTCGGGAAGATCGCCACTGCGGATTTGGCCGGCAAACCGGCCAAGCCTGGCAGCCCGGCTGCGGCGAGTACAGCGGCCGATCCGCCGAAACCGTGTCCTACCAGGCCGAGTTTGGCGGGGTGCACGCTGATATTGCCAGGACCCAGCCGCACACCCGCCACGATGTCGAGTGCCGAACCGAGGTCGAAGGCCAGATTGAGCACCGAGGGCGTGAGACCTCGTTGGGTGTCGGGAGCGCCGGTCACGATGCCCCACGACGCCAAATGTTCCAGCAGGCCCGCGTAACGGGCGGTACCGGTGAGCCAGTCGTGACCAAACGCAACGCCGGGCAGATTCAGACCCCCAGCCGGGGTGTACACCACCCCTGGCAAACCGGCGAAGGACAAGTCACCACGCAAAACCCGGTGCGGGCCACGGCGGCTGAGGGCTGCTAAGAGTTTGCGGGTGTGGGCCACCTGCCGACGGTAGCGCACTGGCTCGTAACAGCTGATTGGTGACCGGCAGATGCTGTCCGTATTACGGATTGCCCCGCTAAGGCGAATTGGCCGGTAGGTTAACGTGACTTGTAATCCATACACTGCACCGATCAGCCCTGTGTACCTGTCTACTGCACTGGCTGCACTACCCTGACAGGGTTATGTGTGGACTTGTCGGCTACGTCGGGCAGCGCCCTGCCTGCGGGGTCGTCATGGATGCGCTGCGCAGGATGGAGTACCGCGGCTACGACTCGTCGGGAATCGCGCTGATCAACGGCAGTGCCAAATCGGGCAATCTGACCGTTCGTCGTCGTGCTGGTCGACTTTCCAATTTGGAGTCGGTGTTGGCGGAGATGGTTCCGGCGTCGCTGGCCGGCAACGTCGGCCTCGGCCATATCCGGTGGGCCACCCATGGTCGCCCCACCGACCGCAACGCGCATCCGCACCGCGACGCCACCGGCAAGATCGCCGTCGTCCACAACGGCATCATCGAGAATTTCCCCTCCCTTCGCCATGAGTTGGAGATCGCCGGAGTAGAGTTCGTCAGCGACACCGACACCGAGGTAGCTGTGCATTTGGTGGCACAGGCTTACTGCGCTGGCGAGACGGCCGGTGATTTCGTCGGGTCCGTGCTGGCGGTGCTGCGCCGGCTACAGGGCCACTTCACTCTGGTGTTCGCCAACGCCGACGAGCCCGGTACCATTGTGGCCGCGCGCCGCTCCACCCCGCTAGTGCTCGGGATCGGCGACGGGGAGATGTTCGTCGGTTCCGACGTGGCCGCGTTCATCGAACACACCCGGCAGGCGGTCGAGCTTGGTCAGGACCAGGCTGTGGTGATCACTGCAGATGGTTACCGAATCAGCGACTTCGATGGCAACGATGACGCTGTAAACGCTCGCACATTTCATATCGACTGGGACCTGGCCGCTGCCGAAAAGGGCGGCTACGAGTACTTCATGCTCAAGGAAATCGCTGAGCAGCCCGACGCGGTAGTCGACACGCTACTTGGGCATTTCACTGGTGGACGGATTGTGCTCGACGAACAGCGATTGAGCGATCAGGAACTCCGCGAGATCGATAAGGTGTTTGTGGTCGCTTGCGGTACTGCCTATCATTCCGGCTTGTTGGCCAAATATACGATCGAGCACTGGACGCGGCTGCCTGTTGAGGTGGAGCTAGCCAGCGAATTTCGCTACCGGGATCCTGTTCTGGACCGCAGCACACTGGTGGTAGCCATTTCGCAGTCCGGTGAAACCGCTGATACTTTAGAAGCTGTCCGGCACGCTAAAGAGCAGAAGGCCAAGGTGCTGGCGATTTGCAACACCAACGGCTCCCAAATCCCACGTGAGTGCGACGCGGTGCTGTATACTCGCGCTGGCCCGGAGATCGGCGTCGCCTCAACGAAAACCTTTCTGGCTCAGGTCGCCGCCAACTACCTCCTTGGGCTGGCGTTGGCGCAGGCCCGCGGCACTAAGTACCCCGATGAGGTGCAGCGCGAGTACCGCGAGCTGGAAGCGATGCCCGACCTGGTGGCCCGGGTCATCGCGGGGATGGGCCCCGTGGCCGATTTGGCTTACCGGTTCGCTCAGTCGACGACCGTGCTGTTCCTGGGTCGCCATGTCGGGTACCCGGTGGCGTTGGAAGGTGCGCTGAAACTCAAGGAATTGGCCTACATGCACGCCGAGGGGTTCGCCGCCGGCGAGCTCAAGCACGGACCCATCGCGCTGATCGAAGAAAACCTGCCGGTAATCGTCGTCATGCCCTCGCCCAAGGGATCGGCGATGCTGCATGCTAAGCTGCTGAGCAACATTCGTGAAATTCAGACCCGCGGAGCGGTGACCATTGTGATCGCGGAGGAAGGCGACGACACGGTACGTCTCTACGCCGATCACCTGATCGAACTCCCCGCGGTGTCAACACTTTTGCAGCCGCTGCTGTCGACCATCCCGCTGCAGGTGTTCGCCGCGTCTGTGGCGCAGGCTCGCGGCTACGACGTTGACAAACCGCGAAATCTGGCCAAGTCCGTCACCGTTGAGTAACTGGCGCTGGGTGGTAGCGATGTCGGCAATGCGTGGCTGGCATCGACTAGATACTCGGGTGCCAACCGACCACATCCACTGGATGCACCAGCGGTTCTCTGAAGGGGTCATTGATAAGCGTTTTGGTTGCTTGGCTGGCCAGTGCGCGTCTCACCGTGACGTTGGTTGCGATAGCTCCCACGCTGGTTGCCAAGTCCCAGGTATCGTCGTCAGTCTGTGCTACGTTTGCCCCTTTCCACGCGCTTCGGTGTGATGGCTAGTGCATTTATTTAACTTCAATCCGGCGCAACTGTACGCTCTGTAGTTAAATGCGCAACGACGCGAGCATGGAATCCATAAGTATTGATGCGGCATTATTACTCTGTAGCGGCTATCCGTGACGCCGAGGCATCGCTGCTGGCCAGCCTGCCTGACGGTGTGTTGATGAAGCGCGCGGCTTACGGGTTGGCCAGCGTGATCATTCGTGAACTGGCCGTTCGTACCGGTGGAGTTACCGGCCGCCGGGTGTGTGCGGTCGTCGGCTCGGGCGACAACGGCGGCGATGCCCTGTGGGCGGCGACTTTCCTGCGCCGCCGCGGTGCGGCTGCCGATGCGGTGCTGCTCAACCCGGATCGCGTCCACCGCAAGGCACTGGTTGCGTTCCGGAAAGCCGGCGGTCGTATCGTCGAAAATGTATCGGCAGCAACTGATCTCGTTATTGACGGGGTGGTGGGCATCTCCGGCTCGGGGCCGTTGCGACCGGCGGCTGCCGCGGTGTTTGCGACTGTCTCAGCCTCGGGGGTACCGGTAGTGGCCGTCGACCTCCCCAGCGGCATTGATGTGGTGACCGGCGTAATCAACGGCCCCGCTGTGCACGCAGCGTTGACTGTTACCTTTGGCGGGCTCAAGCCCGTGCACGCGCTCGCAGACTGCGGCGACGTCACACTGGTTGATATCGGGCTTGACCTTCCAGACTCCGATATCTTGGGCTTGCAGGCCGCCGACGTGGCCGCGTACTGGCCGGTGCCCGGTGTCCATGACGACAAATACACCCAAGGCGTGACTGGCGTGCTGGCCGGCTCGTCGACCTATCCGGGTGCGGCTGTGCTGTGCACCGGTGCCGCGGTCGCGGCCACCTCCGGCATGGTCCGCTATGCTGGTAGCGCTTATACCCAGGTGCTCGCGCACTGGCCCGAAGTTATTGCATCGGCCACCCCAACTGCGGCCGGGCGGGTGCAATCCTGGGTTGTCGGGCCAGGGCTGGGTATCGATGCCACCGCGACAGCGGCACTGTGGTTCGCGCTGGAAACTGACTTGCCGGTGCTCGTTGACGCTGATGGGCTGACCATGCTGGCTGCTCACCCCGACCTGGTGATCAACCGCAACGCGCCGACAGTGCTGACTCCACATGCCAGCGAATTCGCCCGATTGGCCGGGACTCCGCCAGGCGACGACCGGGTAGGTGCGTGCCGCAAGCTAGCCGATTCCTTCGGCGCCACTGTGCTACTGAAGGGCAATGTCACCGTCATCGCCGATCCCGGTGGCCCGGTATATCTGAATCCGGCTGGACAGTCTTGGGCGGCTACCGCCGGGTCTGGTGACGTGCTGTCCGGCATGATCGGTGCGCTGCTGGCCGCGGGGCTGCCTGCGGCCGAGGCGGCCGCCGCCGCGGCATTCGTGCACGCGCGTGCGGCAGCGCTGTCGGCTGCTGATCCAGGTCCTGGTGACGTGCCCACGTCGGCGTCCCGCATGGTGTCGCACATCCGAACTGCCCTGGCGGCCTTATAGCAGCAACGGTCAAACGTAAAGGATCCGTCGTATCTCCCAGTCACCCGTCTGTACCCCGGGACTTGATCGTTCCAGCTTACACCGGCCGTATGTTCACGGCATCGGCCACCCTCTTCTGTCTGGTGGCTGCCCGAAGCATCGATGGATCCTGAGGCGGCGTACCGCTTTATTCACGACTAGCTAATGGTAGACGGCAGTTCTCGGCTCAACCTAGCGCTACTTTCGTCACCACCTGGGTGGATCCCGAGGTAAAGAAGTTGATGGCCGAGACGTTCGACAAAACATGTTTAGACAAGGACGAGTATCCGGCGGCCGCGGCCATCGAACGGCGCTGCGTATAGCATGGCGACCGGTCTCTATTCACGCCTAGGGACTCAGCTACGACAACCCGTCCAATACCTGTGGGGTGTTCCATTATCGGCTCCAGGGATGGGTGGTGATGCTGGGTTGCCTGGCCATAAAATTGCGCTGGTGTGCGGTAGCTAGTTAGCAGCGTAGCACCCCCAATCTGGGGATGGGCGCAGGGGTCCAGGTGGTTTGGGAGAAGTTCTGTCGTTACTTCGATGTCGAGCCGCTATCTGTCGATGGAGGAAGGATGCTACGTCATCACCTCCCGAGCAGGTAATCGAGGCCCGTCGACGAGGACACTACTTGGTGTCGTGGCCATCTTTGTCTGCCACTTTCACCGGCGAACTCGAACCCGTCGCGGAGCTCTGCGTCGCGCTGGACAAGCTGGCAGCCGACAATGGCTTGGACATTGCAGTGTCCGTCGGTGCCGCCAGCGGGGGTTCGGGATGCCTTGCTTGCACCCGGAGTTGAAGTGGGATTCCTGGCTGCCCCGAGTGATGTCGATCAATGTAAAGTGGCTATAAATATGGGCTCACCCTACCCCGGTGTGGGATTTGGCGTATGGCGCGGCAACGAATATTTGCCCGAGGACGTAGTCTTTCGTGTCAACTACCTGGGCGGCGATATGTAGACTTTCGTATTGAACTTTTCCCGCCTGGACAACCAAGTGGTTAGTCAGTACTACAACTTTCTGTGGCTGGGACGTAACGGTTACTGGAAAGTCATGCAGGCCTTGTCGCTGACGGTGCGGTGGCTGATTGAGTAGCTCCGCGTCGGTGACTATTGTGAGCTGATCGGTTACATCGGACTATCAGACACCGCACGGCCATCCTGGTGGTATACCTCCTTGCTCGTTAGAGACTGTGGGTACACCGAGTTCGATCTCCTCCACGAACTCCGGACATTCGGTTGGCAGGTGCCCGCCTATAACTGTGCCCGACGATGCCACTGACGTATCGGTGCTGCGCATCGTGGTCTGGGAAGGGCTCTCGGGTGACCCCTGGATAAGCTCAAGTCCGGCGGACACTACAGCGCCGACCACTTCGTGCATTAGATACAGTTGTGCTCCGTAATCGACACGCGTGGATCGGCATGCCCCATTGGTTCTGGGAAAATGTCGGCAGCGAGTTGACACACATCTAAATAGGAGCACGTTTATTTTGGCTGTTACACCGATATCCTTGAGGCCAGGTGTCTTGGCCGAAGCTGTTGTGGATCTGGGAGCTATTGACTACAACGTGCGCGTGTTGCGTGAGCACGCTGGCATGGCGCAACTGATGGTTGTCCTCAAAGCCGACGCCTACGGTCACGGTGCCACCCAGGTTGCCCTCGCCGCATTGGCAGCCGGTGCGGCCGAGCTGGGTGTGGCCACCGTCGACGAAGCGCTCGCATTGCGCGCGGACGGTATCAGTGCACCGGTGCTGGCCTGGCTGCATCCACCCGGAATCGACTTCGGGCCCGCGCTGCTGGCCGACGTGCAGATAGCGGTGTCCTCGGTGCGTCAGCTTGACGAGCTGCTGGATGCGGTGCGTCGGACCGGTCGTACGGCGACGGTGACCGTCAAAGCCGACACCGGGCTGAACCGCAACGGGGTCGTCACCGATCAATACCCGGCGATGCTGACCGCGTTGCAGCGGGCTGTCGTAGAAGACGCCGTAAGGCTGCGCGGGTTGATGTCGCACTTGGTTTACGCTGACCAGCCCGATAATCCCAGCAATGACGTTCAGGGCAAGCGGTTTGCTGCTCTGCTCGCTCAGGCGCACGAACAGGGATTGCGGTTCGAGGTGGCGCATCTGTCGAATTCATCAGCTACGATGTCTCGTCCTGACCTGGCTTACGACCTGGTCAGGCCCGGCATCGCGGTGTACGGTCTTAGTCCTGTGCCTTCCCGCGGTGATATGGGACTAATACCCGCAATGACGGTGAAATGCGCTGTTGCGATGGTGAAGTCTATTCGTGCTGGTGAAGGTGTTTCGTACGGACACGACTGGATTGCGCAGCATGACACCAATTTGGCGCTGTTGCCGGTTGGATATGCGGACGGTGTGTTCCGGTCGCTGGGCGGCCGGCTGGATGTGCTGATCAATGGCAAGCGCCGGCCTGGCGTCGGACGGATCTGTATGGACCAGTTTGTCGTCGACTTGGGTCCGGGGCCAATCGATGTAGCCGAAGGCGACGAAGCCATCTTGTTCGGTCCCGGCGCCAGAGGCGAACCCACTGCGCAAGATTGGGCTGATCTGCTTGGAACTATCCACTATGAAGTGGTCACCAGTCTACGCGGGCGGATCACCAGAACGTACCGCGAGGCCCAAACCGTTGACAGATGATGAAATCCGCAGGCGTCGGAACGGCCGGCCTTGGCTTGCGGGAGGCACCGGGCTGGTCCCGGTCGCCACCATCGTCGGAGCCTTGTCGCTCCGATCGATATTTGAACGCGACAATGCATGCAGAGATCCTTATGTCGATCGGGATTTCGAGAAGCTCGGCGACGAACGTCGCTGTTGGGTGACCATTTCCGGCGGAATGGCGCTGGTGGTGCGCGAGGAAGGAGCGGTGAAAGCGCCGGTGGCTATGGTCTTCGCCTATGGATTCTATTTGCGTATGGACTCCTTTCACTTTCAGCGGAAGCGGTTCGGCAAGCGATGGGGACCACAGGTGCGCATGGTCTTCTACGACCACTGCGGCCACGTCCAATCCAGCGAAGTTGCACTGGATACCTACACGCTGACCCAACTGGGCCAGGATCTGCGAACAGTGCTGCAGACGGTAACGCCGCATGGGATGATCGTATTGGTCGGCCATTCGATGGAAGGAATACTGAAAAGCCCTGCTCTGGAAGCAGTTCGGCTCACCTCTCGGTCGGCGTCCAAGCTGATGCACCGCGGCAGCATCGCGTCACAATCACTGATTGGTCCGATTCTGCGAGCCGCGTCCTATAGCGATCTGCGGGTTAGTCGAGGCTTAGACGCGTTTTCCCAGCGGATCATGAACGACACCTTGATAGCCATCCTGGTGAGCTTTCTTCATGCCTTGGAACTCCACGAAGAAACCGCTGGCCTATGGCCATTGCTCAGGGTCCCGGCCCTGATTGCGTGCGGTGACCACGACCTGCTTACGTCGGATGAACGCTCTAGGGGAATGGCAGCCGTGTTGCCACTGTTGGCGCTGGTCATCGTCAGCGGGGCCAGCCGTTTAGCGCTGCTGGACAAGCCCGGTGCCATTAACGACGGTTTGGTTCGGCTGGTCAACCGAGCTGTTCCGGGCAAAGCGGCGTTGCGATATCGGCGATTCAAGGAACGGTTACAGCGCCATGGCTGAGTACAGCCTGAGATCAGGAGCGGTCATCTGCGAACGTGTCGAGGACACCGTTGCGCTGGGGTCACGGTTGGGGGAACAGTTACGCGCGGGTGACGTGGTGGTGCTCTCCGGTCCGCTAGGTGCTGGAAAGACCGTGCTGGCCAAGGGTATTGCCGTGGCGATGGATGTCGACGGTCCGGTCATTTCGCCGACCTACGTGCTGGCGCGGGTGCACCTGCCGCGACGGCTCGGTACCCCGGCGATGATCCACGTCGATGTTTACCGGCTGTTGGACCATCGCGATGCCGATCTGGTGGGTGAGCTCGACTCATTGGATCTAGACACCGATCTCGCCGAAGCGGTGGTGGTGATGGAGTGGGGTGCGGGTCTAGCTGAATGTCTAGCTGCGCGACACCTCGACATTCGTCTCGAACGAGTCAGATACTCCGATGTGCGTATCGCTACCTGGCAGTGGGTGTGTTCCCGGGACCGTCCATGAGTATTGTCCTCGCCATCGACACCGCCACCGCGGCGGTGACGGCCGGCATCGTGGCATTCGATGGTCACGACTGTTTTACGCTCGCCGAGCGGGTCACCGTCGACGCCAAGGCGCATGTTGAACGCCTCACGCCGAACGTGTTGGTCGCTCTCGCTGATGCCGAGTTGGCAATGTGTGAGCTCGACGCCGTGGTGGTGGGCTGTGGTCCTGGTCCGTTTACCGGTCTGCGCGTTGGCATGGCAACTGCTGCTGCTTACGGGCATGCGCTGGGCATTCCGGTGCATGGTGTGTGCAGTCTGGACGCTATTGGTGTGCGAACCACCGGCGATACGCTAGTGGTTACTGATGCGCGCCGCCACGAGGTTTATTGGGCCCGTTATCGAGACGGAGTTCGCATCGCCGGTCCTGCCGTCGGCTCTCCCACCGATGTCGATCCCGGCACCGCGCTGACGGTGGCCGGCTCGCCTGAGCACGCGGCGCTGTTCGGCCTGCCACTGTGCGAACCGATCTACCCGACGCCGGCTGGCTTGGTAGCCGCAGTGCCTGACTGGTCGGTGTCCCCGATCCCACTGGTAGCGTTGTATTTGCGTCGGCCGGATGCCAAGCCAATTACTGCCGACAACGAGCCCATAGTCATCGGTACGTTGACACCCGCCGACGTCGATCGGTGTGCCCAGCTGGAAAGCCAGTTCTTCGACGGCGACAACCCATGGCCGGCTGCAGCGTTCGACCGCGAACTGGCCAACTCATATAACTGTTACGTGGGTGCACGCACTGCTGACACGCTCGTCGGTTATGCTGGCATCACCCGCTTGGGCCACACCCCTCCATTCGAATACGAAGTGCACACCATCGCTGTAGATCCGGCATACCGAGGGCGCGGTGTCGGCCGCCGACTGCTGGGTGAGCTGCTGGATTTCGCCGGTAGTGGTGCGATCTACCTGGAGGTCCGCACCGACAACGAGACCGCCATTGCGTTATACCGCAGTGTGGGATTCGAACGGATCGGTCTACGCCCCCGCTACTACCCAGCCAGCGGTGCCGATGCTTACCTCATGCGAAGGGAGGCGCAATGACGATCTCTGCTGTGCCCGGCACGATTATCTTGGCCATCGAAACCTCTTGCGATGAAACCGGTGTTGGTATTGCCTGCCTCGATGACTATGGCACCGTGACATTGTTGGCTGACGAGGTGGCTTCCAGCGTCGACGAGCAGGCCCGGTTTGGTGGTGTGGTGCCCGAGATTGCCTCACGGGCGCATCTAGAGGCTCTTGGCCCCACCATACGCTGCGCGCTTGCTGCTGCCGGCCTGACCGGTTCGGCCAAGCCAGATGTTGTAGCCGCCACGATAGGGCCCGGGTTAGCCGGTGCTTTGTTGGTAGGAGTGGCTGCGGCTAAAGCGTACTCGGCTGCCTGGGGAGTGCCGTTCTACGCCGTGAACCACCTGGGTGGACACCTGGCTGCCGACGTCTACGAACATGGACCGTTGCCCGAGTGTGTGGCGCTACTGGTGTCTGGAGGCCATACCCACCTGTTGCAGGTGCGTTCACTTGGGGCGCCCATTGTCGAGCTGGGCAGTACCGTCGACGACGCCGCCGGTGAAGCTTACGATAAGGTCGCGCGCCTACTGGGATTGGGTTATCCAGGCGGTAAAGTGCTAGACGACCTAGCTCGTACCGGCGATCGGGATGCCATTGTGTTCCCACGCGGCATGACTGGGCCGGCCGACGACCTAAACGCGTTCAGCTTTTCAGGGCTCAAAACCGCTGTCGCACGATATGTCGAGAGTCACCCCGACGCGCTGCCGGCCGATGTCGCCGCTGGGTTTCAGGAGGCTGTCGCCGATGTGTTGACCATGAAGGCGGTGCGTGCGGCGACCGGGCTCGGCGTTTCCACTTTGTTGATCGTCGGGGGAGTGGCCGCGAATTCGCGGCTGCGCGAGCTAGCCGCGCAGCGCTGCGCGGCGGCGGGGCTGATGCTGCGGATCCCAGGGCCGCGGTTCTGCACCGACAACGGGGCGATGATCGCCGCGTTCGCCGCACATCTGCTGGCTGCGGCCGCGCCACCGTCACCGTTGGATGTGCCCAGCGACCCGGGCCTTCCGGTGGTAAAAAGGCAGATTAATTGAGCTAGACACGCCAACAGCCAGGAAGCAGCGGGCCGGCCTTGAGTGCTAGCACTCGCGTGTATAGAGTGCTAGATGGCAGTCGGCCAGACCCCAGTGTCGGCACCCGCGACGACGATGCGAGGGTACGGGCGAATGCCGAATCACCTGATAATTCGGTCGGTTCGGGGTAAGCCCTGGACCGACCGCCAAGTGCCGGTCCGGGACCTGCGTCCCGAACCCGCTACCAACACAGTCCGGGACGCAGGTCCCGGGCCCGATCGAAATAGTGGAGGGCTCCAATCGTGGCGAAGGTGAAGATCAAGCCACTCGAGGACAAGATTCTCGTACAGGCCGGCGAGGCCGAGACCATGACCCCGTCCGGTCTGGTCATTCCTGAAAACGCCAAGGAGAAGCCGCAGGAAGGCACCGTTGTCGCAGTCGGCCCCGGCCGGTGGGACGAAGACGGCGCGAAGCGGATCCCGGTGGACGTGTCGGAGGGTGACATCGTTATCTACAGTAAGTACGGCGGCACTGAGATCAAGTACAATGGCGAGGAATACCTGATCCTGTCGGCACGTGACGTGCTGGCTGTCGTATCCAAGTAACGAACCGTGTTCCGCCCCGGCGATCCCCGTGCTTAACCACGGGTGATTTCCGGGGCGGCATGCGTTTAAAGGAGCCTGATGAGCAAGCTGATTGAGTACGACGAAACCGCGCGTCATGCCATGGAGGTGGGCATGAACAAGCTCGCCGACACGGTGCGGGTAACACTTGGGCCGCGCGGTCGACATGTGGTGTTGGCCAAGGCATTCGGCGGGCCCACCATCACCAACGACGGTGTCACCGTCGCGCGTGAGATCGACCTAGAGGACCCGTTCGAAAATCTGGGCGCTCAGCTGGTGAAGTCGGTGGCCACCAAGACCAACGACGTCGCTGGCGACGGCACTACCACCGCGACCGTGTTGGCCCAGGCGCTGGTCAAGGGCGGCCTGCGCATGGTCGCCGCCGGGGCCAACCCGGTCGCCCTAGGTGCTGGCATCAGCAAGGCCGCCGACGCGGTGTCCGAGGCACTGCTGGCGGTAGCAACCCCGGTGGCCGGCAAGGACGCCATCACGCAGGTTGCGACGGTTTCTTCGCGCGACGAGCAGATCGGTGCGCTGGTCGGCGAGGGGATGAACAAGGTCGGCACTGACGGCGTTGTCAGCGTTGAAGAGTCGTCGACGCTGGACACCGAGCTAGAGTTCACCGAGGGCGTCGGCTTCGACAAAGGTTTCCTGTCGGCGTATTTCGTGACCGACTTCGACTCGCAGCAGGCTGTGCTCGACGATCCGCTGGTCCTGCTGCACCAGGAGAAGATCAGCTCGCTGCCTGAGTTGCTGCCGATGCTCGAGAAGGTCACTGAGTCAGGCAAGCCGCTGCTGATCGTCGCCGAAGACCTCGAGGGTGAAGCATTGGCGACGCTTGTCGTTAACTCGATCCGCAAGACGCTCAAGGCGGTTGCGGTTAAGTCCCCGTTCTTCGGCGACCGACGCAAGGCCTTCCTCGAAGATTTGGCAATTGTGACGGGTGGTCAGGTAGTCAACCCCGAAACCGGCCTGGTGCTGCGCGAGGTGGGCACTGACGTGCTGGGCTCGGCCCGCCGTGTGGTGGTTAGTAAGGACGACACGATCATCGTCGACGGCGGCGGTTCCAACGACGCGGTGGCCAAGCGAGTCAATCAGCTGCGGGCCGAGATAGAGGTCAGCGACTCAGAATGGGATCGCGAAAAGCTGCAGGAGCGCGTGGCCAAACTGGCCGGTGGCGTGGCCGTCATCAAGGTGGGGGCTGTCACCGAGACGGCGCTGAAGAAACGCAAGGAAAGCGTCGAAGACGCCGTCGCGGCTGCGAAGGCGTCTATCGAGGAGGGTATCATCGCGGGTGGTGGATCGGCGCTCGTCCAGTGCGGCGCGGCGCTCAAGCAATTGCGTACGTCGCTGACCGGAGACGAAGCCCTCGGCATCGACGTATTTTTCGAGGCGCTCAAGGCACCGCTTTACTGGATTGCCACTAACGCCGGGTTGGATGGCGCGGTGGTGGTCGACAAGGTTAGCGGGCTGCCCGCCGGGCACGGACTGAATGCTAGCACGCTGGGCTATGGCGATTTGGTCGCCGATGGTGTCGTCGACCCGGTCAAGGTCACCAGATCAGCGGTGCTTAACGCGGCCTCGGTGGCGCGGATGATGCTCACCACCGAAACGGCGGTGGTGGACAAGCCGGCCAAGACAGAAGAGCATGACCACCACGGCCATGCGCACTAAACAGCCAGTGCGTACCCCTAGAAAGACCCCCGGATACCGGGGGTCTTTCTAGTTGATATGCGTTCGGTTTCACAGCAGAGGGCAATACGCTGCCAAAGTTAGCGGAGACCCCCGTCGTGCCGAGCTGGCCGGGGCCAAGCTGTTACGAGGACTCCCTTCGCCGGTTACCCGCTTTCGCCATAGCCGATCTCCGACTGGCTGCCCAATCCCCCAGGTCAACAGCATCGGCAACGCTGTTGACCTGGGGGATTGGGCAGCTAAGAAGCTGCCCTACACTCAACTCGTTATTCGGGGGGTCGGCTGCACCACGGTCGTCCGGTGCCTATTTCACTGGCCCGCGTCGCCTTAGCCGAACTCGCGCGTGACTCGATTGGACATGTTCACAGGACCCAGCGATATCAAGCTGCGCACCTGCCACGGCCCCGGATGCGTGGTATATATTTTGTCTATTTTGTCAGATCTCACCCTCGCCGCGAATGGTGCTCGGAAACCTGTGGTAAACGCGGCCAGGACGCGCGACGCTACCGACGGATTAGCGTCCACGCAATTTAGGTTGACCTAGGGTGGCTTGCAACCGGTGCTGGTCCAAGCCAGGTTTATTAGGCGCTGCGAGGGATACTGCGGCTGCGCGCGAGATCGCCCTTGAGGAGTAGGTCGCGCTCGGATTCGGACAAACCGCCCCAAACGCCGTAGGGTTCGCCGACGTCCAGCGCATGAGCACGACATTCCTCGATAACCGGACAGCGCCGGCACATTTCCTTAGCGCGCTGCTCGCGTTGCATACGGGCACGGCCACGCTCCCCGTCGGGATGGAAGAACATTGATGAATCAACGCCGCGACACAGGCCTTGCAGTTGCCAGTTCCAGATAGTGGCGTTGGGCCCAGGTAGCTGCTTAGGCTGTGGCATTACGTATTCCCTCTCTGCACGGTACGCCCAAGTGGAGGGTGGGTTCACAAACGTACGTGAGTGTGCACACTGATTTTGGAGTGGCGTCATCGATGACTACCCGACAACATTAGACGGTAAGTGGGCTGACGAATTAGAGTCAATAGCCACTCTCCGCGGCAAAATGTGTAAGGGTTGCACGAGAATTAATACTGCGTTCATCTCCGACGTTTTCGCCGAATGTAAAACTTGCTGTACGGAGGAGCCTATCGATGCCAAGTTTTTCCAGTTCCGAGTCCTTATGTCTAGGCTTCGGCAATTAGGCTACGGGTGGACCTGGGTTAATATTTCGGTAACGTAGACACTACACAGATTGGACTAGTGACCTCGGTTAGCATTGTGGTTGAAATTGGTCACACTTCGGCGGCTGAGCCAATGCTTGCTGCCGCTGCCTTTGGAAACCAGCCGGGCCGTTGGCCGTTGCCGACGGCTACTACACCTCACCAACTGTGGTTGCGAGCCGTTGCGGCCGGTGGGCAGGGTCACTACAGCAGCGCCTACCGCGACCTGGCGGTGTTGCGACGCAGCGTTCCGGCCGGGAGGCTGGCCTCGCTGGCGCACAGTACACACGGATCGTTCTTGCGCCAACTCGGTTGGCACTCGTTGGCGCGGGGTTGGGATGGTCGTGCCCTGGTGCTGGCTGGCACCGATTCCGAGGCTCGTGCCGATGCATTGATCGGGCTGGCGGCCGACGCGCTCGGCGTCGGCCGTTTGGCCGCCGCGGCGACATTGTTGAGGCGCGTAGGCTCGGCGCTAGCTCCGGCACAATTGCCGGCTCAGGTGGCGGACCGGTTGGCGGTGCGTCGGCGCTGGGTGGCCGCTGAATTAGCGATGGCCGTAGGTGACGGGGCGACTGCTGTGCGTCACGCCCGGGAAGCGGTTGAACTGGCCCAGGTTGGGAGAGTCGTGTCGGTGCGGCACCAGGTCAAAAGTGATGTCGTGCTGGCCGCCGCCCTATGCAGCGCCGCCACTGAGCGCGCCCGCGTCGTCGCTGAGGCGGCACTGGCGGCCACTGGCCGATTAGGGTTGATACCACTTCGCTGGGCACTGGCTTGCTTGCTGATCGATATCGGAAGCGTCACGTTTAGCGAACCGGAGTTGTCCGAGCTTCGCGATGTCTGCGCAGACCAGGTGCGGCGTGCCGGTGGAACCTGGCGTACCGCGTGACATGGCATCTGGCCGTTATTGCTTAGCTGTGTCTTAGCCTGAGATGTGTCCGGGACCGTAGCGTTGGCGAGACCGCCGTAATTATAGTTTAAAATGGGACCGTCTCGATACTGTGGTGGCTGAGGCCGTGACTGGCGATCAGGAATGCACTTCGCGAAGTGCTGGAGACCATTCGCTCGATCGTCGTGCGATATTGCCGCGCTCGAATCGACCGAATCGACACGGTTGAGCGGAGTGGTCTGTCAGCCGACGATTTGGCACAGGAGGTTTGCTTGGCGGCCATAATCGCGCTGCCCAGCTACCGGGACCGGGGGATGCCCGTTTTCCTGGCCTTTCTGCATGGCATCATCGCCCACAACGTAGCTGACGCCCATCGGTCTGCCGGCCACGGTTTTTGCCTATCTAGCCGGAGCAGTTCCCGAGCGCTGGTCGGCCGACGCGGGCCCGGAGCAGCTGTTCATCCAAGCCGATTCGGTCACACTGATGAACGAACTGCTCGAGATCTTGCCTGCCAAGCAGCGCGATATTCTCATCCTGCGTGTGGTCGTCGGCCTGTCTGCCGAGGAGATCGCCGCCGCTGTAGGCAGCAATACCGGGACGGTCCGGGGTAGCCCAGCACCGCGCGTTGTTGCGGTTGACGTCCGAGATCGTCGCGGCGGGTGATTATGCCTGAATTTGGTTATGCGCTTCCGGAGCAGCTCGCTTTGGACGAGGTGGCCCGCATGATCTGCTCTTAGATGTGTTCGCCGAACGTCATAGTCGACGTCGACGATCCCGGTGGATGACATGCTGGCCGCGTTGTTGGCGGACTGACGTGATGACTTGAGGTGGGGGCCCCACCGGCCAGCGCATTGGTGTCCTAAGGTGAGGCCGTCGAGGCGCTGTGCACTGGGATTGCAGAGCCGGCTCACTCCTCGCGGCCTGGGAGCGGTCGGATCAGTGGCAGTGACTCTGCTAGTTCTGAGTGGACTGGTCGCCGTGGTGGCTGATACCCGTCCCGGACGGATATTGTCCGGATTGCATACGATGTTCTTGAACACACCCGCAAGTCAATAATAATCAAATTGTGTTGTCCGCCAAGACCGAACTGGCCAAGGTTCAACAAATGATCTGATCGCCTAAGGCCAATGGTATCAGACTGAGAATCAGTTGGCTGAGGTTAGCAGCAGCGTGTAATCGATAGAAGACGATAACCGCAGAGATGACCTGATGAATGAAATAAATCTGTTGAACACGAAGGTGGAGACCCACAACCCGAATGCCTCGTTGCCGGTGCCGGCCGCCTCAACCACCTTGACCACTAAGCCTCTGCTGGAGGCGGGCATAACCGGTTCCTGCGCCGCCTGGCTAGTCCTCGACCTAGTTGTCGATTCCACCGGCGAGCCAACACCACCATCACAGGCTGTCGCAAGTTTCTTCTTCAGAGCCGCCCGGCGTCATGCTCTAAGCTAAAGCGGTGCCGTGACTTTACCGAGGCAAGTGATGCGGCCACCACCGCCTTCCAAGATTATTCACCTGCTGCGTGGTCAGTTACATGGCTCTGACCTTGGTGCTGTATGGCACAACAAACGTCGTTCGTTTGCTTCATAAGCTTACATCCGCATATATCGCATTGTACTGTCCATTTGTTGGGTGATTCATGTATCGGGGTTGGTTCGCGGATCTGATCAGTACACTGTTCGGGCTCGGTTTATTTGGAGTTGGCCGCGGGGATTGGGCACCTTCATCTCGAAGACACGATGGTGCAAGCGTGCTGTCGACCGGTTCTGCTGGATTCTGGATTTAAATTGTTTGGCGGGGTGCCTGATGTCGATTGCCTATGGGTGGTCCTAGCGCTGCTGTCGCTGTGGACTGTGCGATGTGAGATCAAAAGCGTTTGAAAACAAGTCTGAAAAAAGCAGAACGAGAAAAGGTGCAGGAGTCACATGAATGGTGGGTTTGGTAGCCGGCTGGGTTCTGCAGGGTTGATGGCAGATGTCGTTGTTGTGCTGATGGCAGGGTCTAGTGGCGTGGTCTATGCATCTGGGGAAGCGGGGTGTCTTACCAGTTGCCTTGGCTAGATAGCCAACCGCGAGGACTTGTCGTGGCCGTAATTTCACCGGCGTGGACTTTAGGGACGTTAGGTTTGATGTAGCCGATCTGCGCGGCACGGACTTAACCAAATACTAATCTGCGTGGGGCGGGTCCACAGTAAGCCATCAGACGTAGCTGAGCGGTGCATATAGTGTGGACAACACTACGGCATTTCGACGGGTTGATGGGGGACCCAGATGTGCCCTCATCGTTTTACACGCGGGGACTAACTTCCCCTACTTCGTTCTCAGTGGCGTAAATCCAGGACTTCTCTCGGTTCCAGCTAGAAGCTATTACCCAAGGGGTGAGCATAGACTAGTGCATGAGTATCGACACCCGGCCACAGTTCTCACATCAGTAAACGGTAAGCCAGTTGACTTGTGGGTGTTGCGTCCCAGCCGTGCTATGCATGAGCTGGATTGTTATAATTTCTACACCTCTGATCACCCGAACAGCAGCGACTACACAACGGTTCATTATTAGGTTCATATTATTAGATGTGAATGACAGTTGACGTTAGCTGCTAGGAGCATCTGTGTGTCGTTGCTGTGTTATTCCTGGGGTCTTTTGGACGGGGTGCATGACACACACACAACCGTGACATCTTGAAGGGCGATTGCCCGAGGTGGTTGCTAGACGCTCTGCCTCAGCATTAACCGTGTGGTCGGCTAGCTACTACGTAGTCAGTGCTACTAGTTTTTCGGGCCGATTGATCGAGCGCAAATGCTGCGTCATCAGTGACGGCGGCGATAGCCATCCGCGTCTGATGTCGCTTGGTTTAGCGATGCATCTGCGTATCCCCGGCAATAATCCCACGTGACGTAGGAGTCCGGTTCGGGGTCGTAGGCCGGCTCGTGCGGGCGGACAGTGCCGTCGATCAGTAGTTGCAGCAGGTTGGCACGCAGCATGTCCCAGTCGTGATAGTGGTCTTGTTGACATTCGTCACAGCACACCACAAGTCCACGAATTCCCTTATGCGCCAACAGTGCCTCGTAAACGGCCAGGTCGGCCAGGTCGGCTTCGACCGCAATCCGCTCCTGCTGGTCTAGCGGTTGACCTGGCTCTACGGCATCGAGCGCCGCCGACGGATCGCAGGGGTCGTCAGCAAACGGGTCGGGTGGCAAACCCGGTGGTAGGTGGTCACGCACGCCTCTAGCCTACGCAGGCAGGCAGCAATAATGCCAGCAGCCAAGACCGATGTTGTTTCATCACCGGCACAACACCCGGCCAAGCGAGCCCAGAGGATTGGTAAGCCTATAAGATGGGATTTCTCACTCCGCATGCATATGGAGGGCCGCACCGATGATCCGTGGCATGTCCAACCTGAAAGAAAGCTCCGATTTCGTTGCCAGTTCGTACGTGCGCCTCGGTGGCCTGATGGACGACCCAGCCGCGACCGGGGGTGACAACCCACACAAGGTGGCCATGCTGGGGCTGACTTTCGACGATGTCCTGCTGTTGCCTGCAGCTTCCGACGTGGTGCCTGCTACTGCAGACATTTCCAGTCAGCTGACCAAGAAGATCAGGCTCAAGGTGCCGTTGGTCAGCTCAGCGATGGATACCGTCACCGAGGCACGGATGGCCATCGCCATGGCTCGGGCGGGCGGCATGGGCGTGCTGCACCGCAATCTGCCTGTTGGCGAACAGGCCGGACAGGTCGAGACGGTGAAGCGGTCTGAGGCTGGCATGGTTACTGATCCGGTCACCTGCCGGCCGGACAACACCTTGGCCCAGGTTGGCGCGTTGTGCGCCCGGTTTCGGATCTCCGGGTTACCAGTGGTCGACGATTCCGGTGCACTGGCTGGCATCATCACCAACCGCGACATGCGGTTCGAGGTCGACCAGTCCAAACAGGTCGCCGAGGTGATGACCAAAACACCGCTGATCACAGCTGCTGAGGGTGTCAGCGCCGACGCGGCATTGGGTTTGTTGCGGCGAAATAAGATCGAAAAGCTGCCCGTTGTCGACGGCCATGGCCGGCTGACCGGGCTGATCACTGTCAAAGACTTCGTTAAAACCGAGCAGCACCCGCTGGCGACCAAGGACAACGATGGTCGGCTGCTGGTGGGTGCGGCCGTCGGTGTCGGCGGAGATGCCTGGGTCCGCGCGATGATGTTAGTCGACGCTGGTGTCGACGTGCTGATCGTCGACACCGCGCACGCGCACAATCGGTTGGTGCTCGACATGGTCGGCAAACTCAAGGTCGAAATTGGCGACCGGGTCCAGGTGATTGGTGGCAATGTCGCTACCAGGTCGGCAGCGGCAGCTTTGGTAGAGGCCGGCGCCGACGCGGTGAAGGTCGGCGTAGGGCCCGGGTCTACTTGCACGACCCGTGTGGTGGCCGGTGTCGGCGCGCCGCAGATTACTGCGATCCTGGAGGCCGTCGCGGCGTGCGGACCGGCGGGCGTTCCTGTCATAGCCGACGGCGGGTTACAGTATTCCGGCGATATCGCCAAGGCGCTGGCCGCCGGCGCGTCGACGACCATGCTGGGTTCTTTGTTGGCTGGCACTGCCGAGGCACCAGGCGAGTTGATCTTCGTCAATGGCAAGCAGTTCAAGAGCTATCGCGGCATGGGGTCGTTGGGCGCCATGCAAGGTAGAGGTGGGGATAAGTCGTATTCCAAGGACCGCTATTTCGCCGACGACGCTTTGTCCGAGGACAAGTTGGTCCCTGAGGGAATCGAGGGCAGGGTGCCGTTCCGTGGTCCGCTGTCGTCAGTGATCCACCAGCTGGTGGGTGGTCTGCGCGCTGCGATGGGTTACACCGGCTCTCCTACCATCGAGGTGTTGCAGCAGGCACAGTTCGTCCGGATAACGCCCGCCGGACTCAAAGAGAGCCACCCGCACGACGTTGCGATGACTGTCGAAGCCCCCAACTATTACCCGCGTTGACGCCCGACATGGTCGAGATAGGGATGGGCCGCGTGGCCCGTCGAACATATGAGCTCCGTGAGATCAGCATCGTGCCGTCGCGTCGCACTCGCTCGTCGAAAGACGTGTCGACGGCTTGGCAACTCGACGCCTACCGGTTCGAGATCCCCGTCGTGGCACACCCGACCGATGCGTTAGTGTCGCCGGAGTTCGCCATCGAGCTGGGCCGGCTTGGTGGGCTGGGTGTGCTCAACGGTGAGGGGCTGATTGGCCGCCATGCTGATGTCGGTGCCAAGGTCGCACAGTTGATCGAGGCTGCCGAGAAAGAGCCTGAACCGGCGACTGCGGTCTGTTTGCTGCAGGAACTGCATGCTGCGCCGCTGAATCCGGACCTGCTGGGTTCGGCGGTAGCTCGGATTCGGGAGGCGGGAGTGACCACTGCAGTGCGAGTCAGCCCGCAAAATGCCCAAGTGTTGACGCCGGTGTTGCTCGCTGCCGGAATTGACCTACTGGTCGTCCAGGGTTCCATCGTCTCGGCCGAGTGTGTTGCCAGCGGTGGTGAACCACTCAACCTGAAAACATTCATCTCTGAGCTCGACGTTCCGGTGGTCGCTGGCGGTGTGCTCGACCACCGCACGGCGCTGCACCTGATGCGCACCGGCGCGGCTGGCGTGATCGTCGGCTATGGCTCCACTAGAGGGGCCACTACCTCCGATGAAGTGTTAGGCATCAGCGTGCCGATGGCTACGGCGATCGCCGACGCGGCTGCTGCGCGGCGCGAATACCTCGATGAGACCGGTGGTCGCTACGTCCACGTGCTGGCCGACGGCGATATCTACACGTCTGGCGAGTTGGCCAAAGCTATTGCCTGTGGTGCCGACGCGGTGGTGCTGGGTACACCGTTGGCCCAAAGTGCCGAGGCACTCGGCGGCGGGTGGTTCTGGCCGGCCGCGGCGGCGCACCCGTCTCTGCCACGCGGGGCGTTGCTACAGACCGCTGTCGGTGAGCGACCGTCATTGCAGCAGGTTTTGAACGGGCCCTCCGACAACCCATTCGGCACCCTGAATCTTGTTGGTGGTCTGCGCCGATCTATGGCTAAGGCCGGCTATTGCGACCTCAAGGAATTCCAGAAGGTCGGTCTGATCGTCAGCATCTGAGGTTCGGTCGCCAAACGTGCGACCAGCCCGCACGCTGGTGCCTAAGGCGGGTCATACTGGGGCGATGAAGCCGGATTATGACGTCTTAATCATCGGTTCAGGGTTTGGCGGCAGTGTCAGTGCGCTGCGGCTCACGGAAAAAGGTTACCGGGTCGGTGTTTTGGAGGCGGGCCGTCGCTTCGCCGACGAGGATTTTGCCAAGACGTCCTGGGATCTGCGTAAATTCCTCTGGGCGCCGAAGCTGGGCTGCTACGGCATCCAACGCATTCACCTGCTGCGCAACGTGATGATATTGGCCGGCGCCGGAGTGGGAGGCGGTTCGTTGAACTACGCGAATACGTTGTACGTTCCGCCGGAGCCGTTCTTTGCCAACCAGCAGTGGGCGCACATCACCGACTGGCACAGCGAGCTGGCGCCGCATTACGACCAGGCGCAGCGGATGTTAGGTGTGGTTTGTAACCCGACCTTCACCGACGCCGACCGGATACTCAAAGAGGTTGTCGATGAGATGGGGTTTGGCGACACCTTTGTGCCGACGCCGGTGGGGGTGTTTTTCGGCCCTGATGGCACTCAGACGCCGGGTCGGACCGTGGCCGACCCGTATTTCGGCGGCGTGGGGCCAGTGCGCACCGGCTGCCTGGAATGTGGTTGCTGTATGACGGGTTGTCGCCACGGTGCCAAGAACACGTTGGTGAAAAATTACCTTGGTCTAGCGGAATCAGCAGGTGCGCAAGTGATTCCGATGACGACGGTGAAAGGATTCGAACTGCGGTCCGAGGGGCTGTGGGAAGTTCATACGGTCCGCACCGGCAGTTGGCTGCGCAGGGGCAGACGCACGTTTACCGCTGCACACCTGCTGCTGGCCGCCGGCACGTGGGGGACGCAACGTTTGCTGTTCAGGATGCGTGACCAAGGTAAGTTGCCTCGTCTGTCGCAGCGCTTGGGTGTGTTGACTCGGACAAACTCGGAGTCGATTGTCGGTGCTGGGACCTTGAACGTCATGCCTGACCGGGACCTGACGCATGGCGTGGCGATCACGTCGTCGATTCACCCGACGTCGGACACGCATATCGAACCCATACGCTACGGCAAGGGGTCCAACGCGATGGGATTGTTGCAGACCTTGATGACTGACGGGCCCGGTCCCGAGGGCACCGATGTGCCGCGCTGGAGGCAGTTATTGCATCAGGCCAGCGAAGATCCGCGCCGCATGCTGCGGCTGATTAATCCCCGTCGGTGGAGCGAACGCACGGTGATCGCGTTGGTGATGCAGCACTTGGATAACTCGATCACCACGTTTACCAAGCGGGGGAAACTGGGCATCCGTTGGTACTCCAGCAAACAGGGGAACGGAGAACCGAACCCGTCGTGGATCCCGATCGGCAACGAGGTCACCCGCCGTCTAGCCGCCAAGATCGACGGCGTGGCCGGCGGTACCTGGGGCGAGCTTTTCAACATCCCGCTGACCGCGCACTTTCTTGGCGGTGCGGTGATTGGCGACAACGCTGAACACGGGGTGATAGACCCCTACCATCGAGTCTACGGCTATCCTACACTGTACGTGGTGGACGGCGCAGCGATTTCGGCGAACCTGGGCGTCAACCCATCGTTGTCTATCGCTGCGCAAGCTGAGCGTGCAGCCTCCTTGTGGCCCAACAAGGGCCAGCACGATCAGCGCCCTCGGCAGGGTGAGTCGTACCGTCGGCTGGCCCCGATCGCCCCGGACCACCCGGTGGTGCCCGCCGAAGCGCTGGGAGCGCTGCGGTGGCTATAGCCATTGATCCGGACGGGTGGGTAACGCTGGATGACGCCACTGCGTTGGCTGAGGCTCAGTGGCGCACAGCTTACTATCCGACTGTGTTCGTCGTGCATGTTGACCGGAACATCGCCCACCAAGGTAACCCTGTGCATTGAGGTGTGGCTGGTTGTCGTAGTTGTCGGTTGCTTGGTGTTGTGTGATTGGTTGTCCTCAACGGTGACGTCGACCGGCTCCCGGTTCCAGCGGATGGTGTTTTCGGGCATGGTGATTTGTCGCTGTAACAACTCCAAAAGCACGCTTGGTTCGTGGCTGTCCAGACCGACGAGGCTGTGCATAAAATTTCCCAACAGTAACATGGGCTCACCGGTCTTCGGGTGCACCCGCACGACCGGATGTTCGTTCCGGAAAACCGGGTTCTCGAACGCCTCCCGGAACTCCCGCTGTGTGTCGGTTATCGATTCGACCCGATCCGGCTGCCTAGCTGGGTGACGTTTATCGTGTGTGTACTCTATTTCATTTCATCCTTTTGGGACTAGCTGACGTAGTCAGTTCGATCGCATCGACTAGTGCAGTCATATGACTGCACCCTCGGCAACCCGCTCACGCAAGGCTCCCGCCGGACGGGAAGATGTTGCGGAGCCATGCCACTGACTTGTTTGCCGAGCGCGGTCCGGCCGCGACATCTATCCGCGATATCGCCGCCCGATCGGGGGTCAACGATGGACTGGTTTTTCGGCCCTTCGGAACCAAAAAGAACAATTGGTGGGTGCTGTGCTATATCACTTGGGTATGACGCTGACCGGTTTGCTGCACTACGCGGCGTCAGGTGACGTCGTCGAACGTGGGCTCGATCGGCATATGGGGTCCTGACCCGGACACTATTCGACGGTTATCTCGTGGGGCAGATGAGAAGCAATTTCCCAACGTTGCAGAGATGCTAGATGGCGTGCGGCCACGCCACAGAAGCGACCGCGCAGCGCACTGCTGGCAGTCGCTAATTTCCTTGCGCCGCAATTTGGTTAGCAATTATTTACTCCTATGCTGCATTCGGTTATCGGTATCGCCGACCTGACCGAAGCGCAGCTTCAGCGGGCCGTGCACGCCGAGGTGGCCTGGCTCATCGAGCCGCACTGATTATGAGCGACTTATGGCGCCGGCTTACTGGCTCGCGGCCCGGCGGCTGTGATGGAGGCGGCAGGAGTGGCTTTCGGTCCCGTACCGCTATGGTCGACGGTGAATCCGATTTCAGTGTGAGGTGTTCACCGGCATGCCGGATGGTTAGCTCGCCGCCAGGGCCGTCGCGCAGGGTGTAGGTGACGTCGGCATGCCTGGCGTCCACGGTCAGTCGGAACCCGCGCCAGCGTAGTCGGAATCGTAGACGCGAGATGCCGTGGGGCAGTTGGGGATCGATGGACAGGATGCCCTCATCGTCACGCAGGCCGCCGAAGCCCCCGACTAGAGCTGTCCACGCACCGGCGAGTGAGGCCATGTGCAACCCGTCACGGGTATTGCGGTGCAGATCGCGCAGGTCGATCAGCGCGGCCTCGTAAGCATAGTCGTGGGCCAACTCTAGATGTCCGACCTCGGCACACATCACCGCCTGTGTGCAGGCTGACAGCGATGAGTCACGCACCATGCGTCGTTCGTAGTAGTCGACATTGCGCGCCTTTTGTTCGGGGGTGAACGCATGACTTTGCCACTGCATCGCCAGCACCAGGTCGGCTTGCTTGATTACTTGTGCTGGGTAGAGCCGTACGTAGGCTTCGTGCAGGAATAATGGGTAGGTGGTGTTGGCTTCAAAATCCCACTCCGCAAAGGTGGTAAACCCTTCACACTGCTGATGGACACCGAGCTCGTCGTCGTACGGAATGTTGGCGGCGTCGGCCGCGTCGCGCCAAGCGGCCATCTCTTCGGTTGTGACACCCATTGCTTTTGCCGCTTCGGGCTGGCGTAGGCAGGCATCAGCAGCGGTGATCAGATTGCTCGCGGCCATTAGATTCGTGAACACGTTGTCACGGACCACCGCCGTGTACTCGTCGGGACCGGTGACCCCATCGAGGTGCCAGACACCATGCCGGTCGTGGTGTCCGAGTGAAAGCCACAGCCGGGCCGTCTCGATGAGCACAGCAAGGCCGCATTCTTCCTCCAACGAGTGGTCACCGGTAACAATGCGGTATCGCTCGAAGGCCATCGCTATGTCGGCGTTGATGTGCCAAGCCGCCGTGCCCGCCGGCCAGTACGCCGAGCACTCCTGCCCGCGGATGGTTCGCCAGCAAAAGCTGGCACCGTCGAGCCCGAGTTCGGCTGCCCGGTCTTTGGCGAGCTGTAATGTCGACGCACGCCACCGCAGCGCATCGGCGACTGCATGCGGCGCGGTGTAGGTAAGCACTGGCAACACGAAACCTTCGGTATCCCAAAAAGCGTGGCCGTCGTAGCCTGTTCCGGTGAGTCCCTTGCTGGGGATAGCACGCCGTTCGGCGCGCGCGCTGGCCTGCAGCAGGTGAAATAGCCCGAACCGCACTGCTTGCTGAGATTCCGGGTCGCCCTCGACTTCGACGTCGGCGCTGTCCCAGAATTCGTTGAGGTAAGCGCGCTGCGCGTCCAGCAATCCTTGCCATCCACTGTAGCGGGCGGTGTGCAGTGCGGCGGTGGCCTGGTCATGCAGCGCTGGGCGGGAGCGCAGACTTGACCAGCCGTACGCCAGGTATTTGACGATGCGCAGCTTCTGTCCTGGGCGCAGACCGCAGATCACGGTGGTCCGAGCCAAGTCTGGACGCGCGTCGGTGGTGATCTCGACTCGTCCGGGAACCTCGACCTCGTGATCCATTCCGGCGGCCATCATTAAGGAGCTCGCCCGGGTCCGGTGCATGAGAAGTCCGCCGCGCTCAGTGGCTTCGTGTTCGACGGCCTCTAGCGGGTTATCTAGAATGGCTGACACTCGCGGGTCGCCCGAGGTCTCGGGTTGGTCCTCGTTGGAGACGAGCTCAGACTGTACGGTCACGCGCACGAATTTGTCCAGCGCTTCGACGACGTACTCGATAGCTGCGACACTACGGTGCGCCAGCGACACCAAACGGGTGGACACCACCTTAACTTGCTTGTCCGCGGGCGAGCGCCAATTTGCGCGGCGGGTCAGCGTTCCGGCGCACAGGTCGAGGACTCGCTCGTGGAAGATTACTTCCCCGTAGCGGACGTCGAACGGCTCGTCCTCGACGAACAGACGCAAGATCTTGCCGTTGGTGACGTCTACGACGGTCTGACCGGCCTCCGGATACCCGTATCCGGCTTCGGCATATGGCAGCGGTCGGATTTCGTAGAAGGAGTTCAGATAGGTTCCCGGCAGGCCGTACGGCTCGCCTTCGTCGAGGTTGCCGCGCAACCCGATGTGCCCGTTGGACAAGGCGAATAGGGATTCCGATTGGGCTAGTAAGTTCAGGTCGAGCCGGGTCTCGCGAATCTGCCAAGGTTCTACGGGGAAGGCTTCTTCGGTGATCATCGGGGATGATGCCCTACAGTAGTTCAGCGAGATCGGTCACCACTACATTGGCGCCGATGCGGCGCAGTTCTTCGGCCTGGTCTACCCGACCCGTGCGGTTGATGCCCACCACGAAGCCGAAGTGACCGGACAGGCCGGCCTGCACGCCGGACAAGGCGTCCTCGAATACGGCTGCCGCGTCGGGAGCGACGTCGAGCAACTGCGCCCCGCGCAGGTATGAGTCGGGGGCCGGCTTGCCGGCGATGTGCTCTTCACGCAGGGTGATACCGTCCACCTGTTGCTGGACAAATCGGTCAAGACCGGTGATCTTGAGTACGTCGCGGGTATTGGTGCTCGACGACACGACGGCGACGCCGAGGCCTGCGTACGTGATTGCCTCCAGATAGCGTCGCGACCCGTCGAAGACCTCAATGCCATGCTCCTTGAGTACCTGCCGGAATAGGTCGTCTTTGCGGTTGCCTAGGCCATATATTGTCTCGACGTCGCCGGAGTTGTCGGCACTGCCTTCAGGCAGTGTGATTCCCCGACTGCCCAGAAATGACCGGACCCCGTCTTCGCGCTTCTTACCGTCCACGTATTGTCGGTAGTCTGCGGTGGGGTCGAAGGGCACAAAATTTTCTCCGGTGTGCTTGGCCCGTTGGTATAGATAGGTGTCAAACATGGTCTGCCATGCCTTGGCATGGACACTCGCGGTATCGGTGAGAACACCGTCGAGGTCGAATAGGCAGGCGCGCACTTGCTCCGGCAGACCCAGCACGGTGGACCTCACTTTACTAGTTGGGTGATCCCAGTTCGCCATGCCCACTGTTGGGCTGGCTGCACAGTCCGGGCTCACCGGGATGCAGCGTACCTAATGTGTCGGCGCTGATTGCATTGCCGAGCCGGCCTTGCGTCAACGGCCCAACCGTCAAGCCACGGCTGTTTGTATAGGAGTTTACATTTGACCTGGTTTTTTGTTCGTTTAACAGTTACTTTCGTTGAGACGATAACGATTCTCAGGCGTCAAAAACTGTGAAGCTCATGTTCGTGTTTCGATATTCGCTACTACACGCTCTCGCTTTGCTGTTCTGGTGACGGTTCGTGACATGTCCTGGATGACTTGTAACCGCTGGCCGGCAAGGGGCACGAGTGAAGTTTCTTGGTGTTGTGCTACAAGTTGGCGACGAACGCGTGTAGTCCCAGCGGGTTGGACGACAGGTACAGCACGGCTTGCATGAGTGTGGTCGCCTGCTCCGTTCGATCGTTCCAGTGCTCGATTGCTAAGCTGTAGGACTCAATGATGACTCGTAACTGGTTGGAGGTGACGAGATGGCTGTGGCTGGGCTCGTCGGGCCATGGCTCCGGATAGTAGAGTTAGCCGCTTTTTGATATGGTGATGTTCCACATGGCAAGTCAACTCTCGTAGATCAATACCCGGTGTGATTCGGAGTATTAGGTGGGCATTGTTCGCCATGCTCAGATGAACGTGTTGGCTGAAAATGACCTGAAAGGTGGCGTCAACGAACGGCAGTTTGGTTACGTCCGATTGCTGAACGAAGATCTGCTTGACCAAGCTGACAAGTTGATTTAGCCAACGTGCCGTGTCGTAGTACTCTCTGGTCAGATCTACGGCGGTGACTCGACAGCGTCTTTGGTCTGCGGCAAAACGGGAGGTTCCGCCGATGGCGCTGCCCCCGTCAAGTGCCTTGGTTTCACTTGTGATCTCGATAAGGTACATGAGTTGGCTGGTAGCAATGCGACCCATTGTGTGGGAAGTCTTCGCGCAACCCACGAGCCGCAGCCGCAAGGTGTTCGAGGTTCCTTTTCAACATTGATCAGAGTTGTTCGATGTTATCCTTGCTATAAGCCGGTCGAGTACTGGGCACAAATCTTGTCATTCATACGTGCACCAGGCGGTGTTCTAGCTGCGCTACGCGGCGTACCGACCCGAAAATTGGAAGTGCGCGGCCCGTGGCTGCTGTAGCCGATCGAATTCGTCCAGACAGTGTGCTAGGGACCTGGAAAATGGACGGCATGATCACCTATGTTCGCGATGTCGTTGGTGTCGAACCCGAAGACTTCTTGACAATTGCACACCGTTACGTCATCGTCTCAAAATTGCGCCGTACCGCTGGCAATACTTAATACGCTAGGTCTGGGACTTCATGTTGACTGAGCTCGATCCGATGCACTTGTCACAGTCCCCCCTCGGGGGACCGAAGCCAAGTACAAGGCCGCTATGCGGCGAACCCATGCCACCGGCGATCGTTATGCCATCGACGCATTGCGTGCCGCGTTGTGCTCTCGGTGGATTGATGCTGGGGGAACAACAGGCGGTTGTCGGCGTGGAGTTGATCGCGAGGCAGCCCTGTGCGTTGCTGCTTGCCTCGGGAGCTGCTGCCAGCCTCTAGACTGGCTGCCCGTGGCTGACTCTGCTGGCCTCGACCAGCCCGAACCCTCGCCCCGCCCCGTGTTGGTGGTCGACTTCGGTGCGCAGTATGCACAGCTTATTGCCCGCCGGGTTCGAGAAGCACGGGTTTTTTCCGAGGTAATTCCGCACACCACCTCGATCGAGGAGATCACCGCCCGTGATCCGCTGGCGATTGTGCTTTCTGGTGGACCGGCCAGTGTCTATACGGAAGGTGCTCCGCAGCTCGATCCAGCGCTGTTTGACCTCGGTTTGCCGGTGTTCGGGATCTGCTACGGGTTTCAGGCCATGGCTCAGGTGCTCGGCGGGACTGTCGCCCGAACCAAGACCAGTGAATACGGCCGGACGGAACTGAAAGTCCTTGGCGGTGATCTGCATTCGGGTCTTCCTGGTGTCCAGCCGGTCTGGATGAGTCACGGTGACGCGGTCACCGCCGCGCCCGATGGATTCGACGTGGCTGCCAGCAGCTCGGGTGCCCCAGTGGCCGCCTTCGAGAACCGGGACCGGCGTCTGGCCGGGGTGCAGTATCACCCGGAGGTGATGCACACCCCGCACGGGCAACAAGTACTCAGCCGGTTCTTGCACGATTTCGCTGGGCTTGACGCGGATTGGACGGCTGCCAACATCGCTGGTGTGCTGGTCGAGCAGGTGCGTGCCCAGATCGGCAACGGCCATGCGATCTGCGGACTGTCTGGAGGTGTGGATTCCGCAGTGGCCGCAGCACTGGTGCAACGCGCCATCGGAGACCGATTGACCTGTATCTTTGTCGATCATGGTCTGCTGCGTGACGGTGAGCGCGGACAGGTGCAGCGTGATTTTGTCGCCGCTACTGGCGCTAAGCTGGTTACCGTCGACGCGGCCGAGACTTTCCTTCAGGCGCTGTCGGGTGTGACCAACCCCGAAGGCAAGCGTAAGATTATCGGACGCCAGTTCATCCGGGCATTTGAAGGTGCAGTACGGGATTTGTTGGGTGACAGCACTTTTGATTCCGGGATCGAGTTCTTGGTTCAGGGCACACTGTATCCGGATGTGGTGGAGTCCGGTGGGGGCAGTGGCACTGCGAACATCAAGAGCCACCACAATGTTGGTGGTCTTCCCGACAACCTAAGGTTCAAGCTCGTTGAGCCGCTGCGGCTGCTATTCAAAGACGAGGTGCGTGCGGTCGGTCGACAGTTGGACCTGCCGGAGGAAATTGTTGCTCGCCAACCATTTCCGGGTCCTGGCCTGGGCATCCGGATCGTTGGTGAGGTGACTGCCGAACGGCTGGACACGCTGCGGCGGGCCGACTCGATAGCGCGTGAGGAGCTGACCACGGCGGGTCTGGACTACCAGATTTGGCAGTGCCCGGTAGTGCTGCTGGCCGACGTACGTTCGGTCGGTGTGCAGGGGGATAATCGCAGTTACGGACACCCGATCGTGCTGCGGCCAGTGTCTAGCGAGGATGCCATGACAGCCGATTGGACCTGGGTTCCTTATGAGGTGTTGGAGTGCATCTCGACGCGTATCACCAACGAGGTTGCTGAGGTTAACCGCGTGGTGTTGGACATCACCAACAAACCGCCCGGCACCATCGAGTGGGAATAGCGGTCGCCGAAAACTTTCCGGAATGACATCACGTCGCTGGCGCTCCTCGGGCGCTCAGGGTTGCCGGTGAATGCGGAACCGTTATTTGGTGTCGATGATGAACTCTTCGAGCTGGGCACGCGCGATCTCGTCGGGTAGCTGTTGCGGCGGGCTTTTCATCAGGTAGGATGAAGCCGGGATCACTGGTCCACCGATCCCTCGGTCCTTGGCTATCTTTGCTGCCCGTACCGCGTCGATGATGACGCCCGCTGAGTTCGGTGAGTCCCATACCTCGAGCTTGTATTCGAGGTTCAGCGGCACATCGCCGAAACCACGGCCTTCCAGTCGGACGTAGGCCCATTTGCGGTCATCGAGCCAGCCGACGTGGTCTGACGGACCGATGTGGATGTCTTTGGTATTGAATTCCCGATGCACGTTCGACGTTACGGCCTGGGTCTTGGAGATCTTCTTGGATTGCACCCGTTCGCGCTCGAGCATATTCAGGAAGTCCATGTTGCCGCCCACGTTGAGTTGCATGGTGCGGTCCAGCTGCACCCCGCGGTCCTCAAACAGCTTGGCCATCACCCGGTGAGTGATGGTTGCGCCGACCTGGCTCTTAATGTCATCACCTACGATCGGTACCCTGGCGTCGGCGAATTTTTTGGCCCACACTGGGTCGGAGGCGATGAACACCGGCAGCGCGTTCACGAACGCTACGCGGGCGTTGATGGCGCACTGGGCATAGAACTTGTCGGCTTCTTCGGAACCCACCGGCAGGTAGGACACCAGCACGTCTGTCTTGGCTTCTGTTAGTGCCTGGACTACGTCGACGGGTGGAACGTCTGACAGCTCAATGGTGTCGGTGTAGTACTTGCCGATGCCGTCCAGTGTTGGGCCGCGCTGCACCACCACATTGGTGGGTGGCACGTCGGCGATCTTGATGGTGTTGTTCTCTGAGGTGAAGATCGCGTCCGACAAGTCTACGCCGACCTTCTTGGCGTCTACGTCGAAGGCCGCCACGAATTTAACATCACGCACATGGTAGGGTCCGAACCGCACGTGCATAAGACCGGGCACTGTCGATGTGTCGTCAGCGTTCTGGTAGTACTCGATACCTTGAACTAGCGAGGACGCGCAGTTGCCCACGCCGACAATGGCTACTCTTACCTCAGTCGACGCCCCTGGCGCCCCTGCTGGGTTGTGCTCACTCATAGGGCGTTCTCAAAACTTTGTTTCAGGTGTTTGTTGTTTGGTACAGGGAGTTAGCTAAGCAGGGTGAATGACCGCACTGGCTTTAGTGCCGCTGACTCGGATGATACGACGTTTATCATTTGATAATGCCGATCTTGCGGCGTTGTAGGAAGACAAAAACCGCAGCGGCGAGCATAATTCCCTTGATGATCTGCGAGGCGGCATTCCCAACACCCATAAACACCATGCCGTTGGAGAGCATCGAGATGATTATTGCACCGATCAGCGTTCCGCTGAGTCGTCCCAATCCGCCGGTTAAGGGCGTGCCGCCGATGACGACTGCGGCGATGACATCGATCTCGAAACCTGTTGCTGCGGTGGGTGTCCCGGCTCCGAGGCGGGAAGCAAGCACGATACCGCCGAGGCCTGCTGTCAGTCCGCAGATCGCGAAGATCGCGACTTTGATCCCGCGGGTAGGTACCCCGGCTAACGTTGCGACACGTTCGTTGCCACCGATGGCTTTGACCCACCGACCAAACATGGTGAATTGGAATAAGATCCCTGCCAGGATTGTGACGAAAAGACAGACGATGAGGATCCACGGCATGGCTCCCATTGCACCCAGTATTCCGTGAAACGGCATCGGTTTGGCAGAACTGTCGCTGATCATCAGGGTGATACCACGGCAGACTTGAAGCATGCCGAGGGTGCTAACGAATGACGGAATCTTCCCGTAGGCAAAAACGATGCCGTTTACCATCCCAGCAGCCAACCCCACCAGCAGGGCGGTGACGATCGCAGCGAATTGATTCTGTGCAGCCACGAGTGCCGCGGTGACTCCAGTCAATGCGACGATCGAGCCCACCGATAGTTCAACGGAGCCTGCCATGATAACGAAAGTCATGCCGTATCCGACGATCGCCAGCACCACGGTTTGTTGGAGAATGACCAGCAGATTTGATGGTGCATAGAACTTAGCTCCGGCCGCAGCTGTAAAAAACACAAACAGTGCGATCAGCGCGACGAACGGTACCAGCTGCTGCGGCGTGACGGCACATTGTTTCTTGTTCTTGGCTGCATACATCGCGGAGTCGGCATCACGCAAAATGTCGGCGGCCCGCCGTCGATCGTCAGGTCTCACCTCAAGGATGCCAACACTCGCTCCGATAGGCACCGTGAGCTGGTCGACCACGAGTGACTCGGACAGTGTTGTGTGCAGTCTTTTTGCGACGTCGTTAGCATTCATGTCCGAAAGGGGACCCCGGAGTAGTACGATGAACTCGTCTCCGCCCAGCCGCGCGACGACATCGTCGGGCCGCACAGCCGAGCGTAGTCGCTGCGCTACAGTCTGCAACACCGCGTCACCTACGTCGTGGCCTAGTGAGTCGTTGATCACTTTGAAATCGTCGAGGTCAAGAAGCAGTACAGCAGCTAATCGAGAGCGTTCGTCATGCTGCAGTGATTTGGTGATCTGGTCTTCCGCAAACCTGCGATTGGCAAGACCGGTGAGACAGTCGTGGGTTGCCTCGTAGGTGAGCCGTTCGATCGAAAGGTGGTGGGCAGAAATGTCAGAAAACGAGACTACCAGTGCAGAGTGTGGGGGAGCCTTGTACGCAAGCAGGCTCACGTTTACCGATAGCCATAACCGCTGGCCACTGTGTTGGTCAATGCCGACGACTTTGCTTACCGTTGTTACTTCGCGTCGTACGACGCGCATGACCTCACGCTCAAGATCAACCCGCTGATTGTCTGTATCGTAGAAGCAGAATGGATGGCCATGCTTCATGTCAACGACATCGTGGGCTCGTAAGCCCAATATCCGAGTAGCGGCGGGATTAATGGACTCAATCCGTCCGTCGATGTCTACCACAATGACTCCGTCGGCCATTGATGTGACAATCGCTTGGAAGTATTGTTCGGCGTCACACTTCGTCGTGTGATCCACGCCCTCTGATGTAATGTCGGCCACAGCATCAGAGAGTACAACTGTGCTTGAGTACGATGTGCGGTTCGGTTGACGTTGTGGTATTCGCCCAGTTCATGTGTAACGGTTTTGGTGATTTGCTTGGTCGCTCAGCCAGCGTCTGGACTATTGTTCCAGTCCTGGCTAAGCATCCCCTGCCGTTCTCGTTGGTAAACCCAGGGTTTGTTGTGGGTTCAACTGCGGCGACGGTGTTCTGAGTCCAGTTAAGCGCTTACAAAGCACCATAGGAGTTGCCTAGTACGGGTTGTCTGGAACAGATCGGACATTTTTTGATCAGTTCAAGGTGATCGTCATATCGAACGGGGTTGTGGACTTCCAGTTGTAGTGTGGCGTGTTGTCGATGTAGCGGGCCTTGAACTTGGCGACGTTGGATTTGTCAACCTTGAGCAGGTCGAGCTTCACCATCCGCTCAGCAGGATCTTGGCCGTGGATTTTGCGATAGAGGATTGCCAGCCCGAACCCGCCCTCTAGCCAATGGGCGCCCAAGCTGACGGTGTACAATCCGTTTTCGATCGCTGCGATTGCTTGCGGTGTCAAATCCATTCCTCCAAAGATGAATTCCTTTTCACGATTGGCGTTGTATACTGCTTTGATTGCGCCCTGGCAGAGTTTGTCGTTGAAGCACCAGATGGCGTTGGCGTCGCCGGCGGGGTGTGCTTGCAGCATGTTCTCGGCGGCGGCAAGGCCTTTGTCTTCGCTGTCACCGGCGTACTGAAACTGCACAAGCCGGTGACCGACTGCCGTGAGCGCTGATTCCAGGCCAGCCTTGCGGCCCTGGGCCACCGAGTTGCCGGGCATGCCACCGAGGGCAAGGAATTTCGACCCGCCGCCAGCCATGAGTGCTTCAGCAATGCCGCTTCCGGCTTTCTCATTATTGGGTCCCAGGAAGGCCACATAATCAGCGTTTTTGTTCTGCCCCGGGGCATATCCTGGGTAGCGGTCGACTACGACCACCGGGATGTTTGCCTGGGTGGCTATCCGCAGCAGCGTGGGAGCGATCGATGTTGACTGGGGGGTGACGATAAGCCCGTCGATGCCTTGGTTGATGAGGGTCTCAACGTCGGACAGTTGTTTTTGTTCGTCTTCTTCAGCCGACACGGCATTGATATAGACACCGAGTTGGTGGCTTCCCTCGTCGATAAAGCGTGTGTAGGCATTCCAGAACGGACTGTTCGCGGTAGGATAGGACACGCCGATGGTCAGCTTGTGATGTGACTCTGAGAAACCACACGCCGGCAGGATTGCTGGTAGCAGTCCCAGGATCAGCATAATGCTAGCCACGCGCAGTGGTACACTCGTTCCTGTGCTCATCAGGAGTCCTTTCGTGGGGCCGGCAGTGACGCTGGGTCAGGCGCATCGACAGTTTGGTCTTACGCCGTCTGACATGAGTTGAATCAATTGTTGTGCGGTAAGGCTTCTGAGCATTTTTCGTCCGCGCGCTTGCCGTAGATAATAGTAACTGAATTTCAATACTGGCAGGCCTCGTTGACGAGTCGGCGGTCGATGGTTGACGGGTGGCGGAGGCCAGGTGTTTGCCCGAGCATGAATTCGAGTTATGTGTCTCCATAAATCTGGTAGGAGGCTAGTCGTGACCGCGGCTTTAGCCCCTGACCAGCGGTATGAGAATCGCGCTGATCAGCTCGAAGCATTGTGCCGTCGGATGGCTTTGATGTCTGAAAAGGCGTCCAGGCAAGTCGTAACCTGCTCTGCTACCGAAACCGGAATCTCGGCTGGCTGTCCCGCAGTGGCTTGCTGAAGCGCTGGACCCGAGGGGCCGGCAATGTACTACATTACGCGGGGGACGGTGGCGGTGTTGTCAGCTCGGTCATTGCTGTTGGGCGTGGTTGTTGTGGTGACGGCCGCCTGGGTCAACCCGTTGGTCTGCCTGATGTCGGACTGCTAGCCGCTGTGGAGTCTGGGGGCGGATCTGAGCCGGCTCGCGGTGATACCGGGTACCGCGACTGATCCAGTGGAAGTGGTTAGCGGTGTTTGTTGACGGCATGGTTCTGGTGGTACTTGGTCTATGTGGGCACCTGGTGCCGCGCACTTGGGCGCGGGCAGTGGTAACCTGTGTTAAAAGTATGAGGTTGTTGCTATCTTGCTGGTCACCGATGGTGACTGGCAAGGGATTCTGACTCGGTTGGAGGGCCGAGTCTATGGCTATGAGATCACGATGAGCAACCAAGGCGCATCCACTCTCGGATTCGGGCACGTCGGGAGGTCCGGGTGAGGGTCAGTGGCCTGTGTCCTGGAAGACAGGATTGAGTGTCTGGTAGCTATCCTGGGCGATTTCCGGTCACTTCATCATCCCGGATGTTGGCGATTTGGTTCATGGACTGGCCGGCGGTCGCGACAGTCCCGGTCGTGGTCACTTTGGCTAACCGGGTGACTTCCTACTCGTCGGGCCGCCCCTCGCAAGGGTAGTCCGGCGAGGGCTGCGACGTCGTGAGGTGGCGGTCCGATGCCCGCAACTGTACGTCATGACTGTTGCCATTGACCGCGGCGCCCATTTTTTTGAGGGAGTGATCGCGGCCGTGGACGATCTGGTGTTCCGCCTCGAGGTGTTGCCGGCTCGGGCTTTTGGTGTTGTCATGCGAGGAACGGCCCGCTATTTCGGGTCCGGACAGCAGGTAACAACGCGGTGCTTGCCGATCTGGTTGACCGCCGCACTGTTGGTTACTGATGTGGCCTCACAGGTTCGGCGCTTATGGGGTAGCCGCCCACCGGTCCGGCCCATGGCGAACTCGAACGTCCGCATCTGTACAAATTGGCGCACTGCATCAGGCACTGATGGCCGCAGGAGTGGTATGTTACCCGACTGACCATTTACGCCGTCACCGCTAATGTCGAAGAGTTGACTCGGGTGTGGTGGTGCGCCAAGCCGTTGACCGAGAATGCCACCGCCGATCGGGGTGCATTGGAAACTGAATGGCCCGTCAAGCAATCGGACTGCCTGCGACCGGCTCATGTCCGAGTTGAAAATGTTATCGCTGCAGGCGGTGGAGGTGGAGGTGGTCTCTGCTGAGGAACTGCAGTTGCCGTTATGCTATGGCGTTGAGGAGCGGGACGAACTTCTAGGCTTGGCGGGTGCGGGTATTCCGTACTGTTCGGTGGTCGCGCTCCGGCCGAACACATCACGTTGACCTCGCTGGGTGGTGAGTCGGCACCGTAGGCCGACTCGGGTCAACTGTGGCGCGGCCAACTTCCCGAGCCGTCGCTGGCTGTGTTGCTTGACGACCCAATGGCATTACTTGATGGACAGGGAAATCCGATACGGGTGACCCGCGGGTCAAGGGGGTCATACCACCCGTGCCCAGGTACTGCTGGACAGCGAGCGTGCGCTGCTGCTGTGCTACCGGCAGCGGCGGTATAGGCCTTCTTGAAGGCAACGTTCCTTTGTCAAATGACTTGCCCTGCCACACTACTCTCTTGCCGATGTTCGTCGGTGTTCCGTTGTCGCTGTAGACCCACAGGCGCGTTTTGTCGGTAGGCCAACCGGATCGGCTTGCACCGTGGGATCCTTGCGCTGCTAGCCGTGGCTCGCGTGACAACAGTACTTCCTGCGCAGGATAGGCTAATGGGGCCCGCCAGTGCACCCATTTCGGCCACGTGTCCGCGAACCTGTGCAGGTATCGCATGGTGAGGGTGATGGGGCCGGGCGGTATTAGTGACCCGCGCCGCCAGGTCGGTCATGTGTTCTGTATCCGCACCCTCCGGGTAGACATTGACGATTTCGCGTAGATTCGCGGCTACCGGCTGGTAGCCCTGGCGAGCAACAAGAATGTGGTTTCTTCGGTGGTTGAGTTCGTCGCGGCGATGTGTTTGCGCTCAGCGATAACAGCCTTGGCCAATTCGATATCGGCCAGAAGCAATGTGTGTAGCATGGTCCATTGCCGAACCGGCTATAGCGCACATCTCTACGAGCTGGAACGTTCGCGCCGCGAACTCGTCTTCAACTACGCCGTTCATGCTCGCGGATCAGCCTGGGCCCACTGGATCCAAAACTTCTCACCGTCGTTTGTTACTGAATCGGAATGAGCTTGCATCAGGTGGATTCTATGGTGACGTCGTGTCCTATCTACCGAACATCTCGCGCTCTAGGGTCTCCGCTCGGAGACCGCACCATGGATACTCGGCCCGCCGAGACCTACGACAAGGCGATTGGCCGCAAAAGTTGCTCTCTGGTTGGCCATGCTGACGTCGTCTGTGTAACTGTTGTGGGCAGTGAAATTGAGTTCGTCAGAGCACACCGGGTCTTCGGGACGCCTACCTTGATGGCCTTGGCTTGATGGGCCGGGCCGATGGCGACCGGTGACTCGCCGAGGAAGTTCATGGCTTGGAAATTTGTCATTCCAAAGAGAACGACCGCAGCGATGTGGTCAGCGCACTCAGGCTGCAGCGGTTTGGACACGGTCGCCGGATCTATCCTGTCCAGCACCGCAGTCGAGGTAACGAAGCCCATCTACAGCTGCGCCTTGGGAATAATCGTAAAGTGCCATCCTGGTCTGCGGTCAGTTACTCGCTATCTAAACGACGTGACCGCTTGCGTCCCTAATGTCGTTAATGCCTGTGTACCAATCATTAGTGATTAGTGTCGGGGTAATTGAACTGGATATACGCCCACTGATCTGCCGCCGATGTGCTGGCGCAGGGGGGTCGATGAATGCTTCTCTGATTGGCCCAACACTGGGTAGAGTTGTCGATACCGTGTGCCAGCATGAATTTCACATCGTGGCATGGCTAGGTGGCCGCAGATGGCCAAGCGAAGATAGCAGGGGCCGAAGCTGCTTAGGCCTGATGCCGCTACTACTGTAGGATCAAGAAACAGCACGATGTGACGTATGATTATGACGCAATAGGTGTTCGTTCAAGTTAAGCACCTAAATCTACTATATTCTGGCCCCATTGGATGGATCTGGGCTGTCGGCAGCTTGCGTGCATTGTGCCGTTGGTGAGCAGAGCCCGGCCGGGCTGGCCGCATCGGCGGTGAACAATTGCGGGTGCTCCGCGTTCTACAGTGGCGTTACGCTTGGGGTATCTGACCTGCGAACGACCCAACCCGGCCAATTTACCCGGTAGAAAAACGCCGCAGGGGCTACGCCAATGGAGATCAAGGTAGTTGGGCTTTCAATCCGAGGACCAGTCGGCGACCGTCAAGTCAAGCGGATATGTTAGCTCGACCTCCACTGTCGTGGCCTGGGTTGTCACCAAGTCCGGATCCAGTGTGACTACAGCAGCCAGCGCATCATGCATATACGCTACGCACCCTAGGTTGCGAGCCTCGTGAGACTCGAATGTATTAAGCGCAGCGCATCCTTGATCACCTGGATCAACGGAGACAGAACTGCGGTAGACACCAGCTTGGTGAGGATGTTCAGCGTCAGATCCAACCTGCATACGATCGAAAGTTGTTGTTGCTCAGTCCAAGCCGCAAATACCTTGTTTGCCTCCTCTGGGTTCACCCTACCTGATTGTTCCATTCGGCCGCGACTTTGCTCTGGCCAGAGCCGTCGAACACGCCGCCTATGATCACTAGCCGGCTTAGGAGCGTCGGGCGTGCCGACTCGGTGTACAATAACACAGCCAAGTTGGTCGGCGTCCCGGTGACGAGGCCGATTCGGTTCTCAGCGTGGGTGCGAGCGGCATCTATCCAAGTCGTCGTGGCATCGTAACTGGCAATCCGGCAGTCAGTGGAGGGCAGCTCGGCATAGTTTCAATCTCGGCATAGTTTCAATATTTGGGCTGTGGAATTTTGCATTCTCAGGCTACTTGGTCGCACAGTGGCTTGTCGTTGCCTTTGCACACGGGTATGGCTGTGGCCCGGAACAATTTGACCAAGCCAAGGTTGTTCGCGCACATCTGCTCGACTTCAATATTTTCGCCGGGAGATACTATTCCGACGAGATTGATGTCAGGGTTGGCCAGTAGATATACCAGAGCCACAGCCTAATCGATGTCGGTAATCGACGTCGATGAAAACTAGGGTGCATCGTGGTAACGATACTGGAACTGGTGATTAGGTTGTTACGGTGTACAAAATGCCCAAATCCTCAACAAGGCGACTTAACTTGAAATTTCGACTATATGAAGGCGCACTTGGCTGATGATTTCTTCCGGATTTTTTGACACGAACTAGACGTATAGTTGTGCATATTTTTAACGTGACGACATTACGCTGGAAGAGGCCTGGATAGCCAAAATCTATCTCGCATTCGGCAAACTCGGATTACCACCGTGCATGACGCTGCTTGACGTTGTTTGCGGTTGGGATGCTCCTAAATAAGGTCCGCGCGATGCAAGCCTACGATGTCAATGTCGTGGGCTTCACGTTGAGTCACAGCCACGCCAATCATGTTGGATTATTTATCGCACAGTATGAAAATTCCCTTTTCAATTCCAAGTGAATTCTGTTGCAAGGCTGGGAGCAGTTCGATGAGTACGTCGATTGGATCGTTAGCATCGGCGCCTTCGGCCCTTTTGGGTATGAGCACTGCGACGCATTTTTCACTGTGGCGCACCGTGTGTTTCTTGTCGACGGGATCATGTTGCTGGACGCCAGCATCGGGTCTCATCCTAAAGAATAAAAGAACAGTAGTCGAACGAGGACTAAACATGAGGGAACATGCGGGCATGTGACTTCCTGATGATCGCTCAGCCTACAACCCGCACAAATAATTATCGAGTGTAGATTCTACTTGGGTCTTGACTGGTGGTATCGTTTCATTGTTCCAATACAATTGGAGTGTGAGTTGAAGCCAGAAAGCACTAGTTTGATAAATTTATTTTATGAGCCGGTAGCGAACGTCTATTGGACGACAGGCGTCACGTTCAGGCATTGTTTCGCTGATGCGCAAGATTCAACGCTTGGAACAAGATTTAACGCTTGGAAGGGGAAAACTGTTTTAATTATGATCGAAGCAGATCTGCAGGCAGTATACGATTACGGTTATTCCATGTCGAGTCGATTTTGTACGATGCGCTGTCTAGTAGTCTAGTATGCGGTAACATCAAAAGTTTAATCATGCCTGGAAATCAGAGCATTGAAATTTAAATATGTATATATTGTATTTGGAAGATTTTGCCTAAAGATCACTATAACGAAAAAATTTTTAAGTGTTGACGAGAATCTAAACATTGTTAAAGGATTTTGTAATGAATTTTTGTGTTATCTTTGAGTGAATTTCGAAAAATTATGACTTAATAATCTTATGAATTAAATGATTTTATATTCATTTATAGTGTATTAACGATATAATTTAATATATTTAAAGATATCTAGAATATTTATTTTACATTATGCTCATCCATCTAATTATTTTTTTAGCGTGGCGGTCTGAAGGTAATCGTACAATATGCAATAACAGGTCAATATAAGTCATGGTACGGCATTATATTCTATAGCGACGACTGTTAGGATGTAGGCGGCAGGCATGAGCGGCGCATTCATCATCGATCCGACGTTAAAGGCCATTGAAGCTTGGCATGCACTCCTGGGGATAGGAGTACCCAATGACGGGGGAGTGCTCTACTCTTCATTATCGTTCTTCGAAAAAGCGCTTGAGCACCTGGCGGCGGCGTTTCCTGGTGACGGCTGGCTAGGCTCTGCCGCGGATAAATACGCCGGCCAAAACCGTAAACGGGTGGACATTTTTCAGGAGCTGGCTGAGCTGGATAAAGAGCTTATCGAGCTAATCCATAACCAGGCCAACTCGGTCCAGACGACACGCGGCATCCTGGATGGCGCGAAGAAGGCGCTCCTGTTCGTGCGTCCGGTGGCTATAGACCTGAACTACATCCCGCTTGTCGGATCTGTCATGTCGGCTTCCATACAGGCTCAGGCCTGCGCAGCTGCCATGGCCGCAGTGAGCGGCGGGCTTGCTTACCTACTCGTCCAGACTGCGATCCATACGGCTAAATTCGTTGCTTTGCTGGCTCGGTTGGCGCACCTGTTGGCGTCCGCTGTCGCGGACGTAGTTTCGGACGGAGTAGCGATCATAAAGGGCATTGTGGATCACCTATGGCATTTTATAGCGGGCGCGTTAACGGGCCTGAAGGATATTGTGGAAAAGATCATCCATTGGTTTTTTGGACTGTTCTCGCACTGGTGGTCGAGACTGCACTCCTTCTTTGGAGGCATCCCTGGCCTGAGTGGTGCGACTAGCGGCTTGTCCCAGGTGACCGGTTTGTTTGGTGTTCCCGGTTTGGCCGGTTCGTCCGGGTTACTAAGCGGCGAGAGCTTATTGAGCACAGAAAACTTACCCAGCCTGGCCGGAGTTGGGGCCGGGCTCGGCTTAGGGAGCTTGCCGCAACTGGCTCAGCTGCATGCCGCCTCGACTCGGCAGGGAACACGTTCCCAAGCCGGTGTTTCGGCCGAACTCTCTACGGAGCAGTTTGGCGGACAGCAGGAGCCGGTCTCCGCACAGGGCTCTCAAGGTATGGGCGGCTCTCAAGGTATGGGCGGCATGACTCCCGCTTCGACGAAGTCGAAAAAAGATGAGCGGAAGAAGAAGAAGTACTCGGAAGGCGCAGCAGCGGGCACAGACGATGCGGAGCGTGCGCCAATCGAAGTTCAATCAGGCGGTGGTAAACGGGCGTTGGCACAACACGTCGTTTAACAATATATGGCGAGCTAGATCCATTGTGAACCGGCGCTGTAGCAAGAGACGGAAGGGATGCGATCAATGATAGATAACTTGACGGTTCAGAGCGAACACCTGAATTCCTTGGCCTCGCAACATGAAAACGAGGCGGCTTGTGCCTCCTCCGGCGTCAGTGCTGCCGCCGGACTCGCCAACGCAGTCTCGACCAGTCATGGTTCGTACTGCGCCCAGTTCAATGACACGTTAAAAATGTATGAGGACGCCCACCGAACTCTTGGCGAGTCCTTGCATACGGGCGGTATTGATCTCGCTAGGGTTCTGCGAGTTGCGGCGGCCATGTATTGTGACGCTGACGAAATATGTGGATCAGATATCAAGTCGGCGTTTGGCTGACCAAGTTCGTTGCATGGGAAGTAGACGTCGGATTAACCGACGTCTACTTCCCATGTCGACTTTTCCTGCGTGGCAGGAATTCAGGAGGGATGTCGTGGTGGTGTTCCCCGGAAACGACTTCGACCGCGATGATTGCGACACCGTGGATCCCTGGGGCGTCGGCGGTGCGGCGCACTGGACTATAGATCCGATTGTTGGCTTTGCGTCGTCGTCGGCGCCCCAGGACCGCGGAACCGACGTAGACAACACCCGCGGTCAGGCTGAGGAGGATGAAAAACAAAAGGAGCCAGAGGTCGCAATTTTCACGGTGACGAACCCCCCACGTACCGTGTCGGTATCGGTGCTGATGGACGGCCGGATCGACCATGTTGAGCTTTCGAAGAGGGTGACATGGATGAGTGAATCACAGGTCGCCTCCGAGATCCTGGTTCTTGCTGACTTGGCGCGGCAGAAGGCGCAGTCGGCCCAGTACACTTTCATCCTAGACAAACTGAGTCAACTGGCCGATGGAGATGAGCACCGCGTCGCACTGTTACGTGAATCCGTGGGCAATACCTGGAATTTGCCGTCGCCGGAACAAGCCGCAGAGGCAGAAGCTGAAGTATTCGCAACTCGTTACAGTGACTATTGTCCTGCACAAGATACAGAGAATGATCAATGGTGAACCTGATCCAGTCCGGTGAGTTCGGAGACTCTGGTCCGTCCTGCGTTGTGCAGAGTTGTGGTCCTGGGTTTCATGCTGTCGGGACGGGCTTCTCTAACTCGATCCGGTCAGCCTACTGGATAAATCATAAATCGGTGCCTGAGTTAGGACATTGCAGATTGGGGGAGTGTGTCCAGCAAGGGTGGGTGTATTAAGTCAGGCTGTGAGTTGAGGACCGGCATGTCGTAGTCGGATGGATTGAGTGTAATCGCGTGATTCATCGAGAGACCTAGCAAAGTAACTTGAGCAAAGGAATTAACGCGATGATCAATTCCTACGATATTCACTTGGCCTCAGTTACTGGCTGAACGACTCACTGTCACCCACCCTGATGTGCTGTGCGAACTGCTGACTAAGTTCATTTACGCGCCGATGGGCGTTGAACCCGACGCAGCGTGCCGGGACGGCCTATGATCAGTGCAGTGCTACGCGTGCCAATCAGCTGCAGTGGCTGTCGGTCGGACACCGTCAATTCGATATTCGTGCAAGCACGCTGGATGTAGCGATCTCCAAGTTGCGGCAGGATTCCTAATTCTACTTCCCGGATTGGCTCTTGGAGCTCCGCAAACGTGCCGAGAAGGCATTGGACCTGTTTGTCTGCTGGGTGTGTCCACCCCGGCGGATGGGTAAATTCGTCGAAACCTTCGGGACCAGTGGGCCTGTCGAAGTCTCAAGTCAGCGTGATGGCTAAGGAACTCGACACCGTTGTGGATGCCTTTCGTACCTGTCCGCTCGATGCTGGCCCCTACACTCATGGCTTGACTGATGTGCTGGTTTCGAGGTTCGTGAGGCCGGTCCCGTGTGGTCAATGTGCATGCTCTGATCACCACTGATGTCAACGCCGAGGGCTACCGCGAAACTCTTGGTTGTGGATGCGACCACCGCCGAAGACGGGGTCGGTTGGTTGAAGTTTCTGCGGTCGCTGACCGCCCGCTGGCTTTCCGGCGTGGCTACCTCGGTCACCAGCGATGCCCACGCCGGACTGCTCGCCACAATCAGGGCCAGCCGCCCGGCGTGTTCTGGCAACGCTGTCGCATCTATTTAGGCCACCAACCTCATGGCCTGCGCACCCACGGCTTCCTGACCGTGGGTGCGTACCCTGCTACACTACTCGGTGTTTGATCAACCCGATGTGGAATCCGCTGCCGTGCAATATGATCGGGTCATCGATGTATTGATCGACAAGTTGGCCCGGGTTGCTGATAACCGCGAAGCAGCCCACGCGGGTCTGCTGGCATTCATTCCGTGAACTAACCTGGTTCTGCTGGAGACGGCTAAATAATCTAGACCACCTCGGTCGAGGTGACCATTTGATCATAGCGTTGCTTGTACTCCACCGGAGGTCCGTCCTCGATTCGGTAAATGCGAGGCTGGGCGTGTTGTGCCAGTGTACCCGTTTGGCGGTCTCACGTTCCAATTCGGCTCGGCCAGTGAAGGTGGCTTTCTCACCGACGAGATGCGATTTATACAATCCTACAGCAGATTCCATCTATGCGTTATCGAATGCGTCGCCGACATTGCCGATAGAGTCGACGATCCCGGCCTAGCGCAGTACTTCAGTGAATGGGTGAATGCGATCGCCGTGTACTGATCACCTACATCCGAGTGGCGCACTAAAATCCATTGCAAAGAAACGTAACTCGTAGTACTTCCGGATGAATAGCGCTTGCTCAAACAGCGATGTCACCAACACCGTGGTCTTGCTGGTTCTTCCTGGCCACCCCGGGATGCGGCGGGAGAACACATCCACGCAGAACGCTGTGTAGCCACACCTCATACAGCGTCTAAACATACGTGAAATCGGCGACTCAACTACTGATCCAGGCACCTTGGCGTTGACTAGGCCCGGTTGATCAGGTACTCGGTGTCCCGGTGGCGCCTGTTTGTCATGTTCGGTCGTGCGGGTGATGCGCTTATCGCGCACGATACCGTCGAGGCCGGCCAGACACATCACCCGCGCTACCCCGATATCATGATCATGCCTCCAGTCGTGGCCTGCGCGTTTGGCGGTGTTCCTGAGCTTGCGCACGCCGTAGACGCGCCGGTTGGCTACACACAGGTCGAACATGGTGCTCGCCCATCACCATTAGGGGTCGTCAACATCAGCTGCCGATACCAGTCTCTGCTGCATGACGGCATACTAGTTAGGTGGACAAGGCGGTCCGCTCGGGCAGTGCTGGGTAAATCGGGTCAACCCCGAACTTGTCGCGGTAGGTATCAATGTATTCGACGATCACCGTAGTTGGCGGTCGACTTTCGCCGTTGCGAAAAGCACTCGCGGTTCATAGATTTCATTGGGCACACTTGAGTTCTCGGACTTCGCGCTCGAGTTCTGCGATCCGGCTGACATCATTAGATGTCGTGCTAGGGTGCGCGTCACTATAAAAAAACAATCTCGTCTCGGCACGCCTTGACCCATGTCCGCAACGTCTCAGGATGCACACCGGACTGTTCGGCGATTGGCTTGATCGGGCCCCCTTGCGGTTGCCGTGGAGCACGGCGAGCTGTCTACGCGTCATCCGCGTCGCTTACTCTCTCAGCTCCTCCGAGTGCTTCCGCTGCGCTACCACACCTCAATCTTCTCCGGGTGATAAGAGTCACCAGCGAAGCTGGGATAGTTCAGTTGATTCTGGCTGACCGGCAAGTCTATGATACATTCCGTGTATTAGAGAGACCCCTTTATTCCAATGGATCTATGATGCGGATGGTGTTGAAAGGTTAGTCATTTAGTGCACTTAGCACCACTAAAGTCATAGGCCAGAAAGCTTAGGTGACTTAGACTACCTGAGTTTTGTCCTTTCAGTTGTTTGGATTTATTTAATTTTCGAGGAGGGTTTTATAGTTATGTCCTTTTTTCTGAGAGTAGAAGTAGGTGGGTTGATGATGGCAGCCGGCAGATTGGAGCGCATTACCTCCGAGTCTATGGCATGCAATGCCAAGCTTACTCCTGTAACCACCAAGGTTGTCCCACCGGCCGCCGACCAAGTGTCGAAGCTAGTATCGCAGGTATTTAGTTCCTACGGGAAGCAGTACGAGGGGTATGCCGCTCAGGGTGTAGACCAGAGTCGGTTGTTTGTCCAGAGTCTGAAAGATGCCGCAGGTGATTATATGGACAGTGATCATATGTATCTAAACACAGAGGATTAAGCCTCCTAAGTGTTGGAGTGTTAAGCCTCACTGTGGGGCATCGTATTGTGTGAAGTTTCTGGCGGTATCGGAGTGGCTACCGGCGAGTAGGAAGATTATAGAGAAGATATAGAGGTAACAAAATCATGTTCGACTTCATGGTGTATTCGCCCGAGGTCAATGCTTTTCTTATGAGTCGTGGCCCGGGTTCTACTCCTCTATGGGGCGCCGCTGAGGCATGGATTAGTCTGGCAGAGCAGTTAATGGAGGCGGCGCAGGAAGTGTCGGACACAATAGTCGTCGCGGTGCCGGCGTCATTTGCGGGCGAGACGTCGGATATGTTAGCCAGCCGTGTCAGCACTTTTGTGGCGTGGCTGGATGGTAACGCCGAGAATGCCGGGCTGATTGCTCGCGTCCTCCACGCAGTGGCATACGCCTTCGAGGAGGCGCGTGCGGGCATGGTGCCACTGCTGACGGTGCTCGGGAACATCATACACACCATGGCGCTGAAGGCAATAAACTGGTTCGGGCAAGTATCTACCACGGTCGCGGCTTTGGAAGCCGACTACGATCTGATGTGGGTCCAAAACTCGACGGCAATGACGACCTATCGGGATACCGTGCTCAGAGAAACGGGAAAAATGGAAAATTTTGAACCAGCACCGCAGTTGGTCTCTAGATATTGCATGGATCGGCGGGATTCCGTTAATTCGTTTCATTCTTCGTCTTCGTCCGATTCACTTTACGAATCAATCGATAATCTGTATGACTCGGTGGCTCAGTCCGAAGAACACGGATCGGACAGTATGTCCCAATCGTACAATACGTGTGGATCGGTCGCTCAGTCTGAATTGTGCGATTCGCCGTTTGGCACCCCTTCTCAGAGCTCTCAGAGCAACGACCTTTCTGCTACGAGCCTTACACAGCAGTTGGGAGGCCTGGACAGTATCATATCGAGTGCTAGTGCAAGTCTGCTTACAACGAACAGCATAAGCAGCTCGACGGCAAGTAGTATTATGCCTATAGTGGCTTCTCAGGTTACAGAAACACTGGGTCGAAGTCAAGTGGCTGTGGAGAAAATGATACAGTCGATTAGCAGCACCGCGGTGAGCGTGGATGTGGCGGCCAGTAAAGTGGTTGCCGGCGTAGGTCAGGCTGTGTCGGTTGGTGCTTTGCGGGTGCCGGAAAATTGGGCCACGGCCAGTCAGCCGGTCATGGCGACGGCGCACTCAGTGCCGGCAGGCTGCAGCGCGATTACCACGGCAGTAAGCGGGCCGCTGGAAGGGGTGACTCAGCCTGCTGAGGAAGTTCTCACGGCTTCCGTTGCCGGCGGCAGTGGGACTGGAGGTCCGGCCTTCAACGAAGCGGTTTGAGCGTGAGTGAGGTTGGTTGAACAATTATCGAGGTGCTAGTTGGTCATAGTGTTAGCTTTTTTGATACGTGCATAAGACCATCCCGTCACACACCTCGTGTAAGCAGTTTCGTGATGTTTGTGAAATGTTTGATTCGTCTGTTGATCGGGTTGTACGAAATGGCCTGAGTGGTCGTCTGCCTCCAAGTCACATTTGCTATGTTATGAGCACGAAGCCCACATCTTGTGGGCTTCGTGCTCCAAGCTTTGAGCATGCATCTCAAAACCACTTGCCAAATTGAGTTGCACTTAGGACTCTAAAATGTTTCGTGCGTACATGATGAACCAGGTTACGTAGATTCGAGTGCTTTTATTATAGCTTTTCACGTCTTTTCGATAGCGGAGATCAGGTTACGTTTCGGATGCTGTGCCAGTCCACCAGCTTCCAACTGTTAATTGGGCTCCTGGTGATCATCACCCGGCCGATGTTCGGTAAGGGATGGCTGATCAACAGCTTGTCTTTACCGTTCTTCACGTTCATCAGCGTCCAGACCATGATCGCCGCACCCTATGACCCTATGAGGAGAAACACACTTGCTTGTGGTGGCCGCTGTTTGTAGATTCTCCAAGTGGCGGCACGGAACGCAGAATTGAAATTCTTGCCGTTAGGTCGATCCCGGAATGCCGTTCTGGACATCACTGTTAATATCCAATCTGCCGGCACCAGTAAATACGTTGAGTTTGGTTATTGTCTTGGGTTTTGTCGTTGTACCAGCCGGCGTCGATAAACTGTAGGCTACTTAGGATCTCGACCGGCTTACCGAGCTAGCTGGCCAACGGTGCGGCGGTTTTCTGGGCTTGTTCTTTGCTATCCGGGGTAAGGCTGGGACTGGGTATGTCCGGTGGCGATGACCCTGTTTGCGTTATCCATAGGATTAGGCGTTTCGGATAAAGGTAAACATGATGCTGCGTGCATGTGTTGTTCCGCCGCAGGCTTCGACGATTACCGTTGTGTCCAGCACGGTCGGCATGTTTTCCAGATCATGGTGCGGTTGAGTGTGGCAATAGTCTGCTTTGGACTGACCGTGTCAATGTGTTTTGCGATGGTTAGATGCAGAAAAGATGGAGGCTTGAATATTTCCCTTTAAGGGAGACTCGTATAGCAAAAGACCTGCTGCCATCGGCGTGGTGACGGAGCCAATGCTGACCGAACTGACGAACCAAAATACCATAACTGTATGCTCTCGGCGTCGATGTTGGAATCGAGAATCTGTCCTTCATCACAGATAACAGTCACGACATCACCTCAGCAGGTATTTTCCACCTAATGTTGTGATTTGTTGTCTGGCGTTCGGGGTGGCGACAAAGATCGGAAAGTTTAACAAATGAGCCTTGCGTCTTACACAGATCACAGGCCATCCGGTTACATACGCCGTTGCCGGCCGCCGGAAGGCTGTCGGTGGATCACCGTAGGTCGTTGAGCTGCAGGGACAAGGGCGAGGAGCAGGAACCCGATCGTTGTGTTGTGTGGCCGCGATACGGGCCCGGAATCTGGGATGCTGAATCGCTAATACGCGGACCACGCTGGTCATCTAGGGTTTGGGGGAGTGTTGGGGCAACGGCCGGCGGCACCGGATTTTCTGGATCGTGAGTGCGACGCTCGAATCGTGCTGTCCACTTGTGAAGATTAGGCGTTGATTTACCTCCTTATCTGATGACCGTAATCCGTTGTTTATAGTGATCCGTGGTTTGCCTGAGAGGATTAGCCGGGTTTCTCAAGCCGATCCTGTACGTATTGTCCCGTTACGGTGTACCGGGCCGAGCGTTGGTCGTCGAGTTGGGTAAAGGTTTGGCGCCTAATATCAGCTCGATTTACCTCACCGGTGTTTCCCGGCGAGACGCTGACCACCTTGATTTGGAGAACCGAGCCAGGGCGGACGGTGTTTCGTACTGAGGTCGTTGGCTTTGGCGGCGACGAAATGCGGGTGGTGCTGAAAGACGGGGCGGTTGGAGTACCTGCCGGCCTAGCGTTGAGTGTCACTAAGCTGGCGTGCCAACCGTTCGGTGAATTCACTGACGTGCATAGGACTGTCCAACGTGAACAATGCGGCTGTTGCGCGGTTACCGTCTTCAGTGTGTCGTACCACGATCGGAATACCCCCAACGTCGGTGTGGCGCACTGCGTCGAACGCGTCCTCGTCGGTTATGTCGTCGCCGAGACAGATCGGCATGAGCGAAGCTGAGCCTACTTGAGTGCCGGCATGGTGCAGGCGATCGATCACCCAATGGAGTGTTTTTCCCTTGTCCCAGTCGATGTCGGGACGCAGCTCGATGACCTCGCGACCTGTTGTCACCCGAAGTGCGTTGCGCTGGCCTGCTGTGCGCACCGCCACTGCGACCTCGTTGACGCGGTCACGCGCGACGTTACGGTAGTGCACTGCTACGCCAAAACGCTTGTGTTCCACCATGACTCCCGGAATTGGTCCGAGTTGGTCGCGTAGCTGGGTCGCCGCTTGCTCCAGTATGGGTATCGTCGCTTCCGCTGCGTCGTTTTGATGATGTGTGCCGTCGGGTGCAGTTGACTCAAAACCATGACTGCCGGAATACCAGATTCCGGGCACGCCGATGCGCTTGATTACATCTGCGAGATCGCGACCAGACAGTATGGCCACTGGACAATGTGTGGCCAACTTCTGCAATGCTTCGGTCGCGCCGGGAACGGGTCTGGCCGAGTCGGGATCATCGACGATGTCTGACAGTGTGCCGTCGAAGTCGAAGAACACCGCCGGCTGCCGAGCGGTGAGGTCGTCAGTTAAGCCGAGGGTCTGCAGCGCGTCGGGAAGTTCCGACATCCGGCGGTCCCCGGTTCGGACGATGACCTCACCTAGGTCGGCAACTACCGTGTCGGCGCCGGAGTTACGCAGTGTGTCGCGGTGGCCTGTCTGATCTTCCCCTATTACTAGGCCGAGCACCAGCGCGAAACCGCCATAGCGTGCGGCCGTTATGCCGGCCGCGTCGACTGCGACGACGACGCACCGGCCTGGTTGCGCCATTAAGCGGTTGGCCGCGGCGACTAGGATGGTGACTTTTCCGCTAGCTAGGCCGTCAACGTGGACGGGGAACAGATGGTCGAGGCCGGTTGCAGTCAGCACGCCCTGGCTGTTGCGGTTGGTCGAAAAAACGGCGGTACCCACACCGATCCCCTGAAGTTGCCGGACCAGCGTCACTGTGGAGTCGAGTGGGGTGTCGGTCACTACGGCGTCGAGGTCGAACAGTGCTGCGCTGTGGCGCCGCGGGTCTATGGTGACCGGCATTAACTAACCATCTCACGGTGGAAACTGTGGTCAGCAGGGAGCTCCATGTCCGGTTAGCGACGCGCTCGTGCATAAGGCGTGGAGGCTCGTCTGAACTGGTGCGCTTCGGTGGGGAACACGCCGGATGATCATGCATAGCGGTTTTTGGTGAACAGCAGGACGGAGTCGTGGCTGAGTGGTGCCAGCTACGCGATCTTCAGCTCAATACCGCTGGTAAGTTGCTTGGCTATCGGGTGCGATGTCGTAGTCGGTAGTGATGCCGAATACCAGTTCGTCGCCGTAGCGTAACATCGCGACCCTAGTGTTCAGCTTTAGTGCGGTCGGGCGGGATCGTCCGTACGCGCTCCATCCACTGGCCCATCAGTCGTAACCGATCGGCGGGGCCCGGGCGCGTTGATTGTCAGCGTTGCGATGCCAGGCTTCTGTAGCCGGTTCAACAGTTGGATCGCATGGGCGCGCAATGCAATTGGGAGGTGATGGATCGCTCTGTTCTGTGCGGCCGTCAACCGGCTGTGCATGGTCTGCAGGCGCTGAACCGGGTCTTCACGGTTGATGGGGAGATAGGGCAGTTTCTCGCCCTCGGGGGACGAACGCCCCGACATCGACGCCAGTGTTCGTAGCGAGTCCACGCGCAGCTGTTGCCTCGGGTGCAGCAGAGCCGTCCGGAATCCTACGGTGATCGCGGCTAATGCAACTGTCATTGCTGTTCACGCCGAACTTGCGGCATTATGCTGTAGACGGCGGTGAATCGGAGCGCGCACGGTGCTGATAAAGCCGGACGGTGTCGTCCGTACCCCGGGCCAGATTGTCCCGTTCGCGGTTTCTGCCTCCTTGGCCATGATCCCGGTGTGAGCTCGCCACAGGGTATCGACCCAGCTCCGCGTATTGCGGTTTGATAGCTAAATCTTTTTTATACCAATTTTTTTTGGAGAAAATATGGCTGTCGGAGTCGTCGCAAAGTTTGGTCAGGGTGTGGGCTGCAGAGATGTCTTCGGCCATGCAGTGGCGGATCTTCATCAAGATCGCTCACTATATTGTCCTTTACACCCTCGATGAGCCAAGCATTTCCACCATGGTCAGTCCAGGTCGAGGGGGCGTTCCAAGGCATGGGTGATCGCGTTGAACAGTTTGGTGTCGTTTCTTGGAGGGCAGAAGAGCAACCTGTCGCAGGTGATCTGGTGAGGTTGAAGTCCCGGATAGTCGGTCATGGTTGTCCAGCGACGTCGAACGTATGCGTTTGCAACGTTTGCGTGCATCGCGGTATCGACTGAATCCGTTCTACTCGGAGGGGATCGAGCGCATCGAAGTCAGGAACATCGTCGTCGACGATGGCGACAGCTCCGATTTGCTAGGTTTGTCTGCCGAATCTGCATCGTGAGCTTTGAGAAAACTTGCATACCTTTTCTTCAGCCGCGTTATATATCGTTATATGTGCTCTCTTCACAGTAGATTTTCTCCCCGAACCAGTATTCTTTGCTGCACCCCTGTTGTGGTCTGATCCGTAGAGTTAAAAACGTGTTTAAGAGTTGAAGAGGGGGTTAACAATCGCTTTTCGGTCGGCCGAGTACGGTTATTGTATCGAACATATTCTCGATAAACTGTGTGGCGTAGGTTTGGAGCAGCGGGCCGCCTAAGCTGGGCGTAAATGGAGCGGGAGCTTGACGGCAAGCTACGCTATGTTGACGCGCCGTTGGTGGTCGAGCGCTCCGACGATGTGCCTTGGTCGTGCAAGCGCGGAGCGTATAGGCCGCTGGATAACGGCAGGATGGTCCGCTCGTCCGTCACGTAACTGTATTCGAGCTGGCTGCGCATTAGGCGTATAGTCGTCCTCGACGGGGCTAGTAAGCCGGAAGAATCTGGTCGAGGAAGGCCGGCGCGGTTTTGGGTCTGCGCCCGTTGGTGCTGACCCACCACGGCGGCTTGTACGGTGCAGTAAGTTTCGCCGAGGTGTCCGCCCGAGTGCGGCGTGTGTACCGTGTTCGGCGCCGAATTGTCGCTGTATTCCGGGGTCTGCACCGAAAAGCCGGACCCGCCCGGGTCGCACTTGCTGGTTTTATAGCCCGTGGCCCGGAAGGTGACCGAGGATTATTGCGACAGCTGGCAGCGGCGTATGCGGCCTGCGGAGAGAAGGGTAAACTCCTCTACGGCTTTGATGCGCTGACCGAGTCAGTAGGTGGGTACTGGCACATCTTTATGGGGTGTTGGAAAGAACCATGTACACCAAGCGTTTTTCCGATGATGGTGTAGACGCAGCGGGATTGGAGTTTGCCGAACTAGTGGACCCGGTTCACCGCCGGCCGGGTAAGCGTTGGGCTGACCCATCTACGGTCACCTGGCCGACGACGAACGCAACGCGGTGCTAGGGGGTCGCCCTCGCCCCGCTTTTCGGGGTCGACGTCGTTGCCACCACCGAAGCGCATTTAGCTCATCCTTCGCGCGCACGGCTGACTATGGCTGCTATCCACACCCGGCAGCCCCTGGATTCTGCTGCGGGCTGGTTGGCTCCGCTGAGGCGGCTCGCCCTCTGCGGTCCGGTGATGAAGCTAGCTCGGCGGTTCGCTCAACCGCCTGAGGTAGTGACTGCCGTCGCCGAACAGTGTGTGCGTTCGGGCTGACTGCGGCAAGTTGGTCATGGAAGAAAAGGGTGACCGATACGGACCGCCTGAGCGGGCGCGGCAGGCATACGCCCGATTCAACATGAGCTGCAAGCTATTGTGGAAGTGAGATTTTCGGGTTTCTTCCTGGCAGTGGAGATTACCATACGGGTTTTGCCGGGAAAACAACATCTTGTGTCAGAGCAGGGGATCGGCGGCCAAGTCCGAGGTTCGCTATGCTCTTGGCGTCACCGCTGTCGACCCGGTGGCCAATAAGCTGTTGTTCGAGTCGAACACATGGGCGGGCTGGGTGGTCGGTTCTACGACGGCGTGTGCAGGCTGCACGGCGCCACCGACGAGGTTAATCGACCGAACCTACGAAAAGCTGGAGGTATCGTCAGTTTCGGCTTTCCCGCAAGTCTTGTGCTGTCCTTTACGTGCCTGGTGTTGTACTCAACCTTGGTTCAAGCTGCCACGACCCGGCGGCGTTTTGCGCCGCGCTATACTATGTGCAATAGCCGATGGGTTTCTATTCATCGCAGTCACTGGTGGCCGATGTGCGCCGGCACGGCGTGGTGGTGCACGGCTCGTGTGTCAATGTCAGTTTCTCGCACGCCACCCTAGAGAACACTTGTGTGGAAGTTTGCCTCGATCTGGGAGCGGTTCGTTAGATCGGCGACGATCTCGCCGAAAAGCTGGTAGAAGAACGACAAAGCAACGTCCCGTTCTTTTCTCTGCTGGACTTGGTTGCACGACTGCAGTTGAGCGTGCCGCAGACCGAAGCGCTGAGCTTACTTTGGGATGTCCTGGCAGGAAACGCTGTAGGCGGCCGGGGTGGTCGCTAGTCAACGGGCGAACAGGCTGCCTGGCGTGGGGGGGAGTCGTCACATATTCCGGTGTTGCCGGGGATGAGCGAGTTGGAGCTGGCTGTCGCCGATGTGTGGGTCACCGGCATCTCTCCGGATAGTTATTCGACACAACCCTTGCGGGCAGACTTAATTTAGATGCGATGGGGGTGTTGCCCGCCGACGCGCTAAGAGTGATGTTCGACGGCTGCCGCGTGTTCATCGCCGGTGCGGTGACCCATCGGCGACGGCCCAAGGGGTGACGTCTCGTCTATTAACCTCGAGGATGAGGCCGGGGTGGTCAACGTGCTCGGTACGTCCGGGAGGGTGAAGGCGACATCGTAAGCTGTGGTGCACACGGCGCCAGTGCTGCTGATTCGCGGTTAGGTACAAAATGCCAGCAGCGCAATACACTGTCGTGGCCGAGCATATGGCCCGCATAAGCTTGACGGTCGGCTCGAAGTCGCGAGGTTTCCGCGGAACCTTCGCCGAGCGTATGAAGAATGCCGGCAATCCCCTGCGTGTCGTGTACAGATACGTGCGCTCGCGGCTGGGTTAATGTACGTCGACCCACACCTTGGTTGGGCCGGGTGCTGTATTCAGCCATAACCTCGGTCAAGCCGAACTTCGCGATGTCCTCGCGGTACTTCGTCCAATAGGATTCGTCCTTATGGCATTCGACGTCGGTGATCACCACTGTGGTGGTATTATCGACGCGATAATGCCTCTGCCATCGCCATTAGTTACAATCTAACTTTCAGGTCCACCATGGGATGCGGCTTCATGATGTTATGGGCGGACTCCCACGCCCGCGGTGTGGGGAATACTTATAGTACACCGCCAGGTTGGCTATGTCGAAGTAGAACCACAATCAGCCGCGGCACGGGTTGCTTTGGTTTGGCAACGGTAGTCTTCCCTGGTGAATCTAAACTTGTCTGTTGACGAAGTTCTTACCACTACCCGTTCAGTGCGCAAACGGCTCGACTTCGACAAACCTGTGCCTCGCGACGTGTTGATGGAATGCCTACAGCTAGCGTTGCAGGCACCGACCGGTTCCAATTCGCAGGGCTGGCATTGGGTGTTCGTCGAGGACGCCGAAAAGCGCAAGGCTATCGGTGACATCTACCTGGTCAATGCCCGGTGCTACCTAAGCCAGCCCGCACCTGAATACCCTGAAGGCGACACGCGTGGTGAACGGATGAGGCTGGTGCGCGATTCCGCGACTTATCTCGCCGAGCATATGCACGAGGTGCCGGTTCTGTTGATCCCGTGCCTATTGGGTCGGGCGGAAGAGTCGCCGTTGGGCGCTGTGTCGTACTGGGCATCGTTGTTTCCAGCGGTCTGGAGCTTCTGCCTAGCGCTTCGCTCCCGAGGACTGGGCACGTGCTGGACCAGCTTGCACTTGCTTGGCGACGGTGAGCAGCGGGCGGCCGAGGTACTAGGCATTCCTTCCGACAAGTACAGCCAGGGCGGGCTGTTTCCCATCGCCTACACCAAAGGAACCGACTTCCGGCCGGCCAACCGGCTGCCCGCCGAGAACGTCACGCACTGGGACATCTGGTAACCGGGCCCGATCAGCTGTGGATGCCGGGGCTGTCGTTTGAGCTGTCAGTGTTACCAGTGCTGGTTCCTCCTGCTTTGTCGCTGCTAGAGGTACCATGGTCGCCGCCGGCGCTTCACTCCGCGAGGTGAGGGCAGGCTTTAGACCAACCCGGCATACCCGTGTTGTCGCCACGCTTCGTACACTGCTACCGCCGCGGCGTTGGACAGGTTCAATGAACGCCGGCCCGACAGCATGGGAATGCGCACCTGCTGAGTGATATGGTCGTCGGCCAGGGTTGCCGCGTCTAGTCCGGTCGGTTCGGGGCCGAACATCAGCACGTCGCCGGCCTGGTAGCTGACGTCGGTGAACAAGGTGTTCGCGAGGGTGCTGAACGCAAAGACCCGCGCCGGCGATAGCGCGTTCCATGCTTCAGATAGTGAGGTGTGGACGGTGACCGAAGCCAGGTCGTGATAGTCTAGCCCGGCCCGTCGAAGTTTGGGGTTGGACAGGTCGAAGCCAATCGGCTCGACCAGATGTAGTGCGCAGCCGGTGACTGCCGCGGTCCGGATGGCGTTGCCCGTGTTTGGCGGAATGCGCGGGGTATAAAACAGCAATCGGAACATCTTGCTGATCATTACGCGTGGTTTTGTGTGAGGCTTGCGTATCATTGTACCGGAAACTGGTTACATAGGCCGCGAGCCGTCATACTTGTTGAATTGCCAGGCGTTTTCCCGCTCGCGCTTATCTGCGTGGCGCGGGGGTCGAATACAGCAGAAAATCCCGCCCTCTCTGGTTTCTCCGAGTGCCAGTAATCGGTGCCACGGCCGGTCGCTTGTCGGCAGCCAGATGGCTATATTTATATTTTCCCACCCGACCACTGCGGTTGGGGTGGGCAAACTCAGCACCTCGCTGTCCTCAGCCGGTCCGGTGGAAAGTCGTGGCGACTGTGCGGTGCCGTTGCTTCCGGCGACTGCCTTCGGCGGATTAGTCTGGGTGGAGTGCGGTGGCCGACTCGATGTGGTCTACAGCTGTCCGCTGCCCACACTGACATAATACCGGCGATCAGGAAAATACGTGTCGGCACTTGATGTCGCGTTACTGGCGAGTTCCACTGGACATGATGTGGAGGGAGTGAAAAAGAACTGTGAGGCCCGCAAGTATGAGCTGCAGACATGGCTGGCCGAGTACCTACGTGATCCTCGATGTTCGATCGGGGGCGAGTGCTTTGTCGAACGGTGGTCAGGCGTTAGTGGACAAGGTGCTGTCCAACAGCGTCAGTTTGCGGGACCAGGTGACAACGTACGTGCCACTCTTGTGACCGCCGAGCACGTGATAAACGCGTTGGTGTGCATCGACAGTGAGCAGGTAAGGGTGCAGGACTTAAGCCGGGCAGGTGGGGCTCGCGGGTAGATGACGGTGCAGGAGATCCTGATTCCCCGCGGCGCAGAGATTCTCGAGCCGGAATTGCGTACCTCGATGATCACCTGGTCCGGCACCGAACCGTCGACGCTGTTCCGGATGAACAAGGTGTTCGGCGTCGGTTCGTCCGAAGTCAAGGCGTTGCAACAGCAATTGGTGACTCGGGTGGCGATCCTGTCTAATCCGGCCAGCGTGCTTGTCGACAAGCTAGAGTTGCTGCGCTCGATAGAGATCACCAGCGGGATTGCTGAGCAAATAGTTAAGGACGCCACCACCTCGGTGACTAAGTTGGTTGAGGGCCAGGTTGCCGCTCGGCGTGACGCCGCGATCCACGACACCGGTATATAGTGTCGGCCGCTATCGTGATCGCGTTGGGCATCGTGTTGCTGGTGGCCACGCTTGCGGATCCGACCGCTGTGCGTGACTGGGTGCTGCAAGTCGTTTACACTGGTCTGAAGAGCGGGATCACTCAGGTCCTATATGGCACCTAGCCGGTCCTGGAGCCGCTGACGGTGCACACCACCGAAGAAATCGTCTAGGTAGCGCACACCGTGCAAATACCGCACACGCAGGTTCTGAAGTTCGCAAGTCAATGAGGTACGGTTGCGCTTGTTAGTCAACGGTATGTTTAGAGACTATGTCGCGGCGCAGCCGTTCACTGGTCGACCAGCAGCTGTCGCTCATTGATCAGTTGGAACGTAACGAACAGGATCCAGAGCGGCTTAACAGCCTTTTTCCGGCTGGATTCACTTGGCCTTGTTCGGTTGCGTTGTAACAACGCCACCTCGTTGGTCCTAGCCGGTGCACAGCTTTCGTGTGACCTGCGCGAGCCGGTGTCTGCTTTCGGCGGTGGTCAATGCCGCCATCTTCGAGGTTAGGGATTATCGCTGTGTCAAAACCGAGGTAGTTCCCGACTGCACAGTGATCGGCGCGGGCCGCCGGCAGAGTTATCCACCTGTTTGCCGAGTTGATCAACAACGCGCTGCGTTATTCGCCGCCAACGACATTGGTTTGGGTGCCAGCGGCCCGCGGTGACGACGGTGCTGTTCTGGTACGAGTAGCCACCCCGGCTTTGGAAATACAAAACGTTTATTTACACATCGCCAACATGTGGTTGCAAGCCGGCAGTGAGGTCAGCTCCGACAAGCACGGCATATGGGCTTTTTCGTGGTTGGGTGGCTGCCCGGCACGGTGTCCAGGTCGGGTTGCGCGGTCATCGCGGGTGATGAGAAGAATCCGGGCACGACTGCGGAAGTGTACCAACCGCTGGCCGTGCTAGTCACTAAGGCGAGGCCGACTGCAGCGGGGGCACCAGGAACCCGGGTGCGTTGCTGGTTCTGAAGAACTTTTGGCTGCTGGACAGCACGCCGAAGAGCGCTCCGCAGTGTTCGACACTTCACACTACAGCGGACTTGCAGCTTACGCACCGCCGGTGACGTTGTTGCTGCACCGCAATCCGGGTTTCAGCGGCATCACCGACCCCCTGCCCAGCCGTCAGCGGGGGGCGCACCGGCCTCGACGTGCACTAGCCACTCCTTGGTGGGAAGCAGGGCACCGCAACAGGCCAAAGCCCGCGTTTGCCACAGGCTCCTACGCAAGCTCCAGGCCGGGAGCGGCATCAGAAGCCTCAGTATTCTTTGCGTCGTCATCACCGGCGCGGTCGCTGAGATCATTAGCCCCAGCCTATGGTGACGTGTTCTAACAGCGGATGCTGTCAGAGATGTCGAGTGATCCGCACTAGTTGGCCTAACACCCCGACCTGGTTTGGCAATCGGTATGGGACTGCGGCTGGTTGTTAGCCGCCGAGGCCAAGCCGGGTCGAGTAGCGCACCGACCACGGTCTAACGGTGCACCAACCCAGGGTGCGACTGCTGCCTGGTGCGGTTGCGGGATGTTCTGAGGGAAATCGTCCCGTCCAGCAGGGTCCCCGGGGTTGCGAACGGCCGCGACCCGGCGAATGGTATGAGTGTCTATCAGCAGCCACTTCGATAGTCCGTGCAGCGGACCGGTTGTATGCCCTCGAGAACAGGCTCGAAACCGGTTAAGTACCCGATCAGCAATGATGGCTCGTTTGAACAACTCGCTGGACTGGTTGGTGTCGAAGTTTATCCGCGAAGTTCCAGGGTGGCGCATGTTTTGCTGGTGTTCGTCGATTGGCTGCCGGTCGTTGTCAGTGAGCATCTACCGCGTGAACAAGCCGATCGGTTGGCTGCGGTCGCGTCCAGGCTGGCCAGCCTTCCGACCGGTGTGGCGCAGCTGTTTGAAAGGTGGGCAGGTGCTGCAATTCGTGGTCGAGATGCAAAATTACTACTATTATCTGTTATTGATGCGTGTTAGTGCTGGCTCTCATCTGGCGATGCTTGCTGCGACGTCCGTACGATACCGATCAGATCGGCCATGAGTATGGTCGTCCTGGTCGAACGGATTGGGTGGTGTCGTCCAGTCCTTCCGCTGCTCAGAGTTCGATCACTCACCTCGGACCGCAATGCGATCTGCATTATCATCGGACATGGCACACCCCTGAACCGTGATGGACATCCAACCAGCCGAGTTCATAGGAAAAGGCCACTACGTGGCCTTAAAGCACTTCGACAGCTTGGCCCTACGGGCCTCGACGAAGATCGTCATCGTGGGCGGGTTCAGGGTTAGTAAGACCACGTTAATCGGTGCGGTTTCGGAAATCATGCCTCGCGCACCTAAGCGATGGTCACCGACGTCTCGGTTGGTGTAGACATGTTCAAGGTCACCCCGCACAAGCGGACCACGACGGTGGCGATGGACTTCGGCCGCATCACCCTGGATCGGGATCTGGTGCTCTATACTGTTCTGCGGCTCAGATTAGCGCCGGTTCTGGTTCATGTGGGACGGCCTTGTACGCGGGGCCGTCGGCGCGATGGTACTGGTATATTTTCTCCGCCTGTAGGACCGCTTTGTGGCGGTTGACTTCTTCGAGCACCGCAACCCGCCTTTTTCGATAGCCGTAAACGAATTTGGCGGCACGCCAAGGTATCCTGCTAGCGAGGTGCGACAAGCGCTGACTCTTCCTGCACACATTCCAGTGATCCATGTCGATGCCAGGGATCGCCGGTCGGCGACTGAAGCGGTGATAGTAGTGAGCAAATACGCTATGCAGACCCTGGTGGCGACGTTGCCCGTGGGCAGCTGACCGCATTGTAGCAGTGAACCTATTGTGAAATTGCTGGACGTGATTTCACCGATGATGATCTGAGTCGGCTGCGCACCGAACGGGGTGTGTTCACCGAGTGAAATTTCAGCTACGCCACCCTGGCCGAGGCGCAACATCGCTCATCAGCCTTTCGTACTTGCACTTTCAGCGGCCAATATGCTGGCACAGCCTATTTCAGCATTGCAGACTGCTGGGCTCGGTGTTTGTGCAATTTCGGATGCGACCGTTGACATTCGACTAGGTGGACTTCCACGTTAGTGATGCTGTGTGGCGCCGACCTCAGCGGTGCGCGGACTACCAGGTACCCGGCTGGTGCTGGAGGGCCAGGCTGCGGTGAAGCGCGCACTACGCGCTCGCATGTTCGACAGTGTTGACTAAATCGTTTGTTGCTGTGTTGCGGGGTTTTTGTTGGTGGGTGGCTGACTGCCTGCTTTCGATGAGGCTTCGTGTGCTTTGCCGCAGTGGACACGATTAGCGCGGCGCACGTAAGCATGTCGGTGGTGGGTGCTGCTTGGTCTACATGTTGATGATGCCAGGGGCTGGGCACCTGGGCTGTGCTGAAGGCGATATCGATGCAGGCGTGGGTGTGAGGGTAGTTGTTAGCGCCGCGGGGTAGGGGCGTTTTAGTGTGCATGTCATGGCCTTGAGGTGTCGGCGTGGTCAATGTGGCCGCACCTGAACAGGCACGTCCCCGTGCACGGTATAACTATTCGCACCTGATGTTATCCCTTGCACCATTTCTGCCGCTGGTATCGGTGTCGGCGGCTTGTTGACCGGCCCTCAGCCAGCAAGCAGGCATGCCGCCGGGTGCAGCAGTATCGTGTTAGTGAACAGTGCATCGATGATCCGGCCGTCGGCGGCACATACGGCAACCTTCTAGCGCAGATCAACCACCCACACCCCACCAGCCCACCACAACACCACCCAAACCAAACCCAACATCAACAACACTCTAAGAGCGACAAGTCGCGCCGAAGTTTGGCGACATGGCCTGTGGCTTTGACGTTGTACTGCGCGAGCACAATTTTGCCTTTTTCATCGACCACAAATGTGGAACGGATAACACCCAGGACGGTCTTGCCGTATATCTGCTTCTTGCCATAGGCGCCCCAAGCTGACAGCACCTTACAGTCGTGGTCGGACAGTAGCGGAAACGTCAACGCCTCTGCGTCACGGAATTCGGCCAGCTTGGTTAGTGGGTCAGGAGAGATCCCGACGACATCGAGCCCGGCATCGTTGAGGTCATGCAAATTGTCTCGAAAATCACATGCTTGTTTAGTGCATCCTGGTGTCAAGGCTGCCGGGTAGAAATATACGGTGACACGCTGTCCCCGATAGTCTCCCAGCGAAACTATCCTGCCATCGGCATCAGGCAAGCTGAAGGCGGGCGCTTGGTCGCCGGGCGCCAGCCGTGTGGTCTCGGTCAACGGTCCTCCCTTTCGGTTAACGCCGATCGTCGGAATCAGCCAGCTGATTTAGGGTAGTGCGAGCAGGTGCACCAGCTGGGTGGTGGGTGGCTTGCAGGCTAACAGGGCAGACTTGGAGGACAGAGACGTGGCGGACCGGCATCCAGACACCATAAAGCTGGAGATTGACGTTGCCCGTGAACAGTTCGCGGCGACCGTCGACTCACTTGCTGAGCGTGCCAATCCCCGCCGTCTCGCCGGTGATCTCAAGGCCCGGGTGGTAGAGTTTGGGAGAAGGCCGGCGGTGATCGCCGCGCTGGTAAGTTGTGCAGTTTTGACCGTGATAGTTGTGGTACGCAAGGTCAAGAATCGCTGAAGCGCCAGACAGGTGGCAACCGCGAAATATAGGGTGCGCCGTCAGGGTTTCGAACCCCGGACCCGCTGATTAAGAGTCAGCTGCTCTACCAACTGAGCTAACGGCGCCTAGATCGTCCTAGACAAGGAACATTAACAGGCTTTGCGCTTCGGGTGAAATTTCGGCACGGAACTCGATGCGAGCTTTCCAGCGCAGCCGTTTATCTGGTCCTAAACTACTGGCCAAGTCTAGAGGTTCAGCTTTGTTGTGAATTGAGTGTGGGGAGGTGAAAGAAGGATGCCGCATGTGGGCACTGCGACCCGCCGGGTTCAGCCCAAAGCGTGGCGGGCGCTGTTAACGCTACTGGTGATTTCGGTTGTTATGCCCGGCGTTGCCTGCAACAGGGGCGGCGGTAACGTACCGGTGAACGTTATCGGTGATAAAGGTACACCATTTGCCGACCTGCTGGTCCCGAAGCTTACTGCTTCGGTGACTGACGGTGCAGTCGGTGTCAATGTGGATATGCCGGTTACGGTGACCGTTGCTGACGGTGTGCTAGCGGCGGTCACCATGATAAACGACAACGGCAGGATGATTAATGGTCAATTTAGCCCCGACGGGCTGCGCTGGTCGACCACCGAGCCGTTAGGCTTCAACAGGTGCTACACGCTGAGCGCGAAGGCGCTCGGGCTAGGTGGGGTGGTGAACCGCCAGATGACTTTCCAGACTAGTTCTCCCGCGCACCTGACGATGCCTTACGTCAATCCGGGCAACGGCGAGATTGTAGGCATTGGGGAGCCGGTGGCGATCCGGTTCGACGAGAACATAGCAAACCGACTCGCGGCCCAGAAGGCCATCACCATCACCGCCAACCCGCCCGTTGAGGGTGCGTTCTACTGGTTGAATAACCGCGAAGTACGTTGGCGTCCTGAGCATTTTTGGAAGTCTGGGACGGCTGTTGATGTGGCGGTCAATACTTACGGTGTTGACTTGGGCGAAGGAATGTTCGGCGAGGACAACGTGAAGACACATTTCACCATCGGTGATGAGGTCTTCGCGACCGCTGACGATGCCACTAAGATGTTGACCGTGCGCGTCAACGGTGAAGTAGTCAAGATCATGCCAACATCGATGGGCAAGGATAGTACTCCGACAGCTAACGGTATCTACATTGTCGGCGCGCGGTTCAAGCACATCATCATGGACTCGTCGACCTACGGAGTTCCCGTCAACTCGCCGAACGGGTATCGCGCCGATGTTGACTGGGCTACGCAGCTGTCCTACAGTGGCGTTTTCTTGCACTCCGCGCCGTGGTCGGTGGGTGCTCAGGGGCATACTAACACCAGCCACGGGTGTTTAAACGTGAGCCCGAGCAATGCGCAATGGTTCTATGATCATGTCAAGCGCGGTGACATCGTCGAGGTTGTCAACACGGTGGGAGACACCCTGCCCGGGGCTGAGGGTCTCGGGGACTGGAATATTCCCTGGGAGCAGTGGAAGGCGGGGAACGCCAACATTTGACGCTGCGCGTCGTGATCTGACTTGTGGGGTGAGTGACGGGACTCGAACCCGCGACACCCAGGATCACAACCTGGTGCTCTACCAACTGAACTACACTCACCATGGCCGCCGGTCGACCCTGGCAGGGGTCAACGAGTGGCGCTGTCGATATTAACCGTTCGGACGCTCATAGGCTGAATCGATATCTCCTGGCGTGGCGGGCGTGCCGGAAAGATCAGCCACTACTTCCGCGATTTCTCTGGTAGAAGGTCCGGGTGGGGGAACAAACGCAGTGCGGCGGTAGAATCTCAGCTCCCGGATGGATTCGTGAATGTCGGCTAGTGCCCGATGAGTGAGCCCCTTGGCCGGCTGGCCGAAGTAAATGCGCGGGTACCAGCGTCGGCAGAGTTCTTTAATCGAGCTGACGTCTATCATCCGATAGTGCAGGAACGAGTCCAGAGTGGGCATGTCACGGGCGATGAATGAACGATCAGTGGCGATCGAATTGCCTGCCAGTGGAGCCGTCTTCGGTTGCTTGACGTGGTTGTTGATGTAATCGAGTACTATCGACTCGGCGGTCACAAGGTCGACGATGGATGACTCCACCTCGTTAATTAGTCCTGACCGTGAGTGCATCTCGGCGACCACGTCAATCATTGACGAGAGCGCGGTGCTGTCGATGTGGATTACGACATCGACTCCATCACCGAGGATGTTCAGATCGGCATCGGTTACTAGGGCTGCGATCTCGATCAACTGATCCGAACCCAGGTCCAGTCCAGTCATCTCGCAGTCAATCCACACTAATTCGTCGTGCACAGCGCTCTACAGTAGGCGCATGTGAGACCTGCCTAGGTCTTCCCCTGTTAAGTAGTGTGATGGTTTGTCGTACTGCAATGGGGAATTACTGGGGGCAGGGGGTTTGATGAGCACCGAACCAGTGGCTGGCGAGCTGTCCGAAGCGGATCGCGAACGGTTATGCTGTCGCGGGCCAGGACCTAGACTTGGGACTGTCGTTGTCAACGGGGAGGCCAAGTTTTACCGCACAGGTCCGCATTACGCTGGCCACGATCAGTGGGCACGGTCTAGTGGCCGGTGTGACCGGAACGGGCAAGATCAAGACGTTGCAACTGATCGCCGAGCAGCTCAGCGCCTTGGGTGTGGCCGTGCTGATGGCCTATGTCAAGGGTGACTTGTCCGGTCTGGCTCGAGCGGGGGGAGGCCAACGATAAGACCGCTCTGCAGGCCAAGGACACCGGAGATAACTGAGCACCGAACGGATTTCCCGGTGGAGTTTTTGTCGCTGGGCGGCGAAGGAATTGGCGTGACGGTGCACGCGACCATGGTTAATTTCTGCCCGATTTTGCTGCCAATAGCTTTGTGATTCAATGCTACTCAAGAATCAACGCTAGGTCCAATTTTCCATTAGGCCAAGTATAAGGACTGTAGACTGGTCATCTTTGATGATCTGTGTAGGTCCATCAGCCACCTGACTAGTGACCAGGGTCAGATTATCTTAAATCCCTGGCAGGGATGTTTTCGACCACGGTGGGCGTCATCCTGCGGGCGTTGGTGAATCTTAAAGCCAAGGGCGGCGAGACGATCTTCGACGAGCCGAAGCTGGACCCCCAGGATTTGCTGTGCGTCGATGACAGGGTCGCGGCATCTTGAGTTCGGCGGTCAATCGTTGCGTCCGGTCATCTTCTCCACCTTTCTGATGTGTATGCTACCCGACCTGTTTATCGTCCTGCCTGACGTCGGCGACGTGGACAAGCCCAGGCGGCTGTTCTTTTTAGACGAAGCGAACCTGCTTTTCACCAACGTCTAGCAAGCATTCCTAGAACAGGTCGAACTGACTGGCAAGCTGATTCGCTCCAAAGGTTTCAGTGTATTTCTTCTACATTCAGTTGTCCACGGATCTGTCCAATGATCTGCTGTCCCAGCTGGATTTTCGCGTCTAGCACGCCTTGCTAGCGTTCACCCCGGATGACTAGAAGGTGTTGTCCAAGACCGTGTGCACTTATCTGAAAACCGATGTCTCCAAATTGGAGTCGGCGTTAACGTCGTTGGGATATAGGTGGGGACACGTTGTAACGATGCTTTCCGAGAAGAGTCCACCGAAACCCGCCTCGTGTACACGCATGTGGGTGCCGAGGTAGCTTCTGGGCGGCATCAGCACCGACGAGATTGCCACCGCGGTCAAATCCAACTCTCTGCGGGCCAAATACGGTCAGACGATCCAGCAGCGACCGGACTCTCCAATACCCCAATCGCAAGAACCTCCGCAACAGACGCCGCTGCCCGAGAAATGCGACCTCCTAGCTTGGCCGGACAAGACCGACGTATTACCCATGCCCGCGCCGACTAAGCCGCAAGGTCTGATCATTTGGGAACAAACTCTGAAGTACCCGACCGGGAAGAGTGCCTTCGTGACCGACCATACGCGAATTCATCCGCACCCTGTTCGACACTACCGGTAGTGCCGTCGCAAGTAACGTCTACCCGCCGCCGAGCTTCTTGTAGAAGTTGCCCACAATCGACGCTACGATGGCGCGTGGGGCGTACCTACTGGCCACTGACATGGCTTTCGATGTCAACCCAGGGACAACGCGCATCTTGTTGCGCTCCAAGGCATCCAGCGAAAGCCGCGCGGTGTGCTCTGTCGAGATCCAAAGGAAATCGGGTACCAATTTTTCCACGAGCGATGCTTCGTCGTGATCGGGAAGTTCAGTGCGTACCGGGCCTGGCGCCAGCAGCGTGACGTGCACGCCGGAGCCGTGCAGTTCCCCACGTAGCGATTCGCTGAAGGTGTTAGCGAACGCCTTGGTAGCAGCATAAGTGGCGTTGTAGGGGATCGGTGAATTGCCGGCAGCCGAGCCGGAAATCAATATCCCACCGGCCTTGCGCTCGATCATGCCCGGCAGTACCGCTAACGTAAGGTCGTGCACTGCTACGGCATTCAGCTGGACCTGAGCTTTTTCACCTGCCGGGTCGAGTGCAGAGACCGGACCGAAAGTTGCTGTACCTGCGTTGGCGCACAGGATCGAAATGGGCCGCACGGTCAATTCATCGGCCAGTTTCACTCGTTCAGACGGGTCGGTGAGATCTGCCGGTCGCACTTCGACTGCGACACGATATTTGTCGGCCAAACGGGCTGCCAGGTCGACGAGTACGTCTTCGCGCCGCGCGATCACGATTAGGCTGTGTCCATGCGCGGCCAGTTCGGTGGCTAGCGCTTCGCCGATGTTCTGTGAAGCTCCGGTCACAACGGCACGCGCTTCGGGGCTGGGTGCTGGTATCGGCATGCGCCAATGGTAGACATACAGCGATCGCAAGCGCGGCGGAGTCGGGCGCAACGGGGGTCGCCGTGGGGTGCACTCCCCGTAAAGTTCCGGGCATGAATCAGCCAGAGTCGGTCGCGGGTACCATGGTGCGATCTTGGGTTGTGGCGTGGGCGATGTGGGACTGCGGTTCGACTGGTCTTACCGCCATCGTGGCAACCTTCGTCTTCTCCGTCTACCTGACCAGCAGTGTTGGTGTAGGTATGCCTGACGGTATCTCACTGGTGAGTTGGCTGGGTCGCGCGGGGGCCGTTGCCGGGTTAACCATTGCGGTGCTGGCGCCGGCCATCGGTGTATGGGTGGAGTCACCACATCGCCGTCGGGTGACGCTGGGTGTGCTGACTGTCCTCGCGGTAGCGTTGACCTGCGGGATGAGCTTTATCCGCGATCAACCTAGTTACCTTTGGGCTGGATTGATGCTGCTGGCCGGAACAGCTGCATGCGGTGACCTGGCCAGCGTTCCTTACAATGCAATGCTACGTCAGCTATCGACGCCGGCGACAGCCGGCCGGATTTCCGGCTTGGGTTGGGCGTCGGGATATGTTGGTAGCGTCGTTTTGTTGCTACTGATCTACCTGGGTTTTATTTCCGGAACCGGTGAGCTGCGCGGGCTGCTCCAGCTGCCCACCCATGACGGAATCTACGTACGCGCGGCGATGTTGCTGGCTGCGGCATGGTTGGCTTTGTTGGCTCTGCCGCTGCTGCTAACGGCACACCGACTGCCCTCGTTGGGCGAGGTGTCTCATCCGACGAGCATGCTGGGTGGCTACCGCAAGCTGTGGTCGGAGGTCTCCGCGGAATGGCGACGCGACCGCAACCTGGTCTACTTCCTGGTGGCCAGTGCACTTTTCCGGGACGGTTTGGCGGCGACTTTAGGTTTCGGCGCTGTGCTCGGTGTTAACGCCTACGGGATTTCACAAGCCAATGTGTTGATGTTCGGTGTGGTGGCAAGCTTGGTGGCTGCAGTGGGGGCGGTTCTCGGCGGGTTTGTCGACCACCGGATCGGATCCAAACGAGTCATCGTGGGATCACTGGTTGCTATCATCGTCACGGCTCTGACCTTGATGACGCTCTCCGGCCCGCTCGCCTTCTGGGTGTGCGGATTGGTGCTGTGTCTGTTCATCGGACCTTCGCAGTCGTCGTCGCGCGCTCTGTTATTGCACATGGCGAAGCACGGCAGGGAAGGCGTGGCGTTCGGCCTTTACACGATGACGGGACGGGCGGCGTCGTTCGTGGCACCGTGGTCTTTCTCTATATTTGTCGACGGCTTCGGCGTCGTCCGGGCCGGTCTGGGAGGTATCTCAGTAGTGCTGCTGGCAGGGCTGCTGGGAATGCTGATGGTTCGCGTTCCAACGCGGCGCGAAGCGGCCGCGGTCGGGTTGTCTTGGTGGCGATCGCAAGCACGGCGGGGCCAGGTGTAGTGGGTCGCTAGCTCGTCAAACCTAGGGCGTCTTAGCGGGGAGCATCGCAGATCGTCAGGCCTACCCCGGTGTGCTGGCGTATTTGAACTCCGGCCACCGTGACCGAGCATGTGACATCGTGGCCGATGTTGACGATCGTGACGCTTGCCGGATGAACGGCTGACTTTGACAGACTGACCTGCTTACTCCATGGCAACACCACGTTGAACTCGGTTTGTATGACGTCGCCGGTATCCATGTACGTGACGCTAATGGCCCGGCCTTGGCCAGTGATGCTATAGACAACGTCCAGCATCGCGGACGGTCCGATAGTCTGGGTGAGCGTGCCAGAGCCGGTAGTAGATGGCGCCGGCCCGGCGGTGGGTGTGGGGGACGTCTTGGTAGTTGGTGTTGGGGTGGCCGAACTTGACTCGGTTATGGCGGGCAACGGTGGTACGGCCGTCTGTGTTTTGATCGCGCCGTTTGCGATTATTAGCGCCATGACTAGTCCGACTACCAGCACAACGGATGCGCCCGCTACGACCCACAAAAACCAGTGTGGTGATTTCGGCTCGTGCGGTGGTGGGAGAGTCAGTCCCTCTGGGGGTATGTCGGTCGGTGGGGGTTGGTCTTGTTGCCAGTATCGCGGCAACTGTTGGGGCGGTTTTTTTGGCGTCCAGGGTGGAAGCGAAGCGCCGTACGCGGGCGCGTAGGGCGCTTGTTCGGCATAGGCCGGGTCGGTGAGTGGCGGATATTGATGGACTTGCGGCTCGATCGGCCCAGACCCGGCTAGACTGGGGCCTAGCCACTCAGATCGCCGTGGATTATTCATGTCCACCTCATGGGATGCAGAGTACCCGGGTCTGGTTTTCGAGGTATGGAAGCTATTACTGACGTTGTCGCCGATATCGAGGTTGTACCCGAACCTGGTTCAGTCGGTTTACGCGTTGGCACTGATCTACGGTTGTTAGCGTGGCGACGGTCATTGCCCGCATGATGGCGCATAACTGTTCCGCGTTGGCTGGCTTGATGACGCCGAATTATCCAGGGACTTCATGCTGTGCTGCGTTGTGTTCAACAGGCCGAGTACCGTGTGTGCCGCCACCCGGGCGTTGGCTTTGGCGCGCTTGGGGTTCAGCTGGCATAGTACACTCATCTACACCTCACAGGTATTTTGTTGTGCTTTACGAACCTGCCGTTCGACGGTAGTGGGCAGTTAGGCACGATCTCGGTCTTGACTATGGATCAGTGAATCTGGATCAGGTTGGGTTCACTCGGTGCAAAGTCGAGGTGAAAATCGGTGAGGCCGTTCAGCGCCACGTTCTCATCTCCGCTGCGGGCCGTCACGTTACGAGCGCCGGCGAGCAGTCGGGCGTTGATCCCCGTCTAGCAGCGATTTCTTGTTGGGTCAGTGGCCCGGCCAGATAGCCGGGCCACTGACCCCGCCGCCGATGTCTTCTAGCTGCAACCGCGAGGAAAGCATGTTCAGCGAAGAACTATGCGGCGGCGAACAAGAGTTGTAGGAGTCAGTAGGACTTCAGCTGTCTGCGACGATTTGGTGTTTCGGGAGTTCCGGGCTGATCGTCGGGTGTCGACCCTGTCCTGACAGCTTCTAGTAGCAACTTGCACTGTACACTTCGGCTAGCCGTGACTAAAACTGTAACATGAGCTATTGGCTATTATTTAAGGGATATTGTGGCAGTAGTCATGGACTGTGATTCGCCGTCCCAGGCCCCACTTAAACTGTATTTATGACCGAGGTCCGAGCAAGTTTTCGGCTGCTAGAGAAGAAGATCGGCGCAGACTTAGCAGATATGGCTGCCAATACACGTACCGGGATGCGCTGGGTGGGGGCGACGGCGGTGTTATGAAGAACTGCTGGCCGCTGTATGCCAACTGGCAACGGGGCTTGTGCGGGGCGGGGATCCGGGTGGGTGATCGGTCGGCATCTTGGCGTCTAACCGGTGGGAGTGGGTGCTTGTCCACTACGCGACCGGCGAGATTAGCGCGATCCTGGTTAACCTAAACCTTGTCTATCGGATACGTGAATTGGATTACGTGCTAACGCAATCCGAGTTGGCGATGGTGATCGTCGCCTCCAATCGCAGGACTTCGGACTACACTACGACGCTGACCGAGGTGGCGCCGTATTGCCTTGGCTTATCCTACGTCGTGTTCACGGACATTGATCGCTGGGATGAACTGGCTGGTGCGGAGGCCGACCCTAACTGTGTTTACGTAGATCGCGGCGAAGCTGCGAAACAGCTTCCAATCAACATCCAATGCGCTTCTGGCACTAAACCAGATATCCGAAAGTTGTCATGTTGAGTCACCGCAACATTTTCAATAATAGCTATCTGGTGGGCAAGTTTCTTGAGTCCACCGCGCTCGATCGGATCTGTATCCTAGTGCCCTTCTAGTATTGCTTCGGCATGGTTATGGCCATCTAGCCATGGCGCCTGCATGGTGATCCCGGCACTCCGGCTTTGACCGGGCCCAACTCTGCAGGCGGTGCAGGTCGAGCGGTGTGCTATAGTCTATTATGGAGTACCGAAGATATTAATCACCGATGTGGGCCTGCCGGCGTTCACTCACCTACGAGTTGGACAGCCTAAGCGCCGGGATTATGGTAAGATCGCCATCTCTGGTCAAGCTGATGCACACCGGAGATGTGGCTACCGTGGACGCATGAGGGTACGTCGAAAGCATCAGCCGGATCAAGGATATCGTCGTTCGTGGTTGTGAGAACATCTCGCCGCGTGAGATCGAGGAGTTCCTCTATACGGATCCTGTTATCCTCGGCTGCCAGGGTCATAGGGGTGCTTGACTAAAAGTTACGGCAGGCAGCTAATAGGATAATGGGCATCAAGCTACGCTCAAGAGTCCCGGGGGTTTGGCCATCGAGGCGTTGTGCCAGTTTGCAGGGGACAGAATTGCTAGGTTCAAGATCCTGTGCTATCTGTGGATCGTTGATGAGTTCCCGATAGCTATTGCCGGCCAGGCCCGCAAGGCAGAGATTTGCCAACAGGCAATTGAGGATCTGCGTGGTCTAGGTTGACTGCCACATTGCTGGACGCATCGCGTAGGTTATGGTACGTCCGGCCCAGTTAATTGAGCATTAACTGAAACTTTGCATGGACCGTCCCGATGGCTAGGAGGCTCTGCGGTAATGGACAAAGTGGTGGCTATCGCTGCGTAGGCGGTCACGGACATAACCGACGGGTTGTCGCTGGCGGTGGGGATTCGGGCTTTGCGTTATCCCTGAAGTGCTCATTGCCGCAGTGGTCGACAGTGGTTTCCGTGCCTTGGAAACGGTGTCGAACGACTGCGGTGTCGACGACGTCGTTTTAAGTTTTCTTTTGCAGCACAAGCGAATCAACTGGAACACCTCGTCGTATGTGGGGAAAAACGGGAATTCGCCGGCCAGTTCCTGTGTGGGATGCGGAAGCCGGCTTTCTATACGTAGGCCGGTGTTGGCACTGCAATCGCCGATGGCGGGCTTCCATGCCACTAAGACGCATCGGCGGGCGTAGTGGTGTTGCTGGTGAAGGAAACTCGTGAGTTCGGCGGTGCCACTTATATTCTCGAGCGGGCAATCCACACTGACTTTGTACTGGTACGCTCATGGAAGGACTACCGACACGGCAATTTGGTGTACTGCGAGTCCGCCGCCAACTTCAACCCGGAATGTGCCAGTGCGCTGTGGATCACCATTGCTGGGGTCGAACACCTCGTCGAGACTAGCGAGATCGACCCTGCTGCGTTGCGCACGCCAGGGATCTACGTGTATCGGGACGTGCATGTGCCCAATCTCGTCAAGTGGATTGAGAAGGAGACGGTGCGGAAATGAGTGCGCCGACAACGATGCAGAGCTAACCTATGAGGGGGAGCGGCTCCATATGAGCTGGACCAGAGACGAGATGCCTGCTTGGGTGTCCGCGGAGTTCGAAGACGGCTAATAGATCAACCCCGACATCGGGATGCCCATGCTGATTCCGAATCACCTTCCCGACGGTGTGCACGTCGTCTTGCATGCGTAGAACGGGCTCCTGGGTGGGTGTCGGCTCATACTCTCGGCGCGAGGATGTCGACGCTGATTTGATCAACGCGGGCAAAGCGACGGTTACACCTTGCCGGGGACCTCGTTCTTCTCTTCTTCGTCTTAATTCGGGATCATTCGCGGTGGACACATCGACGTCTCAGTGCTTGCGGCTGTGCAAGTCTTGGCCATCGGTGACCTCGTCAACTGGATGATTTCGGGTAAGATGGTCAAGGGCATGGGCGGCACGATGGACCTGGTGCACGTTGCCCGCACAGTGTATTGTGATGATTGGAGTAAGCCGCCAAGAACGACACTCCCAAGATCGTCACGCTATGCCCCTTGCCCCCTGACTGGGGCGCGCTGCGTGAACCGCACCATCACCGACCTCGTGGTCATAGACGTTTGTGGCGACGGTTTGCACCTGATTGAGACCGCAACCCAATGTACTGGTCGACGAGGTTGTCACGAAGAATCAACCGCCCCTGGGGCTTTCGGATTGGTTGACCCGGTGACAACCGACGCTGCGTCGTCGTTCACCGACGAGCACCGCTGACTGGTGGCGGAGTTGAATGACAAGCTTGCCGCTGCGGCCTTGGTAGGCAACGAACATGCGTGGGAACATCACATCAGACGTGGCAAGCTGTTGCCCTGCGAACGGGTGCACTGGCTGTTGGATATGGGTAGCCCGTTGCTGGAATTGGCTTCGCTGGCCACAGGCGGCATGTAATGGAGACGAGTACCCAGATGCGGCGATTATCATATCGGTAACGGCTGGGTGTTCGGGTGCCAGTGCGTGGTCGTCGCCCAACGACATGACGGTCAAGGTCGGCACCTAATTATCCTATGATGGTCAATAAGCACCTGCGTGCACAGGAAGTCGCGCTGCAGAGTCGGCTGTCGTGCAGCTATTTGGTGGACTCCGGCGGCGCTATTCTGCCACGCCAAGACGAGGTGTTCCCGTACTATGCACACTTCGGCCGGAATCTTGTACAACCAAGCGCCGATGAGCGCTTCCAAGGCATTCCGCAGGTGGCTGCGGTGCTCTATTCGTGCACAGCGGCCGGTGCCTACGTGCCGGCGATGAGTGACGAGGTGGTCATCGTTCGTCAGCAGGATACGATTTTTCTCGGTAGTCAGCCATTGGTCAAAGCCGATACCGGCTAGGTCGTCTCCGACGAGCTGCTCGTCGGAGACGACCTGTATTCGGCCAGTGTTCGGTGTAACTGACCACTCTGCCGACGGCGATGAGGAAGCGCTGCGGATTGTGCATGCCATCCCGGCCACCTTCGTCCCGTGCTACCTTCCTCAATGGGAGGTAAGCTGTTCCTGACGACCCTAAGCATGAACCGACAGAACTGTATGAAGTCGTCCCTTCGATCCACGGGTGCCTTACGATGTGCGCGAGGGGTGATCGTGCTCCTGGTCGGCCGCTTCGAATTCAGGGAATTCGAAGCCTAATAAGGTAAGACGTTGTGACTGCCTTCCCGCGTATCCACGGCCACCCGGTCGGAATCATCGCCAACAACGGGGTGCTGTTCAGCGAATTTGTCCTCGAGGGAGCGCGCTTAATCGAGTTGTGCGACAAAAGCAAGATCCCGCTACTGCTTTTGCAAAACATCCCAGGTTTCATGATCGGCTGGGACTGTAAGGCTGGTGTCATCGCCAAGCGTGGTGTCAAAATGGTGACTGCTGTGGTCTGTACTTGGGTTCCCAAGACGACCGTCGTTATCGTGGTGGATCCTATGGTGTAGGCAGCTACTCGATGTGCGGACGGGTGTACTCGCCGCATTTTTGTGGATGTGGCCGAATGCTCGGATCTCGGTGATGGGTGGCGAGCATACCGTGTTTGTGCTGGGGACTGGGCGCGGCGAGCAACTTGCGTCGGCCGGTGCACCCTGGCCAACCTACGAGGGAAAAGTCGTTAAGGCTCCTGTTCGTGCGCAGTACGAGGACTAGGGCAACCCATGTTACTTAACCCGCCCGCCTGTAGTATAATGGCATCATTGACACGGCTTACACCAGAACATTTGAGGTATTGGTCTTTGGTGTTTTCCACGTGCCGATGGAACTGTTCTGCTGTAGCGTATTACGGGTGTGATGCCGATGTTTGGCACCGTATTAGTGGCCAGCTGTGGCGAGATTGCCGTCCGAATGATCTGCGATGTGTCGGTTGGATATTCGGTCGATTGCTGTATCCGTAGATGATACCGATGTCCGAGCTCGACACATGCTCGAGGTTGACGCCGCGGTGCGTTTAGGACCTCCTGCAGCGCAGGAAAGCTACCTCGACGTCGATCGGGTGATTGAGGCCGCGGTGCGCTCCGGATCCCGGGAGGTCCACTCTGGCTAGGGATTCCTTTTGGAGAAGGACGCTTTCGTCGTCATTTGCTAATGATCCGGGGTGATTTTCGTTGTACTAGCGGAGCGCTCCATCGAGGTGATGGGGGACAAGATCGTCGCCAAGAACGCGGTCGCCGCTTCCGAGGCGTCGGTGGTACCCGGGGTGGCTTGGCCCGGGCACGCGGACAACGAACTGGCCGGCACCGCCGATAGAGTTTGCTACCCGGTGTTTCTTAAGCCATCCGCGGGCGGCGGGGGCAAGGGCATGCTGCTGGTGGCGAATCCGTCGCTGATACCCGAAGCGTTGTTGAGCGCTCGGTGGGAACAGCGTCTTCGTTTGGCGACGAACACACTGTTCCTGGAAAGATTCATGTTACAGACCAGGCACATCTAGGTTCAGGTGTTGGCCGCCATCCACGCCAGCTTGGTGCATCTCGATTAACGTAGGTGCAGCCTGCAACGACGCTACCAAAAAGTCTTAGAGGCGGCTCCGTTTCGGCTGCTGTGGACCCACGCCACCCGCGAGCGCAGATCGGTGTGGTGGCCTGTGATATCCACTGGCAGTGTCGACTATGTTGGCGCTGGCACGGTGGAGTTCATCGTTTCGGCCGGTCGCGTGCAAGAGTTCTTCTTCATGGAGATGCATATCCTCCTACAGGTAGAACATCCTGTTAATGAGGCGGTTACCGGGCTGGAATTCGTAGATTGGAAACTCCTTTTGGCGGCCGATGAGAAGTTGCTGTTCGCGTAGGACGACGTTACGTTGAACAGCTACGCTATCGAAGCACGCGTGTACGCTGAGAATCTCGGACGGGGATTTCTTCCGACCGATTGGGTGCTGGATGTGCTTGAACCTTCAGGCACTGTTGTGCAGGCTTGCTGAGGCCACCGCGGTACAGGTCGGCGATGGAGAAATTATTTCCTCGGTTATGCAATTCGTTCGAGTGCAGCTTCACGTGACACCGGGCGGGCTGTATCTGGAGTATCGTTGACCGGGAGCCGACCTGTATTTGTAGATTGTCGGCGAGTAGAGAACGTGGTATCTGCTCTGCGCGAGGCGGAGGAGAACAAGGTTAACCTTGCGATAGGTACGAGGCAGGACAAGGTTATCAGCCCTATACCCGCGCAACGCGATCACTGTGCAGGCCACCTCTGGAGCCGAGTTTTCTGAAGGAATGAAGTGGTGGTGTAATGCGAATGAAGATGGAGAACTGCCTTTTCGGGCCTATTTCGTGTCACATTGAGGTGTTGGTATCCGTCGGCTAGCAGATGACTGTCGAGCCGGTGCTGGCGAGGTTAATCCCGATCTCTGAAGAGCCCACAGAGAGCAAGGATTAGAGGATCATGTTGACACCATCACGGCAGGGGCATGGCCAAAGTAATACCAGCATCATCGCGACACAGTGACCTATTTTGTGCGAACTGTGGTAGCTTCGGTGTCAACTAAACACAAGGAGGAGCAACGCTTTCCGTACGATGATGTCGCCAAGATGGATGAGATGGGACTGATCGGGTTGTCGTTTCCCGAGGGGTATGGCCGCCTGGGTGGCGGTTATTTCGCACTGGCGGTGACGCTCGAGGAGCTCGGCAAAGTTGATTAGTCGGTGGCGATAACGCTGTAAGCGAGGACAAATCTGGTGGCCGTATCGATCTACCGGTTCGGTATAGAAGAGCAAAAAAGTACTTGGCTGCCCGATTTGGGAGTTGGCCAGCGTCAGGCTCACCGAACCAGGGTCCGGCTCGGACGCTGGTGGCACCCGCACCACATCCCGTCTCGAAAATGGTGAGTGGGTGATCAACGGCGCCAAGCAGTTCATCACCAACTTTGGCACCGACATCACCTTGCTGGTTCCGGTCACCGCGGTCACCGGAACCCGCGTGTACGGCCACAAAGAGAATTCGACGATCTTCGTGCCAAGCAGCACAAAAGGGTTCATCACGGGCCGGTCTACAACACGGTTGACTCTGAAACGGCCTTGTATACCCACAAATGACATTCGTCTACGTGCGGGTACCAGAGGGGAATCTGCTGGGCCCGAGCAGGAGTGGGTGTACGAACTTCCTGTTCATCCTGGATGAGGGTCGCATAGCAATCGTTGTATTGGCTACTAGGGTGGCGCAGGGGTGCGTCGACGAGAGCATCAAATATGCCGATAAGCTGCAGTTGTTCGGCCAGCTGGTCGGCTCTTGCCAGGCGATCAGCTTCAAGATTGCGCGGATTAGAGTCATGTGCGCACGTTGTGCGTACCGCGTACTACGATGCTGTTGCAAAGATGTTGACAGCTAAGCCGTTCAAGAAGGAGGCGGCGATGGACAACGCCCGTGACGCAACCTCGATCTACGGCGGCTGCGGTTTAATGCATTGAGTATATGAGTAGTCCGTGATTACCTATACAGCAAGGTGCTCGAGATTGGTTAGGGCATCATTGAGGTACAGCTGATACTCATAACGTGATCGCTGGGACTGCGATGACTGCTCAGGAGCAAAGGAACAAGTCAGTTGTTCAGCGGGACTTGTGGTTAGAGGAGTTAGAGATTGGTATGATTTTAATTTGTACCGACCTGGATGCACAATCACCGAAGCTGACAACGTGCTGTTTACTATGCTGACGATTAGCACCCAGTCGCCATATCTTGACACAGTGTGGGCAGCCAGTTTTTCGGGGTTAAGCAGCTAGTGCACTTGATGTTCACCCTCCTCGACGCTGGTTGTGCTTGTCGGTTGCGTAACTGACGCCGGTCATCGTCGTGGCCGAACTCGGCTTTTCCGAGTTGTCGTTCCCCAAAACTGTCTTTCATGGCGACACCCTGTATGCGGAGACGGTATGTACCAGCGAAGAGCCGGCCCAGTTCGGGTGTCGTCACCTTTGAACGCACCGCGCGCAACCAGCACGATAACGTCGTTGTGCAGGCGATGCGCATGACTCTCGCACAGAGGTGATTGGCGCAGGAGTCTAGATGAACTTGCGCAGTGCCGGTCCGGGATGGCTATTCTGCCCGGCCGATCGACCTGAGGGTTTCGCCGAGGCTGCTGCTGCCGGTTTGGTTATCCTGGACCTCGAGGATGGCGTGGCACAGGCTGAGAAAGCCGCCGCCCGCAAAGCACTGCGGGATACTCTGCTCAACCCCGAGCTCACGGTAGTGCGGATCAACGCCGACGGTGGGTATTAGCAGGCCTGCGACCTGGACGCCCTGGCCGGTACGGCTTACTCGAGAGTGATGCCTGGCTAAAGCTGAATTGGCGACACAGGTGGGGCCGCATTCGCGCCGCGCTACGTTATCGCTCTGGTCGAGACTGCGCGGGATGTTATGCTAGTCGCTGAAATCGCTGCTAATGGCGCCGTCGGGATGATATGGGGTGCCGAGGGTTTCATCGCCACTTGAGTAGCAGCTCCAGCCAGTGGGCCGACAGCGGCTATCAGGATGTGGACCGCCATGTCAGGTTCACGGTCTTCCTTGCGGCCTCCGCATTCGACCGGATCGCGCTCGACGCCGTGCCGTTTGGACATCCACGACATTGACGGCCTGCTGGCGGAAATCAACCGACTCCGTGGCGGGTGGGTTTCGGAGTTCTTCGATGCTTATTACTCTCGACCCAGAACCGGTGCAACTCGTCTGTCCAGATAAGATGCTGACGGTGAGATGTCGACGGCCGAATGTTGCTACAACGTCGGATCTTCCCGCCGAGACTATCGTGGCCTCTACGAGCTGATGGTGGTTACCCGAGGGCTCGACACCGAGTTCGTCAACCTGAAGCGCCAGGTAAGTTGGCGCTGTTCGCGTTTTGTCGTGGTCAGGCAGTTGCGCAGGTAGGCGTTGCGGCCTGCCTCGCAAGAAATACTGGCTGTTTCCCAGTGCTGTCAGTTGTATGTCTATACTCGTGTGCGGTATACATGCACGGGCATGCTAGCGCAGCATGCCGCGCAACCTGGTATAGCCGGATGGAATTCACCAAGAAACATTGTGTTCCGATGTCGATTTCGATCTGTACTCAAACTCTGCATACGGTCGGGGCGGCGATGGCTGCATAACGGCTAGGCGAGGACTCTGTGACGGTGGTCTGCCTTGGCGGCGGTACCACCAGCGTAGGCGATGTGCACGAGGCTCTGAACTTCGCGGAGGTTTTCTAAGCAACGGATTTCGACATCGACGAAGTGTTCACCACAGTGAACGCGTGAAATCACGCCGGGACTTCAGGAGTAGCGACAACAGCTGCCAAGTCGAACTGGACTGAGTGAAGTATACGGGCATGGCTTCGACGCTGATCCTCCGGCAAGTTCGAGTGAAGCGCTCACGGTGGCAGTAGATGCTGCTGCACTCGGTGCACAGCCAATGACCATGGTAGCTGCGCTCAATCGTGCACTGCATGATGTAATGACAGCCGACAACTGGGTGTGCTGTTAGGCGAAGACGTCTCCACCGCGGATGGAGTATTCCGGGGTACCGGGGATTGGCCGAAACATATTCGGCGAGAAGCGCTGCTTATACACATCGTTTGCCGAGTCAGCGCTGATCGGCATCGCCATCGGACTCACGCTGCGTGGCTTTGACCCGGTTCCTGAAATCCAGTTCGACGGCTTTTCTTACCCAGTCTTCGATAGGTGGTCAGCCTTCTAGCGAAGTACTGGACCCGTACTCGCAGTGAAGGTGAATATGCGGGTCACGGGCCGGATTCCGTCGTTTGGCGTCATCGGTGCAGCCAAACATCGCTCGGACTTTACTGCAATCTATTGGGTGCACACCGCGGTCCTGAAAGTACTGTTTTCGTCGTCACCCTCTGATGCCTATTGGCTGCTGCGGACACGCGATCGACTGTCCAGACCCTGTGATGTAATTAGAGAACAAACTCCGCTGCTAGGGTCGCGGAATGGTCAACACCAGCAGGTCAGAACCCTCGATCGGTCAGTTGATGGTGCCCCGGTCCGGCACCGACGTAACCGTCATAACTTATGGAAGCCGAGTTCAGTACCGTGATATCTCTTGTGTAAGAGACTTAGCAGCAACGTGGTTGGAGTGTCGAAATTATCGATCTCTTGTGACTGACCTCGGTGGATTTCGATACTATCGCCGCTTCCATCCATCGGGCCGGGTGATGCACGAAGGGCCGCTAAGCCTGGGCTACGGCGCCGGTTTGGCCGCACGCATCTAGTAAGCTATGTTTTACGAGCTGCAGGTTCCGGTGTTACTCGCCTGCGATTTTGGCACTCCCTACCCGGCGGCTTCGTTGGAGAGGTGGCTACCGGGTTCCGACCAGCTGCTGGATTGTGTCGGGCGTGAGTTGGAGCAGTCGTGATCGCAACTTTGTTCACCAGCGCGTCAAGCTTTTTCGTGTACACGACCTTGGCTAGGTACTGGGAGAAGTGACTGTGATGTTTGGAACGTCGATGTCGGCGACTACGTGGAGCTTAACCAGATCCTGTGCACTGTGGGTATTGTGAAGGTTCAGGTTGAAATCCCCGGTCTTTACGCTGTCCGGATCGTTGTACAGGGCCAGCTTCGAAGGAGATGTACCCAAGGTGGGCGTGGTGTTGGTCCGGATCGACATTGCACCGTCGAACAAGGCGGCGCGGTCCGCGTCGCTCAATGGTGAGGCCGCGGTACCCGCCCTGGTCGGCTATGGTGTTGGCGCGGACATCGATATCAGACGGCGATCAAGTCGGCCCCACCCGTGCTTAAGCTCGACAAGCTATCTGTCGGTCGGTTTCGCTTCACTGTAGCGCGGCGCAGGCGAGGGGATCACTCGCGCGGACGTGCTGGTGGCTGCTTCATGCGTCGGTACCGGTGTTCGACCGGTGCTCGGGGTGCGCTAAGATGGTGGAGAAGATGGCGCTGTCCCCACAAGGAAATCCTGGAAGCAAAAGTCAGTGTTGAAGCTTATGGCACCGAACTCCTGAGGCTGGGCGATCGGTTTCGTTAGCTCGCGTAGGGGACTGACTACGAGGTCACTCCCATTCGTGCTGACGCAGCTGCTGCGTGTTATTTCCTGTGATCCACAACGCAATTCTTAGCTCTACCTGGTTCGACTCGCCGGATGGGCCATACGTCTACATCCACCGTGGTGTGCATCTGGGATTCGGTCTCCTGTAAAGCCTGGCTGCTTGCCCAGCCGTACTTGGTCGCCAGCGTGCTACTGGTACCGGTTATTATTGACGCCCAAATTAAAAATAACCCGCGAACTTGCTTACCGTACAACTGAGTTTATCGCTGGTGCGCGCGCAGTCACTCTGACGCCTTCGGAGCTGTGAGGCTTGACTTTCATCGTGTTGAACTCTGGGTAGTTGGGCTTGGACGACAGTGTAGCAATGATCAAACATCACGAAGCGGCCATTCTGGGGATCGGAGTAATTAAGCCGCTTCTGGTGTCCGTAGGAAATGTGCTGGTGGTGTGTACGATCAGTGACTCTGACATGCGTGTTCGATTGGCCAATGGCGCCCAGATGGCGCAATTTCATTTGCAAGCTAAGCGACCCGATCCAGTAGTCTGAGACCGCGCTATTAGAGCTTTAAGTCGCACTTACGTCGTCCCTTCGTTTTCGTTGTCGGCGCTAAACAGATTTTCGTTGTGCTAGAAGGTGGGTAGTTCGGTTTTTGTCGTTGTCGAAGGACGCGAGTTAATGACAGGAGTAGGCGGTTCAGGAGGATGACGTCGTTCATTGGCAGGATGCTGCCAGGTAAGTACCTTGCTGGTCTTGTATTTCAACTTTTGAGCGTAGTGGATACGATGATGGAGACTGGTACCCGTTGTGCTGGAACAGATTCTCCCGGATGCCGACAGGGCGTGCAACGCAGTGGTGAGTGCATCATGATTGCGTTGGGCTAAGTTGTGGGGTGTCCCGTTCGATCACGTTTTGTCTGGGTGCTTGCTTTCGCCATCGCGATGATTGTCGGGCTAGGGGTGTCGCTGATAGTGCGTTGTCGCCGGGTGTGGGGATCGTGTTGCCTGGTCGCGGTAGTGCCGGGTGGATACCGTCGCGGGGTTGAATAAGATGGTCCCGTTGGCGCTGATGGGGGTCGCCACCGCCCGGTGAGGTTGGTGAACCAGCGTCGTACGTAGACCCATCTCCGACGGTGGCTGTGTTGTTGTCAGTGAACGATCCGCCACCACATGAGTTTACGCAGAAGGTTCAATGTATGCTTGGCGACGGTATGTCGGAAGAGGGGTCTTGGTCTCGGATAGGTGCAATCCCATTAGTTCGAGCGCCCAAGTGATGTCTTTGCGTAGTGTTTCGATGTGGCTTTGGGATCTTTTGACCAGCACTACAAAATCGTCCGCGTAACCAACTAGGCGCCAGTTCGGCAGTCCTTTCCAGCCACGGCGTCGGCGTACTGGTCAACCTTGGTTGCCGCGGTTTCCGCGGCATATGTAGGTGCTTATCGAGTACTGCCGACGCTATGTTGGCCAGCAGCGGGACCAAGAGGCTGTCTTGCGGCGTGCTGATATGGGTGTTCTCGTAGTTCGCCGAGTTCACTGAGGATCCTGACCTTGAGGAACGACTTGACCAGCCGCAGCACCCGCTTGTCTTTGATCCGCTGGAGCACCTGGTCTATTGGGGTCGGGTGGTCTACGTGGTCAAAGTACGTCTCAAATATCTGTGTCTAACACTCATCGGTATTCCTGGGTGGCCAACAGATGGATCTCGGCGATGGCGTCGTGTGTGCGCTGGGCGGGCCGAAACCCGCAGGAAAATGGCTTGAAGTCGGTCTCGAAGATGGTTTCTAGCAACAGTTTTAGCGTCACCTGGAAGACGACATGGTCGGCCACCGTGGGAATCTCCAGCAACAGCAACTTGCCCGACCTGCTTGATTTGGGGATCTTGTGTATCCTGCACCGGTTGAGGTTGGAACTGCTCACTTTTGAGCGGTATGCGTAGCCCTCCTAGGAACATCGGTACTTCACCTTGGAGTTGATGCGGGTGTCCACAGTCAGCCCGTTCGATCTTGCTGTTGTACGGGCACTCGGGTTGGTTGCTACCCGATCAATGCCACCACCAAGGTGACTGGGTCGGAGACGGAATTGAACAGATCATCGAACCGGTGGCCGGGATCGGCTGTCGCCCATCGGTGACGTTTGACCTGTATTTCCGATCCTTACCGCTAGGGTCCATCAGGTCCTGCTTGCACAGAGCACCACCATTCAGCGGCGCATCATCCGGCATGATAACCTCCTAATGCCTTTGCGAATTCGCTGCTCCTTGATCATTAGTCGCCTTTTCCGACCTCGGACTACTATTACTACGGTGGTTTACTACGGTGGTTCTGTTCTATTCCGAACCGGTCGGTCGACGGCGCTCCTAGCCCAGCACTGTGCTGGATATGCGGCATTAAGCCGGGAACGGCGTAGTTCTCGTGTTCACGTGTTGATCGCTTGACGAAGTAGGCACCCAATTTTGCCCCTAGGACATCGCCTGGCGACAACCAGCAGCACGTCACCACGGTCTTCTAATCAACGAGGACAAATCTACGAGGAATGCCCTACGACCTTAAGGCAAGTAGGTGCGCATCGCCTCCGACTCCTATCCGCTCAGATTTGAGCCGAAACACCATCATAGGGGATAGGGACATATTAACGCCGGCTTCTTCCGTATGTCTTTCCGTTTCGCTCACCGGACCCGACCCATCTGGGGTACTAAAATGTTCCAGCTTTGCCAGGGCCGCCTGCCGCTCTCCCCGATATCTTCCCGGACCAGGCTGCCCTCAGTGTCGCAGTACTGCTGCGACAAAACTACCGTGCAGGTCTTTTACCTCCAGTCGACCAACAAACACTTCACGACACACATACGCATCGGTATAGCTGCCATCTGGGTTAAGGCAGTCAGCGGCGAGTGATTGGCCAGCATGGCCAGCTGGTCTGGACGAAACTTGGTGGTCAGAGCTGCCACTGTGTCTCGGATTGCTAGTGAGTTTCGATGTCAACAGAACTGGGCGGCCGGCAAAAGAAGTTGCTGATCACCTGCATGTGGTCGGTATCGATGCACTTGTCGCTTTGGGCCGTGGCGGTAGCGGTCAACAGCGGTGGTAACGGTTGACCGGTCAATGTGTGCCGTTCACCGAGATCGGCAGCCTCGGCCACCCGCCGGTTGGCCCCGTCGCCAGTGATGTGCAGTCGGCTCGCCAACGCTGTGGGCAGTATGCCGCCCAAGCTTTTCGGAGTCGGACTGCTCCGCGATCTGATTGATTCAACTCACGTTCAACGGTAGTTAGCTGGCGGCATGCCGTTGAGTACGAGTTGCAACAGGGCCAACCGTCCCCGCGTGATCAATGCGTCAAGCCAGAGCTCTGTCAGCCGCGATATCGTGCCATCAAGCATAGCAAAGCCGCTGCCATTGCCTCCCGATTAAGAACGTCGCAACCTACACCGCTAAACTAGCTCAGTACACCGACCGAAAACCCGCTTCTAAGCTATTGAAAACGCTGTGAAAAAAGTGATTAAAGTCTGGTGTTATCTGTGTTGTGCTACGGCTAATCGCGCGACGAATTCCGGCGATTGGACCAATTTCACCTGCGATCCAAGTTTTAAGCGCTTAGCAGTTCGTTTTGTTCGTTGTTGAACGCCGCACCGACGGTATAGTTGGCCGTGCTTAGCGCCAAACCTGGGCCCACGGTGGATTCGATATCGAAATGCATGTCGCAGAACAAAGCCGCCTGAGTGACCTAAGATCCCACCATAAGGTGCAAGCATCTAGCTTGCACCTTATGGTGGGATGCAGTCCCCGTTTCTGGAATGGGATGTTGAACAGCGCGGCTGGCTTCGTGATGCGTACGTCGGCGGCCAGTGCCAGGTTCACAGGTCTGCCGCCGACGGCTGCGCCATTGACAGTGACGATGGTGGGCAGCAGACTGCAATTGCCGACCGCCATGAAGCCGTAGTAGAGCCACAGCAGTCCGGGTGCGATCCTCGGCGATCAATCCCAGCGCCTAGGGCGCTGAGTTCGCACTTACCGGACGCCACCGCCACTACTCTGGTCGGCACTGCTTTGCATCACTGCCGACGAATACCTCTTCTCGTATTTAGGTTGGCGGCTGTCGTCACCCGACAGCAAGTCAGCACGACGACATTCTCGACATCATGTTGTACAGTGCCGATCCCAGCACCGGCGAGCAACTCGACACTGATAATGTTGTTAACCAGATCCTCACGCTGTTAGTCAGCGGCAGCCAAACATTGGCCAACGCCATCGCGTTCGCCTTGCACTATCTCCTCTCCATCCACCACGACATCGCCGCCCAAACCCGCCGCGAAATCTACCAAAACCGGTCAGATCGTGGTATCGCCAACGTATCGTATTGTTCGGCGATGTCGTTAAACTGCGATGCTTACGTCGTGTCGTCGACGCAACTTTGCGGCTGTGGTCTGGTGGTGCCCTGCTACTTGCGCCAGGCTCGCCGTGACACCACTCTCGGAAACGGCACATCTCTTTTCCACAAAGGCCAATGGGTGATCGTCCTGTTAACCGCGCCGATGCCTGGGGGCCCGATGCTAACGAATTCAACCCCGACCGAGTCTTGCCGGAAATTTGCAGGAAGCTGCCCCGTATACCTATAAATCCTCTTTGGGACCGGGCTCCGCACCTGCATCGGTCGCCGATTCGCCCTCCACGAAATGGCGTTGGAGTTGACGATGATCGTGCATCAATACATACTATCTAGAGCCGACCCGGGTACTGCCTATCGATCTCCGAGGCGTTCACACTTAAAACCGTCGGTCTGCACGGCTACACAGCCGGTAATGTCTGTCATAGTGCCGCTATGCAGGCCTGGTACGTATCTAGCGTGGGCTGCTGTTATTTCGGTCTAGAGTGTCACGTAGTTAGGGTGAAGGGGCGGCCGATAACAGCACAGCAGACATCGGTCTCAGCAGCCAGTTGGTACAAGCCGAAAGGAACAATGGAACAAAAGGTATTTCGAATCGTGACCGACAGAGATTCTCTTTGCCAAAATGTATATGTATATGTGGGAACGGGGCCTGACTCGATGTTTGCCGCCGCCGCAAAATGCGGAGAACACGTAATTATGAGATAGGTAATAGGCTTAGGTCGTTCGTGGCAGCGGTTGCGGTGTTACAAGAGCAGTGCTTAGGTTCTTCGGTGATGTGGATGGCCGAGGCAGCCGCGCCGTATCGGCAATGGCCGGATTCCCTTGCTGGGAAATCTATCGGACCGCCGCAAAGGCTTACCGCCTTGTGGAAGCGTATGGCAATGCGTGTGAGATGGTGGTTCTCCCCCGGACGCGATTGCCTGGAACTGTGTTCAGTGAGAAGCGCTAATCGCCGGGGAACGATTCGGGAAAACCTTCGGTGATCGCGGCAGTTGAGGACTAAGACCAGTAGTTCTGCCCCTGGAACGTCAAGGCGATGGAGGCTTATGCTGCTGCGGTTACGGATAGGTTGTTGTAGATGACTCCGTGACAGGAGCGGCTGAATATCACTAACAAGGCCGGGGTGGTCCCCGGAGGTGTCGCGGTCCGCTGCTGCTTTTATTTGCCAATGTCACCATGGCACTTCGCCGAGGTCCGAACCATGCTCCAATTCCGGAGTCACGTTGATATCACTAGGCCGTGATAATGTATCCACTGTTTGACGCTGATGCTTGCCGTGTTTCGTTCTGGTCAAGAATCCGACTGTTTTGGGTGTTGATGTGCTCGGCGGCCGTTTCGCTAGTTGTTGCTAAGTGACGGTGGGCTGACGCGATGATTTGGTTTCATCCAGCATGATCCGGAGGGATCGAATGCTTCGATCCGGGTTCTTTGCATGCTGAAGGATTTCGTACGTGCTCTACTTGCAGAGTCGAAAAATGGTGCTAGCGCAAGGGGAGTCTGTCCGCTAGTTTTCCATGTATACGTGCTCTTTCAGCATTACGTAGTTGTGGCCAGTGGAAGATGAGTTCGAGCGTTGTAAACGTAGCGTTTCGTACTGATCGGTGTAAAGACCATGACGCGTTTTATAGGGTGGTCCGGGTTCCTCGTGTTATTTCCCATGATGACCAATCGAGTGTGCCGAACAGGGCAGTTTTGTAAGCGCTTAAGCCATCTCTGCAGTATCCTGTCTACCGCTTCTGCCAATCCGACACGGTTCGAGCATAGTAGTCAGCTTCAGCTAGCGTGTTTGCAGCAAAATATAAGCCGGTTTCGGTCAAAGGTCTTGTCCTGGGTTAACGCGGGGCCGGCTTGCGGCTGAAGTGACGTCTGGTTGTAAAGTCGCCATTCGTCCGCACGGAACGGTTGTATGAACCATAGCTCGTGATCCAGTAACACCCACCTGAAGAATGTCGTACTCACCCGGATGGATCGATTACGCTGTGCCCAGCAACGTCAGATCGCTCATGTAGGCCAGTGTGCGGATGTGCCAGCACCGGATTGTCGGACAGCGGGTCGCGATGGCGGAACTACACCTGCTGCTGGGCTACCTTGCCCCGGTCTAGGCTCGAAGAGCTTAAGCAGTACTTTGCGCAGGTCTCATTCCTGAAACTGCTTAATGATCTCGTCGTCAGACGCCTTCATGCTGCTGGCTTCGGGATTTTCCTTGGAGTCCGGCTGCCGGAGATATCTCGTCCTGGTGGACGATGCCCTTTTAGCCTTCTGAAGCGACGTCGACATGTGGCAAGCAAGCAAGATAGTCTGGCTGCACTGCGCTGACGTAGCGGGTGCAAAAGGAACCGCCGTCGCGGGACATGCTTGACCAGAAAGACGGTGGGCACGCATAAGATCTCCCGGCAACAGAAAAGGGCCGTGCAGCCAGTGCATACTGGTACCCGCATCGTCGACCGTACGCACCACCGACCCTAGCGATTGCCCCGCTTACCTGGCCGCTAAAGGCATGGTTCCGGTTTTCCGATGTTAAACTAGCTAAGCTAGCATGGAAAATGTTGACCTCGAGCTGCTCCAGATCAAAGATTTCCTTGATTGCCACGCTATCGGTCGTCTGCTTTTCGCTCAAGCGCTCATCACCGTTTTTACCAGCCCCGCTGGGCCAGCCGATCGGGCTGCGCAATCTGTTCAACATCGATGCCCGCCATCGCCTCACCCAGCCCGCGCGACACCTTGGCCAGTACATCGGGATCGTCGTAGAATGTGGTGGCCTTAACGATCGCGGCGGCACGCTGAGCCGGATCACTCGACTTGAAGATTCCTGAGCCCACAAAGATGCCCTCGGCGCCGAGCTGCATCATCATCGCCGCGTCGGCGGGAGTGGCGATTCCGCCGGCAGTGAACAGCGTGACCGGCAGCTTGTTTGTCCGGGCTACTTCGATGACGAGCTCGTAGGGGGCGTGTAATTCCTTTGCTGCAACATACAACTCGTCCTCAGATAAGGAGGTCAGGCGGCGGATGTCGCCGGCGATGGCCCGCATATGCGTGGTTGCGTTGGATACGTCACCGGTACCGGCTTCGCCCTTGGACCGGATCATTGCCGCCCCCTCGTTAATGCGCCGTAGCGCCTCACCGAGATTGGTAGCCCCACACACAAACGGTACGGTGAACTTCCACTTGTCGATGTGATGGGTGTAGTCAGCGGGAGTCAGCACTTCGGACTCGTCGATGTAGTCGACACCCAGGCTCTGCAGGATCTGCGCCTCGACGAAATGCCCGATCCTCGCTTTGGCCATCACCGGAATCGTGACCGCGGCGATGATGCTCTCGATCATGTCGGGGTCGCTCATCCGTGACACCCCGCCCTGAGCACGGATATCGGAAGGCACCCTCTCCAGCGCCATCACTGCGACGGCACCGGAGCCTTCGGCGATTCGGGCCTGCTCGGGGATAACGACGTCCATTATGACGCCGCCTTTGAGCATCTCGGCCATACCGCGCTTCACCCGCGCCGTTCCGGTCTGGCCGAAAACCGACTGGGCCTGGTTCGACTGTGCGGCGCTATCCACTAGACTTTTCTCTCCCTTAAACTGATTTGTCTCAATTAACTCTAGTGGCGGGCGATAAACGAGTTTGGCCCTGCTCAACAAATTGACAGCAGCACATAGGTGTTGCGAGCAGCCGCTGTGCCTCTCGCGGTGCCGGTCGAAGCATCCGCTAATTGGTTGGCCACGGGCAACAGTTCGCCCAGCTGCCTCGGGTACACCTGTTCGCCGGACGCGACTAGCTCCGCGATGTCGTTGGCGTCGCACCAGCGCGACCCGTGCAGGCAGAGGTGTTCCAACTCGGTCCACCCCACGGTAGACGGCTCGAACCGCCGGGTGCGGTACACTAAGTAAAATTCCTCGCTATCGATCACAGAACCGTTGAACTCGAAAATTGCGTCGCGTCGCCAAATAGGTCCGACCATATGTGTCGGGATAACCCGCAGACCGGTTTCTTCTGCCAGCTCCCGCGCTGCGGCTGCTGCTAACCGTTCGCCTGGTCGCACTTCGCCGCCGACGGTGATCCACCACCTGGGTGCGTGGCCATTGGTAATAGCCGGATCCGAGCCGCATAGCAACAGCACCGCCCCGGTTTCGTCGAGGAGCACCACCCGCGCCGAGGTCCGCTGGTTCGGCACACCGTGATCACCGTGCGTCAACGCATGAGGCCGCTCGACGATCTCGAAATAGGTTGGCACCGAAGCGGTGCCCCGGAGCCGCAAGGTGCGTACCAAGCGTTGTTCGCCCAGTGCGAGGGTGTCGCGGACCGCATCGTTGTGAAATCGACGGGCCAGCAACACGCGGGCTTCGGCGTCGGCCAACTCGGCGATTAGGGCTGTTGGCAACGACGCCGGATCAACCATCGCCAACGCGGCCGAAAGCTCGTTTTCCGCGTTTTCTCGCGTATGCCTGGGCGCGCACTCGGCGGCGTCGGCCAGCGCCGCCAACCGCCTACCCGGCGAAGTACCGCTGTACGCGTCGATGGCCACGGCACGCGCCACTACCGCGCGCCGCGCCAACGCTCCGTCCAGAGCCTGCCACGACAGGTCGTAGCGGACGTGCAATCGGTTCAGCCGATTTGCCGTTTGATATCCCCAGCCGCCCGCCAACGTGGCCAGCGCCACTAACAGCACCAAGAGGGTCAGCATCAGCTAGCCACCTGCACCTTGGAACCTGACGTAGCGACCGTTTCGTACACCCGCATGATTTGGCTGGCCACCACCGACCAGTCATACCGACGAACCGCTTCGGCGCCGGCGGCCACGTAACGCTCCCGCAGGACGTCGTTGCGCAGCAACGCGACAAGCGCATCGGCCAACGCGGCGCTATCGCCCGCAGGCACTAAATGCCCGACTTCGCCGTCGCGCAGTACGCGGCGAAACGCGTCCAGATCACTCGCCACCACCGGAGTGCCGGCGGCCATCGCCTCCACCAGGACAATGCCGAAACTCTCGCCGCCGATGTTGGGCGCGCAATAGACGTCGGCGCTGCGCATCGCCGCGGCTTTTCCGGCGTCATCCACCTGGCCAAGAAAACGGATGTGCTCCACCAATCCGCCTGCCTGGCTCCGCAATTGCTCTTCGTCGCCACGGCCGACGATCAGTAACTGTACGTCGTCGAAGCATTCCATAACTCCCGGTAGGGCATCAAGCAGGACCGACATGCCTTTGCGTGGCTCGTCGTAGCGGCCGAGGAACAGTACCGTCTTGCCGAGCCGCGGGTACCCGGCTAGCTGGGGTGCCGAGGACAACGAATCAACGTTCACCCCGTTGGGGATCTCCACCGCATCGGACCCCAGAGCCTCCATTTGCCAGCGCCGTGCTAAGTCGGATACTGCGATCCGGCCGATGATCTTCTCGTGCCATGGTCGCAGCACGCCTTGGAATACCGACAGCGTCAGTGATTTGGTGGTGGAGGTATGAAATGTCGCGACGATTGGCCCCTCGGCCACCCGCAGCGCCCACATCGACAGGCTGGGTGCGTTCGGTTCGTGCAGGTGAAGCACGTCAAAATCGCCGTCCACTAACCAACGCCTGACTCTGCTGTGTACTGCCGGACTGAACTGCAGCCGCGCCACTGAACCGTTGTAGGGAATCGGGATCGCCCTGCCGGCGGAGACAACATATTCGGGCAGCGAGACATCCGGCGAAGCCGGCGCCAGCACACGGACCTGCTGTCCCCGCGCGCGCATCACCTCGGCCAGTTGCAAGACGTGCGATTGCACCCCGCCTGGCACATCGAACGAGTATGGACAGATCATCCCGATCCGCATAGGCTTCCCTCAATTCGGTCTCAGCTGCGCTCGCTTGGCATCGGACAAGTCAGCCAACCATTGCGGCTGAAGCATGTGCCAGTCGGTGGGGTTGGCGGCGATGTCCTGGGCGAACTGGTCGGCCAGCGCCTGGGTGACGTCACCGACGTCACCGCTGGTGCAATCCAGCGCTGGGTGTACCGAAAAGCCCCAGCCGCTGCCCTGGAACCAGCAGTGAACCGGCAGTAGTGCAGCCCCGGTCTTGATTGCGAGCTTCGCTGGGCCTGCAGGCATGCGAGTGGGTTCGCCGAAGAAATCGACCTCAACGCCGGTGCGGGTGAGGTCACGCTCGGCCATCAGACACACCACGCGGTTGGACCGCAACCGCTCGCACAGCAGCTCAAAGAGGGCTTGGAAGCCAGTATCCTTGTTCGCAGACATTGGCAGTACTTCGAAACCGAGGTTTTCACGGTAGTTGATGAAACGCCGATACAGCGACTCGGGTTTGAGTCGTTCCGCGACGGTGGTGAAGGTACCGTGGCATTGCACCAGCCACACGCCGGCCATATCCCAATTGCCGCTGTGCGGCAATGCCAGCACAACGCCGCGCCCAGCATCCAAGGCCTCCCCGACACGGTGCAGGTCGATGCCATAAGCCTCGACCTGCTTTGCCACCGTGTGGGGATTCATTGTCGGCAGACGAAACGCTTCCCGCCAATAGCGGGCATAAGACGCCAGCGAGGTGCGTATCAGTGCGTCCGGTACATCGGCAGCTTGCACACCGATGATGCGGGCCAGGTTCTTGCGCAATTGATCCGGTCCGCCGTTGCGGGCTGCGTAGCGCGCTCCGGTGTTGAATGCGAAACGCGCAGCAGATTCCGGCATCGCGCGCACAGCCCTCCAGCCAGCCGCATACGCCCAGTCGATGGCCCGCCCGGTCATTAGCCGATGCGGAGCCCTGATCATTTTCAGCCCCGCTGTGCTGGTTGTCACGGCTCGCCTGTTCCCAGGTTTCCGGGACCGGGTTGGCCCCCATTCGTCGCGTTAGTCCTGTCGCTAGCGCTAGGGTAGCCTGGTCTGGCAATGCGATCGGTTGCCCCCGGCGAGGTGTGCACTGTGTGCAACCGTTGCGCACAGGTGATGAGGCTGGCGACCACTAACAGCCACATCGCCACCGACAACGCCCACGGCAACGAATACACCGGAAAGTCCGATAAGCCCGCACCGACCAGCACGATGATCAAACGTTCCGGCCGTTCGATGAGGCCATCATCGCCGCGTAGCCCGCTGGCTTCGGCCCGGGCCTTGATGTAAGAAATCACCTGCGAGGTGACCAAACAGATCAAGGTTGCCACCACCAGGTGTTTGCTGTGCAGGCCGAACGCCATCCACCACAGCAGTCCGCAGAATACCGCTCCGTCACTGATACGGTCACACGTCGCATCGAGAACCGCGCCGTACCGGGTGCCGCCGCCACGTTCCCTGGCCATCGCCCCGTCGAGCATGTCGAAAAGTACGAAAAACCAGACTACCAGAGTACCGGCGAAGAGTTTGCCGATCGGGAAAAGTACCAGCGCCCCCGACGCAGCCACGATGGTGCCTAAGACGGTGATGGCATCCGGCGTCAAGCCGACCCGCAGCAACGCTCTTGCGGTCGGAGTCGTGAGCCGCGTAAACGTCGCCCGGGACAGGAATGGCACCTTGCTCATAAGCTTCGCTCTGCATCGTCGCCACTGCGGCTCATAAACTGTTTCGTCCACTCCGTCGCAAGCAGCTGTCGAGTATCCCGGAGCAACTGCGGGATCACTTTGGAGCCGCCGATGATGGTGATGAAGTTCGCGTCGCCACCCCACCGTGGCACGACATGCACATGCAGGTGCTCGGCCAGCGATCCTCCCGCCGATGTCCCCAAGTTTAGGCCCACGTTAAAGCCATGTGGCCGAGACACGTTCTTGATGACGCGAATCGCCTTCTGAGTGAAGGTCATCAACTCCGCGCTCTCTGCGTCGGTTAGGTCTTCAAGCTCGGAAACTTGCCGGTAGGGCACCACCATTAGGTGCCCGGGGTTGTACGGGTAGAGGTTGAGCACGGCGTAGACGAGTTCACCGCGGGCTACCACCAAGCCGTCTTCATCGGACAATTGTGGAATGTCGGTGAACGGCTGCGCCGGGGTGGAGTTGTCGTGATTGACTGGCGCTTCAGCCAGATAGGTCATCCGGTACGGTGTCCACAGCCGTTGCAAGTGGTCGCGCTCGCCGACGCCCATGTCCAAGATGGTGCCGTCTGTGTGATCGGCACGTGTGTCGGGTCTTTCCTGCTCACTCACCGCCGGTTACTTTCACCAATTCTGCTGTGGGAAAATCATTCTCGCGGTCAACGATCCAACAAACGATGGCCTCGACGGCACTGTCGCGGGCGACGCCGTTGATCTGTGTGCGGTCACCAAAGCGGAAGCTCACCGACCCGGTCCGCACGTCGCGGTCGCCGGCCAGTAACATAAACGGCACTTTCTGGTTGGTGTGACGGACGATTTTCTTTGCCATCCGATCGTCGCTGACATCCACCTCCGTCCGGACACCACACGATTTCAGTTGCGCAGCAACCTCTTCCAAGTAAGATACATGCTCACCGGTGACCGGTATACCGACCACCTGAATGGGCGCTAGCCAGGCAGGGAATGCTCCCGCATAGTGTTCGGTGAGGATGCCGAAGAATCGCTCGATTGATCCGAATAACGCCCGGTGAATCATGACTGGGCGCTGCCGAGTCCCGTCCGCGGAGGTGTACTCCAATGCGAACCGTTCGGGAAAGTTGAAGTCTACCTGGATGGTGGACATCTGCCAGCTGCGACCCAGTGCGTCGCGCACCTGCACCGAGATCTTCGGGCCGTAGAACGCGGCGCCACCTGGATCGGGAACCAATGGGAGAGTAGAATTCTCGGCTACCTCCGCCAGCGCGGCTGTGGCTTCTTCCCAGATCTCTTCGGAGCCAACAAATTTCTCCGGGTCTTTAGTAGAAAGCTCGAGGTAAAAATCTTCTAGCCCATAGTCGCCAAGAAGATCCAGGACGAACCGGAGCAGCGACGCCAGCTCGCAGTGCAGCTGCTCGCGGGTGCAGAAGATGTGCGAGTCGTCCATGGTGAACCCGCGGGCACGGGTAAGCCCATGTACTACACCAGATTTCTCGTAGCGGTAGATCGTGCCGAACTCGAAGAGCCGTAGTGGCAACTCTCGATACGAACGTCCGCGCGAGGAGAAAATCAGGGTGTGCATCGGGCAGTTCATTGGCTTGAGGTAGTAGTCTTGCCCTGGCTTACGCACCGTGCCGTCATCGTTGTGTTCGGCGTCGAGGTGCATCGGGGGGAATATACCCTCGGCGTACCAGTCGAGGTGACCCGAAGTGTGGAACAGCTGCGCCTTGGTAATATGCGGGGTGTTGACGAATTGGTAGCCGGCTTCGATGTGCTTGCGCCGGGAGTACTCTTCCATTTCCCGACGTACGATGCTCCCCTTAGGGTGAAAAATCGCTAAGCCAGAACCGATTTCGTCGGGGAAACTGAACAGATCCAGCTCAATGCCCAGCTTGCGATGGTCGCGGCGCTGGGCCTCGGTAATCATCTCAAGGTGGCGATCGAGGGCCTCCTGCGATTCCCACGCGGTACCATAGATGCGCTGCAGGCTGGCGTTTTTCTGGTTGCCTCGCCAGTACGCAGCGGAACTTCTGGTCAGCTTGAACGCAGGAATGTGCTTGGTAGTTGGGATGTGTGGTCCGCGGCACAGGTCACCCCAAATACGTTCCCCGTTGCGGGCGTTGAGGTTGTCATAAGCGGTGAGCTCATCGCCGCCGACCTCCATGATCTCGGCATCCCCCGATTCGTCGTCGACAAGTTCCAGCTTGTATGGTTCGCCGGCCCACTCGGTACGAGCTTGCTCCTTGGATTCGTAGATCCGTCGCGAGAACAGCTGCCCTTCCTTGACAATCTGCCGCATCCGCTTTTCTAGCGCCTTTAAATCTTCAGGCGTGAACGGTTCGGCCACGTCGAAGTCGTAGTAGAAGCCATCGGTAATAGGCGGCCCGATCCCCAGTTTGGCTTGTGGGAACAGGTCTTGGACAGCTTGGGCCAAAACGTGTGCCGTCGAATGCCGGATCACGCTGCGGCCGTCGTCGGTATTGACGGGTACCGGAGTCACCTCGACGTCGACGTCCGGAACCCAGCTTAAGTCGCGTAACTTCCCGTCGGCGTCGCGCACCACCACAATCGCATCGGGAGCGCCATGTGTTGGCAATCCGGCCTCGCTGACCGCGGCCGCTGCGGTACTACCGGCAGGAACCTGGATTGGGACTTGCGGCGACCGCAAGCCCGGCGTGGCCGGGCGCAGCGGGTCGCCGCCATCGGCTCCAGGGACGGGGTGTACGGGGGCGCTCATCGGGTTGGTCTCCAAGACGAATTTGTAGCCGGGTTGTAATTGGGGACATAACTGATAACGGTTGCCATGCTATCGGGGCGGGCTTTGAAGAAACCAAGCCCATTAAGGGTCGAGTGTGTCTCAGTCAGTGCGCATCATGGCTGGCCGAGCTTAAACCGCATAAACAACGCGTCAGCTTCGTTCAACAGGGTGTCGCCGTCGGTCAATCGGCCCGAAACGAAGCTCTTGTGCCCGTCCACCTGGTTGACGCCGACATCGATCTGCAGCTCCTTTCCAATCGACACGATGTGCCGGTAATTGATTTTGAAGTAAGGCGGTGCGCTGGTAGGAACCCTCGGTTAGCACCGCAGACGTCAACTACAGCACTGTATCGAACAGCATTTCAGCAGCTTCGCCGTGCACAGCATCGTTGCGTACCAGATTAAGCCGGGCGAATCACGCCCAGCCACGAACGCGGCTGTCGTCGGTTTTACCGGCAGATATCGGCACCGTCAGGATGTTTGTTGCGGACAGGTAGGTCCATCCAGCGACCCGACTTGCTGGCCACCACGACACCGAATTGCCTACCGAGAGGTGTAAACCACCGGCTCGGTCACTGGGCCCCAGCAGCCGAGAGCATCTCGAACTCGTCGTCGGAAAGGCTGATCTCGGCGGCGGCGACGTTCTCCTCCAGGTGCGCCACCCGCGATGTCCCTGGAATCGGCAACATCACCGGCGATCGCTTTAGCAACCAGGCCAGCGCCAGTTGCGACGGCGTCGCGTGATGGTTGACGGCGATGCGCTGCAGCGGTCCGTCCGGGGCCGCCAACGGTCCCGCGGCCAGTGGGGACCACGGGATGAAGCCGATGCCCCGACTGGTCACGGCATCTAACAGTGGTTCGGCAGCTCGCGCCGACAAGTTGTACATGTTCTGCACCGACACGATCTCTGTGATCTGCTGGGCCGCGGTGAGTTGATCGAGGTTGATCTCGGACAGACCGATATGGCGGATCTTGCCTTCGTTTTTCAATGTGAACAGCTCGCCCACTTGGTCGGCCAGTGGGAAGTTCGGGTCGATCCGGTGCAGTTGAAACAGATCGATGGTGTCGACGTTGAGACGGCGCAGGCTCATTTCCAGTTCTTGGCGCAGGTAGCTTGGATTACCCAGCGGGATCCATACGTCCCGGCCTGTCCGCAACAAACCGGCCTTGGTTGCGATCACCAGTCCCTTGTAGGGATGCAACGCCTCGGCAATTATCTCCTCGGAGACGTAGGGGCCGTAGGAGTCGGCGGTATCGATGAAGTTCACCCCCAATTCGACGGCGCGTCGCAGTACCCGCACGGCCTCGTAGCGGTCAACGGGCGGGCCCCACACTCCCTTACCCGTTAGGCGCATCGCGCCGAAACCAAGTCGGTTGACCTTCAGGTCGCCACCGAGCGTGAACGCTCCGGATGCCTGGGCCAGAGCCTGAGAGTTTTGTGATGTCACTTCCACGACCGTACGCCAAAAACGACGCATTTTTAAGCATAGCAAGCTAAACAAGTGTATATTTATGCGCTTGAAGTAATGCCGACTGACCTACCAGGAGGTGCGCGCGACCGTAGCCGGCCAGCTGCCACCAAAACATATGACCATCTGCGCGTGCAGACCGAAATCGGCACGGGACAGCAGCGCTTCGAGTAAGCCGCCGACGCCGCCCTGCACTGGGACATGTAACGCGGAGCTGGCCTGTGCGTGCGAGCCAGTTCTGAGGTCGCCGCCGTAGAGGACGGTGGTGCTGGTTCGAATAGGGTGTCTATCTGGCGTCGTACCGGGTAGTGTTATGTCGTCGACTAACCCGATCTACACGGGTGCTCCTACGGGACTTGCCGGGTCATCCGGAGTCCGACGAGGGTCGGTTTGCGGTTCACTGTGACGCTGGTGGATGCATGGATGGAGGCCCGATGTTTCATCGCTAAGTATTTGTGTGCGCGTAGTCCTATAGCCGGATAGAGGAGCAGGTCGACGATGATCTTGGCCCCCAGGTACCGATCCTCGGCGCAGCCATTACCAGCATACCAGCCGAATCTCGAATCGTCTTGACGAGATACATGCACTGGTCGACGCTGTCAGAAAATTAGGTCGCTAATCCAGCTAAGTACATACTCTAGTGATGCAGGTGGGTCAACAGGTTGAAAAATTTGTCTACCCCAAAACAAGCAAGTATGGTCGTGACAGTCAATATGATGCTTAGCATCAGTCGCTGATTCGCAAGGGCAAGGGTTGCGGCGGCCGGGTTGGCCCCCAAGACTATAGAAAACTATGAAAAAGAAATAATTATATATATATTTAGTGTATGTCACTACATATTATATTATGGGAATGTAACAATGGGTTGCAGAGCTTCACCAGTAGCGCACCGCCGGGATTTGTATGATTGCTGACTTAGAGCATCACCAAATTCCACTTTTTTGTTTGTGCTCAAATTAGCGCCGGTCGGCCGTGACCCAGGCAGCCGATACCGTCGGCATCCCACCTCACCAAGTGAAATTTCACTTGGACCGGCTCACGGCCTAGGGTCTGTTGGAAAGTGACTATGCATGCCTGATTGACCAATCCGGTCCCGACGCGGGGCGAACCTCCAGGCTGTACCGCAGGGCCCGCCGCGACATCGCGGTCAGTCTCCCGCAGCTGCAATACGATGTTGTTCGGGCAGCTGATACGTGGCCATCTCGCAATATCGCAATATAACTAGCACCAGAGAACCCGTCATCGAAGTGCTGCATCGCGTCGTTCATGACTAAGGGCAGACGATCGACGCTGTGCTGCTTGCAGGCAATTGCGCGTCGAGCCTCGCGCTGGATGGCAGCCCTATCTCTCACAGGCGGCGAGCGAACTCCGCTCGCCCGAGCGCATTGTTTCGATCACCTCGCTCACCTAGGCGTCGTCGCTGATCATTCCTACGCCCTGACCGGGCGTCAACGAGCGCGGTGTGTGCATGTGCAGTCGTCGACTGCGATCGAGGCAATCTAGATTGGCACGTGCTGCCGGATCAGCGGTCAACGCGTCCTTGTTGCCCGCCCAGCACACAACGAAACCGTTGGTCAGCACGCGCTACAGAAATCGCGCCGATCAGGGCAGACTCATGACGACATCGAAGATTCGATTGACCGCGGTGTCGGTTGCTTTAGTCGCTATTGGGGTCCGACGGCTGCCGTCGCCGGTCACCGACTCTCGGCACGCAGCCAGGCGAGTAGCCCACCCACACCTCGCTCGCGCCGGCGGCCAATACCTCGGTCAGTCTGCGGTACGCAGGAAATTCCGCTAAGCAACCGGCCGTGGCACCAACACCGCATCCAAGACGCTGTCAAACAACGTCAGCGTGCGGCGCTTCACGTCCCCGTGCCCGTCGCCCTCAGACTCGCGGGCGACCAGGATGGCGACACGCGCATCGATCGCTTGACGGGCTCCGAGGCTGTCATATGCCTGTGTGGCTGTGGTGATTCCGGTGTCATGCGTCTGATTGACCTACGACCAGTTCGCGCCGAAACTAACTGACAACAAGGTGTACTGCGAGGCAAGGGCATCCTCTAACAGCTCGGCTTCGTTGCTTATCAACCAAGTTCACTATGCTGATACCGAATTTCCCTTGCCTATAAGGAAATTCAGTTTTTATGTGACAATATAATCGGCATTGCCCATGCCGACTATATTTAGTCTACCGGCAGCGGTGACCGGAGTGGCCAACTTACCGCCGGTGATCTCGCCCATTGGGGCGTTAATGATCGGTACTCTTAGGACGAAACTCCTTGACCAGAGCGTCGATAACATCACTGTGTGCTATTGCGGCGAGTGAGCGATGCTTTTCAACCCGGTCAGGATGATCCAAATCCTTGACGGGTGCTGTTGCCATGGAATTGCGACGTAGTCACCGGCCTTGCCATCCCGGGCGTTGCCACCGGCGGTAAGGCGTACGTGACCGCGCAGCACCTGCAACGTAGCCTTACTTGGGCTGTAATGTTCCGGACAGATCGTGGCTGACAAGCAGCGCCAGCACGGTCTGACAAAGCTAGTGGGTATGAGCACCGTGGATGGTGTGTGTGATGAAGACATATATTACTATTATGACTGCATATATTGCGCTGCCGATGTTGCCAGCCCGACTGGGTATTTACCCGGAGGACTCTTTAGCTTGGCGAAGCTGCTTGTTATACGTGGGGAGAAGCAGTATGTCTTCGGCCTGAATGACTCGACGAGTGTCGGCCCCGGGCCGGGCAACATGCCCTGGCTGGACGACCCAGGCCTGTCTGCTGTCATTGCGAGTTCCGTCGCAGCGGCTGAATTGGCTGCTGCGCGATCCTGGTAATTTCTAGCGGCTCGTTCGTGAACAGCTTCCTGGTTACCGGGCACATACTGCGCTTGGGCGAGTTTATCTAGCTTGCATCGACCGTGCTTTACTTTGGCAGCACCCGACGATCGTCCACTTAGCCAGGCCCCCTGATATCACTGGACGACGGGATCCAGCTCGTCACCAGTCACACAATGTACAGACTGACGGCCTTCATTGAAGCGCGGGTTCCTGGTCTTTAGTGCATGCCGGGGAGCTCGAAATTCAGGGTGGTGCGCAATCTCGCGAAAAGACGGTCATTCCGAACCAGTAGAAGCCGATTTCGCGCTCCGTGCTCGACAGCGTCATGAAGGCTTGTGAGCCGATGCTGACAACGGATGCGCCGACCGCGTTTCGCGGGATCCTTAGTCTATGAACCGCACTGGAAGTGCGCTTGTGTCGCTACGGCTGAAGGATCGTGTTCTTGGCGCGTTCTAAGTGGAGCAAGGTCATTCCGGCGAAAGCTGACGAAGAGTAGCAGAATCTTCTGCATGCCTTCGCCCACCAAGCGGCCATCGCTATCGAAAACGCCCGGCATTTCGACGAGGTCGCCGAGTTTGCGCGAGGAGGAGAATAGCGTTCGCTAAGTGTTCCAAAAATTATGTACCCGCCGACATCGCCCGCGAGGCGTTCAATATCTTAAGGTTTATGGTGGGCGTGGGCGCTCGAGGCGCGCCGCGGCAGTGCTTTTTGCCGACATCCGCGGTTTCACCTCGATCAACTAGAAGATGCGACCGTAGGGCATAGTCGGCTCCACCAACGACTACCTGCAGCGCATGGTCGACATCGTTTTCGACAAGGGCAGAATCGTCGACAAGTTCATCGGCGATGCTGTGATTAGCCGTTTTTGGCGCACCGGTGCCCAAGGCGGATGATGCCATTGGTGCCGTCCGCACAGTTATGCGCATGATGGAGGCAATCGATCGCTTTAACGAAGAGTAAGGGGTAACAGGCGGTGTCGAGATATACGTCAGGATCGGACTGCACACTGGCCGGCTGATACCCGGGCACATTGGCTTTGGTCGCAAGATGGAGTACGCTGTGACCGAGGGCGATGCGGTGAATGCGGCCAAGCGGGTCGAGGCGCTCAATCCGGAGATGGAAACGCGCATCCTAATCACCTGTAGAGTGTTTTGAGATGACGTAGGTGAGCCTTCCCAGGGCACGAGTTGGCGCATGTAGCAAGTCAAGGGCAAAGAGCAGCCGCTGCAGCTGTATACAGTGCTGAGTGAAGCGGTAGTTTCCTACCGCAATCGAAATCATGCCTTACTCGGGGGCCGTGAATTAGATACGGTGCACCTTTGGCAACAACCGCGGGCGGACCGTTATCAGCATCGTCGCTAACAAACCCCAGTAATGGCGGATTGCTCCCCTACCCCGCTTGGTGTGACCGCAGTGATGACCAGCTCATCTTCGGGAAAGCTCGGCGTCCAACCCGAGTGCGCGGTATACCGCCCGAGCATGATGTCAGGCGCTCTCACTTCTGTGTCTGAAAATTAGTTCACGCAGTACTCCTTGGAGACGTTCCGGTTAGGATTGGCCGCGGCCACTGCTGCCAGCATTTGGGCGATGTTGAATCAGCCGGGCGACGCTATTAGTCTCGGCTCCGTGGTGGACGGTTACACCAGATTCACGCGATATGTAGCCATCGGCGACAGTCAGACCGAAGGCTTGTGGGAGGGTGATGACACGGTCGGGCTCCTAGGATTTGCTGATCGCCTCGCAGCACTGGTCGATGCGGTGTATCCCGGTTTGGTATACGCTAACCTCGCGATCCGCGGCAAGTTGCTGGCCGATGTACTCACGGAGCAGGTACCGCAGGTACTGGCAATGCGGCCGGATCTGATCACTGTGTGCGCCGGGATGAACGATGTTATCCAGCCGGGACGATCGTTCGCCCGTGCGCTTGCCGATCTTGAATCCATGTATGCTGCGCTGGCCGAATCGGGGGCGACGATAGTGACGACAACCTTCCCCAACGTCGTGCAGTTCCTCCCGCTCGGACGACTTGTGGCTAGACGGCTGTTGCGCATTAACAATGCGATTACCGCCGCCGCCGACCGCTACGAGTTTAAGCTCGTCGACCTGTATAATGCCGCTTCGATGCGAGATTCGGCCACTTGGGACATCGACCGCGTACATGCGTCCACCAAGGGACATATTCTGTTTGCTGCCGCAGTTGCCGAAGCTCTCAATTTGCCTAACAGTAGCCATGATTGGGCCGAAGCGAGCGGTAATCATGCGCAGGTGCCATTTGGAGTCCGTAGCTATGAGCAGCTGCGCTGGATGCGGGAAATTTTTATGCCGTGGGTGTGGCGATGGCTGCGTGGCAAATCTTCAGCCGATGGGCGAGTACCTAAACGCCCGCGGTTAGAACCTGTTAGCGCGTCACACGTAGAACACCACGACGCGCCAACTTGACGCTAAGAGCCTGCGGCGCGCATCCCGGTCGGGCATTCTTGATGTATGGACGTGGATGCTCTGCTGCAGTCAATACCACCACTTGCAGTCTACCTGCTGGTCAGCGGTGTGGTCGGGGTCGAGAGTTTGGGCATTCCCCTACCGGGAGAGGTCGTGCTGGTAAGTGCGGCGCTGTTGTCGTCGCGTCACGACCTGGCGGTCAGCTCGATCGGTGTCGGTGTCGTCGCTGTGATTGGCGCCGCAGTCGGCGACTCGATCGGCTACGCTATTGGCCGCCGATTTGGCATGCCGCTCTTTGATCACCTTGGCCGGCGGTTTCCGAAGCACTTCGGTCCGGGGCATGTCGCGTTGGTCGAGCGGTTGTTTAATCGCTGGGGTGTGCGGGCGGTCTTCTTTGGTCGTTTTATCGCGTTGCTGCGCATACTCGCCGGGCCGCTGGCGGGAGCGTTGAAAATGCACTACCCGCGCTTTCTAGCTGCCAACGTATCGGGTGCCATTTGTTGGGCAGGCGGTACTACCGCGCTGGTCTACTTCGCCGGGATGGCCGCCGAACGCTGGATGGAACGATTCTCTTGGATCGCGCTCATCATCACCGTGGTGGTCGGCATCATCGCCGCAATCTTGCTGCGCGAACGAACGTCACGGATAATTGCCGAACTTGAGATGGAGTATAAAAACCGCCGGCACTAAACCTAACCGCCCCTAATTCCGTTTGACGCCTGCCGTGAGGGGAGCTAGCTCGCCGGGCTGGGTTTGGCCATCAGTCATCGTGCCGTTGTTCGTCTCGTCCACCGGCGCACTGACTTACGCGTAATTTCTATGTCGGCACGGTTGTCTTGAATATGTCCCCAGTGTTGTTAACGACGTGGCAAAGGCCAACGGCCAACACCACTGTGATATCCGACTAGTTACGCCAGACTAGACCCGGAAACAACGCAAGCCTGTGCTGTTGGTCAGCATCACGTTGGCGGCAATGTTGATCGCTGCGGTGGCTGGTGCTGGCAGTCGCCCTGATGATCAACATTCGCACGACGGTCGCTTTGCCGTCTAGCCCTAGGCAGAATCTTATCGTGCCGGCCCAACAGACCTCCGCTTACCTCGCTGCATGAGTCTGCGCCGCTGTCCTCACCGATGCCCACCCATGTTGCAACGCGGCAGCCGGACTGCACCTATGCCCGCAATACTGGTCTCGGCTTCGTCGGTCCCCACACCCGTTCCAGCGGCTCCGGTGCTTGTCCCGCTTCCGCTACCGCGTTTCCCACTATCGGTTCCGAACATCCAGCCTCCGGTGAACCTGTCAAGTTCTCCGGTCCACCTATCGAGTCCACCGGTACAGGTTCCGATGGCGCTGCTGCAACTACCCAGCCCTAGACCATCGATGCAGGTGTCCACACTCGAGCCACCGGTGCACCTATCGGAGCTTAAGGTTCTCCACAGTGGCCTGCCCTCGTAGCACAGCCGGCCTCAACCATGCCCCAAATACCGGTGTTAATTCCTCACTTTGGTATTTAATTTATCGCTATACCGCGAGCAAGCGAACCAGCCCGATTAGGCCGATCGCCACGATGGTGGCCCGCAAAACATTCGGCGATAGTCGGCGCGCGTAACGGGTCCCAACTAATCCCCCAACCAGTGAGCTCGCCGCGATCATGCCGGCCGCCGACCAGTTGATCCGATCGAAGGCCACCAGCGTATAGCCAACTGCCGCAGTAAGATTTACCAACATCGACAAAAGGTTCTTAGCCGCGTTTATGCGCTGCATCGACTCTGGTAGCAATATACTCATTAGGCTGACCAGCAGGATGCCTTGCCCGGCAGTGAAGTAACCACCGTAGACGCTGACAGCGAAGGTGCCAAGCGCCAGCATAGCCATCTGGGCCGGTGTGGTGTGTTCGGCGCGGTTAACGGCCGCTTTGGCCCGACACCGCGTCCAGGACTGAATCCGCGGCCCGGCCACTACTAGCACCAACGCCAGGACGAGAAGCATTGGCACGATAGCGGTAAACACCTTCTCAGGCAGATGCAGGAGCAGAAAGGCGCCTAGCGCTGCACCGGTCAGCGACATCGGGATCTGCCAGCGTAATCGACTCCACCGATCGCCCAGCTCGGCACGATAGCCCCAAGTAGCCGATACACCGCCAGCCACTAGACCGACCGCGTTAGACATGGTCGACGTGACCGGTGAGTAACCAAGGGCGACGAGCGTTGGAAACGTGATCAAAGTGCCGGATCCGACGAGCGCATTGATCGCGCCAGCACCGAACCCGGCCAAGCCTATCGTAGCCAAGTGTGAAACCAACACCCCGGGACCTTAGTCCGACGTAGTGTTGCACCGCCAATAACCGTGCACTAAATCACCTCGCACCACCGTGGTCCGGCGCGAGGCACTTCGTGACTAAGGTCTATTCCGGTGCGGAGCTTGACCGGGGCCGAGCTTTTTGCTGATTGAGCCCACCGGGTCCGACGGCACTCGTTTAGGTTGACCCGGTCATCACCGATCGCTGGAGGAGGGATCCGGTGGCGAGAGTTCCGTTGACAGGTGACGTCTATGAACAACGCAGTAAGTGGAACGGGTACTTGACGGCGACTAACGTGTCTTGGCGCCATCGATGGCGTGGTGGTGGGTATTGGGCAACCGAGCCTCAAAAACTCCGAAGTCTGCCGGGAACGGACCTGTCAGAATGTTTATTGACGAACATGACCGGGTATCTAAATCAACTCTAAGGTAAGGGCGCCAGTCGATAGCCACGCGCCTTAACAGGGATATGAAAATAAGCCGGACCACCTAGCCTTTTCGTCAAGCCATGGCTGTGCAGCAATACCACGGATGGGCCAAGTTCACCAATGTCAGCGTAGTTTGGTTCCCGGACCGCGATCAAGATTTGGTGTTCAGAATGCGACCAGGTTGTTGTGCGCCACGTGCCGTTCACCGATCCACTGTAGCGCTCGACCTATTCGCCAGCCTCCCGTGCTCATATGCTCCTATGAGCAAAAAAACTGACGATCAACTGCCGACTTCTGACCGGATCTGTTTGGTGCACAATGCTTTACCTATTCGGGTATGGTTAGTCATCGTGTGATGACCATAAACGTGCAGCACTTAACCTCAAGCTGCTCTACAGATTGCACCTGTCAACAGAAGTCGGCGAGCGTCACGCATTTCGACGACGATAAAGCGTGGGGTGTGCTGCCGACGCTCGGCCGGGTACGTTTCCGGCTGTGACTCGCAGCAAGGAATGCATTTGACTAACCCAATCCGCAAGCTGGCCAACGCAGCCGGAGATGCCGAGCGAATCAACCGGTGGATTGAGTACAGGCTACGCCATGGTTAAGCCACTAGCGGCAGTGTACACTATAATGCCATTTACTCATCAGGGGATTTATATCACATGTCGGCGCCCGGTACAGTACCGATTACATAGCGATTCACTATGTTGAGTGACAGTGGTCCTGGGCACAGTGGATGTCGCGTATTCGTCGTGCAGCGGGCGCGCTCCACGCAGCCAATTGTGCGGCGTGGCCAGTGTGTGGTATTTCCTGGACGAAAGCCACCCGGCTTGCTTTGACATTCTGCTTGTGGCCGCGTTGTATTGGTTCGGTGGCTAACATCGTCAATTGGCGAGTAATCGGTGATGAACTCGGCCATGTGCTCAACGATAGTGACGCACGAGTGTTTTTCATTGGTGCCAAACTGCAGTCATCAATTGAGCTAATTAGTGCGCGAATCCCCGGTTTTAGTACACATCATTGTGGTGGCTATGGCCCTAGTCAGAACGAAGACCCTTATGAATCCTGTTTCGTTGCAGCTATATCGGTCGCCGCCGACCCGTATAGTGTCGACGCTGACACCGCCCTGGTGATCTACAGCTCGGGCCTTCCCGGATGGCCCAAAGGGTTCGTATTAAGCCGACGCGCCTTGGTCAACCACATCAAGAGCTTGGTCCAGCTGTTTCTGTTAGGCAAGGGGGACGCGAACGTGGTTGCGATGGCCCCTGTTCTACGTCGGTGGGTTTTCGTACGCATTTTTGATATCAGGGTCAAGGCGCCAACTAGCCTGGCCCGCGAACCCGGAGCTGCAACACTAATCGGCTCCCTGAATTCCGGGACACTTATGCATCTTTGATGCCCCCGGTGATTGCCCAGTTTCTGGACGTCGGTCACGTGGCGGTGAGTGCCTTCTCCGGCTTGCGCTACGTTATGTATGTAACAGCCACTATGCCTCTATGCTATGGCGAGTGCTCGCAGCTTGGCCCCGCATTAATTTCATCCAGCTGTAAGTACAAAAGAAATTTTGCAGCGCGATCACCGCCCCTAACGGGAAAACACCGCGATTACAGGCTACTCAACGTGTTGCTGTAACCCGTAAAAGAATTGCTGAGCAACGAAATCGAGAGCGTTGATCCCGAATCAGGTAACTAACCAAACTATCAGGCAATCCGGCGAGATCTGGATACAAAACAATCAGCGCATAAGCCGCTATTTTAATCAGCCACAAGCAACTGTCGACACGATTACCACAGATGTCTAGGTTGCGCACCGGAGACATCGGTCACCTCGGCGCCGATGGTTACCTCATACATATAGTACATCTAGGACCGGTTGAAGGACATGATAATCGGCGCTGGCGAGAAACGTGTACAGACCTGAGGTGGAAGCGTGCTTATCGGACATATTGCTGTTTATGATGCCACGGTAATAGGTATTTCTTATAACTTCTGTGGTGAATCCGTCAAGGCGATCGTTGTCATCACCACTACTGAAATGGAACCTGGATGACATCATCGAATTTTTGTCACAAGTATCTGGTGGGCTACAAATGTCTGAAAGTCGTTTATTTCTTAGCAGCGATACCCCGCGATGCAAGCGGTAAAATCTTTAAAACCAAGTTCCAGCAGCATTATTAGAGAGAAAGGCCACGAGGAATTTAGGCACCTTCAGAATCCGAATTGATCATCGATGATGCCGATAACACATGCTGGGTGTCGTTGCATGGTGCCGTGTTTTGCCCCACAAGACACTTCTCGCACCGGCGCCAGCGTGGGTGCAACATCGGCGCGGACCAACGGTGGGCCGAAATTGTACTGGATCGCCTGATGCGGGCTCTCCTTGAGGACCTGGTCAACGAGATGGCTTTGCGGGCACTCAAAGGTTCAGCACGCCGATCCCTGCTTGACTAGCTACCATAGTTCATCGTACTTACCGCTTACCGGGATATTGGTCTCGTTATCGGTGCCACACTCGTTGTCATCCGGAGGGTGAGAAGGTAGAGAGTTGTGGCTTCCTAACACCTTGATTGACCACCCCAGCGCGGGTAGCATTTGCATTGTCAGCAAAGGAGTGAGATCGGTAGTGTAGAGCTGGTCACGCAGAAATCAAGTCAGCGAAGTTCCTTGATTTCTGCCGACTGCGTTGTCGCAACGGCAATTGGATGCGGAAAGCATGGTCGCCTCTAACCTCCAGTCTGTGTTCATTGGCTGCGGGAGCACGGAACCGGGCTATCTCCTGCAGTCTGTTCTGATCGAGAGTGACTCCAAAATTAAGTTTTTTGTCGCACTCACGGATCGCTGACTAGTCCGGTTCGGGCTTTCCGCCCGGCAATATGAAACGCCTTGTGTCGCGCTTGCGCACAGTTAACACCCTGCTTGAGGCGTCTCTCGACACCACGGCATTGACCCGGATGGCATCCGCTAGATACTTCCTCAACCAACCGGAATCACCTTCATATCTCAATGCGGCATGCACCCAGGCCGCACATCACACCGTCGGCGCGTCAACGTACTTTGTTACTCAGCCTAGATAATGCTGCGGCAAACCAGAGGGCCGATGCAGCGGTACTAGGCACTGATGGTGGCCTCAGTGGTATAGCTGACCCTTCCGCATAATCAAACTGTGCTCTCCCCACCTCTGATGGTAGTGTGCGCGGCTTTGTCGACCATGAAGTGATTGAACTCCAGCACTGTTTCGGTAGATTTTGAGCAGCCTAACGAACTAATATACCGGGTCCACATTTCACCCTGCATTTCCAAATAGTTCCTACAGTGCGCCATCTCGGATGCTAGTAGCCGTGGTAGTCACACGCGTGATGATAAATTATGTTAGGGTAAGCGAAATCATTGGCGTACAGAAAGCCCATTAGTCCATACTGACAATCCGCATCAGTGTAATTATCGTTGTTTTTATTGTACTAGGTGGTGATAAAAACATTGCGTTCGCCCACACATGTTGATCCACTAAATATCGCTGACTTCTAAAAGATTCTGTAAACACAGTTTGGTGGAACTATACACAAGGACCTCAGTCTAAATATAGAATTCCAGATCAAGCAAAGCTATTGATTTTTTCCACCGGTATGGTGAAGAATTTTGACTAGATCTGTTACTACAAAAATAGTATGAAGCTGCGCTGCAGTGGATTAGCCAGTAATTCAACAGTAGACTTACCGTGGATGGCAAATAATAACGAAATCGTGACACAAAATTCCCGCTTGCCATCGTTTGTACTTAACGGTAATGGAATCATTTGGTTTCCCGCGGGTTATTACGAAAGATTTCTGTTATTGTGGTACCAAGCCGCACATAATCGACCGATTTGGCGGCAAGTTCATTTTGGTGCTGCTCTACTTTGCGCTTGATTTGGTTGTCGAGTCGCTGTAACCGCCTTCGATATCTTCCCCCACTAACTTCGGTACCAAACCAGTAAGTGCTGTCATAGGTCGGTGCGTGCAGGGTATTCTCGTACCAGTTGGTGGTGTTGTACAGAAAAACGGAATTGCCAAAGGGTGTTGTGCAGAAAGTCTGAAAAGGTTAGGTGAGCAGATCTCGGGAATCAACAGCGGAGCCCTGAGTTATGTTGTACGGTGACCTACCGCAAACCTCCTCGCTCACGGAACATATAGCATTCCATTCCGGTCGGAAGACTCTAAGAAATAAGGTTTGATGCCGACATTCCTGACTCCAGCAGCTACTGCAATATCCGCAGGTAGATAAGTAACGTCTTATCGGTCGCTGCGTCGTAGCGGTTTTGTGCCGATATTGACACCGGGTCGTAACACTAGGTGCGTGCGTTTTAACCGCTTCTATATATTTTTTCTACGTTGGAGTTTATTCCATAGAATTGATTAGCGGAGGTAATTGCATCATTGGGGACTGTGAGATGGAACCAGAACTTACTCACCTTGTCTTTGCTGATCTCTAAACTTGCCCGCCATTGCAATTCTCCCTGTTCGTTTATCAACCAGCGAGAAAAGCTACCGTTATTTAACCCCTGTTTAACACTCTTGCACTTAACCAGGATGTCAGGTTGTCGGTATATTTCAACACAACTGGAGACTACGAACCTGGCTACGAATTGCACCATTTTTATTTAGCAGAACTAGTTATATAACGTAAAACTGCAAGGCCGGGTGTGGTACCGATCTGGGCTGGAACCAGCAGTTATGCACTTCTGTACGCTGCATGCTACGTAACGGCCTTCCGCAAAATTCTTGTAGCAGCACTAATTATCGTTGTCGTGATTACCTTAGCTCGGTCCCCGACGAATACCGCGACCGCAACCCGGTATTCGTACGCAGCCACTGGCACGTGCGGATAGCCAAGAATCGTAGAATGGAGGTAAATAATGTAACGGTTTAGGTATATCTAGCCAAAATATAGGCGAAATGTTAGGACGGATCATGCTCAGATGGAGGCAGATCTCATAGGGTCAATTCCAGTTCGCACCTGTCCGGTTCGGTGATCCCGATAGCTCATTTGGTGCTCGGCCAGCTGGCTGTCATAGTTAGGCACGCTACACCACGCAACATCTGCCGTAGCGACTCGGCTACAGCAACTAGGTTTTCTTTCGGAGGCATCTATCACAGCGATCCGTCGCGCACCACTTGGTGATCCAATAATCTACCGGGTGCAAGACATCGAACTGTGTCTCCGTCGCCGCTAAGCGCGACTGATCGAAGTTGTCCCAGTGGCACAGAGGATGACGTCTTGCTACATTGGCGATCGCGGCCAATTGCCATTGCGGGTACCCACCGAGTAGTACTGGTCGACAATTCGAACGTCGGCAAGACCAAGGTGTTCAATCGTTTGACCAGGTTACGCGCAAAAGACTGGAAACTATCCGGGTGTAACGGTCGGCCGCAGTGTAGGCACCATCAAGGTCAACGGCGTCACCAACGCCGTCGGAGACTTTCCCGACACCTAATATTTAGACGATCAGCCCGGACGAGCAAGTGGTTACGCAATCTGCTCTCCGGTGAGCTCGACGACATCGACCGTCCTGATGCGATCGTGGTGGTTACCGACGTCACCACGCTTCGTCGTTCGATCCTTTTTGTGGCGTAGGCGCTCCGAGTAGGCTACTGGCACTCAACTATGAATGACGAATTAACCACCCTGGCAGGCCGGGTCGACATCGATGCGTTGTCGGCAGCGATGGGAATATTTGTAACTGCAATCGTAGTGCACCGTGGTTCACGGTGTAATAGACGGGTTACGAGGTAGCCGATGGCAGCGGCCGCCGATCTCCTACCGTCTGATCACGACGCTGCCGAAGCCCGGGGAAGATCGGTGCTCAATGTCGTTGATTACTTTGTGCCACAAGAGGATCAGAGTTCAATCTGAATTGAACAAGTTGGGTTGCAACCGTTATGGGGCTCCGTCGTCTTTTTCGCGGTTATGTTTGTGTTCTTCTAGGTCGTGTTCACCGCTGTGGCGCCACTGCAGGATTTGGTCTACCAAGTGCTTGTCTGGCTGGGCGGCACGGTCGGCGATCTTTCCGGTAACTCCGTGCTGACAGGTCTACTTGGCTACGGGATCATCGGCGGTGTCGGCATTGTCCTGCAGTTCATCCCGAGGATTGCACTGCATATTTTTGTTGATTGCTCTGCTGGAAATGTGGGCTATATGGCACGAGCTGCGTTTCTCATGGAACGGGTAATGGTCAAAACCGGACTGGAAGGCTGCGCTTTTGTTGTCTGCTGTACTCGTTCGCCTGTGCGGTCTCGGGCATTATGGCTACCCGAACGTTGCCATCGTAAAGCGACCGAATCGCCACCGTACCTGTCTGCGTCGCTGATGACCTATCACGCTCGCCTAACTGGTATTCACTTTGCTGATCGGTGTTTTGTGCGCGCCATATAGAAGCTGGTGAGGCCTCAGCGCGCAGAGAGTGGTGGTGTTTTGTTGTATCTCAGTGGTGGCGCTCCTCATCGCGTGGATGTTCAAGTCGACGATCCTGCGCAGCGACTTGCTGCCGTTCACCAAGGAGCTTCCACCTTATCGGTTTTTCTACTCCAAAGCTGTGCTGGTGACAATGTGGGGTGCGGAGAAGATGTTTCTGCATAAGCCCACTATCCTCTTGGCTATGTCAGTGATGTTGTGGGCGTTCTTTAATCTGCTACCGCGTGACGCTGAGATCTCGTAGCTGTCCCCGGACGACGTCATCGCATATGTGAGATAGACCACAGCTACGCTGTGGACGTTGGCAAGGTCGTCTAGCCGGTGTTCAAGCTACTCGGCTTTGGCTGGCTCACCGACGTCGGATTGTTCGGCTACTTGGCGGCTTGGGAGGTGTTTGTATCCATCCTCGGCGAGGTGGTGGCGGCAACAAATCCCGACGAACTGCTTGAGGCGTTGGCCACCATAACTGATGATCAGTGGTACCGGGAATTTACCGCGTCGACGGTCATCGCGCTGTTGGCGTATTTCAATTCGCCTTGTAGTGCATGTCGACCGTTGCTGTGATGTGCCTCGAGAGCAACTCGTGACGATGGCCGGCGTTCGCGTTCATTTGCATGTTTGTCTTTGCTTGGGCGATGCCGTTCACTGCATGATCGATTACGACGGGTCCTTGCGCATGATTGCGATGCACTCCATGGCCATCGCTGAACCGCGGCAACTGCTCTGGGTGATCGCGTCCGACAACCTCCCGCCTGGCCGGCACCGTTCGACAAGCTCAAGGTCGGCTTGGTGCACTGCTGGACAGTTGGGTAATCGGGCAGCTGGTCGTGCGTACAGTCGACGTGTTGATCACGCTTAGCATCGGAAGCAGTTGGAGCGAACTTGGTGACCAGGTCCAAGACGCACTCGCCGAAGCGCTACTGCACCCGGCAACTTGGTGGGCCGATGTGGTAACCGATGACTTCGCCAACTTGGCGGAAATCTCCAGCAAGCTACTCATGGGATTGATCGGCGCCCTAGCCGAATCGCATGTCGGATCAGTCGAATTGGTGTCGTTGGCTTGGAGCCAATTTGGTGGTTCGGATGTCTGGTACTTGTAAGGGGTTCTCGGCAGCGGGTTCGACGCTTCACGACAAGCTGCAACGCGAAATCCGGTGACAGGTCGGACAGCAGGTCACTGTTTCCAGTGAAAATTTCTCAATTCTATATCATTAGATAAGAAGCTGTTCTTGTTGATAGTTCGTCGAATAATCCATCACGTACATTCTTGTTAAAAACTAAGTATGGATTAGGTTTTCAAGAGGAATTGAAGGTATCGGTTTCGGCTTGCTGCAATCACATCTGAACCAGTCACGCAAGGCGGAACCAAGCCAGGTGTCTCGCATCATCGCCTGATGAGTCAGGTCCCACGGATTATATACGAGTGCAGTACAGACCTTTGTGCGTTGCGCTTGCGCAAACTAGTACACCAATTCGATAAGTTCCTGGTCAGCGACTGCTGACCAGGAACTTATCGAATTGGTGTACTGCACATCTACGCGCCGTCAAGGCTATAAATACGCATCTCTGCTGACGTAATCGTCCCCCGTATCACGGGATGCTGGCAAACATGAGTCCGAGTGACACTCTCCAACAGGCCGGCTGTCCATTGATCACGGTGGTGGATGCATTGCTAAATGAGCAGCTACCTGAACTGTTTGAGTCGTAACAGGTTCCAAATGCCTCTTTTTCGCTTGCTTATGCCACAACGCGGCTATGGTGGCAGCCGTCATGCAGGAGGGGCTGATCCGTTTTCCCGCGGGATACCCGGCTGACTCCGCAGTGGAGCGTGTTGTGAGCTTTCCGAGGGTGGGCGTCTTGGCGCTGCAGGGCGATACCCGTGAGCATCTCACCGCGCTGCGCGAAGCCGGGGCCGACTCCATGCCGGTACGTCGCCGCGGTGAGCTGGACGAGGTTGACGCGCTGGTCATTCCCGGCGGCGAATCCACTACCATCAGCCACCTGCTGCTCGACTGCGAGTTGCTAGAGCCGTTGCGTGCGCGTCTGGCCGACGGGTTGCCGGCTTACGGTGCGTGCACGGGTATGATTCTACTGGCCAGTGAGATCCTCGACGCTGGCGTGTGTGGGCGTGAGGCGCTGCCGTTGGGTGCTATCGATATTACAGTGCGGCGCAACGCTTTTGGACGCCAAGTCGATTCATTTGAAGGCGATATTGGGTTCGCTGGTCTTGTTGATCCGGTGCGTGCGGTGTTCATCCGTGCGCCCTGGGTGGAACGGGCCGGCGATGGCGTGCAGGTGCTGGCTCAAGCTGCGGGCCACGCTGTCGCGGTGCGGCAGGGCTCAATGTTGGCTACGGCGTTTCACCCGGAGATGACCAGCGACCGGCGCATCCACCAGTTATTCGTTGACATTGTCAACGGAATCGCCTGAGTTTCAGGAAAGTGCACATCAGTCACATCTGCACCATCAACAGGTGACGGGGTGATTTCGAAAAATTCATAGCGCATGCGTTATCACTCCTTACAAACCGACATGCCTCAAAAATCTGTGACGCTTGGGCATTCTTAGGCGGTAGGGGTAAGTGTGCGGGCCAGCTAGCACGTAAACTTGTTGTGCGACTGTCAGGTAACAGAAGAGGTTCTACACACCGATGAGCGGCCATTCCAAGTGGGCCACCACCAAGCACAAAAAGGCTGTCATTGATGCTCGCCGCGGCAAGATGTTCGCCCGGCTGATTAAGAACATTGAGGTTGCGGCTCGCGTCGGTGGTGGTGATCCAGTGGGCAACCCAACGCTCTACGATGCGATCCAGAAAGCGAAGAAGAGCTCGGTGCCCAACGGGAACATCGAACGGGCGCGCAAACGCGGCGCTGGCGAGGAGGTCGGTGGTGCCGACTGGCAAGTCATTACCTACGAGGGCTACGCACCCAACGGTGTGGCGGTCCTGATCGAATGTCTGACCGATAACCGCAACCGCGCAGCTGGTGAGGTGCGGGTGGCGATGACTCGCAATGGCGGTGCCATGGCTGATCCAGGGTCGGTGGCCTACCTGTTCTCTCGCAAGGGCGTGGTCACCTTGGAGAAGAACGGTCTCACCGAAGACGATGTGCTCGCTGCGGTGCTAGACGCCGGCGCTGAGGAGGTCAACGACCTTGGTGACAGCTTCGAGGTGATTGCCGAGCCAGGTGATCTGGTTGCGGTCCGCACCGCGTTGCAGGATGCCGGCATCGACTACGAGTCAGCTGAAGCTAGTTTCCAGCCGTCGGTCAGCATGCCAGTTGACCTCGATGGCGCCCGCAAGGTATTCAAGCTTGTCGACGCGCTAGAGGACAGCGACGACGTGCATAATGTCTGGACTAATGCCGATGTATCCGACGAGGTGTTGGCCGCCCTTGACGGCGAGTGAGCTACAGCGGGACACACTGGGTCAAGGGTGCAGTAAGATCGGAAGCCACTGACGGCTCTGGCCATCGGCAGATTCCATTAGTTTGATAGTCGTGACGCCTGTCTTCGATGGTGCTTGGGTGCTGGAAAGTCGACGGGCCGAGTGTGTCAGCGGCCCGATGTCGCTGGAGAACACGGTTGCGGTCTCGAGCACTTGCGGGTTGAAGAATCGCCGCGGCTAAACGTTGTTTCGGTATGCCGGGTGTGGGCGCAGTGTCGCCCGGGGGTGCCAAGACACATTTCCAATAACCTAAGATGGGCACGCAGAGATGATAAAGCATAGCACAGGCCGGCCGGGGATCGTCGAGACTATCCTCCAAAACGTTGTCGGGGTGGAAAACGGGCTTCCTGCACGACCATCAGCTCTGCGGGAGCCAGCGCATGCGCGCCAAATACACAGAACTCGTTGGAATACGGCCGGCTCAGCATGGGGGTATCAGGGTCGGTAAGGTCGATGATGAACTGTGTCAAAGCCTCCGGCGGAGCGCAAGCTCACAGTGGAGGTGCGCAGCCAGTTCATTGGGTCGTAGATCACGACGGCCACCGCGGGTTGTCCAGTGCGCCGCTGTTGGCGCCCCGCAGTGTGGTGCGCGTTACTTACGTTGATCACTGCGGGATTGAGCTCCACTTGAACGATTGTGCCGATGTCAAGCTGTCGTGTTTGTGTCTGTGGCGGTGAGTTGTTCGGTTGGTTTCATAGGTGGTGGGTGAAATGGCTGTTTTTGCGTTTTATGACTGGCCGATATGTTCGGTAGTCGTGGGGGGCAGCCCGGAATCCTGTTGACGTGTTTTGCTGTGTTGCGGGGTTTTTGTTGGTGGGTGGCTGACTGCCTGCTTTCGATGAGGCTTCGTGTGCTTTGCCGCAGTGGACACGATTAGCGCGGCGCACGTAAGCATGTCGGTGGTGGGTGCTGCTTGGTCTACATGTTGATGATGCCAGGGGCTGGGCACCTGGGCTGTGCTGAAGGCGATATCGATGCAGGCGTGGGTGTGAGGATAGTTGTTAGCGCCGCGGGGTAGGGGCGTTTTAGTGTGCATGTCATGGCCTTGAGGTGTCGGCGTGGTCAATGTGGCCGCACCTGAACAGGCACGTCCCCGTGCACGGTATAACTATTCGCACCTGATGTTATCCCTTGCACCATTTCTGCCGCTGGTATCGGTGTCGGCGGCTTGTTGACCGGCCCTCAGCCAGCAAGCAGGCATGCCGCCGGGTGCAGCAGTATCGTGTTAGTGAACAGTGCATCGATGATCCGGCCGTCGGCGGCACATACGGCAACCTTCTAGCGCAGATCAACCACCCACACCCCACCAGCCCACCACAACACCACCCAAACCAAACCAGCAAAAAATAACCACCAAATGACCATCACGACGACACCTTGAAGTCTAAACGGACAAGTTACTGGTTACTGGCCGGGCGCGGCGTCTGGCACCAATACCGAGTATGCATTATTACCGAGTGCGGGGTAGACGAGGCTCTAGGTGTACTGGTAGTCGTCCTGGGTGGAAAACTGCAGAACCCCGTCCAAGTACAGCCGTATGTCGTTACCACGTTGGGTTACCTACCTCCTGGTAGACAGCCGGTGTGCCGGTAGGCGATGATTGGGGCGGAGATATCCCGATATCCGTAGCGGGGTTCGTAGGACCGCGTTGCAGCAGCACCTCGGCACCGACCAAGACGATCGATCAGCGCTGTACTCACCGCCAGGACCCGTGTTAACCCCGCCCATAAACGCTAGAGCGCCGCTGCAGACAGGCCGTTGATGATGTCCGGCAGCGCATCGACCGCGATGAATGTGATAGCCGCATGTGCGTTAGCAGCAGTTTGACTGCTAAGGCCTCAGCACCCAACACGGCGATGTAGCTCGCGACGATCAGTGAAGTTGCGACGATGCCGCTGCCGTTCAAGCTTGTCGGCAGGGTCGGTTGTGCGAGTTCATAGATGATGCCGCATGTCACACACGCGGCGACGACGGCCAGAAGCACGGCTCGCCACCGTCGTGGCAACTCGGTGAGCCAGCTGATTGCGAGCACCGGAATAGAATTCATGACAGCGCGGTGGCGGTTACTCCCCGCACTAACAGCAGCATCAGAGCCGTCGCGAACATGGGGCCGGATGCAGCTCGGGTTTTTCGACGTGTTTATGGAAATTGCCGGGTGTCACTATGCTCTAGTGTCAACCAGAGATATCCCTTAATATGACCACGCCCATGAAACCATATATTGCCACCCCGACGAGCCCCTGACTGAGCTGGCTCACGCCGCTGGCGATGGTGCTGATGGTGACGACGGCGTTAGGCCGGCGGTTAATTAAAGCCATTTGCTGCAACTGTCCTGGGATCAACGCATCGACCGTGACGAAGTTGGTGGCCAGGATGGCTACGACTACCAGGAAGTACAGGAAGCTGGCAACCACGCCGCGCAAGATGGGATTGAGGTTGACGGTGTCGGTCTGGACGGTGAAGTTCATGGCTGTATGTCTCCTTATTGGTTCCGCTGAGGTTTTCGGGGCGAGACCTCCGTCTGGTACCACCCCTATGGTGATCCTGGGGTTAACCCGCGGCCGAGGAATATGAACGCCCCGTGACTGTATCCGGCGCTGAGCGGTTCGACGCGGATGCTTGCACATGTAGTTGCTGAACAAGCCTACGGTCACAATGTTGTTGCTGTAGCGCAGGTATTGGTTGGTGTTGTTGGCAGTGCGCGCCTCGGGTTTCTGATAGCCGGTGTGTGTCTGTGCTATTACTTGGGTGGGTGATCCGTTGCAGACGCAGCGAATTCCGTTGACATCATGGGAATGTTCGTGATAGCGTGATGCAATATACGAGCTAATTTTCTTGTCCGGCAAGATGATTCTGAAATCAGCGACACTGTGGTGACGACGATCAGAGTGCAGGCAATCACAAAAAGACGATTGCGACTCATGGACGCCACCGGCTCGCGGTGTGGACCACCGTCCCTCCGGGACCTCAAAGGACATCGTGGATACAGGTGCCACGTCTGCCAGCGCCAGTCAGTGCCGGCGGGTTCGGCGGCAAATGCGATGAACGTGGCATCATCACCGGGGAACATGTCACCAAGCCACCTGACTTGCTGCGCGCATCGTTCGTAGAGTCTGTTTGCGAGCAGACGAAACGTCTTCTAGTCGTGTGTGGTCGGTGCGGAACGTAAGGTGGTAGCCGCGGCCGCGTTAAGTGCTGCGCGTCCGAACCTTCTGCCGTCGCTGTCGGCAGGAACTATGGTGAGCTGATGAAAGCAGGCACCAGACCTAATCCTCTGCGGTCTTATGCTGTATAGTTGGGGCGCGGGGTAGATGGTGCGTTAGTCGGTTAGCATGGACTTGTTGGTCGATATTTACCACGGTATAATCCGGCGCCCAGCGCTCGAAAGACATCAGCGCGGTCTCGTTGACGTGGGGCGCAGTCGACGAAGTCCATCTCCCGCCGGGTGGTAGGCTCGTCGTCCCTTCGGTGGTGTAGCTAGCGCGGCTACGTTCGGATCGGCTAAACGTCACGCCGTCAACTACTTGTTAGTTGTCGGGACGCAACCACTTGATGTCGTTGTGGGTAAACCACATTAATTATTAATTTGAGGCGTCCATCGTCGTCTTCGATGCTGAACCAGAGCAGCTGGTCGCAACTTTTCAGCAGATGCTCCTACCAGATCAAGGGGCTTTCACGATAGGTGACCGCTCCACGAAACTGGTTTAGTCCACGTTGCCGTAACTGAAGATGGTTCCAGGTCCGAACTGCCGAGACGCGAATTGCGGCATTGTGTTAACAAGAAAGCAGGTCTTGGCGCTAGCCTGTCGGTGCCGTTGTCCTGGGTCGCCGCAAAGCCATGACGAGAATAACGATGGATACAGTGAGCAGCACCGTAGCAAGGACAACCGGCAGTTCTCTCATACAGACCTTTTCGTGCCTGTACCTAATAGAATTAAGATTTGTCGGTGGGCTCGGCAGCGTAACGGGCCGGCCGACAAGCCATGCTACCGCGTGTCCTACCAGATGCTGTCTAGACTGGCCTCTAGGCTATCGAACATTGTGCGCTGTTAGATGGGGAGTATGTGATGCGCGTGATGGGCGTCGATCCCGGGTTGACGCGGTGCGGGTTGTCTGTCGTCGAAAATGGGCGCGGTAGCCAAGTTGTTGCGTTGGATGTCGATGTGGTGCGCACACCATCGGACGCACCGGTATCCAAGCGCTTGCTGGCTGTCAGCGATGTCGTCGAACACTGGCTGGACGCCCATCATCCGGATGTTATGGCCATCGAACGGGTTTTTTCTCAGCAGAATGTGTCGACGGTGATGGGTACGGCACAAGCCGGCGGTGTGATCGCGTTGGCCGCGGCGAGACGCGGTATCGACGTACATTTCCATACCCCAAGTGAGGTTAAGGCCGCAGTTACCGGCAATGGTGCCGCCAACAAAGCGCAAGTTACCGCGATGGTGACCAGAATCCTTGCACTGCAAGCTAAACCGACACCGGCCGATGCGGCCGACGCGTTGGCCCTGGCGATCTGCCACTGCTGGAGAGCACCAATGATCGCGCGGATGGCAGAAGCCGAAGCGCTGGGCGCGCGGCACCGTCAGGCCTATCGGGCCAAGGTAGCTGGCGAGGTTAAGGCCACCCGGTGATTTTCTCGGTACGCGGCGAGGTACTCGAGGTGGCACTTGACCACGCCGTCATCGAAGCCGCCGGTATCGGCTATCGGGTAAACGCGACGCCGTCGGCGTTGGCGACGTTGCGGCAGGGCAGCCAGGCCCGACTGGTCACCGCAATGGTCGTGCGCGAGGACTCGATGACGTTGTACGGGTTTTCTGATGCCGAGAACCGTGACCTATTCCTAGCGCTGCTGTCAGTCTCGGGAGTTGGGCCTCGCCTTGCCATGGCGACATTGGCCGTGCACGACGCTGCGGCGCTTCGGCAGGCACTGGCCGATAGTGATGTCGCCTCGCTGACCCGGGTGCCCGGTATCGGCAAGCGTGGTGCCGAACGGATAGTGCTGGAGTTACGCGACAAGGTTGGCCCGGTAGGGGCGTCTGGATTGACTGTGGGTACTGCTGCTGACGGCAACGCGGTGCGAGGTTCTGTGGTCGAAGCCCTGGTAGGGCTGGGTTTTGCGGCCAAGCAGGCCGAGGAAGCGACCGACCAGGTGCTCGACGGTGAACTTGGAAAAGATGGGGCGGTGGCAACGTCCAGCGCCTTGCGGGCTGCTCTGTCGTTGCTGGGCAAGACCCGATGAGCGAGGACTACTTGGATCGGGATGTTTCCCCGGCGCTGACCGTCGGCGAAGCCGACATCGATGTCAGCCTGCGGCCCCGCTCATTGCGGGAGTTCATCGGTCAGCCGCGGGTGCGTGAACAGCTCCAGCTGGTCATTGAAGGGGCCAAGAATCGTGGCGCCACACCGGATCACATTCTGCTGTCCGGTCCTCCGGGGTTAGGTAAGACGTCGCTGGCAATGATCATCGCTGCTGAACTCGGTTCCTCGTTGCGGATGACGTCCGGTCCTGCGCTGGAACGCGCAGGTGACCTGGCAGTGATGCTATCCAACCTGGTCGAGCACGACGTGTTGTTCATCGACGAAATCCACCGTATTGCCCGGCCTGCGGAGGAGATGCTGTACCTAGCGATGGAAGACTTTCGGGTCGACGTGATCGTCGGAAAAGGGCCTGGAGCGACATCGATTCCCTTAGAGGTCGCACCCTTTACTCTGGTCGGCGCTACCACACGGTCCGGCGCGCTGACCGGACCGTTACGTGACCGGTTCGGGTTCACCGCACACATGGATTTCTACGAGCCTACTGAGTTGGAGGGGGTGTTGGCTCGCGCGGCTGGGATTCTGGGCATCGAGTTGGGCGTCGAGGCAGGCGCGGAGATCGCTCGACGCTCGCGTGGGACGCCGCGGATCGCTAACCGGTTGCTGCGCCGGGTCCGTGACTTCGCCGAGGTCCGTGCTGATGGCGTCATCACCCGCGATGTCGCTAAGGCGGCTCTGGCGGTCTACGACGTCGACGAGCTGGGCCTGGACCGACTGGATCGGGCGGTATTGTCGGCGCTGACTCGCAGCTTTGGCGGCGGTCCGGTCGGGGTTTCGACGTTAGCGGTGGCGGTCGGGGAGGAGGCGACCACCGTAGAAGAGGTGTGTGAGCCGTTTCTGGTGCGTGCCGGCATGGTGGCACGGACCCCGCGCGGCCGGGTGGCTACTGCGCAGGCCTGGACGTACCTGTGCATGACACCGCCGGTCGGGGTCACCGGGTTGAGTCAGCCGGGGTTATTCGAGTCGTGAGGAGCGGGATGATGATTGCCGCCGGTTTGATCTGCGTCGCCCTCGCCGGCGGTACTGCACGTCTACGTCTTCACCATGGAATCGTTGACGTGGACTTCTGCGCGCACCCAAGCCATGTTCGGCATGACTGTGTACGAAGCCTGAGACCATAACACTACTTGCGCTCACCCAAGGGCTTCCAAAACTTACTTCTGTTATTTCTGGCTATTGTGAGTGGCATCGGCATTGCCGGGGCTGCGCTGGGACATGAAGCCGTTGGGCTGCCCTCCTTTTCGCCGGCGTCGGATCTATGGTTTTGGCCGCGGTCGTGCTGCTGGTTCTTGGCTTGCTGTCGTAACACCAGAGACACCTGTTGCAATCCGGTTGCTGAAATCCTCGGGCGCAAGCGTGCAGGCTGCATCCTGCAGCATCAGGGTACTCAGCTGGTGCTGGCGTCGTTTTGGCGCGTCTTACTGTACGGTTGGTCCGCTACATTGCTCCGCAGCACCTGCCGCAGCGGGTGGTTTCGGTGCCGTTCGTCTCGGCCGCGTAGGAGTCAACGCTCGTGGCGTAGTTCACCAGATGCGGCTACGCCACGGGCGTAGCCGCATCGACAGCGTGTGGGCGCGGCAGCCGGCGCATCTGATGCCAATTATGTGCGTTGGCCGCATCAGCAATAACATTCGTGATCGACGTCGCGCTAGTGTCTAGAGAAGTCCGAGCAGCCGTCCTTGCCAGTGTCCGCCGCTGGCTTCGGTGTTGCTCGATGCTAACCAAAGGGTCTGCTTGGCGTCGCCCTAGGCGCTGATGGTGTTTAGGAGCCACTACCTCCTTGGCCTTCGCCGCCACGGTACTAAGTACCCGGAGTGCCCTTGACAAGAGTCTCTCGGCTGCCTCAACCTGGGCAGGCTGAAACGTCCAAAACGGTACTCAGGCTGGCGATCGACCCGCCTGTCTTCAAACCAGCCCGAGCAGCTGCAGATCGCTGACATATTTGGCGATGATTGCCGGCGAGATATGCGGAATATCTTTGTCCTGACCAATGTTCGCGTTTTGAACGGCCGTACGGAACCGGATTGTGGGTGCCAGCGACCCGTGCAATGGCTTCTCCGGCTTCTGGTAGTTGTGCAACAACGGCAACAGTGAGCTGTGACGCTGCCTTTCGGGCAGGGCGCGCAGCGAAATCTCAAACCGTCGCAGCCATTCGTCGTAGTCGTTGATGCGTTGTATAGGGCAGCCGGCATCAATTAACCAGTCCACAAACTCGTCCATACCGATGCCGTCGTCGTGCGGGTTCATTACATGATAGGTCGTGAACCCGTCTCGATCGTGCAGGCTTTGGTCTCCCAGGGTGGAGATCGCTTCGGCGATGAACTCGACGGGCAGACCGTCGTAGTGGGCGCGTTGCCGATTGCTCTCGGCGTCTAGCTCGTAGAACGAGCCGGGTGCGATGCCGGTGGCGGCTAGACTCAGCATCATTCGAGTAAACATGTCGGGGACGTTGAGCTGACCGGCATAGCTGGTGTCGGCCAAGATCATGTCGCAGCGGAAGACCGTGACCGGCAGACCGCATAGGTCGTGAGCTTCGCGCAGCAGCACTTCGCCGGCCCACTTGCTGTTGCCGTAGCCGTTGGCATAGTTGTTGTTGATGTTGCGCGTCGGGCTAATGACTCGGATGTCGGAGTCTTCGGTGAATTTTGCTGGCTCAATCTGATTACCGACGCCGATTGTCGACACATAGATGTACGGCTTTTGCTTACTGGTCAGCGCGATCCGAATCAGCTCGGCGGTGCCTAACGTATTGGGGCCGAATAGCTCGCTGTACGGCAGCACGTGGTTGACCAGGGCGGCGGGGTCGACGATCAGATCGACCGTGTCGGCCAGTCGTCGCCACGTTTGCCGGTCCAATTCCAGATCTACTTCGCCTTTGTCGCCGGCGATGACCTCCAGGTGGTCGGTTGCCAGTTCCTGGTAGTGCGCCAGCAGTTTGGGGTCTCCGCTATCGAAGGTCTTGTCGAGCCGGGCCCGAGCGTCCTCGTTGGACTTGGCTCTTACCAGAGCGATTACCTTCCCTTCGACCAGGTCCATCCGTTCGAGCCATTTCAGGGCCAAGTAGCGCCCCAGGAAGCCGGTAGCGCCGGTCAACAGGACGGTGCGCACCTCGGTGCCGGGTTGCGCCAATACGGGCGCGGCAGTCAGCGTTGATACATCGATGAATTTGTCTAGAGTGAGGTCACTGGCATGCACTTTGCCAGCGTCACGACCGTGTATGGCAATGAAAGTGGGCCGCTTCGTGCCCTGCCGCTCGCGCTCGATGTAGTCGGCGATCGCCACCAAGTTGTTGACAGGGCTGACAATGACGCCCACCGGCACATCGATGTCGAAGAGTTCGCGTAGCAGGCTACCGAATGTCAGCGCGGACAACGAGTCTCCTCCTAAGTCGGTGAAGTGCGCATTCGACGGCAAATCGGTGGTCGCCACTCCCAGAATGGTGCCCACGGCTCGGCTCACCGTCTGCAGTACCGGAGCGTTCGCCACGCTTTGTTTTAGCACGTGCAGTGCATTTGCCTGACCTTCAACCAGATCGGCGTAGAGCTGTTCGAGTCGCGCGCCGTAGTGCTGCTTGAGCTTCGGCCACGCCAGCTTGCGAATACCGGTGAGCAGGCCATTCTCCAGGCTGAACGGTGTAGTCTCGACGATTAAGTCGCGCGGCACCTCGTAGGACTGCAGGTCGGCTTCTTTCGCTACTTTCTGTAAAGAATCGATAATCAGCGGTTTGAGCACCTCAATGTCATTGGTAGCCAACGCATCCTCGGTCGGCACCACAACAGCCAACAGGTAGGGGTGTGCGCTGTTGCCATAGATGTAGATCTGCCGGACCAGTGGGCTATTGCTGAACGCTGCCTCGAGTTTCGCGACGGTGACGAACTGGCCCTGCGCGAGTTTCAGCACGTTGTTGCGGCGATCGACGTACACGAGCCGGTCGGGACCGACTTCGGCGACAATGTCTCCGGTCTGGTAGTAACCGTCGCTGTCGAACACGGTGGCGGTAACCTCAGGACGCTTGTAGTAGCCGGGGAACATGTTCTGGGTCTTGAGCAGCAATTCACCTCTCGGATAAGGCTGGTCGGTGCTGAAGTAGCCCAAATCCGGAACGTCGACCAGCTTGTAATCGATAACCGGCGGACGTTGCACTTCGCCGTCAAACAAGACCATGCCGGCTTCGGTGGAGCCGTAGCCTTCCAACAGATGCATTTCGAGTAGGGACTCGACCCCGTGTTTCAACTCCGGGGAGGTTGGCGCCGAGCCCGTCATAGCCGCGATGTACCGTCCTCCCAGCAGGGATTGCCGCTGTTCATCCATAACTTCGGCTTTGATGGCTGCACGGTCGGCGGAGCCGCTGTTGGCTAACCGACGGTCAACTGCGCGTTTGGATTCATCGTAGAGGGTTTCCCAGATGCGCGGTACAAAGTTCAACTCGGTCGGCCGCACCAGCTTGAGATCCTCCAGCAGCGTCGAGAGGTCGCTGCGGGCGGCGAAGTAAGCCGTGCCGCCGTTACCGAGCGTGCCGTAGAGGATTCCGCGGCCCATGACGTGGCTCATCGGCATGAAGTTAAGAGTGATTGACGCGGCGGTTGGCCCGAACCAGTTTCCGTCTGACCGGCGCCACATCTTGCCGACATTGCTTTGCAGATACATCGCGCCCTTGGGTGCGCCGGTGCTGCCAGATGTGTAGATCAGCAACGCCAACGGGTCAGCAGAGTCATCGGCCACGGGGATCGGCGTAGCTGGCAGCGTCTTGCCGCGACCGAGGACCTCGGTCAGGCTCTCGACCACCACGCTACTGTCCGCCAACCGCGCCCGGGCGGTTGCCACTGCGTCATGCTGCTCGTCGACCTCGGGGTGGTAGTCAAACACAACGAGCTTCGCTGGCGCCTGGCCAGACAGGATCAGCTCGACAGTATCGGGCAGCTGGTTTACGCTCGTCGCGATCATACTGGGTTCGGTCTCGGTCACGATCGACTGCAGCTGGGTGATCGCCGCACTGGTCTGCAGTGGAACCGCCACAGCACCAATCACGCCGAGCGCCATGTCGATGATGGCGTAATCGACACTGTTGAAACCTAGCACGCAGACCCGGTAGCCGGCGTGCAGTAGGTCGTGCCTCCAGGCGCGCGCCAGCGCTCCGACACGGTCGCCCAACTGGCGGTAGGTGATGGTCTCAAAGCTGGGGAGCAGCTCCATCGAGGTGCGTCCGGTCTTAGGGTCTTTGGTGAACTCGGCGACGCGCTGGCCCAGTGCCGGCCGCTCCGCGTAACCGTCCAGCGCGGTCTGGATGATTTGGGGCAGTCGAAGCCCGGGCTGGGCAAGGGCGGCGGCTACCGCCGGGTCGGGTTTGGCGGCGGCGAACTGCGGGTCGTTGGCGGTGAGGTCGTCAACGCGGCGTGCGAGCTGCTTTTCCTGCTTAGTGATAGTCGACATAACAGATTCCTTGCGATGAGAAATAGACTGTTGGCGCCACACGGCACAGACAATTAGAAAATTAGCTGTGCTAAAATATTCCTCAGTGGCTGGGTTACAGATGTGAGATCGTCCACTTCAGGGGTTCTTGGTCTAGTCTAGAAGTCACCCAGGATCCGGCTTAGGATGTCAAGGCCTTCGGCCAACAGTTCGTCGCTTATGGTCAGAGGCGGCAGCAGTCGGATGATGTTGCCGAACATGCCACACGTCAAGATGATGACGCCGGTAGCGTGTGCTGCGGTGGCTACTTTTTCGGTCAGCTCGGGGTCGGGCTCAGCCGTGCCGGATTTTACCAATTCGACGGCGATCATGGCACCCCGGCCACGTACGTCACCTATCCGATCGTCGGCGTCCTGAAGTCGCAACAACCGGTCGGTGATCAGCCGTTCGATCTGTTGGGCTCGCTGGATCAGGCCGTCGTTCTCGATGGTCGTGATGGTTGCCAAAGCCGCCGCGCAGGCGACCGGGTTGCCGCCGAAAGTGCCACCGAGGCCGCTGACGTGCGGGGCGTTCATGATCTCAGCCCGTCCGGTTACCGCCGCCAGCGGCAATCCGTCGGCGATGCCCTTGGCGGTGCAGATCAGGTCGGGCACGATTCCATCGTGCTCGCAGGCGAACATGGCGCCGGTACGCGCAAACCCCGTTTGCACCTCATCGGCGATGAACATCACGTTGTTCTTGCGGCACCAATCCAGCAAAGTAGCTAAAAACCCTTCGGCCGGGACGATGAAACCGCCTTCGCCCTGGATCGGCTCAATGATCACGGCAGCCAGGTCATCGGCGCCAACCTGCTTCTCAATGACGTTGATGGCCCGTGCGCCGGCCAACTTGCCGTCGGTGGCTAGGTCTTTGTTGAGCAGGCCGTCCCGATAGGGGTAGGACAGCGGCGCCCGGTAGATCTCCGGCGCAAAAGGACCAAAGCCGCTTTTGTACGGCATGGACTTGGCGGTCAGTGCCATTGTCAGGTTGGTGCGACCGTGGTAGGCGTGGTCGAACGCGACCACTGCGGGCTTGCGGGTGTACGAACGTGCGACCTTGATAGAATTCTCCACTGCCTCGGCGCCGGAATTGAACAGCACCGAGCGTTTCTCGCCGGATCCTGGGGTAATTCGATTGAGTTGCTCGGTGACGGCGACGTACTCCTCGTAAGGTGTGATTATGAAACAGGTGTGGGTAAAGTCGGCCACCTGGGCGCGCACCGCGTCCACAACGCGAGGCGACGAGTTGCCGATTGTGGTGACGGCGATTCCAGAACCCAGGTCGATAAGCCGGTTCCCGTCGACGTCCTCGATAACGCCGCCGGCGGCGCGCGTTACAAACACTGGCAGGGTGACTCCCACCCCACGAGGCACCGCCGCGTTGAGGCGTTTGGCTAGTTCAAGTGACACGGGGCCGGGGATTTCAGTGACCAGCTGACGGCTCTGCTCGACGCTGGTCACGTGGATCCTCCTGACTACGACACGCCGGTTGTATCGCAGATAAAGCATAGCCTTTATCGGGGTTCTCACACCGGGCGAGTGTGGCTAGGCCACGTCTCTGGGCGACAGTGTGCGCACTGTGCCGGGTTGGGTGCGACTTGGGACCTGCCAGAGTAGATGAGCACAAACTGAACGGTTATTTTGGTGCGCGTCCGCCGGTCAGCTGGCCAGCGTTGCGCCCAGTACCAAATAAAAAATACATACAAAATACAGGTGGGTTGATGGGTCGATGGAGAGTTTGGTTTTACTCTTACTGTTCCTGCTCATCATGGGTGGGTTCATGTTTTTCGCGTCGCGGCGTCAAAGACGCTCGATGCAAGCCACGATCGACCTGTACAACTCGCTACAGCCAGGCGACCGAGTGAATACCACCTCCGGCCTGCAGGCCACCATCATTGTCGTCGGGGACGATACCGTCGATCTTGAGATTGCGCCAGGCGTCGTAACTACTTGGATGAAGCTGGCGATTCGTGATCGGATTCTCCCGGACGATGCGTATATGGACGAACACGAGGCCGAACCGGGGGATTTCGTGTACTGCGATGAGCTAGAAGAGTCCGACGGCTCCAGCTAACGTCGAGGAACGAGTGATGAGGGATTCCTGACGGCGCTTGTGTCTTGTGTGAAGGGCCTAGTGATGCGACACGTAGGCTCTGTCGGGAAAAACCGATTTCGAGGAGATACAAGGAACGTGGCATCGTCTTCGGCGCCAGTGCATTTTGGCCGCTACCTGTCGATGTTTCTGGTGTTATTCATCGGGGTCTATCTGTTAGCGTTTCTCACCGGAGACAAGCGGGTCGTTCCCAGGCTCGGCATAGACCTCCAAGGCGGCACCCGCGTAACGTTGACCGCGCGCACGCCCGACGGCTCGCGCCCCAGCCGGGAGGCGTTGTCACAGGCGCAGCAGATCATCAGCTCCCGGGTTAACGGGCTCGGAGTATCGGGTTCGGAAGTGGTCGTCGATGGCGACAACCTGGTCATCACTGTGCCCGGCAACGACGGCAACGAGGCCCGCAACCTGGGCCAGACTGCGCGTCTGTACATCCGGCCGGTGCTTAACTCGCTACCCGTGCAACGTGGTCAAGACCCCAAGCCGGGTTCCCCTGCCGGCACGTTGCCCAATTTCGCGCCGATGCCGCCCGACCACCCAGGCGCGCAACCACGCCCCTACCTGCAAGATCCGACGTCATCACCTAGCTCAGATCCGATGCCAAGTCCAGTGCCAACCGGAGCGGCACTACCGGGTGAGGTTCCCTCGGTTGAGCAGCCCGCGCCACCGGATCCGCGTAAGGATCTAGCTGAACGCATTGCCGAGGAGAAGAAGTGGCGGCAAAGCACCAAACAGAGTATTCAGTTCCTCGCATTGCAGTTCGAATCCACCCACTGCGACAAAGACGACATTCTGGCCGGCAATGACGACCCGAATCTGCCTCTGGCGACCTGCTCGACCGACCATAATATGGCGTATTTGTTAGCGCCATCGATCATCAGCGGCGACCAGATCCAAAACTCCACGTCCGGCATGAACCAGCGTGGGGTCGGCTACGTCGTCGATCTGCAGTTCAAGTCTGCGGCCGCAGATGTCTGGGCTGACTTCACCGCCGCCCACATCGGTACTCAGACCGCTTTCACCCTGGACTCCGAGGTGGTCAGCGTCCCGGTAATCAACGAGGCAATTTTGGGCGGGCGTACCCAGATCAGTGGTGGAGATCCGCCGTTCACCGCCGCAACCGCGCGCCAGCTGGCCAACGTTTTGAAATACGGATCGCTGCCGCTATCTTTCGAGCCGTCGGAAGCTCAAACAGTTTCGGCGACTTTGGGGTTGACATCGTTACGGGCGGGTCTGATCGCAGGTGCGATCGGCCTGAGCCTAGTGTTGCTGTACTCGTTGCTATATTACCGGGTACTTGGATTGCTCACCGCGTTTTCGCTTTTCTGTTCCGGCACAATAATTTTTGCGATCTTGGTGCTCTTGGGTCGATATATCAATTATACTTTGGACCTTGCGGGTATCGCGGGTCTGATCATCGGTATCGGCACCACTGCCGACTCCTTCGTGGTGTTTTTCGAGCGGATCAAAGATGAGATCCGCGAAGGCCGTTCGTTCCGGTCGGCTGTTCCTCGTGGCTGGGTGCGTGCCCGCAAGACGATCGTGTCCGGCAACGCTGTCACCTTCCTGGCGGCTGCTGTGCTGCACTTCCTGGCGATTGGCCAAGTAAAGGGATTTGCTTTCACCCTCGGCCTTACCACGATCCTGGACCTGGTGGTGGTGTTCCTGGTGACCTGGCCGCTGGTGTACTTGGCTTCCAAGTCTCCGTTGCTGGCAAGGCCGGCATACAACGGCTTGGGCGCCGTTCAACAGGTTGCCCGCGAACGACGGGCTTCCGCCAAGACAGGACGGGGGTAGCGCGATGGTCTCCAGAGCCAAAGTCGGCGCCGAGACCACCAAGGGTATCGACGAACCAGACCGAAATGACAACACCGACGACAATGGCGCCGGTGCGGTCGAAGTCACCGAAGCCGCCGAGGATGCCGTGGAGCTGACTAACGATATATCCACACAGCTGCCGCAGCACGGCTTTCTTGCTCGGTTCTACACCGGCCTTTCTCGACTGTACACCGGCACCGGTGTGTTCGAGGTGGTGGGACGCCGGCGGCTGTGGTACAGCGTGGGCGGCGTCATCGTGGCGGTTGCGGTCCTGTCCATTATCGTTCGCGGGTTTACTTTCGGGATTGATTTCAAGGGCGGCACCACGGTGTCCATGCCTGTCTCGCCCGGAGTGGGGGGGACAGGCGCAATTGAGGTTGCGCAGGTTGCCGATGTCTTCAAGAAGACCCTTGGCAGTGATCCGGAATCGGTGGTCGTTGTTGGTAACGGCGCGTCAGCAACGGTGCGGATCAGTTCGAAAACGCTGTCCAATGACCAGACGTCGAAGCTGCGTAACGCCTTGTTTGACGCATTCGGACCCAAAGGCGCCGACGCTAAGCCTAGCAAGCAGGCAATCAGCGACGCGGCGGTATCGGAGACCTGGGGCGGTCAGATCACCAAGAAGGTGGTGATCGCTCTTGTGGTGTTTCTGGTGCTAGTCGGCCTGTACATCACTGTGCGGTACGAGCGTTATATGGCTATCTCCGCACTGACTACCATGTGTTTTGACCTGACCGTCACAGCCGGCGTGTACTCGCTGGTGGGCTTCGAAGTCACTCCGGCCACTGTCATCGGCTTGTTGACGATCCTCGGTTTCTCTCTCTACGACACCGTTATCGTGTTCGACAAAGTTGAGGAGAATACCCACGGTTTCCAGCACACCACTCGGCGCACCTTCGCTGAGCAGGCTAACTTGGCGATCAATCAGACCTTCATGCGTTCGATCAACACCAGCCTGATCTCGGTACTACCGGTGTTGGCGCTGATGGTGGTCGCGGTGTGGTTGCTGGGCGTCGGTACGCTCAAGGACCTGGCATTAGTGCAGCTGGTCGGCATCATTGTCGGCACCTACTCGTCGATCTTCTTTGCAACTCCACTGTTGGTCACGCTGCGTGAACGCACAGAGCTGGTACGCACCCACACCCGCCGGGTAGTCAAACGGCGCACCCTCGGTTCGCAAGTGGGCAAAAAAAACGCTGACAGCCACGTTGCAGCAGGCACCCGAAAACCGCAGAATCAAGCGGAATCCTGCGCTGACGCATCGTCGCAGGAGGGCACCGAGGTCGCCACCGCGTCCGTGCCCACGGTACTCAGCAAGCTGGCACCGGGAGTGCGTCCGGTGCGGCCGACCGGTACCCGACGTCCTACCGGCAAGCGAAACAACGTCGGTCGGCGGTAGTCAAGGTGGCTACCCGAGGTTGGCAAGCCGTGAGTGAGTACGATTTGCGGTCCGGCTTATTCGGGGTTTTGCGGTGGACTGCAGTAGGCTTGGTCGCGACGCTGGTGGCTTCTTTGGCGCTGACTGCGTGTTCTGGAAGCGCCGCGGGGGAGATCGTCTATGTGGTCGACGGGGCGTTGGGTACCTACAACACTAACACCATCGTCGGTGCTGCGTCGGCCGGAGCGCAGGCGTTTGCCCGCACGCTCATCGGCTTCGGCTATCACGGCCCCGATGGACAGATAGTCGCTGACCACGACTTCGGAACCATCACGGTGGTGGGCGGGGTGCCATTAGTGCTCGACTACCAGATAGCCGACAATGCTGTCTACTCCGACGGCAAGCAGGTGACTTGCGATGATTTGGTGCTGACCTGGGCTGCCCAGTCTGGGCGGTTTCCCGGCTTCGATGCTGCCACCCAGGCCGGTTACCGCGACATTGCTAATATCGAGTGCCTGGCCGGGCAGAAGAAATCCCGCGTGTTCTTCGTCCCGGACCGCAGCGTTGTCGATTATGAACAGCTGTTCGCCGCGACCTCGATGATGCCGTCACACGTCATCGCTGACCAACTGAATATCGACGTGACGGAGGCATTGCTGACCCACAATGCGACATTGGTGGAACAGATCGCGCGATTGTGGAACACCACCTGGGACCTCAAACCAGCTGTCGATTTGAGACGCTTCCCGTCGTCAGGCCCATACAAGATCGAATCCGTCTTGAACGGTGGCGCTGTAGTGCTTGTAGCCAACGACCGTTGGTGGGGTCTCAAGGCGACCACCAAGCGGATCACAGTACGGCCACAGGAAGCCGACATCCAGGACCGAGTCAACAACCGCAGCGTCGACGTCGTCGATGTCGCGGTCGGGTCGTCGGGATCGCTGGCCACTCCGGACAATTACGCGCGCATCGACTCGCCGTCGGCGGGCATCGAGCAGCTGATCTTTGCGCCGCAGGGGCTGCTGGCTGCGGCTGCCGCCCGCCGCGCACTCGCGCTGTGTACGCCCCGCGACGTGGTCGCTCGAGACGCGGGGTTGTCGATCGCCAACTCACGCCTGTCCCCGGCTACCGAGGATGCCATCGCTGCGGCCGACGGTGCTCGCGAGGCCGGCCAGTTCAGCAAGGCGGATCCCGCCGCAGCGCACGACGCACTTAGTGGTGAGACGTTGCCGGTGCGGATCGGCTACCAAGGGCCCAACGCACGGTTGGCGGCCACCGTCGGGACTATCGCCAAGGCGTGCGCTGTAGCTGGTATCAGTGTGTCCAGCGTTACCTTGGACTCCTCGACGGACCCCTCGGGCCCGCAGGCGCTTCGGGACGGAAAGATCGACGTGCTGTTGGCCAGCACTGGTGGCGCCACCGGCAGCGGATCGAGTGGGTCATCTTCGATGGATGCCTATGACCTACACACCGGCAACGGCAACAACCTGTCTGGCTATGCAAACGCGCAGGTTGACAACAATATCGGCGCGTTGGCGGTATCCGCTGACCCAGCCGAGCGTGTTCGGCTCCTCGCCGATAGTGCACCTGTACTCTGGGCGGATATGCCGACATTGCCTCTATACCGGCAGCAGCGAATGCTGCTGATGTCGAAGACAATGTATGCAGTTACCAGGAATCCGACCCGTTGGGGCGCGGGTTGGAACATGGATCGATGGGCGTTAGTACGATGAAAAGCTTTAAGGTTTGAGGAGGTGTCTCCGTGGCCGACCTTATCGCTGCCTTGACTCGGAATGCGGCCGATTTCCCGACGCCAGCCATCCAGTTCAAGGACCTTACTCCGCTGTTCGCTGACTGACAGGCGATGGCCAGCGGTGATCGATGCGTTAGCAGACGTTGCAGCTGGCGCTGATCTGGTCACCGGCCTCGAGTTTCGAGGGACTATGGTGGTTGCAGCTACAGCGGCCCGGCTCGACATCGGTGTATTGGCCATTCGCAAGAGCGGCAAGCTGCCGCTGTCTGTGCTCAGCGAAGATTACATCATGGAGTAACGGCCAGCGGCATCATCGAGGTACCCGCTGACAGCGTCGAGCTACGCAGCCGCAACGTGGTGATTATTGACGACGTCTTGGCGACTGCCGGCACTCTCGGTGTGGTGTGCCGATTATTGGAGCGCAGCGGGTCCGGTGCCATTGCGGCGGCGGTAGGTTATGGAACTCACGGCGTTGGGTGGTCGCGAGGCGATCGCACCGCTGCAGGTACAAAGTTTGAGCCGCGCCTAGCCTCGCTATCTGGGTACTTCCCCTCCGTGCTGGAATGGCTTGGGAGAAGCAGGTCAATCGGACTCAGGGATATCCTTAAGGTCGGAGGTGACCAACGTGGCGGACGACCAAGGTACGGCGCAAGCTTTGCAACCAGTTCAGGTGGTCCCCGGCCCTGCTGTTGAGGCACCGGAGACGCCGGTCGAAACCCTGAAGACTTCTAGCAGTGCGTCTCGTCGGGTCCGGGCTCGGTTGGCCCGTCGGATGACCGCTCAACGCAGCACCATCAGTCCCGTGCTCGAGCCGCTGGTGGCTGTGCATAAAGAGTTTTATCCCAAGGCAAACCTTTCGATAGTGCAGCGAGCCTTTGAAGTCGCCGACCAACGGCACGCCAGTCAACTGCGGCGTTCCGGTGATCCGTACATCACCCATCCGCTGGCCGTTGCCAACATTTTGGCTGAGTTGGGCATGGATATCACTACCCTGGTGGCTGCGCTACTGCACGACACGGTCGAGGACACCGGTTACACGCTCGAGGCACTGTCCGAAGAATTTGGCGACGAGGTAGGCCATCTCGTCGACGGGGTGACCAAGCTGGATCGGGTGGTGCTGGGCAGTGCTGCCGAGGGCGAGACCATCCGCAAGATGATTACCGCAATGGCCCGTGATCCACGGGTGTTGGTTATCAAGGTGGCCGACCGGTTGCATAACATGCGCACCATGCGCTTCCTGCCTCCGGAAAAGCAGGCGCGCAAGGCCCGTGAGACATTGGAAGTCATTGCACCACTAGCGCATAGGCTAGGTATGGCCAGTGTTAAGTGGGAGTTGGAAGACCTGTCTTTCGCGATCTTGCATCCCAAAAAATACGAGGAGATCGTACGGCTGGTAGCGGGCCGTGCACCGTCCCGCGATACCTACCTGGCCAAGGTCCGTGCCGAGATCATAAGTACCCTGGGTGCGTCGAAAATCAAGGCGACGGTGGAGGGCCGGCCCAAGCATTACTGGTCGATTTATCAGAAAATGATCGTCAAGGGGCGAGACTTCGACGATATTCACGACTTGGTCGGCATCCGTATCCTGTGCGACGAGATCCGCGACTGCTATGCCGCTGTCGGCGTGGTGCATTCGTTGTGGCAGCCGATGGCGGGACGGTTTAAAGACTACATTGCTCAGCCGAGGTATGGTGTGTACCAGTCGTTGCACACCACGGTCGTTGGGCCCGAGGGCAAGCCTTTGGAAGTACAGATTCGTACCCGCGATATGCACCGTACCGCCGAATACGGCATAGCAGCGCACTGGCGCTATAAAGAAGCCAAGGGCCGCAACGGTGTTCTGCATCCACATGCAGCCGCAGAGATCGACGATATGGCCTGGATGCGGCAGCTTCTCGACTGGCAACGAGAGGCCGCCGAACCAGGTGAGTTCTTGGAGTCGTTGCGTTACGACCTTGCAGTGCAAGAGATTTTTGTGTTCACTCCTAAAGGGGACGTCATCACGTTGCCGACTGGGTCAACGCCGGTGGACTTTGCCTATGCGGTGCACACCGAGGTCGGGCACCGATGCATTGGTGCCAGAGTCAACGGACGACTGGTGGCGCTGGAGCGCAAGCTGGAAAACGGGGAATTCGTAGAGATTTTCACATCCAAAGCTCCCAATGCCGGGCCTTCGCGGGATTGGCAGCAGTTCGTGGTGTCGCCGCGCGCTAAGACGAAGATCCGTCAATGGTTCGCCAAGGAGCGGCGTGAGGAAGCACTGGAGGCTGGTAAGGATGCGATGGCCCGCGAGGTACGTCGCGGTGGACTTCCTTTGCAGCGCTTGGTGAATGGTGAGTCCATGGCGGCAGTGGCCCGTGAGCTACATTACATTGACGTGTCCGCACTGTATACCGCAATTGGTGAAGGACACGTGTCTGCCCGGCACGTCGTGCAGCGGCTGTTGGCCGAGTTGGGCGGTATCGATCAGGCTGAAGAGGAACTGGCCGAACGGTCCACACCGACGACCATGCTGCGCCGTCAACGCAGCACCGATGATGTCGGGGTTTCGGTCCCCGGCGCCCCAGGTGTGCTGACTAAGCTAGCCAAATGCTGCACGCCGGTACCTGGCGATGCGATCATGGGGTTCGTTACCCGCGGCGGCGGGGTTAGTGTGCACCGCACCGACTGCACCAACACGGCATCGCTGCAGCAGCAGGCCGAGCGCATCATCGAGGTGTTGTGGGCGCCGTCGTCGTCGTCGGTGTTTCTGGTGGCGATTCAGGTGGAGGCGCTCGACCGGCATCGGCTGCTGTTGGACATAACACGCGCGTTAGCCGACGAAAGGGTGGACATTCTATCGGCGTCGGTCACCACGTCGGGTGACCGGGTGGCGATCAGCCGGTTTACCTTCGAGATGGGTGACCCCAAGCACCTCGGACATCTGCTCAATGTGGTCCGCAATGTCGAAGGCGTTTACGATGTCTATCGGGTGATGTCTGCGTCTTGACGTTCGGGTGGTTACTCGGCAAATCCCCCTCTGCTTTGACGTGGATGACCGGACGGCTTTAGTCGAGCCGCAGCGACTCGATGGTAACTTCGGTGGCTGGTGGCCCGTCATCACCGCCGCTGGCGATTCCGCCCTTAGCTATCTTGTCCAGCGTGGCCAGCCCGTCAGCCTGGATCGTGCCGAAGACGGTGTACTCAGGCGGTAACTGTGAGTCATGGTAGACTAGAAAAAATTGGCTGCCATTGGTGTTCGGACCGCTATTGGCCATTGCCAGTGTGCCACGCGGATACAGAACAGGTTGCTTCAATTTAGGGTCGTTGGGCGGGTACTGATCTGTGGGGTACTCGTTAGCGAACTTGTATCCTGGGCCGCCGGTGCCGTCGACTTTCGGGTCGCCACACTGTAAGACGCCCAGCATCAGGGAAGTGGTCAACCTATGACATTTTGTGTTGTTGAAAAAGCCCTGGCCGGTTAGACTGGCGAAACTATTTACCGTGCAAGGTGATTCGGCATTGTTTAGCAATAGACCGATATTGCCCTGGTTGGTAGCCATACTTGCGCTCACTGTGGCTGGATCGGTCGGCACCTTGCCGGCCCGTGGCGGCTTGACTGGCTTGGCGGCCTTGTCCGCTGATGGTGGGTACTGGCAGTTGACGCCCAGGTTGGTCGACGGTTGGAATGATGGCAATGGCAGAACTGACGGCGTAACGGCGGGAGTCTTAGTCGCTGTCAGGGAGTTACTGGCGGTCGACGAAGCGGTATCGTGCTTGTGGCCAAGCTTGCTGATCACGACGGTAGCCACTACCGTAATAATTACGGCCACTGCCACTACCACGCCACCGCTTATCAACAGGACTCGGCGCCATCGGGCCTGCTTAGCGCGGCGCTCCAGCTGTCGTTTCAGTTTGCGCTTGGCTGTTGCGCGTCGCTGTTCGTTGGTCGGCACGTCCGGTATGCCTCCATGGTTGTTCGATTAATTGGGGCCGAGTTGCCAGCCAAGGCTAATGTGAACGCCTCGACCTGTGTCAAGTTTTTGTTTCGCGGCGTCTGTCTCGGCTGCTGAGTGGACCGCATTGTCGTCGACGGCTAAGGGATGGGAAACTGGGGGTGTGTTAATCACCGGATTTCCCGCCGGGATGCTGCAGTGCAACTGTTACGTGCTGGCCGACCGGGCGGGTACGGATGCCGTCATAGTGGACCCCGGCCAGCGTGCGATGGGCCCGCTGCGGCGCATCCTTGACGAGAATCGTTTGACTCCATCGGCGGTGCTGCTCACCCACGGCCACATCGATCACATGTGGTCGGCCCAGAAAGTGTCCGACACCTATGGTTGTCCGACGTACATTCATCCCGAGGACCGGTTCATGTTGACCGATCCGCTCTTCGGCTTCGGTCCGCGGGTGGCGCAGGTCGTCACGGGAGCGTTCTTTCGTGAGCCCAAGCAGGTCGTCGAGCTGGACCGGGATGGCGATAAGCTCGATTTGGGCAGTGTGACCGTCAACGTCGACCATACCCCCGGACATACCCGCGGCTCGGTGTGTTTTTGGGTCGCCGCAGATACCGACGTGGTGTTGACCGGCGACACGCTGTTCGAGCGCACCATCGGTCGCACCGATCTGTTTGGTGGCAGTGGTCGTGACCTATACCGTTCCATCGTCGAAAAATTGTTGGTACTCGACGACAAGACCGTGGTACTACCCGGGCATGGCAACTCCACCACCATCGGTGCCGAGCGTCGTTTCAATCCGTTCCTCGAGGGCCTGTAGCTTGTGACGGAGTCATGCACTGTGTTTTCGTTTTCTGGGCCCAAGGGGATACCGGATTATTTTCCTCCGGACTCGGCGCAATTTGTCGCGGTACGTGATGGTTTGCTCACTGCCGCCCGCAGGGCCGGTTACGGCGATATCGAGTTACCTGTTTTCGAGGACACCGCGTTGTTCGCTCGCGGCGTTGGTGAGTCCACTGACGTGGTAGCCAAGGAGATGTATACGTTTGCTGACCGTGGTGATCGCTCGGTTACGCTGCGTCCCGAGGGCACCGCTGGGGTGGTGCGTGCGGTGATTGAACACGGTCTGGACCGTGGAGCGTTGCCGGTGAAGCTGTGCTACGCGGGCCCGTTTTTCCGATACGAGCGTCCCCAGGCCGGCCGATGTCGCCAACTGCAGCAGGTCGGCGTTGAAGCAATCGGTGTCGACGACCCGGCCCTAGACGCCGAGGTGATCACCATCGCCGACGCTGGCTTCCGCTCCCTGGGTCTGGACGGGTTCCAGTTGGAAATCACTTCGCTGGGCGATGGTACTTGTCGCCCGCAATATCGAAAACTGTTGCAGGAGTTTCTCTTGCAGCTCGACCTTGACGAAGATACCCGCCGACGCGCCGAGCTTAATCCGCTGCGGGTGCTTGATGACAAACGACCCCAGGTGCAAGCGATGACAGCCGCAGCTCCGGTGTTGCTAGACCATTTGTCCGATGGCGCCAAGCAGCACTTCGATACGGTGCTGGCTCACCTGGACGCTCTGCGGGTGCCATATGTCATCAACCCGCGGATGGTGCGAGGGCTGGATTACTACACAAAAACAACCTTCGAGTTCGTCCACCCCGGCTTAGGTGCGCAATCCGGCATCGGCGGCGGTGGACGTTATGATGGTCTAATGCGTCAGCTCGGCGGGCAGGACTTGTCGGGCATCGGATTCGGACTCGGGGTGGACCGGACCTTGCTGGCCCTACATGCCGAAGGCAAGACCGTGGGGGAAACCACACGCTGCGACGTATTCGGTGTGTCGCTGGGTGAAGCTGCTAAACTCAAGGTGGCGATGTTGGCCGGGCAACTGCGTGCTGCCGGCGTCCGCGTCGACCTGATCTACGGGGATCGCGGGATCAGGGGAGCGATGCGTGCGGCGGGCCGTTCCGGTGCTCGCATCGCGTTGATAGTAGATGATTGCGCCATTAAGGCCGACGGTGTCGGTGTGAGGGATCTAGCCACCGGTGAACAGATTTCGGTAGCTGTAGATTCTGTTGTCGCCGAAGTAATTTCGAGAATAGCTCCGAGTTAGCTCGGCTGACTTCGTCAGACGAAATTTGTCGTTCGTCTGAACCAGGGGTCGGCGTTATTGACCATACGGTTATTGACGTGATCGCAGAAGCCGGCTCGCGGGGATGCTGAGGTGTTGGGAGCGAAGACATGGCGTTTGTTATTGTGCTCCCTGAACTGGTGGCAGCCACAGCGACGGATCTGTAGGGAATCGGCACTTCGCTGAGCGAAGTCGACGCCGCGGCTGCCGCGCAAACAACTGGAGTACTGGCGGCCGGTGATGACGAAATTCGGCGGCCACTACGACGTTGTTTCCGGGTACGGTCTGGCCTACCGGGCGCTCAGTGATCAGGTGGAGCAATTTCATTAACAGGTTCGTGCAGGCGCTCAATGTCACTGCGACGCGTTATGTCAGTGCTAGGTCGGTAAATGCCTCGCTATTGCAGACTTTGGAGCAGGAGCTGTTGGGTTTGGTCAATGCGTCCACCGAGACGTTGCTGGGACATCCGCTGATTGGCAATGGCGGTATGAAAGGCAACGGTGGTCAATTGGCGGGCACTTCGGGGATGATGGGTGCGGTGCAGCCCTTCCGCGTGTGGACTTGACGAATATTGGGATTGATGTTCGCATATAAACATGTGTTGGGCTGGTCAAACTTCGTAGTCAACGGGACGTTTGTCGACGACGGGGTGCTGCTGGCGGCTGCAGCGGGTCGGTTTCGTCCATAAGCGTGCGCGTTCCGCATTTCGAGAGCCGCTACGTATTGATGCCCGGCATCATCAACACGCTCGTCGGGGTCCGGCACGCTGCTGTCAATCTTTCGCCCTACGGAACCCTGCTGGGTAGGGACCTGTCGCTCATCGCCGACGAGGTGCAACAGGTGTCGGCGTCGCTGGCGGTAGCTGATGCAGAGTTACACTGAGATGTCGAACTGGGCACATCGGATACCGCAGGAGCTTCTGGGGCTGATCAGCGCAATCCGTTACGCCGGTCTGGACTGGCATGTGATGGTTGTTGGTTTGGCCGTATCTCACCGACTCCATCGAGCACCTTGACCGGTTGCTTGGACGGGAACGTGGCTGCCGGTGTGAAGGTTTTCGTCCTACATTTGCGTGGTTCGACCCGCGGCTGATTCATATCCTGGTTGGCCTGTGCGCATTCTGAATTCGTCGGCCCGTACCAGGAATTCTACCAGTGTAGAGCCTATCTGCCGCTGAGCTACCGTGAGATGTTTCGGCAACGTGCTGCGCTGCTGATTACGAGGTATCAGCTGATGGGTGATCACCGCCGGTGGCCATTGACGACCATATCGGCGGCGGTTCCGGGTCACACAGCACCACCGGCACGCCAGTAGCGAACTGGTCTATTGCGGTGATGGCGTTGAACAGCCCGCTCACCGCGTAATACGTTGCCTTGATTGACATCATATTGTGGACTGGTTGACCCGGATTGACGTAGAAAGCCGTAAGGATTGTTGCGGTCGTGAAACACCGACCGCGCCGCATCTGTATAAAATGTATATCGGCACCTTACGTCCGATAGCGGGATCAAATGTACCGACGTCGGTAAGCCACGCGGCACTAAGGGCACTAAGGTTGGAGGGAACAGCAGCGCGTTGCTGGGCAGCGGGGTACCGCCGCCGATAACCATGTGCACTGTGCCCTGGGTGGCGTCGATGAGGTCGACGGGAATTGGTGTTTCGGGTGTCTGCACCCAATATTACGCGCAATGGGTGTGAGCGTTCGGTAATGGTGTTCGTGGCTGCGCATCACGAGATCGACCTGGTGCTCGTCGAACAACCTCAACCATTCCTCGCGAAATCCCGATGTCGACGCCATTGTTGCGGTCAGTGGTGGAGATTGTCGCCTGATGAATACAAACGACCACCCAGTCAAAATCTGGGTCGTTTCGTGCGTCGGCTAATTTGTCTGCAAGTTAGCGCTTTTGCTTTCCTACCTAGTATTTATGCACGTACGAATTGCGGCCATCTTGTAAGGCCACGTCCTCGTTGTTCCGGCTGATTACCCGCACAGAGTTAGCGGTGAATGAGTAGCATAGAGCTGAGGACTAGATCCCAAATTGTTCACCGCAAAGTAGATCTCATAGGAACCGTAACTAATTGGCCCATTGCCTAATTCGCTCTCGTGATTGCCGAAGGCCGGCATCAACGACAGTTAATGCGTCGAATCGGGTGGTGTTGTCAAGCCGGCCCAACCAAGTGCGGGTCCGGTCTTAGGCGAGTTCAGCCTAGCATAGGTCACCGTGCACGAGGTTGAACAGCAGGGCGATGCGTTTGATCGCGATCGTGGTATCGTCGGCTGTGGGCGAGCCAATGTTGTTGATTAATGCTATGTATTATTGGTCAACTGGCTTAACTCCGGAGTAGATCGACCACTGAAACTGTATTAATAGCAGCCATTTTTCGTCATTCTGGTGCGGTGTGCACGGTCCTTAGCCCGGGCTCCATACCTATGATGGACCGCGGCGTAGATGTAGTCGGTGTCCGCGGTCAGGTTCGTCAAGTGGGTGTGGTTGGTGCGGACCTGGGTGTGGACTGTGCGTCTCGGTATGTTCGGGTTTATGTTGGCACGGTTTTACCGAGCCCAGATGTCGGCGTGTCGAACATGACTCGCGGTCTGCGGATGGCGTCGGTGGTGTGCCATGACACGATAACCTCGGTTGCGGCGTTTTTGCCAAATTGCAGATGCAGACCACCCACCGGCGGTGCGCTATGTCGGTCCGACCGGGGTATGTATCCGTGACCGCGTGGGTGAGATCACAACAGTGCAGCTCTGCCCGCACCAATGATCGCCGCTACCGTACTCGCCGTTAACCTGCGGCGGCTGACGGCGGTTCTGATGTTCGGGTGGTCGGGTCAGGACCATCGTCCCGTTGCGGATCTCGCTTATTCATGCTTCATACCCCGAGCTGGGCGACCGCTGATGTATCTGGCCGGTGAACGTCTGCCGGGACTGCTACGCGGGTAACTGAATCCGGTAAGTGTTTTTGTCATGATGAACCTGCGAAAAATGATCAGCGCGGTCGCGATCACAACGTTTGGGGTGGTGCCGGAAGTCGCAACGACTACACCGACGGCACCCGCAGACCCAGCTGGTCTATACTAACAAAATAATCACCAGTGATCTGATCGTCAATATCCACTACATGAACACCGATCCGCCCAGTTAAGCGGTCTTTAACGCTGACTCAGCGAAATATCTGAACACTGTGTCCACCCCAGATCTCCGGTGTTCAGCCACTGGGCTATATCGCAATGTGGCAATCCGAACTAGTGGACGATTGTTACCGTTCAGCGGGTGGGCTGCGGATCAATGTTCAATTGTATCGTGAGATCGCGGTGGACGGTCAGGTGGTGGTATCATAAAACGGTGGCAGCCGCGTCTGGTTCTTGACGGGACCTTTCTACTCGGCACGTAGCCAATAGCCGCTAGATGCGATCGTGAGCCTGGTAGGTGGTGATCTTGCCCTTTTTCCTATTATGGCCTATAGTAATCCGGACAGCAGCGGCATCGATATGAGCACTGAATTACTGGTCAGCATGTTCGAGTCCATCGACAATATCAGCATGCTCAAAGAATCCATTCGGTGAATTGTACCGGATGCTGCGCATCATCGAACTCAATGTCGGACGGCTGCCCTTCTACAGCGGTAGTAACCTGCTCGTGTTCGACGCGCTGAAGGTTGGTGCATCCGGTTGGCGCACCGCACGGCCGCACCCACTTTGCGTCCGCCGCCGTACATCGACCTGTAAAACGCAGTGCGCGTCAGCGGTCTGGAGAAAGCATAGATTCTTTACGACGACCTCAAGGAGCCTCTGCAGTTCATAATCACAGTCGGGTTGGTCACCACCGTGAAAGCCGGTCTCAATTTGCTGGGATTGTTCGCTGGAGATCCGCGTGTGTCGTTGCTGCCGCTCGATTGAACAAGGACATGCCGAGTTGCGTAAGCTGTTCACTGTCGCCTGAGTCGGCGTTCAACCCAGCACGGTAGGCTGTGATCGGGACGATTACTAGAGGACGTCAGAGCGAATGCCATGCGCGACGACACGGACCAATATGTCGTGAATGATGTTTTGATTGTGGGTTCGGAGTAATTGAGCTGCATTACACACTTCGTGTGTGCTCCTTTCCTCCTACCGTGATCGGTTGGCCAGTGTATAATATGTCGTGGCTATCCCAAATTCGTGGCGTCGAAGGTGTTACACTTCTTCGGGCCACCGCTCTGATGCCCCATGGTGAGCCACTTTTGCTGTTGCGTGGAGGAATCGTGTGTCCACGATTCTGGGTTGGTATTTCTGGTTGTGGCTTTCTGGATATGATCGTCGCTCACTGAGGACGCAGCCAAGAGGGCATCTTGGATGTCCTTGTCGTTCAACGGCTCCAGATAAGGCACACCAGTGCTGTTCTGCTTGATCGTTGACGCCTAGTGTGGCTAACACACCGCCTGCAACTCGGTGTGCGCACCGTTGCCGTGGGCGCCCTGCTGGGCGAGGCGGAGCGCCCCCTGCCGGTTTGCAGATGATGGTCGTATTCGTGAGCGACCATTTATTCTCCGCCAAGTGGGTTGCCGCTGGAACTGAATTTGTCTATCAGTACTTCGAGGAAGTCGGTGTCAAAGTACGTCGCCTGGTCCACCGGACAGTAGAATGGTCTCACTGCGCGAGTGGTCAGTCTGTGGCTGCTGTTTATCTGGCTGTTGAACAACCTGTTTGTGCGGACGGGTGTAGCTGCGCAGCAGTTGTTTCCATACAGTGTCCACGGAGTTACTGGTGACTACTTACCCAGCACTGCACGTATTTGTTGGCATCGACCTCGGGTTTTTCCCTGTTCAAGTCGAAACTGGGCGCTAAGTTATCGGTAGTGTCGATTCGCCGCTGGCTCAGAATGCCGCCCGGATCCATGCCCAGGAATATCGCCACCACCACGACCAACCGCTCGCCGCCAGAGGTCGACGTGGTGTTAGTGTTTATCTGCGTACTCTCGTTGAAGAGCAACGTACTCTTCGTTGCGCTTTGACCCTTGCATTTCTGACCCAGCCTGCAGTCCAGCTTTGCACACCGCAGCCCCTGGCATGCTAGCATTGCTACCCGGGTCCGCCGCTGACCGCAGCCAGCAGCGGCACCACGACATCGCTGATCGGGGTCGCCAGACTGTGGGCGCGTGCCTTGCGGATGATCGCCCCGTTGCGGATATCCCATTCCAACCGCCGATGGCTTTCCCGGTCGGCCAGGATCAGTGTGCCCCAGGCCGCGATGCGGAAATTGGGGTTTTCTGCTACCCCGGCAACCGGAATCACGCAGTAGCTCAGAGAGCGTCTTAGCCTCGGGTTTGGTGGTCAATATACAGAGTAGCTTTTCGGCGGAATACCAGAAACTCCCCAGAACCACGGCTGACGACGGGCAGAGCGGCTGCAACCTGGTAGACCTGTGCAACACCGTTTTGCGGCACGGTGACAATAGTGTTCTCGTAACACAACCCAGTCAGCCGCCCGTGAGCATCATTGTTTTGGATAGATTTGATTGCCAGCACCACAACGTCGACCGGGCCAGGTTACCTTCGCCAGAATCGGTGCGCACCTTATCTGGTACCACGATACGATTGTCGCCGCCGGGACGAATTTAGATGCTGTCGCGCGGAGTGTTACCACATACCAGGACTGAATGCCTGGCCGCATGCAATATGTGCCGACTGTCGTTCCGACAGCGCCGGGTCCGACCAATGAAATCTTGGTTGTGGGGTTGGTAGCGATACGGCTGAAAGTTGCACCACCCTCTAGACTGGGCAGTCGTTAGTTGTCAACTAAAACGGGGAGTGTTTGTGCTGCGTAGCCACGGCGCTGGTGTGTTACGGAAAAGCGATGCCGGGCAGCAGGTAACATTAGCTGGCTGGGTGTCTCGCCGTCGAGACCACGGCGGCGTCATCTTCATTGATCTGCGCGACTCCTCGGGCATCACACAGGCGGTGTTTCGCGAGCCTGACGTGTTGGCCCAGGCGCATCGGCTGCGCGCTGAGTTCTGCATCGCGGTTTCCGGCGTAGTCGAGATTCGCCCCGAGGGTAACGCCAATGCCGAGATTCCCACCGGCGATATCGAGGTCAACGCCACTTCGCTGACCGTGCTCGGTGAGAGTGCGCCGCTACCATTCCAACTCGATGAGCCTGCGGGTGAGGAATTGCGGTTGAAGTACCGTTACCTCGACCTGCGCCGCGACGGTCCTGGATCGGCAATTCGGTTGCGTTCCAAGGTGAATGCCACTGCTCGTGCAGTGCTGGCGCGCCACGATTTCGTTGAGATCGAAACCCCGACGATCACCCGCTCAACCCCGGAGGGGGCGCGCGACTTTTTAGTTCCGGCCCGGTTGCGGCCGGGCACGTTCTATGCTCTGCCGCAGAGCCCGCAATTGTTCAAACAGTTGCTGATGGTGGCCGGGATGGAGCGTTATTACCAGATTGCCCACTGCTACCGCGACGAGGATTTCCGTGCCGACCGCCAGCCCGAATTCACTCAGCTCGACATGGAGATGAGCTTCGTCGATGCCGAGGATGTCATCGCGATCTCCGAGGAAATCCTAACCGAGCTCTGGATGCTGATAGGCTACCACATTCCGGCGCCGATCCCGCGGATCAGCTATGCGGATGCTATGCGACGGTTCGGCTCTGACAAGCCCGACTTGCGGTTCGGGCTGGAGCTTGTTGAATGCACAGAGTTCTTCTGCGACACAACGTTCCGTGTCTTCCAGGCACCGTATGTCGGTGCGGTAGTGATGCCCGGCGGTGCTGCACAGCCGCGGCGCACACTGGACGAGTGGCAGGACTGGGCCAAACAGCGCGGGCATCGCGGCCTGGCCTACGTGCTGGTGACCGATGACGGTACGCTCGGCGGACCGGTGGCCAAGAACTTCAGCGATGCCGAACGCTCTCGCCTGGCCTCCCACGTAGGCGCCGAACCCGGGGACTGCATCTTCTTTTCAGCGGGCCCGGCGAAGTCGTCGCGGGCACTGCTGGGGGCCGCCCGCGGTGAGATCGCCAACCGGCTGGGTTTGATCGACCCCGAGGCCTGGGCGTTCGTCTGGGTAGTCGACCCGCCGCTTTTCGAACGCGCCGACGAGGCCACCAAGGTCGGCGAAATGGCAGTGGGCTCTGGTGCGTGGACTGCGGTGCATCATGCCTTCACATCGCCGAAACCGGAATTCGAGGACAGCATAGAGTCCGATCCCGGCAGCGTGTTGGCCGATGCCTACGACATCGTTTGTAACGGCCACGAGATTGGTAGCGGCTCGGTTCGTATTAACCGCCGTGATATCCAGGAACGGGTGTTTGCGGTTATGGGATTGGAAAAGGCTGAGGCGGAGGAGAAATTCGGGTTCCTTTTGGAGGCTTTTACGTTTGGTGCGCCTCCGCACGGCGGTATCGCCTTTGGCTGGGATCGGACCAATGCCTTGCTGGCCGGGATGGAGTCGATACGTGAGGTGATTGCGTTCCCCAAGACCGGCGGTGGTGTCGACCCGCTCACTGATGCGCCGGCTTCGATAACCGCTCAGCAGCGCAAGGAATCCGGAATAGACACCAAGCCCAAAGAGGTTGAGTAGGCATGACAGAATAGTTTCCGGACGCTGAAACGGTAAAGGAGTTCAACAAAACCATCGTCGACGAGTTCCAGGACAACGGCGGCAAGGTCGGTGGGCAATTCGCCAATTCAAACTTGCGGCTGCTAACAACGACCAGCGCTAAATCTGGCCAACGCCGGGCTTCGCCACTGACCTATTTTTCCGCAGCGACGGCAAGCTGATCACCATCGTGTCCTTTGTCGGTGCCTCGGTTAGTCCGGCTTGGGTGCACAACCTGGAGGCCAACCCTACGGGAACACGTCGAGATCGGGGTTCGAAGCGTTCGACGTGATGGCGCGTGAATTGTCTTCTACTGAGCGCGAACAGATCTTCCCTAAAGTTCCCTCCCTTCTCCGCAACGGGACAAGTCAAAACCAGCCGGGTGATCCCGCTGTTAGAGCTGCACCTGATCTAGTAGCAGGTAATAGACCGAGTCCCCGTGTTTGTCAAAAACTCATGTTCTCAAGGCAATTAGGAGTTTTCACTGAGTAGGACTCCAACTCTGCGCGTCCCTTAGCGTCCAGCATCGCCAGTTGCGGCCGTTTGACGTTGGAAGCCACACCCACCACCCAGCATGTGTTCACCGGAACCGATCTCAGCGGCGCCGTGCACTACCAGACCGCCGCTCTCAATCACTAGTTGGGAAGCCAGCTTTCGCAACTCTGGGTTGTACTTCAGTATGTTTTCCGATGTACGGGGATCCTTCTCTAGACACCAACAGTACCACTGGTTCGCTGTCCACTATCAGGAGTCAACCCGAATGTTGCATGATCTTTGGTCTTGCGTGGGGTCGCTGCGTGAAGATCGTATTTCGCGATTTGTCCCCGACAGACCACACCTGGCATGTCGGGCCACGTATACTGAATTTCTGAATACTATACTCCCACTGTTTGTAATGGAATGATAGGTATACTCATTTGGCGATGGTGTCTATCTCGAATAGATCTAATTTGTAGTAATTTATGTGTAATTCACCTCTTAATATTGTGCTATAATTATAGCTTATAAGCCCGGTAAACGTGTGTGGGTTCATTAATTACTAAAGTAGAATTAATATGTCTTTGTGAGTGTAGAGGTTGGGGTGTTACAAGTAAGTTTCTATGTAAAGTGTGAAAATTTTTGATTGTGAGGTTGTTGCCGATAACAAGGTGGCTCTAGCAACAACCGCCATGAATCCTTCTGCTATCAATTCGGAATCACAAAGGGTGACACCGTATCTGGTTCAGTTATGCGCAGCAGGATCGAAAGACTATCCTTAGGCGGTGGTATGCGGTCCTAGAAGCCGATAACGCCAAGATTTTGAGCTAAAAGAATTGTATATAGTCTTTACGAGCCGGAAGGAATAACTAACAAAAAGATGTATTCTGAACCGTTACTACCAAAGGTAAACTTGGGCAACATGTATACCGGCTTGGATTCTTACTCGCTGATACTCGCTGCCCAGGTGTGGAAGGCGGTGGGTTAGGAGTTGAGGGCCATTAGATTGTTGTCAATCGAATTCTACTCCATATCGCTTTGGACCACTGGTTGGGTCGCCGCGGCGACACAGAAAACTGATGCGGTCAAGCTATTTCTGAGGTGGCTGAATGACCTCGGTGAGGCAGTTCTCTGAGATTGAGGAACAAACCTAATAGCTATAGTGCCAGATTTTCGCGATGCACATACCGAGATGGTGTATTCGGGGTGGATCGCGATTCACCGCGCCTGGAGAGCGAATATGGTCAATAACAGCGGGTTCGTACTATAGTATAGAAATAGAGATCGCGGCACGTGGCCGGGAGTATGCAAGGTGCTGGGTTGAAGACGGTTAGGCGATGAATAAGATATAGGCGTAGGTTGTCGTTATACTGTTGTCAAGGTTGCCTTCGTTGAAGTAGCCGCCGTCGATCACCAACAACACCGGGTTGATCCAGCTGATGCCACTTCCCGCAGAACCGCTTAGTTCGGTTATTCGTTGTGGGGTGGTGTTGGGCCGATACGATTTGCAGAGTTGTGTGCGTCTAGTCCATGGAAAGATTTTGTTGTAGTTAGGTGAGGTAGTCGTTGAGCTTGCAATGCTGGTCGGGGTCGTTTAGGTGTTTAGGTGATGTTTTGTTGTGTTGGAGGCACAAACTTTACATCGATGCCGGTGTGACTGGGGGGTGTGCCGCGCCCGTGGGGGTCGACCGTATGTCTGTGGCCGTATTGAAGTATCTGCTGGTGGTCAGAGGTTGACGTTACTCCAAGGGCGGTCACCTCGCTTGTGTTGGGCGTGGGCTGCATGAGGAACAACTCGTCATCGGTAGATAACGGCGCTGGCATGGCCTAGGAGCCCGTCGAGCGAAAATGCTGGCGACGGTGGTGTGCTCGGGCAGCAAGAAGCGTTGCAGGGCCAGTGGGAGGCGAGGGCTAGGGGAGTGGCATTAGTAGGCAGCGGTTGCTAGCCAGAACAGCAGATAGGTGCCGGTGTCATCATATTGGGGTGAACTCTAGTTCGTCAACAATGATCACCTCAGCGCGTAGCAGGATCTCGAGTTCTTGACTCAGGCGAGTGTTGTCGATTGCGGTTACGCTGCCCAGGAACGCTTGCGCACCCTCGTCGAGGGAGCAGCACTGGCTGTTTCCACTGTGGGGTTTCGGGCGCGGACCGCGGCTGGGTATAGTTCGGGGCGCATCGTAGTGCTTGTCGAGAATTGACATCTTCCCCGAGTGCGACGAGTTCGTGTTCGGCCACGGTCGCCTTGGTGGCCGGCTTCACCACATAGTAGCGCCTCGTGGTCGATGACGATGGCCACGTTTGCCCCGATCAATCGGGGTTGGTACCGGAGTAGCGGGCCGAGCTGTACTGGATGTGGGAGAGTAGGTCGACCTTACGGGTGATCGACGCCGCGCCGACCTCGAATCACAACGACGGCAGCGCCGCCAGCAGCTTGCGCTCGGTCGCAAGGCGCTCATTATTTATAGGAATTTATTAGGTGACGATCTACCGAGTGTATCGCGGCGTTGACCTCCGTTCACCACGCCGCAGCGGCAGCGTTGCCCTCAGAGATGCTCACCGGTTGTATGGTGACCTTGGCCTAGGTCAAAGAAGCTGCATCAATAAGTCGGACTGCGGAGTAACCGCACAGGTGCTACACAATGTCCCGCGATGTCGGATAGTTGGCCTGGCACCAATCCGGGCGAAACCCGTAATAGGTGGCAAATCAGACATATTGGGTTGTGGAGACGACTATGCTGGCGACTACCCGGCCCTTCAAACAGCTTATCCGATCGGCCAGTACGTGCGTCGGGACCCTGCCGATCGCGGCGAGCACCTCGGCGGTCATCGCCAGCATGGTGGTAGCATTTTGGTCGGAGAAAAACGCACGATTCTCCACCACGAGAACGCCAGCACCGCGTAGAACATAAACAACCCTGGTGCAGGTTCGGCCCAGTCGATTAGCAGATACTCACTAGCTGTCCGCGCAGCCTGACTGCGATCCGCACTATTGTCCTTACACCACAAAGTTTTCTGCTAGGAGACTAGGCGGCGGAAATTGCACGCCAAACCTTTATAGCCGGTAGCCTGGGTGATCGGCAACGGCCACTTGGTTGCGATCCAGCACGCCGATTTCGCTACCCGATCAGCGACCAAATCGCGCACGTGGTCGAGATGGCGTGGTAGCCGGTGCATGCCGAGGCTGCCCGCCGGCTTAGGCGCGTTCCACCACACGCTTGACGGTCTTGTGCTTGGTTCGGCACAACTCTGCGGTCTCACGATCGGTTCCGGCTTCCTGACAGGTAGAATGATGTTCATTTGCTCCCTCACAGACTCAGACAAAACTGAAGTGAGCGAACAACGCGACCTGCCACGAAGCTCTCGATCGCAGTTGTCAGGTGGAGGGACTGGTCTAGATATTTTAGCCGAGTTCTTTGAGCTGGCGCACCAACCGAGCCTTCTGATCATCGGTATCATTGTACTGTGTAGTAGTCGATGCCCAAGTCGGTGTAGGCAACTTGGGCGTGGATGATCGCCAGAATGGTGTGTTCGATCGCGGTAGCAGCTTTTATTTCAGCTTGCCTTGCCGAATTGGCGGTGCAGACTCCGGAATCGCGTGCTCAGACGCGTACGGGTTATGAGAGACCGCCCACGTCCCCGCAATGGCAACGCTGCAGAACTGCAGCGTTGCCATTGCGGGGACGTCGTCTTCCTCCTTTTGCCGATGGACTCGTTGTTACCCGGACATAATCCGATCCACGAAGCTAAATGATCGGCGGTTGGGAACCACGACATATTTACCTCGATTTCGGCGATGACCGTCTGGGTTGCCAGCTTACCAATTCCAGGAGTCGTTATCAGAGGATCCCGTTGACGAGCGAACGGGGGGTGACTGTCGAATCTATGCGCACTTTCAACCGGTTGATCATCAAGTTGAAACCATCAATGTGGGCCAGTTGCAGTCTGGCCAGCGGAGTATTCTGATCCGCCATCAGAAAATCCAAAGTCTTTGTTAGATAAGGGATTTTCTTTAGTATCAGCCAGCAGAACAAATCGGCCAGCACCGCGGGATCGCGCTCCCCTCGATATCAACGTAGTGATCCTTGTCCTGCCCGACATGCTGAGGTAATAGGAGGCTACAGAATCCGGTTCAAGGCCGTCTTCTTAGAATACTTTGTGCAGCCTCAGGGTTTCCTGAGTATGCTCCTCGGTTAACTTCCGGTGGTATCGGGTAAATTCCCGGTACCGCCGCGATCTCCGCCGACGTGATGAAACTCCCGCGCAGCAGACCCACCTCGTGCAACTGTGCCAGCCAGACCGCATCAGTGGCGTCGGTCTTGCGAAATGGAACATTCTTGACGTGGTTAGCTTTGCACAGCAGGATTTCAAATCCATTGACTTCAGCCAAGGCATGAAACACAGGCCTTCAGTACACTTCCGTTTCCTCCATTCTACGTGTGTAACTTGTCCGGCGTGAAGTCATTCCGTTATCTATATAAACTCCCCGTAGAACATCACGACCTTACTCACTTTCTGCGCACGTGGTTCGTCGCGCCGCTACGATCGTCCGGTACGTGGACTGCTACCGCCACTTGTCGCGTATTTACATTGATTCCGGCAACCTTCGAGAACACGATCTCCATCATCAACGCTTCCTTCGCTCACCACTAAGGTGTGTCACTCGCGGAGCGTACGAAACATTCGAAACCCAGGCATGTGCTCACAGCAGCAATCCGGAGTACCTCCCGTCGTGCACTTCCAGCGTCACTCTAAAATCAATACAAACTTTTAAAATGCCAATATGAGCCGACAGCAGCGGGTGACGTACCACCAAGTTTCAACCACCCGCGAGTGCTCAGCCAGGGGTATAATCATTCCTCACCTGGTCGGTTCGGGTGACTGTTGGCGCAAATCACTGTCACCGTCCCGGCTGCGAGCTTCCTGATCGACATGACAAGCAAGGAAACGAGACTTCATTACCTAGCCACCAGTGGGAACATCCATCTGGTCGTTCATGGGGACTTTCACATGGCTACGGCCACAGTTCATTTGTGCAACAAGATACGCCTTCACGAAGATCCTTGATGACTCTATGCTGCAATGTATTTCGTAGGCAAATTGATGTAATTTTTCCTATCCTTCTGTAGGAAATTCTAGCACAGCAGAAGCGACAAGAATAGCGGCAATCGTTACCAAACGAAAGGAGAAAATAGGTTGTTTAAATTTGAATTTGGCGGATTTCAGTGTGCTAACATTGGAGGTGAACGCCGCGCTTATATTGACTTGCCGGTAACGTAGTGCAGGTTCGGGGAAAATTATTCATTGATAGCGGTCAATGAGGCTGTATACTGGGAGTACTGTGCAAATCATACCTGGGTGATGAAACAATCTGTGCCAAAGAGGTGTCGTTGGTGACTTCGTTTATGGAGCCGCTGCAGGTCGTTAACCAGGTTAAGTCGGTGCAGAAGGCGTCGTGCTTAGTGCAATAGCAGCTAGTCAAGTGGTGGCGCTCATTCCTTAAGAAGCGCTCATTCCTTAAGAAGCTAGTCGAAGACTAGCTTCTTAAGGAGCCTGTGCAGCCAGGTTTCAGTGATCAACTCTCCGAGATCGGGGATGTCGATCTAGGAGAGTTTGACCAACATCTCTGGATAGCCGTCGAAATGAGGGTGGTGAAATATACTCCTGGGTCGTCGGCGATTTAAAGCGAACTTGACACCCGTATCAGAAGACCCGGATATCGATAATGTTGCCGCTCGGTGGGTCGGTTCAGTGTGCTGCCAGAGCGTCACGGTCAGATTGCGCAGGGGTCGTTCCCACGCATCGGTTTCTTACTGACTCGCCAAATGTGCGGTGGACTGCTTGGTGGTGCGTGGCAACCGCCCCACGATGCTTTGCGACGTCGTTCCACGTGGCCACGTGTCGACTATGGTGAAGCTTGGTGTCGGTTGTTGGCTGAGCCCACGCGAGGGACAAGCGTGATGTAATCGGCCTTGTTGGACCACCGGGCTTGTCTCGTGGAGTAGGTCGGTATCGAAGATTCGGGAGGTTGTTTTTGTCAGGAAGTAGCGCGTTGCCCTCTGACGACTTGTGTGATTCGCCGCCAGCCGCGCGTCTGGTCGGTGGCCTCGCGATCCTGACCAGTTGTTGGCCGATTATCGCGCCATGTGGGCGCAGCAGTTGTTGTTTGACGTGCGTGATGGCCGGTCTGGTTGCACCGTCCTGGTGCCAGTGTGCCCACACTCTGGCACCAGGAGGCACTGCCGTTAATGCTTACTCTGGAAGACTGGGCCACATTGGAATCCAGTGTCGTGCAACCTAGCCGGTTGCTCGATGCGGTGCTCACTGACCTGTATGGGCCGCGTCGCTGCGTCACCAGCGGAGTGTTTCCGGCTGTGCTGCTGTTCGGCCACCCTGGCTACGTCCGGGCGGTCAATGCGATCGAAGTACCGGGCCGTAATCAGTTTTTTTATACATGGCTGTGCCATCAGCCGGAACCGGTCCGGGAGCTTTACTGTCAATCTGGATTGGCCGCAGGTACTGGCGGGAGCCGGGTATGCGCTGGCCGACCGTCGGGTCGTCGCGCACGCTGTTCCTGACCTGTACGAACGGGTCGGGTTGCCCCCGGCATCACCGTTCGCGCAGACGTTGCTGCCGGCGCTGATCGATGCCACACCCGAGGCCTTCGAAGATCCGGTGGTTGTGGTGCCCACCCCCGGCATCCGCTTCGAAATAGAATTCTACCAGGTCTATCTAGTATTTGTGTTGGGTTTCCCGCTGGTGGGAAGTGCTGACTTAGTGGTCCGCGATGGCAAGCTGTGGATGCGGTCGTTGAGCACCCTGAAACCGGGTCGACATGGTGTTGCACCGGGTCAATGCCGACTACGCCGATCAGCTGGATTTGCTGTCCGATTTCAGGCCGAGCGTGGTGGGTTTGGTCGAAGTGTTGTAACGCGGGGCGCGTGACTGTGGTCAACGCTCTGGGCAGCGGTATCCTGGAAAGCGCAGGGATCATGCGGTTATTGTCCGAGTTGTCGCTGTAGCTGCTTGGCGGAGCCCCGCTGCTGCTGGTGGCCGTCCGTGTCGAGGACGCGCCCTGGCAGTGGGTTGGTCAGGAGCTGTCACATTTTTCCTCTGCGTCCACTGACCACATACCTAGGAGGGTTGAATGTCGCCGGTGTTGGGGTGCGGTTGTTCATCGTCTCACAATGCGGTGGTTACGCACCGATGATCGGTGGCCTGGGGTACACCCTTGCCCCGGGTAACGTCTCATGCAATCTTAATACCGTTGCGGCTAAGGATATCCGGTTCAGGACGCCGACCCGGGACCGCTCCGGGGTCACCATTCCGTCGGTTGACTTGGCGGCGGTAAAGGCTGGCGGCACTCGCGGCATCAGCTCGCCAAGGTTGCTGTTCGACATGTTTTGGGTTGGGCATTGCGCCGAGCTCGCTGAGGTCATGGCTCGATTACTGGTTTTCACCCGCGAGCGGTACCATGAATTCCATCACCGCGAGGACACTGACGGTAGCGAATCCGTGCTCGCTGCACTCGGGCAGGTCATCGGCATCGATATTGCTGACGCGCAAGCGACACTTTGGTGACTGACCTATGTCTCGGAGCGTTCAAGATCGCTGACGCAGTCGGTCGCATGGCTTGGACTGGTTGAGTGGGTGGTGCGGGATCAAATGTCGAAGGACATATGGATGGTGCTCGGCAGTGTCGAGTGGTCACTGACGCAGCTGTCTGCATCGGTCCCGGTGACGTCTGGGCAGTCCCTCGAACCGGGCAAACTGGCCAATCCAGCGAGTCATCCGAGCTCGCTGACGACATCAAATTCGCCCCGGTGCACGCCACGACGTTGGCGTTGTCCCAGGTGGCGGCCGAATCGGTGGTGCGTGATGTCGACTTGACCATGACCAATATCGGCAAACGGATCGAACGCAGGGAGTGGCTGACCTCGCTGTTGGAGGCCATCTCATCGAAGGACCGCAGCCGTGCTGCCGAGCAAACGATCATTGAGTCCACGCAGATGGCCTGCGAATCGTCGGTGATCTACCTGCGGCACAACCTTCGTGCTGTGAATGTTGCTACGGTTGCCGAGCTGGTACTTTTCGAGGTCGAGAACCCGAGGTTGCTGGTCTACCCGCTGGAGCGGCTGCGGACCGACTTGTGGCAGTTACCTGGAGCTTCGGGCTCGTCGCGGGCTGAACGGTTGGCCGACGACATAAGTATCCGGTTGCGCCGGCTCGATCCGGCAGATTTCGATGTGGTCACTGCCAACGGGGAGCGCGCCAAGTTGGCGGGGTTGTTGACCGGGATACACAATGGGCTGCTTGACCCGACCGACGTTACCACCGCCACCCAGCTCTCGCTGCCCGGCGAAATGCAGCCAATGTGGGTACCAGACCAGCGTTGGGTGATGCTATCATGTCACATGAAGTGGACGCAGCTGACGTCGCGGCGGTACCGAGTTAGTCACCGTACTGAATACCGCTATTCCGACGTTGTCACCAGTTCCTATGGCCGTGGGTTCCTCACGCCATGCGATTCCTTGCGCCAGCGCTGTGTCGACCATCGGTTGCATATCGTGCCTGTTCCCGCTGACAGCTCGATAAGCCGCGACAGCTACGGCAACATCAGCTCCTACTTCCACGTCACCGAGCCGCACTGCACCCTGACTGTCACCAGTGAATCCATCGTCGACGTGTACCCGACTCCACCCGAGCTGTTCACCAGTGGGCCGGCGTCGGCACCGTGGGAGGCGGCCCGGCCGACCGGGAGGCGGGGAGTGCTGGCCACTGAATTCACCCTGGATCTGAATCCGCCGGAGATCACTGACGAAGTGCGGCAGTACGCTGCGCCAAGTTTCGAGCCGCAGCGTCCACTGATCGAGGTTCTGCGCGACCTCACCACACGGATCTACGCCGATTTCACTTATCGGTCGGGCTCTACGACGATTTCCACCGGAGTTAACGAGGTTCTGTTGGCCCGAGAAGGGGTATGTCAAGATTTCGCCCGGTTGGCGATTGCCTGCTTGCGTGCCAACGGTCTGGCGGCTAGCTATGTATCCGGGTACTTGGCCACCGATCCTCCACCGGGGAAGGATCGTATGGTTGGTATCGATGTGACCCATGCCTGGGCCTCGGTCTGGACGCCGCAACAGTCTGGCCAATGCGAGTGGTTGGGACTGGATCCCACCAATGACCAGCTGGTCGACGAGCGATACATTGTCGTCGGCCAGGGCCGCGACTACGTGAACGTGCCACCGCTGCGCGGCATCATCTACACTAACTCTGAGAACAGTGTGATCGACGTTGCCGTTGACGTAGCGCCCTGCGAAGGCGACGCACTGTATGCTTGACTTCCGATGTTCTAACTGCGGTCAGCGCCTGACGTTCGAGAACTTCGTGTGTTTGTCCTACGGCAGCGCGCTGGGGTTTTCGCTGAAGGATATGGCGCTGCTGGTGATTGGTGACGCCGAGCACGTCGGTGCCATTGTTGCCGGAGATTATCAACCGTGTGCCAAATCTTCATCTGGACCAATGCAATTGGTTGGTCCCCGTTGATCAACCTGGCGGGCTGTGCACGTCATGCGTGTTGGACTCAACAACGGCAGCACGATGCGTACACACACCATTGACCTGGCTGAGTTCGTCCGAGTCTAGGAGGCTAAGCGGCGGCTGATCGCGGAATTCAACGAACTAAAGCTGCCGATTGTCGAGCGTGACCAGAATCCCGACTTTGGACTGGCGTTCATCTGTTGTCCAGCGAGCACTAGAAGGTAGTCACCGAGCATGACGGCGGCATAATCGCCCTAGAGTTAACCGAGGGTGATGATGTTCACCGCAAGCAGTTGCGGGTTGAAATGAACGAGTCATACCCGCACCCTGCTCGGGCACTTCCGCCACGGGATCGGGAGTGACTACATTTATTAATTAAACCAGTTGATCACCAATTCGGGTGCATACTTGGACTATTGCCGCGGATTGTTCGGTGATCTCGACGCCAACTACCCCGAGTTGTTAGCTTGTGGCGCCCTGCCCGCTGACTGGTAGGAATGCTTTGTGTCATCGTATGATGCCATGCACGCTGCTCAGGATTATGCTGAGATGTTTGTTCACAATACTGTACATACGCGATGTCCTGGACATCTTTAGTGTGGTGCGGTTTGACGTCGGCGTCAGTAACCTTTGAGCGAAGTGTGTTCGGCTTCAGTGCTTTTCCCACCATCATCGACATGTGGCTGCCGTTGTCCTGGTTGCTGAACATGGTCAACCGTTCGATGGGCCATGACGACCTATACTCGTTCGTGTTGATGTCCGCCGTTTTGGACAAGATGCAGTTCACTCACGCCGTCGTCGACGATGTGACTGCCAACCTAAACAGCAGCACATGAGGTACGTGGCCGTGGTTAGGCGAATTGGGACCCGGCGGCAGTGGACCGTCACTGGGGGTGAGGGAGAAGCTCCGTAACCAGACGGTGGTGGATAGTCGTAAAGGTTCTGGTTGCCGCTCTGCTAGTTGGCCGGGTTAGCTAGATAGTTCGGGGTTGGCTTATTACTTTGATTCGTTTGCTAGTTTGTTGTGGGGACCCGTTGGGTACCCGAATCATCGGGGTTTACCGTGACTGACTTGTCTGTCCTTCGTGGTATTTCTAATGTTGTGTCCGACAGTCTGTTTGATTTGCCTGGCGCGCCGCAGCCGACCGACTACGGCCTGGGTGGCTCGACCGGGGTCCCGCTGGCGGTGCGGATGCGTCCGGCATCGCTGGACGAGCTGGTTGGACAGGGTCACTTGTTGGCGCCGGGATCGCCGCTGCGCCGCCTTGTCGAGGGCTCGGGTGTGGTGTCGGCTATTCTCCATGGCCCGCCGGGATGCGGTAAGACGACCCTGGCAGCGCTGATCTCGCAGGCGACCGGGCACCGGTTCGAGGCACTGTCGGCGTTGTCGGCGGGTGTCAAAGACGTTCGAGCTGTTTTGAAGATTGCACGTAGTGCGTTGCTCTCGGGGAAGCGGACTGTGCTGTTTATCGACGAAGTGCACCGATTCTCCAAGACTCAGCAGGACGCCCTGCTTTCCGCGGTGGAGAACCGGGTGGTGTTGCTGGTCGCGGCGACCACCGAGAACCCGTCGTTTTCAGTGGTGGCGCCGCTACTGTCTCGATCGCTGATCCTTCAGTTGCGGCCGCTGAACGCTGACGACATCCGTGCCGTGGTGCAGCGGGCCGTCGATGATCCCCGCGGCCTGGGAGGACAGATCGCTGTGGCACCCGAGGCCGTCGACTTGTTAGTTCGGTTGGCCGCCGGCGACGCCCGACGGGTTTTGACCGCATTGGAGGTGGCCGCCGAAGCCGTCCAAACCGGTGACGAGCTGACGGTCGCGACCATTGAACAATCCTTGGACAACGCTGCAGTGCGCTACGACCGGGACGGTGATCAGCATTATGATATCGTCAGCGCCTTCATCAAATCGGTGCGTGGCTCTGACGTGGATGCTGCGCTGCACTATCTGGCGCGCATGTTGATTGCCGGGGAGGATCCACGATTCATCGCGCGCCGGCTGCTGATCCTGGCTAGCGAAGATATCGGCCTGGCCGACTCGACCGCGCTTCCGCTTGCGGTCGCTGCCGCGCAGACTGTGCAGCTAATAGGCATGCCCGAAGCCCAGCTGGCGCTGGCACATGCCACCATTCATTTGGCTACTGCACCGAAATCGAACGCCGTCATGACCGCGCTGGGTTCCGCAATAGATGATATCAAAGCTGGTAAGGCCGGTTTGGTACCGGCTCACCTGCGCGACGGACATTACTCCGGTGCGGCGGCGCTGGGCAACGCCAAAGGCTACAAGTATTCCCATGATGACCCCGACGGTGTTGTTGCCCAACAGTATCCGCCGTATGAGCTGGTGGAAGTGGACTACTATCGGCCTACCGGTCGTGGCGGTGAACGTGAGCTCGTCGGTCGACTAGACCGGCTGCGAGCGATAATCCGCGGCCGGCGAGGCTAGCCGTTCGAGTAGTGTGCGGCTGGCTGCACGCTTGGCATCAGACCAGCTTGAGCACCCTCAAGTGCGCGATCGCCGGATCGAATTCGGCCACGTTGAGTACCTCGGCTTCCACAAATCCAGACCTGTTTGCTGCGCAACTTTAACTTGGTTGACCGGTCGCGGTTGCTGATCGCCATTGCGTTGATGCTGTCGAACGTCGAGCAGGACACCGTACGCCGGAATACGGGATAGTCGACCATCAGGCTGGTGCTGCAGAACCCGTTGAGTTTTTCCAGTTCTGGAAGCACTCATGTCCGGTACGATCCATCGATCGGCTGCGCTGGTCGGATACCGTTTTGAGCCAGATAGCCCGTGTGCATGCGCCCTTGCACGAGCGGTGGTTACGCTGCCAGCAGAGCGATTCCCATTCTTCGACCTGTGTGCTGCCGTTGAACATCTGCACAGCCTGATCGCGAATGCGCGCCAGCCGCCCATCGCCTGCACGTTCTCCCGAGTGAGCTGGTGGTGATGCATCTGCCGGACTGTTCGGTCGACAAAAAGCGACACTCTGATACACCCGTCGATCTCCTGCAGGGCAGGTCATGACTACATCGCGAATGGAATGTGTGCAATTCCTATGTTGACCGACAGGGGTTGCGCCTGGATGGTGGTAGAGCGTGCGTACACGATCGACTCCAATCCTATCTCTGAGGCAGAGTCCCGGTAACGCTACCGGTTCATCAAGCTGCTTTCTTCCGACCACTTAGGCGTGGCAATGCTGCTTGCGGGGCTTTCTCCCGGGTTGTGTATCGGATTGGCAGGTCGACAAGCCACGCCCGTAGGCTGGGCTGCGTGCATACCGATGTGCTGGATGTGAACACTGCGTGTCGTCGCATCGTGGATCTTACCGACGCGGTACGCGAATTCGGCCCGACTCACAGCGATGACCGGTAGTCTTTGCAGTCGAAAGTGTCGTTAGACGGCCTTCTAATTGTCTGGCGAATAGGTTTTGGAATCGACCCCAAGCACGTTGCGATGTTGTCCCGGCAGAGCCGCCGGAATTAAGGGAACTAGGGAAGAAGAATACTTAGAGTGCAAACACACGAGATCAGGAAGCGGTTCCTTGATCATTTTGTGAAGGCGGGCCACACCGAGGTGCCTAGCGCGTCAGTAATCCTCGATGACCCCAACCTGTTGTTCGTCAACGCTGGCATGGTCCAGTTCGTGCCGTTCTTTCTGGGGCAGTGTACGCCGCCGTACGCGACGGCCACCAGCATCCAGAAATGCATCCGCACTCCTGACATCGACGATGTGGGTATCACCACCCGGCACAACACCTTTTTCCAGATGGCGGGCAATTTCTCGTTCGGGGACTACTTCAAGCGCGGGGCTATCGAACTGGCCTGGGCGTTGCTGACTAACAGCTTTGCCGACGGGGGCTACGGGCTGGACCCAGAGAGACTCTGGGCCACGGTGTATCTCGATGACGACGAGGCTGCAGGCCTATGGCAGGAGATCGCCGGACTGCCACCTGAGCGAATCCAGCGTCGTGGTATGGCCGACAACTACTGGTCGATGGGCATCCCTGGGCCATGCGGGCCGTCGTCGGAGATTTACTACGACCGCGGGCCCGAGTTCGGCCCCGAAGGCGGTCCCATCGTCAATGAGGACCGCTACCTCGAGGTCTGGAACCTCGTGTTCATGCAAAACGAACGCGGTGAGGGGACTACCAAGGAGGACTACGAGATCCGCGGACCGCTGCCACGCAAGAACATCGACACTGGCATGGGTGTTGAGCGGATTGCGTTGGTTCTGCAGGGCGTGCACAACGTCTACGAGATCGATCTGCTGCGGCCGGTGATTGACCTAGTGGCGACCCGCGCACCGCGCCCGTATGACCCCGAAAATGAAGACACCAATCACGCCGACAACGTCCGCTACCGCATTATCGCAGACCACAGCCGCACCGCCGCCATCCTTATCGGCGACGGTGTAAGTCCCGTCAACGACGGTCGTGGTTATGTGTTGCGTCGTTTGCTACGCCGGATAATCCGTTCGGCCAAGCTGTTGGGCATCGATAGCCCGATCGTGGGCGACCTGATGGCTACCGTGTGCAATGCGATGGGGCGAGCTTATCCAGGGCTGGTCACCGACTTTGACCGGATCAACCGCATTGCCGTCGCTGAAGAGACGGCATTCAACCGCACCCTGACTTCTGGCTCGAAGCTGTTTGACGACGTCGTCGGCGCCACCGTAGCGTCGGGCTCCACCGTGGTCGCCGGTTTGGACGCCTTTACCCTGCATGATACCTACGGTTTCCCAATCGAGCTCACCTTGGAGATGGCGGCCGAAGCCGGTCTGACCGTGGATGAGAAGGGATTTCACGAGTTGATGCTGCAACAGCGTCAGCGCGCCAAGGTCGATGCCGCCGCCCGCAAGCAGGCACACGTCGACCTGACTGCGTACCGTGAGCTGGTCGACGCCGGTCCGACTGAGTTTACTGGCTTCGACGAATTGACTACCGAGGCAAGAATTCTCGGCATCTTTGTCGAAGGCAAGCGGGTCCCGGTAGTCGCGCACGCCGTTCGAGGCCAAGCTGGCATCACCAATCGGGTAGAGCTGGTGTTGGATCGCACTCCGCTTTATGCTGAGTCGGGAGGCCAGATTGCTGACGCCGGCACCATCAGCGGAATTGGTGCCGGAGCCAGCTCCCGGGCGGCGGTCACCGACGTGCAAAAGATCGCTAAAACTCTTCATGTCCACCGGGTTAACTTAGAATCCGGGGAATTCGTCGAGGGTGATACCGTTGTTGCGGTAGTCGACCCGGGTTGGCGCAGGGGCGCCGCGCAAGGGCATTCGGGTACCCACATCGTGCACGCCGCGCTGCGCCAAGTGCTGGGGCCCAACGCCGTTCAGGCTGGCTCGCTGAACCGGCCGGGCTACTTGCGTTTTGACTTCAACTGGCAGGGTTCGTTGACTGGTGAGCAGCGTACCCAAATCGAAGAAGTCACCAACGAAGCTGTGCAAGCCGACTTCGAGGTACACACCTTCACCGAAAAGCTCGACACAGCTAAAGCGATGGGCGCCATAGCCCTGTTTGGTGAGGCCTATCCCGACGAGGTGCGGGTGGTGGAGATGGGCGGACCGTTCTCGCTGGAGTTGTGCGGCGGCACGCATGTGCACAACACGGCGCAGATTGGCCCGGTCACGATCCTGGGTGAATCGTCGATCGGCTCCGGGGTGCGCCGGGTGGAAGCATACGTCGGACTGGATTCGTTTCGCCACCTGGCCAAAGAGCGTGCGCTGATGGCAGGGCTGGCATCATCACTGCAGGTGCCTTCCGAGGAGGTACACGCTCGGGTAGCCACGCTGGTGGAGCGGCTGAAGGCCGCCGAGAAGGAACTCGAGCGCGCTCGGCAGGCAAACGTCCAGGCGGCGGCGACCAAAGCCGCGGCGGGTGCTGAGTGGATCGGTAATGTGCGGGTTGTGGTGCAACGGATGTCCGGCCCGATAGCACCAGACGACTTACGCTTCCTGGTCGGCGATATCCGCGGCAAACTGGGCAGTGATCCGGCGGTGGTCGCGCTGATCGCGGTGACTTCGGATGGGCCGACCGCAACTGTGCCGTACGCGGTCGCTGCCAATCCCGCCGCCCAGGATCTGGGAATTCGCGCCAACGATCTGGTGGAACAGCTCGCTATGGTCGTAGACGGGCGCGGCGGCGGTAAGGCCGACCTGGCGCAAGGTTCAGGAAAGGACCCGACTGGCATCGACGCTGCGCTTGACACGGTACGTGCACAGATAGCGCAGGTCGGTTGAGTGTTTTCGTCACAGCACCGCCTGCTCTACCAGCCAAGTGGCCCTGATCTGTCAAAAAACTTAGACCCTGAGCGGGGACGGCGGCTCGGCATCGATGTGGGTAGTGTGCGCATAGGTGTGGCTTTCAGCGACCCGGACGGCATCCTGGCTACCCCGGTGGAGACGGTGCGCCGCTACCGTTCCGCTAAGCACTTGCGCCGACTAGCTGAGCTCGTCGTCGAATTGCAGGTTGTCGAGGTGGTCGTCGGCTTGCCATGGACACTGACCGACCGGACCGGCTCGTCGGCAAAGGACGCCATCGACACCGCCGAGGCACTAGCACGGCGGGTTGCTCCGGTACCGGTTCGACTCGTTGATGAGCGGCTGACCACTGTCAGCGCGCAGCGTTTGCTGCGTGCTGCAGGTGTACGCGCTAAAGACCAGCGGGCGGTGATCGACCAGGCGGCGGCGGTGGTGATTCTGCAAAATTGGCTCGATCAATGCCGCGCTGCTACTCCGGCGAGGGCGGATGAGCCTACGACTGGATCGGTAGCTGGAGAAGTTATCGATGGGTGATTCCTATTTAGCACGCCACCGTCTCGCACCCGAGGCGGCCGGGTTGGGCCGCCACCAGATGAGCAGCGGGGACCGGGATGGGCGCCGTCTGGCCAAGAGCGGATATCGTTGTCGACGCTTCGCCGACAAAATAGTATTTGGCCTGCTAGTCGTGGTCGTCGTCTTGGCCACCTTTGTCGGCTTGCGGCTGTGGCACACGCTGTTCGGGTCTGCTGACGGTTACACGGATTACGCGGGAGCCGGCAAGCACGACATCATGATTCAGATTCATGCCGGTGATTCGACCACCGTGATCGGTGAGACGCTGCGCAACCAGGGGGTGGTCGCCTCGGTCCGGGCATTCGTCGATGCCTCGCATGGCAACGCCGCGATTTCGTCGATCCAGCCGGGTTTCTACCGGATGCGCACCGAAATCCCGGCCGCTGCTGCGGCAGCGCGGCTTGCTGATCCGGAGAACCGGGTGGGGAAGCTGGTTATCCCGGAAGGTCGTCAACTTGATGATGCCACCGACATGACAACTGGCAAGGTGAATCCTGGAATATTTTCGCTGATCTCCCGTGCCACCTGTGTGGATCTCGACGGCAACCGGCATTGTGTTTCACTGAACGACCTCCGCGCGGCGACGAGAAGAACCTCGTTAGCCAAGCTGTCGGTGCCGGCTTGGGCGACTGAATCGGTGATTGAGTTGGGCAACGACCATCGCCGGATCGAGGGACTCATTGCGCCGGGGACCTTCAATGTCGACCCATCGGCCTCAGCCGATAGCATCATGGCCAATTTGATCAGCACCAGTGCCGTGGGGTACACGGATTCCGGTTTGGTGGACACCGCGCGCTCCCTTGGCTTGTCACCCTACGCCATCCTTGTGGTGGCATCGCTGGTGCAGCAGGAGGCCAGCCCGCAGGACTTCCCGAAGGTGGCGCGCGTCATATACAACCGCCTGTATGAACATCGCACGTTGGAGTTTGACTCGACCGTGAACTATCCGTTGGACCGCCGCGAGGTGGCTACCAGTGACGCCGATCGTGGCCTGTGGACGCCGTGGAACACCTACGTCTCGCCAGGATTGCCGGCCACTGCGATCTGTTCTCCCGGCATCGATGCGTTGTACGCTGCCGAGCATCCCGAGCCCGGTGACTGGCTGTACTTCGTCACCGTTGATACCCAGGGGACAACTCTGTTCACCAGGGATTATCAGCAGCATTTAACCAATATCGAACTCGCGAAGCACAACGGTGTCCTTGACAGCGTGCGCTAACAAGGGGCCGCGAAAAGCTGGAATTATTGGTTCTCCAATCGCGCATTCCCGTTCCCCGCACTTGCACCTGGCCGCTTACCGTGCACTGCGTCTCCACGACTGGACGTATGAGCGGATCGAATGCGATGCTGAAGAGCTCCCGACTGTCGTTAGCGGGTTCGGGCCGCAGTGGGTCGGCGTTTCAGTGACCATGCCGGGCAAATTCGCCGCGCTGCGGTTCGCCGATGAGCACACTGCACGTGCCAGCCTGGTTGGGTCGGCTAACACGCTGCTGCGGACCCAGCGCGGCTGGCGGGCCGACAACACCGACATTGATGGTGTGGCGGGGGCGCTGGCGGCGATCGGGCCTTTGGCAGGGCGTGCGCTAGTGTGCGGGTCGGGCGGCACTGCTCCGGCGGCTGTGATGGGGTTGGCTGAACTGGGCGTCACCGATATCACCGTTTTGGCACGCAATCCCGACAAGGCGTCCCGGTTGGTCGATCTCGGGGTTCAGGTCGGTGTGGCGACCCGATTGTGCGGTCTGGACAGCGGTGGCTTGGCAGATGAGGTGAAGGCTGCCGAAGTGCTGGTTAGTACGGTACCGGCAGATGTGGCTGCGCGGTATGTCGATGTCTTCGCGACGGTCCCGGTGCTGCTAGATGCAATCTACGACCCGTGGCCTACGCCACTGGTCGCAGCGGTGTCCGCGGCGGGCGGCCGAGTGATCAGCGGCTTGCAAATGCTGTTGCATCAAGCGTTTGCGCAGGTGGAGCAATTCACCGGGATGCCTGCACCGCGAGAGGCGATGGCTTGTGCTCTGGCGGGTTTGCATTAGCGTGCCGCGTATGCAGGATAGGGGCCGTTTGTGTGATGCTGATCTGGTTGGCCGGTACTGAGTTTATGACATCAATGTCCCTGGCCACCATGAGCCTGGCTCTTGTGTAGCCTTCCATCGAAATCCACGGCAGCATGGAAAAGTGCGAGAGCCCCCTACATGTTGGCGTCGATTTCGATGTTTGCGCGCATTTTGAGTGAACCCGAAATGGCATGGCAGGATAGTTAAGTGTTGCGCTGGATCACCGCCGGGGAGTCGCATGGCCGGGCTCTGGTGGCCGTTGTCGAAGGCATGGTCGCCGGTGTCGAAGTTACCTCCACCGCCATCGCTGATCAGTTGGCGCGCCGCCGACTTGGCTATGGCCGCGGTGCCCGGATGGCCTTCGAGCGCGACGGGGTGACGGTGTTGTCTGGGGTACGCCACGGCGTTACTTTGGGTGGCCCCATAGCCATCGAGATCGACAACACCGAGTGGCCGAAGTGGGAATCCGTGATGGCCGCCGATCCGGTCGACGCCGCGGAATTGGAAGACTCCGCTCGCAACGCCCCGCTCACCAGGCCGCGCCCGGGTCATGCGGACTATGCGGGTATGCTCAAGTACGGTTTCGACGACGCTCGTCCAGTGTTGGAGCGGGCTAGTGCTCGAGAAACCGCCGCCCGTGTCGCGGCGGGGACGATCGCGAGGCAGTTTCTGCGCCAAGCTCTGGGGGTCGAAGTGCTTTCGCACGTCATTTCCATCGGTGCGTCGGCCCGCTACGATGGGCCACCGCCGGGGTCCGAAGACCTAACCGTAATCGATGCTAGTCTGGTGCGCGCTTTTGACGAACAAGTTGAAAAATCTATGATCGCTGAGATTGAAGCGGCCAAGAAAGACGGCGATACCCTCGGCGGGGTAGTAGAGGCCGTGGTGCTGGGCCTGCCAGTCGGGCTGGGGTCCTTTACCAGCGGTGACGACCGGCTCGACAGCCAGCTAGCCGCAGCCGTAATGGGGATACAGGCGATTAAAGGCGTAGAGATCGGTGACGGCTTCGCGACTGCGCGTCGCCGCGGCAGCTGCGCTCACGACGAAATGTATTCTGGTCCTGGCGGTGTCGTCCGCTTAACCAACCGGTCAGGTGGACTCGAAGGCGGCATGACCAATGGCCAGCCGCTGCGGGTGCGCGCGGCGATGAAGCCGATCTCCACTGTGCCGCGGGCGCTAGCCACCGTCGATCTGGCAACCGGTGAAGAGGCCATCGCAATCCACCAGCGCTCGGATGTGTGCGCGGTGCCGGCCGCCGGAGTCGTTGTCGAGACCATGGTTGCGTTGGTGCTGGCCCGCGCAGCGCTGCGGAAGTTCGGCGGTGACTCACTGGGTGAAACTCGTCGTAATCTTGCAGCGTACCAGCGCGCGGTCGCTGACCGGGAAGCGCCAGTTGCTCAGTACTGCGGCGAGTCGGGGATAGGCGGGTAGGGGCGCGATGGCACCCAAGGCAGTACTCGTGGGTCTGCCAGGAGCCGGCAAGTCCACCATCGGGCGGCGACTGTCCAAGGCGCTAGGGGTGAGCTTGCTCGATACCGACGCTGCTATTGAGAAGCAGACCGGTCGCAGCATCGCTGACATCTTTGCCATCGACGGGGAAGAAGAGTTCCGCCGCATCGAAGAGGGCGTGGTGCGGGCTGCTTTAGTCGAGCATGACGGTGTGGTGTCGCTTGGCGGCGGTGCTGTCACTAGCCCAGGGGTATGCGCGGCGCTCGCTGGCCACATTGTCATCTATCTGGAGATCAACGCCGAAGAAGCAATGCGGCGTGCCTGTGGCAGTACCGTGCGACCGTTGCTGGCCGGGCCCGACCGTGCTGAAAAATTCCAGGATCTGATGGCCAGACGGGTTCCTCTTTACCGGCGAGTTGCGACTATCCGGGTTGATACCAACTGCCACAATCTGGGGGCGGTAGTCCGCTACATCATGGCCCGGTTGCAGGCTCAACTAGCCACTCCTGTCTCTGGTGGTGATCGCAAGAGTAGCGAAGCCGAGCGTAGTGGGGCGCCACTTCGCAAATCTAGTGAGGTCGTCAAATGACAAATATCGACGCACCGGTCACTGTGCAGGTGGCTGTCGACCCGCCATACCCAGTGGTGATCGGCACCGGGTTGTCGGATCAATTGGATGAACTGCTTGCCAACCGACATCGGGTCGCGATACTGCATCAACCGGTACTGACCCAAACTGCGGAGGCGATCCGAAGCCACTTGGCCGGCAAGGGGGTCGACGCGCACCGCATCGAAATACCTGACGCCGAGGCCGGCAAGGATCTTTCTGTCATGGATTTCATATGGGAAGTATTGGGCCGCATCGGAATTGGACGTAAAGATGCACTGGTCAGTTTTGGCGGCGGCGCCGCTACCGATGTAGCTGGGTTCGCGGCGGCTACCTGGTTACGCGGTGTCTCTATCGTACATGTGCCGACCACGTTGTTAGGTATGGTCGACGCAGCGGTTGGGGGCAAGACTGGTATCAACACCGAGGCTGGCAAGAACCTGGTCGGCGCATTTCATCAACCTCTCGCCGTGTTGGCTGACCTGGCGACTTTGGAAACTTTGCCGCGCAAAGAAATTGCGTCCGGTATGGCCGAAGTAGTCAAGGCCGGATTTATTGCTGACCCGATCATCCTCGACCTCATCGAAGCCGACCCACAGGCCTCCTTGGACCCGATGGGTGGCGTGTTGCCGGAGCTGATCCGCCGGGCCGTCACCGTCAAGGCGGGCGTCGTCTCCGCCGATGAGAAGGAATCCGAGTTGCGCGAAATCCTGAACTATGGCCACACTTTGGCACACGCAATCGAGCGCCGGGAGCGCTATGAATGGCGTCATGGCGCCGCCGTGTCGGTGGGCTTGGTGTTCGCAGCCGAACTGGCCCGAGTTGCGGGGCGGCTCGACGATGCCACGGCGCAGCGACATCACACCATTCTGACCTCGCTTGGCTTGCCGGTCAGCTATGACGCTGATGCGTTGCCGCAGCTGCTGGAATATATGGCCGGGGACAAGAAAACCCGGGCTGGCGTGCTTAGATTCGTGATCCTCGATGGGCTGGCTAAGCCGGGGCGGTTAGTGGGGCCGGACCCAGGGCTGTTAGTGACTGCTTACGCAGGATTGAGTGCCTGATGACGATGGTTAACATCATCAACGGTCCGAACCTGGGCCGGCTGGGTCGGCGTGAACCCGATGTCTATGGCAGCACCACCCACGAACAGCTGTCGGCTCTGATTGAGCGTGCGGCTGTCGAATTTGGGATCAAAGCTGTTGTGCGGCAAAGTGATAGTGAGTCACAGCTACTGGATTGGATCCATCTGGCCGCTGATGCTGGAGAACCGGTTATCCTCAACGCCGGCGGCTTGACGCACACGTCAGTGGCGCTGCGCGACGCGTGCGCTGAATTAAGCGCACCGTTTATTGAGGTGCACATCTCTAATGTGCATGCCCGCGAGGAGTTTCGGCGTCATTCCTATCTCAGCCCGCTAGCGACAGGAGTGATTACCGGGCTGGGAGTCCAAGGCTACCTGCTTGCCTTGCGCTATCTGGCTGAGATAGCTGGGAACTAATCTTTTTTCGGGATATCACGCGTCTCCTTATTTCGGGATATCATGCGTCGCGGTGGCGTAGGTGCGGATCATCTCGATGGGAGTGTCGTCACGCTCGCTGGTGGTAGATTATCTCGGTGGGTGCCTCGCTTTCGGCTGTGGCAACTGCCGCGGTCTGTTCCTTAGTTTGCGCCGCGGAGAGCTCTCCGGTCGGTGTGTCGTCGTCGGTGCAGACAGCTGCGAAGACATTACTGTCAGCTCGGTTTTGTCCGGATCTACTATGCTCGGGTACTGGCGGGCTCCTGCGGTCAACACGCCAACGACCACATGCCACACCGATGATCCCAGTTAGAAAAACAATCAGAGCGGTGAACGCAGAGAACGTGGTTAACTCACTTACCAGCCCTCCAGTATAGATACCATTATACAACAGCGAAATGACCCAGGCCACCGCGTCGCTGAGGACTCCCACTAGGATGCCGGTTAGCAGCCAGGTCATCGCCAGATCCCGGCGTCGGTCCGGATCCGGGTTCGCGATGGCGTCGGCACGGCCGTCGCGCGCCGCCCACACAACCACCGCGATGATGAACACGGCCAGCAGTACCACGCTGATTAACACTGACTGCGCTTGCCACACGTTGATCATCGTCCCCTGCATCAGGCGGACAACGATCATCAGGGCGGCAAACACCAAACCGCGCAGCATCCAGTTATTCATGAGTCCTCAGCGTAGCGAGTAGCGTCAACAGCTATGACACATTCCCAGCGTCGAGACAATCTCAAGTCACAAATCGCGACCACCGGGCTGGACGCGATGCTGGTGACGTGCCTGATCAATGTGCGCTACCTGTCAGGTTTCACTGGATCGAACGGTGCTTTGCTGGTGTTCGCCGACGAACGCGGCGCTGTGCTCGCCACCGACGGCCGTTACCGGACTCAGGCTGCGCAGCAAGTACCCGAGCTCGAGGTCGCCATCGAGCAGTCCTGCGGGCGCTATTTGGCTGGCCGGGCAGCCGACGACGGCGTGTGCATACTAGGCTTTGAAAGCCATGTGGTCACGGTCGACGGCCTGGACGCGTTGACCGGCGAGCTCGAAGGCCGGCACACCGAGTTGGTGCGTGCCCCTGGAACCGTGGAGGTGCTGCGCGAGGTCAAGGATGCTGGTGAGCTTGCGTTGCTGCGGTTGGCCGCCGAGGCGGCTGATGCCGCGCTGACGGAGCTGGTGGCGCGTGGCGGAGTGCGGCCCGGTCTTACCGAACGTGAGGTGGGCCGCGAGTTGGAGGGGTTGATGCTCGACCACGGCGCTGACGCGCTGTCGTTCGAGACGATTGTGGCCGCCGGGCCGAATTCGGCTATCCCGCACCACCGGCCGACCGACACGGTGCTGGCGGCGGGCGATTTCGTCAAGATCGACTTTGGTGCGCTAGTAGCTGGATATCACTCCGACATGACTCGCACCTTTGTGCTGGGCCCGGCTGCTGACTGGCAGCTGGAAATCTATCAACTGGTCGCCGATGCGCAACGTGCAGGTCGGAAGGCGTTGCGGCCGGGTGCCAACCTGCGTGACGTGGACGCAGCGGCACGCCAACTGATCGTCGACGCGGGCTACGGCCAACAGTTCAGCCACGGTTTGGGCCACGGCGTGGGCCTGGAAATCCACGAAGCGCCGGGTATCGGGACTACCTCTGCCGGTACACTACTCGCAGGTTCCGTCGTGACCGTGGAGCCCGGTGTCTACTTATCTGGCCGAGGCGGTGTCCGGATCGAGGATACACTGGTGGTGGCCGCTAAAGGAACGTCAGAGACGCCGATAACTTCTAGACCCACCGGGTTCATTCCGGAATTGTTGACCCGGTTCCCTAAAGAACTGGCAATCCTGTAGGAGACTCAGTACACTGTGGCGACCACTGCCGACTTCAAGAATGGGCTTGTGCTGGTAATCGATGGACAGCTTTGGACAATCATCGGGTTCCAGCACGTCAAACCTGGCAAAGGCCCGGCCTTCGTGCGTACTAAGCTTAAAAATGTCCTGTCCGGCAAGGTCGTCGACAAGACGTATAACGCTGGGGTGAAGGTGGATACGGCCACCGTTGACCGGCGTGACACGACCTATCTGTACCGCGATGGTGCTAACTTTGTGTTCATGGACAGCCAAGACTACGAGCAGCATCCGCTGCCGGAGTCTCTGGTTGGCGATACTGCCCGGTTTCTGTTGGAGGGCATGTCGGTGCAGGTGGCGTTCCACAACGGTGTGCCATTGTACGTCGAGCTGCCGGTGACCGTCGAACTAGAGGTCACGCACACCGAGCCGGGATTGCAGGGTGACCGGTCCAGTGCCGGAACCAAGCCGGCAACTTTGGAGACCGGCGCTCAGATAAATGTTCCGCTGTTCATTAATACCGGCGACAAGCTCAAGGTGGATTCACGCGACGGCAGCTACCTGGGACGTGTGAACGTCTGATCATGTCTAATCCGGTCAAGGGACGCCATCAGGCCCGTAAGCGTGCCGTCGACCTGTTGTTCGAAGCCGAGGCCCGCGATCTGAGCCCACTCGAGATAATCGAGGTTCGTAGCGCATTGGCGAAATCCAAGCTGGATGTAGCGCCGCTGCATCCGTATACGGTCGTGGTAGCCCAAGGTGTTAGCGAGCACACCGCCCGTATTGACGAACTGATAATCTCGCATCTACAAGGCTGGAAGCTCGATCGGCTGCCAGCAGTGGATCGCGCCATTTTGCGAGTCTCGATATGGGAGCTGCTATACGCTGACGATGTGCCCGAACCGGTCGCTGTCGACGAGGCGGTCGAGCTGGCCAAGGAGCTGTCTACTGACGACTCACCTGGCTTCGTCAACGGATTGCTGGGCAAAGTTATGCTGGTTACGCCGCAGATCCGTGCGGCCGCTCAAGCAGTCCAGCAGGCGGTGCGCATGGCTGCCGGTACTTCCGAGGATCACGTACCGCAGCGTGAGCCGGCTGCTGGCCAATTGGGTCAGGACGATTCGAACGGCGGCCAAGTCGCTGCTGTCTGCCGGTGATGGTCGCGATCATGGGTTTGACGCAGGGTGTGCTAAGTTCGCCCAGCGATGTCACTGGCCTGTTTGCGCGCCGTTGGGAGCTTCCAGTTCCGCGCTGGATTGAGAACCCGTTGGCCAATTGGAGCGCTCGGCGGATCCTGGATAGTGAAGGCTGTGGCGTCGAACTGGATCACTGAACCGAGCCAGTCGAGTCGAGTCTACTACATGATCGCGCATTGAGTGCTGACGAGTCACAGTATTTGCTGGACTTGGCAAAATGGATCGGGCCACGCCTTGGACGGAAGCGGAATGAAACCCGATGCGGACAACCGGTTTTTTTTGCGTCGCCGTCGACGAACTCGAATGCCCTATGGGTGCGATGGACGAACCAGCCGTCACGGCGTGCACAGTCCGCTACCACACTTGGGCCACGTCCACGTCGCCCCCTGCATGGTAAGTGACATGCACAAATACTGGTACCGGTCCTTGTTCCCTTATCGCCCGTGATAATTACGAGTTGCCCCGACGGCGGTTACCCGCACCAGAAGAGGTTACGATATGAATCGAGACAGTGGCCATCCGCGACGACTTCGTGTTTCCGCGCTGGCGGCAGTAGCCAACCCGTCATACACGCGCATTGACACGTGGAACGTGCTCGATGACGCCTGCCGTCACTTGGCTGAGGTCGACCGCGCCGGGCTGGACACCGCCCACGATGTTGCGCGTGTTAAGCGTTTGCTCGACCGCATCGGTGCCTACGAACGGTACTGGCTGTACCCTGGTGCGGCAAATCTGGCGGCGTTCCGCGGCTATCTTGCCACCATGGCGACGGTTCAGCTTACCGAAGAGGTATCGCTGGCCGTCCGTCTGTTGTCTGAATATGGTGACCGCACAGCGCTTTTTGATACTTCAGCGCCGCTGGCCGACCAGGAGCTGGTGGCCCAAGCCAAGCAGCAACAGTTCTACACCGTGTTGCTCGCCGACGATGCCCCATCCACGGCTCCCGACTGTCTGGCAGAGAGCTTGCGGGAGCTGCGCAATCCATCCGACGATGTGCAGTTCGAGCTCCTTGTTGTGTCCAGTGTTGAGGACGCCATCACCGCGGTCGCGCTGAACGGCGAGATTCAGGCTGCGATCATCCGCCATGACCTGCCACTGCGGTCCCGCGACCGGGTGCCGTTGATGAATACCTTGCTTGGGGCCAACGACTCGGAGGGCGCACTGGTCACCATTGACCGCCCACACGACTGGGTCGAATGCGGTGAGTGGATCAGGGAGCTGCGGCCCCATATCGACCTCTATCTGCTCACCGACGAGTCGATCGCGGCGGGCAATGATGACGAGCCCGATGTCTACGACCGGACGTTTTATCGACTCAACGACGTTACCGACCTAAACAGCACCGTACTTGCAGGCTTGCGAAACCGTTTCGCCACACCATTTTTCGATGCCTTGCGCGCCTACGCAGCAGCACCGGTCGGCCAATTCCATGCTCTTCCGGTCGCGCGTGGTGCCAGTATCTTTAACTCTAGGTCGCTGCAAGACATGGGCGAGTTCTACGGTCGGAACATCTTCATGGCCGAGACATCGACCACCTCTGGTGGCCTGGATTCGTTGCTGGATCCGCACGGCAACATCAAAAAAGCGATGGACAAAGCCGCAGTTACTTGGCGCGCCAACCACACCTACTTTGTCACCAACGGAACTTCCACAGCCAACAAAATCGTCGTACAGTCGTTGACCCGGCCAGGTGACATTGTACTTATAGACCGCAACTGCCACAAGTCGCACCATTATGGCCTGGTATTGGCTGGTGCATACCCGATGTACTTGGATGCTTATCCGTTGCCGCAGTTCGCGATCTATGGAGCGGTATCGCTGCGCACAATCAAGAAGGCGCTGCTGGATCTAGAGGCAGTCCGACAACTGGATCGGGTCCGCATGTTGTTGCTCACCAACTGCACTTTTGATGGCGTCGTCTGTAACCCGCAGCGGGTAATGGAGGAGGTGCTGGCGATCAAGCCAGACATTTGCTTCCTATGGGACGAGGCGTGGTATGCGTTTGCCACTGCCGTGCCGTGGGCTCGTCAGCGGACCGCAATGGTGTCTGCTGAGCAACTCGAACAGAAGTTGTGGTCTGTCGAATACGCCGAGGAATATCGGAATTGGTGCGCATCGATGGCCGAGATCCCTCGGTCCCAGTGGGTTGACCAGCGGCTACTGCCGGACCCCAATCGGGCGCGGATTCGCGTATATGCGACACACTCTACTCACAAGTCGCTGTCGGCGCTTCGGCAGGCGTCGATGATTCATGTCCGCGATCAAGATTTCAATGCGCTAGCCCGGGATGCGTTCGGTGAGGCATTCTTGACGCACACCTCGACATCGCCGAACCAACAACTTCTCGCGTCGTTGGATCTGGCGCGCCGCCAGGTTGACATCGAGGGATTTCAACTGGTCCGGCTGGTGTACGACATGGCGCTGGTCTTTCGTCACCGCGTCCGCAAAGACCGGCTGATCAGCAAATGGTTCCGTATCCTCGATGAATCCGACCTGGTGCCCGACGAGTACCGGGCATCGGCGGTCAGCTCGTACCGTCAGGTTCGGCAGGGTGCTCTGGCGGAGTGGAATGAGGCATGGCGGTCCGACCAGTTCGTGCTGGATCCGACGAGGGTCACCTTGTTCGTCGGGAAGACCGGAATGAACGGATATGACTTCCGCGAGAAGATCTTGATGGAGCGATTCGGCATACAGATCAACAAGACATCCATCAACAGTGTGCTGTTGATCTTCACCATCGGTGTCACGTGGTCGAGCGTGCATTATCTGCTAGATGTGTTACGCCGGGTGGCCAGTGACTTTGACAGGATTCAGAAGGTGGCCAGCGGGGCCGACCTCGCGCTGCATCAGCGCCATGTTGAGGAGATCACCCAGGATTTGCCCCACTTGCCCGACTTCAGCGAGTTCGATGTTGCCTTCCGTCCCGAAAATGCCAGCTCGTTCGGTGACATGCGGTCGGCCTTCTACGCCGGGTACGAAGAATCGGACCGCGAGTACGTGCATATCGGCACGGCCGGGCGTCAGCTTGCTGAGGGGAGGACCCTGGTGTCCACCACGTTCGTGGTGCCCTACCCGCCCGGCTTCCCGGTACTAGTCCCTGGTCAGGTGGTTTCTAAGGAGATAATCTACTTCTTGGCTCAGCTCGACGTGAAGGAAATTCACGGATACAACCATGAACTGGGATTATCAGTATTCACTGAGAAAGCGTTGGCTCGGATGATCGCGAGGCGCAACGCGGCGTCGGCCGCGGTGGGTTCTGCGTTCGCGGCTTTCGAGATCCCATCGGACTCTGCTGCTATGGGCGGGGACGTGAACGGCGACAGAGTCGAGGCTGTTGCAGAAGACGCGTGATTTGGTCTCCTGTCTCAAAGCGATGTTCTGGAAGGGTGCGTAACATCGCGCAGCCAGGCGGCCATTCGGTCGGTGTGATGATTTCTGGCCTTGCACGAAGCCCGCTTCGTCCAGGTGGGGTTGTCGAGGTCGACGGGTTGCCCGTCTTGGATGTCCCGCAGCCTGCCCCCTAGGGTGACTTCCGAGGATATCGCGCGTGACCTTTGAAAAGGATGCGTGACAGCCCTGTTCGACGTGAATGTGCAAGTTTACCTGCGTTGGGCGCTGGAATTCGACGCTGCATAGTCGGGCAATTCGATCGTGGAGGGTGTGATGAATCATTTCCGCTCGGCGAACAGCCGGAACAACGGCCAGCGCTGCATGTACTTTGTCATCACCGCGGTAATGGCGATGTCGGAAGCGTACCGTGTCAGATAGCCGTTGATGTCGTTCGGTAGTTTATGGCACCTGTCCACCTAGGGCCGCATCATCGTCTGACAGCGGTCCAGAGCGGTCGCCAGTGGTTTCCGGGATTAGATTGCCCTCGCCTTTTTAACCTACGGTGTCGGCGTAGCCCAATTCGTGGTCAACAAGTACGCGCCGACCAAGGCTTAGGCCTGGTGTCCATGCCTCTCAGTGGTAACGTGCAGTAGCCGGTGTCTCCGACCAGCGTGACGCGTACAGCAGACTAGATGTTCATGTGTACCTGGGCTAACGCGTCGAAATAGAAGTCGTTGGCTACACGTGCAGCGACAACTAGTGCATGGGATTGTCTACCGGACACCGGCGAACCGGGCGGCTAGCAGGTTGCGTTGGCCGCTAGGGTTACTATATAGATAGTAAGCGGAACGCGGGCTCCCCGTCATTAGCGATATTAGCGATCGTCCGGTCATCCGTCGGTCGTATCGATATATTACGCTTACCGGGTGCCTGATACATAAACCAGCTGTCCAGGCCGACGGTGTCGGGACCGATGAACCAGGCGTTGTAGCCGCCCAGCCGCCTCACGAAATTTTCCTCGAGGCTGGAAGGGCAGCCGTTGCACCGCTGAATGCGGCCCGTCGGCTCTGACCACCAGGTTGGTCGCGCGCCGTCGTGTTGTCGGATAACGTCACCACCACGTCCTCGGATAGCGTTGTCTTTGGTTGCCAACCCCATTATGCGGGTGCCGGTTCGGTACTTAGTGTTGACTGCAGTGGCCTGATACAGCGCGTAGGCCAGGTCCTTGCGAAGGATCTTTAGGTTTGTTGACTATGTCTGTTGCCGCAGAATACTTCGACCGGAATTTCGCTGCGGCGTCGCCTGTCGGTGGTTATCGAGGTGATGTTCCGCTGGTCGAGGTTGCGCTTGCACATGCCGTCCGTTAGGCTCATCCGCTCGACGACCGATGTCACCGCGCCGTGCAGGTCGACGGTCTGGCCGCTCGGGTGGATGCCGTCGGCGATCTCAAGCACCACTATGTGGTAACTGGTCCGGTTGAGGGGCAGGGCCAGCTATGCCTGGGCCGCTGATCAGAACTGTCGGCTTTGATATGGGGCTTAGCTTGTGGCACGGCCTCTGCTTGTTCAGAAATGCTTCGCTATGACGAGTATTCGTTCAATGGGGCCAGTATTCGTTCATCGGGTATGCGAATCAGTTATTGTTGGTGACCTGGGAAAGTTGGAAAATTTCTTAGATGGTGTAAGCCAGGGTGTAATGATTGTTGTAGTAGACGGCTTAGAAACCGCTTTGATGTAGCCTGGAATTCAGTGATGTGATGACGATCATCGGGACGTGGTTGCCTTGATTGTTGATGCTCAGCAACAGTTTTTTGGAATCTTAATTTCATGTCATGAGAATGGCAGAACTTTACGTCATGAATCATGAATGGGGGAAAATTTATGATCTTTGGTATCATGTCCGCGAGGAAACTGTCGCCGAAGGAGACATCGCTTTATAATTTCCGATTTAATTGTGGATAAAGAGGAGTTAGTTATTATTTTCCATATCCCGCGCTCTACTAGCAGCAAATCACACGAATTTCAGGGCAGTGACAGCCTAAGCGAGATTCACAGTCATTTTCGAAAACAGTAACATGTGTTTTTCGTAGCGGGTAACGTTGGAGGAAACGTTACAGAAAATCAGAAATGCTACTTCGTGGCGTAGCATAGCCGGGCCGGGGTGCATGAAAACATCGCTGCGGCATGGCTTCCACGTAGTCAGTTCATGTCTTGCCCGCCGCTTCGATGTTGCCTGCCAGGTTGGTCATAGCAGTCCGCGTGGCAGTTCCAGTTGATACCGAAGTCAGATCCACCACTGACTGCCGTGTAGTTCGGGTCGCTGGGATTGAGCCCGGGCATAGGCATAGTAATTTGATCCCATATCCGTAGGCGTTGATGAGGCTGCTTGATGCTTGATGTAGGGCGCGTTGGGGCTGCCGATGATGTCCTTTCACGCCATGGTTTTCCAGGTAAACCACGAATATGTGATCAAGAAAACCCCACCATCGACACCGGTGTTGTGGATGGGGGGCGGGGAGTAATGCACCGATGGTGAAACGACAGATTACCGGTGTAGACGTAGTTATAGCTTCACTAGCAACTGGGTTGCGATCTCTCACGGTCACGACCACAAACCGCACTGGCGGAGGTGCCTGACAAGCATAACTCCAAAAGGGTACTGCATTGAAGCAGCATAGTCAAGCCGGCTATTTGACACTCCGACCGGCCCAATCTTTTTTCCCGGTGCCAAATTGCTGTTGTTCTGATGCCAGAAAATCTACTGTGACCGACGCCTATAACGGGTCGTTTAACCAGCTGCTGAGCCATCAGCTCAATGTCTAAAGCACTCTGCTGGTTGTCAATCTTGGACGCCACGTGGAGGAGGTCGATTTTTTGAGTTGAGTGTGAAGTTCCCACATTTCCACCGCCGAAGAACTGATTGCCACCATCGGGACAGGGTCGTGGACGCTGGAAAATCCCGGCGGCCACGACAAAGGTAACGTTGGCAACGAAAGGGACGAACGGCAGACGGGACATGGTGCCGTGATTTGATCGCCGTCGATATTACTGTTACGGTTCAACCCGGGATGGTCACCTAAACTCTAATATCCCGACAATGATGAATGATGGGTTGTTGACTTTGGTGTAAGGGTTTACCAATAAATTCTTGCTTTCAGTCGTATATATCCCCATTGTGAGAGCTTCCATTATTGACATGACTAGCACAGTGAAACCAATGATTTTCCAGACATACAACAAAAACGATACTACATCAAATGTTCCTAATCTTAATATGAATTATAAGCGGATTTTGATCGCTAAATTTGGTTGTGCGGCGTCATCAATACTCAAATTTGTCACGCGGCTTGTCTGCAACGTTATTACTGGGTCTCTTTTTGTTTATTTTTGGTCAAAAGCTAGAAAGTTTTCCGGTATGTGAATTCTTCATCTCGTTGACTAGCAAACATATAGGTGTCATACAGAATTTCTGTGATATTGCAGTCCACTAAAATTGTATAGCTTGCTCAGCGATGGCCGAAGGTGGTCAAATAACATCATTGATATCCACAGTGGTACCGTAGATAATCTAAAGTCACGGGGACAAAAATTGAATCTGTTTTAATTAGCCGTAAGTTCATTTCGGTCACAATAACAACGTGTCAGAATCGAGCGTTTTGACAGGCCAGCTGAGGTCAGCGCAAGATTTTTGCGTAAAACAAACTGTCGCGCGGTTTAGAGCCCATAAGCGGGTAGACGGCGTGGCGGGAAAGTCGGCTCGTTCCATAAGTTGCGCCGAACGCGTGTTATCGATGTTGCAGGTGGCCCAGACCCTTTACACATCTGGTCCGGTGTTCGGCGTGGTGAGCAATCTGGTTGAGTGCCTCCGACATCAAACCTTTGCACCACCACCGACCGAGGCAGTAATCAACTTCGATGTAGTGCCCAACTGGGTGTTGGCAGCTGGTCAACTCGATCACATCGCAACTGGTTCGCAGCGTTATGGTTCAGGTCCGCTCGTTATAGCTGACATTGGTGCGCTCGGCGATGACCCATCGCGTTGCCGCGATGTCAGGGTGTGGCGTCCACAGCAAGTATCACGTGACCTGGGGATCGGGTGGGTGCCCCAATTGAAAATCTGGTCGATTTCGTCGGGCTTGGGTAGGTACAGCAGCAGTCGTGGGGCCCGACCATCCGGTCCGGTAGGGTAAATTGACCAGCTCCGCTAAAGCCCGAGCTTTGCGATTAGGTGTGGCGGGCGAACTTGAGTTGTGGCTGTTAGCCAACTTTGTCTGGGAAGTGTTACCGCGCGACGGCGGCCAGCATAGGCGAATTCTGGACCAGAAGAGCAGGATCTCAAGTAGGTAGCCGTGTCGGCCTGCCATTACGTCACCATAGGCGCCAGGTCAACGAAATGTCCCGAGCCCACCCGGAACGAAGTAACGGCGCGCGTTTCGCCGGGTCGGTTACTGCCGACAGATTCGATTCAACCCACGCCTACGGCCAACCTAGAATGGCGTCCCAAGCAAGGGCGCGTCGCTTGTGTTTCGTCGGTGGGCCGATCCGGGTGCATCAGACGCACCGCCCCTGCGGACAGCCCACACGTTGTCGATTGCTCCGTCGCCGAGCAATATATGCACGAACCGCAGGTAGCTGCCGGCGGTCGACCATCATCCGCCGCCGGCGTTACAGAATGACGGTGGCTTGATGTGTGGTGGCTCTAGCCCGTCGTGTCGTAACTGGCCCTTTTCGTCGAGTCGGTACATGGTCGCTGCGCCTAGATCTTATGTCGGCGGGGATGAAGAACCCGGTGTCAGTCATGCCTGCCCAGCCTAGAATTTCGTTCATCGAGAACCTGGTCAAGCAGGTTGTCCTCGATGCGGGATGCGATCACGCCCAGCACATTTATCGAGTGGCTGTAGGTGACTCGATAAATGTGATAATGCACTAGCGGGAATTTTTTAGCCAGAAGTCTGACCTCCGATGGGACGGCAGTAACAAGTTTACTTTACGAAATCTACCTGGGTACCGAGAATCGATAGGTCAGACTGCTTGTATGGGTGAGCAGATCTCGAGGAGGGCGGCGCGTTGTGCTGGGTCCGTCCGGTCTAACGGACCGTCCGGTTGGTCGGGTACTTGCAGCTCGGCTAATTCCGGTTCCCAGCGCGCGATCGGGTCGTGCAATGTCTGCTTGCTTTCGCCGAGTAGACTCATCACCGCGGCCACCGTTACCGGTTTGATCATCGACGCGATACAAAACAGCGTGTCTTTTTGCATCAGCGGGCCTGTGTTGATGTTGCGGTAACCGATCTCTTTGATCTGCAACGTTTCTCCGCGATGCCAGAACACTGTCAACGCGTCGGCAACTAAGTCGGCATCGCAAACCTCACGGATGGAGATCTAATTGCCGTAGCGATTCACCCGGTTCAGCTCGATGCTCGCTGCTGTGTGTGGACGCACCAGAATACCAGATTTTATTTCGGTTCCTTTCTGTTAGCGGCGAACCGTGCTGGATTCCAGCGACCCAATATCCCACTGCGTCGCCAAGGATGTCTTGCAACGTCTGGTTGAAGACTGCGGGCAGCGGCCTTGTCACGTTGGACGAGTTGGCGTCGGAGAAGCAGCTGATCAACAGGGTGGCGCCGGGTCTGGTGGCACGATAAACTACGGCGGTCCAGCTGCGTTTGCCGTCGTCGTCCAGGCAATTGAACGTGCCGCTGTCGATACGGTGTCGAATGCATTGGCGTAGCTACCGAGTTTGCTAGAGTCGGCTACCGCGCAACTTACCTCGCTTCCGGCGTCCTTGGTCCGCCCCTCGGCGGTGATCAGCTCGGTCGACGAGATATCCGACTCGGTAAAGTAAATTCGTTTTTGGCCAGTTTAGGCGGCGTTGTCGCTCAACTCGCAGCTGATGTCGAGAACATCTCCGTGCACCCAGTCTCCGCTTTGCAACCCGATGACATTCTCCTTGGGCGCCTTGGTAACCCATGGGTGGTGTGGACTATCGCCGGGACGTCGTCGCCTGGGCTCTTACTGCGATATAGGGTACTCGAAGTCCATCCGTGGGAAGTTCGTCCTAGTCCTCCGCTTAGCGTGGCCGTCGGGCTACTTGCGCGGTGTGAATTTGTTCAATGCTAAATCAATCCTGGTCTACATTTCACTAATGAGTATCTCAAGTCGACCCGATGATGGCTGAGCGGTAGTGTGTCCCGGTGGGTGTGTTGGATTTAGCTCTGTGCCAGTCTATTTCGTCTGTCCTTGTGCTGACACGTCAGCTGACGTGTTTTCTTGACATAGTTGCAGCGCTCGCAGTATCCGAGCCCGTTTGCCGCAGTTGTCGGTCCGACGTGATGATATGGCTCGGCATGGTCGCAGTGACGGATTAGGGCATCACAGAATGATGGGGTACGACAGCGCTGATCCCACAACCCGATTAAGCAGGCCGGCCCCTTCGGGAAGTAGCGCGCCCGTGACTCCATGACCACCAAGGCTCCCGAGCGCGGATGATGATAGAGCCGGCGCAGCGTAGCCCGTGACCGGGTATCGGTGATCGCGTCACTGACTAGGTTGTACGCCACCGCCTCCGGTATGAGGCCATACCCGTCGACCATCGCTGCGGTGTTGTCGCCACTCAGCAGCGTTTCGTCGAAGATTACGTAGGTTAACCGCAACCGGTTGAGCCACCTACGCCGGTCAGCCTGTGATGTGTGCGATCGATGTATTCGGTCATCACTTGGCCACGCGTGCGGTTGTCGAATGTAGTGTCGGCGGCCCGCTTAAGCGTCGTATGCACTGACACACCTCGGGCGACTGGAAGCAACGCCATCACCCCGGTTACGGTGTCGGGGCCTACTGGATAGTGTCACGATGCGTTCGGCTTTGGAGGTCCGATCCACCACTGCCTGCGTGTTGAGCTAATAGGCAATCTGCTTTGCCACGGTCGCGCTGCGCGCATCACCCATGCCGTCCAGTTTCGACATTTCGGTGCAGAGTTCGGCGTCCAGTGCGGCGCCAGGCCTAAATGTCCAAGCATGTTGACTCTGCACGGTCAGTGTAGCGGTGTGGCCCGCCACTCGAGATATCCGGCCCGGTCTCCAGTGCGGTGAGTGTGTTCTGTATCTCATACACCAACGCCTTGGGTGAATCCCAGATGCTGCCTGCCCCGAGTGGGCGAATCCCGTCGCACCAACGAGATCTCACTGCCCCCTGCAGCGCTGCAGTGCTGGCACCTCCGCATAAACTATCTATTTGGGCGACGCGCAGCGTACAGCGCCACGGCCGCCTCCACTTGAGCTGCGGCGGCTGCCGATTTCACCCGCTCCAACGTGGCGATTCGAGCGACCAGTATCGCCTCATTGGCATGCGGATCTACCGCTGCCAGCCACCTAGATCGAACATACTTGGGATACTGGATCCGGGTGTCGACAAGTTGACTTGGTAGGGATGTAGGGATATTTAGCCAGCGATCCCGCTGGGTGCCCCGCATCGTAACCGGGGGTCAGTAGTGCTAGGCTGCCCGGCAGTCGACGTCCTTTATCGATCCGTCCGGAGAGGCGGAGAAGGAGGTCTGCGTACCACCATGTCTCGCATGGGTGCCGCGGATGACCCCGCTTTTGCCCTGGGATCCAGAGAATCCCGAGAACTTATGTCCGCAGCTGACGTCGGCCGCACTATTTCCCGTATTGCTCACCAGATCATTGAGAAGACTGCGTTAGATGGTTCCGATGCGCCCCGGTTAGTGCTGCTGGGAAGCCCGATGCACGGAGTCATCCTGGCCAGCAGCACTGGCGAGTACACTGGAATTGAGGTGGGTCGCGGTGGGTTGGACATCACCCTGTGCCGCGGTGACCCGATGATCCAGCCGCCGCGGCCGCTGGAGGTCACATCGATACTGGCCGGCGGTGTTGACGACGTGGTGTATTCCAGGCGCTCGGTGTGTGCCGCTCTCTATGCGAGGCTGGTTGCGAGCCGTTCAGTTGGCCGTGCTGGTCGATCCCGGCCCTCGGGAACTGTCGCTCCGCGCCTACTACGTGGGCAAGAACGTGCCTACCTCGCACCGTGAGAGTGTGCATGTACTGCTGTGTGAGCACGACGGCAGCGACGGCGTGGTGATATCCAGGGACGGTGCGTGATGCGCAGACATCTGCTGAACGCCGGTGATTTGAGCCGCGACGATGCCATCGCCATCTTCGACGATGCCGACCGGTTCGCGCATGCTCTGGTGGGTCGCGAGATCAAGAAGCTGCCGACGCTACGAGGTCGCACGGTAATCACGATGTTCTACGAAAATTCGACTCGCACCCGCGTGTCGTTCGAGGTGGCCGGCAAGTGGATGAGCGCCAATGTGATCAACGTCAGCCCGGCTGGATCGTCGGTGGGTAAGGGCGAATCGTTGCGTGACACCGCGCTGACACTGCGTGCGGCCGGTGCTGACGCGTTGATTATCCGGCACCCGGCTTCCGGTGCTGCCCATCTGCTTGCCGATTGGACTGCTGCTGAGACCGGCGAGGATGGTCCGGCGGTGATCAACGCCGGCGACGGCACTCATGAGCACCCGACCCAGGCGCTGCTGGACGCGCTCACCATCCGTCAGCGGCTCGGTAGCATTGAAGGCCGGCGCATCTTGATCGTCGGCGACATCTTGCACAGCCGGGTTGCGCGGTCCAACGTCGTGCTGCTAGACACCCTGGGTGCTGAGGTGGTGCTGGTGGCGCCGCGGACTTTGTTGCCGATTGGGGTTGACGGCTGGCCAGCCACCGTCTCATGCGACTTTGACGCTGAACTGCCTGCCGCCGATGCGGTGCTGATGCTGCGAGTACAGGCCGAACGGATGAATGGCGGGTTTTTCCCGTCGGTACGCGAGTATTCTTGTCTCTACGGGCTAACCGAGCGGCGCCAGGCACTGTTGCCCGGCCATGCAGTGGTGCTGCACCCAGGGCCGATGCTACGTGGCATGGAGATCGCCTCTTCTGTTGCTGACTCGTCGCAATCAGCTGTTTTGCAACAGGTTTCCAACGGTGTGCATGTGCGGATGGCAGTGCTTTTCCATGTTCTGGTTGGGACCCAGTCGGCCGAAGAAGAGGGTGCGGCATGAGCGTGTTACTTCGTGGTGTCCGCTTGTATGGCGAGGGTGAACAAGTCGATGTACTGGTTGAGGGCGAGCAGATCGCCAACATTGGTGCTGGTATTGATATTCCCGACACTGCTGATGTGATTGATGCCATCGATCAGGTGCTGCTGCCCGGCCTGGTGGACCTGCACACCCACTTGCGCGAGCCGGGCCGCGAATATGCTGAGGACATCGAAACTGGTTCGGCAGCAGCGGCTCTTGGTGGTTACACTGCGGTTTTCGCGATGCCCAATACCACCCCTGTAGCGGACAGTCCGGTGGTTACCGACCATGTCTGGCGTCGTGGCCAGCAGGTCGGCCTGGTTGATGTGCACCCCGTCGGTGCGGTCACCGTCGGGCTGGCCGGAGCCGAGCTCACCGAGATGGGTATGATGGCTGCCGGTGCCGCACAGGTGCGGATCTTCTCCGACGATGGCAACTGTGTGCATAACCCGTTGGTGATGCGCCGTGCCCTGGAGTACGCCACTGGCCTGGGGGTGCTGATCGCTCAGCACGCCGAGGAACCGAGGCTGACTGTCGGCGCTGTTGCGCACGAGGGACCTACGGCCGCCAGGCTGGGATTGTCGGGATGGCCCAGAGCGGCCGAGGAATCAATTGTTGCCCGCGACGCCCTGTTGGCCCGTGATGCCGGCGCTCGGGTGCACATCTGCCACGCTTCTACCGCAGGAACCGTAGAGATCCTGAAATGGGCTAAAGAGCAAGGTATTTCGATAACTGCCGAGGTAACACCACATCATCTTTTGCTCGATGACAGCAGGTTAGCCAGCTACGACGGGGTGAATCGGGTCAACCCGCCGCTGCGCGAAACCGCCGACGCAGTCGCACTGCGGCAGGCGTTGGCTGATGGGATCATCGATTGTGTGACTACCGACCACGCCCCGCATGCCGATCATGAGAAGTGCGTCGAATTCTCCGCAGCGCGCCCTGGCATGCTGGGCTTGCAGACGGCGCTGTCGGTGGTGGTGCACACGATGGTGGTGCCTGGCCTATTAAGCTGGCGCGATGTCGCGCAGGTGATGAGTGAGAACCCTGCCCGCATCGCCGGGTTGCCCGATCATGGCCGGCCACTGGAGGTGGGTGAACCGGCTAACCTGACGGTGGTGGACCCGGACGTTACCTGGACGGTCACCGGCGACGGCTTGGCCAGCAGGTCAGCCAACACGCCGTACGAGGCGATGACCCTGCCCGCCACTGTGACTGCGACCCTGCTGCGCGGGAAGGTCACCGCCCGGGGTCAGAAGAGTCCGGTATGAACTCTGGCACGCTGGTGGGGTCGCTGGTTGTCACGGCTCTGCTGGTGGTGTTGTGTTGCTGGCAGTGATAATTCAACTGATGATGTGTAGATGGCGGTGTCGTGGGCGGCGGCAGGTGGAGCTGATTAGCATTCTGCCCGACATGCTTGCTGAGGCGGGTGAGGAACTATGACTACCTGCGTCATGTACGTCGGGTACACGATGGCGTCAGTCTGGAACGAGCGGATCGCGGCCGGTGATTTTGGGTATCGAAGCAGGGCGGTGCTGACCCGCTATCCTGAGGGAATCATGTTGCAGTGCATCCATATCCGACAAATTTGGATTCCGCAGGAGTCGATTATTGCCATCTGTACCGAGTGCAGCATCGCCGGAAAGATTGCTGTTCGCAATAGGATACTTGCGATCCGGTGGTGGATCCCGTCGGGCGTTGAGCTCGATACCGGGACTCGGGCAAATAACCGCAACGAATACCGCGAGTGGCTAGAGCCTCAGACAGGAGAAGCCGCGTGAGCCGCGCCGGCGATGATGCAGAGCGAAAGAGCGATGTGGGGTCACCTACCGCTTGCGGGAGAAAGGAGTGGCTCTCGTGAGCAAAGCCCTACTGGTTCTCGAAGACGGCCGCGTCTTCACCGGCATGCCGTTTGGTGCGATTGGCCAAACGTTGGGTGAAGCCGTGTTTTCCACCGGCATGTCCGGCTACCAGGAGACGTTGACCGATCCCAGTTATCACCGTCAGATCGTGGTGGCCACCGCCCCGCAGATCGGCAACACCGGCTGGAACGACCAGGACGGTGAGAGTCGCGACGATAGAATCTGGGTCGCGGGTTACGCGGTGCGTGACCCGTCTCCGTGCGCCTCGAACTGGCGCGCCACCGGCACGCTGGAAGACGAGCTGGTCCGCCAGCGTATTGTTGGGATCGCCGGTATCGACACTCGGGCGGTAGTGCGTCATCTGCGCAGATACGGTTCGATGAAGGCGGGTGTGTTTTCTGGCAAGGCAATGATCGAGCCCCTAAATATCGAGGCGCTAGTACAACATGTGCGCACCCAGCAGTCGATGCTGGGTGCTGATCTTGTTGGCGAAGCCAGCACACTGGATGCATATGTTGTTGAACCCAAAGGGAAGGAACGCTTTACGGTGGCAGCGCTTGACCTCGGGATCAAGACCAACACGCCGCGCAACTTCGCTCGGCGTGGGATTCGCAGCTATGTGCTGCCGGCGTCGGCGACGTTCAACCAAATTGCCGACATCAAACCGCATGGCCTGTTTTTGTCCAATGGCCCTGGTGACCCGGCTACCGCCGACCACGTCGTTGCGCTCACTCGAGAGGTGCTGAACGCCGGAATTCCTTTGTTCGGTATCTGTTTCGGCAACCAGATCTTGGGCCGGGCGCTAGGACTGTCGACCTACAAGATGGTCTTCGGCCACCGCGGTATCAATATACCGGTCATCGACCACGCCACCGGACGGGTCGCGGTGACCGCGCAAAACCATGGTTTCGCACTGGAAGGGGAGGCAGGCCAGTCCTTCGACACACCTTTTGGCTCAGCGGTGGTCAGTCACACCTGTGCCAACGATGGGGTGGTGGAAGGTGTCAAACTCGCTGACGGGCGTGCATTTTCGGTGCAATATCACCCGGAGGCGGCCGCCGGCCCGCACGATGCCGAGTACCTATTCGATAGTTTTGTCGAACTCATGGCAGCCCAGCGATGACCGCGAGCCCGCGCGTTTGCAAAACGACACGTCGCAATCACTGTTCAAATGAGGACGCTTGCGCCCAGAAAGGGGGACGCTAGTGCCGCGGCGGACTGATCTCAACCATGTACTGGTGATCGGCTCGGGGCCGATTGTCATCGGGCAGGCCTGCGAGTTCGACTATGCTGGCACCCAGGCATGTCGAGTGCTGCGGGCCGAGGGCTTGCAAGTGAGTCTGGTCAACTCTAACCCGGCCACCATCATGACCGATCCGGAGTTCGCCGACCACACCTATGTCGAGCCGATTACGCCGGCCTTCGTGGAGCGGGTGATTGTTCAGCAGGCCGAGCGTGGCAACAGGATTGACGCTTTGCTAGCCACCTTAGGTGGGCAGACCGCGCTCAACACAGCGGTAGCGCTGTACGAAAACGGAGTGTTGGAGCGCTATGGCGTCGAGCTCATCGGTGCTGATTTCGAGGCTATCCAGCGTGGTGAGGACCGGCAGCGATTCAAAGATCTCGTCGCTAAGGTTGGTGGTGAATCCGCTCGCAGTAAAGTGTGTTTCACCATGGATGAGGTGCGTGAAACAGTCGAGGATCTTGGCCTTCCGGTGGTGGTGCGGCCAAGTTTCACGATGGGCGGATTGGGTTCGGGCATGGCTCACTCCGACGAGGAGGTTGGCCGGATGGCCGGCGCCGGGCTGGTAGCTTCACCTAGTGCCAACGTGCTGATCGAGGAATCGGTCTATGGTTGGAAGGAATTCGAACTCGAGCTAATGCGCGATGGACACGACAGCGTCGTGGTGGTGTGCTCGATCGAGAACGTTGACCCGATGGGTGTGCACACTGGTGATTCGGTCACCGTAGCACCCGCCATGACTCTGACCGACTGGGAATATCAACGTATGCGGGATCTGGGCATCGCGATCCTGCGCGAGGTCGGCGTGGACACCGGTGGCTGCAACATCCAATTTGCGATCAACCCCCATGACGGCCGGCTTATCGTCATCGAGATGAACCCACGGGTATCTCGGTCCAGTGCGTTGGCGTCCAAGGCCACCGGTTTCCCGATCGCCAAGATCGCAGTCAAGCTGGCTGTCGGCTACACGCTAGACGAGATCCTCAACGACATCACTAAAGAAACGCCGGCTTGCTTTGAGCCGGCATTGGATTACGTCGTGGTTAAGGCGCCGCGGTTCGCGTTCGAGAAATTCCCCGGCGCTGATCCCACACTAACTACTACGATGAAATCCGTCGGAGAAGCAATGTCGTTGGGCCGCAACTTTGTTGAGGCACTCGGTAAGGTGATGCGATCGTTAGAAACCGGCCGCTTCGGTTTCTGGACGGCACCCGACCCGCAGGGTGACGTCGACCAGGTGCTTCTCCGGCTGAAGACCCCGACCGAAGGCCGACTCTATGACGTCGAACTGGCGTTGCGGCTGGGTGCTTCGACTGAAAAGGTGGCACAGGTTTCCGGCATCGATCCCTGGTTCGTAGCGCAGATCGGTGAGCTGGTGAAGCTACGCGACGAGCTGGTCGCTGCCCCGGTCCTTGACGCCGAGTTGCTGCGGCGCGCTAAGCACAACGGGCTATCGGATCGACAGATTACTGCGTTACGCCCAGAATTACTGGGGGAAGACGGAGTTCGGTCGCTGCGTAAACGGCTGGGCATTCATCCGGTGTATAAGACGGTCGACACATGCGCTGCGGAGTTCGAGGCCAAAACTCCTTACCACTACAGCAGCTACGAACTAGATCCTGCCGCTGAAACGGAGGTGGTCCCGCAAACAGAGAAACCCAAGGTGCTGATCCTAGGGTCCGGCCCCAACCGCATTGGCCAGGGAATCGAATTCGACTACAGTTGTGTTCATGCAGCAATTACGTTATCGCATAATGGTTTTGAGACAGTTATGGTTAATTGCAACCCGGAGACGGTGTCCACCGACTACGACACTGCCGACCGGTTATACTTCGAGCCGCTGACGTTCGAAGATGTCCTTGAGGTGTTCTATGCCGAAGAGCAGTCTGCGGCGGGCGGTGCCGGGGTAGCCGGCGTCATTGTGCAACTCGGCGGCCAGACCCCGCTCGGGCTTGCACAACGGCTCGCCGATGCCGGGGTTCCTATCGTGGGCACTTCGCCGGAGGCCATTGATCTTGCCGAAGATCGCGGAGCGTTCGGAGACGTGCTGACAGCCGCCGGGCTGCCGGCGCCAAAATATGGAACTGCAACAACTTTCGCTCAAGCACGCCGTATCGCTGCTGAGATTGGCTATCCGGTTTTAGTGAGGCCCTCGTATGTGCTGGGCGGTCGCGGTATGGAGATCGTCTACGACGAGGAGACACTGAAGGATTACATCACGCGTGCTACCGCGCTGTCACACGAGCATCCGGTGCTGGTGGACCGCTTTCTCGAGGATGCGGTTGAGATCGACGTCGACGCACTGTGCGACGGCACCGAGGTGTACATCGGCGGAGTCATGGAGCACATAGAGGAAGCCGGTATCCACTCCGGTGATTCGGCTTGCGCGCTTCCCCCAGTAACATTGGGTCGCAGTGACCTAGAGAAGGTGCGTCAGGCGACCGAAGCCATCGCACGCGGGATTGGCGTGGTGGGACTACTCAATGTACAATATGCTCTCAAAGAAGACGTGCTCTACGTACTGGAAGCCAACCCGCGCGCGAGCCGAACGGTGCCGTTCGTTTCCAAGGCTACTGCAATCCCGCTTGCCAAGGCTTGTGCCCGGATCATGTTGGGTTCCAGTATTTCCCAGCTTCGTTTCGAAGGGATGCTGGCGGCTTCTGGTGACGGCGGCAACGTGGCGTCGCACGCCCCGATCGCGGTCAAAGAAGCTGTGTTGCCGTTTAACCGGCTCCGGCGGGCCGACGGAGCCGCTATCGATTCCTTGCTCGGTCCGGAGATGAAATCGACCGGTGAGGTCATGGGGATCGACCACGATTTTGGCAGAGCATTCGCCAAGAGCCAGACCGCTGCGTATGGCTCGTTGCCGACTCAAGGTACGGTGTTCGTGTCGGTGGCTAACCGGGATAAGCGGTTACTGGTGTTCCCCGTCAAGCGGCTGGCTGATCTTGGATTTCATGTTATAGCCACCGAGGGAACTGCGGAGATGTTGCGTCGCAAAGGAATTCCTTGCGATGAGGTGCGCAAGCATTTCGAGCCGCCGAAAGCGGGCCGCCCCGCGTTGTCCGCGGTCGATGCGATTCGGGCCGGTGACGTGGATATGGTGATCAACACGCCCTACGGCAACTCCGGCCCGCGTATCGACGGTTATGAGATCCGCTCGGCCGCAGTCTCGGTCAATATTCCTTGCGTCACGACGGTGCAGGGTGCTTCCGCCGCGGTGCAGGGCATCGAAGCGGGGATCCGAGGTGACATCGGCGTACGGTCGCTGCAAGAACTGCACAGTGCCATTGGTGCGGGGATCGCGGCTGATAATGAGGTCCAATGACCGGTTTTGGCGCTCGGCTGGTCGAGGCGACGTCACGCCGCGGGCAGCTGTGTTTGGGTATAGACCCGCATCCTGAGTTGCTGCGCGCATGGGACTTGCCGACTACCGCGGACGGGCTGGCTGCGTTCTGCGACATCTGTGTGGAGGCGTTTTCCGGTTTCGCCATAGTCAAACCACAGGTGGCGTTTTTTGAAGCCTACGGCGCTGCCGGCTTCGCGGTGCTGGAGTATACCATCGCCGCGTTGCGGTCTGTCGGCGTACTGGTGTTGGCTGACGCCAAACGAGGGGATATCGGGTCGACGATGGCGGCCTACGCTGCTGCTTGGGCAGGCAATTCGCCGTTGGCCGCCGACGCGGTGACGGCCTCGCCGTATCTTGGGTTCGGCTCGTTGCGGCCGCTACTAGAAGTAGCCGCGGCACACGACCGGGGCGTGTTCGTGCTAGCATCAACGTCCAACCTTGAGGGTGCCACCGTCCAGCGCGCCACGTTTGACGGTCGCATAGTAGCTCAACTGATTGTTGACCAGGCGGCTTTCGTCAACAGAGAAATGAACCGGTCCTTCCATCGGTCTGAGCCGGGGTGCTTGGGATATGTTGGAGTAGTCGTAGGCGCAACGGTTTTCGGGGCGCCGGATGTCAGCGCGCTGGGTGGACCGGTGTTGGTGCCCGGAGTGGGGGCGCAGGGTGGACACCCCGAGGCGCTCGGCGGCCTGGGTGGGGCGGCGCCAGGTCAGCTGTTGCCTGCGGTGTCACGTGCAGTGTTGCGCGCCGGCCCCGGTGTTTCAGAGCTGCGAGCAGCTGGCGAACAGATGCGTGATGCAGTCGCCTATCTCGCTGCTGTTTAGTGTTGAGTGCCGCAGCCTGTCATTGCGAGACGATTGCGTCACCGGTAAGGCTGCTCGGCCAGAATATTGAAATTCATCGGTGGCCTCTATCTGCAGATTTGGCACCGCTAACTCTCCGAGCGGGGTCTCTAAGATTAGCGGTAGTGTGACTACACTCACCGTCTTTGGTCCTGCACCACGTTGTGCTTTAACCTGTTGTTAACAACGATATTCATATTCAATTTTTAGTGGCGTGGAATGCCTGTCGAATCCCCCCGTGCATCTCTAACAGTATGGAGTCTTTGTTATGACGTTGGGAGTCATTCCCGAAGGCCTGGAAGGTGCCAGTGCTGTTATCGAAGCGTTGACCGCCCATCTGGCTACCGTGCATGCCGAAGCGGCTCCCTTTATCATGGAGGTTATCCCACCTGGGTCTGGCTCGGTGTCGGTGCAGAATCAGGTTGGTTTCAACGTTCACGGTTGCCAGTATGTGGCGATGACTGCTCACGGGGCGGAGGAGCTTGGCCGCTGGGGCGTCGGAGTGGCCGAATCGGGTGTTAGTTATGCGCTTCGGGATGCGTTCGCGGTAGCATCGTACCTTGGCGGTGGGCTATGACGAACCCATGGATGGCTTTCCCCCCCGAGGTACAGTCGGCGATGCTGAACTTCGGTGCAGGGGTCGGACCCATGTTGAACTCCGCCTCGTACAACTTATGGCTCAGCGCCGAGTACCGCTGGGTTGCATCAGAGGTCGAGGCATTGCTAAGGGAAGTGCGGTCCGGGGGGTGGCAGGGGCAAGCCGTCGAGATGTTTGTGGGCTCGTGTATGCCATTTCTGGCATGGCTGATGAAAGCCGCCGCCGACTACATGGACGTGGCCACTCAACAAGAGGTCGTGGCCGCGGCTTACGCCGCCGCAGTAGAGGCCATGCCGACACAATTCGAGCTGGCCGCCAACCGAGTCGTGCGTGGGGTGTTGATGGCGACCAATTTCTTTGGTGTCAACACTATCCCCATTGCGCTCAACGAGGAAGAGTATGTGCAGATGTGGGTTCGGGCCGCCACTACGATGGCGACCTATTCGGCAATCTCTCAGTCGGCATTAGCCGCGACGCCGCAGGCCACTCCCCCGCCGCTGATCCTGAAATCCAATGTGCTAGTCGATGACGTTGAGAAGGACTCTCGTCATGACGGTCACAGCCATGGCGGTCACGCCAGCGCGATGGATAGGGTGTTTGCAGACATCCTGCGTAACGTCAGCGGAGGCCGCCTAGTTTGGGACCCTCTCAATGGCACCTTGAACGGACTGGACTACGACGACTATGTCTACCCGGGTCAGCCGATCTGGTGGCTTGCTCGAGGCCTTGAGTTTTTTCAGGATGGTGAACAGTTTTGGGAACTGTTGTTTATCAATCCGACAGCGGCTTTTCAGTTCCTCCTTTACATCGTTGTGTTGGATTTGCCGACGCACATAGTCCAACTTGGTACCTGGCTGGCCGAGTATCCGCAGTTGCTGTTGGTTGCTCTCGGTGGTACCATCGCCAACCTGGGAGCGGTAACCGGCTTGGCGGGGCTATCATCTGGCCTGAGTGCCGGTCCGTCTGCTGCGATACCCACCGTTGTACCGGAGTCGGCACCCATCGCGACTGTGCCCGCTATGTTGGCGGGTGCCGGGGTGGCCCCGGCAGTCGTTGCTCCAGGTGCGTCGCCCTCCTCAGCCGCCCCACCAGCGTCGGCGGCCAGCGCCGCCGCGGCCGCCCCGGCGCCGCCGGGTACTGGTTTCGGGGGTTTTTCTCCTTACCTCGTCGACGGTCGCGGTCCAGGCGTTGGGTTCGGCTCCGGACGACAGTCGGCTTACGCCAACAAGGTCTCGGAGTCGGTCTCCGATTCCGCTGTGGCTGAGGCGGCTGCCCAGGCCTCGGCGCGTGAGCAGGCGAGGGCTTGGCGGCGGCGCTCGGCGGCGAAAGAACGTGGCTATCGTGAAGAGGTCATTACGATGAACACGGGTTTCGACGCGGCAATTCCGTCGCCAGTTGACCAGACAGGTTCCCGGGTGTCCGATTGTGGCGCGGGATCCTTCGGGTTTGCTGGAACGGTAAGCAAGGAGGCCGTTGTCGAAGTGGCCGGGTTGACTACGCTGGCTGGTGATGATTTCGGTGGCGGCCCAACGATGCCGATGGTACCGGGTACCTGGGCCCCGGCCAGGGAGTCAAGCGACGAGGGACGGTGATACGACGTCAAGGGGACTGCGAAGCGCAGCGAAGCCCTGAAGCTGAGTTCGCAAGCAAATTTTTTGACGGGTCGCTTGATGCCTATATTGCTTAACCGGTAACTCCGCAGTTGGGTTTGCTGTCAAGGCGGTTCCGACTGGTGGGCGCAGACGTTTTGTTGCTAGATGGGCGACAATGTGTCAGGCTGCCAACGTCCAGTGTGTGGCGGTGGTCTCCAAGGTTAACATTTTAAAACTGGATGTCGCAGAGGTAAATCTGGCAAGTGCCGCGGGTGCAGTTGTAGCCACCGGTAGCGGTCTGGCGCTCCAATTTGGAGCCTCGGTTTACCAAGCCGGTGCCAGGCAGCTGTGCACGTGCAAACTGCTGCGCAAGGTTGTTTGTTCAGTGCCGTAAATCGTAAATGCCGAAGCGAAGACATCGAATCGAGTGGCCGTTCCGACAAACCAGGCGACACGCGCGACACGTCACACTAAACTGCGTGATCCGTCGCACGTGGCACATGGCCGACGGCCACCGCCATCCACAGGTAGACACTGTGCCGTCGGGCTTGGGACTGGCTCACAAGCTAAAATAACTGGTAGAAGGAATGACCGGGGGCAGGGGAGGAACATGTCTGCTCCAACACGCCGACGTATTCGGTTGCTTTCAACGATGCTTGGCGGACAGCTAGGCGGTGTCAGGAGAACGAACTGAGCTGGGCTTATGTTGGATAAACGTTAGTGAAAGTAGGGGGTCGGGTTAGATTTCGTCAGGAGGCGTGGGTACGGTCGTCTCCGCCGGCTGGAGTACCCCCGGCTGAGACAAATAACGATCGATTGCCATGGATTGAGAGACGGAGGAATCGTGGCCCTTCCCCAGTTGACCGACGAGCAGCGCGCGGCCGCGTTGGAGAAGGCTGCTGCCGCACGTCGAGCACGAGCAGAGCTTAAGGATCGGCTCAAGCGCGGCGGCACCAACCTCACACAGGTGCTAAAGGATGCGGAAAGTGATGAAGTCTTGGGTAAGATGAAGGTGTCTGCGCTACTGGAGGCATTGCCGAAGGTGGGCAAGGTCAAAGCGCAGGAAATCATGACCGAGCTGGACATCGCACCGACCCGCCGGCTGCGCGGCCTCGGCGAGCGTCAGCGCAAAGCGCTACTGGAAAAGTTCGGCTCCGCTTAGCTAGCCCAGCCGACGATGCAGGCTGCTTGATCTATGGAGGCACCGGCGCAGGAGTGCCAGTGAGCGCGCGCGGGGCACCGGATGCTGAGCACTGGGCATGGAGTGAGCAAACGGATAAAGGACGTGTGGTTGTGCTGTCCGGTCCCTCGGCGGTCGGCAAGTCAACGGTGGTCAGGTGTCTGCGCGAACGGGTGTCGAACCTGCATTTCAGTGTGTCGGCCACGACGCGAGAGCCTAGGCCAGATGAGATGGACGGTGTCGATTATCACTTCGTCAGCCCCGCCCGATTCCAACAGCTGATCGACCAGGGTGCATTGCTGGAATGGGCTGAAATCCACGGCGGGATGCACCGTTCGGGCACCCTGGCCGAGCCGGTGCGGGTCGCCGCTGCGGCCGGTTTTCCGGTGCTTATCGAGGTTGACCTGGCCGGAGCCAGGGCGGTCAAGAAGGCGATGCCTGAGGCCATCGCCGTGTTTTTAGCGCCGCCCAGCTGGGAGGATTTGGAAGCCAGGCTGGTTGGCCGGGGCACCGAAACACCCGAGGCCATTCGGCGCCGGCTCGAGACCGCGCGCATCGAATTGGCGGCACAAGATGACTTCGATGAAGTTGTGGTCAACCGTCGATTGGAGTCTGCGTGTGCCGAATTGGTATCCTTGCTGGTGGGAGCCGTGTCGGGCTCGGCATGAGCCATCCAGCCAACCGGACCCGAGCACCGAATTCCTTAACTGCATTCATCACCGTTCTATCCCGCCAGGAGATTGTCTTACGTGAGTATTCCGCAGTCCAACACGTCTTTGAGCGCTGTCATTGCCGTGGATCAGTTTGATCCATCGTCAGGTGGGCAAGGCGTTTACGACACCCCTCTGGGCATCACCAACCCACCTATCGACGAGTTGCTGGACCGTGTCTCAAGCAAATACGCCCTGGTGATCTACGCGGCCAAGCGGGCGCGCCAGATTAACGACCACTACAATCAGCTCGGCGAGGGCATCCTCGAATACGTTGGTCCGCTGGTGGAGCCTGGGCTGCAGGAGAAACCGTTGTCCATCGCGATGCGCGAGATTCACGCCGATCTGCTCGAGCACACCGAGGGCGAGTAAACAGGGCAGGGCCGGAGGTGATGGACTGCAAGCGGGTCGTTGTCGGCGTCTCCGGGGGTATCGCCGCGTATAAGGCGTGTACCGTGGTTCGTCAGCTCATTGACGCCGGTCACGAGGTGCGGGTCATCCCAACTGAGTCGGCGTTGCGCTTCGTCGGAACTGCCACCTTCGAGGCACTCTCCGGCCAACCGGTGTACACCGACGTGTTCGACGATATTCCGGCAGTGTCGCATGTGTACCTCGGCAAGCAGGCCGACTTGGTGGTAGTGGCGCCGGCCACCGCCGACCTATTGGCCCGCGCAGTGCACGGCCGAGCCGACGATCTGTTAACCGCGACCCTGCTCACCGCACGGTGTCCGATCATGTTCGCGCCGGCGATGCACACCGAGATGTGGTTGCATCCGGCTACCGTCGACAACGTGGCCACGTTGCGTCGCCGCGGCGCGATTGTTCTGGAACCCGCGTCCGGGCGCCTCACCGGTACCGATAGCGGAGCGGGACGCCTGCCCGAGGCGGAAGAGATCACAACCCTTGCCCAGTTACTGCTGGAGCGGCACGACGCTTTACCCTATGACCTAACGGGCAGAAAACTTCTGGTGACCTCCGGTGGTACCCGCGAGTCGATCGATCCGGTGCGCTTCATTGGGAACCGCAGCTCCGGTAAGCAGGGCTATGCTGTCGCGCGGGTCGCTGTTCAGCGCGGCGCCGAAGTCACGTTGATCGCTGGGCACACCGCGGGGCTGACCAACCCTGCTGGGGTCGATGTGGTGCATGTTGGCTCGGCGCAGCAACTCGGAGACGCCGTTTCCAAGCACGCTCCCGACTTTGACGTGTTGGTGATGGCAGCGGCCGTGGCTGATTTCCGGCCCGCCCAAGTTGCTACCGCCAAGATCAAAAAAGGCCCCGATGACCAGGACGAGCCGCTGATCGAGTTGGTGTACAACGAAGACGTGTTGGCTGCCGCGGTGCGGGCCCGTACGCATGGGCAGTTGCCCAACATGCGGGCCATTGTGGGATTCGCCGCAGAAACCGGGGATGCCAGCGGCGATGTGTTGTTTCATGCTCGCGCTAAGCTGCGGCGCAAGGGCTGTGACCTTTTAGTCGTGAATGCTGTGGGTGACGGCAGGGCCTTTGAGGTGGACAACAACGACGGCTGGCTGCTGGCGTCCGACGGTACCGAGTTGGCGCTACAGCACGGCTCCAAGATGCTCATGGCCAGTCGTATCGTTGATGGGATTGTCACGTTTCTGCATGGCCTTCCCGATCTGCGAGGCGGGTGACTGACTGGCTCGTGTTCTGTAAGGCTCCTGTGCAAGTGTTGGGTGATCCCTTTTCGAGTGGATGTACTGAGTCTGATGCCAGCGAATATAAATTCGTTTAGCTAATTATGGAAAGGAAATAGTCAATAGTGAGTGAGAAGGGTCGGCTGTTCACTAGCGAGTCGGTGACTGAGGGACATCCCGACAAGATCTGTGATGCGATCAGCGACTCGATCCTTGACGCACTTTTGGCGGAGGATCCTTGCTCACGTGTCGCGGTCGAGACGTTGGTCACCACCGGGCAGGTGCATGTGGTGGGTGAAGTGACGACGTTGGCCAAGACGGCGTTCGCTGATATCAGTAATACGGTCCGCGAACGTATTCTCGATATCGGCTACGACTCGTCGGACAAGGGCTTCGATGGGGCGTCGTGCGGAGTTAACATTGGCATCGGCGCTCAGTCGTCTGACATTGCTCAAGGCGTCAATACCGCCCATGAAGTACGCGTCGAGGGCGCGGCGGATCCGCTGGACGCCCAGGGTGCTGGTGACCAAGGCCTGATGTTCGGTTACGCGATCAATGACACCCCGGAACTGATGCCGCTACCGATTGCACTGGCCCACCGACTGGCGCGAAGGCTGACCGAGGTACGCAAGAACGGCGTGCTGCCCTACCTGCGTTCCGACGGCAAGACCCAGGTCACTATCGCCTACGAGGACAATGTCCCAGTGCGTTTGGACACTGTGGTCATCTCCACTCAGCACGCCGCTGGTGTCGACCTGGATGCCACGCTGGCTCCTGATATCCGGGAGAAGGTGCTCAACACCGTTATTGACGATCTGTCTCATGACACCTTGGATGTATCGTCGGTGCGGGTGCTGGTAAACCCGACCGGCAAGTTCGTGCTAGGTGGGCCGATGGGCGATGCCGGGCTCACCGGTCGCAAGATCATCGTCGACACCTACGGTGGCTGGGCGCGTCACGGCGGCGGCGCCTTCTCTGGCAAGGATCCGTCCAAGGTGGACCGGTCGGCAGCCTACGCGATGCGCTGGGTGGCCAAGAACATCGTCGCTGCCGGGCTGGCGGAGCGAATCGAGGTGCAGGTGGCATACGCCATCGGCAAAGCCGCCCCGGTCGGTTTGTTCGTCGAGACCTTTGGCACTGAGGCGGTCGATCCGGCCAAAATCGAGAAAGCCATCGGCGAGGTGTTCGATCTGCGTCCCGGCGCGATCATCCGCGACCTGCATCTGCTGCGCCCAATTTACGCGCAAACCGCTGCCTATGGGCACTTCGGTCGCACTGACGTCGAACTGCCATGGGAGCAGCTCAACAAAGTCGACGATCTCAAGCGCGCCATCTAGGGGCGCCGCATCGTTCACATGGCGGGTGGCATGGGGTGGTCGTGGTCAAGCGCGGGCAGGCCGTCGATGCTGAGTCGGTTGACTTCGGCGAGGTGAGCTAACTTCTCATGGGTGGTCTTTGCTGTACGCCGCGACGAGCGTTGGCCGCTCATCGACAGCTCGTATTAAGCTACTGCGTAGAGCATCCGCATGCATAGGCGATTATCTCGACGTCAATGACGATGGTTCCCTGCAGACCTTGCTGCGGGGAACCGAAATGCGTTTGCAGATTGTCCAATTCAAAGTTGTCTCGCCACACGACCCGGCCTGTGCCTAATAGTAACAAGATTAGCGAGCTGCGGGGTAACGAGCAGAGCATAATGGTGATACAGCCATTGTCACTTAAGTGGGTGATGGTTTCAGCTCCGCTAACGAACAGATCGAAAATAGTTGACGGTATGGTGGTCTAGCACCACGCTTGTATCCTTGTATCAGGGTATCTCTTGGGCGAGAGGTTGATTCGGTTTCCTTGGGGCGGTGTAGTTGTTAGGAAAGGCATGGCCTGTTTGCCGATGAATTCTCGCAGCGGCGGGTTAAGGTGCGAAAACTTCTTCACCACCGAGAATCTCCTTCCAACACATCATGGGCTAACCAGAGAAGCCAGCCTACTGTGACGAGGAATGCAGCGCCTTCAGGACCCGGCTCATCGCCTCGGCGTCGGGCGCAACCAGGGAGCGAGGCTGATGTAGCCGTGCAACATGGTCGCTCGTGGCGCCACTTTGTTGGCACTCCGGCCGAGTTGAGGGGTAGGCGTACTGAGCTCCGTCGTATCGCATTGAGGTCATGTTCGGTGACGTCGATGAAGGCAGGAAGTAGACCGAATAATATAGGTCGGCGGCATTGGCTGGGGCTGGGTGGCAGGAAGTGTTGTGTAGTCGCGGATGTCGAGGGCAGGAACGTACCAGGTCAGAAATGCATTCAATTACGTTGCGGGCCAGAATCCTTGCATCGGCATTCTGGGTGAAAGACGGGTAGCGATAGGTCAGCCGTGGTTGGCGGGTACCGCAACAATTGGAAAACTACGTTCGATCCGCCACTATCACGATTGTCGCAGGCCAGCTGTGTCATGCTCGCTGAGATGTTGCTACCTGCGGAATCACCAGCGACAGCGATCCTGCGTGGGGCACCGCCTAGCTCGGCGACATGCTCAACTACCCGCTTGTCCTCAATTCTGGCCGGTAACGGATGCTCCGGTGCCAGTCGGTAGCTGACAAACAACACGATGGCTGTTCATGTCGGCGGCGTGCCTGCGGCTGATCGCGTCGTGGGTGTCCAGGCTCCCGATAGACTAGTGGCCGCCGTGGTAGTAGACGACAATGGGCCAGCTGTTAAATGATGCTAGTGGGAGACCAATAGATCCGAACCGGGATGTCGGTGAGTTCGCTTATATCCGACGGTCCGATCCGCAAGTCGGGAAACATCTCCGGAGGTGCTTCGAACTGCTTGAGTTTCGCGCGTGCGACTTCGATGCCGTCGGCGACGTTTAAGGTCGGCGGGAATACGTCGAGCAGCGCCTTGAGCGTCGGGTCGATATCTGGGCCGTGAGGCCGTGGGCTCCGTCATTGGTCTACCGTACGTACCGGGGGCTCTAAGGAGTGCAACGCTGCCCGCAGCGCGGCTAGTTCACGATCCAGCGTGGTGGTGGCCGCGGGCATCACACCCGTGTAGTCGTGCACCACCGTCCCGGCATTGTGCATCTTGACGGGACTCCAGCGGCTGTCAGCAACATCCCGTACCGTATCCCGTTGTCGTCCAACTGGTCATAACCGGCCATGCCGATATAGGAAACTGGCAGATCGGGTAGGTTCTTGGCCCACCCCGGCTTGCGGGTTGGATATCAGTTGATTTCTCCTGTCTACCAACGGTAGAACGCAGCTATCGCTGCGACAGCAAGATTCGGGGCAGTGGCGTTCTCTTGAAACGACGGCAGGACAGGTACCACAGCGTGGAGTAGTACCACAACAGCTGGGACGCCCGCTAGCGGAGGTCCGCCATTATGGGTGCCGGGATGGGCATGGTCGCGGGCGCGTTGCGTGATCACCACGGCGGTGGTTACACCCGCTGAGTTCCCGGCGACGGCCTTCTGAGTTCTGTTTCCACCTAATCTCGGGTTCGTGTTTGGGCTACCCATAACGTTGCAGCCCAGGCTTCTTCGATGGCAGCGGGGGGGGTGCGGGTGCCAATTGGTACCTAGACGGATACCATGGTCGCGTCGGCGCTCACGACGTGCAGGCGGTAGGATCCATCATGGGTATCGAGGTTGTGCCTATGACGAAGCCTCCGCCGTGGAAATACAGCATGATGGGGTGCCGGTAATTTCCCATGTTGCGCACAGGATGGATGGTGGCCAATAGATCCGGATGCCGATAGGGTCTTTTGGGTCGGGAAGGCCCGATTCTCGACGTGCAGTTCGGGGTGGGCAGTTCGGCGCAGCAGGTTACGCAACCGTTGCCGGACTACCTCGATCCCATCGCTGGCGGATAGCCGGAACGTAACCTCATCGAGTACCTTCGGTAAGATGGGTTCGGTCGTTGCGGCGGAATACCCCATCCTCCGCGAGCGGCGTTGGGGTATTCCGAGTTACTGTTGTCGGCGGCCGGCGACTGCTTGTTGGCGATCTCGTGTTTGACAGAATCATCTGGCTACATTCCTGTTGGCGCACGTCTATTCCTGGCTGTATTAGTGCTGCTGCTGGCGCCGTCCTGGACTTGTGTGACCTGCGTTATCCTGGTGTGTTTACCCTCCGGTGGCTCTGCTGACCTGGTTCTGGTCTTACCTGGGCGGCTAACAAACTGACGATTCCGGTGACGGTCTACATTGTCGTTTTATGCTCAAATGATCTGCACTGAGCTACTGGCGTAGCTGCCGACGATCTGGACCGCGGTGAGGCCGGTGTTGTTTCGCGGAGTCGGGCGCGACGATTGCCGTCGTCCGGTTCATCCTGGGCAACGAGGTGGTGGCGATGTTTATCTGGTGGTCGTATGCCACGGACGTGATCTTGATCATAGCTAGGTTTTCTTCGGTCGAGAGTAGCCGAATAACGCACCCGAGTCCGCTGAATTTTAGGGGTTCAGTGGTTGCGGCTACCGTGTACAAGGTTGTCCGTCAGAATGCCGGCTGCAGTATCGTAGGTTGCGAAATTATAGGAAAGTTGTTGTATAGAAATATATTTCGGCGAAGATTTGGATATCGAGACAACCGTTGTGGCTGGTCGGTTGGCTCGACGTGATCCGGGCCAGTGGTGCCCGCACGCCCGTTGCGGTGGAGCCCATCGCGCGAGTGTTGCCGATGCTGTCGGTGCCGCATCTGGATCGCGAGTTTGATTACCTGGTATCCGCCGAGCAGTCTGACGATGCTCAACCGGGGGTGCGGGTGCGGGTGCGGTTCCATGGTCGGCTGGTCGACGGGTTTGTGCTGGAGCGCCGTAATGACACAGAGCACTTCGGCAAATTGGGCTGGCTGGATCGTGTAGTATCCGCTCAACCGGTACTCACCGCAGAAGTACGTCGGCTGGTCGACGCGGTAGTGGCTCGCTATGCTGGGACTAGACCGGATGTGTTGCGGTTGGCGGTGCCAACTCGGCATGCCAGAGTGGAGCGAGAAACCCTTGCGATCCCCGTGTCACCGCTCCCGTTGATTCCGGGGCCGGTCGACCCGTCGGGCTGGGAGGTTTACGGTCGTGGCGGGCAGTTCCTGACTGCGCTGGCCGAGTCGCGCGCCGCCCGCGCCGTCTGGCAAGCGCTACCCGGCGAGCAATGGGCGGACCGATTTGCCGAGGCTGCCGCGCAAGCCATCCGCGCCGGACGGGCGGCATTGGCGATCGTGCCTGATCAACGGGATTTGGATGTACTGTGGCGGGCCGTGACGACTCGGGTCGACGAACGTAGTGTGGTGGCTCTCTCAGCGGGCCTGGGTCAGGCAGTGCGGTATCAGCGTTGGCTGAAGGTGTTGCGCGGCAGCGCGCGGCTAGTGATCGGCACCCGCAGTGCGGTGTTCGCGCCGGTCAACGACCTGGGTTTGGTCATGGTCTGGTCTGATGCCGACGACATGTTGGCCGAGCCGCGGGCACCCTATCCGCATGCCCGTGAAGTGGCTATGTTGCGCGCGTATCAGGCACGCTGCGCAGCATTGATCGGCGGCTACACCCGGACGGCAGAAGCCCACGCGTTGGTGCGCAGCGGATGGGCCCACGATGTGGTTGCCGCACGTTCTGTGGTTCGTGCTCGTGCTCCGCGGGTAGTGGCTCTCGACGACAGCGGATACGCCGAGGAAAGTGACCCGGCAGCCCGCACTGCGCGACTTCCGTCGATTGCACTGCGCGCGGCCCGCTCGGCGCTTGCGGCTGGAGCACCGGTGCTGGTGCAGGTGCCGCGGCGTGGGTATGTGCCATCGTTGGCCTGCGGGCGTTGCCGTACATTAGCCCGTTGTCGACACTGCACGGGTCCGCTTTCGCTGCTAGACCGTGCCACCCCCGGTACCGTCTGTTGCTGGTGCGGCCGAGCCGATCTGACGTTACGTTGCGCGCGCTGCGGGTCGGAGGTGGTGCGCGCGGTGGTGGTTGGGGCTCGCCGCACGGCCGAAGAGCTCGGCCGTGCGTTCGCCGGTATGCCGGTCATCACCTCGGTGGGCGACACCATCGTGCCGGAAGTCGGTGCCCGACCGGCTCTGGTGGTCGCCACCCCCGGGGCTGAACCGCGTGCTCCAGGTGGGTACGGGGCAGCGCTGCTGCTGGATACCTGGGCATTGCTAGGCCGGCAAGATCTGCGAGCGGCCGAGGAAGCCCTGTGGCGTTGGATGACCGCGGCCGCATTAGTGCGTGCGCGGGGTGATGGGGGGGTGGTGATGGTAGTCGCTGAAGCATCTATTCCGACAGTGCAGTCCTTGATGCGCTGGGATCCGGCCAGTCACGCGGAGGCTGAACTGGCGGCTAGAACCGAAGTTGGCTTGCCACCTAGCGTGCACATCGCGGCAGTCGATGGTACCACCGGCGCAGTTAACGAGTTGTTGCAGGAGGCCCGGTTGCCCGATGAAGCCGATTTGCTCGGCCCGGTGGACCTGCCGCAGGGTGTGCGCCGCCCAGCAGGCACCCCCCTCGGCGCACCGATCAGCAGGCTGTTGGTACGGGTGCCTCGTGAGCAGGGCTGGCAACTGGCAGCGAGTCTGCGGCGTGGCATCGGCGTGCTGAGCGTGCGGCAAACTCATCAACTGGTCCGTGTGCAGATTGACCCGCTGCACATCGGATAGCCTCACAGCTTGCGGGCGACGAAAATCAAGTATTGTCACTCTAACTTATTGCTCCCCTACTTCAGACGTTGCCGGCTGAGCTCGGCGAGTTTGGCATCGAGTGCCGCTATGCGTTTGAGGCCGTCGGCGATGTTGAGTTAGGCAATCGATCATCGGGCCGTATACGGTCTCGAAGTAGTCACGGTATGTTTTGGGGGAGCAGAACCGTTCCACTGTCAAGCATTCGTGTTGTGTGCGAATATCATTGACGTGGTTGCGCAGCAAGTCGAAGTCGTTCGCATAATCCTCGCTTCCTCACCACACCTCCGGGGGCTCATCCGGCGTGAAAGCCGGTCGGTACAGTGTCAATCTGATGGTGGAAAACAATCGACAGTAGAACTCCTTCGGGTGTTCAGCTGATCAATCCGATCGTACCGCGACGACACACCCGGGCTAGTGCAATCAGTAGCGTGTTGATGAGGTGGGGCGAACAGCACTCCGGTTGCTGAGAGTAATGCGTCAAATTCCCCAACGCCGAACGGCAGAGCTTCGGCGTTGGCGTCCCGCCAGTCGAGCTCAAGACTCGTTGCTGCCGCCTTCATCAAGGCGGCAGCAACCCGGGTGTCAGATCGCTGGTAACGACATGGGCACCGGCTATAGCGGCAGGGGAGTGAGACCTTGCACCAGCCGGCGCCTACGTCAAGCACGCGATAGCTGGAACGCATGCCGGTGGCAGAACAACAAGGTTGTACGTTGGGCGACGTTGGTCCCCTCGAAGTGTCGCCAGGACCTCGTCGGTTATGGACGCGTGAGTAACCCAGGGTCCACAGTGCCTGATGCGTGGTCGTTGGGATAAGGAGCGTACTGCTCGGGTCCACTGGTTGCAGCGAAAACCATCGGATTTCTTGGAGAATGCAACATGACACAACGAGGGACTTCAACTCCGATCCGACCTCGCCGTCGAGGGCAGGAATTTTCTACTAGCAACCTAGATCATGTTCCGCAGCAATAGTGTGTGCGTGCAATAGTCTTTTATAGTTGCCACGCTGTAAGGCTGTTACAGTTTTTATGCGTTTAGTCCGTGTAGTGCAACAATGACGTTGGCGGCCTGAGAAGGCTTTGGACATGGGGGCACGATGGTAACGGACGATGCGACTGTAGCTGATGAGTCGTTGGATGACATCACCGATGCCTTGCTGACAGCGTCCCGGTTGTTGGTTGCTGTCTCAGCTCACTCAATCGGCCAAGTCGACGAGACCATTACCTTTCCGCAGTTTCGAACACTGGTGATCTTGTCCAATCGGGGTCCGGTCAACTTGGCAACCTTGGCTGGTTTGTTGGGTGTGCAACCGTCGGCTACCGGCCGTATGGTCGATCGCTTGGTCGCCGCCAGGCTAATCGATCGCTTGCCGCATCCGACCTCTCGGCGGGAACTGCTCGTAGCGTTGACCAAGCGTGGACGGGAGGTCGTTAGGCGGGTCACCGCACAGCGGCGTGTCGAGATCGCTCGAATCGTAGAAAAAATGCCGCCCTCCGAACGTCTTGGACTGGTGCGAGCCCTGACTGCATTCAGCACTGCTGGCGGTGAGCCAGACGTACGTCTCGATATAATCTCAATATAAATCATGATAATGAGATGTAATTATAATCTCAATATAAATCATGATAATGAGATGTAATGTAGGTGGGGCCACGGCTCTGCTGTTAGCTGTTAATAGCGCGTGGCTAATTCTTTCTTCCTTGTGGCAGCGCCTCGAGCTCGGCATTGGGGGAGGGGGGGGCCGAGCTCGAGGCGGCCGGTCTTCAGTGTTTTTGCGCGGTGAGCAATAGATATTCCCAACCCATAGTGCTGTTGGTTAGGTATTTTTGTGCGAGTTCGGTGAGTTGCGCATCGAGTTCAGCGGCGAGTACTGAGTTGTCGCCGATGTTTGTGTAGGCCTCGATCGTCGGGCCGTAATGGTTCTTGAAGTAATTGTGGACGCCCTCGGCGGAGTTGAACCGCTTTACCTCGAGCTGTCTGCGTTCTGTTTTGACGTTGGTGACGGTGTCGTCTAGTAGCCCTCGGATGTAGGCCTCGCGTCCCCATAGTGCCGCCGGGGGTAAAGCTGCAGAGAGGCTTGGCCGGTATGGCCTGATGGTAGCCAGCATTCGGCCGAAGAATCCCTCTTGTGTCCAGCTGATCACACCGATTGTCCCGTTGGGTCGGCAAACTCGAACTAGCTCGCTGGCAGCGCGTCGATGGTCTGGCGCGAACATCACGCCGATTGCTGACATCACGACATCGAACTCTCCGTCACCAAACGGCAGGGCTTGTGCATCGGCTTCTCGGTATTCGAGCGTCAATCCGAGCTCAGTGGCCCTGGCTTGGGAACGCTGCAACAGCTCCGGCGTCAGGTCGGTGGAGACAATGGTGGCGCCCGTCTTGGCAGCGGGAAGCGAGATGTTGCCAGAGCCGGCAGCGACGTCGAGTACTTGCATGCCCGGTCGAATGCCCGTGGCGGTGACCAGGATTGGTCCGAGTGGGGCCATCACCTCTTCGGCCATCAGGGCGTAGTCGCCCAGTGCCCACATCGCCCGATGAATAGCCGCAAGCGACTGATCCTCGTGGATGGGGGTGTAGAGGTTCATTCGGTCTCCTCCCAAGTGCAATCGTGCTCGCTAGAAATAATAAGCACTAGCAATGGTAAATGTCCATAACATATGATAAATGTATATAACATCTGTATATGTACGTATATCGCTTATGTGGCTTACTTCACATGTGCACAGGTTGCGGGATAGCAAGGACTTGGAGACCGTTTTTAGACTGTGCTGGTGCGTCTCGTGTTTGCCGGTACCCCTGAATCTGCGCTGCCCGCGCTGTGTCGTCTTATCGACTCGCCCCGTCATGACGTGATTGCGGTGTTGACCCGGCCCGACGCCGCATCTGGTCGGCGAGGCAAGCCAGAGCCGTCTCCTGTGGCCCGCGAGGCGCTTGACCGTGGCATTCCGTTGCTGCGGCCAGCGCGGCCGAACTCGCCCGTGTTCGTTAGTGAACTATCGGAGTGGGCCCCCGAGTGTTGTGTGGTGGTGGCCTACGGCGCACTGCTGGGCAGTCCGTTGCTCGCAGTGCCCCCGCGGGGCTGGGTTAACTTGCACTTCTCGCTGCTGCCGGCTTGGCGTGGCGCGGCGCCGGTGCAAGCGGCGATCGCCGCCGGGGACACGATCACCGGAGCGACAACGTTCCAGATCGAGCCGAGCTTGGATTCTGGACCGGTTTACGGAGTGGTCACCGAGACGATCCAGCCGACTGACACCGCCGGCGATCTGCTTGAGCGACTGGCGGTTTCCGGGGCTACACTGCTGTCGAGCACACTGGACGGCATCGCCGACGCTATATTGACGCCGCGACAGCAACCTGTCGACGGGGTCAGCTTCGCGCCGAAAATAACTGTTGAGCAGGCCCGGGTGTGTTGGGATCTTCCGGCACCGGTTGTTGAGCGTCGTATTCGGGCGGTCACGCCCAATCCGGGTGCATGGACACTTGTCGGTAAGTTACGGGTCAAACTTGGACCGGTGCGCTTTGATTCTGGCGCTGTTGAGGTGCCGAGGTTGTTAAAGCCCTTGCTGCCCGGTGGTATTCATGTAGACCACAAAAGCGTCTGGATCGGCACTGGCTCAGATCCGGTGCGGTTGAGCAAAGTGCAACCGCAGGGAAAGAAATTCATGAACGCTGTAGACTGGGCGCATGGCGCCCGACTGGATCCCGCAGCGCGGGCATCATGACTTCGGTTCAGGACAAATCACACCGAATTTAGCTAGATTGTAAACTAATCCGGCAGCAAAACCTAGGACGGTGACCCCGCAGCCGACCTCTGGTCCTGGCGCGTGACGTTGCGTTCGAGGTACTTCGAGTGGTCAGTGAGCGCTATACGTATGCGAACTTTGCGCTGTCCGCACTGCTGTGGCAATGTGGTACTAGCGGCTGTGACGCGGCGTTCGCCACCGAGTTGGCTTGCGGTGCGTGCCGAACCCGAGGTTGGTTTGACGCGGTCATCGTTGTAGCAGAAGGACTTTCGCTGCAAGCGATTAATCCAGTGTTACTCGACCTATTCCGACTGGGTGCCTACCAGTTGCTGCGCACCCGCGTTGAGGCATACGCCGCAATGTCCACCACAGTCGAACAGGAACGAATCGAATTTGACTTGTCGCGAGCGGTTTTCGTCAAAATCGTGTTGTGTACTCGCGCCAAGCGAGACGAGCGCTCCTGAGTGGACTAGCTGGCTCCCGACCCATCAAGCGATCCGATCGGGTACACGGCCTTCGTCCATGCCCATCCCAGTTGGATTGCCCAGGCCTTCGCGGATGCTCTGGGCTCGGCGGCTACAGAGCTCGATGCGATACGTGCCAGCGACGACGAACGACTCTAGGTGCACTTGGGGGCCCACCTGGGAATGCTGAGCGCCGCAGAACTAGCCGACATGGTGCACGGCACCGTCGGGCGGTACTCGCCGTATACGGTGTACTTATCTGGTGGCGACCCCGAACAGTTGGCGTCGGCGTGCGACGGTGCAGCCCTGGTCCAGGATGAGGGAAGTCAGTTGGTAGCCCGCGCACTAACCGTGGTACCGGTCGACGGTGACATTGGCCTATGGCTGGATTTGTGTGCCGGGCCGGGTGGCAAGACCGCGCTGGGTGACGACTGCGGTGCTCGGGTCACCGCGGTCAAGCCGGCGCCGCGCTGATCTGGTGGTGGACAACACCCGCGGGTTGCCGGTAAACGTGTTGCGTGTCGACGGGCGCCAGTCCGGCCTCGACCCGGGCTTGACCGGGTGCTCATCGATGTGCTCTGCATCGGATTAGGCGCATTGCGCCGTAGGCCCGAGGCACGCTGGCGCCATCAGCCCAGTTACGTGCCAGCGTTAGCAAAGTTGCAGTGCGAGTTTTTGAACGCTGCGATAGCGCTGACTCGACCGGATGGCGTGCTGCTTTATTCGACGTGTTCGCCTCACCTGGCCGAGATGGTAGGAGTGGTAGCCAACGCGTTGCATCGTAATCTGTTGTGCGTGTTGGACACTCGATAGTTGTTTGAGCTGATCGTCGAGGGTCTGGGAGCTGGTCCGTATGTGCAGCTTTGGCCGCACCGGCACGGCACTGACGCCATGTTCGCAGCTGTACTGTGCCGCCTGCTGTGATCCGCGTAGCGGGGTTCAGTAGTCTGCGGCTCATGCCTGGCAACAACATGGGACCCCTGATCGCCCCGTCGATCCTGGCCGCTGATTTCGCCCGGCTCACCGACGAAGCCGCCGTTGTGGCCAGCGCTGATTGGTTGCATGTCGATGTGATGGACGGCCACTTCGTGCCAAACCTGACTATCGGACTGCCGGTGGTGCAGAGTCTGCTAGCTGCCAGCGACATCCCGATGGATTGTCATCTAATGATCGACAACCCAGACAGGTGGGCACCGCCGTACGCCGAAGCCGGCGCCTATAACGTCACCTTTCACGCTGAGGCTACCGACAATCCGGTAGGAGTAGCCCACGACATCCGGACCGCTGGCGCTAAAGCGGGGATCGGAGTTAAGCCTGGGACACCGCTGAATCCCTACTTGGACATCCTGCCGCACTTCGACACCCTGCTCATCATGTCGGTGGAACCTGGCTTCGGAGGCCAGGCATTTATCCCCGAAGTGCTGAGTAAGGTGCGTACAGTACGCAAGATGGTTGATGCGGGTGAGTTGACGATCCTGGTCGAGATCGATGGCGGCATCAATGCGGACACTATTGAGCAAGCTGCCGAAGCCGGTGTGGACTGTTTCGTCGCTGGATCGGCCGTCTATGGCGCAGCCGACCCCAGTGCCGCGGTAGCTGCTTTACGGCGACGGGCTGGTGCCGTGTCGCCGCATCTACGCCGGTGAACGTTCAAACGGTCGACAGCCTCGATGCCGCCATGCGGCTGGCTGTTGAACAGTCTTACCTGGTCAAGGGCGCCACCTATCCGAATCCACCGGTGGGTGCGGTTATTGTGGATCCCGATGGGCGGGTTGTTGGCGTGGGCGCCACCGAGCCGGCCGGCGGCGACCATGCTGAAGTGGTGGCGCTGCGCAGCGCCGGCGTTACAGCGGCCGGTGCCATTGCAGTGGTCACCCTTGAGCCGTGCAACCACTACGGCAAGACTCCGCCATGCGTGAACGCGCTGCTGGAGGCCAAAGTGGATAAGGTAGCATATGCCATCGCCGATCCGAACGCAAGCGCTGGTGGCGGTGCGGCTCGGTTGACGGCAGCCGGCGTGCATGTGCAGTCTGGGGTATTGGCCGATCTGGTGACCGCCGGACCGCTGCGGGAGTGGCTGCACAAACAGCGGACCGGGCTGCCTCACGTGACGTGGAAGTATGCCAGCAGCATAGATGGTCGTAGCGCTGCTGCCGATGGCTCGAGTCGGTGGCTCTCTAGCGAAGCCTCGCGCGCAGACCTACATCGTCGCCGCGCCACAGCTGACGCCATTGTGGTTGGCACCGGCACCGTCCTGGCCGATAACCCGACCCTGACGGCCCGCCTAGCCAATGGTGCGCTGGCTGACCGGCAACCGTTGCGGGTGGTGGTGGGCATGCGGGAAATACCGCTAGAAGCGAACGTTCTCAACGACGATTCACCTACTATGGTGATTCGTACCCACGATCCCATGGAGGTCCTCAAGGCGCTTGCAGATCGGACAGACGTGCTGCTGGAGGGGGGGCCTACCCTGGCCGGAGCCTTTCTGCGGGCTGGGACGATCAACCGGATCCTGGCCTACGTCGCGCCGATCTTGCTGGGCGGCCCCGTCACTGCAGTCGACGACGTGGGGGTTCCCAACATTGCGCGGGCGCTACGTTGGCAGTTCGACGGCATCGACCGGGCTGGCTCGGATTTAGTGATTAGTCTGGTGACGCGTTAGCGCGTAGCCGTTACGGTGTTGGCATTGGGTCTTTTGTGGTCCGCTACTCGGGGACTTTTGGCTCGCTCGCGTGTTCTTTGCGGCTGCTGATCAGCAGACCCAGCAGTGCTCCGATGACACACACGATGGCGGTGATCATGAATATGTCGCTGTACATCATCGTGTATGCACGTTTGGCCTGGTCGGCTACCGCAGCCGCGCGTTCAATCAGGGTGGCATCGGGCGGGACCGCCGTAGACAACCCCGCAAGGATCTGGTTGAACCGGTACAACCCCCAGGCGGTCAGTGCGGCTACTCCGATCAACATGCCGGTCATCCTGGCGACCACCACTGCCGCTGAGGCGATGCCGTGCTGCGCCGTCGGGACAACTCGCAGGGTAGCCGAAGACAGTGGACCGATCACCAGGCCAAGTCCCAGGCCGGCCACCAACAGGTCGGCGTACATCGTGGGCACACTGAACAGCCCGAAGATGCTGCGCCGGTAGTTCAACAAGTCGACTGGCCAATGTGAGATCAGCCAATAGCCGCCCGCAGTGATGAGCAGCCCGACGAAGGTCATCGTGCGGTCACCAGCCTTGGTGGCGCCCCACCCGCCCAACACCGCCCCGATCGGCAGCGCGATCAGAAACCACACCAGCAGCCCGGCTGCTTGGGTTTGGTCCATTCCCAACACGCCCTGGCCGAACAGCTCCACATTGACCAGTGTCACCATTAGCGCCGCGCCCGCAGCGACCGATGCGCCCAGTGCGGACAGGAACGGTCGGATGTGCACACCGGCAGGGTCGATCAGCCGGGTGCGTGCGCAGCGCTCCCAGACCGCGAATGCCACCGTGGCGACGATCCCCCCGACCAGTACGGGCACCCCATAGCTCGGCAGCACCTGTTTGCTGTCGGGTTGGGGATTGTATAGTCCGATGACCACCAGGCCCAGCGCGATGGCCAACAGCACACCGCCGACCACGTCGACCTTTTCCAGCTCGTCACCGCGGTCGTGCGCTGACAGGCTGACTTGGATCATCAGCATGGCGATCGCGGTCAGCGGGATGTTGATCCAGAACACGTATCGCCAATCGCTGAATAGCCAAACGATGAAGATGCCGTACAGCGGACCCAGCACACTGCCGAGCTCCTGCGCGGCGCCAATGCCACCGAGCACGCCAGCGCGGTTGCGCTGCGCCCACAGGTCGGCGCCCAGTGCAAGGGTGATCGGTAGCAGCGCGCCGCTGGCGACCCCCTGGATGGTGCGGCCTGCGATCAGCATATGAAAGTCGCCAAATTGTCCGGCTAGTGCGGTCATCACTGACCCGATGGCGAATCCGGCCAAGCTGACCTGCAACAGCAACTTGCGGCCAAATCGGTCGGAAGCTCGGCTCAGCAGCGGCATTGCGGCGATGTAGCCCAGCAGATACATCGTGACGATCCAGGTGATCCGCTGCATCTGGTTTACCGGGATGCCAACGTCGTGCATGATGTCGCGCATGATGGTGACCACGACATAGGTGTCCAGAGCCCCCAGCAGTACTGCGAGGCTGCCGGCGCTGATCGCAACTCGGCGTCCCGCCCGCGTGCTCATCAGCTCACCTGGGGCTTGGTTACCTGTACCGGCTCATCCCAATTCGACAGTGTCATCTGGACGGAATTGCCCGAACTCTTATTGTCTATCCTGATCTGCGCTAGCTGGTGATCACCTGTTTCTTGAATCCAGACGGTGGCCGGCATGGGCTGCGTGGCGTTGAACGGCGGCGCGATCTTGTTAACGGCATCTGCGGAGACGTTTCCACTGATGCGTACGGCGCTCTGACCGTTGATGCTGTCGCGGCCCTCGGTCTTGGCGCCGGTAAAATTCGCCAGCACGTTGGCTAGACCGGCGTCCGGATTGAGGATGGACGCGACATCGTAAATGTCGGAGGCCTTACCGAAATCACTCCATTTGCTCGGCGTCAGGGTAGCATATAGCTCTCCGTCGACAACTACGAAGTTGGCATTGAGATCGGCCCCGTCAAGTGTGATCGTGGCGTTTCCCGACGCGACGGTGTTCGGGTGCGTGGTTAAGTCACCCGTCAGCGTCTTTACGGGCAGTCCGGTGATTTTGCCATTCACTGACAATACCAGGTGTGCGCTCGTGACGTTCTTGGTGATGTCAGTGGCCTGTTTGACCCAAGTCGTCGCGTCGGGCAGTGGTCCGCTGCTCAGGTTGGAGCCTGATGAGCAGCCGGCGATCACGGCGGTGGCGGTATTCAGTGTGGCGAGGACGGCGAAGAGCCGGCGATGATGTTTAGGGGCTTGCATACCCTGCATCGTAGAGGGTGACAGTGACCGATTCGGAAAGCACGGGGAGTGTTATTAGAGTGTTAAGGGGGTGAACACGGAGCGGCGACGCTGCTTGACAACGGCGTTTGCCGTGCCTGACAGGGGTCGAGCGGACGGCCAAACTAGTCTTGTCCCATGTTCACCGGAATTGTTGAGGAACTCGGAGAGGTGGTCGGTCGGGACGCCCATGCCGATGCGGCGCGCCTAATCATTCGCGGTCGCACGGTCACCGCCGACGCTGGCCATGGCGATTCGATCGCGGTTAACGGCGTGTGCCTTACAGTGGTGGAGGTGCTGCCCGACGGCCAATTCAGTGCTGATGTGATGGCAGAAACGCTCCATCGCTCCAACTTGGGTGAGCTACGAGTCGGCAATCGGGTCAACCTGGAGCGCGCTGTGGCTATTAACAGCCGGCTCGGCGGGCATATCGTGCAGGGGCATGTGGACGGCACCGGCGAGGTGGTGGCTCGCACCCTCTCAGACCACTGGGAGGTGGTGCGGATAGAGGTGCCCCCGGCGGTGGCTCGCTATTTCGTTGAAAAGGGCTCGATCACCGTCGACGGGATTTCGCTGACGGTCTCCGGGCTCGGTGCTGAACCTCGGGACTGGTTGGAGGTTTCTTTGATCCCAACGACCCGAGAGCTGACCACCCTTGGCCGTACTCCGTTGGGAACGCAGGTGAACCTTGAAGTGGACGTCATCGCCAAATATGTTGAGCGGCTACTCCAGAGCGTTCCTACCGGGGATTTGACTCGATAGCCTTTCCTGCAGTGGCATGAGCCGCGCAACTGTGCGGCTCATGCCACTTAATCTGCCTTGAAAAGCTGTGGCAATGACCGTGGCAGCACGGTGGTTCATACTGAATGCAGCGTGTGGGCTGCTTGTGTGGGCCCTTTTGATAGCAAGGTGGCAAAGATGACGAGGTTGGACTCCGTCGAGCGGGCAGTTGCCGACATTGCGGCTGGTAAAGCCGTTGTCGTCATCGACGATGAGGACCGCGAGAACGAAGGCGACCTGATCTTCGCCGCCGAAAAGGCAACGCTGGAGATGGTGGCCTTTATGGTCCGCTATACCTCGGGATACTTGTGCGCGCCACTGGATGGTGCGATCTGCGACCGGTTGGGACTTTTGCCGATGTTTGCGGTGAATCAAGACAAACATGGGACTGCCTACACGGTCACTGTCGATGCGAGAAACGGTGTAGGAACCGGGATTTCGGCTTCTGATCGGGCTACCACAATGCGATTATTAGCTGACCCGGCTAGTGTCGCTGACGATTTCACCCGCCCCGGCCATGTGGTTCCGTTGCGTGCCAAGGACGGCGGTGTGTTGCGCCGGCCGGGTCACACAGAGGCCGCCGTCGACTTGGCCCGGCTGGCAGGATTGCAGCCCGCAGGAGCGATCTGCGAGATCGTCAGTCAGAAGGACGAAGGCTCGATGGCACAGACCGACGAGTTGCGGGTCTTCGCTGATGAGCACGATCTGGCGCTGATCACCATTGCCGATCTGATCGCATGGCGGCGCAAGCATGAGAAGCACATCGAGCGGGTTGCTGAAGCGCGGATCCCAACCCGTCATGGAGAGTTTCGTGCTATTGGCTATACTAGTATTTACGACGACGTTAAGCATGTGGCACTGGTCCGCGGCGAAATTGCCGGATCAAGCGGTGACGGCGATGACATATTGGTCCGGGTGCACTCCGAGTGTTTGACGGGTGATGTGTTCGGCTCACGGCGTTGCGATTGTGGGACCCAACTCGATGCCGCTATGGCTATGGTGGCGCGAGAAGGACGCGGTGTGGTGTTATACATGCGCGGCCATGAAGGTCGAGGTATCGGGCTGATGCATAAACTGCAAGCATACCAGCTACAGGATGCTGGCGCGGACACCGTGGACGCTAACATCAAGCTTGGATTCCCTTCTGATGCAAGGGATTACGGAATTGGTGCGCAGATACTCGTCGATCTCGGAGTGCGCTCGATGCGACTGTTAACCAACAATCCCGCCAAGCGGGTTGGGCTGGACGGGTACGGACTGCAGATCATCGAGCGGGTGCCGCTTCCGGTGCGGGCCAACGCGGATAACATCCGTTACTTGATGACCAAGCGTGACAAGATGGGTCACGACCTGGGCGGGTTGGATGATTTTCATGAATCAAACTATTTTCCAGGTGAATTCGGCGGTGCTTTATGAGTGGTGGAGCCGGTATTCCGGAGGTTCCGGGGATCGACGCTTCCGGTCTGCGGCTAGGTATTGTCGCAAGCACCTGGCACAGCAGAATTTGCGATGCGCTGTTGGCGGGCGCGCGCAAAGTTGCTGCCGACTCGGGTATCGATGGCCCGACAGTAGTCCGTGTGCTCGGTGCCATCGAAATTCCGGTAGTGGTGCAGGAGCTCGCTCGCCACCACGATGCAGTTGTTGCCCTGGGTGTCGTGATCCGTGGCGATACACCACATTTCGATTATGTTTGCAATTCCGTAACGCAAGGCTTGACGCGCATAGCGCTAGATACCTCGACGCCGGTTGGCAACGGTGTGCTGACCACCAATACCGAGAAACAGGCGCTGGATCGGGCTGGGCTTCCGACGTCGGCCGAAGACAAGGGGGCCCAGGCGGCAGCTGCTGCGCTGACCACCGCATTGACCCTGCTTAACTTGCGTTCTCGGATATGACCGCACAGTTGGATCGGGACGATTGGGATGTGGAATTGCGTCCCTACTGGACGCCGTTATTTGCCTACGCTGCAGCGTTTCTGATCGCGGCAGCGCATATTACAGTGGGCTTACTGCTCAGAATCAAGTCCAGTGGAGTGGTCTTCCGGACCGCCGATCAGGTAGCGATCGGTGCGTTGGGGCTGGTTATCGCGAGCGCCGTGCTGTTGCTCACGCGGCCGCGCCTTAGGGTCGGTGCCGCAGGATTGTTGGTGCGTAATATCATGTTTTATAGGATAATTCCGTGGTCGCATGTGGTTGACGTGTCATTTCCGTTAGGAAGTCATTGGGCGCGAATCGACCTGCCCGACGATGAGTACATCCCGTTGATGGCGATTCAGGCTGTCGATAAAGAGCGTGCCGTGGAAGCCATGGACGCTGTGCGTGCACTGCTGGCCCGATATCGGGCCGGACCTTATGGTCCTTGACAAAACGGCACACTGAAACATCTGGTTAGCGACCGTCATACTCTGCCCAATGAACGGGCTCAACCAGCATCGATGATGTATCCAGCTGAACGGCCATATTGTCGATATAGTCTCGGTTCCTGCTGTCACGTTATTGACATAATTGGACATGATATCTCCGTAGGTTGGCGTATCGCAACCGGGGACTCTAGTGGGTGGCTCGAATTGGTTGTTCGAAGGTCCCTGTGAGGAGTGGATAGTTTTCCTTGATCGGACTAGCTCGACGGACACCAGCCTTTCTAGTGGTCCCTGTGAGCGACCACTAGCCTAGATGCGTGCCAGATCCCGCGACGTATCGCCCCGCGACCGGATCCATCCCGGTCGAGCCTGGTGTGTACCGATTCCGGGATCCGTACGGGCGCGTCATTTACGTAGGCAAGGCCAAAAGCCTGCGTAGCCGGCTGGCATCGTATTTTGCCGACGTCGCGAACCTGCACCCGCGGACTCGGCAAATGGTGACCATTGCAGCCAAGGTCGAGTGGACAGTGGTCAACACTGAGGTTGAGGCTCTGCAGTTGGAGTACAATTGGATCAAGGAATTCGATCCGCGCTTCAACATCCGCTACCGCGACGACAAGTCCTATCCGGTATTGGCCGTCACCCTGGGTGAGGAGTTTCCTCGACTGATGGTCTATCGCGGTCCCCGGCGCAAGGGCGTGCGCTATTTCGGACCGTACTCGCACGCGTGGGCCATTCGGGAAACGCTGGATCTGCTCACCCGGGTGTTTCCAGCACGAACCTGTTCACCTGGAGTGTTCAAGCGGCACAAGCAAATCGATCGTCCATGCCTACTTGGTTACATTGACAAATGTGCGGCGCCGTGTGTGGGCAGGGTTGGTGCCGAGCAGCATAGTCAAATCGTGGCAGATTTTTGCGACTTCTTGTCCGGCAAGACCGATCGGTATGCCCGTGACTTGGAACGAAAAATGAGCGCAGCTGCAGAGCAACTCGATTTCGAACGAGCAGCCCGGCTTCGTGACGACCTTTTTGCACTCAAGCGGGCTATGGAGAAACAGGCGGTGGTGTTCGGCGATGGTACTGACGCTGACGTAGTGGCATTCGCCTACGACGAACTGGAGGTGGCGGTGCAGGTGTTCCACGTTCGCGGCGGGCGGGTGCGTGGCCAGCGCGGCTGGATTGTTGAAAAGTCCGATGACCCTGGTGATACCGGGGAGGAGCAATTGGTGGAGCAATTCCTGGCACAGTTCTATGGCGAACAGGCGGAGTTAGACTTTGTTGCAGACGAATCCGCTAACCCGGTTCCCCGCGAGGTGTTGGTGCCGTGTTTACCCTCCAACGCCGACGAGTTGGCCAGTTGGCTGTCCGGTCTGCGTGGATCCCGGGTCGCGCTGCGGGTGCCACGGCGCGGCGACAAACGTGCGCTAGCTGAGACGGTGCAGCGAAACGCGAAAGAAGAATTGCAGCAACACAAACTGAAGCGTGCCAGTGACTTTAACTCTAGATCCGCTGCGTTGCAGAATATTCAAGACACACTGGGTTTATCCTATGCACCACTGCGAATTGAATGCGTCGATATAAGCCACGTGCAGGGCACCGACGTGGTGGGCTCTCTGGTCGTATTCGAGGACGGTTTGCCGCGCAAGTCGGACTACCGACACTTCGGGATCCGGAAAGCTGCTGGGAACGGGCGCTCTGATGATGTTGCCTCCATCGCTGAGGTGACTCGACGCCGATTCCTGCAGCATCTTCACGATCAGAACGATACGAATCTGCTTTCTCCGGAAGGAAAATCACACCGATTTGCCTATCCGCCTAATCTGTATGTCGTTGACGGTGGCGCGCCACAAGTCAATGCGGCCAGCACCGTGCTTGAGGAACTCGGTATCATTGATGTGGCTGTGATTGGTCTGGCCAAGCGGCTCGAAGAGGTGTGGGTGCCGTTCGAGCCGTACCCGGTCATCATGCCGCGCAACAGCGAGGCCCTGTTTCTGCTGCAGCGGGTTCGTGATGAGGCACATCGATTTGCCATCACCTACCATCGCAGCAAGCGATCCAAGCGAATGACCGCATCGGCGCTGGATTCGGTGCCGGGGTTGGGAGCGCATCGCCGCAAAGCGCTGGTTACCCACTTCGGATCTATAGCCCGCCTCAAAGATGCCACCGTAGAACAGATCACTGCCGTTCCGGGTATCGGCGTGGCAACGGCTACTGCCGTCCTCGAGGCGCTGCGACCGGATTCATCTGAGGCCTCGGAATGAGTGGGAACAACCACCCGGGAGACGCCTCGGCCGAAATCGACGTCGTTCTGGTGACCGGGTTGTCCGGGGCCGGGCGCGGCACCGCGGCCAAGGTGCTAGAGGACCTTGGCTGGTATGTCGCTGACAACCTCCCGCCTCAGCTGATCACCTGGATGGTGGATTTCGGGTTGGCGGCCGGATCGCGGATCACCCAGCTGGCGGTGGTGATGGATGTGCGATCACGTGGCTTCACCGGCGATCTGGACTCGGTGCGCCGCGAACTCGCCACCCGCAACATCATTCCGCGTGTGGTGTTCATGGAAGCATCTGACGACATGTTGGTGCGCCGCTACGAACAGAATCGACGCAGCCATCCACTGCAGGGCGAGCAGACGTTGGCCGAGGGCATTGCCGCTGAGCGTAGGATGTTGGCTCCGGTTCGTGCTACGGCCGACTTGATTATCGACACATCGGCGTTGTCCGTGCCCGGCTTGCGGGAAAGCATCGAGCGTGCGTTCGGCGGTGATGCCAGCGCGACTACCAGCGTCACTGTGGAGTCCTTCGGCTTCAAGTACGGCCTGCCGATGGACGCCGACATCGTCATGGATGTGCGGTTCCTGCCGAATCCGCATTGGGTCGACGAGTTACGTTCACTCACTGGCCAGCATTCGGCGGTGCGCGACTATGTGCTGGGCCAGCCCGGCGCGGCTGAGTTTCTGCGGACTTATCGTCGATTGCTTTCTCTGGTTGTCGACGGCTACCGACGGGAGGGGAAGCGCTATATGACAGTCGCTATAGGTTGCACCGGTGGCAAACATCGCAGCGTGGCGATCGCGGAAGCATTAATGGGACTGCTACAGTCGGATCTGCAATTGTCGGTGCGGGTGCTGCACCGGGATCTGGGTCGCGAATGATCTCGCCTGGAAGTCCTCCAAGCATCGTTGCACTGGGTGGTGGGCACGGTCTGTACGTGACGCTGTCGGCAGCCCGTCGGCTTACCCCCTACGTCACAGCGATCGTGACGGTGGCTGATGACGGAGGCTCCTCGGGCCGGCTGCGCAGTGAATTGGGTGTGGTGCCACCGGGTGATTTGCGAATGGCCTTGGCGGCGTTGGCATCCGACAGCCCGTATGGACGACTGTGGGCAACCATCCTGCAGCACCGCTTCGGCGGCAGCGGTGCTCTGGCCGGACATCCGATCGGCAATTTGATGCTGGCTGGCCTCAGTGAGGTGCTGGCCGATCCGGTCGCTGCACTCGATGAGGTTGGACGCATCCTCGGGGTCAAAGGCAGGGTGCTGCCGATGTGTCCGATCGCGCTGCAGATAGAAGCCGACGTCTCCGGTCTGGAGGCCGACCCACGGATATTCCGGCTGATCCGTGGCCAGGTGGCGATCGCGTCCACACCGGGCAAGGTGCGGCGGGTGCGGTTGCTTCCGGTAGATCCGCCTGCGACCAGGCAGGCTGTTGACGCTATCATGGCTGCCAACTTAGTGGTGCTAGGGCCGGGGTCGTGGTTCACTAGCGTGATTCCGCATGTCCTGGTACCTGGGCTTGTCACGGCGTTGCGGGCCACCACCGCCCGACGAGCGCTGGTGCTCAACTTGGCGGCAGGGCCGGGGGAGACGGCGGGATTTTCCGTGGAGCGTCACCTGCACGTGCTTGCTCAACACGCGCCCGGGTTCACCGTCCACGACATCATCATCGACGCCGACCGAGTGCCGAATAACCGGGAACGGGAGCAGCTACGCCGCGCCGCGACATTGCTGCAGGCCGAGGTTCACTTCGTCGACGTGGCCAGACCTGGTACATCTTTACATGACCCGGGCAAGCTGGCTACAGCCCTGGACGGGGTGCGGGTGGGTAACCAGGACTCGTCAGCGCCTACGGTGGCGGCCACCGAACAGATACGGCTTGATGGTAAACGTCCACAGACCGGGGTGAATGGACCGGTTGGCAAGGGACCAAGGGGTGACGACGCGTGGCGATGACGATCGAAGTCAAGGACGAATTGAGCCGCCTGGCGGTGAAATCGATCAGCGCTCGTCGTGCGGAAGTCACGTCTCTGCTGAGGTTTGCTGGAGGGTTGCACATCGTCGGTGGTCGTGTGGTGATCGAAGCTGAGGTTGACCTGGAAAATATCGCGCGCCGGCTGCGCAAGGACATTTTTGACCTGTACGGTTACAATGCTGTTGTACATGTCTTGTCGGCCAGCGGGATTCGCAAGAGTGTTCGGTATGTGCTGCGGGTGGCTAACGACGGTGAGGCACTGGCACGTCAGACTGGTCTTCTTGACATGCGTGGTCGCCCGGTACGCGGTTTGCCGGCACAGGTCGTGGGCGGCAGTCTTATCGATGCTGAAGCTGTGTGGCGAGGGGCGTTTTTGGCGCATGGATCACTGACTGAACCGGGACGTTCGTCGGCATTGGAGGTCAGCTGCCCTGGTCTGGAGGCCGCGCTGGCGCTGGTGGGTGCGGCGCGTAAGCTAGGAGTGAATGCTAAAGCACGCGAGGTGCGTGGCGCCGATCGTGTGGTGGTGCGCGACGGTGAGGCGATCGGCGTGCTGCTGACTCGAATGGGCGCCCAGGACACCCGGCTGGTCTGGGAGGAACGTCGGATGCGTCGCGAAGTCCGGGCGACGGCCAACCGGCTCGCCAATTTTGACGACGCCAATCTACGCCGTTCGGCGCGTGCTGCAATCGCGGCGGCCGCCAGAGCGGAGCGGGCGTTGGAGATACTCGGGGATACGGTGCCCGATCATCTGGCCTCGGCAGGTAAACTTCGCGTCGAATATCGACAAGCTTCGCTGGAGGAACTGGGTCGACTCGCCGACCCGCCGATGACGAAAGACGCTGTGGCAGGACGTATTCGGCGGTTATTGTCGATGGCTGATCGCAAAGCGAAGGTCGAAGGTATCCCCGACACCGAGTCCGCGGTCACGCCGGACTTGTTGGAGGACGCTTAAGCTCAACGACCATGTGTGCCGCGCAACGGTGTGAGGAAGAGTTGGGTCGGGTTGTGTGATTGTTCGGGATAGTTCTGTGCGGCTCGCGTGCTACGGTTGTGTTCGGGGCATGAAGCAGCTTTCGAGTGTTGATGTGGCGTTTTGGTCTGCAGAGACAGCGTTATGGCACATGCATGTTGGTGCGTTGACGATCTGCGATCCCACTAACGCTCCCGATTACAGCTTTCAGAGACTCCGCGATCTGATCAACGAGCGGCTGTCTGAGTTACTGCAGTTGCGGTGGCGGGTTATCGGCGTCCTAGCCCGGGCTGGACCGGCTGCGGTTTGTTGAAGACGACGACTTTGACGTCGACTTCTACGTTCTCCCGTACCGGTTCCTGGTCTTGGATGTCGACGTGAACTTGACGAGCTCGCGGACCGGCCTGATGTCCTACAAAACTAGACCGCTCACGATCGTTGTGGGAACTCTGGGTGATCGAGGACGTCAGCGGTGGCCGCATCGCGACGCTGACCAAAATGCGTGTCATGCCATCGTTGATGGGGTCTAGGGCGTCTTCTGGGACTGCTAATCCAATGTAGATGACGGGTTGATAAAATACCAAAAAGCGATCGTCATAGCCGAAGTTGGAGGCAATACCCAAAGCCCCCGGCTTTCTGGGCTTAGCGCTCGTAAAAGAACAGAACTGGCAAAGGAGCCAGGGAGTGATCGAAAACCTGCAGCGGCGATTTCCCGTTCCGGTCTTGGGCGTGGTTGCCCAGATCTCTTTACTAGGGGCGCGGTCCGTGGTCCGGTAGGACCGGAGGAGCCTCGTGTGGCAGCATCGAGTAAGGATCCGCGCGTGGTGAGGAGTCGGGCGCAAAACTCCAGACCGGTGCCTAGATTTGTATTATCTGGGGAGACGTCGTTGTGCGCTAACGGAATACATTGAATTCGCCAATTGGTTGGACACGTAGAATGAGGCTGCCGTGGGATTCATTACACCGGAGCTTCCGGACGTCGATCGTGACACCTGGCAGACCGCGCCGCGGGCAAGGCGGCTGCAAGTTGTGACCTAACACTGGGTTCAACACGGCTTCGGAACTCCCTTGCGGTGTATCTGCTGTTCCTGCTCAAGAATCGCGGTGTATACTGTCGCCCCTGCCGTGATCATTTCTCATTCCCTGGGCTATCCCTTGGCCTGGGCGGCCTGGGTCACATCGGCGACTGGTGGATACAGACAATCCTGTACCAGGAAGTCATCGTTTTCACGTTGCTGTTCGAGGTTTTAGGCCCCGGTTGCGTATTCGGCTCGCTGACCGGTAGGTTCATTCCACCGATCGGTGGTTGCTTTTATTAGTTGCTGCCCAAAATAATTCGACTTCCGACTTGGCCAGTCAAGGTTCTACTCACCAGTGGTGATATTCGTGGCAGTGCCGGTGTCGTACTCTACGGTCATCGTGTTGCTCGGCGGAACGTAGACACTGTTGTCACCCGGCTAATCGATCAAGGCGGGCTCGGTCTCACCGCTGCGGGCAACGTCGGCTTGATCAACCCCGTTCTGGTGGTGCCGACCATTGGCGTGTTGGTGCTGTTAGGTCTGCGTGCCAGAGCCATTTTTTTCTGGTTGCTCGTGGAGAGCGTTATTGGCTGAAATTTTTCGTGTTCTTTTCCCGTTCATCGATCAAATTGTAGCTTTCAGGCGCATCATGCTTGCGCAGAGATGGGGAAAGGTGAATCACCACTTCCCGTACGTCGTTGCAGTGATGAACAGCAATAATGCGTTACTGCGAAGCAAGCTGTTTAACCCGATCAAGCACATGTTCTAGATCGACCCGATCAACGACCTGCGCCCCTCCTAGTTACCGAAGTTGATGGCCAATGTCTGTGGCACCACCGCGGAATTTCTTGCTCCGGGATTCTGGTCCTGGACACTGGTGGTGAACTGTGGTGGTTTCTTATCGGTTTCATGGTGATTTTCCGATTCAAACATCCTGTCCAACTTCCCGATGGTAGTTCCGTTGGAGCGGGACGTGTTCTTTATTTTACCTCTTCGGACACTATGACTCGACCCGTGCCGCCGACCTTCGGCGACCGCTGCGTGTTGGCTCTGGTGATCGCCGCGGTGGCCGTAATGATCGGGGAACCCGTTACCGGAAAAAAATTTGGTTCCTGTCCGCAATGCACTACCCCTGTCGGAAACAGGGCCACCAGCTTGTCGTGTTTCCGCTTTGACGCTGAAGAAATAGTGGAGAGACCAAAGTAAAAATAGTGGAGAGATCAATATTGTCAACAGCTCCGCGCTCGTTGCCAATCAGCTGGCCAAGCTGTACAGGAGTGGCTGACCAGACCAAATGATGTCAGACTAGATGACAGGGTTCCGCGCGATGAACACGTATAGCCGGGTGCTCAGCGGGCTGTCGCCCCGATAATAGGCAATTAAGCCGGCTACCGTGTTCGTCGAGGGCGAAATAGTTGCCGGGTCGCTTGGTCAGTCTGGAACTTAAGTGAAGGTCACCTGCACAGCGAGCAGTTACGGGCCGCGCTGTAGCGGCGGTGCAACTTCGACGAGGGTGACGTCCGTGTCATTATCCGCGAAGGGCAACCGATCCATATCTAGATCCATATCTAAAAGCAGAGGTAACGCATTCTCGACGCCAACACCGCCGCGGTGATTAGAGGCGGGTTACGTCGAGGTCGCGTACATGCTGACCCGCCAGCCGCGGCTCGAGCCGGGTGATGAATTCCCCATCCACGCTAACAACGTAACTTAGCTCTTACGGCAGGTGATGACGATGGGCGGTTGGTCAGGTCCTGGGCCCACGGTTGGGCACGTCCAACGACGCCATCAGTCATTGTGTGGAAAAGACACGGTTACGGCATGGTTTGTATTTCACATCGGTTCTGCAATTGTTCTACATCGATTAGACAACCAATTCGTAGTCTACCTAGGCAAGATGTCGGCACAAACGCTAAGGTGCTGTTTAGCCGCGATTAGCGGAGGTATATTGGGTATGAAAAAAGGACACAAAGGATACAGGGAGTTAGCGACAAATAAGGGAAAATAAGGGAGTTAGCGTTGAAGGTTTTTGATCGATTCAACACCGCAATACTTGTCAGCGCCGGGTTGTGCGGGGCCGCTTTGGCGTTCAGTCCCAGCGCAGCGGCTGCACCGCTGTCAATGCCAACGGGCGGTCCCACATGCATTGAGCAGATGGCCGGTCTGGGTGCTGTGCCTGCAGCCGTTCCGGCGGTTCTGCCTGGTCCGGTCGCAGGGGCCGTGCCGTCTGTACCGGTGGTGCCGTCTGGTGGGTTTCCCCCGGTGGTGCCGCCTGGTGGGTTTCCCCCGGTGGTGCCGCCTGGTGGGTTTCTCCCGGTGGTGCCGCCTGGTGGGTTTCCCCCGGTGGTGCCGCCTGGTGGGTTTCCCCCGGTGGTGCCGCCTGGGGTTGCTCCGGCAGTAGGACCTCTACTGGCTGAGGATTCGGCGGCTTTGGGGAGTGGGATTTTGGCGGGTAAGGGCGTGCCGACTGCTTCGCCGCAGGCGGCTTTGTCTGGTTTAGTGGTTCTGCCCGGTCCGCCTGCCAGCGTCGAGGCGCCTCCTGCCGCCGCACCCGTGGTGGCGGCTGCCACGCCTCTTTTGTGCTGTGGGGAGGCGGCACCACCGGTCAGGTAGTTCTGATTCGTAGGTGTCAGTGGTTCGGTTGGGTTAGCCGTTCGCAGATGTGTTGCAGCGGCCCGAATGGGCCTGGCCTTGCCTAATTCCCGGCCTCTCGGTGGGGGTGGCTTACCTGCCGGTTGGATACGATTTCGTTGCGTGATTGAAATGCTAAAATTAACGTATCTCTTTGACAGTCCGTGTCTGCTAGTACTAGGAGACACAGATGTGTCAGCCATAGCGGCTAAATAAGAGGGGTCTGTAGCTTGTCGGTACTTATGGGGATCCTGTTGGTAAGATTTGCTGCCGGTAGCAAGGCATAGACGGGCCATGGTAATTAAATTATGTTAGGGTTGCGCGATAGACCGGACGCCACCGACGTCGATGTTGGTCGGGAAGGTCCTCAATCTGCGGCAGAGTGACTCCCCAGGGTTGCGCACCCCAGCCCGGTGATGTGTCCCTGGGGTTGTATGGGTTTCGGGGGGCTCCGGTCGGACGGGGTGAGACCCGTGACCGGGAAGAGCGGCGCTGATGTATGAGATATATGAACCGTGTATGCAGTTGGTTGGCCTATGCTGGGCGGTCGAATGACCATAGTCCATCATGGCCATAGCGTGATTTGTTAGCGATGTCCTGTCCGTGTTGGCGCTCATCGAAAGCAACCCAGTTTTGCTCAATGAAAATTGACCGCTTTGGCCCTTGTTCGGGGTAGTGCTATGTGATCGCTTCCTGGGGTTTGGATCCGTGTGGTGTCGTCAGTGTTGACCGTGATGGCGGTGCCCACAACTGAGACAGTTGGCAATGGTCATGGTTTGGCCTCGGGGTGCAACGCGCTGTTAAGCGCATCCCTGCTTTGCTGGTGAGCACGCATCCGATATGGTGGACATCGATGTAGACCACTATCTCGTTGTGCAACAATCGATCTAAAACCGCAGCGACGAATAGCGGGTTGCAGAGGTGCTCAGCACTACACGGCTATGCCGGTATGCAAGGTGAAAATTGTCGATGATTTCAGGTAGTGATGAGCAATCACTTCGAAGAGCGCGGTGTTGGCTTCGGAATCGGGATTGTGGAGGGGCCCGCATTCGTCGATGATCAGTAACCGTGGACCGGACAAGAACCGCATGCGAGTGGTCCACTGGCCTTCGAGTGCAACCTTTGTGGCAACGCTTGGTCACACCATCGACAGGCGGTGGTGAAGTAGACGCGATGATCGGTCTGGACTGCCGCACGGGCCAACTCGGTGGCCAGCATAGTCTTGCCGGTACCCGGTGGCACGACAAAAATCACATTGCCGATGTTGTCGAGGAGCCGTAACGAAGCCAGCTCGCGGATGAGTTCTCAAGCAACGCCGGGCTGGGCGATGAAATCGAACTCATCGAAACGGAAGTCGGTTGGCAGATAAACCAACTACTAATAGCTGTTCGAGCATGGCCACTGTAGACAGATCCTGATACAGTCCGTCATCCAACATCCCTGTCTGCACCTCGGTCGCCGCGGAAGCCGAAGTACGTGCAGATAATCGCGTAGGGGGAGGCCTGGCTATTGTGGTGGTGCTCATAGGTTCTGTCCCTGTATTATTGGTCGGGGTGATTGCGGTGTAGCGCGACATCGGTCACTACCTGCTCAGCTGGGCAGCGTCTGGTTGTTCTGTCGGATCCGGTCGGCCGTGGCCAGCTCCTGCGCGGTGGTTCGGTGTCGGTGTTTGCGTCGACATCTAGGCCTGTCGGACAATTGGTCAGCATAACCTTCTTCGGGGCTACTACATGATAAGCGGCGCACACCACCGTGCCGGCGCTATCAGGTGTGCGGTGGTGCCGGGCCAGCATCACCCCGGTGTAGGTGACCACGTCCAACTTCAACTCACCGCACAGTTGACAAACCAGCAGACGTCGGCCTGCGTTACTCGGGTGGCATCGAATAGCTTTTGGCGCGGAACGAAATCCGTGCCTGGTTGTGCATCGTGCGCCACCAGTATTGAGCGATCATCGCGACCACCGCGCCCTTGCACCAGGCGTGATAGGCGTGGGCACACGTCAATACCGACCGTATAGTTACGGGTGATTGGCTCAAACAACATCTAAAGTCGGCTACTGTGCGGCTAGGCCACCGTGAGCATCCAGTCAAAGTGCCACCATGTCCAAGCTCTCCGCCAGATGCGGCTGATTGGTCAACTCAGTTAGCCGCGTCCCTAATGCGACAAACGTCCCAATCAGCACACTGGCCGTTTTACCTCAGCCCTCACAAGGCCGCAGGATCGGAAAATGCCACCCAATCCCATTGGTTTTCAGCACCCAATGGATGCTCGATCACCGCCCGATCGGGCCTTCGGATCTGCTTGTATAACGGCGCAGCGGGCACAACGCTCGTTTGCGAAGCACTCGAGTAAACACCGAATACAGTCTAGTGCAACCCAGTGTGGTGACCTCGTTGAATAACGTGGTAGTCGCACAGATGCGGATCGGCTGCCAATCGCAGCTGACGTTACTCGACATACTGAGCCAACGGGCCCAGCGTCCAGCGGGCTTGCCAGTGGAAATCTGTTCACTAGCCAGATATCCGCGCACCGTGACCTGGGTTACTCCTAAATGGTAAATGGTGGGCGATCGGGTTGACTGTCCAGCCCTGTTTATTTAGTTCCTGTACTTACACAACGAACTCTCATGCGAACATCCGAGACATGTTCCCTTCTAATTACTTTCGTAATCCAACGCTCACAGCCAAGACTGGGTCTACCTACAACCAGCGGATTGCAAACGGCGAGTCGCCTCTAGGGGATAGTCACTTTCGATGAGTAGGATTGTCGCTTTATAAATTGAGCGGCGGGAGGCCTTGAGTACAGCCGCTGCTATACCATGCACCGAGTACGGCCTACACATTGCCCATTTCCTGACCTGCGTGCATGACCGATTCCTAATCTATCGTCCTGATACACCTCACTGACTACACCGGTACGCCACCACTGCAAGTAGCTTCGTGCCCCTACAACATTACTTTCGGAAATTTCAGCCACACAATACGGCTGTTGAATTGTTTCTTGGTTTCGCTGGAGGCTTTTTGTACAGGGAGAGGGTAAGTATGGATGGCATCACAGTGGAAGTACTCGCGGGAGTTGTGGGAGCGGCAACGAGGATAGCGGGAGAAGTCAGGTGGGCTCCGGTGGTAGCCAGAGGCGCGATTAGGCCGAGCGTGAGCGTGAAGTGCAAGAATTGAAGCTTGTCAACGAGATTCTGCGAATAGCGAACGCGTTTTTCACCGCGGCGGAAGTCGATCGCCGACTGCGGTGATCCTTTCGCGCGCAATTCTTTGCAGAGTACATCAATGTCCACCGCGAAGAATGCGGGTCGATCCAATCTGTCATGTACATGTTTGAGCAGGCTGACGTGCAGGTCCCCCCGTCTACCTACTACACCGTCAAGCAGCAGGGTTTTGTGCGGGCAGCCGATCTTACCGACACGTACGACGGCAAGATCCTGTTTGATCTGTGGATGGCTAACCTACCGATCTTACTGTGTGCACAGGCTTTAGCCCGCCACTACACACGCAGGTCACAGTTGAGGTCCAGACAGGGCGACACGGCTGATGTGTATCGCCGGTATTGACGATGTAGGCTGCAATAAGTGCAGCATTCGTACGACTGAGTACGACAAGTCTTCGCCGCCGCAGCATCCCGACCGGCTCGATCGTTCCTGCTCAATGCTGTCATTACCCGGATCAGTGGCAGGTAAGGGATTGCACATATGTGTGGACGCTGCAAAGGGTGTGCCATACCACGTTTTGTGTGGACGTGTTCTCCCACCCCATCCTGGGCTGGCAGGTGATGACCAGCAAGACCGCGGGTGCTTGGTCACATCGGTGCTTGAGCAGACGCTACTCACCCCCTATTGCACATAGCTCCATTCTCTATAACCGATTTGATTCATCACTTGGACGCGGGATCAATATACGTCGATCGCGTTCACCGAGGCGCTGCACGAGGCCGGTATCGCCGGATCCATCAGCAGTGTCGGCGACGCTTTGGACAACGTGTTTATGGATTCTGCTATAGGGACGGTACAAATCTGAATTAATCGACCAACATGCGACCTTCACCGGTCGCGTCGAACTGGAACGGGAAACCACCTCCTGGGTGCACTAGTACAACACGATCGAGACTCCACCTCATCAATATCAATCCAATACCGACCACCAGTCGCATACGAACAGCGCTACCAGCAGACAGCCACCCCGACCGAAGTGACATGAACCAATAATCTCCGACAGCTCCAGAACAGTTCCTTCGCCGCATAACACCAACGACCTACTTCGAAGTTCCTGCTGCCTGTTTACACAAAAATTGAGTTAACCTCGGTTTTTATATTTTGAGCGGAGCCGAGCTATTCTGGTTACATCGCGCATCTGATCACTGAAATGGGCTGTGCTGCGGAAAAAGATCGGCGTTGAAAGACATGCCAGATCACATCGAAGGTAGCCAGAATTTTTGGTTACTCCAGAATCGTATTAATTCTGCGTCTACATCAGTTCAGAAGGCTTTATGGAGCAGTAACTTTAGCTTAGCCCGCTACGTAAAACTCGAGGGAATTGTAAGCGAATGACAGGCGCGTTCGTTGACCGGCTCTGACATTACCTAGTGCAGTCAACGCAGGGTGAGGAGGGAGCTTCCTCGGCCTCGGTGGCGTAGTCGGTCACTGCGCCTACGGTTTCGTGGACTTCAAGACCCGAAATGAATTACCGCCAAGCTTCCCAAGCGATATGGTGCGCTGCTGGATAGTTGTGCGCAATTCCTTGCTTTGCCCGGTCCGGACACGCCCGCTCTGCAGATCGAGATCATTTTTCCCGGCGACACCATGGTAAAACACGACCCGGCCCGGGCTTACACGCCGCGTGACGGTCCTACGGGGTCGATATGTGCGTTTGGTAACCAGCACTCCGTAGGGCGCTGTCACGGAGGAACTCTAATCGGACACTGACGAGCTTGGCCTGGATGCAGTGGTGGGGATGCGATCACGACCAATCCTTCTGACGAATAGGACGACCGTGTGGTGGAATTCTTCATCGTGATGGTAACATCCGGGACACAGCTGGACATGATTTCTTGCATATCGTGGCTACGAACACAGTACGCAATCTGGGGGCCGAATCCCCTGACGGGGACTGGTCCGCGGTGTCGACGGCCGAACATCTTATCAATTACGTTGGCGAATTGGGTTGCGAGGACGACTGGGCGGGTTGAGATTTGTATATCGGTGCCGGGGTTGTCGTTCATGTCGTCGTACCGGTGCCGTGGTGCGTGATGACGATGCTTGCTTAACCCGAGTTGGTGGAGGGATCCGTTCGTGCTCAAGCTCATTGCTCGAGTCGGGTGCAAGCAGTTCGGTTCGCTGGGTTAATTTGCTTGTTTGGGCAGCTATGCTGAGGTGGTCATCCCCAACATGCCGTGCAGCGGTGACCCGGTTCGCATCGAACGTGTCAAACCACGCCAGGGCGCGCTTGCAACGACAATCGAGAGGATGGCTGCCACGCTATTCATGGTAGCGTAGGCTAGCTCGGTCAGGTCATGTTGCAGCAGAAGCGTATCGAGCATCGAAGCCTACGCCTTTAGTGCTAACCGGCGTTTGCCCCAGTCCGGTTATGCGTGTCTGGGGTTGTCTTGATTTGGCGGGTGAAGGCCGTGAACGGCGTGCCGGTAGGCCGTATGACCTTGAGCCGTGGTTGGTTGACTGGCTGTTGCATCTTAGTTGGGCATCCATCACTTCGCCGACCACACCGCCACTGCAAGCAGCTTTTCGTAATTACAAGATTGCTCTCGAAACCTTCAGTCGCACAAAATAATTCGATTCCTAACACCAACTACCTAACCTGGCATGTTAAACTTGACTCAACAATTTAGCTTCGCTGAGACTAGCTAAGCTAGCTTAGAATCTGCTAAGATAGCTGTAATGTAACGGTAACACTACCACGACATGGGTGGTGTCCAATTCCGGCCTCTAGGCGAATCTTGAACGCCTTGGCCTCAACCGCCTCCGTGTCTCTTAGCGAAACAATCGGCAACGACAATCGGTGAATGCTAATTTATCCGCGATTCTCGACTACTCCCGATTACGGGTGCCCTTGAACGACTGCTCTTCACTCGTATAGATATAGATCATCCAGACAGACGATGGTGTCAACTTTCAATCGATTTTCCATTGCCACGTCTTGGAAAAAGCGAGTGTACACCCGTTATTCCTTCACGATTACCGGGTCACCAATGTTAACTGTGTTGTAGTACCATTCTGCGTCGGCAGGGCTTAAGCTAATGCAGCCGTGGCTGGTGTTATCAAAACCCATTGACTGCACCGCCCACGGAGCCGAATGGATGTAGAGGCCACGGCTGCTGATACGGACGGCGTAATCCACCGAGAGCCTGTACCCCTCGGGATCGTCGACAGGTATGCCGACACTACTCGAATCCATAATCACCGAGCGATCCTTGGACATGACGGTATACTTACCGGTAGGTGTCGGGAATTCTGTCTTACCCATCGAGGCCGGCATCACCCCTTCTTCTCCCCAGTGGGGCCGATGGTGGGGTGAAGGCAGTGGAGGGGGTGTCTCCGCCTCGACTCCGTCGATCGTCACCGTGAACGTGTGATTCGAGATATCCGCAATACCGAGAATGGCAGGACCCGTTTTGAAGTTGGTGGACAGGTTGCCCACCGTGAGTGCGATCGTGCTGTGCTCTGGCCAATAGCGGTCAGGAACCCACTGCACAACTTTGCTGTCGAGCCAGTCAAACTTGCCGTTCATCGCTGGCGCCGAGCGCACTTTAAGGGAAAGCTCGGTCGCCTTACGGTTAGTGACGGGTGCGCCGAATGTCACTACCACGGGGTGCGCCACACCCACCACCGCGTCCCGTGTAGGTAGAATTGACGTGATGGCGAAGCCATGCGCATGGTTCACCGCCGCTAGGCTTACACGCACCGGTCCCGCGATCACCGTCGCCGCGATCCCGATCACCACAAGAACACCTCGAATTGCTGCCCGCATAATTCCCATCACCTTTGAGATGACCAAAATGTTGTTGATGTTGGCGATGGTAGGGGTCCATGCCGAGTGAGCGGGTACGCACGCGCTAGATAGCTTGGTCAAGTCTCGGTCAAGTTTTAGTTGCGCGTTCAGCACCTGGGGGAGATGCTCGTATTCCGCTGCCGCGACTCGGTATCCAGCTGTGTTGTATCGGCATGGTGACCGAGAAGTTGATATGTGTTCAGCGGCTGTTTGCAGACACCGGCCCCCAGGATTAGCGGCGGACAGTCTCGGTCGTATGTTCTATATATAGTTATATGAGTTATCGTATATTCTATATTTATATGAGTTATATGCGTCCATCGACGCTTGTTAGGCGTAGCTGCTGCAGTGTGACATGCTCAACCGGTCCATGACTTCGGCTACCTGTCATTGATCTAGGGTGACGGCGAGCAGTTCATTAGCCGATTGAAGACGACAAGGGAGAGACCAGTGACGGTCCGCGTGGGCATTAACGGCTTCGGCCGCATCGGACGCAACTTCTACCGGGCGTTATTGGCCCAACAGGAACATGGTATTGCCGACGTGCAAGTAGTCGCCATCAACGACATCACCGACAACAGCACGCTGGCGTACCTGCTCAAATTCGACTCCATCCTGGGCCGGCTGCCACACGATGTTAGCCTCGAGGAAGAGGATACAATCGTGGTTGGCTCCGAGAAAATCAAGGCTCTTGCGGTTCGAGAAGGTCCAGCGGCATTGCCGTGGCATGCCTTCGGCGTCGACGTTGTCGTCGAGTCGACCGGCTTGTTCACCAACGCGGCCAAGGCCAAAGGGCACTTGGAGGCCGGCGCCAAGAAAGTGATCGTTTCGGCACCTGCCACTGATCCCGATATCACCATCGTGTTCGGGGTCAACGACGACAAGTACGACGGCAGCCAGAACATCATCTCCAATGCGTCGTGTACGACGAATTGCCTTGCACCGCTGGCGAAAGTGCTGCACGACCAATTCGGCATCGTTAAGGGTTTGATGACCACCGTCCACGCGTACACTCAAGACCAGAACCTGCAGGATGGACCGCATTCTGACCTGCGTCGTGCCCGCGCTGCCGCGCTGAACGTTGTGCCGACCTCTACCGGTGCGGCCAAGGCGATCGGCCTGGTGATGCCTGAGCTTAAGGGTAAGCTTGACGGTTACGCACTGCGGGTGCCGATCCCTACCGGCTCGGTTACCGACCTGACAGCCGACTTGTCCAAGTGCGTCAGTGTCAATGAGATCAACGCGGTGTTTCAGGACGCCGCTGAGGGTCGGCTTAAAGGCATCCTGAAGTACGTTGATGCCCCGATCGTCTCTAGCGACATCGTCACCGACCCGCACAGTTCGATCTTCGACTCCGGCCTTACCAAAGTTATCGCCAGCCAGGCCAAGGTGGTGTCCTGGTACGATAACGAGTGGGGCTACTCCAACCGTCTGGTTGATCTGGTCGGCCTGGTTGGCAAGTCACTTTAGCCGTGCGCATTCCTAATCTTAAAGATCTTCTTGAGGAAGGTGTTTCTGGTCGCTGCGTGTTGGTGCGCTGCGATCTGAACGTCCCGCTGGGGGATGATGGCGCCATCACCGACCTCGGTCGGGTCACCGCGTCGGTGCCTACGTTGAAAGCGCTGCTTGAGGCCGGAGCCAAGATTGTGGTTGCCGCCCATCTGGGCCGCCCCAAGAACGGGCCAGACCCAAAGCTGTCACTGGAGCCGGTCGCCGCGGCGCTCGGTGAGCAGCTGGGCCAAAACGTCCAGTTGGTCTGCAGCACCGATCGTTCCCCTGTCGGGGGTGATGCGCTCGCCTGTGTTGAGAGGCTGACCGACGGCGACCTCCTACTGCTGCAGAACATCCGCTTCGATCCGCGCGAGACCAGCAAAGTCGACGACGAACGACTCGCTCTGGCCAAGCAATTGGTTGAATTGGTCGGGTCAGCAGGAGCTTTTGTTTCGGATGGATTCGGTGTGGTGCATCGCAGGCAGGCTTCGGTGTATGACGTCGCTACGCTATTGCCGCACTACGCCGGCATACTGGTTGCTGACGAGATAAGGATACTCGAGCAATTGACTAGTTCGGCCAAACGCCCCTACGCAGTGGTGCTCGGCGGGTCGAAGGTATCCGACAAGCTCGGCGTCATCGAGTCGCTGGCGACAAAAGCCGATAGCATCGTACTCGGAGGTGGAATGTGCTTTACATTTCTTGCTGCACAAGGATTTTCAGTAGGTAAATCGTTATTGGAAACCGAGATGATCGAGACCTGTCGTAGTCTGTTGGACACCTACGCTGACGTGCTTCGGCTTCCTATGGACATTGTGGTGACAGAGAAGTTCGTCGCTGATTCGCCGCCGCAGACCGTCGCCGCCGACGCTATCCCAGATGGATTGATGGGACTGGATATCGGGCCGGAATCGGTCAAGCGGTTCGCTACGTTGTTATCCAACGCCTCGACCATTTTCTGGAACGGACCGATGGGCGTGTTCGAATTCCCTGCGTACGCCGCGGGCACCAGAGGTGTTGCTGAAGCAATCGTGGCTGTTACTGGCAAGGGAGCTTTCAGCGTGGTCGGCGGCGGTGACTCTGCGGCTGCGATGCGGGCGCTCAGCCTACCCGAAGGCAGTGTCTCGCACCTTTCCACCGGTGGCGGCGCGTCGTTGGAATACCTTGAGGGCAAGACGCTACCCGGGATCGAGGTACTAGGTCGTGAGCAGCCAAGGGGAGGAGACTCGTGAGCCGCAAGTCGCTCATCGCCGGCAACTGGAAGATGAACCTGAATCATTTCGAGGCGATTGCGTTGGTGCAAAAAATCGCTTTTTCATTGCCGGACAAGTATTATGACAAGGTTGATGTCACAGTTCTTCCGCCATTCACTGACCTGCGTAGCGTGCAAACCCTGGTCGATGGCGATAAGTTGCGATTGACCTATGGTGCCCAGGATCTTTCGCAACATGACCTAGGCGCCTACACTGGAGACATCAGTGGGGCCTTCTTGGCTAAGTTGGGCTGTAGCTTCGTGCTGGTGGGGCACTCTGAGCGGCGCACCTACCACGACGAAGGTGACGCGCTGGTGGCCGCGAAGACGGCTGCGGCGCTCAAAAACAGCTTGACTCCGATCGTGTGCATCGGCGAGTACCTCGAGATCCGAGAGGTGGGTGAACACGTCAGCCACTGCCAGAACCAGCTACGCGGCTCGCTGGCTGGGCTGTCGCCTGAACAGATCGGCAATGTCGTGATCGTTTATGAACCGGTCTGGGCGATCGGGACTGGGCGGGTGGCTAGTGCAGCCGACGCCCAAGAGGTGTGCGAGGCGATCCGAAAAGAGCTGGGTGCGCTGGCATCACCGCAGGTGGCCGAAACCGTTCGGGTGCTTTATGGTGGCTCGTTGAACGCCAAAAACATTGGCGATATCGTCGCCCAGCAAGACGTCGATGGTGGTCTGGTTGGGGGAGCGTCGCTGGACGGGGCGCAATTCGCGACGCTCGCGGTCATCGCCGCCGGTGGGCCTCTTCCCTAGGGAAGCCCTCGGGGCGTCTTGCACTGACTTGGTGATAGGTTATGCTGCAGACTTTAGCCGTAGCGTTAGCTCAGTGCTGTGGGTGGCTAATTCGCTATGGGTTCAGTGTGCCTGTCGGGTGGGTGTGGTGGCCACTGTGGCGTTGATCGCGGGCATCGGTGTGCTGTCAGCGATCTTTCAGGTTGTCGTGCTGGTGTTCCTAGGCGCGTTCTGCGGCGTTAGCCTGGTTGCTACCGGGTTCTACCGCGACCAGTGGTGACCCTACATATACCCAGGTTCGCACGGTATTCGACGATGCGATCGTTGCGATTTGCTAGTACGGCAACCAGATTCAAGCGTGCATGGTCGGTATCGGTCGAGTTGGCGGTGGTGGATGCCGGTCGGGACTCTGGGTTGGTGGAGTTGGTGGATGCGCTCAGCCTAGAAGTTGGCGCGCCGGGGGATGCCGTGCTAGCGACTCGCCGACTGTCGGTGTTGATTTGTGCCGCTAGCTTCCCATACCGTCCTGTTCAACAGCGTGCGAATCAGACTTTCCTGGCCGTGGCCACCGGCATTATTATGCGCGATGCGTGAAAGCTCTCCACTCGTTTTGGCTGCTGTTGACCACCGCCGTAATGGTGTGGTCAGGGTATGCTTCGGTGTTCGTCCGTACGGTTCATTGGTCTTCAGCACGGTGATTGGTGCGTTGCTGTGACTGATTGCTGGCGGTTTGCGCTGCTAGCCTGCTTTGGTGGTCGCAACCGTGCTGGCGCTGAGTTTTGTCGTGCTATCGGTGCCGAAACTGTATGGTTTCGGCGTTATTGTAATCACTTCCGCGGCGTTGTTGTCGCAATCGATCTGCCTTGCGTATCCGGTAGCGCCCGCGGTGTGCCTAGTAGACATGCTAATCAGCACTGTGGTGGTTGTGTGTCGTATACCTGTTGTGGCCGGGAGATCGGTGGTTGCCTGAATCGCCCGGGCTTGGTGCGGCCCGGAGCTATTCTCGTCGAGGCGGTCAAATCATCCGGTCAATGCTTATGCTAGCAAACGCCTATGTTAGCAATTGTCCCGCGACTACGTCTATTGGCTTGCGCATCAGGTTTGTGCCACTGTCGAGGCCGCGGTGTTGGAGCCTCTGGCAACTGGCAGTGAGTTCCACATGCTGAGCAGATTATTTCGGCTACCATTGAACTGGAGGACGCTGTGTACGCGATCAGTTCGGCAGTGTACGCCGGGTCGGGATCCGACCACGCTGATCAATGAGGTACAGCGTCGGCTGAACCGCTTCGATCAGAGACTGCCGTGGCGCTTAAGTTAAGCGGCCGCCGGAACGCGTGCTCCCACCGCCAGGTGCCCGCACTATGCGGACCGTCAGGATCCGGGCTAGGCGCACCGGGTGGGGGTGTGCTACTATGATGCAATTAGGAAGGGATGTCGTGCAGTGGCTCTGGGTTTGGCCGCTGTTTCAACACTATATCGGTACCAGTCCACCGGATCACATCAGATTTCGTGTTATGACCCGATGTTAGGGTGAGGTAGGATATGCATCTCTCCGATGCTCGTAGCGGAAATTAAACGAAAATGCAGTATAGCTGTGCTGTGTGTACATCGGAAGCTAATGTGTTGTCTCCGCTGGAATGATCGGTCGGCATTATTGGTCACTGGCAGCAGTACTGGAAAAACCGGCATCGCCGTAACCTCGGCAACGGCACACGGTGACCTTTTGGTCGAGCTCGGCCCGCTCGTCGGTGGAGTAATCCTTGAGGCCGCGGGTACGGGGGCTGGATGGCGTCTGGTGTCAATATCTTGCAGGACGTGTTCGCGGTCATCGTCGAGGTTCTGTTGCTTTCGGTCGGTACCGGGAACGCGAGGACCGCGGAAGACTGGCCCGGCCTTGCTGTACTGTCGGCCGGACTCGTCGCTGTGCTGACGCTGCTGATCCACGAGCAGCAAGAGGACTGGGTGTGCCAGCCTGTGACTCGACTATGCTGGGGCCGTTCGACGGTAGACAGGTAGTCTAGTTGACCATGGAGTTGGCCCTGCAGATCACCCTGGTTGTCACCAGCATCCTCGTAGTGTTGTTAGTACTTTTGCACCGTGCGAAGGGTGGTGGCCTGTCGACGTTGTTCGGCGGTGGCGTGCAATCCAGTCTGTCCGGGTCGACGGTGGTGGAGAAGAACCTGGACCGGTTGACGCTGTTCGTCACCGGAATCTGGCTGGTATCCATTATCGGCGTAGCCCTGCTAACTAAATACCGTTAGCACTGTTACTTCAAGTAGATCCCCGCACACATGGTTGAGTTTTCCGATGCTATACTGGAACCGATCGGTGCTGTCCAGCGGACTCGAGTCGGTCGCGAGGCGACTGAACCTATGCGGGCCGACATCAGGCTATTGGGTACCATTCTTGGTGATACTCTGCGTGAGCAGAACGGTGATGAGGTATTCGATCTCGTCGAACGAGTCCGGGTCGAGTCGTTCCGGGTGCGGCGTTCTGAGATTGATCGGGCCGATATGGCGCGTATGTTCTCTGGTCTCGACATTCACCTGGCCATCCCGATCATCCGGGCGTTTAGCCATTTCGCATTGTTGGCCAACGTTGCCGAGGACATCCACCGGGAGCGTCGGCGCCATATTCACCTCGACGCCGGCGAGCCACTGCGGGATAGCAGTTTAGCGGCCACTTACGCGAAACTTGATCTGGCAAAACTAGATTCGGCCACCGTGGCAGATGCCCTTACTGGTGCAGTGGTCTCGCCGGTGATTACTGCGCATCCCACCGAGACCCGTCGGCGTACCGTATTTGTTACCCAACGCCGGATTACCGAGTTGATGCGGCTGCACGCGGAGGGACACACCGAAACCGCCGATGGCCGCAGCATTGAGCGTGAATTGCGCCGTCAAATTCTCACGCTGTGGCAGACGGCATTGATTCGGTTGGCGCGATTGCAGATCTCCGACGAGATCGACGTAGGGCTGCGATATTACTCTGCCGCGCTTTTCCATGTGATTCCGCAGGTGAATTCCGAGGTGCGCAACGCGTTGCGTGCCCGGTGGCCCGACGCCGAGCTGCTGTCCGGCCCTATACTGCAACCCGGATCGTGGATCGGTGGTGACCGGGACGGAAACCCGAACGTGACTGCCGACGTGGTGCGGCGAGCGACCGGCAGCGCTGCCTACACCGTGGTGGCGCACTATTTGGCTGAACTCACCCACCTCGAGCAGGAGCTGTCGATGTCGGCGCGACTGATAACCGTCACCCCTGAGCTGGCCACGCTGGCCGCTAGCTGTCAGGACGCGGCCTGTGCCGACGAGCCGTACCGGCGGGCATTGCGGGTGATCCGCGGTCGATTGTCCTCGACTGCCGCCCACATCCTGGATCAGCAGCCACCCAACCAGCTTGGTCTGGGTTTGCCACCGTATTCGACGCCAGCCGAACTATGTGCCGATCTGGACACCATCGAAGCCTCCCTGTGCACGCACGGCGCCGCGTTGTTAGCCGACGATCGGTTGGCGCTGTTGCGAGAAGGTGTTGGAGTCTTTGGGTTTCACTTGTGCGGTCTGGATATGCGGCAAAATTCCGACGTGCACGAAGAGGTGGTCGCTGAGCTGTTGGCGTGGGCCGGGATGCACCAGGACTACAGTTCGTTGCCCGAAGATCAAAGAGTCAAGCTGCTGGTGGCCGAACTCGGTAACCGCCGCCCGTTGGTCGGGGATCGTGCGCAATTATCCGATTTGGCGCGCGGCGAGCTGGCCGTTCTTGCGGCCGCTGCCCACGCCGTTGAGCTCTACGGATCGGCCGCGGTGCCCAACTACATCATCTCGATGTGTCAGTCTGTGTCGGATGTCCTGGAGGTCGCGATCCTCTTGAAGGAGACTGGCCTGTTAGACGCCTCCGGGTCGCAGCCGTACTGTCCGGTGGGCATCTCGCCGCTGTTCGAGACGATCGACGATCTGCACAACGGGGCGGCCATTCTGCACGCGATGCTGGAACTTCCGCTATATCGAACGCTGGTGGCTGCTCGCGGTAACTGGCAGGAAGTGATGCTCGGCTACTCCGATTCCAACAAAGATGGCGGCTATCTGGCCGCCAACTGGGCGGTTTACCGCGCCGAGCTCGCTCTGGTAGACGTGGCCCGCAAAACCGGAATCCGTTTGCGACTTTTCCATGGTCGTGGCGGCACTGTCGGACGTGGCGGCGGTCCTAGCTATCAAGCTATTCTGGCGCAACCCCCGGGGGCGGTAAACGGCTCGTTGCGTCTCACCGAGCAAGGCGAGGTCATAGCCGCCAAATACGCCGAACCGCAAATAGCACGACGAAACCTAGAGAGTTTGGTGGCCGCGACCCTAGAATCAACTCTCTTGGATGTTGAAGGCTTAGGCGATGCGGCTGAATCTGCTTACGCCATACTCGATGAAGTAGCCGGCCTCGCGCGGCGATCCTACGCTGAATTAGTCAACACACCGGGTTTCGTTGACTATTTCCAAGCTTCCACGCCGGTCAGCGAGATCGGATCGTTGAACATTGGCAACCGACCGACATCACGTAAGCCTACCACGTCGATCGCGGATCTTCGTGCTATTCCGTGGGTACTGGCATGGAGCCAATCGCGAGTCATGCTCCCAGGTTGGTATGGCACCGGATCGGCGTTTCAGCAGTGGGTTGCGGCTGGACCCGAAAGTGAATCACAGCGGGTAGAAATGCTGCATGACCTCTATCAGCGTTGGCCGTTCTTTCGAAGTGTGCTGTCGAACATGGCGCAGGTACTGGCCAAAAGTGATCTGGGCCTGGCGGCCCGCTATGCTGAGCTGGTGGTCGACGAAGCCTTGCGGCGCAGAGTGTTTGACAAGATCGCCGACGAGCATCGGCGAACCATTGCCATCCACAAGCTCATTACGGGTCATGACGATCTGCTTGCTGACAACCCGGCTCTGGCGCGTTCGGTGTTCAACCGCTTCCCGTATCTGGAGCCGTTAAACCACCTTCAGGTGGAGCTATTGCGCCGCTACCGCTCGGGTCACGACGACGAAATGGTGCAACGCGGCATCCTTTTGACAATGAACGGATTGGCCAGCGCGCTACGTAACAGCGGCTAACCCGGGGCGAGGCTCGGGATCGGGGGGAGGCGACATCATCAGGCCTCGGATAGCTGGCTGTGCTATTTGCATTGCATGGTCCGATTTCGGAGCCTATCTAGCACACCACGGACCGGCGTATTCGGTGGCTGATAACCGCGACAGCATCATCTCTGTAGATAATCGCCTTCGCTCCAGTCTGCTGCGCACGGTTCTGTCAGCCATGAAGGTCATTATGACGCCACTAGCCAGGAATCTTGGCTGCGGCTTCTTCGTCCAGCAGCCAGAGTGTGGTTTCAAGCCCGACAGCTCCGGCGGCCGGTATTGAGGCAGAGGGAGCGCCACCCATGGCGGCTGCCACTGCGTCGGCCTTTGCCGTCCCGGAAACCATCAGCCATACCTCACGAGAACGTTGAATGGCATTAAGTGTCAAGGTGATTCGTTCTGGAGGTGGTTTTGGAGAGTTCCTGACTCCGACCACCATACGACTGGTCTCGCGCACAGCTACGGTATTTGGGAACAGCGAATTGATGTGTCCTTCGGGTCCCATGCCCATCAGGTGCACATCAAAATTCGGGGTGGGATAACCGGGTGCGGCGTAGGCAGCCAGCAGCTGTTCGTAAGCTAGTGCCGCTGCTTCTAGATCGTTGCCGAATTCACCGTCGCCCGCAGGCATCGGGTGCACCTGGCTGGGCGGGATGTCTATGTGATCGAGCAACGCTACACGTGCCTGTTTCTCGTTGCGCTCGTCGTCGTCTTTGGGTACGTAGCGCTCGTCGCCCCAGAATAGATGCACCCTAGACCAATCGATCTGCTGTCCACGTGTAGCTAAATCCCGCAGTAGTCCAATGCCGCTGCTACCACCGGTCAGCACAATCAGTGCCCTTTCTCTGGCAGCCACGGCGGATTGGATGGTGCTGGCAAGTCGTTTTCCGGCGGCTCCGACCATGGTCTTGCTGTCTGAAAAGATCTCTACACTGGCGCTCACAGGTACTGAACCTTTTCAATGCCTTCGAAGGCATTGAAGTAGAACTTGTCGGGATCCAGTCGTCGCAGATTTTCGGCTAGGAACTCCTCGGCTTCCCTGCGCGCCCCAGGGAACTAGTGCATCTGGTTTCACGGTTCGGATCAGGGTAGAGGTCACCCAAGTCTGAGGTCGGCTTAAGACGATGGTTTCGCTATTGCGTATCAGTTCGACCTTCAGATCGGCGACCGCTCGGCGCAACGGTCTGTTGATCCGGTTGGCTAACCAGCCGGCCAGAACGTCGAGCGCGGGTTCGGTCTTCATGCCGGAAACCAGTGCCAAATCGATCGGCTCGTGAGGTGGCAGGTTGACCGCGGAGGTCAGCAGAGCACGCCAATAGGTTATTAGGTCCCATGCCAGGTGGGTGTCGTCGGCGGTGTAATCGGATAGCCGGCTCTTGATGGTTGCCAGCGGGTCGATACTGTTGGTGGCGTTGGTGATACGCTGAATTGCCAACTTGCCCAGGGAGTCTTGGCCGGACATCGTTGGGGCGATGTTCGGCCACCAGGCCACCATCGGGATGTCAGGGAGCAGTATCGAGATAACGACGCTGTGGGCGTAAACAGCAAGAGTTCTAGACACCACCACCCCGGCGCCTGTATCGGCACCCACCCACAGTTGTGCATCCAAGCGCGCTTTATTCGCGTACGAATTGACCCTCATCGCGATGATGATTCGGTTGGGATACTTGTGGCTGGCTCCGTTGGCGGCCTCGATAGATTCTTTGAGCATGGCTTTGCTGTACGGCGTGATGACCAGCGTAAGCACTCGACTCATCGTGATGGCGCCGATCCTTTCGCAGAGCTCGTCTAGTTTCTATATTGACCACTGTGGTGGTGTCGGGAAAATCAACGATCATTTTGTGTTGTTCCTCACCATTGCTTCGTTCTGCATCGTCGCTGCCATTCCCGGCTAGGGCGCTATAGTATCTCGAAGGATAATTCTGGACCCTAGGTTCCTATATCGGGCAGATCGGGCTTGCCGTGTGTCCACCCAATCGGCAAGGGCTGGGTCGAGTGTTTCCCAAGCTAAATTCGACCTCCGCATTGACCGGAAACAGGTACGGCCAGCTAAGCAACACATCAAGGATCAGTTGCTCGTCGGTCTCCGGTGTATCCTAGGCGATTGGCGAGTAGTTCGTCGTCCATTCGGCGTCGTTGACTTCCATCGAGCTGTCCGGGACTTTGGAGTTTAACCGCAAGGTAATCCCTTCGCCGGGCTGTACGTGGATGACCAAAGCGTTGGCGCAGAGCTCGTCGGTATGGTGGCGTTGCAAAGGATGATGCGGCCCGCGTTTGAAGACCAGAGCGATTTCGGTCACCCTGTGACCTAGTCGTTTCCCGGCTCGTAGGTACAATAGCACCTTGGCTCAACACCGAGTATCAACTTCGAGCTTGATAGCGGCGAAGCTCTGGGTGTTGGAGTCCGTGGCGAACTCGTCCTCGTCGACCAGCCTGACCACTTTTCGCCGCCTTGCCAGCCGGCGGCGTATTGGCCGTGGCCGCAGTTGATGGTACCGTTGAACGGGACGGTGAGGTGACCCGCCGACAGCAATTTAATCATTTCAGCTTGCAACCAAGCTGGATTGAAGCTGACTGGCTTTTCCATCGCGATCAACGTCAGCAGGTGCATCAGATGATTCTGGATGACATCGTGGTCCTCACTAATGCCGTCGTAGTAACCGGCTCGGTAACTAAGTTCTTATGTCTTCAGCCACGGTGATCTGCACGTGTGCGTTCCAGATAGGAATCCACAGTTGATTGGCGAATCGGAGCGCCAAGATGTTCTGTACCGTTTCTTTGCCCAGGTAGTGGTCGATACCGAAAACAGCTTCTTCCGGGAAGACTGTGTTGCCAGACTTGTTTAGGTCGCGCGCACTGTCCAGGTCGTGGCCGAAGGGTTGCTCGGTGACAACCCGGCTCCAGCTGTAGGTTTGTGGACGAGCCAATTCAGACTTATGAAGCTGGTCACAGACCACCGGGAAAGATTTGGGTGGGATCGCCAGTTAGAATTCCTGATTGCCGCTGGTGGTGGGCTTGGTGTCCAGCTTGTCCATGGCATCGGCCAGTCGGGCGAACGCATCATCATTGTCATAAAGAGCCCGATACGAACCGGAGTCCTTCCTCCAGCTGGCTTCAGTTCGCCTGCAGAAATGCGTCCGGCAGTGCTCTTTGACGGCGTTGTGGACGACGTCACTGCAATCCTGGGTGCTAAAATCGCGTCATGCGAAGATCTACCATGGAAAACATGGGTGGTGACAGGTTCCGGCTGGCCATATCGTAAGTTGCTGACATCACTTTAACTTGTGGGACAGGTCGCCGGTGACCCCTAAAATCACCATCGTGCACCGGGTGGCTATTCTGGGTAGCTACCTATTAGCCTTGTACCGTAGCGGGTTCTGCCATTGAGTTGCAGTGGAGGTACGTGTGGCTACTGGGTTCATTTGGCGACGGAGTCCAGCTGTTCCTGAGTTTCCTTGAGTAGCTCGTTCCAGGATTTCACAAACTTCTGCACGCCCTCATGTTCTAGTACCGCGAACACATCAATCAGATCGACTCCGACCGCCACCAGTGAGTCGAACACTTTTTGGGAGGACAAAGTAGTACCGCTGATCGTGTCACCACGGATCACACCGTGATCGGCTACGGCATCAATCGTCGTCTCCGGCATAGTGTTCACCGTGTTTGGAGCTACCAGCTCGGTGACGTACAGGGTGTCGGCGTAATCGGGGTTCTTGACACCGGTTGACGCCCACAGCGGGCGCTGTACTTGGGCTCCGCGGGCCATGAGTGTCTGGTAGCGCTGGCCACCTTCGAAGGCCTTCTGGTAGGCCGCGTAGGCCAATCGGGCGTTGGCGACACCGGCCTGGCCGCGTAGCGCGAGTGCTTGCTCGGAACCAAGTTTTTCTAGTCGCTTGTCGATTTCGGTGTCCACGCGGGAGACAAAAAACGATGCTACTGAGACTATCTTGGATAGGTCGCGTCCAGCTTCGGCGGCCTTTTCTATCCCGGCCAGGTAGGCGTCAATTACCTCGCGATGCCGCTGTACAGAGAAAATCAGCGTGACGTTGACCGAAATGCCTTCCGCTAAAACGGCGGTGATCGCCGGTAGGCCAGCCTTAGTCGCCGGGATCTTGATGAACAAGTTCGGGTGGTCAACTATTCTCCATAGTTCGACGGCTTGCGCGATAGTCTTGTCGGTGTCATGTGCTAAACGGGGATCGACTTCAATCGAGACTCGGCCATCTTTTCCGTGGGAAGCTTCCCATTCACACGCCAACACGTCGCATGCGTGGCGAACATCGTCAGTGGTGACGGTGCGGACGGTGACATCTACGTTGGCGCCGCGCTTGGCCAGCTCGGCAATTTGGGCATCGTAGGCGTGGCCGTTTGCGAATGCTTTCTGGAAGATGGACGGGTTGGTGGTCACGCCAACGACACTCTTGGTGTCAATCAGCTTCTGTAGGTTGCCTGACTGCAACCGGTCTCGCGACAAGTCGTCCAACCAAACGGACACTCCGGCAGCGCTCAATGCGGCGAGGTTGGGGTTCTGAATTTTTGAGGTCATACAGATCGCCTTTTTTTCAGTTATCCAATACCTGTTCCGCTGCGGCAACCACGGCCTCCGGCGTGAAGCCGTACTCACGGAACAAAGTCTGGTAATCTGCGGATTCGCCGTAGTGCTCGATGGACACAATCTTGCCGGTGTCTCCGACCAGCTTATGCCAGCATTGCGCGACGCCGGCCTCGACGGCCACCCGTGCCGACACTGACGGGGGCAACACACTGTCGCGATACTCGTACGGCTGTGACTCGAACCATTCCACACACGGCATCGACACCACCCGCACAATGATGTCTTTATCCGCCAACAACTTCTGAGCTGCGACAGCGAGTTGGACCTCGGATCCGGTGGCGATCAAAATGACGTCAGGCTCCTTAGCTTCAGAGCTGCCACCATCGCCTAGCACATAGCCGCCTCGGGCGACGCCTTCGGTGTTGGTGCCTTCCAACACTGGCACACTCTGCCGGGTCAGGATTAGCCCGACCGGACCGCTGTTGGCGCCGCGAGCCAGGATTGTGCGCCAGGCATATGCCGTTTCGTTGGCATCGGCGGGACGCACCACCGACAATCGAGGGATAGCACGCAACGCTGCGAGGTGTTCGATGGGCTGATGGGTTGGGCCGTCCTCGCCGAGTCCGACCGAATCGTGCGTCCACACGTAGATCGTGTCAATATCCATCAACGACGCCAGTCGCACCGACGGGCGCATGTAGTCGGAGAATTGTAGAAATGTACCACCATATGCGCGGGTGGGGCCGTGCAGCACGATGCCGGACAGAATGGCGCCCATCGCGTGTTCGCGAACACCGAAATGCAAGGTGCGACCATACCAATGTGCGGTGTACTCGTCGGTCGAAATCGACGGCGGCCCAAAGGAATCAACGTCTTTTATGGTGGTGTTGTTGCTGCCCGCTAGATCGGCCGACCCGCCCCACAACTCCGGGAGTTTCGGTCCTATCGCGGATAGTACCGCACCAGATGCGGCGCGGGTGGCCAATTCCTTGGACCTCGGCTCCCAGTTCGGCAGGTCAGCATCCCAGCCGTCGGGAAGCTGCTGGGCGAGCAACCGATCCAACAGTGCCTTGCGTTCGGGCTCGCGCTGTGCCCACGCTTCGAATTCTAGTTGCCAGCGTTCGTGGGCTTCTTTGCCGCGGGCTATCAAGCCGCGGGTGTGGGTGATTACGTCCTCGCGGACTGCAAAGGTCTTGTCGGGATCGAACCCAAGGATTCGCTTAGTGGCCGCTACCTCGTCTTCGCCAAGGGCCGCACCGTGCGCTTTGCCGGTGTTTATCAAGGTTGGCGCGGGATAACCGATGATGGTGCGCAGTGAGATGAACGACGGCCGGTCGGTGGCGGCTTTCGCGTTGGCGATGGCTTCCTCAATGCCGACGACGTTCTCGCCACCTTCCACCTCTTGTACGTGCCAGCCGTAGGCGCGGTAGCGTGCGGCGGTGTCCTCGCACAGCGTGATTTTGGTGTCGCCTTCGATCGAGATCTGGTTGTGGTCGTAGAACACGATGAGGTTGCCGAGTTGCTGGACTGCGGCCAGGGACGACGCTTCCGATGTCACCCCTTCTTCGATGTCCCCGTCGGAGGCGATCACATAAATGTAATGGTCGAAAGGGCTGGCTCCCGGTTCAGCGTCGGGGTCGAACAGGCCACGTTCGTAACGTGATGCCATCGCCATCCCGACTGCTGATGCTAGACCCTGGCCGAGTGGGCCGGTGGTGATCTCAACACCCTTAGTGTGCCGGAACTCTGGATGCCCAGGAGTTGTGGATCCCCAGGTGCGCAGCGATTCGATGTCAGATAGTTCGAGACCGAAGCCGCCGAGATAGAGTTGTATATATAAGGTCAGGCTGCTATGCCCGGCCGACAGCACGAATCGGTCACGACCCAGCCATGCGGTGTCATTGGGGTCGTGGCGTAGAGTGCGCTGGAACAAAGTGTAGGCCAGCGGGGCCAAGCTCATCGCCGTCCCCGGGTGCCCGTTGCCAGCTTTTTGGACCGCGTCGGTAGCCAACACCCTGATGGTGTCGACTGCAGCCGAATCGATCTCGGTCCAGTCATCGGGATGGCGCGGTTGGGTCAGCGTGGAGATCTGGTCGAGTGTGGTCACGAATCAGTCCTTGGGTCAGCTGTTCAGGTCATCAAACTGATTAATCTCACCCTAGTGTGGAAGTGCGGGCCTGTTGCAGGGCCCGGTTTCCAGGTACCTACGGTTCGCTGTGGCGCAACTAGCCTGCGTCTGTTCGCGCCCTCTTTGCAATCTGGGAAAAATCTGCGTTGAAAGACCTGTCGGGCTGTTGGCTACGGGCATGCGGTCTACCATCGTGCGTAGTAGAAGCTGCGCGCTGCTGCGATCTCGAGGAGTTAAGTACGTGAGCGTTCGCGCGCGCTTAGCGCGGAGCCGAGTGTTGGCATATCTGGCGTTGACCAAGCCGCGCGTCATCGAGCTGCTTTTGGTCACCGCCATACCAGCGATGCTGCTCGCCGACCGCGGTAGCGCTAATCCGCTGTTGATCCTCAATACGTTACTCGGCGGGATATCGGCTGCCGCAGGTGCCAACACGTTCAACTGTGTTGCCGACGCCGATATCGACAAACTGATGAAGCGGACTTCCCGGCGGCCGCTGGCGCGGGCCGCGGTGCCCCCCCGAAATGCCTTGGTGCTCGGGCTGGCGTTGACTGCGGGTTCATTCTTCTGGCTGTGGTGGACTACCAATCTGCTGTCGGGGCTGCTGGCGCTCGCCACCGTCGCGTTCTACGTATTCGTTTACACGCTGTTGCTCAAGCGCCGGACGTCGCAAAACGTCGTGTGGGGCGGTGCGGCTGGGTGTATGCCGGTGATGATTGGTTGGTCGGCGATCACCGACACTATCGGCTGGCCAGCATTGGCAATGTTTGCCATCATCTTCTTCTGGACTCCGCCGCACACCTGGGCATTGGCGATGCGCTACAAGGACGACTACAAAGTGGCCAGCGTCCCGATGCTTCCGGCCGTGGCGACCGAGCGTCACGTCACCAAACAGATATTGATCTATACCTGGCTCACCGCATTGTCTACGCTGGTGTTGGCACTGGCGACGGGGTGGCTGTACATGGCGGTGGCCGTCGTCGCCGGGGCATGGTTTTTAACGATGGCCCATCAGTTATACGTCGGGGTCTGTGCCGGTGAGCCGGTCAAGCCGCTACGGCTGTTCCTGCAATCAAACAACTATCTGGCGGTGGTGTTTTGCGCGTTAGCGGTCGACTCGGTGCTCGCCTTGCCGACACTATTTTGATTTTGATCACCTCTTTGGTGGCTCGAGCTTAAAGCAGCAACTTGACCGAGCCGACGGTCTTGCGGCCTTGCAGATCTTCGTGGGTGCGGGTGGTTTCGGACAGCGGGTAGTGTGTACACCGACCTCGATGGTGACGGCTCCGCTGCCGATTGCTTCGAACAGTTAGACTGGGTCCGTCAGCTGAACTCCTCGCCGGTTCGGATTAAATTGGCCAGCGTCGGCCGGGTGAGGTAGAGTGAGCCGGCGGCGTTGAGGTGCTGCGGATCGACAGGCACAGCGGTTCCGCTTGTGTCACGAAAAAGTGCCAGTGTCCCGCGGACAGCCATGTTGGCGTCAAAGTTGGTTACCTCTAAGCTGGCATAAAACGCTGCCACATTGGGGCACCTTCGGTTGAGTGCCCGAATTTGCTGGCCGAATTGGGCAGCTTCGGGACAGTACAGCACCTTGTCGGCGTCAGCCCCGTTGGACAATTGTGCTTTTCCGCATTCGAGACGGTGATCAGCTCCCCCCATCCATATCACCAGCTCCGCACCGGGTGCACCGACTTCAGTAAAGAGTGGGCGGCCAGGGCATCTAGTAGTACTACGTTGCCGCCTCAAAATACTCCTCATGGGCACTTTGTCGGTCAAAAATGCTGTTAAAGAGAAAGATTCAACCTAGCTTCCGTTAGCCGTGGCGCTAACCACCCGGTCTCCTACGTCGACACCGTTGGTGTCGACGTCCTCGCCAGCAACAACGGCAGTACCGCATACTTTCGAGCCGAGGATGAACGGCACTGGGCGGATACGTTTTCGTTGAAGGAAATTAGGTGTTGATGAAGTTGTTTATGTCAATACCTTCGGCCGTGATCAGTAGCTTACCTTGCGTGGGCTGGGCGGCGGCTTGTCGACATAGCGCAGGACTTCAGGGTCGCCAGTTTCGACGATTTCGGTTGCATGCATGTGGCTTATCCATGCCCGGGCATGAAGATCGCACGACCAGACCTCTTCCATCCCCACATCGTGTTGGCGGGTTCTCGCCAGCAGGTTGCTGGTGCCGGCGATGATGCCGGGCTCGTTCTGGCTGCTGCGACGCTACGGCCTACACGCCCAGTGGTTGCTCTGGGACGATCCCGAGCTCGGCAGCGAGCGCGGACCTGGTAGTCTTGCGGGCTATCTACGACTACGCTGAACAGCTCGACGAGTACCTGGCCTGGACCATTGGTGTGCCCAATCTGCTGAATCCATCCATCGCCGCCACCTGGAATGTCGACCGGCGTTACTTGGCGGATCCGGGGAATCGAGGGGGGTCGACGGTGTCGGCTAAGGTGTTAGCTCCAGGCGATCAGGTCCGGTGGCCGGGTCCTGGCGCTGTCTTCGTCAGCCCGACCGTCGGCACCGGCACATGGTGTTGCAACGATCGGTCCGCGGTGGCTACCTACGTGGCTGAACTGAGCCAGGGTGGACCGACCCCGTTCTCGTGCAGACGGCGGGTTGGGCGAAGAAACGGTACCGATCTTCATCAGTGGTGAGGCTGTAGCGCACGTCTACCAAGCAGGACATGCTGGTTCAGGCCGAGCCCGATTTCGAAATCTGGGATATCGGCGTTGCTAAAGGCTGCGGCAACCGAGGCGGGCATCGACGTCGGCGAGTGGCTGTATGTGCGCGCCCACTTGGTCGATGGTCGCCGGAAGTCTCGGTTACTGGAATTGCAGCTGGTGGAACCGTCGCTAGACTGGCGATGATTGGACGCCGGTATCCGCTACCATGCCCAATGCGAATTTGCGCTGGGTGTGGAGTTAGCGTGAGAGCGACTCGGGTTAGGACCGGGTTCGCATTGAGGCCCATAGCGCTGCGGTGGCTGCGGTACACGCCGCAGCACCAGCTACATGGACTGCGACCAGGGCGGCAGGCACCCCGGTGAAGTATTGTGTGGTGCCAACAGCGGCTTGCGCGCAAACCAGAGCGAACAACACGGCGAGCCGCACCAGGATGGCCCGGGTGGCACCGACCGCCAATAGCCCGAAGCCCAGCCCAACCAGCAGTGCTAAGTAGGCGACCAGCAACGACGAATGCAGGTGCGCCAGGGTGGTGATTTCGACTCTTAGCCGGGGAACCGTGCGGCTGGGACTGCGGTCTCCCGCGTGCGGGCCAGCAGCCGTCACCAGCGTGCCGGTTACCAGCACCACCGCCAGATTTACTGCGGTTAGGGCTGTCAGTGCGCACAGCGGCCGGATTACCCGCTCATAAGCAATTCCACCATCGGGTTCACCGACCTTAACGTAGAGCAACACCGCCAGCCACACCATAATCATCGATGTCAGTAGATGGATGGCGACTGTCCACCACAGCAGCCCGGTAAGCACGGTGATGCCGCCGATGACCGCCTGCAGCACCGTCGAGATCGGCATTAGCCAAGCGTAGACCCGAACTTCGGTGCGTCGTCGCGCCCGGGTAACGGTTAAAACGGCCAGCAACGCGGCGATGACCACTGCGATGCTGACTACCCGGTTACCAAATTCGACTGCCTGGTGGATTCGTGGTACCTCGGTGACGGCGACCGGGGTGAAGCTGCCCGGAAAACACTGTGGCCAGGTGGGACAGCCTAGCCCGGACGCCGTGACGCGAACGATCGCGCCGGTGACGGTAATACCGCCCTGGGTTAGGAGGACGGTCGCGGCAATGATCCGCTGGACACGCAGACCAGGGTCGGGTATTAGGTCGACTAGTCGCAACAGAATTCGTCCGACAAGCACCGCACGATCGTAAGACAATGAAAACTACACCCGGTAGTAGGGGATTGGTACAGTCGGGTGCTGTAACTGCAGCCTGGCAGGACCATTCCCGGGGCTGGTTCAATACGGTTTCGGTGCAACAGGTGGATCCGGCGCGAGTGGGCGTTCGATGGCCACTTCCAGCAAGCGCAGCGCGGTATCGCGACGCCGTGGGTACCAAGTAGCCCGGTTAGGTGGTTGCTCGCTCGGTAGTGGGCTGGCTGTTAGGCTAGTAAGTGGTGATTGGCAGCCTTGACATTCTATTTTTGGCCGCTAGGCCTGTCCAGCTCACGCGGACGGCGGGTCAACAAAATGATGTGTTTGTGGTGGTGGCTGCTCTGATCGAGGAGTGCGAGCACTGGGGTTTGTGGGGACCGGCTGCCAAGGAGACGGTCGTGCAGCCTGCCAGATTGTGCACGTTGAGCGGTGATGGATTCGGCGCTGGTCCGCGGGTGGCGATGCTGCCGGGCACCTGGTAGTAGGTTTGCTTGGCGTAGTGAGTTAACGGGCTACCCCACCACTTAAGTGGCCAATGACGTGGTCAGACCCAGTCACTGGGTGGCGGGTGATGTTCGGTTCCGTAGCTGCCGTGTCGTGGTCGTCGTATCGGGATCAGGTGAACCGGAACCAGTGAAGTGCCGCGAGCGCCGCGAGCGTGCCCCATGCCGTCAGGATGATGACCCCGAACCAGTCCACCGACAGAGTCATCGCCTGCGACAGCGCCTCTGTCAGTGCACCCGAGGGGGTTAGGCGGGCTGCCCACTTAACCACCGCCGAGATCATGTTCATCTTGACAGTTAGCGCGCCAAGTCCGGCGAACACGAACCACATCAGGTTGGCTACTGCGAGGACGATCTCGGCCCGCAAGGTGCCGCCGAGCAGCAGGCCAAGTGCCGCTAAGCCCGCGGTGCCCAGCGCGATGATCGCCGCACCCAGCGCCAAACAGATCAGCGCCGGCCGCCAACCCAGCATAACGCCAATGGCGCCCAAGATGATTGCCTGCAAGAACACAACGGTTACGACTGCCAGGGACTTGCCGGCAATGATACCCCAAACCGGTAGCGGGGTGGCTCCGAATCTTTTGAGTGCGCCGTAGCGACGATCAAAAGCAACCGCGATGGCTTGCCCGGTGAATGCGCTAGAGACCACTGCCAGCGCCATGATGACCGGTACAAACGTGGTGGCGCGATGGTGGCCGAAGGAGCCAAGTGGCAGCAGTGTGAGGCCGATCAGCAGGGTGATCGGGATGAACATGGTCAGCAGCAATTGCTCGCCGTTGCGTAGCAGCAGCTTAAGCTCCAGCATAAACTGTGCGGCCACCATCCGGGTCACGGCGTTGGGTCGGGGATTTGGAGTGAAAGTGCCAGCGGGAAATAGTGGGCTGTTCCTTAGTGTGTTGTTTTGCGTCACTACCGCAACTTCCTGCCGGTGAGATCCAGGAACACGTCTTCGAGGCTGTGTTGCTCGACCCGCATATTGGTGGTCAGCACATTGATTTGTGCGCACCAAGCCGTGACGGTCGCCAGCACCTGGGGGTCGATGGGGCCTGCGACCAAGTACTCGCCCGGAGTGAGCTCCGTGGTCTTGTAGTCCTCCGGTAGTGCGAACGCCAAGAGTGACAAGTCCAGCCGCGGCGGCGCGCTAAACCGCAGCTGGTCTTTAGCGCCGGTGTGCATCAATTCGGTCGGCGTTCCGGCGGCAATCATGCGTCCGTGGTCAATGATGACCAGTCGGTCGGCGAGTTCCTCAGCCTCTTTCAGTTGGTGAGTGGTCAGCACCACTGTCACGCCGTCTCGGCGCAGCGTGTCGATCAACTCCCACACCAGCAGCCTGGCGTGCGTATCCATGCCCGCGGTGGGCTCGTCCAGGAATACCAGTTCGGGACGGCCGACCAACGTGCAGGCCAGGGCAAGCCGTTGCTGCTGGCCGCCGGACAGTCGCCGGTAGGTGGTGCGGGCAACGTCGGTGAGGCCTAAGGTTTCCAGCAGCCACTCTGGGTCCAGCGGGTCAGCGGCATATGAGGCCACCAGGTTGAGCATTTCTCCTGCGCGTGCTGCTGGGTAACCGCCCCCACCCTGCAACATTACTCCGATACGGGCGCGCAGACGTGCGTTGTCGGTGATAGGGTCCAGGCCGAGTACCTCAATCGTGCCGGCATCGGGACGTACGAAGCCCTCGCACATCTCAACCGTCGTCGTCTTGCCGGCGCCGTTGGGCCCCAGCAGGGCCAGTACCTCGGCGGAATGGATGTCCAGATCGAGGTTCGATACAGCCAATATGGACCCGTAGTGCTTGCATACCCCGCGTAGCCGGATGACGACTTCGGGAGTTTCGGGGACTGTGCAGGCCGAGCTCATGTTAAGTTAGCGTAGGCGGTCGGCAGCCGGGTCGCAGGAGACGCGGAGTTCTGCGAGGTCTCCGGGTCCGGTGCAACAACCCTCACCAGTTGTTGATCCAGTTCGCTCCTCTTGGCTGGGACCATCTGGAGTGGTCGCCATGGCAAGCGGGTGTAGGTTAGTGCAATGAGCACCAACACGATGATGGTGCTGGCCACGGTGGCATCCACAATTTGGAACAGCGCGAAACGATCACCGTTGGCCGTAGGGCCGAAGACGCCCACGACGATGGTGACGGTGATTGCAGCCACTCGGAAGCCGGTGCGGGTCGCCCAGGCGGCTAGCGGAATGATGGCCCACAGCAGATACCAGGGTTGCACGACGGGAAACAGCAACACCGTGACGCCCAGCGCGACGCCGAGGCCGCCGATCGGGTGTAGCCGACCGCGGAACACAGCTAGCAACAACCAACAGGCCATGACCATGATGATCAGTACGCCGATGCCGCGGGTCAACGACAGCACTGCAGTGGTGTGATCCCCCAGACCCAGCAGAATACCCACGTGCCCGGTACCGAGAGCTAGTAGCGTCGGCGGTGACATCCAGCTGCGTACTACGTTTGCGGTGCCCAACGTGTAGATCCAGCCAAACCCGAGTCCACTGGCCCAGCCAACGATGCCCATCACTGCCAGAGACAATCCTGCCATCCACAAGCTGACCATTAGCAGTGCTTGCGGGGTACTGCCAAGTCGGCAGGCTAGCGCCATCGCGACGAATCCCAGTGCCAGCAGCGACGGCAGCTTCACTTGTGAAGACAGTACGATCAGGATCGAACCGGCCAGCAACATGCCCAGCGGCTCCCAATTCGAGCCGAACCGGATTGCCTGGCTTGTAAGCGTGCCGCTGTGTTGCCTGCCGGTACCTCCACCGCGCCAGGAGGTGGGTATCACTCGTGTTGTGGACGAGAAGTCAATGCCACGCAGAGCGAATTCGGCCCCTGTGAGCATAAGCCCTAGCATCGGTGCCTCGTTGTGGATGCCGGCGACTAGATGCATGATTAGCAGTGGGTTGGCTGCACCTAGCCATAACGCGCTAACCTCGACCACGCCGCAGCGTCGGGCCAGTTGCGGGGTTGCCCACACGACCAGGCCGACGCCGATTAACATCATCAACCGGTGGCAGAGTACCGCGGCGACGATGTTGTCTCCGGTCAGTGCTGAGATTCCGCGCCCGATCCACAAAAACAGTGGGCCGTAGGGTGCGGGTGTTTCCCGCCATAGGCTGGGTACCGAAAGCGTGAACACCTGGCCTAGTCCCAGTGCGGACGCCGGACCTACCCGGTAAGGGTCGAGTCCCTGTAGGGAGATCTGGCTTTGCGCGAGGTAGGAGTAGACATCCTTGCTGTACATCGGTGGTGCAATCAATAGCGGCAGCGTCCACAGCAACAGGGTGCGGTCCAGCTCGCCGCGCGACATCTGTCTCCTGCCCAGCGCGAACCGGCCGAGCATCAACCAGGCCAGCGTCATCATGACCGCCCCGGTTGTAGTCATCGTCAACGAGACCGTCTGGATTCTTGACGGCAGATTGAGCAGCCGAACCCCGAACGTGGGGTCCTGGATGACGGGCCTGGCCCCTGCTCCGAGCGCGCCAATCGCCATCAGGATGGTGCCGGTAGCCCCAAACAAGCGGGTGCGCTGTAGTGCGCCACGGTCGGCATCGTTCAGTGGTGAGCCCACTGCCTGCTCATCACCATGCAAGCTGGCGATGGATGAGCTCAGTGTGTGGTGGCGGGCTGCCATCAGAGGAGCGTAGCCCTAACGACGAGGCGAGTCCCGGAACGCGAGCCGTTGCGGGACGGGGTTATCAGGCTTAGCAGCATGCCAGCCGGCGCTGGGGCAAGGTTCAGGATGTGATGTGCTCAACGTTCACCGAGGGTACCCTTCCCTAGACCGATCGCCAGAATTGCGTCACACTGGTGTTGTGAAAATCCGGTCGGAGCTGGATGCTGCTACGACAGTCGCAGTGTCGGATGGTCACACTCGCCGCGCGGTGGTGCGCTTGTTGCTGGAGTCCGGGTCGATCACCGCCGGTGAAATCAGCGACCGTCTGGGTCTGTCGGCCGCAGGCGTGCGACGTCATCTCGATGTGCTCATCGAGATGGGCGACGCTGAGTCCGCGACTGCGGCGCCCTGGCAGCAGGTTGGCCGCGGCCGCCCCGCCAAGCACTATCGGCTGACCGCGGTGGGCCGGGCCAAGCTCGGTCATGCTTACGACACCTTGGCGTCGGCTGCTATGCGACAACTGCGGGAAATCGGCGGGGAGGACGCTGTTCGCACGTTCGCTCGACAACGTATCGACGCGATCTTGGCCGATGTTGAGCCAGCCGGTGGCGGAGCCGACGTTGAGGCAGCCGCCAACCGGGTTGCCAGTGCGCTGAGTGACGCCGGTTACGTCGCAACCACCGCGCGGGTGGGCGGACCGATCCACGGAGTGGAGATCTGCCAGCATCATTGTCCAGTGTCCCATGTCGCCGAGGAATTCCCCGAGTTGTGTGAAACCGAGCAGCAGGCCATTGCCGAGGTGCTCGGAACCCACGTGCAGCGGTTGGCGATGATCGTCAACGGAGATTGTGCCTGTACTACCCACGTGCCACTCATGTCGGTACCAAGCAAGACCTAGCAGTGCGGCACTCAGGCCGCGCCACACAACGAGCACCAAAGGAGCGCTCAGATGACACGCACGTCAGAGACTACGAAGTCGCCGGCTCCCGAGTTGTTGACCCAGCAGCAGGCAATCGACTCGCTGGGTAAATACGGTTACGGGTGGGCGGATTCCGACGTCGCGGGCGCCAGCGCGCGGCGCGGGCTCTCCGAAGATGTTGTTCGGGACATATCAGCGAAAAAGGATGAGCCGGAATGGATGCTGCAGGCCAGGCTAAAGGCGTTGCGTGTCTTTGAGCGTAAGCCCATGCCGCGCTGGGGTTCCAATCTCGATGGGATCGATTTCGACAACATCAAGTACTTCGTGCGCTCTACCGAGAAGCAGGCCGCCAGCTGGGATGAGCTGCCAGAAGACATCCGCAACACCTACGACCGGCTAGGAATCCCGGACGCGGAAAAGCAGCGTCTCGTTGCCGGCGTAGCGGCGCAATACGAGTCAGAGGTAGTTTACCACCAAATCAGAGCGGACTTGAAGGATCAAGGTGTCGTCTTCCTCGACACAGAAACGGGTTTGCGGGAATACCCTGACATCTTCAAGCAGTACTTAGGCACTGTGATCCCGGCGGGCGATAATAAGTTTTCCGCATTGAATACGGCAGTGTGGAGTGGCGGGTGTCTAACCGCCGATGCTCGTATTAATGTCAAGGGCAAGGGCTTGGTGAGTATTGCCGATGTCCAGCCCGGTGATGAAGTGTTTGGTGTAAATATTGGATGCGAACTCGAGCGTGGCAAAGTGTTGGCTAAGGTGGCAAGCGGCACCAAGCCCGTATACGAGATGCACGTTGCAGGTCGGGCCCTCGAAGCAACCGGAAACCATCAATTCTTAGTGGCAAGGAGAGTCGAGGAGGGTAAGCGCACACGGTGGACGGCCGTTTGGGCACCACTCGAGGAGATTGAGTCGGGTGAGCCGATCGCGGTCGCTCGCGTGTTGCCCGACGATAGCGGAACCATTTTCTTCTCCGAGTCGGAACTGGACATCAAGAACCGAACCCGGCAGTGTCTCTATTTTCCATGCCAGAACAGCGTTGATCTGCTTTGGCTCTTGGGATTGTGGCTAGGTGATGGTCATACCGCTGCACCGCATAAGCACATGCGGCAAGTCGCGTTCTCGGTCCCTGCAGGTGATCCAGTGCATCACACTGCCATCCGGGTGGTGAGTGAACAGTTCGGTGCCAACGTCACAGTGGTGAATTGTGGATTCATCGTGAGTTCCAAGGCTTTCGAGACATGGCTTGCAGAACTTGGATTTTCCGGAGACGAGAAAACCAAGCGGCTGCCTGCCTGGATTTATAGCTTGCCGCATGAGCACCAGCTCGCGCTTATTGGCGGACTGGTCGATGCTGATGGTTGGACCGAGAGCAGTGGTGCCACCATGTCGATCGCGTTTGCCAGCCGGGAGCTGCTCGAAGACGTCAGGCAACTTGCTATCGGTTGCGGGCTATACCCCGACGGGGCGCTCGTTGAGCGAACACGGAGTGCAACCTGCAGGGACGGTCGCATCGTCACGAGCACGAGTTGGCGGTTGCGGATTCAGGGCAGTCTCGACCGAGTAGGTACTCGTACACCTGGCAAGCGAGGGAAACCGGTGAGCAACAAGGGGAGAAGACAGCGGTATGTTGCTGCCGCTGGGCTTAATTTCTCGTCATTGTCCACCGATACCGTCGGCTTCGCACGTTTGAAGAGTAAGACGCTGGTGGGCGAGAAGCCCACCTACGACATCCAGGTTGTGGGTTTGGAGAATTTCGTTGCAAACGGGATCGTGGCGCACAACAGCTTCATTTATGTCCCGCCGGGTGTGCACGTTGATATCCCGCTGCAAGCCTATTTCCGGATCAATACCGAGAACATGGGTCAGTTCGAGCGGACGTTGATCATCGCCGATACGGGCTCGTACGTGCATTACGTTGAGGGTTGTACCGCACCAATCTACAAGTCGGACTCGCTGCACTCCGCGGTGGTCGAAATCATCGTGAAACCGCATGCTCGCGTTCGCTATACGACCATCCAGAACTGGTCGAACAACGTCTACAACTTAGTCACCAAGCGCGCCCGTGTTGAAACGGGTGCCACCATGGAGTGGATCGACGGCAACATCGGGTCTAAGGTCACCATGAAGTACCCGGCGGTTTGGATGACCGGTGAACACGCCAAAGGTGAGGTGTTGTCAGTGGCGTTCGCTGGTGAAGGCCAGCACCAGGATACCGGGGCCAAGATGCTGCACCTGGCGTCGAACACGTCGAGTAATATTGTGTCCAAGTCGGTGGCCCGAGGTGGGGGCCGCACCTCCTACCGTGGTCTGGTGCAGGTTAATAAAGGTGCACACGGGTCGCGCTCCAGCGTAAAATGCGATGCGCTGCTGGTTGATACGATCAGCCGCAGTGACACGTATCCGTACGTCGATATCCGCGAAGACGACGTCACGATGGGCCATGAGGCCACCGTCTCGAAGGTCAGCGAGAACCAGTTGTTCTACTTGATGAGCCGTGGGTTGGCCGAGGATGAGGCAATGGCGATGGTGGTGCGCGGCTTCGTCGAGCCGATAGCCAAGGAGCTACCGATGGAGTACGCGCTGGAACTCAACCGATTGATCGAATTGCAGATGGAGGGTGCGGTCGGATGACCGCTGTTGAAGGATCTTCACTTACAGCATTGAATAAGGGGAGGTTGTTCGCGTCGTTTGATGTCGACGCTTTCGAAGTGCCCGGTGGCCGTGACGAGATTTGGCGGTTTACGCCGCTGCGGAGGTTGCGCGGCCTACACGACGGCTCGGCCGTGGCCAATGGCAAGGTGCATATTAGAGTCAGCCAGCAGTCTGGTGTGCAGACCGAGATCGTGGGCCGTGGCGACGGACGGCTGGGGCAGGGCGGCATCCCCACTGATCGTGTTGCAGCCCAGGCATTTTCGTCGTTCCAGTCCGCGACGGTGGTCACTGTCGGGCGGGATATGCAGATCGCTACCCCGATCAACATCGCCGTAACCGGGCCCGACAAAGGCGCAGTGGTGTACGGTCATCTACAGATCAGGGTCTGCAAATTTGGCGAAGCTGTCGTGGTCATTGACCACCGGGGGAGTGGAACTTACGCCGACAACGTCGAGTTCATTGTCGAGGCCGCCGCACGGCTCACCGTGGTGTGGATTGCTGACTGGGCCGACGATATGGTTCATCTCAGCGCACATCATGCCCTGCTGGGCAAAGATGCGGTGCTGCGGCATATCACTGTCACACTGGGTGGCGAGGTCGTCCGGGTGTCGGCCAATGTACGGTTCTCCGGGCCCGGTGGCGATGCCGAGCTGCTGGGTTTGTACTTCGCCGACGACGGGCAGCACCTCGAGTCCCGGCTGCTGGTCGATCACGCTCATCCCGACTGCAAATCGAATGTGCTGTACAAAGGTGCACTGCAAGGAGATCCGGTCTCGTCACGGCCAGATGCTCATACCGTTTGGGTCGGGGACGTGTTGATTCACCCCGAGGCGACTGGCACCGACACCTTCGAGGTGAACCGTAATCTGGTGCTCACCAACGGTGTGCGTGCCGACTCGGTGCCCAACTTGGAGATTGAGACTGATGAAATTGTTGGTGCCGGACATGCCAGCGCTACCGGACGTTTTGACGATGAACAGCTGTTTTATCTGCGTTCCCGTGGCATTGGTGAAGAGCAAGCCCGCCGGCTGCTGGTCCGCGGCTTTTTCGGCGAAATTATCTCCAAGATCGCGGTGCCCCAGGTGCGGGAGCGGCTGATCGCAGCTATCGAACACGAACTGACCATCACGGAATCGAGATCAACAGCCTCATGACGACTTTGATAGTCAAAGACTTGTACGTAAGCGTTGAGCATCCCAACGCCGCTGAATCCGAGTGCCAGATCCCCATCCTCAATGGCGTCGACCTGACCGTGAAATCTGGGGAAACGCATGCGTTGATGGGCCCCAACGGATCCGGCAAGTCCACGTTGTCTTATGCTATCATGGGCCATCCCAAGTACCGGGTTATCTCGGGTGCCATCACACTAGACGGCGCGGACGTGCTAACGATGAGCGTTGACGAGCGCGCGCGAGCCGGGTTGTTTCTAGCCATGCAGTATCCCGTTGAGGTTCCTGGAGTATCGGTGTCGAACTTTCTGCGCTCGGCCGCGACCGTCATTCGCGGCGAACCGCCTAAACTACGGCACTGGGTCAAAGAGGTGAAAGCCGCGATGGGTGCGCTGGAGATCGATCCGGTTTTCGCCGAACGCAGTGTCAACGAGGGCTTCTCCGGTGGCGAAAAGAAGCGCCATGAGATCCTGCAACTGGAACTGCTCAAGCCTAAAATCGCCATCTTAGACGAGACCGATTCCGGGTTGGATGTCGACGCGTTGCGTGTGGTTAGCGATGGGGTGAACCGCTACGCTGATTCGGAGCACGGCGGCATTTTGTTGATCACCCACTATACGCGCATCCTGCGCTACATTCGTCCGGAATTCGTACACGTGTTTGTCGGCGGCCGGATCGTCGAATCTGGTGGCTCGGAGCTGGCCGACGAACTTGAGCAGAACGGCTACGTACGTTTCTCCCAACCGGCGGCAACCGGAGTCTAAGTATGACTATCTCGCTGACCCCATTGGATCTCTCGGCGATTCGTGCGGATTTTCCGATCCTAAAGCGCGTCATGCGGGGTGGAAACCAGTTAGCATATCTGGATTCTGGGGCGACGTCGCAGCGCCCGGTTCAGGTACTCGACGCTGAGCGGGAGTTTCTTGTTACGTCCAACGGTGCGGTGCATCGTGGTGCGCACCAATTGATGGAAGAGGCCACTGACGCCTACGAGCGGGGGCGCGTCGACATAGCGGCATTTATCGGTGCTGCCGCCGACGAATTGGTCTTCACTAAGAACGCTACCGAGTCGCTCAATTTAGTGTCATATGTCTTCGGCGACAATCGGTTCGAGGGTACGTCCGGTGACGGTGGTGATGTTATTGTCACTACCGAGCTCGAGCACCACGCTAACCTGATTCCATGGCAGGAGCTAGCCCGGCGTATTGGTGCGACGTTACGCTGGTACGGAGTCACCGACGACGGGCAAATCGACTTGGACTCGCTACAGCTCGACGAGCGCGTCAAGGTCGTCGCTTTCAGCCATCACTCCAATGTGACTGGTGCGGTGGCTCCTGTGCGTGAGCTGGTAGCGAGAGCCAAGGAGGTGGGTGCACTAACAGTTCTGGACGCCTGTCAGTCGGTGCCGCACCAGCCGGTCGATTTGCATGGTTTGGGTGTTGACTTCGCAGCGTTCTCCGGACATAAAATGTTGGGCCCCAACGGGATAGGTGTTCTATATGCGCGGCGTGAGCTGTTATCGGTGATGCCTCCATTTCTTACCGGCGGTTCGATGATCGAGACGGTTACTATGGAAAGTACGACGTATGCTCCGGCGCCGCAGCGGTTTGAAGCCGGTACCCCGATGACTTCCCAGGTGGTTGGATTAGCCGCAGCCGCACGCTATCTCGACGCCATCGGGATGAAAGCCGTCGAAGCCCACGAACGCGAGTTGGTAGCAGCGGCGGTTGAGGGTCTGTCCAGAATCGATGGTGTACGCATAATCGGGCCGAAGTCGATGGAGAACCGCGGCTCGCCAGTGTCGTTCGTCGTCGACGGCGTGCACGCGCACGATATCGGTCAGGTGTTAGACGACGACGGCGTCGCCGTGCGGGTCGGGCACCACTGTGCGTTGCCGCTGCATCGCCGGTTTGCTTTAGCGGCCACTGCGCGGGCGTCGTTTGCCGTGTACAACACCGTCGATGAAGTCGACCGCTTGGTGGCAGGTGTGTTACGAGCTTTGGATTTCTTTGGGAGAGAATGATATTGCGTCTAGAACAGATCTATCAGGAAGTGATCCTCGATCACTATAAACACCCCCAGCATCGCGGGCTACGTGAGCCGTTCTGTGCTCAAGTGTACCACGTCAACCCGATCTGCGGTGACGAGATCACCTTGCGCGTGGCATTATCCGACAACGGTGCTAGTGTCGCAGATATTTCGTATGAAGGACAAGGTTGTTCGATCAGCCAGGCGTCGATCTCGGTGCTTGCTCAGCAGGTGATCGGTCAGAGTGTTCCTGACGCACTGAACATCATCTCCGCGTTCACCGAGATGGTGTCCTCGCGCGGAACGATTGAGGGTGACGAGGACGTCCTGGGTGATGGGGTAGCGTTCGCCGGAGTAGCCAAGTACCCGGCCCGTGTCAAATGCGCGTTACTTGGCTGGATGGCTTGCAAAGATGCTTTGATACATGCTAATTCGGCAGATAAAGTCCTCGAGGAGGTCATGGATGAGCAAAATCACCGCGTCGGGTGACGAGTTGCTTGCCGACGTTGAAGAGGCTATGCGTGACGTCGTCGACCCAGAATTGGGGATCAACGTCGTCGATCTCGGACTGGTCTATGGCTTGGGTCTTGAAGAGGGCAAAGAAGGAATGATCGCCTTGGTTGACATGACGTTGACGTCGGCAGCCTGTCCACTGAACGACGTTATCGAAGAGCAGTCACGCAGCGCGTTGGTCGGCAGTGGTCTGGTCAGCGACCTGCGGATCAATTGGGTTTGGAACCCGCCGTGGGGCCCGGACAAAATCAGCGATGACGGGCGTGAACAACTGCGCGCTCTCGGCTTTACCGTCTGAAAACTAAAGGTATCAACCTTCTTCCTTCCCTGCGGGTTCCCGGTGACTTCAGGATCGGCGAGTGCCACTACAAGTGGGGTGTATATAAGTTGTGCGTGATCGGTCAGAACGTTTTCGTCGGAGACGAGCATGATCTCATCATCGATGGATTCGATGATGCCGCGCAGTGCGGTCAATCTCGGCAACATGTCCTTGGCGAGGAACGTTGCGGCCGTGATTTTGCATTGATAGAACGCTGAATCAGTTTTTGTGTCTTTGCGTGTCGCGATGTTGGCTAGTGTGGTGCGTGCAATTATAGACTTGTACCAGTAATCGTCATTCGATCAACAGATCGTCGGCGGCCGGCAGGTAACGCACTGATTCGAGCCCCACCTCGTGAATATAGGTGAGGTGTTGCGCGGTGGACATGAGGTATTCTGGTCAGCGCACCCGTCATCGCCGTGATGTCGTCGAGCGCAGTCACAAGCAGCTTGGCATCGGTTTTCATTGATTTATTGCAGTTTTCGATGGTGTGACTGGTCCGAGCTGTTATGTGTTGTAATGCTTGACCGTGGTCACGGTGGTGTACCCCGTTGGGATCTGCGCACAAAACTTGTTGTACTATCATAGACACCCTGGTGTGCTGTGGCATAAAGATTAAGGCCCGTATGTCCTCGACGTAGGCCTTCTTGGGCATAAGACTGCGGCACACATCAGGGTGGTGCATGATCGTGACCTGTGGTGTGGTCTTATTAGGTCATTTGGGTCAAATCTGCGCCTTGGACTTGTTTCTGCGCGTAGACAAGCGGGTTCAGGTAGCCGGTGGACAGCATGCCGGTCGACTTAACGCCGATCGTCATGCGAGTGTACTTCAATGATTGGCGACTATCTGTGCGATCCCGTTGTGCACGCCACCGGTCAGATAGCCAACGGCGGGTACGTCAGTGGCGCCGAAAGCAGCTCGTACGTGGGGGAGGACTTAAGCCATATCGCACGATAACAAAAACGCCGTTGTAGGGACCGAATTCGAAGGCTTCGGGATCTAAAAGGTTTTTGGGGATATATGAACAAGCTTACCCCTTTAGTACCCGGACTAACGTCCTCGAGCCAGGCAGGCACTAAATGGAAGATGTTCGGCGGTACTGGCGCCGTCTCCTCCAGAGACGAATCGCTTGACCTCCTCGATGTGCCAGGTGTCGTCGGGTTATTCGACGGCCTTGGCCTAGGCCGGGCTCGTCAGGCCATTAGCGCTAGACACCCCCGTCGCTGCTTGTTTGTTGCCTTCGATGTAGAGCGCCTTGGCCATCACCGGGACCAAATTGAAGAGTACGCTGAGGGATTAGCGCAGAAGATCATTGCGTTGGCAACCCAGGTCAACGGCGGCTGTGTGGCCCTGCCACCGATCTCCTCGGTCAGACCCAGGAGGCCTACTCAGCTTCTTTGATGGCTTGGACCGACTTGACCAATTCGGCGAGCATGCTGATGGTGTGGATCGCGGGGTCGAACACCGGTGGGTTGCGTTCTGCGTAGCCAAAAGACTCAGCAACCAGTTCTTCCGCCAAGCGAGCGGCTTCGGTCAATATTGTTCGCACTGTGTCAACGTCGATATCGTCGTAACGTCTAGTGCCGAGGACGGCTGCTAGATAAAGGACCTCGAAACAGGTTGAACGCGAGATCACGGACTTTAGCAAAGTAGTGGCTCAATGCAGTTCCCTCCAGTACCGATAGTCACTCCTTGGTGTGTGTCCGACTTGGAAAAGTATGCAACCGTAACCTGGCCATGACCGCGGTCACACACTCATAGCGACCAAGGTCGATAGCGTCTCTTTTTACGCTGGTGTCGACAGTTTGGGTGCCGTGATTACCAAAGGTATGTCCTGCCCCGCTCGTCTCAGCATCTTGAACTGTTCTGGAGCTGTCGGAGATTATTGGTTCATGTCACTTCGGTCGGGGTGGCTGTCTGCTGGTAGCGCTGTTCGTATGCGACTGGTGGTCGGTATTGGATTGATATTGATGAGGTGGAGTCTCGATCGTGTTGTACTAGTGCACCCAGGAGGTGGTTTCCCGTTCCAGTTCGACGCGACCGGTGAAGGTCGCATGTTGGTCGATTAATTCAGATTTGTACCGTCCCTATAGCAGAATCCATAAACACGTTGTCCAAAGCGTCGCCGACACTGCTGATGGATCCGGCGATACCGGCCTCGTGCAGCGCCTCGGTGAACGCGATCGACGTATATTGATCCCGCGTCCAAGTGATGAATCAAATCGGTTATAGAGAATGGAGCTATGTGCAATAGGGGGTGAGTAGCGTCTGCTCAAGCACCGATGTGACCAAGCACCCGCGGTCTTGCTGGTCATCACCTGCCAGCCCAGGATGGGGTGGGAGAACACGTCCACACAAAACGTGGTATGGCACACCCTTTGCAGCGTCCACACATATGTGCAATCCCTTACCTGCCACTGATCCGGGTAATGACAGCATTGAGCAGGAACGATCGAGCCGGTCGGGATGCTGCGGCGGCGAAGACTTGTCGTACTCAGTCGTACGAATGCTGCACTTATTGCAGCCTACATCGTCAATACCGGCGATACACATCAGCCGTGTCGCCCTGTCTGGACCTCAACTGTGACCTGCGTGTGTAGTGGCGGGCTAAAGCCTGTGCACACAGTAAGATCGGTAGGTTAGCCATCCACAGATCAAACAGGATCTTGCCGTCGTACGTGTCGGTAAGATCGGCTGCCCGCACAAAACCCTGCTGCTTGACGGTGTAGTAGGTAGACGGGGGGACCTGCACGTCAGCCTGCTCAAACATGTACATGACAGATTGGATCGACCCGCATTCTTCGCGGTGGACATTGATGTACTCTGCAAAGAATTGCGCGCGAAAGGATCACCGCAGTCGGCGATCGACTTCCGCCGCGGTGAAAAACGCGTTCGCTATTCGCAGAATCTCGTTGACAAGCTTCAATTCTTGCACTTCACGCTCACGCTCGGCCTAATCGCGCCTCTGGCTACCACCGGAGCCCACCTGACTTCTCCCGCTATCCTCGTTGCCGCTCCCACAACTCCCGCGAGTACTTCCACTGTGATGCCATCCATACTTACCCTCTCCCTGTACAAAAAGCCTCCAGCGAAACCAAGAAACAATTCAACATAGTTCCCTGCGTCCTTACATGTAGAACGCCTTGTAAAGTGTTTTATAGGACACCTGCATCTTTCGGGCCGGTCGGGATAGGTTTTGGGCCAACACCCCCACAATTTGTTCGGGACTGTACTTCTTGGCCAGCACACATGTCTATCTCCGTACGCAGCTGCCCACAACGCTCACCTTGCCGGCCTTTAAAGCCACTGGCCCACTGCTCACTGCATAGCTAAGCAATACAAGCTCAGTAACCCGATTGAGCGTCTTAGCCAGCATAGTTGGTGTCGAATCAGTGCAACCCCCAAAGCAACCCGCAAACACGCGGGCCCCACCCTTGCTGGTGATCTCACGCACGATCCCCGCCCCCACCCAACCCAAACGAACGGTTAACGATCGATCACATCAACTCACAACACTGCAACACACCGCCACCCTTTACTCCACCCCCACAACAGAACATGCACACAAAGTACAATTCAACAATCTTGCAGATCCGTCTTTTCCGCGTAGGCCAACCACTCCAACGTCACAGACTTAGACTGGAGCCCGGTTCAAGTACTAGCGGGGATATAGGTTAAATCTAGATGGGGGCGGACGCTAACGTGCTGGTGTCTTCATCACCAGTATCGGACTAACTGGGACCTGACGGTTGGATAGTTGCGAGCGTATCCGCCGTCACTGGTCCAACCAGCTCAACTGCTCCAGCTGCATTTTGGCGATCGGGATTGGTGCACGCTTGCGGTTATGGTGGCAACTCTCATCACGGTACTGAGCGTACCGCCGTTTGGAGTCATATTGGCGATCGATTCGCTTGTCGTGCGATTGGGGCCGACACCGTGGCCGAGGTAGAGGTCAACGCTGCAGCCAGTTCTTTGGTGAGTGTCGGGCGGTGCTGGTCGGGCCGGCGTTGGTGGGTCTGACGCTAAAACTGGTGGGCATATACTGGACTTTGTCCTGTCGGCGGTCGCCTGCGCCTTGGGGCTGGTGCGGCGCTGCTGATTGTGGTTCCACTCGTTTATGACGGATCCTGGGCCGAGTAACGGACCAGCGTCGCGGACTCGTGGCTGATCGGCGCGAGCCGACCTGAACACGGTCGGAGGCGGGGTCCATGCGACCCTCGCAACTTCTCGGCCACTGCTGTCACCCCACTGTTAGTCGTCAACATTACAGTGCTTGGTGTTTGGTACGTTGCGAGCGCTTCGGTGGCCCATGGGTTGAGGCTCGGGCAGAGGGTGTCACGATAGTCATGACACTCTTCGGTGCCGGTGGGCCTGGTAAGGTGGGCTTGCGCTGCTATCCATTGTCGAGTTACGCCGTTTGGCACGTGTCCTTGGCCGGGCCACTTAATAATTAGATTTGGTGGTTACGCTGATGGCGATCGGGGAGGTTGTTGTGCCCGCGGCTGGCTTGGCGTTGGCTGCCTGTGTGGGGTTAGTCGGCGCTGTAGCGTATGTTCCACCGGCACCGACGTTAGTGCAGTGTTGCCGTCGCTGCTGAAGCGATGGTGCCCGCCACGGCCAACCTGCGAAGCCTCGCCGGGGAGACCCGGTGATCGGTTCTACATGATCGCTGCGGGCGTGGCCGACGACACCGTTAATGGCCGCTGATTGGCCACGTTGGGGCTTGATGTTTAGGTTCGACGAGATCGTCTTGCTGCATGACGTGCCGTGCTCGGCAACCGTGACAGCGCGGGGACCTTGATCTGATCGCTGTGGATCGCGAGTCGTTCCAGCGGGGACGGCATGTCGGGTAATAGACTCGCGCAACGTTTTGTCATATCTGGGTGATGGTCGTGATATGAAGGCTTAGTTGGTGAAACGGTGTGTAGTCGATGGCCTGGTTAATGGTCTAACGTTGTTTGCTGAGTCAATTTCAGTGACGTTGACAGATTTCAATGTGTGAGCGGTGATGCCGACCTACACTGGTTTTCCTAGTTGTTTTTCGATCGTGTGCCCTGTTGCGAGAAGCCTGACATGGGCTGAAGAATTTGGCGGGGAGGTCGATAACGGTCCTTACACCACGTCGGTACTCGCGGGTGCTACCCGGCATGGGCTCCGCTGACTGTTCGCCTTAGCCCCCAAGGATCTTATGAAAGAAACTGTTTCAGAGCCTGGCCAAGTCCTACTGCGCAATGTGGTCAATAAGAACTATAGAGATGATCCTGCGAGGAACCCAATGTGTGCTCAATCGTGGTAAGCCAGGCTGCGTAGTAGACAACAGGATATTTTCGTGGTCATACGGATGTCTCCGCAACTGGATCGCCTTCTGTGCGATATGCTAGCTCTACCAGACGATCTACAGCTTCGTACGTGATGCGATGACTGGGTCGCGGGTGCTGTCGGCGATCGACATCGCAGCGTAGAGGTTCATGCTGTGGGCCAATGCCAGCGAAATGTACATGTCCGAAGTACGCTGGAGGCGTGTCTGGAACTTATTGAATTTTATGCCGAATTGCTTGCGAGTCTTAAGGGAATAGGTGGTCAGACAAAGCAACTTCCTCCATCGCACCGATAGTTTCGGCGCATAGCGACGACTGGATACGGATTATGGCGTCGTGTATGGCAGGAGAGGAGTCTTGCACCTGAGCGGTGTTGGCCGAGAGGCTAGGTTGAGGTGGATTCTAGTTGGATCTGATCGCCGCGCTGACTGTCGAACGTTTGCTAGGAATGTCTACTTACGGTACTAACGCTGATTAGGAACAACCCGGTGCTGCTGTCTGGCAACGCGGCGCTGGCCACCAGCTTGTCGGTGCAGTCATGGGTCAAGATCGGGTTCTTCACCGCTCAATTTCTATGAATAACATTGCTGTACAACATGAATAGCGGCATTATCGGTAGACTTTCGGTAATCGGTCTCAAGGTGAGTGAACGCAAGTAGTTTTTGGCTCGCCGCGACCTCGTTCAGCAGTTGCCGCTGTGGGTCATTGCCAAGTTCGGCGATCAGTGCTCCAGGTGCTAGTGTGCGGTATGCACCAACGGTTCGGGCGCCAACCACAGCCCGATGTCAGTGAGCATAACCATGATTTCGATCTGGCCTTCCTAAGATTGGTAGAAGCCCTAGCCGGGGTATACCGACCTCGGGCGAGCTGATTCCGGACATCACGGCTCCAACTAAGCTCGGTATCGATAACTTTGTTGCAGCTCTAAGATCATAGTTGCACGAAAGTAGATCACGGGTGGTCTTGATGAGCAGAAGCTGTTCGTTGTTCAATTGAAAGTCCATGGATTCTTTGCAATCCGAGAATGTTTGACGCGATGACATTGCGCTGTACTTCGTTGCTGTCGCCGTAGATCGATGTCTTCCAGTAGTTGAGTATAGCGCGAGGCGTTGGACTGCTCTCCCAGTCGAGGGAGGCGATATTTTGGCCGCAGTCGGTCTACAATGCATAGGGTCCGGCCACCTAGACCAGGAGTTCGGTCGTCACTTGTTGCACTTGGCTGTCGCGCAGCTCGAGTACCGATGACGCCGGGTTAGGCTTGCCGTCCGCAGAGGTCTGAGACCACCTGTGCTTTAGGGATTTCCAGAGCCGGAACAGTATTTTCCTACTTAGCTACTCGCGCCGTGAACAACGGATCTCCCAACAAATCGGTCTGTTTGGCGTGCTTTTCATCTCGGCGAAGTGCACTTTGATCCTGCTAACAGCGGCTATGTCGATGCGCTTATTACTGAGCAGGAATTTTGCGTAAACCTAGCCTTGGTTCTATTGTCCAACAAGCTAATCCGGTACTCGAACGTCGGAGAAAACACCTTGTTGACTTCGTGGCCCTCATCGATCGTCTTGACCGGCCGGAAAGATCATGCTTGGTGTGGCTATGTTTATGAGTAAAAAATGAGATGTTAGAATAACATTTGAGTACTTGCGAGTCGGTACGCATCGTGCAGAAGATCTAGTCCGCGTACTAGGCTGAGTGTTGTCCACGTCTTTTGTCCATTGACGACGTAGCTGCTGCCGTCGCCCACCACGGTTGTGCGCAGTGAGGCAAGGTTGGAGTCGACTTCAGGCTCCGGCACTCCTGGTATCACCAGATATCGATGCTGACGGTCAGCGGCAGAAAGCGCTGTTTGAGTTTCTGGGATCCGAATTCGGCGATCACCGGGCCAACCATCTTGGTGTTGAAGTTCCGTGGTGCTGGGCACATGCCAACTGCATCTCGTCAGGTCCAGATCTGGTGCTGGGTGGGTGTTCAGTTCTTGCTGCCCCACTTAACCGACCAATTCGGTACTGTGAACTCGTGATCGTTGAGAATCTTCTGGCTGGTGACGATCTGGTTGTGGCTCGTCGCGGAGCCCTGGCGCATCAGCGCGTGGATCCCGTCAGGGATCTGCGTAGGTGTAGAAATGTGATGAGCTGGCCACGCAAAGTGGCTTGATTAGTGGTCAATGCCAGTTTCATGGCAACCTCACGGTGTCTTGAAACATTTCCGATCGAAGACAGTAGTGCGTTCGGCACTTAGTCGTTCACCCCGAACTTCATCTTGACTCATTTCGTGCTCAATCTGTACATATAGCCTTGGTTAATCTACAGGTGCGAGCCGCGGCAGTGTTGGTCGCGATCAGTATTGTCGCCACCCCGCTTACTGTCGGCTCATGCGAACAGAATTTCCCCACTCAGCAACTGCATTGGTGGTTGGTGGCTGTTTCGCATACCGATTTGCTCGCTAACGCTGATGCGATCGAAGACGCTGACACTCCCTAATTCCTTGCTTCCCCGCCGGGTTCCCGACGCATCCAATGGCACGGGCTGGATAGCCAGGGCCACAGTCCGCGCCGATTCCAGACGTGCTGGCGCCATCGCATTAGCGGTGGTGGTGCCCTCGCGGTGTTGATCACTGTGTTCACCTCGATGCTGGACCGGCTTGCATCGGTGATGTCAGCGAAGCTCCCCGGTAGAAAAGGTTGTGTCGGTAACCCCTAGAGCGTTCACACGTACGGGTGCCGGACAGCCAGCTGGTCCTGATCGGCCGGTGGTGGTTCAGCGTGGTTGGTCTGGTGCATACCTCTGGGCTAGTCATGCTGGTGCCTGACGTGTGGATCGTCGATGCGGGGCAGAGTCTGTGGGCGGTGCGGACACCATCGGGTTGCACATGGCTCGTTCGCTGGGCGACGGAGGGCAGATCGTTGTTGGGTTGGTCTCTCTTCGGGCAGCCGAGAGTGCTAAGCAGCTTGATGATCTCGGGCTCAGCCACGCCACTGGAATCAGGGCTGTCATCGGGATCGGTCATGTAGAAGGCGAATGAGATGCTTGACCACAATACCGCGACCGTGCAGCAGCTGGACGCTCGGTTCGGGGTAGGACTGGTCTCCGTCGTAGTGATTGTGGCCTGGCGGCAGGCCAACGGCAAGTTCATTTGCGTTTGTTTACCAGCTCGTCGGTGTTGATGGCGTCGGTTCGGCGCGGCTAGAGGAGGGCCTATGTGCTCTGGTCCGTGTTTGACGCCTGTGTGCCACCTCGGCCCCGTGGAATCCGCGGTGGCTCCGGTTGATGTGCTCCTGGTTCCGACAGCTTTCACCAGGTGGGTCGTGACTGCTGTTGGTATGCTATGGCTGATCTACTAAACTTAACCGCGTGGCTTCGGCTAATCAGCACCGGCCTGGTGGCGATCGGTATGGTTGGTGTGGAGTGTGGGCTAACGACCGCATTGCGTGCAAACACGGTGAGTCAGCACCCGATTATCGCAGTTTTCGGAACACGCTTCGGTGATGGTCATCCCCAAGGAAAGTGCGGTGTCGGTGGGCCCAGGTGGTCAGCACCGGCTCATGTTTCGCGCGACCCTATAGGCTTCGCGCCGAAGAGATGTCGGGCCAGGTAAGTGGCTTTCGCGCCGGACATCGGACTTTCGGCTCGCAAACCGCCCTCGAAACCAACACAGTGATGGTTGGCCAGCCGGTGTGGTTCGCTGCGAGTAGCACCCGCCTGGCCAGCTATGATCTGATCTGACGGTGGCGGTCCTTAACGCTACAGGCATTACGCACTTGACGGCGGTATCCGGGGACAACGTGACGGTCGTGTGCGCGGCGGTGCTGTTCTCGGTCCGGCTGATTGGCCCGCGCGTGGCCGTGGTGTTCGTGGCAGTGGCACTGTTGGCCTTTGTGATCATCGAACAGCCCACAGCCAGCGTGCTGCGTGCGGCGCCATCGTGTTGTCACGGCATACTGTCTTCGCTTTGGCGATAAACGATTCCCACGCTGTTCGCCACTGCGTTGGTCTTGTTAGCCGTTGTTCCTTCACCTGGCCGTTGACGTGAACTTCGGGCTGTCCGTGCTGGCCAAGGCCCTACTGGTAGTCATCGCGCAAGTCTGGTTACGGCACTTGGTCGCGCGGAGGTGCCCCGAGTCGCTAACCGATGCCCTGGCCGTCGTGTGGGCCACGTACGTGGTTACCGCTCCACTGGTGCTGGCGTCTTGGCCCGGTTCAGCCTTGTTACCGCTGCCGCCAATCTCGCGGTGGTGGCTGTGATAATAGCACCGATTACCGTGGTGGCTGTGTTATGCGGCCTGTGTGCCTGCGGCAATCGTTCCCGGTCCGGCTAGTGCCCTCGGCGTGCTGCTGCTGGTGTTGGTCCTGTGGCGGTGCTTTCGGGTGGCGATGATTTCAGCACTGATGGTCGCCGTTGCGTGCTTGCCTGATTGGTTGTCAGGGTTCCTGACCGGCGGGCTTATCGCGGGCTCGTCGGCTCGTCGTGCCACCATCTACGGAGTGAGTAATAAGTTTTCGTCGCTGCACTTGGTCCTAGGAAATGAGGAACTGCTGGTTGAGCGGGCCGTGGGGGAGGTGTTGCGGTCGGCGCGGCAGCGGGCAGGCACCCAGGACGTCCCCGTTAGCCGAATGCGAGCCGGTGACGTCGGCACCTATGAGCTCACCGAACTGCTGAGCCCGTCATTGTTCGCCGACGAGCGGATTGTCGTGCTAGAGGCCGCCGCTGAAGCGGGTAAGGAGGCCGCTGCGCTGATCGTGTCGGCTGCCGCTGACATACCGCAAGGCACGGTGCTGGTGGTGGTGCATTCAGGTGGTGGTCGAGCCAAAGCGCTGGCTAACGAGCTGCAGTCGTTGGGTGCTACGGTGCATCCCTGCGCGCGGATCACTAAGCTTAGCGAGCGTACTGATTTTGTTCGAAAAGAATTGCGTTCGTTGCGGGTCAAGGTCGACGAGGGGGCAGTGACCGCCCTGCTGAACGCTGTTGGTTCTGACGTGCGCGAACTCGCTTCGGCCTGTTCGCAATTGGTAGCCGACACCGCCGGTGATGTCGACGCCGACGCGGTTCAGCGTTATCACAGCGGCAAAGCGGAAGTGAAGGGCTTTGACATTGCCGACAAGGCGGTCGGTGGCGATGTCTCAGGAGCAGTGGAGGCGTTGCGGTGGGCGATGATGCGCGGCGAGCCACTGGTGGTGTTGGCTGATGCGCTGGCCGAAGCAGTGCACACGATCGGCCGGGTTGGGCCGCTGTCCGGTGATTCCTACCGCCTGGCGTCGCGGTTGGGAATGCCGCCCTGGCGGGTGCAGAAGGCACAACAACAGGCTCGGCGTTGGTCGCGTGACACAGTGGCAGCCGCGATGAGAGTGGTGGCTGCGCTCAACGCCGACGTGAAAGGGGCCGCCGCGGACGCCTACTACGCTCTGGAATCCGCGGTCAGGAAAGTTGCTGAGCTGGCCGCCGATGGGAGCCGATGAGTTGCAGATAATCGTCAGCTGCGGCCTTAGCTTGGCTCAGAGTTTGTTGAGAGTACGAGCCAGTGCCGACTTCTTGTTAGCCGCCTGGTTCTTGTGGATCACACCTTTGCTGGCCGCCTTGTCCAATTTGCGGCTGGTCGACACCAGCAGCTTCGCTGCCTTCTCCTTCTCGCCGGCATGGACCGCCTCGCGGAACGCGCGGACAGCGGTACGAAGCGAAGACTTCACCGACTTGTTGCGCAATCTGGCGCGCTCGTTGGTGCGGTTGCGCTTCTGCTGCGACTTGATGTTGGTCACGCGTTAAATTCCTTTGTCGATTTAGGCGCGAGTGCTCTTCTACTCTACGGCGACAAACTTTTAGAGTACCAGTCGGCTACGCTTTCTCACAAAAGCACAACTTTGTGCTGCTGGAACGGACAATTTGAGGCAGCATGTCTCAGGTGAGTCTTCCCAGCCAGCTCAAGGAGACTGGACCACGGTTGCAGTCTCGTTGCCGGTCCTCCGCCCGGTCTGAGCGCATTTTCGGTGGGTACAACACCTCGGACATCTATTCAATGGCCTTTGACGAAATGTTCGATGTTCAAGGCAATGTTCGTGGTCCGTACAAGGGCATCTACGCTGAGCTGGCGCCGTCGGATGCGTCCGAGCTGAAAGCTCGCGCCGAAGCGTTGGCTCGCGCATTCATAGATCAGGGTATCACGTTTTCGCTGTCGGGTCAGGAGCGGCCCTTTCCGCTGGACTTGGTGCCGCGTGTGATCTCGGCATCCGAGTGGAGCCGATTGGAGCGGGGTATCACCCAGCGCGTCAAGGCTCTTGAGATGTACCTAGACGACATCTATGGCGATCAGGAAATCCTGCGCGACGGCGTCATCCCGCGCCGCTTGATTACCTCGTGTGAGCACTTTCACCGCCAGGCGGTTGGTATTATCCCACCCAACGGCGTGCGCATCCACGTCGCGGGCATCGACTTGATTCGCGATGACAGCGGCAATTTCCGGGTGCTCGAGGACAATCTTCGCTCGCCGTCCGGGGTGTCGTATGTGATGGAGAACCGGCGCACCATAGCGCGGGTTTTCCCGAATCTTTTTGCCACCCATCGGGTGCGAGCGGTCGACGACTACGCCTCGCATTTGCTGAGGGCGCTGCGTAACTCGGCAGCCACCAATGAGGCAGACCCGACGGTGGTGGTGTTGACTCCGGGGGTGGCCAACGCGGCTTACTTCGAGCACTCGTTACTAGCCCGCCAGATGGGTGTCGAGTTGGTCGAAGGACGTGATCTGTTCTGTCGCGACAACCAAGTATACATGTGTACCACCGAGGGGGAGCGCCAGGTCGATGTCATTTATCGGCGTATCGATGACGCTTTTCTAGACCCGTTGCAATTCCGTGCTGATTCTGTACTGGGGGTGGCCGGATTGGTGAACGCTGCGCGCGCGGGCAACGTCGTCATCTCGAGTGCGATAGGAAACGGTGTTGGCGACGACAAACTCGTGTACACCTACGTGCCTACCATGATGGAGTACTACTTACGGGAAAAGCCGTTGCTGGCGAATGTCGATACTTTGCGCTGCTGGCTGGATGACGAACGCCAAGAAGTGCTTGACCGGATCCACGACCTAGTTCTCAAGCCGGTTGAAGGTTCCGGCGGTTACGGAATCGTTTTTGGTCCCGATGCCTCCGAGAAAGAGCTCGCTGCTGCCAGTAAAAAGATTCGCGACGATCCCCGAAGTTGGATCGCGCAACCAGTGATGGAACTCTCGACTGTGCCGACCCAGGTTGGTAGTACGCTGGCGCCGCGTTATGTCGACCTGCGGCCGTTCGCAGTCAACGACGGCAACGACGTGTGGGTGCTGCCGGGTGGACTTACTCGTGTTGCGCTGGTCGAAGGTTCGCGGGTGGTCAACTCCAGTCAGGGCGGTGGCTCCAAGGACACCTGGGTGCTGGCGCCGCATGCGTCGTATGGCGCACGTGAGCTGGGCGCCGCTGAAATCGTGTGTTCATTGCCGCAGTCGTCGCCCGACCCAGTGCCCGACGGATCGCCGCGACCAAAACAACAGCCGCAGCAAGCGCAAGCCGAGCAAGCGCAGCAACCGCAACAGCAGATAATGTTGCCCTGATGCTTGCCCGTAACGCCGAGGCGCTCTATTGGATCGGTCGCTACGTCGAACGTGCCGACGACACCGCGCGCATTCTCGACGTCGTTGTGCACCAATTGTTGGAAGATTCCAGCGTTGATCCCGACCACGCCTCGAGGACGTTGCTGCGGGTGCTCGGCATCGAGCTCCCGGACCACGAGTTGGACGTCTGGTCGCTGACCGATCTGGTGGCGTTCAGTACCAATGCTCAGGGCGGCTCTTCGATCGTCGATGCGATCTCGGCGGCGCGGGAAAACGCAAAATCGGCACGGGAAGTGACATCCAGTGAAACCTGGGAATGTCTCAACACCACATACCATGCTCTCGCCGAACGCGAACGCGCCGCTAAACGCCTTGGTCCACACGAATTTTTGTCTTTCATCGAGGGTCGGGCGGCGATGTTCGCCGGCCTGGCTGACTCGACGCTTTCGCGTGACGACGGATACCGCTTCATGCTGCTGGGCCGCGCTATAGAGCGGGTCGACATGACGGTGCGACTGTTGTTGTCCCGGGTGGGAGATAGCGCGTCGTCACCGGCATGGGTGACGCTGCTACGCTCGGCTGGTGGGCATGACACCTATCTGCGCACCTACCGCGGTGTGTTGGATGCAGCCCGGGTGGTCGAATTCATGCTGCTCGACCGGCTGTTTCCACGTTCGATTTTTTACTCGCTGAAGTTGGCCGAACACAACCTTGACGAGTTGTTGCGCAATCCGCAGAGCCGAGTTGGTGCCACAACGGAAGCGCAGCGGTTACTCGGGCAGGCCCGCAGCGAACTGGAATTCGTGCAACCCGGTGTGCTGCTGAAGACACTGGACAGCCGCTTGGCTAGCCTGCAGACCACTTGCAGGGATGTTGGAGACGCATTGGTGTTGCAGTATTTTCACGTCGCGCCGTGGGTAGCGTGGTCGGATGCCGGCCACCGGGGACGAATGGTTGGCAAGCGGGGAGAAGCCTGATGTGGCGGATGCGGGTGGTGCACAGCACCGGATACGTGTACGAATCGCCGGCGACCGCCTCCTTCAACGAAGCCCGGCTGACGCCGCGATCTAATACACGGCAAACCGTCATCCTCAATCGTGTCGAAACCATTCCGGCCACTCGGTCCTATCGCTACATCGATTATTGGGGTACCGTGGTGACAGCGTTTGACTTGCGCGCGCCGCACACCGAGCTGACAGTGACGTCTTCGTCGGTTGTCGAGACTGAAAGCCTTGAACCATCGGTGAGCCGGATCACCTGGACTGAACTGCAGTCGATGGCCGTAATAGACCGATTTGACGAAGTTTTGCAGCCCACCGCATACACCCCGGTAAACACTCGTGTAGCGGCCGTCGGCAAGCGGATCGCCAAGAATCACGAACCTCGGAAAGCCGTCGTCGCCGCAGCCCGGTGGGCGCGAAGTAAGCTGGACTACATTCCAGGCACTACCGGTGTGCATTCGTCCGGTTTGGACGCACTGCACCAGTGTAGGGGAGTCTGTCAGGACTTCGCGCATCTGACGTTGATTGTGTTGCGCAGCATGGGAATTCCCGGTCGCTATGTGTCAGGGTATCTGCACCCCAAACGCGACGCGGTCGTCGGAAAGACGGTTGAAGGACGCAGTCACGCCTGGATTCAGGCCTGGACGGGTGGGTGGTGGAATTACGATCCCACCAATGACGTTGAAATCACCGAACAATACATCAGCGTAGGTGTGGGGCGCGATTACACAGACGTGGCCCCGTTGAAGGGAATCTACTCTGGTCGGGGGGCAACCGACCTTGACGTGGTTGTGGAGATCACTCGGTTGGCTTAGTCGCATGAATGATTGGTCGGCGCAAAGAATCAACAGTGCTGGTATAACCAAGGCGCTGCGGAGTCGACTTATGCCCGGTCGGGGACTGGCCTGCATGGGGTGGCTGTTCGGTGGACTTGCTCTCGGCGTCGCGCTGGGCTGCGTGATCCCATTGTCCTACGGGTCGATAGCTGGGGTTGCGGTCATACGCTTTTGCCGAACCCAATCGTGGTGCAAGCTATAGCCACTAGTACGTTTGCGTCCTCGGCGCCGCTGGCGCTTTACGCGGCTATGGTCAGTATCCGGTTGTGTCAGTTGGGTAGCGACCGCGTCTGCCGCCGTGATAGCGTTAACTGGCGGTGTCTTGACTGCCGGCGCATTGGTGCTGACCGGATTGTTGGTCTACCCGCTGTCGCAACTGGAGGTCAACGCGGACATTGCGCTGGTTCGGGCGAGTTCGTTGCTGATATCTCTTTCTGGTTGGCAGCCCAGGGCACCTGGTGGTGTTGGGTTTGCTGGTCGCCAGTATGGCGTACCCAGCCTAATGCGGGGTCTCATGCCCAGATCATTTGGTATGTACAGGCTTGGCGCTCGCCGCAGAAACAACACTGGTGTTGATCTGGCCGACTGCCGGGTGCGGATTTACTGTCGGTCGTACGCGTCGCTGCGTTGTTCCGGCTGATAGAGGTCGGCACGCTATGGATGCTTGCCAACCCCGATTCGGTGTAGGTCGTTGTCAAACTTGATTTGCCAGTTGAACCTGGACACGGTCAGCTCTCGTCACCGTTTCTCTTTCCCTAGGGACATAGTACGTTATGACCAGGATGCCTATGCCCGCGTGCGCCGCGGTTGCTGTCGCTTGCTCGATTGACGAGTGGGGGTTGCAGATGTCCTTGATCTGCTTGTTGGTGAACGCGGATGACGATGTTCTTGCGGATTATGGTGTGCACCAATGCGTCGGCCTCGGCGGCAAGCTCGTCCAGGCTGGCGCAGGGAACCGTGCCTCCGGTCAGCACCACCGAGGTCGGTCCGGATTCGATCCGGAATCCGATCGTCGGCGTCACAGGCCCGTGATTCGTGGAACCCCGGATCGACACGCCATCGGGGGGGGCTCCAACAAAACCTTTGGTGTATTCGTATACTTCGATCAGTGGGGGCGTATTCAGGTAAGTGTGATGGGTGATCTGATATTCGATGTCGTGACCGGACGCCTTCAGCTTTGCCTCTACCGTTTCAGCGGTGTCCGGAGATCCGATGATCGGCAGCGGTGGGGGATCCAGCGCGAAGGTGGTTACCCAATGCGTGATGAGCAGATCGCCAAGGTCGCTGATGCGGTCGCCGTGCAGATGAGTTGAGCAGCAGCGCTGACAAACAGCTGGCGTGTGCGTCGGACCAGCCGACGCACGTTGCAACACTCCAAGCCAGCAGTCCACTAGGAACAGCTGTCTGCCAGCTTGCACCGCGTCGAGAAGGCCGGCGCGGGTCGGGTCGGGAATAGGGGACTTCCGGTGCTGAGCAGTGTGGTCTCGATCATGGTCCCATCCTTGTAACTAGACGGGTGCGCAGTGGCGCAATTTATTCATTCGGTTGGTGAGCAAGGGTTTCGGCTTCTCGACGTGGGCGAGATGCTGGTTGTCGACCTGAACGTTCGAGCGTTATTGGTGGTGTGTTTTTTGTCGACTTTCCCATCAGCCGAGTTAGCCGTAGCCTGGTGTCAAGGAGATCATAACTTTCGGCTGGAGGCCTAGATGCAGATCGCGGGCGTCTTACGGAGCAAGGGTGCGACGGTGGTGACGATCAATCGTGACGCGAATGTTCGGGAACGGATCGGCCGGTCTTGTCGAGCAGAACATCGGTGCCATGGTGGGGTCGGCATCGGTGTCGGAGCGTAACATCGTACGTCAGCTTCATGCGTATGGCGTCAGCGTGCTGTCTTGCCCGATCTCCAAGATTATGACTAGCGTTGGTTGCCAGCTGCCGCTGGTCCTGTCCTATATCACTCAAGGTTAACTGCGCGGCTCAGCGCCAGGATTAGTCGGCACGCAGCGGGCTGGCTATGGCATCGAAGATTTCACGTTTCAAGATCGTGTCCTCGTGGCGAATACTCTCCTCCGGCACGTCGAACACCCGGTCTAGCCGGATCCAGCTTTCTCGGTTTTCGTAATCCCAACTGCTAGAGGCCGATGCCAACCCAATCTTGGTAGGCTGCGTGGCGTTCTTGGCTGGACACCATCAGTCCCAATACAATATTGTTGTTGCGGCTCACGACGAGGACCGGTCAGTCTTGGCTCCGGGTCGGGTCGTCCTCATATGGAGGACCCACTTCCACGCGATTTTGCAGGATTAGCTCGGCCATCCAGGTCAGGGGGGCGTAGAGTAGCTCACGGGTTCGCTGCGCGGTGGGGGAGGGGAACTAAGCGCTTGCCACTGGCCGGCCCGCGGTAATCGCGACAGGTGGTTTTGGCGCAGCTGCGGCTATACACATTCACGGTGACTTTGATTTCATGCTGGAGTTCCCGCAGCACGGCTTGCGAATTCTGCACGTGACGGGAGAGGTGTGGAGTCCGGCTTAATACCATGTTCTTGGTTCTTGGCAAGCCGTTGTAATGTTTTCCACTATGACTGCCAGGCTGACGCCATATTCGCAGTATAGGACCGAAAGGCCCGGCGAGATTGCTGTGCCAGTGTGTCTTGGTCACTTCGCGTGGATAAGCCGGACACCGGCGAATCGCCGTTCAAACATTCTCTAGTAACTGGAGCCCAGGAGATTCCCATCAGCAGTTTCGCTGACAAGACCTTTACCGCGCCGGCGCAGATTAGGAACTTCTGCATAATCGCTCATATTGATCACGGCAAATCCACGCTGGCGGACCGGATGCTTCAGCTGACTGGTGTCGTCGATGAGCGGTCGATGCGTGCCCAGTACCTGGACCGGATGGACATCGAACGTGAGCGCGGAATCACGATTAAAGCGCAGAACGTGCGGCTGTCTTGGAGTGTCACAGCTGGTGGGACGACTGAGAATTATGTGTTGCACTTGATCGACACCCCCGGCCATGTGGACTTCACCTACGAGGTATCGCGAGCATTGGAAGCCTGTGAGGGTGCGGTGCTGCTGGTAGACGCCGTCCAGGGCATCGAAGCTCAGACCTTGGCCAATCTCTATCTCGCTCTGGAGCGTGACTTGACGATTATTCCGGTGCTAAACAAAATCGACCTGCCGGCTGCCGATCCGGACCGTTACGCCGCTGAGATCGCCCACATCATTGGTTATGAGTCAGGCGATGTGCTTCGGGTGTCCGGCAAAACCGGCGAGGGGGTTTCTGACCTTCTTGACGAGGTGGTCCGTCGGGTGCCGCATCCGCAAGGTGACCCTGATGCGCCTACCCGCGCGATGATCTTCGACTCCGTCTACGACATCTACCGAGGCGTGGTCACCTACGTCCGTGTGGTCGACGGCAAGATCAGCCCGCGTGAGCGCATCGCGATGATGTCCACCGGTGCGACGTACGAACTGCTCGAGGTCGGCATCGTGTCGCCTGAACCGAAGGCCAGCGCGGGCCTGGGCGTGGGGGAGGTGGGCTACCTGATTACTGGGGTTAAAGACGTCCGCCAATCCAAAGTCGGCGACACTGTAACGACGGTTCGTTATGGTGCCACTGAACCGTTAACTGGCTACCGAGAACCCAAGCCCATGGTGTACTCCGGGCTGTATCCCGTCGACAGTTCGGACTACCCGAGTTTGCGTGACGCTCTAGGTAAGTTACAGCTCAACGACGCGGCGCTGACCTACGAGCCGGAAACATCGGTGGCGCTGGGCGTTGGGTACCGGTGCGGCTTCCTCGGTTTGCTGCACATAGATATAACCCGCGAACGCTTAGAGCGCGAGTTCGACCTGGACCTGATCTCCACGTCGCCCAACGTCGTATACCGTGTGGTGACAGAAGATAACACCGAGATTGTGGTGACCAACCCGTCAGACTGGCCGGAGGGCAAGATCCGAACGGTGTACGAGCCAGTGGTGAAGATCACCATCATTGCGCCCAGCGAGTTCATCGGAACGATCATGGAGCTGTGCCAGTCGCGCCGTGGCGAATTAGGTGGCATGGACTATCTTTCACCTGAGCGAGTCGAGTTACGCTACATTATGCCGCTCGGGGAAATCATCTTCGATTTCTTCGATTCGCTGAAGTCACGCACCCGGGGCTACGCTAGCCTCGACTATGAGGAGGCTGGCGAGCAGGAGGCCCAACTGGTCAAGGTTGACATCCTGCTGCAAGGCGAGGCCGTCGACGCATTCAGCGCGATTGTGCACAAGGATTCAGCCTCTGCCTATGGCAACAAGATGACCAACAAGCTCAAAGAACTGATCCCACGTCAGCAGTTTGAGGTGCCAGTACAGGCGGCTATTGGATCGAAAGTCATTGCGCGCGAAAATATTAGGGCGATACGCAAGGATGTGCTGTCGAAATGTTATGGCGGCGATATCACCCGCAAACGTAAGCTTCTGGAAAAGCAGAAGGAAGGCAAGAAACGGATGAAGACCATTGGGCGGGTCGAGGTGCCGCAGGAAGCGTTTGTCGCCGCGTTGTCCGCCGATGCCGCAGGAGACAAGGACAAGAAATAACCTGTTCGACTTTATGTTGACGAACTGAAGCATCAAAAGATTGTTCTGCAAGCACATTCAATATTTAAGCGTGCATACTCTTGGCGCATTCGGGTGCTGTAACATCCCCGCGTTGTCGGCTTCCTTGTCGGCGCGGATCACATGGACCACTTCGTTTATCAACGCCAGACGGGTGAACGCCTCCGGGGAGTTGTCCAGGTGCCGCCCGGTGCGTGGCTCGATTTCTTCAGCGTAGAGGTGCAGTGGGCTCGTGTAGGAAAACAGTCGCTTAGCGCAGGTTACCTCACCGATTTCCACCAGCGCGGACACCAGCCAGAATGATTAAATGGTGAGCATGTTTTCTTCGCCGGATAACCCTTAATTGGTTTCTTTTATCCGGTATCGCAGCACTAGACTCTCTTCGGTGAGTTAATTGGCGACAGCCAGCCCAGTGTTAAGCACGCGCGGGTCGTCAGGTGCCAGGAATCTGGTCAGTAGCACTAGCAACAGTGAGGAATCCAACGCGTCGTTGCCATACCGCTGGGTGAATACGTCGCGGTAGTCCATCCCATGCTCGAGAATCTCGGTCTTGATCTCTTCAGCGATGGCCAGTCACTGTTGGGTGCGTTTTTCTTACCCTACCGTTCGGTTAGCTTGGCCTCGCGGTCCAGAGCCATCCAACACATCGTCCCAACACATCGTGAAGTGTTGCGGCTCGCCGCGAATCTCCCAGATTCCGCGGTCGGGCTCACACCAGTGCGCGATCACCTCTTTCACCTGCTTTTTCAATACTGGCTACAATATTTCTGAGATTTTCTCGAGCGACTTGGTGTGCAGAAGAACGAGTCCAGAATCCAGCCCTAGATATCGTGCTGAACTTGGTCGTAGGAGTCGTTTGCCGATTCGCACCGGCCGCGCGTGGTCGTAGCCGAACAGATGATATAATCCGTCTTCAACCAGGCGGCGTTCGTCGCCTACCATCACCTGCAGCAGATGGCGCTGGTCGTTATTGGCGCCGGATACATTGACGATGTATGCGGAGAAGTCGTCGGTTTCGTGGTCGAGTCCCAGGGTGTAAAGCCCCCCACAACGCGAACGTTGAATCGCTCACCCAGGTATCGTGGTACTCCCAGTTGCGTTCGCTTTGTGACGTTTCCGGAAGTGACTTAGTGCTGCCGGGCCGTTAGCCAGCGCGCCGGTGGGAGGATACGGGAACCTGTTGAGTGTTAGCGTGCTGTATTACAGGTATGCCCGCGACGGGTGGTCGGGGAAGTGGCCGATGTTGATCCACTGCCGCCAGCATTGGGTGACCTGTCACATCTTGTCTGCTGCTTCTACATAGGTCTGTGGGACCGGGTGTTTGGTCCAGCTTAGCGTGACGAACACGTCGTCGCCCTATTTCATCCGGATGCGTGCCCGTGTTTTACGGATCTCCAACCTGATCTGCATATTCATATTGGTGGTTAACCATGGCGCCGGGTGGATGTCAGGTTGTTTGCTGGCATGTGTGATGGCTTCGCCGTAGGCATGGGTCAAGTATTCTCACACGGCGCCGATGCGATGGTAGTCAAACGCCGGCTCGCAGCTCATCATCAGCTCAACGGTGCCGCTTATGCAGAGCACCGTGCACAGCAGGATGTGCTTGGCGTCCTAATCCATCGTGATGCGTTAGTGATCGGCGCTCGATGTCATGGCCATGTCCCCCATAACCGGCACGTTCCGCACGATTAACCATCCGGTGTGTGGTCTGCCATGTGGTTTCCATGATCAAGCTGCTGGGAAATAGCGGCGGGTCGACGGTACCGAGGCCGCCGTAGGGGCCCAATCGGAAATGGCCGGCGCTTGTTAGTCCAGGATCGCTTCGAACACACTCGGAGAGTCAGGCTGGGGCAGCCTATACTCCATAGACATTCCACCGAAACGGCCGACGAGATCAGGCACGTCGTTTCCTAGTCGGACAAGAAATGCGTAGTCAGCGATCGACGGAAACGGGTTGCGTAGCACGCCGCTGGAGGCAACTAGCGCCTGCGAGTTGAAATCGAAAGGCGCGGGTTTGGCGGCTTGGGCTGCGGTAAACACTGCTAGCCGCAGCAGCCTTGTCGTCGGCTTTGGCGGGTTGATAGGAGGGGGGCGGCGTGCAGGACCATTCCGCCATAATCTGTCGATTCTTCCTGGTGTCCATCGTTTGCTTCTTTGCCCGAGGGGTTGTGGTCTCTACCCGGCGTGCCTGGCGTACTTAGGCATGTTGTTCGGATAACAGGCCAATCGCGACCAGGTAACCGACGAACCGTCGCAATGCCAGTGTTCGGCTCACCATCCGAGCCTTTTGCGGTGGTGTTTGGTCACTGCTGTCCACCGCGACAGCGATGATGTTGTCATGGATAACCCGGTGTGCCGCCTACAGGATAGTCGTCGGAATCCAGTGGCGTAGCTGTACTCGAACTAGCTGCCAGGTTGACACGCGTTCCGTACACAGAGGACAGGTCAGCCGGGGAGCGGCCGCTACCACTAGGTTTATGCCTACGCTGGCCACCGCGGCATCACGTGCGCAGCGTCGTTTATGTAAATGATGGCGGTGATTTATGTATGTATTATTATGTAGTCGCCGCTGTCGATCGTGATCGTAGTGTGCCCCGCGTGAGTATATCGGCCAGGCCGAACGGGTCGTTGGGCCGGCGAGGCAATCGGAACCACCACACGTTCATCGGAGCGCCGAAGCTACGCGGTGTCAGTGCTATTGCTGAGCGCATGGTCGACGGGGCGGCCATCGCAGGCCACCGCTAAGTCGGTGCGTATGATCACTTAGGTCACCGCGGTGCTGCACATAAGTCGGAACGTGGGCTCCATCTCGGCACCGGCAGCCATTATCTCCAGAAAGTTCCACTGCGGCTACCAGGATGATGCGTTGATGTGTGCCGAGCAGGCGGCTCAGGTCCAGATTGACTCACTTGCCCTGTATCTCCATCTGGATGGTGTCGATTTTGCGATGCAGAATTTGTGCGAATAGGTGGGTCACAGATCGAGTTCGTCAAGTAGCCACAAGGTGCTTGCGGGCCATGGCAATCGGATCGCTGGCCAAAAGCAGGCCAAGCATCATGCTCGCCGGTCCGCCTCCAGCAATGAGGCATGTAGTTTTGTCGGATGTGGAAGGCACGGACAGCATTGGGCGATCTTGACACAGTGTTTTACGATGCGGGGACGGCGAATGGGACGAATGGGATTAGTGTGAGCCCGGTGAACGGGTTCCTGAATTGGTGGGACAGCATCGAGCTTTGGCTGTCAGGGCTCGCCTTCGTGTTACAGGCGGCTTTGGTTATGCCGGTTGTCCTTGCGTTTGCCTACGGCACCGCATTAGTGTTAGATTTCGCGCTCGGTAAGGGCATCCAGTTGATGCGTCGAGCCTATCACCCTGATTCGGCGCGCGGGTAACCTGAATGCCTCGGTCACATGTTACGTTGGTGCTGTTCGTTCTAGTGGCGCTGGTGATAGTGGCGTGGCTGCTGACGCGCTGAGTAGCATTGGGTTGCTAACCAGCTTAGCTGTGATGGGGCAGCCGATTCTGTTAAGTTTTGCGCCATGCACGTAGCACCCGGTGTTTGGGAGTGCTGTGTCCTCGTGGATTATTGTTGCTGACTCCAAAACCCGTGCGCGGTCTGGTACGGAGTTCGTGAATTTTCCCTAGTTCTAGGTGGCCCTTGCGTACCAACGGGATTGAGATGCCTACGTTCCTCACTGGAAGGCGGCTAATGTTTAAAGACATTGGGCGATTCATGCGCTGGCGGCACTCGATGGTCGTCGGGGTCACGCTTGCCTCGACCACCGATGTGGTTGCTGCGTGTCATGGTGGTGCCAGTGACGTCGTTGGCGGCGGGACGGCCCATGCGCATACGAGTATCGCCCTGGTCGCTTACTCGGCGCCGGGACCTGGTTGGGGCAAAGTGATTCCGGCGTTTAATGACGCTCGGTCGGGCGATGGTGTGCAAGTGGTAACGTCGTATGGAGCCTCTGGCGACCAGTCCCGCGGTGTTGTCGATGGCAAGCCAGCTGACATCGTGAATTTCTCGGTTGAAACGGACATCACCAGATTGGTCAAGGTAGGCAAGGTGTCCAAGGACTGGGATACCGACGCCACGAAGGGCATCCCGTTCGGATCAGTGGTGACATTGGTTGTGCGCACCGGTAATCCCAAGAACATCAAAGATTGGGATGATCTGGTGCGCCCCGGTGTGGAGGTGATCATGCCCAATCCGCTTAGCTCGGGCTCGGCCAAGTGGAATCTGCTTGCTCCGTACGCCGCCAAAAGCGAAGGTTGCCGCAATAGCCAGGCGGGGATTGATTTTGTGAACCGGTTGGTGGCCGAACACGTCAAATTGCGGCTAGGATCTGCGCGCGAAGCTACCGATGCCTTTGTCCAGGGCAGCGGCGATGTGCTGATCAGCTATGAGAACGAGGCTATCGCCGCCGAGCGGCAGGGCAAGCCGGTCGAACACATCAACCCGCCGGTTACCTTCAAGATCGAAAATCCGTTGGCGGTGGTGAGCACCAGCGCGCACCTCGAGGTCGCGACCGCGTTCAAGAACTTCCAATACACCACTGCCGCGCAGGGGTTGTGGGCGCAGGCAGGTTTTCGGCCGGTGGATCCGGCGGTCAGTGCCGATTTCAGCGACCAATTCCCGGCACCGGTGAAACTGTGGACGATCGCCGACTTGGGTGGCTGGAGCACGGTGGATCCGCAGCTATTCGACAAGAACACCGGTAGCATCACCAAGGTCTATATGCAGGCCACCGGATGACGGCTCGTTAATCGATACTCGTTCGTTGTGTCGGCTCGGTACTACCACGTAGCTTGGGGTTGGTGCGGCGATAGTGTGGGCTTTCGGTGATCGTGCTGCTGCCCTTGGCTGCCATTGTGTGGCAGAACGCCGGCTGCTGGCGCCCTTTCCTGTCTGGTGGTCACATAGCACGCCGTGATGGACTCGCTGCGGGTAGATGCTGACCATCTCCGCTGGGGTTTGCGGTAATCAACATTGTATTCGCTCTGCTGATTCTTTGGGTGTTGGTGCGTGATGACTTCGTCGGCAAGCGGTCGGTCGATGGCGGTATCGATGTGTAGTTTGCGTTGCCTACGATTGTCGCCAGCCTGGCGATGCTGGCTCTGTATGGGAACAACAGCCTGGTTGGTCTTCATCTGCAGCACACCGGATGGGGCGTGTGGGCGGCGCTGGCGTTCATCACGTTGCCGTTCGTAGTGCTTACTGCCTAATCGGTGCTGTTGGAGATCAGTCCGGGCGGCCAAAGAGTCGGTGGCGTCGTTGGGTGCCAGCAGTCCGAAAAATCGTTATCTCGGCGGTTGTTTTGCCGTCGGTGACTCCGGTGTTGTTATCAGTTGCGGGCCTGGAGTTTTCGCGGATGCTTGGCGATTTCGGTTTGATGGTGCTGATTGATGGTCCGGTGACGAGGAAGATATCAGTGTCATCGTAGTGGATTCCTGACCTTGATCGAGAATCACGACCGCACTGGTGCTACCGCAATATAGATTGCACTGCTGTCGATCTCGTGTGTCGTGCTCTTTTTACTGCAGGTCGTAGGCGCGCATGAGGACTGATGCGAGGAGATAGCCACATGGCGACATTGCCGCAAGTTAGCTATCTGATCCTGTATGTCGCCTTTGCCTACATTGTTGTGCTACTGGTTATGACGTTTGCGCTGATCTTATGGCGGACCTTTGCACCGGGCTTCGGTCAATTCTACGCCTGAGTCAGCACGTCAGAGGAGGGATTGGCGCTGAACTTGTCGCTTCTGGTAGTGGACATCCCGGTTCCGCTGAACGTGGTTTTCGGAATTCCGACGACATTGGTTTTTTTATCAACATATTTCGACGAAAAGGTGCACTGCAGACGATCATCGATCTATTGTTAGCGGTCTCATCCGTCATAGTAGGTGTTGCACTGGTCGTGCTGTGGGGATCGTGCGGTGCGCTGGGCTTCGTGGAGAAAGGCTTGGAGTTAACGATCATCTTTGGCCTGTCCGGCATCGTGCTTGCTAGCGTCTTCGTCACCCTGCCGTTTGTGGTACGCGAGGTTGAACCGATGCTGCACTAACTGGGGTCCGACCAAAACCAGGTTGCGGCAATACGAGGATCTAGCTGGTGGCAGAAATTCTAGCGGATTATGCTACTCTTCAACCGGCGGCACGTAGCCTACGCCATTGTGTTAACCGTTGCCTGTACGTTGGGTGAATATGGTGCTTATGAGTTGTTAACTTTGTTGATTACGGTATCCGCGGTGGTCTTTTGAGTATCCAGGTGGGTTTTGATTCCTGCCGGGTACGAGCAGGCAGAAACGTCTGACTAAGGGACGTGGAGATGGCCGATGAAGGGACTGGCCAGGACACGCACAACGATCATCGTGCGCGAACGTCTACAAACTCTATGGCCACTTCGTGGCCTTGGGCCACGTGGCGTCATCGTGCCCGCCAGTTTGCTGATGGCGTTGTTGGGGCCTAGCGGTTCGGGTAAGTTGACGCTGCTGCGCATCATCGCCGGCCTTGACCACCCGGACACCGAAACCATCACAATCACGGTCGCGACGTTACCCAGGTGCTGCCGCAACGCCGCGGCATCGTTTGACATTATGTTGTCTTTGAGCACATGACTGTGCGCGACAATGTGGCCTAAGGGCTTGAGATTCGTAGGCGCCTTAAGGTCGATCTGGTGCTGGCTCGAGCCCTGGCGGTAGATTTGCAGGTGCTGCTGTTCGATGAGTTCTTGGGCGCATTGGACGCTGAGGTTCGCTAGGATCTGCGGGTTTGGATCCAGTGCCTGCATGACGATGTGCACGTCACCACAGTGCTTGGTTCCCAAGGATCAGGCCTAGGATCTTGACAATGTCAAGCCCAGTTATGTGGCTAACGGCAGGGCTGGGCTGGCCTCGGGGATCGTTATGGATCGCTAGGACGAAGAATTTGTCGTCGCCTTGAACGACTTTAATGTCTATGCAGCCCGCTGATGAGGATGCTACCGATGAGAAGGACGGGTCCAGGGTTGAGGAAAATTTCCTGCGACAACTTAAGGGAGAACACTGGCATTATCTGGGGTTTCTCCATCGGTGCGCGCTGGTTGGGCTCCCAGTTTGGATGCGCTAGCTTTTTCATCGACAGCTACAGCTTTTGCTCGATGCCCCGTTCGCTCTGGGCCTCCAGAGTTTTGGCCATATACTGGCCGCAGCATGGTCCGACCCCTGCCGTGACTGGCTTGGTGTAGCCTGGCTTACCGGGCAGTACCCGGCTTGGTTTACACCCTTTTGCCGGAGTAGCCCGACAAAATGTACTGTCATCAGGTGGCTTGGTCTGTACATTACTGCAAGCATGGCAGGCCTGTAGGTGGTGAATGTCATGCTGATGGTGGTCAGTGTGGCCAGGCAAGTTGTATACTGTTTCTGCCGAGTACGGCGCGTAATAACCAGCGACAGTCGCTACGTCCACTCTCCGCGTCCAACTCAAGCGGCTCAACAAACAAGTAGGCCAGTCTTCTGATGAGGAAGTTCAACACGAAGCCGAGCACCAAAAAGCCAGCGATGTTGTTGATTTCGCTAGGCTTGTCTTTGGCTAGTTCTTCGCATCCGTGCCGGCCGATGGCCAGCAAAAGATACATGGTGAAGCTCTGGTAGATCACATATGGAAATTCGAAGCTTATCCTTCTGGATGGGGATCAAAAACCCGCATTACATTAGAAGAACAGCATGGAGTGGCTTGAACAGGTTGTGGGTGAAGTTATCCCAAAATTCTTGAAACATTTGAGCGGCCCTCTTGTGTGTGCTTGCTACGGTGCTCACGGAAGCATCGAATGTTAGCCGGAGCTGACCTAGAACATCTAAGCAAATGTCGACACTTAGACTTGCTCAGGCTAATCCGCAGCTCGGTACACGCGCGGGCTTGTGAACTGGATTATGGATGTGCCCTGTAAGCCCTGATGCAAGGCGGCCGAGACAGTCAATAAGCATCGACGAGACAGTCTATTAGGTATCGACAGGACCACTATTGGGCGTTCGAAACCAACGAGGGTGCACTTCGACGCAGCGTTTACAACGTATCACGGCTTGCCACCCCGATGGCAACACGGTTCGCGCCTAAACACGGTTTAGATCGGGGCGGTGTTCACGGTCTTTTTCGTCGCCGTCGTCCCACCTGCGGCTGGAGCGTTGAATCAACTGTCTAGGTCGGCTGCGCACCTACTGTCTGGCCAGCGCGGTATCGTTGGTTGGCCTAGGCCTCACGTTCATCCCGACGACACCGACTGTGATCGTTGACCTCGCTGTGTCTTGCACTGGCGTGTTCTGTTGAGCAATCCTGCGCGACCGGATATCCGGCTGAGGCCGGTGGTGCGGAGCGATCCAGTCGGGTTGGGTTGTATCTGACGTTCTACTACTTGTCTATTACCTGGGTGGGAGCGTTGGAACCATGGCGCTTGCGTCGCTCTACCGGTATGTAGTGGTGGTCAGCCTGCGTCGGTTTACTCGCCGTCGTGGTGCATCATCAGCATGGTCGTCGCGTGCGTCGCCTGGCGACTGGAGCTGATACACCGAGTGATTGACCTGGACGCCGCTGGCGGTGGCGCAGGTTGTCTATGCGGCAGTATTCAGTGCCGACATCGCTTGCCCAACGTAGGTTAACCAGGCCTGCTAGCAGAAGATAGAAGATCCTGAGTTGCTGCATAGCTTCGACACAGGTTGCCCGGCGAAGCCGAACCTAGCTCGGAGGTAGCATGGTCGCTCGAGATACGAAAGACCAGGAACAAGGTGTGCACCGGATGCATCATGTGCATCGTCCATGGAACACGTGAACGGCTTCATCAGTCTGTGACCGTCCGCCACAATGCATCCTAATCGAAGAGAAAGAGATGACCATGAAATCCATCGCCACCTATGCAGCGCTGGCCATAATCGGAGCCGCCGTCGACGGCCTGACATCGATGGCTATCCCGACGGGCCCGGCCGCGTCCCACATACAACCCGTTGCCTTCGGTGTGCCGCTGCCGCAAGATCCGGCACCGGCTGCGGATGTGCCGACCGCAGCCGAATTGACCAGTTTGCTCAATAAAATTGTCGATCCTGATGTTTCGTTCATGCACAAGAGCCAGTTGGTCGAGGGCGGAATCGGTTCTGCGGAGGCTCATATTGGCGATCGCGAGTTGAAAAATGCGGCTCAGAAGGGTGAACTGCCGTTGTTGTTCAGTGTGACGAATATTCGACCGGGTACCAGTGGTTCAGCCACGGCTGACGTTTCCGTGTCGGGTCCGAAACTCAACCCGCCGGTCACGCAGAACATCACCTTCATCAATAAGGGCAGCTGGGTGCTGTCGCGCCACTCCGCGATGGAGCTGTTGCAGGCCGCGGGGCGTTGAGCACCGCGGATCCCGTCACTGTCTGCGCTTTACCGATTCAAGGCTCTACAGGTTGAGTTTGTTGATCTGATGCGGATCGGCCAGTACTTCGATCGCGGTGATCCGTCCGTCGCGTGTAATGAACCCCATGATCGTTGTTGCTTGACCGGCTACGTAAATGACCGTGCTTACGGTGCCTTTGACGGTTGCAGTGCGCACTTCGCGTTCCGGCAGCGTGTAGCTGCGGGCCAGTTTGGCGACTGAGGACACACCCTGGACAGCACGGGTCTGGCGGCGCCGGGTACGACATTACCGCGCAGCACTACGTCGGGATGCAGCACCGACACCAATCGGGCGAAGTCGCCGCTACGCCAGGCTGCGCAGGAACGCGTCGACTGCTTCGCATTGCGCGGCTATGGTTTTCGTCAGGAACCGGAATCGGTGTGCTAGATGCGTCGGTGCACAACTGTTCAGCTTGCAGGTTGTCTCCGGGGTCCGATCCCCAATGGGATCTGTTCGAACTGTACGGCGAAGAATGTCGTGCAAGACGAACGCCAACCGCTCCGCCGGCTGCAACGTATACAGCACCACCAACAGCGCCAGCCCCACCGCATTTGATCAGCTATTTGCCCGATGTTCGGTGTCGAATTCACCCACTGGATCCACCACCGGATCTGTTATATGTGAGGCCAGTCCTGGTGATCGCGACCGACAGTCGCAGCGATCTAGGCAAATGCGGGCCACCACGGTGGTCAGCCAAGTTCCTAGATTGACGATGGTCGGCGCGTGGGCTCCTCGGTGCTGCTCAGCCGTAGCCACGCTTCCTTCTTCACGGCGTCTTGAGCGTAAATCGAGCCCAGCATGCGGTATTCGAGGGCGCCCGACTGGCGGTTAGGGCTTCGCGTCGAAGCGCGCCGTCAAGGGAGTTTCGGACGCATCCACAATACATGTGCCGCCGGCATCCGGCTGCTGGCTGGTGTAGGGGAGCGCGCAGACTCGGCCGGTGGAAAAGCCGAATGACCCGATGCTGTGAAGTGGGCACGCAGGTTGCCCAGCGTGATGATGTGGGTCAGTATCACCAGCTGGGCGGTTTTGCAGTGGGGGCGTAGCTTATCTAAAAATTCGTAGCTCACTCCGACCGGGATGTAGCTAATCGCGGTGGTGTATTCCAAGATCGGTTTGTCGACGTCGGAGAAGCGGGAGGCGTGCTGGTAATCGGCCATCGCCAGCAGTTCTTCGTCGGTGATCCTCTATTCGCGGACGATCTGCGAACTCAAGTCGATGCAGAATTCGCAGTGAACCGTTGTCGATGCCTTCCGGTTAGGCCAGTGTGCGGTAGCGCGGATGGAGAACACCCAGTTTCGATTAGGCCTGCGTTAGCCTGCTTTAGGCATTCAATAGACTTGATATATACTGCGTATAATCTGCAGCGATTGTATCATGTTGGCAGTTTCCAGACCAGCCGTCTGCGGCCAGCTTCCGCTTAGTGAAGAAAAAGGCGATTTTGGCGCTTAGGCCGGCGTCGTGGTCGGCGACTTCGATTGGCCGGGACATGGCGATCTTCCTGACATAGGGCTAAGACTTTGTCTTCACTTAGTCGACACCTGGTGGCCGCGAAACGTGACCGGTTTACCCATGCGCTCGGGCCTTAAGTCCGTCTTCCCATCGGCACGTTCATGTCAAAGCCCCGCGCATGTAGCAACGTGCGATTGTGTAGTGCGGCGTGCACTGCCCAATGTAGGCCATCCTCGCGATAAATGCCTCCCCTGCCACCTCACCGTATGCGGGAAAGGTTGCCATAGAACGTGGAATCTTCCGACAGTAAGAGGTCGAACGCGAAAACGGTCGTGGTGGTAGCCAAATTCGTCGAGCCTAAAATCTGCTACAATTGGATTTTTGTCCAGTTCCGGTAGCATAGCCCATGCTCGGGGGGGGTATGGTTTGCCGTGTCTGGCGCCTTTGAAGATCATCCATGCAACTTTGTTGACGCGTCGCTCAAGATCGACTGGGTCATGAGCCCAGGTTAGCCGGAAAATCCCGGGCCTAATAGGTCGCACCCTGGCTGCACGGAGGGCTGCCGACAATTTTGTCTGTTCCAAGACAAAACATCGATCATGAACTTAGCGTTCAGGTTGGTGGGGCAACTGGCTCAGGCGCATCGAGTTAGGTCGATTTAAGATAACCGCCGTTGCGGGTCGGTGGTCATCGCTGACGACAGTTTCTTTAATCGGCTGATCAAGACGCCGATCTGTGGTGGTGTTGCAAACATGGGTCCGGTATTCTGTAGCATCACTGAATTCTTCCAGCGGGTTCGCAGGTGTTGGTGAATTCTTCGTGTAGTGACAGCAGGATGTCCATCTGGGTTGTGTGAGTGTGCAGCGGTACGGTGGGTGATGTCCAGATATCCTAACGCTCACTCGGTGGACTTGTTGTTTTGCCAGGTCATCAAGACTTGGCTTAGCGGATGGTGGGCCGGCGCTGGGGTGGGCGTGAGCCATACCAACAACTTTTCGGCGATCCGAGTCAACGAACAAGTTCAGTCTTTGACCTTCATGATCATCTAGGATTGCCCATCCAATCTCCAAGGCCCACCATGCTGGGGGCGTCGAGCTGGCATTTCGTTTGGTCCTTTCGATCGCAAGGCCAGCCTCTAAGCGGCTTGGGTGGGGGTGGTACCACCGCCCGACGGCCGCTCATGGCGGCCAGCGCCATTGTGAGAACGTAAAATGAACGCGACTAAGGAGGTGGACTGGCGGTGGGGAATGCCGACGAGCGTCGCTTTGAGGTGCTGCGCGCCATTGTAGCCGACTTCGTCGCCACCAAGGAACCGATCGGATCGAGGGCTTTGGTGGAGCGTCACAACTTAGGCGTGTCCAGCGCAACCATCCGCAACGACATGGCGGTGTTAGAGGCCGAGGGGTACATCACTCAGCCGCATACCAGCTCCGGGCGAGTGCCCACGGAGAAGGGCTATCGCGAGTTTGTTGATCGACTCGAAGACGTTAAGCCGCTATCAGCGGCCGAGCGGCGGGCGATCCAAAGCTTTCTGGAGTCCGGTGTCGACCTCGACGACGTGCTACGCCGCGCTGTGCGACTATTGGCTCAGCTGACCTGTCAGGTGGCCGTGGTGCAGTACCCCACCTTGTCGACGTCGACCGTTCGCCATCTGGAAGTAATCGCGCTGAGCCCGGCCAGGTTGCTGATGGTGGTTATCACCGAGTCCGGTCGGGTGGATCAGCGCATCGCCGAACTCGGCGATGTTATCGACGATTACCAGCTCTCCCAGCTGCGTGAAATGCTCAGCCAGGCAATGGGAGGCAAGAAACTGTCGGCGGCCTCGGCCGCGGTAGCCGACCTCGTCGGACGGTTTCGGGGTACGGGCGGGTTGGCCAATGCCGTCGGCCGCTCGGCGAACGTATTGCTGGAATCGCTAGTCGAACACACCGAAGAACGCTTGTTGCTGGGTGGCACTGCCAACCTGACCCGCAACTCTGCGGACTTCGGTGGTTCACTGCGATCCATCTTGGAAGCCCTCGAAGAACAGGTGGTGGTGCTGCGACTGCTGGCCGCCCAACAGGAGGCTGGCAAGGTGACTGTGCGTATTGGTCACGAAACGGCGGCTGAGCAAATAATGGGTACCTCGATGGTGTCCACCGCCTACGGTACCTCGGGTACCGTCTACGGCGGCATGGGTGTGTTGGGGCCTACCCGGATGGATTATCCGGGAACTATCGCCAGTGTCGCTGCGGTTGCTTTGTATATCGGCGAAGTTTTGGGTGCTCGGTGAACACGCACCCGCTACGGAATCTGTGGACAGCCGCTTAGAAGCGGCATAAGACGCTGCTAGGAGAGTTAGGCGTGGCACGCGATTATTACGGGCTGCTCGGCGTGAGCAGGAATGCCAGCGATGCGGACATCAAGCGTGCCTATCGCAAGCTAGCGCGCGAACTGCATCCCGACATCAATCCCGATGAGGCCGCGCAGGCGAAATTCAAGGAAATCAGCATGGCTTACGAGGTGCTGAGCGACCCGGAGAAGCGTCGGATCGTCGATTTGGGCGGGGATCCGATGGAAAACGCCGCAGCATCTCCGTCAGGGTTCGGTGGCTTTGGTGGCTTAGGTGATGTATTCGAAGCCTTCTTTGGCGGGAGTTCGGCATCACGTGGTCCCATCGGCCGGGTGCGGCCGGGCTCGGACTCGTTGTTGCCGATGTGGCTCGACCTTGAAGAGTGCGCAACCGGTGTCACCAAGCAGGTCACCGTTGACACTGCAGTGCTATGTGACCGATGCCAGGGCAAGGGCACCAACGGTGATTCTGCGCCGATACCCTGCGACACATGCGGGGGTCGCGGGGAGGTGCAGACCGTGCAGCGTTCACTGCTAGGTCAGATGGTGACCGCGCGGCCATGTCCCACCTGCCGGGGTGTTGGGGTCGTAATCCCCGACCCGTGCTGCCAATGCGTTGGCGACGGTAGGGTGCGCGCCCGTCGGGAGATCACCGTCAAGATCCCCTCCGGTGTTGGCGACGGGATGCGGGTCCGACTTGCCGCCCAGGGTGAGGTTGGGCCCGGGGGAGGGCCAGCAGGCGACTTGTATGTCGAGGTCCACGAGCAGGCCCACGACATCTTTGTGCGCGACGGAGACGATCTGCACTGCACAGTTTCGGTGCCGATGGTCGATGCGGCTCTAGGCACCACGATCACCGTAGATGCCATCTTGGATGGTATGAGTGAGATCGATATTTCGCCGGGGACCCAACCGGGTTCGGTCATCGAACTGCGTGGCCAAGGGATGCCGCACTTGCGTTCCAACACGCGGGGCAATTTGCATGTTCACGTCGAGGTGATGGTCCCCACTCGGCTGGACCAGCATGACACCGAACTGCTACGCGAACTGAAGCGCCGTCGCAGCCGTGACGTGGCCGAGGTTCGTTCGACGCATGCGGCCGGCGGCGGACTGTTCAGCCGGCTGCGCGAGACCTTTACCAATCGTTAGCACGGTTTTAACGGTTTTAGGGGCTCCACATGTGGTGAGCACATTGTTCTACGTCGACGCATTGCCCGATACCGGTACGGTAGCTGTGGTGGGTGGCGACGAAGGGTTTCACGCGGTCACGGTGCGTCGGATCCGTCCCGGCGAGGAGCTGGTGCTCGGTGACGGTGTCGGTGGCCTTGCTCACTGCTTGGTCGAACGGGCCGGGCGCGATGGGCTATATGCCCGGGTGCTGGGGCACTGGACCGTAGCGCCGGGGCTACCGCCGGCGACTGTGGTGCAGGCGTTGCCCAAGGCTGAACGCTCAGAGTTGGCTATCGAAATGGCCACCGAGGCCGGTGCCGATGCGTTCGTGGCGTGGCAGTCTGATCGTTGCGTGGCCAGCTGGTACGGGGTCCGGGTGGACAAGGGTCTGCGCCGGTGGCGTGCGGTAGCCCGCGCGGCAGCTCGGCAGTCTCGCCGGGCGCACATACCTTCGGTCGATGGGGTGTTGACCACTGCGGCGCTGCTACAGCGGATCCGGGATGAGGTAGCCGCCGGTGCCACTGTGCTGGCTTTGCACGAGTCGGCGACCGATCGGTTGTCCGATGTCTTTGCGGATATCTCTGTGGCGCAAGCAAACTCGCTAGTGTTGTTGGTCGGTCCCGAAGGAGGTATCGCGCCGGACGAGATTGCCGCATTGACTGAGGCGGGCGCCGTCGCGGTCCGGCTCGGTCCCACCGTGCTGCGGTCATCGACCGCGGCTGCGGTGGCATTGGGCGCGTTAGGCGTGCTCACTTCCCGGTGGGATGCTTCATCGATTCTGTAATCCAAGTCACGTTTCTACCGCGTCGTTACAGTCTCACGAAGTACGAATAGGGGGCTCAAGCGATGACCAGCAGCTGCGATCAGGGGTGTTTGCTGGTGCAGGTCGGGAGCTGCGGTTTACGGCGACTTACTGCCGGTCGCTAGCACCGCCCAGACTCACTAGGTGCTGGACAAGGACCTGCCAGCGAATACGCTGATGAACAGCTGACGAACTAGGGCCCCTAGCGTAGGCTAAAATATTGGCACGACCCGTGTTGACACGCTCTTGTACAGGCCAAGAAAGCAGGCATCGGTAACCACGTGACGCACCACGAGACCAGCGCTGTTGACGCATCATCGGCCTCTATGCACGTTCGCAGCACCATCGATGTTCCGCCCGACCTCGTTGTGGGCTTGCTGGGTTCAGCAGACGAGAATTTGCGCGCCCTCGAACGCATGTTGAGTGCCGATCTGCATGTGCGTGGCAACACCGTTGCGTTTTCGGGCGAGCCAGCCGATGTTGCACTTGCCGAGCGGGCGATCTCTGAGTTAGTCGCCATCGTGGCCAGCGGTCATCCGTTGACGCCGGAAGTGGTGCGTCACGGTGTAGCCATGCTGGTCGGCACCGGTAACGAATCACCGGCTGAAGTCCTCACCTTGGACATTTTGTTGCGCCGCGGTAAAACGGTCCGGCCTAAAACGCTAAATCAGAAGCGCTACGTCGACGCGATCGATGCGAACACTATCGTCTTCGGAATCGGTCCGGCCGGCACCGGGAAGACGTATCTGGCCATGGCCAAGGCGGTCAACGCGTTGCAGACTAAGCAGGTAACTCGGATCATTTTGACTCGTCCAGCAGTGGAAGCTGGTGAACGCCTTGGCTTTTTGCCGGGTACTCTGAGCGAGAAGATAGATCCTTACCTGCGGCCGCTGTACGACGCGCTGTACGACATGATGGACCCCGAGCTGATCCCGAAGCTGATGTCTTCCGGTGTTATCGAGGTGGCGTCGTTGGCGTACATGCGAGGTCGCACACTTAACGATGCGTTCATCGTCCTCGACGAGGCGCAGAACACCACCGCTGAGCAGATGAAGATGTTTCTTACCCGACTGGGTTTCGGTTCGAAAGTTGTTGTCACCGGGGACGTCACGCAGATTGACCTGCCGGGAGGTGCCAGGTCGGGTCTGCGCGCGGCGGTCGATATCCTGGAGCACATCGACGACATATACGTTGCGGAGCTGGCCAGTGTGGATGTGGTGCGCCACCGGCTGGTGTCGGAGATTGTTGACGCCTATGCCGAATATGAGGAGCACGACTTGGGGATGAATCGGGCGGCTCGGCGAGCGTCCGGCGCTCGCAATCGTCGATGATGGTGGCGTGGATAGTCCCATGAGCATCTTATGAGTGTTGAAGTATCTAACGAGTCAGGCTTCGACGTTTCTGAAGTGGAACTGGTTAGCGTCGCGCGGTTTGTCATCATCAAAATGGACGTCAACCCAGCAGCAGAGCTGTCGATGGTGCTACTGGACACCGCAGCGATGGCCGATCTACATATGCGCTGGATGGACCTTCCTGGGCCAACGGACGTAATGAGCTTCCCGATGGACGAGTTCGAACCGGGTGGTCGACCTGACGCCGCTGAGCCAGGGCCCTCCATGTTGGGTGACATTGTGCTGTGCCCAGAGTTCGCCGCGCAGCAGGCGGCCGCAGAGGGCCACAGCCTCGGACATGAGTTAGCGCTGCTGACAATTCACGGCGTACTTCACCTGCTCGGCTACGACCACGGTGAGCCAGACGAGGAGAAGGAGATGTTCGCCCTGCAGGGCAGGTTACTGGAAGAGTGGGTGGCCGAACAGGTACGGGCCTATCAGCATGACCGTCAGAACGAGAAAGACTGTCGATTGCTGTACAAGTCAGGGTATTTCGGCTACTTGTGACCGGCCTGAATCAGTTGATCGGCGTGATCGCGTTGATTGGACTGGGTGGGTTGTTTGCTGCCGATCGACGCCGCCATTAGCACCGTGTCGCTGGCTCGGGTGCAGGAGTTAGTTCGCGAAGAACTATCTGACGCGGGACGACTGTTCAAGGTGATAGTCGATCGGCCACGCTACATCAACCTGGTGATGTGTTGTTGCGGATAGCGTGTGAAATTACCGCTACCGTAATGCTAGTGGTGTTCCTTTATGGCAACCTTGGCCTGAACTGGTCCTTGTTCGGTGCCGCGACCAGCCATGGTGGTGGTCAGCTGCGTGGTTATTGGCGTTGGTCCACGCAACTTGGGACGCCAGAACGCATACTCGATTTCGTTGGCGACAGCACTTCTTTTGCAGTCGATCTCATCGCTGTTGATACAGATCAGCTGATTGTTGGTAGTCGTCGGCAACGCGCTCACCCCGGGCTGCAGCTTGCGAAACGGACTATTTGCGTACAAGATTGAGCTCCGCGATGCCGTCGATCTGGCGCAGCAACGTGGCGTGGTTGCTGCCGAAGAACACCGGATGATCGAATCAGTTTTCGAACTCGACGACACACTAGTCCGTGAGATGATGGTGCCTAGCATCGCGATGATTTGGATCGAAAGTGACATGTCGGCCACTCAAGTGACAACCCTGGCCGTCCGTAGTGGTCATTCACATATTCCGGTAATTGGTGAGAATGTCTACAACATCGTTGGGGTGTTTTATCTGAGAGACCTGGTTCAACATACGTTCTTCTTTCCTGATCACGGTCGAGGCACGGTTGTGGCGCAAGTGATGCTTCCGGCGGTGTTTGGTTCCGGACTTCAAGCTGTTGGACACGTTGCTGCGTGAAATACAGCGTGACTGTAGCCACATGGCGCTGTTGGTCGACGGGTACGCTACGATAGCCGGCTTGGTCAGTATAGAATGAGGTTCTGGAAGAAAATCTTCGGAGATATCTCCGACGAATATGACCACGCGAGACCTCTCCAGTAGAATTCTTGGGTGGCAAACGTTTCCGCTTTTCAGCTTGATTGCCGATCAAAGATGTTGGTGAGCTGTACGGCATGGAATTCGACGACGATCTCGATGTCAACACGGTGGGCGGCCTGCTGGCTCTGGAATTGGTCCGGGTCCCGTTACCTGGCGCCGAAGTGGTGTCGCATGGCTTGCCACTGCACGCTTAAGGCGGCCCGGATCTTTGGGGGTGATGCGGATCGGCACTGTGCTGTTGATCCCAGCTGAATCTGAAGGCTCTGATGGTGTGAGGAGTGGTTGGTATGGCTGAGCTGCTGAACACTGAGGATGCCAAGTTGGTGGTGCTGGTGCGGGCTGCGATGGCGCGCACTGAAGCCGGCAGCGGTGCCGTAGTGCGTGACTTCGACGGTCGCACATATGCCGCTGCGCCAGTGACCTTGTCAACGCTCGAGCTGATCGGTCTACAGGAGGAAGCCGCCGCCGCGTTCAGTGCGTCCAGTGTGGTGAGTGGGTTGGAGGTCGGGGTGCTGGTGGCTGGGTCCGTGGACGAGCCCGATATAGCCATGGTTCGTGAGCTGGCCTCAACAGCAGTGGTAATCCTGATTGATAGAAACGGGAACCGCGTATGACGACGACTGTGTATTTGGCGCAAAATTTGGCGGTAGTCCGGATCCGATTTCCCGGTTTTCTCCCGCAAGCGGACGGCCTCCTCATCGCGAGGCGCTATACGGCGCGTATCGTCTCTGGTGGATATGGCTGAATTCCGTTCGGGTTTCGTATGTTTGATCGGTCGTCCGAATACTGGCAAGTCGACACTGACCAACGCATTGGTCGGCACCAAGGTAGCGATCACTTCGATGAAGCCGCAAACCACCCGACACACCATTCGAGGGATCGTACACAGGGAGGGTAACTTCCAGATCGTTCTGGTTGACACTCCCGGTCTGCATCGGCCGCGCACGCTGTTGGGTAAGCGGCTCAACGACTTGGTGCGCGACACTTATACCGAGGTGGACTTAATCGGACTGTGCATCCCGGCTGATGAGGCCACCGGTCCGGGAGATCGATGGATTGTTAACCAGATTCGATCGGTCGCCCCGAAAACGATCCTCGTCGTTATCGTCACTAAGATTGACAAAGTGCCCAAGGACCGGCTGTCCGCACAACTGGTCGCTGTCAGCGACCTCGTCGCCGACTCAGCCGAGATCGTGCCGGTGTCGGCTGTGACGGGTGAACAGGTCGACGTGCTGATAGATGTGCTGGCTGCGGCCTTGCCACCGGGTCCGGCTTATTACTCCGCCGGTGAACTGACCGACGAGCCGGAAGAGCTTCTGATGGCAGAACTGATCCGCGAGGCCGTGCTGGAGGGAGTGCATGACGAGTTACCACATTCGCTGGCGGTGGTGATTGACGAGGTCAGCCCGCGGGCAGGGCGTGGCGACCTGATTGACGTGCACGCTGTGCTTTATGTCGAGCGGCCAAGTCAGAAGGGAATCGTCATTGGCAAGAGCGGTGCCCGGTTGCGGGAGGTGGGTATCGCGGCGCGTCGCCAGATCGAGAAGCTGTTAGGGACCAACATCTATCTCGACTTGCATGTCAATGTCGCCAAGAACTGGCAGCGCAACCCTAAACAACTTGGTCGACTAGGGTTTTGAGGTAGCTCAATCTTGCGTGGAGCTTTGCGGCGTGACGGTGTTCTACAATACTTCCGGCCGCTTGCTTGCCTAGCCGCAAACGGCTTCCAGGTCGGCGGTCAGCGAGATCAGCATGCCTTCGCTGTTTGTTGGTCCCATCAATTGCACACCGATTGGCAACCCCTCGGCGGTGAACCCCCTGCTGGCATATTGATAAACGGTCAGCTCAGTACGTTCCACGGCCAAGTCACCGGAGACGCGGCGGTCATGGCACGATCAATGCGAAAAGAGCCCAACCGATTGAAGGTTCGTGCCAGTGGTGGTGGTTGTGCGGTGGTGGGCGTCAGGACGACGTTGACGATGTCGAAGATAGAACCGACACGACGCTGGTCAACCTCTTCGTGTCGGCGCGCGCTGCGCAGAATTGCTTCCCCGAGCACATGACCTGTGCGCGGATTGGTAACGGTGCGGCGGTCCAGGCCAATGCCGTCGCCCAGCCGTCCCTACCAGTACGCCAGGCCGGAGGTGGAACGGGCGAGAAAGTTTCACGATAACCGCAGGCCGTGGTCTGGGTTGCCGGTTACTACGGTGTGGACAAGCAGCTCAAATTGTTTGGCTACCCTGTGGGTAGCGACCAACATCTCGGGGTGCAACTTGGCCCGAAACCCGTTTAACGGGAACCGAGTTGACATCGGGATGTTGAGCGATCCAGGCGTGATGCCAAGGTAGTCTGATACCGTCGTCGGGCGTGGTTTGCGTAGGTCGCCCTCAATGTTGCCGGATGTTTAGTCGATCACCAATGCCGGGTCGGCCACTGTGCAGACTAGCACGCCATTGAGCGTGATGCCGCTGAATGCCTCCGGCAACGGTCAGGTGGAGATGCGACCGTGTTGCGGTTTAATATCCACCAGGTGCGTACATGCTGCAGGGAGCTGGTCACCGCCGCCATCGGAACCAATGGCGGCGGTGACCAGGACCGTAACCACCGCGGCCGCGCTACCGCCGGACGATCCGCTTGGTGTGTGTTGACGTTACCAGGGATTGCGGGTAGGTATTGAATCTGGGACCCATTAGTGAGTGGCTATTAGCTGAGTTCATAGGTGTTGTTTTGCTGAAGGTCCCTGTCCCGGCCGTCTTCAGGTGGCAAACGAATTCAGCGTCGTGGGTGGCGGGTTGTATATACCCTTCGGCGCCGAAGGTAGTTGGCATTCTTATTATGTCGACGTTATCGTGGATTGCAATTGGGATACCGAGTAACGGCGCCGTGTCGCCGGCGGCCCGTCATCGGTTTGCCTGTTCTGCGTCGGCCCGTGCGGACTCGGTGAGCACCACATAGAAAGCGTCCAACGCGGGCTTGCTGATCTCGATGGCCTGTAGGGACCGGTGCACCAACTCTTGGGCAGTCGCTGAGTGTGTGGCCAGTTGGTAAAGCAAGTCAGCTTAGCGTGGGTAGGCGCTTATTGCTGGATAAAGAAGCTCCAACCACAGGTTACGAGACTATCGGCGCGGATACCCGAGATATCGTGGTGAGGTGCAAAACTGTTGTGATGCGATTGTATCGGGACTGGGCGTTAGTGCTGCGCCAGCACAACCTCGGCGAAGCCGACCGGATTGTCACCTTGCTGACCCGCGATCACGGGCTGGTGCGTGCGGTGGCCAAAGGTGTGCGTCGCACTCGCAGTAAATTCGGCGCTCGCCTGGAACCGTTCGCGTATATCGATGCGCAACTGCACCCCGGCCGCAACCTTGATATCGTTACTCAGGTTGTCTCGATTGACGCGTTCGCCACCGACATCGTTAGTGACTACGGTCGGTACACTTGCGGGTGCGCGATGCTGGAAACCGCCGAACGTCTCGCTGGTGAAGAACGGGCGCCCGCCCCGACTTTACATCGGCTTACGGTGAGCGCGCTGCGCGCGGTGGCTGACGGAAACCGGCCTCGCGACCTGCTGTTAGATGCCTATTTGCTGCGTGCCATGGGGATCGCCGGATGGGCTCCAGCGTTGACCGCGTGTGCCCGCTGTGCCACGCCCGGTCCGCATCGGGCTTTTCACATTGCCGCTGGGGGCAGCGTCTGTGTGCATTGCCGTCCGGCCGGTTCGACTACACCACCGCGGGGTGTGCTGGAACTAATGTCTGCGCTGCACGACGGCGATTGGGGAACTGCCCAGCAAGCGCCGCAGTCCCACCGCAGCTACGCCAGCGGATTGGTGGCCGCACACCTGCAGTGGCATCTGGAACGACAGCTGAAAACTTTACCTCTGGTGGAACGAACACATCAAGCATACCAGGTCGATCGTTCCATCGCGGAGCGGCGCGCAGCGCTGGTCCGGCAAGATATGGCCTGTGGTTAGGAACGAGCGCACGCTGAAGTCCACGGATTTTCCGCAGCTGCCCCCTGCGCCCGACGACTACCCGACCTTTCCCGACAAGTCGACCTGGCCGGTTGTCTTCCCGATGCTGCCGCCATCACCCGACGGCGGGCCGAGGCGACCGCCGCAGCACACGTCAAAAGCTGTCGCTCCACGGCTCTCGGCCGCCCAATTGCCGACTCATGTCGCCATCGTGATGGACGGCAATGGCCGTTGGGCTAACCAACGCGGACTGCACCGCACCGAGGGCCACAAGATGGGCGAAGCGGTGGTCATCGACGTTGCTTGCGGCGCTATCGAACTCGGGATCAAATGGCTCAGTCTCTATGCTTTTTCTACTGAGAACTGGAAGCGGTCTGTCGAAGAGGTCCGTTTCCTGATGGGTTTTAACCGCGATGTAGTGCGACGGCGTCGGGAGAATCTCAAGGAGATGGGGGTCCGGATCCGATGGGTAGGGTCGCGACCGCGCTTATGGCGCAGCGTCATCAATGAATTGGCCATTGCGGAACACATGACGGCGGGCAACGACGTCATCACCATCAATTATTGTGTCAACTACGGTGGTCGCACTGAAATCGCAGAAGCTACAAGAGAAATTGCTCGTCTGGCAGCTGCGGGCCGGCTCAATCCGGAGCGGATCACCGAGTCCACGATCACACGGCACTTGCAGCGGCCAGACATCCCCGATGTCGATCTCTTCGTGCGGACTTCGGGGGAGCAGCGGTCCAGCAATTTCATGTTGTGGCAGGCGGCGTATACTGAATACATTTTCCAGGATAAGTTGTGGCCCGATTATGACCGCCGTGACTTGTGGGCGGCGTGTGAAGAATATGCGTCGCGCAATCGGCGCTTCGGAAGCGCATAGTGCACTCTTGACAAGAGCGACTCGCATTGGTCCTCCGCGTCGTGTTACTCACCGAGGAGGAAACCGACGGCGCGTTCACGGTGAGAATTCACTGTACGTTAGCTTTGTTGCGGGTGGTTAATATCGTCTCCGACCTCGACATGGTGTCACTCATTTTTAAATATTGACGTGGGATTTGTTGCTGAACCAAGAGGATCAGTGACCGAGTGGCAAGGTGTACACGTGATACCAATCTCGGTACGGTGATCCTGGTCGGGAAGGTCAACGAATAGGCTGCGCAACGTAACTCCGAAAAGCCTGGCCTCAAAATTGCGGACGTGATGCTGAGGTACAAGACTTCCTGGCGTCGTCCTCCAGGACGTTATCGACGATCTCGTGTGCTGGTTTAAGTGACCAGCACACCGATGGACATCAACATTGACGACTTGACGTGACATTGTTGGTTCCATCCGACGAAGCTCAATCTCAAGGTGGTGGGGTCCAATTTCTCCAAAGCGGAATCGTTGCAAGGCTGCATATTCTGTCAGCGATGTGGCCAACTGATTGAGTGCCGCGCGCGACACCATTATTTGGATACCCGGCGACAGCCTGACTGACCTGATCGACCGGGGTCATGTTATCCGGTTCTAGGTCATCGGTCTTACCGCTATACGGCTATCCCACGAAGCTGTGTCCAGCAGCTGGCGAATGTGAAAACGCTATTTCCCAATGGCCCGGCACGGTCCGGGAGTGATCATGTTTCCCACAGATGTCTGACGAACAGTCCTCCATTGTCTGTGGTGTGAGGTCGGCGAAGTTGGCAATGTGGGTTGCATCAACGACGCTGACAATCAACGATTTCACGTCGCCAAGTGAATGACATGTCCGTGGTCGGTTTAGCCGGAGCACTCGGGTGTGAACAAGCCGGTATGCCAATCGCAGGGCCGCAGATGATGAAGGCCGATCTACAGTTAGACGTTTTATGAATCAACGACAATGGCCTTTTAATCCATCTCGCCGGAATGCTTACGGCTTGGTAAGTTGAATCTGTTGGTTTCAATCGTGATGCACGCTTTCTGTGGACCGTTGTCCTGGGTCGGTCAGGAGTTTTGGCATTATGGCCCGGGCATCGTCGCTAGCAAATGCTGTGTTTCAACCGTATTGGGTAAGGGCGTCCGGATGCAATGCTGAGACATAAGTTCAGACGATTAGACCATCGGCGCAGTTGACTGGGCTCCAGCATGACTATGGAGGTCGGCGCCGACGTCGTTAGCTGGTGATATCGGCTAGTCTGGACTGCGCTCGAGTTTGGTCAATGTCGACCTCGTCGTAGCAGGGTGCGTTGGCTTCGAGTGCTGCCTTTAGCCGAACGCAGAAGCCGCACCACGACGTTGTGTAATAACATAGTTAAATGTAACATTGGCCACATAAATAGTTAACATAGCTTTACGACTATGCGGGCTTGGTGAGCAGGACCTGACACCGGGCGAGGCAACGGGCTTGGCGATGTGCAAGGTTTCTCGGTCTTGGCTGCCAAGATGGATCCTATGGTAATGGTCGTAAATCCATTGACTGCTGGACTGGATGACGAGCAGCGCGAGGCCGTGCTGGCTCCACGCGGACCTGTTTGTGTGCTCGCGGGAGCCGGAACGGGTAAAACCCGCACCATCACTCACCGCATTGCCCACCTTGTTGGTGCTGGTCACGTCGCCACTGGGCAGGTGCTGGCGGTGACATTCACCCAGCGTGCAGCGGCGGAGATGCGGTCCCGGTTGAGGGCGCTTGGCGCTGCCGTACAAGCCGTTTCGGATTTTGGCGTTGTGCGAGTCCTGACCTTTCATGCTGCCGCGCACCGCCAGTTGCGATATTTCTGGCCACGGGTGATCGGTGACACTGGCTGGCAGCTGTTGGACAGCAAGTTTGCCACCGTTGCGCGGGCGGCTAGTAGTGTCAGGCTGCATGCTGGCACTGATGACGTGTGTGACCTCGCCGGCGAGATTGAATGGGCTAAGGCCTCGCTGATTGGGCCCGAAGAATACGTGGCCGCCGTGGCCGCTATCGGTAGAGACACTCCGCTGGACGCCGCGCAAATCGCGAGTGTCTACGCTGCCTACGAAGCTCTTAAGGCCCGCGGCAATGGCGTCCCAGGGGTCACGCTGCTCGACTTCGATGATCTGCTGCTGCACACCGCCGCCGCGATCGAGAACGACGCAGCGGTAGCCGAGGAGTTCCGGGACCGTTACCGTTGTTTTGTAGTCGATGAGTACCAAGACGTCACCCCGCTACAGCAACGGGTGCTTTCGGCCTGGTTGGGTGATCGAGACGATCTGACTGTGGTCGGCGACGCCAACCAGACCATCTACTCGTTCACTGGGGCTTCACCTTGTTTCCTGCTTGACTTCCCCCGACGGTTTCCCGATGCCACGGTGGTGCGGCTGGAGCGCGACTACCGGTCTACTCCGCAGGTGGTGTCGCTTGCAAATCAGGTGATCGCAGCGGCTCATGGCCGGGTTGCGGACAGCAAATTTCAGCTGTCCGGCCAGCGTGAGCCGGGTCCGGCCGCGTCATTTCACGAGTATTCTGATGAGCCTGCTGAGGCCGCTGCCGTGGCAGCATCAATTGCTCGACTGATCGAATTCGGCACCTCGCCATCCGAGATCGCGGTGCTTTACCGGGTCAATGCGCAGTCCGAGGCGTACGAGGAGGCGTTGACCGAGGTGGGGATTGCCTATCAGGTCCGCGGCGGCGAGGGATTTTTCAACCGCCAGGAGATCAAACAGGCGCTACTAGCCCTGCAGCGTAGTGCGGAGCGCAGCTCCCAAACAGAACCGAACAGCCCATTGTCGGACGTGGTCCGCGGTGTTCTGGAGCCATTGGGGCTAACGGCTGAGAAACCGGTCGGCAGCCGCGCCCGGGATCGTTGGGAGGCGCTGACCGCATTGGCCGAACTGGCCGACGACGAAGTGGCTCAGCATCCGCGGCTGGATCTTCCGGGGTTGCTGGCCGAGCTGCGGTTGCGGGCCGATGCCCGGCACCCACCGGTGGTACAGGGCGTCACGTTGGCCTCATTGCATGCCGTTAAAGGACTTGAGTGGGATGCGGTGTTCTTAGTCGGATTGGCCGACGGAACACTACCCATCTCGCGTGCGTTGGCGCATGGTGCTGAAAGCGAGCCTGTCGAGGAAGAGCGTAGGCTGCTTTATGTTGGAATCACCAGGGCCCGAGTGTATTTGGCACTTAGCTGGGCGTTATCGCGAACTCCGGGTGGACGTCAGAGCCGCAAGCCGTCGCGGTTCCTCAACGACATCGCGCCACAGATGGGTCAAAATCCTGCGTCGAGCAGATCTCGGCGTAATCGGACCGCTACTTTGCGCTGCCGTATTTGCAAAAACGACCTGACCACGCCTGCGGCCGTCATGCTGCAGCGGTGTCAGATATGTGCCGCAGACGTTGACGAAGAATTGTTGCTGCAGCTCAAAGCGTGGCGGCTTAGCACTGCCAAGGAACAGAACGTGCCTGCTTACGTCGTTTTAACCGATAACACGTTGATTGCGATTGCTGAGTTGCTGCCCGCCGATGAGGCCGCGTTGATCGCTGTCCCGGGTATGAGTGTACGCAAAATTGAGCAATACGGGTCGGACGTGCTGCAGTTGGTTCGCTGCCGTGCCGTCGCGGTTAGGACGCAGACCTGATCGATCGTACCTAGTTAACTGATAGCAGACAAACGCGCAGATAAAAATAAGTTTCCACTGCTGGCTGTTACCGTTGTGCTCAAATCCGCGCTTTGCTGGCCGTCTGAAGTCAGGTTTGCAGGCAGGCGAAACGGATATATGGAGGGTAGCCACGGTGATTGACTACAACAACGTGTTTGGTGCGGGCGTGGTTGCAGCTGTGTCGACCGCGGGAACCCCTCATGCCGCCACATCGGCTGCAGCGGGTCAGTACCGCGTAGCCGCGACAGGAACCCGTCCGTGGATCGGGGCTATACTGAACTACGAAGTCAGCCCGATTTTCGCCAGATGGCCACGGAACCGAAATCACCAGGATCCGTGGCACAGTTTTTGGGCAAATAGCCTCCCAACCTGGTACAGATCCTTTTTGAAGAAAGACAGCCACCAGACCAGGAAGCAGATGAAAAGGACATGTTGACACTGACAATCCCTAAACAGACGCTGCCCGGGTTGCCGTGCCATGCCGACACCTCCGACCTATGGTTCGCTGAGACCCCAGCAGACCTGGAGTGCACCAAAACGCTCTGCGCGAACTGCCCGATCCGCCGCCCGTGCCTGGAGGCAGCGATGGAACGGGCCGAACCCTGGGGTGTGTGGGGCGGTGAAATTTTCGATCGAGGCTTGATCGTGAGTCGCAAACGTCCTCGTGGACGACCGTGCAACGATGTCGTCGTTGTTTAGAGAAACAAGGTCACGAAAGTGCAATTGTCGAATTGTTCCTTGAAGAGACGGCCTCAGTAGTGGCACTTTTGGGGCGTTAGACGATGGCAGTATCGGGCTCGGCGAAGCCGGGAACCAACTTCTCGGTCAGAGCCTTGGTCGGCACATGCGCGTCGAGTTGGCAGAGGATCGCGCCCACCGACGCGATCACCCGCATAGGCAGGGCCAGTGTAGCCGGCAGATCCAACTGGCGTGCCGTCTTGATGTGCGACACCGATCGGTCTAGGCTTATCTGTTGCAGCCATTTACGTGTGTAGTGGAAAACCTCGACTTTGATCGGTTCTACGTACTGGTGCATCATCTCGTCAATGTCGCGCACAGACACCTGTCGGCCTTTTTGGATTAAGCCGGCCTTCTCCATCGTCTGCAGCAAGAGGTTGTAGTTCTTGTCCCGGGCCAATCGGATGCTCATTCCCAGCTCTACCGGGAAACCACCAGGCAGTGGCGCGATAGCGCCGAAGTCGATGACGCCCATCCGGCCGTCGGACAGCAGCATGAAATTGCCTGGGTGAGCGTCGCCGTGCAGCATTTCCAATCGGCGTGGCGAATCGAAGGTGAGTTCGAGTAGCAGTTTTCCCATACGGTCACGTTGTTGGGCGGTTCCGTTACGGATGATTTCGGCCATCGGAACACCATCGATCCACTCCTGGATTATCACTTTCGGTGCGCTTGCCACCACGTTTGGCACCACAAAGCGCGGGTCGCCCTGATACGCCTTGGCGAAAGCACGTTGGTTGTCAGCCTCCAACCGATAATCTAGTTCCATCTCGGTGCGTTCGACTAATTCGTCTACCACACCTTGGATGTCAGCACCGGGAGAGAGCTGTTTGAGTATCCCAACCATCCGCTGCATGGTCTTGAGATCGGCGCGCAACGCCTCATCAGCACCCGGATACTGGATTTTGACCGCCACTTCGCGGCCATAGGACCATACCGCTTTATGCACCTGGCCGATGCTGGCCGAGGCCACCGGGGTGTCGTTGAACGAGCTGAACCGGTCCCGCCACTTGGTGCCTAACTGGGCGTCGAGCACCCGATGCACCTTGTTGACCGGCAACGGCGGGGCGTCCTTTTGCAGCTTGGTCAGGGCTTCGCGGTAGGGCTCGCCGTACTCTTCAGGAATCGCGGCTTCCATCACAGACAATGCCTGGCCGACCTTCATTGCCCCGCCCTTGAGCTCGCCCAGGACACTGAACAACTGGTGGGCGGTCTTCTCTATCAGCTTGGTGTTAACCTCGTCTTTCGACTTGCCAGTCAGTCGTTTCCCGAGCCCGAGCACCGCCCGCCCGGCAAGGCCGACCGGAATGCTAGCTAGCTTCGCGTTGCGCGCAGCCTGACCACGTTTGATGTCTGCCACACGTCTATCATCCATGACGGTGAAGCGTGCCATGGACGTGATATGGCAATCAATGATCAAACGGCTACATTCATTATTCATTCGGGCTTTCACCCGCATCATCCAGCGTCGAGCCAATTTTCTCCGTGCAGGTTCAATCTTGTGGTTCATTGAAACGCATGTTCGAAGGGTGGTACCGAAAAGCCATGGCAGTAAAGCAAACGTAACACGATGCTCTAACGGATATCTGCTCCATTGGTGCGCGACGATAGAGCCGGCGCCCAGATCTCGAACTCCAGTGTGGTGTTCAACGCCGAGGGTGGTCCGGAACCGAGTAACACCTCCTGTTAGTACACCGCGACGATCACTCGATCCACCGGGCTTAGCGTCAGTGCCGCGGTGGTGAGTGGGGTGGCCTGGTTGGCCACCCCGATGGTGTCTTGCAGCTGGGCGGCGAACGCCGGCCAGACGGTGTCGCAGTCGCTGCCGTGCAGGTCTGCACAGGCTTGGCAGCTAGTTACGCCGGTAATGACCAGCAGCCCCATCAGGTTAGGCCTCGTGCCGTTACGGACGTGGACCGGAAGGTGTCCGATACACCCCGGCTATACAAATCGCACACCATGCGCGGGTCAGCGACCAGGTGGGTACGAAAACGACTACCAGGTCCACTGCGGAAGTGACTGGTATGCATATTGGCTGGCTGTGCGTTATCTCGGGCTCGAGAGCAGTGTAGCGTCTCCACCAGCAGGTCTGACAGCGGGGCCGCGGCTGTCCGGCCACGGGACTGCCGGTATCCGCGGGTTGCGACACCGGCACCAAAACTAGTTGCGCGACGAGGTTCGCCGGGTCTTCGGGGCGGCCGACTTCCATATGCCCATATGCCGGCCTGCCCCTGCAACTTGGCTATCGGTGTCGATTATCACATGGATTGATTGCAGCAGCGCGACTAACTCCGCCGCGGCGGGGCCGTACCGGTGGGTGGATCAGCGCGGTCCTGCGGAGATCTCAACCGACCTACACCGCGCCGTCCGGCCGGCAGCAGCACCGGCATGGCATCGCGGGGTCCAGCGTATAGAGGTTTAGAGCGCAGTTTCCGGCATGACTCGAGACTTTAGCCATGCCGGACATTCAAGTCTCGATCAGTTATCCACAGGACCGCCAGAGCCGGGGGTCCTACCATCGGAGTTGCCACGGTCTAGATCGAGTTTGGCGATCGCTTCGTCGATGCCGCTGGTATCGCCACCGATGATTCGATCGATGAAGCTGGCCGGGTCGTCGAGATCCTTTCCAGAGGGCAGCAGATCCGGGTGTTGCCAGACAGCATCACGGGCGTCCACGCCGGCAGCTTGGGTCAAGCGTTCCCATAGCACGGCAGCCTCCCGCAACTTACGTGGCCGCAGTTCCAAGCCGACCAGCGTGGCGAATGTCTGTTCGGCCGGGCCGCCACTGGCTCGACGTCGGCGCAGCGTCTCGCCGAGCGCGGCAGCACCTGGAATCCGATCGCCCAGAGCCGCGGTCACTACTACCTGCACCCAGCCCTCGATCAGTGCCAGCAGGGCTTCTAGCCGTTCCAGTGCCTGAGTTTGTGCTGGGGTTGCCTGGGGTTCGAAAACACCCTGACCCAGCAGCTCCTCTATGGCGGTGGGATCGGACAGCGAGGCTGGATTGAAATCGCGTGCTAGCTCCTCAATTCCGTTCATGTCGATCTTCATACCCGCGGCATAGGCTTCCACGGCGCCCAGCAATTGACTGGCCAGCCAGGGCACGTGGCTGAATAAGCGGTGGTGTGCGGCCTCACGAGTGGCCAGGAATGTCAGAATCTCGCACCGCGGCTGTTCGAGCCCATCGGCGAAGGATTCGACAGCTTGCGGCATTATCGCCGCTACGCCCCTGGGTCCCAGCGGGAGACCGATATCTGTCGATGTTAGCACTTCGCGGGACAATTGACCAAATGCCTGGCCTAGTTGCGAACCAAAGGCCATGCCGCCCATTTGCGACATCATCGACAGCAGCGGGCTGGCCATACTCTTGGCCTCCTCCGGCAGTGACGCTGCCCACACGGTCGAGATTTGTTGGGCCATCGGGTCACATAGCCTTTTCCACGTCTCCAAGGTGTTGTTGACCCAGTCGTCGGGGGTCCAGCCCTCCGCTTTTGTGGTACCCGCGGGCAGCGCGGTGACCCCGTCCAGCCAGGTCTCGGCGAGATGTACCGCATCGCCGATTGCCGAGCTTGTGGTTGCCGGGATGGGCGCGACAAACCCTATTGAACTCGACGCGACTCGTCGCGCCAATTCATAATTGACTGGACCGAGTTGTTTGTCCGCGGTCATTGCGGTGCCAGCGTTGGTGAACATTTGACCCAGGTGGGTGAAGATCTGTCCCAGGTCGCTCATGCCGAAGTCTCCACTCATACCGAACGAAGCTAACGGGTCTGATCCGCTCGAGCCGGAATCGGGGCCGTTTTTTCCGTGCTTGTCGCGTCCCGACTCGTCGTTTGGGGAGTCGTTTCCGGAAGAGAAGCCGAAAGGTGGGTTAGCCACACCGTCAACGGTACTCACAGGTGAGCCAGAATGCGCCACCCCGGGTCATGCTTATAGCTGAACGAGCACGATGAAATGAGAGTACGTCTAATCTAAGCGGCGTGAACAGGCGGATTCTCACCTTGTTGGTTGCGCTGGTGCCGATTCTGGTCTTCGGCGTGTTGCTTGCGGTGGTGACGGTGCCGTTCGTGTCGCTGGGCCCCGGTCCCACTTTTGACACACTCGGTGAGGTGGACGGCAAGCAGGTCGTCGCGATCAAAGGCGCGCACACGCACCCGACGTCTGGTCATCTCAACATGACAACGGTGTCCCAGCGCGACGATCTGACCTTGGGTGAAGCCCTGACATTGTGGCTGTCCGGACAAGAACAGCTGGTGCCGCGCGACCTAATCTACCCGCCGGGAAAGTCGAGGGAAGACGTTGACAAGGTCAACTACGCTGATTTCAAACAGTCCGAGGACAGTGCAGCTTATGCCGCACTGGGATACCTGCAGTATCCGTCTGCAGTTACCGTTGCTAAAGTCACTGATCCTGGTCAGTCAGTGGGCAAACTGAAGTCTGGTGATGCCGTGGACGCGGTCAACGGCAGCCCGGTGGCCAATGTCGAGCAATTCACCGGATTGCTGAAGAAAACTAAGCCCGGCGAGGTGGTGACCATCGACTTTCGTCGCAAGAACGAGCCACCCGGTGTGGTACAGATAACATTGGGTGCGAACAAAGATCGCGACTACGGCTTTTTGGGTGTCGCGGTGCTAGATGCGCCGTGGGCGCCATTTGTGGTGGATTTCAACCTCGCCAACGTTGGCGGTCCCTCGGCCGGACTGATGTTCAGCCTGGCGGTTGTCGACAAGCTGACCACCGGCGACTTGGTCGGGTCTACGTTCGTCGCGGGCACCGGAACCATCAGCATCGACGGCAAGGTGGGCCCTATTGGAGGCATCGCGCACAAGATGGCTGCCGCCCGCGCTGCCGGCGCCACGGTGTTTCTAGTGCCCGCGAAGAACTGCTACGAGGCGCGCTCCGATAACCGCACCGGCCTGCGATTGGTTAAGGTCGAGAGCCTCAGCCAAGCCGTGGACGCGTTGCACGCTATGACGTCGGGGGGCCAGCTGCCGAGCTGCTAATCTGGCCTTTTCGCCTGCCATCAAAGGATACCGAGGTGTGTAGATGCGTAGAGTTGTGACCGTTAAGAAGATATCTGGCAACAGGCCCTGCAGTACGGGTGCCAACAAAATCGAAGCCAGTCAAGTCGAGCAGGGAGCGTAGCTAGTGGGGATGCGGCCCGCTGCAAGGATGCCGAAACTGACTCGGCGTAGCCGGACTCTGATCATGGTCGCACTGGGTGTGATCGTGTTGCTGCTTGCGGGTCCGCGACTGGTCGATGCGTACGTTGAGTGGCTGTGGTTCGGTGAGCTTGGCTACCGTTCGGTATTCAGTACTGTGCTGGTTACCCGCGTCGTGGTGTTCCTGGTAGCCGGGCTGGTGGTCGGCGGCATTGTGTTTGCCGGACTCGCGGTGGCTTATCGAACTCGCCCGGTCTTTGTCCCGAGTCACGACAACGACCCGGTGGCGCGGTATCGCGCCATGGCGTTATCGCGGCTCCGGTTGATCGGTGTCGGGATCCCGGCGGCGATCGGCCTGCTGGCCGGCATTATCGCGCAGAGCTACTGGGTCCGGATCCAACTGTTCTTGCACGGCGATAACTTTGGTATCAGGGATCCACAGTTCGGCAAGGACCTCGGTTTTTACGCGTTCGAACTGCCATTCTACCGGCTGGTTCTCAGCTACGTGTTTGTTGCGGTATTTCTGGCTTTTGTCGTAAACCTGTTGGCGCACTATATCTTCGGTGGAATCCGGCTGTCCGGACGCACTGGCGCGCTAAGCCGCTTGGCGCGTCTCCAGTTGGTCAGCTTGGTCGGTGTGCTGGTGCTACTTAAAGCTGTTGCCTATTGGCTGGACCGATATGAGTTACTGTCGCGTACGCGTAGCAGTAAGCCGTTCACCGGCGCTGGATACACTGATATCAATGCGGTGCAGCCCGCCAAGCTGATCTTGATAGCGATTGCGCTGATTTGTGCCGCTGCCGTGTTCTCCGCGATCACGTTGCGGGACTTTCGGATTCCTGCCATCGGCCTCGTTTTGCTGATGCTGTCGTCGTTGATCGTGGGTACGGGTTGGCCGTTGATCGTTGAACAGCTCATCGCCAAGCCGGATGCGGTACGCAAGGAAAGCGAGTACATCAGGCGAAGTATCACCGCGACCCGGCATGCCTATGGCCTGACTGAAGATGTGGTGACCTATCGGAATTATATCGGCGACGCGCCTGCGATCGCCCAGCAGATCGCCACTGATCATGCTACCACCTCGAACATCCGGCTACTCGACCCCACGATCGTCAGCCCTGCGTTTACCCAATTCCAGCGGGGTAAGAACTTTTACTACTTCCCCGACCAGCTGTCAATCGACCGTTACCTTGACAAAAAGGGTAACCTCCGTGACTACGTTGTGGCGGCGCGTGAGCTCAACCCGGACCGGTTGATTGACAATCAGCGTGACTGGATCAACCGGCATACCGTTTACACGCACGGGAACGGATTCATAGCGTCGCCGGCAAACACCGTACGCGGTATCGCCAATGACCCGAACCAAAATGGTGGCTATCCTCAATTCTTGGTCAATGTCGTCGGGAACGGTACCGTGGTGTCCGAAGGGCCGGCGCGGCTGGATCAACCCCGCGTTTACTTCGGGCCGGTGATCTCCAATACCTCCGCCGATTATGCGATCGTCGGAAAAAATGGTGATGACCGCGAATACGACTACGAGACCAACACCGATACCAAGAGATACACCTACGCTGGCAGCGGGGGAGTCCCGATCGGCAGCTGGCTGTCCCGTAGTGTGTTCGCTGCGAAATTTGCCGAGCGAAATTTTTTGTTTTCCAGCGTGATTGGTTCCAACAGCAAGATTTTGTTCAACCGCGATCCGGCGCAGCGGGTGGAAGCGGTGGCGCCTTGGTTGACGACTGACAGCAGCGTTTATCCGGCCATCGTGAACAAGCGACTGGTGTGGATCATCGACGGCTACACCACTCTGGACAATTATCCCTACTCTGAACGTACCTCGCTGTCGTCGGCGACTGCCGACTCTACCGAGGTGGCTTTCAATCGATTGGCTCCCGATAAGCGAGTCGCATATATCCGGAACTCGGTGAAGGCCACTGTGGATGCTTACGACGGCGCCGTGACGCTATATCAGCAGGATGAGTATGATCCGGTGCTAAAAGTGTGGATGAAGGTCTTTCCGGGCACCGTCCGACCCAAAGGCGACATTACGCCCGAACTGGCGGAGCATCTCCGCTATCCCGAGGACCTGTTCAAGGTGCAGCGGATGCTGCTGGCTAAGTATCATGTCAATGATCCCGGAACGTTCTTCAACACATCGGATTTCTGGGACGTGCCGCTAGATCCGAATCCGACTGCCAGCAGTTATCAGCCGCCGTACTACATCGTCGCGAAAAACATTCTCAAGAACGACAGGTCGGCATCATACCAGCTGACCAGCGCGATGAATAGGTTCAAGCAAGACTTCCTGGCCGCTTACATCAGCGCCAGCTCTGATCCTGAGACGTACGGCAAGATCACTGTGCTGACCATTCCTGGAAACGTCAACGGTCCCAAACTGGCCAATAACGCGATCACCACCGATCCGGCGGTATCCCAGGATCTGGGTGTGATTGGGCGGGACAACCAAAACCGGATCCGTTGGGGTAACTTGCTGACGCTGCCGGTGGCTCAGGGTGGGCTGCTGTACGTGGAACCTGTCTATGCATCACCGGGTGTCAGCGACGCCGCCTCGTCGTACCCGCGTCTTATTCGCGTGGCAATGATGTACAACGACAAGATTGGATACGGCCCCACCGTCGGTGACGCGCTCACCGGCCTATTCGGGCCCGGCGCGGCTTCCGCTGCTACCGGCATCGAACCGACCGAAGCGGTACCGCCAAAGTCACCCGCAGGTTCTTCGACGCCTCCGATCGCGGTGGTGCCGTCAGCCCCAGACGGGTCGGTTGCATTGTCGGCCGCCAAGGCCGCCGCGCTGCAAGAGATTCAGGCGGTGATTGGCGCGGCTCGCGAAGCACAGAAAAAGGGTGATTTCGTCGCCTATGGTTCGGCGCTACAGCGGCTCGACGACGCCATCACTAAGTTCAACAGCACGAAGTAGGTAGTCCGTATCGGTTTTGCCGCGCCGCGAGCGGCGTGTCTGTACACCGGCACGCCGTAAACTCTGGGATTCTGCGTGTGTTCGCCGTGCGTGCCACCGCTTCGGACAGGCGATTTGCTGACATTCGGCGGTGTTCGGTAACCTTGCATTTATCGACGCGGGGTGGAGCAGCTCGGTAGCTCGCTGGGCTCATAACCCAGAGGTCGCAGGTTCGAATCCTGTCCCCGCTACCAGGAAAATGGCCCTCGGAGACTTCTTCGAGAGCTATTTTCATGCTCGATGAGCACGCTTTGGACACATTAGCTAGACTTGTTAGTTGCCTGAGAAGTCTGTTTCGTGGGTTGGGTCCCACCCTTTCTTTGCTTATGATGATTGCGGTCCGCTGTGCCACGGTGTCTTCGTCATCGTTTGCCAAACGCGGTTTCCCAGAAATTCACCGCTAAAAGCTGTTCTCCTGGGGAGCTTTAGCACCCGAATTGGCATGCCAGTAGCCGTTAGCCAGTCGGCGATCATCCGAAAGCAGGTCGGTGCCAAGGTGCTCGGCGAACGTCATGTATCTTGCGTCAGCGCAGGTGACATTTGCCCGCAACCGCCCCGCACTTCGCTAAGAACAGTTCGTGTACCCAAGGCAGTCGTCCGGCAACGACGCCTATAGCGCTCGCCCGCGCAGCGGGTCGGCGGGCAGTTCGACGTCAGCGGAGGTGTCGATGACGATCGGGTTCACACCTCGCCAGCGGCGCGCTTAGGCGAGGGGGTCAGCAACCCGGCCACCCCGGGATCGACTGGTTTTTCCACCTGACGACGATCAAGCTAGGCGGTAGAACGACTCTGGCGTGATTTGATCATTGGGGTCGTGGACGACCACAGCCGGGTCCGACGGGATATCAGGGAAGCCCATCCACGAACTCCACCCTATCGAACTACACGAATGTGGCGGTAATACGATAATAATATAAATAGTAGTTTAGCCACATACCCGGACACCTGTCGGGACCCGAGACTTCAGGTGTGTTTACCTGTACTCCCCCGGATTCACCTCCCTAGAGGGAAGAAGGATCATTCTGTGGCAGTAGTGTGCGGACCGTCGGTCGATGGAAGTGGGCCCGGCTTGTGGCTTGCGATGTCGGTTATTTTGCTGTCACTCCCAATCGTAGATCCCCGTCTTTCCGGAATATGCGCCCTAACTTGCCGGCGGGTTTGTCTACGCTTTTTATGATGTTGCCGTTGCTGCCGTCGACGGGAACGCCTAGCGAAAAAGGCAACGTTTGCTCGGAAGGAAAAAGTCACTTTCACGTCGAAGCCACCGCATTGACGCCAGTCCGGCAACAGGTTCGTCAGTTGTGTTTGGGCTGTGCTGCGCCACGAAAAGCTGTGACCGCAGCAATGATTTGCATCAAGTTGCTGGGGTCACGTGTGTCGGAGAATTGTGACGCGCGATAACTGAAGACGGCTTCGACGTTTTAGGCGTCCGGTGTGCTAGGGCGGGTGTTTGCCCAGCAAGTCGGGCGACCGATATGTCTTTGCATGTACCCCCTGTGATGTGGTTTTACGTTTGCTCTACTGTCAGGTTCTGGTCGCCGGTGATGTCCTTGGCGTCGCCGAGACCAGACAACAGCGGAGCTGTAGTACCCGGCCGCAACCGTGTCCGGCGCTGCGGTGGCGGTGTCGTGGTGGGAGCCACGGTGTTGTTCTAGGTGATGCCAGTTAGGGTTACCCACCCGACCAATGCGACGATGGCAAGGGTGATATATATATATATCGACAGGGTCACCCTAACGAGAGCGCGGTCACGCTCGCCGGTGCGACTGGCTTCTTCGCTGCAGCTTCCACTTGGTTCTTGCTAGCTGCACGAACGCGCTTGCAGTTTCTCAAAGCTAGCGAACAAACTTGGCGCCATAGTCAACCGTTTGTATACTCGGTGCCTGCGTGCGGCTACTCATCGTGTGTCGATTGCGCTGCTTCGTGAGATGTTCGATCAATATGGTCGTCGACAAAATGCCGAGCTTGTAGAACACAGCTTGTAGAGCACTACGACCACCTCGAATTTTGATGTACTTCGATGGACTGACGCGTAGCTTCACCGAGTTCCGTGACAGTCGTCGTGATGATCTACTCCACCTCAATCATATACCCGATCGAATACGACGGTCCGGCATGGATCGGGGCTGCCGACGAGGGGTTGTCGGCCGGATCTGGATTACTACGGCACACCTAGGCGAGAAGCTGGCCCGAATCGGGGTCGTACCCATTGCTGTCTACCGCAACGGACGAATTCACCGGATCTGGGAGACGATCCGGCCAAGTTGGCGCGGTGTCGCCGTGTTCGAAAGTTACTGACAGCACAGCGTCAACGGCTCCATCGGCTCATCAGTTGAGTGGCAGAGCAATGACCACTGGAGCACAGTAGCGGGAGGTTGTTGCTGACGGCCCTGTTCGCTAGGTAAAGCTGGAGCGTGGAATGAAAATAGGTGCAGCGCGTATTGGGGTCGGTGGTCCGTGTAGTTGACGTTTTCCACTAGTTCTGTCAGCGGATTGCCTGTCTTGCCTTGAATCGACGACGCATAGCAGGCCGGCTTACGCTTTAGCTCGCCCACCGTCAGCCAGACACCAAGTCAGTCGGTCCTCGTCGTTGGCGCCGGGATAGCTGGCTGGGGGGCCGGAGATCGACACCGCCTGCTATTAAACCACGTCCATCATTGCCGCCAACAGCTCCCGACGCAACATCGGGGGACACGATTTCTAGCGTCTAACACCCTGTTACGGTACGGCTTGCGCTTGGACGGCTGTGCCGAATTGGCGCCGATTCGTGCCTTCGTTGTCGAAGTCAGGTTAAACTCGCGACTATCCAACGGGTAGCAATGCCGCCGCGTTCGAGAAGGAGCGGCAATGAAAGTTTATAGACTACCTCGGTGTAGCCCAAAATCAACCCTACAACCGACCTATTGCACGATGCGTTAACAACCGAGCCACGCCTTACCTGTCCACGCGGCACTCCACTAGTATACATAAGTGTTCAGGGTGACCGATGGTTACTACAACATAAATATGCTTAATACTAACACTCGGTTTCACCCGGGTGATCCGAGTGTGGTTGTGTCAGATCATCGACTCGGCCGCTGAATAATGGGTGATCGTGTTCGATCACCGCGGCCACGGACGTAGCGGTGTACCATCGTGTGGTGCCTACAACCTCAAGCACCTTATTTCCAACTTCGATTCGGTGCTAGATAGGTGACCTTGACCCCGCACGAACGCGCGCTTCTAGCTGGGCACTCGATGGGAGGCATTACCATTTTTACCTGGCCGGACTGCTACCGCGACAAGGTTCACCGGCTCGCTGACGCCGGAGCGGTGATCAACACCACGACCGGGGATCGGGTGCGTAAGGCAAAACTAGCTATCGGTTTCCCCGCGAGTTGTCTTCGGCTTGAGCGGTGGTTGGCCGGGCTCTCGTAAATGCGCTCGTCGGGTTTACGCTTCCTGGTGCTGTCAGCAGCATACCAAGTCGCTTTTTGTTGTGCTGCCGTCCTGGCCTGGGTGGTCTAACGATGCCGACGCTCATCGTCGGTAGTGCACACGATCGATTAACGCCGATCAGCCAGCCCTGCAGGATTGTCCGCACCGCGCCCGATGTGGTGGCCTTGCTGAGTTGCCCAGTGGGCATTGCTCGATGCTATAGCGACACAAAGAGGTAAACTGCTAGCTGTGTGCACTTGCCGCATCCGTGACCTGTCCACCGGTTGCAGCAGGCAATCTTAATACTAGCGTGGCGATCTCGGCTGCTGATCGCTGGCCAGCCCAATGAATTGGTCCTGTCGGCTCGTGTAGCCACCACCCGGATCGTGTTCACGCCCCTATACTGCTACAGTTTTTTCTCTCGGAGCGAATTCCTCTGTGCTCCAACTAGTATCTGAATGGCCGAGAGAATTGAGTGGGTTGTCGCCAAATAGCGACGCCAAGCAGCGTAACGTGTTGCGGCGGCGTTGCTCGGTGGGTAGCGTGTCGAACACACGGGCGTCGGTGACATCCATCAGGATGCCCCGCCCTTCGCCTGGTGGGCTGACGTCGAAGGTGATGAATACCAGGCCGTCGTCGGACAGCGGCCCATGCCGGGGAAGATAATTCGTTGGGGCGCGCCAAAACAGCGTGGAATAAGCGGCGTAGGCCTTGCTGAGCCGGCCCTATGGTCAATGCTGAGCGAGCTTCGCGTAACTCGCGTGGTGGGAAACGGCGAAGTGAACTCGATGGTGGTGTGATGAGCCGGCGGTATGCCGACGATGATGAATCCGGCCTCGGTTTGTACGTCGTCGGCGGTGGCTGTCACGCCAGCATCGTGTCTGGCAATGCTATGAACCGGTGCGTTCAGTACAACGCGGTTACCGAGTTCAGCTGTTGTAGCTTCAGCAATCCGCTGTGTGCCATTGGGGAAAAGGCTCTGCTGGGCAACGTTCTTAGCGTTAAGTAGCTAGTCCAGATCGCCAGCCGTGTGTGTAGCACGTGGTGTGCAGCATAGACACGTCGTCGGGTTCACATCCTCATGTCACCCAGGGCCATGCCTGCTAGCAGGTCATGTTATGAAGTGGTGGCGTGCACCGATTGTAACCAGGAACCGAGGGAGAGGATGGCCGAGCTAGTACGCTCGCTGGGCATCCCAAGGTGCCGCTACCGGGACGTCGCGGACAATTTTGTCGAATTGCTAACGCAGCCGGACGATATCAAGCAGTCCGATTAACAACAACTTGGGGGATGCTGCTGTAGTTGGGGAACGTTCAGTCTTGCCAATGAATTAGGTGTTTGCGTCGCGGTAGGTTGAGGTGGTCGGGACCTGGAGCTCGGCCGCCAGTATGAGTGCGGCGTTTTGAGCTGGCTCGACGAAAGCGACGCTCAGATCAGCGGGTAAGCCTGCAACACTGCCAATGAACAAGTGCCCACCCACCCGGTTGTGGCACTCCAAGACCAGTATCGTGGCCCAGATGCGTCAGTTCGCGAGCCGCAGTCAGCCCGGCGAAAACCGCCACTCACTACGACAACACCAACAGTCCAAGGCGCAAGGCTTGGTACGAGTTCCAGTCAACCGCATTTTACTGGCTTCGTACGGTGCGGTTTTATCGCACGACAATCTCCGGCTTTCCGGGACTGTAGCACGAATCCCATCGTCGTCAGGCAGCGCGTTGAAAATCTTTACCGCTTTATATGGGCTCACGGACGTTACTGAGCGTGCTCGGGTGCTACGCGACGCTGTCGTGAGCAGCGTTGTCACTTTCGAATGATCGCATGACATCTTTGCTCCGTTGAGCTTGGTCGACGCAGTAGGAGGCTTCGATTTGCTGAAGAATGTTGCGATAGCGTTCCTAAGCAATCCAATTCACCTGGAGCATCACAGACTAACAATCACTAACTGCTCAGTGTCGTCCGGTTCATCCTCGACCTTGGTACCCAGGTTCGGCCACAGATCGAAAAGCGGTTCGGAGCCTAATTCGACCATCCGGTGACTAGCATGACCGAGATGATCGTGGTTTTGTGGGCGATCTTCGATGCGTGGCATTCTGGCGGTAGCTTGAACTTTTGCGGTGATTACTACCGGAACACGCTGATGACGTCGGCTTTCCACCCAGTACCGAAAACCGTACCGGGCCGCCGCCGAGCACGTCGATGGTCTGTTGGTGATGTCGTTCGGCTCGAAGCATTTTTGCACCATGTCATGGTGCCTGCCGTGCGTGACGGCTTACTGGAAAGTGGTCTGTTAGGAAGATATTTCGCTGTCATTCTTGAAATTTTTTGTCGGTTGGTGACATTGATTGGTGACGAGATGATGTAAACCATCGTGGCTTGCGGAACGCCCACTGATGTTGTTGCCCACATTCGCGGCCGGGTCGACGAGATCCCCGACACCGTGTGTGTAACAGCCCGCACTAATTGGGTTGAAAACACTAGCGTGATCATCGACGAGCTACGTGGCTGACCTCGTCAGGGTGACATCGTGAACTAGTCGGCGAAGCCGGACGGGTCGTGGCGGCCCAGAATGCCGTGTTCGTAGAGACCTCAGCCCTCTCCACCGGGATCCAGTTGCTGCTGTGGTACACCGCGCGGCGAACATATTGATGACGTAGAAATCGGATCGTGCGACGATTGCCTGATCGGTCATATCGTAAGTCAGCTGTTTGAAGCACTTCTCGCCCTTACACGTGTTGTACAGCTAATACGAATCGTCGCCATAGCCGCCAATGTGTGGATAGGTCTCTCTAGTTTGGACTCTACATAGAACCGGACTCCGGTGCTGTCGGCGCGGATCGCGTCGATTGTCGCTCCGGTGCTGGTGCAGGTGCTGGAACAGTAGTGGATGGTGACCCATGGCTAGTCTAGCTGCTCGACCCGGCTGTCGCTCCACACCTGAGCTCAGTCGTTAAGCGAACGAAAACCGTGTTTTCCTTTTTGGATGATCAGTACTACGAGTGAAGTCTTCGAATGTCATCGGCATGTACAGTAGCCACGTGCATTCGAACGTCGGTTCAGCGGTCCGTTTCTCCGGTTCGGGCTCACTGATTGGCCAGCTGCCCTAGTACCGGTCGCGGTTGTCAAGCTAGTTAGTGGAGTCAACCGTGATCTTTTGCTCATCGACGATAATCAGTCCGTTTCAACCGGATAGTTGGGGGAATTGCTTCGCTTTCAGGGTTAATCAGGTTTCCTGATCGCAGGATGTGTGACTGATCCTGTATGATATTCAATAGGATTTCACAGGTGAAATTTGTTGTAATGAAAATTTTTTCATTGATTATGGACTGTAGTTCGTGCAGAGGATCGATGATCCCGATTCGGTAGTTGTTGACGCACTGGTGCAATCGATGAGCACGAACGCTTCTTGGACGCCGAGGTTGGGGATAGTAGCCGACGCTGTTGATCAAAAAGAGGCTCTCGGTGCGGGTCGTGAGCGTTGAAGTGGGATCAATCATAGAAGTTGAGGTCGGGAGAACCCAGCCACGTGGTCGGTTGGGCAACAGGATGATCTGGGAATGAGTCGATCAGTCCTAGCATTAGTGGTTTTCTACAATAAGACTTTTCAGCGATACTGCGTGGTAGAACAATGACTTTAAGTCTTCAGGCTTGTCGTTTTCCCTAAGCGCACTTGTCGCTCCCCGGTGCGGGTAAATACGCAGGACCACATCACTCTGGAGTGGACGTAGCACCAAGGCAGTTCACCCACTTCGATGCTGGCGAGCCGTTGATAGATGGCGTGGAATTCGTCCTAACACCGTACTTCGGTCAGGTTAGGCAACGTCGACAGACCGGCGATATCACAAAAACATAAAGTTCGTGTAGGTAATCCACGCTATATCGAGTTCACGGTGACCCAGTGTCACCATTTCCCAGTAAAACACTGCGAACGGCTGAAAAGTCAGCGGTATAAGACATTGTCTACTCGGGCATCGCCTCAGAGCAGGGACGGACTCGCGAACGCCTGGCCTCGTTCGACCAGTGCTCTTGCAGCCACGCGAAAGTCCTTTCCAGCGGTGGTGATCGGCCGATATCGTGTATCGCGCAGTCTTACCACGACCACACCAAATTACGATGTCTGTATAGCGCAGCATCGTCGACTCTAATCTACGCCAGAAAGGCAAGTGTGTTCTTAACGTTCGGGATCGAATGCAATGTGGTCCACACCTCGACGGCAGCATCCCTGCATTTCACTCTGATGCTGCTTGGGAGCATCGGCGAACTAGTTTTTGCCCGAAGGCGTAAGTCATCACGTCGAATGATACCACGCGGTCGACTTAGTCCATCACGAAAAAGGTGTTCCAAAAACGTTGCCTGTGGTCTCGATTCAGCACACCTGCGGTACCGGGCACGTAGGTCAGCTCCGCTGACTAGCCGTATAATCTCAAATTGGTTATCAAGCCGATCCGACGGAAACACTGGCGCGACGGTGGGGGTAGACGCCACTTGCACCACGAGTTTTGCTCTATTGGTTGCCCCTGCTGCCAGCGGGTGGTCACGACGATTATTTCTGATGACATGCCGGTAGTGTTCTACGCCGTTATCGATAACCACGTCCAGTATTATCTTTGTTGGGTCCTGGCCCGCTAGCCCTTGTGACAGTACTGTTGGCTGGGTCGGCGCGTTGCGAACGGAGCACTGAAGTCGGTCGATTGCCTCGACCCCCGGTTCGTTGGCCGTGGGGTTACCTTCATTAGTTGAGACTTATTTGCGGCAGTAACGCTACGATAAATAGCGTTAGGGAAGTAGACCCATCCGACGTTGATAAGACCCGCGGTGTCGGCTGTCCGCGAGATCCGTGTATCGACTTTGCAATCCTGTCAGCCACTGCGGAACTGTTGGTGGAAAGCGGTTACTCGAATCTCAGCTTGGCTGCGGTCGTCAAACGCGCCAGCATCACGAAATCTACGTTGTACCGTCGATGGTGGAGTAAGGCCTAAGCTGGTGCACGAGGCGGCATTTTAACCGGGTGCTAGCCATGGCATGGATCCTGGTGGCTCACGGTGCGGCTGTAGGGTTTGGCTAGATATCGGTGGATCGCGCCGTTAAATTGTTGTCCATAATCAGGCCTGTCGGGATCTCCTTGGAGGAGTTCATCGGGGTGGTGGGCGCGGTTGATCTCGGGTGTGCCACTGCCTTTGTTCCCAGCCAAATCGCCCGTTGCCGGTGACATTGGTGCGCCACTTGCCTTGGCTCGCCAGGTAGTTTTGATGGCTTCAGCTGAAGAACAGCTTGTTCGCGTGCGTTCCGCACACCGTGGGACCAATTTGGTGAATAGTGGACTTCGCTGTGAGAACGAGGCTCAAGGCAGTTGGGATGGGTGCAGCCTTGGTAGCGGGCGTAACAAATGAATTTCTGGTCGGCTGTGGCGATGACGGTGATGGGATGACCGCGGTGTACCTTGAGCTGTCCGGAAGCTATAGTGTTTTTCAAGTTGAAGTTGAAGTGTGTCGTGGCAACGTTAAGCGGGTGTATGTTTGGTCGTGCGCTTCAGGCTGGGTGCTATCGGGTTTGGTGACAGCCGAGCTGCACGGCGGCTTGTTGGGTGGCTTCGAGGTATGCGACGCAGGCCTCGGGAGCTAGCAATCCAGCTAGTCGGGACATGCTGTCGGTATCCTTGCGCGGCAATGTGTAGTCCTCGACGGCGTGCTCGGTCGTTGTCGTCGAAGTGGCCAGCGGGATTGAGGTAGTCCGCGATGCACTGACCTAACTCAGTGACGATAGCGGCGTAGAGTTAGGTCGCATGCGTTAATCAGCGTGCGCTCGGCGTCAGTCTCAGCTGCAAGTGAGGTGCACGACGGCAGTACATCCACCGCAGCGCATATCGCTCGGATGTGTTCTTCGCCGACTTCACCCTGCGTCCACCGCGGTGGCAAGTTTTGATCATTCTGGGAGACAACGGGGGACTGGTCAGCGACTGTCGTGGCCGGATTCGGGCCGTGAATTTGAAGCGGCGAATGCTTTTCTCTGGGTGTGATTCGCATTCGCGCCCACAGCACTTCACGCACCGTTGGTGTGCACTCGTTGCCGTCAGGTGGATCGGCGATATCAGCGAAAAATCGATATATCACTTCACATTTGGAGCTGTCCTGAGTCTCTAGTCGTTCGACGATGTGTATGGTGTATGCGGAAATTGTACCAACCACGTCGGGGCTGATGTCGCACAGCACGGCGTGCGTAGCATCGATAGTGTCGAGAGTAGCGCTGATCTGCACCTGTGTTTCCTTGGCGCTCGCGAATGGTCACATATCCCGGTGGTATGGAACCTCTTCGTCAGATCCACATGCTTCGTGGGGCGTCACGCACGGCTTGTGGACGAAGTGGCAACTGTGGACAAACCGGTGGTGTTGCCGTCTTGCAATTCGCGGCCAATCCTGGTCGCATGTCTGGTCGAATCGCTGTCTGATGTGCCAGTATCAAGTAGGCTATGTTGAACTCAAAACGCAGGCTGCAGCGGTTGTAGGCGACCGGTGCGTGGTGTGCCAATGCCCTGTATCGACAAGCTGGCTAGGCGCGTTGTCGTCCTGATTGTGCTGCTGATCCTCGTTGCTGCGGCGTTGCTCGGGTATCTTCCGGTTCACCCTCGCTAGTCACCTGTCGAGCTAGGCAGCAGCCTGACAGCGAGGATCTTGGTTGTAGCGGTCCTCGTTGCGATGGTCGCGCTGTATGGTGATCGTGTAGTTGCGGAAACCCTCGCTTTGGCAACCAGGGCTGGGGAGCTGTCCGATATCGATATGCATGGAGGTGGGACGACAAGACCGACCTGGAGCGTGTTACTGAACGGACTCGCGGTGATCGTGGCCTGGTTGCTGATCGTGATATTGCTGGCCTGGTTATTCGCGCCACACAACGTCAATCCCTCGGCTTCTATAACGGATTCGAGTGTACCGCTGGTGGTGCAGGATACCGAAACGCCACCGAAGCAGCTTCAACACGATACCGGGGACATGGTGGGAATCCTTCGTGCAAGCGCGGTACCAATGTTTTGATTGTTGTCGCGGGTGCGGTTATCGGGCCGCGACGGCGGTGGCGCGCGGCTCAGATACCACGGCCGGTCTTCCTCACTGACGATAACGTCGCATCCGTAACACTCACGAAGCATTCGGAATTATTGTTGCGAGCAGCCGAATTCGGCTTGGCCTAGATGTAGGACCTCACGTGAGAACCACGAGAGGCGATCAACGTCTGTTACGTGGAGATGGAACGTGAACTTGCGCATGTTCTCGGAGATGTTCCCCAGGAATGCGGCACCTTGACCTAGGAATTCGATCGAAAAGTGGATCATCATGCGCTGCATGATGATAACACTGTCCAGTTGGCGAACCTGTTCGAAGAAACACGGTTTATCTAGCATGTTATGAATGAGCGACATAGTGAGATAGCGGTCTAAGTGCTGCTGATAGTTTTTGTTGAGCTTCGGCGTCCACTATGAAATGGCTTATAGAAATAGGAATTTTACTGATCTCCTGAGTTGATCTGTTAGTACTGGTAGTGCGGGGTTGCCGGTTCGTTTTTGTGGGCGGCCGGTGTTGCTCTGGCCGTGGTGCTGCTCAATACGCCGGAAAAAATAGGACACGATGACGAACCCAAGTTTGATAGGTAGCTTGACGATATGGGGATGGGTTACGCTGCTGGCTGTCCACTACTGAGACTACGATCTGTTGGTCTGAATCCATCTTTACGGATTATGACCGCCATTTGCGTCCGACACTGGTGTGCCGGTTAGAAACCACCACCGGACAAAGTTAGGACAAAGATCCGACGGAATTTCATACACGCATGCTGCGTGCTTTTCGGTGCCGAACTGTGGGAATGGGCTAATTCAAATAACATCACGCGCACCGGGGATCACGAAACCGGACCCGTTCGTGCGACGCTTGAAGAAATTCTTCAGAGATTGGTGCAAGTATGACTGCTGTTATTTCATTTCGGGAAGACCACTGCGCACTGCGCGGCGGTGCTTGACTAAATCTAACGTGATCTAACGTGCTGTGGTGGGCACGTACTACGTGCTCATTCTCATCTCAGTCCTAGCTCGATCTGCTGTCGGAAAATTTACTAGGTTTGACTATTTATGACATGCAGTCTGGCCGCTTGGCGTTCCGTTCAGAATCCATTTTCACCAACCTGCTTCTTGCTAAAAAGATATTAGCCGAACATCGTGATAGAGTCAGCCGGTTCCGCTGGAGGTAGTGGCCGATGTGCAGGTGAGTGCAGAAGCGAAATCCATAAGCTGCAAATACTATTCATCTTTCTTTCTACCAATAATCCGATCTAGCACTAGGATATCTATCCGTTACTGAAGGCACAGCTGGATAGGTTCGCTATGTAACTGGACCTGTGTGTGCCTCGCCGAATGCTGCGCGATCTCGATCTGCGCCGCTGCCTCGGACGCGGCTTTGCTAAGCTTAAGGTGAATAAAGGTGTGGACGTGCACGATCTGCTAGCCATGCGTGAATAGGTCAAGCAGCCGAGCGTGCACGAAGACGTTTTGCACTACGTGGTGTCGCTGGCCACTGCTACCCGGAGCTATTCGCAAATATATTGTGGGTGCTAGCCTGCTAGTAGAAATCGATCTTGTCCAACTCAACCACGATCGTGCGTTGCTGTACTGCCGGGACTTGGTTATTATCGAATATATGAAAGCGCTCGCTATTACTTGCTATTACGGCTATTGCGTATCGGATCACCTTGCACTCGAAGATGTGGTGTAAGAAAGTTTTAGGTTGCTGATCTCATCGGAGAACTGTTGCGGCGCTTACCTTTCCCTCAAAAGGCCAGATAACCTTAGAGAACTGGATGATTTCGGTGTGACAGATAATTGTGCGGATGAATTACGTTGGTGATATTCCTTATTGGCAAGGATAATCTCTATCTGCGCTGGGGTTGCTCTGGCCATCGAAGTTATGGGCACACAAACTGGAGGCTGATTGCATTCGCTGCGCCGATATTAGGCATGCTATGCGCGATCAGCTTGCGGCTCCTGGTGCCTAAGAACTTAGGTTCACGGGGAGCACGGTTCTAAGCAATGCTTCGAAAATGAACAGGAGCGATTAACCATGTGGGCGAACCAAGAAAACAGCGTTGAATCCCGGTCATTCGCGGTATAACTTGCTGTTTTGTCCGTAACCGGAACTGGACTCGAAATTATCGATTTGCATTCGCATTAAGAGAAAATGTTTGCTGCAGTGACGGCACTCTGGATCCTATACCTATCCGATCCCGGGGAGATATCGTCGCTCGCGGTGGACTACTGACGGTAACGGGCCCCCTCGACGAGGCCTGCTTATGTAGTGTTTCTGCTCATACCGCCGCAGTACACGTTGATTTCGTGGATCGAGTTGTTCGATTGGCTGAGTGTCAGCCTCATCTGTTACATTGGCCCGGGTGTTGAGTATGCGGGCGACCAATTGCTTTCCGTGAAGTGGTCAGTGAGTGTGCGCCGTGGCCAACTGTACGTGACACAGCGATTCACTGATTGCGCTGCCAATGTGGTGGTGCTTATCGACATGTATCGGTAGTAGCTGGGTACGGAGATCGACGTCAACGAACGAGTTGTGCGCGGCGCAGTTCAGGTGGTGCAGGCTGTGCTGCGAAACGCGCTATCGCGCCGTGATCGTTGCACTCGGAGGTAACCACTCGCGGTGGCTGGGAGCGGATATCGAGCAGCGCCAGTTCTATCGGGTGCTCGATATCGTGTTCAGTTCCTGCTATGGATTGGAAAAAGCTGGGACAATGGTTCTTCGTAATGCCTTTCCCGAGGGGGTGACGTTGTCGCGTTCTCTATGCTGCTCGGGTCTGAATTAGCTTAAGCGTTGATCGACTTCCGCAAGGGGGGCCATGTCGTGGTTGCTGTTGACGTGCTGTTCTGGCGAGAGGATTATAGCCCGACCAGTTCTATGGGTGTGCTGCCCAACCTCCGGAATCCGATTTCGGTACTGTTACTCGGAAAGCAATGACATGGAATCAATTTCACTTTCCACGATTATTTTCTTGCTGGCTGATTTCGGTTTTCTGATGGTGGGGTTGGCTGCTGTCGACTCCGAGGGTATGGCAGCTGTCGCTGCTGCAGTAACCGTGATTGTGTGGGAGTAACGACCATGTATCGATCGGAGACAACGCTTGCTGTATTGTTTTGTGCACACGATCGTGGTGTTCAGTTAGTCGCAACAGCTTGCTGCGCCATCTGGACTTTTCTCCTCTACCTATTTGGTATATACGGTTAGCTGTCGTCACTCCGTTCGCCGTAGTCATGGCAAGCTGGTCGACAATTGTTGTAGTCGTGGGTTTTACGTTTGTAGGATTAGCTGCGAAGTCGTTCAAGCGGCAGTTGCCGTGGTTGTCTTTGGCGGTGCTGGCGATCTATTTGTTGGCCACCCACCCATTCTTGCTTTGATCCGAGCGAGTCATTGCGTTTGCCGTCTTCGGTAGCCGCCCGGCGAGTTGCCGTGACTGGATCAGTGCACTAGTGGGGTGTCCTAGTCAGCCAGGTCTAACAGTGGCTTTGGTGCGATGCCCAGCATTATCATGACTGTGGCGCGGGCCGCTCTATAGGGACTTGGCTCAAGATGCCAGATTCCACGACTTGTAATGTTTCGTCGGATGCTTCGATGAAGAACGTTAGCACAATGTCTGCACATATAAGTGTGCTGTTATCCGGCTGGATGCCGGAGAAAGCTAGCAGAAACATTGGAAATATCGCACCCACAATGGGTGAGAACTTACCGAGTCCGGACCAACCAATGGGGCAGTGCGGCTTTTTCTGAAGCTGCTGAGCCATCGCGGTTGATGATCAGATCGAGGACCGCTAGCATTCCTCCGGTGCTCAAGCTGCAGGCGATCAAGATAGAACAACGTGGCTGAAAGGTCCGCCACGTTGTCGGCGATCACCCCGGTAAGGATGAAGCCGATGTGTGTGATCGATGAATAGGCCAGTATTCGGCTTGACGCCGGTTTGGTTCACGGTGGTGTTGGTGCTGATCGCCATGGTCAGGATCGAAATCTCCTATAGAACGGGCAGCCACTGGCCATGCAGCGAAGGCAGCCGGTGAAAGGTCCGGCGATCAAGGTGCCGAGCTCGAGCACACGGATGCCGTCCAGCTAGCATGCTGGACTCTGCGCGGTAACTGCGTCCCGGAGAAACCGGGGTAGGATCGGCCAAACGATCAAGCTATCGACCGCCTGCCGCAGCTTGTCGAGTTACTCAGATTTGTTTCATAGTGTGGAGCCATGGATTTTGTACATTTCCTTGTCGGTGTCGTCGTCATCGCGGTGGGTGTCTCCGTAACTTCATGGGGATAGCCCGCTCCGCGGTGTCGGTAAGTGAGCCAGATATTAGAGGCTATCGGAGGACCGGTATACAGGGGCACGTATAGTCGTGGACGCGCGATGAGACTTTTCCATTAGCGGCGCGTGTTTCAAGTCATGCGATTGCTCCAGCGGCCTTCCCGAGTGGGTAGATGATCGGATCTGGTAAAGGCAACTGGTCGGAGGTAAGCAGCTGCTCAAGTTGGCTTTACTGCTCAGACAGGGCTTCGGGGTGCATTCGGATCCACATACTCCAGCCAATATTGACTTACATCAATATTGTTGAGCAACAGCATTTTTACCTTGACTTTGGGTATTTCACCGCCGGCGAAGCCGTTGGTAATTAGCTGTCTTCCCAGAGCAAGCGAGTGTAGTGAATCGGTCATTCGGTCGTCGCCGACCGGCTCGACTACTACGTCGGCGCCGCGACCGCTGGTCAACTTCTTTACCGTTCCTTTGAATCCTCAGACTAACACCACTGCCGTGGTGTTAGTCTGAGCCTTCGCCTCGGTGTTGCCCACCGCGATGGCGTGCGGTGCCCCGAACGCCGGCGCTAGCCCGCAACGTCGACGTCGGTGACTTCGACAGCGTCCGGGCCATCTAGCCGAGTTTATTCGTGCCGTCCGCATGCCACCTCCGTCGTCAACGAGAGGCTCAAGAGCTTCCTCCGCTTAAATATAAAAGCCGTCGGCGACGTGCGCACCACTGCACGACGCAGCAAATCCTCGTCCTTGCGCACGACGAGAGGATAAAATTGTCCAAAGGCTGACGGCCACCTTCCTGGTATGGAGTGTTTCGTGCTTAGCGTTTTTTTTCGTTTTCCTGCATCGTTTTTGGCTCCGTCCAACTTCCCGGCTCCAGGTTTTTCCAGCCACCACACGATCGCGTTGAGACTCTCGCGATGTTGCTGCGTGTTGTGCACCTCGGTGTCAACCATATCTATACCGCCTCGTTCTACGAGTCACAGATTTCCAACGAGCTGATACGCGAGGCCCTGCAACCGGATCCCGAGGACCTGGCAATATCACCCGTGAGCATCTCTGCTGTATGCGCTTGAAACGCATCGAGATCGTCTGTGTGCGGGATACACCGACTAGGTTGGTTCGATAAGTCTGGGAATTTACTTGAGTTCGGAAGAGGACAAGCCCAGCAATCGGCGTGCAACAACCAGCTGCTGAATCTGCTGAGTGCCCTCGAAGATGTCTAAGATCTTGGAGTCGCGGGCCCACTTTTCCAACAGGGCCTTCTCGGAATAGCCTGCGGTGCCTGCTAATTCGACAGCCTTGAGGGTAACGTCGCTGGCCATTCTGCCGGCTTTGGCCTTGCTCATCGATGCTTCTTTGGAGTTGGGGATGTTGTTGTCGGCTTGCCACGCCGCACGCAGCGACAGCAGGTAACTCGCTTCCCAGTCGGCTTCCATCCGCAGGAACTCTGCCGCGGCGGCGTTCTGGGAGTGCGAGGGCTTGTCGTAGCAAATTTCTATACCGGCATCGGTGAGGATTTTGCGGATTTCCTCCAGCGCGGCGCGGCCAACCCCGACGGCCATGGCAGCAACGATTGGCCGGGTGTTGTCGAAAGTCTCCATCACTCCGGAAAAACCCTTGCCAACCTCGATTTCTGGGTTACCTAGCAGGTTGTCTTTAGGAATTCGGACGTTATCAAATCGAATCGCAGCGGTATCCGATCCCCTTATGCCTAGCTTGTACTCGAGGCGTTCGACTGTGACACCGGGATGTTCGCGTGGCACGATGAATGACTTTATCGCCGCGTGGCCTAGCGACTTGTCTAGGGTTGCCCACACCACGATGTGGGTGGCGCGCGACCCGGCGGTAACAAAGATCTTTTCACCGTTAATCACATACTCGTCACCGTCGAGGGTGGCGGTCGTCGACACCGCTGCCGAGTCCGACCCAAACCCCGGCTCGGTGATGGCCATAGCCGCCCACACCTTGCCTAAGCGTTCCAGCTGCTTGTTGGTGGCTACTGCGGAGATGGCTGCGTTGCCCAGACCCTGATACGGTATGGACAGTAACATCGCGACGTCGCCCCAGCAGGCCTCCAGGGTTTGTAGCAGCGCGGCCATGTTGGCGCCGTTGTGATTTTCGTCTTTGTTGTCCTCATCGCCGAGCGCGTCGGCGCCGGCAAAGGCGAACGATTCGGCTGCTCCCGCAAACAGATTGAACAGGGTGTCTAGCTCGACTGGGTAGGTATGTTCCTTCAAGTCGTACTTGCGGGCGATCGGCCTCATCAATTCCGCGGCGCCCTGATGGGTCTTAACGATTACCGCTTGCAGCTTGCGCGATAGCTCCAGGTTGATTGCCATGATTGATCTTTCGCTTTGAAGAAGATGCAGATTTTAGATTCCCTAGATAACTACGACGCCCTCGGCGACACCGATCGCCCGCAGATCGCGATACCAGCGTTCGACCGGGTGCTCTTTGATGAAGCCGTGACCGCCCAGCAGTTGCACGCCGTCCAGGCCGATTTGCATGGCTTTGTCGGAGCCGAGTCGCTTGGCCAGTGCTGCTTCCCGGGCGAATGAGAGGCCTTGTTCGGCGCGGGACGCGCCACGCCACGTGATCAGCCGCAGCCCGTCTAACTCGATAGCGATGTTGGCGCACATGAACGCGACAGCCTGGCGACGCGCGATTGGCTCACCAAAGGCTTCGCGTTCTTTTACGTACGGCATGACATAGTCCAGCACTGCATGCGAGGTGCCGACCGCCAGCGCCGCCCATCCTAGCCGGGCCAATGCGATCGCTTCAGAGTAGTCATTATCCGTCGCGTCGTCTTCACCCAGCCGGGCGTCCAAGGGCGCCGACACTCCGCAGAGTTCAACTTGGCCCAAGGCTGCAGCGCGAATCCCCATGCTAGGGTCGGCCTTGACAGTCAGGCCTTTAGTCGAGGACTCGACGATGAACAATGCTGGCTTGCCATTCAGCTGGGCACCGATGATGAACAGTTCGGCGCTGGCCGCGGCCGGAACCAATGACTTCACCCCGTCGAGCCGGTATCCGGACGGGGTGCGCACGGCGATGGTCTTCAGCCGGGTGGGGTCGAACAACGGCTGGGGTTCGGCGATGGCCACACAGGCCTGGGGGACATTTTCGCCGGTGAACTCTTTCAGGTAGGTGGCCTGTTGATCGGCGCTGCCCCAATAGGTTAGTGTAGCCGCCACACCGCCTGGGGCCAGAATCGGCAGCGTCAATCCCATGTCGCCATATGCCAGCGCCTCGGCCACCAACACATTGGTCACACTGGAACGGCGTTCGGCGATGCCGTCAAAATACTCGGGAATGTTGATCGTGGTGATGCCCAACTTAGCGGCTTTGGCGATAAGGTCGGGCGGGTAGGCCGCGGCTTCATCAGCGTCGTGAGCAGCAGGCCGCAGTATCTCTGCGCTGAATTCGTCGATAGTTTCGACGATCAACTTTTGGTTGTCGTCTGGCGTCAGGTCGAAGTAGTTCCTGCCGCTGGGCTGTAGCCGGGTTGCGCCACCGCGCAGGTTTTGCACCCGCTTGAACTGCCGGCTGGTGGCGGCGGCAGTGGAGAACGTCGCCTTAACCCCGTAGCGCAACGCTCGGTTGAGCGGATAGCGCAGATGGTATTTATCCAGAAAATCCTGGCCGACAAGCGGAGTAAGCATCGCAATTGCGACGTCAAATCCAGTCCGCTTGTGTGGCTGCATTCCGACGCCGGACCTAAGACCGCCTCGTTTGAGACGAACGGAAGAGGGCTTAGCACTAGGAGCAGTGTCAGTCATGTCAGCAGCTTCAGATCGTTGGGGCGATGCGGATAATCCTACCTTACTCTGGAGTAAGGTAGGATTATCCTGTTAACTACTTCACAGTGGCGCCGATTCTGGTCAGCACCTCTTGGTGCAGGCGACCGTTTGTCGCCACAGCGCTGCCGCCATGCGGGCCGGGGGTCCCGTCGAGACCGGTCAGAACTCCACCCGCCTCGCGCACCACGATGTCGAGGGCAGCTAAGTCCCACACCGATACCTTCGGCTCGGCAGCGACGTCGATAGCTCCCTCAGCGAGCAGGCAATAAGATAGGAAATCGCCGTAGGCGCGTACCCGCCACACGGCGTCGGTCAACTCAAGGAACCGGTCGCGTAAACCGCGCTGTGCCCACCCGGACAAGCTGGAGAATGACAGACTCGCCGAATTGAGGTCGGCCACCTCCGACACCGCTAGCCGGCGCGGGACCCCATCGACCGCCACGAACGCGCCTTGGCCGCGTGCTGCCCACCACCGTCGTTGCAGCGCGGGCGCGCTGACGACGCCGATTGAGGGGACCCCGTCCTCGAGCAATGCGATCAAACTGGCCCACACTGGCACCCCGCGCACGAAGTTCTTGGTGCCGTCGATCGGGTCGACGATCCACTGCTGTCCACTGAAAGTTATTGTACCGCCGTATTCTTCTCCCAGGATGCCGTCTTTAGGCCGTTCGCGCCCGAGTACCGCACGCACATCGGCTTCGACCGCGCGATCGGCGTCGGTGACCGGAGTAAGATCTGGTTTGGTGTCGACGCGCAGATTGAGTGCGCCGAAACGGGCGCTAGTCAGTGCGTCTGCGCGGTCGGCCAGCGTCAGCGCTAACATCAGATTGTCCTGAGCTATGCGTACCGCTCCTCTCCCCGTAAGCTGGGGACCCCTAGATCACTCTACGTCTACGTCGTCGTCGTAGCGATCTATGTCAGCATTCTTACCATGGCCCTAATCTGAATGAGTGTGGGAGTTCGGTTTGCTGTTCTTGTTGGTGGCGATTTTGGGCGTCTTCTTGGCTAAGCGGTTCCTCCCGTGCGAAAGTGACCTGGCCAGCGGCACATTGTTGGTTACCGGGGTCAGCCCGCGACCTGATGACGCTCACGGTGAACAGTTTGTCACGATCGCCGGTTTTATCAGCGGACCCACCGTCAGCGAGTATTCTGTGTATCGGCGTATGGTGGTCGACGTCGGCAAATGGCCGGCGATGGGGCAGTTGCACCCGGTGGTGTATTCGCCGAAGAATCCTGACAACTGGAAGTTCGCGCTACCCGACTAGTGGCCCGTCATTTCGCCGCGGTATCACCAGTGAGCTGGACCCTGCGTATCGCAGGATGGCGTTGCGTGTCGTCGATGGTTAATAGCACAACGCTTTTCGAGCAGTCCGTTTTCACCCTGGTGTGTTGATCCTGACTACCCTTGCTGCCGGCGTGCTCGGAGGAATACCCTGAGCTGACGTCAATAGTGAAGTCTATCATCGATATTCAGCATGATACATGCTGTGGCTCTTTGCTGAGTTGCAACGCCTTGACTAATTTGTGGTCGTTGATCAACCGGGCTGTAAAGACGGTTGTCTGGAATTCTGAAGGCATGGCAGGCAAGGACATAGATCCCCGGGTGAAGAGTGCTCTAGAAGTGATCAAGCAGAATTCTGGGATTGTGCTTTCGTACTCTCACCAGTGATCGTAGCTTTGAGCGTCATATGGTGGCTCGCCGGGATGTGCTGGGCCATCGTGGCTGCTGTCGTGCTGTTGCTCGTCGGCGGAGCTGCCGTCGGCTTGAAACGTTGATGCACCTGGCATGTGTTCGTGGTGGGGCCGGGGCACCGTCTAGGACGTGCTGTCCGAATAGGAAATAAAGGATCTGACAGGGTGAGTTGCGGCGCTGCTACCCGGCCATGACATGACGGATTACTGCCCGCCGGACCCGAACGTGCTCGGGTTTGCAACACCACGGATGACTTCGTCGGCCTAACCGGTCATGCTCGTGGCAAGGCATTTCGTGGTGTCGCGCGCAACTTGCAAGGCTGCCTCGACCGCGTCCCCAGTCTAATCGCACGACCTCGCTGGCAACTATACATGATAAACGTACTAGATTGGCTCGCGAGGGAATTTCCGCTACCCCATACGGCGGCGGTAGCTCGGCTGTCGGTGGCGTCGAGCCTCGATTTGACGATCTGGCTGTCACGGAGGACGTCACCGAAATGAGCGCAATGCTTAAGATCGATAATATCAGTCGGGCTGCGCGGATCCATGCTGGCGCGCTGGGCCCGGCGATCGAGGACCAATACTCCCACACGATTTGACGTTGCGGCATTTACCTCGGTCCATCCCGTTCTCCAGCTTTGGGGTTGGTTAGCCACCCGCGTCGGCGGGCACTTTGCCACCGCTGTACACTCACATCGACGCCCTGACTGAATCACTGCGGATCGTTACCCCGGCCGGGGTGAGTTAAGGCTAGTCGGTTGCCCGGGACTGGCACCCGGGACGGTTGTTCCTTGGCTCCGAGGGTTCGCTCAGCATCGTTACTGGAGCGTGGATACGGTTACAGTACTGCTCGCGCTGGCAGGTAACCGGCATCGGTGCCGTTCGATGATTGGGGACGGCCCTGGCTACTTGGACAATTGCTAAGCTGGCCTTTATCCGACCCATTGCCGGTTGCTGGATCCGACCGAGGCGTTCCTGAATGCCGGTGTGCCGGTCGTCTGCGGTTTGCTGGTGCTGGTTTTCGAATCGGCTGACCACTTGATCGATGCGTGGCTACATCGGGCACAAGAGATCGCTGCCGCGTACGGCGGTACTGTGACCGCGCGGGGCAGCCGCCGACACCGCAAGCGACACAAAAGAAAAACTATGCTCCGGCAAGCTGGTGCTCATCGTTTCTGTGCATGCCTTACTAGCGTGACGCTCTTGCCTGCTGCGCTGTCATCGCCGAGAAGTTCGCCATCTCATTTGCACCTGGGACGGATTCGACGCACTGCACGCCAGCGGTTTACCGAGGTTGCCAGGACAGTGCTCGAGCGAGCCTGCGGAGCGACCGGGCGGTTAACCCATGTCTATCCCGACAGCCCGGCCCCGTATTTATGGGATCTACGTCGACGGGAGCTGGGGCTCTCTGGATACTCAATGGGACGAGATCAAAAACTGCTGTGTTCGAGGCGATTATCGCCTGTAGTACGACCGGCAGCGCCCGGACCTCTTCGTGGCAGCTCTGCGTGCGGCGAAGTCCGTGCTGGACCTGGCCGGGAGCGTCAACCCCGGGATACTGGTCGACCTGTGATCAGCCGTGCCCGATCCGCAGCAGCTCGGCGAGGTTCGGCAGCTTAACGCGGGGGCGGCCGTGCGGTTCGCCGGCCGCTCGCTCAAAGCGGTCGATGGCCTGCCAGTGCGCCGACGTGACCAGCTTCGGTTGCCGTTCGGCCAGCCACTCGGCCAGCCGGTCGGCGTGGTCTGCGCCGAACTTTTCGGTATCATTGGCGCCAGCCAGATTCTCCATCAAGGTGTCGACAGTGTCTTGGGAGTCCTTCTTGTTGGTGCCGATCACCCCGGTCGGCCCGCGTTTGATCCACCCGACGACGTACTCGTTTCGGCTGCCGTTCACCCGGCCGTTGGTGTTGGGGATGGTTACGCTACTGTCGTCGAATGGTAACCCCGGCGTAGGGACGCCGCGATAACCGATCGACCGCACAATCAACTGAGCCGGCAGCTCCTCGCGAACACCGGTGTCTTTGGCTGCCACCCGCCCGTTGTCGTCGGTGACAAGTTCGTTTTGACCGAGAACGATCCTCTCCACCTTGCCTTTGCCTTTGATTTCAATTGGGGAAGTCAGGAATCGGAACACAATCCGACGATGGCCGGGTTTGGGCGTGCGCACAGTGTAGTCGCGTAACACTTTGATGTTCTGCCTGGTCGTCTTGCCCGCCGCGGCCGCGTTCTCGTCACTGATGCCCTCCAGCTGGGCAGGATCGACAAGCACGTCGACCCCTTCGATGTCTGCTAGCTCACGCAGCTCCAGTGTGGTGAACGCTGTCTGTAATGGCCCGCGGCGGCCAACGATCACCACTTCCTCGATCCCGCGCGGGCGCAGTGACTCTAGTGCGTGGTCGGCGATATCGGTGAATGCCAGTACGTCGGGATCGGTGATTAGGATGCGTGTGACGTCGAGTGCGACGTTGCCGTTGCCAATAACCACTGCGCGACTGCCCGAAAGGTCGGGTGACCTCTCGTGGAAGTTGGGGTGTGCGTTATACCAACCCACGAAATCGACAGCGGCGATACTGCCTGGCAGGTCTTCACCGGGGATGTTCAAAGCGCGGTCGGACTGCGCCCCGACAGCATATATCACGGCATCGTAGCGTTCGGCGAGTTCGGCAGGCTCGATGTGTTTACCGACAATCACATTGCCGAAGAAGCGGAACCGCGGGTCCTCAGCGGTCTTCTCGAACTGCTTGCTGATCGATTTGATCTTGGGGTGATCGGGTGCGACACCAGAGCGGACCAGTCCCCACGGGGTGGGCAGCATCTCCAGCATGTCGACGGCAACGTTGATCTCGTCGGAGGCGTCAGCGGCCTTCAACACGGATGCCGCGGCGAAAAATCCCGATGGCCCCGAGCCAACTATGGCTATGTGATGTATGTGGTGTGGACGCAATACCTGAGCCTTCTGTTCGTGCTTGGTTCCTGTGGCGCTGGAGGCGTTGGAATATATTGAGCGGTCACGTCGTTATGGTGCCGCTCACATGACGATCGCTTTGATACTAGTGGCTGTTACTGGGAGGTCCCCAGAGCACTGCTGGTCGCCACCGTAGGGCGCCGGTAACGTGGGCGGCTGTGGAACCTGACCGACAAACCGACATCGCTGCTCTTGACTCCACCTTGACCACGGTGGAGCGGGTGCTCGACGTGGAGGGTCTGCGCACCCGCATCGAGAAACTTGAGCATGAGGCGTCCGATCCGAAACTGTGGGATGACCAAGTCCGCGCGCAACGTGTGACCAGCGAGTTATCTCACGCTCAGGGCGAGCTGCGCCGAATCGAGGAGCTGCGGCGACGTTTAGATGACTTGCCGGTACTCTACGAATTAGCGGCTGAGGAAAGGGCTGCGGCCGCCGCTAGCGGAATGGAGGCCTTCGCTGAGGCTGATGCCGAACTCAAGGCGCTGCGCGTCGATATCGAAGCCACCGAGGTGCGCACGCTGTTGTCAGGCGAATATGACGAGCGCGAAGCGCTGATCACCATACGTTCCGGTGCTGGCGGAGTGGATGCCGCGGACTGGGCCGAAATGCTGATGCGGATGTATATTCGATGGGCAGAGCAGCACAAATACGGCGTCGAGGTGTTAGACACCTCCTATGCCGAAGAAGCCGGTGTCAAAAGTGCCACGTTCGCCGTGCACGCGCCGTTCGCCTATGGCACGTTGGCGAGCGAGCAGGGCACCCACCGGCTGGTCCGGATCAGCCCGTTCGACAACCAGAGTCGGCGGCAGACCTCGTTCGCTGAGGTCGAAGTGTTGCCTGTGGTGGAGATCACCGATCACATCGACATTCCCGAAGGCGATGTGCGCGTCGATGTCTACCGATCCAGCGGTCCTGGCGGCCAGTCGGTCAACACCACCGACTCTGCGGTACGGCTAACTCACGTCCCAACCGGTCTTGTCGTTACCTGCCAGAACGAGAAATCGCAGCTGCAGAACAAGGTATCGGCGATGCGCGTGCTGCAAGCAAAGTTGTTGGAGCGTAAGCGTTTAGAAGAACGCGCTGAGCTAGATGCATTAAAGGGTAGGGGTGGCAGCTCGTGGGGCAATCAGATACGGTCCTATGTACTGCACCCTTATCAGATGGTCAAGGATCTGCGAAACGAGTACGAGGTGGGTAACCCGACAGCTGTACTTGACGGAGACATCGACGGGTTCCTGGAAGCCGGGATTCGTTGGCGCAACAGACGTGATATCAGCTAACACGACAGTTCTTGCTGTTTCGTTAACGCAAGCGTTGGCATGACTTCTGGCGCGGTGAGATCAGTGACTGGATCATCGACAAGAGCCTGCGGATCGTCATGCTACTGATTGGGGCGGTGCTGCCGGTTCGCTTCGTAAGCTTGGTGGCGTAACAAGCGACCCGCCAGGAGGGCTTAGACGTCAACTTTGTCGAAAGCGACGCCTCGGTGCGCTCGGAAGCAACTAAACACCGCCAGGCCGTCGCGTCGGTGATCTGGTGGGTGTTAGTCGTTATTACCGCGATCTGGGTCGTTCTTCAGATCAGCGATGTGCTGCGCTTGTCGATAGGTGGGCTGGTCGCGTTGGGTTTCGGTGTTCTGGTTACGTTGACCGTAAGCGGTGCCGCTGACGAGGCCCGCGGCACCGCTGAGGATGTGACGTTGCGGGTAGCCAGGCTACGTTCCTGCGCTGGCTAGGTGTTCACGGTCCCCAACAGATCAAATCGTCAAATCGGTCAACCTTTTTAAGGACTGGGCGCGGGCTGTGGCGGACATCCCGGTGGCGCCCAGCGCCGATCTCAACTGGTCAACGTGGTCTCGCGCCAGCGAGTGTGAGCATGCCCGCAATAACCCGATGCTGGTGGAGTTGTTGTTAGATGCCCCGCACGATGATCACGATGATGGTAGTGGAAAATATCGCAGTCGGCACTGTCACGCTGCGGGTTGTGGCTCGCGCATTGCTCGGCAAGTAGTTCAAGGCTGGCTGTCAGTTGCGTGTGGTTGTTACTAGGGCATTCGTTCGTGCCAGCATCGTTACCGTGGCCGATACACCGGTCGGCCTTGGCGAATCCTGTCTTACCTACGGCCAAGGCTGCCGAGGACCAGACGCTGGCATCTCTGTGCATTGGCGTGAAGTTCACGCTCAAAGTCCTCAAGAAGGGTGGCGCCGACGGTGGATGACGCTGACCCCGTCACATGTTTGGCGGCCGGATCCCGCGTCTCGACGCTGGCGTTGATCGTGGCCGTTCCTAGCGGTATAGCACTTATTGCACACTGGAAGCCTCTAATGGTTGAATTGGCCAACCAGGTGATGTCACCGGGCTTCGTCCCCGACCCGAACTACGCGTGAGTGCTGCGCAGCAAAGTGGACCAGCCGCCATCTACGGTGACTGTCACCACCACTTCACCTGTGCAACAATTCTAGGCGGAGCCTCTAGACCTTACTTCGTTAGGTGCCCGCTTAGTGATCATCGCGTTCCAGGGAAATTCACCGCTACACTTGCGAACCGTGATGATCACCCTAGACCATGTCAGTAAGAAGTATAAATCGTTGGCGCGGCCTGCGTTAGACAACGTCAACGTCAAAATTGACAAGGGTGAATTCGTCTTCTTGATTGGCCCGTCAGGTTCCGGCAAATCCACCTTTATGCGGTTGCTGCTGGGTGCCGAAACACCGACATCCGGTGACGTGCGGGTCTCGAAGTTTCACGTCAACAAATTGCCTGGCCGCCACATACCGCGGCTGCGGCAGGTTATCGGCTGTGTTTTCCAGGATTTTCGGTTGCTGCAGCAAAAGACGGTGTACGAGAACGTCGCCTTTGCTCTGGAAGTCATCGGCAGACGCTCGGATGCAATCAACCAGGTGGTGCCTGATGTGCTCGAGACGGTCGGCCTGTCTGGCAAAGCTAATCGGCTGCCGGACGAGCTGTCAGGAGGCGAGCAGCAGCGGGTTGCGATAGCCCGCGCATTTGTCAACAGGCCGTTGGTATTGCTGGCCGATGAGCCCACCGGCAACCTCGACCCAGACACCAGTAAGGACATTATGGATTTGTTGGAGCGGATCAACCGCACCGGGACTACTGTGCTGATGGCAACCCACGACCACCACATCGTCGACTCGATGCGGCAACGGGTCGTGGAGCTGTCTTTGGGCAGGCTGGTTCGGGACGAATGGTGTGGCATTTACGGGATGGATCGCTAAGTGCGCTTCGGCTTTCTGCTCAACGAGGTTGTGACTGGCCTCCGTCGCAATGTCACGATGACGATAGCGATGATCTTGACGACCGCGATCTCGATTGGCTTGTTTGGTGGCGGGCTGCTGGTGGTCCGGTTGGCCGACAACTCCCGAAGCATCTACCTGGATCGAGTCGAGACACAGGTCTTTCTCACCGATGACATCTCCGCCAACGATCTGACCTGCAACACAAACTTGTGTAAGGCGCTTCGGGGAAAGATCGAAGCTCGAGATGACGTCAAATCCTTACGGTTCCTTAACCGTCAGGACGCTTACGACGACGCTATCCGAAAATTCCCGCAGTACAGGGATGTTGCGGGCAAGGATTCTTTCCCCGCTTCGTTCATCATCAAGCTAGCTAACCCCGTTCAACACAAGGAATTTGACGCCGCGACGCAGGGCCAGCCCGGGGTGCTTTCCGTGCTCAATCAGAAGGAACTGATCGACCGTCTGTTCGCCGTGTTGGACGGTTTGAGCGACGTCGCGTTCGTCATAGCTTTAGTGCAGGCTATCGGAGCAATCCTGCTAATTGCCAATATGGTTCAAGTCGCGGCCTATACGCGGCGCACCGAGATCGGCATCATGCGACTGGTCGGCGCCAGCCGCTGGTATACTCAACTTCCTTTTTTGCTGGAGGCAATGGTGGCTGCGACCGTAGGCGCCGTCATCGCGATCGTTGGTCTGCTTGTGGCGCGAGCAATGTTTTTGAACAATGCACTGAACCAGTTCTATCAAGCTAATCTGATTGCCCGGGTCGATTATGCCGATGTCCTGTACGTTTCCCCGTGGTTGTTGTTGCTCGGCGTGGCGTTGGCCGCGTTGACCGGTTACGCAACATTGCGCATTTACGTGCGACGGTAAGTGTGGCCAGAAACCCTCGTGGCGGCAAGCAGATTGTGGCCACCAATCGCAAGGCTCGGCACGATTACGCAATCATTGAATTGTTTGAGGCTGGGGTGGCGTTGCTTGGCACCGAGGTGAAAAGTCTGCGGGAGGGGCATGCGTCGCTGGCCGACGCGTTCGCAACCGTCGACAGCGGTGAAGTGTGGTTGCGAAACATGCACATCCCGGAGTATCAGCATGGTAGCTGGACCAATCACGATCCTCGCCGTAACCGCAAGCTGCTGCTGCACCGCCGCCAGATCGACACCCTGGTTGGCAAGATCCGTGACGGCAACCTCGCGCTAGTGCCGTTATCGTTGTATTTTGCCGAGGGCAAGGTCAAGGTCGAGCTTGCGCTGGCGCGCGGCAAGAAACTGCACGACAAGCGCCAGGACATGGCGCGTCGCGATGCTCAGCGCGAAGTAATCCGTGAACTCGGTCGCCGTGCCAAGGGCATGCTCTGAGCGAGATCGGCCTAATATCCGACCTATGGTCGTCTGTTTCACCCCCCAACTTGACACCCGACGTGTTGTCCGGGTCGGTTCACTGCGTGGGACTACCAATCGACGCGCTACTACAAGGGTGGCCCCAGGATAGTTTGGCACGCGCATCGACGCCGCTGCCTGCAGACTGTCGTAGCATGCATCATTGCCACTGAGTAATTTCTGCAGGACATAGCCCCACCTGGACATCAATGTCAAGTTGCTTGAGCATGTGCGCAATGGCACCGGAGCGATAAACGAATGCTGGGTGCGCCGCTACAGGGTGAATCCGGGACCAGCGTCGGCAAGCGGCTACCGCGCGGTGACTCGAGCTTGCCGCACGGCGCTGTTGAGTATGACCGATGACAAGTGGAACGCACCGACCCCGACCCCGGCAGGTATGGTTAGAGTTACGGGCGGTTCATGTGAATACGAGTCTTCGACCGCTGGGTGTATGAGCAAGACAGCCGTGAGGTATTGGCGAACCTGTCGTCCGACGAGGAGCTTGGTAGGTCCGCATCGCGACTGTCTCTCGATGAAACCGTGGCCACTATGGGATTTGTTGTTGGCAAAGTGGCCCAGGCTACCCGACAGTGGGCGTTCAGGTCACCCTCCGGGTCGTATCCGGGTCAGTGTCGATAGTTGCGCTAATCTGGTAGACGACTTGGTCAGGTTGCAGCCTATGGCGGCTGTCTAGCTGGACGTACTGCAGTTTACCAGGCTTGCTGACGGTCGGCTCGATGTGCTCCTCGTGCCAAGCTATGACGTTGAACTAGATGGATATAAGGAGGCCCCCTGGCAGTTCCACATTGTCGACCGGCTGAATTTCGTGATCTGCCTCGATTGGCTCCCTGTATGAGGGTTAACACCGAGATCTACGCCAGCGCAAAATAACTACGTAGCACATCTTTCGACGCCCGCCAAACTCGCTCACTAGCGAGATCAGCCCATCCTGGCTTTCTGGATGTCGGGACGGTAATTCCATTGCCGTTCGTTGATAGCAGCGTATCATTGTATATAATCCTGTCGAAAGTCGGCGGGGACGCGAGGGGCTGAAAGGTTTCGACTTCGCGCATCGAATCAAGGGAAGCGTGCCGGTGCAGGCAAGAGACCACCGTAAGCGTCGTTGCAGCAATATAAGCGCCGATTCATATCAGCGCGACTATGCTCTCGCTGCCTAAGCGATGGCTAGTCTGTCAGACCGGGAACGCCCTCGTCCCGGAGCCTGGCATCAGCTAGAGGGATCTACCGATGGGTTCGGTCGCGGGACTCGTCGGGACACCAACCGCGACTGGGATCGTCATCCTGGCTAGTTCGCGTGATCAGGAGATCCGAGTAGAGGCATAGCGAACTACGCACGGAGAAGCCTTGAGGGAAATGCCGTAGGACCCGGGTTCGATTCCCGGCAGCTCCACCGAATAATGGCTAGTTCGGGATACCCGCGATCGATCGATATCGATCCGATTCACGGCGGTACCCTCCATGGGCGAATGCAGGTGATGTGTTACTGGGTTGCTAAAGACGGCCAAGTGTTGCGGTGGGCAATGGCGTAAGCAACCACGAGTGAAACGTAACACTCTTGTCGGTTGCCCTTCTCGAAATCCGCTCCATCGACGGCTGTCATATTGGTTATATACGCTAGGCAGGCAATGTTATGGTCTGCCGTGGATGCCCACGTGTAGAGTTCCGTGGCTTCCAGTTCGTCACATGCGATATCGTGTCCTTATGTTTTCTTGCGGAAAACCGTCAGCGTATTCTTTAATTAGCTGGCGCGTCGCCGTGGAACAAAATACGTCAGGTTCACCGACGAGCTGCCCGAGGTGGATTTGATCGCGTCCAGCCCGTCATCGTCCTACAGCCATTTGGCGGTGGTGAGCGTTTCGTCGGTGGCGATTCTGCCACGCACGCCGTCGACCATATTGAGCTATCGGTCACCGCGATCTGTTGCTTGACAGCCCGACGTGCCGCCAACATCAACCCAAACGCGACTTTAGCCCAGTTCTGCAGCGACCTGCCGAACTCGCTATCTTGACGGTTGGTCATCGGAGACAGAAATGCATTTGCTAGAATAGTTATGGCCCACGTGGATTTCGACAGCGTCGAAACCGGTGTTGACGGCCAGGCGGGTGGTGTCGGCGTAGGCCACAGCACATCGTGGATATCATCGCGGGTCTTGTGAATGAAGGCCAGCGGGACACCGCTCAGTGGGTCGGACCATTTATCGGCGATTCGCATCCCGATTGGATTGAAGAACTGCACTGGCACCAGGGCAGTGGCCTTGTTGGAGCCGGCATCAGTTACCGGACCCGCGTAGCTGATCTGTGTGTTCACCGCCGCGCCCTACGCGTGGATCGCCTGGGTCAGCCGACATAACCCGGTTACTGCCTCCAACACATCCAGATCTGATTGCCGTTGGTGTGGCCACCAAGGGAAAGTGCGCAATACGTGACGGTGGTTATGCCCACCCCGCTGGTTGCTGATGATATTTGATCAGGTTATCGGTCACCAGTGCATCTGGCGTGCGCGCCTCGAATGTTGCGGCCTTGATGACAAGGTTACGTAACGTGAACGGATCGAGCTGCGCTCGGCTGAACACGTCCGTTGTGTTGGCCATATCTGGAGCCTAACCGCCTGCAGCGGGTCTTAAGCATACTGACGCCGGTAGGCTATGTCAGACTGTCAGACGTGGGTGCAATCACGCTGGACGGCAAGGCCACCCGAGACGAGATCCTGATCGACCTCAAGCAACGCGTGGCCGCATTAACCGAATCCGGTCGCACGCCCGGACTGGGTACCATCCTGGTCGGTGACGACCCCGGATCACATGCCTATGTTCGTGGCAAGCACGCCGACTGTGCGAAGGTGGGCATCACATCGATTCGCCGCGACTTGCCCGTCGACATCACAACGGCCGTGCTGCATGACACCATCGAGGAACTGAATGCCAACCCCGACTGCACCGGCTATATCGTGCAGTTGCCGTTACCCAAGTACCTGGACGAGAACACGGCGCTGGAGCGTGTCGACCCGGCCAAGGATGCCGACGGCCTGCACCCGACGAACCTCGGCCGGCTAGTGCTGTCCACCCCGGCGCCGCTGCCGTGTACCGCGCGTGGCATTTTGCACCTGCTACGGCGTTACGGCGTCGAGATCGCCGGAACACACGTCGTCATCATCGGGCGCGGTGTTACGGTTGGTCGCCCGTTGGGGCTGCTGCTGACACGCCGTTCCGAGAACGCCACGGTGACTTTGTGCCACACAGGAACGCGCAATCTGGCAGCGCTAACCAAGCAGGCTGACATCATTGTAGCCGCCGTCGGTGTTCCACATCTGCTGACCGCGGATATGGTGCGTCCCGGAGCTGTGGTGGTCGACGTCGGTGTCAGCCGGGTCGAGACTAGGCTCGTCGGCGACGTGCATCCGGATGTCTGGGAAGTCGCCGGTCACGTCTCACCGAATCCTGGTGGCGTTGGTCCGCTTACCCGGGTGTTTCTGCTGACCAACGTTGTCGAATTGGCCGAGGGACGGCAGTAAACGTGCGTGCAGCGTTGCGGTCGCAATGGCCGATTCTGCTGGTTGGGATGATCTTCGCTGGAGCGTTCGTGCTGGTGGGGGCAAATTTTTGGCGTCGTGGTGCGCTACTAATCGGTATCGGTGTCGGGGTAGCAACAGTGCTGCGACTGGTGTTATCCGATGAGCGGGCTGGCCTGTTGATGGTGCGCGGCAAGGTCATCGACTTGGTTACAACGGCGTTAGTCGGTATGGCGATGGTCTACATCGCGTCGACCATCGACCCGCTAGGCACCGGCTAGATTCCCGGTATACCCGGGCCTGGTGGCAGACTGGGTAGGTTGCCGCTGGCTACGTTGGCCATCATCGTGGGGCAGTATATCGAAATTGCGATCTTGGCGAAGGTTTCGGCCATCTGTGGGGACATGTCGCTGTTTCCCCGAATGCGCTGTACGGCAGCGGCGAAATTGCCTCCCGATTTGGCGAGTATTGGGCAGACGTAATGGCCCATTGTCATCGCGCTTCTTGGTTCGCCAAAGTTGACGCCGGCGTGATTCAGTGCTTTGATGAAGGTATCGTCGATCGCATCTGCCTCAGCTGGTACTTCAAACGCTGTTGCCGCGGTGAAGAGGGCAGCGGTCGCCACCAGCAGCCGAATGGTCAATGGCTGACAGCGAAATAGCCAAATCCAGTGGTCAATTCTCGCCAGCGAGTTCATGACAGCCCCCAGTCTTTGGAGTGCCTTTAGGGCACTCAACATCAACCTTAGGAACATTGATCTATAGCAGTCACATTTGCAGCACATGGAGATAAAGTTTTGCGCACTATACTCACTGTCCCGCAGTGAGCTAGGGGTATCGGTTAGTAGATCGCGAGCGGTGCAGTGTGTTTAAGGCGGATCGAAGCCGCACGGTGATCTGGACACGTGCCACGACAACGGTTTTCTTATGTGTGCGTTGGCTAAGAGTCCGGCCCATGACGACGAGTCGGGTCCGTGCGCTGAATCTGGAATGTCACGGCAGGCGTTTCTTCGCGGCGCCGTCGGCGTATTGACGACTGGAGCTGTGTTTGGCACTGCGCGAGTTATGGAGGACCCGGCTGTCGGTTAGGGTCCTTTAGTCCCTCTATCGGAGGCATACTTCTGCTTTCAACCAGCGGCACTGCGTTTACCCTGGGCAAGCAAGTTTTGAATGAATATAACAAAGGCTCTAATCCAGCGGCCGTTGTCAGGGTCTCATTGCAGACGGATGTCCAGAAGGCGGTTGCGTCCGCGACGGCGAACAAGCTCAAGATCGCCCCGAGTGGTGGTGGGCATTTGTATACTGGGGCGTCGACCGCCTCGGGTATCAGGGTGCTTTACCTGCGCGGGCTGCCCGCTGCGGCGAACTTTGATAGCGGCAGCGGCAATGTCCCGGTAACATGGATACTACATCTGTATGTGGTTCCACCAGGCGCTGGCCGGGTTGGCGTGCGTCATGCGATCAGACATTCAGCTAGGTTGCAGTCCAGCGCAATTCAGCGCAAGACACTTAGCCTACGGACCTTGTGGTGTATTAACCAGTGGTAGCTCGAGGCTATCTTTTCGCGGTTTTGTTGCTGGTTCGGATGTGATCACCGCGGTGAGTAGCAGTGCGGACCGTTCCATCGCCACCGTGCTTGGGCGGTGGCCTGTGGCGGCCGGGTCGGCGTCGGTGCTCGTCGACTTGCTGGGCGGTGCAGTCGCCTGATGTGGCACTGGAAGATTCAGTTTTCCCCTGACGTCGGTGGGTCCACTGTACTGCAGTGATACGACCAGTACAACAGTGGCAAGGCGCCCGTGGTTAAGCAATTGCTTAATGCATGCACACCTTGCGGTGCAACCTTTTCGGTGTTGGGTTTTTAGTTACTAAGTGAAGTCAAGTGACTCTGGTGGATCTTATGCTGGGGTGACGGTTTGGTGAATTGAAGTGCTTGGCGACTTCTGTTGTTCCCGGTCCGTCCTACCTTTCTGGCACCGTGAGTGGCGCTTGGCGGTGGCGTTGATTCGGGTCTTCTTGTCGACAGTGTAGTGCATGCGGACGATGCGGAAGATGTTGTGTTGGTCGGTGCGCCAGCATGTTGCTATGCGGATGAACAGGATGATGGCGATTTGGCAGATAGCCGAGTCGTGGTGGCGCTCGGTGGTTATGAGTAGCTTGTATTTTCCCGCCAGTTGCTGTTCGGTCTTGCGAGTTTGATCGGCGGCGGTGAAGAGAGTTTCCTGTAGCAAGGGGTCACCGACATTGGTGAGCTCGTGTTGATGTTCGGCTTGTCCGGACTGGCTTAAGTTTGGGGATAAGGCCCAGATAGCGGCCAAGGAGTGAAACCGGTATGGGCCGGCGATGACAGCGTAGGTGACAGGTCTGACGCCGGGGGTGGATGCGATGATTTCCGGCCGGGTTGGTCTCGGAGTAGAAATTGGCACAGTTTTCGGCGAAATCCTCGTTATGCTCGGCGAGCATCTGGGCTTGTTCAGTCTCGGCGGTGATGTCGACGGTCAGTTTGGCTAAGTCGATCCGGATTTCAGCACCAGATCCCCACAACTGCAGTGGTTCTTGAGCGGAAGTCAGCAGAATGGTGGCGTGATGTTCGTGCCAGGCGTCCCGGGGAGTGACGGACCAAAAACGGGTCAGACTGGGGCCGCATGCCCGAGACAGGATCAGGCTGTGGGGGTCGGGTAGCGGGCCAGCAGCGCCAGTGTGGCCTTACTATAGCTGGATCCCAGCGGCGTCGTACCAGCCCTGGCCCGAGCAGCTCGAACTGGGCGTCGAGGCGTTGGAGGACGGCGTTACGGCGCTTGACGATCGAGGTGCGGGTCTTGACCATCCGTCGCAGTAGTTCGGCGGGGCCCTTCACCGGTGTGTTCGGTCAATCCCTTTGACTGTAGTAGCGGTAGTTGGGCCTCCAGCTTGGAGTCCAGGTGGTCTTTTGGTGTATTTGGAGTACTAGGTGCGCAGATATGCTGACTGGGTGGTTGGCACTATTGAGATACGGGAACGTCGCGGTGGCGAAACCATGATGCGATCTGGGTATATGCGTTGCGGGGTGGTGCCATCACCACCCGCAAGGTGTCTTTTTGCTCACCGCAGCCTGATCTGCGTTCAGAGCTTTTCAAATTCAGCGGGCTGGGTGAAGGTACTTGCGTCCGGTTCACGCAATCGTCTCATCAGGGCGAACAAGCGATGTTTGGTGCGCAGCCCAGCAGGCCATGTCGATACCCAATATCAGCTTTAAAAACATTCCTTTCGTCGGGGTCCAGGAAGTTCGATTTTCGACAAGAATAGCCCAGATGAGATACCAGCCGGTTCAGACCGTGTCCGAGGACGACCACTTAAAAACCCGGAATCACCATTGTGTTCCAGTAGGTAGACTGGGCCGTCTGTGGGCACTCACCAAACCTAAAATGTCAGTGGGTTGGTCTAGTTTGAGTATATGGCGTTGTGGCGGGGTCGTTGATCGGGAGAGGATCACGGTGGCTTTTGATGCTGCTGTCGGTGGTGTGGCCGCGCTGGCATTCGGTGTGTTGATCAGCCCAGAATGGTTGGCCTTGTTGGAGCGTTGTGAGCGAGTGTGCCTTCGTTTTCCACTAGTGTATCATAATTGATCAATTCCTTTGCCCGCCAAGCTACCCCAGAATAAGTCGGCGGAAAATCTCCCACACGCTTGCCGAGTGGACGCTGATCAGCCGCACTGAAAGCATCCTTACGCATCCGCGATACCGCCGGCCTCAGTGAACGGTGTGCGCTCACCGGCGCTCCCGCCACCACAGTTGGCCGCCGCCAAAGCTCAACGCGCTGGACGACTCGGCACCGGCCAGGTCATGGTGACCAGCCGTTTTGTCACCAGCTATCTGGCTGGGTCGATACGGTGACCCGCGAGCACGCCGAAGCCGATTTGGCTAAGAAGAGAACTCAGTTTCGGCCCTAGCAGCTGGCTAGATTTGCTGACACACTCGCCGACTGTCTCAACTCCTATGTTACCTAGTGTAGCGCGTACAGCGATGAGGATTAGTCCCGCCGGCGTGGGCTGACCTGGGGCAAGCAAGAGCCGACGGCATGTCTGTGCTGCGTGATCAGCCCTGATCTGTGCGCCATTGTAAAAGCTAGTGTTGGCCAAACTGGCTTCCCCGGAATGTGTAATCTCACCAATGACATCGTGCGTGTGGACGGCGTTCCCAGCCAAGACGTGATAGAGCGCTACACTCGTAGCCCTGGACAGTGCAATAATGACGGGTTCAAGGTAGCATTGTGTGCTCTGCCGGAGTCCGGTAAGCCGTTCCAGCACAACGAATTATCGGCTTCCATCATCGTCAACACGACGCTGAATGAATTGGAAGTCGCCCCCGGCAAGGTCCTCAGTGGTTGGGGCGCCATATTGCTGATGTTCGACGTGATCCAGCTGTCCGCCACGTCCGGCATTATCTGGAGATTTTCGATAAGCGCAACGCTCTGGTCCTGTATCCCACGAAGCTGGTGTCTTCGCCGGTACAGCGAATTATTTTGTAAGACAAGGGTAGTAACCGATAGATTTCGGGATGCACAGTGTTTGGCTACTAATGCGAGGTGCATCATGCAACCAACTATGCCAGATTCCGCACCATCGAGGTCAAGAACTTAACCTTTGGCTGCGGCTCCACACCGTCTAACTCAAAAACAGTGGATGGATCATCCGAAAACGCGCTAGTGGTGACACGAAGTGGATGCCATGGTCTCATCTTCACCGAGGCTAATTCAGAACTAACTACCTTCTTAAATAACGAAATTCCTATGCGCAGGTGACAGTGACGAAGACAACGAGGGGAGTTAGCCTGCGCTAGGTGGCTAATGTCGCTCGAATACACACGGTTACATAGGGAAGTGCCAGTACAGCCGAGTGCGTCAACGCTGGGATAGGTGGCCAGCAGCTCACGTACCTGGTCGAGATGCACTAGCTATGAGACGCCACTAGATTGATCAATGCCTGCGGAGCAAGGTAGCTTGTCCATTTGACTTGATAGCACTCCATATCGGTGAACGGTGCCGGCAGGGTCACTTCGTTGCAGACCGGGTCGCCGTCGTGTCCGATGGTTTGACTTAGCTCACTCACCCAGAGTAGTCGCCCGTCGCGGGCATGCCATACCACGCCCAGTTGGCCGCTCGGCCGGAGCACCCGGGCCACCTCGGGAATGGCTCGTGTGGGATCGCCCTAGTCCTGTACCTGGGCGACCAGAACGACGTCAGCAGCGTTGCTCCCAAAAGAATCTCTTACGCAGTTCCTAGCTGTGCACGAGTGTCTGGCAGCGAGGTGCGCAGCACTTCCAGCATCTCGGGAATCGGTTCGACAGCCACGACGTCCAAGCTGTGTTCGACCAGACGAGTGGTCAGTTTGCCGGTGTCTGCACCCAGGTCGGGAACCTTGCACGCTCCTGTCGGCACAGCCAGTCGATCGTTTCGGGTGGGTAAGATGGGTGTCTTCGCTTAATATCATAGGCAACAGCCGCGGAGCCGAACGACAGGGAGCGGTCGTGGCTAGGTTGCGTAAGTGTGACTTGTTGCGTCCTGTTACCCCGTTGCTGGAAATCATCACTAGCGCGGGTCATTGCGAACACGCGTCTTCCTTGGAACCCACGTCGGCCAATTCGAGGGTTTGACGGATCAATTTGCCGACGGCCTCGGATTCCACCAGGAAGCCGTCGTGCCCGTAGGTGGAGTCTACAACCTGCAGCCCGGTGCAGCCCGGCAGCATCTCGGCCAGCTCCTGCTGCAAGCGCAGTGGGTAGAGCCGATCCGAGGTAATGCCACCCACCACCACCGGTACCGGGCACCCGCGCAGCGCTGTACCGATCCCTCCGCGGCCCCGGCCAACGTCGTGGCTGTTCAGCGTTTCGGTCAAGACCACGTAGCTGCCTGCGTCAAAGCGGGCCAATAGCTTGTCACCCTGGTGCTCTAGGTAACTCTGCACTGCGTAACGCCCGCCCGTCGCCGGGTCCTCATTGCCTTGGTTGTTGTTGGCAAACCGGGTGTCGAGCTCGACCTCGCTGCGGTAGGTCAGGTGGGCGAAGCGGCGGGCAATTGTCAAGCCGTTCTCTGGTGCCCTCCCTGTCTCGTAGTAGTCACCGCCTTGCCAGTTCGGGTCTGTCTTGATGGCTGCGATTTGGGTGGTTTGGGTGCCGATCTGGTCGGCGGTGGCGCGCACACCGACCGCCAGCAACAGCCCGGCCCGGACTTGGTCCGGGTGGCCGATGATCCATTCCAGTGCACGCGCCCCGCCCATAGATCCTCCAACGACGGCGGCAACCTTTGTAATTCCCATGGCGGCCAGTGCAGCGATATCTGCCTCTACCTGGTCGCGTATAGATATCAGCGGAAATCTTGAACCCCAAGGCTTTCCGTCGCGGGCAAGCGAACTAGGGCCGGTGGAGCCACGGCAACCGCCCAGCACGTTGGTGGCTATCGCGCACCAGCGGTTGGTGTCGATTGGTGCACCCGGTCCAGCTATCCAGTCCCACCAGCCGGGTGTGGGATGTCCCGGTCCGGCGGGCCCGGTGATGTGCGAGTCACCGGTGAGTGCATGCAGTACCATCACTACGTTGTCTCGCGTGGGCGACAATTCCCCCCAGCGCTGAACGGCGATGCAGACATCGTCGATGACGGCACCGCTTTCGGTGGTAAGTGAGCCGATGTCGACCAAGCCGACCTCGCCTTCGGCCGGCAGCTTCTGGGTAGGGACCTTGGAGATTGTCATGTCAGGAGCCCTCAAAAGGCTGCTATAGCCTGCGGATCATTGCTTTGGCAAGTCGTCGTGAAGCCGAACATCAGGTCGGTCAGGATGTCGTCGATGTTTTCGAGGCTTACGGCGATCCTCACCAAGCCCAGGCTGACGTCGGTGGACAGTTGCTCTTCCGGTGTCAGCTGGTCGGGGGTGGTTGAAGCCGGATGAATCACCAGCGAGCGCACGTCGCCGATGTAGACGACGTGACTGTGCAGTTTCAGCGCGTTCACAAACGTCTTGCCAGACTCTGTGCAACCGGCCAGCTCGAACGACAGAATAGCTCCGGTTCCTTTGGCGCCAGCTTTTTTGCCCGTTCATGCCATGGCGAACTGGGCAGTCCCGCATAGTTCACGAACACCACGCCTTGGTTGTTGTTTCGGTGGTAAGCCAAAAACTTGACGATCCGCTGCACATTCACGACGTGCCATTTCACCCGCAGACTCAGCGTCTCGAGACCTTCGGCCACCAAGAATGCGTTGATAAGGTGAAAAGCCACGGATTTGTAGTAACGCAACAACTGTATGCGCACCTTGAGTGTATACGCCAGTGTCCTGAGCTCAGGATACACCACCCTATGGTAATTGGGATCGGGTGTGATGAATTTGGGGAAATGGTCTTGTGTCCAACCCAAGGTACCGCTGTCGACTATCACTCTGGCGATCGCGGCGCCAGGCCCATTTAAGATATTTGGTCGCCGAGTGCATCACGATGTTTGTGCCCTGGGGTGAATAGCTGGATGAGATAGGGCGTCACGATGGTGTTGTCGACGGTCAGCGATAGCCCCGTTGGCGTGAGGGATCTCGACGACATCGGGAGTATCCAGCAGGTCGATCTGCGGGTTGGAGATGATCTTGCCAAAGAACGCTTTCGCGTTCGGTTAGACCGCTGCCTATCACGAATCCAGATGGTCGGGATCCTCTACGCAGAGGACCTAGATTCTGATCTTGGCCAGCGATATAGTGGAGCAAATTACAGGTTTCGCTGTAGAGCCGTGGGCTGGACACGATGTGATCTCCGACTCCGGCCAGTTCAAGGTGGCGAATGTTTCTGTGGCCTGCCCGGATGCAAGGAACAGTGTGGCCACGCCGCCCTCGAGCGCGGCGGCATGTGCGGTGTCGGTGAACGTGTAGGAGGTGGTTTGTTGGCTTGGCAGCGCACGGGCGTTGGTGGCCGAGCCGGGGCTCTGCCTAACATCAATCTGTTTAGTTGCGAATGCCCAATGCGGATCGACTCGGCTCGGGGGCTGTTTTTCAGAGCTCACTTGGGCTGCCTTCTGCTCGGAAGTGGGCTAATCGTGTAATTGGGGTACTCAGGCTAGGACGTCATCGCTAATGACGTCAACCAACGCTGGTTGCTAGCAGCGATACACATAGCCGCATATCACGTTTCCCTGTTTGCTAAGAGGGCCCGTCACGGCGGACTCGCGCTTGCCGCGTAGCCGGTTCTGGCTACTCAACCTGGTCATCACCGGGGCACTCCAACGCGGTTGGAGGGTTGCCGGCCAGCAAGTCGGGGCTTGACGCTGGCGCTCATGACCGCGTTGCAGCCTATCGCGTGGCCACCCGACCCGACGTCAACTCTGACAGCTTTAGCTGGCCGTTTAGCGACCCTACTAGCCCATCAAGGCTGTTAGTGGGGCTTGCTTGACAGGCAATAGTTGACACGGGCGGAGGGTTTTAGACTCTAATGTCCAATGAACCCAAGATCAAAGTCGAAGGCCCGGTAGTCGAAGCTCGGTGGTGATGAGATGATCTGCGTAGTCTGGAAACTTATCAAAGGACATGTTTGATCCTGTTGCATCTGGATATCAACCTGGACTATTACGAACTGGACATCGAGCATCGCGATTGCATTGACGACCAGATAACGATCGACACCGACCATGCCATTAAGAAGCACGGTGTGGATGTTAAGTGTGTCATGGCCACCCCTGACGAGGCCCCTTTCCAGGAATGCGATCTGAAGGAGATGTGAATGTTGCCCAAAGGGACTATTCGAAATATTTTGATCGGAAATATTTTTCGCGAACCGCTTGTAATCGCTAATGTATCGCTACTGGTTTTGAGTTGGGCCAAAAAGATTGTCATGGTAAACCAAAATTTTTGGTGATCAGTATCGGACAATCAACTTCAAAATTAGCCAGTCCGGCTCCTTCTCAATCACTTTCACTTCATCCGAAGGCAACGAGCCGATCGTGCACAAGTATCAAGTATGGTGTCGATCCCCTCCGATGGTGGTGTCGTGCAAGGCGCTACAACTTCAAGGATTCCATCCGCGATTTCGTGCACGTCGTTTTCTTATGGCTTGAACGCTAAGTGGCTGGTGTACCTGTTGACTAAGAATACCATTTTCAAGGTCTGCGACGGCATGTTAAAAGACACGTTCCGTCGCAGTCTAAGACGAGGAATTCAAGGACGAGTTCGAAGCCGCCGGGCTGATCTACGGGCGTTGGCTTATAGACGAGATGCTAGCAGCCTGCCTCGAGTGGGTGGGCGGCTACGTGTGGGTCTGCAAGAAGTATGACGGCGACATGCAATACAGACATCGTCGCGCAAAGCTACGATTCGCTAGGACTGATGACGGCTGACGGTAAGGCGGGCGAGGCTGTGCACGACACCGTCACCCGGCATTTTCGACAGTATCAAGCCGACCTCGACAAATCCGATCACCTCGATCTTAGCTTGGACGTGCGGACTGCAGCATCGCGGCAAGCTGGACGGCACTTCGGAAGTGGTTGACTTCACCCAGAAGCTGGAAGAGTGTTGTCATCGGCACGATCGAGAGCGGGGAAGATTACCAAGAACTTGGCCTCCCTCAATCGGTTCTGAACAAGACTGGCAAAACAGCGAGGAATTTCTCAATTCAATCGCCGACAATCTGAAGAAGGCGCTCGGCTAACTCGCTGGGCTAGCGGCCTCGGCCGGCTTGCTGCATTGGTTGATGAAGTTGGTGATGAGCTTGGTGATTACCTCGGGCGCTTCGAACATCGGAACGTGCCCCATGCCATCGAACTTGGTGACCTGGGTTCTTTCGGGCAGGTGGTCGGTGAAATGACGGCTGTATTTGGGCGGCGGGAGCACGCGGTCCTTCTCACAGAGCACCAACAGAACGGGCACAGTGATATCCGCCAATTCTCGTAGCCCAGGCTGTAGCAACGTCTTGATCAGCAGCAGGAAGTAAGCTGGGCAGTGCCCGGCATCCTCTACGATGTTGCGCAATTGGTGTTCGCTCAGCCCTGCCGGCGATCCGGTCAGCGGCAGGCTGGCTAACCGGTGGCTGAACGGTAGGGATAACGCCCGCGAACCGAGCCCGCGGGCCACCGCCACCAATGGCATCCCAGCGACGAACTTGGCGATCACTTCGAACTTAGCCAGGCTCCAGCGTGTCCAACCGCCCGCCGGGGCGATACCGGTGACGCTACGTGCCCGCCCACGCCGCTCGAGCTCGAAGACGACCCACCCACCGAGCGAGTTGCCGACCAGGTGGGCGGTATCCCAGCCCAGTTCGTCCAGTTGCTGCTCAACATGGTCGGCCAGAGTCGAAACGCTCATCATCCAACTGCTCGCGGACGGTCCACCGTGGTGGGCGGCCATCGTCGGAGCGAATACCTCGTATCGTTCGGTGTTGGCCAACTGTGGGGCCACAATCTCCCACACCGTCTGGGACATCATGAACGGGTGTAGCAGGAGGACCGGCTCTCCAGAACCAAGGTGAATCGGCTGGCGCATGCTGCCGACTCTAAAGGTGGTACCCCGGGTACCGCAAGCTACCACTGGCCGGTGTCGCTGGTGTTGGCAGGCCGGCACGGATGAAAAGGCTCACGTGAAAAGATCGGGGCATTATGAGTACCGCTACCGGATTCAGCAGGATTTTCTCCGGCGTGCAGCCCACTTCTGATTCGCTTCACCTCGGTAACGCGTTGGGTGCCATCACCCAGTGGGTTGCGCTGCAGTACGATCATCCGGACGAATACGAAGCGTTCTTTTGTGTGGTTGACCTGCACGCCATAACCATCGCGCAAGATCCCGAGACACTGTGGCGTCGGACCCTGGTCACTGCCGCGCAATACCTGGCCTTGGGCATCGATCCGGGGCGCGCCGTCGTTTTCGTGCAAAGCCATGTACCAGCCCACACGCAGTTGGCGTGGGTGCTGGGCTGCTTTACCGGCTTCGGACAGGCGTCTCGGATGACACAGTTCAAGGACAAGGCGCTGCGTCAGGGTGCCGACTCCACCACCGTCGGCCTGTTCACCTATCCTGTGTTGCAGGCTGCCGACGTGTTGGCCTACGATACTGATCTGGTGCCCGTGGGGGAGGATCAGCGGCAGCACTTGGAGCTTGCGCGTGACTTGGCGCAGCGGTTCAATAGCCGCTTCCCGGACACCTTTGTGGTTCCCGACATGTTCATTCCCAAGATGGCTGCCAAGATCTACGATTTGGCCGACCCAACGTCGAAAATGAGTAAATCGGCGTCCAGTGATGCTGGGTTGATCAACCTGCTCGACGATCCGGCGTTGTCCGTCAAGAAAATTCGAGCAGCGGTGACCGACAGTGAACGGGAGATCCGGTATGATCCGGAGGTCAAGCCGGGTGTGTCGAACTTGTTGAACATCCAGTCCGCGGTCACCGGGGTTGATGTCGATACCCTTGTGCAGCGCTACGTTGGGCACGGTTATGGCGACCTGAAGAAAGACACCGCCGAGGCCGTGGTCGAGTTCGTCAGCCCGATCAAGGACCGGGTCGACGAATTGATGGCCGATCTAACCGAATTGGAGGTTGTTCTTGCGGTCGGAGCGCAGCGTGCTCAAGATGTGGCTGGCAAGACGATGCAGCGGGTTTACGACCGGCTGGGCTTTCTTCCGCAACGGGGGTAAGGCTTATCGCCATGACGGAACCGGCCAACACGGGGATTATTGATCGGCTGCGGGGCCGGTTCAGATGGCTCGACCATGTTGTGCGCGCACACCAGCGCTTCGACGAGCGCAACGGCAGCTTTTTCGCGGCCGGTCTCACCTACTACACTATCTTCGCGCTGTTTCCTATGTTGATGGTAAGTTTCTCGGTGGTGGGATTAGTGCTGTTTCGTCGTCCGGAGTTATTGACCACGATCGATGACCACATTCGGTCTGCGGTATCTAGTCAGCTGGGACAGGAGCTGGTCGACTTGATGAATCGGGCGATCGATGCACGCGCGTCCGTCGGTGTCGTTGGCCTGGCTACCGCGGCGTGGGCTGGTCTGTGCTGGATGTCGCATTTCCGTGCGGCGTTGACCAAAATGTGGTGGGAGCACCATATCGATCCATCGAGCTTGCTACGCAACAAACTGTCTGATCTCTTGGCGATGGTGGGAACATTCGTGGTATTCTTGACCACCCTAGCGCTCACCGTGCTGAGCCATCAGGCACCGATGGCCGCTATACTGAGATGTATTGGAATAACTCACTTTTTTGTGTTCGGTGTGATTTTTCAGGGTGCGTCGGTCTTGGTGTCAACGCTGGTGTCCTGGTTGTTGTTTACTTGGATGATTGCCTGGTTACCGCGGAAGTCTGTCAATTTGGTTGCCTCGATGCGTGGCGGGTTGATAGCTGCCGTAGGGTTCGAACTTTTCAAGCAAGTGGGGTCGATCTACCTGCAGATAGTGCTACGCAGCCCGGCAGGCAGCGTGTTTGGTCCGGTGCTTGGTGTTATGGTGTTCTCCTATTTCACAGCGTATTTGGTTTTGTTCGCAGCCTCCTGGGCAGCGACAGCGGAGTTGTGCATGAAGCCTGTCAGCGTTCAGCTCCCGTGGTCATATCTTTTCCCGGGTAGAGACGAAAGCGGGTCCTAGCACACGTTAGGCGCTGACCACGATGGCCGTGGGAGCCGTTGTTGCGCTGTTATTTTCCGACTATCCCGCTGATCACCCGATCCCCGGTTACTGTGACGGAGGCCAGGTGTGGACCGGGCCGGCTGTCTGCCCAGTTGCCATGAGCCATGACGGACGTTATCTGCAAATCATGTTCTAGTACAACAAGATTGAAGTACAGATCTGCCCTAAGGCTGTCCACGCTGTCGAATCCGAGAGCCCGGGCTGGTGCCGCCGCGGTCATCTGAACTGCGGCGGCCAGCTCCGCATCAAAGTCCTGAACCGATGCTGAGCCGGTTTGGACAACTCTGCAGAAGGGTTTACCCTATCCACGGCAGGAGTGCTGCTGGCAATACAGCGAAGTTTTCTGAACGCGAACCACATTGGACACTACTTCGATCTAAACCGCACCAAGCAGAAACGTTCCGTAGTCACAGCTGGACGCGGTGATTGCATCGAATACCACGGTGACCCGGTTAGGACCCGCAGCATGAATCACGGCGTGCACTGCGCTGGGGGTGCACATGTGTTCCGTCGGTGATGAACTCGACAGTGACGCGCGGGTCGGCCATTAAAGCTAGCGCGGGTCCGGGTGCGCGCTGGTGCGGTGGCGGTATCGCGTAGATGGTTTCCGACGGTCGCTCTCAGGGTGACGGCTTGGGTTGCCTGCGTATGTGATTCATACGTATGTCCCACGGCGACAACAACACCTGTGTCACGAAAGTGCTGCGTAGTTGATCGTTTCCACGCAGCTCGGGTGCCAGTGTGACCATACGGGTCGCTTCAGCACCGGTGGTGCGTATGGCTTAGATTTCCAGTGTTATCCGGGTAACGTAACTGCGTGCTGTCGTGTGCTATGCACTGTGCCGTGCTCAACCACGTTCTCTCCAGGTGAATTTTTGCCGCAATGCCCCGGCGCGTTGCCTAGACGAATTCTCATACCGAGCCGGCGAATTCTGCAGGCATGTCGTTGAGCAAATTGGCCAGAGTCATCGTAATATATTGCAGCAGTTGAAATTCGGAGTTCATAGCCACCCATGGCGTTTTCCGTCTACGTACGATCTGCAGCGGAAGTGCACATTCACGTTGATAAAACCATTAATTACAATTAATTGGGAAAATACTGTCTTCAGACAGAAGAGATGTGTCGGTACCGCAGGCCAAGATCTGCCAGCCGGCTGTCTGTAGCCAGTTTGGTCGGCAGATTTGTTCGTCGATGGCCACTGTTCCGGCACTGATCACGATCACAGGGTCCGTGTCACCTTGTGCAGCCCGAGCGGACTATCGGGCTCTTAACTGTGGGCAATAGCCAGGTGAAGTGCTAGCTTCTGCGACGGAAAGATTTTCAGCACCGGCGACAGTTCATCGGGTTGCCTGCTGGGCAACGCGATCCGACCTGCCAAGTGCCCAGGCGTGGGGCCAGTGCCGATCACGAAAATGTCGGCCCCACGTTCTGTCAAGCGAGACAACGTCGGCAGTATTGCTCGGCCGCTGGTGCCTTCGAGGACGATGGCTAACACCAGTCACCTGGGTGTCCACTGTGGCAAGCGCACTGTGCAGCAAGTTGTCACTCGAAAAAGCCTGAAAAGAAAGGTAGCACGTCTACATCAGGTTGAGTGCTGTTTCGCAGGCTGTAGGATAGGAGTAGCCATGTCCGGTGATGATCAACCGTTGAGTGAACCGTTAGTGCTGGGCGAAGGGGACGACATCGTACGCCAGCATGTGTTCACCCAGTTTCGGCAGCTGGGTCGGGTGTGCACCGTCGGAACCACTTAGCTGACCGAACAGTAAATACAATGTTAGCAGTTCGGCGGTGTATGACTTGGTTGCTGCAACCGAACGCTCCGTCCTGGCGAGCACGTTTACGTGGATTTCGGCGGCAGCCGCCACGTCGGAGTTCGGGTTGTTGGTCATGGTCAGGTTCAATGTGCCCTAGCTGACGGGCCATCTCGACGGATCGCATCAGGTCCGGTGAGCCGCCAGACCGGTTAGAGCATGTTGTGCGGTTTCGTGCGGATCCCGTTATTATTGTCGTTGACGGGGACACCAGGCCGGCAACCTGGGGATGATTTCGGTGAGGTATTGGGCTTTTGTGCTGCGTAGTCACTGCTACAACAAGCAATAAAAAACGTGAATCGATTTGCGGAAGAGGAGATCCGGTCTATCTCAGCGCTGACCTGGAGCGGTCATAATCGACTATTAGCGACAGTAGATGTTTCTTCAAACCAGAGCTTGCCCGTTTCCCAGAAGTGTTAGAGCCCCTCGGGTTGGCGAACTTTGGTCTCTGGCGTGTACCGATAAACAACAGTGAAAGCAATCGAAGCAAATAGCCTAAACACTGCTAAAGCTTCTGTGACACTTAGTGAATGAGGTATAGTCGGTAAGCTTATGGCGACGATCGCGTTGGTCACCAGATTGGAAGGGAAGTTAGCATGGCGTTTGACCCCATCGACTGCAGCAGAGTCGGGCATGCTTGGCCAGCTTACACTCACACTAGCAAGCCGAACCCGAAGCTAAAGTCTATGCTGAACAACAGCACGTTGCCGAATTCTTATAACGGCCTAGCACCGCTGAATCCTTGGGTGAACAAAGCAATCAACACGACGTCGTCGGTGCTTATGGCTGCGATGCCGGCTAACAGAATCTGGCGCTGACCTCTCCAGGCGACCAAAAACCAGCACGGTACACACCGCCGCAACGCCGGCTAACTACACCAGAGCCGGCAACGTCAGCAGAGCGATGTTGTTCTGAAAGCCCATGGCTGCAAACAGCTGAGAGCTGTAGTAGACGACCAATTTAATGCCGGTAGTCTGGGCGAGAAAGCCCAGGGTGATCACGAAAATGGTGGCCCACCGATACGACCACCACAGCATGGGGCTACGCTACCATTGTCTTCGCTGAGGACATGGGTGATCTCGGCAAGCTCGGTCCGACGCGGTTTTCGAGCTCCACTTTGCTGCAGCGCCCGGCGGGCGTCGAAGACCCGGACATTCAGTTGGCACCAGCGCGCAGTGCATGGCATGCGCGCCAATTATCGACAGCAACAGCGCCGCGGCCACCACAGTTGAACCCCAGAATCCATTGCCAACTGTGCGTACCAACCAGCAGGTAATTGGTCAGATAGCCGAGATGGTACCGCTGACGATCGCCACTTAATAGGTGGTCAGCCACGATCCGCGCACCGCGACCGGTGAGGATTCCCCGAGGTACACCGGTACGATCACCACGGTCATGCTGATGGTGGGGCCAGCCAATAGCATAGGCGACGAGACCGAGCGTGCACCCAGGAGTGCGAAGACCATATAGCCTACGGGGATCAGCACTATCGACTTCTGACGTCCGATTGCATTGGTGAGTACGCTGGCGCTGAACGCTTTGGCGATCTGGCCGAGCACCGTCGATCGTCGTCAGCAGTTTTTGTTGCCTTGTGGTAAGGACGAATTGATCAGTGATGAACATCAGCGCTGCCGGCGATGCCGGAAAGGACCTAGTCTTAGATGCCGGAAAGGACCTAGTCTTAGATGATGTCGACGCTGGACAACGGTGAGCCCAACCATTAGTCTGTACTGCTAAGGGCGAATCAGCTGACCGACACCCGGTCGTTGCGCAACTCAAGGACACGGTCGGAGCGTTCGAAGGTAAGACACATCGAGAACCAGGGAAACGTCCTGGTTAAGGGTCTTCATCACGGCAGAGACGCCACCACAACCAAAATGTTGTGAATGAAATCCAGATTGTTCAGGCCTGTTCAGTGTTGTGGCCGGCGGTTTAGCGAACGCGTGATCATGATTAAGCCGAACACGATCAACGTACCGACGACCGCTACGCCTATTCGTACCGGAAGCGTGTCGTTTGATGACATGATTCCGGCGGCTTGTAGGCCATGGCCGTGCCGATCTGCGTTACCGGCCACCGTGGGGTCGGGTTCGATCAGTGTGCCTATCTGGGTTCCGACTGCGGTGCTAAAGCCATAGTCCAACAAGTGCGCTGCTTGTTCCCACGGCGCAATCGGCTGCCGGGTCCCGTGTAGCAGCACCGCCATCAGCCGTCGACCATTACGGTTGGCGGCGCCCACAAACGTTTGGCCAGCGTCGTCGGTGTAGCCGGTCTTGCCGCCCAACGCACCCGGATATTGGTAGAGCAACTGGTTGTCGTTTTCCAGCTGGTAGCCGGGATGGTCGCCGGGACCGGGGAAATTGAAGGTCCGGGTAGCGACGATGTTGCTGAACGAGGGGTTCTGCCAGGCGTACCGGTAGAACAAGCCGATGTCGTAGGCCGACGTGCTCATGCCCGGCCCGTCCAGCCCCGATGGCGTTGCTACCCGAGTATCCTGGCCGCCGAGTTTGGCGGCCAGCACGTTGATCTTCTGCAGCGCTTGCTGCATACCGCCGAGCTGCATGGCCAACGAGTGCGCGGCGTCATTGCCCGACTGCATCAACAACCCGTGCAGTAGTTGGTTGATAGTGTATGTGCCGCCGTCGTGGACGCCGACCTTGGTGCCCTCGGCGGCGGCGTCCTCGGCAGTTCCGGCGACCGATTTGTTAAGGTTGAGCGTGTTGATGGACGCCATGGCTAACAGCACTTTAATGATGCTGGCCGGGCGGTGTCGGCCGTGTGGATCGCGGGCAGCGATGACGGCGCCGCTGTTCAGATCCGCCACCAGCCACGCCTCGGCGGAGAGGTCACCTGGTACTGGCGGCGTGTCTGGAGCGGTGACGATTCCGCAGCTGTTCAGTGCCGCGCCGCCGACCGGTTTGGGCGGCACTGCCAGCGGCATCGGTGGGTTACCGGTTTGGGGGACTTCCGACGAGTCCACCGCTGGTGGAGTGGACACCTGGTATGGGCATGTTGCTGGACCGGCGTTGGGTCCGGCATTCGGTTCGGCATGTCCGACTGGCACGGCGGTAGGCAGGTCCAGCGCGACTGGTCCAACGATCGCGAAAACTGCTGCTGCCAGGCATGCGGTGGAACGTAAAAAAGACATCGTGTGTGCAGAGTAGGCGATCGGGCGTCTAGTTAGCGTAAGCCACGCTGTGATTGATGGTACAGAAGTTGCAAAGTGTGCTAACTCACCTTGGCAGGCGATATACGGACAACGTGCGAACGGGCTTTCGCGGTAAACGCGGTATCCGACCAGTCCGCGTGCCGACTCTAAACTAATTGGAATCCGGAGAGTTGAGCCATGAGGTCAAGTTCGGCTGGTGCTATGATTCATAGCGCGGACTGCGCAACAGGTGAGCCTGTTTTGCCATTGCCGAAACGAAAGTCATGTGAGACAGACCTCTGGTGTTAGGACGTCATTAGGTATCCAGGTTGATTTAGTCGGGCTCGCAATCAAACATCGCTTCCTGCTGTCCGAGCGGGAGTGTGCGTAGCTTTGGCACAACAACTCGATTACGAAGCGCTCGCTGGGGGCGAGTTATAGTGTGTTGCATTGTGGAAGCAGAAGTCCCGCTCGGTTTCTTGGGGAAGTGGGTTGGAGATTGTGTTGTAGGCGAATATTAGGAAATGCTATATTAGCCTGCCAGCCACGGTGGTGGTCATGTTGTCCGCGACGACGGGAATTTGTTTCAGCGGCCTTTTCGCGGAACTGGGCGGTTATCGCATGGGATAAGTGCGATGCCGGTGACGGACACACCACACCCGCTTAGCGGGATAGCCACTCGGCCAGTGTCTATAGCGAATTTTAACTCCCGGCCACCTGACGCGATCTCGATGAGATACTCAATTGTCGGCTCTTGTACCTCGGGTGCAAACCATCTCGGTATCTGGGGTGTCATACCGCTGTGCCACGTTGGGGTCCCAAATCTCCTCCTGGAACACGGCGCTGATTATGTCGACTTATGTCGACCGGCACATCGTAGCTTTCAACGATTATCGGATTATCGCGTGCGCCTGCAGCCGCGTGCAGGCCTCGGTGAGCATGCCGCACAGGAAGATGGATTCGATGGTGTCCACAACTTGGCCTGATCAACTGATCAACGGCGGCGCCAGCTGGATGACGGAATCGCCGCGGTCGTCGGTGTGACCATACAGCCCGGCCGCAAAGAGCGCCGACGAAACGGTACCCAGCAGCTCTCGGCGTTACTCGTCAGAGAAGGTCTGCTTGGTCGCCTGGTCTTTGACTAGTTCTATGCTGAAGAAATAACCCTCGCCGCGGACATCGCCTACGATCGGCAGGTCATGCAATTTCTCCAGGGTGGCGCACAACGCGGGTGAGTGCTGCTTTACCGGCTAGTTGAGGTTCTCGCGCTTGAAGACGTCGAGGTTGGCCAGCGCGACGACTGTCGATATCGGGTGATCGCCGAGCGTATAGCCGTGCGGAAACAACGTCTTGCCATCGTTGAAAAGTTTGAACACGACGGTCACTGGCGATTATCGCGCCCAGCAGTGAATAGCCCAACGTCAGCCTGGTGGCGCGGGTTTTATCATGCCGGGCTGGTAGCCGAAGTCGTCACAGGTGAACATAGACCCAGTCCGGCCGAACGCACAGATAACCTTGTTGAAGACAAGTAGTACGTCGTATTCGTCGCAGATCTCGCGGACCCGCTCAAAATAGCCAAGGGAGGAGGTGGTAATGGAATCACCTGCGTTCCGCACCGGTTCCAAGAAGATCGCGGCAACGGTCTGGGGTCCTTCGAACTTGATTCACCTCGGTTGTCCGGTCAGCAGCCCACTGCACGAAGGCCTTGATGTCGGGTATGGAGCAGCTCGGGCTTGTGTTGACACCCCGGAAGCCGCCGAACGTCACCGGCTCGAACGGCGCTTTGAAAAATGGTAGTCCGGTAATCGCTAGTGCGCCTTGGGTGGCGCATGGTAGGCGATAGAGCACGAAATGGCCTTATGTTTGTCGGGTTTGCTGTTGAGCCTGAAGTACTGATTGGCAAGTTTCTACGCGGTTGCGACCGTTTTGGTGCCGCCGGCTGATGAAGAACACTCTGTTTAAGTCGCCCGGAGAGCATAGTGGGCTAGATGTTCGGCGAATTCGATCGCAAGCGGTGTGGCGTATCCCCACAGTGGAAAGAACCCCAGTGTCCTGGCTTGCCAGAAGGAACTGCGGCTGAATCCTATGTCAGTCATTTACCGGCTGACCGGAGCTGTGGCCGGTAAATGAGGACCTCAAAGCTGGTTGATCGTGGTGGTAAGTCAAGCTTGGCCTAGATCGACTGGGGGCGGCGACTCACTGGCGTGAGCGGCTACACTGGTAACTAGCTGCCACGAACCCGTGGTCGTCGGTTTGGACAGTGTCGATCTGCTGTCTACCGTGGTGGCCGCCGAGTGTGCTTGGCTTGTGGCAATGATTGTACTAGAACGCCTCAGCCTCGGTCAGTGGGTAGCGTTCGTGCTGCATGACTGGTGCGCTGTACGGTTAGCCGATGTGGCAGATGTGTTCGGGACCAGCGTGGCCGCTACGCTGCCGCTGGCCCGTAAAGCTGTTACCGCGGAGTCGCCCCAAACCCGATCCCAGCCACAGCAAGGTGATCAGCCAGCTGATGGCCGCAATGGCCAATGGTGACCTGGAAGCCGTGGTGTTGTTGTTTAATCCCGATATTGTCTTTAACGACGATTCAAACAGCAAGGTGAACAAAGAAATTCACGTTATCAGCGGAACGGACAAGGTGGCACGGTCCATGTTTGCCCTAGCCCGCCACTAAGGCCCGGTGTTCGTTACCATCAATTAGCTGGCACTGGTCAACGGTGATCTGGGCGCCTACACCGAAGGTTACTCCGGCATCGATGGCTATCGGGAGATGGCCCCGCGGATCACCGCGATGACGGTGAAAGACGGAAGGGACTGCGCCATATTGTATATGGCTAACATCGATAGGTTTATCGGCTATACGTTGCGGGGTAATCAACGGAATTCAATCCTTTTCAATGGAATTGAATACCTACATTCGGTGACGGCCAGCTCGGTGTTGATGTGTGCCAGCATGCTCTCGATGCCGGTATGGTAGCTTAGTTCGATCACGTCAGCTTTGCTGAAGCGGGAGCGCAGTTCGGCGACTTGCTCGTAGGTAATTGAGCGCGGGTCGTTGGTTATTGCGATGGAAGCGCGTTCGTTGTCGGGGAAATACGCAGACGTTGCATGCATAGTTGTCCGTCCTTCAATCTCTTGACATTCAGGCCATCCAGGTACTGCAGCATAGCGCTGAAGTCGATACACCATAAGCAGCCTACGGGCCGGGTGGTCTAGTACATGGCCAACTTATGAACACTGGCTGGTGGCGCGCTATGCACGTTCTAGAAATTTTTCATGGATGTCGCCGGTCAGGGGCTAGGTTGGGATGGTGCGTATGGACGGCGAAAGATTCGGGCTCCTCGCCGGAGCGTTGTTTAACGATACGGTACATCAGTCGGATAACAAATTTTGCGTCTTTCAGGAATAACGGCTCGATGCGATTTTTTGTGTCATACCCATGAGACGAGACAGGAAGCCAAGATGTGACCTCGTCAACGCGATAACTGTAAAAAGAGTTAGATAACATGGTCCGAAGGCAATAATGTGATGGCACGTTCGCTCCATTTGTCAAATGAACAATGACTCAGATGACAGCTTTTGTTTCTATTTCAACGTGTTCGCTGTCGAGGTACTTAAGAGCTTCATCTTTACCTGTCCATCTTCCGAAAAGTATATCTATGAAACCGTTTTCGTCACTGATCGTCTTGGAGTTCCGTCGCCGCTTTCCGCGCTGGTGGCCGGCCGTGACTAAGTGTCTGCGAGTCGGCGTCCTGGTGTTCGACATTGGGTTCTTGAAAACTGTTCTTCTGGAATGAGATATCTCCAAAACCGGAGTTATGATCAACAGTCGTCTGGATGTTGTTCTGGTCAGCGAAAATATGAAATGGGAATATGTTGAGGACAACATCACCTTAGACATGTTCGTTGCCCTGGCGCGACGGCTACGCTAAACTATCGATGAATTCACCAGTCGGTTCAGCCCTTACGGCTATCCGCAACAGACTGAAATGCGAACGGCATAAAATATTCCCGTGCTTTGGCAGATCCAATGCCGTGGCTTCAACGGCTACGGACCGCCGGTGCCGCTGATAATCAGCGGCACCGGCAGCCGGATGCTGCAGCTCGCCGCCGAGCATGCCAGCGTCGTTAGCCTGGCCCGCATCTACCAAGTTCATGGCCAGGTCCCAGGGATGATGTGACTCGCCACTTCCGCTGAAATCGATGACTGCATTTCATACGTCCGCAAGTGCGTCGGTGACTGTGCCGATCAACTTGAACGGTACGCTTTGGTTCACGCTGTAGTGTCCACTGGCGATCGCCACAGTGCAGCCGAAAAGATCTCCCAACAACACAGTAAACGGTATGACTCCAGAGGAGGTGTTGCAGCTGCCCGAGATTTACCTAGTTACCGTCACACGGAATGGCCCAACACCTGTGCGCCGACCGCTACGGATTTACGAACTATGCCATCCCAACAGCCAAACATCCGGCCAAGAATCCGTTAATACAGAAACAGCTTGGTTTTCTCTTGCGTGTGGTCTGCTGACAACAGCACGACGTGGCCCCATCCTTTCGGGGATGTCACACTACCTTCTCGCCCGGGGTGGACGGATGGGCTTGGTGACAGCACGTTATGGGTGCCAAATGGCTCAGCCTTAATTTGTCAGAATGACAGGTGACTTTCGAAATGCGATATCGCATCAGTGGATCGTCTGGCGGTCGCGGCACGGTACTCCTGGGGGGTGAATGTTGCTGCAAGGGCTGCCAAGCACCAGCGCGGTTAGCGCGAGAACATTAGCGCGCGCTTGACTTCTTGGATCGCTTTGGTCACCTCTATGTTGCGTGGGCAGGATTCGGTGCAGTTGAACGTGGTTCGGCACCGCCATACTCCGTCGACCTCGTTGAGGAGGGTCAGGCGTTCGCCGGCACCCTCATCGCGGCTGTCGAAAATGAAGCGATGCGCGTTGACGATCGCAGCGGGACCGTAGTAGGTGCCCTCGCTCCAGAACACCGGGCAGCTGGTGGTGCAGCATGCGCACAGGATACATTTGGTGGTGTCGTCGTAGCGAGCGCGGTCGGTCGGGCTTTGGATGCGCTCTCGGGTCGGCGGGTTGCCGCTGGTAATCAGGTAGGGTTTCACCGCGCGGTAGGCGTCGAAGAATGGTTCCATGTCGACCACCAGGTCCTTTTCCACCGGCAGCCCGCGGATCGGTTCGACTGTGATGGTCAGGTTCTTGCCCGCTTTTTTTGGTAGTAGGTCGCGCATCAGTACCTTGCAGGCCAGCCGGTTGACGCCGTTAACCCGCATAGCATCAGAGCCGCACACCCCGTGCGCGCAGGATCTCCGGAAGGTGAGTGTGCCGTCCAGGTAACCCTTGATGTAGATCAGCAGGTTTAGCAGCCGGTCGGTGGGCAGGCAGGGCACCCGGAAGCTCTGCCAGCCACCGGTTTCCGCAAATGCATCGGGGTTGTCTGGGTTGAATCGTGCGATCTTCACGGTCACCATCACCGCGTCATCCGAAATCGGCGGTCGGGGAGGTTCGAGCGACTTGACCTCGACAGGTTCAACGGCCATCAGTACTTCCGTTCTTGGGGCTCGTAGCGAGTCTGCACGACGGGTTTGAAATCCAGCGCGATATCGCTGAGCAGATCGGTGCCTTGCTTGTACGCCATGGTGTGGCGCATGTAGTTGGTGTCATCCCGGTGCGGATAGTCTTCGCGGGCATGCCCGCCACGGGATTCCTTGCGGTTCAGCGCGCCAACCACCGTGACTTCAGCCAGTTCCAGCAAAAAGCCCAGCTCGATGGCTTCCAACAAGTCGCTGTTGAAACTTTTTCCCTTGTCGTGCACGGTTATTCGGGAGTATCGCTCCTTGAGCGAATGAATATCGGTGAGCGCTTGCTTGAGTGTTTCTTCGGTACGAAACACCGCCGCATTGTTGTCCATCGTCTGTTGTAGCGCGCCACGAATATCGGCGACGCGCTCGTTGCCGTGCTCGGATAAGATGTTAGCTACCCAGCTGATGACCATCTCCGCTGGGTTCGGTGGCATATCGACGAAGTCGTTGGCTGAAGCATAACTGGCCGCTGCGATGCCGGACCGGCGACCGAAGACGTTGATGTCTAGCAGCGAGTTGGTGCCCAGCCGGTTGGCGCCGTGCACGGACACACATGCGCATTCGCCGGCCGCGTACAGGCCGGGGACGGTCGAGGTATTGTCCCGCAGCACCTGCCCGGTCACGGTGGTCGGGATCCCGCCCATCACGTAATGGCAGGTCGGATAGACTGGGACCAGCTCGTGGACCGGGTCCACACCCAAATAGGTGCGGGAGAATTCGGTGATATCGGGAAGTTTGGATTCTAGCACCTCCTCGCCGAGGTGACGGACATCGATGTAGACGTAGTCCTTATGCGGGCCAGCGCCGCGGCCCTCCAGGACCTCGAGCACCATTGAGCGGGCCACGATGTCACGCGGAGCCAGGTCGACGATTGTCGGGGCATAGTGCTCCATGAACCGTTCGTTCTCGCCGTTGAGCAGCCGTCCGCCTTCGCCGCGCACCGCCTCGGATATTAGGATGCCCAGCCCTGCCAGGCCTGTCGGGTGAAACTGATGAAACTCCATGTCCTCCAAAGGAAGTCCCTTACGGAACACAATCCCGATGCCGTCTCCTGTCAGCGTGTGCGCATTGGAGGTGGTCTTGTACATTCGGCCCGAACCGCCGGTCGCGATCACGACGGCCTTGGTGTGGAAGACGTGAATATCGCCGGTCGCCAACTCGTAGGCCACTACCCCGGTGGTAACTGGGCCGCTCGGGGTTTGGGTCAGGACCAAGTCGAGTGCGTAGAACTCGTTGAAGAACTCCACGTCGTGCTTGACGCAGTTCTGGTAGAGCGTCTGCAGGATCATGTGGCCGGTGCGGTCGGCCGCGTAGCAGGCCCTGCGGACCGGCGCTTTGCCGTGGTCGCGAGTGTGACCGCCGAAGCGGCGCTGATCGATGCGGCCTTCGGGGGTACGATTGAATGGCATCCCCATCTTCTCTAGGTCGAGCACCGCGTCGATAGCTTCCTTGCACATAATCTCCACTGCGTCCTGGTCCGCAAGGTAGTCGCCACCCTTGACGGTGTCGAAGGCGTGCCATTCCCAGTTGTCATCTTCGACGTTAGCCAGCGCCGCGCACATGCCCCCTTGGGCGGCACCGGTGTGGCTGCGGGTCGGATAAAGTTTCGTCAAGACCGCGGTTCGCACTCGGGGGCCGGCTTCTACGGCTGCCCGCATTCCGGCACCGCCTGCGCCGACGATCACCACGTCGTATCGGTGTTGCTGGATCAAAGCTTGCCTTTCGCAGACTTTCAGGAGATGTTGGGATCGAATGACAACAGCACGTAGCTGCCCAGCACCAGCGTGAACCCCATTGACAACAGCAGCAAGCTATTGAGCCAGAACCGCGTGTGGTCTTTGCGGCTGTAGTCGTCGATGATGTTGCGCAAGCCGTTGCCGCCGTGGACTTGCGCCAGCCACAGTAGTGCCAGGTCCCAGAATCGCCAGAACGGTGAAGACCAGCGCTGCGCCACAAAGTTGAAGTCGATGCGGTACACGCCGTTGTCCCACATCAGCATGATGAATAAGTGCCCGAACGCCAGTACCACCAGCGCGACACCCGAGAACCGCATGAACAGCCAGGCGAACTTTTCGAAGTTGGGGATGCCGGCGCGTCGACGCGGTGAACGAGGGTTGTCTAAGCTTGCGGGGCGGTCGTAGCTGCGCTGCCGCACCGGGGCTAACTGGCCTTTTTGGCATGTAGGTTGAACTTGAGGTCTGAGCTGAAGATCGGAGTTGCTCATCGGAAGTGCTCCCACATTCGGAAGTGTTCCCACATGTGTATGCCAATTACCACTCCGGCTGGGACCAAGAGCAGCAAGAAGATGACGCTGATGATCCACAGCATCAACCGCTGGTGGCGGGGGCCTTCAGACCAGAAGTCGATCAGGATGACCCGGATCCCGTTCAACCCGTGGAATCCCACCGCGGCCACCAGGCCATACTCCATGAAGCCGACGATCGGGGCCTTGTAGGTAGAAAGCACCGCGTTGTAGGTCTGCGGGTTCACTCGCAACATCGCAGCGTCCAGTACGTGGACGAATAGGAAGAAGAAAATGGTCGCGCCGCTGATACGATGCAGCACCCACGACCACATACCGGGATCTCCCCGGTATGTGGTCGTGGGTGGTCGCCGTCTGCGCGATGATGCTGCTACTGGTCTCGATGTAGCCGGATTCGCGGGTGTCGCCGTTGTCCTCACCTCATTCAATACCGCTATCAAAGTAGTTAGCCGGGTAATCGAGCTTAACGTGGCGAGAATGTGCACGGTACCAACAGGCTGATCCAGACCCGTGTGTGGAATATGTCTCATATGTGTGGGTCTGTGTTCTGAGTGCGAGCTGGTTGCTCCCGGCGAACCGTTATTCAGCTCGCCTACCGAAACTACAGAATACCTCGGCCCAGCAATGGCGTAAAAGCTGTAGCGTGGTTGGAGCGTTGGTGACACACCGCCGGAGCCGTGATCGTTGATCATCGATAGAGTCGCCCGATGAATACGCCATTGCACCTAGAAAACATCAAGCAAGCGCCGAAGGCCCTGCTGCATGACCACCTTGACGGTGGGCTGCGCCCAGCGACCGTGTTGGATATTGCCGGCCAGGTCGGCTATGATAGGCTCCCCGCTACCGACGTTGAGTCGCTAGAGACATGGTTTCGCACTGCTTCGCACAGCGGCTCGTTGGAGCGCTACCTGGAGCCGTTTTCTCATACCGTGGCCGTGATGCAGACACCAGAGGCGTTGCACCGCGTCGCTTATGAGTGCGTGGAAGACCTCGCCGCTGATTCGGTGGTCTACGCCGAAGTCCGGTTCGCTCCGGAGCTGCACATCGACGAGGGGTTGTCGTTTGATGAGGTCCTCGCAAGCGTGCTGGCGGGTTTTGCTGACGGTGAAAGGGCTTGTGCCGCCGAGGGCAATGCCATCACAGTGCGCTGCTTGGTCACAGCGATGCGGCACGCGGCAATGTCGCGGGAGATCGCCGAGCTAGCGATCCGGTTCCGGGACAAAGGAGTCGTCGGATTCGACATCGCTGGTGCTGAGGCTGGGCACCCTCCGACTCGGCACCTCGACGCTTTTGAGTACATGCGTAGTAATAATGCGCGCTTCACTATTCATGCGGGTGAGGCGTTCGGGCTGCCATCTATCCACGAGGCGATCGCGTTCTGCGGAGCTGACCGGCTGGGCCACGGGGTGCGGATCGTCGACGACATCGACGTTGATCCTGGTGGTGGCATCCGGTTGGGTCCCCTGGCCTCGATCCTGCGGGACAAGCGAATACCGCTGGAGCTGTGCCCCAGCTCGAACCTGCAAACCGGCGCGGTGGCAAGCATCACCGAGCACCCGTTTGATCTGCTGGCCTGGGCACGTTTCCGGGTGACAGTCAACACCGACAACCGGCTTATGAGCGACACGTCGATGAGCCTGGAGATGCACCGCTTGGTGGAGGCGTTCGGCTACGGTTGGGGTGATCTCGAACGTTTCACCATCAATGCTATGAAGTCGGCGTTTATTCCGTTCGATCAACGGTTAGCAATAATCGATGAGGTTATCAAGCCTCGGTTCGCCGTGCTGGTCGGATAGCGTTGGGGCAGAACGCTATTGGAGAACCGGAAGCTACGAGGTTTGGGGGCATGAACATTAATTGAATTGCCCTTCCTGGGATCGATGTTGCTCACGGGCTTTCAGCATGGATGGTTGTTCTTGTTCGTCGTGTTGGTAGTGGTGGGTGTGTATCTTGCTCTGCGGTTCACTCGGTGCCGGTAGGTTTTGCGATTCGCTGACGTGGACGTGCTGGTGCGTGTCGCGCCAAGCTGCTCCGGTCGGTGCTGGTACCTGCTGACGCTTCTGTTCGCCACGTCGTTGGTACTGCTGACGACGGCCATTGCGGGTCTGATATAACAATGTTTGGATTAGACTTAACTGCGACTGCGCGTTCGTGATGTTGGTGATTGATGTCTAAGAGTCGATGACCGTTACCGATGTCGCGCCGAGTTGATTGGTCGCAGCGCAGCAGGCCGATAAGCAATTCACCGACGAGGTGACGCCGGCTATTAACTTTGGGCTGGTGGAGTTTGTGGCTACCGCTGCCCTGCTGGTTGCCTCAACGACGAACTGTGGCGCTGTGAAGGCGGCGATCGACAGCCTGCGAGCTGCTCCGAAAACCTCAACCGGGACCGCATCTCCGCCGCGTTGCAGACATAGTAGCCCCGGTCGGCACGGTGATGGGAGGCGGCGAAGGCCCGCTACATCGCGCGGATCGTCTTGGAGTCGGACGGCGCCGAAAACGAGCCCTTGGACCTCAACGGCCCTGCAGAGAACTTTCACCGCGGCGCGGACGATAATAAATCTGGGGGGTAGTGGCAGATATATTATTGACTGTCTCCTTCGGCATGTGCGACGGCTCCGTGTTGTACAACGACGCCGTCATTCCGGTTCTGGTGGTCAATCAAACCCTGCAGAAGATCTGCGAGATCACCGACGGTCAAGTATTCCACGCCTACGATCTGGACTCGCTCAAGCAGGTCTATTCGACTCTGCAGCGGCAGATTGGCTATGACAACTGTGGTCGCGACGCAGCGCAGCCTGGATCTTGCTGGGTGCGGTCATCATGGTTGGCGCGGTACTGGCCGGCGTGTTCTGCAACCGCAGGCTGTCTGCCTGATCGATCAGGTCAGAAGTCGCCGGTTGATCAATGTCGCCCACCCGGTAGCGATGATTGCTGTGATGATGTTGAGGCGCAGCCACCCGACACCGTGCGCGGTATCCGATCTCACCCCGGATGATGTCCTAGCTCCAATTGAGTTTGCTGATGTTTGTGGCACTTTAGGACTTACCTCCTGCCAGCCGGGCGATCGGAGCTATCTGCTCGGTTGATATTGGGCTAGCTACCAGTTGCTGGCCCAGCGTGCTGATGCCGCCCTGCGTTCCGAACGCAAGAGTTGAGATGGTCACCCCCTGATCTTTGGCTTGGCGTGCCGCAGTCTATCCACTGTAGTGGAGATCCTTGGGATCTGATGGCTTGTTTTCCCGCCATCGACAGGAGTATGGTCCAGGAAGGCTGCGCGGAGGATATCTCCACCGGTTACGCTCGAGGCTTTGATTGCATGCAGTGTGGTCAAGATTGCCTCACCGGTCTCAGTGCCGTGGTCAAACTGTGAAGTTCTGCAACCTGTCAATGGTTGCATAGTGCCGCGGGGTCGGGGTATAACCAGGTGGGGCGTTCCCATGAAGCCAACCAGGCCCGAGATGATGCCTGGTGTCAGGCCTACTAGCGAACTGTGTGGTCGCTTTAAGCCGTTTGAGGTTGACGTCGGTTAGCCTGTATCGACTATGACATGTCGATGGTCACTATGACGACGGCGCGGCTGCGTGGCATATGCATGTCGTGGGTGGGTGTAGCCAGCGCCACCGGTAAGCAGGGTCGGGCATAGCAACTATACCATGATGGGAAGGTGCCGGCACGGCGACCTATGGTACCGATGCTTCGGTGAACCGGCTTAGGCGTCGTCCGCGTCGTTACTGTACGACGACATCGGCGAGTAGGGTCAGCGGCACTAAGCCGAACAGGAACGTGCCCGGTCGTTGGAACTCAAACAGCGGTAGCGGTCTGATGTTAGGAAGTGACATTAGGTTAACTTTCTCGTCTGCCGGCGGGTAACCGCCGACAGACTCGCTGCGTCAGCAGAACGCAACCTTTATTCGAGTCGTAGCCGCGATTCCACGAACTGTTCCAACTTCTCCCATTCCCGTACCGCCGCAGAATACGGGGCGACCGGCTTGTCAACCGCGCTGGGACTCAACACATGGGCCACCAGCTTGCCCAGCGGACGATTCGTTTCCAGCGCCGTGTCTACGGCGCTTTCCTCGGAGTACTGGCCGATATCGCGGAGCAGCTCGACAGCCAGGTCCAGCTGGTCACGGTCCACGGCGTCCGGCCCATCAGCCAGATCGTCGCTTAACCCGCTGAGAACGTAGATGTTGTCGTCGGTGATGTCGATTGCCAGCGAGCCGTCCGTGGCGGCGGTACGGATGTCGTCGTAGGTGCTCAGATAGGACAAGTCATGGTCGTGCTCGTCTGCTAGGTAGCGGGCCAGCGCCCGCTCCGAGCTGAATACGCTGATCCGACCGTTGCGGCCCAGGAAAATTGGATGATCGTCCAGGTAGCAGCGCAGTGTGTAGAAAGTGCCGGCCCCCGTCATGATCCGGACCGGGTCGATACCCACCTGTAGCCAAAAGTCTTTGTCGCTGCCCAGCACGACGGTGTCGCCGGCCGTACGGCTTTCGTCTTCGGTGTCGTCAGAGTTGTTTGCCTGAGCGGTCGCGCTATCGGCACCATCCTCGTCATCCGGCTCTACCTCCGGCTCTACGGGCTCCTCGGCTAGTTCGTCGGCGGCTTTGGCCGACATCGCAGCGTTGACCCTTGGGGTGCTGATGACCTTGTCAATCGCGCTCAGCACGTCATCCCAGCTTCGCCCGATGATTTCGGCGATCGAATTCCAGCGTCTCTGGCCGGCTCTACCGGTGAAATGCTCGATTCCGCCTGACACCGCGCCTAGGCTAGGATTGCCATTGAAGAATTTCGACACTGCGGGTAACTCACACACCGAACCGATGGACGCCACGATCGCCAGCGTTGCTGCCAGCGTGGTCACCGACTCGGCGGTCGGCTTCTCGGCGACCAACTCCTCGACAACGACCAGATCGAACTGATTGTCCTCGCTAGGATCGAGCTTGTGTGCGTGAACGGAAGTCAGGTCTTTCCACGCGGGGTGGTCGACCAGATCGTTGTCGGAGTCGGTGCGCACAAATGCGACTAGGTCAGCGACTGTCTCACAGGCATACAGGTTGTCGTCCTTGCCGAGAAACGCCTCCCATTCATCGCCGCCGTCGCGCCAACGGGGTGCCCATACGGTGTAGCGATCACCAGCGGGCAGGCTCAGGCAGATGGGCACGAGGTCTGCAACCATGCGGCACAGGATAGCGGCAGCTCGAGACGGTGCCGGATCTAGTCCACGGGTAGCTCAGCCCGCCGGTGATTACCCGGCCCAGATGTTGGTGATTGCCGCAGCACTGGTGGCGTGACCCGTTTTGGGTAGCCTGTACATCTGCTCTAGGATGAAAAGCAATATTGTAGTGGCTGATCTGTTCGTTGTATGTCCCCGGCTGCACATGTGCGCCATAGCACAGGACACAATGGGGATTTGATTGTGACTTGGTGTTGTCGTCCTCGTCCCAAGGCCATAGTGAACAGGCTATTGTTGGTCACCACCCAGTTGGCGTGCCCGGAAAGGGTGGCCAGTTGAGCCAGGCATCGGCCACCACTATCGAGCTGCTATGCATGTTGTTGCCGTCGTTGGGAATGACGAACGACACAGTCGGCAGGGCTGGCCTAGTTGTCTATTGGAGAGGCAGAGAATGGCACTGAATTCGTTGTCGGTACATTGCTGAAGTTGACTCAGGTGCATGCTTGCGTTGGTACTTGCCTGCAGCACAGACCGGGGAACTGGCCGCGGGCAAGTTTTTGGCGACCCCCATGAATTGTGTAGCAGGCGGTGAGTAATGCAGAACCCAGGTTGGGAAAGGCATCGCCATTGAGCGTGCATCGGTTTTCCGCACCCCGAACGTGTCGTCGTCGAACAGCGCCGAATAGTTCGGTTCGTTCGGGTGTGTCTCCGCGAATGCTTGGGCCATCATTGCGCTGTTAGCGGCCAGCGAGTCGAGGAAGGGAATCGATTAGTTCCTGATGACGTTGTCCTGCGAGTGGTTTTCTTCCACTACGCCTACCAACATGTGTGGGGCCGGAAGTGTTGCTGCGGCAAGGCCGACACGAGGGACCAATGAGCAGCCCATCCGCCCGCATACCAGCATGGCTCCGAACATCCGGAAGGCTCGAATGCCCAGCTCATTAGCCTTCGCGGGGATTCACTCGGGGAATATATGGTCAGGGTTGACCTGCTTAGGGCGAACAACTAAGTGTGTCAGCTGGGCTAATTCCGATTGTTATACGGGTCCAACCCTGTGGACGTCCGTGTCATCGACCACCCGCTGGCCACCGCCCGGCTGGCGGTGCTGCGGGACGAATGCACCGGCTTGCTGTGTTCCCGGCGGCTTTGCGTGGATTGACGTTGATGCTGGTTTACAGGGCTACCCAGGACACGCCTTGTGAAACATTTTCGATCCTAACGCCGTTGACTGAGATGTTAAGCGTCCGGTTGGCCAGACCGCCGCTACTGGTTCCGGTGCTGCGCACCGGTCTGGGCATGGTCGATGAGGGTCATGTTGCGTTACCCGAAGTCCAGGTTGGGTTCGTCGGTTGCCAGTGATGAGGTGACTCATCAGCTGGTCCTGTATCTGGAATCGCTGCTTGACGACCTAATTGTCCAGCCGGTAATGGTTCTTGACCCAATGCTGGCCATTGGCGAGTCGATGCCACACACCACCGGTCTGTTGCTGCGCCGCCAGGCAACAGAGATCATTGTGTTCTTTGTGGTGGACCCACCGGCGGGCCTTACGGAAGTAGAGAAAACGTTCCCAAAGCACAATTATTCTCAGTGCCGCCGTTGACAAGGGACTCAACGAAGCAATCACTATATTGTGATTGTGCCGGGTTTCGGTGACGCCAGCGACTGCCAATTTGGGCCCCGCTGACTCACCTGAGAATCACCACTGCTGCACCAAGGTGACTAGCTCGTCGCGCAGCACCCTGGCCCGTTGTCGGGTGGATGGTAGGTTGCCAGCCACCGAGCAGCGAACTTCCAAGTAGCACTTTAACTTCGGTTCGGTTCCTGATAGCCGCACCACTACCCGGACCCACGTGTCATCATCACCGCCGGTGAAGATTAGCGCGTCGGTGATATCGGTAGTGGTCGCGGTGAACCCGGCCAGCTGACTCGGCGGGGCTGCGCGTAGCCGCTGAATCAGGTCGACAGCCTCGTCAACTCCCGTTTGTTTGGGGCCAATGCGACGTGATATTGCTGTAACGTCGTGCACGCCGTGGCGTAGGGCGAGTTGGTCAAGCATGTCGGGCACCGAGCGGCCCTGCTTGTGCAGTGCGGCAACCAGATCGCACACTAACACCGCGGCGCTGATGCCGTCTTTGTCGCGTACGGCAGTGGGGTCGACACAATGCCCGATAGCTTCCTCATAGGCGTACACAAGAGTGCCCGGCAGGTTTGCGTCGGCGCGCGCCAGCCACTTGAAGCCGGTGAGGGTCTCGACGTGGACCGCGTTGTAGTGTGTGGCGATTGCTGGCAACATACGCGACGACACCACGGTACTGGCTACCACGGCGGTTTCCGGCTTGTCGGTTTGCGACAAAATGTAATCGCCTAGCAGCCAACCGGTTTCGTCTCCGGACAGCATCCGCCATCCCGAGTTGGTGGGTATACCAACGGCGCAGCGGTCGGCGTCGGGGTCCAGTGCTATCGCGACGTCGGCCCCGACATGGGCGGCCAGGGCCAGCAATGCGTCGGTGGCGCCGGGCTCCTCCGGGTTTGGGAACGCGACGGTTGGAAAGTCGGGGTCGGGCTCGAACTGCGCCGCTACGGTGTGCACGTCGTCAAAGCCGGTGCGCCGCAGCGTCTCGACGGCTACCGCACCGCCCACTCCGTGCATCGGTGTAAGGGCAACCCGAACTGAACCGTTGGAGCGCCGTACCGCGGCCGCTCGCTGAATATAATGGTCAACCAGATCGGAGGCGCTGTTTTCACTGGGGTTTACGGGTTTCCTGGTGATCTGGTCGGCCAGGGGAGCAGCGGCCATCGCGTTTTCGATTTGGTGGTCAATGGGAGAGATGATCTGGATGCCGCCGTCGAAATACACCTTGTACCCGTTATCGGTCGGCGGGTTGTGCGATGCTGTGATCTGGATCCCGGCCGCGGCGCCGGTATTGCGCACCGCAAACGCCACCACCGGCGTGGGTGCCGGATTGGGTAGCAGCAGAACGGAAAAACCTTCAGCGGCAAGCACCTCAGCGGTCGCAGCGACGAATGCCGCCGAGCCGTGCCGAGAGTCGCGCCCGACGATTACGGTTGCAGGCCGCGAGCCCGCTCGTTGCAGGAGCACCTGTGCCACGGCCCAGGTCGCTCGCAACACCACCGCTAGGTTCATGGCGTCGGGGCCGCCGCGCACTGGTCCGCGCAAGCCCGACGTGCCGAAGCGCAGTGCACGGGTGAACCGCGCCGCAAGTTCATCGGGGTCGCACGCGGCCAGCTCGGCGGCTGTCTGTGGGTCGGGATCGTGCGTGATCCACTCTTCGGGTGTCACGGCAGCCTTCAAAACCGGGCTATGATGTCGGCCAGCAGGGACCCGATCCGGTTCGCTGACGCAGTCCCCGCGGCAAGCACCTCAGCATGGTTAAGTGGCTTGCCGGTGATCCCGGCCGCCAGGTTTGTCACCAGTGACACGCCCAACACCTCAGCGCCCGCAGCCCGTGCTGCGATGGTCTCGTGCACCGTTGACATGCCCACTAGGTCAGCACCCAGCATCCGCAGCATCCGGATTTCCGCGGGAGTCTCATAGTGTGGGCCGGGCTGGGCCGCGTACACGCCTTCGGTCAGTGTCGGGTCGGTGTCGCTGGCGAGTTTTCGGAGCCGCGTTGTGTACGCGTTGGTTAAGTCGACGAAGTGCGTGCCGACTAGCGGCGAACGTGTCGTCAGGTTCAGGTGGTCACTAATCAGCACCAGTTGGCCGACCGCCATGTCTGCACGCAGTCCGCCGGCCGCATTAGTGAGAACGATGATGCGTGCACCGGCCGCGCACGCCGTGCGTACTGGATGGACGACGTGCCTAAGGTCATGCCCCTCGTAGGGATGGATGCGACCGGCCAGCACCAACACCCGATGCGCGCCAATACGCACCGACAACAACTCGCCGGTATGCCCGGCTGCGTTGGGCGTTATGAACCCGGGCAGCTCGGCCTGGGGGAACACGGCTCTCGATGAGCCGAGCGCTGCAACCGCCGAGGACCATCCCGATCCGAGGACGACTGCGACGTCGTGCTTAAGGATACCGGTGCGCTCACCAATAACCTGGGCGGCCCGCCGAGCGAGTTCGTCGGGATCGAGCAGGGTGTAAGTCACAGTCGGCGAGCTTAGCCCAGCGACGATGAGTGCCGGAACGGCGTGAGTGACGAGTGAGCCATCATTGTGGTCAGAGCAGCTGCAGGTCGGTGCGATACTGCATGGGTGCCCACAGTAACAGCGTTTGACCAACGTCGAGTATGGAGTGTGGCGTCGTGGTGCCGATCTTGTGGATTTGTCGTACGCAATTCATGCTCAGCTGGAGCTGACGTTCGCCTAACGCCGTAGCTGTGCCAAGACGCAGGCGCTGGTAGCCGAACGTGGTTTCGTGATCACCGTGCCCACCTGTGGTCTGGACACGGCGTTTCGCGCGACTGTAGGCAGTGGTCTCCTGCCCGTCGGGGTGTGCGCCGAGTATGATGGGTTGTCCGGGATCGGACAGGACATGCTTGCGGCCGCAATATCCATCATCCATGATCGCGGCGTCGGTGTTAGGTACCGCGATAGCGCTTGTTAAGCTTGTTAAGGTAGCCGGCGGCCTGGGTCTCACCGTGGCTTTAAAGTGGGGACTTCCACCGAGGAAGTTGGCAGTGGTTAAAGTGCTCATGTTGCAGGCCAGGAGGTGCGACGATGTCGCGGTGGCGGTGATGGTGCATCCGGGGCCGACCGACCGACATCGCCACGGCCCGTTCCTGGAGTTGTCTGAGCTCACGATCGAATACCTGGGCAAGGAATCGCATGCCGTCGTCGCGCCGCCCTTGGCGGGTTATCATAGCTGATGCGGTCGTCGTAGCGCCAGGTGGTCATTGTGGTGCTGCGGCAGCAGTTGGCGCCAGGGCAACTGGTGTGCCCGGCATGGTCACTAACGGCGGGGCAGGCGATCAATGTAATCCCGCGGACACGCGGCGTAATCCCGCGGACACGCGGCGGTTGTAGTATGCGATGCGGGCGGTCAACTCGGATTCGCTGTGTGAGCTGGAGAGTAGAACGGTTACGTGCTTTGCTGTGGGCGTGTTAGCAGGTGGATGTGAATACGAAATCGACCACACTGTAATGGCGGCATATGCGAAGTTGAAACCAGACTAATGGTTACCTGACGTGTACTGCGAGGAGGTGCGCTAACTCGGACGCGAGTCGGTGGCGCCTGACGTCAAGACGCGGCCTCCGCTGGGCAGCACTGCTATGGGGAAACGTGACACAGGTGCTGCCGGGGATGCACCGGTGATCGGTGTGAACGCCGCCGGAGCCACGGTTCATCAGCGCGCCTTTGCCGCAGTCCCGCCAGTCCCAGCGGCGACCACGCAGTCCTCGACGGTGCGGTCATGCTGGCGCACACGACTGTTTGCCTCGTCCGAAACTCTTGATGAGCGTGACTGGGTGCTGGCGGCGCAGCAGCGCAGAAGTTTGAGCCCCGTCGACACAGCCGACTCTTGGCCAAGCTCCCCACTACGACGACCTGGTCGCGTGGCGCCGCCACATCCACCGCTATCCGGAGTTGGGTCGCTAGGAGTTTGCCACCACACAGTTTGTCGCCGAGCTGCTGGCCGATGCAGGGTCGAACCCCAAAGTGCTGCCTGGGTGGGACCGGCTTGACTTGCGATTTGTGTCCTGAACCTGAGCCCAGGATCGCGCTGTGTGCCGACATGAACGCGCTTCCTTTAGCGGAACGTACCCGCGCCCCGTATGCCTTGACGATGCCTAATGTCGTGCACGCCTGTGGCTGTGATGCGCACACCGCCAGCCTGCTCGGTACTGCAGTGGTTTTGGTGTCGGTGCAGGAAATAGCGCGGTCGGCGTGCGATTGATCTTCCAGTTTGCCGAAGAGCTGATGCCCGGCGGTTCTGATCGATGCCATCGTCACTGGGAGTGCGAATTTTCGCTTTGCACTGCGAGCCCCGACTCTAAGTGGGCAAGGTCGCGGTCCGACACGGTTCCATTACCTCGGCCGCCGACTCGATAGAGATCACACTGTATTCGCCTGGCGGAAAACGTCCCGCTCGCACCTCACTGCCGACTTGGTCTACGGGCTTGGCGCACTCATTACTGGGTTGCCTGGAGTGCTGTCGTTCCGCGTCGATCCGCGCAATAGCACCGTATTGGTGTAAGCCGTGGTCAACGCGGGCGTGGTCGCCAACGCCATACCCCAAACCGGCGTCTTAACTGGTACATGGCACACCAGCAGCCGGCAAACCTAGGTTGAATCTTGAGGGGATCAGCCGCCAGTCTGCTTCCGCGTTACTGTCGCCATTGGCGATCGAATACGTCCTACAGTATCAGTGCGGTGCACTCCTTGTCGTGGACGAATATATCTCGATACCCATCCTGACCCACAATATGCTTGAAGCTGTTGGCCCTGATGCGCTGGTCGATACCCGCCAGTCCGAAGGCCGGGAGGATTCTGGAGGAAATTCCTGGTGCGGTGGCCCGACTGGGTGTGTGGCCGGATGGGGGCTGCAGTTGGATCTGCATCAGCCGACGTTTGACCTCGACGAGCTGGCATTGGCTATTGGACTGCGGGTGATGGTCAACATTTTGAGCAGGCTGTGTCCTTCTAGCCACGAGAGCGCGTGTCTGCAAAAAGACAAACCGCATCTTTGGCATTCTACGGACGTTCGCGAGGTCAATTGTGGCATCGGCGACTCCCCCGACGATTGTCAGCATATACGCAGAGTTCAGCTGACTACTTGACGTCCAAGATGGAGTCGTTAGGTTCAGCCCAGGAATTGACATTTCTCCACCGGCAGCGGCTTGGAGGTACAACTCAATTGTGTTGCACTGCTGAAGGTTTTGCGTGGTGTCTATAGTCGTGGCGAAATGACTACGGCATTATGGCTGTGCGGGTTGGACGTGGCGGCCGGCACGACAGTGGCGGTGTGCCTGGGCACTGCCGCCGCTGCCTACGGCTTAAACACCGCTGGAACCCCCGATCTGCATGTGCTCAATCACTGCGGCCACTGCTTGCTTGCGTTCGGCCGACTGTCTGATTGTGCATCGCCGCGAAGGCGCGCCGTTGATGTTGTTCGCGGGACGACCGGCCACGACGCTTTCCTGGACAGCTATCGAGGTTGCTCGCACACTGCGCTGGCGACGCTCGACGCCGCGCTGCGCAGTGACACGTGCACCCGCGTCGACCTACATAGAGCTTATAGAGCTGTCGACCGATAGTCTGGTCGGCGGGGTATCATCACCGTACGCTAGCTGCTGGGTTTGGCTTTGTCGCAGGCTGAGTCATCGATGGAGAACGAGGCACGGCTGGTTACGCTCGATGGCGGGTTGCCCCGGCCAGTCCTGCAATACGAGATCGAGGACTTGATTTGGTGACTTGACTTCGCCTGGTCCTAACTACCGCCGTCGCCGCCGAGTACGGCGGCCTCGACTGGTGGTACAGCGGGCGGGAGCATTGCTCCAGGATCGACGCGTACTGGCCGCTAAAGGGCCTGTGCTGGTGGGATGGTGCCCACTTAGTGGTCGAGTACGTCATATCTAGGCTCTAGGCTGGGCGAACTTGTCCGCTAGCTCGAGACGATGTAGACGATGTTACGGTTACGTCGGGCGGCATCCGTCCGCTAAATGCCGGCTACGACGGCGTGTCGGCGAACAGACACGGGCCTCGCGAAATTCCTAGGCTGTAGTCCCTGGGCCTATGTTGCGGGCCGGGCGCGTGCGCAGATTGTGGACATAATCGTTTGGAGCCCCGGCGATTTCGGCGGCATCGGCCATGACGCCCAGGTACCGTGCCGACGGTAGCCCGCCCTCCCAGGAATCTAGCACGTATAGCCATGCAAGCACCGGGTCGATCGTGGTGTCGGAGGATTCGCGCTCCACTCGGCATCGAATCTTCTTATGGACGCCGAATTCGGAGCCTTCCCACCGGTCAAGGTTCATCTCGTCCGCCGGCGTCATGTCGTAGAGGACGACGAAAACCCGCGAATCTGGGTCCTCGACGACCGTGGCCAGCGCGCCTTCCCAACCGATATCCTCACCACCGAAGGTCAGGCGCCATCCGGGCAGCCAGCCTGTCCCGGCCATTGGTGAGTGCGGTGCACGCTTGAGCATCTGCTCGGGATGCATGTTAGGTCCGTAAGCGGCATAAAGCGGCACGGGGAAAGCTTAATCGGCACGCGCCCGCTTGGCGTTCAACCAATGGTTTGGCCGGGCCGCGGGGGCTCGGCTCCGGTTCATTCCGCGCTGCATGCGGAGTGCATCGTCGCTAAGTTAGGTTACAGGTTGTGGTGACCCAGATCGCGATTCTCGGGGGAGGTCCGGCCGGTTACGGGGCTGCACTGGTAGCAGCGACCACGTCACGCCCGCAAAAAGCCCAAGTAACCGTGATCGACTCCGGTGGCATCGGTGGGGCGGCTGTCTTGGGCGACTGCGTACCGTCCAGGACGTTCATCGCATCCACCGGGCTGCTCAGCGAGCTGTACCGAGCGTAATGGCTTGGCTTCAACATCGACGATGCCAAATTCTCGTTGCCTGGCATTCATGCCCGCGTCAGGGCGCTGGCCGCGGCGCAGTTGGCCGACGTTACTGCCCAGTTGCGCAACATGGGCGTAGACATGCTTGCTGGCCAGGAATAGGCTGGCTTACTCAACTCCGGGTTTGGTTCGTCACCACAATCGAAAGTGACCGCCGCTGACGGGAGCACTAGATGAATACGACGCCGACTTTGTGTTGATTGCCACCGAGGCCAGCCTACGGATCCTGCTGTCGGCTTAGCCGGACGGCGAACGCATCCTGACCTGGCGGCAGTTTTACAACTTGGCGGCGTTACCTGACCACTTCATCGTGGTGGGTTCAAGGGGACCACCGGTGCTGAGTTTGTCAACGCTTACATCGAACTGGGTGTGTTGGTGATGGTGGTGGCTAGCCAGTACCACGTTGTTGCCGTACGAGGACGCCGACGCAGCGTTGGTCTTGGAAGGGTCGTTCGCTGAACGTGGCGTCCGGTTGTTCAAGAACGCGCATGCGGAATCGGTTACCCGCACCGACACCGGTTGTCTTGGTGAAGATGATCGACGGCCGCACCATTGAAGGTAGCCACGCCCTTATGACCATCGGGTCGGTCCTCAACACCGGTTGTCTTGACCTGGATCGGGTCGGCCTCGAGTTGGGGCGGGGCAACTACTTGACGGTGGATCGGGTGTCGCGGACATCGGTGCCCGGTATTTACGCGTCAGGAGGACTGCACCGGCCTGTTGCCGCTGGCGTCGGTGACGGCGATGCAGGGTCGGATCGCGATGTACCACGCGTTGGATGAGGGCGTCAGCCTGATCCGGTTACGCACCTTCGCGACAAAGGTTTTCACCAGGCACGAGATCCCAGCGGTGGGGATGCCGTAATTGGCGGTCGACAACTGTTTGGTATTTGCCCGGACCATCATGCTGCCGTTGCGGACCAATCCGTGGGCGAAGATGTTCGAGGCGCGTCATGGGTTCGTCAAGATGTTTTGCTTCCCATCTATCGGTGTGGTAATCGGCGGCGTGGTGGTGGCGTCGATCGCCTCCGAATTGATCCTACCGATTGCCGTGGCGGTGAAAACCGGATCACCGTCAACGAGTTGGCGCAAACACTAGCCGTTCACCCATCGTTATCCGGCTCGATCACCGAGGTCGCGCATCACGCTGACAGCACATGATGATCTGGACTAAGGCCGATCTTTGGTCGACTGACGAACTAGCCTTGGTGGCACACTAATTTAACTTTAACTTACCGACGAATAACCGAGGAGTCCTGGTGTCGTGACTGATCTGATCCAAGCACCGGAGAGCGAGCAGACATGGCCGGCTTCTGCGTTGGGACCGCAGCAACGTGCGGCGGCCTGGGAGCGGTTTGGCACTGAGCAGTTCGACGTGGTGGTCATTGGTGGCGGCGTAGTGGGGTCCGGGTGTGCGCTGGATGCTGCCACGCGCGGCCTCAAAGTGGCGTTGGTCGAGGCGCGGGACTTGGCTTCGGGTACGTCGAGCCGCTCGTCGAAGATGTTTCACGGGGGGTTGCGTTACCTTGAGCAACTCGAGTTCGGGTTGGTGCGTGAGGCGCTCTATGAGCGTGAGTTGTCGTTGACCACGTTGGCACCGCATCTGGTCAAACCGTTGCCGTTCCTGTTTCCGCTAACCAAACGTTGGTGGGAACGCCCGTACATAGCTGCCGGCATCTTCCTGTATGATCGCCTTGGTGGCGCTAAATCGGTTCCGGCGCAAAAGCATTTGACTCGTGCCGGTGCGTTGCGATTAAGTCCGGGCCTAAAACGCAGCTCCTTGATCGGTGGTATTCGCTACTACGACACCGTCGTCGACGACGCCCGGCACACCTTGACTGTAGCGCGCACCGCTGCGCATTACGGAGCGGTCGTGCGATGCTCCACCCAGGTGGTCGCATTGCTGCGCGAGGGCGACCGAGTGATCGGCGTGCGGGTTCGCGATTCGGAGGATGGCGCGGTTACTGAGATCCGCGGCCACGTTGTGGTCAACGCTACTGGGGTCTGGACCGACGAAATTCAGGCGTTGTCCAAGCAGCGTGGACGATTCCAGGTGCGCGTGTCCAAGGGTGTGCACGTAGTGGTACCGCGGGACCGGATCGTCAGTGACGTCGCGATGATCCTGCGCACCAAGAAGTCGGTGATGTTCATCATCCCGTGGGGTAACCACTGGATCATCGGAACGACCGATACTGATTGGAATCTCGACCTGGCCCATCCCGCGGCCACCAAGGCGGATATTGACTACATCCTGCAGACGGTCAATACTGTGTTGGCTACCCCGTTGACCCACGCCGACATCGATGGGGTGTATGCTGGGCTACGCCCGCTCCTCGCCGGGGAAAGTGATGACACTTCCAAGTTGACCCGTGAACACGCGGTCGCGGTGCCGGTGGCGGGTCTGGTCGCGATCGCCGGCGGCAAGTACACCACGTACCGGGTGATGGCCGCCGACGCGATTGACGCCGCGGTTGCATTCGTTCCGGCCCGGGTAGCTCCGTCGATCACCGAGAAAGTAGGTTTGCTGGGCGCCGACGGTTACTTTGCGTTGATCAATCAGGTCGAACACGTCGCCGCGTTGCAAGGTCTGCACCCCTACCGGGTGCGTCATCTGCTGGACCGCTACGGCGCGCTTATCGGTGACGTCTTGGCCTTGGCGGCTGAAGCACCCGACCTGCTCAGTCCGATTCAGGAAGCTCCGGGCTATTTGAAGGTGGAAGCCCGCTACGCTGTAACCGCCGAGGGCGCCTTGCATCTCGAGGACATCTTGGCCCGCCGGATGAGAGTCTCTATCGAATATCCACACCGCGGCGTCGCCTGTGCCCGGGAGGTGGCCGATGTGGTCGCTCCGGTGTTGGGTTGGACGGCCGAGGATATCGATCGCGAGGTGGCGACTTATAATGCGCGGGTGGAGGCCGAGGTACTGTCGCAGGCCCAGCCCGACGACGTGTCGGCGGACATGTTGCGAGCCAGCGCACCCGAGGCGCGCACCAAGATCATCGAACCGGTGTCGCTAACTTGAGCGGACAGTTAAGTGTCGCGGGGACCCGCGCGAAAGTGCTGAATGGAGAAGTCGTCTATTCGGACGGTGAGGCTACCGTGGTGCCCAGCGGGGCTAGTGTCTTATTGTATCTTATTGTAATAGTGACCTGCCGGATGAAGTGTCTGTGCTTTTTGCAATCCCGGTGCTGCATCAAGACACGGACATCGTGGTGGTTAGTAAGCCGAACTTTTTGGCCACTATGCCGCGGGGGCGACACATTGCGCAGGCCGGGCTGGTGCGGTTGCGCTGAGAACTGGGGTTGCCGGAGCTAAGCTCGGTCCACCTACTTGGTCGGCTGGCCGCCGAGGTAGCTGGCTGTTCATCACCCGCCGTTAGTTGCATGACCGATGCCAGACACTGTTTTCCCACGGTGTGGTGCGCAAGAAAGATCTACCTGGCTCGTGCAGCGAGCGATCCGGCCTTAGTATTGCCGTGCTTGGTCCGAGGTCGCATCGTCAAGCATCGGGGCAACTTGCAGGGGTTCTGCAAGCCCGGTGTGCCTAACGCGGAGACGCTGGTGGAGCTGATTTCGTCGAATGGGCTATGTCGGCTGACTCCGCATACCGGACGACCCACCAATTGAGGCTGCACATGGTGTCCTGGGGGTGTGCAGATTGTGGGCGATCCGTTGTATTCCAATATCGTTTACGTCTCTGCTGACGATTGCAGTGCACCGTTGCAGTGGTTGGCGTAGCGCATTGAGTTCGATGATCCGGTCACTGGGGCGTGTTGCGAGTTAGTCAGCCGCCGAGAACTAGTCCGGTTATCGGGGCCAATACCGTCTTGGTTGACAGTGTAACTTCTGTCTTTTCGATGAAATCGGTTGCTGAATTGCGTCGTTCGATTCTGGAAAGGCGTAGTTACAACGTTGGAAAAGGCCATCGGTAAGTTCAACCCTGACCGCACCCGGCTGCCTTGAGCCCAAGGCATTTCGGCGGTACTATCTGCCGCACTATGGCGGAGTCAGTGGGCAACTGGATGATAGTTTCCGGCCCCAAGATGCCCAACGAGCATGCAGTGGCCCAGGTTGTAGGACGGGGCGCAGCGGCTTGAATGTGGCGCGATGGCTAGCGTCCGTCGTTCTCGCAGTCTGTCTGGCTGGATGTGTTGGGCGCCAGGTATCGGCCAGTTCTCGCGATCAGCCTGGGACTTTTCAATTCGGCGGCTTGAATCGAACCTACGTGCTGCACGTTCCGCCAGGCTCTCCTGTGGGCCTGGTGCTCAACCTGCACGGCGGAGGCGGCACTGGAGCTGGGCAGCAGGGCCTTACCGATTTTGATGCTGTTGCCGACTTAAACAATCTGCTGGTGGCCTACCCTGACGGTTACGATAAGAGCTGGGCCGATGGACGAGGGGCATCGCCGGCGGATCGTCGACATGTCGACGACGTCGGTTTCTTGGTTGAGTTGGCGGCCAAACTGCAGAGTGACTTCGGTGTTGCCCCCGGCCATGTCTTTGTCACCGGCATGTCCAACGGGGGTTTCATGTCCAACAAGCTGGCGTGTGATCGTGCCGATATGTTTGCCGCTATCGCCCCGGTGGCCGGAACATTGGGCGTCGATGTGGCCTGCCATCCGTCGCAACCGGTGTCGGTTATGGACGCGCATGGAACCGATGATCCGCTGGTGCCGTTCAACGGTGGGGACGTGCATGGTCGCGGCGGGGTCAGTCACGTGGTCTCGGTTACCAATATGGTGGAAAAGTGGCGCACGGCCGATGGGTGTCAAGGCGATCCGTCACAACAGGAATTGCCTGACGTTGGGGACGGAACATTCGTCCGCCGCTTTGATTACACTGTGTGTGCAAATTCCGCCGAAGTGGTCTTCTACAAGATCAACAAAGGCGGTCACACTTGGCCGGGCGGCAAGCAATATTTACCCAAGGTAGTCATCGGGTCCACCACGTGCGTGTTCGACGCATCGGAAGTTATCGCGCAGTTTTTCCTGACGCATGCTCGCAGCTAATTCGAGCAATCGCCGGGCGCTGCCAGCGGGCCGCCACACCAGGGCCACGACGGAATATTGACTACTGGTTATCGGAAGGAACTATGCTGCAACGCATTTACGCCCAGAAACTGATGTCGGCTTGACTCCACCAGACCATATCCGAGATGCGAAGCATTACGGCCACGCCAACTCCTGTTGGTTCGCGCCGTCGTCGTGTTGCTTGTCGTAGGATCGGCTTGGTTGAACGTGGCTTTGTGCTGGCTAGGCCGTGGTGGTTTGTTGGGCCAATCCGGTTACGGGAATAATCCGCGGAGGCATCCGCCGGGTCATCGTCGACAAAGCGTCGTACACCGCCACGTCAGAGGTCTCCATCACCGCGATGTCCTGGTACTAGCAATCTAGGTTTTGTTCCTAACGGTCCGCGATCTCAGCAGTGTGTTGCCTCGATATCGCGGCGTGTCAATATGCGACCGGCCAGGTGTTCGCCCAGCGTGATATCCGTCTCGGGCGTAGCTAAAGTCGGCCTCGGTCGGGTCTGGTGCTGTGGGTGCGTGACGCCGTAGCGGCTCAGCCACGGCGGTCGGCGTGCGGGGTGTGCCGGAGCGAAACTCTTGCGGGTGCCAGTGCCGGCGAACAGCGTCAACGGTGCGGACTCGGCGGCGTACAGTGCGATCCTGCCGTCATTACCTGAGATTGTTCCGGCACTCGACGGATTACCTCGTCGGTTGTGAGCAGCTTGTCGAGCATCACCGGGGTATAGTCACGGACTCGCGGGGTCAGCACCAGTGGTTCGATTGCCGAGGTCGGCATCCGCCACCCTGGCCAGCTGATCTATGACGGACGTCAGCTCATCAAGACTGCAGTGGCCCGAAGACATTGTAATACAAGGCCAGTAGAAAGTGCGCGTAAGCTGCGGTGCTAACCGACTCGACTTGGGCACGCAGCTGGTGCTACACCGAATTGTTGCCGCATTATGCGGCAACAATTCGGTGTAGCACCAGCTGGTCGTCAGAGTTACCAGCAGGCCCAGCACATCGGTCTTCACCTGCAGGCCGGTTCAGCCTACGGGTGACGCTGTGGTGAATGGGGTGTGGGTGCGGCGCGTAGCGGCGCAGCCGCTTACCCCAGCGGGGTGGCTACTTCTACGGTGAAGATGACAGGAACGCTGACCGGACCCGTCGCTACGACTCCGTCGTGCAGCTGGCCGATGTCTTCCGATGGCCACTCACCCCAGCTGCTGCCGGCGAACGACACCGTTAGCGCGTGCCTAGCGGCGTGCACGCCCTCCAGCCATCCGTGGATGTCAGAGCACCCGTTGGACCAAGCGGCGGCATCAGCTGCGGTGAGCGGACCCAGCAGTCGCAGCAAATCCGCGATCGCTTCGGTGTCGTGACCGACCCGGTTATCCAACAGGTTCTGTAACTGGCGCTCGGTTGCGGTGATGACCTCGGGATTGCATAGCTCGCGCAGTTCTACGTGGTCGAGTAGCTGTCCAGCGAGAGCGCCGCGACGCTCGGCAAATAGGGATATAGAGCCCTCGTGCATGAACGTTCCGGTGTAGCCGAACACCAGTGACGCTGTAAACGGTAAGAGTTTCGCCGTTTTCGTTTTTGCCTACTCGGACCTGGCGCAAAGCGATGCCGGTCATCAGCTCGACCAGGTCGGGGACGTCGTAAACGTCCTGTAGGCATTTTCGGACGGTCTCCAGCACGATGGGAAAGTCCAGGATATTTGCGGGTTACTTCCAGTAACTGGGCGGGGCGCTGGCACTGGTTCCACAGCGGCGAGCAGCGGCCGGGGTGCCGGCGGGCAGCAACAAAGCGTGGGCCGCACATTCCCGGAACCGGCACCGTAAACAGCGCTGAACCGCCCACTTCTGCGGTGACAATCGGGTCGGTCTCCATCGGGGTCGAAGACAAACAACTTGGCGCCTTGCGGATATCGAAGGCGAAGGCAGACGTGAAATTAGGAAAGAGCGGTCCGGCAATTAAACCACGATGCCATAGTCGGAGGCAGTCGGCTTCTGGTCGGGTCTGTAGCGTGTCCCCGCAGCCGCCGACCCACCGCCAGCGCCAGCGGCTCGTGTACTCGCAGCCAATACGGCTAATACAGGATTCACCCTCCAGTTGCTAAGTAGTCGCGGAATCGCTTGACCGAGCAGAGTGGTGTCGGTGTGTAGTGTCAAAGTGGTGGTGCGCTGGTCGTCCAGCAACACCCACAGGTTGGCGGTCGCGTAATAGTCGAAATTCGAGTCAGCGCAACGCTTGCCGAATGTGTCGTGGTCCAGGCGGGTCAGTGCTCCGGTCGCGGCGCCGAGTTGGGCTGGGCGGACGACATTATCGCTGCGTCAGAACGACAATTGGGCCGGTTGGTCCGGCGTGGGGATGACCAGAACGCGGTCGTGGGTAGTCTTTTCTCGGTGATCCGCCAGCTGGGGGCTCCCAGCTAGATAACGTCACCAGCGCGGTGATGCATACACCATCTCTTCGTCTAGGTCGCTTATTCGCGAAGGACTGTCCGGATAGCTGGTTAGATACATGCTGAACAGCCCGCGATCGGGAATGGCGCCAACGGAGGTGACAGCCAGCCGCTGCGCACCAGGCCGCGCGGTCGTAGACCAACAGCGTTCGCAGCTCGGCGAACTCGGTAGATGTGATATTTGCTGCTCAAAAGGTCCAGGTGTGGGCTCGTAGAAGCTGTGCGGCAGCACCGCGGATGGGATGTCCTGGCCCGGACGGTGTTGCACCACTAGCCGGCGTCCAATGGTTTAAGCACGGCTGTCGTCACGGTCTGTTGGTCCAGAATATCGAGCGGGCTGGTAGGGCTACACGCATCGTCTCGATCTGGTTGGCGAGAGCCCGCTGGGTGCTGATCGCGGAACCAGTCAGGTCGGTACGGTACTTGGGGAACAGCACCCCCGCATGGTATCTTACCGACGCGATTTCTGGCTCGCCCAATGCGTTGCAGGCCGCTGGCCACCGATAGTGGTGCCTTCACGTGTTGTATCACCAGATCGATTGCGCCCATGTCGATGCCCAATTCCAAGCTTGAGGTTGCTACCACCGCCTTGAGATGTCCGCGTTTGAGGCTCTATTTCGCCCTGTGCGCGCTTGCTTCTTGTTGACCGAGTTTGTTGTGAGCGCGTGCCAGTCACGGGGGCGCTGAACGTAGCCGATGCGCCGGTGTGCTGCCGGGTATCTGAGGGTTAGCCTCCGACGCCGACAAAATGCCGGACCGTTCTGCGTGAATTTCGTTGATCTGTATGGTAAGCCGCTCTGCGGTTCGGAGTGAGTTGGCGAACACGATGGTCGAGCTGTGTGATTTCATCACATTGGCCAAGTGTGCCTCGATGTAGGGTCAGATGATGTTATTTGCCAAATTGGTCATATCAGGTACAGGAACAGCCACTGTGAGTTCGATAGCCTTGGTCGATGGCGGAGCCATGATCGTGGTTGGGTTAGTAGGGGGGACTAGTCCAGACAGGAACCACGCGAGCTCTTCGGGCGGACGTACGGTTGCAGACAAACCCTGCGCTGTACAGGCCGACCTTGCTGAAAGGCGTGTGACAGGTCGTCGAGCCGCTTCAGTGGCAGGGCTAGGTGTGCGCCCCGCTTTCCGCCGGCGATGGCGTTAATCGTCGTCGACGGTCACCGTCTGTATGCCGACCAGCGTCTCGCGCGTGGTCGAAGTCAGCATCAAAAGCAGTGACTCCGGGGTGGTGATCAGCACATCGGGTGGCTGGGCAAGCAGTTGGCGGTAGCGTGCCGGCGGGGTGGCACCGGGATTGGATCCCGACGTGGATATCGGGCCCGCTCCGGGCGGTATGCTAGGCGATCCGGGTGAGCTCTGCCAGGTTGGGTACGCAAGTTGCGTTCGATGTCGACTTCTAGCGTCTTAAGTGGCGACACGTACAGCCAAGCGAGTTATCGCCGGCCGGTACGACGACGTGACGGTGGCCGCACAAACTAGCGATGGTTCACAGAAAGGCGGCCAGTATCTCACCTGAACCGGTTGGGGCGATAACTAACGTGTTATGGCTATCCGCGATGACTTCCCAGGAGCTGGCCTGCGCCGTGGTTGAGATGTCGAAGGTGCTGGTGAACCATTCGCGGGTGATCATGCTGAACTGGCCCAACGAGTTTTGGGTACGGGGGGCAGGGACTGATTAGGTGACGTAGTGCTCGCCTAGCCATGGTGTCAGTGGCGAACGACAATTCTGCAGACGAAAGCACCTCATCTGCGGACTATTGCGGCGGCTGACGCGCGATCGCCATCGCATCGGCCAGTTCTTTGGAAATCTCGGGCACCCGGGCGATGGCGTCCAGCAGCGCATGCGCGCAGGAGTCGGCAAGGCGATCGGCGTCGGTCGATGGGTCCATGATTCGTTGCCGGCACACTTCGAACGTAAACGCCAGCCAGCCGTGCACGATTACCCGCAGGTCTCGCTCGATATCCGGATGCAGTTTGGACTCCGGTACTACGCTCACTACATCCCCAATCCGGGACATGATGTGTTCCATCTGGCGGTTCTTGGCTTCGTCGTCAATGCCGAGCAGAACCGGGTCAGAACGGCCAAGACCGACGTAGGCTGCCCATGCAGCCTCCGGATTCTGCTTGTGGTAGGCCATATAGGCCAGTACACCGACGCGCACTTCTTCGAACATGGTCAAACCAGCAGGAGGCGGAATGTTCGTGGCCGCGTACAGTCGATCAGCTTCGTCCTTGACAACCGCGGCGAAGAACGCGCGCTTGTCAGGGAAATAGTGATACATCAGCGCGCGCGACACCCCCGCACGCTCGGCGATCTCATCGATGCGGACTTCGTCATAGGGTCGCTTCCCGAACACTTCTGCTCCCAGTGCCAGCAGCTCAGCACGCCGATCCTCGGGAGATAAACGCCTCCTGGCTGTGGTCATGTGACAGAATATTACCCATGGCGGGTATACGACCTGCGGGTGCGTGGACTCAGCCAAACTCTTACCTATATTTTATACTCTGCGCTAGTGGCAACTCGTCGGAGTAGTTGACGGTGTTGGTGGAGCGCCGCATGTAGGTCTTCTGCGCGTCTAAACTAACTTTCTGCCCGCTGCCGGTTTGCTTCTCGCCGCCAATCTTAGCGTCCGATGTGCCGATGTTGACGTTGGTGATACCGCAGTCCGGTCCATTTACGGAGCGCTCCTCCTCACGTAGGTTGATAGTGAAGGTTGACGATAAAAGTCCTTGTGACACAGTGTTATTAAGCGAGATCGCTTCGTCAAAATTGTCGTAGGTCAGCGTGTAGAGGATCGGTGTAAACGTTTCGGTGGTCACGATGGTGGTCTGCGACGGGATTCGGATCACGCCGGACAGCAACGCACCTAGCGTCGACAGGTCGCTTATAGGACAGCTGCCTACCACGCGGAGACCAGGTGCGCCACTACGTTGTCGGCCACTAAGCGGTGTATGATAAGAGTTTAGACAAAATGGTGTAAAGATGACCGGCGGTGCCGACGTTGGCAAAAGCGATGCCGGCACCGCCAGGTCCAGGTCGGCCTACGGCGTCACGAGGGCTACGTTGTTGCCACCACCTCCAGCAACGCTAGCCCGAACGGCGCCGCGACGCGTGGACCAGCTTGTTGATCCATTCGCACCGACCCGGTGGCCGGGACACAACGCTATCCGATGATCGTCGGCCAGCTGCCCCGTTGAGCTCGTAGTCGCTATACAATTAGGCTGCTGACCGCTGCTGGCGCACCGCCGTCTGCGGTGGCTCGCCCAATCAGCACCTGGCAGGCCGGTCCTGTCAACGGTGTCAGCTTCGAGGGCTTCCACACCACGGTGATGCCACACACCAGTGCTATTGCCACGTTCCACGTCCAGACTGCGATTGGGAAGTTGAACGCTGTGATCGCACCGACTACGCCAAGCGGATGCTAGTTATCTATAACCGATGGTTAGGGTGCTACGATACGCTGGTCCAGCCGTAGAGTTGGCTCTACAGGATGACCGTGAATTGGACTTTGATTTTCCTGGCTTTCTCCATCCTCCTCGGAAGCGATATTTGTCTACCTCGATTGTTACTAGCGTGGCGGGGTCGTTCTTGTGTGCGGGTGAGTAGTTAGCCGAGCCGGACTACCAGGACACCGTGCACTGGCATCGGTGTGCTTCGCTAGGACCAAAACGCCTGGGTGGTATCCGCGATCGTGCGATCCTCCTACTCGGGTGTGGTTTGTGCGATGGTGAGCAGGACCTCGCTGGTAATCGGTGTGCTGGGGGTAAGCCGCGCTTGCCTAGTTTTCCCAGCGTTGCGTGGGTTCCGTTCGAGCTGCCGATCGCTGTGAGGGCCGTCTTGTTTACCCGGGTGCGTAACTCGTTTGTGGTCATAAGTGCCGTTCTTCCCCATCGCTCCGTGCCTCGCAAGCAGGTGGTGCCCCGCTGCATCGTCGTCGGCGCGAGTTGACACGCTAACTGGGGTGTTTCCTTGGAGAGCGTTTCGTATAGCGCGTACGGGTCGTGAATGTTGTGGGCTATAGCCCTAGCCAACTGCCTGATGTCGTAACTGGAATCGTAGGAAGCGTCCTCGGCGGCAAGCAGGAAATCCTGGTGGACAATCGGGGCCTACGGGGTGTCACTGCGATAATAGGCTCAGTCTTTGAGTGGCTATTTTTTCAGCAGTCGACGGAAAGTATTTGCTCCACACTGTGGCAGTGTCGGCAGTTTCCATAACAGCGTCGTAACGTTCGCGGCTCTGCGGCGTCAGTGCGACACCGCACGCTTCGATTTCTCCGAACCGCACCTGAAGCTGTCTTTGGGTGAGGGTGGCTTGATACCTGGACCGTTCTAACGGAACAGGTTTGGCTCGGCGAATGCACGAAACGAATTCTGTTGCAACAGCACATCGGGTCCGTGGGTGCATGCTGGTTCCTGTATGGCATCGATCATAGTTATGCCACGAGCAGTCATACTGTTGTGTAGATAGTCGATGTCGGGGACCCGCGGGGTCAGATGATTGATGTAGGTGTAGCCGACGCAGGCGATGTCGGAAGCCATTGCCACACTCGGGATAACTCGCCGTACCAAGACTTCTTGACAGGTTCGCGCAATAGCACGAATAGCGCTACCGCTTCAGAGAAAAACGGACGCTCCTGGATCGGGATCGGCGTCACAGTCGTCATCCGGCGGCGATTTGTCGGGTCTGAGCCAACAATGCGGGGTCGAACAGTTGACGTTGGCCCAGGAAGGTTTTCTACACAGGTGCGCCGACTGGCTTCGAGGTATCGGAGAATCGCGGGTGGCTAGCATCTAGGTGAAAAACCGGAACATGTTGTGCTCCAGATCATTTACATCGATAGATCGAAAATTATTGTACGACAATGGAATGAGAGACTATTCGGAACGAAGATCGTAATAGTCGTCCGGCAACATGCTGAACGCTACGAAGAGGTCAGCGACGGCAGTCAATTCGTCCGGGTTGCCTACACGGATAGAGTCGTGTCGCTTAGCGGTGACCCGTTACATTGAAGCGCAACACTGTACACGCCAATGGCGTGTCAGGTAGTTGGAGGTGACTTAGGCTGCTGACTGCGACCAGCGTGGCGTATGCGGGCACCTCGCTGGGCTATATGGCCGACAACTCGGCAGCGAATCGTACACAGTTGCCAGGCAGCCAGCTGTATTGGGCTCATGCGGAGACGCTGCGATAGTCTCCGGTCATGGGTGAAACCCAGATGACGCCAACTGGATCTTGATGTGTGAGCTGGTAGCTGACGGGCACGCCACTTTGTTGGAGTTGGCGGACTGTCGGTTTCGGCGGTTCAGGAGCGGACGCGCAGGTTGGAGTATCGCGTTGTGGCGTCTGAATATTCGGGGCTGATCAACCAGAAGGCGGTTGGGTAGCTGCTGTTGGCGTTCGTGGCAATCACTCCTCGTGATCTGTCTTAACCCGATGATGCGCCCACCCGCCTGGAGCACATCGAGGAAATCGAGTCGTGTCACTCGGTGGTCGGTGAAGAAAGCTACATCTTGCTAGTACGTGTCGCGTCTGCACGTGCGCTGGAGGATCAGCTGCAAAGGATCCGGGCAGCGACGAATGTCACGATCCGAAGTACGGTAATACTAAAACTATTTTTACAGCCACAGGTAGCACATACCCGGAAATTTTACTACATAAATATGAAATACAATGTAAAATTCTGTAAAAAAACCACTAGCATCATGCTACAATTGCTGTTTTAAGATCGGTTGCATTCGTTGGTCCACAAACAGAACCAGACCAGGTGCATGACGCGCTTGCGCACAGCATTCTGACCGGCTTTTTCGACCTGGTACTGGTTCTGACCTGCTCGATCGGCTCGTATCTGGTCGATGTCCGAACCGGTCAGTGCTATTCCGACCTGTTCACCTTCTACGCTTCATAGGCACCGGACATAAATCATCCGGCGCTGGTCAAGAACAACGAAATCTGTGCTGAACTCATAGCGGTGGTGCTGAACAAGCCCAGTAATTTCGACGTGTACTCGGTGGCAATGGCCAGCTTGGTCGAGACCTTCGGGCGCGTGCTGGGTGATCCGGCCTTGCCGCATCTGTTCTTCATCGAAGGTGATGTGCTGGCGGTGGAGAACGCATTCAAGTGTCGCGTTCGCCTGGACGGGTCGGTACAACGAAGCCTACGGTATCGATCCATTGCTGGGCACTCGGGTGCTGCACTTGCGTGGGGTATTTCGCGGCCGCAGCGGCTACACTTTGCCGCTCACCAATACCAAGTCTATTGCCGTGGCCCGGTTCTAGACATTCGACTGGAGATGCATTTACGTGCCTTATATCTGGTTTATCTGGTCCGGAGTCGATTTGGATGTGCTAGAAGCCGAATCACTGAGTCAGGTGCGCGCGGCATTTTAGACACACCTGTACTCCATCGCTTTACTTTCTGGCCGAGCTGATCCACGGGGAAGGTAGCGACCGACATTTTCGGCCAGAGTTCTTCGTGGCGATGCGTGAGTTGCGTGACTAATACAATGCTCTGCTGATTTTCGACGAGGTGCAGACCGGCTGTGGGTTGATCGGAACCCCTTGGGCCTAAAAACAATTGGATATGCAACCCGACGTAGTCGACTTCGGCAAGAGGACGCAGGTGTGTGGAGTCAAGGCAGGTCACCGAGATGACGAAATTAGCCGACAATGTGTTACGGTCTCTTCCCGGATCAACTCGACGTGGGGCGGCGATCTTACCGACCTAGTGTGCGTCCGACGGATCCTTGAGGTGATCGAAACCGAGGGGTGGTTCGAATCTGCGGCTCAGCAGGGCAGCTACTTTGCGCGCTTGGCTCGGCGAGTTCGCCGACGATTTCCTGGCACTGATTCTCGACTCGAGCGGCCGCAGCCGGTCGGATGTGTGCTTTCAACATGCCGACCAGTGCCGGTCGCGACAGAGGTGATCCGCCAGCTGTTGCTACCTGCGGTGATCGTGCTGCCCAACGGCAACGATGGCGTATGGTTGCGTCCCGCCTTCCTTGTGGTCACGCGGCTGATCGCTGGCCGTGTGCGGCGCGTTGCAGGCGCTGACGAGGCCGTGACGGTGGGTCGCCAAACGGGTTTGCCTTTTTTGGGATTGTTGTGGCGGATCTATGGGACCAGAGCGACGTTGTAGCGGCCAACAACCGGATATGAGGTTTGCGGGGGATGGATAAAGTACGTGAACGATCAGGTGGTGGTGATCATCTGGGTAGGAGGACGGTGAGGTTCGCGCCGCGATCCGGTTCGCCATGTTGGCTGCAGTAGCCGGCGTTGGCTTCCTGATCGCGGCCGCGTTATGGGTCAGCCCCTGCGGGGGAGCGGGCATCGACGCGGTGGCCTGTGACCGCCTCAGCTGACGTTGCTAGCGTTCGGGGGTCCGCTGATTTTGTTCGCCGCGGGGCTTCGTGCGTGCCTACTTCGTCTGGCACGACCGGGGTACCTGGTGGTGCTGGGACGGCGCCGGCTGGTTTTTGTTGACGCTGATGGTGTTAACGCTGTTTTTAGGTGTGCCGCCGATTGCCGGCTCGATAATGGCACTTTGAATCGTCCGCTCTCTCGCCAAACCTGTTCTGTGAATTCTACCGCTGATGCTAGGTCCTTGGTCTTGCGCAGGCGAAACGATGGGACGAACAAACGGGACAGAAGTAGCTATGGGAGACACCTATCGTGATTTGGTCGACCATTTGCGGACGACACGGGTCTTCGTTGGTGAGTTTCTGATCGACGTACTGCACTGACTTGGTAACCTTTTTGTCGTGGCGGCTATGATCGGTATGGTTAGCCAGTCTTGCGGCCTTCGGGACCGGAAATCATAACCAGGGCATGACGGTAAGTGTAGTCGCGATCACCGTGACGGTGCTCGTCTTGCTAACGAGCACCGGTGGATCCGCAAGATCGCAGATCGGTGGTACCCCGAACATCCCGAAGTCCGCTGGCTAGTTGCGACCAGTGTCCTAGCGTGATCAACTCGCGGTTGTTCAGCGTCGACTAGTCTGGGGTGGTAAAAAATCTTTCGCTCTTTCTTTAACTTCATTTAACGGGCAGCCGGGATTTCGTGACGTGCTTTGCCGCCGCTACAGGTCGCCAGTCCTGCTGGACACTGGCGGGAACCTAATATCCGTGGGTTTTACCAGTCGTATCGAGCGGATATCACTTTGTACACTGTGATGAGTGACCACCGTGGTCCCGGTGATAACCTCGACGTGAACACGTTGCGCGCTCGCTTCCGTGTACATCAGGTACGCTCCGTATCCGGTGGAACACTCAACGGCAATCATGACTAACCGACTCGAAGGCGGACTTCTCACTGGGACTGGGAGTAATGTCAGTCAGATGTTGCCAGGAGAACAAGTGAGTAATGCGGAATTACGTCCCAAACCGGGGATAACGAGGTCACCGCTCTGTCGAACTGCATGTTGCCACGCATTTGGAGCACCTGGTGTTGCTCCAAATCTTGGTCGGTGTGATCGGCACCTTTGAAGACCTGGATTTTGGCGCTGTGGCGAACTTGCTGCTGGCGGTAGACGAAGCATACATACGGTTGGTCCGCTCGGCAACTTCGGACTCAACGCTCGTTCTGGTGGTCGATTCACGCGACGACGAATTGGTGGTGGAGGCTTCTGCGATTTGCGACACCTACGATGTTGTGGCAGTTGGCATTTCCTAATGTCGTTGACCGACCATGTACAGACTTGCCACGGCCCTATAAAACCGGCAGCCTTTTTAAAGGCACGAAGGGCGGCTCTGCGGCCGGTGACAGTGCGAGCTACCGGCGATTAGACTTCGCCGCCTTAACGAATACGCCGAGTCCCGGAGATGTTTCGTAAGCTTGCCGTATCCACCGCCGACTCAGCGGAGTCCTGACGCCTCCGGTAGGAGATTGTGGAGCGCTGCTTGTCGCTGGTTGGTCACATCGCCAGGAGGTTCGTAGGCCGCGACGCACCGTGTGACGACTTTGTCCAGATCGTGCGGGTCGGATTGGTCAATTCGGGTAGTGCGTTTCGACCCCGAAACCGGGATCAGATTTCATCTTGTTTGTGGTGCCTGCGATCATGAGTGAGGGTTCGACGTTACTTCCGCGACAACAGCTCTGGTCGGTCCAGGTTCCCCGGCGTCTGAAGGAACTGCACTTACAACTTGGCACAGCGACGGCTGAACTGTCACAACGTCTTGACCGGGCGCCCACCGCATCCGAACTCGGCATGGATCGTAACGAGGTTGTCGAGGGGCTGGTTGCCGGCAGTTCCCAGAACACCTTGTCCATCGACAGCGGCAACGATGACGACGACGTCTGCGCTATCGCCGATACGTTGGGCGACGTGGACGCAGGCTTTGAGCGGATCGAAAATCGGGAGGCGCTATCTCTATTGCTTGAGGTGTTGCCCAAGTGGGAACGATATGGCATTTAGTGCTTCGCGTTTCGAGTCGATGACGCAGATTGCTGAGAGGGTAGGAATTTTACAAATCGATGTGACATTGGCTGTTGGCTACATCGCTAGCGCGGCTGTGGGACCAGCTAGAGTAGGCCAGCCTTACTTGATCTCGGCGAGCACCGTGCCTTGAGTGATGGCCGTGCCGGCTTCGACCGCCAAGCCCGTTATGATACCATCTTTATGTGCGGTGACTGGGTTCTCCATCTTCATAGCCTCGAGGACCACCACTAGGTCGCCTGTCATCACTGTTTGTCCCTCCGCAACGGCGACCTTGACTACGGTGCCCTGCATGGGCGCGGTCACCGCGTCACCGGAGGTCGCTGCGCCGGTGTGTCCACCGCGCTTGCGCGGCTTGGGTTTTTTGCGGATAACACCGGCTGGATTGCAGCCGGCCGGGTTAGCTAATGCGAGATCGGCGGGCAGCGAGACCTCGAGTCGGCGGCCGTCGACCTCGACGATCACCGTCTGTTGTGGCCTGGTGTCCTCTTCGTCGAGGGGCTGGTTGTCGATGAAGGGTTCGATGGTGTTATTCCACTCGGTTTCGATCCAGCGGGTGTGCACCGAGAAGCTGTTGTTGTCGCCGATCAGCGCCGGGTCGGATACCACAGCGCGGTGGAACGGGATGACCGTGGCCAGGCCTTCGACCTCGAATTCGTCCAGTGCGCGGCGGGCGCGCGCCAGTGCTTCCTGGCGAGTGGCGCCGTGCACGATCAGCTTGGCAAGCATGGAGTCGAACTGGCCACCGATTACCGAACCGGTCTCTACCCCGGAGTCCAATCGCACGCCGGGACCGGTGGGCGGGTGGAACTTGCTAACAGGCCCCGGCGAGGGCAGAAAGTTGCGTCCTGCGTCCTCGCCATTGATTCGGAACTCGATGGCGTGACCGCACGGGATAGGATCCTTGATCAGTTCGAGCTTTTCGCCGTTGGCGATCTTGAACTGCTGCAGCACCAGATCAATGCCTGTGGTCTCTTCGGTGACCGGGTGCTCAACTTGAAGGCGGGTGTTGACTTCCAGGAACGAGATTAGGCCATCCTGGCCGACAAGATATTCTACCGTCCCAGCGCCGTAGTAGTGGGCCTCCTTGCAGATTCGCTTCGCGGATTCGTGGATTTCCTTACGCTGGGCGTCTGTTAGGAACGGCGCCGGCGCCTCCTCGACCAGCTTCTGGAAACGCCGCTGTAGCGAGCAGTCCCGAGTACCGGCGACGACAATGTTGCCGTGCTGATCGGCGATTACCTGCGCTTCGACGTGTCGGGGCTTATCTAGGTAGCGCTCAACAAAACATTCCCCGCGGCCGAACGCAACGGTGGCCTCACGCACCGCCGATTCGTATAGTTCGGAAATCTCCTCGAGGGTGCGGGCCACTTTCATGCCCTTGCCGCCGCCACCGAAGGCGGCCTTGATCGCGATCGGTACCCCGTGTTCTTTGGCGAAGGCCACCACCTCGTCGGCGTTTTTGACCGGATCCGGGGTGCCGGGCACTAGGGGAGCCTGTGCGCGGGCGGCGATATGGCGGGCGGTGACCTTGTCGCCGAGGTCGCGGATCGATTGTGGGCTGGGCCCGATCCAGATCAGGCCGGCGTCGATGACGGCCTGGGCGAAGTCAGCATTCTCGGCAAGGAACCCGTAACCGGGATGGATCGCGTTGGCTCCGGATTTTGCAGCGGCGTCGAGGATCTTACCGAAGTCCAAGTAGGACTCTGCGGAAGTGTGACCTCCCAGCGCGAACGCTTCGTCGGCCAGCCGCACATGTGGCGCCTCGGCGTCAGGCTCGGCGTATACTGCCACGCTAGGCAGTCTCGCATCGCGGGCCGCGCGGATCACCCGGACAGCAATTTCGCCGCGGTTGGCGACGAGAACCTTGGCGATCCTCGAGCTGGCGTGACTGGCCACTGCGCCTCCTGTTTGGCGGTATTTTAAGGGATTTTTTACAATTATGTCGCGGGAAGTCTAAGCGTCGTGTCGGCGACGCGACCAGGTGGTGGTGGGGGTAACCGGTCTGTTTAGAATGGCTGATTGATCCGGGCAAGCATCGCCGACATTCCGCGTAACTGCAGCGGGCTGATCAGAGCAGCTACGCCCGGCCCGACATAACATAATCGTTGGGTACCGTTAGGTGTAGCGGCGGATTGGTGGTCTAAGTCGGCGACTAAGACAGCGGCCAACCCACGGGTGGTCGGCGCTTCGGCCGGAGCGCTGAAGTACAGGCGCACCCAGCTTCGGTCGTGTGGATCGATGTATCGATGTGCAGAAAAAGCGAGGTCGGTATTCGGGCGCCGGCTCCATCGCTGCTTCGGCCGAGTCGGCGTGCAGGGCTGGCAGGTCATCGGCAAATTCCAGCAACAGTTTTAGCTCGTCCTGGCCTCAGACTTCGTCGAAGTCTGAGGCCAGGACGGCCGAGGGCGCGGGTATTCTCACGGAATGGCTATCAGACAGGTACGGCTCCGGGGCTTTCGCCTGCAGTGATCGGCACTCGTACGGTGTTCCCCCACTCGGTCCACGAGCCGTCATAGTTACGCACTCCCGGTTTGCCCAGCAGATGGGTGAGTACGAACCAAGTGTGGCTGGATCGCTCGCCGATGCGGCAATATACGATGGTTTTATCGTTTGGGGTGATGAAGTCATAGAGCCGTTCCAATTCTTCGCTGCTGCGGAATCGACCGCTTTTGTCGACTGTCATTTCCCACGGGATCGACCTGGCGGTGGGGATGTGGCCGGCTCGCAGCACACTTTCTTCGGGGGAGTCGGGCATTTCGGTGCATTTGCCGGTGTACTCGTCGAGGGATCGCACGTCGATCAGCGGCTGAGTGCCGAGGATGGCCAACACGTCGTCTTTGAATGCGCGGATGGGTGCGTCGTTCCGGTTTACCACGGGATAGCTGGTCGATGTCTTATTCGGCACGGCCAGGCTGGTATCCCGGCGTTCGGCGAGCCATAGATCACGACCGCCGTTGAGCAGTCGCACGTCGGGATGGCCGAACAAGGTAAAGACCCACAGTGCGTAGGCCGCCCACCAGTTGCTCTTGTCGCCGTAGATCACCACGGTGTCGTCGCGGGCGATGCCCTTGCGGTTCATCAAGTCGGCGAATTGCTCGCCAGTGATGTAGTCACGCACCTTCGGGTCATTGAGGTCGGTGTGCCAGTCGACCTTCACCGCGCCAGGAATATGTCCGACATCGTAGAGCAGTACGTTCTCGTCGGATTCGACTATAGCCAGACCGGGTTTGCCCAGATGGAAGTACAGCCAATCACCGGTTACTAGCCGTTCGGGGTGGGCGTAAGCCGACAGGGAAGGGCTTGGATCTGTGGGTAGCGGCACACCTTAAAGCTTACTCATCCTGATGTTGTTGGTGATCATGCTTAGAGTCTGAAGCGCTGATGTCCATTGGGCTATGTCAGTCTGGTATCTCGGGTAGTCCGAGCAACCCATCGGCACACGGTTCACTAACCGTGGCCTGGGTACTAGCCGGAGGCAGTGCAGGTAACGCATCATGCTGCTGAGGTGCAACGGCTGAATTTCTAGATGACCGGATTGGCTGCCCACATTGCGGCAATAGACAACCCCGCACGGGACAGTAGCGACCGCGTCAAAGGCAGTCCGATCCCTACAACGGTTGACGGATCGCCGTAGACCGCGTCGATGAACCAGCCACCTAGGCCGTCAAGCGTGAACCCTCCAGCGACTTGCAACGATTCGCCGCATGCCAGGTAGGCTTCCAGGTCTTCAGCTGACGGATTTCCGAAACATATTGTGGTCATTGATGTTTCATCGACAGAATAAGTAGTTTCGTTGTTTAGTAACCGGATAACGCAGTGACCGGTATAGAGTTGGCCGGCGCGCCCTGCCATCGACTGCCACTGTTGCCGTGCGTTGGCGACGGACTGCGGTTTGCCGTACAGTCGGCCATCGATGGAAAGTTGTGAATCACAGCTAATGACAACGCAATCGTCTGCGACTGCGTGGCTCAGAGCTGCCGCGACTTGGGTGGCTTTGGCTCGGGCGAGTGTGCTTACCACATCGCGCGGCGAAGTGTCTGACCCGAGGCCTGCGGTGACCAGATCTTCATCGACACCGGAAGCTGCGACCAGTGGATCAATGCCGGCTTGGCGAAGCACTTTGAGTCGACCGGCGGAAGCGGACCCGAGTACCAGCCGGGTCATCGGCGCATATGCGTCATCTCGTGAAGGGTGATGCGTTGCCAGCTGAAGACCGGGTACCGCAACTTGTCGACCGGCAGGCCCCATCGAGTGGGTTCGGGCTGCTTGACCTGCGATGCACCGCCGATGCTGCTCAGCACCACGATTAGCGCGGCCAACTCCTGATCGGTGGGTTGTCCTTTGGTTATTTGAATATGTGGGTTTTGGGTCGTGGGCAATTTGTTCGTCTCACTCCCGTCGTTCGCTGCACTCACAGCGGAATGTTCCCGTGCTTCTTGGGGGGAAGGTGTGCGATCTTGCGCTCCAACAGGTGAAGCGCCGTGGCAATGTAGCCGCGAGTGTGTGACGGCGGGATCACCGCATCGACGTAACCTCGTTCGGCGGCGATGTACGGGTTCACCAGGGTGTCCTCGTACTCTTGCTGCAGCTGCAGGCGTAGCTCATCAACATTGGCGCCGTTCTTGGCCGCTTGGGCCAGTTCCTTGCGGTACACGAAGCCTACTGCGCCGGAGGCACCCATCACCGCAATCTGTGCGGTCGGCCAAGCCAGGTTGACGTCGCAGCCCATATTTTTGGAGCCCATCACGCAGTAAGCGCCACCGTAGGCCTTGCGGGTGATGACGGTGATCTTGGGTACGGTGGCTTCGCCGTAGGCGAAGAGCAGCTTTGCGCCGCGTCGGATGATGCCATCATATTCTTGCTCGGTGCCAGGCAGGAAGCCTGGAACATCCACCAACATCACGATCGGGATGTTGAAGCAGTCGCAGACCCGCACAAATCGGGCTGCCTTTTCCGAGGCGTTGATGTCTAGACAGCCGGCGAACTGGATGGGTTGGTTGGCAACGATGCCCACCGGTCGGTCATCTATGCGTCCGAGCCCGACGACGATGTTGGTGGCGTAACCGGCTTGCACCTCAAGGAACTCTTCCTCGTCGAGGAGGCGGGTCACCACTTCGTGCATGTCGTACGGTTGGTTCGGCGAGTCCGGGATAAGCGTGTCCAACTCCAAGTCTTTAGCGGTCAGGTTGTCTTCAATGGAGCCGTGAGGAACGGGCTTAGAATACCGCGGCGCGTCGGTGAAGTTGTTTGACGGCAGGTAGCTCAACACATCGCGCACCCAATCGAAGGCGTCTTGCTCGCCCGATGCTACATAGTGTGCGGTACCCGACTTGGCCATGTGGGTATGGGCGCCACCCAGCTCCTCCATGGTGACGTCCTCGCCGGTGACGGTCTTGATGACGTCGGGTCCGGTGATGAACATCTGGCTGGTTTGGTCGACCATAACCACGAAGTCGGTCAGTGCTGGGGAATACACGTGTCCACCGGCGGCCGCTCCCATGATCAGCGAGATCTGCGGGATGACGCCGGAGGCCAAGATATTGTTGCGGAAAATCCGGCTGTACAGGCCGAGCGAGACGACGCCTTCTTGGATACGCGCGCCCGCGCCGTCGTTGATGCCGATAAGCGGACGGCCGGTCTTGATCGCCAGTTCCTGGACCTTGACGATCTTCTCGCCATACACTTCGCCCAGGCTGCCGCCGAACACCGTGACGTCCTGGCTGAAGATGCATACGTCGCGGCCGTCGATGGTGCCGTAGCCGGTGACCACGCCATCGCCTACCGGGCGGTTTTCACCGAGGCCGAAGTTGGTGCTGCGGTGTCTGGCCAGTGCGTCGAGTTCGACGAATGAGTCGTCGTCCAATAGGGCGTAGATGCGCTCGCGGGCGGTAAACTTACCCTTAGCGTGTACCTTCTCGAAGGCAGCTGCACCGACCGGATGCAGCGCTTCTTCGGTCCGCTTATGCAGCTCGGCCAGCTTGCCTGCCGTGGTGTGGATATTGATCGTGTGCTCGGCAGCGCGTTCCATTGAATGAGCCGAGTGGTCGGTAACGCTTGTCATGGGAGTCGATGTTATCGGCAGCTGCTGTGGTGGTGGTTACGCTGGGTTTGCGAGGAGATGAGTTGGGTAGTGATCTACTCAAGCCGCCGCTGGATCCAGCGGCACTGCGTGCTGAGCTGATTGGGACGGGGCTCCGGTGGCGTCAACTGGACGTCGTCACGCAAACCGGTTCCACGAACGCTGACCTGTTGGCGCGGGCAGCGTCAGGCATCGACATCGACGGAGCGGTGCTTATTGCCGAGCACCAGACCGCTGGCCGCGGGCGTCACGGCCGCGGCTGGTCGGCTAGCCCTCGCACACAAATCACGATGTCGATCGGTGTGAGTATCGCTGACGTTCCGGTTGCCACGTGGGCCTGGTTGTCGCTGGCCACTGGGGTAGCGGTGCTGGACACGGTGGCCCCGTTGATTGACGTGACCGGCGTTGACGCCGGCCTCAAGTGGCCCAACGATGTTCTGGCCGGTCCACCAGGCTCCAAAGGTAAACTCGCGGGCATCCTGGCTGAGGTTGTGCGACCAGTCATCGTCGTCGGTGTGGGACTTAACGTCACGCAGGCCCCAAAAGAGGTCGACGGTCCTGGGGCTACCTCGTTGCTTGACCTTGGCGTGCCGGCACCCGATCGGGAGCAGCTGGTGTGCTGGCTGTTGCGAGAACTCGATGCGCGGGTTGGCCAGTGGCGAAGCGCCGACCCACAGTTGATGGCCGATTATCGGGCGCGTAGCCCGATAATCGGGTCACGTGTGCGTGCGGAGCTCCCCGGCGGCAAAGACGTGGTCGGAACCGTGCGCGGCATCGATGACCAGGGAAGGTTGTGCTTGAAAACAGAAGGGCCTACCAAAGGACAAACCGTCGTGATTTCGGCTGGTGACGTGGTGCATTTGCGCTAGTTTCATCCGGGGCGCCGCTTGCGTTGGGATAGGCGTTTTGCAGGTATTCTCTATAGATTTTCTTTGCAAAACGTCAATCTCGACGATTCCACCTCAGACGAACTTGTGACCAAGCCCGCTAATGTCGCGGCTATGAGGTATCCGGGTAATACCTTGGTTGCTGGCGAGCAGGTGGTTTTGCATCGCCATCCGCACTGGAAGCGTTTGATTTGGCCTGCTGTGGTACTTATCTTGGCGACCGGGCTGGTCTCGTTTGGTTCCGGGTATGTTAACTCGACGCACTGGGCGCAGGTCGCCAAGAACGTGATCTACGGTGTCCTCTGGGGCGTCTGGCTGGTGATCGTCGGTTGGCTCACGTTGTGGCCGTTCCTTAATTGGCTCACCACACATTTCGTCGTAACTAACCGGAGGGTGATGTTTCGGCAAGGGACGCTAACCCGCAGCGGGGTCGACATTCCTTTGGCGCGCATCAACAGCGTAGAGTTCCGCGACCGGCTTTTCGAGCGAATGTTCCGCACCGGAACACTGATTATCGAATCCGCGTCACAAGATCCAGTGGAATTCTACAACATTCCGCGCCTGCGCCAGATGTACGCGTTGTTGTATCACGAGGTTTTCGACACCCTTGGCTCCGAAGAGTCGCCCAGCTGAGACGCGGGACTCAAATCCAGGCGGCGGGAGCGATTGCGCCAGGCACGCAACAGGGCATCGCCGAAGTCTTCGAAGACGCCATCGATGGCGTCTTCGAAGACTTCGGCGATGCCGCCCGCAGTGAGGGCAGATTCCAGCGTCTTTTCGGGGTTGCGGGCGAACGCGTCGGGAAACACCCAGCGCCGGAATGCCCAGAAACGAAACGCCATCTGTAGCAGATTGCCGATGATGTAGGCTGATAGGAAGTCGGCGAGGTTTTCAACGGTTAGTGACACCGTGGGCGCGCGCAGTTGCAGGACATAGCTCGAGAACCACAGCGGTGCCATGCTTAGCAGCACCCCTATGCCACTGAAGGCGAAAAACAGCAGCGCCTCATTATGGCGCTCGCGGCCGCCACGGTCCCGAAAGCTCCATTCCCTGTTTAACACGTAGGATGCGATAACAGCGACGATGCCGGCGACGACCTTGGCGGTCACCGGTTTGGGCTCGAGAATCGTCAGTTTGAGGGTGTAGAAAATTGCTGAATCAATGATGAATGTGGTGCCGCCGACGATGGCAAATTTAATGAGTTCGTGGTAGCGCTGCGCATACGGCTGCAGTACTGTGGGCAAGCGCGTGATCGTGGCATCGGGAAAAGACACAACACGTCAGTGTACGGATTGACGTAAAATGCTACCTAACGGTTGGGTATTACTACGGGTCAATATGCTCTCTGTCGCCATGACACCATGATGGCTGTGCCGAGTAGATGCTCGCTTGGAGTTGCTCCATTGGTTGCCATGGTCGGTGGCGGTCAACTGGCTCGGATGACCCATCAAGCCGCGATCGCGCTGGGGCAGACCCTGCGGGTGTTAGCTACCGCTGCAGACGAACCCGCTGCTCAGGTCACCCCCGATGTGGTGATCGGCTCGCACACTGATCTTGAAGACCTGCGCCGCGTTGCCCTCGGAGCCGATGCGTTGACGTTCGATCACGAACACGTCCCGACTGAACTGCTGGACAAACTGGTGGCCGAAGGCATCAATGTGGCACCGTCGCCGCAAGCTCTGGTGCACGCCCAGGACAAGCTGGTCATGCGGCGGCGATTGGCGGCGCTGGGAGCTGCGATGCCTCGCTTCATGGCATTAGACAGTGTGGACGACTTGGCCGAAATCGATGCGTTCGCGCAGCGCCTTACGGGTTCGAAAGATGCCCCGATGGTGGTCAAGGCGGTCCGCGGGGGTTATGACGGCCGGGGGGTGCAGATGGTCCGCGACTCGGCACACGCCCGCGAGGTCGCCTCCGGATATCTAGTCGACGGAATGCCGGTCCTGGTTGAGGAGCGAGTGGAACTGCGTCGCGAATTGTCCGCGCTGGTAGCGCGCTCGCCGTTCGGCCAGGGTGCAGCCTGGCCAGTCGTGGAGACGGTGCAACGGGACGGGATTTGCGTTTTGGTGGTCGCACCGGCGTTGGCGTTGGCCGACGACCTGGCCTCGGCTGCGCAGCAGCTGGCGTTGCGATTGGCCGCTGAACTCGGCGTCGTCGGTGTGTTCGCGGTCGAGTTGTTCGAAACCGCCGACGGTGCTTTGCTGGTGAACGAGCTCGCAATGCGGCCGCACAACTCCGGACACTGGACAATGGACGGTGCTCGCACCAGCCAGTTCGAGCAGCATCTCCGTGCGGTGCTAGACTATCCCCTCGGCGAGACCGACGCCGTCGCGCCGGTGACCGTGATGGTTAACGTGCTAGGCGCCCCACAACCGCCGACGCTGAGTGTAGTGACTATGGATGAACGGCTACACCACCTGTTTGCGCGGATGCCCGATGCTCGGGTTCATCTTTACGACAAGGTTGAGCGTCCTGGTCGCAAGGTTGGGCACATCAATTTTCGCGGCACCGATAAAGACCGAAAAAACCCCACTAAGCTGCGTGAACGCGCTGAGTTGGCAGCGCATTGGCTATCACACGGGCAGTGGACGGATGGATGGGATCCACACCGTGCCGGCGACGATGTAGTGGAGATATCTCTCGCTTGCGGAGGACGAAACGATGCGCAGAGGCAGCGCTGATGACCAGGCAGCCCCGAGTCGGGGTGATCATGGGCAGCGACAGCGACTGGTCGGTGATGCAAGATGCGGCCCATGCACTGGCGGAGTTTGACATCCCGATCGAGGTTCGGGTGGTGTCGGCGCATCGCACCCCTGCTGAGATGTTCGACTATGCGCGCAATGCTGTCGACCGCAGCATCGCGGTGATCATTGCCGGCGCCGGCGGCGCAGCTCACCTGCCTGGAATGGTCGCTTCCGCGACTCCGCTGCCGGTGATCGGGGTGCCGGTGCCGCTGGCCAGGCTCGACGGCCTGGACTCGCTGCTGTCGATCGTGCAGATGCCAGCGGGAGTTCCGGTTGCCACAGTGTCTATCGGTGGTGCCCGCAACGCGGGTTTGTTGGCGGTGCGTATTTTGGGATCGTCGGACCTGCAGCTTCGAGCGCAGCTGGTCGCGTTCCAGGACCGGTTGGCCGATACCGTGCGGGCCAAGGATGCGGATTTACAGCGGTTTCGAGGTAAGTTAATCGGCGACTAATGTCTGACTCTCTCCCCGCACGCGGGTGGGGATGGTCCCACCGCAGACCGCAAGTAATCCGTCCGCATCATGGTCAGGTTAGAAGGAGGCAGTGATGGTTGGGTGGTCCGGAAACCCATTGTTTGATCTATTCAAGCTGCCAGAAGAACACAACGAATTGCGGGCAACCATCCGCGCGTTGGCGGAAAAAGAGATCGCTCCGCATGCCGCTGATGTGGACCAGCGTGCTCGATTTCCCGAGGAAGCGCTGGCAGCCCTGAATGCATCAGGTTTCAACGCTATCCACGTTCCCGAGGAGTATGGTGGTCAGGGTGCGGATTCGGTAGCGGCTTGCATTGTGATCGAAGAAGTGGCGCGTGTCGATGCTTCTGCATCGTTGATTCCTGCAGTTAACAAGCTTGGCACCATGGGACTCATCCTGCGCGGTTCGGAAGAGCTCAAGAAACAGGTTCTGCCATCGTTGGCTGCGGAGGGGGCGATGGCGTCCTATGCATTAAGTGAGCGCGAAGCCGGCAGTGACGCTGCGTCGATGCGGACCCGGGCCAAAGCTGACGGGGATGACTGGATTCTCAATGGCTTCAAGTGCTGGATTACCAACGGTGGCAAGTCGACCTGGTACACGGTTATGGCGGTGACCGATCCGGACAAGGGCGCCAACGGCATCTCGGCGTTCATCGTGCACAAGGACGATGAGGGATTCAGCATTGGCCCGAAAGAAAAGAAGCTCGGGATCAAGGGGTCACCAACCACCGAACTCTACTTCGATAAATGTCGCATCCCCGGTGATCGCATCATTGGTGAGCCCGGTACTGGCTTTAAGACAGCGCTAGCCACGTTGGATCACACGCGTCCCACGATTGGTGCCCAAGCCGTGGGCATTGCGCAGGGCGCGTTGGACGCTGCCATCGTTTATACCAAGGACCGCAAGCAATTCGGCGAGTCGATTAGCACTTTCCAGTCCATTCAGTTCATGCTCGCCGACATGGCGATGAAAGTGGAGGCTGCACGGTTAATTGTCTACGCTGCCGCTGCCCGTGCTGAACGCGGTGAGCCGGATCTGGGCTTTATTTCAGCGGCGTCGAAATGCTTTGCTTCCGACATTGCGATGGAGGTCACCACCGACGCTGTGCAATTGTTTGGCGGCGCGGGCTACACTTCCGACTTCCCCGTCGAGCGGTTCATGCGCGACGCCAAGATCACACAGATCTATGAGGGGACCAATCAGATTCAGCGTGTGGTGATGTCGCGGGCGCTGCTGCGCTGATCCGGGGTGCGTTGGGCCGGCGAAATCGCTTGCTCGACAAGCAGTCACCACTAGGGCGAACATGTGCAACCCTGTGGCGTCACAACCGGGGTTACCCATCGTTAGTCTTGAACTGCCGGCTAGCTTGTCCGATGCTGGCATGTGTCGCGCTGGCTGACCGGTTGGCCACGGGTTCTGATAAAATAGTAAGACGGTACGGTACTGGGCTGTAGTGCTTGCACGGGTCTATGGTTAGCGGTGTAACCGCGATTCGGTCGTGTAGATCCCAGCCAACAGGTTCCCCCATACTACCTACCAGTACGATCCTGAAAGCCACGACAACGGTACCGATGATGACGTTGCTCAGGCTACCGCAGTCGCCCTGTGCCCAGTACTCTACCAGTAGTACAAATACTGTAAAAGCACGGTTGACAACTCCGATCAGCATTCAGAACGTTGCGGGCGATGGTGATCGTTAACCGTAGCACTGCTTGCTTTGGGCGTGTCTTTCCCAGGATATCAGATGCCTCGTCCCACTGGTTAGTCCGGTATTCCATTCTCGGCGTACCAGCTCACGCGCGGCCACATTTGTCAGCAGTGCGATCACCGTCAACACCAGAGAAACCTAGGTGAGCGTCATTACTGCTAAGTTGATGGAGTTAGCCAGTGTCGAATCCAGCTGGCAGATAACGGTAGCGGCGATAGTGGTCATACTCGAATAGATGTTGGTGAGCATTGCCCTTCACTCCGTACCGGATACCATTGCGATGGCCATGGTTTTCCTCGGCGCGCGCCTAAGTCCGAGAACCACGGCACTGACGATGCCGCTGGACACCCACGGCAAGTTGATTTGGTGCGCGCCATTCCCCAGTCCGGGCATTTTCAACCTCACGGGGCAGGAGGGGAACCTGTATAACCAAGTTACGGGTGGTGCTGGCTGGCGATGGTAGGAATGACCATAACCACCAGCACTAGGATGGGAACAAATATGTCTTCTTCGTTACCGGTATTGCTGTAGAAATAGTTGAGCACCGGCACATCCGGAGCGTTGTGGGCGAACACCGGAGCGGTATGGTGAGCGATGAACGGCCCGAATGTCAGCGCTCCCACAGGCCGACGACAACGCTGGGGATGTCGGCGAGAAATTCGAGTACCATGCTGAGGGTTGAGGCGAGACGTTTCGGTAACTGTTCGGCGGTCGTCACACCCGCTCTGATGAACACCGGCACCGTGGTGGTTAAGGTGATCGCAGGGCTGCCCAGGGTGCCGAAAATCGGCGGTCATGCTCCGTAGTGAGCGCCGATCGTATGTGCAACATCGTGGCTGGCGACGGTGTTGCCCGGATTCCATTAAGTGGCCGTGAAGAAATGTAACCCTTTGAACTTGATCACCGGCAGTGCCTTGATAACCAACGCCGCCCGCACGAACACGAACGCTAGCATCGGGATCACCGCAACCACATCGCCGGTCCACCGGATGGCGAGGCCGGTGCGGCTGAAGTTACGAAACTGGCTTAGGCCGGTCCGCGGTATGTCCATGCGGCCCGGCCTAACCTGAGGCCGGAAAGACCAGTAAAGGGTTATCTAAAACTCTTTAATTGGCGATTTGTGCGTCGGACAAATTGGCCACCGGCTCCGGTAGCGGCTGAGAGTGAACCTGGTTGGTCCAGGAAAGGGGTGCTGTTACTGTTGGTCACCGTCCAGTGCAGGAATCCCTACAACGTCTGTGCTATGGCGGTATTTTTTATCTGCTGTTGACGCTGGCGTACTAGTAGTTGACGAACAGGTGCCTGGGGTAGCGGTCGGCCCGTCGATCAGGTGAATAACCTTGCTGCGCCGGGGTGTGCGAGGCGAAGCTGGCTGTGGCAGCCTGAATACTTTGGGCGTCGAACAGCAGTTAGTTACAGGAGACATTGCCCGATTGGCTCTCGCACCGCCCCTTCTAGTTGGTGTGGTCGAGGAAGTCGATGCCGCCTGTAGGCGACGCAGCTGGTAACTATGCCACCGTTGCTGTTTTGCCCAGTGTGCCCGGAACGATGGGGAAGTCGGCGGTCGTGCCGAAGCCAGGCGACTTATCCCCCAGCCGTCGGGGTCTTGCTTGGCAAGATAATGGGTGAACAAATGAACCAATAAGGTGTTATCGGACCCGTCGGAAAGGTGCAGTGGAACGACAGTGGTTCCCGGCAGGTTCACACCCGGGTTGAGAGCGGTGATTTGCGGGTCGTTCCAAGTTTTGATCGTGCCCTGGTGGCTGCTGCGCCAGCACCTTGCCATTCAGTTTGAGGTGCTCGTTGATGCCGGACAGATTGTAGTTGATTCGCTGAGCGGAGGTGGCTAACGCGATGTTCATCAATCTTGTGTGCGTTGCTATGTCGCCCTACGGTGGGGTACGCGTCGGAGACGCCGATGTCGACCGTCCCGGCAGCGGCTTGCGCGATCCCGGTACCCTGGGTGGTGATCGTGACGTTTGGGTATTTACTTCGTAGTAGGTATGAACCCCATAGATTGAACAGGGGGTTAATCAGTGTGCTTCCGGTCTTTGACAACGTGACCTTCGACGTCGCCGTCGCGGTGGTGACTTTTACCGCCGGCTCCGATACTGGATGAACCACTTGTTGAGTTCGAACCGCAGCTGCCACCAAAAGACCAGCAGCACAGCAGCCAACTACGTACGCAAACGGATCATCACACAATTGACTTTTCTATTGTCGGTCCATTCCGGGTTTCTGCCATTTGCTTCTGTGGTCCCGATTTGCCTTTATCTGGTACCGAGGAGCCTGCGGTCGCTGAATAGCCCGGAGATGTACCAGAACGTTTCGGCATGTTTGGGTTACAGGAACAGTTGTTCGGTGGGTCCTTACGCGATCAGTCTGACGTAGAAAATGATGCCGTACGGTGACCAATTTGAGTGGTCTGACTTTGATCATGGGTCACCATGATCAAAGTCAGACCGGTTGGCCAGTGACCGAATGGGCTACTCGATCTTTTCGGTCATGGTCGGGTCCAGCGAAGAAGTGGGCTTTTCAAGCAACACCACTTCCGGCCCCACCGCAAGTGCACGGACCGGACACAACAACTGCTGCTGACCGCCGGAAAGCCGGAACGGCGAATCACCTAGCTGCTCCTTGACCGCATCCCAGAGCCCCACTTCGGCCAGTCGAGCTTAAGTAATGCTTATGAATTTTTGCGCGACACCATCTTTTGTTAGCGTGCACGTTGGCAACCATGTTGTCCATGATCGACTTGGGAAACGGATTGGGACGCTGGAACGGCATGCCGACTAGGCTGCGAAACTCCAACAGGTCGCCGCTGTTGAAGATGTTTTGTCCGCCTAGCAGGACGTCATCGCTGTACCGGTATCCAGATACCTTTGTCATTCATTCGCTTCAGAGTGCGTAGCACAGTTGTCTTCCCTGAGCCGGTCGGCTCCAGCAAGGACGTAACCGCGCGGGAGGGAAAATCCAGGCTCACTTAGTCGAGCACGGTTTTGGCGGCGAAATTCAACGTTAGATTCACCGCAGCCATGACAAGTGGAGCAGCATTAGTTTTCGGGGTACCGATTTGGGTGCCGAGCTGTTCAGGACTCATCAACATCCCACCAAAACCACTTCGAGACCCCACGCAAGTTGTCATGCGGGGCTATCTTCTATGTATCCTTAAGGGTTCCGATCAGTATTTGCTTATCTACGTTGCTGCGGCTAAATTCTTTTAGATTCCCCAAGAAAGCTTCAAAAGCGCCTCTAATCCTGCTTCCAACTGGCAAGGCGTGTATATCCATAGGTCCGTGTGTTTGTCGCCAAACCAGCGTGCGGCGAGAGCATTCCAGGGGGTTTCACGGTGGCGGAATGAGTGCGTTTGTCTTCTGACTCGTGAAAGGAGTTCCGCGAAGTTCACCTGCTCTGGCGCTGCGCTGCGTCTGTTGGCCGCCACCGTGCTGGTGTTATCAGCGTGGCGGGGGCAACATCGCCAACACCTCGTCATCTGGATCCTGCACCCCGTCGGTGCCGGTGCACTGCGGCGGCATGAAAGCAGCTTAAGGACGCCGGCTCGTCCGCCCAAGAGAACGCTATGGAACAATTTCCCTATTTTATATCTGGGCGTTCCTGGGCTGCACGTTGGACTACAACAACGCAAACGGCTCCGGCAGTGGGGTTACGGAGTGCATCAATAGCGAAACCGATATGGCGGGGTCTGACGTGCCGTTCGATCCATTGATAGGTAAACCCCAGATCGCGGCGGCGCGCTGCGGTTTGCCGGCGTGGGACCTGCCGACGGTGTTTGGCCCGAGCGCGGTCATCTATCACATTAACGGCGTAACTTCGTTGAAGATAGACGGGCCCGCCACGGCAAAGATCTCCAATGGCACCTTCACCACGTGGAACGACCCGGCGATCACCGCGCTCAACGGGGCACCCCGCTCCCGTCTGATACCTAGCCACGTCATCTTCCGCACCGACAAGTTCGGAACCACATATAATTTACCTCGATTCCGCATCCAATGGTCCGTGAGGCAAGGGGGTCGGCGAGACGTTCAATGGGGGTGCCGGCGCAGCGGGGAACAGTAGCACGTCGGCGGCCCCTGCAGAGCATCGACGGGTCGATCGCCTACACCGGATGATCGTTTGCGGTAGGCAAGCAGTTGGATATGGCCCAGATCATCACGTCAGAGGGTCCGGATCCGATCTCGATTACTATCGACTCCGTCGGCAAGACCGTTGCACGGGCCAGGATCCTGGGGCAGGGTGATGACTTGGTGTTTGAACACGTAATCCGTTCTACGAGCCAGCGCGGTATAGTGCGTACCTGATTACGCCGGCGATCTGTGAGATCTTCTACTTGAAGTATCTGGATTTGGCCACCGGCACTGCGGTGAAAGTGTTTATTTAGTTACCAATTTGGTATGGATTAGACTCTATAATAGGGCGATTCCATTGCCGAGTTCGTTCCAATCTAACCTGGCGGCAGCGGTGAATGCTATCGCATAACTCCCGTGCCCGGGCGAGATTCTTTGACGTGCCGGACATCGGCCATCGCCACCAATTCCTCAGGGCTCTAGTGGCTTTGGATGGTTCTTCGACGACACCCAGAGGACACCTCGTGTTGCGCAGTTTGTTCCTGTGTCCCGGTGACTATGGATTTACCTTGTGGTATAATCGTTTTCGATGTGGGAGGCTAAGGAAGGGCGTCGGGATTGGTGGCCAATTGAGGGGAGCACCGACGGTGAGTGAAACTATTTCGCGGGTAAGGTCGCTGTCTATGCAGAAGAGAACACACGCACGCGCCGGGTGGTGGCATTGAAGCTGGTTTCAGCTTAATATTTAAGCGATTCGGAGTTTTGCGCGTAGATGCGGTGCGAGGCTGACATGGGTGGGGTTTTTTACTGGGCTGCACTCCTGCCTATCCATGACTAAGGTGATCAACACGCAGTTCTATGTGGAGATGCGTCTCATCGACAGCGTTTCGCTGCGTACCGCGTTGTCACAGTAAGGCTTGTTAAGCCCGGCACGTACGGGTGGCCTATCGTGTCCCAAGTCGCGGTTGCGCTGGAGGCCTCATACGCGACGGTGTCATACACCGCGACGTCAAACCGGGAAACATCATGGTAGGTCAGCAAGGACTTCGCTTATTTGGTGGATTTCGGGATCGCGCGCTGTTTCTGACCCAGAGCGGGACTGAGATTGGTACCTACAACTATGTGGCCCTGGAGTGGTTCACCGGCAACGGGCTTACCGGCCGTGCTGATATCTAGATGCTGGTTTGCGTGTTGGGCGAGTGTTTGGTCGGGGCGTTGCTTTATTGTGCCGAAACTGTCCAAAGGATGGTTGCTCCGCATCTGCTCGAGTCTGCACCGTGGCCCGGCAGACTGCGACCGGGAATGGTTCCAGCGACGTTCGACGACATGATTACTAAAGGCGTGGCCGAAAACTCCGTAAAACGCTACACTACTGTCGGGTATCTAGGACGAAGTCCGCCAGCTAGCCGTTGACTGCCCCCCGGGCAGCAGGAAGCCACAATTCTTCAGCACGGAGACAACGCGGCCATGTTGGGCAATGCCGGCTGGGCCCATTACCCAGGCCCTAGCACTGCTCCAAGGTCAATGGTGTCATCAGAGCGGTTGCCCGGCGAGGCGACTGTGGCTCGTTCGGCAACCACCGACATTGGCGCTGGCAGCTGGCGTCCACCTGGGCCGCCGTGCTCCGTCAGTCCTGTTGACCCACCAAGTTTAGTCAACCACCCGTCGTGCCCGTACCAGGCTTGAATCCCGGTGTTGCAAAAGCACGCGGTGGATCTTTGCCGGCGCTGTTGTGCTCGTGCTAGTTGCCGCCATCTGTGCAACACGCAGGTCCTGAGATCGCGCCTCTAGTCGCGCAGTCTGGGCAGGAAATCGGGCAAACCGGTGCTGTAGTGCAATGGCATCGACTTTCGACTGTCTTCAAGCGGGGGTTGACGTCAGAAAAAACGGCGACGTGTGTATGTCACCAGTGAAGGCATGCATAGGTGGGTGGTGGAGTTGGTTCCGGAGTCCAGTACCCCAACGGTGTTGCCGTTTTCGCTTCTCTATCAGCCTTAGACACTGGCGGTGGACGTCGCCCACAAGCGAATTTATGTCACCGACACCGAGCACAACCGGGTGTTGGATACTCAACGTCGCGACAAACACCCAGACCATGCTGCCACTGAGCGGCCTCAACACCCCCTTGGTAGTCGCGGTGGACAAAACGGGAGTTCTGTGTCGCCGACCGCGACAACGACCAGGTCGTCAAATTGACTCCCTAACTCTACTAATCGCTGTGTGGTCCAGTTAGAGGCACGTCGTTGTGCTGGCCAGCAACCCGATGGTGGATTTAGTGACCGCGGCGTTGAAGCTGGAGTAGCGGGCCGGTGTGTGGATCACTTGTGATGGCTCCAATCTGCGGCTACCGCTGCCGACGTGCAGGGCGGGGTCGTTCTCTGCGAACAACGGAGTGTCGACGACTTGTTTCCATGTGTGGGCTAGGTGGGCTATCAGACCGCCCTGCTGAGGCAACTCAACCCACTCGACGGTTACCTTGGTGGTCAGGGTCGTCTGAAGTTCGTTGGCCAACTCAGCGTAGTTGACCGCCCTCGTGCGTTGGTCGCTGAATCGCTTGTCGTCAACGATATCGGTTTGACTGATGGTGCTACACAACTTTTTCCAGTGTTTAGGAACATACACGCTGATTACGACCTACCTATCGAAGGACAGGAAGGCGTCCGACGGTTGGGTGTAAAATCTAAATATTTGCTCTGCTTAATTTTTGGATCATTACCAGAAGCTGGCTTGGCGGTTATCTGGGTGTCGTCCGCATTGTTTAGATGCATTGTTAGCTGTTTGGTTTGTAGGACTACCGCGACGTTGTACATCGCGACTCGCGACGATGTCCGAAAACTCGTGGCGCTCGCGGTTGAGCAGCGCCGACAGCGCTGCCTGGGCCAGCACGTGACCGCTGGCGTTGTCGACGAGTTGGAACAGGATGATCTGCGGTTTGCTGTCCGGTGTGGGCATCCCGGTGGGGATGCTGGCCTCGGCGGTGAGCATAATATCGACGCCTGGTCGGTTTCCATGTGGACCGTTGCCACTGAACACCGTTAAGTGCGCGTAGATCAGCTTGGGATTGCGTTACCGCAAGTCGTTGATTTCCAAGACTATTCGCTCTATAGCCCCAGAGAGAAACCTCCTAGAACGAGTCGGTAGTGTCGGTGAGCTGCGGTATCTGTTGTCTGGCCTCGTCGTTGGTCAGGGCGACAGTTACTGATTTATTGCTACGGTCGTTGGGAAGAAAATATGTCGTCAGCGGTGGGTGTCCGGGAAGGACTAGGGGATCTGGTGGGCTGCCTCATTACTGGTTGTTTCAATCTTGCTGGCCTCGGCGTCTAGATCGGTCAGCACCTGTCCAGCTACGTTTTGGGTGAAATCGAGTACCCAAAAGCTGTAAAGTGGTTTGGCAGCGTTGCTATTTGGCGTGGACGGATGACCCTTAACCAGGTCTCTGGCCGGCTGTCTCTAGTGTGTGGCTTCCCCGGTGTAGCAACGCGATTCAGTAGTTTTTTGTCGGAAACGGCTGGCCCTGGCCTCTCTTTTGTCGGTGGAACCGGTAATTCGTTGTCGACCAAAAACTGTTCTAACCGCGTACCCATCACGTTCCAGCCGTGCATGTCGAGGTGGGTTGTGACGTCGTGGCATTCGCCTAGATAGGCGAGGTTGTCGTCGAGTACGACGGCAAGACCGTGCTCATATAATTTATTCGCGGCTTCCAAAGCATGTATGGCCTCTGGGGCGTCGAGGGACGTCTCTGTTATCAGTCGACTACCGTAGGTGCTGAGTTCGGTGATGTTGTCCAGCAAGCTATCCTGGTCCTGCGAGGGAAGAAACACGAGTAGGCTTTTGGCGAGCCACGCAGTGGGGCGCTCCGGGTCAAGATCGGCCTGGCACAGCGCCAACGGCCAAGCGTGGCGGAGGTCGATTGGTGCCGCTCGAAAGTTGGTTGTCGGCCTAGCGCCGAGGGCGGCTAACGTGGAGATATTGAATTTGATGACTTGCAGTTGGTCGATCTCGAATACCATCATTTCCGTCGACGAAGGAAGTCGATAGCTGCGGGCATCGAGGTCAGCAGTCAAATGACCACCTGGCGGGTGCCCGGTTCCTCGGAAAACACCGCTTCGGCCAGAAATATGTCGATGTAACGAGTACGCACCATGAGCACATTGATTATCCGCTGCATGCCCCAGCAGGCGTCGGGGATATGGACCTCAGCGGAGGTGAGTTCGTCGATCGCCCATCGGGTGAAAAATTTATGCCAAACCTCCCGCACCAGTGATTTTTGTGAACCGGTTGTCGATCCGGGCGTCCCTGGTAGCCCTGGACTCGTCTCGTGGCCACTATAGCGGTGGGTAGCACCTACGCTGGTCGTCATGTCCCAGTTGGCGTTGTAGGTGCGCTCCCTTCCTAGCGCCGCGCCCTACTCATTAGGAACATTAATCAATCTACCCGCGGTGGCGGGTCTTTGGCGCAGTGACATGGTCTCTAGCGTGCCTAATTGAGGACGCTTGCCGGGAAACCGGCATTGATGCAGGTGACCTCCCGCATGATAGGCGGTCCCATCGAAATCGGCTGCCCATGTCGATTGGCGACACCTCATACGCGCGATGCTGGATGGTAGCGGAGCGCTCTGGGGCGCGATGGTGGGCCTGAGTCAGCCTTGCCGTGTTGCTCATCGAGGGCGTCATTGTGGTGTGGCAGTAGGATCTATCGCATTGACCGGGTGGGCGCTTGGCGGCGGATACGAGGGGTTGGCCAGCGCGATGGTGCTCTAGCGTTTCACACTGGCGCTCGCATTGCGTCGGAGACCGCCGGGCGGTGCGCACAACGTGATGTGACGGTATCATTTCAACGGATTGTCCCCCGGCATTCCTGCTGATCTATCCGTGACCTGACTGGACAGCATCACGCTGAGACGTCGGTAATTGGCATCGGGTTAACGGCCTCTTACCTTGGTGTTGATGCCGATTCTCGGTTGAGCCAACCACCAGAGTGGATGCCTGGCTACCTTCGGCGGCCACCGAGGTTAAGGCACGCAGAATTACCTATGAGCCGCCGGAGTGCTGATCGGCTTGGCTATCGCCGTCGTGGTGGTGTGTCGGGGCATTCGAGCCTGGCGTGGCCACGACTGTGGCCTTAGGTATCGGTTATCGGCGAAATTGCGGCCACGGTTGTGATTGGCGCGGGAATACAACCTTCATGGTACCTTTGACATCCGATGGGAAGGTTGTCATTTAGTCTAGACGGTAGCGGATTAGCCGGGAGCTGTTGGCCACCACCGCGACAGATGATGCGTTGTGTAGGACCGCAGCCAGTACGGGGGAGAGTGCCCCGCCCGCCCCAATAAATAACCCGGCTGCGTTGACAGCGATAGACATGCCGTAATTTTCGCGGATTACTTCCACAGCTCGCCCGCCCAGGTCTCGCACGTCGAGCAGGCGATTGAGGTCGTCGTTGGCCAGTGCCACGTCGGCGGTTTCGACGGCGACGTCGGTTCCGGCCAGGCCCATGGCGATTCCGATATCGGCGGCCGCTAGTGCCGGGGCGTCATTGACGCCGTCCCCGACCATGCCGACGACGTAGCCTTCGTTCTGCAGATCGCGGACCACCTTGAGCTTGTCCTCGGGCATCACCTCGGCGCGCCACTCGTCGATGCCTAACTCGGTGGCGACGGCTTTGGCGATGTCTGGATGGTCCCCGGTGAGCATGACTATCCGCCGAACACCGCTGGCCCGCAGCTTCGTTAGCACCTCGGCTGCCTCAGGCCGCACTTCGTCGCGCAGACTGATCAGCCCTACCAGCGTGCCGTCTACCGCGAACAGCAGCGGTGTCTCCGTCTGGTGTCGAAGCTTGTCGACCCACTCCGATGCCGTCTTCGACACCTTGACCTTTTCGGCGCACAATAGCGACGGGCTGCCCAGCAGCAGAGTCCGGCCGTCAGCCCAGGTCCGCATTCCCAGACCCACCAGCACCTCGCACTCCTCGTGTGGCGGGATGCTGATGTGGCGTTCCTCGGTCGAACGGATCACCGCTTCGGCCAGTGGATGCCGAGAGTGGATTTCCGAGCTGGCCGCATACGCCAACACCTGCTCCGGAGACCAATCCTTATGCATGGCAACGATATTGGTGACCACAGGGCGACCAACAGTCAGTGTCCCGGTTTTGTCGAACAAGATCGCGTCGACCCGGCCCGCCTGTTCGAGGTGGGATCCGCCCTTGATGAGGATGCCGCGGCGGGCGCCGTTGCCGATAGCGGCGCTAATTGCGGTCGGTGTGGCCAATCCCACCGCGCAGGGGCACGCGATCAACAGCACGGTCATTGTGCGGCGGACGTCTTTGGTGATCGCCAACGTAATTGCCGAAACAACGAACGAGGTGGGCACAAAGCAGCGGGAGAAGTTTTCGCCGACGGTCTGGATGGGCGCCCTATCGTGTTGAGCCTCTTCGACTCGGGTGACAATGCGCCCGATCGTGGTGTGCTTGCCGACGGCACTAGCACGCACCATCAAGCGCCCGCGCACTACCACTGAACCGGCATGGACGTGAGATCCGGCCATGACACTGACGGGCAGGTTTTCACCGGTGATTGCAGACTGATTGACAACTGCTTCGCCGTCGATGACTTCGCCGTCAACCGGTATCGCGACATGTTCGTGCACTACCACCTCGTCGCCGATCTGCACTGTGCCGATCGGCACCTGTATTTCGGTACCTGCTTGCGGTCCGTCGGTCAGGCGAATCCACGCCGTGTCCTGGGTGCCACTTAAGAGTGCTGAGATTGCTCGTCGGGTCCTCCGCAACGTCAGATCCTGCAGGTATTCACCGATGTTGAGCAGCCACAGCACGGCCAGTGCCACCACGTTTTCACGCAGTATCAGGCTGGCAATGGTCGCCACTGAGACCAGCGCATCGGTGCCGGTCTTACCGAAGCGCAACGCGCCACGCAGGAAGGGGTACCCGGTAAATATGGTTACGCCGCTGGCGACGAGCCGACTGGTCGTCGGCAGCAGCAGCGGACGCGCGAACACATAGCGGCGCACGCCAAGCAGCGTCAGTGCCGCAGCACCGATCGCCATACGAAGCACCTCGATGTTGCGGATATCGGACGAATGCGGTGCGCGGGTGGGGATTAGTTCCGCGGCCACGTGTGCTGCACCGCTGATCGCTGCCAGTATCGATTGGCGATCACAGCACCGGGGCGAGTACCAGACGACGACGGACCCGGTGCGCGGGTAGGCATGAACGACCCGCACACCGTTGCACTTGGCTATCGCTTCTTCGACCGTCACAGCGCGTCGGGGGTTTGAGCGGACCCACTCGATTTGAATCCGCATCCGCCCGGCCGCATCAGAAACCACTACGAAGGCCGGATTGTCAGCTGTTGCGATCTGTTCAGCCATCGCAAGGGTCATGTCAAGCAGCTCAATGGTCGTGCTGGTGGATGTCGCTGACGGCCGGCGCCGTCGTTTCTTTGCCGATGCGTTCGCGGGCTTCGGCCATTACGTCGGCAAGTTTAAGCCTGGCCGACTCTGCGGCCTCTTCGGCCTTGCGGCTGCCGCGCAGCCCCAGCTCTAAGGCCGAGACCGCGATTTGGTGCAGCGGTACTTTGGTAACGGCCTTGCGCAACATCTCGTAGGCGGTTACTCCGGTCAAGCCGGTGATTACCATGGTTGCTGCCTTCGCCAATAGTCCTTGCACCATTGCTCGAACCTTACCTATTGGTTTGTTGTTTCTAGCGTGACATGTTGGCACCGCGTCAGCTGATGCTCCCGTGAGATTAACATGTAAATATTGTGATATAAATATCAATTGCAGTGGCTTGGTTGGTTAGTTAAGATTGTCCATCTCAAAGTATCTGGGTGACCTTTTCGGTCTTAATCCTACGCTGCAGTATCGCCGGGTCGGGGTTAGCGACCTGTACTAATGACGCGCCGACGGGCATGACCGCCAACAGGCCAATTATCAAATCAGTGGATCTTTCCCACGACGCGGTGGAAAGCACCCGGTCGCGCGACGTCAACCCCCTTGCCGTCACGGACTTTTCACAGTCAGCCAGGATCTCCTCGACTGATTGGCCGGCAAGAGTGGGACCGGGGTGGCGTTCGGGAACTAGCTGATCGCTGTGCATCCGCACTGTGGTCGCGTAGTCGGTGACTCCGACCAGCAGGCCGGGGTTGTCTGGCCGAATGGGTCGAGCAACAACACCGCCACCTCGCCGTCGGGAGCTGTGCTGGCTAGGGCCTCGTGCAGCCGTTCAGCGGTGCACAGCGCGAGGTCGGCTGTCGGGTCGGCTGGGCCTAGGAGTGTTTCGGCGCCGATCCACCACGCCCCGAACAAAACAGCCAACATCTTGTTGCCAGTCTTGGCTGCCCAGTTGGCCAGGGTTGCTGCGGACAATTCGATGCGCTCGCTAGTGGCATCGTCGTAGTAGGTGATCCGCGGACCGACCGAGTCGGCCCTCAGCATCGGGTTCAGAATCGCCTCGCTCAGCGTTGTTTGTGTGTTCAGTTGATGCACTCGGGTTGGTCAGAGCCGGCGGTAAGGATCGGCGATGGCACCGGGATGTTGGGGTCAGCCGAAGCACCGGGGTTTGATGCATAGTCTGACGCTATCGAACCGTTACCGAAAAGCCCAGAGCCCGGACCAGTGTAGTCGTTGGCCAATATTACTAGCACCGATCCTGCGGGGATCGATCCATCGACGACTATGGGTAACCCGCCCAGTTCCTTAGAGACCTTCTGGGCTCCGAGGTCGTCAGACTTCGCAGCACGCACCTGGCTGCTTTTCACATGGCTTCCTTGATTGTTGGCCACGGAGCCGGCAATAAAACCCTTGGTGGTCAATATATCTGATACCGCCGCGGCCAGTCCGTTGATGTCGGTGTCATTGGCCACGTTAGCGGTGATCTTGGCGGGTGTGTAGGCCAGCTCGTCGGTTTTGTCTTGGGCTTGGTTATGCAACAGTCCACTAACGAAGTTTTGAACCTGGTGCGGGTCTACCCGCACAACGCTTTGCATGCCGTCGTCGCTCCACCCGGTCTCGTCGAGTACCGGAATGGTGGCGAAGGCGACTTTGCGATCTGCCAGACTTTGTAACTGCTTTAGGAAGTCCATCAGGTTCCATCCTGAGGAAATCACTACCGAACGCTGGATGGCCTGCTCGAGATGTTTTATTGTGGATGGGTTGGATAGGGTTTGTCCGGAGATGACCCGGTGGACTAGCGAGGCCATCACCGCCTGCTGACGCACCACCCGGTCCAGGTCACCGCGGGGCAGCTCATGACGTTGGCGGACGAAGCTCAGCGCCTGCGGACCATTCAGCTTCTGCCTGCCGGCCGGAAAGTCGGCACCCGACATTGGCTCAAACACTGCATCTTTGAGACAGACGTCGACGCCACCGAGCGCGTCAACGATCAATGCGAAACCGAGTAAACCGATTTCGGCATAGTGGTCGACGGTGACGCCGGTGAGATCGGCGACCGTCTTGATCAGGGCCTCACGACCGGCTTCGGTGCCTTGCGCCGCGGCATCTTCGGCGGAATCACCGGTCCGGACGAGGCTCGCTCGCTTGGCCTCCCTGGTCTGACCGTAGACGCCGTTGATCTTCGCCTTGCCCAGGCCGGGAGCTTGCACGTAGGAGTCCCGAGGAATCGAGATCGCGGTCGCCGACTTCCCGTTGTTGGGTATACGGATCAGGATGATCGTGTCGGTGTTGGTGGCCTCTTCGTCGCCAGCCCGCAGTGTCGCCAGCTCCTCGGCCGACAGCGGGTTGCCGTAGGCATCGGTACGGCTGTCCAAACCGACCAACAGAATATCGATAGCGCCGTCGTTGCCGCCCTTGCCCAGTGAGGGAGCGGACATGTGGAAGATGCCGTCTTCGAATGACCGGAAGCTAGTCCACGTGATCCCGGTCCCCAGAACGATAGCAAGGGTTAGCGCAGTGACAACCGCACGAACCACACGTTGCACAGGCATCCCACTAGGTTACTTGTGATATAGCAGCTTGCCGGGTAGCCCAGCCGTGGCGTGGCCCGAGCTTTCTAAGGCATGCCAGACTCGAACCGTGTCGGACAGGTCAGGCAGACTAGTGATTACCGGTGCCGGTGGGCAGCTTGGCAGCGCTCTAGCGGCGCAGGCCACCGCTGCGGGCCGGGACGTGCTAGCGTTGACCTCGTCGCAATGGGATATTACCGATGCCGCGGTCGCCGAACGGATGGGGCGCAGCGCCCTCAAAAAAAATGATGTCGTGGTGAACTGTGCGGCCTACACCAATGTAGACGGCGCCGAAAGCAACGAGTTGGCCGCGTATGCGGTCAATGCTACCGGTCCGGAGTATATCGCGCGTGCCTGCCGGTGCGCCGGCGCTGCCCTGATTCACGTCTCAACCGACTATGTGTTCAGTGGTGATTTCGGCTCGGGCGCTAATAGGGTTGCTCCGCGTCCGTATGAGCCTACGGATGAAACTGGGCCGCTGGGGGTGTACGGACGCAGCAAACTTGCTGGTGAGCAGGCCGTACTGGCAGCGATGCCCGAGGCCACCGTGGTCCGGACCGCCTGGGTCTACACCGGCGGGACCGGCAAGGATTTCGTCGCTGTCATGCGACGCTTGGCTGCTGGGGACGGCCCGGTGTACGTGGTTGATGATCAGATCGGCTCGCCGACCTATGTTGTCGATCTGGCTGCCGCACTGCTGCAGGTCGCCGACGGCAGTGTGCATGGGTCCGTCCTACACGCCGCCAACGAGGGGGAGGTTTCACGATTCGGCCAAGCCCGCGCCGTGTTCGAAGAATGCGGCGCTGACCCGCTGCAAGTGCAACCCGTTAGCACCGCCCAAAACCCGCGTTCGGCGGCCCGGCCGGCCTATTCCGCGCTATCTGGTCGACAGTCCGTCGCGGCTGGCTTAACGCCGCTAAGGCCCTGGCGCAGCGCACTTGTCGAGGCACTCGCGGTATCTCGCAGCCTCCCGGTCGATCGACCGTTACCCTCTACGCGTGACTGACGTGCTGCCCGTCGTCGCGGTGACTTACTCGCCGGGACCGCACTTGGAGCGTTTTCTGGCTTCGTTAGCATTGGCCACTGACCGCCCGGTGAGCGTGGTGTTGGCCGACAACGGGTCCACTGACGGGACACCGCAGGTGGCGGTCGAACGTTACGTCAATGTTCGGTTGTTTGAGACCGGGGCCAACCTCGGGTACGGAACCGCTGCGAATCTCGCTATCGCACAGTTTTTTGAGGAGGGCGGGGCAACCGGCCAACCTTGGGTCGATGATTGGGTGATTGTGGCCAACCCTGACGTGCAATGGGGTCCGGGCAGTATCGACGCTCTGCTGGACGCCGCCGCCCGATGGCCCCGCGCGGGGGCCCTGGGCCCGCTGATTCGTGATCCCGACGGGTCGGTGTATCCGTCCGCGCGTCATTTACCAAGCTTGGTTCGCGGTGGCATGCACGCAGTGTTGGGGCCGGTTTGGCCACGCAATCCGTGGACAGCTGCCTACCGCCAGGAACGGCTCGAGCTCACCGAACGGCCGGTGGGCTGGCTGTCGGGTTCGTGTCTGCTAGTGCGGCGTTCGGCTTTCCGTGAGGTCGGTGGCTTCGACGAGCGCTACTTCATGTACATGGAGGACGTCGACTTGGGGGACCGGCTCGGCAAAGCTGGTTGGCTAAGCGTCTATGTGCCGTCGGCCGAAGTGCTGCATCACAAGGGCCACTCCACCGGACGTGACCCGGTAAGCCATTTGGCGGCCCACCACAAAAGCACCTATATCTTCTTGGCTGATCGACATTCTGGTTGGTGGCGAGCCCCGCTGCGCTGGATGCTGCGTGGCTCGTTGGTGGTGCGTTCTCGCCTGATGGTGCGTAGTTCGCGTCGTAAACAGGCTGCGAAGCAGGCCAGGCAACTGGCAGAAGGGCGACGTTGAGTTGGCAACCTTGCAAGTCGATGCGGTGGTCCTGGTCGGCGGCAAGGGCACCCGGCTGCGGCCGCTGACCTTGTCTGCGCCCAAGCCCATGCTGCCCACCGCCGGGTTGCCGTTTCTTACTCATCTGCTGTCGCGGATCGCTGCGGCGGGCATTGAGCACGTGATTCTGAGTACCTCATATCGGGACGCAGTGTTTGAGGCGGAGTTCGGCGATGGGTCCAAGCTGGGCCTGCAAATCGACTACGTGATTGAGGAGTCTCCGCTGGGAACTGGAGGTGGTATCGCCAACGTCATCGATCAGCTGCGTCACGACACCGTCATGGTGTTCAACGGCGATGTGTTGTCCGGTGTTGACCTCGGGCAGTTGCTGGGATTCCAACGAACCAACTTCGCTGACGTCACTTTGCACCTGGTGCGAGTGGGTGACCCACGGGCTTTCGGTTGTGTGTCCACCGAAGATGGTCGAGTTACCGCCTTTCTGGAGAAAACGCAAGATCCGCCTACCGACCAGATTAACGCCGGCTGTTACGTCTTCGAGCGCAATGTTATCGACCGGATTCCTCGAGGCCGTGAGGTATCGGTTGAACGCGAGGTGTTCCCGACCCTACTCTCCGACGCCGACGTTAAGGTCTGTGGTTACGTTGATGCCACGTATTGGCGGGACATGGGTACCCCAGAAGACTTTGTTCGCGGGTCGGCGGATCTGGTGCGCGGCATTGCCCCATCACCGGCCTTGGGCGGCCACCGCGGCGAGCACTTAGTGCATGACGGTGCGGCGGTGTCTCCTGGTGCGGTGCTGATCGGCGGCACGGTTGTTGGGCGTGGTGCTGAGATCGGCCCCGGTGTCCGGTTAGACGGAGCGGTGATTTTTGACGGGGCCAAGGTTGAGGCCGGCAGTGTGATCGAGCGCTCGATCCTCGGCTTCGGTGTCCGCATTGGGCCGCGGGCACTGATACGCGACGGTGTAATTGGAGACGGCGCTGATATCGGTGCGCGTTGTGAGTTGTTGCGTGGTGCTCGAGTGTGGCCCGGTGTTTCGATTCCCGACGGCGGGATTCGTTACTCCTCCGATGTCTAGCTTCTTGGGCATCGAAATCGACGCTACCGGGATGACTACTCGAACTTTTCCGCGCTGACGTCGATCTCCGGTGCTCATGTCGGTGGGCTAGACGACGATCGGTGCCTGGGGGAAGTCTTCATTGGTAGTGAAGCGGTCGATGCCGGTGCGCTGAATGACTACCTGCTACGCAGGTGGTGCCGGACGATCTTTCGTGACGTTTACATACCGCAGTGGGACGAGAGGATCGCATTTGTATTTTGTGGAACCTTGCTGTGGTCGCGCCGGCAGGCGGCCGATCGCAAGTGTTTTAGCATGGGCGTTTGCATGGTGCACAGTGGGTTGGCGCAGACACGACGATTGAATTCGTCACAAACAGCGCCCGGACCTAGCGTGGACTGATCGTTCGCAACGAATTGCTCGACGCCGATGAAGCGAGCACCATCAGGCGGCTTCCAGTCACCGGGGTTGCCCCCACACCGCTTTCGACCTCGACCGCCCATGTGGCACGCATGAGCGCGACTCCACTCGCTCATGCGTGCCACATCGTTCGCTTTCGAATATTGGCAAAACGACACCGCGGTGCTCGTGAAGTGCAAAGGCCAGCGGAGGTGCTGCCCTTAGTGGACAGTGGCGTGGCCTCGCCGAAGGCAAGCTGGTTGTGGTTGTTTCTTATTGACGCCGGTATATCGAAACCAACTACTTAGATTCCGGTTTACGACGATTGGTGACTTATTCGGTGTCTTAGAAATGGGTTGGGAGGATTACTTGGTCGCTGCGGAGTATAACGGCAACCAACACCGCACCGACCGAAAGTAACATCTCAAGGAGATCAGGCGATTGGCGAAGTTTGCTGACCTAGGCTGGATTGTGATCCGTGTGATCGCCGAGGACAAGCGACGACGTCCTCAACCGCGTCCTTCAAGCGTTGGTTCGCCGTGGCTAACACCGAGATCGGCGTTAGCGTGACCTCCTCGCACTTTTCCGCGCCACTGTCAATTTCGGCCGCAAGGCTTCGGCTGGCCACCACCTTAAGGCCTCCGATTCGTCGCTGACCACGATGTGCACGCCGTCTAGCGCGTGCGCCACGAATTGCAAATCCAGATGACGGGTTGGTTCGCTTAGCGAGCAGGTTACCGGGTGGACGTGAATTGTGGTTAGTTCGGGCGTGATCCGCAGATCGGCCACGCCAGACTCTTTGGTGGCCTCGCGCAGTGCCACGGCGACGCGGTCTTCGTCGTGCCCGGCCAGCTGGACTCAGCGGCCAAGATACGGGAGCACCCTGGCTGGCGGTGTCGTTGAGCACCAACGACTAAGCGGTGACGTGATCAGGGGACGCACCCTCGGCGGCACGTGCCGGGTTGACTGTGGATAAAGGCCAGTGCCGCATCCAGCCACGATATCCTGGACCGGATTAGGCTTTGTCAGTCGGTGAGGACTACGATGGCGGACTGTCGAATGGTCGTCGCGAGATGTTCACCCGGGATCCCCGCTTGGTTCTGCGATCGCGCAGTGATGCCCAAGCCGTGCGACATTGAGCGACAAGGTCCGGCGACAAGCCTAGTCCGTCGATCAGCACCCGGCGATCCACGATGTCGAGTGCCTTTTCGATCTCGTTAGCCTTCAGTAGCAGATCGATGTCTTGGCCAAGTTCGGTGCTGGCATATGCCGGTGGGGGAATGGGCAGCTGCTCGGCTTCCCGGGGTTCGAGCTCTAAAATGCCTCCACCGTAACTGCGCCCCATGATCTCGGCAAAGGCGAAGGTGGCGCTGTTGTGGAACACTGCGGCAAGAGCGGTCGGGTCAACGTCGGCGATAAGGCGGACCCGATGCACGGTGTCGGTGCTGGTTGCGGCGGCGGCGTTGACGGTCAGCCGCGGCGCTAGGTGGATTTGGCGCAGCATGAACAGGTCGGGAATCCACAGCGACGGTGTGCTCCACCATGGCTTGCGAATGGAGCATTTGTAGCCCTTATCCACGCCGGCGCGCTTACCTGCGTCGATGTGTGTGACCAGGGCAGAATCTGTCGGGTGGTGCGGGGCGTCGAGCAGCCAAGTCCGGTGCTTGGCGGCGATATCGTTGGCCCGGCAGTTCGTGTCGTAGACGATGCCGGCCAGCTGGGTACTGCGAGAGACGAGCGGTACGCAGTGCTTGCGTAGCTTTAGGGCATGCGCATCGGCGTCGGTGAAGGTGAAGAAGCTGTTGCGGCCGGTAACAATGCCCACATCCACATCGGCCACTTCGCCAAACCGGGTCATCGCGTTGGCATGCTTGAGTTTTCGTAGCAATCGGATTTGCGCGGGGTCGAGTAAGTATTTGGTCCACTTTTCTTTTTCGTGCAGCAGCGCCGGAGCAGACTCGACGCCCAGGTTCGACTCTGCTAAAGAGTTAAGGGATTCTGCATCTCGGAGATTGATGGTGCGTATTTGCGCTGGGCCTGCACCGACGACACCGCAGAACAATACAACTTCTTGCAGGATGCCGTCGAACACCAACCGCTCGAAGGTCACGAGGATGATCTCCCGATAGAGGCTCAGCAGAAATTCGCGCAGCTGTGCCGCGTAGGTGACTTGGAGTAGTTCTGCTGGAACGACTAGGCCCACCCGCCCGCCGTCGCGCACCAGCGTTGTGCTTGCCACGACGAACGGGACCCAAGCATTGGTCAATTTCGTTGGGCGCAGGCCCACATGCCTCATCAGTTCCAGCGCCGGATCCCGTTGGTCGGCTGCCCAGTTCCCGAAACGGATGTAGGGCGGGTTTCCGGCAACACCGTCCCAGCTGCCTACTTGGGTCTTGCTCAACCAAGTGAAGAAGTTCTCGGTGTCGACCGAGCAGAATTTCCGGGACTTTCGCGCTTCATGCGCCAGCAGTTCTACACCGTGCGCCTGGGTGGTGAGTGCAGCGATCTCGCGGAGGATTCGGCCATCGCCGCAGGATGGCTCGAGGATCTTTTGCCCCGCCTGGCGAACCCAACGGGCCAAAAATCGGGCAACGGGCGCCGGCGTGTAATAACCACCGCGAACTTTGTCGGCAGAGGCGGCCGTTTTGCCCGCGAACGTCGTCATGGAACAAGTATCGGGGGCAGCACCGATATACGTGATCACCATCCATAGGGCGCGTCGAACAACTTAGGTGGCATGAGGTGGGAGGCCCTGGAATCGGGCGTGGTACGAGTGGTACATGTCGGTGTTGAATCGTTCGATCCGCAGTGGGCTCTGCGGGTCGGGCAGGTTGGAGTCGACTCGGCCGGTTACTGGATCCCAGGAGACCAGACTCATTGCTTCTGCTCGATGGTCGGGCTCGTCCACAAGTTCTCGGTTACCCAGCCGAGCCAAGGCCCCGATGATGGCATTCGTTCGTGCTCCTGGAGCTAGGCACGGCGTTGGGATGGCGACCACAAATCCTACGACAGCGCTGGGAAACCGGCTGTGGACTGTGGTTGCCTCGGTTGCCAAATCGTTGATCATGTTCTGCCAGTTCTTCCCGACGCTGTCGTGATCGTTCAGCGTCTTGCTGTCAAACGCGATGCGCGCACCGTCCGGCCGGTAGCCCACATCGAAGTTCTGCGGGCGCACGCCGCCGACTATTCGCACGGCACCAACTTCCACACAATCGGGCTGCGATGGTTGCAACTGGCTGGCGGTGGGAACCACGATAGGGATGTTTCCGAGCATCACCGACAGTGCGCCCCCGACAGCCACGTCGATCAACGTGCCAAAGTCCATCCCGTCCTTCTTGGAAAACTTCGAGCTGAAGAGCCATTTTCGGCCGAAAGCGGTGAGCTCATCTTTGGGCAGGTTGATCCCAGGCATCGGCTGCAAGACGGCCACGGGTGCGAAGCTTAATCGCCGCAGTGAGGATTCATTTGCGTAGCAACAGGTCGGCGACCCTTACCGGTTCGCGTAAATCGGTCGGCTCGTGAGCATACCCGATCGCGATGGCGCCCAACGGCTCCCAGTCGGCTGGTAGTTCGAGCTCGGCGCGGACCAGGTCGTCGGCGAAGATCGTTGAGCCAATCCAGCAACTTCCCAGCCCGCGCACCGCCAACGCGACCAGCAGGGCTTGCACCGCTGCTCCGACAGCGACAATGAACATTGTATGCTCGGCACTGGCACGGGCGGCGTCGGGGTAGGCATGTGCGCCGTCGGGAACCATGAAGGGAATGATGACCTCGGGTGCGTCGTAGAGGATCTGGCCGCGCGCCACACGCTGTGCTATTGCGTCGGCGGGCAAGGCGTCACTGGCGAGGTCTAAGCGCCACTTGTCGGCCATCCGGTCTAGCAGCCGGGTCCGGACAGCCGGGGTTTGTAGCCACACAAACCGTACCGGCCGGGTGTGGTGTGGGGCTGGGGCGGTGAGGGCCTCGGCCACGGCTGTTTCGATGAGCTCCGCTGCTATTGGTTCATCGCTGAACTGGCGCACTGACCTGCGCAAGAGTTGGGCTTGTTGGCGACCCAGCTCGAGGGCTTCGGTGGTACCGAGCCAGAACAGGTCGTCGGGGCCATTTCGCAGCAGGTGCTGTGCGGTCGAGCCGTCGTCAGTCGGGCTAAGGCCGCGCACTACGGCCACCGGCATCGCAGTCAATTTGCCCTTGACCAGATCGGTGGCCGCCGCGACCTCGTCGGCCACCGCGATTTCGGTGACCACTAACTCGTTGCCGTAGCGGTCGACGGCACCCGAATAGTTGTGCAGCACAGCCAAACCAGCCGCACCTATCGCGACGTCGGTCTGGCCATTGCGCCAAGCGCGGCCCATCGTATCAGTGATGACCACCGCGACGTTGACGCCGAGCATCGCGCGCAACCCAATGCGCAGCACTGCGGCGCTGGCGTCGGGATTGACAGGTAGCAGCGCGAGTTCGCCCCGGCCGACGTTAGATCCGTCCACACCGGCGGCAGCTTGCACCAGCCCGAGCCCGTTCTCGATGATCAAGGTTCTGCCTTTGCGTGCCAGCACGCGTATCGTTTCATCGTTGATTAACTTGCGGCGCAGTTCATTTCGTCCTCTAGTATCCTCGGGAGCCGGGACCAGCCGACCCTCGCACTTGGATACCACCTTGCTGGTAACCACCACGACGTCGCCGTCGCGCAGCCACGGTGCGGCCGCGGCGAGCGCGGCACTCAGATCGTCGCCGGGACGGAATTCGGGAAGCCCGGCGACAGGAAGGATCTCGATCGTCGAGGCGGTGCCATGCTCAGGCGACGGTGCAGAGCGGTGCGAATCCGAACTGGTCACGCCGACACGCCCGCGAGCTGAAGCCCGATGTTAACCATGTCAGCCGTTGTCTTCGGGCTGCTCATCAGCAGCGGTATCGACCGCACCGCGACCCCCTCGATTTCAGCGTGGTCGTCTTCGTGTACCAGCCAGCAGTCCAGAATCCCGGTGGTGCGGCGCGCTCCATAATGCTGGCCCACTGCCGTTGCTGTGGATTGTACCCCGATCACTGTGAGACATTTATCGGCCATGCCGCGCAACGGCTTTCCATCAATGATTGGCGAGTAGCCTACGACCGGAGCGGTGGTTGTCCGAAGTGCACCGCGAATACCGGGGATGGCCAGGATGGCGCCTATACTTACCACCGGATTCGATGGTGCCACCAAAATGACGTCGGCGTCAGCGATAGCTGCTACCGCTTCAGTTGCGGCGCTGGCTTTTTCCGCTCCAACATAGGCGAAACTGTGTGTGGGTACCTGGGCGCGGTAGCGTACCCACCATTCCTGGAAGTGGATTGCGCGCCGGCTGTCATTGATCGGATCAGTGATCACCACGTGGGTTTCACAGCGGTCGTCACTGGCTGGCACCAACCGTGCTCCTGGTTGCCAGCGGTCACACAGTGCAGTGGTGATCTGCGACAGCCGGTAGCCGGCATTCAGCATCTGGGTGCGTACCAAGTGAGTGGCCAGATCGCGGTCCCCGAGTTCGAACCAGTCGGGTTGCACGCCGTACCGCGCGAGTTCCTCCTTGGCGTGCCAGGTTTCGTCGCGGTGACCCCAGCCGCGCTGCGGGTCGATCCCATCGCCTAGGGTGTACATGCAAGTGTCCAGATCTGGACAGACACGCAACCCGTGAATCCAGGCGTCGTCGCCGATATTGACAACGGCAGTTAGCTCGTGGCCTGTTGTTAAGGTATCTGGGCATTGCTGAGGGCCAAACTGACCCAGGCCGAGCAGTTGCTGAACCCCCAGCAGGAAGTGGGCACCGCCCACACCACCGACCAGAACCGTGACCCTCACACCGCATGATAGTACCGCTCTGCTCACCGCCTGCTTGCGGGGGAGAGTCGGGGCATTGAGCCCGACCCACAGCACCCCGTGGAACAGGGAAGGCGGGAAAAGATCTGCGCAGAGCTTGTGACCAGATGCGCTCGACATGCCGAGGGCTGACGGCAACAGAAACGCCGAAATTCGATCACAACATGGTATGGAAATTCGCAGTCACGCTTGACCCGGCAGGTCAACCCGTGTCTAATCACAGTAGTGTCATTTCACGGTTAGTCGGTTCCGGTGTCGCAGGCCGAGATTCGATCACTTGTTCGATTTGTCTGTATATTGCATACGGGGGGAAAGATCACCCTCAATCACACGGTGAGGAGACGGACGACCATGTCCTATAAGGACCTTCGGGGCGTAATGGGAAGCACACCGCCCACCCCGTCCGGCATAGCGCAGGCAGGAATCACCCGGCCTTATTTGAGCGTGGTTCCCAAAGCGCTGGTCGCATTCGAAGTCGAATCTGAGCCGGAGTCGAGTGACCAATGGCAAGACCGGGCACTATGCGCGCAAACGGATCCGGAGGCTTTCTTTCCTGAAAAGGGTGGCTCTACGCGCGAGGCCAAGAAAATTTGTCTGGGTTGCGAAGTGCGCCACGAGTGCTTGGAGTATGCCTTGGCACATGACGAGCGCTTCGGCATCTGGGGTGGTCTTTCCGAGCGTGAGCGTCGCCGCCTTAAACGTGGTGTCATCTGATTGTTAGAGCCCACTCTGGACCAGCGGCTCAGTCGTCCATCGTCGGGTCGATGGCTGAAGGCTCGACGTCTAAATAAATCGCTACCTGAGCCACCAGAATATCGTGCAGCAATTCACCAAGTTCGACGGTGTCGTGGGCTCGCCGCTCGATCGGCTTGCGGAACAAGACAATTCGCGCCCGCGTGGCATTGCTGCGAACGTCGACGCCAGCGGGGATCAGCCGGGCGAGCGCGATCGGTCCGTCGGCGATAACCTCGGGGGGCCATTGCACGTTTTCTGGGTTCCGGGCGGCTATGCGGGGAATCTCGTCGACCGCTACGTCGAGCTCCGACACCCGCCCTTGCCAGCGTTGTTCGATGGGTTCGTAGGCCTCCAGTACTGCCATGTCGAACCGCTCGGCCCGGCTACGCCATCCCGGAACCGTTGGCGGCAGTAGCGGACCGCGGATGTCGCGGCCCCGTTTCGCGGCTCGGCGCGAAGAGAACCGGCGAGACCACTGACCATGCCTCGAGGAACTGCAAGAATTACTCACTGGGCCGATGGTAACGGTTAAATATTCCGTGTCTAACGGATGCGCGTGTCCGGCGCTTCAGCGACGTTTTCGCACGATAGCCTTTCGGTCGTGAATGTTCCCCGTCGCTGCTGCCGGCCCGGGTGTCCGCACTACGCTGTGGCGACGTTGACGTTCGTTTACTCGGACTCGACAGCGGTGGTAGGTCCACTCGCTACCGTGCGGGAACCGCATTCGTGGGATCTGTGTGTCGATCATGCCGCTCGTATCACTGCACCGCGTGGGTGGGAACTTGTGCGCCATGCCGGGCCATTGCCCAGTAATCCCGACGAGGACGACCTGGTTGCCCTGGCAGACGCTGTACGCGAAGGCCCGGGTGGTGAGCACGGGTCCTACGGGAACGGAGCCAGGGCATCGCTAGGTGGCTTCGCAGATCCCCAGCTACAGTCTGCAGGAGCTCATGCCACCGTGCCTAGCGGTGGTCTGCTCGCACCATCCGAGCTGCGTTCCGGACGGCGGCGTGGACATCTGCGAGTATTGCCCGACCCCTCCGATTAGTTCGGACCAGCAGCCGGTGATTCACCGATGTCGTTACAGGCCGTTAGTGCCCGTATCTCTGTTGGGCCGATAGGCTGGCGCCAAGAGTCCCCGTCATCAGGAGGCCCGCATGTCTCGGCCCGCCGCGGCTGTTCACCGTGTCGTCAAGGCATATGACGTACGCGGGCTAGTGGGTAAAGAAATAGATGAGTCGCTTAGCGCCGATTTCGGCGCGGCATTTGCGAGGTTAATGCGCGCTGAAGGTGCTCGACAGGTGGTGCTCGGCTACGACATGCGTGACAGTTCGCCATCGCTGGCCGCGGCTTTTGCGACAGGGGTAACTGGTCAGGGAGTTGATGTGGTGCGGATTGGTCTATCCTCTACCGATCAGCTTTATTTCGCCGCGGGGTTGCTGGATTGCCCTGGTGCGATGTTCACCGCGAGCCACAATCCGGCGGCCTACAACGGCATCAAGCTGTGTCTTGCCGGCGCCAAACCGGTTGGTGCAGATACTGGGCTGGCCATCATCCGCGACGATGTGATCGCCGGGATCCCACCGTACCCGCTTTCCCGAGGGCGGCCCGGAACCATTGCCGATCGTGATGTGCTGGCCGACTATGGGGTGTTTTTGCGGTCGTTGGTGAACACCGCTGGGCTGCGTCCATTGCGGGTCGCCGTGGACGCCGGCAACGGCATGGCCGGTCACACTACACCTGCTGTGCTTGGCGCCATTGATTCGATCACCTTGTTGCCGTTGTACTTCGAGCTCGATGGCTCGTTTCCCAATCACGAAGCCAACCCGCTGGACCCGGCGAACCTGGTGGATCTGCAGGCCTATGTGCGTGACACCGGCGCCGATATCGGGCTGGCCTTCGACGGGGACGCCGACCGTTGCTTCGTGGTTGACGAACGCGGTTTGTCGGTCTCACCGTCGACGGTAACCAGCTTGGTGGCCGCTCGTGCGCTCAAACGGGAGATTGGTGCCACGATTATCTACAACGTGATCACCTCTCGCGCGGTGCCTGAACTGGTCAGCGAGTGTGGCGGCACACCGCTGCGTTCGCGTGTTGGACATTCCTACATCAAGGCGCTGATGGCTGAGACTGGAGCGATTTTCGGTGGTGAACATTCGGCGCACTACTACTTCCGCGACTTTTGGGGTGCCGACTCCGGGATGCTGGCCGCGCTATATGTGCTAGCCGCTCTCGGTGAGCAGCAAAGGCCGCTCTCGGAGCTGGCCGCTGACTATCAGCGCTACGAATCGTCCGGTGAGATCAACTTTACCGTGGCGGACGCGCCGAGCTGTATGGATGCTGTAGTGGAGTTTTTTGGTAGTCAGATTCATTCCATCGATCACCTTGACGGGGTGACAGTGGATTTGGGCGGCGGCAGCTGGTTCAACCTGCGTAACTCCAACACCGAGCCGTTGCTGCGGCTCAATGTGGAGGGCCGTAGTACCGAGGATGTTGACGTGGTGGTCGCCCAGATTAGTGCTCAAATTGCTGCCCACATATCCGGTCCGGAGGCGGAACCGTGAACGCCACTCGGTTGATTGATCTCGAAGACACCAAGGGCTTGATTGCTGCTGACCGGGACGGCTTGCTGCGGGCCGCCTCGTCGGCCGGTGCCCAAGTGCGCGCTATCGCTGCTGCGGCCGAGGAAGGTGCGTTGGAGACGCTGCGTGCTCATGATCGTCCACGTACCGTGATCTGGGTGGCCGGCCGTGGCACCGCCGAGACGGCTGGGGCCATGTTGGCCGCGACATCCGGTGGTGCTACCACCGAGCCGATCGTCGTTGCGAGCGAGGCCCCGCCTTGGGTCGGGCCGCTTGATGTGCTGATTGTTGCGGGAGACGACCCCGGTGATCCGGCGCTGGTCGGTGCTGCCGCGACCGCAGTGGGCCGGGGTGCGCGGGTGGTCGTGGTGGCGCCGTACGAGGGGCCGCTCCGTGACGCGACGGCCGGCCGTGTTGCGGTGCTCGAGCCGCGGCTGAGAATTCCCAACGAGTTCGGATTGTGCCGGTACCTGGCTGCGGGCTTGGCCGCATTGCAAACCGTGGACCCCAGGCTGCGCCTCGATCTGGCGATGCTCGCCGACGAGTTGGACTCCGAAGCGTTGCACAACAGCGTTGGCTACGAGGTTTTTACCAATCCGGCCAAGACACTAGCTGCGAGTGTGTCCGGTCATAGGGTGGCGTTGGCGGGCGACTGTGCTGCGACGCTGGCGCTGGCTCGGCACGGTAGTTCGGTGCTGCTGCGGATTGCACACCAGGTTACATCCGCCACCGGGCTCTCGGATGCTGTTGTGGCGGTACGTTCCTCGGTCGACGTTGCCGACTATGCCCCTACTTCGGTGGATGTTCTTTTTCACGACGAAGAGATCGATGGATCGCTACCCGAGCGACTGCGGGTGTTGGCGCTCACATTGGCCAGCGAGCGGACCGTAGTGGCTGCCCGGGTCGTTGGGCTCGACGACGTCTACCTCGTCGCGGCTGAGGATGTGCCAGACGGGCCCAGCGGCTTGGCTGGGTTACCGGTGTCGGGTGGCGCCGATCGCGCTGAGCAAGAGCTGGCAATGTTAGCTGTTCGGCTTGAAATGGCCGCGGTTTATTTGCGATTGGTACGGGGATAGATAGACAGTGGAACTGCTACGCGGAGCGTTGCGGACATATGCGTGGGGATCGCGGACCGCTATCGCCGAATTCACTGGAAGACCTGTGCCGGCTGCTCACCCTGAAGCTGAGCTCTGGTTCGGTGCGCACCCCGGTGACTCGGTTTGGCTACAAGCAGCGAACGGCGAAACTTCGCTACTGGAGGCTCTGGTCGCTGATCCGGAAGGGCAGCTTGGCTCAGTGTCCCGCGCTCGATTTGGTGACGTGCTGCCGTTCCTGGTCAAGGTGCTGGCAGCTGACGAACCGCTGTCGCTGCAGGCCCATCCGAGCACCAAGCAGGCGGTCGAGGGTTACCTGCGCGAAGAACGTCTGGGCATTCCGGTGTCCTCGCCGGAACGTAACTACCGGGATACCAGTCACAAGCCGGAGTTATTGGTGGCGCTGCAGTCATTCGAGGCGTTGGCTGGATTTCGTCAGTCGTCACGCACTGCTGAGCTACTGACGGCGTTAGCCGTCTCCGACCTCGACCCTTTCATTCATTTGCTGAGCGACCAGTCCGACGCCGACGGTCTGCGTGCGCTGTTCACTACCTGGATAACCGCGCCCCAGACCGACATCGACATGCTGGTACCTGCCGTGCTGGAGGGGGCGATCGCCTACGTCAGTTCCGGAGCGACGGAGTTCCTGGCGGAAGTCAAGACGGTGATGGAACTTGGCGAGCGTTATCCCGGCGACGCCGGCGTGCTGGCATCGTTGTTGCTTAACCGCATCAGCCTCACTCCCGGCGAGGCTATCTTCTTGCCGGCCGGCAACTTGCATGCCTATTTGCGAGGTGTTGGGGTGGAGGTGATGGCTAACTCCGACAACGTGTTGCGAGGAGGCCTCACCCCCAAGCATGTCGATGTGCCTGAGCTGTTGCGGGTGCTGGATTTCAACCCAACTCCCGAGGAGGCGCTGCGCCCGCCGACCCGCTGCGAGGGTTTTGCGGTGGTTTACGAGACCCCGACCGATGAGTTCGAGGTAGCGCTATTGGCGCTCGACGGCGATTATCTGGGTCACGAGGTCGATGCGTCACCCCACGATGTGTCGCAAGGCCCACAGATCTTGTTGTGCACCGAGGGTGAAATTACGGTGCACGGCAAGTTCCAGGCACTCACCGTAGAACGCGGTATGGCTGTCTGGATGGCGGCCGACGACGGCCCGATTCGGCTGGTCGCGCAGCAACCCGCCAAGCTGTTCAGGGCAACCGTCGGTTTGTGACGGCTTGCCTTCGCTCACGTAGCTACAACCGGAGTGTGTGAGCGCTGGTGCGACATTTATTTTATTTCGACCGGGCGGACCTAAGTACAGGCTGTCAAGAAGGGTGGGGAATCGGTGCAGAAACGATTCGGCGAAAACGGGATCGGTCTCGGCGGCTCTGAGAAACTAGTCAACCAGCCGGCCGACCGGTCGGTAAGACAGAGGTGTGTGTGTCCGGAAGTGAGATAAAAACAGAGATCAGCGATGGTGTTCATTGCCCATACCAGGTAGGTGGTCTTGGAGGTGGCCGAACACAGTACGCGGGCCAGTTCGCCGTTGCGGGACTCCAGCTCCCGTTGTAGATGGACTTGGCCTGCAGCGACGCCATCGTCATTTCTTGCCCCGAATGGGTGGGGTTGCAGCTTGGCTACGGCGTAACCGAAGGGAACAATCCTGCTCGGGAAACGGTCCAGTTTGTCTATAGTGGCGCCATCTGCTGGCCGGAAAAGCGTGAAAGACTCCGGGTCGCCGCACGAGTCAGCGCGCGCCAGGGGGACACCCAGATTCAAGAGAAGCAGCGTGTCGGCGCCAGCGCAATCATATCAGGAAATGTCGATAGAATTTGGTGTAGGCTACACCAAAGGCAGGTGTCATTCTCTATAGCATAATATGCCCAACCTCCAGCGACTTGTGCTATAGATACACCGGTGATAACCACCTTTTCCACTAACAGGCCCTCAGGGATACCACGTTGGTGGGTGGTATAGCGGATGCCGATGTCCACCGTGTCTTCAGTTGCTTTCCGGCATCCCAACGACGACAACCACACCGGCAGCTGGATGCCGTGGCCGGTAGCGTCGACCACAAATTCGGCGCACACGACCTCTGGGCACTTCGACTAGCAGGAATCTATCAACACACCGGTCACTCGGTGCTGCGAACGGTCCAACAGTGGCGGCAGGATAGACCTCCACACGATCTCGACTTTGGCGATGCAGCGGCCCCGTCGTCGCAGCTGCCACTCCAGATGCGACCGACTGGGCACATAGGCGGTGAATTCATCGTGCAGGATGTGTTCCATTCTAAGTATATGCCCCGCGACGCCCGGATAGATGCAGTCCGGTTAGTTCTTCTGAAGTATCGGCACGGCGGTGGCTACACATATCCTTCAACAGGCCCGTAAACAAGCCCTCGAACTCGTTTGTCCCACGGGTCACCAAGCTAGATTGAGGTGTCGGTCTTGGGGACTGTGGCGCGGTTTGTCGGTGCCGTTGGCAGGTCGTTGTGCTTGAAAAATTGTTAGAAGTCCAAGAGCACCCGCGATGCGGATAAACCAGCAGTGCTGGCCCCGATGGCAACAGCGTGGCCCCTTGTGCTTTCCGCTACCGTGCGCATTCCCCGGAGGTTATTCGGTACTGTGCCGTTACGACGGCTGACGAAGGGACAGGTTGATGGCCAGTCAATGGCGGATGAAGTCGGTCGAACAGTCAATTGCTGACACTGACGAATCCGGTACCCGGCTACGCAAGGATCTCACTTGGCGGGATCTAGGCAGTTTTCGGGGTATCGGTGGTTGTCGGCCCCGGTATCTTTACCGGTAACCGCATCGACTGCCGGCGACATCACCGGTCCGGCTATCTGTGTCGCGTTTCTGATTGCGGCGGCTACTTGTGCGTTGGCGGTATTGTGTTATGCCCACCTGGCTTCGATGCCGCCGTTGGCGGGCAGCGGATATGCTTTTTCCTATGCTAACTTCGGTGAATTCATTGCCTCGCTCATCGGTTGGAATTTGCTGTTGGAAATGGTGATGGGCGCAGCTATGGTAGCTCAGCTATGGTAGCTAAAGTCTGGTCGAGCTACTTGGATACTGTGCTCGGATTCGTTGGTGGCATACTCGGACTCGGAACAGTGCAGGTTGACTGGGGTGCGCTGCTGATCGTATCAGTGGTGGCCACTCTGTGCGCTTTGGGCAGCAAGTTGTCATCGAAGTTTTCCGCGGTAGTCACCGGCATCAAGATGGCGGTGGTGATTTTGGTTATGGTGGTCGGTGCCTTCTATATCAAGGCCGCTAACTACTCGCCGTTCATTCCGAGCCCGGAAGCCGGACACGACGCAAGTGGCGTTAATCAGTCGGTGTTTTCGCTGCTCACCGGTGCCCACAGCAGCAATTACGGCTGATACGGTGTAGTGGCGGGGACATCGATTGTGTTCTTCGCGTTTATCGGGTTCGACGTAGTAGCAACTGTGGCTGAGGAGGCCAGGTGTCCTCAGAGCGATGTTCCTAAGGGGATCCCAGCGTCGCTGGGGATCGTGACCCTGCTCTACGTCGCGGTGTCGGTCGTGCTATCCGGAATGGTTTCTTACACGCAGCTCAAGACCGTACCCGGCCATGGTCCGGCAAACCTGGGCCCGCATTCATGGCCAACGGGGTGCACTGGGTAAGCAAAGTCATTTCCATTGGGGCATTGGCTGGATTGACCACCGTGGTGATGGTGCTGATGCTCGGGCAGTGCCCGGATCTTGTTCGCCATGGCGCGGGACGGGCTATTGCCGCGGGGGTTGGCGAGGACCGGTTTTCGCGGCACCCTGGTCCAGACCACCTCGCTAGTTGCTGCGGTGGTGGGTGTTACTGCGGCGGTGTTGCTGATAGTCAAGCTCGAGGAGATGGTCAACGTTGGAACATTGTTTGCGTTCGTCCTGATGTCGTCTGGGGTGGTTATCCTGCGCCGAACACGGCCGGACCTGCAGTGGGGGTTCCGTGTGCCGTTGCTTCCGATCGCATTGATTTGTGCCTCAGTTTGGCTGATGCTGAATTTGACCGCGTTGATCTGGATTCGGTGCGCTGTCTGGCTGTTAGCGGGAATCGCAATCTACGTCGGATACAGATATCAGCACTCGGTGCAAGGCCGTCGAAAGGTTCACCAGACCCACCATGTCAACCAGATCAAACGTGACCCCGATCTTGATACCGGCAACGCATTGGTGCATGGATTTCCGCATCGTCTAAGGGAGTACAAATCAACGCGTTATGTCTAGATATTGAAGACGAAATCTGCTGTATTGCCTAGCTTTACCTACGGTGTTACTGACTATAGTGTGTTGGCACATGGCTGCAGAACTTAGACCTGACCTCACGGTGTGGCATTACAAGAAGCGCTACATTAAATGGATCATAAGACCGGATTATCCCGAAGATGCTGTTAGCGATCCTGTCGATCATCTGGGGCATGAATCAGGTTTGCTGGCAGGATGCCTTAACGGCGTTGTTGTGAATCGGACCGTTCTTGGTCTGCGTCCTGCTGCTCGCTTTCGACCTGGAGTTTGGTCCGGACAGGCAGAACCCGGCCCGGCAAGGCATTAGAGGTATGATCAGATGTGGAGCGGCAGGAGCACATTAACAGTAAGGTAGTACTTCTAAATACTGCATGTGCACCTAGCCTCCCTTCCCAATATGCCAGCGTGATCGTTGGTGTCTACCTGTTCACGGCGTGGGGCCTGAATTGGCTGGGTTATCCGGGCTGGGCTGTGCTGACCGCCGAAAATCGGGCTGGTGCTGTCGACTGGTGTTCTCGGTGCAGTCAGCATGAACGCCGCGCACGAGATTGGGGCACAAGAAGGAAGCCCTAGAGCGGTGGCTGTCCCAAGCTGACCCCGTGCAAAGCTGCTACCGAGCGCTGCTACATCGAGCACAACCGTGTCCACCACGTCTGGGTGGCCACGTCCGAGGATCGGGCATCAGACCGCTTCAGCGAGATATTTTGGAAGATTCTGCCGCGCAGTGTTGTCCGGCGGCCTGCGCTCCGCATTGCGGTTGGAGGATCGGCGGCTGTGGCGCCGGAGCAGAGCCCATAGAATCCAAAAACGTATCCACGCAACGACGTGCCCAACGTCTGGCTGATAGCGGTGGTGTTGTGGGGTGGGCTGATCACGGTGTTCGGCCCGGCGTTGATCCCGTTGGCGGTTATTCAGGCGTTTTACGCCTGGACCCCATGTTTGAGACGGTGAACTATCTCGAGCGTTACAGACTGCTGCGGCAAAATACCGCGGCCGGCCGCTACGCGCGCTGCCCCTGAGCATCGGCTGGCTAATTCGACCATCTGGTTACCAACCTGTTCCTTTAACACCTGCAGCAGCACAGCGACCACCACGCCAATCCGGCTCGCCGCTATCAGATGCTGCGTAGCTTCGACGGCTCGTCCAACCTGCCGAGTGGGTACGTGTCGATGATGAGGCTGATGTATTTCCCGTCGCTGTGACGCAAGGCGATGAAGCTCGGGTGCTGGCGCACTAAATGCCCTCACCTCCCGAGCTTCATCGCCTAGGCTAACTTGCAGACCCGACTGAGGGAGAAGCTGCTGGCCAACTGTGGCGCTACACAATGACGGCTGCCTAGCAGTGCTCGGTCTGCGACTACGTTTACGACGAGTCACAGGGCTGGCCGGACGATAGCACCGAGCCCGTTATCCGCTGGGATGACCTCCCCGAGGACTGGAGCTGCCCGTGGTCAAGACGGGCTTTGATATGGAAGAAGAGGTTACGCATCTGTGAGCGCCCAAAACGATATCCTCCGATATCCTCGCGCCGGTGAAGCGGATTCCTTGATGCCGAAGCGGCGCGCGTCTTGTCGCGTGATTCGGTATTGGATGCAATAGTGAGATCTGCTGTTGACCCGAGGCTGGTCGGCTATCACTTTGTTGAACGTCGTCCGTGTCGCTAGTATCAGCCAGCAGACTATTTACAACTAGTTCGGTTCACGGTAAAGTTTAACGCAGGGCTATAGGCTGTGTCTAGCTAATCGCCTGGTCGACAACGTCCATGCCGTCCTGGATCTCAAACGTTGGCAGTATATACGAATCGTTCCTGCAGGGTTTTCGGTCGTTTTCTCCGAGTTGGCGGCGGACCCATTAGTGATTTCGTTGCTGACCGGTGTCGCTAACCCTGGTTTGTGGCAGCTCAATCACTACCTGACAGCGAGCTTGTCATCACTCGCGCATTGGCTCGGTTGGCGACGGCGTTCACTCCGACCTAGGTTGCCAGTAGCGATGAAGACACTGGCATCCTGACGCGTTTGATGACGCCGTTCACTTTAGCGTCATGGAATCGTCAACGTGCCTTGACCTTGACCTGTGAGGATCCAGGGCCTCAGAAAGGTAAGACGACTACAGTGACTGTAAAATAGTTTATTTGCCCTTGTGAGTCTCTGAGCTCTAGAAGGATCGAGGCACGTTATGACGACGACCGAAAATTCGCTGATGCCTGATGTTCGTAACGGCATCGACTTCAAGGTTGCTGACCTGTCGCTAGCGAATTTCGGCCGCAAAGAACTCGACCTCGCCGAGTACGAGATGCCTGGCCTGATGTCACTGCGTCATGAGTACGCCGAAGTGCAGCCCTTGAAAGGGGCCCGTATTTCCGGCTCGCTGCACATGACGGTGCAGACCGCGGTGCTGATCGAGACGTTAACTGCACTTGGCGCCGAGGTTCGCTGGGCATCGTGCAATATCTTCTCGACTCAGGACCATGCGGCAGCGGCAGTTGTCGTTGGCCCATACGGCACGCCCGAGGAGCCCAAGGGTGTACCGGTGTTCGCCTGGAAGGGCGAGACGCTCGAGGAGTATTGGTGGGCTGCCGAGCAGATGCTCACCTGGCCAGATCCCGATAAGCCGGTCAACATGATCCTGGATGACGGCGGGGATGCCACCATGCTGGTGCTGCGAGGCGTGCAGTACGAGAAAGCCGGCGTAGTGCCGCCTGCCGAGGTCGACGACTCCGCCGAGTGGAAAGTTTTTCTGAACCTGCTGCGGAAGCGCTTCGAGACTGACAAAGGCAAATGGACCAAGATCGCCAAGTCGGTCAAGGGTGTCACCGAGGAGACGACCACGGGCGTGCTGCGACTGTACCAATTCGCCGCGGCCGGGGATCTGGCCTTCCCCGCGATCAATGTCAACGACTCGGTGACCAAGTCCAAGTTCGACAACAAGTACGGCACTCGACACTCCCTGATCGACGGCATCAACCGTGGTACCGACTCCCTAATTGGGGGCAAGAACGTGCTCATTTGTGGCTACGGGGATGTAGGTAAGGGGTGCGCGGAGGCGGCGAAGGGTCAGGGTGCGCGGGTCACTATCACCGAGATCGACCCGATTAACGCGCTGCAGGCGCTGATGGAGGGCTTCGACGTCAAGCGGGTCGAGGACGTCATCGCTGATTCAGACATCGTCGTCACCGCGACCGGCAACAAGGACATCATTCTACTTGAGCACATGAAGGCAATGAAGGATCACGCCATCCTGGGCAACATTGGCCATTTTGACAACGAAATCGACATGGCGGCGCTGGAACGTTCCGGGGCGACGCGGCTCAACATCAAACCGCAGGTTGATCTGTGGACTTTCGGCGACAGCGGTAAGTCGATCATTGTGCTTTCCGAAGGCCGGCTGCTGAACCTGGGCAACGCCACCGGTCATCCGTCGTTTGTGATGAGTAATAGTTTCGCTAACCAGACTATCGCCCAGATCGAGCTGTGGACCAAAAACGACGACTATGACAATGAGGTGTATAGGCTCCCCAAGCACCTCGACGAAAAAGTGGCCCGCGTCCACGTCGAGGCCCTGGGCGGCCAGCTGACCAAGCTGACCAAGGACCAGGCCGAATACCTCGGTGTCGACGTCGACGGCCCGTTCAAGCCGGACCACTATCGCTACTGATTCCGCTGAGCGTTCGTCAGTTGGGCCCGATAGGCTCGCGCCGTGTTGATCGCGATTGAAGGTGTTGACGGCGCTGGCAAGCGCACTTTGTCCGAGGAGTTACGCCAGGCGTTTGAGGCCACTGGGAAGTCGGTAGCAACGTTGGCTTTCCCGCGTTACCGGCAATCAGTAGCCGCCGACATAGCTGCAGAGGCGCTGCACGGCCAGCACGGTGATCTCGCGTCGTCAGTGTATGCGATGGCCCTGCTGTTCGCGTTCGACCGCGCCGGGGCGGTCGAGGACATCGAAGCGTTGGATCGCAACCATGACATAGTGATTCTTGATCGCTACGTCGCGTCCAATGCCGCCTACAGCGCCGCGCGTTTGCATGAGGACTGCAGCGGGAGAGCGGTGGCCTGGGTACAGCGAATCGAATACCAGAGATTGCGGCTGCCCTCTCCCGATTGGCAAGTGTTGCTCGCGGTCTCTGTCGAGCTTGCTGGGAAGCGTTCCCGCTACCGGGCCCGCACTGATCCCGACCGGCTGCGTGACAGCTACGAACGCGACGACGGCCTTCAGCAGCGCACTGGCGCGGTATACGCTGGCCTGGCTGCCGCAGATTGGGGCGGGCGGTGGCTAGTCGTCGATGCGGATATCGATTCGGGCTGGTTGGTAGCAACTTTGATGGGCTGTTAGACTGTGTTCCGGCAGGATTTCACGGTAATTGAGCTTATCATTGTGTGAAACGCCCGTGTGGCGCCCTAGGTTTGTCCCGATCTGGTGACACCATGGACATCATGAGGCAAAGGATTTTGGTCGTCGATGACGACGCTTCGCTGGCTGAGATGCTCACTATAGTGCTGCGTGGGGAGGGCTTCGATACCGCGGTCATCGGTGACGGTACTCAGGCCTTGACCGCGGTCCGCGAGCTACGTCCCGACTTGGTGCTACTGGACCTTATGTTGCCTGGTATGAATGGCATCGACGTGTGCAGGGTGTTGCGCGCCGACTCCGGCGTTCCGATTGTGATGCTGACCGCCAAGACCGACACTGTGGACGTGGTGCTGGGCTTAGAGTCGGGTGCTGATGACTACATCATGAAGCCGTTCAAGCCCAAGGAACTGGTTGCTCGGGTACGGGCGCGGCTACGGCGCAACGACGACGAGCCAGCCGAGATGCTGTCCATTGCCGACGTCGACATTGACGTGCCGGCACATAAGGTCACCCGAAACGGTGAACACATCTCATTGACACCGTTGGAATTCGACCTGCTGGTAGCGCTTGCACGCAAGCCACGCCAGGTTTTTACTCGTGATGTGCTGCTCGAACAGGTGTGGGGCTATCGTCACCCAGCGGATACCCGCTTGGTTAACGTGCATGTCCAGCGGCTACGGGCCAAGGTCGAGAAAGACCCGGAGAACCCGACCGTGGTGTTGACCGTTCGAGGAGTGGGATACAAGGCCGGACCCCCGTGACGTGCTGGCGGCGATTCGGAGCGAAGAGATACGGTAGGGTCTCTACTCGCTCGCGTTGCGATGCGGACATCGGGGCACGCTCCCACCAATGTGAGGTATACCCACCCGCGTGTGGGGGACGCCGTCTGTGATCTTTAGTTCGCGGCGACGGATCCGGGGTCGCTGGGGGCGTTCGGGCCCCATGATGCGTGGCATGGGCGCGTTGACTCGAGTCGTGGGTGTTGTCTGGCGCCGGTCGCTGCAACTGCGAGTTGTAGCACTAACATTTGGTCTTTCGTTGGCCGTGATTTTGGCGCTTGGCTTCGTGCTCACCAGTCAGCTCACCAGCCGTGTCCTCGACGTCAAAGTCAGGGTAGCCATCGAGCAGATCGAGCGGGCACGCACCACCGTCACAGGGATCGTCAACGGTGAGGAGACCCGTTCGCTGGACAGCAGTCTGCAGCTGGCCCGCAACACGTTGACATCGAAAACTGACCCAACTTCTGGTGCTGGCCTCGTCGGTGCCTTCGATGCAGTGCTGATAGTGCCCGGTGATGGCCCGCGCACCGCGACCACGGCCGGACCCGTCGATCAGGTGCCTAATTCGTTGCGTGGCTTTATCAAAGCCGGGCAGGCGGCTTACCAGTACGCAACTGTACATACTGAAGGCTTCTCGGGGCCAGCGCTGATCATCGGCACGCCGACGTCGTCGCAGGTGACCAATCTCGAGCTTTATCTGATCTTTCCGCTGAAGAACGAACAGGCGACCGTCACGCTGGTGCGTGGCACGATGGCCACCGGTGGCATGGTGCTGCTGGTATTGCTGTCGGGTATTGCGTTGCTGGTATCGCGCCAGGTAGTGGTACCGGTGCGATCCGCGTCGCGGATCGCCGAACGGTTCGCCGAGGGGCACCTGTCGGAACGGATGCCGGTGCGTGGCGAGGACGACATGGCCCGGTTGGCGGTGTCGTTCAACGACATGGCGGAGAGCTTGTCTCGGCAGATCACCCAGCTCGAGGAATTCGGTAACCTACAACGCCGTTTTACGTCCGACGTCAGCCACGAACTCCGCACGCCGCTGACCACCGTGCGGATGGCCGCCGACTTGATCTACGACCACAGCTCCGATCTCGATCCTACGTTGCGGCGGTCCACCGAACTGATGGTCAGCGAACTCGATCGATTCGAGACACTGCTCAACGACCTGCTCGAGATCTCGCGGCACGACGCCGGCGTGGCCGAACTCTCTGTCGAGGCGGTTGATTTGCGCGTGATGGTGAATAACGCGCTGGGCAATGTCGGCCACTTGGCCGAGGAGGCCGGTATTGAACTGCTGGTGGACATGCCTGTCGACGAGGTGATTGCCGAGGTTGATGCCCGCCGAGTCGAGCGGATCTTGCGCAACCTTATCGCCAACGCTATCGACCACTCCGAGCATAAACCGGTGAGGATTCGTATGGCCGCCGACGAAGATACTGTCGCTGTCACTGTGCGTGACTACGGGATCGGACTGCGGCCCGGCGAAGAGAAGTTGGTGTTCAGTCGGTTTTGGCGTTCGGACCCGTCACGGGTGCGGCGCTCCGGCGGTACCGGCCTGGGACTGGCGATCAGCATCGAGGATGCGCGGCTGCACCAGGGTCGACTCGAAGCATGGGGCGAGCCTGGCCAGGGCGCCTGCTTCAGACTGACGCTTCCGTTGGTTCGCGGCCACAAGGTCACCACAAGTCCGCTGCCCATGAAACCGATTCTGCAACCAAGTCCGCAGGCCAGCACAGCTGGCCAACAACACGGCACCCAACGCCAACGCCTGCGAGAGCACGCTGAGAGGAGCCGGTGATGCGGGGCGTTCTAGTGATCATGCGGCTGTTGTGTCTGGGCATGTTGTTCACTGGCTGTGCCGGGGTACCCAACTCGTCGGCTCCACAGGCGATTGGCACCGTAGAGCGACCGGTGCCGTCAAATCTGCCCAAGCCGACCCCCGGTATGGATCCTGATGTGCTGTTGCGTGAATTCTTCAAGGCCACAGCCGATCCAGCCAATCGGCATCTGGCGGCGCGTCAGTTCCTCACCCAGTCGGCATCCAACGCTTGGGACGACGCCGGTCGCGCACTACTGATCGACCATGTGGTGTTCGTTGAAACCCGTGGTGCCGAACGTGTTTCGGCGACAATGCGGGCAGATATCCTGGGTTCGTTGTCGGATATGGGTGTGTTCGAGACTGCAGAGGGTGTGCTGCCAGACCCGGGTCCGGTCGAATTGATCAAGACATCAGGTGGTTGGCGAATTGACCGCCTGCCCAACGGGGTTTTCTTGGACTGGCAGCAGTTTCAGGCAACTTACAAACGTAACACGCTCTACTTTGCCGATCCGACTGGCAAGACCGTGGTTCCCGATCCCCGTTACGTCGCGGTTCTCGGTCATGATCAGTTGGCCACCGAGCTTGTTTCCAAATTGCTGGCTGGTCCACGGCCCGAGATGGCCCACGCTGTCCGCAATCTGCTGGCTCCACCGCTGCGGCTGCGTGGTCCGGTGACACGGGCCGACGGTAGCAAGAGTGGGATTGGGCGAGGTTACGGCGGTGCGCGGATAGATCTGGAGAAACTATCCACCACCGATCCGCACAGCAGGCAATTGCTTGCCGCACAGATCATTTGGACCCTGGCCAGGGCGGATATTAGAGGGCCCTATGTGATAAATGCTGATGGTGCGCCGCTGGACGACAGGTTCGCCGACGGGTGGACTACCTCCGACGTTGCTGCCACCGACCCGGGCGTGGCCGACGGCGCGGGCGCGGGGTTGCATGCGTTGGTGGGTGGGGCACTGGTATCGTTGATCGGACAAAATACTACCACAGTGCTTGGAGCCTTCGGGCGGATGGGTTACCAGACCGGCGCTGCACTATCCCGCAGTGGGAGGCAGGTGGCATCGGTGGTGACTCTGCGCCGCGGCGCTCCAGATATGGCGGCGTCGCTGTGGATCGGTGATCTTGGTGGTGAGGCGGTCCAGTCTGCCGACGGACACAGCTTGTCGCGGCCCAGCTGGTCGCTAGACGACGCGGTTTGGGTGGTGGTCGACACTAATAATGTGTTGCGGGCCATCCCGGAACCGGCATCGGGGCAACCCGCGCGTATTCCAGTGGATTCCGCCGCGGTGGCCAGCCGGTTCCCGGGGCCGATTACCGACCTGCAGCTGTCCCGGGATGGGACGCGTGCCGCGATGGTGATCGGTGGACAGGTTATTCTCGCCGGAGTCGAGCAGACCCAGGCCGGACAATTTGCCTTGACATATCCGCGTCGACTGGGCTTCGGCTTGGGCAGCTCGGTAGTGTCGTTGTCCTGGCGAACTGGCGACGACATCGTAGTGACCCGCACCGATGCCACGCATCCGGTATCGTACGTGAACCTCGACGGGGTCAATTCTGATGCGCCGGCCCGCGGTTTGCAGGTTCCGTTGTCGGTGATTGCCGCCAACCCGTCGACGGTGTATGTAGCGGGTCCGCAAGGGGTGTTGCAGTATTCGGCGTCCGTTGCTGAAAGCCAGCAGGGCTGGTCGGAGGTCGCGGGGTTGACTGTTATGGGGGCGGAGCCGGTGTTGCCGGGCTGAGTGGTTTGATGGCTTCGGCATCACCGGGTTCGGTTGCTGAACCTCGGCGCGGTCGAAGTCACCTTTTCACCGTTGATCGGCGCACTGCGGATATGCTTGATCTCGCCCTGCCGCTGGAATGTGGCTGGCTGCGGTGTGTTCGCCACGCGATGGAGTGACGCCTGCACCGCAGAGCTGTCAGTGGCTGCTGGCGAACCGCGTGTGGTGAGTCTCTGTGTCGACCCGCTGGTGCCGGTGGTCGTGCTCGGTCGTTACGTTGGTGCCCGTCGCCAGGCGATCCTTGCGATGAAGGAGCATGGCCGCCGCAACTTGGTTGCACTACCGACCCGACAGTGCGTGAGTCGGCTCGGATCTTGCACGCTGCCGGGACGTGGGTGACCAAGGTGCTGGCGATCGCGGTCGCGCTTGATGGAACCCCGGTGAAAGTAATGAATGCGGCCAGCTTGATTCCGGTGAATCATGCTTGAATTCGATGGGAAGACGTTAAGAACTCGCAACAGCTCGCCAAATTGGTGGCATGGCAAGGCGAACACGAGCTAACGTCGAGGGCAACTTTCTCGAAACTTATTGGGGATTCTCCGTAGCGATTTTCCTAGCGGCGCTACTTGCGACAGGAGGTGAGAAAATCGACATCTTGCACCGGCGGGCAGCTTGCGCAGTTGATTTTTCGCAGAATCGCTCCCACCCCGTCGGCGTGGTTTTGTACAGCTAGTGGCGATCGCAAGCTCGGCGAAGTCGAGCGCAGCGGGCTGCCACTCATCAAAGCTAGGCGCGCAGGGCGCGTGTGACGTGAAAAGAGAAACGAGTTGTCACGTATGTCAAGGTTAACCGTGGGTTTCGGTCAGGTTCTCAACTCCGCACCGGTTCCATCTGACGAACAGGTTGAACCGATGCCGAACGTCGAGATCGTGTTCAAGGGCCGCAATGTCGAGATCCCCGATCACTTCCGTATCCATGTCTCGCAGAGACTTGCCCGCTTGGAGCGGTTCGATCGGACCATCTACCTGTTTGACGTCGAACTAGATCATGAACGCAACCGTCGTCAACGTAAGTTCTGTCAACGCGTGGAAATCACCGCGCGGGGCCGAGGACCGGTAGTGCGTGGTGAGGCGTGCGCTGACAGCTTCTATGCAGCACTTGAGTCAGCGGTCGTCAAACTCGAGAGCCGGCTGCGTCGTGGCAAGGACCGACGCAAAGTACACTACGGTGACAAGACCCCTGTTTCAGTGGCGGAGGCGACCGCGGTCGCTGTGTCGCCAGAAAAGGCCTTCAACACCGAACCAGCTCCGGCGCACGATCACGGCGGTGCGGTCACAGACTATGAGCCGGGTCGGATCGTCCGTACCAAAGAACACCCGGCCAAGCCGATGTCAGTCGACGACGCACTCTATGAGATGGAGCTTGTCGGACACGATTTCTTTTTGTTCCTGGATAAGCAGAGTGAGCGGCCGTCAGTCGTTTACCGGCGCCATGCTTATGACTATGGCTTGATTCGTCTGGCTTGATCGGCGGCCAGCATCGTGTCGTCCCTTACGATGGGAATCGCCTTATCGAAGAAGACTCCAACTCACAGGGGACATAGCTGTGCTGTCGAAGTTGCTGCGCCTTGGAGAAGGTCGCATAGTCAAGCGCCTCAAAAGGGTGGCCGAATATGTCAACACGTTGTCCGATAATGTCGAGAAACTCACCGATGTTGAGCTGAAGGCCAAGACCGACGAATTCAAGCAGCGGCTGGCCGACGAGAAAAACCCAGAAAGCCTCGACGATCTACTACCCGAAGCATTTGCGGTGGCCCGCGAAGCTGCTTGGCGGGTGCTCGACCAGCGTCCGTTTGACGTGCAGGTGATGGGCGGGGCGGCGTTGCACTTGGGGAACGTTGCGGAAATGAAGACCGGTGAAGGCAAGACCCTGACCTGCGTGCTGCCCGCCTACCTCAACGCGCTGGCCGGCAAGGGTGTGCATATCGTCACCGTTAACGACTACCTGGCAAAACGCGACAGCGAGTGGATGGGCCGGGTGCACCGCTTCCTGGGTCTGCAGGTCGGTGTGATCTTAGCATCCATGACCCCCGACGAGCGTAGGGTGGCCTATAACGCAGATATTACCTACGGCACCAACAATGAGTTCGGCTTCGACTACCTGCGCGACAACATGGCGCACTCGCTGGACGACTTGGTGCAGCGTGGGCACAGCTACGCCATCGTCGACGAGGTGGACTCCATCCTGATCGACGAGGCTCGCACCCCGTTGATCATTTCCGGTTCCGCCGATGGAGCGTCCAACTGGTACACCGAGTTTGCCCGGTTGGTGCGGTTGATGGACAAGGACGTTCACTACGAGGTCGACTTACGCAAACGCACCGTCGGCGTGCACGAAAAGGGCATGGAGTTCGTCGAAGACCAGCTCGGCATAGACAACCTCTACGAGGTCGCCAATTCGCCACTAGTCAGCTACCTCAACAACGCCTTGAAGGCCAAGGAGCTGTTCAACCGCGACAAGGACTACATCGTACGCGACGGCGAAGTGTTGATCGTCGACGAGTTCACCGGTCGCGTGTTGATTGGACGTCGCTACAATGAGGGCATGCACCAGGCCATCGAGGCCAAGGAGCACGTCGAGATCAAGGCTGAGAACCAGACGTTGGCCACCATCACGCTGCAGAACTATTTCCGACTCTACGACAAACTAGCCGGCATGACTGGTACCGCCCAGACCGAGGCGGCTGAGCTGCACGAGATCTACAAGCTGGGCGTGGTCGCCATTCCGACCAACAAGCCGATGATCCGCGAAGACCGATCTGACCTCATTTATAAGACTGAGGAAGCTAAATACATGGCGGTGGTCGATGACGTTGCCGAGCGTTACGAGAAGGGCCAGCCGGTGCTGATCGGCACAACCAGCGTGGAACGCTCGGAGTATCTGTCGCGGCAGTTCACCAAGCGGCACATCCCGCACAACGTGCTCAACGCCAAGTACCACGAACAAGAGGCGGGCATCGTCGCTGTGGCGGGTCGGCGCGGTGGTGTCACCGTCGCCACCAATATGGCCGGCCGGGGTACCGATATCGTGTTGGGTGGCAACGTCGACTTCCTTACCGACCAGCGATTGCGCAGACGTGGCCTGGATCCGGTGGAGACGCCGGACGAGTACGAGCAGGCCTGGCACTCCGAACTGCCCAAGGTCAAGGAGGAGGCTGGTCAAGAGGCTGCCGAGGTGATTGAGGCCGGTGGCCTGTATGTGTTGGGCACCGAACGCCACGAGTCACGGCGCATCGACAACCAGCTGCGCGGCCGCTCCGGTCGCCAAGGTGACCCCGGCGAGTCACGCTTCTACTTGTCGCTGGGTGATGAGCTCATGCGCCGGTTTCACGGCGCTACTTTGGAAGCCTTGTTGACCAGGCTGAACCTGCCCGACGATGTGCCGATCGAAGCCAAGATGGTCACCCGGGCGATCAAGAGCGCCCAGACCCAAGTCGAGCAGCAGAATTTTGAGGTCCGCAAGAATGTTCTTAAGTACGACGAGGTGATGAACCAGCAGCGTAAGGTGATCTATGCTGAGCGTCGTCGCATCCTCGAAGGTGAGAGCCTACAGCAGCAGGCGTTGGGCATGGTTCGCGACGTCATCACTGCCTACATCGACGGTGCGACTACCGACAGCTACGTCGAGGACTGGGATCTGGATGCTTTGTGGTCGGCGCTGGGGACGCTTTATCCGGTCGGGATCAAGCACGAGTCGCTGACGCACGCAGACGAGGACTCCGAGTGTGACGAGCTCAGCCGCGACGAATTGCTCGAGGCGCTGCTTATAGATGCCCAACATGCTTATGCCGCAAGGGAAGCCGAGCTCGCGGAACTGGCCGGCGAGGGTGCGATGCGTCAGTTGGAACGCAATGTGTTGCTTAACGTCGTTGACCGCAAGTGGCGCGAACACCTCTACGAGATGGATTATCTCAAGGAGGGCATTGGGCTGCGCGCGATGGCCCAGCGCGATCCGTTAGTGGAGTACCAGCGCGAGGGCTACGACATGTTCATGGCCATGCTCGATGGCGTGAAAGAGGAGTCGGTCGGCTTCTTATTCAATCTTGCTGTGGAGGCGGTGCCTGCTTCCCATGTGGCTCCGGTGGAAATACCCGAAGGGTTCACCGGATTGGTCGCGGATGTCGAGGCCATCCGACCGCGCGAAGAGGCTTCAAGCGCGTTGCGCACCAAGGATATTGATAACGAGTCGACCGGGCTGACGTATTCTGGGCCGTCCGAAGACGGCTCGACACAGGTGCAGCTTAACAGCGGCGGTGGGCAGAAAACGCCAGCCGGGATCCCGGTTGGGGCCAGTCGACGTGAGCGGCGCGAAGCTGCGCGGCGGCGAGGCCGCGGTGCCAAGCCGTCGAGATCGGTGAAAAAACGATAGCGGCACTTTTCGCCTCGAATATTGAGGTAGACCAATCGATCAACCGGGGGATGAAACGCTCGCTGATGACCGCCTACGGTGCTATGGCGTGTCATGTTCCTCGTAGTTTTCCTCTGTTCAGTTGGATTCGTGGTCGGCATCGTGGTGCCGTGCGATGCCAATCACGGGATTGTCACGCCAATCAGCGCGGCGGTTGTAGTTAATATGGCTATGTTTTGGTGTGCTCGCGATCCAGCATAGCTTGATGGCACGGTAAGAGTGCAATATGGTGGTGGACGCGGTTTGTGTCGGCCCCGATCGAGAGCAGCACCTATTTGCTGCTGGCCAGCGCTACGTTGCTGTTGCTCTACTGGCAATGGCGGGCCATGTCAACAGGGTCGTTCGGGGGGCCGGAAGCCAGCTGGGCGGTTGGCGCTGTGGGTGCTGTTTTGGCTCGGGTGGGCGATAGTGTTTCGCGTTGACTTTTATGATTAATCATCTTGACCTGTTCGAATCCTAGACAGGTATACTTGTCATGGTGCGGTAAAGCTTAATCTTGCCATTGGCTTTTGATCTCCATTGCTATACCAGCTTGCCGCGCTACCCGCTCCATAGTTCCAGCTCCCTCATTGTGTGCTGGGCGGCACCCACGATGAGGGTGGGTTACCTGCTATTCGCGAGCGTACATCTTAATCGTTACCCAACTGGAAGAGAACGACTTGGTGGGCGCTGTTGGGCAACCAAATACCGTGAGTCACCGGAGCGACGTGCCGATGCTGCTGCCTTGAAGACACTAGCCACATCGGGGAGCTGTCAAAACGGTTTGGTCAGGACTAGCTCTCGAGAAACTTGGCGATCTTATCCAGGGTGGTGCGCATGCTGTCCTCGGTGTGCATCGCCATCGGTCAATGTCGTACCCATCGAGAGCGGAACCGACGTCCGTGTAGTGTGGTTCGCAGAGTATGCGACCAGTCAAAACTGGCGTGTTTGTCGGAGTCGGTCAGCAGCGCGACGCTACTATTGGGGTGGGTATCGAAGACGTGCTTGACGCGCACTCACTACAGTTCCGTTGACTCGCTAACGTTAGTTCCGCTGGGCTATAAGAGTATTGCCGTGGTCACTTCTTTCTCGGCGGCATTTCGTTAAGGATTGAGGCTATGGACGTCAAGGAGGTGCTGTTGCCCGGGGTGGGCTTGCGGTACGAGTTCACCAGTCGCAAGGGTGATCGGATCGGGATCATCGCGCGGCGCAGCGGCGATTTCGATGTCGTCGTATATGCTCGCGACGATCCGGACTGGGCTCAGCCGGTCTTCTGCCTCACTGACGACGAGGCCGAAGCTGTCGCTCAGATTCTGGGCGCACCCAGGATTGCCGAGCGGTTCACTGAGCTGGCTAGTGAAGTTCCCGGGCTCGAAACCAGGCAAGTTCGCATCGCACCGGAGAGCTTGTTCGTCGATCGTCCTCTGGGCGACACCCACGCCCGTACTCGTACCGGCGCATCGATCGTCGCGATCGTGCGCGACGAGGACGTCGTGGTTTCGCCAGGCCCGGCTGAACCGCTGCGGGCACGAGATGTGTTGATCGTGATAGGTACCGAAGAAGGTATCGCCGGGGTCGAGCAGATCATCGACAAGGGCTGAGGAGATGGAAATTTCGGGGGCGCTGCTGTCCCAAGTCGGCGCCCTCTTGACCACACTTGCTGTGCTGGGCGCCGGCGCACGCCGGTACTCTTTGTCTCCGATACCGGTTTATCTAATGGCGGGGCTTTCACTCGGTAAGGGCGGCATCATGCCAGTGTCCGCCGCTGATGAATTCATCACTACGGGAGCGCCCATTGGCATTGTGTTGTTGCTGCTGACATTGGGTCTGGAGTTCTCTGCGACCGAGTTCGCCAGCAGTCTGCGGCGTCACCTGCCGTCAGCCGGTGTCGACATCATCCTCAACGCCACGCCCGGCGCAGTGGCCGGTTGGCTGCTGGGTTTGGACGGGGTCGCCGTGCTCGCGTTGGCCGGCGTCACGTACATTTCCTCATCCGGTGTCATTGCGCGCTTGCTGGCTGACTTACGTCGGCTCGGTAACCGGGAAACGCCGGCGGTGCTGTCTGTGTTGGTGCTCGAAGACTTTGCGATGGCGGCCTACTTGCCACTATTCGCGGTACTTGCGGCGGGTGGCAGCTGGCTGGATGCCGTCGTTGGCATGATAGTCGCGGTCTGTGCGCTATTCGCGGCGTTTGCCGCGTCCTATCACTGGGGCCATCATGTCGGTCGGCTGGTGGCGCATCCCGATTCCGAGCAGTTGTTGCTGAGGGTCCTGGGGGTGACTCTGATCGTGGCGGCGGTGGCCGAGTCCTTGCACGCGTCGGCCGCCGTAGGCGCATTCTTGGTCGGTTTGACCCTGACGGGGGATACCGCGGAACGCGCACGTAAGGTGCTCGGTCCTCTTCGTGATCTGTTCGCAGCGATTTTCTTCCTTGCTATCGGCATATCGGTCGACCCGCACAAACTCCTGCCGATGTTTCCGACAGCCCTGATCCTGGCCACTGTCACCGCGGTGACCAAGGTGGCTACCGGAATTCTGGCCGCCCGGTACGACGGCGTGGCACGACGCGGGCAGTTGCGCGCTGGTACAGCGCTCGTCGCTCGGGGCGAGTTTTCGTTGATCATCATCGGATTGGTCGGCACGTCGACCCCCGCCGTGGCCGCGCTGGCCACAGCGTATGTCTTCATCATGGCAATCGCTGGCCCGGTGCTGGCTCGCTACACTCCTGGTTCGTTGCCGACCAGCTCTGGGTCGGCCAACTAGGCAGCTGGTGGCGACTCGCTTCGCTCTGGCTGCGTCGCGCTCGCCACTACTAGAGCTGTTACCTGAGACCGTTCAACCGATATGCAAGACAACTACCAGCCAGCGGCTTCCGTTGCTGGCGGGTACCTGTTCCACGCGGCACGCAATAGCATGTATCTGGTCCTCGTCACGGTATGTACGCGGAAAACTTCAGCGGCAGTGGTCCAGTTTGTGCCGCCCGACAGGTTGCAGACGCGTCCGGCGCAGCGCTGCGGCGCCCTTGGCGTTCGGGTGGTTGTCTGGGGTTTTTGTCTGTCGGGCTCGCCGAAGATGTACCGACTCTGAAGAGTCTGGGTGCCAGCAGCGCCCTTTAGCTGCGTCGTGGACCGGTGGCTGTCGATGGCTTCCAGCAGCGCTCGGTGTAGCGCAGCGTCTGTGAAGATAGCCGCCTTACGCATCGATTCCGACAACACCATCGCGGTCGTTGTCTAGGGCCGCGCGCCACTTAGCTTACCTGGCTTACCTGCCACTTCGGTGTGGTGAACTCAAGGTGTGGTACGTCGCGGGCAATTATTGCCGACACTGGAGGATGTTTCGTGTCGGTGGTTCGTACCAACAACGGATATTACAGCGAAAGCTGTCACGGTGAGGTGGGTTTGTCAGGGGACCAATGACCAACAGTCACTCTCAACTAACTGAGCGATTGGATAGGGGCCTGCTGGAGAGTAACAGATAATTTTTCAGTTGTCTTCTCCTGTTGGTCATCATCGCACGTCCGAGGCTGGCGTGTACTCGCGCTGTGATGTGTCTGGGCTGGCGATTACGGTGGGAGATATTGCTCAAATGCGCCGAATCGACAAGGAGGACAGGACCGTAATGATGACTCGGTTTTCCCCGTTGGATGCGTTGTTTTATCGGCTGGAGAATACCGCCTACTGGATGTACGTCGGATCGCTGTGGATCTTGCGTAGTCCACGTGCGGGATTATGCTATTAGACGCTACTGGCCACCGTCGAGCAGCGACTGCCTCAGATTCCGCGTTACCGGCAGAAGGTTCGCGGAGTCAATATGGGCCCCATGATCAGGCCCGTCTGGGGTCGACGATTGCGATTTCGACATCACCTATCACGTGGGGCGATCGGCGCTGCCATCGCCGGGTAGTTACGAGCAGCTGCATGAGCTGATTGCCTGGTTGGTTGCGCGGCCGCTGGATAAGATGCGGCCGATGTGGGAATTGTATCTTGTCGAGGGTCTGGATAAAAACCGCGTCGCCCTGTTACTGAATTTTAATGGGCGTTGATCAACGGCATGACTGCGCAGGAGATCGGCCATGTCATCGTTGATTGGCATAGTCGTCCACTATAGTTAGTTGAAGACATCTGGATACCTGGACGTGACCCAGTTAACAATCGCTTAATTGTTGGGCACCATTGGTGACTGGTCGATTGACTCAGGCTCGCGAATGCAGGTTGTCGGGTCCGTGCGCGCCGGTCTGGCAACGAAATCTGGGTAATTCATCGATGTTGTTCTCTGGTTTTTCAATGTTGTTCGCATAATAGCCTACGGTACCGTATATCCAGTAGCCCGCTAAATGCCACCGTTTCGCGCAATTGATGGTTCCGGTTCCACTGTCGCCAGTGGGGCGGGCTTGAGGACTACCGTACGGTACGAGCGCTGGCATCATTGTTCGTCTATGCCGATGATCAACTTGACTTTGACCGGGCCTGGCCAGGCATTCAGCTAGGTGACGCCGTTCCTAGTTGGCTTGCCGGTGGGGGGAGGGCAATGCGGTGGTGCGATTGTCGCAGATAGCGCACGCTACCGAGTCGAATCCGACGGCCGCCAGGCCTTGGTCGACGTCAGGACCATTGTCATGCTGTCGGGTTTTGCGCCGCCTAACCTTGCACGCCATGGTTATCCGGGTCGCCACTAGCTTTTCCGCGCGATTCGCGATTGTTTAATCTGTTGATCACCAATGCTCCCGGGGCCCAGTCGCAGATGTACATTGCCGGTACCAAGTTGGTAGAGACTTACGCGGTGCCGCCGCTGCATAATCAGGTGTTGGCTGATCAGTCTGACCTCATTATATTATAACGGCATGCCGTATTTCGGTATCAACGCCGACCGCGATGCTATGAGTGGTCTCGACCTGTTTGCCAGGATTGTTAAGCCAATCACTTGATGAGCTTATGGTAAGGTTCTCGGTAGTTACGGGTCAAAACTGCTGCGACGATATACGATCGATTGCTGTGAACACCGCGACAAACGATAGCGAGTCGGCGAAGAAGAAATCAAGTGAGCCAGCCAGTCGTATTATCTTTTACGTTGGCTACGAAGTCGAATTATTGCGGTTGCAAACGGAGTGTGTGAAGCTACAGTGGTGGTTATGTTGTTCCGGGTGTGTATCGCGCCATATTCGAGGGCTGACAAGGCCGGTGCGATCAAACAGATCACCGAATACTTCAGCCGCGTGTCGCCCAGGTTGCCGCGTTAGCCAGTGCCGAGTGATCGGGAACGCGGCCAGTAGGTATTATCAGTGCTGTATAGCCCATTTTCCTGCCAGGGTAAGTCGTGCTGTTCGATCGGTCGCAGTACAACCGCACAACTGCGCTGACATCGAGAAAGTCATGGGATTCTGGTACCGTTTTCGGTCTCGACGACAGAACAGCTGCGCTGGTTTAAGGCACGATCGAAGAACCCGTTGCAACAATGGAAAAACCCAGTTCAATGACTTTCGCGTCAGTGCGTTGGTGGAGCAATTTTGTTCACGCCAAAGACAAGATGATGGAGCGCGTCAATACTCCGGTTATCCTATGTGTACGGTGGAATCGTATATCAAAAATTAATTCGATTGACCATGATGTCACCCTTGCCGTCCACGATCCATTATTCGATGCGGAGAAGCCAAAGGTCAAACTGTTGGAACAGCTGATCGAGAGCACCGACTAAGCGGTCGTTGCTTGAGTGTTGAGTGACTGGCGCTGTTTTGCAGGTCTATATCCTGGCTACTCGTGGCTATGTTGTAGCAGTTTGTCGCTGACGGTTCGTTGTGGCTGTTCAAAGGAACCGCATTCGCGGTGACCTCGATGTGGCGTGAGGTTTACGCCGAGGGGGAGGACGATGACTTGCTGGAGGTGGCGTTGCGCGAGGCGGCGCTAGCATTACTGCACCTGTTGGCTGCCGCTACCCCCCCGACGCAGAGACCACATCGGCGGGCGAGTCCGCCTTGCCGCTGCGGCGCGCCGTGCTGGTCGTCGGGGCCGACGATGTCACGCCGTTCAGATCTCGATGGCGCCGACCTAATTGTTCGGCGATGTGCAGGACCATGATCTGGCTTGATACGTCAAACAGGAGCTGCTATTCCTGCTCTAAACCCTCAAGGTGTGACGGAGTCCGGACCGTGGGGCCTAGGTATGATCGCGTACTTTACGGTCCCATAGATCTGGTGGGTGTGGAACCGGACCAGGCGTGGGTGGAAGCCAAGCCAGAAGCCTGATCGTGAGCAAGAATTTCCTGTGAGTGAAATTAATCACAACGGTCATGGCCAATATCGGAGACACTAAGCGTCTCCGCCGTGGTCGGAGCCAGTTGGCATGCGCTGTGCAAGATAGCCGCGTGCGTTACCACCCCGCTATTGCCCGACGACTACATTGCACCTGGCAAATCCGCTGTGGTCCGCGCGAGCTGCGGGGTCGCGTGTTGATGGTCCGTCGGAAGACAGAAGGCTCGGCGAACCCTGGTCATTAAGCCGAGCTGGGCTTCAGCTATCAGTCCGGCTAGTACATCGGTCGGGTTGTGTAGTGGATGGGCGCTGGCAGTTGTATTCGCTGACGTCTAGCTTGGCTGCGGTGTCTGGGGCCAGGTTGGGGCGGATGGTGACTATCACCGTGAAAGCGATGTCGGATTACCTACCTGGTAGCCGGTGTCGAGTCGGGAACCATGGTCCGGTTGGTCGCGCCCCAGGTCAATTTCGTATTACCTGACTCGGCGCTGTCGTCGATTCTGTTCTTCACCGCCGGATCCGGCATCGCCCCGGTGATATTGTGATGCTGCGCACGTTGGCGTGCTGCAACCAAATTACGGACATCACGTATCTGCATTCGGTACCCACCGGATCCGACGTAATGTTCAGCGGAGAGTTGGCCTAGGCCGGCATCCGGCCACAACTGTTTATCGGCTGCGCGTGCGACACATCCGCACCGAAGGTCGACTCGACTTCGCCCGGCTCGGCGAAGAGGTGTGCCCGGATTGGTGTGAATGCTATACTTGGGTATACAGGACAGAAGGTTTGCTTAAATAGGCAGGGACAGTCTGGTCGGCGGACGATATCAGCGACCGGCTGCACTTGGAGCGGTTCGCGGTGTCAAAGGCCGCGCCCGCCGGAGCCGGCGGTGTAGTCAATTTGCTCATAGTCGACTCAGCGTGGCGGTTGATGCCGGAACGTCGTTGATGGATACGGGCGAAGGCCGTTGGTGTTAAGATGCCATTCTGCTGCAGGATGGACATCTGTCAGTTGTGTGTGGTCGGGATTGGTCCCAGTCCACGTCTGTGACCTGAAAACGGGTACAAGAACACGAACAGAGAACCTCGATTCAGACGTGGGTGTCGGTCGCATCTGGCGACTGTGTGCTCGACGTCTACAGGCTACTGAAGGGCAACCAGTCTAATAGCGTATTACGCTACCGTAAGTCTGGAATAAATAATTAAGTTTAGGCCTGCCCACTGAACTGCAGTGAGATGACGACGATGGCGATCACAGACGTCGGCGCATTCGCGCATTTAGACGGACGCTGGTATTGAAAACTTGGCCGTTGAGTTAGATGTCATCCGCAGCGACGTTGGAGACTCGCGTGATGAGCAGCGGGACGCCCGCTGCATTCGCCGCTCCATTGCGGCGCAGGGGGGCGGGTGCTGGAGATGGCTGGCGGGGTACTACTGGCCGCCAGTTCACGGTCGGTGTTTGGCGTGGTGGGTAGGTGCGGTGACGCTGGGTGTGGCCAAGATCATCGAGAACATGGAGATTGGCCACAATGTCATGCACGGTTATGTGGGATTTGGATGAACTACCCTGAGATTTATTTTCGTGGGAGTGAGACATGATGAGGTGGGTTAAAGTATTGGTAATTCATTAACAAATTTCGTGTACCACAAGTACACTAACATCCTCGGTATGGACGACAACGTCTGTTACGGGCATGTTGCGGGTCACCTGAGACCAGTGTTGGAAGAGCTTCAACATCCTTACCTTATTTTCAACACCTTGCTCCCGTTCGGCTTCGAATCGGGGTGTCGCCTTGCAGCATGTGGAATCGGCGAGATCGTAAAGAGGCGGCTGGATCATCAGGAGGCTTGGCAACGGATCGGTTGAATTTTTGGCTAAAGGCCGGTTGCCTAGTGTTCAAGGATTACGTTGCTTTCCCAGCGCTGACTATGCTGTCGCCCGGCGCGACATGTACCGGTCCACCGTGATCCGCAACGTGCGGTTTAACGCCGTCGGCTTCTGCGGGCATTTCTCGGATGGCACCGAGAAAGTTACCAAAACCGACATGATCAGCGAGAGTAAGGACCGGTGGTACCTGCGCTGCGGCAGATGCTCGTTAGTGCCAATTTCAACGCCGGGACCGCGATGTGGTTCATGAGTGGCAACCTGTACCATCAGATCGCGCATCATTTGTTATCCTGATCTGCTGAGCAACCGGCTGGCCGAGATCTCGGTGCGGGTGCGTGAAATTAGCGACACGTATGATCTGCTGTACGCCACAGGTCGTTTTTGGTGCAGTACGACAAGATCTGGTGCAGTCTGGCCATGCTGGAGCTGCCGAACAAGTACTTGGTTGATAACGCCGACAACGTGCCGAAGATTCGCAGTGAGCGGATGTACGCTGGACGGCAACCCGGTTGGGCCGACGTGGGTTGAAGGTCGCGGTCGTCACGGTGCGGAGTTGGCGGCATAACAGGCGGGCCTTAGCTGCCGCGTTTAGTGCTGATGACGATCTGGCGGCCTAGTTGCCGGTCGTCTTGGCGGCCAGCTCTGCCAACTTCGTGTCGAGTTCTGTTGCGGCGCTGATCAATTGTCGATGCCGGCTGTCGAGATCCAGGCGTCGTGGTCGATCTGGCCGAACAGCATGAATTCGCATGGCCCGACTTGAGGCGGCGACCAGTTCGCCGTAGTTCTGTGTGCTCTGCGCGGTCCCCAGGACAGCAGCTCGATGATTGTGGCGTTGGTCATGCCGTTAGCCTCGGTACAAAGTATATACGCAAAGGTATATACTTTGTACCGAGGATAGCGTTGCTGCAGAGTGTTAACCAGCGTGATAATGATGCGGCGCCACTAGCTTCTAGCGGGTACCCGATCGCAGTGGTGGCGCCGTTGCTTTGATCCTGGTCAGGCCCGCTCCGTTGTTCTGCGTTCAGGCAGCACGATCGGTGCAAACGCCTCGTTAGCCTTGAGCCGGTCGATGTCGGCCAGTGCCAACCAGCGGGTGCTATGCAACACCTTGCCGGTGGCGGTGATGATGCCAGTCGGCATGTAGAGCGGAGCCGACTCGATCACGGTTATAGCCTGGATCCAGGCTAGCGGGCGCAGGCCCAGTGTGTTGGCAATCTTGCTGCTGGTGATCAAGACCGCGGCTCTGCCATCCGTAGAGTGGCGACGAGTTACCCGTGGTAATCAGCCGATTGATCTACGGTAAGCACTCTTTCCTCGCTTCGTTAGAGAACGATGGCTGCAATGGGCCAGCGTCTCTACGGTCGTTGCAGGTCGAATGCTAGCGTCGGATTCTAACTCGGTGATTGGGCTTAGATCGTCGTCAAAGAGGCCGTATTTGGTAAAGTCCCGTTATGTCCGCGCCAAACGGATTGTTGCCTGGCAGCACCGAGCTGCCTAGCAGCACGCGGGATATCAATTCTATACCGCTGGCGATGACGGGGTCGTAGGCGTCGGTGGGCACGCTCTGGGTGGCGAAGCTGATGGCTTGCTGGTTGCTGCCACACTGTCGGGCAACTCTGGCGCTTGGGATAGGGAATTATAGAGCAATCCAAGGCACAGAGATAATTTGGATTACCTTTCTGTAAGGATCCCTGGTGCTGTTCGACGGGCTCGGCATGTGTGGCTGGCTAGGTCGCGTTGAGCCTCTCAATGGGCTGCGAGCGTGCGGGTGTATTCTATTAAGATTAACGTGGCGTGTCGGCGTTCAGACACTCGTTCCTCGCGGGGAGGTCGGTTAGGTCTCCCTGAGCACCGCCAGCAGCCGTCTGGTGGCGGCCACGCGACGGACTGCGGGTCCGGATATGTTGTCCAGCGTGCATTCGGGGTCTGCCGGCGGCCCTATGTGCCTGCAGCCGCGTGGGCAGTCCTCGGTTGCTTCGGTTAGGTCCGAGAAGGCCAGCACCACGTCGTCGGGTCGGATGTGGGCCAGCCCGAACGAACGGATTCCCGGGGTGTCAATCACCCAGCCAGAACCTTCCAGTGGCAGTGCGACCGACTGAGTTGAGGTGTGCCGTCCACGGCCGGTGTCGGTGACTTCGCCTACCGACCGGTTCGCTTCGGGCACAAGACGATTCACCAGGGTTGACTTGCCGACTCCGGAATGTCCAAGTAGCACGGTGATCTTGCCGGCCAGCAAGTCCGCTACGGCGAGCAGGGGATCGCCAACACCTGCGGTGACCACCGTCAAGTCCAGATCGACAAACTGTTTAGCGAATGGTTCCAGGGGTGCGAGGTCGGTCTTGGTCAGGCACAGGATCGGTGCCAGCCCGCCAGCGTAGGCGGCGATCAGTGCTCGGTCGACCAGGCCGGTGCGTGGCGGTGGGTCCGCCAACGCCACCACGATCAGCAGTTGATCGGCATTGGCGACCACCACTCGTTCGCTTGTGTCGGTGTCATCGGCGGTGCGCCGCAACACCGTTCGGCGCTGTAAGCGCCGAACGATGCGGGCTAGGGTATCGGGTCGGCCGGACAGATCGCCAACCACCTCGACGTTGTCGCCGACGACGATCGGGGTGTGGCCCAGCTCGCGTGCCCGCATAGCTGTGATCCGTCGATCGGGACAGTTGTCTAGTGCACAGCCCCAGCGGCCGCGATCAACACTGACCACCATAGCAGCCTTGGCGTCAGCGTGTTCGGGACGGGTTTTGGTCCGCGGTCGTGAGCCTCGGCCGGAGCGAATCTTGACATCGGATTCGTCGTAGTAGTTGTCGGGCTTCAACCGGTCGACCTCTTGAGCATGTTCGCCCACAGTTGTGGGAACTGGGGTAGCGTCTTGTGGGTAGCACCGATGTCGTCGACTTCGACTCCGGAGACCCGCAACCCGACGATCGCGCCGGCCATTGCCATCCTGTGATCAGCATACGCTCGCCAGACGCCGGGCCGCAGCGGTGTCGCGGTGATAATCAAACCGTCGGACGTTTCCTGACAGTCGCCGCCCAGACGGTTGATTTCGGTGCTCAGTGCGGCGAGTCGGTCGGTTTCGTGGCCGCGCAGATGGGCGATGCCGTGTAGTTGCGACACCGATCCTGGGGTTGCCAGTGCCGCTAGCGCTGCTACCGACGGCGTGAGCTCACCGACGTCGCGAAGGTCGACGTCGAAGCCATCGTACACCGTCGATCCTTGTACTTCGAGGAATGAATCAGTTTGATTAACAACGACATTCAGTCGGAACAAGATGTTCAGAATATTGTCTGCGGGCTGTACACTGGTTTTTGGCCAGCCCGTGATGCGCACGGTACCGCCGCTGACCGCTGCTGCCGCCAGGAACGCAACAGCGTTCGTGAGATCGGGCTCGACGACCCAGTGCCGGGCCGCAACTGTACCGGGTCGCACCTGCCAACGGTTACCAACCGAGTCATCGACCTGGACACCGGCTTGCCGCAGCATCATAACCGTCATCGCTATATGCGGAGCTGACGGTACCGGCGAACCGGTGTGCTGCACGGTCACTCCTTGGGTGAACGACGCTGCGCACAACAACAGGCCGGAGACGAACTGTGAGGACGCCGACGCGTCAATGGCCACGGTGCCACCGGCGACTGACCCGCTGCCTTGCACCTGGAAAGGCAAACCGACGCCATCGACGGGGACGCCCAGACCACGCAGCGCATCCAGCAGCGGTGTGATCGGCCGGGCCCGGGCTTGTTCGTCGCCGTCGAAGGTGACCGGGTTGGCGCTCAGCGCCGCCAGCGGTGGGACAAAACGCAATACTGTGCCGGCCAGACCGCAGTCCACTTGAGCGTCTTCGCCGGGGGTAATTCGGCCGTTGACCGTTAAGACAGAGCCGGCCTCGTCGACGTGTAGGCCCAGTGTCCGTAACGCTGAAATCATTAGTTCGGTATCCCTGCTGCGCAGTGCACCGCCGATGGTCGAGGTGCCTTGGCCTTGTGCTGCCGCTAGCGCTGCCAGCATCAGTGCTCGGTTGGTTTGCGATTTAGAGCCCGGAATTGTCACGTTCGCCTGCACCGGTGTCGACGCGACGGGGGCCGTCCAGGACTCGATGCTCACCTGCTACATCCTGCCGTGTTGGCGGGCGTTATGGGTATCGGGCATCATGGCAGGCGTGTGCGGACGGTTTGCGGTCATTACCAGTACGGCTCTATTAGCTGAGAAAATCAAGGCGGTTGACGAAGCAACTGTGGACGCTCCCAACTACAACGTGGCTCCCACGGTACCCATCGCCACAGTGGTGTCTCGCCATAGCGAGTCTGATTACGAGCCGACCCGTCGGGTGCGACTTATGCGGTGGGGATTGATTCCGCCGTGGATCAAAGCAAGTTCTGACGGTGGCCCGGACATTAAAGGTCCGCTGTTGATCAACGTTCGTGCCGACAAGGTTGCGACATCGCCGGTTTTCCGGAATTCGGCCAAGAGTAAGCGTTGCCTGGTGCCGATGGATGGTTGGTACGAATGGCAGGTCAACGTCGATTCGGCTCTAGGAAAAAAGGCTTCCACGACACCGTTTTTCATTAACCGCGATGACGGTGCCACGCTGTTCATGGCTGGGCTGTGGTCAGTATGGCAACCGGCCAATTCTTCCGCTATGTTGTTGAGCTGCACTATCATCACCACCGACGCGGTGGGGGAGCTGGCCGAGATACACGATCGGATGCCGCTCATCCTTGCCGAATATGACTGGGATGTCTGGCTCAACCCTTACATTCCGCTGGATCCCCAGTTGCTGGCGCGATCGCCGGATGTGCACGACATCGACGTGCGCCCGGTGTCAACGTTGGTCAATAGTGTACGTAACAACGGGCCCGAGCTGCTCGAGCCGGTCCTGCTACAGCCGGGACAAATAACGCTGCTGTAGCAGTGGTCATGTCGCTCCTGAGTTGGCGTCTTCGCCGTCGTCTTCCTTGCTTGGTAACATCTTCGGGTGGTGGGATGTGTGTTGATTCATTTTTGGGCGTGGTCGAAGTGGGGTGGTGGAATCCACTCGATGGTCTCGTCTTTGTGTTTGCGGATGGTCTAGTTTTTCTTGGCTAGTGGGTGATGGCTACAGGTAGACGAAGTTTAGCTGGTTTATATCGGTTATGTGGTATTGGGTGTAGGGTGTGACCCTGTGCGGTTGCAGTCTTTGCCGTGTGAATAGTGATTCCCTGTGTAGGGGAGGCGAGTCGTTTGGTGTGGTCGAGTGCTATGGCTTTAGCCTTTATCAAAAATTGCGAGATAATGGTGGGTATGCCGTGCCAGGTGGATTACGTTGCTAATTAGCAGTATTGCCACCGCTGGTGAGTTCCTTTTCGGTGGTGGTCTTTATTTTAATTAATGTCCTGGTGAAGATGATGAAGTCTGGTAATTTGTTGTGCGGGAATATTTTCCCGAATTTAGCACAGGGAACACAACGCGGTGAGTCTGTCGTGGTTGCGTTGGGCGGGCACTCGGGTAGCTTAGTTGATGGCTTGTTTAGAAGGTTGGTCGTTGTTGTTGGGGGTTGCACATGATCTAGCGCGGCTAGTTTGGCCCACACTGCATTTCATGGTGTCGTGGGCTTCAGAGGGCGCGCTAGCCGTGCCGCTTTAATATGTTCTCGGTTTGCTGGTTGTTAGTGTTAAGTGTCTACACTGCGTGGTTTTCATCGTAGTCTCCGTCTTTCAGGGTTGACGCAATAGGCGATTATGTCAGCTCGCCCAGCGAGTTGTTCGGGCCGGTGTTGGCTGTCGTGCTTAGCCAGATTGGTTTTGTTTTGCTTTCGAGTGGTCCGATCGATCTAGCTGGGCAATTTGTAGTATAATCTCTTACTTACCGCACTATAACATAAAACATAACTAGTGTCGAGTTTACTTTCGCGCTGTTGGCAGCTGTAGCCGCCAACAGCGCGACTTTAATTTTTCACCTCCGGTCAACCTCCGCCGCGGTCCCAGGTCGGCGGTTTCCCGGATACGGCGGGACGCCTCGATACGGCTGATCAGAGTCCATTCGGCGATCATGTGTTAGAGCTTCTCGCCCAGTTTAGCGCTTCTGGAATGGATTGTCGAGCAAGGGAATTGATCCGAGGATGCTCCATCGCAGGAAACCGACGACACACCCGCTCACAGCGCTCCAACAACACCAACCACTTACGGGTGGTCAATGCTTTGACGTTCAGTATGACCACATCATCGATTGCGGCGTCGAGAGGGCGCCAAAGGTCGTCGTGATGGCCTCGCGATCGACGACACCAGCTTGAATTCATACTGTTAAACTTCCGGAGGGTCTCTAAAAAACGCTACTGTAATATACTACTAGAACGACAGTGGAACAAATTATTTACCGGCAACGCCGCTTAAGTTGACATCTTTCCAGGTTAACCTGCACTAAGGCTAAGAGCGGCGCCACGAGTCCAGGTAGGTAAGCAAAATGCACATAACGGCCCAGATTTGGCAGGACGGATTAAGCATTGCTTCGTAGTGGAGCGAGGACGAATTAGCCGGCGTTAGGAACCTATTGCTTGGCCAGCGTGACCTGTAGCTGATGTTGCTGATTGATCAACTGGTCCTGGTTGTCGTTACCAATTTCCATTAGGAAACAATCGATTTCGCTGGTGAACTCGTTGTCGTTTGGCCCGTGGTCCGGCGAGCATGGCGAGCCGGTGTCGTGGCCAACGTTGCATGTTTCGTTTGCTGAGTAGGCCATGGACTGGGTCATGTTCACCCGGTTCTTTGCCCACTGGCACTCAGGCGTAACATAGCGTTACTTCACCGATTTTTTCGCGAATCCGTCACCGCCGTAGTGGAATTCCGTACGTACCTGGTTCTTATCCGCAGCGATCGGTTTGTCAATATCCACCATGTAATGATTGATGTTCAGGAAATTATAGAAGTTATAACAGTACCTTAGCCTGCTTTCGTGTGCATACAATGCCCGCTCACCACGAGGCCACTCTGGGTGATGATCACCCTGTTGGTGCCGGCTTCGGGCACGGTGATATCGACGGTTACCGTGTACGATTGTTCTTGAGCACCAACATGGAGTTTTCGCTGATCCGCATCCCCGGAAACATCAGTTGGCGATTGCCACGGATCAGCTAGAGGAGTCCGGCGATGTCGGAATTGAACCGTTGGAGAGAACGGCCATCGAGCGACATTATGGTGTACTTAATGCACTGCCTCGATGAGCTATCGCCTTTGCAGCTGCGTCGAACTTCTCTAGATTTTCTTTGGTGATACCATAGATTTGGGTCCAGTCGTCAGTTCCGTAGAGCTCCCACGCATCGTCGTCGAATGCCGGAACGTAGCAGCCACGGTGTGCAGTGCTTAGTCTCCGCTATCCCGCCTCGGTAGTAGATTCCTCGGTTGCGCAGGAATTCGAAATATTGATATTGCAATCGTGATTCTCGGCCGCATTGGCCCTTATCGGTAATCCCGGTGGTTCAGTGCACAACTGTCCCGTTGCAGGTGCCGCCCCAATGCGAAGCGATCTGCTTGGCCCACTGATACGGAGTGTATAACGCTTGTGCCCAGTACATGGGATAGTGGTTATAGGTGCTTGGCGTTCCGCAGGTGTCGATCTTGCTCCACAGAAATCGGCGCTTTCCATGCCACCTAGCCCGTCTAGTGTGGTTCTGCTTCGCTGAAGCAGCTGACTAGAGTACCTTCGGTCGAGGCGCCGTTGTGGCCGATGATGATCAAGGTCTTGTCAGGAACGTCAGTTCTTCGATCGCATCGACCACACGACCTACCTCGTAGTCAGTTTGTTCCAGGAAGCCGGCTTAGATCTCCATTTGCCGGGCCAGTACCGGTTTCTGCTCGGCGGGCATGTCGTCTCAGGACGGAATCTCCTTTGGCACCTAGTCAATTCCGCATCCGCGGGGATAACACCCAACTCCTTTTCCTCTGGAAGGTGTGCTCATGCAACAGATACCAGCCATTCATGGAATTTGCCCTGGTACTTGTCCAACCAATATGTGGGCACATGGTGTGGCGCGTGCGTGGCGCTCGGTGCGAAGTAGATGAAGAACGACGTGTCCGAGATGCGTTCCTGCTGCCGGCGTACACAGCTCATGGTACGACCGGCAAGATCTTCGGTGAATGTGTGGGTTGCCTCGGGTGTCTGGGGGTCGATTGGGGGTGGTTCCCTCTTAGCGCCCTGAATAATACGATTCGCCTAGGCCCCGACAAAGCTGTAAGATACGATGAAGCTGTAAAAATTCTGCAAATTCGGGATCTGTTCGCCAATAATGGAACGGCCCAACCGCGGAAACTTCCCAAACGGTCACCTCGTGGTACTTCCCGACCTGGGCGTTGAATACCCATTCAGCCGATGATCGTCCGCAATAGGTGCCTTGTCTCTAGGCTGCACGCTGATGTATTCGGTTGCCGAGGTGGCAAGTTCGGTGACGTCATTGGCGTTGACCGAGTGTTGGTTACGGTTGGTCAGCAGCTCCTGGAGAGTGAGCGAAAACAGTGTAGCGGTGTGGAAGCGGGTGAGCCTGGGAAAGTTGGTTACTACGCGCTCATCAGTGGATGTATGACAAGGGTAGCTGAAGACGACATCGTCAAGCAACATGATCAGTACGTTTGGCGCGCCCGCCGGCGGGCGCAGCCTCGGGATCGACGGATACTGGCTGTTAGGGTCCTTGGCGTCATCGCGCTGTCACGGCTAGTTGGTGGGCTTACTGTTTTAGCGGTGACGTCGTCGGTGCCATGAGTGGCAGTCCACATCATAATCATTCCCTTCGTGCAAGCTCCGCGGTCAGGTGTTCCTCATCAATTCCATTCAGTTGACCGGAGTTACTAAGCAGGGCCAACTAGTCTGTGTCGATGCAACCGCTGACGCTGACATGCCGACTTACGTTGGTTCCTTCATAGAGGCTGCCCGCGGGATAGTGTTGGGGCGGATTCCGCGGGCGACGGATAGAAGAGTTGTCCGATGAGTCTGCGTATTGTGCGACGGAGCTAGCGACGTCTGCGTACTCACCAACTGTCGACGTGGCGGCCACTGACGCTGGTGCAGGAATCGACCTAGGCGACTGATAGGGGCAGTGATGTTGGAGGCCCCAGCCGCTATGGCCAGCGCCACCATCGACGCCGCGGCTGATAGCCGGTACCGTGCGCGCCACAATACGTTATGCCTCTGCTTGCCACTACTTTTCGACTAGGCGGTGTCGCTCACATTTGATCTCTTCGTGGGTGGATTGGGAAATTTTGAGCCGGTGTTCGGCTCTTTGACCAATATCGGCTGGCGGCGGCCGCAGTCACGGCGGATAAGTACCGAATTTATGGAAGAAATGTTGTCCTCAGTTTAGATGAGGACAGTGAACTCTTCGACTCCGGCAAGCAGAGCACGATAGGTACCGTGCGGCACTAGCTATCGGCATTTATTTAGCGACCAACCCGACTTCGGAGCTGAGTGATTCCGGGCGATTAGCGATAACTCGGTCTATGGTGACAAATTGCCGCGATGGTTGGTGAGAAGCAACAACAACTGGGCACCCATCTTTCTTGTGGATCGGATTCAGCCAACTTGGCAGAGAGCATTTGGAGCAGCCCATGACCTACCGCACTGACCAGATCAGCGTCTTAGCCGACGATTACCCGGTTACCCGCCCAGGTGTGGTGCGCACCCTAACGTCTAGCGGACGAGTGGAGGTTTCCGACGGCCGCATGGTGCTGCCCGCCATCCGGGAACTGCAGCCAGTGGTCGCCTTTTCGACTACAAGAGCCTGAGCTAGCTGGCCTTGAAATTACTCATGAGATTACACGTAATCGTTTATCCGCTCAGGTAGTATGGCTGAGCGCATTTGATGACGGTTCTGCTAGCCTATCACGCTTTGACCGGTGGCGTTTCAGGCTATTTGACTAAGGAATTCGATAGCGACAAGATCGTCGACGCTGTGGTCAAAGTCCGTACCTGCCCACCGGGTCAGCCGGGTGGTTGGTCCATGAAGTCAAACAACGGGCCAGAGGAACGGCGGCGTTTTTGAGTCGAGTGCGAGACCCAGGTGGTGGCTATAATGGTCAACGGGTATAGCCGGTTTCGGAAATTGCTACGCGACTTCTTCATTTTCATTGGACGCCTGAGCACAGTTTGAGACGCATGTGCAGCACCTGTGCGACAAACTTAGTGTCTCGGATCGGGGGAGCTGCCTTGTCAGAGGTTATGCGTTGTAGATTTGGTGCAATGACCTTTCGTGGGTCGGTGTCGGTCGACGTCCTTCATAATCAAATTTAGGCGCGAGCTATTCCGCCTAAGAACCCATCTCCGAACATCACGTCTCTCGGTCTGGTGCATGTTCATGCCCCGGAGTCAACACGGGCGTCGTAGCGAGGGCTGGTTAGCAAGACGAGTCGGGAAGGCGGCGCCGGGCTTGACGTTGTGGTAGCGAGGGTAGCACAGGAGCGTGTTGTCGTCTTCGGGGTTGTTGGGATCGTTGAATTCTTTTGTCCATAAGGCTCCGGCTTCAAGTCATGAGTAGCTGATCATGTCGGTGGGTGGACGAGAGTAGACTGTGGCCGCGTAAAGGTGTAGGTCGTGGGTGAGCGTGACAGCGATGGTGAATTCGCTGTGTAGGGCTCTCCGGAGCTGGCCAGCTGGCGGGAGTGGTCGAACCGCTGCTGTCCAGCCATCGTGCGGTGGCGTCGAAGTCGCTGAGGGCTTTGTTGCGGATGTGCGCCGCAGCACGTCACCAGCTGCCGTGTGACCCCGCCACCGGGAATCCTGGCGATAGCATAGATTCCGCCCGCCTTGACCTAAGGCCAGCACCGAGGGACTGTAGGCGGCGGCTTACGCTCTGAGGTCACCGTAAGCGCACAGGATTCTCGGGCACGGTCCGTCGGTGATCCCGTCAGGCCACGGTCAGATAGATCGGCATGCGGATGTTGTCGTCGGCGGAGTAGATCATCCGATGCATCGTGGTGGCTGCGCCGGTGGGCGACGGGGCATCATCCGCATCGTCAAGGTGGACGAGTCGATCCGCAAGGTCGAGCCGGTACACCGCCGCGGGGGCGTGAATTTGGTATATAGAAACCAGGCCAGTACGAAATAACCTGGCATGCTGGCCAAGTTGGTCAGTGTACTTGGGCCTGACCCCGGTGTTGGCACACCGTAGGGAGGTTGGCCATGCATGTCGTACAACACCAGCAGAGGTTCCTCAGATGCGCTGCTAATGGCTAAAGAAACGCAGCTGTTCGTGGCTGGGTTCGATCAATGCGGTACATCCAGTGGGCACGTTCCCGAGGCGGCAGGGTGACCATGGTGCGCTACGCATCGTGGGTGGGGCAGCTCGGATCGACGAGGCAGACCCGGCCAGCCGGTGTATCTCGGATGGTGATCTCATACATCAGATTTCGTGCTCCAACTTTGAGCAGTGCCTGATTGCCATCTACCGTGTCGTCGTATAGCCCCAGCAGCCCTGGGGCGCGGCTGTTCCCGTCGACTAGGTAAATTCCTGTTGCTCCAGCCATCGCGCTAATCACAGCCACCACATTATCGCCGCTGACCGTCGTCACTAATTGGCGTAGCGGTGTCTGGAACACCACCGTCTCGGGTGTGGTCTGGTCGTCGAGATGATGCACGCGGATCTGCGCGATCACAAGCCGATTGCTCCACGAGGGATGGCACGCGTCTAGCGTGGTGAGGCCGCAAGGATCGATCTAGCAACACGCGATCTGGATCCGAGCCCTCTGTGATTATGAGAATTGGCGGCTCTTGACCCGAACGGCGGCGCAGGAAAAACTGCGGTGGGGTTGTACGGTGGCAATTTCGCTGCGGTGGCCGAAACGGCGGCGTATGCATACATGGCGGTGACATCCTGGTCTACAGCTTGGCGTAGTGTGCTTAGGTGACTGCGATCACGGGGGTGTTTTGCTCGAGGATGTTGGTCGCATTCAGCGAAGCTAACTGGACACGGTTGGCCGCGATCACCACCGGCGGAAACCGTCATGGCGAAAGCTGCTTCAAAGGCTGCCGTGGCGGCCTTGGCCTGGGAGCCCGCTTGCGCAGCGTGGGTAGTGGTGCTACTTATCCACGCTGACGACGGATGTGATTGATATTGAATCAGCCTTGCCACGGCGCACGCCGGCCAGCGCAGCGGTCACAGTGACGTAGGAGGCTACTGCCGAGTGTAATTCGGTGGCCAATTCGTCCCAGACTGCTACGGCCGCCATCATCGGTCCTGAACCTGGATCGGCATACATTCTGGGGGAGTTGATTTCCGGAGGTAACGTTGCGAAATCCATCAAATAGCGCCCGCTCCTGCTCGGTGCGAAACGGTTGGGCGAATGTCGATGCCCTGAAGTAAGGTGGGTGCACCAAACCGGGTCAGCATCAGCGGATGATGCGGGAGCCTTAGCAGCGGCTGCATGATGATGTCCGACGGAGTAGTGCAGCACACCAGTGCTGCGGTTGACGTCGTCGACGGCCTCTAGCACGGTGACTTGGAAGCCCTGGCTTGGCCGGGTCGATGGCCGCGGCAAGCCCGTTGGGCCTGCCGCCTGCCACTAGCGCGGTACTCAGCCAGCGCTCCGTGAGAGCTTACCTCACCGGTCGCAGTCCGGCATTGTTCGCGATGATTGTGCGCGATGCTAAACTATATCTCCTTGGTCATTTTCTTTATATTAACTTTGGTTAATTATATTGGAACGATAAACATCGAACAGACCGTTTATAAAGTCCATTGAACCAATTTGCGTTAAATGCATGGAAGTTGCTATTTATTACTGGTTTCCTGGTAGTATAATTCGATACTTTTAGTGCCGGCCTGGACGGGAAAGACACTGCTTATAGTAGGTGCTTTTTGGTATTTACTCGATGGAGTAAGGAATTGTCTATGTGTTCGCCACATTCGGCCATGGACCGGTGCTGGCCGATCGTTGGCCAGCTAATCCGGTTCTAGCGCAGCTTGCTGGGCGGTGAGTAGCCGCGCGTCATGAGGACCGACTAGTAGGCTTTCTGCCGGTGCGGTTGCGGGTCATCGGGTCGGTGCTGAACAGGTACTCAACACAGATATAGGCAGGCGACAATGTGAACGTGGAAGAGTACCCCGATCAGACGGGCAACGTTACCGAGCGGGTTCGTTGCCTCACGCCTTGACGAAGCAGTATCTCTGGTACGAGATTGCAGGTTCCGGAGGGTCTTCGAAGGTAATGCGGGCTGTAAGTGGCGCAGGGATACCAATTGAATGTGGATACCAATGAATGGGCATCGTCCGTGCAATCACGGCCATGAATTTTCTATCCTGATCCCGCACATAACTTCCGCACCGATTACCCTTTGCGAAAGCAAGCATCCGGATCGGGGCGTCGGCCGGGTGCAAGGTGCGGATGAGATATGAGGCTCCGGCGCCGTGTCTGGAGCCAACCTATAGTACCCGTTTGTCGCTGAGGTCCATCTGATGTTGCCCGTACGGCGGTAGAGCGGGATACAGGTCCGGTTGGGCTCGTTGGAGGCCGTTAACGCCACCTTACTTTATTAGCGGATCCTCCTCGTAGTCCTAAGCTAGGAACACACCATCTTTGGTGCCGCGTTGGCGGATGTCGTATGAGTAGCTAGGTCGCAGATACTTCCATCATGGCCTTCCACGCGATCTGCTGGAGATTTACTCGTCTGTTCTTCATACCTTGGCGCCACATGCTCATTATTTTTATTTCCTGCTCTGTCTTGTTACCCGGGCTTTTCGCTGCTCCGAAACATCTGCTCCCGGAATTTCGGCATCCAAATCGTAAAGATTTACTTTGCCTTTGGCTTTCCGGTTGCTCGATCGTTATCGGGTACGTGCGTAATCTTGTGACAGCATGCTACTCGTCAAGCTCAACGAGACGTCATCTCCACCTGGCGTATCGTTTCGATCCAGGTTCCCAAACCATCCTCGTCGCGTTGCTGTGCTCGGATGACCGGATAGTATTGTGCCACACCCCCAACCAATTCTTTCAACGCCTTCCTTGTCTTTCGCTTGAGGGAGGTGTATTCAACGGCTAAACCAGTGGCCAGATGCGGGTCATAGGGCATCGGATAGAAATCCGGGACCCGCTTCCTGAATTGGTTCTCGACGATTCCGAAATCCACAAAGGGCTTGGTTTTTTGAATTGCGTTGAGAACTACCACCGTGTGCTGAAGCAGCCTAGCATACCCATGGGCATCCAGCCAGTCCAGGGTGGCCAACGCTCCTTCGACACCACGCACGTCGTCGGATGCCACCACAACCAGGCCAGTGACTGTGCTGACAATCTTGTTGAACAATGGCCCGTTGACCGGGGTTCCACAATCAAGCAATATCACGTTGCAGTGATTTTCCAGGATCTTCATTGCAGTCTCATAGTCATCAGGACCAAGCCTGTATGTGGACCGCGGATCATTCTGGGCACCAAGCATTTCTAGCCGGTCATTGTTCATAACGGTGTGTACACGCACATCCGCGTAGCGTTTGGCGTTCCGTGCTGACACGAAATGTTCGATATTGGTCTGCGGTCCACCGCGCTCACGGAATCGTGCCGAAAGATCCCCCAGATCGGCATCGACATCCACGGCAATTACCCGATCGCCGCGGAGCCGGGCCATGGTATTGCCCAGCGCCACCGTGATCGTGGTCTTACCCACGCCGCCCTTGGCGGAGACGAACGCTACTTTGTGGACATCGGCCAGCGGAGCGCAGATACGGCGATGCAATTCATTCGTCTGCTCGGCCTTGGCGCTTGGTTCCGGATTTACCCGACCTAAAGTCGCTTTGGTCACAAACTTGCGCCAACCGTCCCCGGCTGCAGGACGCCGACGAGCCACCAGGAGATCACGTCCGTCGTCGTAGGGATGCCGAAACGTGGTCGGTTGCGGGCGGCTAGCCGGCTCGGCCGTGTTGTGTGTAGTTGGGATGTCGTTGACGGGAGCGGCAGTGAGGGCGGCCCTGGCAGCGTTATCGTCTCCCAGTTCCCGCAGGCACCACGCCCTGTTAAGCGCCACGTCAGCGGCCACCTGTGGGTTGGTGGTCGAGACTCTTTCGGTGAGTTCCAACGCGAACTGGAACTGGCCCAAATTCGATGCGGCGGTTGAAGCGAGTGCCGCCACGGCGTCGGTGAGTTCATTGCGATCATCGGTGTTGCTGTTCTGTGGCGGGACCTCGGCAACTTTCAAAACGTTAGACCAGGAGCGAGTCTGGTGGAACAACGTTGCCATGACGAACTGGCGGGCTAGGGCAGCGTCATCGTCCTCGGTGACAACTGGATCATCGAGAGCTACTGACGCTTCATCGTAGCGGCCTGCGTTAATAAGTGCGCTGGCGTATGCAAGGCCGATAGTAGCACGCGACCATGTCGTCAATGTCAGATACATCGGTGCAGCGATCTCGGCGCGCAGATCACCGTCTTTGAGTCCGACGCGGCGGGTTTCAGAGTACAGCACTTCCGAGTGCTGGTGGGCTCCGGCCAAAGTGTCGAGATTATGGTCGCCGCAAGCTAGGCGCCCCAACCAGCTGTCGGACATGTCGGGGTTCTCAACGGTGAGACGCGCGAAAGCGGCCCCAGCGCTGGTCTTGTCTCCGGACTGGTAACTTGCCACGGCGGCGTCGAACATGGTGCGTCGTTCTCTAAAAGTAGTCATTGGCTATTGCTCCTGGTCAATGGTCGGCTGCAGAGCCTACTGCAATGCAACCGAGTTTGCAGACGCGCCCATTGCCCAGTCTTACTGGCGCTTGCCGCGATTTGCTGGTATTTGCCTATTCCGATCGCGGCCCAGAATAGTGACGTTGTGTAATAGTGACGTTGTGTGAGTTCAACACGGTTTGATGTGGCCGTTAATTGAGGGTTGAGACATCTTCGGCTACGTGGATCGTGACGGGTGTAGTTTGTGGGTTCCCGCGAGGCGGTGGAACTCTATAGGTGTGGTGCGACCAGACGGCCGCGATAGCCGTCTGCTCCGGAGCCGACAGGTTTTGTCGTTTGGAACGCGGTTATTTCACCGCAGTGTCGACAGCTGATGGCGCTGTGGATCGCCGCTGGTCTATGTCTAGGTGTAGTGGGTCAAGGCTGTTGCGCCGTCAATGGTCTGCTGCTCGATGTTTCGCGATGTGCTATGGGGTTGTCTGTGTGACAGTCACACGAACTGTCACTTAATGTGATCCATATCATAAATTTGTTGATTGATCAATATGCGGGTTGGCGCTTCTGATATGGCTGCGCAGTTGAGAAAAGCTAGGGTGATGGGCGCTCATAGTCAGCAGCTGTGTTACTTGAATATATATATATATATATATATATATATATTCCCCTAGGGAGTTCCCGAAATCCCGAATCCAGCCATCGAGCCAGACGGGCTCGCCGCACTGCTGGACCTGCTTGCTCACCAGCACCGCTCGGCCGATCGCCAGCCGGATGGATGCCGAACATAACCTGGTTCGCCTCGGCATCCTGGCGCAAGGAGTCGATGCCGCTTACCGGCGTTGCAAAGCACCCGGTCCCAGCTCAACGCTGAGGTGTCCACAACCGTCCGCAACCGCTTCCACTGACCAGAAGGGAAGACCCCGCCGACGACATAGCTAGTAGCCCGCTGAGCGGCAGCGGGTTCGGCCGTGTTGGCTTTGGTCACACCGGGCGCCGCGGCAGTCTCCTTCAGCGACAATCGGGACGGTGCCGACAGTATCGCGATGGCTAGCTCGCGAGGTAGCGCGATAATCAGTGTTTTTGAATACCTGCTCAGACGCGGTGTCAGGGTATTGCGAGATAGGTTGTTAACGGTGTCGAATTGCAAGATCTCGTGTAGTAAGATGGCTTGTATCAGTGCTACGGGTCCTGGGGCTGCAAATCTAGTAGCGTTCATATGCTTAGGGCTGGGGGTAGCCCGGCCGGTTGGCCTCTTCCACCCTAGAGGTCGACGCTGAGTTTCCTGCTCGACACGCAGTTGTAGACCGACAAGTTGGTGACGCTGGACTCCACCAACACATCTTGCTTACAGCACGGAGTTGCAGGTGTATTTTTTGGGCCGGTTTGTTGAAGAGCGCGTAAGATACATCGGCATATACCTCGGGTTGCCCGAGTTCGCGCCATCGCCTCGTCGCCGCCAAGCAGGTTCTGCATCCCCGCGGGGGCCACCAGCGTGCGTGGCTACAACGTGTTTCGACGCGATACCGGCGTCACGCATCTTCTCAGCGATCCCGAGCGCGCACAGCGTTATGCCCAACCCCAACTTGGGATATCAAGTTAGGCCGTCGGTGTCAGCCACTTCTTGTTGTTGGGGCAGTATCGGCGGTGACAACGTTAGGATGTGCGGGTTCTTCTGGCGGTTCTTCGTGTGTGGGATGCACGCTTGTGACGCCGTGGGCGTAATAGGAACATCGTTGATGGGTCCCAGGTTGATTGCTGACGGGTTGTTGACGCAGATATCGATGCCGCCGAACTGCTCGACGGTCTTGGCCACCGCAGACTCGACGGAATCTAGGTTGCGGATGTCCCCGACGATCGGCAGTGCTTGGTCGCTCGTGTTCTCGAGCTCCTTGCCCACGGGGAAGACCGCGCCAGGCAGCTTGGACTGTGACTCGGCGGTCTCGACGATCAGGGCCATGCTGGCATCACCATGTGCAGCCCGTTTTGGCGGTCGCAAGGCCGATGCCGCGACTGGTGCCCGAGATGAACTATGGTCTTGCTATTGAGAGACATGGCGTCACACTAAACGCCGTTTCCGATTTGGCTGGATTGTGGTACCTAACCCAGTTCGTTGATCATTGGCACTCGGAAATAGTCCGCTGGCCAGCGCTGTCCGGTGTCACTGCAACCAAAAGGGCCGGGTTAATCGAGACGGCGCGAGCCGGGTAGGAAGTTTTTCGAGCCTGGCCGCCAGAGGAGACCGATGACGAAAAGCCTACTGTGCGTTTTGAGCGCAAAGCGATTCCCGTGTGGGGTCAACTCTAATGGTGGTGTACTGGGTATAACGCGTATAACGCGCAATCCCGTCGATGCCGAGGACCGTCTCCAGGAGGCGACGGTGACAGTCTACTCAGGTGTCGCTTGTTCCGCACGGGCATGAATCTCGAGGCGAGGCTATACCGGATGCTGAAGAACACGTGCTATCAACAGCTATGGCGAGAAGCAGTGGCAGCCAGGCGACGAGATCACCGATTGGCAATTGGCGTCGAACGCCGATCATTCCTTAGTCTGCCGATCATTCCTTAGTCTGGCTGTGCTCGGCCGAAGTCGAAGCTCTTGAGACGTTACTGGACATCGAGATCAAACGAGCGCTGCAGGCATTGCCAGAAAAGTTCCGAATGGCAGTCTACTAGGCTGACGTTGAGGGTTTCCCTGCAAGGAGATCGCCTAGATTTAGTATACCCCAATTGGGGGACTACGATGACGCGGCTTCATCGCGGCAGACGTCACTGTAGTGTTCAGTGTTCTTATTGTGGCCAAGGAGCGGGGTTTCGTCCACGTCTTGCAGGCTCTACCAAGGAGGTGTCGTCATGAGTGAATTATCCGGTCCAGGCGCCGAGGACAGCGATTATCGCGATAGCGTCGGTTGCGCCGGAAGTATATTGTCAGGATTATGGCATCACTGCTTGACGGTGAATGCACCGCTGAGATTCGAGAGAGGTTGCGCGAACACATGGTAGGCATGCTCTGGATGCCTGAAGCATTGCGGGCTGGAAGAGCGGATCAAAGCATTGATCGCGACGCAGTGCAAAGGCAACAATGTTCCTGAAGGCCTACGGGAACGCCTCAAACGCGAGATCTGCAAAACTACCATCATCCATGATATACTGTAACAGTCACGTCCGGTTGTGATTTGTTGAGTTCTCCCGCAAGTGGAAGGTGGCAACTGCAGTCCTATAACACATAAATGCAGATGCGATGAGCATAGTAGCTAGGTTAAGACAGTTCGGTTGCCGTGGTTGACTTTGCTGCGTTTGCGTGTTGTGTTTCTTGTGGGCTTAGGGAAACCTCCGTTGTTGCCCCAAAATCTAGGGGATCGGCACCCATCATGTTGCTGGTCAGTGTCTCATGGTGTCGTTCTTGCAGTGTCTCACGGGGTGCCACTAGCCCACGTGTCGTCGTGACTCGATCTTATGGTTCGATATGTTATTGCGCCTGATCAAGCTTGAGATACCAGCAGCCAGCATGCGCCAGTGGCCGAAATGAGTGGAGTGAAGATGGCCGAGGATGTTCGTGCCGAGATCGTGGCCAGTGTGCTTGAAGTCGTTGTCAGCGAGGGGGATCAAATCGGCAAAGGTGACGTCTTGGTTCTGCTGGAGTCGATGAAGATGGAGATCCCCGTCTTGGCTGGAGTTGCCGGCATCGTCAGCAAGGTGAGTGTCTCGGTGGGCGATGTTATTCAGGCCGGCGACCTTATTGCTGTGATCAGCTAGCCGGTGGAGTCTTCGTACCTGCCGCCGAGAAACGTTCCGGGAGTGACAAATGTCTACTCTCGGTGATTTGCTTGCTGAACATACGGTGCTGCCGGGCAACGCCGTTGGCCACTTGCATGCGGTGGTAGGGGAGTGGCAGCTGCTTGCTGACCTGTCCTTTGCCGACTACCTGATGTGGGTCAGCCGTGATGACGGGGTGCTGGTCTGTGTGGCGCAATGCCGGCCGCATACTGCGCCGACGGTTCTGCAGACCGATGCTGTGGGTAGCGTCGCAAGCGCCGATATGCTGCCGCTTGTCACTGAGATGTTTACCTCTGGTGCCGTTCAGCATGAAGACGCTGCGGGTCAGCAGTATTCGTGGTTGCCATTCGGTCGGAACGTTGCGGCTTCTCCGGTGCGGTATGGTGACCAGGTGGTCGCGGTGCTGACGCAGCACCAAGTTGAACTGGCAGCGCGTCGCAGGCCCGGCAATTTGGAGATCGCCTACTTGGCGTGCGCCACGGATCTTCTGCACATGCTGGCAGAGGGCACTTTCCCCGACGTGGGGGACGTGGCGGTGTCGCACTCTACTCCGCGGGCAGGCGATGGTTTCATTCGCCTCGATCGCAACGGTGTCGTCGCCTTTGCCAGCCCCAATGCGTTGTCGGCGTTCCACCGTATGGGCCTGACTGCCGAATTGCAAGGCCGCAATCTGGTGAAAGTCACTCGGCCACTGCTGTCGGACCCCTTCGAGGCGCAGGAGGTGGCCAAGCATGTGCAGGACTTGCTGGACGGCGGACCGAGCATGCGAGTGGAGGTTAACGCCGGTGGGGCTACAGTGCTGCTGCGGACGCTGCCGTTGGTGGTGCATGGTTCGAGCGTGGGCGCGGCCGTGCTGGTCCGTGACGTCACCGAGGTGAAGCGCCGTGATCGTGCGCTGATCTCTAAGGACGCCACGATCCGGGAAATACACCACCGAGTCAAGAATAACCTACAAACTGTCGCGGCGCTGCTGCGGTTGCAGGCCCGGAGGATGGCCAACGCCGAAGGGCGAGAAGCGTTGATCGAGTCGGTGCGACGGGTGTCGTCGATCGCATTGGTGCACGACGCGTTGTCGATGTCAGTGGACGAGCAAGTCAACCTTGACGAGGTCATCGATCGGATCCTGCCGATTATGAACGATGTGGCGTCGGTGGACAGGCCGATTCGGATCAACCGAGTCGGCAACCTGGGCATGCTGGATTCAGACCGTGCCACAGCACTGATCATGGTGATCACCGAACTAGTGCAGAATGCGATCGAGCATGCATTCGATCCGGCGTCCCAAGAAGGATTTGTGGCGATTAGTGCTGAGCGTTCGGCGCGTTGGCTCGATGTTGTCGTGCACGACGACGGCCGTGGGTTACCTCAAGGATTCAACTTGGAACGGTCAGATAGCTTGGGCCTGCAAATTGTGCGCACCTTGGTGTCCTCCGAGTTGGACGGTTCGTTAGGCATGCGGAAAGCACCCAATCGTGGCACCGATGTGGTGCTGCGGGTGCCGATTGGCCGGCGGGCCCGGTTGCTGCTGTAGCGGACTCGAAACAATGCGGCCCCGATATTATTATCAAGGTCGCACTGTTCCGAGCTGGGTCAGACCCCGCTGCGGGCCTTTGTCCGGGTGTTCCGACGTTTCAGCGCTCGCCGCTCGTCTTCACTCATGCCGCCCCAGACGCCCGAGTCCTGACCTGTGTTGAGGGCCCAGGCGAGGCACTCTGTGGTGACTGGGCACCGATTGCAGACCAGTTTCGCGTCAGCGATCTGCGCGATTGCCGGGCCGCTGTTCCCTACGGGGAAGAACAGCTCCGGATCCTCGTCGCGACAGACCGCCTTGTGGCGCCAATCCATACTTTGTTACTCCTTACCGTTTGCGCAGCAAAGCACACGGGATATTTTTCCTCGGCTGTCAACGTATGCACAAGAAAAGTTCCGTACCTCTACGCAATTGCGTGCAACCTTTCCATTCTTTCACAAAGGCAACATATGTCAATAGCAAGAGGTGGATCGTGGGCAACCTCACTTTGACCGTCTGGCATCCACGTCCTTACATCGTTTTACTGAAATCGCCGCCGACTTCTTCCTACAACTATCTTACCAGGCATGCATCAGATACTTGGTTAGTACATTTCAGGTGCGGTTTTGGCGAGCGGAAGCGACGACCAGCGGCCCGTCCGAAAATCACCCGAAACGTCATGGTGTCACGCACGTCAAGATCATCCCCGTCGAACTGACTGGCGATTGGGGGCTTCAGTGGATGTGACTCGTAGGAACGGCACGTCATCCACGGTGATGAAGTGCTTGAACTTGGGCTGTTTGGTGAACATCTGTCGGACGATTCGCCAAGGTGGGGATCGGCTTCATGGTTGGTCGGAACGAACACGCTCAGCCCAGCGTCGAAGCTGCGTCCGGGAGTTGGTCCACACTGATCGGTCGTTCACGTAAATCCATAGACTCGAGTTGGACACGAAAGATTAAAGCCGACAACGGTTCTCGATTCACGGCCGGGAAGTTGCAGTGTAATAGGGTTAGGTTCACGGCACGTTTAGAGCCCCGTACGGGGCGGGTACTGCCGAGCGGCTATAGCGCCATGGTGTGACGTTGTCGCTCTTGTGGCGTCCGGCCTCGGCCGCGGCTACTATTTCAGTATCGACACCCAATTCCGGCGTTGAACACGGCCCACCTTTAGCCGTAGTCGACTTAGCTCTATGCGGCATCAAATCTGAGAACGGCCGGTAATCGTCGAGTAATTGGATGAGCTGGTTAGTGGCAGCGAGCGGGTCGCGAGAAAGGGGTCAGCACATTCGCCGAATTGCCAGGCGCCACGATGACCACAGGCACCCGGACGGTGGCCCCTGGACCGGGTCTCGGGTACCGGTGTGGCCGAGTAAACCCCATTAGCCACTCCAGTTGACTGTGCCGTCGCCGCCTGTATGACGAGGTCCACTCTTAAAGTCTTCAATGGTTGTTTGTGTGCGAATTCTGTGCCTTAACCCCGTTTGTTGGTGTGCTCAACGGTGAGTTGAAGATCGCCTCTTGAGCGTGTGCGTCAGCAGGTCGTGATCGGTCGGTGTGGTCAATTTGGCTGTTGGGTTGACGATCAGCACGGCACGCATGAGCTTAGGGGCGGCGACGATGTGGACCGTGTAATAGCGCTGCTTAGCAGCGGGGCGATCGTCGGCCCGTGTGACTACGCTGACGTTGTGACACTCCCACATAAGCGGGCGGTATTCTCGCGTGCTCCGGCTGCTGTGCGGGGCGCAGGACTAATTGTCGTGGTGCAAGGTGCAGTCGCGCTGGTGGTGGCTGCGGCGCTGGTGGTTCGCGGGCTCACCGGCGCCGATCAGCGCATTGTTAACGGCTTGGGCACAGCGATCTGGTTCGTTGTGGTCGGCGTTGCGGTGCTTGCTGCCGGATGTGCGTTGCTGGTCGGCAAGCGTTGGGGTCGCGGTCTGGCGGTGTTCACCCAATTGCTGCTGTTACCTGTAGCGTGGTATCTCGTTGTGGGCTCGCATCAGTCGGCCTTCGGATTTCCAATGGGAATCGTGGCGCTGATCGCGTTGATATTGCTTTTCAGTCCACCGGCTGTGCGCTGGTCCGCAGGTGCCTATCAGCGTAGTGTGGCCAGTTCAGCTAATCGCAAGGCGGACAGTCGGTAGGTGGCCCATTTTGCGCTCCGGATGTCTGCCGATCCCACTCAATACAACGCAATGGCAGCGGAGTTCCAGTTCAGCACCGCCCATGACAATCCGGTGTGGCTGTTGTCAAGGCATTCGGCTGCCAGCAGTGCACGAGCCAGGCCGCGCCGACGCAACCTCGTTCGTGCGAGCAGATCCTTACAGATAGATGCTGGCAACGCTGTCCCATGTGGAGAAGTTACGGAACCATAGAGCCACCGCGGCGAGTTCACCGTCCACTTCGGTAACGTGCTTTTGAACCAGTTTAGTGAACTTCCAAAAAACGCTGCGGAAATTCGTGTTTCGCTAACAGTGCACTGATCGTCAACATGTTCGAATTCGGTAAATGCGTGGATCATGGCCGTAATTTCTGAGGCGTTCTCCAGTCTGGTACAATGGGATTGCTAGGTCATTGCTTAACTCCCAACGCGTTCAGAATCGTGGCGAATTTCGCTGTGGTTTCATCAACTTCGTCATCGGGATCGGATTCGGCAACGATGCCTCCGCCAGCATGGGCGAAGGCGATGCGGCGGTCGGCCGATAGCTGAGCACAGCGGATGGATACCACCCAGTGACCGTCCCCCCTGGCATCGCACCAACCCACTGCTCCTGCGTAGAAACCGCGGTCACCTTCCAGCGCTGCGATAAGTTCGGATGCGGCTTCCGCCGGTACCCCACCGACCGCTGGAGTGGGATGCAGCATCAAGGCTAAATCTATTGCTGTGATTGAGGTGTCGCGCAGCCGGCCGCTGATCGGTGTGCATAGGTGCCAGACTGCCGCGGTGCGGCTCAATTCCGGCTCGGGCGCGATCGTCAAGTTGTCGCACACTGGCTCTAGGGCAGCACGTATCGCGTCGATGACCAGCTGATGTTCGTGACGGTTCTTGATCGAGCCGGCCAGCGCGGCGCTGTTAGCGGAGTCGACTTCGGGGTTGGTAGCACGTGGGGCCGAACCGGCAAACGGCCGGCAGACTACACGGTCGCCGAAGCGCGAGACCAACAGTTCTGGGCTGGCGCCCACCAGGGCAACACCCGCGTACTGGCCGCCGGCTGCGGTCAAGTCGACGAGATATCCGTACGCGGTCGGGTCGGCTGTGACTAGCCGGCGCAGGATGGCGCGGCCGTCCAGTGGAGCGTCCGCGACCAGCTGCAATGCGCGGGCAAGCACTACCTTGTGTAGTGAGTTGCCAGGTGCGGTGAGTTGCTCGCGTGCGTTGCTTATCCAGACGCGGTAGTTGGCACGCGTTGGGACGGCGGCAGTGATGCGCAGGGTGGGTAGCGGGCCGGTCTGCCAGTTTGGCAGTGTATCGGTGCGCAGCACAGCACTAGGTGCCATCAGTGCGGCGGGGCTTTCCGCATCGAAAGGTAATGCACCCAACAGTATTGGCGTAACTCCAGAACGCAGTGCAGCTTGCGCTAAATACACATCGTCGTAGCGTGTGTGCACCCCGTCGGCAACTAGAGTCCCACGTGGTCCGCATAGTGCGAACGGTGGTTCGCTTGGTCTCATTTGTTCGGCTCTCTCCTGCGCCACTGGGCGGCGTTTGTCGTCGTCATTGTTGATGTTCACCCGGGTGCGACCGGTCGTGGCTAGCCAGGCGACCCAAGCGTGTGTAGTTGCCGTAGCCCGTACTCGAACCCGCACATCCCAATCGAGCTGATGCGCATACCGAAGCGCCGGCCCTCGACAAATGGCAGCCCGATCCAGCGTGTGATCACCGCCCAGCAGAGGTGGCCATGGCTGACGGACTACATGGTCCGTGACTCCAAGTGCTCGAACGCCATAGCGACGGCCTGGTCGGCATGTTCGCTGACTTGCCAGACGTTTTTCACCCCTCGGGTATCTGTGCGTCCATGCCAACCAAGCAGGTTCGGCTTCTCGAGTCTTTGCGGTGGTGAGGTCTTCGTAGGAGCCGTAGGTGCATTCAGCTAGTAATGGAGATACTTTGTCGACGGTAAGTCCGGCCAACTTGGCAGTAACTAGGTCGCATTGACGTGGGTTGCTGGCCATCATCGGATCAACGAGTTTCTGTTCCGCTAGGGCCCGCTCAGCTAGCTTGGCCTGTGCTCGGCCGGTATCGGTCAACTCCAGCTCGGTACAGCCGAATGTGCTGGCCCGATTTCGACCACGCCGTATCGCCATGTCGTAGCAGCAGACGGTGGTTGTGTTAAGCCCATGCCGGACGATAGGTTGTCGCCCTGAGCCGGAGCCATCGTCTGAGGTATATCAAGGAGAACGTGCCAGCATAGCGCTGTGACCGCGCTGGTGACGATGCGCAGAGGAGATGATTTCCGATGAGGTGGGGTGTGGAACCCTAATTCTTCATTGCAGGGGGAGAACAGTGCTTGTGACTAAGGCCCGGGTACTGGCTGTGGCCAACCAGAAAGGGGGCGTAGTCAAGATGACAACGGTGGTCTCACTGGGGTGAGGCGATTGCGGAGCGAGTACTGCTTGTCGATCTGAAATCCGCCGGGTTGTTTGACCTCTTGTGCTGGGCCAAGATCTCGACAAACTCCCGGTTTCTGTGTACGAGAGGTATTGCTCGGTGAGGTCGAGCCAAATTGTTTCGCTGGTCACGATGGTGGAGGGAATGACGCTGCTGTCGGCCAACATTGACCTCGCCAACGCTGAGTCGGTGTTGCTGATGCGGACGGGCCGCGAATATGGGCTCAAATGTGCGTTGGCCAAACTCTCCGACTAGTTCGACGTGGTCTGTCATCGGATTGCCCGCTGTCACGTGATGTGCTCACCCTCAACGGTTTGATGGCCGCCGACAAGGCCATCGTGCCGCTGCAGTGCGAGATACTGGGGCACTGCGGCTCCGGCCAATTTCTGTACACCGTCGCTGACGTTCAGCAGATCACCAAACCTGGATTTCTGCGACTGCTGGGTGCGTGTTACCTACGCTGTAGGATTTCCGTACCCCCACACTCGTGAAATGCTGCTCGACCTCGCAGACCGCTATGCGCTGCCTGTGCTGGCACCGCCCATCTCGCCGCACAGTGCGCTTCAATGAGGCGTTGGCCTATCGCGAACTGGCATAGGGGCTGCGCAAGCATTGGATAGAACGGCAAACCTCCAGCCCACGTTCACTGTCGAGATTTAGCGGCCCGTACGAGCTCATGGTCCCCGCAACTAGCCCAGCGCTACCAGGGTGTCGCCGCGTTGCTCGAACACCGTAGAACCCGAAACGGCCGGGATCACTGCTGAGCTGCTCGGCGGTCGACGCACCGGGATATAGCGGTTATTCGCACCGCTGAACAGGTCATAGACGCCTATCTTACCGGTGACCGGTACAAGCAGTTGACCGGCCATCATCACACCAGGCCCCACTGGCGCAGTCGTTTCGCCTGCGGCAATGGTGTACCGAAGGGTGAGGTTGCTCTGATTGAAGACCATGAGGGTATCTCCGGTCCACCAGGTCACTAGGTTGCCTGCCTGCGAGACCACTGCCGAGCTCGACGGCGGTTTGGTCAGCAGTGTGCTCGCCACGGTGGTTCCGGTTTCGTCGATCACGTCCACTCTGGGCTGTGTGCCGGCTTCTCCGGGCAGATAAACAGCTGTATGGGTGTCGGAAACCGTCAGCACGCGGGCTCCCGAACCAGAGCGGACCCTGGGCTCGGCCACCAGGTGTTGTTGGGGTTCGTCGTCTTCCTTGCCCGGGCGTAACAGCACGAGCTGCAGATCGTCCTGATTCGCACAGGCCTCGAGCACCGCTACCGCCGATGAGCTAGCTGCTGTGGACTCCAGCGTGCATCCGGAGTGAAGTCCCCGCGCCGGGGGTTTCACCCGGGCGTCGATTTCACCGTAGGCGAGCATCCGGACCATGTCCGAGCGCCAGAGTTCCAGGCGGGTATCGCCGGCCGACAACACCGCCGTGCCGTCGGAGGATAGGCGCACGTGTGGATCGGCGTAGCTACTGCGGGCGGCTTCGCGACGGCCGGTGGATCCATCTATGGTGCTGACCTGACCGCAACCACGGTCATCTCGATAGACCGCGACGGCGTAATGGTAGACCCAGGACACTCCGCACAGATCGCTGTCGCGGGCGTAGCTCCAACGTGACTCGCCCGTGACGGGGTTGCGCCCATCTATTTGGTGCCCGTCGCCAGTGATCACCGCACCACCCACCACCACGGGGGCGGTGGTGGCAGGACTGGCAGCGGCCCAGAGCTGGTTGAAGGCGGTCGGCACTTCCCGCGCTGGAGTCGGATTGGGCGCTGGAATGGTGGCCGGCCGGCTGTGGGTGGCCTGGGCGTCGCTGGTCCACCAGATCAGCGACACCATAGCCGCCATGACGACCGTGATCGTCATGGCGGCTATGGTGTCGGCCTTGGTCCGGCGTTCGGGTCTGACCATGTGTCAACAGCTCAATTGGCCTGTACAGCCAAGTTTTTGTCGAGACCGTTTTCGGCGACCTCGGTCGGCTTGCGGCGGTGTCGACGACGGCGGACGTTGGTGGATGGGGAGCCCGACGAGGAGTTCGGCAGCGTCTCCGCGACGACTTTGCCGTTGGTGGCCAGGCTGTCGGCGGACGGGTTATTGGTGGGATGTCCGGTGACGGGTTGGCCACCGCGGATGCGGTGTCGCTGTACGCTATTGCTCGTTCGCGCCGCCTTAGCGGCTTGCGCTGACGTTCCTGACTTATCCCCGTCACGGTCGGTCTTGCGGCGTTTGACTTGCGCCTTGCGCGGCGTGCCGACGGTTCCGCTGGCCTCGGCGGGAATGGCCAACTCGGTGTACAGATGGGGCGAATTGGAGTATGTCTCGGCCGGATCGGGGGTGCCCAAGCCCAGTGCCTTGTCGATCGTCTCCCAGCGGTGCAACTCATCCCAGTCTACTAGGGTGACCGCGACCCCGGTGCGGCCGGCACGGCCCGTGCGTCCGATGCGGTGGACGTACATCTTTTCGTCTTCAGGGCACTGGTAGTTGATTACGTGGGTAACGTCGTCGATGTCAATGCCGCGGGCGGCCACATCGGTGGCGACTAGCACGTCGACATTGCCGGTCCGAAAAGCCTCGAGGGCATTCTCTCGTGCTATCTGTCCGAGGTCGCCATGCACGGCGCCTACCGCGAAACCGCGTTCGTTGAGCTCGTTGGTGACTTTTTGCGCGGTGCGTTTGGTGCGGGTGAAGATCATTGTCGCGCCCCGTCCACGCGCCTGCAGGATTCGGCTGATCAATTCCACCTTGTCCAATGCGTGGGCGCGGTAGACGAATTGCTGGGTGGTGTCGTGCACTGCCAAGGAGTGCGGTGCCTCGGCCCGGATATGGATGGGTTGGTCCATGAATGTGCGTGCCAGCGTGATGATCGGGTCCGGCATGGTCGCCGAGAAAAGCATCGATTGCCGATCGGTGGGGATTTGTCCTAAGAGGCGCTCGATATCGGGAAAGAAGCCCAGATCGAGCATCTCGTCGGCCTCGTCGAGTACCAGCACCGACAACCCGCTCAGCTGCAGGTGGCCCTGCTGGCACAGGTCGAGCAGCCGCCCTGGAGTGCTTACCACGACGTCGGCGCCTGTCTGTAGTGCTTCGATCTGCGGCTCATAAGCCCGCCCGCCATAAATGGACACCACCGAGAACCGCCGGTTGTCGTCGTCAGCGGTCAGGTATTTTGCCACGGTGGCCAGGTCATCGGCGACTTGTAGACAAAGCTCCCGAGTCGGTACAACGACCAGCCCTCGGGGTGCGCCGGACAGCGGCCTTGCTGTGGTAGTGACGCTGATGCGCTGTAGTAACGGCACGCCGAAGGCGAAAGTCTTGCCCATCCCGGTACGGGCCTGGCCGATCACGTCGTCGCCGGCGAGTGCAAGTGGCAAGGTGAGTTCTTGTATAGCAAAAGGTTGCTGAATGCCTCGTTCGGCTAATGCACGGACTATTTCGTCACGGACTCCAAGTTTTGCGAAGGCCGGTTCAGCTGTACTGGTTGGTGCAGTCATATGTGGGTGAAAAGCCTTTCGGTGACTGAATCGGTTTTGTGTCGGTGTTTTGCTGTCGCGGTTCACGGGCGCATTTGCTCCGACTCCGAATAGGTCGCCGAGTTGGCGGCTCCACGTTCAGTCTATATGGAACTTCAGTCCGGGTAGGACAGCTGTGCACGCACATTTCGCCGGCAGCAGCACAAAAATGCTACTATGTAGACTACATGAGCATGATAGCCGGTCACCCAGCGGATGCCATTTTTCTAAACTAGCCGACCAGAGTGTTGCTATACACCCGCCTTCATCCGCGGGCCAATTGGCTGATTCGCCGGCGTTACGGTTGCCGGCGGATCGTTCGGTCGTCAAAGAATTGTTCGCGTTGTTGGCTTATGGGTTTATAGTGGCCGCGTTTTACGTTTTTACCGGCGAGGCTCGGATGGCTCTGGGCTTGCTGGTACGGATCTCGATGGCGAGCATTGCCGCCGTCGAAATGGGGCATTATGCGTTGCTGCGTGATGCCCTGGAGCTCCGAGGTGTTGACCGTAGTGTCGGCGATGTCGAAGTACGTGTCGGCGCTGGAAATTACCATTGGCTGACCACGCCGGGCACGTGGCTGGAAGCCTTGGTGAAAGCCAATGTCGATGATTCCTTAGCCTCCGACTTACTATTTGGTAGATCGCTTGGTGGGTTGCCTGGATGAAGTCGCTGACTTGGTGCGTTTGGTCCTGTTGGAAACCACGCACTACGCAGTTTCTCGTGGCCAAGGTGCGCACCTGAGGTGACTGCCAGCAGCAAACAGCGCAGCCGGCTGGCATTGTGGGGGCGTCGACTGTTCGGCGAAACGGTTACCCAGGCGCAGTACCCGCTGGCCGACGGCGATCAGTTCGTTGGCTTGGTGGTGTCCGGTGGCGGTGGTCCGAGCTAGCTCGGCTCGTTTTTCGATCGTTTGCAGCGGATACTTGACCGCCGAGTGTACGAACTCGGGGGTGTCCCTTCGCTAGGGCTTCTTCCCGATTGCTCGTGGAGCAAGCTGGCGAGCCTAACGGGTGCAGGTTGCGATGACCGCGTTGTTGGTTGACGCCACGACTGGTTGCCCCTCGGCGTTGACGATTGAGCAGTGGAGTTGACTATGGAAGCTGGTGGCAACGACCGACTGGGTTTTGACGCCCAGGTTAAGGACTACAGCCTTTGTCCATGGCAGCACCACGTTGAACTCGGTTTTGGGGTAGCCACGGGCGTCGGTGTAGACGACAGTTACCAGGTCGAGGAGCTCCTTCATGCCGGTCACGTTGTAAACGACGGTGCGTGGATGTAGCGCTGGTGGCGCAGCTTTGTGCGGTATCGTGGCGGTTGCTGTGTCTGGGAGTAATAGTAATGGGGGCGTGCTGGACGGGGTCGCCGGTAAAGGGATCGACGGCGTGGTGAGCACCGGGCGGGGCGTTGGTGCTCCCACTATCGCCTTGGTCGTTGCGTTGTCTCCACTGTTGATGATGACGGCGGTCGCAATGGCGCAGAGTGCCGCCACGCTGCCGAGGAGTGCGGCGACTTGGCGGCCATCTACGATTGGATGGCCAGAGTAGCTCGTCGTAGTTGTCCGGCGGATAGAGGTTGTCTCCGTTAGTCGCATAGCTCTCGTCGGGATAGTCCCTGAACGCTGCTGTTAAGGCGGTTCATTGTGTTATCGATGGTTCCTATGTTACCGATGTGAATAACCGGTATCTGGCGTCGCGCAGCGTGTTAGCTTAGCTGGGAGCTAATCGTTATCTGCGGCTAGCTGTCCGTCGAGGCTTGCCGCCAAACGTCGCCGGGGGAGATCCGGTGGGCTCATTTGTATTTGTATCCGGACGCGTTGATTCGTCCACTAGCCTGGCTGCTGACACGTTTGCATGGAATCGCAGAGACATACCCACGGAAGGGGCCAATAAGTGGAGGTCAAGATCGGTATCACAGACAGTCCGCGCGAGCTGACCTTCTCCAGTGCGCAGACACCTGGTGAAATCGAAGAGCTCGTTAGCGCCGCACTGCGCGAGGGCTTGGGTTTGCTGGTCCTGACCGACGAAAGGGGCCGTCGTTTCCTGATACACGGTGCCAAGATTGCCTATGTGGAGATCGGGGTCGCCGACGCTCGCCGGGTAGGCTTTGGAATCGGGGCCGAGTCAGCTACAAACGGGTAAGCGGCACATGTGACAGCCCACCCCAGGCGAACTGCACGGTCCCCTCGACGGCGTCTGATTTGGAAATGGGGCGGTTGGTGTCTAACCAGTATCTGGCGCAGTCGACACTGATACCGACTAGACCTACCGCGACCATCCGGGCGCGGTGCGGGTCTAACCTAGAATCCGCGCTGATAAGAGCGAACACTGCGTCTATGCACGATTCGGTGGCTACTCGTACCTGTGCGGCAACCCTAGGTTCCGTGATATTGTCGTTCTCGAAGATCAGCCGGTAGCCTTGCCCGTCGTGCTCGATGAAGTCGAAGAATGCCTGGACTGCGGCGTGTAGCCGTTGCCGGTTGTTGGTAGTCGTGCGCAAAGCCTGTTGTACGCTCGACACCAGATTGTTCATGTGCCGCTCAAGCACCGCCAAATACAGTTCCAGCTTGCTCGAAAAATGTTGATATAGAACGGGTTTGCTGACTCCTGCCCGATCGGCGATCTCGTCCATCCCGGCTGCGTGGTAGCCGTGGTCGACAAAGACGTCACTGGCAACGATAAGCAATTGGCCACGACGCTTGTCGCGGGATAATCGGTTGCTGCGCTGGTTGGGCGTCGCTATATCATCAGATAGTCGACCGCGGTCGATCGGCCTAACAGTACGCCGCTGTGCTGCTTTGGCGAGATTGTTCATCGAATCCTTGTCTGGTCGTTGGCCAATTACAGTCGGGCCCAGCTGCCGGCTCGTCAAAATGACATTACTACCCGTGTTGTCTGCCCGACCAGCGCCGGCTTTGTCGGCGTTGGCAAGGTGGAGCCTTGGCACGCATTCTGGCGTGCCAAGGCTCCCAGTCGATGCGAGCTGTGTAATCCTGGGAAAGTGAGCTCCCCCGGGCCCGTTGGCAGCCCCGGTCGTGTACCTGTGCTACGAGAAGAGTGGCGAGCACCACTGCGGGCCCAGCGTGAACCGCTCGCCAGGGGCGAAGGGCGGGTCCGGGTTAACCGTGGTCGGTCGCGTCGATGGCGTAAGCAAACACGGCTAGGACGGTTCGTCTCCGTCTTTGGCTGGCGCGCTTATGCACTGCCTTTTCTGATGGCGCTCACGGCGGTGGTCCTATACCAAACGGTAACTGGGACAAACGCGCCGGAGCCGGCAGCGAGCGAGCCCATCACGGAACCACCGGTCATCGGTGCGGTGGGCACGGCTATTATGGACGTGCCGCCTCGAGGTCTTGCCGCGTTCGACGCCAATTTGCCGGCTGGGACACTGCCAGACGGGGGGGCATTCACTGAAGCGGGCGACAAGACCTGGCATGTTGTTCCGGGTACGATGCCGCAGATCAGTCAAAGCGCCACCAAGGTGTTCAAGTACTCCATCGAGATCGAGAACGGGCTGGATCCGACTATGTTCGGTGGCGACGGCGCATTCGCCCAGATGGTCGACCAGACGCTGGCTAATCCGAAAGGTTGGACTCACAATCCGCAATTCGCTTTCACCCGAATTGATACCGGGATGCCCGACTTTCGGATTTCGCTCGTGTCTCCGCTGACTATACGTGCAGGATGTGGGTACGAATTCCGACTGGAGACGTCATGTTACAATCCGTCGTTTGGTCCGGACCGGCAGGCTCGGGTTTTGATCAACGAGGCGCGCTGGCTGCGCGGAGCCCTTCCATTCGAAGGGGATGTGGGTTCCTACCGACAGTACGTGATCAACCACGAGGTTGGCCATGCCATCGGGTATGTGCGCCACGAGCCCTGCGACAAGCAGGGTGGCTTAGCCCCGGTCATGATGCAGCAAACGTTTTCCACGTCCAATAACGATGGAGCGAAGTTCGACCCGGAATGGGTCAAGCCCGATGGCAAGACCTGCCGATTCAATCCTTGGCCGTATCCAATTGCTTAGCCCCGGTGACTGTACCCGCCGTGGTGTTGGCTGAGCTTCTCGTGGACAGGCTCCAGACCTAGCTCACAATGAAGCAACGCTGGCGGTCCTGGTGTTATTACACATTGAGCGTCGTTGCCGTTGATGCAGACACCTGCTGTGATGTGTTGTAGACGACATGCCTCAGAAGTTGAACTGCGACGCTACCCTAGGAGAGATATTCGATGTCGACATCCTCGACATCACTGCCGCCGCTAGTTGAGCCTGCGGGCCAGCTGAGCCGCGATGAGGTGATTCGATACAGCCGCCATTTGATCATTCCGGACATAGGCGTCGATGGGCAGATGCGGCTCAAGAGCGCGCGGGTATTGGTCATCGGTGCGGGCGGGCTGGGCGCGCCGGTATTGCTGTATCTGGCCGCGGCCGGCGTCGGTACGATCGGCATCATCGATTTCGACGTCGTCGACGAGTCGAACCTGCAACGCCAGATTATTCATGGCGTAGCCGATGTTGGACGGTCCAAGGCCCAGTCAGCGCGCGACTCGATTGTCGCAATCAACCCGCTCGTCCAGGTGCGATTGCACGAGTTCAGGCTGGAGTCGAGTAATGTGGTTAACCTGTTCAAGCAGTACGATCTGATCGTCGATGGCACCGACAACTTCGCGACTCGGTATTTGATCAACGACGCCGCGGTGCTGGCTAAAAAGCCGTATGTGTGGGGGTCGCTCTACCGCTTCGAAGGCCAGGTCTCAGTGTTTTGGGAGGATGCCCCCGACGGGCTGGGCCTGAACTACCGCGATCTGTACCTGGAGCCACCGCCCCCTGGCATGGTGCCATCCTGCGCAGAAGGCGGCGTGCTGGGCATCGTCTGTGCCTCTATCGCGTCGGTGATGGGCACCGAGGCGATCAAACTGATCACCGGGATTGGTGCGCCGCTGCTCGGCCGGTTGATGATCTACAACGCGTTGGAGATGAGCTACCGTAGGATCAGGATCCACAAGGACCCGTCCAGACCGAAAATCACGGAGCTTACAGATTATCAGCAATTTTGCGGTGTGGTGTCTGACGATGCGGCCCAGGTGGCTACCGGCTCCATCGTTACGCCGCGGGAATTGCGCGAGTTGCTGGATTCCGGCAAGAAGCTGGCCTTGATAGATGTTCGTGAACCCGTCGAGTGGGACATCGTGCACATCGACGGCGCTCAGCTGATCCCGCGATCGTTGATCAACTCGGGTGAGGGTCTGGCAAAGCTGCCTCAGGACCGCATGTCGGTGCTGTATTGCAAGACGGGCGTGCGCTCGGCCGAGACGTTGGCCACTGTGAAAAAGGCTGGTTTCTCCGACGCGGTGCACTTGCAGGGTGGAATTGTGGCATGGGCCAAGCAGGTGCAACCCGACATGGTGATCTACTAGTACGAGATTCGATCTTGGGCTGGTGGTGACGCGCTGTGTTCGGTTTCGCCGCGCTTGCGGTCGCCACGGTCGGGCTCTACTAGGCTGACCCGGGTGACAGTTGAGCCGCCGCCCGAGCATGTGTTGTCGGCGTTCGGTTTGACTGGTGTGCAGCCCGTCCCATTGGGAGCCAGCTGGGAAGGTGGCTGGCGGTGTGGTGAAGTTGTGTTGTCGATGGTGGCCGACAACGCCCGCGCGGCCTGGTCGGCCCGGGTGCGGGAGACGTTGTTCGTCGACGGTATCCGCCTGGCCCGACCGGTCCGCTCGACCGACGGTCGGTACGTGGTTTCGTGCTGGCGGGCCAACACATTCGTTGCCGGGACACCGGAGGCTAGACACGATGAAGTCGTCTCGGCGGCGGTGCGACTGCATGAGGCCACCGGCAAACTCGAGCGTCCTCGATTTCTGACCCAAGGGCCCACGGCGCGTTGGGCGGACGTGGATATTTTCATTGCCGCCGACCGTGCCGCCTGGGAGGGCCGGCCGTTGCAGTCGGTACCCTCCGGGGTGTGGGCCGCACCCATGACGACTGACGGTCAAAGATCGGTCGATCTGATCAACCAGCTGGCTGGTCTGCGCAAGCCGACCAGGAGCCCGAACCAGCTGGTGCATGGAGATCTTTACGGAACAATGCTTTTCGTAGGTACAGCGGCGCCGGGAATTACCGACATCACGCCCTACTGGCGGCCCGCATCGTGGGCTGCGGGTGTTGTTGTCGTGGACGCACTGTCCTGGGGTGAAGCCGACGATGGGCTTATCGAACGTTGGAACGCGCTGCCGGAATGGCCGCAGATGTTGTTGCGCGCATTGATGTTTCGCCTTGCCGTCCATGCATTGCATCCGCGGTCGACTGCCGAGGCGTTCCCAGGGTTGGCTCGAACCGCGGCGTTGGTCCGGCTAGTGCTCTAAGCCGCGGAGCGGCATTTGACATCGACGTTACTGCGAAGACATCCCGAAGTTCGCCTCGGTAAAGTTGATTTGGATGGCGTGCTCGGTTTGGAATTCGTAGCGAGTTTCGCGTAGCGCCACTTTGTTGTCAACAGCGAGAATCCTTTCGGAGGTGTAGCAGTACTAGTTGTCGGGTGGTTAAATGTCGCGCCGGATGCCTATACGCGGTTATCACCCGGTGCCAGGGCAGGTCGTAGGAGTCAGTCCGCATGATCTGGCCGGCGATCCGTGGACTGGAAAGTCCTGCGGCAGAGTCGATGTTGTCGTAGGTGGTGAAGCGTCTTGGCGGGATCGCTGCTATCAGTGAGCGGACCCGCTCGGATTGATCGTCGGTTACCGGAAGCACGGTCAGTGCGTTTCTAACTACTTGCGGGATCACCGTGGCGATTTTGGCTGTCCTGGCTGCGGCCACTATGTGACCGCAGTTTAAATCGAGCAGTGAGCAATCGGATCCCGATCTTTGTTGGAGCCTTGCGATGAGTTGGTCGCTGCCCTAGGGTTGCCAGGTTCAGCGTCGCTCGTGTCAGCTTGGTCATCGTTCCCGCAGGCGGGTAGCATGACGTTACGGGCCAACTCGCTCCAGTGTGACATGATCGCCGGTATGCTTAGGAGCCAGCCATATTGTCCGCTGGTCAGCTTGATTAGGTGTTTGTTGAGTTTGGCGTCGGGCAACGCGGGGTTAACCTTTGCCTAAGAGTCCATATTTCTCTATGCGCTTGTGTCATCTTCGGGTAGTCGGGGTGGTAAACATCGCCTCAGCGATCTTGCGCATCCACGCTCCGTCTAAGCCGATTGCCAGGTCGAGGGACAGTAGGGTGGCCACCTGATTCGGATAAGTCGCGGCCAGATGCAACGCTATAAGTGTAGTGTCGTTGAACGAATGGCCGACCAAACAGTATCGGGGCTCAGCCTCATCTTCGAGTAATGCGCTCAGCGCCGAAACGTTAGTTTTGATGGTCCACGGCGCAGCCCACGATCACCTGCCGTGATCTACCAGATCCGTTGCGGTAATCTCGGTTTTGGGCACGTATTCAGTCACATGTTGCCAGCGCTGCCCGTGGCCGTTCAGTCCATGGATAGCTAGCGTTCGTATTGGGTCGAGCGGACTGTAGCGGTGCACGTGAGGGTCAGTGGTTACCCGTCGACGGTGCCAGTTGGGACAGCGGGTATTCTCGGCTGGGCGGGCGATCGGCGTGCTGTGTCGGCCGGACTACTCGGTGGGCATCCCATTTGTCGTCTGAAGCAGGGACAACAAAAGCTTGATCGGAGTTACATAGCTTGGTCGTCGAAAGCAATGGCTAGGTGCTCTTATAACGCATCGGCTTCAATCATTTCGTTACCAGGGATGGCGCCTTTGATGTCCTTCACGATCGTAACCTTTCCTTAATTAGCTTAATCTAAGGACAGCCAGGAATTGGCCTTCGGGAGACCAGCAGTTTGGCGTTGTCGGACAGCAACACTGTGTTGTCGTTTTGCAGCTGCGTGTTTCGGCTTTCCAGGTACGAGTATCCGACCAATACCAGCCAAGTTGCTAGTTTTGCCGTTGGCCCACTCCCTAGCGCGGGTAGTGAATAGAGTTGGGGGCTACGCTGGGGCAATGTCGCAGCTATTTGGCGGATGCGAGCGATGCGATACAGCGCATACCTTTGTCAGATCAGCATGATTGCGTGCGGACTATGTCAACACTATACACCTGGGATGTTGAGGCGCGCGCTGTTCTAGTTCTGGGTGCACGTTGCCTGATCCTGGGCGACCCGGGTACCGGCAAGAGCAGCTTGCTGGTTGACGCTGCGGTTATGTCACATTTGGTATCGGTGTTGAACCGGAATCGGTTCTGCTGCTTATTGGTTCTGGCCGGATCGGTATACCGGCGTGCAGCGCGCTGACGACGTCGTTGCTGCGTTCGCGCACAACTGGACTTTGTCGGGTGGCTGTCCGCGAACCGTTGGTGCGCACTGTGCATGTTACGTCTACGCGGTCTTGCGGCGGGTCGGCGATGTGCCGTCGTGCCTAGTAATCAGCGCCGAGCAAGACGCCATCATCCGCGAGCTGCTGGCCGGTGACCTAGCAGACGTAATGCACTCCGCGACGGCATGGTTGTCCTATCTACGACCCGCTGTAAGCACCGCGGATTTCGCCAGAGAGCTGCGAAACTTCTTGGCGCGCTGCAGCCCAACGCGATGTAGAAGCGCTGGAGTTGGAGCGACTGGTCCGGCCTTTGTGCTGGCGTCCAGAATGGACCGCTGTCGGCCAATTCGCAAGGTAATATGAGCAAGTCGATGCTGCTGCGACCTGCGGTCGGAGTGGCAGCACCGCATTCGACGACTCTGGCGCTGGGCGCCGGTTGAACTTGGGGGTGCTGCGTTAGCGGCTTTCACGGTCGATGCTGCGTTGTTAGCAGCCGAACGTACACCGGATTCGGCTCTTGCTGATCGATGATGCTCAGCAACTTAACCTGCAGGCTGCTCGCCTGGTTCTGGTGCTGGCGGCCAGGACGGAGCGGGTACTGATTGCCTGCGACCCCAACCAGGCAGTGTTCAGTTTTCGGAGCGGCGAGCCGGCCAGATTGCTGTCCGATAATCTCCTGCAACCGGGTGCTGCTTCCCGGTCGGTGACGTTGACCGGGTCGCACCGCTGTGCACCGGCGGCGGTGCGCGCCGTCAACAGCATCGTGTGTCGGCTACCGGGTGGCGTCGGTGTCAGGCAGATCGATGGCCCTGGGGTCGAGAATGGATCGGTCACGGTATGACTGGCAGCCTCGATTCACGCGGAAACGTAGATAATCGTTGATACGCTGCGGCGTGCGTATCTAATCGACAGGATGCCGTGGTCGGCCAGATGGCGGTCGTCGTCCGGTCGATGCCGCGAGCCGCCCCGCGGTTTGGCTGCCGCCGGGGTTTCGGTCACGGTACCTGCTATCAGTGGGCCGTTGTCGGCGGAGCCTGCGGCATGCAGCGTTGCTCACAGTGTTGGCGGCGACGACTGTAGGGCTTGATGGCGAACAGGCGTTGTTACTACTGACCGGGCCAATTGGTCGTGTCGACCCAGTCTCGCTCCGGCAACTGCACCGACCGCTGCAGCGCAGGGAACTCTGATCGTCGATTGGCGAATTTCGAGATAGCCTCCTGGTGGAGGTGCTGGCCGATTGGGTACCGGTATCGGGGGGTGGTCAGGGCTGGTGCAATGGTGCGTGTCGTCCTGGATGCGGCCGCAGGCTGTCCTAGGGACGGCGAAGATTCGCGCTACATATTGTGGGCGGCGTGGCATCGGTCTGGTCTGCCACATTGCCTGCTGGCGGCCAGCGAGCGCGGCGGCCCAGCCGGGGCCCAGGGACCTTGAGACGGTTACCGTGTAATGCGACATTATTGATCATTACGTGTGCCACACGTCAGGTGCGTCGTTGCGCGAGCTTGCGGAAGATGAAGATGTTGCTGCGCTGCAGTTGCCAACCTGCAGGTGCAAGCCAGTGACGACGGCACAGGTTAGGGTGCTCAGTACGCACGCGGCACTGTGACATGAATGGGATTTTATAGTCACGCAGGCATACAGGACGGGTTGTGGCCCAACACGGTTTCGTGTGGTGGTGTGCTGGACACTTAATGACTGCTCGACGGTGTCACCGAGGATGTCTCCGTGCGGGCGCTACTCCTGATCGAAGAGCTGCGGCTCTTGGTAGCGGCGATGGGCTACCGCCGGTTGCTAGTGACTGTCATAGACAGTGGCACCGACGGGCCGGGTCTGGAAGCAGCGTTGCCATCGGCGTTCTTTCTCGAGATCGTTAAATGGGCCGCTGGTGACAGTGATCACGAAGTGGCGTAGCTTGTTTCGTACCCATGAGTGCTATGACCAGCGGCGCTGGTGGGCCGATTACACGGCATTTTCTGTGCGCTCGACGGTATGTTGGACGACGTAGCTCGAGCGTATGCAGCAACTCAATTGGTGCGGTTGGCTAACGCTGGTGTGTCGGGTGCTGACCCAGTCGGATGGCATGATTCCCGGTCAGCAGTAGTGATCGGTTCCGTGGTGACAACGATCTTGTCATGTTGACGCCGTCAACTCTGCAGACACTCAACGAGTGTTAGCCGCGTTGGCTAGTCGAATGGCACGGCGGAATCAATGCGCGAGATCTGCTGTCGGCCATCAGCCCGGTGCTGTATGCATTGATCGCTGAACCGGGCAAAAGGGAATCGCAACTGCTGGCCGAGCTGGACCGGGCCTGGCAGCACCTGCCCTTCGACGCCCGGTGGCATTCGCTCAACGAACTTGCCCGGTATCGCGCAGTGATATAGACGTTTGTCGAATGGCGTGCCCATATTCGATAAGAACTGACTGATGTCGGCATCGATAGAACGCTTGGTGAGCTGGGCGAGTCTTAGGATCAAGCCGGCGATGTTTGGCTGCGCGGTCGGGCCGATTGGCTGGAACGCGACGTAGCTGGCCGGCTGGTGATCGCCGATATCAAAATCAGCAAAACGTCGGTAAGTAAGGACGATATGCAACAACACGCGCAGCTAGCGACGTATAAATTGGCGGTGGCCGAAAGCATGTTTCCAGCTGACCCGTCAGCATGGGGCCCGGCGGTGCTCGCATAGTTTATTTGCAGGATTGGGCCGGCGGTCGCCATCGAACGCGCGCAGGATGCACATAACACCAGCTGACCGTGATCATTGGTGTAACGTTGTTCGGCGGAAGATCAATGCGATAACCGTCCCGCAGTTCATCACCCGGCGCAACGCCCGGTTGCGCACACTGTGCGATACGGCCGTATTGTCCGGCTTGAACCGACGGGTTTGCGCTGTGACTAGATTTGTGGGTGATGATTCGCCACGCACGGCTGGATTAGTCGGTACCCTAGGACTGTCGCCCACCTACGAGCAAGCAGCCGCCATCGCCGTGCCGTAGGGTCCGTTTTGTCGTCATTACCGGTGCCGACAAAACGGAAACGATGGTCGCGCCGGTGGTCTGCGTTGGTCGTCAACGGCTGCGCCGAACTAGGCCGGGTTCTGTGCTTGATGTTCGACTGCAAGGCCGCCAGCTCAGCTGCTGCGCCGCGTTCGTTCCCGGTTGGTCGGTATCAGGCCCGGGGCTCACTAGTCCCGCGGTCCTGGCAGCCGTCGAATCGAGAATCATAACCTATCACGTTTGCGCCGGCTCGCTGCTCCATGACTATGGCTTGTTGTTACCCGTCGAGTTTGACACCCGGTTGTTCAGCGAGACCGAGCTGTGGGCAGCTGCCCTTCGACGTCGTCAACGGGTATCGCGGCGAGTACGATACGGACAAGACCCCGACTTCGGTGACCTCAATGGTGTTGCCGGTTGTTGGGTCAACTCACGGAATATCTGGTGGATACCCAGCAGTTCTGTGACACCCATGTGGAACTGGAGTGGCTGGTGCACGCCTTGTTTACTGGCTTCTACCAGAGTGACTGCGGCTCCAGCCAGTGGTTGCTGCGTATGTTGGTCACCCAGACTGGGCGCGCCGTGCTGGTGCTGCTGCTCGACGCGCTGGTTGAGTGGGTGCGCGTCGCGAAGATGATGGATTTCGGTGTTCAGATGGCCTGTGCGACGCGTTTGGCCGCGACGTTCCCGCAAGTCTGCTCAAGACCTGCGCAGTCGCTACCGGGTGGTGGTGCTCGGACGAGTACCAAGACACCGGACATGCCCGGCGCCTCACGTTGTCAGGGGACTGTTCGGGGGTGGCGGGAACGAAGGAGACGACGAACTGGCGTGGACAGTGGTAGGAATTCCCATTCCGTCCATGTACGGATGGCTTGGCGCTTCCGCGACGAACTTGCCTCGCTCCACCACCGACTTCCCTCGATCCAGGGATAGGACTATTCCGGTGGTAGAGCTGCGGGTCAGCTGGCGTAGTTCGCTGTGCACTCTACGCGTAAGCAACGACATATCTGCGGAAGCACGAGGATCGGTTGCGGTCCGCGCGCTGCGCTACTTCCCGACATGCGCGCCGGACGCGAGTAGATCGCCGACCACATATCCGCGCACTACCAGCACCGACGGCAGTCGGCTCGCCGACTGCCGTCGGTGCTGGTGCATTGTAATGAGGACACTGCACCCAATCGCTTATGCTCTGCACGCCCGCGGAATCCTGGTGGAAGTCGGTCGGCCGGGCCGGCCTGCTATCCATCCCTGAAGTCGCTGGTGTGGTAGTTGCTACGGTTCGTCGCTAATTCTACGACCGGCGCTGCGGCAGTGCGTGTGTTGACTGGTCCCCGTTAGCAGCTTGGTGGTTGCGATGTAGCCCTGCTGCGGCGGGGCGTGTTGGTGTTGGGTGGGCTACACTGCTGCGAGGTACGCTTTACCGGAGTAGATTGTTATGGCGGCCGGTAGTCTTGATGTTGATATCGTTTGTCTGACCGTCACGCTCGGCGGTCTCGGACCAGACAGTTCGTATTCGGTTCCGGGCTATCAGCGTATCTGTGCGTTCGCCGGCGAACTAAATGCGTTACGCGGCCATCTGTGTAATTAGTTGCTCGACCTGGTTGCCTAAATACGTCGTGTGCTGGGTGTCGACTGCGAAGTCCGAGCGCTGCCACCCAGCTCTCGGGTGCTTGGTCCGGTGCCGAACATCTTGACGCCTTCCCCTATGTGGTTGCCGAGTATGCCGAGCGGGCAATCGCTACGACGAGTGAGACCAATGCGTCGACTGCAGCTAAGCTGGCGCACTCGGTATTCCGATGCTGGATCCATCGGATGTCGCCAAGCGAAAGCAGCTGTCGGGCAAGATCTTCGCTCATCGTCACCAATTTGAGCAATGGCGTGTCAGCGAGGAACGCCGTCTGTTGTACGTGGGCACCATTAGTGTCGAGGACACGTTGCTGGTCTTCAGGCATGGCGGGGTCCCACTGAGATCAAGCCGCCGCGGTCCTTTTGATTTCCTGTGTGCATTCAAGGACATTATCGACCGATCGGCCGCGGCCGGCGATCCCTGCGGGGTGGTGTAACAGTGGGAATCTTCTCCCGCCTTTGGTGCACGAAATACGCTGATCGACAAAGTTATCGAAGTTTTTGTCTTGCTTATCTTACATGTTGTCCGGGATCCGCAGTGACGTCGAACACTGGGCAGCGTTGGTGGTCGTCACGATGGTGGACGATATGGCTAATCCCAGCACCGGTATCGAGGCTGGGTTACCGGCGTCGATGCCCTACTGGCCGAGTGTTCAAGCGCTGAAAGGTGTCTTGCCTGCACTCTGCCCAGTTATACCAGTTATTAAGTGTCGGTCACTGGTTTGGTGGGCCTGGCTCGAGATCCAATCGGTGCGGTTTGACCGCTAATACATCGGCTGCCTACTCGCCCGCATTACTGGGTAATGCGTTTCACGCCCGGGTTCATCGGTTCTACGGCGCAGAGCGGCTGTTCGATCTTGCTTACTTGCCAGGTGCTGCAGATTCCGACGTCGTAGACACCCGGGAGTTGGCCGAGTTGCAGGCGGCGTTTGGCCGGTAGCGGTAGGCTATCCGCACGTCCGTGGCGGTCGAGGTGCTATTCGAAATACCCAATCGGTGGTAACGCGCTGCGCGGTTGCGTTGACGCAGTGTTAGTCGATCTTTATGGTTACATCATCGTGATGGATTGGATGACCGGTGAGTCGCCGCGCGGGGCGGAGGCCATGCGTCAGGCCGCCGTCTACCGCTTAGCGTGGGTGGTTTTGTGCGGATGCCCAGAGTCATCGGTGCGTGCGGACTTTATACTACTTGCGTAGCGGAGTTACGGTCACCCCCGATTAGTTGCTTGACGCTACCGATCTGGAGGGGCTGCTGGGTGATTACGTTGGCAGCTGCGCTGCCAACGTATGACGGGAGCTGTTCAACTACTTTTAGTGGAGCCAGCGATCGTGGTTACATTAGGTGTCGTGTACTAGGTTAAGGCAATGACAGACCGCCGTGCGGAGCGGTAGGTTGCCGGCAGCGCGGCGGTCTCTATAGGACATTGGCTGCCCAGCCCTGGTGGGTTATCTATCCTGGTTGGTGTTCTGGCGTATCCCTGAGGTTCACTCTAGCCTTGTACGCGTGATCTACACGCCGAATGGTCATTGCTTTGGTGGTGTTGTTCGCGGCCACTGTTGTGGTCTACCTGGACCGAAGCGGATACCATTAGATCGCCTTTAATTTGTGGCTGTGTCACTATCGGCGATCGACTACAACCACATCATTTTGTGTGCTCAAGCCGTGCGTTTGCTCCATACCGTGGTCTTTATGCCTCTGCGGATCGGGTTCTTAACTGTGTTGGTTGGCACGATGCTCGAAGGTCTTCTTCAAGCGATTGCGGCGGGTGTGGAAGATCCAGCTTTGGAGGAACAGAGTGCGCAACTACGCCATCGTTATCGGCTACGGTACCAAGGGTAAAACGGCGGTAACCGCGAGGCTAAGCCCTGAAGCTGCGCAGGGCTCGATGGTCGTCGTTGATATCGATCGAACTGCCCTCGACCACGCCTCGACCGACGGCCTGGTCACGGTGCACGGCGACGCCACCAAATCCGATGTGCTGCGGTTGGCTGGGGCCAGCATGCCGTCCTCGATCGTCGTCGCTACAGGTCGCGATGACACCGCCGTGTTGGTCATCTTGACGGTTCGGTAGCTGTCTCCTAACGTCAAGATCGTTGTGTCGATCCATGAGTACGAGAATGAGCACCTGTTACAGCAATCAGGTGCGGGCTTTGTGCTGGTCTCGTAGGCGACCTCCGGTCGACTGCTCGGCCTTGGTGTCGCCACGCCCGGTGTCGTGCAAGTGATCGGGGGGGGGCTGCTAACTCCGCACACCGAATTGGTGATTGCTGAACGTGAGATGAAGCAGACCGAGGTCGGCAGATCCCCGCGGCATTTGCGCGATATCGGGCGTGGTTATGGTGCATGACGGCTACTTACTGCGCATCGGTACACCTGAGGTGGGGGACGTCATTGAGGCCAGCGACCGGTTGCTCTATGTCCGACACGCAGTACTGGTGCTGTGTTGTGGGTGTTTTGTCGGTGGTGGGTGAAATGGCTGTTTTTGCGTTTTATGACTGGCCGATATGTTCGGTAGTCGTGGGGGGCAGCCCGGAATCCTGTTGACGTGTTTTGCTGTGTTGCGGGGTTTTTGTTGGTGGGTGGCTGACTGCCTGCTTTCGATGAGGCTTCGTGTGCTTTGCCGCAGTGGACACGATTAGCGCGGCGCACGTAAGCATGTCGGTGGTGGGTGCTGCTTGGTCTACATGTTGATGATGCCAGGGGCTGGGCACCTGGGCTGTGCTGAAGGCGATATCGATGCAGGCGTGGGTGTGAGGATAGTTGTTAGCGCCGCGGGGTAGGGGCGTTTTAGTGTGCATGTCATGGCCTTGAGGTGTCGGCGTGGTCAATGTGGCCGCACCTGAACAGGCACGTCCCCGTGCACGGTATAACTATTCGCACCTGATGTTATCCCTTGCACCATTTCTGCCGCTGGTATCGGTGTCGGCGGCTTGTTGACCGGCCCTCAGCCAGCAAGCAGGCATGCCGCCGGGTGCAGCAGTATCGTGTTAGTGAACAGTGCATCGATGATCCGGCCGTCGGCGGCACATACGGCAACCTTCTAGCGCAGATCAACCACCCACACCCCACCAGCCCACCACAACACCACCACCCAAACCAAACCAGCAAAAAATAACCACCAAATGACCATCACGACGACACCTTGAGGCGGTTTCAGGACCGACATTCTGAGCAGGTGCCAAAGATTTCGATGGTGTGGCTAACGTCAGAGAATCCATGCTTGGCGGCCACTTCTGCCGCCCATGCCTCGACTTCGTGGTCGCCGACCTCGATAGTGGAACCGCAGCCTCGGCACACCAGATGGTGGTGATGCTGCCTGGAACATCTGCGGTAGACCGATTCACCGGTGTTGGTGCGCAACGTGTCGACCATTCCCGCCTCTGCCATCGATTGCAGGGTACGGTAGACGGTGGTCAAGCTGATATTATTGCCGCGGCGGCGCAGCTCGTTGTGAAGCTCCTGGGCTGAGCGGAAGTCATCGACCGTCTCCAACAGCGTTGATATTGCCGCGCGTTGTCGGGTGGAACGGACGCTGGCTCCAGTCATCATCTGCGCCGCTTCCCTTCATCGCGTCGTCCCTCGCAAGCGAGCGGTGCCTCTACTGCATCGTAGCTGGCGCGGGTCACAGTGCATCCACGCCAGCGTGGGCGACGGCATCGACGACGATGTGCGTCAGGTGGTAGTCAGCAAGCCGGTAAAGCATTTCGCGTCCGGAGCGCTCTCCGGCGACGATCCCCGCCCCCTTGAGGATTTTTAGGTGTTGGCTAACCAGTGGCTGTGGTATGCCCAGTGCGTCGACTAGTTCGTGGACGCATCGCTGCGATTCGCGCAGTTGCAGCACGATGGCGATGCGAACGGGTGCGGCTAGTGCGCGCAACAGCTCCCCGGCTGCATCCAGAGTCTCGCGCGGTGGGGGTGCGGGGTAATCCGCTAACCTCGAAATCCCATCAGCGCCGTGCTCGTGCCCCTCAACTAAACCTGAGCTTAAGTCGGTGGTCGTGGATGGGAGGTCAACGGTGGTCGATGTTGACGGGGACGTCACCATATTTAGGTCATCACCTTCGAGGAGTACCTGGTATTGAATTCGTTAGGGTAATTCCACCGTCACATGCGTGATGGCGCATGTCAAAGCTGGTGGAGGTGATCGCTACCATGACTGATGCTTTGCGCACACGGATCGTTGTTGCGCGACCGTTCGGATTAGAAAAGGAGTGCCCTGCCTCGTGGCATCCGTCATCGATACAGTAGTTAACCTGGCCAAGCGGCGCGGCTTTGTCTATCCTGCGGGTGAGATTTACGGCGGCACAAAATCGGCGTGGGATTACGGTCCGCTCGGTGTAGAGTTCAAGGAGAACATCAAGCGGCAGTGGTGGCGCTCGGTGGTGACCGGACGTGAGGATGTCGTGGGAATCGATTCGTCGATCATCCTGCCGCGACAAGTATGGGTGGCGTCTGGCCACCTCGAGATCTTCCACGACCCACTGGTCGAGTCATTGATCACCCACAAGCGCTACCGTGCTGACCATCTGATCGAGGCCTACGAGGCTAAACATGGGCAGTCGCCGTGTAACGGCCTGGCTGATATTCGCGATCCGGACACCGGCGAGCCCGGTCAGTGGACGGAGCCTCGGGAGTTTAACTTGATGCTGAAGACTTATCTCGGACCGATCGAGACTGAGGAGGGGTTGCACTATCTGCGGCCCGAGACAGCGCAGGGCATCTTCATCAACTTTGCAAACGTGGTGACGACCGCCCGCCGCAAGCCTCCGTTCGGTATTGGACAAATTGGCAAGAGTTTTCGTAACGAGATCACCCCGGGAAACTTTATCTTCCGCACCCGCGAGTTCGAACAGATGGAGATGGAGTTTTTCGTGGAGCCATCGACCGCGCGGGACTGGCACCAGTACTGGATCGACACCCGGATGCAGTGGTATGTCGAACTTGGTATCGATCCGCAGAACCTGCGGCTGTTTGAACACCCGAAGGACAAGTTGTCGCACTATTCCGACCGTACCGTCGATATCGAATACAAGTTCGGTTTTGTCGGTAACCCGTGGGGAGAATTGGAAGGTGTTGCCAACAGAACCGACTTCGACTTGTCAACGCACGCAAGGTATTCCGGAGTTGACCTGTCGTTCTACGATCAGGTCAACGATACTCGGTACACGCCATATGTCATAGAACCGGCAGCCGGTCTGACTCGATCGTTCATGGCGTTCTTGATTGACGCCTACACCGAGGATGAAGCCCCAAATACCAGGGGCGGGATGGACAAACGTGCGCTGCTTCGACTGGATCCGCGGTTGGCACCGATTAAGGCCGCTGTGTTGCCGCTATTCCGGCACGTCGATTTGAGCCCCAAAGCCCGTGACTTGGCCGCAGAATTGCGTAAATGCTGGAACAGCGAATTCGACGATGCCGGCGCCATTGGGCGACGCTACCGACGCCAGGACGAGGTTGGTACGCCGTTCTGTGTGACAGTGGACTTCGAGTCACTTGACGACAACGCCGTTACCGTGCGCGAGCGTGACGCCATGACGCAGGAGCGGGTCGCGATGACTAACGTTGCCGATTATCTTGCAGTGCGGCTCAAAGGTAGCTAGTGGAAGTGTTCTCGGGTCGTTTGAGCGTGTCGGGGCCCTACTGTCAATGATATACCGCGAAGCGCTGCAGGGTGTCAGTGTGAACGAAGTTGTTCGCTGATTGAGTTTGATTGTTGCGCGATGTCGTAGCACCGTTCTACCGCGGACTGGGCTCTGAGTCGAGATGGTTGCCGCTTGTCCATCCCGGGTTGGGGTCATTTGCTGCCCAGCACGCCCAGAGTGACGCGGTTACTTTCCGTGCGATCGGTTACTTTCCACCGTAGATCCGTGACAACGACCCCAATAGTGGTCCGACGAAGGTCATCTTGCTGTACTATCCAGCGCTGCGTCGCCAATCCCCTGAAACTGTAGAGGTTTTGTTTGTAGTGGGGGTGATTGTTGGTGTGAAGCTGGGAGCTGCGTGATTCGGCGGGGCAGGGCTCTGTGCTTGCCATTGCTCCTGCGCGGTGCTGGGCGGAAAGAACAGCGGCGGTGGAGCCGCTTCCATCTGGGTTCGTGTGATTTGTCCGTGGTCGGGCTGGGTGCCAGGTGTCGCGTTGTTCGGCTGTGTGCAGATGTGTTCGTAATCGATCGGACTGAGCATGCCGTTGGTGGGATGCTTATGTGCCCTGTTAAGTTGTTAGTCCAGCAATAACTGCGTGGAACAGTTTCTTACCGGTTATGGATTATGGAAGTGGTTGTTACGCAATCATTACCATTCAATGGGGGAGTTCGAAGATTCCCCGACAGCATCGTCAAGATCGGACCCGGTACGCCCTATCGACTGCGTGACATCGCCTTGATCGGTTTGGAAAATCACTCTGGCTACCGACCCACAGAGAACCGCGGTGGCCATACACAACGCTGCTCGCGCCAACGCGGCGTTGTGGTGGATGTCTATGGCAAAATTGGGCACTCGCCGTAATGCAGGTTCAGCACCGAGGCCAGATGCAGTTTGCCTTCATCGACCGAAATCTCGGTCAGACTCCCCATCCATACCACGTTCGGCTCCTCGTGCGGAGTGAAGTACCAACGTAGCAAGTCCGGGGCCTTACGTGCCGATTTATTCGGCTTGGTGGTGCCGCACCGGCGGCGTGTGCGTCGAACTGCTAAACCCTGTTCGCACATCATCGCCGCCACGGTGTTGGGCGCGACCCGCCAACCCATTGCCCGCAGATCGGTAGTGATACGTGGTGAACCATAAGTTTGCTTGTGTTTGTGAATCAGGTAGACGACGGTGGCAGCCAAGGTGTTTTTCTCCGCTGACGACGCGGTGAGCCATCCCCATGGGGCCACTTGTGAAACCACGCTTATGCCGCGCCCACTGCCCGGCGCAACATCACATGCGCGGGATTAGTGTGCCGCACCCTCTCTGGGTATAGTACTCAGCGCTGCCAGGCTCACTGCCGCATCGCTTCTTTGATCCAGAGGGCTGCTGAGTGCTTGAGTACCTCGCGCTTCATCGCCAATTCGGCGTTCTTTTTACGCGGCCGGTTAAGCTCCTCGCGTTCGCTCTGTTTCAACGGGACCTCACCGTCTCGAGCACGCGTCGGTCCAGATTCGCCTACAAGTCTAGCGTGCCTTCGTGCAGCCCCAGCTCCCGAGCCACCTGCGCGATCGGTTTACCCGTCCCCGAACGATACGAGACCGTTCCCTCACAGAACTCTCGATCGACACTTCGTCTTTCCATCACCATCACTTCCTTCAAGACGATATCTCTACGGTACGTAGGGGAAGCCCAAAATACGGGCTCTGTTGGTGCGGACAAGTTTTAGGATGTTGTGCGGCCGGTATGTTGGGGGTCATCGGTGGTAACGCGTGGGGATGGATAGGGAATGCCCGTTGAAGGAGGGCCAGGTGGTGGAGAAATCGCTCGATTTGAGTTCGTCCTAGGACTGTTCTAAACACTTTGCTCAGCGGCCCAGCCGGTGTGTTGTGTAATGCTCAACTGACTGTACGGGTGGTTGTCTCTTACTAAGTTCAAATCTGCTAAGTCAACTTTCGTTCATCGTTTGTATGTTTCGCCGTCATAATCCTTTGTCGAACGGTGTGACATCTTGCTTGGCAGTGTCTTGAGATTTCTCTTACTCAGTTGGGGGCGGTGAGACCGCTGTAAAATGTCGTTAACAAAGCTGTGGAAAAATTTGGTAAAGGGAGGGATTTTGGCGCAAGATTGTCTTGCTATCCGGCGGTAGAAGTGGGTTATTGTCGGACGCTCCGGTCCGATTTATTGGATCGATGTTGTGATGGCTTTAGGATGTTTTACGATTGTTGACTGATATTAGCTCTGCCCGACTTTTTGCCGGAGGCGAGTTAGGGCCAATTATTTGTGGCGGCTATGGCCTAGGATGGGCTGGTATCGGGTTTGCAGTCGCCGGTGTAGTCATTTGCCTCGGTGATTGCGGGGTTGGGTAGGTGATCCCGGAATCGGTGTTGATGGCGAAGGCGGCGACATTGTACGTGGGGTGGTTGAACGCGGCGGGGACAGGCGGAGTTGGCGTTGGCTGCCACGATACCTCCGGTGACGGTGAATCGGACGACGTTGTCGTCTTTGTTAGCAACGAGCATCTTCAGTATTAACGTTCCTGGTGATTGCGGCCACGGAGTTTCATTATGTGGATATGTGAGCTCAAGATGTGGCCGCTAATGGTGGTGTAATTTACTGCGGCGACGTCGGTGGCATCGACATTGACGTCGTTCTGCGTCGTCGCTGAAATTTGGTGAGGTTGATGGAGTTGGTGTCGCAGGCGGTTTCGGACGTGTCAACGGCGTGGACTGGGTTCACCACGCATCTAGTACACCGATTCCAGTTCCTGACGAAAACCATAGCCGCGCAATGCGAAGCAGTCGACGCGTTCCTGCGCAGCCTGGCGTAGCGGCGACTTCGCCCGATTGGTGTCGGTGCTGCATCCCGACGTAGTGCTGCGCGGTAATGTCGGTGCCGCCGATGTGGCAGGGGTCAATGTCGGCTCGGATAGGTGATGTGTCGGGATTGGGGGTGCGATGCCAAACGCTGAAGCGATGGCAGGGCGGCTCCTACTGGTGGTGGCTTGCTGATGGGTATGGGCGGCGGGAGGATGCCTGGGGAGATGATGGGCTGCGGTGGCGCGAGTCCGCATGTGGTGCAGTTGTGTCTGATCACGGACAAAGTTGCAAACCGCAGGTAGCAACATGGCCAGTACCGATTCGGTCCTAGGGGTTCAGTGGAGTCTAACCGCAGTTGTCACTGGACGGGCAACGCACGGAAGATAGTGCACCCCCGCCTACGGCACTAGTTGAAAAACATCACTTCGCCTGGTCATATCGAATTATTATCCCGTGCTAAATGATACGATCCTGGCCGTATGAGGTCTCATGTGCTGATGGCGCATCATTGGAAATAGCGACGGTGTGCTTTCGGGCCAAATATGGCTGTAGCACTACACTTGCTGAAGTCGTTACAACCGCTTCAGTAAGCGTGGATCAAGGCGAGTACGAACTGGGGCTTCGACGTCTCTGCGCTCCTGCGGTAGTCCAAATCAATGGAATGTTTGTCGGGAGTGCTTGGCAAAAATTACCACCGCCACCAGAGCGAGGGTTTTGATGTTGCTGGCTGATCCGGTGATCGAAAAGGCTTATGGCACTGGGCCGTGTCCCGGTCATCTGACCGACATCGAACCATTCGTGTTGTTTGTGTAGGAGACCAGGTTGTTTGATCACTATTTTCGTGACGCTTTCTGGCATCAACGGGTTCAACACCCCGTAGCCGGAATTCCAACAAAAGTGATGGAACCCGATGACCAAATCGCTTGACCACAATGACACTATCATCCGGTTCCGTTTCGACACTATACCGAAGCTCCCTACTTAATGGTGAATGCGTCAATGACCCTGACCACGGGTGGATCGCCATCCGCTAAATCATGGAATAGCAGTGCCAACGACAAATTTGCTGCTGGCACAGTCTGAGACTATTCTTTTCACGTCAGTATACCGGTGATGATGGTGTTGGATACGATTCCGTAACTACCGCAGTGCGTGCACAATGTAATGTTCGGGTCGACTTGCGGCGGCTGGCTTCAGTTGTAAGCTGGTGAGCAACTCAAAATCGTCCGCCGCTGCTGTTAAGGCCGCTGTCGGGCGAGTCCTCGGATGAGTTCGACGAGCCAATAAAATATACAGCTGGGATCCAGCAGCCCATCCCCATCCTTCTTCGCAAACCTCCGCTTAGCAGGTCGCTGACGATTGTCCTGCTGATCATAGCCACCAGTGTCGCTATCCGTGCGTCGTGTGTAGGCGCGCTGGGCCGACTGCACGTCGGCGTTAGCCAGCGATTGCCCGCTAGCAGTCAGCATCGACGCCGCGTTAGCATAGGCAATCGCTTCGGTAGGGTCAGTCGTTATATATATATATATATATATATATATATATATATATCTTGTGTGGTCTCGACCTAACCGTTTCGCTTCGGCGAGTCGGGTCCGAGCTCCAACTTCGATGTTGCCACGTCGGGTGGCCATGTAGATGGAGACTTCGCGCACCCGCGACTCAGCGATGAACAACGCTTGTTCGAAACAGTGGCTGGAGCCTATCGGGCGGCTATCTGCTTTTCAGCCAGAGTGCCCAGTAAACGGTTAAGGTTCATGTCGACTTTGGCCAAATGGGCAAACGCGGCTAGCGGGTCGGCGGAGCCGCTCCTGCGGGTGCCGTCTAGGGCTCGGGCCGCCGCATCGCGCGCGGCGACCAGTTCCCTAGTGGTCAGAAATTTGGCATGTTGTGTTTTTTGCAATTGTTCGTTGGCATGTAGGATTAATCCGCTTAGAGGCTGTCCGCTAACGACGGCAACGCGGCTACGGCGTGCCGGATGTTGCTAGTTGCGTTGTCCACCGCATCGAGCAGTGCCCGAGTGGTACCTTGGCGGCACGAACCGCATTCACCAAAACCAATCTGCTGCTCACTCGCGAGCCGCACGGCCAGATAACAGGACGAACTGATATTATATGTTAGCATACGTCAACCGCTTTTTGGCGGCAACGACATTACTGGATACCAAGGCTAATGCGGCAGGGTCGAAATCGTTGTGCAGCTTTTTCAGTCACTGCTCGACCGGGATGACGCGTGCGGTGAGTTCGACGTATTGCTCGGTCAGCACATCGAGTCGCTACGGGGTGTTGAATCACCAACTTCCGTAGCGTCTTGAATGCCTCGGTGTGTGAATGCAGTTCGCGGTCGATGCGCACAACGGACACGATCGCTTGGGTGAGCAGTTGGCGGCTCTGTACCGGGGTCCATGGCGTGCCATCGTCAAGTTTACGGTGTACCGTGAGTGCTCAGGACAGAGCCGATTTAGTGTTGATTACCGCTTTGGTGAAGGGTTTGGTTCGATCGTTGCCGAACTCGTCAACCGCCATTGCTAGCTCCATTGTCGCTGGTGTGTAACGCGTTGTCGACCTCCACCAACTTGTACGACCGAGACAGATCGTCGAGGGCTTCCAGCGTTACGGCGGGCAGCGCATTCGTGTCGGTGGAGTCGACTTGTTGTGCCACGGCCAACTAGGCAGCGTGCTGTCGGCGACGGCGTTAGTGCATGACAACCAGCAAGACCACCACGACGATGGCGATGATGCCCAGTGCAACCAGCAGCATGACTAGCCTGGACGCACTAGACAGCCTGTTGACACCGTTGGCCGTAGCTACTGCTGCGCTGCTCCAGCCACCATTGTTCAATGCTGGCTCGATTTGTTTGTGCCGCAGGTTATCTACTTGACTTTCGCTGATGGCCCCGGGAACATGGACGGCCCTAAGAAAGCGTACGTCCGACTGGTGGTGGCTACGGTCAGTAAAGCGCCATAGTCACCTAATTCGCTAGCGCGCATGGTGCGCTGCGCCCAGGTTACTGCGCTCTGTTCCGGCAAAGTCGTCAACGTAGACCACCTCCAGCCGGACCTGGCGATCTTCGTACAATTTGTCGATGGATAACGTGATGGCGGTGTGACCGGATTCTGACAGCGTGCCAGCGTTGTCGGTGACGTACTCCGGAAGCTGAAACGGTGGTTGTGCGCCAGCAGACGGTGCCAACAGCAGTCCGGCGGTGATGATCGCCAGAACCTACGGTGAGCGGGCGATTAATGCGCATATGGGCTAATTTAGCCTGGCTAAGATGCACAGGCATAAGGGGAGCGAGGAGGTGGCGGGGATTCCCGTCTTGCTGGGGCGGGGGACAGTCGGGTGCGATGGTTCTTCCTTGGTCCTCTCGTAGACTTCCCTGGCAGACTGTGCGGCGGTGACTACGAAGGCTAACACGAATCAGCACGACCCTTACGACGACTTCGATCGTCAGCGGCGGGCGCATGAAGCGCCGAAGACTGCGGTTTTGCCGGGTAGCGAAGGTCAGCACCGCACTGAGTTCGCACGGGACCGGGCCCGGGTGCTTCACAGCGCAGCGCTGCGACGATTGTCGGACAAGACCCAAGTAGTGGGGCCCCACGAGGGAGACACTCCGCGCACCCGGCTGACTCATTCGTTGGAAGTGGCCCAGATCGGGCGGAGCATGGCGGTCGGGCTGGGTTGCGACCTCGACCTCGTTGAGTTGGCTGGACTGGCCCACGACATCGGCCACCCGCCATATGGGCACAACGGTGAACGGGCTCTTGATGAGGTGGCAGTAGGCTACGGCGGCTTCGAGGGCAATGCGCAGAATTTCCGAATCTTGACCAGCCTTGAGCCCAAAGTTATTGATGAACAAGGGTGTAGCGTGGGGTTGAACTTGACTCGCGCATCCCTGGACGCGGTTACCAAATATCCGTGGACTCGTGTAGGCGGGCTTGGACATGGGAGAAGCAAGTACGGTTTTTACGAGGAAGACCGCGATCCTGCGGATTGGGTCCGTGTATATGCGCCGGCGAATCGCGCATGCCTGGAAGCCCAGGTGATGGACTGGGCTGACGATGTCGCCTACTCTGTTCACGACGTTGAGGATGGCGTCGTTTCGCAACGAATAGACTTACGCGTGCTTGCTGACGAGTACGAGACTGCCGCTTTGGCCAAGCTGGGGGAGGGGGAATTCTCCTGGGTGACTGCCGATGAATTGATGGCCGCCGCGCACCGTCTGTCGGAGCTTCCTGTGGTCGCTGCGGTTGGCAAGTACGACGCTACGTTGGCATCGTCGGTCGCGCTCAAGCGATTAACCAGTGAACTGGTCGGCAGATTTGCCTCGGTCGCGATAGCGACCACACGTGCGGTGGCCGGTCCGGGTCCGTTGGTGCGCTATCAGGCTGACCTGCAGGTGCCCGATCTGGTGCGTGCCGAGGTCGCGGTACTGAAAATCTTGGCACTGCAGTTCATCATGTCCGATCCGCGGCATCTGGAAGGCCAGGCTCGGCAACGTGAGCGTATACACCGGGTAGCGAATTGGCTGTACTCCGGGGCGCCAAGCACCCTCGACCCAGTTTTTGTCACGGCGTTCACTACCGCTGTTGACGACAACGCCCGCTGGCGGGTCATCGTCGATCAGATCGCCTCGTACACCGAAGGTCGGCTGGAGCGTATCGATGCCGGTCAGGCGAGTCCATAGCAAATAGTCGGGTTAGGCCGTCCGACATGATCAAACTCAGCGCCGTTGCCCTCTGTTGTTCCTGCTTCCAGTTGTAGTCATGACTGTCTTTAGTCTGGATCAGTGTCAAAAACACCCAGCTGGGAACCATACCTGCGGTCAAGAGTGGCTCACTGTTGTCGTCAACGGCCAGCCAGCCTTCCGGTAGTGAATCGCTTGCAGTGCAACTGAAAACGCCGTACGGTTGATTTGTGGCCATGACGACCTTCGATTTCACGGATTACGCCGCTATCATCGTCAAGACGATTGTTACTGGCATCCTGGCTCCGGGATTTCACGGGATGCACATCCACCCGATCGGCAAGTGCTAAACCAATTAAGTTGCCCCAGCCGGCGACCTGCCCGGCAACATTCTTATCCGTCTGTGAGCATTACCAGTATCCTGTGTACACTGAGAAACTCCCGAGCGGCTGCCTGACGTTGCTTGAGATATGTCCAGACGGCTCCGCTCTGCTGGTGCCGACAAGTGACGTGTTCACCAGGGAAGAGCTGCTGTTAGGTGACAAGACCGCAGTCATGATCCACGGCACCGAATACAGGGATAATGCCATGGATGGAGCGGATCGCATGCGGTGTCATTGTCCCGGCTTACTGAACTAGCCCGGAGCGGTGTTGGCTATGCAGCAAGCTGAACACGGGGTTCTAGACTGAGCCTATGGTCGGCCGTATCCCAGATCGCGATATTGCCGCTATCCGTGAACGGGTCTGCATTGAGGAAGTCGTCGGCGATTACGTCCAATTGCGGCGCGCCGGAGCCGATTCGCTTAAAGGCCTGTGTCCGTTCCACAACGAGAAATCACCGTCGTTTCATGTACGCCCAAACCATGGCCATTTCCACTGCTTTGGCTGTAGTGAGGGCGGTGACGTGTATGCGTTTATCCAGAAGATCGAACACGTCAGCTTTGTTGAGGCGGTTGAAATGCTGGCTGACCGGATTGGCCACACGATTAACTATTTCGGCACGGCCACCAGCGTGCAGCGCGATCGCGGTAGTCGCAGCAGGCTCATTGCGGCCAATGCGGCCGCAGCAGCGTTCTATGCGGCAGCCTTGGAGTCAGACGAGGCGGCACCGGCTCGCCAGTACCTCATGGAGCGCAATTTCGATGCTAATGCCGCACGTCATTTCGGCTGCGGATTCGCGCCGTCGGGCTGGGATTCATTGACAAAATATCTGATAAGCAAGGGTTTTGAATTCACAGAACTGGAGGCTGCGGGGCTGTCTCGGCAGGGACGCCGTGGTCCGATGGACCGCTTTCACCGTCGGCTACTGTGGCCGATCCTCACATTGGCTGGCGAAGTGATCGGGTTCGGCGCCCGGCGGTTGTTTGACGATGACCCGATGGAAGCCAAGTACGTCAACACACCCGAGACGCTGTTGTATAAGAAGTCGTCGGTGATGTTTGGCATCGACTTGGCTAAACGGGATATCGTCAAGGGGCATCAGGCCGTTGTGGTCGAGGGCTACACCGACGTGATGGCTATGCATCTGGCAGGGGTTACCACTGCTGTCGCGTCGTGCGGCACGGCGTTCGGCGATGAGCATCTGGCGATGCTGCGCAGGCTAATAATGGATGATAACTGGTATCGGGGTGAATTGATCTTTGTCTTCGATGGCGATGCGGCTGGGCAGGCAGCGGCTCTGAAGGCATTCGACGGCGACCAGCAGGTTGCCGGAAAATCGTTCGTCGCCGTCGCTGCGGATGGCATGGATCCGTGCGACCTCCGGCTCAGCTCTGGAGACCAGGCATTACGCGACTTGGTTGCTTGCCGCAAACCAATGTTCGAATTCGCTATTCGAAGTTTGATTCCTGACGGAATGGTTCTTGACGATGACCCACAGGCGAAAGTGGATGCGCTGCGCCGATCCGTTCCGCTGGTTGCTCGGATTAGGGACTATGCGTTGCGCGACGAATACGCGCGACGCCTGGCGGGCTGGACGGGATGGTCGGACGAAGGGCAAGTGCTTGCTCGAGTGCGCGAAGAGGCTAACCGACGTAGCGTGCCGGAACGCACCAGAAGGCGCAGCGTGAGCGTTGAACAGTCACCATTCATGCAGCCGCCGGGTGCTCCGGCCGATCAACTCGCCGCCCGTCCTGACCCGCGTGACCCAACACTGTGGCCGCAGCGTGAGGCTTTGAAATCGGTTTTGCAGTACCCAGTTCTGGCGGGCCCAGTATTCGACACACTTACTGTCGAGAGTTTCACTCATCCCGGCTACGGAGCCGTTCGCGCGGCCATTGACGCGGCGGGCGGGGCGTCGGCCGGCATCACCGGAGCACAATGGATCGACGTGGTGCGCCAGCAAACCACATCGGCGCTGATCGCCGGTCTGATCAATGAGCTAGGTGTGGAGTCGATCCAGGTCGACGACGAGAAGCTGCCGCGCTATATCGATGGGGTGCTGGCTCGCTTGCAGGAAGTGTGGATGGGCCGACAGATTGCCGAGGTGAAATCCAAGTTGCAGCGTATGTCGCCGATTGACCAGGGTGACGAATATCATGAACTGTTCGGCGATCTGGTCGCCATGGAAGCTTATCGACGCAGCCTGTTGGAGCAAGCCAGCGGCGACGATATGACCGCCTGAGGTAGTGTTGGCTTTCAGTTTCCGCCGTTCTCCCGCCACTCGGCAGAGCGTTCGATAACAGTGGTCTGGTTATCGATTTCAGCCAGGGTCACAAACCCCTCGTCAGGTGAGATCCGATTCGCGACCTTGCGGCGCCCCTCTGCGATCATTGACTTGGCCATGGGACTACCGGTAAGCGTGCGATATATACCTACGATCTGCTCGTAGCGGCGGCGGCCAGCTTTCGCACCCAGCACGTAACCCAGTCCAAGCACGATGACATACCGGATCAAAGCGGTTCCTCCCACGACGGTGCGGCTGGCTCCATCCTGCCTCACGTACCGGGATGTGTGCGCGCCGAAGCCGGGCGAGCTGGGGCGGCCGCCGGCTAGTTGCCTGGCCTCGTTCTTGGGTTCGGGTAGGTCAGTACGCTAGAGTCATCCCGCGATCTACGCCATCGTTCACGTGGGTCGAGTGGTCCCCTGTAGCTCAATTGGCAGAGCATTCGGCTGTTAACCGAACGGTTGGAGGTTCGAGTCCTCCCGGGGGAGCTGTGGTTAGCAGCACACGTTGCATGCTGCCGGCGCGGGGTTTACCCGTAAACCGGTCGCCACGTGGCGTCGCGGATGGCTTGCGCGACATCGGTCTGGATCCTGGTCACTACACTGTCTTCGACGGCGGCTTCATAGACAGCTGCAGCGACGGCGCACAAGTTCCGAACATCCGGCAACAGCGCATTTACCAGATTCTGGGTGTGGCGTCTGCATTCCCTGGGTTAGCCGCTTGGCACCGGCCACGATGACGTCCATTCCGAGTCCGGTAAACACCGGCGTGTTGTTGGCCTGGCCAATAATGAGGTGGTGTGCTCGTCCTATTCAACGGGGAGGACCGGGCTGCCGGTAGTAACCAGCGTTCTGTCGTTCGAACAGGACAGAATGTCTGTAGGCATGGCTTCACACATGTGAGGTCGGGTTGGGCAACGGAAAGATCATCGGGCGCTCGCAGGACACCGTCATCGTCTCGACAACTTTCCGGCTGAACGCACCGAACACCGCTGAGCAGGAGGGTGGGTGATGCTATCTTGATCGCGGCGACCAATCCGATCCGCTCTCCTCTCCTGTAGCCACACCGAGCTGTCGGTGGTCCTTCGCATCGGGTACCTGAAAATCGCATAGTTAGTCCATGTCGTTGAGTAGCAGATTCTGCTTGTCAATCGCCCTAGATCTACGACGTGGCTTGCTTGACGGTGGCGCCGTCGTCGATCCATTGCGTCGCGTATCTGATTCAGCAACATCGATCCCGGTCGTCCTGGTTCCGAAGACGACGGTCATCTGGTCGTGTATCCGGGATACCGGTGACACGGGATCGGTCGTGCATGGTGGACAACACCACGGCGTCGTGCCTGGCATGTCATACTTGAAACATGCAATAGTCGCTGCCATAGGTCTGCAGGATATTCCGCGTGTTTCCTGGCCTGAAGTCCTCTAAATGCAGGTTTACGTGCGGACAAAGCCAGTTTGCGATCTCGATGTAGCGCTTGATGAATTCGTCTTATTCGGTTCCACGCGTGGCGGTTGCCGAGATAGAACGGGGGTCTTGCGGCAGTTGCTTATTAATCAATTCCAGACATCAAGGGAGACCGCCAGACAGCGGTGCTAATCGACTCTGCCTCAGGCGGTGTAGAGCGTCGGTTTGCCCACCGTGATTTGGATGCCACCCACATCCCAATAGTCGATACCTAGGATGGCCTTGGCGTCGGTGCAGGCGGTCGGGTCGACGTTGTTGGGCCTTAATCCGAAGGTTTGGTAAGGCCGCGGTGATGTCGTCTGGTTCTTCAATGCTCAGAAGGAGTCCCCGTTGCTCACGGTATTGATCGGAGAAGTGTTGGATGGCTTCACCTACGGTAGGTGTAGACCACCGGTATCAGCTCCGGTAAATGGTCGGCCAGCACCTTGCAGTAGAACAGTTTGTGTCGGTGATGCGACTGCGTAAGCAGGATCCGGTCAAGGTTAGTTGCGAAGCTTTGCACTTGAATCCAGACGCGGTCGGCTTGTTGTTTCAGATTTAGCATGACCGGCGGTAGTAAACTGGTCAGTTCAAGCCGTCGCCGCTCTTTGTGAGTGAAACCCACCCCGCGGTTGAGAGTTGGTGAGGACATCGTGACCTGGGGTAGTAGCGTGAGGGCGTCGCTCACCAAAACCTCCATTGGTGTCTTGGTGTGTGTGATCACGGTAACGCGGATCGAGATGAACGTGTTTTGACGAGCATTTGAAACCTACTGTTCGGGTGTCACCGCCCCACGGTGCCCGGTTCCGTCGTCGGCTAGTGGGCGCATGCCTTGCCGGGCAATCCAGTCTGGTCGAGTCAAAGGTTGGCGTTGGGACTGATTTGTGGTTCTGATGTTTGTTGTGGTGACACCTGAGTAGCGGTCCGAGCCCAATACTCGTAATTAGATTGTGTGGACCGATGGCGCGCTGGTTCTCGTCAATTAGCACGTGCTGCCTTACTAGCTGCAGCATTTGCGGATCGCAACGGTCGACGAGCTCATTGTGGCGATCAAAACCGGGTGGTTCGGGGAGGGGCACCAGCACTTGGGGTGGCTGGATCGTTTGAGGTGGTGTTGGCGGTTTTGGCACACCCCGTCGATGATGAAAAGGTTGAGCTGAAGCTGGCGAGAAAGCATTTCGGCTCGGCTCGCCGCGGTGAATCTGGCGTGGGGCGTGCAACAGGCGCTGGCCAAGTTGCACGATGGGCAGCAGGCCGTGCTGCATGAGGTTCTGCGGATTTGAATGAAGATGACCAGGTCAGACCGGGCGACCGCGACTCATGCGGCGGACTTTATCCAGCGGTTAAAGCCGGGTCCGCCAGTGCGCGTTCTGGCCCACTGCAATATTAGGTTATTGGCCACGACCGCGTTCGATAACGCACTATGGTGCGTTGCGGGTACTGTACGTGCCGGCAGATCGCGACTGTCTTGGTCGACGAGACCAGCCTGCTGCTGCAGGGGGCCTGGCTGGCCGCGTGGGAGCTGGCCGATGCCGGCATCCCGCAACGGCTGACGATCGATTCGGCTGCGGTGTGTGCTATGGCCACCCGGGGAGGTGGACTGTGTGATCGTCGGTGCTGACTGCATCACTGTTGACGGTTCGGTCGCCAACAAGATCGGCACCTATGGCATGGCACTCGTCGCTTATCGGCACGGCATTCCGTTCATCTTGGTCGCTCCTGAATCTACGGGTGGTCCGGCTACCGCCACCGGGCGCGAGATCGCTGTGAAACAGCGGGCCGCAGATGAAATCACTCATTTGGGTGGGGTCGCGATCACCCCGGACGACACCGCTGTCGTCACCCTTGCCACTTCGATCTCGCCCCATCTGAATTGGTGACTGTGATCGTCACCGAGAATGATGTGGTGGATAACTACGCTGCAGATCGACTTTCGGATGCGTCGTCGCCCACCGATCTTGATCGGGCCACAGATCGCCAGCATCACCTCGGGTCTCTATGTGTGGTTAGATGCCAGACACGACCAGTAACATTGCGGTTCGCAGCGGGCGGACCGTAGTAATCACCGGCAGTGGATTGGCCAAGGTTGAGCTTACCGCTGACGATATGGTAAAAGTGAATATTGCTGATCCCCAAATTATTTCGGGAATACGATGCCTGTCGGCAGGGGCCATCATTCACACCGGTGTTTTCCGTGCTAGTTATACCGATGCCGTGGTGCACATCCATCTGTCATATGTGATGGCACAGTCGCTTGACGTCCCAAGTGTGCTGCGGTTCAGTGGCTATGAGCTGATCAAACGGCTGGGGATCAGACGAACCATTGCCATTCCGGTCTTTGGCGATCACGCCGATATTTCGCGCGTCGGCATCGATATTGAGCGTCATCTGTGAGCGGGAATCCGGATGCATCGCCGGTCTTGTTCGTAGCTGGCTACGACATCACCTCCTGGAATGCGTGCCTCGCGCAAGCTCGCGATCGCGCCAAGTGTTTGGAGGCGATGTTCGACCTGGCGACACTGATCGGATGCCGCGAAACCGGAGCACAGGTGTGATGACGTTGGTCCAGGTCATATCCGACAGTGACGTTGTCGACGTACGGTTGCGCACCGACGATGCGGAACTCATTAGCGTCGAACGAACCAAGCGTGGCGATTATTTTTGATCGCTGGCCCACGATGCCTGACCTCGATGCGGTCACCCCGATCACTGAAATCCGGGCGCACTATCGCCACCACATTGCCGAACTGAATGCCGATAGCCGCTACCAGCACATCGACGTGGCGTGGCTGCAGCCCGTCTATAGTGAGACTTGCATTGGCTGGACATGCCCAAGGTGGCCCGCTCGAAGTTTCTTGTCGAGCACCTGCACGCCGAGGACGAAGTGCGCTTCTTTGTCGCCGGCTGAGGCTGCTTCTATCCTGCATCTGGAACCTGAAATCGTGGCGGTAGTGTGCGACGGCGGTGACCTGTTGTTGTTGCCATCGTGTATCCGGCATTGGTGTGACATGGGCGTTCATCCCGATTTCGTGGCGATTCTGTTCTTAGAGGGAACCCGGCGATTGCGGCGAGCACAGCGCGGATCAGCTGATCCGCGCTGTGCTCGCCGCAATCGCCATCGGGGAAACCACCAGTCCGACCAGTTCGGTGCGCGAGTGTCTGCACGAGTGCAATTGCCCCATTTTGCGCAGTGGCTTGTCGATAACTGAAGCAGTCCTGTGGATTTGGTTATCATCGACAGTCGGCAATTGGTCGGACGACCCAGCGCTGATGCTGCGGAGGAAGTCGAATATCTCTTGCAGTCGGCTGGATTCCGATGTGAAGGACGAACCGCTAAAGATAGCTCAAGGTCTGATCTGTGTAACTGGTTTCCGCAGTGGTGCCCTGCGCTGGGAATTCTTCTTCGACGTACCTCAGGCATTGACGATGTGGCACGACATGAGTATTGCTTTGCGCGTGTTTTCACTGGGTTCTGTTCGTAATCAACAGGCTTGGTCTGTCCACGCGCGGAGGTGAGCTGGTGTCGTTGATCAGTGGCTGGTTCGATCTCACCAGCGCGGACGCTAAGCGCGAGGTGGCTTCCTACCACAAGATCTCCGATGCGATAGAAGTGCCAGACGCGAGAGGATCCTCTTTCTGTTCGACTATCCCGACGAACTTGATGTGGCCGTCGCAGCGGGCTGGCTGGTGCTCGAGATGGCGTGCACAGGCCAGCCGAACTCCTCACGCCCCTATACTGTTGGCGTCATTCCTTTGCTGAAGTTGATTACCCACCTGTCGACCTGATGTCGAAAACACTCAGATTGAGAAGTCCTCGCCGTGCCAAACCCCGGCTTCGGGTAGCCGGATGACGCGGTAGGTTTGCGAACCGCCGTCTTCGGCTTCCAGCTTGGCCACCCTGGTGAGCAGGGATTGCAGGCTGACGCCCACGAAGTCGGGCAGCACAGAATCGTCCCCGTTGGCCGGGCTGTCGCTGCTGATGATTTGTCCGGGAACCCCGACGGCCACAGCGCTGGCTGGGACCTCCTTGACCACGACTGCGTTGGCGCCAATCCGGCTGTCCTCGCCGATCTTGATGGCACCGAGGACCTTGGCGCCGGCGCCGATGGTTACTCGATCCCCGATGGTTGGGTGACGTTTACCCGTTTCCCGGCCGGTGCCGCCGAGAGTGACTCCATGGAAGATGGTGACGTCATCGCCCACTTCCGCGGTTTCCCCGATCACCACGCCGGTCGCGTGATCGATGAACAGGCCGGCTCCGAGCACGGCACCGGGGTGGATGTCGACCCCAGTCAGGATGCGGGTGAGTTCGGCGAACGCCCGCGCGGCCAGTCTGGCGCGACGATTCCACAACCAGTGACTGATTCGATGACCCCAGACGGCGTGCACGCCTGGGTAGCAGCAGATGACCTCCAGCACCGTGGGCTGTGCCGGATCTCGCTGTCTTGCTGCCTGGATATCACGCCGGATTGCCGCAAACATGGCTAGTTGGCTAAGTCCGCGAATAGCATCGTGCTTAAATATCGCTCGCCGAAATCGGGCAGCACGACGACGATCAGTTTTCCTGTATTCTCTGGCCGGCGGGCCACGTGCAGGGCGGCGCAAACGGCCGCCCCTGCGGAGATGCCGACCAGCAGTCCCTCTTCCTTAGCCAGTCTGCGGGCTAGGTCGAGCGCTTCTTCGTTGCCGACGGTAACGATCTCGTCCACCAGGTCCAGGACCAGCACCGACGGGACGAATCCAGCACCGATGCCCTGAATGGGGTGAGGACCCTTCTGGCCACCGGATAACACCGGCGACGCGGCGGGCTCTACGGCGACGAACTGCGTGGCGGGCCGGCGTTCTTTAATGATTCGGGCAACACCAGTGATAGTGCCTCCGGTCCCGATTCCAGAAACGAAGATGTCTACCTTGCCATCGGTGTCGCGCCACACTTCCTCGGCGGTTGTGGCGGCGTGGATGGCTGGGTTCGCTGGGTTCTCGAATTGCTGTGGTATAAAATACCTTTTATCGGACTTGGCTAATTCCTCAGCCTTGGCGATGGCTCCTGACATGCCATCGGCGCCCGGAGTCAAGATGAGTTCGGCGCCGTACGCTCGCAACAACATTCGTCGTTCGATGCTCATTGTCTCGGGCATGGTCAGCACGCAGTGGTAGCCACGTGCTGCGCATACCATAGCTAGTGCGATGCCGGTGTTCCCGCTCGTCGGCTCAAGGATGACGGTGTCCGGCTTGATCAAACCCGCTTCCTCGGCCGTGTCGATCATGGCCACGCCTATCCTGTCCTTCACGCTGTTGGCGGGATTGAAGGATTCCAGCTTGGCGACAACGTCAGCCAGCGCACCTTCGGTAACTCGGCGTAGCCGGACCAGTGGCGTGTTACCAACTAGTTGTGTGACGTCTTCAGCAATGCTCATCTATCTTCATCTCCAAGGGGCTCGGCTTCTTCAAACATCTCAGCCTCATTGGCCTCCCAGCTAATGTCGAACTCTATGGCCATTTCAGTGGGGATGGCTAGGGCAATGGGGGTTAGCCGCTGTGGTGTCCCCTCGATTGCCACTCCGGTTACTACTCGACCGGCGACGTTATGTGGCGTGGTTGCGGTCAGCGTTGTCGTCGACTTACCTGCAGTTTGGCGCAGGTAGAAGTCTGTTCCCGGTTGGATGATGTCGTCGATGACGTAGCCGTAGGAGTTGACGAGTGTGTGACCGTCGCTGGCATTGAACATCAGCGGTATTCGCACCTGGAACGGGCCCACGAGTTCGGGTTCTGCTATGGCGTTCGTGTCGACTAGATCCGGTTCGTCGGTTTGGTGCAGAACGTGGCTTGTCTCCGCAAGCAAGTAGTTGTAGAGGTATACAACTCGGTCGGCGTTGTGGTAATGGCGAGTGCCGGTTAACCAGAAGTCTACGTGATCGATTGTTGGGGAAGCGGCATCGGTGGTGGCGATCAATCGGTAGTAGCGGTAGCCGCGTCCACCTCGGCCGTGACTGCTGGCCAACAGTGTGCTACCGACGCCAAGTGTCTGTTGGTGACGGCCGATGCCGGCGGGTATAGTCCGTTGTGATCCGGAAACATCTTGCCAAACAACGCCATTGGATGATTTTTGCAGCTTCAGGTCGACCGGGGCTTCCGCGTCGACCCATGCTGAATAGCCGCCGAGCTGTGGTTCGCCGTCGAATTCGAACGTGATCACCGGTCCAGGGCAGCGATGTACCGCGACGGGTACGTTTCGCGGTCGAGTATCAAGAGCCAAGCCGTTGGTCAGATACCAGATCGCGGCCTGGGTTGCTGCAATTGCTTCGTGTTCGCTGATATTGGCTGGCCCTAGTGGGTAGCCGGCTTCGCGTATCCGTTGGCTCAGGTCGGTGGTGGAGCGCATCGGGAAGGAGTGACGCAAAATCCAGTCCACCTCGGCTTCGCAGGAGTGCGCGCTCAGGTGCGGTAGTGCAGAGAACGTTCCCAGGCGATAACGCGACGGGTGTTGCGGTGCGATCCCGGTGAAATCGAGAGAGTAAGCGTGCAGGTTGGGGTTGAGCCTGATCAGATCGGTGCGTGCGCATGTGCCGTCGGCAAATATAATTGTGTCGACTGTGTGGGAGTAGGTACCGCTTCGGTAGCGAGTCATGTGAGTTAGTTCGGTGGTCGGTCTCACTGTGATGCGTCGGCAGGTCACCACCTGGGCTAGGGCGCGACTGGATATGGACAACACGGTCATCGGTGGTTGAACTTCCTAAAGGACGAGTTGGGTAGCGCGCGTCTCGATGCTGCCGGACGCGCAGGTATAGCGCTCGCGTAGGCGAGAACGTGAATGATTTGCTGAGAGCGTTAAAAGGTGTCAGGAATCAGCAACAGCGACAATAACAGTCCACGGTAAAGCGGCGCGTAAAGACAAAGCGTGGCTGTGTGGACTGATGCATAGGTCCACTATAAGGTGTCGTGTGACTTTAAGCGCGCCAGTTGGAGACCCCTGCAGTTTAAATCATTTTGCTCATACTTAGACTTACTTGCACTTCAGTGCGAGCCCGATTTTTAGTGGGTGCTCACCGGGAGGGTGTTCAAAGCCAGCTGCTGTATTCGATCAACATGGAAGGACCAGGATGACGTCGGCTCAGAATGAGTCTCAGGCACTCGGCGATCTTGCTGCCGGGCAACTAGCCAACGCGACAAAAACTGTACCACAGCTCTCAACTATTACGCCGCGTTGGTTGCTGCATTTGCTCAACTGGGTTCCGGTGGAAGCGGGTGTCTATCGGGTGAACCGCGTGGTCAACCCCGAGCGGGTTGCAGTCAAAGCCGAGGCTGGCGCCGGCACCGAGGCACCGCTGCCGGAGACCTTCGTCGACTACGAGACCAGTCCGCGGGAATACACGCTGCGCACGATTTCGACGTTGCTAGATATTCACACACGGGTGTCGGATCTATACTCCAGCCCACATGACCAGATTACCCAACAACTGCGGCTGACCATCGAGACCATCAAGGAAAGGCAGGAGTGCGAGCTGGTCAACAGTCCCGAGTTCGGGTTGCTCGCGCAGGTGACTCCGGAGCAGACGATCCGGACTTTTGCCGGTGCTCCCACGCCCGACGACCTTGACGCACTGATTACCAAGGTCTGGAAGATGCCGAGCTTTTTCCTGACGCATCCGCAGGGCATCGCCGCGTTCGGCCGCGAGGCCACCTACCGTGGTGTGCCGCCCGTAGTCGTGAGCCTGTTCGGCGCACAGTTCATCACCTGGCGTGGCATTCCGCTGATCCCGTCGGACAAAGTCCCGGTGCAGGACGGTGAAACCAAGTTCATCTTGGTGCGCACTGGTGAGGAACGTCAGGGCGTGGTTGGGCTGTTCCAACCGGGCTTGGTCGGTGAGCAGGCGCCGGGACTGTCGGTGCGGTTCACTGGCATCAACCAGGCAGCGATCGCGACCTACTTGGTCACCCTCTACACGTCCTTGGCTGTCCTCACTGACGATGCGTTGGCTGTGCTTGACAACGTAGCTGTGGATCAGTTCCATGAGTACAAGTGAGTACCGGCCGGTAGACGCCGAAGACGAGTTGTTCGTCAGTGCTGCCCAACTTGCCGTGCGGGCCACGCAGCTGTATGCGGCCAGCTTTCGGCCCGGGTTTGACAGCCCGCCGCAGCTGGTGCCTGTTGCCCTGCGCGGCAGCGCGCCAGACACGACGACTGTGGCGTCGGCTGGCGAGTTAGCCGTGGGCACCACTGATCCGTGCCCGGCACCAGTTGCGCAGATCGGTGTCGCTGACGTCTATGTCCCAGCGCCGACGTCACCCGAGCCCGAAGGATTACCACAGGTGGCACCAGTCTTCTCACGCGGCAATGTCCCCGACACCACGGCGGTGCCGGCGGCGGCCGGGACAACCGTGGGTGTGGCCGATCCCTATCTGCCGCCCGGGGTAGGTCACCTGAGTGGGTTCGCAGTGCCCAGCCACGGTATCGTGCCCACCGTTCCTGGCGTGTTGGCCGGCGGGCCGCCGACTGCTCCGGTGGCCCCGCGCAATTCGGCGCCTGTTTTGCGGCCCGAGTGGCCGTACCATGTGCCGTCGGTGAGTGATTTGGACTGGTTTGATGCGGTGCCAGCGGGTGTGCCTGGAGGCGACGAACACAATTACAATTTTCTGATCGCAGCCCCCCAAGTGCCTCGGTTGGCCGATGAACACGAGATGGTCGACGTCTTCGATATTCAGGCCGTGCGGGCGGACTTTCCGATTCTGCAGGAGACCGTCAACGGCAAGCCGTTGATCTGGTTCGACAATGCCGCGACCACCCAGAAGCCGCAGGTAGTCATCGACCGACTGTCTTACTTCTATGCCCACGAAAACTCCAACATTCACCGCGCGGCGCATGAACTGGCGGCTCGGGCCACCGATGCTTACGAGGAAGCCCGGGAAACAGCACGGCGTTTTATCGGTGCAGCCAAGGCCCAAGAGATCATCTTCGTGCGCGGTACTACTGAAGCGATTAACCTGGTTGCCTATGCGTGGGGGGGTAAGCATTTGCAACCTGGTGACGAGGTAGTCATCACTCATCTCGAACATCACGCTAATATCGTTCCTTGGCAATTGCTTTCGTCACAAACTGGGGCAATCCTGAAAGTCGCACCGGTTGACGATGCGGGCAACTTGTTAATGTCGGAATTCGAGGATCTGCTGGGTCCCAGAACGAAGTTGGTGGCTGCGACTCAGGTGTCGAACGCATTAGGCACGGTTACACAAGGTGAGAAGATCGTTGAGTTGGGTCATCGCTACGGTGCTCGGGTGCTGATCGACGGCGCACAGTCGATTCCGCATCTGCCGATCAATGTCTCCGAGCTCGGCGCCGATTTCTTCGTGTTTTCCGGACATAAGATTTACGGCCCCACCGGGATCGGTGTGCTTTACGGGTGCGAGGATGTGCTGACGGAGATGCCACCGTGGCAGGGCGGTGGCAACATGATCGTCGATGTGACGCTGGAACGGTCGCTATATCAGGGGCCGCCCAACAAGTTTGAGGCCGGCACCGGGAATATCGCTGACGCCGTCGGACTGGGGGAGGCGCTGCGTTACGTCGAGCGGGTGGGCGTCCAGCGTATTGCGTCCCATGAGCAAGCACTGCTCGACTATGCGACACCTCGGCTGGCCGACATACCCGGTGTTCGCCTGGTGGGCACCGCAACGGAGAAAGCCAGCGTGCTGTCGTTCGTGCTGGCTGGACACGAGCCGCTAGAGGTGGGCAAGGCACTCAATGCCGAAGGGATTGCGGTGCGTGCTGGTCATCATTGCGCACAGCCAGTTCTGCGGCGCCTTGGGTTGGAGGCCACGGTTCGCCCATCGTTCGCCTTTTACAACACATACGAAGAGATCGACGTCTTCATCAATGTGGTGCGTCGGATCGCAGAGGGCGGTACCAATATCGGCTGATCGGTCGTCCTTTATACTCTACTGCATTTAGGTTGTTGAGCCTTGGGCCTGACGCGGACTTCGGCGAAACAAACGGTAGGTTCATAGGCTTCGCTAAGCTCGCGGGGCAGGTCGTCAGCTGGTCATGATGTTGCTGGCTTTGTGCCCAGGTCTGGCTAGCACCGGATGTGGATGGAAGCCGCAGACACCATCACCACCGCCTCTCGACACATGCAAAGTCTCCGACGGATCGACGACCCAGACAGTGCAGCAGGCCATCATCTTAGTTCCGATCCTGACAGCTGGATCGATCTGGGTCGAAATGCCCGGGGACATACCCAGAATTGCTATTTGTAGTGGGTGCAGATCATCCCCTACCATTGCTACCGAATCGACTCCCCAGCAGTTGTTGTTTTTCGACCACAACACCCGGCTGGGTGCACCGACCCGGAACCCGAAGGCCTATAACCCTATATAACTGTGCTGCCTCCTGGCGAGGAGGCGGTGACGGTTCAGTATCGATGGCGGGTCGGCAATGAGCAGCCGTGCTGCCCTAACGGTATTGGCACAGTGCGATTCCAGATTGGATCCGACGGCAAGCTGAAAACTCTCGGCACGATCCCGCACCAGTAGTCTTGGTGCGCTGATTTTTTTGGCTCAACGGTTCGCCCAGATAGGCAGAGTTTTCAGGAGTTCTACAGGAGGTTCAGGCTCTCCGGGATGCGTTTCGCGCCCCGAAGCCTGTCACCCTTGGGCGTCCGTGGCTTTAGGCGCAGCTGGGTTAAGGAGGGTGATGGATCAGCTGGTGTTGCTGCAAGCCGAGGAGTCGCTGTACGGCCCCGGTCGCAGATCGAAAACTGTACCGATTGACCATCGGCACAGTCTAAAGTCGAGCTTTTTCCGGCTGCGTTTGAGGAGAGCGTGTCGCATCTCGCATTGGGACCCCGAGGATCAAGCGGCTTGGGAGGCTGGCAACAAAACCATCGCCCGGCTCAATCTGCTCTGGTCGGTCCTGACCGTCCACCTGGGGTATTCGGTGTGGACGCTCTGGCCGGTGATGGAGCTGTTCATGCCCAAGGACGTATATGGCTTTTCCGCGGGTGACAAGTTTCTGCTCGCTACCACCGCAACCTTGGTTGGGGCGTGCCTGCGGGTGCCGTACTCGTTGGCCACCGCACTTTTCGGTGGCCGCAACTGGGCGATTTTCTCGGTGATGGTGCTGTTGATCCCCACTATTGCCACCATGGTGCTGTTGGCTCATCCAGGCTTGCCGCTTTGGCCTTATCTGGCGTGCGCGGCACTGACCGGCTTGGGCGGCGGTAATTTCGCGGCGTCGATGACTAACGCCAACGCCTTCTACCCGCATCGGCTCAAGGGTGCGGCATTCGGGCTCGCTGGTGGGGCCGGCAACCTTGGGGTGTCGGTGATCCAGGTGGTCGGGATGCTGGTCATCGCCAGCGTCGGTGACCGAAAGCCTTACATTGTGTGTGGACTTTATGTGGTGCTGTTGATAATCGCCGGGATCGGAGCAATGTTGTTCATGAACGACATTGAGCATCACCGTATCGGGGTGAACACCATCCGGCCAGTACTGTTCGTCGTGGTTTCCACGCGTGATAGCTGGGTTCTCGCGCTGCTCTACCTGGCGAGTTTCGGTTCGTTCATCGGTTTTTCATTCGCATTCGGCCAGGTGCTGGAAACCAACTTCGTCGCCGGCGGACAAAGTACGGCTCAGGCCGCGTTGCACGCCGCTGAGCTTGCATTCATCGGACCGACGTTGGCCGCGGTAGCCCGGTTTTGGGGTGGCCGACTGGCCGACCGACTTGGAGGGAGTCGCGTCACCCTGGTGGTCTTCGGTGCCATGGTTTTTGCCGCCGGGTTGCTGGGTGTACTGGGCATAATTGAGGGCTCACGCGTGTGCCCGATCAGGGGTGTCATGATGGCCAGCTACTTCGCTGGATTCATCACTCTGTTCATCTTGTCTGGGTTGGGCAATGGATCGGTGTACAAGATGATCCCGACAATTTTCGAGGCCTGCAGCCATTCCCTGGGAATCAACGACGACGAGTGCCGCGACTGGTCACGAGTGATTTCCGGGGTCGTCATTGGCTTTGTCGCGGAGGTCGGCGCACTCGGCGGTGTTGGGATCGACCTGGCGTTGCGAGAGTCCTACCTCAACACTGGCGGGGTTACCGCAGCGTTTTGGATATTCATGTTGTGCTATGCCGCGGCCGGTGTCCTGACCTGGAAGATGTACGTGTGTCGACCATTGCCAGGCAACTTGCACGACGAAGCGGCTAATGCGTTTGCGGCCAGCGTCGGAGCCAGCAGAACTCACCGGGGCTGAAGCTCAGACGGGCAGATTCTCGAAGTGCGGCATCTCGGCGTAACGCAACTGCTTTGGGACTCCGAAAACCGTCGACCAACGTCTCGGCATAGGGCTGCAGCGCTCGGCATCGGTCTGCTCCCCTTGGCGATCGCCTTTAGTGCGCTCGGTGGAGAGGTATCGATGCTCGATGTACCATGCCTTGCCTTTACTGACAACGCATACAAGTCGCACACGATGTCTAGCAATTTGCGAGCCGCTGGGTCGTTGCATGATTCGATGCCGGCTAGGAACGTTTCCAATACCACTCGGTCGGTGTGCTCGTTTGCCGCGTGCAGCAAGTGATCCTGCACGGTGTTGAATGTGTCGAAAGCGAACATCTCTTTGGATTTGACCTGCCGCCGGCGCGCGACCGCGGATAGCAGACAGTCTTCGCACTTCTCGAAGATAGTGCCTTGGGTGCCGCGGTTGAATAGGCTGCCCTTCTTTTCGCTGTCTTGGCGGGCGCCCACCATTCTCTGCAAAATTGTTTCGGTTGCAGTCCGTTTTGTTACCCGCTCACTGGCAGCGTTGGTCGGGCGAAGCGGCACTTCATTCGAGTTCGAGCGGGCGCATACATGTTTATATCGTCAACGTAAGCGCGCGTAGCGGCAGTTGCTCTTCGGCGTCGTTGCCGCTTATTTGCCTGGTTCGCTTGTGGCAGTTGTCAGGTGATGCTCCCGTAGCCGATAGAGGATAAGCCCGGCCGCAACATCGTTACCTCGTTGTGGGGCAATTGCACCATGAAAGTGATGGTCAGCTTAGGCATATATCTTATATCCTGCGTTTGTCGCCACTGAGTCGACCCTGTGCAGATCTACGGTGGACGCTGGTGCTGCGGAAGCTCCACTGCGTCGGGATGAACTAAAATATCTGCTGGAACCACCACTTGCCTACCACGGCAACCAGGCTTCTGGTGAACAGCAGTGCTGCCAGGATTATCGGCCTAAGTAGTGGCAAGACCTCCTGCAGCAGGCTCACCAGTGCCGGCACGGTGATCGCCGAGATGATGCCTATGGCGGCGACGTTCCCTTAGAGCTCGACATTGGGGTTGTGCAACAGCACGGCGTCGTACACCGGCTAACCTTTGAGGTTGACGATGATGGCGGTCAGGATAGCGGCAGTGACGTCAGAGACGATCTACCTTGTGGAGCCGATAAGGTCGGCTGCTGTCGAGAATCCTACGGGTCCGTTCACGGTGGAAAGTATGGGCTCTGAAACCATGTTGCGGCTGGCCAAGGTGGGGGCCCATCCTAACCGCGGCAACGTTGCCGCGGTTAGGATCTCGATGGTCTCATGCGAGTTAGGGCCGTTCGAGTTTGCCCGGTCCAGGTTGGACTTGCCGGGGAGCAGTGAGTGTCAGTGCCGCAAACACGAATGGCCGGACCGGTCGGGAAGACAAAGTAAATGCGGTCGGCCCGGACCGCGTTCAGTGTGTTTATCCTTTGGGGCGTGGTGGCGGATTCGGACAGCACGGCCATCTTCGATGGTCGATGGTTCGGGTAACTAGGCTGGCATCCTGGAGTCGTCGCGCCTGCGTGGTCATCGTTGGTTGGCGAACAGTGATCGACAGCGGCCAGGTCACCGATGTGTGCGTCACCGTGGGCTTCTATAATGGCTAGCACCTTGGCTTGCGTAGAAGGCAATGGCGTTTAGATGCGCTGTGTAGTCAATAGGTTCAGCTGCGTGGCCACCGTTCGTGGGTCCACTTTCAAGCCTTCTTGGGCTCAAATGTTCGTGGGTTCGCTGACCTTGGCGTCACGTGCCCGATGCAGATGGATCTATGCATCCATCGTCGTATGGCTTTGCTATGCCAGGCCACTAGGCGATGCCATCGCTGGAAAACCCAACTGGGTCGGTGCGCTGCGCCGGACTTAGCCCCAGGGACTGGCACAATTGGTAAAGTGACCGCGCACGATCCACGCCATTTGCATCATCGGAGCGGATCGCTGCAACCGGGTGAATTGGCACAAGCTTCGGTCTTGGCAGCCCTGTGCGCGGTCACCGCGATCGTCTCGGTCGTGGTCCCCTTCGCGGCCGGACTAGCCTTGCTTGGTACCGTGCCCATGGGCTTGCTCGCCTACCGCTACCGCTTCCGTGTGCTGATGACCGCGATGGTTGCGGCCGGGGTAATTGCCTTTCTGATCACCGGGTTGGGCGGTTTCATAGCTGTTGTCAACAGCGCTTATATCGGCGGGTTGACCGGAGTCGTCAAGCGTAAAGGCCAGGGCACACTAACGGTGATTGCGCTTGCCCTGTTCGCCGGATTGGCTTTCGGCGCCGCCAACGTTGTTGCGCTGGTCGTGCTCGGCCGGCTGCGGCACTTGATCTTTAAAGCGATGACTGCAAACGTGGATGGCATTGCGGCCACCCTGACTTGGATGCATCTGCCGTGGGTCGCGGTCCAGCTAAAGCGGTATTTCGCTGACGGGTTGCAGCACTGGCCGTGGATGCTGCTCGGCTATTTTGTCATCACCATTCTGGTCGTGTCGTTGATCGGTTGGTGGGTCTTATCGCGCGTGCTGGAGCGGATTCGTGACATCCCCGACGTCCATAAACTGGACGCCCCAAGCGCTTGCAACGAGGATGCTCCTGTCGGGCCAGTTCCGGTGTGGCTAGACAAGGTGCGCTTCCGTTACCCTCACGCCGGTCAAGACGCGTTGCGTGAGGTCAGTTTGGACCTGCGGGTCGGTGAACATGTGGCGGTCACTGGTGCCAACGGTTCCGGGAAGACCACGCTGATGCTGATCCTTGCCGGCAGGGAACCGACGTCGGGCACAGTGGATCGTCCGGGCGCGGTGGGTTTGGGCAAGCTCGGTGGCACTGCCGTTGTTCTGCAACACCCCGAAAGCCAGGTTCTGGGCACCCGGGTCGCCGACGATGTGGTGTGGGGGTTGCCGCCGGGAACCGATGTCGACGTCAACCGGTTACTTCGGGAGGTCGGCCTCGACGCATTCGCCGAACGCGACACCGGTAGCCTCTCCGGCGGTGAACTGCAGCGCCTCGCACTGGCAGCGGCCTTAGCCCGAGAGCCATCGCTGTTGATCGCCGACGAAGTCACCAGCATGGTTGACCGACAGGGCCGGGATGCCTTGCTGGGTGTGCTATCCGGTCTCACCAAACGACACCCCATCGCCTTGGTACACATCACACACTACAACAACGAAGCCGATACCGCTGATCGAACGATCAACCTCAGTGATTCACCCGACAACGCCGGCATGGCTGAGACCGTTGCGCCACCGGTGTCGACCGTTGCGGTGGATCACCGCCCGCACGCACCGGTACTCGAACTTGTAGGTGTTGGCCACGAATACGGCAGCGGTACTCCATGGGCCAAGGCCGCGCTACACGATATCAGCTTCGTGGTCAGGCAGGGAGATGGGGTACTGGTGTATGGGAGTAACGGCTCGGGCAAGTCGACGCTGGCGTGGATCATGGCCGGATTGATGGTTCCCACGACCGGTGCATGCCTGATCGATGGTCGGCCCACTCACGAGCACGTCGGCGCCGTAGCATTGTCTTTCCAGGCTGCCAGGTTGCAGCTTATGCGCAGTCGCGTTGATTTGGAAGTGGCTTCGGCGGCAGGCTTTTCGCCCCGTGACGAAGACCGCGTGGCTGCCGCACTGGGCGTTGTCGGGCTAGATCCCGCGCTGGCCAAACGGCGCATCGACCAGCTCAGCGGCGGCCAGATGCGCCGGGTTGTGCTGGCCGGTCTGTTAGCGTGTTCGCCGCGCGCGTTGATACTTGACGAGCCACTGGCGGGGTTGGATGCGGTCAGCCAGCGTGGCCTGCTGCGGTTGCTGGAGGACCTGCGCTGTGAGCGGGGTCTGACGGTGGTCGTTACTTCCCATGACTTCGTCGGGTTGGAGGACGTGTGTCCGCGCACCGTACATTTGCGTAATGGTGCGTTGGAATCGGTGTCGACCACCGCTGGTGGTACGTCGTGACCTCACTTTCGATGTCTGAACATCACGTTCCTCGTCGCCGCTCTCGTCCGGTTGTGTTGTTGGTTCCGGTACCTGGAACTTCGACCATTCACGATTTGTGGGCTGGAACCAAGCTGCTGGTTGTTTTCGGTGTGGAGGTGCTTCTGACCTTCTATCCGGGTTGGGTGACGATCGGTTTGGTGGCGGCCCTGGTGTGTGGGGCAGCTTGGATCGCGCGCATTCCGCGCGACGTGTTGCCGTCGATGCCACGCTGGTTGTGGATCGTTGTTGTCCTGGGCGGTTTCACAGCTGCACTGGCCGGTGGCAGTCCGGTGGTCTCGATGGGCGGGGTCGACATCGGACTCGGCGGGGTGTTGAATTTCCTGCGTATCACAGCTTGGTCGGTGGTGTTACTTGGGCTGGGGGCGATGGTGTCGTGGACCACCAATGTCGCCGAAATTGGGCCGGCAATGGCGACTTTGGGTCGTCCGTTGCGGATATTCCGGATCCCAGTTGACGAATGGGCAGTGGCTGTGGCGCTCGCGCTGCGCGCCTTCCCAATGCTGATCAACGAGTTCCAGGTGCTCTACGCAGCTCGCCGATTGCGTCCCAAACAAATTCTGAACAGCCGTAAGGCTCGTCGACAGCGACAAGCCAGAGAGCTGATCGACCTGCTTGCCGCTGCCATCACCGTGACGCTGCGGCGCGCCGACGAAATGGGCGACGCGATCACCGCCCGTGGTGGCATCGGTCAACTATCTGCCTACCCGGCCCGGCCGAAATTGGCGGATTGGGTGACACTGGCGATCACGATCACTACCAGCAGCACCGCGGTGGTGCTTGAGACAATCTTGCACACCGCTTCCTAGGTGCAGGGTAATGCATTGAGACTGCAGCGGGTACGGTTGGCTACGTCAGGTCAATTGTGACATATCCTGCCGGTTGCCGACCACGCCAATGAGTTCGACACACGGGCCACAGCACCGCAGCGACCTGTGCGAGTCAGCATCGGACGGGGCATTGTTGGGGTGATTGAGGCCTTGGGTGGTGGTGTTGTGGTGGGCTGGTGGGGTGTGGGTGGTTGATCTGCGCTAGAAGGTTGCCGTATGTGCCGCCGACGGCCGGATCATCGATGCACTGTTCACTAACACGATACTGCTGCACCCGGCGGCATGCCTGCTTGCTGGCTGAGGGCCGGTCAACAAGCCGCCGACACCGATACCAGCGGCAGAAATGGTGCAAGGGATAACATCAGGTGCGAATAGTTATACCGTGCACGGGGACGTGCCTGTTCAGGTGCGGCCACATTGACCACGCCGACACCTCAAGGCCATGACATGCACACTAAAACGCCCCTACCCCGCGGCGCTAACAACTATCCTCACACTCACGCCTGCATCGATATCGCCTTCAGCACAGCCCAGGTGCCCAGCCCCTGGCATCATCAACATGTAGACCAAGCAGCATCCACCACCGACATGCTTACGTGCGCCGCGCTAATCGTGTCCACTGCGGCAAAGCACACGAAGCCTCATCGAAAGCAGGCAGTCAGCCACCCACCAACAAAAACCCCGCAACACAGCAAAACACGTCAACAGGATTCCGGGCTGCCCCCCACGACTACCGAACATATCGGCCAGTCATAAAACGCAAAAACAGCCATTTCACCCACCACCTATGAAACCAACCGAACAACTCACTGCCACAGACACAAGACAGCAGAGCCCGGGAACCGCACGATTTTTGACGCCACTCAGGCCAAGTTGGCAACCACGTGGTAGGGCCTAGATGCTACACCACGTACCTCGGCCCCTGAGCAGCCCGGCCACCTTAGTAGGGGTCCGGGCCGGTGCCTGGTTGTAGCCAAGGTTGCACATTTAGATGTTTAGGCGGCTTACGGTCGGAAGCGGCGCGCATGTCTAGCAGGATGCCCAATCAACGGGCCCAACTAGGGTTTACGTTGTCGGTGTTGGTATGACGAAGTTCGGGAAGTTCGGCCCTAGCGAGGGCTGGTACTATCCCTAGATGGCGAGGGAGTCGAGTTCAACGCGCTCAATGATGCTGGTATCGGCCACCGTGAGGTGCAGCAGGGCTATGTTGGCTAAGTAGCCGGTGACTCGACGTCCGGGCAGCGGGTGCTCTACGAGGCTGGGCATGACCAGTATGCTGATCGTCAACGTCAACAACTGCTCAACCAGTTCGACGGCGCTTTTTTGTGAGGTACAGGCCATCCGCGTTGGAGGCTCTAACTACATCATCATCATCATCGCGCTGGGCTTTGAGAATATGCAATCTGGCTCTTTGAATAGTGGTACCCAGGGCCGCGAATCGCCGATGGCCGAGATCGACGCGTTCGCGATGCCCCGTCACTCCATGGATGTTCGGTGCCGCGGGTCGCAGGCGTATGAGGGTAATATGACATCGCTGCGGAGCACTTCGCCAAGATAGGCTGCAAAGAACCGGAAGTACTCGGTGAACAACCCGTATTGCGTATTTCCATAGAGTCCTGCACGCCAGACGACATCCTAGCGGCGCTGATGATCTCCGAACGCTCACTAAGCTGCAATGCTCACCGACATCGGGTGGTTCGGGCGCGGCAATCCTGGCTTCGGAGTCTTATGTAGACAAGCACGAGCTGGCCGGCCGAGCGTTGAAGATTGTCGGCCCGGCCATGACGACCGACTTCACATCGACCTTCGACGGTACCGCCAAGAGGCTTAACCGGCTTCGATATGAATGTTTATGCGGTGCAACAAGTTTATAACCAATCTGGACTTGTCTCCGAAGACTTCCAGGTGATCGAGCTGCACGACTACGTTTCGGCAAACGAGTTACTGTTCTATGAAGCCCTAGGCTTGTGTGGCCCAGGTGAGGAGCCCAAGCTGATCGACAACGGTGACACCACTTATGACGGACGCTGGGTGGTGAATTCGTCCAGCGGCTTGATTTCCAACAGGGCATCCACTGGGGGTGACTGAATTGGGGCAATGCGCCGAACTACCCTGGAAGCTGAGAGGTACTGCCGACAAGCGACACGTTGACAACGTGACCGCCGCACTGCAACAACATCGGGCTAGGTGGTGCCGTCGTCGATGCCGATCAGCGGGCCGACCGCTAAGCGCGATCGTAGCTAGGCTGTTTGTGCTGCGATCTGCCGCACCCGGTTCCAGTGCAGCGTGGGCTAAATCGACGCTAACGCGAAAATGAGCGATTAGACCTCGCGCTAACGTCAATGTCGGCAACACTCACACCGCTAGCGACCAAGGTTCGGCTAGGTCACCACCCGGATCGCCCGGGTTGCCTAGTTCGACGGTGGTCGCCGCGGCGCTTGCTGATTCGATTGCCGCCGAGATTATCCTGGCGGATTCGCGGCGGGCCAAGATCCGCACTCGCGAGTCAAGATTGATCCCGATGCTGGCGAAATAGCGCAGCATCTCGGGGTCGGCATCAGAGATGCGGGTTTACCGTCTTGACGTCTCCGTGGCTGCATGCCCAAGTTGACGTGGGGGCGGCCCCCCGTTGGCACATGCCTATCGGAGGTCGTTATCGGGCCACTGTGCGGGGCGTGCTGCGGGAACCCTAGCTTGGGTCGATGCGTTTTACCAGGCGATCTGATACTGTGTGCTCGAACACTTCAACCTCGTCGTGCACCTTGTCCCATGTGTAGCTAAGCTCACTGACTAGGAAGATCTCCAGCAGCTGATGCCGGCGGATCGTAGCCAGCGCTGCCTCGGTTCGGTCAAGGTCACGGTTCCAATACTTGACATACTTGATCACTCCACTGTTCGGTCAGCTTGTGGTGTAGAATTTGAAGCCGTGCTGGCCGGTACGCTGTTTTCTTGGCCAGCATCTGGGTGCTGGCCTTTTCCAGCGACCACTCTTGTCCAGTCCCGATGACTTTAACAATATGGTTCATGCACAACTACGGTTAGACGGCCCAGGCTCGTTGTTAGCTCTCACAGCGAAAATGTTTAGGCAACCTGGGGTAGGGAACTGACTGCTTGGGCGTCCCGCCCGGCAACCCTTGGTACAGCACGGATTAACTCGCAATTTGGATCTTGCACACCGGCGGATCATGGGGAGCCGTAGGCTTGCGATCGTGCAGCGGTGGCGGGGACAAGACGAGATCCCCACGGATTGGGGCAGATGCGTGCTTACTATCGGGGTGTTCGATGGTGTGCACCGCGGGCACACCGAGCTTATCGCACACACGGTGCAAACTGGCCGCGCACGCAACGTGCCTACCGTGTTGATGACGTTCGACCCGCACCCGATGGAAGTGGTCTATCCAGGCAGCCACCCGGCGCAGCTGACCACGTTGACCCGACGAGCTGAACTCATCGAGGAGTTGGGCATCGACGTGTTCCTGGTGATGCCGTTCACGACCGATTTCATGAAACTCACCCCGGACCGCTACGTCCACGAGTTGCTGGTTGAACACCTGCACGTGGTGGAGGTCGTGGTGGGGGAGAACTTCACCTTCGGCAAGAAAGCGGCCGGCAACGTCATCATGTTGCGTCGGGCCGGGCAGCGGTTTGGGTTTGCGGTCGGGTCGATGTCACTGTTGTCCGAACATCGCGGTAATGAGACCGTGGCGTTCTCATCGACCTACATCCGGTCCTGTGTGGACGCCGGTGACATGATGGCGGCGACCGAAGCGCTGGGCCGCCCACACCGCGTCGAGGGGATGGTGGTCCGCGGCCAAGGCCGAGGCACTGAGCTTGGCTTTCCAACCGCGAATGTGGCTTCGCCGATGTATTCGGCCACCCCAGCCGACGGTGTCTATGCCGCGTGGTTCACCGTGCTTGGGCACGGTCCGGTGACTGGTACCGTGGTCCCAGGTGAATGCTATCAGGCCGCAGTGTCTGTCGGGACCAATCCGACTTTTTCCGGACGCACCCGCACCGTAGAGGCGTTCGTTCTCGACGCCGTCGCCGACCTGTATGGACAGCATGTAGCGCTGGACTTCGTTGGGCGCATTCGTGGGCAACGAAAATTTGACTCGGTGGCCGATTTAGTCGCCGAGATGGAGAAGGACATTGACCGGGCGCGGGCCCTGCTGGCTGATTGACTGGCCTTAGTTCGGCGAGCTGCTAAACTGCCGGACGACATCGGTGCGTGCTGCGGTTCGCGGTGGCCGCGCAGCAGTACTGTCCATGATCGCGGACCAATTGATGGAGATGTTTTCGTGGCGCTGACAAGCGAGCAGAAAAAAGAAATTTTGAGTTCCTACGGCCTGCATGCCACCGATACCGGGTCCCCGGAGGCGCAAATCGCGTTGTTGACCAAGCGGATTGCGGACCTGACTGAGCACCTCAAGGTACACAAACACGATCATCACTCGCGGCGCGGGTTGCTGCTGCTGGTCGGGCGCCGGCGGCGGCTGATCAAGTACCTATCGCTGATCGATGTGCAGCGTTATCGCTCGCTGATCGAGCGGCTTGGTCTGCGCCGCTGACCCGCGGTGCGGGGGATCGGTTCCTATTTATGTAGCGTTAGTGACCCGTGTAGAGTGAGGTAGTTCTGGGCCGGTTCGGTCCAAGCAAGTGGTGTGGTTCTCGCAAATCCGCGTGTTCCGCTCCAGTGTGTCACTGTGTAAGTCCGAGGGCGCTGCTCTGTCTGTATCGGGCGGTCTTCGGTAGTGGCTGTCGGGCTCTCCGGATCTGGAGCAGGTCGGCCGCTTCGATCGATGGCCGTAGTCGTATTCAGACTGTGCTCTCCGGGATTGCGTGCGTGGCGCCGAAACAGATTAATAACGAGAGAGGCTGTGCGGACGGTTATGTCTGTAGCTGAAATCGAAGAGGGCGTGTTCGAGGCAACCGTTACTATCGATAACGGGAGTTTCGGCACCCGCGCCATCCGTTTTGAGACCGGGCGCTTAGCCTTGCAAGCCGCTGGCGCAGTGGTGGCCTACCTGGACGCCGACAATATGCTCTTGTCGGCGACCACCGCCAGCAAGAACCCCAAGGAGCAATTCGACTTCTTCCCGCTTACGGTCGATGTTGAGGAGCGGATGTATGCTGCCGGTAGGATCCCTGGTTCGTTCTTCCGCCGTGAGGGTCGGCCGTCCACCGACGCGATCCTTACCTGCCGGCTCATCGATCGCCCTTTGCGCCCGTCTTTTGTCGACGGCCTGCGCAACGAGATCCAGGTCGTGGTGACGATTCTGAGCGTGGATCCCAACGATCTCTATGATGTGTTGGCCATCAATGCTGCCTCGGCCTCCACTCAGCTGGGCGGTCTACCGTTCTCCGGGCCTATCGGCGGTGTGCGGGTGGCGCTCATCGACGGTACCTGGGTTGCTTTCCCCACTGTAGAGCAGCTCGAGCGGGCCGTGTTCGACATGGTGATTGCCGGCCGGATTGTTGGCACGGATGACGAGGGCAAGCCTGATGTCGCTATCATGATGGTCGAGGCTGAGGCTACCGAAAACGTCATCGAGCTGGTCGAGTGCGGTGCTCAGGCGCCGACGGAAAGCATCGTGGCCCAAGGACTCGAGGTGGCCAAGCCGTTCATTGCTGCGCTGTGTACCGCGCAGCAGGAACTTGCTGACGTTGTGTCTTCTCGCCAAGCCAAACCGCCAGTCGAGTACCCGACGTTCCCCGACTACGGCGACGACGTCTACTACTCGGTGGCTTCGATGGCTACCGATGAGTTGGCCGCGGCCTTGACCATCGGCGCCAAGCTTGAGCGCGATCAACGCACCAACGAGATCAAGACCCAGGTTCTCGAGCGGCTCGCCGGCACCTACGAGGGCCGGGAAAAGGAGTTGGGCGCAGCATTCCGTTCGTTGACCAAGAAACTGGTCCGACAGCGGATCCTCACCAACCATTTCCGTATCGACGGCCGCGGGATCACCGACATTCGCGCGTTGTCGGCCGAAGTTGCGGTGGTTCCGCGGGCGCACGGTAGCGCGCTGTTCGAGCGCGGCGAAACCCAGATCCTTGGCGTGACCACGCTCGACATGGTCAAGATGGCTCAGCAGATCGACTCGCTGGGGCCAGAAACATCCAAGCGGTATATGCACCACTACAACTTCCCGCCGTTCTCCACTGGTGAGACTGGTCGAGTCGGCTCGCCCAAGCGGCGTGAGATCGGGCACGGTGCGCTGGCTGAGCGGGCTCTAGTGCCGGTGCTACCCAGCGTCGAGGAGTTCCCGTACGCCATCCGTCAGGTGTCCGAGGCGCTGGGTTCTAACGGCTCGACCTCGATGGGGTCGGTTTGCGCTTCCACGCTGGCGCTGCTCAACGCCGGCGTGCCGCTCAAGGCGCCGGTGGCTGGCATTGCTATGGGGCTGGTCTCCGACGATGTTGAGTTTGACGGAGGGACTGAGCGTCGTTTTGTCACCTTGACCGACATCCTGGGCGCCGAAGACGCCTTCGGCGACATGGATTTTAAATGCGCCGGTACCAAGGACTTTGTCACCGCGCTGCAGCTCGATACCAAACTTGACGGTATTCCCTCCCAGGTGCTCGCGGGTGCGCTTGCGCAGGCCAAAGACGCCCGGCTGACCATCCTCGAGGTCATGGCTGAGGCCATTGACAGACCCGACGAGATGAGCCCGTATGCGCCGCGGGTCATCACTATCAAGGTTCCAGTGGATAAGATCGGTGAAGTCATCGGCCCCAAGGGCAAGGTCATCAACGCCATTACCGAGGAGACCGGTGCGCAGATTTCTATCGAGGATGACGGTACTGTGTTCGTCGGTGCGACCGATGGCCTGTCGGCGCAGGCCGCGATCAATAAGATTAATGCCATCGCGAACCCGCAGCTGCCGACGGTCGGCGAACGGTTCCTTGGAACTGTCGTAAAGATAACGGAATTCGGCGCTTTCGTGTCGCTGCTGCCTGGGCGTGACGGTTTGGTTCACATCTCCAAGCTTGGCAAGGGTAAGCGCATCGCAAAGGTGGAAGACGTCGTGAACGTCGGTGATAAGTTGCGCGTCGAGATCGCAGATATCGAAAAACGCGGCAAGATCTCATTGGTCTTGGTGGCTGACGACGATTCGGCCACCGTCCCTGCAGCTCCGGCCGATGCTGGGGCTGCTCAGGAGTTCGGTTCGGGTACTGCGCCAGCCGATGCTGCGACGGCCAGTAGCTGACCCCGGAGCTAAGGGTAAGGGTGCCTTGCGGCGGAGCAAGCAGGGCGCCGAGGGGAAGGCGGAAAAGAAGGCCGCACGATCGGCTGGAGTGTGTCGCACCACACTGCCAGGCGGTCTTCGTGTGGTCACCGAACACTTACCCGCGGTGCGCTCGGCGTCTGTCGGGGTCTGGGTGGGTGTCGGATCCCGTGATGAGGGTGCCACCGTGGCCGGGGCGGCGCACTTCCTTGAGCATCTGCTGTTCAAATCGACATCGACACGCACGGCCATGGATATTGCGCAGGCTATAGACGCTGTCGGTGGGGAGCTGAACGCGTTCACCGCCAAGGAGCACACCTGTTACTACGCACACGTGCTTGACAGCGACTTGGAACTGGCCGTCGACCTGGTCGCCGATGTCGTACTCAATGGTCGTTGCGCCGTTGACGATGTTGAGTTGGAACGTGACGTTGTGCTTGAGGAGATCGCGATGCGTGACGATGATCCCGAGGATGCGCTGGGTGACATGTTCTTAGCGGCGTTGTTCGGTGACCACCCGGTGGGGCGTCCAGTGATCGGCACTATGGAATCCGTGTCGGCGATGACGCGGACCCAACTGCACTCCTTTCATGTGCGGCGTTACACACCGGAACGGATGGTCGTTGCGGTGGCCGGAAACGTCGACCACGATGAGATGGTCGCGTTGGTGCGTGAGCATTTTGGGTCGCGTTTGATTCGCGGGCGCCAGTCAGCACCGCCGCGCAAGAGCACTGGAAGAATCAACGGCGGCCCCGCATTGACGCTGGGCAAGCGGGACGCCGAGCAGACCCACGTGTTGTTGGGGGTACGCACTCCTGGCCGCAGTTGGGAACATCGTTGGGCACTGTCGGTGTTGCACACTGCACTGGGCGGAGGCCTGAGCTCTCGTCTATTCCAAGAGATTCGCGAGACCCGCGGACTGGCCTACTCAGTGTATTCCGCGCTGGACATCTTCGCCGATAGTGGTGCGCTGTCCGTGTATGCTGCGTGTCTTCCTGGGCGTTTCGCCGACGTAATGCAGGTAATCAGCGAGGTGCTTGCGTCGGTGGCGGGTGATGGCATCACCGAAGCGGAGTGCCGTATTGCCAAGGGCTCTTTGCGCGGAGGGATCATCCTGGGATTGGAGGATTCCAATTCTTGGATGAGCCGGCTTGGTCGCAGCGAATTGAACTACGGCAAGTACCGCGGTATCGAGCATACCTTGCAGCAAATCGATGAGGTCACCGTCGAGCAGGTCAACGCGCTTGCTCACCAGCTGTTGAACAAGCGCTACGGTGCCGCTGTTCTGGGTCCGTATGCGTCGAAAAAAACTCTGCCACGACAACTTCGGATAATGGTAAATTAACTGGATGGTACTGGTTTTCTGAGACATCGCAGTGAGGAACATTGTGAGCGCTCCAATGTTCGGTGCCCTGGTCTCTCCACGTTGGCCGCGGCGGTGTCCAATGTGGACGGGCTCGGCTTCATTCCCGCCGGCTACCTGAGTTTGGAGTGGTTTGCTGACTAAATCACCACCAGGCGCACCGGCCACCACCGGTCCTCTTGGTGTGAACTTTTTGTGCCTCAACCTAGTGTTGCCGACTTGGTGTAGCTCGAGTAGCTACGCAGAAGAATTGGAGGAGGTCGCCGAGCATTACTAGGTGGAAGTCAGTCAGCCCCATGTCGGTGACAACGACTACTGAGAGCGCAAGTTCGAGGTGGTGGCCGGCGTACGCCCAGAGTTGGTGTCGTTCACGTTCGGTGTGCCATTCCCGGATGTCATCCGGCAGTGGGACGCCCCTGGTACTGTTGGTGATGGTTGCCGGTGACGTAGGGGCCCTACGGGGCGGGAGTGGCTGACTCCGCCGGCGCAGACAGCCTGGTGGTCCAGAATCCCGGTGTCGGCGGGAACCGTGGCATGCTCGTGGTGGACATGGAGCCCAGTGCCGAGCCACTACTCGAGCGAATCGATAGCGCACACGATGTACCGATCACCGCAGCAGACTGCCTGGGCGCCGTCGACGTCACTGGCATATTGCGCAGGGGAACGGTGGGCCGGCAGGTCGCTACCGCGCTGTTGAGCGACGAAGCTGGCACCAGCTTTGCGCTAAATCATCCGCTGTTCGATAAAACTGTCGTGACGTGAGTGTTCTTCGATAAGTATGCGCGTTGGTCTGGTGAATGAATTCACCCTATTGCTGGATCACGTGGCGTTAGAGTATTCCCCAGTAAACCAGATGACGTCACCCATACGGCGCCCGCGTTCGAATGGGATGATCCAAACAGGGCAAACCTGTGGACAGGAACGGTGTACAGGGAGACATGCTCTGGGCTAGTGGCTGACATCAGCGCTTCGCTGGCTTCCGACGTGCGGTCAGCCGTAGCGCTACTGTGAAAATTATTGCGCAGCTTGGTTGTGGCGCTCGCTAGGACAGAAACTAGGACGAGGAAGAATCTGTGCCATCAATGTTGTGCCGGTGGGTGGCTGTTGGCTACTGTGCCAGTGCTAGCCTCCTGCGGACAAGTCCAGTTCACGGTGTGCTCGACGTTAAGGCCTCCCCAACGGGGCGGGTGCTGCAGAAAGTTGGGCACGACGAAATTTTATTTGCAGCAAGACATTTTTCACTGATCTGGCGGCGCTGCTCCCTTACTCTTCGGTGACGGTACCGCAGGCTGGCGACATCATGCCGTTGGCGCACCTGTGCATGGCCGCGCTGTAGCTTAGGGTTAGTTCGTTCCATCGTCGGCGATTGCACCCGGCTGGACCGGTGGGAGGTCGACCTCAACATGGCGCTTCCGGGTGATCTGCTCGACATCAGCACACCGTGGAAACTGGGCTGTAGTCCAATGCTTCCCTTGAACTGCAGGTTGCTGTCGTGTTTTGCTGTGTTGCGGGGTTTTTGTTGGTGGGTGGCTGACTGCCTGCTTTCGATGAGGCTTCGTGTGCTTTGCCGCAGTGGACACGATTAGCGCGGCGCACGTAAGCATGTCGGTGGTGGGTGCTGCTTGGTCTACATGTTGATGATGCCAGGGGCTGGGCACCTGGGCTGTGCTGAAGGCGATATCGATGCAGGCGTGGGTGTGAGGATAGTTGTTAGCGCCGCGGGGTAGGGGCGTTTTAGTGTGCATGTCATGGCCTTGAGGTGTCGGCGTGGTCAATGTGGCCGCACCTGAACAGGCACGTCCCCGTGCACGGTATAACTATTCGCACCTGATGTTATCCCTTGCACCATTTCTGCCGCTGGTATCGGTGTCGGCGGCTTGTTGACCGGCCCTCAGCCAGCAAGCAGGCATGCCGCCGGGTGCAGCAGTATCGTGTTAGTGAACAGTGCATCGATGATCCGGCCGTCGGCGGCACATACGGCAACCTTCTAGCGCAGATCAACCACCCACACCCCACCACAACACCACCACCCAAACCAAACCCAACATCAACAACACCCTACGGTCGTAGCAAGGAGCGATAACTGCCCTGCTTGAAAGGTCGGGGTCGTCGCACCAGTCGCCCACGGTGTCACCCGCGAGCCGAGCGCTACTTGCGGCGCACCGTGCGTTGCACGCCGCGCATCTTGCCGGCGTTGGGCAGCGGTCCCTTCGGTATAAGACTCGCACCAGCTCGCGATCCCAGTGCTGCCAGCCGCGATTCCAGTATGTCGACTTGTTTTACGCTGATATTGGCAGGCAAGCGGGCGAGGTGGCGCTCCAACTTGACCAGCGCAACCTCACCGTCGCCGTTGCCGACTATGATGTCGTAGATCGGTACGTCGCCGACCAAGCGTGCGGTGCGCTTCTTCTCCTGCGCTAACAGCGGTTTGACTCGGGCAGCCGATCCCTCGGCGACGAAGATTACGCCAGGACGGCCGATCACCCGATGCACCGCGTCAAAGTGGCCATTAGCGGCCACACCCGGGCTCACCCGCCACTTGCCACGCAGATTGTCCAGGGCCCATGCCGCTCCGCCGGTTTGGCCTTCGGCTTTGTGGTAGACCGATTGCTGGGTCCGTCGACCGAAGATGATGAACGCCACCAACGCGCCGAGCACCACGCCGAGCAGGATCAAGGTGATCATGGTCAATCCGCCGACTAGAACTCCTGCCGTCACCGAGGCGCTCACCATCAAGGAGAAGGCGGCAATCATGTACGGTATCAGTCGCTTGTCTTCCGTGCGTTGAATCGTGAACGCCTGCCACAACTGAAGGCGGCGTTGTCGAGACGCGGCCTTACGGGCAGCTTTCGCCTCCGCTCTCGCGGCCTTGTGCGCAGCGGCATTTCGGGGTTTAGCCATAGTTATCAAGAATACGTAGGTGCGGCTTAACGGGATACCGAGGTACCGACGGTCCGGGTGCCTGCAGCCTGCTCGTAGAGCCGACCGGCGCGATACGATGACCGCACCAGCGGCCCGCCCAGCACACCCGAGAAGCCCAAACCTTCGGCGTATTGCGTGTACTCGACGAACTCCTCAGGCCTGACCCAGCGCTCGACCGGGTGGTGGCGCATCGACGGACGCAGATATTGGGTGATGGTGACGATGTCGCAGCCGGTTTTGCGCAAATCGGCCAGGGCAGTGCGCACCTCATCAGCGGTTTCGCCTAGGCCGAGGATCAGGTTGCTTTTGGTGACCAGGCCGGCCTCGCGCGCTGCAGTGAGCACGTCCAGGCTGCGTTGGTAGGTGAAAGCAGGCCGAATCCGTTTAAAGATGCGTGGCACGGTTTCGACGTTGTGCGCCAACACTTGTGGGCGTGAGTCGAAGACTTCCGCCAGTCGCGCGGGCTGCCCGTTGAAGTCCGGAATCAACAGTTCGACCCCGGTCGACGGATTGAGCTCTTTAATGGCTCGCACGGTTGTGGCGTACAGCCAGGCACCGCCGTCGGGCAAGTCGTCGCGGGCGACCCCAGTGACGGTGGTATACCGCAGCCCCATGGTTTGCACGCTCTCGGCGACCCGTCGGGGCTCGTCGCGGTCCAACGCAGCCGGCTTCCCGGTGTCGATCTGGCAGAAGTCGCACCGGCGGGTGCACTGATCACCACCGATCAGAAAGGTGGCTTCCCGATCTTCCCAGCATTCGAAGATGTTGGGGCAACCGGCCTCTTCGCAGACCGTGTGCAGAGCAACACGGCGGACCAGGTTTTTTAGCGCGGTGTACTCTGGTCCCATGCGGGCCCGGGTTTTGATCCATGGCGGCTTGCGCTCGATCGGGGTCTGTGCGTTGCGCACTTCTAATCGCAGTAAGCGGCAGTCTTCGGGCGCAACAGTCACAGTGTCGATGTTACGCTGGCAGGAGTGGACAGCCAGCTCAGGGCTAACCAACCGTCCAAAGCGTCGTTGACGGCCTCGGCGATCGCTGAGCGGACATCGTTGACGGCAACGGTGCGTCCGAGTTCGGCGGACAACGATGTCACCCCGGCGTCGCTGATGCCGCAAGGTACGATGGCGTGGAAGGCGTCCAGATCGCACTGGCAATTAAGCGCGAATCCGTGCATCGTCGTCGCACGTGACACCCGGACGCCGATAGCGGCGATTTTGCGCGCAGGCTGACCGGCACTGCCCGGCACCCAGATCCCGGAGCGGCCGTTGACTCGGCTGGTGTCCAGGCCCAGTTCCGCACAGACCTTGATCAATGCTTCCTCGAGGCGTCGAACATAGTTGACTACGTCGAGCGGCTCGGCAAGCCCAATGATCGGGTAGCCGACCAACTGCCCTGGGCCATGCCAGGTGATCTTGCCTCCGCGGTCGGTTTCCACAACGGGAACGCCGTGCAGCGACGGGTTTGGTCGTTCGTGTGGCTGAGTTCGCCGTCCGGCGGTGTAGACTGGCGGGTGCTGCAGTAGCAGCAGCGTGTCGGGTCCGCCGGCGACCCTGGCGTCGGCCAGGTCTCGCTGTAGTTGCCAGGCGATGTGGTAGTCGACGGTGCCTAGCTGGCGGACATCGATCGCGGTCGGGATCGACCGGATGGAATCCATCACGGAGCCCAGGCTACCCGTAGCCTGTGGGTGTTTGGGTCGTCGGGTGTGTTGCGGCCCGAGCCTAGTTCTGGCTCGGTCGGGTGGTCGCGTAACTGAGCGCCTCACCGATGGTGTTGTGGTGGAACTGGAAACCAGCGCGCTCCAGCGCGGCAGGGATGGCGCGCTGACCGATGAGCAGCCCTTCGTCGGCGAACTCTCCGAGGGCGGCCCGCACCGCGAAACTGGGCAGCATCAACGGAGTCGGGCGGTTGATTGCGCGACCGAATGCGGTGGTGAACTCCGCATTGGTGACAGGTGCAGGGCCGGTCAGATTTAATGGGCCGGAGAGCGATTGGTGCGAGATAGCGAATAGCAGCGCCCGCACTTCATCTTCGAGGCTTATCCACGACATGTACTGACGGCCGTTGCCTATCCGGGCGCCTAAGGCGAAAGAAAACAACGGCCGCATCCGGCTCAGTACACCAGCCTCTTGAGCCAACACCATGCCTGTTCGGGCGAGTATCACACGGGTACCGGCGTATTGAGCCGGCAGCGTGGCACCCTCCCAGTCCTGGCACAGCTGGGCCAGGAAACCTGTTCCTGCTCGGTCATTTTCATCGACCACGCGATCCCGCGTGTTTCCATAGTAGCCCACCGCGCTGGCGTTGATGAAGGTTTTGACACCAGCTTCCGCGACCGCGGCAGACAGCACTTCGGTCGGAGTGATGCGGCTGTCCCGTAGGTTCTGCTTGAAGGAGCCTGACCACCGACGCTGGCCCAGGTTGACTCCGCAAAGGTTAACGACAGCATCGACGTCGGTTATTGCGTCGGTATCGAACTCACCGCTTTCGGGATTCCAGTGCAGTTCTTCGGCGTTAGCCGGCGTCCGGCGCACGATGCGCAACACCAGGTGATCGTTAGCGCGCAGCGCCGCGGCCAAAGCAGAGCCGATCATGCCGGACGAACCCGCTATCGCGACAACGGCCTTACGACTAGCTTGAGCCACGTTGGCAAGCCTCTCCTAAAGACCTAGGTCGGCCTCGAATGCTCCCTCTTCGAGCCGGTGCTTGATGGTAGTGAGGAAACGTCCGGCATCGGCGCCGTCGATCAGTCGGTGGTCATAGGTCAGCGGCAGATAGCAAATCGCGCGGACCCCAATCGACTCATTACCGCTAGCATCGATGACCACCCGCGGGCGTTTTACGATGGCTCCGATGCCCAGCATTGCTGCCTGCGGCGGAACCAGGATCGGTGTGTCGAACAACGCGCCCTGGCTGCCGATGTTGGTAATGGTGAATGTGCCACCGGACAGCTCCTCGGGTTTCAAATTGCCTGACCGAGCCCGGGCGGCGATATCAACAATTGCGCGGGCCAGCCCGGCCAGCGACAAATCACCGGCATAGTGGATAACAGGGGAGAGCAGGCCCTTGTCAGTGTCGATTGCGAAGCCGAGGTGCTCGGCGTCGTAATAGGTGATCTCCTTAGTGTCCTCGTTGTAGCTGGCGTTAATATTGGGATGAATTTTGAGGGCGTCGATCGCTGCCTTGGCGATAAACGGCAGGAAAGTCAGGTTCACCCCTTCGCGCTCGGCGAAAGCTGCCTTGGCTTTGGCTCGCAACCCCACAATCTTGGCCATATCGACCTCATGGGTCTGGGTGAGTTGCGCCGTGGCCTGCAGGGATTCGCGGGTCTTTTTCGCGGTGATTTGCCGAATCCGGCTGACCTTTTGGGTGGTGCCTCGCAAGTGGGCCAGCACGGGTGTCGGGGTGGGAGCGGCTGCTGATGGCGCGGATGTCGGTGCCTGCTGCTGTTTCCGTTGTTCGGCCGCGGCCAGCACGTCCTGCTTACGGATGCGACCGCCCACACCGGTGCCTATCACTTTGGCCAGGTCGATGTTGTTTTCGGTGGCGAGTTTTCGTACCAGCGGGGTCACGTACGGTGCGCCATTGGCTTCTTTCCTGGCTGGCGTCGGCCGGGACGGTACGGATTCGGCTCTGGGCGCTGGCGCGGGGGTGGCGATGCTGTCGAGAGTAACACCTATCCGTGCCAACTCACCGCCAACCGGGACGGTTGTGTCTTCGTTGGTGGTGATGCTGACCAAAACGCCGGCCACCGGTGACGGGATCTCGGTATCTACCTTGTCGGTCGATACCTCTACCAGTGGCTCGTCAGCCTGAACCGAGTCTCCGATCTTCTTAAGCCAGCGAGTCACCGTGCCTTCGGTTACAGACTCGCCGAGCTCGGGCATCAGAACCGGTGTCGCGGTTGCTGCGCCGGAAGGTTGCTGGGCCGGTGCGGCAGGTTGGGATGATGCTGCGGGTTCGGGTTGGGCCTTAGGTTCTGGCCGGGGCGCAGGCGCCGCTGCAGCCGCTTCGGAAGGCGCGCCGATAACGGCAAGTTCACCGCCCACTTCAACGGTGTCGTCCTCCTGGGCGATGATTTTGGTCAGCACACCCGCGGCAGGCGAGGGGATTTCGGTGTCGACCTTATCGGTCGACACCTCGACGAGTGGCTCGTCGAGTTCGACCGTGTCGCCTTCCTGTTTGAGCCAGCGGGTAACTGTCCCCTCGGTGACGCTTTCACCGAGTGCCGGCATCTGGACGGAGCAGGCCATCTGTTTTGACTCCTCGATCGCTCATAGTTAGGAGCAGGTCGACATCTGGCTTACCACACCGCGGTGTACCGGGCGGGGGACCCAGTGGATATCGGAACCATCCTGTCACTACGCCTTCGGCGGCATGCACTCAGGGCGGAGCGTATGGCGGTACACAGGGTAGCGCAATGGGCTTGCTACTGTGTGGCGACTTAAACTATTAGCAGATCTTATAGCAGGTAGCGGTAGGCGGAGGTCGGATGCCAGCAACGCAGTCGATACACAAGGTGCCCCACCAGTTCGTCGAAAGTCCGGATGGCGTCCGCCTCGCTATCTATCAAAGCGGCCAACCCGAAGGTCCGGCCATCGTGTTGGTGCACGGCTTCCCCGATTCACATGTGTTGTGGGATGGTGTTGTTCCGCTGCTAGCCAAGCGGTTCCGAATCGTTCGTTACGACAACCGTGGTGTCGGCCAGTCCTCGGTGCCCAAGCCCGTTTCGGCGTACACCATGACCCGGTTCGCCGACGATTTCGCCGCGGTGATCGACGAGCTGAGTCCCGATCGGCCGGTGCACGTACTGGCCCACGACTGGGGTTCGGTGGGTGTGTGGGAGTACTTGAGCCGGTCCGGTGCCAGCGACCGGGTCGCCTCTTTCACGTCGGTGTCCGGCCCCAGTCAGGACCAGCTAGTTGATTACATCCTGAGTGGTCTGCGGCGGCCCTGGCGCCCGCGTACCTTCGCGCGCGCGGTGAGTCAGCTATTTAGGCTGACCTATATGGTGCTGTTTTCGATACCGGTTTTGGTGCCGATGGTTCTGTGGATCGCGCTGTCGAGTGCGACGATTCGGCGCACTATGGTCGACAACATTTCCACGGATCAGATCCATCACTCCGCCACCTTGGCCAGGGATGCTGCACACTCGGTGAAAACTTATCCCGCCAACTACTTTAGAGCGTTCTCCGGACGCCGACGCGGCAAGGGCGTCCCGGTAGTCAACGTGCCTGTGCAGCTGATCGTCAACACCATGGACCGGTATGTGCGGCCCTACGGGTACGACGCGACCGCGCGGTGGGTGCCCCGGCTGTGGCGACGCGACATCAAGGCCGGTCACTTTTCACCGATGTCTCATCCGCAGGTGATGGCCGCAGCGGTGCACGACTTAGCCGACCTGGTCGACGGCAAACAGCCGAGCCGTGCGCTATTGCGTGCGCAGGTAGGACGTTCCCGCGATACGTTTGGTGACACCCTGGTGTCGGTTACCGGCGCTGGCAGTGGGATCGGCCGCGAGACCGCGCTTGCCTTAGCGCGCCGTGGCGCCGAGGTGGTTGTCAGCGATATCGACGAGGCCGCTGCCAAGAATACTGCAGCGCAGATTGTCGCGAGTGGCGGTGTCGCCTACGCTTATGCACTCGATGTGTCCGACGCGGCAGCGGTCGAAGCATTCGCCGAACAGGTCAGCGCTAAGCATGGCGTCCCCGATATTGTGGTCAACAACGCCGGCATTGGGCAGGCTGGGCGGTTCCTGGACACCCCGCCCGAGGAGTTCGATCGTGTGCTTGCGGTCAATCTAGGCGGCGTGGTGAACTGCTGTCGGGCATTCGGGCAACGCCTGGTGGAACGTGGCACCGGCGGGCACATCGTCAACGTGTCGTCGATGGCCGCCTACGCTCCGCTGCAGTCGCTGAGCGCTTACTGCACTTCCAAGGCGGCCACCTACATGTTCTCTGATTGTTTGCGAGCCGAACTCGACGCCGTCGGGGTTGGGTTAACCACAATCTGTCCTGGTGTCATCGACACCAACATTATCCAATCTACTCGCATCGACACACCAACAGCAAAACAAGAGCGAGTCCGGGATCGGCGCGGGCAGCTGGACATGATGTTCAGGTTGCGCCGCTACGGACCCGACAAGGTGGCTGACACGATCTTATCCGCGATTAAGAAGAACAAGCCGATCCGCCCGGTCGCGCCGGAGGCCTACGCGCTCTATGGCATTTCCCGGGTGCTGCCACAAGTATTGCGCAGTACCGCGCGGATACGAGTGATCTAGCCCAGTTTACGACAGCAGTCAGACGGAGCTTACGACAGCAGTCAGACGGAGCGCTTTGTGGTTGGGTTACTGGCTGGCGTTGACTTCGGCTGTCGATCCAGTTACACGCCGACCACCGCAATAGCCCCGATAACGGCACAAGGGACATACTCCACGCGTGCCGGGTCAACACGGATGGCTCGCATTGGACCACATAGTTGGCATGCGGGATCGGCTGGTCGATAATCGGCATGCAGCTAGGATTACTGTTGTCAGTGCTCCAGGCCGTAGTGAGATCGATGTTGAGGGCATTTCTGCAGGCAACAACCGGCTGGTGCTGGCCGGCACCGATACCGGACACCAAGCCCCGATCACACTGGTTATCAGCACCACGGTGCTTAGTGGTGTAAAGATCAGCCGCTGTACAGTCACAGTCGGCCTTCCACAGGATTTTGATCGCTATCAGGTTGGAGCCGCGAGACGATCCGGCTAACCTGTCCGCTCTGAGCTCGCGCCTGGTTGATCTTCCCTCATCTAGCCAGCTTGGTCGTCGGCGAAGCGGTTTATCCGTGGTTGGCGATATCCTCGAGCATTGCGAACATGGTCCGGGTTGGCACACCGGTGGCGCCTTTGGGGGTATACCCCCACGGGCTGTCGGTGTTGTATGCCGGGCCGGCTATATCTATGTGCGCCCAATCCACTCCGTCGGCGACGAATTCGCGGAGGAACGCGCCAGCCACCAGCATTCCGGCGAAACGTTGCCCGCTAACATTGGCCAGGTCGGCGACTGTCGATTTCAAGTCATCCTTGAGTTCGTCGGGCAGCGGCATCGGCCAGCCGTTCTCGCCGACCTGCTGCGAGGTCTTGGCAACCCGGTCGCGGAACTTGTCGCTGCCCATCACCCCGGGTATGCGGGAGCCCAGCGCCACTGTCTGCGCACCGGTCAGGGTGGATGTCTCGATCAGGTAGTCCGGGTTGTCTTGGCATGCCCGAACAATGGCGTCGGCCAGGATAAGCCGGCCTTCAGCGTCGGTGTTGAGCACCTCGACTGTGATTCCGCCGTATTGCGTCAGCACGTCGCCTGGCCGCTGCGCCGTTCCCGACGGCATGTTCTCAGCCATTGGTACGGTAGCGACTACGTCAATCGGCAGCTTCAATTGTGCGGCCAGCGTGATGGTCGCGATGACCGCGGCGGCTCCAGCCATATCCGAGGTCATATGGTGCATCGACGCCGCTGGCTTGATCGATATGCCGCCGGTGTCAAAGGTGATGCCTTTACCGACCAGGGCCACCTTCCTGGCATTTTTGGGGTTCTTAGCCAGTCTTGATCCCTGATGAATCAGCCGCACCAGCCGCGGCGTACGCGATGAACCTTGACCGACACCGATCACCCCGCCGTAGCCGGCTTTCTGTAACGCCTTATCGTCGAGCACCTCCACTTCAAGACCAGCGGATTCGCCCAAAGTCTTTGCGCATTTTGCAAATTCGGCGGGAAACAAGTGGCTTGGGGGAGTGTTAACCAGGTCACGGGCGGTGGCAACCGCGCTTGCCACAGTGGCGCCGTGCGCGCTCTGTTTCTTAGCGTCTTTTGCATTAGCTAGCACCGTGATTTTGCGCAGTCCGTTGTCCTTAGGTGCGGTTTTGCGGCTGCGGAAGTCGGTGAACCGGTAGCTGCCTAGCATCAGCCCCTCAACGACGGCTGAGCAGATACTGGCACCGGATTCCCCAGGCAACTCGGCCAGTGTGGTGATAACCACTTCCGCTCTGCCGAGTGAACGCGCCGCCACACCAGCGGCGCGACGGATCGTATCGGCGGGCCACTCTGACCGCGGCTTACCCAAGCTGACCGTTAACACGCTGCCTACCGGTAGCGACGGTGCTACTAACCGGTGTACCTGATCACTGCCACCTGTGGCTTCCAGTGCGCGCAGGCCGGCCTCGATTTCGGCGACCGCAGCTGCGGTTAGGAAAGGTTCGGCCGCAGCAACGACCGCGCCCGGCCGGTCTTCGGACTCGTCGCTGTCGCTGGCTGAGACGACGGGCACGATCAATACCGAAGAACTGACATCGTGTTTTGGCAGCGACGCGGCAACATGGACTGAAGGGCCTTGGTAGCCCGGATCGGTGGTCACGGGCAATCACCCTAGTCACCGGGGCAGAGATTAGCTCGGCGTCTGCTAATTCAAGCCCAATCAATCTGGGCTGCCGTCGGCCGTGAAGTTTCATCCAGGTAGCTGATCAGCGCGCGGGAATCTCCCCACGTGAGCCAGTAGCGGAGGTGGATTACGGTGGGACGACGTGACCGATGCGCCAGAGCTTCTCAAGGGGCCGTTGGAAGACCGTCATCGCGAGCTTGGCGCGAATTTTGCCGAGTTCGGTGGCTGGCTGATGCCGGTGTCGTATGCTGGCACCGTCAGTGAACACAGCGCCACCCGTAATGCTGTGGGTCTATTTGACGTCAGCCACCTTGGTAAGGCGTTAGTTCGTGGGCCGGGTGCCGCGCAGTTCGTCAACTCCGTGCTCACCAACGACCTGGGCCGCATACGGCCAGGTAAGGCGCAATATACGTTGTGCTGCTCAGAGTCTGGTGGTGTTATCGATGACCTGATTGCCTACTACGTCGATGACGATGAGATCTTTTTGGTGTCCAATGCCGCCAATACCGCCGCGGTGGTCGACGCATTGCAGGCGGTAGTGCCGGCCGGCCTTACCATCATCAACCAGCATCGCTCCCACGCGGTGTTGGCGGTCCAGGGTCCTCGATCAACGGACGTGCTCGGCGAGCTCGGGCTGCCAACTGGGATTGATTACATGGGTTACGTCGATGCTTCCTATGCGGGAGTACCGGTGCGCGTCTGCCGCACCGGGTACACCGGCGAGCAAGGCTACGAACTGCTGCCGCCCTGGGAGTCAGCAGATGTGGTGTTCGACGCGTTGGTCGCCGCTGTGGTTGACGCACGCGGGGAGCCGGCCGGCCTGGGCGCTCGTGACACACTGCGCACCGAGATGGGTTACCCGCTGTATGGGCACGAACTTTCGCTTGACATCTCGCCGCTGCAGGCCCGGTGTGGCTGGGCGATTGGCTGGAAGAAGGATGCGTTCTTGGGCCGGGATGCGTTGCTGGCCGAGAAGGCGGCGGGGCCGCGACGGCTGTTGCGGGGCCTGCGAATGGCTGGCCGGGGAGTTTTGCGACCTGGGCTGACGGTGTGTGCTGGCGACATCCCGATCGGGGTCACCACGTCGGGGACGTTCTCGCCGACGTTGCAAGTTGGTGTCGCGTTGGCGTTGATCGACAGCGAAGCCGCGGTGCAGGACGGTCAGCAAATTATCGTCGACGTTCGTGGCCGTGCTGTCGAGTGCGAAGTGGTGCGTCCGCCCTTCATCGAAGTGAAGACCCGCTAGCCTCTTTGCTTTAGCGCCACAAAAACCCGTTCGCACGCACATATACAATTGGCGCCATGACCAGCGGCTTCCTCGAGTTCACGGTGTCACTCTCGGCCCATCCGGTGACTGATGCGGAACGTGAATCGATCCTGGCTGAGCCGGGCTTCGGTAAGTACCACACTGACCACATGGTGTCGATCGATTACATTGATGGCCGAGGTTGGCACGATGCGCGGGTCATTCCCTACGGCCCGATTCAGCTGGATCCGTCCGCGATAGTGCTGCACTACGCGCAGGAAGTTTTTGAGGGACTCAAGGCTTACCGCTGGGCGGACGGGTCGATCGTGTCTTTTCGCCCTGATGCTAACGCGGCCAGGTTGCGTTCGTCGGCGCGGAGAATCGCGATTCCCGAGCTGCCCGACGAGTTATTCATTGACTCTCTGTGTCAGCTCATCGCTGTCGACAATGCTTGGGTGCCCCGGGTCGGCGGTGAAGAGGCGCTTTATCTGCGGCCCTTCATCTTCGCGACCGAGCCGGGGCTGGGGGTACGGCCAGCCAAGCAGTATCGGTACCTGTTGATCGCCTCGCCGGTCGGGGCGTATTTCAAAGGCGGCATCAACCCTGTCACGGTCTGGGTGTCGATGGAGTACGTGCGAGCTAGCCCGGGCGGCACCGGTGCGGCCAAATTTGGCGGCAACTACGCTGCGTCGCTGCTGGCTCAGACCGAAGCCGCAGCCAACGGGTGCGACCAGGTGGTGTGGCTAGACGCCGTCGAGCGCCGCTTCGTCGAAGAAATGGGCGGGATGAACATCTTCTTTGTGCTCGGCAGCGGCGGGTCGGCACGCCTGGTCACCCCGGAGCTGTCTGGCTCACTGCTGCCCGGGGTCACACGCGCTTCGTTGCTGCAGTTGGCTATTGATGCCGGATTCAGTGTCGAAGAACGTAAGATCGATATCGACGAGTGGCAGAAGAAAGCTGCTGCTGGCGAGATCACCGAGGTGTTTGCCTGCGGCACTGCCGCCTTCATTACCCCGGTCTCGCGGGTGAAATACGGTGATACCGAGTTTACCATCGCCGGTGGCGCACCAGGTGAGGTGACTATGGCGTTGCGCGACACGCTAACTGGAATCCAGCGCGGTACTTTTGCCGACACCCACGGCTGGATGGCCCGGCTGGGATAGTTGGTTGGGTGCCAGCTAAAACCGGACACCAAGACGACGAGTGGCATAGCGCTTAACGTTGTGGTGAGCTCGATCGCGACGCCCAGTATGTTACCGGTGATGTCGTCGAACCGGCACACAGTAGTGCGCAACTAGGATAGGAGCATGCCGCAGCACACGGCCACCGGCACCGCGATCGGCCTCTGCTACGGTCGTTGGCTTTCCGGCAGTGCAATGACCAGCAGCACCGCTAACCAGGCCAACACCACCGGTGCCAGGCCGGGTACCGGCAACCCAACCAGGGCGCCCAGGGCACTTCCGTCAGTAGCTGGCACCGACCGATGACAGGCTAGCAATGCGGTGGCCCGGCCGGCAAACACAGCTAGGATGATGGCCGCCGCGTTAAGCATTGAGAACGTCAGCCGCTGTACCGTGATTGCCAATACTACAGCCCGCTACCCCGAATGGTCCGGGTCGACCCGTCGCGCATTACCGTAAGTGCACGCTGCAGCGGACCGTAGCAGCCCAGCCCGTCAGCCGTATCGGCAACGGCGTAGATGTGCAAGCTGCGGATCGCGATCAGCAGTGTCGCCACTGCGAGCAGTCCGGATAGCGTGCTGGACGGACCGAAAACAAGTGCGCTACCTCACGACACGGCCGTGGCCAGCACGCCCAACGCGGCGCCGACCACCGGCAATGCAGTCATCCTGTCGTGACCTGTTGGGCTATTAGTGGCCCTGGGGAGGGGAATCGCCGTTGCAAATGCGAAAAATGTTGCTAGACAGCGCATCACGATGGTGGCGAGGTCGACGTACCGGCCACACCAGCCTCTGCGAAGGTCGTCATTGACGTCAACGCGGCTACTGCGGCGCGCAGCACCAGTAACGCTGCCGTAGCACCGGTTCCTTCGCCCAGCCGCATCCGCAGGTCCAGAATCGGATCCAAGTCCAAAGCTGCCAAAGCCAGGGCATGACCCGGTTCGGTTGACTGATGACCGGCCTGCCACCATTGCCAGGAACCCGGTGCCAGGCGCTCGGCGACCAGTGCGGCCGCCGTCACCACCATGCCGTCGAGTAGCAACGGGGTACGTCGTACCGCTGCTTGCGCACAGAAGCCCGCCATAGCGGCCAGGTCGGCGCCGCCGCAGCAGCGCAGCAACCCGACCGGATCGGGCAACACCAGCCGTATCCGACATAAGGCATCGCGCACCGCAGCCGTTTTGCGTGCCCAACTGGCGTCATCGATCCCGGTTCCGAAGCCCACTACGGCGACTGGTTCGGCGTTCGTCAACGCCGCCACCAAAACCGCCGCTGCGGTGGTGTTTCCAATTCCGATGTCGCCGGCGATTAACAGGTCAGCACCGCGGTCGACTTCCTCATCGGCGATGCGTTGACCGGCTATGATCGCTCGGGCAGTCTCGTCTTCGGTTAACGCGTCCTGGATCGCGATATCGCCACTGCCGCGTCGCACTTTATGGATGCCGATCTGCTGCGACAATGGGTCTGCGTCGACAGCTAAATCCGCGATTCGTATCGTCGCGTCGGCGATACTCGCTAGTGCGTTGATTGCCGCCCCGCCGCGGTCGATGTTAGCTACCATCTGAGCGGTCAATTGCGGTGGGTATGCCGACACCCCGGACCGGGCGACACCGTGGTCACCGGCGAACACTACTATCCGAGCACGCTGGAACTGGCGTGGCGGACACTGTCCCTGGCACGACGCCACCCAGATCGACAAATCTTCGAGACGGCCCAACGCGCCGCGCGGCTTGGTCAGGGTGTCCTGGCGAGCGCGGGCAGCTGCTGCGGCGTGGCCGTCGGGCGGCGACACTGGCGCGAACTCCATCAGGTTCTCGGTGCCTTGATTGGTCCCGGCTGCCCGGCTACCACTCGGGTCAACTTCATTGCCGGGTCGAGACGGCTTTCAGGAGAGGTTTAACCGACACTGCTGCCGTGCTCGACTTGGGGTCGGGGTACGCGCAGCCGGCGCATTTGGGATGCTCGACCGGCGGCGTAAAGGCCTAACCTCCAATGGCTTTCGGTGTTGGATGGAAACTTCACGTCGACCAGCTTGCTGATCTTGCGGCCCAAGATGATTCCGTCGATACCCATCACGGACAACAGCACCAGCATCGCTGGAGACATGTACAACTGTAGCTGCGGAACCCCGAACGTGATGAATAACAGAACTAGCGCTGACGGTGTGAACAGGCCGAGCGCGTTGCGCCGAGCATCCACGAGGTCTCGGATGTAGCGGCGTACCGGGCCCTGATCACGTGGCGGCAGGTATGCCTCTTCGCCGGCCATCATGCGCTCCCGGCGATCAGTAATCTGGGCTTTGCTGGCGGCTCGCTTGGCCCTACGTTCCGCACGGTGGCACTTGGGGGGAGCCAGCGACTTGCGCCGAGCTCGCGCCTCGGAGGCAGTCATCGGCGCCGGCGTGATTGGCCCTTTTTTCGTGTGGCGTCGGTCGGCATCGTCACGCTTGCGGGTGGGTCGGCCCTTAGGAGCGGTCGTACTGGACCCGCGAGATAGCGTGTCCGGCAAACTAGCTTCCGAACCCACATTGTCGTCCGATGTCTCGATGTCCTGTCCGTAGCTCTTCTTACGGCCCAGCAATTTCACAATAGCCAGGCTACTTCGCCGGCAGATAGGCTGCCCACTGGCATGTGCCCGCATTGTGCGTGCGTTAATGTTACTTGAGTCCTAATCTGTGTGTGATGAACGACTGCACTGTGATGAACGGGCTCGATGGCCTCGGATGCTCAATACCGTGACCATGCGCCAGCCTTGAATCCAGTTCCTCCTGCGATTGCGATGCGCGTGCTGGTGCCGCTGAATTGTTTGTCCGCGGTGCAAGCCACCGCCGCTATCTCGACCGGCTGGACCCAGTCACATCCGGGCGATCGGCTCCTCCTCGCACCCCCAAAAGATAATTATTACTATTGACAGTAATTTAATTTTATTACAGCGTCCCCGGTTTTGTCGAGGTACTGGCCAGTCGATTGGGGGAGCTGCGGGAGTTGCAGGCTTTTAGGCCGCTGGACGCTCAAGTGTATGTTTGATACCGGTTCGGTTGTGGGCTCCGTACCTGGAGTGCGGTCTGACTCCGCTTGGCAGTTCGCCCAAATCAGAGGCTGTGCTGTTGGCGTAACAGCAGATGGTAAGGCAATTCATCGCCGAGGCGCTCCGGGCCAGGGTGACCCAGAATGTTGCCGGGGTGACACAAGGATATTACTGTTAGTGTGGATGGTACTGTGTACAGTGATGGCGGACAAAGAATGATTGCTGCGCTCAGCTGCCCGACGTCGAACTGATCGCTGTTTCAGACTTTGAATATCGGCTGCTGGGACCGTGAGGTGCGTCCGGGGTGTTTGGTCTGCAGAAGGGCGCAGACACAACATAGCGTCGCAAAGCATGAAGTCCGCTTAGTGGCCTGGACAATCGCCGAATTGGTGGCAGCCAAGGTCGGGCGCGATGGATTTTAGTGCCGAGCCTGGTGCGTGTGCCGGTGATGGTATCGGCGCCGGGTTACTTGTGTTGGGTGGCCGGTGTGAGTCTGGCGCGGCAATCATCTCCGAACACACCACACTTGGGCGATGGTCTTGTCGCGGCCGGGCTAATTGTTACTGGTGAGAGCTGGTTCGACGAACAGTCCCTGCACGAAATGGTAGTTAGTTTGATATCTGACGCAGCCGGTCTGCTGGGAATTCCGGTAGTCGTGGTCGAGCAGATGTGCCTGGACAAGTCCGCATCGCGATTAGCGGGTAATATAGCTATTTAGTCGATTGTCAAATACGTTAGTTTAGGTGCGGCTAGCGTGAAATAACACGGTCAACTAGGTCATGGGTTTGGCGTTTGTTGTCGCGGAGCGACTCGGGAATAGCGGTACTGCAAGGTATCGTTAAGGTGATGGGTTGGCGAACCCACCCAAATAATCACGCATGTAGGAGAAGCAATGGCTGTGCAGAACGAGTTAAGTGCCAAGACCCACGGAGTGATCCTGACCGATGTCGCTGCCACTAAGGCGAAGTCGCTGCTGGACCAAGAGGGACGTGACGACCTGGCGTTGCGTATCGCGGTTCAGCCGGGTGGGTGCGCAGGGCTGCGCTACAATCTTTTCTTCGACGACCGGACCCTGGATGGCGATCTCACTGCGGAGTTCGGTGGTGTGACTTTGACGGTGGATCGAATGAGCGCCCCCTACGTGGAAGGCGCGTCTATTGACTTCGTGGACACCATCGAAAAGCAGGGCTTCACCATAGACAATCCCAACGCCAATGGCTCCTGCGCTTGCGGGGATTCGTTCAACTGACGAGACCGCAGGGGTCGGCTCGGTCGTAGCCGGCCTAGTGCGAGTCCGCGGTGCGCAACATGTACGAGCACACCAGGACCTGGTTGCGTCGGTAAAGCAACTGTGCGATGCCTTGTATCTGCCTGCGCTTCGGGCCTCCGGTGGCAGGTGATGTCCGCATGGTGAATAGCACCTGGGCCTGGTAAGGTGACCAGTACACTATCTGGTCGATCGAGGTTAGCTCGACCTGGGAGAACTGCTTTCGGAACGCGTCGCTACTCAGCTGTGCCAGCGCCTGGTCGGGCCGCTGGTCGCGGACGGAGTCGTACATACCGCACAGCGCGTTGCGGGCGATGGTGTTGATGTTGCTCTGTTCGAGGGCTTTCAGATAATCTTCAATCGCCGTTTTGGCCGTTACCTCGGAGAATGTGCCCCCTGTTTTAGATCCGTTTGTCCGAACCCCGTAGATGATTACTGCCGTCATCGCGGCTACCAGCGCGATAGCCACCAGCACGCTAATGATTAGTCGCTTCGACCGTCGCCTCGGGTATGACACTGCAGGTGGCAGCATCCTGGGATAGGCGGGTGTTTTGTCTTCTACATGGATGGAGGACTGGGTGGTTGCGAAGGCGGTGTCTGCATAAGGTGACGGTTTGTCGGTGCCGACAGTAGGATTCGGCGTATGCGGACCGTCCATCGTGGTTCTCCTGCGGTGGGGTGGATGGGGCGACGAGCAGTTGCCGCTCCACATTGGCGTTTGGGGCAACCAGACGAGCTCTCTAGGCAGGCTAGCGCAAACCTGCCCGCGGTCGCGGATGCATCGGGGCTATTCGCAACGTTTGTACCCGTGGATAGGTGAAACGACTTGATGGACGAAGGGTGAGATCTGGTGACGATCGCTGTAACCGGTTCGATTGCGACTGACCATCTGATGCGGTTTCCGGGCAGATTCTCTGAGCAACTGCTCGTCGACAATCTGCACAAGGTCTCGCTCAGCTTTCTGGTCGACGACCTGGTAATTCATCGTGGCGGTGTGGCTGGAAACATGGCCTACGCGATCGGCGTGCTTGGCGGTGACGTCGCACTGATCGGTGCAGTCGGCGACGACTTCGCCGACTATCGCGATTGGCTGCAAAATCACGGAGTCAACTGCGATAGCGTGCTGATCTCCAAGACCGCGCACACGGCGCGTTTCGTCTGCACCACCGACCTGGACATGGCCCAGATCGGATCGTTCTATACCGGCGCCATGTCGGAGGCCCGCAACATCAAGCTTGTCGACGCGATAGCGACCATCGGCACGCCGGAGTTGGTGATCATCGGGGCCAACGACCCGGCCGCCATGCTGGGGTACACTCAGGAGTGTCGCAAACTCGGGCTAGCCTTCGCCGCTGACCCATCCCAGCAGTTGGCACGGCTATCTGGCGAGGAAATCCGCAACCTCATCGACGGCGCCACCTACTTGTTCACTAACGATTACGAATGGGACCTGCTGCTGTCCAAAACTGGCTGGTCTGAGGCCGACGTGATGGCGCAGATTCAACTGCGGGTGACCACGCTGGGCGCCAAGGGGGTGGACCTGGTAGAACCCGACGGCACCCGTGTGCACGTCAGTGTGGTGCCTGAGGCAGGCCAAGTTGATCCCACCGGCGTTGGTGACGCGTTCAGGGCCGGTTTCCTAACTGGACGCAGCGCCGGTCTGAGTCTGGAGCGTTCGGCGCAGCTGGGCTCGTTGGTCGCGGTGTTGGTGCTGGAATCAACCGGAACCCAGCAGTGGGGTTGGGATCGCGACGTTGCTGTGGCTCGGCTAGCTGGCGCTTATGGGGAGGAAGCTGCCGCTGAAATCACCGTTGTGCTTTCCTAGTGCACCAGCTCGGCCAGGTGAGCCTAAATATGTAGTTATTTGGTCGGAGCAGTAGGGTTCCGGCAACTCACGATACGCGGGTCTAGCTGCTCGGTGTCGTCACCTTAAATTAAATTATTGCCTTCATCGCATGGCTGTACCCTTATCCGCGCATCCGGCTTAACTGCGGCCCGGTTAGTTACTTACGGCTGTACCGGATACTGTGGCTCGCTGATCTGTGGCACCACACTGTGTTCGATGAAGATGGCGTGCCACAGCATAAAAATTAGCACCGTCCACAGCCGGCGACTATGATCGCTGATGCCACCTCGGTGCTCGTCAAGCATCCGGTGCACGGCGGCTAGGTTGACCAGATGTTCGGCCTGCGACGAGTTCACCAGCGCGTACGCCCATTCCAGCAGTTCGCCGGCGCGCAGCCAATGCCGGATTGGGACCGGGAACCCGAGTTTGGGGCGATGCAACACGTGTGCCGGGACGATGGATTCCAGTGCGCGCCGCAGTGCGTATTTCGTGGTGGTGCGGGTGATCTTTGCCTGCATGGGTAACCGGGACGCCACGGCGAACACTTCGGGATCAAGGAACGGTACCCGCAGCTCCAGCGAATTGGCCATTGTCATCTTGTCGGCCTTGGCCAAAATGTCGCCACGTAGCCAGGTGAACAGATCGATGTGCTGCATGCGGGCTACCGGGTCCCAGCCGACGGATTCGGCGTACACCGCTGCCGTGACGTCGGTGTGGGTCCAGCCCGTGTGGAACCTGGGTAGCACAGCCTGCAACTGCGCTTCCGAGAAATTGCGGGCATTGCCGTAGTAGCGTTCCTCGAGCGTGAGTGATCCGCGGTGTAGCAGATTCTTGCCGCGCATACCTTCGGGCAGAGATTTGGACACCTTGCCCATCGAGCGTCGCAGTGGCCCGGGTAGGTAGTCGAAGGGCTTCAACGACAGCGGCTCTCGATAGATTCTGTAGCCGCCGAACAGCTCGTCGGCGCCCTCGCCGGACAACACCACCTTGACGTGCTTGCGAGCTTCGCGGGCGACGAAAAACAGCGGAACCAGGGCCGGGTCGGCAATTGGCTCGTCGAGATACCAGACGATCTCCGGCAGGGCGGCGACGAACTCGTTGGGGGTAACCACCTTCACGATGTGGCGCGCACCGATTGCTTCAGCCGAAGCAGCCGCCACGTCGATCTCGGAGAATCCCTCATGCTCGAAGCCGGTGGTAAATGTAATCAGCCGCGGATTGTGTCGGATCGCCAGTGCTGCGATGGCTGTGGAGTCGATACCGCCGGACAGAAACGAGCCAACGGTGACGTCGGCGCGCATGTGCTTGGCCACTGAGTCCGCAAGCACTGCGGTGATTTCGCCGTAGCGGGTCTGTTCAGTGCTGCTGGTGATCGGTGTGGCGGCAAATTGCGGCACGAAGTAGCGGGTGGTCGCTGGATCGAGCTGTTCGGGACGGATACGTGCGTAACAGCCAGATTCGAGTCGGTGCACCCCGCGATGCAGCGTCTCGGGCTCGGGCACGTACTGCAGGACCGTGTAGTGCTGTAGTGCGCGGGTGTCAATCTGCGTGTCGAATCTGATCACTTCGGCCAGTTCAAGCAGGCATTTCTTTTCGCTGGCCACCGCGGTGCCGTTGGTTCCGGTCGCCATGAACAGTGGTTTGATCCCGAAAGGGTCTCGGGCACAGAACAATTCGTGGGCGATGGTGTCCCACAGCGCGAAGGCGAACATGCCACGCAGCCGTGTTAGTATCTCGGTGCCCCAGTAATGGAAGCCGGCGACGATAGATTCACCGTCTCCGTCGGTGGCGAAAGCAGCGCCGTGCCGGATGACCAGCTCGTCGCGCAGCTCCAGGTAGTTGTAGATCTCGCCGTTGAATACCAGGATGTAGCGGTTGGGTGTCTCCGGTGGTCCCCACCGCAGCGGCTGATGCGAATGCGCAATGTCGATGATGGACAACCGGTTAAACCCAAACGCAACCCCTCCCGAGAACCCATCAATGTCCGGGTCGGACCAGGTGCTTAGCTCGTCAGGCCCGCGGTGACGCATCAAATGTACCGCGCGGGCCATGGAATGATCGGCCTGAAGAATGTTGTTGGTCCCACCAGAGCCGCGGCTATCAGCGCGCGCCGAAGCCACTACAAACGCCAGCAGTCCACACACGGCAATCCAGTATGCCTCATTCGGCAATGTTCGTAGGCGCCGATCATCCATCGTCGTTGGGACCCGTATCGCCTCTTGGGCGAGTGCCGTGGTCTACGCTGCGTAGTATTAGACATCCGAGTTAGCCGAAGAATCCCGCCTTTAAGCGGGTTAGCTTCGAATCGGCCCAGCTTGTGATACAGGAGGCGCCAAAGTGACAGCTCGCGAGTTAGTCTGTTCGCAACGTGTCGGTCAGGGTCTCTCTCGTCGTCTTCGGCCGCTGGTGCTGGCCGTGACACTGGGTGTGCTGGTGGTCACCCTGAGCGGATGCAGCTGGTCGGACGCGTTGGCCATTGGCTGGCCGGAAGGCATCACCCCGGAGGCCCACCTCAACCGACAGCTGTGGATCGGTGCGGTGGTCGCCTCCCTGGTCGTCGGTGTCATTGTGTGGGGTCTCATTTTCTGGTCGACCATCTTCCACCGGAAGAAAACAACCGACACCGAGTTGCCGCGTCAATTCGGCTACAACATGCCGCTGGAGTTGGTGCTGACCGTGACGCCATTCCTCATCATTTCTATGCTGTTCTATTTCACTGTGATAGTGCAGGATAAGATGCTGTACCTCGCCAAGGATCCCGAAGTTGTCATTGATGTTACGGCCTTTCAGTGGAACTGGAAGTTCGGCTATCAGCGGGTCGATTTCAAAGACGGCACCTTGACCTACGACGGGGTCGATCCGGCCCGCAAAAAGGCCATGGTCTCCAAGCCAGAGGGCAAGGACTCCCATGGTGAGGAGCTCGTCGGGGCGGTGCGTGGGCTCAATACCGAGGACCGGGCCTACCTGAACTTCGACAAGGTTGAAACTTTGGGCACTACTACTGAAATTCCGGTGCTTGTGCTGCCCGCTGGCAAGCGCATCGAGTTCCAATTGAACTCCGCCGACGTGGTTCACTCGTTTTGGGTGCCGAAATTTTTGTTCAAGCGCGACGTCATGCCCAACCCGGTGGCGAACAACTCCGTGAACGTCTTCCAGGTCGAAGAGATAACAAAGACCGGGGCATTCGTCGGCCACTGCGCTGAGATGTGCGGTACATATCACTCGATGATGAACTTCGAAGTTCGAGTTGTCGCTCCTAACGACTTCAAGGCCTATTTGCAACAACGGATCGACGGAAAAACCAACGCTGAAGCATTGCAGGTGATCGCTCAGCCTCCGCTGGCGGTGACTACCCACCCGTTTGATACCCGTCGCGGACAGTTGACCAACAGCCAGTAGGTAGTCCCACTAAGGGTCCAGTAGGTAGTCCCACTAAGGGTTAGGACACGCAATGCATATCGAAGCGAGGCTATTCGAGTTTGTCGCTGTGTTCTTTGTCATCATGGCGGTGCTGTATGGAGTGCTGACTTCGATGTTCGCCACCGGTGGTGTGGATTGGGTCGGCACTACAGCCCTAGCGCTGACCGGAGGTCTAGCGTTGATCGTTGCCACCTTCTTTCGTTTTGTGGCTCGTCGGTTGGATATTCGACCAGAAGACTATGAAGGTGCTGAGATCAGTGATGGTGCAGGGGAATTGGGGTTCTTCAGCCCGCACAGTTGGTGGCCGGTTCTGGTCGCCTTGTCGGGCTCGGTGGCGGCAGTCGGTATAGCGCTGTGGCTGCCGTGGTTGATCGTTGCCGGAGTCGTGTTCGTTCTTGCCTCGGCAGCCGGACTGGTCTTCGAGTACTACGTCGGCCCGGAGAAGCACTGATTGGTCGGTACCGGATAAGGTCATAATTAGGGAACCAGTTGATTAGTGGGTAGTTCGCCAAGCTTGTTTGCCTTTCTCAGTTCGGTAGGGTTGCCGAGGCAGAATGAGAATCTCTTGAGCGCGCGTGCAACGATGTAGCCGCGCGGACCCGCGCACAGGTGATGCAGTTGGACAGGGTAGGCAAACATGAGCGGGCCGAATCCCCCGGGACGGGAAAATGAGGAATCCGATTCCGGCAACGAGCTCAGCGGTGAATTGGATCCCCATAACGGCGTAGAGTCCGTTGACGAATTGGTACCCGTACCGGATAGCGATTTAGTAACAGCGAGTGACCATACCAGCGAGACCGAGGTATACTCACAGGCCTACTCGGCTCCTGAGGCCGAGCATTTCACTGCTGTCCCGTACGTGCCGGCGGATCTCAGGCTCTATGACTACGACGAGTCGTCGGTCTACGATGAGCCGGGTGCTGCTCCGCGCTGGCCGTGGGTGGTTGGCGTTGCTGCCATCTTGGCCGCGATCTCACTGGTGGTTTCGGTGTCGCTGCTGTTCACGCGTACCGACACCAGCAAACTTTCTACCCCAACCACTGGACGGTCCACTCCGCCGGTGCAGGACGAAATCACCACCGTTAAGCCACCACCACCCAGCACGGAGACTTCGACAGCGACGGAGACGCAGACAGTGACGGTGACGCCTTTGCCACCACCGTCGGCGACGAGCACCGCAGTGCCACCGTCATCGGTGGTACCGCCCCCGCCGACGACGCCTACGACTACGGTCACTACGTTGACTGGTCCTCGGCAGGTCACCTATTCGGTGACGGGCACCAAAGCGCCGGGTGACATCATTTCGGTGACCTACGTTGATGCCTCCGGTCGGCGACGGACTCAGCACAACGTCTATATTCCGTGGTCAATGACCGTTACACCGATCTCGCAATCCGATGTCGGCTCGGTTGAGGCGTTTAGCCTCTTTCGGGTCAGCAAACTCAACTGCTTGATCACCACAAGTGACGGAACGGTGCTTTCGTCGAATAGCAACGACGCACCGCAAACGAGTTGCTGATGATGAACAGGTATTCACCGTATCGACGTGGGTCGGACACCATTGCATCGGACGTCATCGATCGCATTCTGGTCGGGGTATGTGCGGCAGTCTGGCTGGTGCTGATAGGGGTGAGCGTAGCTGCGGCCGTCGCATTGGAGGATCTGGGTCGCGGCTTTCACAAGATAGCGAGTGACCCGCACACCACCTGGGTGTTGTACGGCATCATTGTCGTTTCCGTGTTGATCATCGCAGGGGCGGTGCCGGTATTGTTGTGGGCTCGCCGCGTGGCCCGGGTTGAGCCGCCGATTCGACCGGCGGGTGTGCCGGAGCGCGGGGGAGTCAGGCAACTGGTCAGCGCCGGGCGTTCCACAGCGCGTATCGAGGTCGAGCGGGTATGTGCCGAGGAGAGGGTTCAGTCGGTCGCGCAACCTGGCGAGTGGTTTGACGCGGCGGTGGACCGGATCTGGTTGCGTGGCACGGTTGGATTGACTGGCACGATGGGGGCCGCACTGGTCGCGGTTGCGGCGTCGACCTATCTGATGGCTGTTGGTCGCGACGGCGCGTCGTGGGTTGGTTACGTCCTAGCCGGGATCGTCACGGCGGTGATGCCAGTTATCGAATGGATCTATGTTCGGCAGTTACGTCGTGTGGGTTGATGTGGATGAGATGAGTGGCCCGCTCGGATAGGTTCGCCTCACTGACCTGTGCCTGACTTCCTTGCTAGCTAGTCCCTTCGCCGCTGCGCGGCTGGGGGTTTTCGCACTACGCTGCGTGTGTCGTCGCCGAACTTTAATGCTTGCCGCGCTCCCCATTCGGGGAACTGGCGATGCTGTCTTGGTGTTCGCGCAACGCGGTAAGTGCACGTTGCTCGGCGACGTGCGTTGCTTCGCGCAGTGCCGCATCCTCGGATACCGGATCTGCGAACAAGAAGCTGCCGCTACTGGGTGAGCCGGCCGAGCCCAGTTTGTTCATCCGCTTGGGAACAGCAGTGCCCTGGTACTCGAGCGGTATTGGGTGGCCGTGATCGTCTACCGGGCCGAGCGGCTGGTGCAGCTCGATGTACGCCCCATGCGGTAGCCGCTTGATGATGCCGGTTTCGATGCCATGTTCGAGCACCGCCCGGTCGCTGCGTTGCAGCCCGATACACCACCGATAGGTGATGAAGTAGACGAGCAGTGGAAGTATCACCATGCCAATGCGACCGATCCACGTCGTTGCGTTGAGCGAGATGTGGAACTTCAACGCGATGATGTCGTTCATCGCCGCGAGCGTGAGTACCATGTAGAAGGTGATCGCCATGGCCCCGATCGAGGTGCGCACCGGAACGTCACGCGGCCGTTGCAGCAAATTGTGGTGGGCGTAGTCGCCGGTAAACCGCTTCTCCAGGAACGGGTAGGTGATTAGCAGGACGAAAACTAGGGCCATGATCACCGCGACCCAAACTGGTGCGGGTATGGTGTGGTGCCAGAAATAGAACTCCCAGGCTGGCCAGATACGGGCCAGGCCCTCGGTCCACATCATGTAGAAGTCTGGCTGCGAGCCAGCTGACACCTGAGATGGTTTGTAAGGGCCTAGGTTCCAGATCGGGTTGATCTGCAGAAAGCCGCCCATCAGACCCAGCACGCCAACAATGGCTGCGAAGAACGCGCCCGACTTGAACGCAAACACCGGCATTACTCGCACACCGACGACGTTGTACTCGGTGCGGCCCGGTCCGGGGAACTGGGTGTGCTTCTGGAACCACACCAGCGCTAGATGCAGCCCTATAAGCGCGAGGATGACCCCTGGGATCAGCAGGATGTGCAGTGCGTAGAGCCGAGGAATCAAGATGGTTCCGGGGAAATCGCCCCCGAACAGAGCCCAGTGAAGCCAGGTCCCGATCACTGGTATACCTAGCGTGATCGACGACAGCGCGGCCCGCAGGCCGATGCCCGACAGCAGGTCGTCGGGCATCGAGTAGCCGAAGTAGCCTTCAAACATGGCCAGGATCAGCAGTAGTGAACCGATAACCCAGTTGGTCTCGCGCGGCCGCCGGAACGCTCCGGTGAAGAAGATACGTGCCAGGTGTACCATTATTGCCGCGGTGAACATCAATGCGGCCCAGTGGTGGATTTGACGGACGAACAGGCCGCCTCGGACTTCGAAGGAAATGTCTAGCGTCGATTGGTACGCGCGCGACATCTCGACCCCGCGCAATGGTTGGTAGACGCCGTTGTAGGTGACATCAGTCATGGACGGATCGAAGAACAGCGTGAGGTACACACCGGTGAGCAGCAGCACGATGAAGCTGTACAGCGCGATCTCGCCGAGCAAGAACGACCAGTGCGTCGGGAAGACCTTGTTGAGCTGCCGGCGCAGCGCTGCCGACGGGTGATATCGTGTGTCGATGTCTTCAGCTTGGCGGGCCAGGACATCACCGATATCCGGAACGGATTTTGGACTCATGTTGTGCGCTCCCAGAATGCTGGCCCGACCGGCTCGACAAAGTCACCGTTGGCAACCAGATACCCGTCGGTGTCGATGGTGATGGGTAGTTGTGCCAGCGCGCGCGCGGCCGGACCGAATATCGGCTTGGCATACTGCAGCGCGTCGAACTGAGATTGGTGACAAGGGCACAGGATTCGGTAGGACTGCTGTTCGTATAGTGAGGATGGGCAACCCAAATGCGAGCAGACCTTGGTGAAGGCGAAGAACTCGCCGAAGTTGAAGTTCTCCTGGCCTCGGCGTTTGACCACACGAGGCATATCACTGGGCCGGATACGGATGAGCATTACCGGGTTGCGGATACCCATCTTGATCGTTATCAGTTTTTCGTGTGATTCCATGGTGGTGCCGTCGCCGTCGGACTCGCGCCACGGAAAGACGGTCTCCATCCCGCCTGCGTCGACGTCTTCCGGACGCATCCGGATAAACGGTGCTCCCGAGTGCGAGCCGGTAGCTCTCGCTAGATAGATTGTCTCCCCATGGTATCGTGGGGTCCAGCCGGAAGTCCAAAGCATGGCCTTCATCCCATTCGCGGTGGGTACGACTGGCTTCCATGGGTTTTTGATGAAACCGCCAATAAACGTCACCAACGTGCTGAGGCCAAAAGCGCCCAAGCCCACGCCCAACGACAGCCCGATTAGCTTGCGGCGCCTGATCGTTGAGCTCTCAAGAGCGTCGGTTAGGTTCGCTACGACTGTCTTGCGGTCGATCTCGGGCGATGCACCGTCATGGCGTTCCTGGATCGAAATCTCTTCCGGGATGAATCTCTTCTGAAACTGCACCGCGCCAATAGCGATCGCCAGGATGGAAAGCCCGAAGGTCAGACCATACAGCGGGGTGGCAATGGTGTAGAGGAAACTGCCTGAGGCCTCTTTGGGTTTGTACTCCCACGGCCAAAACAGGAAGATCAGTAGTAACGTCAGACCCAATACGCCACCCAGCAATAGCCAGAAGGTTACCATTCGTTCGGTGCGCTTTTCCGCCTTGGTGCCCTCGATCGGCCAACGCTGCTCCTTGTAGACGGTGTTAACACCATCGAGCCGACCGCCCAGGGCTACCAGTTCCTCGCGTGACATCGTCCCCTGCGTTGTCTCGTCGAGCTCCCGGGAAGCGCCGGCGCCGTCTTTCGGGTTAAGGCTCATGCTCGTGCCCCAATCCACAGTGCCAGCCCGATGGCGGTGACCATCCCGATGATCCAGATCGCCATCCCCTCCGGTGCAGGGCCGAAGCCACCGAGACTGTAGCCACCTGGCTGGCGTTCTTCGATGACGGTTCGCACGTAGCCGATGATGTCCTTCTTCGCTTCGAAGGAAAGTTGGCGGTCGGCGAACTTGGGCATGTTCTGCGGGCCGGTCAGCATCGCGGTGAGGATTTGCTGTTCGTTGGCGGGCCCGAGGTCGGGGGCGTACTTACCGGACGACAGCGCACCACCTTTTCCGGTGAAATTGTGGCACGATGCGCAGTTTAGTCGGAACAAGTCGCCGCCGCGACCCAGGTCGGTACCGCGCAGTGATTGCATCGCAACGCTACCGTCGGGGTTACGCGCTACGGTCGGCCCACCGCCGTTGGCCTGGATGTAGGCACCGATCGCGTCGATTTGTGACTCGTTGAAAATGGGGTCTTTACGCGCCACCTGGGCCTCACCGCGCATAGCAGGCATCCGACCAGTCGATACCTGGAAATAGACGGCAGCTTCGCCGACGCCAATCAGGCTCGGCCCGTGGTCGGGAACTCCTTGAAGGTTGGCGCCATGGCACGACACGCAGGAGGTGTCGAACAGCTGCTTGCCGGTACGCAGCAGAGCTGATGAGTCCTCATCGGCGACGGCCACTTGCGGGGTCGGAGTCAGGACCGCCGCTAGTCCCCCAGAAACGGTCAGCGCTACCAGTAGCAAAAGGCCCTCCGACAAGCGGCGGCGTAAACGCCGCCGCGAACGCTCACTCTCTTGTTCTCGTTCTTGTGGCTGACTGCACCGCCTACTGGATCGAGTGAAACCCAGTTTCTTCAACCGATCACTCCTGTCGTTTCCTGTTTGGGCCTTGCTTGGGTTCCGTTTGGGGCTTGCCGGCTCATCGGATGAAATAGATCACGGTGAACAAAGCGATCCACACGATGTCAACGAAATGCCAGTAGTAGGAGACGACGATGCTGGCGGTTGCCTGAGCCGGTGTGAACTTGCTCATCGTGGTGCGGGCCAGCAGGAAAATGAAGGCGATCAGGCCACCAGTGACGTGCAGCCCGTGGAAGCCGGTGGCCAGATAGAACACGCTGCCGTACGCGCTACTGGGGATGGTGGTGCCATGAGTTATCAAGTGGTAGTATTCGTAGCCTTGGCCGAGAACGAAAAACAGGCCCATTAATAAGGTGATCACATACCAGCGGCGTAACCCGAAGACGTCGCCGCGCTCAGCTGAGAAAACTCCCATTTGGCAGGTGAACGATGACGCGATGAGCACCAGCGTTACCGGGACGGCTTGGTAGAGATTTAGTTCGGTCGACGGCGGCCACTTTCCGCCGGCCTGAGCACGCGCAGTGAAGTACATCGCGAACAGTCCAGCAAAGAACATCAGCTCACTGGAAAGCCAGACTACGGTACCGACACTGACCATGTTGGGCCGATTCAGCGAATGCACCCGCGACGTAATTGCAGTACCCAAGGTGCCTACAGTGCTCGTCACATCTGCAAGTATGACGTTTTGTAGTTGTCGAGTTCTACCCGGGGCGGCAAATCAGTTGCCTGCGTAGCTTTTGCACCGTTGGCGGCGTGCTTTGGAGGTGTTTGGGGGCGAGTGGTTCGCATGGGACCATTGGCCGGTGGTTTTGTCATCGCAACCACCTTCTTCTCGCAGCGCCACCGGATCGGTGTTGTCGTGGCCGCAGGTCTTGGGGCGTTTGACAGCAGGGCAGGATCTCACGCGGGGCCAGGCTGCTTGGGCGATGGGCCAGGTCATGACTGGGAACGCACGGCCAGCCCAGATCGCCGCGTTCGCGGTGGCGATGAAGATGAAGGTCCCCACCGCGGCCGAAGTCAGTGAGCTTGCTGACGTCATGCTCAGCCACGCGCGTAAGCTGCCGACAGAGGCGATCTGCCAAGATATCGGAGAAACCGTAGACATTGCCGGAACCGGGGGAGATGGTGCCAACACAGTCAACCTGTCCACTATGGCTGCGATCGTGGTTGCGGCCGCAGGTGTACCGGTGGTCAAACATGGTAACCGGGCCTCGTCTTCACTGTCAGGCGGCGCTGACACTCTGGAAGCATTGGGGGTCCGTATCGACCTTGGACCAGAGCAAGTCGCGAATAGCCTAGCCGAAATCGGGATCGGGTTCTGCTTCGCGCCGCTGTTCCAACCGTCGTACCGGTACGCGTCCGCGGTGCGCCATGAGATCGGGGTGCCGACCGTGTTCAACATCCTCGGGCCGCTGACCAATCCGGCCTGGCCGCGGGCTGGATTGATCGGCTGTGCGTTTGGCAATCTTGCCGAGGTTATGGCGGGGGTGTTCGCTGCGCGACGCTCCAGTGTGCTGGTAGTGCATGGCGATGATGGACTCGACGAATTGACCACCACTACTACCAGTACGATCTGGCGTGTTCAGGCGGGCACAGTGGATAAGCTGACTTTTGATCCTGTCGAATTCGGGTTTGCGCGTGCTCACCTTGACGATCTGTTGGGAGGGGATGCGCAAACTAATGCGGCGAAGGTGCGTGCGGTACTGGCCGGGGCCAAGGGCCCAGTCCGCGACGCCGTTGTGCTCAACGCCGCCGGTGCGATCGTCGCCTACGCTGGGTTATCCAGCCACGCTGAATGGTCGCCCGCGTGGGACGATGGGTTGGCGCGCGCCAGCGCTGCCATCGATTCGGGTGCCGCCGAACAGCTCCTCGCGCGGTGGGTGAGGTTTAGTCAGCAGGTCTGAATCCCACTCCCGGGAATCGGCAGCGTGCTCGGCAGGCCAGCCTGTGCCGAGTACACTGATGCCGCCCACGCTGCCCAGGTGCCCGCTGTCTGCAGGGGGCCCAGCCAGCTGAGGCCCGAACGATGCGCACACCGGCGTGGCCAGTCAGCGCACGATTAGCGCGGTCTCTTCGATCAGCGCGCCGTGCTACTGGGGGTCGGTGCCGGCAGGATCGTCTGGGTGTCGGAGTGGATGGCATCGACCGCCGGCATCGGCAGCACCGCGCGTCTGGCGGTGTCCACTGCGGTGAGTTTGGCCGTGGCGGATGACGGCTAGGTGATAGCCACTTTAACCGTCGGTGCCGGCAGCCTAGCGGTGATCAGCTCGGACAATGTTACCAGGGTACTCAGGAGCTTGCCACGTCACAGGGCCTTGACAGCGGTTAGCCTGGGGTTATCCGAGTTGGTCGATCACCGCGATCTTTGTTTGGCACGTATTGTGCGGCTGTGACGTCTCAGGAAGCGGGGCAGGCCGTTTTGTACAGCAAGAACTGCACGGCATACGTTCGCACTCCGGTAAACCTGCCCCCGCAGGGTCACTGTTGCGGCGGCGTTTGTACGGGACTAATAAAACGGGTCGTTGGCGCGGTGCACGCGCCAACGAAAGTCGGGGGCGGGGAACGTCTCGTCGGTCAGCGTCACCCAATACCTAATTGTTATCTATTGTTGCGGAGGTCGCGACTCACGGTTGTACGAACGCGCATGTGCGGCTGGCACTCGCAGTTCACCCACGCCGGCTTCCAGCTCGTGCACACATTCGACATGGTCGACCGTGCTGGCCAAAGCGAATATACTCCTTCCTTCTCCTGTAGGTCCGCGCTGCTGAAGTACGACGGCGCAGGTCAACAGTGGTACCATTGTAGAGTACCTCGCCTAACGGTCCGGCGGAACAGGTAGATGCGTTGGTCGATGCGGCAGGCTGTAAGCGAGATTCCGTTTTCGGCACTATGTTGGCGCAACATTGGGCAGATACGAGCATAGGCTCGGCCAAGGCGTGCACGCCCTGGTTGCCTGCTCGTTCGATGCGTGCGTGCAATGCGTGTAACACGTCGACGGTGGTGCGCGCGGGCATCGTCGCGAGGGTTCTGTTGGGTGGACTGTGCGGCTCTGGTGGGCAAACAGCCGTTGCCAACGTGGCCAGCTGAGATCGCACCGCTGCGCGGCGGCCTGCAGGAATCTGATATAGAACCAGGCGTTGTGGGCGACTAGCACCGAATCGCCGGGGAATTTCAAAAACATCGGTAGCATGACATCGATGGTGGGGCATCACACACTATCGATGTCATGCTGATGCCGGTGAGGTGCGCGATCTGGAGTCCGGGTGTTGAGCTATGGGTTGACCTAGAGTGGCGAGGTAACCCAGCCTAGTGCCGCCGCGGACTTTGATCGCGCCGATCTCGGTGATCGCAATCGGGGCAGTTCCCTCGGTACTGGTCGTACGTACGTCAGTGGTTTCGAGGATCCACCACTACAACAGTGGTCTCGAGCAACGGCAGCTTTTCTGGGCCCCGGCTGTTGCCAGTACGCCGGCCTGACTGGTGCGACTCAGGCTGAGTCGCACCAGTCAGGCTTATGGCCGTGGCGTTAAGCAGACCCACCGGACAGTGTCACGGCCATCGTTATGCGAAGGCAGTCCAGAGGTGTCGGTGCCGATGTCTAGCGTGCGAACAGTTCGACCTAGTTAGCTTGACCAACTTGACCCGAGAGACTCACCCTAATTGCACAAAGCACCACATTGTATAGCAAAGGCGTCGCAGTGCTCGAGCCGAATGCGTCGGTGATTATCGATTGTGATGACTGGCGCGATGCGGGTCCGGTACGGGATGCCACAACTATGTATCAGCGTGCTATTGGGAGTGTCGGAGACTCTGTTGCAGGATGAACGTGCTGTTTTGGTAGTGCTCATCGACGTCGGATTGGCGCTCCGGTTACGGGCGTGCCGATTCGCGGCAAGCACCGGTTCGGGTTCTCTTGAGTGCCTGGGCTCGTCAAAACCCCCTGGTTCGCCGGTTTTCCGGTGCGATGCTCTCAAGCGGGTGACTGAAATCTTTCTATTTTCTTAACGATCACATTTGGACAACGTCGATATCATTTCGTAACCTGTTTGAGATCTAAAGCCCGCTCAATGGCCAAGTGCCTTTGGCAGTTTAAGGAAAAGCTTTGAGACTTGGCTGCAAGCATCCGGTTGTGCGCCTGATTGCGCACTTTGTTGTCGGAACGCTAGTAGGGTTCGCTGTGTTATCTCGTTTCTTTGTCGCTACCGCGATGGCTGACCCTGCTGAGGACGCGCTGGCAAAACTTAACGAGCTGTCCCGCCAAGCTGAGCAGACCACCGAAGCGGTGCACAGCGCGCAACTTGATCTGACTGAGAAGTTGGCAGCTCAGCGGGCGGCAGACAAGAAGTACACGGACGACCAAGCTGCTCTGGCGGACGCCCAGGTGCGCTTGGCCACTTTCCAGGCTGCGGTCAACAAACTTGCTGCCGCTACGTATATGAGTGGTCGTATAAACGGCATGACCGCTCTATTGACAGCATACTCACCGCAACAATTGATCAACAAGTTGGCCCTACAGCGAGTGCTGGGTGTTCAAATGGCTACACAGATGGCCGGTTACCGGGACGCCGGGGAGCAGGCTGTTAAGGCAGAGCAGACATCCGCTAAGTCCGCCGCTGACGCTAAGCACGCGGCCGACCAGGCTGCCGTGGTACGGGCGGGCTTGCAGTCTAAGCAGAGTAAGTTGCAGCTCCAGATTGCGGTCGTCAAGTCGCACTACCTTTCGTTGTCGCCTAGGCAACGTACCACGCTTGCAGAGCCCGGGCCAGTCCCGGCGGTGGCTACTTTGCCCGGTGCGGCATCAGCTGGCGTTAGCCCGCCACCTGATGCCGCACCACCCGGCGGATTACTCGGGGTTGCTCCAGCCCCTTTCGCAGGTGGTGGCGACCGCGCGGCTGTTGTGCAGGCGGCACTGACCCAAATCGGAAGTCCATATGCTTGGGGTGGCGCGGCGCCCGGTGGATTCGACTGCTCCGGACTGGTGATGTGGGCTTACCAGCAGGCCGGCATTGCGCTGCCTCACTCCAGCCAGGCTCTGGCCCGCGGTGGTCAGCCGGTGTCGCTGTCGGAACTGCAGCCCGGTGATGTGCTGACCTTCTATTCGGACGCGTCGCATGCCGGCATCTACGTTGGTGACGGTATGATGATCCATTCATCCACCTACGGTGTGCCGGTGCGGGTGGTGCCGATGAATTCGTCGGGTCCGATCTACGACGCCCGCCGCTACTAAACGCCTCGAACTGAGCTCACCTGCGCCAGGCTAGCCTGGCGCAGGTGAGCCGGGTCCTGCTGGTAACCAATGATTTTCCGCCCCGCCGTGGTGGCATCCAATCCTATCTGGGGGAGTTTGTAGATCGTCTGATCAACATCGGGTCGCATGACGTGATGGTGTACGCACCGCAATGGACCGGTGCCGATACCTTTGACAACGCTGCCCATGATGGCGGCTATCAGGTAGTGCGCCATCCAGGCACGTTGATGCTGCCCGGCCCGGCGGTCGATGCCCGGATGCGCCGGCTGATTGTTGACCATGGTATCGACACTGTGTGGTTCGGCTCGGCAGCGCCGCTGGCTCTGCTGGCGCCGTGTGCCCGAAAGGCGGGAGCGACCCGGGTGTTGGCTAGCACACACGGCCACGAAGTGGGCTGGTCGATGCTGCCGGTTGCACGCTCGGTGTTGCGTCGCATCGGTGACGTTACCGACGTTGTGACCTTTGTCAGCCGTTACACGCGATCGCGTGTAACGGCTGCCTTCGGACCCAGGGCTGCGTTGGAATACCTCCCGCCAGGTGTGGACGCCGATCGATTCCGGCCCGATCCGGCGAGCCGAGCCGAGCTACGTAACCGTTACCGGTTGGGTGAGAGGCCAACCGTTGTGTGCCTGGCGCGGTTGGTGCCGCGTAAAGGCCAGGACATGTTGATCAGGGCATTACCATCGATCCGGCAGCGGGCCGACGGGGCCGCGTTGATGATTGTTGGGGGCGGCCCGTATCTTGGAACGCTGCGTAAGTTGGCCCAGGGGTGTGGGGTTGCCGACCACGTGATATTCGCCGGAGGCGTGGCGGCTGTCGAGGTACCCGCTCACTACACGCTGGCTGATGTATTTGCAATGCCATGCCGCACCCGCGGCGGAGGCATGGACGTCGAGGGTTTGGGCATCGTGTTCCTGGAGGCCTCGGCTACCGGCGTGCCGGTAATCGCTGGAAAATCCGGCGGAGCTCCGGAAGCTGTGCAGCACAACAAGACTGGACTAGTAGTTGACGGCCGGTCGGTGAATATGGTGGCTGACGCAGTCACCGAGTTACTGACCGATCGTGACCGGGCCGCTGCTATGGGCGCAGCCGGACGGCACTGGGTAACCGCCGAGTGGCGTTGGGACACGCTGGCAGCTCGGTTGGCGGATCTGCTGTGTGGCAACGACAGCCGCTAGTCCTTTTCGTAGATCGCCTCAATGTCGGAGGCGAACTTCTGGGCGACCACATTGCGCTTCACTTTCATCGTCGGCGTCAGTTCGCCGGTCTGCTCGGTGAAATCAACCGGCAAAATGCGGAATTTGCGGATCGACTCAGCATGTGACACCGACAGGTTGGCCTGTTTGACAGCCGCGTCCACCTCGGCCACCAAGTCGGGGTCGGTGGTAAGGTCGCCTATCGCCGCGTCGGCTGCCTTGCTGTTGCGCTGCTTCCAACCATTGAAGGCCTCGGGGTCGATGGTGATTAGCGCACCTACGAACGGCTTGGCGTCCCCGACGACCAGCGCCTGGCTGATCAGCGGGTGAGCCCGCAACTGATCTTCTAATAATGCGGGGGCAACATTCTTTCCGCCGGCGGTGACGATGATCTCCTTCTTACGGCCAGTGATGGTCAAGAAGCCGTCTTCGTCGATAGCACCGAGATCGCCTGTCTTAAACCAGCCCTCGGTAAACGCCTCGATGGTCCCTTGTTCGTTGTGCCAATAGCCGCTGAACACCACATTGCCGCGTACCAACAGCTCGCCGTCGTCTGCGATGCGCATACTGTTGCCCGGCAGCAGATTTCCAACGGTCCCGACCTTAACGTTGCCGGCCTGGTTAAGTGTGATGGCAGCACTGGTCTCGGTCAGTCCATAGCCCTCGTGGATGGTGAGGCCCACCCCACGATAGAAGTGGCCTAGTCTCGCGCCCAAGGGTGCGCCGCCCGACACCGACGCATGGCAATCACCGCCAAGCGCTGCGCGCAACTTGCGGTAGACTAGCCGGTCAAACACCGCGTGCCTGGCGCGCAGCAGAAGCCCTGGACCGCCGCGGTGGGAGGCTTCGCTCCACTCGACTGCCGTCTGTGCGGCCATCGCGAAGATTCGACTTTTGCCCTCGTTGGCTGCGTTTTGCTCAGCGGTATTGTACACTTTCTCGAATACCCGCGGCACGGACACCACCACGGTTGGCTTAAACACCGCTAACATCGGCAGCAGATTCTTGATGTCGCTGGTGAACCCGACGGTCATCTTGTAGGTGAAGGCAGACAGGGTAAGCGCTCGGGCCAGTACGTGAGCCAATGGCAGGAAAACCAGCAGTCGCTGGCCGGGCTGCAGCAACGTCGGGAGGCATTCCTTGGCACCCCGGACTTCATAGAGCAGGTTGGAGTGTGTGAGTTGACAGCCTTTGGGGCGACCAGTGGTGCCCGAGGTATAGATAAGTGTCGCTGGGTCCTGGGCGCGTAACGTCTTGAGCCGGTTTGCCAGCTGAGCCACGTCGACCGATGCGCCGGCTTCAGCGAGTTGGTCGAGCGCCGTAGCGCCTGCGCTGTTGATCTGTAACACCTGACGTAGGGCGGGCAGTTCGCCGGCAAGCTGATTGACCATTGTCGCGTGTGCATCGGTCTCTGCGAACACCAATACCGCGTCTGAGTCCTGCAGTATCCAGCGTACCTGCTTGGCTGACGAGGTTTCGTAGATAGGTACGGTCACCGCGCCCACGGATAGGATCGCCAGGTCGAGGATTGCCCACTCGAAGCAGGTGGCCGAGAAGATGGATACCCGGTCGCCTGCCTGCATCCCCAGCGCGATCAAACCAAGTGCTGCGGAGCGAATTTGACTGGCCGCTTCGGCGCATGTGACGTCGGTCCAGACGCCGTCGATTTGGCGTTGATATATGACCAAGTTGGGGTCATCGCGCTCGTGCTCGAAGACCACGGCCGCGATGTTGTCGTGCTCGCCGACGGAAAATCGGGTTGGGACGCTGAACTCACGCACTCCATTGACCTCGCTTGACCTTGAGACGTTTCCAGGGCCGGCTTGCTGTCGCACAGCCTAGCCGAGCGTTCATAGCGGACGGAGGTGATTGGTCAGGGTAGCACTCCAGCTTGGCCGCCGGCTCGTCTCTGTACCCCACCCCTTAGGTAGGTTAAGTGTGTGAAGCTGAGGCCTATGAATTCCACGAACAGCATTCAGATTGCAGACGAGACGTATGTTGCTGCCGACCGTGCACTGATAGGTGCCGCGGTCGCTGATCGGTCGAGCTGGCACCGGTGGTGGCCTGATTTGCGGCTGCAGGTTGTTGAGGACCGGGCGGAAAAGGGGATCCGGTGGGCGGTGACGGGCACCCTGACCGGCACTATGGAGATCTGGCTGGAACCCTTAACGGAGGAGCTGGACGGAGTGGTGTTGCATTATTTCCTGCATGCTGAACCGGCCGGGGTAGCGGCCTGGCAGTTGGCCAAGATGAATATGGCCAAAGTGACGCATCGCCGCAGGGTGGCAGGCAAAGCAATGGCTTTTGAAGTGAAAAAGACACTCGAACGGTCGCGCTCCATTGGGGTTTCTCCGGTAATTTAACTCCGATGAATGTTGGTTCGAGTAGAGTACCGTTTCCGGCGAGGGAATCGAGAGACTCTCTCAAGATGACCGCGGTCGACCCGCTTTGCGGGAAGGGAACTGGAAAGGGTTTATCTAGGTGGCAGATAAAACGACGCAAACGTTCTACATCGATGCGAATCCAGGTGAGGTGATGAAGACGATTGCTGACATCGAATCCTACCCGCAATGGATTTCGGAATACAAGGAAGTCGAAGTTTTAGAGGTTGACGACGAGGATTTCCCGAAGCGGGCGCGCATGTTGATGGACGCAAAGATTTTCAAAGACACCCTGATTATGTCCTATGACTGGACAGCGGACCACCAATCGGTTAGCTGGATTCTCGAATCGAGCTCGCTGCTAAAGTCCCTCGAAGGCTCATATCGTTTGGTGCCCAAGGGGTCTACCACCGAGGTCACCTACGAGCTTGCGGTCGACTTTGCTATCCCAATGATCGGTATGCTCAAACGTAAGGCGGAGCACAGGTTGATTGATGGGGCGTTGAAGGACCTGAAGAAACGAGTCGAGGGCTGAGTGACTCCAGTAGATTCCGGGTGCCGGCTTCGGCCCAGATCAGTCTTTTCGTTGGCAAAGGCGGGGTAGGAAAGTCCACCCTGGCGGCTGCCACAGCGGTACGTGATGCGGGAGAGGGCCGGCGGGTGTTGGTGGTCTCCACAGACCAGGCGCATTCGCTGGGTGATGTGCTAGGTGTTGTGGTCGCGCCCACCGGTCACGGCAACCCGGTTCGGGTGCTTGGCTGTGACGCTGAGGCGGGTGGCGGCTTTCTCGACGCGCTAGCACTGGATACATTAGCCTTACTCGAGGCCCGGTGGTGTGATGTAGTCGACGCCTTGGACCGGAGATTTCCCGAGTCCGAGTTGGGCAGCATTGCCCCCGAAGAACTTTCAGCGTTGCCGGGTATCCAGGAGATGCTCGGTTTGTACACGGTAGGCGAGTTTGCGACAGCTGGGCGATGGGATCGCATTGTGGTCGACTGCGCCTCGACCGCAGATGTGTTGCGTATGTTAACTCTGCCCTCCACCGTGGGTCTCTATGTGGAGCGTGCGTGGCCACGCCATCGCAGGCTCAGCATTGCTGCCGGCGACGCCCCATCGGCGGCGGTGGTTGAGTTGTTAGAGCGCATCAGCACCAGCGTTGAGCGGCTTGGTGCATTGCTGACTGATGGTTCGCTAGTCAGTGCGCACCTGGTACTGACTCCGGAGCGGGTGGTCGCTGCTGAGGCGGTTCGAACGCTTGGTTCGTTGGCGCTGATGGGCATACGGGTCGAGGAGTTGATCGTCAATCAGGTGCTGGTAAGAAATAAGTTTTATGAATACCGAAGCCTGCTTGATCACCCGGTGTTCTGCTGGTATACAGAACGCATCTGTGAGCAACGCGCCGTCCTCGACAATCTTGACTCTACCATCGGTGACGTAGCGCTGGTAGTAATTCCGTATTTGTCCGGGGAACCGATCGGCCCCAAGGCGCTGGCCGAGCTGTTGGATGTTGCTCATCGTCGGCGCGGACCCGCTCCGATGGGTCCGTTACGTCCTATTGTTGACCTAGAATCGGGATCGGGGCTGGAGTCTGTATACCGATTGCGACTAGCGTTACCCCAGCTCGATTTCGCAGCGTTGACCCTGGGGCGGGTCGATGACGATCTGATCATCAGTGCTGGCGGGACCCGGTGCAGAGTTCGGTTGGCCTCTGTCCTGCGCCGGTGCATGGTGCTGGGTGCGCAGCTGCGAGGCAGCGAGTTAACAGTTCGTTTTCGACCGGATCCGGAGGTGTGGCCGATATGAGTGGGGGTTATGCCGACATCGGTCCGGAACTGCGCAAGCTTGCCCAGATGACCCTGGATGGGATCGGCCCTGCAGTGCGGTCCGCAGCGGCATTGGTGGCGGGTGCTAGAGGCACTGGCAAATGCCAGCAGGCGTGGTGCCCAGTATGCGCACTGACCGCGTTGGTCATTGGTGAACAGCATCCGTTGTTGACTGTCATCGCCGACCACAGTGTCGCTCTGCTGGATGTGATTCGCGCCATTGTCGACGACATCGATCAGTCGAATAAAATTCCGCCGGACAGCCCGCACGGCGGGGGCCTGGACACCGAGACACCAGCTCAAACCAACACATCTAACGGCACAGTGCGGAGACGCTACCAGCCCATACCCGTTAGTGTCGAGGATTGATTGGCGGAGTGGTTGAAGTGGTCCTGCCCATCATGGATCGGTAAAGTTGGCGCAGAACACCGTCTGGTTCGGGAGAGAGAGGGCCATGTGGTACTGGCTATTCAAGTACATTTTCATGGGTCCCGCGCTTTCCGTGCTTGGTCGACCGAAAGTCGAAGGCCTGGAATATGTCCCGAGTTCTGGTCCGGCGATCCTGGCCAGTAATCATCTCGCAGTGGCGGACAGTTTTTATCTGCCGCTTGTGGTACGCCGCCGGATCACCTTCTTGGCGAAATCGGAATACTTCACCGGCACCGGCTTGAAAGGCTGGTTCACCAGTTGGTTCTACCGCGCTACTGGCCAAGTGCCCATCGACCGCACTGACGCCGACACAGCCGAGGCCGCGTTGAACACCGCTGAGCGGCTGCTTGGTCATGGCAAGTTGATCGGTATGTATCCTGAGGGCACCCGTTCGCCCGACGGCCGACTGTATAAAGGCAAGACCGGGGTGGCCCGGTTGACTTTGCAGACCGGGGTTCCGGTGATACCGGTGGCCATGATCGGCACTAACGTAGTCAATCCTCCGGGAAGCAAAATGTGGCGATTTGGGCGGGTCACCGTCCGTTTTGGCAAGCCGATGGACTTCTCACGTTTCGAGGGGGCGGCTGGCAACCGAGTCATCGAGAGAGTCATTACCGACGAAGTGATTTACGAGCTGATGGAGCTGTCCGGTCAGGAGTACGTCGACATTTACGCCGCCAGTGTGAAGGGCCACAGTAGCAGTAGCGGTGCCAAATTGACCAACGAGGCCGTGCGCATACCTGATACCGCTGTGGGATAGGCCTTGATCAGCTGGCAGTCGACACCGGCGTCAGCAGCGTCTGTGTTGCCGAATCCTGCGACGTCACGCGGGTAGTCACGGTAAGCCCAGTAGCAACAATGACTGCCAACGCCCACCACACATAGGACATCCCGGCAAGTTGGCGCCACCACACCGCGGTTGTCTCCTGATGTTGCGGAAGCAGGCCGATGGGTGTCCATCTCATCAGCGCCACTCCGGCGGCGCTGATCACCGCCACAGCCACGTTCTGCCGTCGCCAGCTCAAGATTCCTGTTACCAGCACTGCCGGCAGCATCCATACCCAGTGGTGGGACCACGACACTGGCGAAACCACCAACCCAAACAAGGCGACGCAGATTACCGCCAGCATTGGCTCGCCAGCTCGCAATACCCGTAACATCGCCCATGCGGTTGCGGCCAGCACGAGCAAGCAACCGGCCGCCCAGAGCAGGAAGCGCTCGTGCTCCCCAAGCCCGAGCCTAGCGAGGGCACCCGCGATGTTCTGGTCGGTGTTTAATGCCGCGGCACCGATCCGTTCGGTGTTGTGTACGGTGTGAGTCCAGTATTCCCATGAATCCCGCCACGCTAGCACGAAACCAACCAGCGTCGCGCCTGCGAAGGATGCCCAAGACGTCAGTGCCGCGCGGTTGTCGCGGCGCAGCACGAAGTAGAGCAGGAATACCGCTGGAGTGAGTTTCAGGGCGATGCCCAACCCCAGCATCAGCCCGCGTGGCCATGGCGTGCGCCGTGGCACGCAGTCAGCGATCACTAGAGTCATCAGCACGACGTTTATCTGGCCGAAGGCGAAGTTCGAACTGATTGGCTCTAACCAGATCGCTGCCGGAGAGACGATGATCACTGCCAACCACAACCGGCGCAGCCAGGCCGGCCCGGGCACCGCTCGCGACATGGCCCACACGTCCAGGCGGGTCAGTACGATTATCGTCGAGACGATTAGCAACATCAACGTTGTCAGCGTGATTGCCACGCTGGCGGCCGGCATGTGTAACCAGGCGAACGGGCAGAACGCGATGGCGGCCAACGGGGGGTAGGTGAACGGCAAATTCAGCCCGATGGGTGTGTGGAATAACACATCACCGCTGTACAGCGGGCGCCCGTCTAGCCAAGCCTGACCGCCCATCTGATAGATGTCAATATCGATGCGGTATGGAGTGTGCCCCAGCAATTGCCAGGCCACTTGTCCCAGTGCTGTCACAGCTAGCAACCAAAGTAGGCAGCAGCGCCCTATCTGCCTGTGTTTATTGCCCACTTCGGGCGTTTGCTGTCTACTCATGCCGCAGAACAGCGTAATGGGTGTCGCCCTGCTTGCGGTGTGCCACAGCGTGGCTAACAGCACTGTGGGGGAGTGCTGGTTTGCCTTTTTAGGGTGGTCCACTGGTTCGTGCCTAGGCTGCTGTGCTGGTTCGCTGATGACATCGTCGACTGTGACCGATTGCCATAACGGTGCTGTCTGCTTGTTTTCATCCTGACGTTTTTCGTTACCCAAACTTTCGTGCGCTTGATCCTCTACTGTCAACACGCTGGCTGGCTGCCCAGGTGGTGGCAACCGCGCAATATTCACATCGGGTTGGTGCAATAGTCACTGCGTGCCGTTCGGCTCGGTGCTGGTAATTATCTCCGATCTGACACTGGTGACCTTGTATTTCGACGGGAGTTAGTCCGAATTCACCTTGTTCGCAACGTTATTTGAGATCGCTGCAGCGTCGGTCCGCGGTGCGTGCAGATTTACGCCACGGTGGTGGGGCTGCTGATTTTGGGCTTGAACCCGCTGATATTTTTCTGCCGATGTGCCATGCTGACGACTTAAGTGGTGCTGCGGGTCTAAGTGGTCAGCATACTGACTTTGGCACTACTGCTTGTCGTGGTGGTGTTGTTAAAAGGTGAAGTGTGGACCGGTCTGCTCGGCGTGCTCATCGCCGTTCTGCTGCTCATTGGCGCTATCCGATTATCGCGCCCACATGCCCCGTGGCGTCTACACTACCCAGCTGGACAAGATGCGGTGCTCACTGTAGCGGGAACGTACACTGCGCCGCTCGGTGGTGTGTGCCAAGTTGTGGTTGCAGTGCGCGATCGCTGGCACCTCGTCGCTTCCCGAGGAGCACATCGTCGATTCCCAGCTGGATCTTGACGTGCACCCCGTGTCTCCACCCGAGGGCGCATAGTCTGCCTTGGTTGGTGACAGAATCGGCGGAGTTGTCGGCAAGTTGGGTGCGAAAAGCCGTACGCCCGAATTGTAGAAAGGGGATTGGAACCGGACCCGTATCGCGGGCACCGCGCTCCTCACTGCCGATGCGGTATTTTTACGACACTGAATTCATTGAGGACGGCCGCACGATCGAGCTGGTCTCGATCGGGGTGGTCGCCGAGGATGGACGCGAATATTACGCTGTGTCAAACGAATTCGATCCCGAGCGGGCTGGTAATTGGGTACGCGTCAATGTACTTTCCAAGTTGCCGCCGCTGGCTTCGCAATTGTGGCGTTCGCGCAGGCAAATCCGTCTGGATCTGGAGGAATTTTTCGGTGTTGACGGTTCGGAGCCGACCGAACCGATCGAATTGTGGGCCTGGGTGGGCGCCTACGACCACGTGGCCTTGTGTCAACTGTGGGGACCGATGCCAGACCTGCCGGAGGCTTTGCCTCGTTTCACTCGAGAAATCCGACAGTTGTGGGAAGACCGGGGTTGTCCCCGGATGCCGCCGCGACCGCGTGACCTGCACGACGCGCTGGTAGACGCCCGAGACCAGCTGCGCCGATTCCGGATTATCATGTCCGCAGACGATGTAGGAAGCCTACCGACTCACTGAGCAAGGTGCGTTCGACGTGACCGTTCGCCCTGCTCAGTAGTCGGACCCGGTTACCATGGATTGATGAACTGGACCGTCGACATTCCGATCGACCAGCTACCGCCGTTGCCGGCTGACCTGCGAGCACGGCTGGACGCTGCATTAGCAAAGCCGGCCGCCCAGCAGCCTAGTTGGCCCACTGATCAGGCGGCTGCAATGCGCACTGTCCTGGAAAGCGTACCGCCGGTGACCGTGCCGTCCGAAATTATTCGGTTGCAGGAACAGCTAGCCCTGGTCGCAAATGGTAAGGCGTTCCTGCTGCAGGGCGGTGACTGTGCGGAGACGTTCGTCGACAACACTGAACCCCACATCCGGAGTAACGTCCGCACTCTATTGCAGATGGCCGTGGTGTTGACATACGGCGCCAGCCTGCCAGTGGTGAAGGTGGCTCGCATAGCAGGCCAGTATGCCAAGCCGCGGTCGGCCGACGTCGACGCACTGGGTCTGAAGTCTTACCGCGGCGACATGATCAACGGTTTTGCACCGGATGCCGCAGCACGCGAACACGACCCGTCGCGTCTTGTGCGGGCTTATGCCAATTCCAGCGCGGCGATGAATTTGGTGCGAGCACTGACGTCGTCGGGGCTGGCTTCGCTGCATCTGGTCCACGACTGGAACCGGGAATTCGTTCGAACCTCGCCGGCCGGTGCGCGCTATGAGGCGCTGGCCGGCGAGATCGGTCGCGGACTGGCCTTCATGAGCGCCTGCGGGGTGGCGGACCGGAATTTGCAAACCGCTGAAATCTACGCCAGCCACGAGGCGTTGGTGCTCGATTACGAGCGGGCCATGTTGCGGTTGGCCGGAGCCCCGGAAGGCCCGGACGATGGACTGCAACTCTACGACCTGTCGGCGCACACCGTGTGGATCGGCGAGCGGACCCGGCAACTCGATGGTGCGCATGTCGCCTTTGCTGAGGTGATTGCCAACCCAATCGGCGTCAAGATGGGAGCGACGATGACCCCGGAGTTGGCTGTTGAATATGTCGAGCGGCTCGACCCGCACAACAAACCGGGCCGTTTAACTTTGGTGAGCAGGCTGGGCAACAACAAGGTGCGCGATGTGTTGCCGCCGATCGTCGAGAAAGTGAAGGCCACTGGTCACCAGGTGATCTGGCAGTGCGACCCGATGCATGGCAACACGCACGAATCGTCCACCGGGTACAAGACCCGGCATTTTGACCGAGTTGTCGATGAAGTGCAGGGTTTTTTCGAGGTGCATCGTGCGCTTGGCACATATCCAGGTGGCATCCATGTCGAGATCACCGGGGAGGACGTCACCGAATGCTTGGGTGGCGCGCAAGATATTTCCGACACGGATCTGGCTGGCCGCTATGAGACAGCGTGCGATCCGCGATTGAACACCCAGCAGTCTCTGGAGTTGGCGTTCTTGGTCGCGGAGATGTTGCGCGACTAGGTGCCTTAACGCTCACAGCAGTCCGCTCAGGTGGCTTCCGATTGTCCATGCCACTGTCGCGACCAACCCGGCGATTGCCACCACCACCCCTACCCAAATCAGCACCATCCGGCGGGCGTGCTGTCGTGCCCAGATGAATTCGCTGATCGCGATACCGGCGAATCGGTCTGGAACCGGTTCGTACTCGTATTCCTCGGGGGAGTCGATATCGGGCCGAGCTGGTCTTCTTGGCGCTGAGCAGTCCCTTAGTCTGCGTGTAAACTGGCGAGTGGAGTGAGGCATGGGTGCGTTGACGACCGGCTGCACCTGTTGCTCAACGGGCCGCTCGACCATGTGACCGCGGTGCAGTGCCGCCGATCGGTATTGGGCGGTGTTGCGCGGCGCCGGTACTCGGAATGGCGGCAGCGCCAATTCCTCCGCTATGGAATCCACTTGAGCGGCCATCTCTATCGCGTCGGCATATCGACCGCTGGGGTCGCGGACCGTCGCGCGTGCCACCAGCTCGTCGAATTGCTGGGGCACACCGGTAATCACCGTGCTGGCGCGGGGAACATCGATCTCCAGCCGTTGATAGGCGATCGACAGCGCAGAGTCGCCGGTAAACGGTGTGTGCCCGGTCAACAGCTCGTAGGTCATAATCCCCGCAGAGTAAACATCACTACGGGGACTGGCGTCGCCGTCGCGGACCTGTTCGGGGGACAGGTAGGCCACGGTCCCCAGGATTACACTTGTCGAGGTGATTCCAGCGGCTGCGACGGCACGTACCAACCCGAAATCGGCGATCTTGACGTCGCCGTCATCGGAGATCAGGATGTTTTCGGGCTTGACGTCGCGGTGCACCAGGCCTGCTCGATGGGCAGCGGCCAGGCCGCCCAGCACCGGGCGAAGCACAGCCACGACGGCGTGTGGTGGCATCGGGCCGCGTTCGGCCAGCAGCTCGCGCAGCGTGCCACCTTCGATGAGTTCCATTACCAGGAATGGGTGACGGGCATCTATGCCCTGGTCGTAGACTGCGACCAGCCCAGGGTCCTTCAGCCGTGCGACGGAGCGGGCCTCGAGTTGAAAGCGGGTCAGGAGCTGTTCGTCGCCAGTGTAGCGAGAGTCCATCACCTTCACCGCGACGGGGCGATCGAGCCGGATGTCGACGCCGCGGTACACTGTTGCGGTACCACCGTTGCCGATCTTGGCTTTCAGGAGGTAACGGCCATCGAGCAACGTGCTGTCCAACGGGTCCTGATGCAGACTGGCACGGCTTGGGGAAGCGCCAGGTAATTCAGTGGCTGCCACCGGACCATCATAGGTGTGGTAATGGGTATTGAGCGTGAGAATGTAGGCGCACTGTGCGTATCAGCCTCTACACTTGCGCGGTGGGCAGTATTCCAGCGGGCGACGACGTTTTGGATCCCGACGAGCCAACATACGACCTGACTCAGGTCGCCGAGCTACTCGGCATACCGGTCAGCAGGGTGCACCGAAAGCTGTGCGAAGGCTATCTGGTTGCGGTGCGACGTGGCGATAGCCTGGTAGTGCCGCAGATCTTTTTCACCAATTCTGGTGCGGTGGTGAAAAGCCTGCCTGGTCTATTGACGATCCTGCATGATGGCAGTTTTCATGAAACTGAAATTGTGCGTTGGTTATTCACTCCAGATCCGTCGCTTACCCTCACTCGCGACGGCAGTCGGGATGTAGTTAGCAACGCCCGTCCTGTTGACGCGTTGCATACCCATCAGGCTCGGGAAGTAGTGCGCCGAGCGCAGGCTATGGCGTATTAAGCGGTGTCTGTCTCGGGCGCCTTATAGAGCGCGTGCCAGGCTATCAGTGCGCAGGTTGTGGCTAGTGAAAAATGCAGCCATGAATACATGCCGTGCGATCCGTCGGGTTTGAAAATTACCATGATCCAGGACGAAAACCCTGCGATGGTCGCCAGCGCTTGCCGTGACTGGGCTAACGGCGCCGCTACCGCCAGTGGCCAGGAGTAATACCATGGCAGAGCAGCGGGAACAAACAACACCACAATTAGCATTGACCACGCGATACCGGTCAGCGCGGATCGGTCGTCGCGCCGGTATCGCCACCACAACAGCGGCAGGGATACCGCGATGATTACGATTCCGATGAACCGGGTCATCCGCAGTACGCCGTAGAAGTCGGTCGCGAAGAAACCGTTAGCCAGAACGTTGACCAAGTTCGCTATTGCGGTCGGTACGGTCAGCCAGTTTATGATTTTCACCGATCCGGCCAGCGCGGTCATCCACCCTAGGCCTACACTGGCCGCAGTGGACAACACTGCGAACACGGTAGCGAAGATTAACAGTGCTGTCGCAGTGGCCGCCAAGAAAGCCTGGACTGGTCGGTATCCTCGCCGGTTATGCAGCTGGCGCATCCACACCCAGACCATGAAGGGCAACGAGATTCCAGCGGTCGCTTTGACTGCGATCGCGACCGTTATGAGGGCGGTACCCGCGACATTGCGGCCCTGGAAGGTCAGCGCGACGCCGGCGGTCATCAGGCCCACCATCAGCATCTCGTTGTGAACCCCGCCCATCAGATGGATGAGCACCAGCGGGTTGAGCACGCAGGTCCACAGCGCGGTTGTGCCGTCGGCGCCGAAATGTTGGGCCAGTCGAGGGGTAGCCCAGATCAACAGTGCCAATCCGGGCAGCATGCATAAGCGCAGCAGCATGGTTCCGGTCACCACGTTGTTGCCCACTGCGAGCGTGACGAACTTCGCAACCAGAATGAATGCTGGACCGTAGGGTGCGGTGGTGATCGTCCAAATGGGACTTACGTTGTCCAGCAAAGCATTCGGGTTGCCTACTGGACCAACCAGGTAGGGATCCAGGCCATCGCGCAACAGTGCGCCCTGAGCGAGATAAGAGTAGGTATCCCGGCTGAAGACCGGTACCGACAGCAGCAACGGCGTCAACCAGAAGCCGATGGTGGCCCGCATCATGAACTCGGTGGCTTGGCCTGCTAGAACACGTCGACCCAGTCGTAACCAAGCAATGAGCATCAGGCTCACTCCCGTCCACAACAGAATCGACGATAGCACCAGTCCGTGGCCGAAGCGCAGCCAGGACATGCAAATCAACTCGAGCAGTGGGTCGTGCTGGCGGATGCTTCCTGCCCCCAACCCGCCCGTGGTGATCAGCAGCGAACCTAGCAACCCAAGCTTTGCGGGTCCGGACTCCGGGCTGGCGGCGAACATACGAAGCTGTGAAAAATATTGATGGATATATCGTTTTGTCGGCGAGTTTGCTTCCGGTAGGTGCGTAGGAGTGGTCATCGGTTCAAGCGCATCAGTTCGTGGCCATGTTAGCCAATTCGGACAGTCCTGCCTTGGCTGTCGCCGTGATGGGTACGGCCGCTAGCATGGTCAGTGCTTTAGTTGGGTGGGCGCGGAGATACGGTCCTCCGTGGCGGTCAACGCGCCCATAGACGTCGATGACGTCGCGTTGTTCGCGCACCTGTGTTTCAATGAGCGTGGTGCCAATCGAAGTCCATAACAGGTTGGTTGCCAAGGGATCTGATGTATCTGCCAATGCTATTGCCTCCGTCACCAACACGGTGCACTTGCCGGACTTCAGGTCATCGCCTGACGGTTTTTCTGTCACCTCGGGATCTCCGAACACGCCGAGCACATCGTCGTGTAGCTGGAACGCTACCCCCAAATCCATCTCAACTGGCTGAAGATGCCCGCGATGTCGGGTCTGTCGGCGCCGGCTAGTCCAAGTTTTAGCGGTAGCGACACCGTGTAGCAAGCGGTCTTGTAGATGGCGACGAACATCGCTGAAGCGATCGACTTTACGACGCTGGTCTCGGAAACGGTGTCGAGGTATTGCCCCGCCTAGCACCTGGGTGCGGATATCGGTCCCATACGTACTGGGCCCGCGACTGTGCGTCGGGCGGTCAGTCTGCCCTGCAGACTTGGGAGACGTTGTCATGGGTCCAGGCCTGTGCCGGGTTGCCGATCAGGGGGCTGCCGACTTCCCGAACTGATCGAGCGTTCCCCGCCAATTCCGACCGCGGTGAAATGCCGCGAACCGCACGTGGGCTGCTGACCTGCTGCGCTGGGTCGAGGACTCGTCGATCACGTCGTCGTGCATTAGCGTGAAAGCATGCAGCAATTTCAACTCGAAAAACAACAGCAGCACAGCGTTATTGGGGTTCCAGATCGTGACGACCTGCTCACCTCAGTAGGTGAAGGCCGGCTGCAGTCGTTTGCTCTTGCTTAGCACAAAAGTCGTTCGAGACCGGCGAGCAAATTGCCGCAGTCGCTGTTTCCAGGGCCACATATCGTAAGCGGCCTTGTCGCGCCGGTCACGCAGATACTGTCGCAATTGGCAGGTTGAATGGCACTGGTCAACTCGACGGTCGTAACTGCTTCTACGCTCAGCTCGATGCCCCTTTCCGTTAGGTGTGTCCAGTGTATTCCGCATTGGCGCCGTGGATGTTTTCGTGTGGCTCGGGCGGTAGCAATTAGCCGTGGTTGCCCACGTTGCTTCGACGTATTCCCTAGCTCGCGCCTATGCTGTTCGGAGGGACCTGCGTTAGCTGGCGCGGTCTGGTCCAGCACGATAGGTTGGCGCACCGGAACATAGTCATTCGATACCTGAGGAGCCGTGTGACCCTCAACACCATCGCGCTTGAGTTGGTGCCACCGAACCTGGACGCCGGTCAGGAGCGGGCAGTCGAAGATGCGTGCAAGGTGGTCCAATACTCCGCCGAATCCGGCCTTAGCGGCCGGATTCGGCACGTGATGATTCCGGGGATGATCGTCGAGGAAGACGATCGTCCCATTCCGATGAAGCCAAAGCTGGACGTGCTCGACTTCTGGTCGATAGTCAGACCGGAGTTGCCCGGGGTCAATGGGCTGTGCACTCAGGTCACAGCGTTCATGGACGAGGCATCGCTGGGTCGGCGGCTCGCCGATCTATCCGCTGCCGGCATGGAGGGTGTGGTTTTTGTTGGCGTACCGCGCACGATGAATGATGGTGAGGGCTCCGGTGTCGCACCAACCGACGCCTTGTCGATGTACCGTGAATTGGTGGCTAACCGTGGCGTGATCGTCATCCCCACCAGGGACGGCGAGCAGGATCGGCTGAATTTCAAGTGCAATCAGGGCGCGACCTACGGCATGACCCAGTTGCTGTATTCCGATGCAATTGTGCGTTTTCTTACCGAGTTCGCCAAGCACACTGACCATCGGCCCGAACTCTTGCTGTCGTTTGGCTTTGTGCCGAAGGCCGAACGCCGGGTCGGTTTGATCAATTGGCTGATTCAGGACTCGGGAAATGCCGCAGTGGCCGATGAGCAGGAGTTCGTCAAGCGGTTGGCGGGCAGCGAACCTGCTCAAAAGCGACAGCTCATGCTCGATCTGTACCAGCGCGTGATAGACGGTGTCGCTGAGCTAGGCTTTCCGCTGAGCATCCATTTCGAAGCGACGTATGGCATGTCCCCAGCGGCTTTCGATACCTTCGCGGAGATGGTTGCCTACTGGCCACCGGTTTGCGTGGGACAGTCGGGCGAGTCAACTTAACTGGATGAACTGTCGCGCGGTATTTGTAATCGCGCGGAGCTTTTCCGTTCGTTCCAGGCCAACAACACCACCACACTAGCAGCTGAGAACGAAGCAATACCCAGCCAGACTGCGGCCCCGGTGAAGGAACGGGTATCGGGATCGGTGTAGCGGGCGCGTGCGCTCATGGTGCTAACTACGCCCGGTTTAAGCTTCCACGCTACGACTTTGGTCTCGATGCGGTCACCGTTGGTGGACGTCACGACTCCGGGGAAGGCGACGGTTAATTCGACGTCGGCGTCGGGATCGGTCACCGAGGTCAGATCTGCCCGGCTTTCCAGGATCACCAGGTTGCCGTTGCGGCGCAGCGACAGGGTCACGTCGGTGGTGCTGGAGTTCATGTTGGCCAGCTGCGGCAATTCGGCGAACGTCAAGTCGGAGAACACTGCTTGTGACCCGACATAGCCGTCGCTATTGTAATTTGACACCGCTATCTTTTGGCTGAAGGGCAAATTGTCGTTAAGCTGGGGGCCAGCATCATTTTTATTTTTCGGTTTTGCCGCGGCGATGATCTTCCCGGACACTAGGTTATCAGGTGAGATGGTGATCGAGGCCGTGACTCGCAGGCATCCGGTAGCCAACGGCACCATTGCCACCAGCAGCAGCGCGATGGTCAGTGTGCGCCGCCGTTGAGCGGTGCATCCTCGGGTGAACAGCGGGGGAAATCTGGCGCGCACTAGGTCATCGTGCCAGACTCGTTGAATCGCTTTGGCGACCCGTCCGGTGAGCAAGTCGGGGCTCTCAACTGTTACAGCGGAAGGGTGCGACCTAAGATCGCGAATGCCCGTGGATCGCCAGCGAAGTAGTGGCGGCGGATGATGTCCATGAAACCCAGCCGCCGGTATAGTCGCCAAGCTCGATTGGTTTCACCGTTGGTTTCTGGTGTGGAGAGCAGCACGTTGTTTTCACGGCGATGCGCGAGCAGCCGGCGGGTTAATGCTTCGCCGATGCCACGGCCTTGGGTGTGAGGATGAATGTGCAATTCGGTCAACTCGAAATAGCTGTTCATCAGTCGGGCGATTTCAAGTGTTGACAAGCCACTGCGTTGCAAGCCTTGGACAACTTGTTGTTGCCACCACTGACCTGGTGCACCAGGGTAGCCGTAGGCCACGCCACGCAATGGCGCGTTGTTCAGTTCGTCAGCTGATGGCGCCGGATGGGCAGGGCCGTCGGCCATGTCGGCTACGTCTGCTACTTCAATTCTGACTTCGACGGCGGCCACCGCTTGCCAACCCGGTCGCCGGATGTGCTCCAGCCATATTCCGGCACGCAAATTTTCGGTGTTCCGTGGGTACCGCATCGCGTCGACATAGACTTCCAGGGCCTCGTTGAGGCGCCGTTCCATTTCGTTTGGCGACAAATTTATGAGGAATATCGCCAACTCGTGGTGTCCTCCTCAATATACAATATGCGATGACCGGGTGAGATGTGTCTATCATTATTATCGGATGGCATGGCCGTCGACCAACGAATGGGTGTGGCAATATATCGATGATCCCGGCTTGCTTCCGTAAGTAGTTCATGGCCTACGGGGATTCCGGGCCGTGTCGTCGTGGCGGTGCGGCTTGGATAGAATCGCCTGCGAACCAGTGGTATGGCATAGATTGACCTCGTATCATCGAAAGTTAGTTGCCCACACAACGGACATCTGTGTTTTATCGATAGTTACGTGTTAGCCTGCTGGCAGGGAGGGACGAATGCCACTCTCCGATCATGAGCAGCGAATGCTCGATCAGATAGAGAGCGCTCTCTACGCCGAAGACCCCAAATTCGTGTCGAGTGTACGTGGCGGGGGGTTGCGTGTGCCGACCGCGCGGCGGCGTACGCAAGGCGCGGCGTTGTTCGTCATTGGTCTGGGGATGCTGGTTTGCGGGGTTGCATTCAAGGCCACCATGATTGGAAGCTTTCCGATTCTTAGCGTCTTTGGCTTTGTCGTGATGTTTGGTGGTGTGTTGTTTGCCATTACTGGTTCACGGTTGTCCGGCAGGGAGGACCACCCGGGTTTGGCGCCTGGGACATCGCGTCAGCGTCGTTCGAAGGGCGCGGCGGGATCGTTCACCAGTCGTATGGAGGATCGGTTCCGGCGCCGCTTCGATGAGTAGCGGAACCTCCAGCCGACCTACCCACATATAAACGGGCAGCCAGTGGCTGCCCCGTTATCGTTCCCCGAGCTCACTGTTAGTCCGATTCGGGAGCATAGTGAGCCGTGAAAGGCACAATCCAAGCTCTACTGGGCCACAACAGGGTGACTGTCCCGTGTTTAGGGCTTTGAAATGCGTTTTACCGATGTCCCGATTGGGCCGGGAGGTGTCCTCGGGTGCCTCTGGGTCGACCTCGAAGTGGTGAATAACCGCGAAAATTCGACCGCGACACTCTGTTGAATGGGTCTTTATGGGGCAAAGTGGTGGATTGTGGGGTATGGTGACTGAAGTGTTTGGGCGAGGCGGGGCTCGGTCTTGGCGGGAGGTCAGCAGGTGTTTCTCGGCACCCACACGCCCAAACTCGACGACAAGGGGCGGCTTACTTTGCCCGCTAAATTCCGCGATGCGTTGGTAGGGGGGTTGATGGTAACCAAGAGCCAAGACCACAGCTTGGCTGTCTACCCCCGGGCGGAATTCGAACAGCTAGCGCGCCGCGCTAGCAAGATGTCGCGAAGTAACCCCGAAGCCAGGGCGTTCTTGCGCAATCTCGCTGCTGGGACCGACGAACAACATCCCGACATGCAAGGCCGGATCACGTTGTCAGCCGACCACCGTCGCTATGCCAACCTTTCTAAGGATTGCGTGGTGATTGGAGCCGTCGACTACCTTGAAATCTGGGACGCACAGGCTTGGCATGACTACCAACAGACCCACGAAGAGAACTTTTCCGCGGCCAGCGATGAAGCACTTGGCGACATCATCTAATGCGTGGTTACTCGCTGCATCCGGCTCCGCCGCGCTTGCGATCGCCACGAGATCTAAGGCGCATGCTCCCGCATCGTGGTCTCTGTCCGAAGGCACGACCCTGGCGTACTTCCCCAACGCCAGGGTCGTGCCTTCGGACAGAGACCACGATGCGGGGATATTTGCGTTCTTCGGGGCGGTTCCGAGGAGCGACAGGTGCCGCCAGACCCGGGGAGGTGGCGAGGTGGTTGACGGCTCAAGTGTTTTCGGGCATGTGCCCGTCTTTGCGCAACGGTGTGTCACTCTGCTTGCCCCCGCGTTGACCCGCCATCACGCTGACGGGTCCAATGCGATCCTGGTGGATGCCACTCTCGGTGTTGGTGGGCACGCAGAGCGATTCCTGACCGAATTTCCGGGTTTGCGGCTGATTGGACTTGACCGCGACCCGAGCGCCCTGGATATCGCCCGGACTCGGCTAATGCGATTTGCCGACCGGGTCACGTTAATCCACACGCGTTATGACAACCTCGCTGTAGCACTGAACAAATTTGGTTATGCCGCAGTGGAATCGGTCGATGGTGTGCTGTTCGATCTGGGTGTTTCGTCCATGCAGCTGGACTGTGCCGAGCGGGGTTTTTCCTACGCTCAAGACGTGCCGTTGGACATGCGGATGGACCCGTGGTCACCGGTTAGCGCGGCCGACATCGTCAATAATTACGACGAGGCCGCATTAGCCGATATCCTTCGCCGGTATGGTGAGGAGCGATTCGCGCGCCGCATCGCTGCGCACATCGTCCGCCGGCGTGCCCACACCCCGTTTACTTCGACCGCCGAGCTGGTAGCTCTGTTGTACCAGGCGATTCCAGCACCGGCCCGGCGCATCGGAGGCCATCCGGCCAAGCGCACGTTTCAGGCGTTGCGGATCGCGGTCAACGACGAGTTGAACTCGCTGAGTAACGTCCTTCCCGCTGCGCTGGATGCGCTCACTGTGGCCGGGCGCCTCGTGGTGCTAGCCTATCAGTCGCTCGAAGACCGGATTGTCAAACGCGTGTTTGCCGACGCGGTCTCCTCCCGCACACCGGCGGGCCTCCCGATCGAACTTCCGGGCCATGGACCGCGATTCCGGTTGTTGACGCGTGGCGCTGAACACGCAGATGCCGCCGAGATCGAATGTAATCCCCGCAGTGCCGCCGTGCGATTACGGGCTCTGCAACGAACCCAGCATGGAGTGGAACCGCAGCAGCCAACCAGGAGGGGCGACTCATGAAGGCTCAGCGCGACACGCCGATCCGCCGTGGTGACAGTGGCCGTCCGGGTGGACGCGACGGTGCTGCCCGCAGTGGCAAGCGCACTGCTAATGAGGCGGGGTCACGTCGCCTCCGAACGCACGCTGGCAAGATCTCGGCTTCCGCCCGTGAGGTCGGGGTGCCGAAGTCTGGACCACGAACCAGCCCGATGTCCCGACCGGTCGAACGTCCAGCTCGCCCCAGAAACACCACGCAGGCTAAGGCGCGGGCAAAGGCACGGAAAGCCAAGGCGCCCAAGGTTGTCCGTCCTCGGTTGGGTGAGTGTTTGATCGCCCGGTTGGCATTGATAGATCTGCGGCCACGGACATTGGTGAACAAAGTTCCGTTTGTCGTGCTGGTAATCAGCTCTCTCGGCGTTGGGTTGGGCCTGACGCTGTGGTTGTCCACTGACTCTGCTGAGCGTTCGTACCAGCTGGGTGATGCCCGTGAACAGGCTCGGATGCTGCAACAGCAGAAGGAAGCGCTTGAACGTGATGTGCGGGAAGCCGAATCCGCGCCGGCACTGGCCGAGACCGCTCGCAAGCAGGGCATGATCCCGACCAGGGATACTGCCCACTTGGTCCAGGGCCCGGGCGGTAACTGGGTGGTCGTAGGTACGCCCAAGCCGGCTGACGGCGTTCCGCCGCCGCCGTTGAACACGAAGCTTCCTGACGCAGGTCCTCCGTCGTTGAAACCGCCGGAAATTCCCCTGGAAGTCCCGGTTAGGGTAGTACCGGGCCCCGGTGGGCCACCCCCGCCGGCGAGGTCTGGACCGCAGATGTGGTTGCGCGTTCCCGACGGCGCAACAACTTTGGGAGGCCAACACCTACCCCAAGAACTTCCGCAGTTACCTGGTATGCTTAACGGGCCGGCCGCTGCGCAGGTGCAGGTCCCGGGGTTTATGCCGACGCCGGGACTGCCAATTCCAGGCAGCACTATGCGCGTCCCAGTGCCCGCGCCGGCACCAACGGAAGTGCCGGTTCGGCTGCAACCGGGGCTGGTGTCTCCCGCAGTCACGAGTCCGGTTATATCGACGAGCCCGGTGCCCACGCCGGTTAACAGCGAGCAGTTCGGCCCCGTCACGGCCACAGCGCCAGGGACGTCGCGGTGAGACGCGGCGACGCTCACCGCCCATGCTCGTCGCGGTCGGCACAGTTGGGGAACAGCTCCAGCACACCGCCCGTTCGGCAACCCAAGCGGCTTCGCCAACCAGAGAAAGCTAGGAAAGCCAAGGACACCAAAAAATCTCGCTCAGCAGTCGCGGCGGATGCAGTGACGGAGGGTCGTTCAGCTCGGAAGCGGCGCACCCGGCAGGTGGTCGAAATAGGAACTTACGGTCCATCTTTTATCTTCCGGCATCGGGGTGGCAACGTGGTTATCTTCGCGTTGATGCTGGTGGCGGCGACGCAGCTGTTCAACCTACAGGTTTCAAATGCCGCGGGTCTGCGTGCTCAGGCGGCCGGACAGCTCAGGGTAACTGACGTCGAAAAGGCGGTTCGCGGCAGCATAACCGACCGCAACAACGAGCAACTTGCCTTCACTATCGAATCGCGCGCGTTGACGTTTCAGCCGAAGAAAATTCGCCAGCAGCTGGAGGAAGCCAAACAGAAAACGCCATCCGCTCCTGACCCGCAGCAGCGCCTACAAGATATCGCCAAGGAGGTCGCGGGTCGGTTGAGCAACAAGCCCGACGGTCCGTCGTTGCTGAAGAAGCTGCAAAGCAACGACAGTTTCGTCTATTTGGCGCGCGCCGTCGATCCTGCCGTCGCCGAGGCGATCTCCGCCAAATATCCCGAAGTTGGTTCTGAACGGCAGGACCTGCGCCAGTATCCGGGCGGATCACTAGCGGCCAACATCGTCGGCGGCATCGACTGGGACGGGCATGGATTGCTGGGTCTTGAGGACTCCCTGGACTCCGTGTTGTCCGGAACCGACGGTTCGGTCACCTACGACCGCGGGTCCGACGGTGTGGTAATCCCGGGCAGCTACCGCAATCGGCACCGGGCGGTTAACGGCTCGACCGTCCAGCTCACCATCGACGACGACATCCAGTTCTACGTGCAGCAGCAGGTGCAGCAGGCAAAGAACTTGTCCGGTGCCCATAATGTTTCGGCCGTCGTCCTGGATGCCAAGACTGGCGAAGTACTTGCCATGGCCAACGACAACACCTTCGACCCGTCGCAAGACATTGGGCGCCAAGGTGGTAAGCAGCTGGGTAACTTGGCAGTTTCCTCGCCATTTGAGCCGGGCTCGGTGAATAAGGTCATCACCGCATCCGCGGTCATTGAATATGGGCTGTCCACTCCCGATGAGGTGCTGCAGGTTCCTGGCTCGATCCAGATGGGTGGTGTGTCCGTCCATGATGCGTGGGAGCACGGTGTGATGCCCTATACCACCACTGGAGTGTTTGGAAAGTCTTCCAACGTCGGTACGTTGATGCTGGCCCAGCGTGTCGGTCCGGAACGCTTTTACGACATGGTCCGCAAGTTCGGGTTAGGTCAACTCACCGGCGTGGGGCTGCCCGGTGAAAGCGAGGGGTTGGTACCGTCCGTCGACCAATGGTCGGGCAGCACTTTTTCGAATTTGCCTATAGGGCAAGGTCTTTCGACGACTCTACTGCAGATGACCGGAATGTATCAAGTCATTGCCAATGACGGGGTGCGGATACCGCCGCGGATCATTAAGGCTACTAACGCAGCTGACGGTACGCGGACGCAAGAACCGCGGCCGGACGGCATTCGGGTGGTGTCGCCGCAGACTGCCCAGACCGTGCGGCAGATGCTGCGCGCTGTGGTGCAAAAAGATCCGATGGGTTACCAGCAGGGTACTGGTCCCGCGGCCGGGGTGTCCGGCTATCAGATAGCCGGCAAGACAGGTACTGCGCAGCAAGTTAATCCCGCCTGCAGATGCTACTTCGACGATGTCTACTGGATTACCTTTGCTGGAATGGCTACCGTCGACAATCCCCGCTACGTCATCGGCACCATGATGGACAACCCTGAGCGCAACGCGGACGGTACGCCCGGTCACAGTGCGGCCCCACTTTTCCATAACGTCGCGGGCTGGCTGATGCAGCGTGAGAACGTGCCGCTGTCACCGGATCCGGGACCACCGTTGACGCTGCAGGCCACCTAGCGGTGTGAGCGTAGCCGACATCGGCATTAGTGAGCGGTGACGTCTACTCGCTAATTTTCGCTTTAGCGGCGATTTCGCCGCCCTGTGCTGGAGCCGGTGTGTCCGGGTAGGGTGTCATGGCTAGTCATGGTTGACGGAGGTGTGACTGAGGTGGTGGCGGTGCCGGTTAGGTTGCGCCCCAGCGCCACTGCGGGGGTGCGGCTCCCTGAGCTTGTGGCTCAGGTTGGTGCTGTGCTGGCCGACGGCCCCGGGCAGGCGGCGACTGTCCCAGACATTCCGGTGACCGGTGTGACGCTGCGGGCCCAGGAGGTGCTGTCCGGTGATCTGTTCGCTGCATTGGCTGGTGCATCCACACACGGCGCTCGGTATGCCGGCGTTGCGCTCGAACGAGGTGCTGTCGCGGTGCTTACCGACGTTGCAGGGGTCGCCGAGCTGACAGCCCAGGCCAGCAGCGTGCCGATACTCATACATCCGGAACCCCGCAGCGTGCTCGGCGGTCTTGCCGCCGCGGCATATGGACATCCCTCCAACCGGATGACGGTTGTTGGGATTACTGGAACATCGGGTAAGACGACTACCACCTATATGGTTGAGGCTGGTTTACGGGCTGGTGGGCGAGTGGTCGGGCTAGTCGGCACCATCGGCATTCGGATCGACGGTGCCGACATCCCTAGCTTTCTGACCACGCCGGAGGCTCCTGCGCTGCAGGCGATGCTCGCGGCGATGGTCGAGCGCGGTGTGGAAACCGTGGTTATGGAGGTGTCTAGTCACGCGTTGAGTCTGGGTCGGGTGGAAGGCACCCAGTTCGCAGTGGCCGGTTTCACCAATTTGTCTCGCGACCACCTCGATTTTCACCCCGACATGGAGGAGTATTTCGAAGCCAAGGCGGTGCTGTTCGATCCGCACTCGTTGCTGCGGGCTCGCACCGTCGTGGTATGCATCGACGATGACGCTGGGCGCGCGACGGCCGCCCGGGCCGGTGACGCCATCACAGTCAGCGCCCTAGGTCAACCCGCATCGTGGCGCGCGACGGACATTAGGTCACCGGGTGTCGGAGCCCAGGAGTTCACCGCCGTAGACCCCGCCGGTGTCCAGCACCGGGTCGGCATTCGGTTACCCGGCCGCTACAACGTCGCTAATTGTCTTGTCGCCCTGGCGATTCTAGACGTTGTTGGGGTGTCTCCGGAGCAGGCTTCCTTGGGGTTCCGGGACATCCGAATCCCCGGACGACTGGAACGGATCGACTGCGGCCAAGATTTTCTTGCACTGGTCGACTATGCGCACAAGCCAGGAGCGTTACACTCAGTGTTGACCGCCCTACTGCAGCCGGACCATCGGCTGGCAGTGGTGTTCGGTGCGGGGGGCGAGCGTGACCCGGGCAAGCGGGCTCCGATGGGCGAGATTGCCGCTGAGCTAGCCGATTTGGTCGTCGTGACCGATGACAACCCGCGTGGCGAGGATCCGGCGGCAATTCGTCGTGACATTCTGACCGGCACTGTCGCGGCTGGCGGTGCGGCGCAGGTCGTCGAGATTGGTGACCGGCGGGCTGCTATCCAATACGCGGTTGCTTGGGCGGGTCCTGATGACGTGGTGTTGGTGGCGGGCAAAGGTCATGAAACCGGGCAGCGGGGCGCTGCCGAGACCTGCCCCTTCGACGACCGGGTGGAGCTGGCTCGGGCGCTGCAGGTCCGTGACGCCCGACTGCTTCCTGCGCCTGGGCGAGCGTGCCAATGATCGACCTGACGGTTGCCCGGGTTACCGAGATCGTCGGTGGCGCGTTGGTCGATATCTCTCCCGAGGAGGCCGCCGAGCGTCGCGTCACCGGCAGCGTGGAATTTGATTCGCGGGCTGTTGGCCCCGGCGGTCTATTCCTGGCCTTGCCGGGGGCCCGCTCGGACGGACATGACCATGCTGCTTCGGCGATAGCGGCCGGTGCGGTGGCTGTGTTGGCTGCCCGGCCGGTCGGCGTTCCCGCCATCGTAGTTGCTCCTGACCCTCGCACGGGTGACGGCGGGCTGACTGGGGTGCTTGAGCACGATGCAGACGGATCGGGCGCGGCGGTGCTGGCCGCCTTGGCTAAGTTGGCCAAGGCGGTGGCCGCGGAGCTGGTAGCTGGCGGGCTGACTATCATTGGGATTACCGGATCGTCGGGGAAGACATCCACCAAAGATTTGGTGGCCGTCGTGCTGGAGTTGCTCGGTGAGGTGGTGGCGCCACCCGAGTCGTTCAACAATGAACTGGGTCATCCCTGGACAGTGTTGCGTGCAACCCGTAGCACGGACTATTTGATTCTGGAGATGTCGGCACGCCGTCCCGGTAATATTGCCGCGTTGGCGGCGATCGCCCCACCAAAGATAGGGGTTGTCCTCAACGTCGGCACTGCGCACCTAGGTGAGTTTGGCTCCCGGGAAGCCATCGCGCGAACTAAAACCGAGCTTCCGCAAGCTATTATGCAGTCCGGTGTGGTCATACTCAACGTCGATGACCCGGCGGTGGCGGCGATGGCTGACGCGACCGTGGCCCGCGTGATTCGGGTTAGTCGCGGTAGTTATAGCCATCCGGGGTCACCAAACAGCCCAGACGTTTGGACTGGTCCGGTGTCGCTCGACGAACTTGCTAGGCCGCGCTTCACGCTGCATACTCGAGATCCACGCGCCGGCGCCACCGAAATCCAACTCGGCGTGTACGGCGATCATCAGGTCGCCAACGCCTTGTGCGCGGCTGCGGTCGGACTGGAATGCGGTGCTAGCGTCGAGGAAGTGGCGGTCGCGCTTGCCGCGACAGGGCCGGTGTCGCGGCATCGGATGCAGGTGACCACGCGCGCTGACGGGGTGACGGTGATCGACGACACCTACAACGCCAACCCCGACTCGATGCGGGCCGGGCTACAGGCTTTGGCCTGGATCGCGCATGGTGGGACCCATGATAAGAACCAGCCAGGTTCTTGTGCTCGACGAAGCTGGGCGGTGTTGGGTGAGATGGCCGAGCTTGGAGAGGACTCGATAACCGAACACGATCGCATCGGCCGGCTAGCGGTGCGCTTAGATGTGTCTCGACTCGTTGTCGTGGGAGGGGGAAGGTCGATAAACGCCATGCACCGCGGAGCGGTTATGGAAGGTTCTTGGGGTTTAGAGACGGTTAATGTGGCCGACCCCGCTGCTGCCCTGACATTGTTGCGGGCTGAAGTACGACCCGGCGACGTGGTCCTGATCAAGGCGTCGCATTCGGTCGGCCTAGGAGCGCTGGCTGATGTACTGGTGGGCGACGGGGCCATCCGCCCATGAGACAGATCCTTGTCGCTGTCACAGTCGCGCTGGTTGTGTCTATCCTGTTGACCCCAGCGCTGATCCGGTTGTTCACCAGACACGGCTTCGGCCAGGAAATCCGTGAAGACGGCCCACCCAGCCACCACAACAAACGGGGAACCCCATCTATGGGTGGTGTTGCCATTGTCGCCGGCATTTGGGCCGGCTACCTGGGCACTCATCTGGCAGGCTTGGCGTTCGATGGTGAAGGCGTATCGGCGTCGGGTGTGCTGGTGTTGGGTCTGGCTACTGCGCTGGGCGGCGTCGGATTCCTCGATGACTTGATCAAGATCCGCAGGTCGCGCAACCTCGGGTTGAACAAGACAGCCAAGACCGTCGGGCAGATAACAGCCGCGGTGCTGTTCGGGGTGCTGGTGTTGCAGTTCCGCAATGGCGCCGGCTTGACACCGGCCAGCGCGGATCTGTCCTACGTGCGTGAGATTGCGACCGTCACCTTGGCGCCGGCGTTATTCGTGCTGTTCTGCATGGTCATCGTCAGTGCCTGGTCAAATGCGGTCAACTTCACCGACGGCTTAGACGGGCTGGCCGCTGGCAGTATGGCGATGGTCACCGCCGCCTATGTTTTGATCACCTTTTGGCAATATCGCAATGCGTGCGTGACGGCGCCGGGACTGGGTTGCTATAATGTGCGCGATCCGCTGGACCTGACGTTGATTGCAGCTGCGACGGTGGGCGCGTGTATTGGCTTTTTGTGGTGGAATGCCGCACCGGCCAAGATTTTCATGGGAGATACCGGGTCCCTAGCGTTGGGTGGCGTGATCGCTGGCTTGTCGGTCACCAGTCGCACTGAGATTCTTGCGGTCGTGCTGGGTTCGCTGTTCGTTGCCGAAATCACCTCGGTTGTATTGCAGATTCTGGCTTTCCGGACCACTGGTCGTCGGGTGTTTCGGATGGCGCCGTTCCACCATCATTTCGAATTGGCCGGTTGGGCCGAAACCACTGTGATCATTCGTTTTTGGCTGCTCACAGCGATCGCTTGCGGTCTGGGCGTGGTCCTGTTCTATGGCGAGTGGCTAGCCACCATTGGCGCTTGACGTGCTTGACACACTGGTACCGGGCGCGCCTGTATTAGTAGCTGGTGGCGGGGTGACCGGGCGGGCGGTACTGGCGGCGCTGACCCGTTTTGGCATGGCGGCAACGCTGTGTGACGACGACCCAGCCGCCCTGCAGCAATACGCCGACAACGGGGTGGCTACCGTGAGTGCAGCTACCGCCACACAACAGATGTTCGAGCGGGGAAGAAAATACGTCCTGGTGGTCACCAGTCCAGGTTTCGCGCCGACCACCCCCGTGCTCGTCGCCGCGTCGGCGGCGCGGGTGCCTATTTGGGGCGATGTGGAGTTAGCTTGGCGACTCGATGCCGCGGGCTACTACGGGCCGCCACGTCGCTGGCTTGTGGTGACGGGTACGAACGGTAAAACGACGACGACGTCAATGCTGCACGCGATGTTGGCGGCAGATAACCGGCGTAGCCTGCTGTGTGGAAACATCGGCCGCCCGGTGCTGGATGTCTTAACTGAGTTCGCCGAACCCTCGGATTTTCTTGCTGTCGAGCTGTCCAGTTTTCAGCTGCACTGGGCTCCTTCGCTACGGCCGGAGGCCGGCGTGGTGCTCAACATTGCCGAAGACCACCTCGACTGGCATTCGACAATGGCCGATTACACCATGGCGAAGGCTCGGGTGCTGACCGGCCGGGTGGCGGTGGTTGGGCTGGACGACAGCCGGGCCGCGGCACTGCTGAGCACGACAGTAGCGCCGGTACGGGTCGGCTTCCGGTTCGGAGAACCAGCTGTGGGCGAGCTCGGGGTGCGTGACGGTTATCTCGTTGATCGTGCGTTTGCTGAAGACCTGGCCTTAATGCCGGTTACGTCGATACCGGTGTCGGGCCCGGTCGGAGTTCTCGACGCGTTGGCCGCTGCGGCACTGGCCCGCAGTGTCGGTGTGGGGGCGACCGCGATCGCCGACGCGGTCGCATTGTTTCGGCTGGGCCGACACCGGGCGGAGGTGGTAGCCGTTGCTGACGGGATCCGCTACGTTGATGATTCCAAGGCCACCAACCCGCACGCAGCTCTTGTCTCGGTATTAGCCTACCCGCGTGTGGTGTGGGTGGCCGGTGGCCTACTCAAGGGTGCGTCTGTCGATGCGGAGGTTGCGCGCATGGCGCCTCAGTTGGTCGGCGCGGTGCTGATCGGCCGAGATCGCGCGATGGTTGCCGAGGCGTTATCACGACACGCGCCCAATGTCCCCGTTGTCCAGGTTGTGGCAGGCGAGGATGCTGGTATGCATGCGGTTGCCGTTGTTTCTGGTACTGATGTGATAAGCATCAGTGATGTTGGCGGGACTATCGGTACTCGCGTGATGGTTGCGGCCGTGGCGGCGGCCCGGGATTTAGCCCAACCTGGTGACACCGTACTGCTGGCACCGGCCGGCGCGTCGTTCGACCAATTTAGCGGTTATGCCGACCGCGGTGACACATTCGCAACTGCCGTGCGCGCAGCGATCCGGTAGGTGGGCGTGGGTAACGCGCTGGGTCGGGATAGGGGTCGGGGCACGGGAGATAACAACAGTGTGCAGGCCGCCACGACCGTGGAGGCGGTTGAGCCCGGCACTGCTACGACCGGCGAAGTGTCCGAAGCGGAGGCCAAAAGAGCCGGCTCTCTGAGGGCCGGAGTACGCGGCCCTCAGACTCGGTTCGATGCCTGGCTGGGCCGGCCGATGGCCTCCTTTCATCTGATAATTGCTGTGGCTGGATTGCTGACGGCATTAGGTCTGATAATGGTGTTGTCGGCCTCAGGTGTGCGGTCCTACGGCGACGACGGATCGGCTTGGATCATTTTCGGCAAACAGGTTTTGTGGACGATCATCGGTCTCATCGGTGGTTATTCCTCATTGTGGATGTCGATACGGTTCATCCGGCGCATTGCATTCTTTAGTTATGTCATCACCATCATTTTGCTGGTGCTGGTGCTCATCCCGGGAATTGGCAATCTCGCCAACGGGTCGCGTAAATGGTTTGTGATCGCCGGCTTTTCGATGCAGCCTTCCGAGCTGGCCAAGATTGCTTTCGTCATTTGGGGTGCGCATCTGCTGGCTGCTCGCCGGATGGAACGAGCGTCGCTGCGCGAGATGCTTATTCCGTTGGTGCCGGCCGCGGTCATCGCGCTGGGACTGATCGTGGCTCAGCCTGATCTCGGGCAGACGGTGTCGCTGGGCATCATCCTTTTGGCCCTGCTCTGGTACGCTGGGCTGCCGCTGCGCGTTTTCATCACATCGTTGCTCGCGGTCTTTATTGCGGGAGCGATCCTGGCGATGTCCGCGGGTTATCGGTCAGAACGGGTGCGGTCCTGGATGAATCCCGAGGCCGATCCTCAAGACACCGGCTACCAGGCTCGGCAAGCAAAATTCGCGCTGGCCCACGGAGGCATTTTCGGCGACGGTCTTGGCCAGGGTGTTGCCAAGTGGAACTATCTGCCCAACGCTCACAACGATTTCATTTTCGCGATCATCGGCGAGGAACTCGGCTTGGTTGGTGCGTTGGGACTGTTGGGACTTTTCGGGCTGTTCGCCTACACTGGAATGCGGATCGCGCGGCGGTCGGCCGATCCTTTCCTGCGGCTGCTGACCGCCACCACGACTATGTGGGTGCTGGGCCAGGCGTTTATCAACATCGGCTATGTGATCGGGGTGTTGCCGGTGACTGGTTTGCAGCTGCCTTTCATCTCTGCCGGTGGAACATCGGCGGCAGCAATACTTTTCATGATCGGCATCATGGCCAACGCGGCTCGCCACGAGCCAGAGGCGGTGGCGGCGCTGCGGGCCGGGCGTGATGACAAGGTGAACCAGCTGCTACGGCTGCCGCTGCCGGTGCCGTATCTGCCACCCCGGGTGGAGACGTTCCGCGACCGCAAACAGGTTCGCCCGCAACCCGGCAAGGCGTCGGTTGGCCGCAAGCCCGCCCGCAAAGCCCCCCGGGAGCCTGACCGGCCGCTGCGGCCGGCATTCCCCCGAGTGGCTGATCGACTGGAGCACCGATCAGGGCAGTATAGAGCTGGTCAGCTGCGTGCCGGTCAACGTTATACACCGCGCGTTCGTGTATTCGAAGGTCAGCGTTACGGGTGAACAACTCGGTTAGGGAGCCGACCCGCGGGCGAAGGGGCAGCCCGCCGGTCGCCGATGCCGCATTATCGGTTAATCCCCCCTTGTCGGTTGTGCTGGCGGGCGGCGGTACCGCCGGCCATGTGGAGCCCGCAATGGCCGTTGCCGATGCACTCAGAGCGCTGGATCCACAGGTCCGGATCACCGCGTTGGGCACTTCGCGTGGGCTGGAGACCAGGCTAGTACCCGAGCGTGGCTACCACCTCGAGTTGATCACACCGGTGCCATTGCCGCGTAAGCTTACCGGCGACCTGGCCCGGCTCCCATTACGAGTGTGGCGTGCCGTCCGAGAGACCCGCGCGGTGTTCGAAGTCGTCGAGGCCCATGTGGTGGTGGGTTTCGGTGGGTACGTGGCACTGCCAGCGTACCTCGCCGCACGTGGTATCCCCAGGGTGCGGCGTCGTATCCCGGTGGTGGTTCACGAGGCCAACGCCCGGGCCGGCATCGCCAATCGTGTCGGTGTGCGTACTGCCGAACGGGTGCTTTCGGCAGTACCCGGTTCCGGATTACGTGGTGCCGAGGTGGTGGGAGTGCCGATCCACGCGACCATTACTACGCTGAACCGCCCGGCATTGCGAGCTGACGCCCGCAAGCATTTTGGCTTCACCGACGACGCGCGGGTGTTGTTGGTTTTCGGTGGTTCTCAGGGTGCAGTTTCGCTGAATCGGGCGGTTGCCGGTGCTGCCGAGGACCTGGCCGCCTCGGGAGTGGCCGTGCTGCATGCCTACGGACTCAAGAACACCCTCGAGCTGCGCACACCCGAGTACGGTGAGCCGCCGTACGTCGCGGTGCCCTACCTTGACCGAATGGACTTAGCGTACGCCGCCGCTGACCTGGTGATTTGTCGGTCCGGAGCAATGACGGTCGCCGAAGTGTCGGCCGTCGGCTTGCCAGCCATCTATGTACCGTTCCCAATTGGCAACGGTGAGCAACGGCTCAATGCACTGCCGGTGGTTAACGCCGGCGGCGGCCTGGTGGTCGCCGACGCTGACTTGACGCCCGGTCTGGTGGCGCGGCAAGTTGTCAGGTTGTTCAGCGATCCGGCGCAGCTGGCGGCAATGACGGCGGCCGCCGCGCGAGTGGGACATCGCGATGCGGCACATCATGTCGCCAAGGTGGCACTGGATCTGGCACGTGCAGAGCGTGACACGGCGTCAGGACGGTCGGCCGGAGGGAAACCGTGAACGCCGGCCAGTTGCCGCCCGAGTTGCAGCGGGTGCACATGGTGGGCATTGGGGGATCCGGGATGTCGGGTATTGCGCGCATCCTGTTAGACCGGGGCGGTCTGGTGTCTGGCTCAGATGCCAAGGAGTCGCGTGTTGTGCACGCACTGCGGGCGCGCGGCGCGCTGATCCGCATCGGACATGATGCGTCATTGCTGGACTTGCTGCCTGGCGGCGCTACCGCAGTCATTACCATCCGCACTGCCATCCCCAAGACTAACCCCGAGCTGGTCGAAGCCCGGAGGCGCGGCATTCCGGTTCTATTGCGATCGGCCGTGTTGGCCAGGCTGATGGATGGGTGTACCACGCTGATGGTTGCTGGCACACACGGCAAGACTACGACGACGTCGATGCTCGTTGTGGCCCTGCAGCACTGTGGATGTGACCCATCCTTCGTGGTTGGCGGTGAGCTTGCCGTGGTGGGCACCAACGCCCACCACGGCCTCGGCGCCTGCTTCGTTGCCGAGGCCGACGAAAGCGATGGCTCGTTACTGGAATACACGCCCAACGTAGCGGTGGTCACCAACATCGACTCCGATCACTTGGATTTCTACGGTAGTGTCGATGCTTATATCAGGGTGTTCGACTCCTTCGTGGAGCGATTCGCACTGGGGGGAGCGCTCGTGGTGTGCAACGACGATCCTGGGGCGGCCGCGCTGGCCCGGCGCACCGCCGAGCTTGGGATCCGGGTGTTGCGCTACGGCTCCGACGACCGGATAGGTGAGACCTTGGCCGCCAGGTTGTTGTCGTGGGAGCAACAGGGCACCGGAGCGGTCGCGCACATCCAGTTGGCTGGTCAACCAAACTCACGGGTGATGCGGCTACCGGTACCTGGGCGACACATGGCGCTCAATGCGCTAGGTGCGTTGCTGGCGGCGATCGAGATTGGTGCGTCGACCGATGAAGTGCTCGACGGGCTGGCTGGTTTCAGGGGTGTGCGTCGCCGCTTCGAACTGGTTGGGACTTCAGGAGTCGGCCAGGCCTCAAACTCGCTGGTGCGGGTGTTCGACGACTACGCACACCATCCAACGGAGATCAGCGCGACGCTAGCGGCGTTCCGTATAATGCTTGAGCAGAGCGGCGGCGGACGCTGCATCGTGGTGTTTCAGCCCCACCTATATTCGCGGACAAAGGCTTTGTCCAGAGAATTTGGTCGTGCCCTGAGTGCTGCCGATGAGGTGTTCATCGTTGGTGTCAACGGTGCCCGCGAACAACCGCTTGCTGGCGTCAGCGGAGCTAGTGTTGCTAAACATGTCAGCGTGCCGGTGCGCTATATACCAGACTATTCGGCGGTCGTCATAGAGGTTGCTGCTGCGGCTGGCCCCGGCGACGTCATCGTTACGATGGGTATCGGCGACGTGGGCCTGCTGGGGCCGGAGATCGTTGCCGCGCTGCGGGTCCGGGCCAACTGCAACACTCCCGGCTGTTCGGGAGTGTTGCAGTGACAGAGACGGACGAGGGTGCACCAGTCAACCATTCGGCGACGATGTGGGCTGTAGTGGGGGTGCCGCCCGTTTGCGGGGGACAACCGGGCGATTCGGGTGTGGTGGCGGGGACCTCCAGAGCCTTGGTCGATGCTGCGATCATTGCACCGGTCACGACCCTAACGCGAGACGAGCCAGCGCAGTATGACCGCTACGAGTTCGAGGGGCCTCGCCGACGGGCCCGCCGTGAGCGGGCTGAGCGCCGTGCCGCGCAGGCGTGTGCCATCGCGATCGAAGAAGCCCGCCGTGAGGCCAAACACCGTATTCATAGGCAGATGAGCAGCGAGGCCAACTCTCCCAAACCGGTTGCGCGCGGGGTTGTTCGGGGCCTGAAGACGCTGTTCGCTACGGTGATGTTTAGTATCGCCGGTTTTGGGCTTGGGTTGGCCCTCTATGTAACGCCGGCGATGTCAGTGCGCAACATCGTGGTCACCGGGATTGAGACGGTGACCCGCGAGGAGGTCCTCGACGCGGCCGGGGTGCAGCTTGGGACACCGCTCCTGCAGATCAACACCAACCAGGTAGCTGATCAGGTAGCAGCGATCCGGCGAGTGGCTAGCGCGCGGGCACAGCGTCAGTACCCTTCAGCGCTGCGGATTACCATTGTTGAGCGGGTGCCGGTGGTGGTGAAGGACTTTCCCGATGGCCCGCACCTTTTTGACTGCGATGGCGTCGACTTTGCGACCGCTCCGCCACCACCGGCGTTGCCTTATATCGATGTCGGTCATCCCGGACCGATCGATCCGGCGACCAAGGCTGCGCTGGTGGTACTGCTCGCGTTGCGTCCTGAGGTTGTAAGTCAGGTGGCCCGGATCGCAGCTCCGTCGGTGTCGTCGATCACCCTTATCCTGACGGACGGGCGGGCGGTGATCTGGGGGAGTACCGACCGCGCCGAGGAGAAAGCCGAGAAGCTGGCTGCGCTATTGACGCAGCCCGGACGGACATACGACGTGTCTAGCCCTGATTTGCCGACCGTGAAATAGAGCGACCGGGTATGTACCCGTCAAACGTGGCGTTGGCATCATGATAGACCGCAGAAAAAAACCGTGGCGCATCGGCGCGCCTGCTCGGTTAACACCCGTCGTAGCCATACGGTGCTGCTTACACGGAGCTACTTGACATAACTCTAAGTCTATGGTTGAGGTTGATGGTTTGCCAAGTAGACACACCGCCGGGAGGAACCCACACCCACCAGGGAGCCCAAACTAGCCAGGGCAAGTTTAGTCCCACCACGGAGGAAGACGAATGATGACCCCCCCGCATAATTACCTTGCTGTTATCAAGGTTGTGGGCATCGGTGGCGGTGGTGTCAACGCCGTCAACCGGATGATTGAGCAGGGCCTCAAGGGTGTGGAGTTCATGGCGATTAACACCGATGCGCAGGCGTTGTTGATGAGCGATGCCGACGTCAAGCTCGATGTCGGGCGGGACTCCACTCGGGGGTTGGGTGCCGGTGCGGACCCGGAGGTCGGGCGCAAGGCCGCCGAAGACGCCAAGGATGAGATCGAAGAACTGCTGCGCGGGGCGGACATGGTGTTCGTCACGGCGGGTGAAGGCGGGGGAACCGGCACCGGAGGGGCACCCGTCATCGCGAGCATCGCTCGCAAACTGGGCGCGTTGACTGTCGGTGTGGTCACCCGGCCGTTCTCGTTCGAGGGCAAGCGGCGCAGTAATCAGGCCGAGAACGGTATCGCGGCGTTGCGGGAGAGCTGCGATACCCTTATCGTAATCCCCAATGACCGATTGCTACAGATGGGCGATACTGCAGTATCCTTGATGGATGCTTTCCGCAGCGCTGATGAGGTGCTGTTGAACGGCGTGCAAGGCATCACCGATCTGATCACCACGCCGGGGCTGATCAACGTAGATTTCGCCGACGTCAAGGGCATCATGTCGGGTGCGGGCACCGCGTTGATGGGCATCGGTTCAGCGCGCGGGGATGGTCGGTCGCTCAAGGCCGCCGAAATCGCTATCAACTCCCCCCTGCTGGAAGCGTCGATGGAAGGCGCGCAGGGGGTGCTGATGTCGATCGCCGGCGGCAGCGACCTAGGCTTGTTCGAGATCAACGAGGCGGCGTCGTTAGTGCAGGACGCCGCTCATCCGGACGCCAACATCATTTTCGGTACCGTCATCGACGATTCGCTGGGTGACGAGGTACGGGTCACTGTGATCGCGGCGGGCTTTGAAGCCAACGGACCGGGCCGCACGCCCGTGATGGGCAGTACTGGAGGCGCGCACCGGATCGAGTCGGCGAAGGCCGGCGCGCTCACTTCGACTTTGTTCGAGCCTGTCGACGCTGCTAGTGCGCCGCTACACACCAACGGTGCGGCTCTGAGTATCGGTGGCGATGATGACGATGTAGACGTGCCGCCGTTCATGCGTCGCTGACGCCGGGGCCGGGACCTTTGAAGTGGGAGGATTTGCCGATACTGGACAGGTGAGCGTTCGCATCCGTTGGGTGATCACAATGCGGGCGGGTGGTGTTTTGGTATCCCCGTTCGATTTCTTGGACCTTGGCGACCATGTCGGTGACGACCCCGACTGCGGTGGTCACTTATCCCGTGCTTGGCTGGTTGCCGCCATTGGACTGGGTGTCGACCGGGTGGTGTGGATGAGTCAGGTTCATGGTGATCGAGTCAAGGTGGTTCATGAGCCGTGTGACGCCGTGGTCGATAATACCGACGCCTTGGTGACCAGAACATCTCAGCCGGCGTTGCCGGTCGTCACGATCCACTGTGTGCCAGTGTTGCTGTCCGATGCACGTCCCGGAGTGACTGCGGCGGTCCACGTCGGGGAGGGTCGGGGTTCAGCGAGGTGTGCTAGCCCGTGCGATGGATATGATGCTGGGCCTGGGTGCGTACGTTGGAGACGAGACATTGCAGTGCTGCTCGGTCCGGCTGTTAGTGGCCGCAACTATGAGGTGCCCGTAGTGATAGCCGACGGAGTCGAAGCGGCATCGCCAGACAGCTGCACCACCACCAGGATCTCAGCCGGAACTCCCGGCCTTGATCTACGGACCGGAATCGCTTGCCAGTTCCGCGATTTGGGTGTCATGTCGATCGAAGACGATCCGCGCCGCACGGTGGCTGATCGGGCGCTGTTCAGTCATCTCCAGACCGTGTCAACAGGGCGACTGGCTTCGCTGGTCTGGATGGAGTGACCGCCATGGCGGCGGATATTGACCTGCAGGGCGACCGCGAATCCGAATTAATGCATGCGCTAGCGACGGTGCGTTCCCGGCTTGCGGCAGCTTCGCAAGCCGCGGGGCGCAATGTCGGCGAAATCGAACTTCTACCTATTAGTAAATTCTTTCCAGCAACTGATGTTGCGATTTTGTCTCGATTGGGTTGTCGGTCTGTTGGTGAATCGCGGGCACAGGAAGCTTCAACGAAAGCTGCTGAATTCGCTGAACTGTTAGGGGTTTCTCGGGAAGAGAAATCGAGTATTCACTGGCACATGGTGGGTCAAATTCAACGCAACAAGGTGCGGTCGCTGGCGCAGTGGGCGCACACTGCTCATTCGATCGACAGCTTGCAATTGGTCGCTGCGCTCGATCGGGCGGTAGCAGCGGCGTTGGCCGGCGGTCGTCGCGAGCAGCCGTTGCAGGTCTATGTCCAGATAAGTCTCGACGGAGACATATCGCGCGGTGGTGTCAACGTCACTGCGCCCGGCGCAGTTGACCGGGTCTGCGCACAGGTCGAGGAGTCGAAAAGCCTGGAGTTGGTCGGGTTGATGGGCATCCCGCCGTTGGGGTGGAATCCCGACCAGGCTTTTGAGCAGTTGCGATTGGAACATCGCCGGGTGCTGCGGTCACATCCGGATGCGATCGGGCTGTCCGCTGGCATGTCTAACGATTTTGAGATAGCGGTCAAACATGGTTCGACGTGTGTGCGTGTCGGTACCGCGCTATTGGGTCCAAGCCGGTTACGGTCGCCGTAAGTAGTCACTGTAGTCACATCTTCATCACAGACACCAGAGCTTTCAGGCCTAGATAGGGGGTCACGCAATGAGCACACTGCACAAGGTCAAGGCCTATTTCGGAATGGCTCCGATGGAAGACTACGACGACGAGTACTACGACGATCGTTCTCCCACTCACGGTTACGGGCGTTCTCGGTTTGAGGAAGGGTACGGCCGTTATGAAGGGCGCGACTACAGCGACCTGCGTGGAGACCCGACCGGCTATCTGCCGCTCGGGTACCGTGGCGGCTATGGGGATGAGCACCGCTTCCGCCCTCGTGAATTTGACCGGCCTGACCTGAGCCGCCCGCGCTTGGGATCGTGGTTGCGAAATTCCACCCGCGGAGCTTTGGCTATGGATCCGCGCCGGATGGCTATGCTGTTTGACGAAGGTAGCCCGCTGTCGAAGATTACCACGCTGCGGCCTAAGGACTACAGTGAGGCGCGCACTATCGGCGAGCGGTTTCGAGATGGCACCCCGGTTATCATCGATTTGGTGTCGATGGACAATGCTGACGCTAAACGCCTGGTCGATTTCGCCGCGGGCTTGGCCTTTGCGTTGCGTGGATCCTTCGACAAGGTCGCAACCAAGGTGTTCCTGCTGTCGCCAGCCGACGTCGACGTATCCCCTGAGGAGCGTCGCCGGATCGCCGAAACCGGCTTTTACGCCTACCAATAGATCGGTTTATAATCAGATCCACCGCAACATATGGGTCCGTCTCCGACCTCCGAGTCGGTATTCTGGCGGTAACCGTACGTGTAGGCGGTGGTTGGTATCTTCATTGGTAAGGTCGGGCTTTAGTTTGGCGTTGTTTTATCAGATCCTTGGATTGGCGCTGTTCGTCTTTTGGCTGCTGCTGATCGCCCGGGTTGTCGTCGAGTTCATACGTTCATTTAGCCGTGACTGGCGCCCCAACGGTGTCACTGTTGTGATCTTGGAGACTATCATGTCGATCACCGATCCGCCGGTGAAGCTGTTGCGGCGGTTGATTCCGCAACTCACCATTGGCGCGGTCCGCTTCGACTTGTCCATCATGGTGCTGTTGCTGGTTGCGTTCATAGGCATGCAATTGGCTTTAAGCGCTGCGGCTTAAGCCATGCCCCGACGCCCCGGGAGGAGGCGACGGTTCGGCCACGTTTTGGCGACGGTTTGCTCCGTGTGATTTCAAATCTAAGGGTTGGGATTTAATTGGCCTTACAGTTTGAAATTCTTTACTTAATTTATTAGATAACGGCAACAGCCGGGTCTGGTGTGACAGGATGGACGGTAGTTGCGCGATGGCTACCACGCCGTTCTACACTTTCCAAATAATTTGACAAGGGACTTGAGGGGACGAACAATGCCGCTTACACCAGCCGACGTCCACAACGTGGCGTTCAGTAAGCCGCCCATCGGCAAGCGTGGTTATAACGAAGATGAGGTCGACGCTTTCCTCGACCTGGTTGAGAACGAGCTGACTCAGCTCATTGAAGAGAATTCCGACCTACGCCAGCGGATCGAGGAGCTGGATCATGAACTAGCTGCGGGTGGCGGTACTGGTGCTGGCCCCGTTATCGCCGTGCAGCCCACTCAGGCGCTCTCCACTTTCGAACCCGAACTAGTGTCTGCCAAGCAGGCGCCAGTGGCAGCTGTTGCCGAGACGGCCGAAGAATTGGCGATGAAGGCTACTAGGGTGTTGAGCCTGGCGCAGGATACCGCTGACCAGCTCACCAGTACGGCTAAGGTCGAATCGGACAAGATGTTGGCCGATGCGCGTGTCAATGCCGACCAAATTCTCGGCGAGGCTCGCCTCACGGCGGAGGCTACCGTCGCCGAAGCCCAGCAACGCGCCGACGCGATGTTGGCCGACGCCCAAACTCGCTCTGAGGTCCAGTCACGTCAAGCCCAGGAGAAGGCCGACGCCCTGCAGGCCGAAGCCGAGCGTAAGCATTCTGAGATTATGGGAGCCATCAGCCAGCAGCGCACGGTGTTGGAAGGCCGACTCGAGCAGCTACGTACCTTCGAACGCGAGTATCGGACCCGGCTCAAGACCTATCTGGAATCTCAGCTTGAGGAACTCGGTCAGCGTGGGTCGGCTGCACCGGTTGATTCCAATGCGGATGCTGGTGGATTCGACCAGTTCAATCGGGGTAATAACTAGCTGAGAAGTGTGCCGGACTCCACGGTCGACACACTAGGTGGCAATTCTAACTTGTGGGCTGGAGGATCACCAATGCTGATCATTGCACTGGTGTTGGCCCTCATTGGTCTCGTTGTTCTGGTGTTTGCGGTTGCCACCAGCAATTTGCTAATGGCCTGGGTATGTATTGGTGCAAGTGTCCTGGGCGTGCTGCTGTTAATCGTTGATGCAGTCCGGGAACACCAGTGCATCGATGCGGCCAACAACGAGGATAAGGAAGACACAGATCAGGACGATGGGGCCGTCTATGTCGACTACTTGGACGAAGTGCCAGCGGGGACCTCAACGGAGGCCCCAGATGCGGGCAGCCAGGAAGGCGATACCAACAGCGGTGAGTTGTCCGGGTATTGGGGTAGGCTTACCATAGACACGGGTGAGCAATCGGCGGTAGCCGCCGACGACCACGATAACGACCGCGCCACGTAGGCGTTTTGGATGGAAATTAGCCGCCTCGGGCGTCGCATTGCTCAAGGCGACTAATTTCAGCGGCCCTGTGATGTGGCCTGTCGGTGGTGGGTGTGGTGAGGAGTTCGCGAACCTGATCGTCGAGTAGATCTGTCCAACCGCATCAAACGCGGATATCAATGGGTTGCGCACACCACATCGTAGGCTTCGTGCGATCTCACGGCCAGGCTGGCTGTTGGCCCGACCGGTATCGTGACAATTATTGATTTGGGGGGTCGAGCGGGTCTCGTGGCCCGTAAGTTACGGTACGGGCGGCCGTCAGCATGCTGGCGCCGGTGGCTATGCCGTCATCGACGGGGGTCACGGTCCTGCCGTGTGGGTCGGCCGACGGTGCGCTTGCCCCTATACATCCGTTTGCATCGCATGAGTGCCACTGTCTCCTTGTCAATCACCGTGCGAGTCAGCATCGGACGGGGCATTGTTGGGGTGATTGAGGCCTTGGGTGGTGGTGTTGTGGTGGGCTGGTGGGGTGTGGGTGGTTGATCTGCGCTAGAAGGTTGCCGTATGTGCCGCCGACGGCCGGATCATCGATGCACTGTTCACTAACACGATACTGCTGCACCCGGCGGCATGCCTGCTTGCTGGCTGAGGGCCGGTCAACAAGCCGCCGACACCGATACCAGCGGCAGAAATGGTGCAAGGGATAACATCAGGTGCGAATAGTTATACCGTGCACGGGGACGTGCCTGTTCAGGTGCGGCCACATTGACCACGCCGACACCTCAAGGCCATGACATGCACACTAAAACGCCCCTACCCCGCGGCGCTAACAACTATCCTCACACTCACGCCTGCATCGATATCGCCTTCAGCACAGCCCAGGTGCCCAGCCCCTGGCATCATCAACATGTAGACCAAGCAGCATCCACCACCGACATGCTTACGTGCGCCGCGCTAATCGTGTCCACTGCGGCAAAGCACACGAAGCCTCATCGAAAGCAGGCAGTCAGCCACCCACCAACAAAAACCCCGCAACACAGCAAAACACGTCAACAGGATTCCGGGCTGCCCCCCACGACTACCGAACATATCGGCCAGTCATAAAACGCAAAAACAGCCATTTCACCCACCACCTATGAAACCAACCGAACAACTCACCGCCACAGACACAAGACAGCAACCTGCAGTTCAAGGGAAGCAGCGGTGGCCAAACCAGCTGAAACCGTGTCCAGCACCATTAAGTGTATATACGGTACACTCGCTTAGCGCGTTTCACACCGAGGATTCTGTTGACCATGTCGAAGGTGCTAAATCCTATGCACTCTATCTTTCGGATTCCGCAGAGACCACCCCCAAGAAGGAAGGAGTATTCATCTAGTCGGCATGGGCGCAGGAAGCCGAATGAAATTCGGCATCAGCAGCGCCGCCAACCGGTGTCCCTTCGGCGTCAGTGATCCCGGCCTGTGCTCCAGCAAAGCTGAAAGCCGTGTCGGGGTATTCGGGGCGTGAGGCCGAGTTAATCGACCGATCCAATGACCGGTCTCGATTAGCCTGGTGGCCGCAGACGTCTTCTCCGGGCGGGGCCCCGACGAACCACTGCGCCTCCGCGGCAAACCAGATACGATCTTACAGTTCATGGCCCCGCAATAAAACCCGCGTGCAACCGGCCTCTGTTTGTGGGCGCATAGTCAAGTAACCTCGGCACAATGCGGGGGTGGCTTACCGATAAATACCAGCTCCATAGCCTCAGGCCGCGGATCAGGAAAATACTAAGGAGCATTTTGTGACGGAAAAGACGTCCGACGACGTATTAAAACTCGCCAAGGACGAGAACATCGAATTTGTCGACGTTCAGTTCTGTGACCTGCCCGGCATAATGCAGCATTTCACTATTCCGGCTTCGGCCTTCGATAAGAGCGTGTTCGAGGACGGGCTGGCCTTTGACGGCTCGTCGATTCGCGGGTTCCAGTCGATCCACGAGTCCGACATGCTGCTGTTTCCCGACCCGGACACCGCACGCATCGATCCGTTCCGTGCGGCCAAGACGCTGAATGTCAACTTCTTCGTCCATGACCCGTTCACCCTCGAGCCATACTCCCGCGACCCGCGCAACATCGCTCGCAAGGCTGAAAACTACTTGATCAGCACTGGTATCGCTGACACCGTGTACTTCGGTGCCGAGGCCGAATTTTACATCTTCGACTCGGTGAGTTTCGACTCACGCTCGAACGGTTCGTTTTACCAAGTCGATGCCATTTCGGGGTGGTGGAACACCGGCGCGGCGACCGAGTCCGATGGCAGCCCCAACCGTGGCTACAAGGTTCGCCACAAGGGTGGGTACTTTCCAGTGGCTCCCAACGACCAGTACGTCGACTTGCGCGACAAGATGCTTACCAACCTGACTAACGCTGGCTTCGTTTTGGAGAAGGGCCACCACGAGGTGGGCACCGGTGGGCAGGGTGAGATCAACTACCAGTTCAACACGCTGCTGCATGCGGCCGATGACATGCAACTGTACAAATACATTGTCAAAAACACCGCGTGGCAGAACGGCAAGACAGTCACCTTCATGCCCAAGCCGCTGTTCGGTGACAACGGCTCCGGTATGCATACTCACCAATCGTTGTGGAAAGGCGGCACCCCGCTGATGTACGACGAGATCGGCTATGCCGGTTTGTCAGACACCGCACGGCATTACATCGGAGGCCTGCTGCACCATGCACCGTCGTTGCTGGCGTTCACCAACCCGACCGTAAACTCCTACAAGCGTTTGGTTCCCGGCTATGAGGCCCCGATTAAACTAGTTTACAGCCAGCGCAACCGGTCCGCATGTGTGCGTATCCCTATCACCGGCAAAAACCCGAAGGCCAAGCGACTGGAGTTCCGCTGCCCCGATGCATCGGGCAACCCCTACCTGGCGTTTTCCGCCATGTTGATGGCGGGCCTGGACGGCATCAAGAACAAGATCGAGCCTCAAGCCCCGGTTGACAAAGACCTCTACGAACTGCCTCCGGAGGAGGCCGCAGACATTCCGCAAGCGCCCACCCAGCTGGCTGCGGTGATCGACCGTCTCGAGGAAGACCACGACTACCTCACTGAGGGAAGCGTGTTCACACCCGACTTGATCGAGACGTGGATCAACTTCAAACGCGAGAACGAAATCGAACCGGTCAACATTCGACCGCATCCGTACGAGTTTGCGCTGTACTACGATGTCTAAGGGGAACGCGGGAACCCGCTTGGTGATCAACCAAGCGGGTTCCCGCGATTTAGGTTCGGGGCTAATGTCCGATTAATCTACCCACGACATCTTGACCTGCCGTCCCTCGGCCATCTCGACAACCTCTAGCCAAGCTCCCGGAGAGAGTCGAACACGCCGTTAGTTTCGGGCCTCGCCGTTGCTAAAACCACCGTAAACGTCATGCGTGAAGTATGGCTCCATAGAACACCGAAGCTGATGACAGTAAGTAGCTAGCTGTCCAATGTCAGGTCCTTGCTCTTGTTGACCAATGTGGTGGCTGACTCGACATAGAACATCCGCAGCATGGTAAGAATACCGGTGATGTCGGCGTCCTCGGCGCACCAATAAGAGGTAATGCTGCCTGCGTCAGTAAGTCCCGTCAGGACGGTGAAATCATCTAGAGAAACACCTTTTCCAATTCGTAATTCCTGCAGCCGATCGGCTGCCGCGATAGCGCTATCGGTCCTTATGCGGTCACCCAGATAGCCGTTGTGGCGCGCAACACTGCGCAATGCGGTCTCGCCGAACCCGCGATACAGAATCGGTATCGGCCGGTGAGGTTGACTGTATCTCCAAACGCAGTGTCCGGTAGGACTCACTATCGACTTGCGTCCAACGCGGTTGCCACAGCGTCTGCATCAAGTCAAGGAATTCATCGTTACGTTTGCCGCGGGCAGCGAACAGCTCCCCTCATAAAGGCGAATCCCTCTTTATTATCAACCGACTCCGATTCCGAACTCCACTCGCCCGGACACCAGGTACCAATGGCTTCGGTGGCTGAATAAGGACTGCGCACAGCGGGAATGTAACCGGTGCTGACAAACCGCTGCCGGGTGGCGACTTAGGTGTAGAGATACGCGGTGGGGTGTTTAGGGTTTCCAAGTTGACTACGTGGTAAGGGATCCCGATGCCGTCGTCATAATCGAGGTCGTCGGCTGCCTTGGCGATCTCGATGATTTCCCGGGTGTTTAGGAACGCGCTGCTGATGCCGAATTTCATTCGGCTTCCTGCGCCCATGCCGACTAGATGAATACTCCTTCCTTCTTGGGGGTGGTCTCTGCGGAATCCGAAAGATAGAGTGCATAGGATTTAGCACCTTCGACATGGTCAACAGAATCCTCGGTGTGAAACGCGCTAAGCGAGTGTACCGTATATACACTTAATGGTGCTGGACACGGTTTCAGCTGGTTTGGCCACCGCTGCTTCCCTTGAACTGCAGGTTGCTGTCTTGTGTCTGTGGCGGTGAGTTGTTCGGTTGGTTTCATAGGTGGTGGGTGAAATGGCTGTTTTTGCGTTTTATGACTGGCCGATATGTTCGGTAGTCGTGGGGGGCAGCCCGGAATCCTGTTGACGTGTTTTGCTGTGTTGCGGGGTTTTTGTTGGTGGGTGGCTGACTGCCTGCTTTCGATGAGGCTTCGTGTGCTTTGCCGCAGTGGACACGATTAGCGCGGCGCACGTAAGCATGTCGGTGGTGGATGCTGCTTGGTCTACATGTTGATGATGCCAGGGGCTGGGCACCTGGGCTGTGCTGAAGGCGATATCGATGCAGGCGTGAGTGTGAGGATAGTTGTTAGCGCCGCGGGGTAGGGGCGTTTTAGTGTGCATGTCATGGCCTTGAGGTGTCGGCGTGGTCAATGTGGCCGCACCTGAACAGGCACGTCCCCGTGCACGGTATAACTATTCGCACCTGATGTTATCCCTTGCACCATTTCTGCCGCTGGTATCGGTGTCGGCGGCTTGTTGACCGGCCCTCAGCCAGCAAGCAGGCATGCCGCCGGGTGCAGCAGTATCGTGTTAGTGAACAGTGCATCGATGATCCGGCCGTCGGCGGCACATACGGCAACCTTCTAGCGCAGATCAACCACCCACACCCCACCACAACACCACCACCCAAACCAAAGTTGTTCGATCCGAGACTAATCTAGCTAATAGGAAAAAAATTTCAGTGTTCGAGTTGCTCTCAATAGCATCTTGATGCCGTCCATGATGCTGTTCCCAGCGGCCGAGCCCTAACGTGGTTGCGGTTTCGAGAATCAGTACGGGCCGAAACGATCTCCGGTGCGGATCGCCATCCTAGATGGTGACGTCGTTGTGTATTGACCGCGCCAACAACAATGCAGGCCAGTGGGATCAAGCGAATTGATACGTCCTGCAGTTTCGGTTAGCAGACCTGAGAAGATGGTGTTGTTGCGAATTCAGATCTATTTAATTGCCCGATTTTGGGTTCACATGATCTTTTGTCCCGATGTGAAGGATGGGATAATTGGCTAAGACTGGGAGAAAGACGAGTCATGAGACTGCTACTTGTGCTGCTCGGCGCTACCGGCCATGATCGGTCTAGCCGTTCCCACCTATGCCGACTCAGATTGTGGCGAATCGATCCTGAAAATAATCCAAGACTTCGAGACCCACAATCCCTAAATCACCATGGATTACGCAGCAAAGTTAGTCGCCCTTGCGACGAAATACTACTGCTCCCAACAATTCTCTACGGCATAGCGTGATTCCGCAACGCTGGAGGATGGGTAACTCATCGCTGGGTCAATCTTTGTTTTTGACCTAGCAGTTTAGCCGCTAGCAACGGTTCGGCCGTAATTTAACCAATTTGGCAAGTAGACCTGCCGTTCACCTGTGTTTGGTTGGTTGCCGACGGCAAGATCGTTGCGAGGGTGGTGGTGGGTGCTCATCCCCGTGATTTGGAAAGGGTGCGGTGTCATGCGACACGTTGGGCATCGTTGATTTCGCGCTCCGGACTGACTGTCGAGGTGGGTTGCGGCGCCTTTATCGGCTTTGAGTGGCAATTGCGGGTGCGCATGGCCGGGGACCCTGAGCACTAACGTATTGGTGGCCGCCGGTGACCAACCTTGTTGGTGCGCTATGCAGCCGCCACTGAGGATAGCAGCTCCACCAGAGGCGCGTTTTAATGTGTTGGCTGAAGTCGGTTTTTGTGGCGGAGTAGGTGTGCTGGTCGCTTCCGGGGAACTGCTATTCATTGTGATCGTCACTGTTACCATCTCTTTACTGGGTCGCCTACTTGGCCGGCTGATCGACCGCGACAACGTCATCGAAGAGGATGAAGGTCTGCGGGCCATATCAAGTACAGATGATCTGTAGTTGTAAATCTGGAAAATTATACGTTCGCCCACACCGTGCAACCCACTAGCAGTAACGACATCACCCTGCGTGGTATCCAAACCGGGAAGGCCAACGGTGACAACATCAGTTTGACGGTGCACTTGCTTGTGGACGGGGTGGTACGCCGGCAAAATTGGAGCGATTGGTTGCGGAATTTTCGCTGCACTCCAGCTATATACGCCGTTCACCGGTACGTCGGCAATCAAGCGCAGGTAGACCGAGGCCTGGACAAGTCGGGCGTCAGCTAGGGGGTGGTCTTGCAGGTTCGGTGCGGTCGTTGCTAGCAAGGCGGAGTGATGGCCGGTCGGTGGTGGATAGGTCCTACGGGTATTGAGATGGTGCGCTTGTTAGACTTGGCCTGCTTGCCATCGGTGACCACCACCCGGTCTCACTCTGCGAGTTACGCCTCGTCAGCCGACTCCCGTCCTGGTCGCAGTGCCGTTACTCGTCAAGGTTTGCTCGATCACCAGCTGTGCCAACGCGCCCATCGGAGCCAACCAAGCGATTGTGATAAATCAGCACCACTCGCGTTGCAATACCTTCCAGGGCAAACAGCGTCCGAATCCTGCTTGTCAGTTCGCAGGCTGCTTCCATCCCGGTTAGCCCAGCACCGATCACGATAACCGTGGCTGGGGCTGGGGCTAGCTGCAGCATCTTGGTAGCGTTCTGGGTTAGGGTGTGCAAGTGGTACTCCAATTCGAGGGCGTCGTCGTAGTTGTCGACGTCAAAACTGCACTCGCGCAGACCACTGAATGGTGGGTTTGAGCAACTGGTTGTCCGCGGCCAGCACGAGTCGGCTGTGGCTATAGGTCTTACGCTTGACGTGATGACTGTGTTGGCATTGGTGTCGATCTTGATGACTTCTGCGGTGACATGCCAAACTCCGGCCGGGCTGATGTACATCAGCTAGCGTAATGCGGCAGCCGCTCAAATCGGCCTTGTAGTTGCGAACCTAAGTATCATGAAAAGGCTTGGTAATCAACACTGTGATGTCGACTGTGCCCGCTGAAACTCAGCGCTCGTCGAGTCGCCGGGCGGCATCGAGCGCCGTCTACAGCCTCGCGAACCTGGAGCCGATACCAACCACATCGGTAGCTGGCTCGACATCCCCCAACCTTTCTGCTATTGCCTGCCGCTTCCAGCATCAATCCCACCGCGACATCCAGTAATGCAGCCCTGTGGTTTGTCGGCCTCCATTGATCAGACGTACAATGCAACCGACAAAGGTGCATGTGCCGGCCAAGCCGATATCCTAATCACTAGGGCCTTACTTGTTGTGGGGTGAGGTCGTAGTCTGTTTGATGTGGGGGTGTTGGCTGATTTCTGGTCCGGTTTGCCTCAGCAGATGCGGGATCCGGTGCTGTTTGCCATTTCGTTTTTTATTGCTTTTACTTCTTGAGTGGACAGCGGCCCATAAGCTGGAATGGGTCGAAGCTGCCGTTCCTGAAAAGTTCTACACGCCGTGATCACCTGCCGGTGCGTATAACACCTCGATTCGGTGGCAAGTATCTCGATGGGGTTGGTCTCGATCGCCACTACCGCTGGCTGGAAAGCCCTGGCCTTGCTCGGTTATGCGGCGATGCATGCGTACCTGGCGCCTTGGTGTCTTCCGGTATCCCAATGGCACACTTGAGTTATCGCCGATCCTCGGCATCGACCTGCTATACTACGCATACTAGCGCATCGCCTGTCGGGTTCTGCTGATCTGGGCGACGCATCAAGCCCACTACTCGAGCGAATACTTCAACTTCGCCACCGCATTGCGTCAGAAGTGGAACAACAGCGGCGAGGTCTTGGTGTGGATTCCGTTGCCGCTGTTGGAGCTTCCCCTTGGGGGGAATTCAGCTGGTAACTTGAACTTGATCAACCAGTTGTGGGTACATGCCGAGTGGATCGACAGACTACCGCGGGTCTTTCAATTCATCTTCAACGCACCGTCGCACCATCGGGTACACCATGGGATGGACAGGATTTACCTCGACAAGAACTGCGGTAGCATTTTTATCATCTGGGACCGGCTGTTCGGTAGTTTTCAACCGAGACGGTTCCACCCGCAATACGGCCTAGTCAAACAAGTCGACACATTCAACGTGTGGACCTTGCAGCCCTGCGAGTACGTGGCGATTGCCAGTGACTGGCGATCGGCGATGCGCTTGCGAGATCGGTTGGGCTGCGTCTTAGGGCCGCCAGGATGGGCGCCGTGCAGTGCTGCGCAGGCCGAACTCCGCCCCGCTGGCTATGTCTCCGTTAGCGTTACTTCCAGTCAGAGGTGGTGACTAAACAGGGTGGCCGATGTGAAACGCGCTTTTTAAGGAAAGATTGCGATGTAACTTGCAACTTGCGGTCGGCAGTCGCGTCGGCCCCGACGGATCTGGAATCCATGGTGTGCCGCCTGATTATGCGCGCATGCGTTGCGCCGGGTGCCGTCATGGCATTCTTGCCCAATCCGTCACCGGCATTGGCCAACGCAGACCCCACGTTGATTTCTCGGGCATGGGAATCCGACAGGACAAACGCATTTGCACCTTGGGTTATGTCGATCCGAATCTAAAAAATCGCATTCACTTCCGGGCACTGCCGTTGTGGGGAGCGGTCGCCGACCGGGACACGATGTCATCGGCCATCTTGCGACATTCCGGGACAACAAGCCCAGTAGCACGACAGTGGCCACTGATTAGTTAATCGTTGACTAAGAGGCGATTGTGCTTGTCGATCACGTGACAGTAAGCAATATTTTGTCCGGCAGGCGTCGACTGGAATAAAACCCAACCGTGGTGGTTCAGCCTGGACAAGCGATATGCCCTTTGGTGCTATCACTTGTTAGACTGGTGGAACTGTGGCGAGCGCCAACAACGGGTGGGTTCACCCTGTCCCACAGCATCCAGAGCCAGAAAGCCGATTCGAAGGGTATACCTGGCCCCCACTGAGGCCACGGGCGAATCGTCGGGATTTTTAGCAGTGTCTGGGGATTTGCCCGCGGCGGTGTCGTGACGGTCCACCTCCAGAATAGGTCCGTCAGGATCTTGGAATGATCTCCAATCCCCGTTGGTGTTTACCGGCGGGAAGGGTGGGTGTGCACACATCGGAATCAAGGGTCCGGCAGCATTCAGCTGCTAGTCAGTTGATTCCGGTTTGAATCTTGTGAAATACCCTTTGACCTGTCAATACTACCTAGCCGGATAGCGCTTCAACAATCCAAGTTTGGTGGCATTGGGTACCTCACTGATCCCGGTGTCAGTACGAAGCGATCTTGATGATGCCGGCTGCCCCGACATTGCCCACCCACTAGGCGTTACCGCCCGGAGAGGCGACATAGCCGACGCCGTCAGCGCTCGGCAGGTTGATCACCACGGTAGGTTGTTTACCTGTATGGCGGCCACACGGCCCACAGTGCTCGGGTCCCGGTGATGCTGATTCCCAGTTCGTCCAGCTAAACGGATTACCGTGTTAGCGGCCCGCGTGGTGCGGTTCTGCTCTGTATGTCGCGTGGACATTGTGCATACTTATCGATCGGGTTATTATAATGTGAGAGGAGTGTTTTCGATATTGGTTACGCTGCCACAGCATTGACGGAAATGCATTCAGAGTGGTGATCTCGGTTGTGTCAGACTGGCTGCATGGGCAAACGGCAGGACTCGCGGGAGAACGTCGAAGTGCAAATTGTGGAACTGAATCGTCACCAGCTGGTCGATTACGGCGTAGCTGGATTCTCGCTACGTGCAGTAGCTCGCGCCCTGGGCATGGTTTCCTCGGCGGTGTACTGCTACGTGTCAAGCCGTGATGAGTAGTTGACCTTGCTGCTTGTCGACGCCTATTTCGAACTGGCCGACACCGTGGAGCAGGCTCGCGACGCGGTAACTGTTAATTGGACTTAAGATATGACCGCCATCGCGTGGGCGGCGCGGCAATGGGCCGTCACGCACCCCGCTCGTTGGGCCTTGCTGTACGGCAGCCCGGCATCAGGATATCACGCTCTGGCGGAGCAGACCGTCGGAGTCGACACCCGGGTGATGGGAGTTTTTTCGACGCAGTAGCAGCCGGTATTGCCACCGGGAATATCAGGTTGACTAATGACCTTGTCCAGCAAACGATGTCACCGGACTTCGAATGGATTCGCCAAGAGTTCGGTTTTCCCGGCGATGATCACGTCGTCGTTAGAGTACTTTTTGTTGTGGTCAGGTGTGGTAGGTGCGACCAACCTGGAGGTCTTCGGGCAGTACGACACCAACATCCTGGCCGAAATGGAGGCAGGGTGTGACATCTAGGTGCGGCTGTTGGTGGGTGTGTTGACGCAATATTGACGGTAGCGTTACTCGCGACTAATGGACCGAAATTTGAATGCTTTCATTCGACTTTCCCCGACCCACTGATACTTATAGTGGTGAAGTTATCCTCAAGTCTGCCACCCCTTTCTGCCGGCCAGCAGGCTGGGCTATCCCGCGAAACGGTGCATCTTCCCGGTTCAGTCGTCGACACCGATCGCGTGGGTTACCCTTCGGACTTGGAATGCCACAGAAACGGCTCTGACCAGCCTGTTAGGCGTTCGCAAGTGGATATGCGGATTATTGATGGGCATTTTGCTTCGGATACCTGTAGTTACCGCAGCAAACCCATAGATTTTGTGGTCGAGTCCGGGGCGAGAGCATCTATAATGAATTTTGCGTGATAGCGGATTCGTTTTGCATCACATCTGCATCGAAGTTGATAGCCTCGACTTCTTCGATGTAGTGCGGAAGTGGTGCAGCAGGGCATGATGCCTGGCGCAATCCAGTTTGTCTATGTTAAAGCCCTAAGCGGGAGTTCCTTTCATTGAAATTGCTTATATTCCACCCGAAATTTCTATTTTTTACGACTATATCAACCAGGAGCATTGGTGGACTCCGAATTTACAGCCACGGTCAACGCAGACACCGTGGCGTCCTGTTCAGATGAGGTCGATGTAGTGGTAATCGGGTTCGGTATTGGTAGCGGATGTGCGGCTGTCAGCGTCGCTGCTGCTGGTGCTCGAGCGCTCTGCCGTGGCGGGCTGGTACCATTACTGCATTTGCTGGTGGGCACTTCTGCCTGGGCGGAGGAACCGCGGTCCAGCAGGTGACTGGGTCATCCTGCCTCGCCCGAGGAGAGTTACAAGTACTCGGTTGCGGTGTCACGACAACTCGACCACGTTACCACGTTAAGATGTGCGCTTATTGCGATGGCAGTGTGGAGCACTTCAATTCGCTTGAAGAACTGGGTTTTCAGTTCGAACGCAGTTACTGCCCGGCGAAGGCGGTGATCCAACCCAACGCCGAGGGATTGATGTACACTAAAGACTACAAAGGTCTTACCGTTCTGCGAGATGGCGGTGCCGCGGAAGCACAAGGTGCCAGCAATGGTGATCGACCTGCTACTTCAACAGACTGCAAGCCTGGGTGTACAGATGTGTTACGGAAAACCGGTGTCATCCGTGTTTATTGTGGACGGTGTGGGCCAAAGGGGCCGCGTGAACGACGTTATGTGGAAGCGGTTCGTGGAGTCCGGTGCGGTCAAGGTGAAGGCCGTCCCCATCGTCGCTGGGGGATTTAGTGATGAAGCCGGATATGGTGGCCAAATACACTTCAAAATTGGCCGAGAAGCTTTTTGTGTTCGGAAACATCTACGAAGACGGACTGGGCATCCATATGGGCGTATCAGCCGGCGGGTTCACCCTGCACATAGAGGGATGTTTTATGACGGCTTCGTCCTACCCGCTGTCGATTCTGTTCACCGGGATCATCGTCAACAAACTAGGACAGTGGTTCCTCATCGAAGACTCCTTATACCATTTCAGGACTGTCGTATTCATCATGGATCAGCCAGGTAGCGCCGCGTTTTGATCGTCGACAAGGCGTATCTGGAGGCATCTCACGATGTCGTTGGTTCCGCTGATTGACGGCTGGGAGAGCATCATCGAAAATGGTTGCTGCATTCGACATCCTGCCGGGCAGCCTAGCCGCGGCACTCGATCGCTACAACACCTACGTCGCGCTCGGCGAGAATCCCGATTTCCATAAGTAGCTGGAATTCCTTGCGCCGTAAGACGGCGGGAAGCGGGGTGCATTCGACCGGTCGCTGAATAAGGCGCTATACACCGGTTTAACCACTGGCGGGCTGGCTATGGCGGTGAACGGCCAGGTGCTGCACGCAGACGGCATTATAACGGCTGGCCTGTACGTGCCCGGGGGGCGTGCGCCTCCAGCATCGCCTATAGGATGACGAGGGTTACGCTAGTCGGTACACAGTTAGGTTTAGGGTTTTTCTTCTGCCTCTGTGCAGGAGCGCACACGGCAGCGCTAGTCTAGGCCGCTAGGGATCCAGTCGCTGAGTTTCCGGCTGCAATTCGCAAGCAAATTGCCAGGCAAATTCGACGTTCCCGCAACGGACCTTACTTAGGCCACTTTTCTGTGGTTGCTCCGGCGTCGTGGTGGCCTACCTCGTACCGTGAAGACGGCTTTGCGGGCGATCGTGGTGCAGATCCTGTGGTCGGTAGAATCACCAGTACGCCCGCCGCAAATACGAAAAACCACTGACCATTTTCTAACTCAGGTTTAGGGTTCGCGCCCGTGTTCACTGTGAACAAAAAATGATCTGTTGGGGCTTGATATAATGAAAAGATTTGTAGAAACAGAATTTTTAGGCTATGATTTTATGAGGGGTTGAGCTAATTATACGCTTTGTTAAATGTTACTTACGATAGCCTAGAAACCGCGCAATTGCGTAAACGGTACCATTTTCTCTGGCGTGTGTTCCTACTGGTAGAAAGTTGCTCGATATCGGATGCTTTTGGGGTGCAGCGGTAGAATTGACCCTAAGTCGGCCACAGGTTGGCTATATCCAGGATACGCGCAACGGAAAAGTGTCCTTTTAGGTCGCTGATTGGCTGGATTTCGAACCATCTTCGGTGGTCGATGGAATCGTTTGCATCAGAGCAACCCAACCTCGCGCTAGATTCGGATGGTCGTATGAACAGAAAAAATTCGGTATTGCAAGTTCTTTGAAACCGGCCACCGGTGGTTGACCCCGGAAGAGTTCTTCTCCCTCCGAACTACCGGAAAAGAAATATTCCCCTGAATACACGTGGAATAGAAGATACGTTCTTTATCTTCCAACGTACTTTCCCAAAGTCAGGTCTGATGTGTTCGCTAGTGTTGTGTGTTGGTGATTGTTTTAACGTTTGATTTTGTTGAGGGGGTGTCTGCGGTCTGGGTTCAGGTGAACGGTGTGGTGTGTTCGTTGTAGGTGGGGATCGCGGTTTCGAGGTTGTTGATATCGGTGAACGTGTTGTGGCGGGTGATGGTGGTGAAGAAGATTTTGGTTATGTGTCAGCTATGAGCAGCTTGTCGGTGTGAAGTGCAGTGTGGCTTGCTGGTTATCCTGTAGCCAGGATCGGCTGCTGGGGGTTTGTGGGTTGGCGTAGTTGTCGCAGATTGGGGCATGCCTGTATGTGTGGGTGTGTTTTGGTGGCGAGTTTGAAGGTAGTGGCAGAATCGGTTTGGGTGTGATCCAGCTGCTTGGGTCTGGGGCTTCATTGTCGACGCTAGAGCATAATCGCGGCCGCGGGTTGAGTAGGCCTGGGGCGCGGTGTGGGTGTATTACTTTCGGTCCGTTTCCCAGACTGGTCGCCGATCCTGGTGTGCGCGTCTTTGCGCACCGGGCTTTTCATGGTCACTACCGTTAGGCGGTGGGAATACTGGTCCAAGGGTTGGGTATTGTGGTGATTTGGTAGCGGTACCGGGTGACCGGTATCGAGGTCGGGTTCAATAGGGTGGTCTCTTCTGCGTCAATCGGTTTTCACCGTTTTTCGGAGGTGGTGAACTGCCGGCGAATGTCTTTCCATCTCCGGCGATACAGTGCTCGAAACCACCGATGGTTGATCTGTGCCAGCACGGCCCCCGGATTGCGCTGTGATTTCCTGTTTGCCAGGGCACGGATCTTGGCTTTGACCGACCGTCGTGCCCGGTCGGCGATACAAGTCCTAGACATGCCCACGTGGTCGTTGCCTTCTTGGGTGTCCACCCGGTGTGGAAGCCGCGAAAGTCCATACCAGTTACCGAAGTGCGCGGTCTTTGTCTTTGCAGTCGACAGCTGCAGACCTAGAGGCGTAAGCATCGAGTTTATTTCGTTTTGCAGGCCTCTGGCGTGTCTGGTCGCCATGTGCTGAGTACAACGCAGTCGTCCGCTACGCGGGACGACTGCGTTGTACTCAGCAGGCCTGTGACGCGGCGCCGACTAGGCAGGTAAGCAGTGGACATCGAGCCGCACGGTTTCCATGGCTGCATCCGATACTCATCGAGCCCAGGCAAGGCGATGTTGGTCAGCACCGGCGACAAGATATTGCCCTGAGACGTTCCGGTGTGAGTGTTCTGGTGCTCACCAGACTCGGTGAGCACACCGGCCTTAGAAAACGCCTTCACCAGGACCAAGTACGCGTTTATCCTTGACTGGCAATAGCATCCGCTCCAACAGAGCAGAATGTGAGATAGAGTCACAGCGCACCTCAATGTCTGCATACAGCACCCACCGATAGCTTGTAGTGCTGTATTGGTGAATTTCGGCGATCGTGTCCCTGAGATCGCCGCTTGGGGGCGGAATCCAGGGGAGATCGGCTCGAAAGCGGCCTCGACGACAGGCTCCAACACCAGCTTCAACGCAGCCTGAACGACTCGATCCGCAGATTGTCCAACAACCCGCTACCTCGACGATTTCCTCAACATGGGCTCCGGTCCGGGCGTCCACACCAGCAGTATTCGCCCCATAGTTGCCCGTGACCCAGTCAAACGCCACCAACAATGTTCGCCGGGTCACACACGAGATTGAACAGGTCATCAAACCTGCGGCCACGATCGACCGACGATGACCCCAACCCGATAAATCGTGTTGGCCACACAACACCCAAGCAGGACCTAGGACGATTCCTCCCCTTCCCGACGCCACCCAAGGCCAAGGTGCCCCCGCTTCACCGTTCCTGCTGCGACAGGCCCGGCGGCGAAGATCTCTCACCTTCACTGCCATGCCAATCATCAGCACTTCGTGACGCACGTGGATCCAGGTCGAGCCCGACCACATCACGCCGTTTGGTCTCCCACGTCGGGGTCGGTAACGAACTTGAAGGTCTTCACGCGATGCGACTGGATGCCCCCACTTATGCCAGATCCGCGCGACCAAGGAAAACGAAATCCCCCACAGCCATCAACTGCTCCGGTGACGGGCCGCTCCGACGCTGAACGGCCGATTCGCATAACATCGCCGACCAACGTCTCTACGAGCACCATGACCTCATCGATCACCGAAGCACGTCCCGTCCCCGGCGTACCCGAACCGCGATATCAGTATCTAGCCACTCCATCGGACACCAACCACACAATCCACGCCCGTGTCACCTGCCCCACCAGCACCCACAACACCCTCGTCAACCACCCCAGCCGACCCCGGTCGCCATCGCGCAACTCCAAGACAGCAACCACATACACCGCCCACTTACCTCAACCAACCACACCTAAACGCCTCAAAACCACCCACCACTAGAACAACCCGTCTTCGAACTTAGTCGCCAATCCTTTGGTTATCTTTCCCCCACGGGTCGCTGTTACGCCGAATATCAAGCTATCCCACCGAAATTCTTGGGTGCTGGCTCCGACGCAAATGTCGTGTCCATGTAATCTGCGGTGAATTATCCTGGCTGGCAAAAAATAAAAACTAATCCGACTCCGGGCCGTCGACGACCATTACTCAACTCAAGTAAGAATCCGTTGATCATTAAGTCATTCATCTGTTCGGCTGATAAACCCTGCACAATTTTCATATAGCTCTGTTACAGGGACTTGGTGACCGGGCAGTCAGCTATGTGTAGACTTTCGTCCTCGGTATATTTCTTAAATTTCGCTGCGAACATATCGCGCATGTCCTGATAGCTGTAGACGTTAGGCGCGTTGCTGGGTTTCTCCTCCATTAGGAAATAAGGGATGTTATTTTGTCGTCCACTGTTGGCTGCGGGATGGTGTCGTCGAGCGGAATTTGCGGTATGTCATACTAGTCAGCTGCGCCCGCTGCGGCTGCTGTCCCGATGATGGTGGCCTTGGTGTCGTCATTAGGCATCCGCGCCAGGGGCAAAGGCGTTGGTGCACTCCTTATGGATTAATTCGTCCTGAACGGCGATTGCCTGGCAGAGCTGGCCCTACGCGCTATAACGCGCATAGCGTTGAGCAGTGACACCTCGTCCGGTGGCCACAGGTACGAGACCGGGCGTTGTGGCGGCAACCTCGGCATTGTTAGCACCTAGCTGCGCGGGGTGATCCCCTCTGTAGGTCGCCGCCGGCTGTCTCGGTGGCTTCTGGTTCTAATGTCATCCCAATAGGTGGAGGGGAAAAGAATGAGACATTCAGGATCTTCCCTATCCGATCTGGCCGAGATAAAATTTACTGCATAACATAACCCCAGCGATCTGAGTGCACGCATCGCACCGACGCTCTTGCCGGTGATGAATTGCGGCAAACAAGGTAACTCGTGCGCAGCGCCCCACGAGAGGGGAAACCATCCAAAATACTGCAGCCCAGGAGTTCAAGTGGTATATAATACACACTCCTAAACCAACCGACCGGGCGGTTTCGTGCGGTGGAAGCAACATCGGGTGTGACTGTCGCTTGCCCCTACCGTCCTTGGCTTGCAGGCCCGTCGGCTAACTTTGCGCCATGACTCGCCATGACTTTAGGCGAAAGAAACCAAGTGCGACTGGGTCGTCAGAGTGGACGATTTTCGGATCCGGCCCGGTATGGCTTAAATCGGCAACTGATCAAGGTGAACTTTCGGTTCAACATGTGAAGATGCAGTTTAGCCAGTATTCTAGCGGTCTCCGACGCTTGCTAGCTGCTGAGCCTTTCCTGTACACTAAGCCAACTGTCGGCTTTCATGGAACACTTCCTTGATGTGAGCACAGAACCTCGGTGGACCGAAGCACAACGGCTTGTCACTCTCGCGGCGATCGACATTGTGAAGACGTTTTTCAAGGCGGACCGAGATGCCGCGGGTGCCAAGATAAACGAGTATCTCAGGCGGATCGGCAGTGAGGGCGTAATTGCGGGTTACAACGGCCTGTGCGGGATGCTCGTCAAGCACGTTGCCGAAGTGACCGGTGAAGACCCTATGGCGGTTGTCTATCGGGCCGAGGAGACTGCACGCAACGTGTTGCCGGAAGAGGAGGAGTGATCGGGCGCGTTGTTTACTGTGGGATCTCAATACAACACCACACCTGGGGTCCTTCGAAATTTGGTCAAAGCCAATCGTGCCGGCGGTCGTTCGGACACGTTAGCTGCATGCTGGGGGTGCTGGAGGCACGCTACAATGTATTAGCAGCATTTGCTATATACACTGGAATGAAATTTGTTTCAACCTTTATTTCTTTGCATGATTATTATGCTATATTTATGGCAAACTCGATTGTGTGATTTATTACGACATCTGAAGGAAATTTTTATTCCTATAGCTTACACTACTGCTAGTGTCTGGGTTTGTGACTGCTTTAGCTGCAATATAGTTGCTTAATCAATAATATCTCTGAAATCCTCTATTATTTTCGGTTTGGAAATGCTGGCGGAAAGATCGACTGTTAGTGTCTGGTTTCGTGGATATCGAATTTTGCGGTTGACCGTTCGGTATTTCGTAGATAGATTCAATAACGGGAATGCGTAAGCTGCTTTATTGTAACGGGGCTTTCACTATGGAATTTATCCCAATGCTTTGGTGGTTGGCTGGAATGGTCGCTATACGGCGTTGATCTTGTCTGGAGGGGGGCTGCTGTATGCGGCTGTGAAACATGGTGGCGTGTATATCGGTGGCGGGGAACACCTACTAGGCCCCAATTACCTCATCACATGTATCTGCCGGTATTCCCGACCATGGGGGATGGTGCTTTACCTCCCGATCTGATGCCGTGATCTACCGAGCGGATATTTCTATGACTTGGATCACAATTCTTGGAGTTGTTCATAGGCTTACAGATTGATACCAGAAGTTCTGGTGGTGCCTTAAATCCTATTTGTAGGGCGTATAATTTTCGGTTTTCACGTGCGTAGATAACCGATAGGTATGTTGTTGCGACAATTTTGCTTAAGGTGGAGAAAATTCGATGCACATTGCCGAGTACCGGATTTTATCCGGTAACCAAGTACCCTAGTTCTGCCCGCAAAAATAATCGCTTAAGCGAGAGAAATGGAAGCTGCGAGCATAACGAGGGTTGGCAATGATCTTCATCGTCGTTAAGTTTTAAACCAGACCTGAGTGGAGCAACCGCTGGCGGATTTGGTCGTGTCGTTCATCGCTGCTACTCGTGCCAAAGTGGGCAATCTGCGATTCGAATGGTCCCGCAGCCTGGACAACTTGGCAGAGTACGTTCTGGTGGACGTTTTCCGTGACGATGATATGGGTGCACCCATGTCAACAGCGATCATTTCACGCAAGCTATGCGGGAGCTGCTGCAGGTACTGAAGTTGATGTCCAAGATCATCAGCCAGATGATGAGGCGATGGGGGAGATGTCGGTTGACTAGCCGATGATGGTCGATTAACTGCTGACAACCGTTATTCGTCACCCAGCCGATAACTCGGTTCAAAGGAAGTGCATCACCGCTCCAAAACGAGCCCGGGTCGAGCCAGTTCAAGTTCTTGTCCGTGACAAGCAATTCCATGTCTTGATAGGTGTCGCCACGGTTTCCGTGAAGTATGCCTTCTCTAGAACCATTGTGCACCGTTGATCTTAGCGCCGCTGCATCTTCTTCTGAATCTTCCTGTCCAGCAACGCTAGTAACCCGAATACAGTCGTTGAGAGTCGGTACACGTCCGCGCAGCCAGCGGCAGGTCAGCTGTACGGGTGGTCGGAAACGCGGTGTCGTTCCTCTGTGCGATCACACGTAGTAGTACATTATTTTGTTTACGGCTGGCATATAGCGTCCAGCTGACGCAGCCAGCATCGTTGGGTTCGTTGTAAGATGGTTTGCAGCAGATCGTTAAGCTGAACTATGCGGTGGTTGGTTCCGATCCATATGTCGACGAGTTTGTCGTCTAGTTCGGCATGTCGATCAGCCGCGGCAAGTCGTCAATGGCGACCGCTATGCCTACGTGGTTCACCGGACTATTCGTAAATTTCTGGATGGCACGTGGGTCGGGCCGCGAACGGTTCCGAAATAGCCAGAGGTCGTCGGTCCGAATTTCCTTGAGCGGCTTGATCCAGGGTGAGTGTATTCGAGTCCACACCAGTACGATAAGCGAAGGTAGCCTCTGGCCAGGCGTAGGATTTGGAAGTGTATCGGGCTGGCCGGTGTTGTCGCTAGCAACGCGCTGGTCCTGCTCGATCAACGGAAACTACGTGCCTACACGGCCGACGAAATCCGTTCCTGACTGCATCAATGGCTGGCATTCCACTCGGAGGAATTTCGATTCAAATCGAGGTTAGCCGCAGTTTTTGACCGCAACTAAGCGATAGTCACCGGAAGAGTTCGGTATGGCTACCGGTTAGCACACGAATTCAGTTGTGCTGCTTCCGCTTTGTCTGGTTACCGAGTGCGTAACGGACGTTGCTATCATTAATCGGTCGCCGTGACACTTTGTCACATGTTTGGTCCGCTACGGCAAGGCCGCATTAATGTATCCTGGTCACCAGGTGTCGGGCCTATAGGAAATGTCTTGAGTTCAGCTCAGTCACCGCAGGTAGTGAGTTTCATGTGAGCCGATTGGGTGACTTTCGATAGGTGCGGCCTTGGCCTATGACGGTGGTAGTTATTCAGATCTGCTAGTTATATTTGGAATTACCGACGCACTGGCCCGCAAGATAATTTCCGGGCGTTGTATCAGTTCGAGTTTCGCGGCTTGCTGGATTGCCTAATTTTGGGGTGTTGCCAGTGCTGACGTGCCAATCGAGCAGTTGGTCGAGTGTGCACGGAAGGACATTAAGCGACTCCGGCGAGACGTTAGACTGCGTGGTGTTTGATAAACTAGCGGGCTGGCTGGACTATCTGCACAGTGACGTTACCGATAGCTAACTCGATGACTCGCTGGTCGAACTGATCGGATCGGATTACCCCCTGCACTACGTTGCAAATTCCTTCGGTCTTGTTTACGCCGTTTGTGGAGAAGCTCGCGAACGTAGGGCTTCTACGGTGGGCACGCGTTATGGTGGAAACGCCGTTTGGTCACGACCTGGATTCGGCGCGGGAACTCAATATTCGGCTGTGCGCCGTGCTCGACGGAGAGCAGATCCTGCGGTTGGACTACATTGTTATGTAAACAGTCTGTTGTCGAGGTGGAGTACCTGCTATTTGCTAACTGGGCTTCCGTGCAACTGTGGCACCGCCATAGTGTTTTCGAGATCCACCTACCATGGCTAAGGACTTTCGGTGTGCAGTCCCGTGGCAAGTTCTACGACGCGGTGGGCACTTTTGCGTGATGTCCTACAAAACACCGCTGCATGTGTTGGCGCTGATCGTGAGGGAGCCGCCGGTGGGGTCGAATGCCGATGACTTGAACGACAAGAAGGTCTAGGTGTTTAGAGCGATGTCGGTACTGGGCCCGCAGCGTTGCGTAAGTGGTCAGTACCGTAACTATACCGACTTCGCTGGGGTGGAGAAAGATTCGCAAACCAAGATGACTTACGTCGCACTGCTGACTGAGATCGACACCTGGCGGTGGGTCGGAGTGCTGATCTTTTTGTGCACGGGAAAGGCCTTGCTGCAGAAGATCACCGAAGTGCGGTTTTTTTCTGTGCCATGTTCCTGGGTTGGCTTTCCTGCCCAGCCACTGATCAGCTGGACCCAACCAGATCGTGGTGAGCATCGATCCCGATCCGGGTATGTGCATGCAGCTATCTACCCAACTTGGCGACTTGTGGCATGACGTTCATCCTAGACTCCTCATTTGCTGTGGACCTCAGTGAACCGGTGCGGCTCTATGAACGGCTTTTCTATGCTGGTTTGACCCGTGATTGGCAGCTTTTCGCCCTGGAAGATGACATCGAAGAGACGTGGCACTGCTGTCAGACAACCCGGGCAAAACCACCTGAACCATTGCGGTTACTGGGGACCGAGGCTGCGCAGTTGCTGCTGCACGGCCACCGCAGTTGACAAGAACTTTGGTTCTCTGCGGGAACGCCCGCAGTATAGTTACGGAAACCGAAGAAGATGCAGTTGGGGGATGAGCGGCCTTAGCCGGATGGGCACCAAGGTCGTGCGCTGCTTGGTCAAGGACGGACATGAGTGTGTAGTTTACGATCACAACACTGATGTGGTCACGGCACTGGCCCGGTGAGAGCAAGGAACGGCCGGGGTGTCTGTCGCTAGCCGAGCTACGCGACAAACTCATTGAGTACCATGAGCAGTCTGGGTGATGATGCCCGAGGGGGATCTCACCACGTCGGTGATCACGGAGTTGGCTGACACACTCGATGCTGATGACATTGTGATTGACGGCGGCAATTCCTACTACCGCGGTGACATCGAACACGTAAAAGATCTTGTTCATGAATGGGATTAATCTTTTTCTGCGGCCCCAGCGGTGGGGTGTGGGTCCGGGAGTGTGGCTACTGCCCTATAATTTAGGGGTGACGACTACGCTTTCGCGCACGCGGAGCCACTGTTTGTTACCTCAGCGCCGGGTGTCGAAGCAGCACCGCGTCCGCAGGGACGACACGGCGACTCGCACAAGCGGAGAAGGGCTACTTGTATGTGGCCCGTGTGGAGCGGGCAATTTCGTCAAGATGGTGCACAACGGGATTTAGTACGGGATGATGGCCTCGCTGGCCGAGGGGCTGAAACATTATGTATAACGCCAATATCGGTATTCGCGTGCAGAGAGGTATCGAAACTGGCGACGCTGGAAAATCTTGAGTTCTATCAGTACGACATCGATATCCCAGCGGTCGCTGGGGTATGGATGCGGGAGCAGTGTGATCAGTTCGTGGCTCCTAGATTTGACCGCGTCAACGCTGCACGAATTGTCCGCTCTGGGCGAGTTCGTCGGGCGAGTGTTTGACAGTGGGAAGGTCGTGGATGGTTATTACGGCGATCGACGAAGGAGTACCGTAGCCAGTGCTGAAGACCGCTGTGTATACTAGCTGCGTCTTGCCCCAGTTCGTTGAGTTCGATGCCAAGGTGTTATCGGTGATGCGCAAATAGTTCAGCGGGTACGACGAGAAGCCGTCCTAATTCCTGGTTAAACGGGCGATTTTCGACGACGTCGGTGAAAGCGTAATTATCATTACCGGTCGCAGTATGCCTAGCGTTGGATAATTCGACAAACTCCGCCCACGGTACACTTTAGCGAGAAAATCTTGAACGACCTCGGAGGTGATCACGTAGGAGAGTTTTGCCGCGAATCAACAGGACTGGGATCTGCAGGTCGACGGCTGCCTGCTCGATTTTTTCGGTGCGCAACTTCGGGTTGTCTCCGGGGGTTTGGTCATCGTCACCGAAGCCCGGTACAAGCACATAGTGTCTGTCGCGCAGGAGCAGATTTTGCAATCCTTCGGGATTGCGTGGTTTCCTGCGGTGCGGTCAGTAGGCGGCGTTTGCCTCGTCAAGGAAGGTAAAACCGTAGATGTGGCTGGACATGAAATCCCAGATGTGGGCTCTGGTATTCCTCGCGTAACGCGGCATTATTTCGACCAACACCAACCTGTTGATCACCTATACTTTCGGCGACCGGAATGCTGGTGAGTCCGCCCACGCTGGCCCCGGGTATTACCCATTGGGTAGGATCTGTATAGTATCGAGCGCGCGAAGGACTGTAGTATGTCAAACTTTCGGGGGGCGTAGTCGGCTTCCGGTGTACGGTTGCTGTCATTCAATGTCAGCGCGTGTCGATCGCGACGACGTGGTGCCCTTGGTCCGACAGGATTTAGTTGGTGGTCTTCCAGGAGAACCGGTTTTGCTCCCCAACGTGCAACATTAGGCCTGTTGGTGCTGACTCGGAGCCGCGGTTCCATTCGTTGGCAACCAGGGTGGATCCCACCGGTGCCAGTGCAGCCAACTGGCTGGGGCTGCGATGGTGCTCACGGCTTTCCGACGTTATCTAGCTGAGTAACCGCCTGTTACGGGTGTGTTTGGGGCCTGTGTCCCGGCATCGAATCGGGGAGTGTGTTCGCGGCTTCGGGAGGTGGGCCGCAATGCCGTTAAATTTTGCGACAATGATTCTTATCAAAACGTTCGACCTCGAATTGGCGGTGGTGTTAATCTGTCGCCTAGGCAGGGGCAATACCAAGGAATGCCGGTGTCATTCGTATCCGTAGTACTGGAATTTGTTAGTGCGATGGCCTCCGATTCGGCCAATGTTGGGTTGACCATCGCCGAGGCCACAACCATAGCTGCCGGGTCCAACGACCAGCGATGCTCGCACCCAGGGGCTGACCAGTGTCGGTGGCCATCGTGGTGCTGTTCGGTGTATATGCCCGGTTTCCCAGGAGCTCGGCACGCAAGCGGGGGGGGGGGGCGTTCTACCCGGCAGTTCGTGCAGGCTTTAACCGGTGCTGCGAGCGCGTATGCGTCCGCCGAGGTTGCCAACGCGTCGCCGTTGCAAATCCTCGAGTAAGATGTGTAGATTGCGATCAATGTGCCCAACCAGGCGCTTTTAGGGCGCCCAACTGATTGGCAGCGGTCCCGTCGGGGTGTTTGCTGGTAACTAATGGTTGGCCGGGCGTTATTTTGGTTGGCAAGATGAGGCAACGGCTATACCGATGCAACTTCGCCGGCCTAATCGGAGGGAACGGCGTATGCGCCAGGTTTCTTGGCAACGGCGGTGCAGCCAGCAGCGGTGGTCATGGTGCAGGTGCAAAGAGCCCGTCGCGCTAACCTGCTATGTACTCGTCATAGGCGGGCGGCTGCGGCGTATCGGGCCATAGCTCGGAGAAGCGGTCGTATAAAACTCGGTCCCTAGCCGTCCTGTCCACACCATCGAATAACCTGGTGCAGCATTTCCTGAGTTGTGGCCACAGGTCCCCTCCATGTACGAGTAGTCACTGCATTAGAGCACGTTGTTGAAGCCCATTGCGGTCATCGCCGCGATCACCGACAAGTCGTGCTGGAACGAAGAGTAAATCGGTGAGTAGATGATCTCGTGCGGACAGTGATTGAGCTTGGGCCGCAACACCATTGTATGTTGGCGCTATCCCCTTTCACTCGGTCGGCGGTGAGTGGCACGCACGTCGCGCCGCTCTCGGACACCAAACCTCCGCGCTTCGGGTGCCGATCCAATGCTCCCGAGGTTGCGCGCTTGACCACCGTGCGATGGCCGCCGAACGACGTCTCGGTGTAGTTGAGCACTGCACCGCCCAGGCCGCGGTAGGTCACCACGATCGAGTTGCTGGAGGAAACATCGGTTGGCTTGGTGCCGATGCGGAAAGCGATCATCATGCCGATGTCTTCAGCGGTGGCCCAGAACGGCTCCTACTACTCGCGGTGGTAGTGGCGCTGCGTGATGTGCGGAGTGACGGGGAGAAAGGCTGCCTTGAAAACCGTTGCGCCGCAAAGTTTAAATTCGTTTACTGTATCGTCGGTATCAGTATTTAACACTTGTGTTATGGGAATTAGCCGCGATGATTAGTTGATAATTGTTTTTTTGGACCAGTCGTTGGATGCCCGCATCGCTTAGCGCAACAGCTCCAGAATCTAGAAACGAGCCGGACCACGTGCCCAATGACGGGAACACCGATTCCGACCAGATACCTTCGCTGTCGAGATCGGCAATCCGCTTTTCGAGGTCGCGGACGTCCGGCGCGGCAGTCGTGGCCGGCAGAAATTGCTCTTGGGCAGCCATGAGTGCTACAGGTCAGCAGGTTCGATGAAATGAGAGTCGCAGAGTTAGCCTAAAGTTTTACGGGTGTTATCATGAGTTCATCTACTAAAATAATACTCTGAATATTGTCATACTGTCTACACCTGGTCGGCCGCTGTGGTCAGCACTGAGGTGGTTTGGAGCACACAGCTGAAGCGGCCTCTCCGAAATTGGTGGAACCGATGGCGGTGATTTTTCGTTGTCGCCGTAGTCCATCAATGTCCAAAGGTCGACGACCCCAATACACTATGGAGACTCGCGTGTGCCCAGCCCGGTCAGCGATCATGCCCTCACTATGGCTCGACTACAACTTGGAAGAGGCTGTATAGTTTTACATTTCGATTTTCTTGAACTTGTAGATCGAAGGATGCAACCAGTACACCGAAGCGGGTTTGGGTGAATCTGGTCGGGTGGTGAGTGGAACTTTCGTATTGACCGGCGTTAGTTTCATCAAGACCAACGGTGGTCCTAAATTCCCGTTAATCGAGGTAGTCTCGCTCACGATCAACTGCGAGGACCAAGACGAGGTAAATTTACTACTACTGGGAGCGGTTAACCGACGGCTGCGAGGAAGCGCAGTGCGGCTGCTGGTAAGGGCCGCTTCGTCCTGTATTGTCAGATCGTTCCGGATCGGCTCTATGAGCTGATCAGCGATCCGTGTCAGGCCTGAGCGACGGTGGCCACCAAGGCGATGCTAGGTATGCGCAAGATCGTTGTAGCCGAGCTGAAATGGGCGTTTGCCCAATTGTGTGCCGAAGGGTGAGCTCATTCGGTGAGCCGGTCGGTCCAGTCGATTGTGGCGTTAATGATCGCCTGCACATCGTCCGAGTTGTCGCATCCGGCCGCCATCAGCGACGTCTCCGCCATGGTGGCCATCAGTACGCGGCTCAGCAGTTGGTCGCGTAGGGACGTATCCAACTGCAGAAGGCGGCCATCATGCGGTCGCGACGGGAGATCTCGAAGCCTGCAGGTGTGTCTCCGGACGACAGCACCCTGGCCGGGTGCCGGTTTTCCCACATCGTCTCGAGGTAGGGCCCGTACGTGGACTTCGAATACCCGCTGCCGATCGATCCCCGCTGGGACGGATTGGCCCGCTTGTTGCATCGCCGCGGCGATGCGGTGGTCGACGCTGTCGGCCCATTTGCTCGAAGATCGCCAGAAACAGTTTGCGTTTGCCCCCGAAGTGGTGATAAATGCTGCCGATGATGGCGCCAGAGCCGGTCATCGCGTCGGTCATCGTTGCCGTGGTGAAGCTACGAGTCGCGAATACCTCGATCGCTGCGTCGAGGATTCGCCGCTGGATGGCGCCGGTCTTGGCCCAGCGGTGGGTCCGCGCGGAGGTCGTCATACGGTTAGACGTTAACGGGTATGCCGCGCTGCCAGGCGAACCTTGCATTGTCTAGCCGAGATCACACCGGTCGGGGTCGATGGGCTCGCGTTACGTTGTTCGGGTGCATGTCCTATCGGGTAAGCCAGCCGGACGTGCTGAACAGGAGTAAACATGGCGGCGATGCTGCTCATTCTGGCTAGGACTGCAGCGCGACGACGGGTGACGCTCATCGTGCGAGTGCACTGGGTATCCCGCGTTGACTGAGCCACGCGGGATCGATGTGCCAGGGCCCGCTGGGGACCTCAAGGACCTGATCTGGGTGCCGGCCCGATTCCCCGATCGCGTTGTGTCTGTATGGCTTCCCTGACACTGCCTACGGTCGGCGCAAGATCGCTCCCTAGCTGGTCCAGCCGGGTTGGCGGGTAGTCGCCACCTTTCATGCGCGGGTACGCCCCGTCGTCGATATCTATCGCCGGCAGTTATCACGTTAGTGCGTTGATGGATGATGCGTTGCGCGTGCGACTGGTTGCGGGCGGCACCGAACGCGATGTGGTGATTGGTCACGACTGGGGTGCCATGGCTGCCACCGGCCTGGCCGCGATACCTGACAGTTCGTTCGTTAAGGCGGTGATCATTTCAGTGTCGCGTGCGGCAACGTTTCGCTCGTTTGGTCGGCTGGCCGACCGTGGATGGCTGGTGCTGGCGCTACCGCATAAACTACTGCGCAGTTGGTGTCCAACTACCTTGGCTGCCTGAGAATTCCACTTATTGGTTGCTGCAGCTGCTGTGGCGGCGGTGGTTACAGGGCTATCGCAGTGCGGGTGAGGATCTTCGCCACGTGGACGCCGCGATCAGGACGTCAGAGAGCTGGCGGGCGGTGCTAGGACCGTACCGGGGTCTTGTTACACAACGCCCGGCCGTCGATGCGGTATGCCGAATCGGAGTTGTTGTGGGCCGAGTCGCCCATGTTGCCGAATAGTTTACCTGCATGATTGTGACGAAAGTTGCTTGGCACCGGTTTTCACTCGCTGGATGGAGAAGATGCTGCAGGCCGGGCAGTGAGGCGGCAATCGTGGAGCATGCTGGGCATTTCCTGCAGCTTGAACAATCGGACAAGGTTGGTGAGGTGGTCCTGGTGTTCATCGGCTCACCTGGCTGATGCCATGGCGGCATGTCGGATGACCGTCGTTGACGGGCAGTTCTACTGGATGTCGGCCAAAGTCTCCAACGACCAGTTCCGGTTTTACGCACCCGACGTCCAACTAACCCGGTTCAATTGTGTCATTGACAAGGTTAGTTACCGCGCCTGAGCCTGCCCGGATTTGGCGATGCGTGTCGACGACGGGTCTGCCCTGACTTACCCACGGTGGATTTCGGCGGGCGTCAAGCCCGCGTAGTTGGTTGAGCATAAGCTCATTGATCGCTTTTGGCACGGTTGTCTGGCCGCAGTGTTTAGCCTTGCTAGCGAACAGTTAGACATTCGCCAGGTGCCTTGGCGGCTGAGCTTTTTCACACCGGTGCTAGGATTCTGAGGTTCATCGGCCTGGGCGTCGTTGCGGTCATGCAGGTAGCGCATGCTCTGGCCAGTGGAGCCCGTACTTCGGCGATGGCTGTCTGGTTTCTCTGTCGGTTGGCCCCGGTACCCGAGGTGGCACGGCTATCGGCAGGTTTTTTGTCGTGGTGAGTGATCGATGCGGTTAGTACGCACTGTCGGATGGTGTGCGCGATATCTGCGCCGGGGTTGCTGGCTATCGCCATTGGGCGGCTGCCGCTATCGACCAACGCCCGCCCAGAGGATACCCGCGTCGTGCGCATGCTGACACAGCATCGTGCACAGCTGCTTGGTCCCACGGTTACTGTCGCCGTGCTGGCCGCGGTGTCCAGGGCGATGTATGAAATGTTCGATGAATAGGAGGATGCTCTGGGAGCTGAGGTTCCTCATATCCAAAATATTTGTGCTACATGATCATAACCGTTTAAGAGACGTCGTGTGGGGCTATATTCGGAGCGCCCGAGTGTAGCGGATAGCGACCGATCTGGCCAACGGTCGTCGCCGCTTCCAGCATCCGGTTGTGCGCGCAGCCGGATGCGTTTTTGCCGTTATACCGGGCTGCGTTGCTGCATTGGGGCATGTTGTTGTTGTTCGACCCGGATGCCGGGATCGCATTGGTGTCCGGGCATCCGGTGGTGTCTGGCGTGTACTGCGGAGCAGCGGACCCCAGTTTCGGTGGTGCTGAGAGGCTGCTAACCGGCATTGTTGTCTGCGATGAGCTTGACCCATGGCGTATACGGCATCGTCGCGATCAGTGTGTACGCGGCCAAGTCGGCGGTGGCTGATATCGATGATTATTTGCAGTTGTTGGACTCTACCCACAACACAATAAATATACAATTCTTGTCTGTAACAAAGCGGGGTATAACGTGCTGCAATTAAATGTTGGATAGAACAATGTCGCAATAGTTATTTGCGTAATGAGAATATGAAGGTGATCGACGCTGTCACCGCAGGTGCGACACTCGTTGTTATCCCGTAACGGCGAGTCGGTAGCCAAGCTTCGCCCGATGCCAGTTGGTCGTCACACCTTCTTCACCCGTGAAGAAGGTGTGACGATGGTCAATGTCCCTGTGCGCATTGACCATCAGCAGTTTTGTGCCGACCTCGACCAAGTCGATACACCAAGATCTCTAAAATGACACCCGATCTTCGGGATACGTCGGTCGTGGTCGACTGGCACGATCCTGTGGTGGTAGCCGACTGCCCTACGAGATGGCGATTTCGGCCGTTATGGCTGCTGAGTTGGCCGCCGGTCCGTTATTAGCCATGACACCTATGGAAGCCGCTAAACGGCAGGTCCGATTGCAGGAGTTCGAATCGACTTTGGAGCCAATACTTTTCGATGGGTATGCGGTACGCAGTTACGGACTAATCGTCGCAGCCGTGGTGCGCGAAGGAAAAGCCGCGAAGCAGGTTCGCCGATCTTTCGATCACTGCGACGACGCACGCTAACCGTTTAGACCTCTATAGCCGCAACACTGATCACTTTACCGGCTTTGAAAACCTGATCCGCGTCGTTGCCATCTGACTCTGTAATGCATCTGGGCTTGCTCCGCAGTCCTGTTGCGTTGGGGCAGCCACTTTGACACCGATGTCTGGTGCTGTCACGTAGATGAGCATGGCGCAGAGTTCGTGGTGACGACTATATCTTCGCGATAAACGTCCATGTGGTGGAAGTGGGTTCTGGCGCAGCGGACTAATCCTTCAAACAAGGTTGGTTAGATGGTGACAGATTCTATTCCGTGTCACCGGATCTTGTGGCTTCCTCCCGGGTGAGGCCGACAGCGAGGATCAGCTCTTCGTGTAGTTCGAACCACACGGTGTGGTAGGAATCGATGAGTGGCTTAGTGAACCAGGCGATCTCTCCAGCCTTGACCTTATCCAGCGCTGTATGCAGTTTCACCAGATAAACACTCAACCGTGACAGCCGTGTCGCCGCCACCTCGATGATCGGAAACACCCGCTCGTGCACTGCATCGAGGCGCGCCAAAATCGCGGCATCGTATTCGGGGTCCTCGTGGGTATTGACATGCCGTCTTTTAGCTGACAATTTGTGATCAATTCCTTGAAATCAAGTTCAACGGAATGGAATTCGTGATAGTAAGTGGCAAGTTCGGTAGCATCGATACCCTTACACTCCGCGTCGAGCAACGCGTTCAACTTTGCGTGGTCGGTCGGGCTAATCCTCAATGTCATTTCCCCAACCAATAGGCCGGCTGCGGTTAGTTGTTCTACGGTTTTGGTTACCTCGACAAGGTCGTCGTACAAAGTTGCGGCCAAGTCGGTAGAACTTACCCGGCCCTTCAGCCGAACTGCTTGCAGCACTGTCAGTTCAGTCACGATTTGGCGCTTGAATCCTTTGAGTCTTGCAGCCGCAGAGTGGTCATCATGACGATTAGCGGGGTGGCTGACACCACGTCGGCATGCCCAGTGTTTATGGCTAAGCGCACCGCAGTATCGGACGAGTCATCCAGCCTCGTGTGGTCCTCGGTCATGTGCACGCGCAGTGGGCTGATACGTCGTGCTATGTCGGCCAGCTCGCGCAGCTCCGGCGTTTCGTTCTCCGACCACGCGGACAGTGTCAGATTGCCTTGGCGTACCTCGCCTTTGTCGCCGTCAACGGTGATCTGCTTACCAGCCAACGATACGGCGGTTCCCTGGCCGCAGCCCACTACGGCCACTCGGCTGAGTTCGCGGCTGACCACTGCCGCATGACTGGCGGCACCGCCGACCTCGGTGACAACCCCCTGTGATGCCAACATGCCAAGGACGTCGTCGGGCCTGGTGTGGTCGCGCACCAGGATAACCTGTTCGGCCGACTCGGCAGCGTCTAATGCTTCATCAACTTCGGTGTACGCCTTGCCTGATATCACACCCGGGCAAGTGGGCGTGCCTTTGGCTAAAAGTGTTGCAGATAAATGGTTTTCCGGTTGCAGTACGGGTAGCAACACGGTCTCGACATGCACCGGGGTCACCCGGCGCAGTGCCTCGGCATCGTCGATGAGCCCCTCCTGCCACAGTTGCAGCGCCAGGCGCACCGCGACCTGCGCCGAGCGTTCCGCGACCCGGGTCTGCAGCAGCCATAACTTGCTGTCCTCGGTGGTGAACTCGATCTCTTGCACGTCAGATCCCAGTCGCTCCAAGCGGCCAGCGGTGTCCACTAGCTCGTCGTAGACAGTAGGTTGCTCGTCACGCAGGGACGTGATCGGCTGGACTTCAACCAATCCTGACACCACATCGTCGCCTTGTCCGCCAGGCAACCACTCGCCGAACAGTTTACTCTCTCTGGTTATCGGATTGCGGGAAAATAACGTTCCGGCTCCCGAGTAGGCGCCTTGGTTGCCAAACACCATCGCTTGCACAATCACAGCTGTACCACTCTGATCGTCTAGACCGTAGTGGGTGCGGTAAGCAACCGCGCGAGGAGAGTTCCATGAGGAGAAAATTGACTCTATGGCCGCGCGTAATTGGTCATAGGTATTGGCGGGTGGGGGATTTAACGGATCCACTATGCGCCGATACGTGCGTATGAACCGCAGACGGGTGTCGCGGGCAAAGGTTTGGGGGATCGGCGAGGGGCTGGCCGCTGCCAGTGCCTGCTCGACGGGATCATTTATGCCTAAGTTTAGAATGGTGTCCATCATCCCGGGCATCGATTGGACGGCTCCGGAGCGAATGCTGACCAGCAATGGCCGCGGTCCCCACCCAAATGTGCGTGAGGTTTCGGCTTCCAGCCATCGCATCTGGTCCAGCACGTCGTTCCAGATCGCTTCCATCGTCGGCGTGGGAGCGGCCAAATACCGAACGCCGACCTCGGTGGTGATGCAGAACGCTGGGGGTACTGCCAGTTGGTGTCGGCGCATCGCGTTGATGTTATAGCCCTTGCCGCCCAGGAGTTCCCGCGTTTGGTGTGCATTACCATTCAGCAACACTATGGCGTGTTCTGTGAACGCGGCGACATGTTCGCTCGATGTCGTGATGTCCACTTTGTCATGAGCGTTTCCCAGTAGGTGTCGCATGAATGCTGGGGATTCCGGTGCAGCTAGGCTGAGTGCCCAACGCAATTCTGACGTTGCCTGCTTCAATGATCGCGGTGTTGATGTTGCTCTCCTGTGCGGTTCTTTATGGGACTGCCCGGGCAACGGTACCTGCCAAGGATTTGTTTAAATCATCTAGGTTTGAATCTATGACTTCCTATGACATCGGGTTACTGATCCTGCGGCTGGTGCTGGGCCTGACACTCGCCGCGCATGGCTACAACAAGTTTTTCTGCGGCGGCCGGATACCGGGAACGGCGCGCTGGTTCGAGAGTATCGGCATGAAGCCCGGGACGTTTCATGCCACCGTGGCTGCTACTACCGAGATATCCGCCGGACTGGGTTTGGCCGCTGGCCTGTTGACGCCGATTCCAGCTGCGGGCTTTGTCTCGCTGATGATGGTTGCCGCCTGGATGGTGCACCGACCCAACGGTTTCTTCATTGTCAAGGAAGGCTGGGAGTACAACCTGGTGTTGGCTACCGGCGCGGTCGTGGTAGCTACGTTGGGCGCCGGCCGCTTCAGTCTAGATTGGCTTATCTTTGGCAAGAACTGGTTCGACAGTTGCGACGGATTGCTGATCTCTGTGCTGCTGGGTTTCGCCGGGGCACTCGGCCAGTTGTTGATCTTCTACCGTCCGCCGGTCAAAAAGACCTCATAGCCGGCAAAAGTGCAACTCACCACCGACTTCTCGAGCGCCTTAGCACTCAGCCGCGGCATCGTGTGCCAACACTTCGGCTGCGATCCGCTCGCTGGAGTGAACCAGTCCCCATCGACACACCCGCATATGATGGCCGAGCTTTCTGTCCTGGCCCTCTGGATGTGACCGCACGGCTCACGCAGCGTGTAGCCGAATTCGGTCAGCACCCCGGGTGGGGCTGTGGCTGGATATTCCGCAACTGGATATAGCGTTAGGTAGACTCCAGTTTTGCTCGTGGGTGGTACTGCGACGTGCAGGCTCGACTTGGTGCTGAACCGATCGACCAGTTCGCTGGTGACCACCGTTTTGCGGTCGGCGTCGTTCGAGTTTCGTCAGCCGACGTGTGGCCAGTCCCTCCATGATGACACACATACTCCCCGGCACGGCGGTGTCTGTGCACGTGTCGATAGTTAAGGTGGCCGGCTACTCCGGCGAGGCTTACTGGCCGCACAACACATCGGTACGCTTGATAAGCTCGTCATAGCAGACCGAAATCTTAAAGACGGCGTATTGATGCAGAAAGCTCGATCCAGCAGCATCGGCTCGTAGTCGATCGGGGTGACGGTTGCCAGCGGAATTGCCACGATGGTTCGGCGTGTCCGCACTGTCAACACATTGGTGTGTACCGTGAACGTCGTTGCGGTCCTGTTCGATGTGCCGAACCGCCTGCGACACATGTAGCGCAGCGCCGAGTTCGGTGGCTATACATTGATAAATAGAACCCACCCCGCCCCACCGGGTCGGGTACCCTGAGCGCCGCCTCATTGAAAATGACAAAGTTTGAAACCGCCGGACGACCTCCATCCGCAGCAAAACACCTCCGATGTGTACGGGCAGGCCAACTCTATCTCCCGTATCGTGCCGGGCTGGCTTGGACAACATGTTCCTATCGAGCTATTCCTCTAGGTTGATGCGGTACCATTTGGCGGTATCCTTAGCCCCCCCGGGACTTCACAGATTTTCTACCGCGGCAAGGTTGGTCACTGCCCACTTGCTCATTGTCCACGGGATTGTGCAGCCGTATTGGTGTTTCTTGCCGTCGATGATCATCACTGCTTCGCTGTTGCTGTACCGCTTGTATTCTCGGCATGACGAACGCCTCCATCAGCGCGTAAATACGATCCTGGCTCGGCCCGATCCATGTGCCGTCACGGTTAATTCAGACCTCGTCGTCACGGGTTTCGGTGAAAAATGTAGCCACCTACCCTGTAACGTGCCTCCAAAAGGCCACCGAGCCGCCCACTTTCTTAAGTAGCAGCGCAACAGTCAAACCAGCGAATACCACTCCCAAAATGCAAAAATGCAATAGTCGTACTCCGCCATGAGTGGCTCCCGTGCAGCAAACTACACCGGTCGAAACACCCGCGAATCTGGTTCCAGCGGATTTCTGGTGCGATTCAAACCGGTTGGCCAGTGCACAAATAAGGCAAATTGTTGCCCAAGTTCTCGTCGACTATGACCCGGCCGCCGAAATGCGGTAAGGTGTTGAGCATACCTTGGCTCGCACTCTGCGATGTTGTGCACCGCATAACATTGCTCCTTCGAATAGGCGCCCAGCAGGTCGATGTCATAGCTTAATTTCTTTGCTGCACAGAGAAATTTATCAAGTTCAGCAGGAAAAAAACCGCCCGGACCGGGTTGACCAGCACGGTAATTCCCGGGTGCTGACGATGAAGTGGTCGTTGATCCGTGTCGCCGCCGTCTGGAGACGGCCAGCGCTGGCTGTACCGCTACCGCAGCGAGGCGAGTCTCGGCGCGACCCGGCCATGACGATGGACGAAACGGTGGCATCTGGCCACCAGACTTTCTGGCAAAGGATGCGCCGAAGCCAGCCCGAGTGCGTCTTCTAAAGTGTAACACCGTGGGATTGCTTAAAGCCAACCTACCGCAGGTAGACATGGCTAAGTGAAGCAAAGGCGCGCGCAGCTAAAAGGTCTGCCCGATGGTCAGGCACTGTGCCGAAGTGGGTTTTGGAAACGCCGGTCGCATTGCACTTGTTCTACGTCGTAAAAATCCTGCTTTACATCTTGGTTGCCTGGTTGATTGTGCTGACTACCACGGCATCAATGGGTTCCCAGGCGTCATGTCATGGTATGCGGAGCCGATCGTGTTCCAGACGGTCGTGTGCTATACGATGCTGTTCTAGGTGATCGGGTTATGCTGCAGCGAGGTGCGCATCGCGTTATATTTTATGCGCGGCTGATCCACAAGCGACCCCAAGCTTACTGGCTAGTGGACGTAGTGACAGGAGAATGCAGGCACAGTGTGGTCGTGCAGTGGCCGACATGCTGACCCAGCATCCCTGGGCCGACGATGTGCCGGCCCAGGGATGTTCGAGTTAGCCGACGATTCTGGGATGGCTTAGGCCCCTGCCCGCACCTGGCGTGCTGCTGCGACCATGTTCTGCAGCGACGCGCTCACCTCGTCAACTGATCGGGTCTTCAGCCCGCAGTCGGGGTTAACCCAAAGCCGTTGCATCGGTATGGCTTTTAATGCTGCGCGTAGCGACTTGGCAATCTCGTCAGTGCTTGGTACCCGCGGCGAGTGGATGTCGTAGACTCCCGGGCCTATGCTGTTAGCGAAGCCGACTGCGTTCAGGTCATCCAATACTTCCATGTGTGAGCGCGCCGCTTCGATGGATGTGACGTCGGCGTCCAGGTCGGCGATAGCTCCAATCACTTCGCCGAACTCGGAGTAGCACAGATGAGTGTGGATTTGCGTCGAGTCGGCGACCCCCGAGGTAGCTAGGCGGAAAGCCTTTACTGCCCAACATAAGTATTCGTCTTGATCAGCCCTACGCAGCGGCAGCAGCTCACGTAGCGCGGGCTCGTCAACCTGGATGATTGCGATACCGGCGGATTGTAGATCTACGGTCTCATCGCGAATCGCCAGTGCTACTTGGTTCGCGGTATCGGCCAGCGGCTGGTCGTCACGAACAAACGACCAGGCTAAGATCGTGACCGGTCCGGTCAACATGCCCTTAACTGGCTTGTCAGTTAGGGACTGCGCGTAGGTGATCCACTCGATTGTCATCGGGTGAGGCCGGGACACGTCACCGTAGAGGATCGGCGGACGTACACAACGGCTGCCGTAGGACTGCACCCAACCGTTCTGCGTGGCGAAGAAGCCGCCCAGTTGCTCAGCGAAATACTGTACCATGTCGTTGCGCTCCGGCTCGCCATGGACCAGTACATCTAGCCCGAGTTGCTCCTGCAGTTTGATGGCGTCGGCGACTTCTTTTTTCATCCTGCTGATGTACTCGGCCTCGTCGATCTCAGCGTCCTGCAGTGCCGCTCGCGCTTTGCGGATCGCTGAGGTCTGCGGGTAGGAGCCGATCGTCGTGGTCGGCAGCGGCGGTAAGTGTAGGCGCGCGTCCTGGCTGGTGCGGCGCTGCGCTGCGTCACCGCGGTGCGTACCGGAAGCGACAATCGAGTCAATACGCGCGCGTACCTGCCCGTTGTGCAGCCGCGGGTCGCTGCGTCGCGAGGCAACGGCGGCATTGGACGCCGCGATCTCATCGGCGACCGCGTCGCGCCCGTCGCGAAGTGCGCGTGCCAGCACAACGACTTCGGCCACCTTTTCCGCACCGAACGCCAGCCAGCTGCGCAAATTGTCGTCCAGGTCGGTTTCTGGTTCCAACGAATACGGCACATGCAGCGTAGAGCACGACGTCGAAACAGCAACGGTGGCTGCTGAACCCAGCAGAGTAGCCAACTTGCTCAACGCCGATTCCAGGTCAGTGCGCCAGATGTTGCGTCCGTCGACGATGCCAGCCACCAGAGTCTTGCCGGCCAGCTCGGGCACCGCCGCGACCGACGTGTCGGCACCACAAACGAAGTCGACACCGATCGCCTCGATGGGCGTGCGGGCTAGCCCCGCCAAGGAAGCGCCGGGGTTACCGAAGTAAGTGGCCACGTAAATGGCGGGTCGTTTGCTAACTGAGCCGAGTGCAGTGTAAACTGCTTCCGCCAACGCCGGTGCATCGGGGGATAGATCAGTCACCAGCGCCGGCTCGTCGAACTGTACCCATCGTGCGCCATTCTCGGCGAGCAGTGATAGCAGCGTGCAGTAGATTCCCACCAGCTCCTCGAGCCGCTGTATCGGTGCGCCCCCGCCATTGATGCCCTTGCTCAGTAACAGGAAGGTGACCGGACCGATAATGACCGGTCGGGACGGAATTCTTTGCTCAAGTGCTTCTTTCAGCTCACCGAGTATCTTGCCTGGGTTCAGTGAGAAGGTGGTCGCGGGCTCGATTTCAGGAACCAGGTAGTGGTAGTTGGTGTCGAACCACTTAGTCATCTCCAGCGGCTTGATGTCGTTGTTGCCGCGTGCGAGGGCGAAGTACTGATCTAGGTCGTCGGACACTTGTGCTACCCGGGCAGGCAGCGCGCCGAGCATGAATGCCGTGTCGAGCATCTGGTCGTAGTAAGAGAAGGTGTTCACCGGTACGGAGTCCAGGCCGGCGGCGGCTAAGTCCGACCACATGTCGCGGCGCAATGTTGAGGCGACGGACTCCAGTTCTGATCGGCTGGTACGCTTGGCCCAATAGCCTTCGGTCGCCCGTTTAAGTTCGCGGCGCGGGCCAATGCGTGGAGAGCCAGTTACGGTTGCGGTGAATGATTGAGTGGTCACGAGTTCGTCCATTTGATCGACTTCATCCTTAAATCGACGGGGTGGTCACCGCCAGCGGACGCACAGCCGATCCGATTGCAGCAGCACTTCAGGTACATAACCGCACCGGTTTCGGCCAAACGCCCATTCCACGAGGCGATGAGCCGTCGGACGCGGCGCGCCCGACACAGCCGGCAGGTCTTCGGACTCGCAGGCGCGCACTGGATAGGTGCTTCTAATGGCCATCGCTTCCCAGTCTCGGATTTTTCTAAGACCAGTGCTTCCAGACGGCGGTCGTTCCTGCATACCGCTGCGGGACAGTCCCGGATTCTCACCGGGTTCCCTCTCGCGATGCTGAGCTAGCATCACTCGATACTGGCGCCGTGTGGTGCGGAACCAGCAGACCAGCTGCATCATTCAGGTTACCCTGCGCGCTTTGGACGTGACGGATTAGCTCGCCAGTGCTGCGGCAATGGAGGTATTGTTGTTATTGAAGTCGATGATTCGACTAATGGTCGAGTCATCGACTAGTGTTCTAATTATGACGAGCCCGATATTGGACTACGAAACTGCACGGTCTATTTTAGTTCGTTGGTGAGGTTCGCTGACGCACAAATGGTTATCTAATTCCAGCTTTTCCTTCGCATACGATAATAACAGAATACCTTGCAGTACAACATAATTATGATATGTCCGAATCATATACACCAGCTGCGGTGTGCTCGATCTTATTTATTCCGTTAATACGGCTCTAACTGACTAGTCCGTGAGTGTTTGGTTCGTTCTGGTAATGTTGGACAGTGTCCTCCGAGGGCGGGCATGGTTAGAGCAATGAGCGTCTTCGGGGAACGGAGTCCGAACGTAATCCGGGGCAGTAGTCGAGTTTTGGTGTTGGTGAATGCGATCAGTCTTTTGGCGAGGTGGCATCGATGAACTTACGGTATCGAATTATGCGGTCGGCGAGTTCGACGAGTACCAGGGTGCGGCAGTGCCTCATCCTGGAGATCCACCGATCCAGGGCTTGCTTTCCTCCCTTACTCTTGACCGAAAAAACGTGGAGTAGAACCTGGCGAACTCGATCTCCTCGATCCCTGTCCCTTAGCAGTCCATGATATAACCGTACTGTTGTTGTTCGCTTCTATGTTTCCTGATCGTCGATAATCCCAAAAAACTCAAGCAACAACGACATGCTCCCTATCGGGACAAAAATCCATCCATGGCAACGTCACAAGAGCAACAAATTTTTTTAAGTTTTATCAATCGGAACATCTGTGCCGCGCACTGGCGACGTTTACGGTGATGTTCGTCGTGACCAACCTTGCCTACTTCTCCTACGACACCGGCTTTGCCCTTATCAAGTGCGCCAGGACTGCCGCTTCGATGGTCTGTCCACTACCGACCTCGAGTCCAAAGTCTATTATCCACAAGGGTGTCCAATATCAATGGCAAAATCGGTACTTGGTGGAAATTTGGTCAACTTCGATGGGTGCCTAACCGAACGGGTGCTTGACGGGGCAACTACCAGTCGAAGCTGGTGCCGGCGGGCACTGTGGGGAAGTGTCGTGAGTGGAGCCATGCGGCATCGTCATCACCGACATTGCATGGGCTTGGCCTTGTTTCAGGAACCCATAATGTACAAACAAGGCTCACGTGTCGTGGTTGTTATACCTTCGCCGATTCAAATTTGGCAGCGCTTCAATCTAAGATTATTACTACAGTTGATTGTTCATTGTTGATTGTCATACCGATGAACATTACTGTTATTAGTCACCCTTGGTCATGTCTATGGGCAGAGCGATTGAGGTGGTTGTCGAGCCGCCCATGTGTTTGTGCACAAAGCAAGGATGTCCGCTGCCGGCATGCTGGAAGAGAAACCCAATGGACCTGTGTGAGAGTATGTTCGTAACCGTTCGTACCCGTGTGGCTTACCTAAGTCCTGCGGTCGTTGATGCAGACCGCATGAGTGCCGCGATCGGTAATGCTGGCCATCTGATTGGCACATTGTTGGCAGATCTAGGATACAAGTGGTGAGGAAAATCTACTGCACAAGGATTGGATCGGCTCATTGCTAGCGTTTGCGATCACATCCGGAGATCGATTCCAGGAAGCAGAAACCTGTTGATGGAAAATACCTTTAACGAAATATACTCTCCGAAAACCAGAAAATCGTTTTTCATCTGGAAGCGGATAGATGCCAACTGCCTATGGATAGCCCTAGCGGCGCTGCTGTCGTTGTGCACTGTGCGATATTAGGTCAAAGCTTCTGAACGAAATTTGAAGAATAAAGTGCGGATATCATATTGAGTGGTGTTTTGATAGCCGGTTGGAGTAGGCGGAGTTTAGCGTACTGTAGTAGGGTTAGGTTTCTCGGGGTAGATCTGCGCGGTACGAACTTCACCAATAAGAATCTGAACGGAGTAGTAGCCTTGGTCCCCAATATCAATCCTCAGATGTAACTGTGTGGTGCATATAGGTCGATTTTAGTACGAATTTGGGAAATTGGTGCAGCCCCAAAGCGTGGTGTGTTCGCACTCCAGCTGTGCCGGCCAAATTAGCTGCGTTGAGATCGCCACCGAAATACCACGGAATTCAAGAGATTCGTTGGTGAGTTTGGAACCATAGTTGGGATCGGTGACTAGCGACTCCGGACGAGTACGTTCCCGTGTGGGCGGAACCATGCGTTAATGTTGGTGTTTTGCTGATTGTCGTGTCACGTGCTTGTGCTCGTTGATGTAAGAAAGACGCTGGCCGAACGGTAGCAGTGTTGTCTCGCGTTGAGAATTGGACACAGCTGCAGGATGGCCAATTCGAAGAGCGGATTACCGCCGTGACCTGTTTGGATAGGCAAGCGTTCGAAATCCACGCCGCATTCACGCAGTGTACTTCTACTCGAACATGGGTAAGGTGACAGTTTAGCGGTAACGTTTGTCAACGCGTGTAACACTGCCGCTTGTTCTGTTGAATTGAAGCGGTCTTCGCTGATTCCGATCCAACTCAGCACGGCGGTTTTGTCGGTGGAGTGAGACTGTCTTACACCGATGCGATCCATTTAGTACTGCTCAAAATCCTATCGCCCGAGTCTCAATTAACTTAGGACGCTTCGCGAAGCGGTGGGCTCTATGGAATGCGAGGCCAGTCCTCAGGGTTGCGGGTGATGTTTGTGGCGCGCCGATAAGTGTGAGCGAAGACGGGATCTAGGGTGAGCGCCGTCAACGTCCGGTTGATGGCTCCGGCGCTTCCGTCGGACAGTACTTGGGAACACTCGGGCCAACACGGCATCCCAGGTGCCCGTCGGCATACTGGCTACAATGGCACGCCAAATATAATCTTGCACAGGTCGAATATTTTGGAGACATCCGGCCAGACGATCCCACACTGGTATCGATACGTGATTCCCACGACAACGTGGCGGTTATCACTAACCAGCTTGTATCACCCTTCCCTAGTACGGGTCGTTGCGTTATCTCACCCCGAGAGGTGTGTAACGACTGTGACTGCTCACAGTTAGGAGACAAACCCGGGAGTGCTTTAACGTAAGTTATCGCAGTCTAAAGAAGAGATTAAACACATTGTCGCCTTGAAGCCATCGGAGCGCATTTATTGCTCCTGAACGCCCACGTAAAGCGATTTGTTATCCTATTTGAAAATGCCCGCGGGAGATGATTAGGGGATGGAGTTGTCATTGGCGGTGCGTCGGTAGGTGGCTGCGCTAAACCGATGGTTCCATCACTGGCCTGATGAATGCAACAGCTAGTCGGGCACGTCAATGCGCCAGGATGTTCACCAACTGCACAAATACTCTGGGCAGTAACGCGCATGTCGGCACTGGGGCAAGGCACGTCATGCGTGGTGTGATGGCCACCACGAGTGTGCGGATAAGCAACCGGTAGTCTTGGGCAACCCGGTGCCACAAAGCCTAATACGACGGCGGTGCCTCGTCGACGATGACGCGGACCGCGGCGCCGGCGTGCTTAACGGCGAGGTTGACACCCTCGCCTGTCAGAACGACCTCGTATACGGTCCGTTGCCCACCAACAGGATCTGTTCGGTGACATGGAGCGAGACAACCTGTAGCTGCGGCCCGCATCCGAGTGCTTGCCAGCGGCGTAAGTCGCGTAGATAGCGCGTTAGTCACGGGAACGAGTCAAGCTCCGGTTTGTTAAGCGACAGGATTGCGACGCCGACGATGTTCGGCTCGACCGGTGTCACGTACGCCTCACCTCCAACGGGATCAATGCTTTTCGATGAATTTCGACTACGCCAGCATCTGGTAAAGTAACGTCAGCGCACGCCATAAAGCAGCGGCGTTTGGGGCGTCGTTCTGATTTTCACTGCATGCCCGACCAGTGAATGTGAATGCAGCCACCAACCATTTGGGGTGGACACCTGGGATAGTTATGCCATGCTGGTCTTGCTGGACAGTGGGTTACCTGCGCTCGGATCGATTGTTCTTTGGTGCGTGCCGCCAGCACGGCGTGCAACGTGGTGCGATGCACGCTCTGGCCCGGTGCGAAACCGTGTCTGCACCCGACGGTAGTCGCTCATACAGGCGCTTCTCTGCAGCGGTATGCCGGCCGGGTCGACGTCGAGTGCTGTAAGTTCGACCAGGCCTTCGGGCATCAGCTCCTCGCCGCAGGCCTTATCGATGGGATTCTCGTGCGGCTCGGCTGCGATCACCGAAAGGCCCTTGTTTTGCCGAGCGTTTAATGCCCGTGGCTAGGCTTTCTGGGCTGCCGCAGACGATCAACAGGTTGGTGTCAAGGTCATGTGTAGCCTGATGCGGAGTTTTCCATCAAGATTCGCACGCTCAACAACAGCGCGTTAGCCGTTGTGAAACCGAGCACCGTCAGTCACACGGTGTGCACTAGCGGCAATGCCAAACCCTCGGCCACTACTGCAACATAGTTCGGATTGTGCAGCCATCGGTAGAGACTGAGTCGTACCAACGGGGCATTCGGTAACACGATCGCCCGAATCTTTCACCACCGACCCAGCGTCGTGATACCCTCACCAGGGCAACACCTGGCTTAGCCCTACGACGACGCAGCATAGGTCAGCCGAGCCACCCGACGAACGTTCGGTGTAGGGTCCACGATTCGCCGACACAACCGAGCGGTAGGTTAGTGGCCAGGACGACTATGACCGGACAGTACGAGCGTCTAAACTTCCTGTCGCCGTTGGTAAAGTCCGATCGCGCGTTCCGTTTGGCTACGGTCAGCTCGCCCAGCCGGTCAACATCTACCGCCAGGATCAGCAAGTAATATCAAGTGATATATAGCGTTACCAGCAGAGCAGGACCAGTTCGGCGGAGAAGCCCGGGCCCAGGGTTATCGGTCGGCCTGATCGACCCGGTGTTGGTGGATCGTCCACGGCGCTGTTGAGCATGTCAAGTACCGATACCTATGACAGGTTTCCGTTGTCAGGCAATGAGTTCCTGGTGCGGTCGAGGGCATCTTCCGGCATGTCCAAGACGTCTGCGACGGCGTTAATCATCTTTGTGCCAGCGGCGTCCAACAGCCACATTGAGACGTCCGCTGTGGTCAGCCCATAGTTGGCAAGGAAACTACGGACGTCGTTGCCCAGGTATTTTTCGACGATGGTTGAGATCTCGACGGATAGGACGATCTGACACCTGTTACTGCCGATATCTCAGCCAACACGTCTTCGGTGTCCGGGTAGTTCCGGCTGTGGGTAGCCAACAGCTTTGGTCCGATCTGTACCTGGTCGGTTCCGGTAGTGATGACGACGCCAGTTCCGTCATCAAAAGGCTGGCGGCGAAGATATTGGCCATAGAATGGCCGTTGCGCTGAACGGTCAGTGAACCCAGTTCGACCGTTAGCCAGGCGGCCTCACTGGTCGGGGAAGCCGTGCAGGTAGTCATGCATGGACGTGCGCCAGTATGGCTGTGTTGGCGACACAGACCAAACCGAACAGCGGCACATGTTTTACATCCTGGCGTAGTCCTACCTGCGTGGCTAGCTGCTCTTCCAACGACGGAACAGTAAGTTCGGTAACTGTTGTCGAAAAGACGATATCGACCTACGACGGCCGAATCTTGGTTTGGTTAAGCGCCGCGAGCAGCGCCTACTCTGCTAGATGGCAGGCGATTCTGAGAAAGACATCGTTTGCCTCGGTGAGGCTGCTTAGCTGACTGTACTGCGACAGCGGCAGCATGGTGTTTAGGAACTGGCTCCGCTGCTGAGAGCAAAGCGGTGAAATTCCGGACCGGCGAACTCGGTCGGTGCACTGATGGCTTCGTCCTGTGTGTACCGGTTGGGTGGGAATTGCACGGCAACACCCGCAATGGACGTATCTGCGATGGCTGTCGGTGTTTTCAAAGTTAGATGCATCGAATCCCCAGTAGTCTGATTTATACAGGCAGTCACGTTGGCATGGTTGGAAGGGTTCAAAACGGTAGGCGTGTTGTATATCGTCCACCGCAACGCACTGAGCCGACACGTTCCCACGATTGGCTCTATTCGACTGTACTGTGGATCTTTCGATTAGGTTGGGTGCTGTGCGGATTCTGCTGACCGATGCCACCGGCAATGTGAGTTTACGCTTGGTCACGATGCTGCTTACAGGCCGTCGCTAGGGGCCGGCAGTCACCCGAAAACCGGTTTTTCTCAAATCTTTTCTGCTGGTACAATCTCGTCATCCTGGTCATTTCTGACGAGTTTGATCATGCTTTGACGCGGGCACCGTCTTCTATTGCAGAAGACACCACGGGCCATCTATCTAGGTGGATTCGTGTCCAATAATGACGTGTTGTCCGGTCTTGATCGTTTAGCTGAACGTGTTGCGCATCCGGGAATTAGCATTGGGGTTGGGTGCAAATTCTTTTCGGCCCGATCGCCGGTGCGATGAGTACTGGGCGAATTGAGCTTCTATTGGCTGACATTGATACTCACGGTTGTGTGGATCACCGGTGCGGTTCGTTTTGGGTTCGCTTCATCTCGGTGGCATTTTCTTGCTGGGCGGACTGGTCGGACGGCGGACTCCGGGTGTTTCGTGCTTGATCGTCCGCGTGCTGCAGTTCGTCGACCACGGATCGTTTTTGCTGATCGTGCTGATCACCGTGATTAACGCTATAGCCGAGGAGATGTTTTTCCGCGGCGTACTCTACACCCCGTTGGGCCGCCACCGGCCGGTGCCGCTTTCGACTATCCTGTACCCAGGTGTGATCATGTCCGGCCGTAACCTGATGCTCACCGGCGCGGCGATCGTTTTCGAGACTGTATGTGCGTTATGTGCGTTGGAGCGCTGAGCGACTGGTGGGGTGCTGGCAGCGATCCTGGCCCACGTCGTGTGTGTCTGATCAGGGTTTCTCAGGTTTTCCCGTTATTCGCTATCTAATTCTTTAGCAGCAGGAAGACCGGGTGCAGAGCCGTCAACGGTGGCTGCGAAGATGCCAACGACCGGATTGTTCGTTTCGGCATGGGTCGTCGGCGTTCGGGTGGACGAAAGGTCGGTCGATCATGGCGGCTACGTTGAACGGGCCTCTGAGTGGGCTGCGTGTTGTTGAGCTGGCCGGCATCGGGCCGGGTCCACACGCTGCGATGATCTTGGGGGACCTCGGTGCTGATGTGGTACGCGTCGATCGACCAACCAAGAGCGGTGGCGGTGTCGTTAAGGACGCAATGCTGCGCAACCGGCGCGTGGTGACCGCCGACCTCAAATCCGACGCGGGACGCGAGCTGGTGCTCACACTCGTCGCCAGAGCCGACGCGTTGATCGAGGGTTATCGCCCCGGCGTCACCGAAAGACTTGGCCTAGGCCCTGAGCACTGTGCCGAGGTTAACGACCGACTGGTCTACGCCCGGATGACTGGCTGGGGACAAACCGGCCCCCGCAGTCAGCAGGCCGGTCATGACATAAATTACATTTCTTTGAACGGTGTCCTGCACGCCATCGGCCGGGTCAATGAGCGACCGGTTCCCACACTGAATTTGGTGGGTGACTTTGGAGGCGGCTCGATGTTTTTGTTGGTCGGTATTCTGGCGGCACTGTGGGAGCGGCAGACTTCCGGCAAAGGTCAGGTCGTTGACGCCGCGATGGTCGACGGCTCCAGCGTGCTAGGGCAAATGATGTGGGCGATGCGCGCGTCGGGCATGTGGTCCGACACTGGTGGCACCAACATGCTCGACGGTGGCGCGCCCTACTACGATGCTTATGAGTGCGCTGATGGCGGCTATGTCGCCGTCGGCGCCATCGGTCGCAGTTTTACGCGGCCATGTTAACCGGGCTGGGTCTAGATGTCGCTGAGCTGCCGCCGCAAAACGACCTCGCCCGCTGGCCCGAACTGCGGGCACGTTTGACTGCGGCGTTCGCTAGTCACGACCGCGATCATTGGGCCAGGGTGTTCGCTGGTTCTGACGCCTGTGTGACTCCGGTGCTGGCGTTTGACGAGGTGCACACTGAAGCGCATATCACCGAGCGGTGCACCTTCTATGAGGTGGACGGCGGTCTGCAGCCGATGCCCGCACCACGGTTTTCCCGCACCACGCCGGACCGACCCCGTTCTCCGGCTGCATCGGTGGCCGACATCGAAGCGGTACTCAATAGTTGGGACGATTAGGGAGGGTTCTCATGGAGATAGGGACGCGAGCCTAGCAGTCGCCAGCAGTGCATAGTACCTGAGCCTGGCAGCTACCAGGCGGCTGTTGGATTCCGGAGTTCAGGTCCTCCGTGCTGGACATCAAAGGTGACGAGGTAGTTCGCGAACTCGGTGGTAGTGTGCATTTCGCGCTGGTCGACGTCACCCACGTCTCCGTCGTGTCCAGAGCGCTGGACACGACGGAGACGTGGGTCCGCTGTGCATCGTGATCAATTGCGTTGGCACCGGCGACGCTGTCCAGGTGCTGAGCCGCGACGGTGTGTTCCCATGAAATCCCTTGCGCAAGAGTCATCGACATCAACCTTGCCGGCACCTTCAACGTGCTGAGGTTAGGCGCCGATCGGATTGCCGAGACCGAACTCATCGGCTCAGATGGGGAGGAACGAGGGCGTTATTAATAATTATTAATAACGATTAATAATTATTAATAACGCCCTCGTTGGCGGCGTTCGACGGCCAGATTGGCCAAGTTTCCTACTCTGCATCCAAAGGGGGTGTGATGGCCAGGACTCTGCCGATCGCACAGGATCGGGCTAGCTACCGCATCCGGATGGTCACGATAGCACCCGACCCTGTTTAACAGCCGCTGCTAGCTTTCTTGTCGGAGGAGGCCAAGGTGTCGTTAGGTAAGAGGTGCTGTATTCGCATTCGCCACGACTAGGCAACTTGGAGCAACTTGGATGCGTATGGGCATTCGCCGTGCACATCGGCGAAAACCGAATGTTCAACGGACAGGTCTATCCGTCTGGGCGCCGTCATCGGCATAGCACCACGTTGAGCCATCCCGGGCTTCAGACCAGACAAAGAAGTCAGCCCCTAGCACTGTGAAGGGCTGACTTCGGATACAGGAACTAAAAGGACTTACCGGCGAAACCATCGGATGGTAGCGGGTTTGGCCATGAGTAGCCATGCGAGCATGTTCATAAGCTTCGGTCAGCTTGCAGTAGGCAGCGGAGGCCAGTCTGCGAACTGTTCTGAGGTATCGCCTTCCACCAGCATGTCGCCGTGGTAGAGGGCCTCAAAGTCAACCTTGATGCCGTCCGCACCGGAGTCGTTAATCCACATGGCCCTTAGCCTATGAGTTGCCATTAAGGAATCTTTGAGTCACGATTCGGAAAATGTTGGCAATTCTTACCCGCGGGTAGGTTAATGCGGGCGTTGGGCGCTTAGTCTGTCCGCTGGCAGCGCCTGTGCCGAGATCGGCGGCGTGGTGAATCATCCCAGCATCCGGATCCGTGCCTGGGACAGGTGTTGTTAGGGTGTCTGTAACTTACCATTGAGTAAGTTATCCTGGGTAGGTGTCGGGTCTAGCGTGACCGGCATCGGCTGTGGAAAGTCCCGGACATGCTGCTAGAGGGCCACTCGACTGGTCATTGCAGCACCGCGATGAATCATGGCAGTTGGATTTGGTCTTCATTGCTGCGGTGGTCTTCGGTATCCTCGTCGGGTAAGAGCCAGTCTCCTGGCGGTTTCCAAGATCCGAACGCGGAGTCGGTGCGCACAATCCAGGTGTTGACCGAGCAAGTTTGGGCAGAGCGGTCAGCATATGGCTTACCGTGGTAACTACACCCGCAGATGCTGTCGGTGAACAAGCTCGTACGGGTGGGCACTGACCTAGTCGACTATTTGCAACGGTCGTCATTGATGTACTAGAGCCGTATCGGCGTGAACTTGGCCTCGCGCCGAGGCTCTCGAAGAGGCAAAAAAACTAATGTGGTCAACATCGACGGCGAGTTGGGGTTCACCGTGGTCAACCTCAAAAGCGGCGAAAACCACGCACAGGACGACGTCCGAACTCTCCGTACGACGAACTCGTCCACGTACCGTGACGCCGTCATAGTTTTATAGTGCCGGTGGCCCGACTATGCAGTAACGCGAAGGTAAACAAACAGAACCAGGACGACGTGCTAGTTATGGAGATGATCGCCGATTCCGCTGAGCTTCCTGGTGTTGGTCTGGATATTCGGTGGGCTCCTGGCAGCGGCTTTGCTGATCCCCTCGATGGACTAGCTGTCGTCGGTTCAATGTCGGTGTTGTGCTTCAGTTACATTGACAACCGAAGTGTCGATCTTCGCGCTCAACCTGAGCACAGCAATGGACACGGTGTTGGCCATTGGCCTCTACACGCTGCTGATCGTCAGCCACTATCGCGACGCGTTGGCCTAAGGCAGTGACTGCGATGAGGCATTGATCTGGATCATGGTCACTTCCGGTCGCACCGTGCTGTTCTCCGCGGTTACCGTGGCGTTGTCGATGTCGGCGACGGTGGTAGTATGGATCTACTTCCTGAAGTCGTTCACCTACGCTGGTGTGCCCTTCGTAACGATCTTGCCTATCGGCTGCTGGTGCTGCTCGGTTGTACGTTAACTGGTGTGAAGTGAGGTTTTCCCGATTACCAGGTGTTGCTGCGTTTGGTGTCGTTGAGTCAAATCGGTGACCGATTGCGCACCGGTTTCGAGCACGCTACTGTGACGGCGGTGCCCGTAGTCGTACTCGATGTCCGAGGTCTGAACCTCGGTGGATCTTGACACTTACTCCGCCTTGTCCCGGATTCCGGACATGTCGGTGGTGGAGCACCTCGGGCGGGACAGCTGCTATATTTAGAGCCGGTGGCCAGCGCTTGGGGCTTGTTGCAACAATTTGTCGCTGTGGTGTTCTGGCCGAGGTTGCTGGGTCACTGTCACGTTCATCGTGACACAGAGCGCTCGATTGTTAACGCCGGATTCGAGGTGGAGATTTCGCGGCGGGAGTGGACGTTGTCGGTCTGGGAGCCGCATCGGTGTCGGCTACTTGCTCGATTACCGGGCTCGCTGGGTGGTGACTACTGGCGGTTGTGTTGAGGTTAATGTTAGCGCGGACTCGTTGTGGGGGTGGAGTAAAGGGTGGTGGGTCAGTGTATTGGCGGGTCGGTGCGTCAGGTCGCAAAGGTCGGTATCGATGCCGTGGTGATGCGGGTATGAGAGTCGTTTCGAGGTCTTGGTCTCACGCTGGGGTTGTACAGCGATTCTGTGGTAGGGCGTTGTCTTGTGGTTGATCATGGCCGCAGTGATCACATCAGTGCTGTGGTCCTTGGATAGGTGTAGCAGCTGCACGAATCCGCTACTTGTGTTCGGCCAGGGCGCCGATTTGGGGGTCTAATTTTTGCCGATGATTACATCATCCGCCCAATGCTATGAGGTTAGAGCACCACACGGTCGTGTAGTTTTCGCGGGACGTGCACTGGTGGTGGCCATACCTAGAGAATAATGGTGGTGCCCGGTTTTAGCGTGCTGTGCCCTCAGCGTGCGGAACATCCACCCAGTGCGCACATGTTGGTTGAGCTTGGACTCGATGTTGAAGTGTTTTATAGGACACCTGCATCTTTCGGGCCGGTCGGGATAGGTTTTGGGCCAACACCCCCACAATTTGTTCGGGACTGTACTTCTTGGCCAGCACACATGTCTATCTCCGTACGCAGCTGCCCACAACGCTCACCTTGCCGGCCTTTAAAGCCACTGGGCCCACTGCTCACTGCATAGCTAAGCAATACAAGCTCAGTAACCCGATTGAGCGTCTTAGCCAGCATAGTTGGTGTCGAATCAGTGCAACCCCCAAAGCAACCCGCAAACACGCGGGCCCCACCCTTGCTGGTGATCTCACGCACGATCCCCACCCCCACCCAACCCAAACGAACGGTTAACGATCGATCACATCAACTCACAACACTGCAACACACCGCCACCCTTTACTCCACCCCCACAACAGAACATGCACACAAAGTACAATTCAACAATCTTGCAGATCCGTCGTGGCCCTCGTGGGCCAACCACTCTAAACTGCGATGCTTTCAGTTTGCGGCTGGTGGGCTCGACATAGCGTTGGGTAAACTCATTGAATCCGGTCTGTTCCACCTAACTGCCAGCCGTAATCGACGGTAAACCCCGCGACCTCGTCAAGCTGTAAGCCAAAGTGCCACAATTGCCGCCGCTGAAGGACGGTGCGGTAAAGTGTGCGGGTGCCATGCCGATTTGTCCCGTCGATGAAGTCCCTACGGACGTAGTTCAACTTTAATCGGTTGCTCGGCGTGGTCACGCGTAACCTTTTCAAGGCCCGCCGGACACTGTTTTCGGTGAGGTACTGGGTCACGTCTTCACAGATGAAAAACGCCCGTTACTCAGTGAGATAGCTGTGCCCGGCTAACGGGTGAGCAGGTCGTCATGCTAGAAGTCCAATGCGACCAACCGAACCGACAGCGGTAACGTGCCCAGCACGCGTGGACCGTCTTGGCTGTCCTGACGACGTTGACCGGCAAGTCAACCTCGAAGCCCGGGATGCGGACCTACCGCGTCAACTGGTAAGCGCGGGTGTCCGGGCCGGCACCGAGGGTGACAACCGGGTTGATATCTTTTACCTGTATGTTGGAGCTTGTCGCCAATGAAACGTTTACGGCAGGCCAGATTCAGATTGGCCCACAGCCCGGGAACCGACTCTTCCTATGAGCTGATCAGTAGGTGACGGAACACGTCCGACCGGGTAGCACCGACGAGCCATCGCAGTGGCCTCGGCACAAACAGGTCCGCGAGGTTGTCGTCAACCAGGTGGTTTATTATGTTTGACGGCTGTCAATAAATCATCGGGCTAAAAGCTTTCTGTACCAAGGAGTTTCACCCCCATCTTCCTACCCCCTACTCGCAACAAGGCCCGTATCGACCAACAAGGTGACGCCGGTGACATAGTGAGTGTTTGATCGAACATAAGCCATGCCGCTGCGTTGGCGATGTTGTTGGACTGCAGGATTTGTATGGGCAGCGTGTTACCCATATCTGACAATGAACCAAACTCGGTGGCCATGGTGGCAAGCCATTGCCTGGTGGACTCAATTGTTGATTATTGGGGTGTCGACACCGGAATGATGCACCGAGTTAACCTGAATGTTTGCTGCGCAAGCTGATTGGCGTAAATTCGCATCAACCTGACCATCCTGTGCTTGGCAGTGTTGTAACCAATAGTGCCGGCATCGGTGCTGCCTATGCCCGCCAGTCTCGCGGACAAACTGATCAACACGATCGATTCGTCGGTGTGCCCGGTTCGATCATGGTCGGTATCGCGACTTAAATATAGTTTAGAAGACGCTAGTGAGGTTGACGTTGATGACATTGCGCCAACCTTCAGCACCCGCCTGCAGGGGAGCCGATGCCGGCATTGGTGACGAGGATGTAAAGCCAGCCGAACTCATCTAGGCTTGCTTGCACTTGCGGTAGACAGCGGCGCGCGATTGCGGACGTCGCTTTGTTTGGCCACGATGCGTGTGCCGGTGTCTTTACGGGTTTGATCGTGGCCGTGAGGTCTTCAGCCGTGCCCAACGAGTAAGGTGCGTTGACGATTTGATTGCACACGGCGGCGGCAATGTTCGCCCTGTCGACTGCGATTCGAACCGTGTGCGCGGTCTTGGCCACGCGCCGCTCCGGTAATGAGTACGGTTTTCTGTTGAGCGGGCCCGTTAGTGGGCTGTCCAGGAGCCGGTCGCTAACTGGCATAGCTGTCCTTTGTTCGGATCCCCTCATGGGATCGGGCTGGCAGCATTTTGATATCTGTTGCTCTAGGCCAGGTGTTTGCGAGCCGCGGTCACTGTAACGTGGTTATCCCGGGCATGTTGCTATGTGTCTGAAGCGCGTCAGCATTGGCCCATATGTTCTAGCCTCGGCCAGTGTGGTGCAGCGCATAGAGCTGGCAGTCCGGTGCGCCGTGCACGTCTTTGACGGCATGGGTTAGGTATGGTAGCGGACGGCGTTGGTCGACCGATTCAGCTTGACCGTGAAGGTGGCGACGACAACGGTCGCTTTGTGGTCTCTTGACACTCCGCGGGCGGCGGAATGATTCGTGTCATCCGTTCGTCATTTTACCCACGCATGTTGACAATCGATTTGGATGCATGGGAAGAAACGAAGAAACAGAGTATTGCTAGTGTGGCGTGTAGTGCAGATGATATAATTGCGATTAGGCTTGTTGCCATGGCTAGTAAGACCGTCGCCCGCTCCGGCAACCGAACGAGCAGTTTAAAGGCCACCTCGCGTGGTGTATCCCAAAGCCGACGACCAGTACCGCCTCGCCCCAGGAGGAACAGGCCCGCCGAACGACGTAATCAGTCGTTGCTTCTGGCTGCCGGGTTGACCTGCGGCCAGGCCATACGCGCGACCTGGCTGGTGGCGGCCAAGGGTGCCGGTGGCGCGGCACGCTCAATCGGGCGAGCTCGCGATATCGAGCCTGGACATCGCCGCGACGGAATCGCGTTGGCTCTGCTGGGTCTTGCCGTCGTCGTCGCCGCCAGCTCATGGTTCGATGCTGCCCGGCCGATCGGTGCGTGGGTCGACGCCGTGTTGCGGACGTTCATCGGTTCGGCTGTCGTCGTGCTCCCGCTGGTCATTGCTGCCGTGGCAGTGGTGTTGATGCGAACCCAACCCAATCTCGACACGCGGCCCAGGTTGATCCTAGGCGCGACCTTGATTGCTCTGTCCTTTCTCGGCTTACGGCACCTTTGGTCGGGTTCGCCGGAAACCCCCGAGGTGCGGCGGGGTGCCGCCGGTTTCCTGGGGTTTGCCATCGGAGGACCGCTGTCGGACGGGTTGACAGCCTGGATCGCTGCGCCATTGTTGTTCATCGGAGCGTTATTCGGCCTGCTGCTGTTGACCGGAACCACGGTACGCGAGGTGCCCGAAGTGCTGCGCGGCATGTTCGATACCGGGCTTTTCCAACGTGACTATGACGATCAATACGATGCCGAGTATCGATACGACGACATTCCGGGCGCCCCGCCAGAAGATTTTTCCGGTTGCTACGACGGCTCTTTGGTCGGGGGGGGCGACGCTGAACAGAAGGTGCGGGGGTGGCCGGTGACTGACCTCGCTGAGGTTTCGTTGCAGGACGACGTTCCCACCACTCCGGAACCTGCCGTGCAGGCTGGCACCGCCGAGGTCCACCGTCTTACCCCCCGATCCGCGGAGGAACACCGGACCCAGGCGCTGGACCGAGCCATCGAGGGTTCCTATACGTTGCCGTCCATGAGTTTGCTGTTGACTGGCGATCCGCCCAAGAAATGTAGCGCCGCCAACAACCACATGGCCAGTGCGATCGGTGGGGTTCTTACCCAATTCAAGGTTGATGCGGCCGTAACCGGCTGCACCCGAGGACCGACTGTCACCCGCTACGAGGTGGAGCTAGGGCCTGGTGTCAAGGTAGAGAAGATTACCGCCCTGCAGAAGAACATCGCCTATGCGGTAGCCACTGAGAGTGTCCGCATGTTGGCCCCGATCCCGGGTAAGTCCGCCGTCGGCATCGAGGTACCTAACACCGATCGCGAAGCGGTGCGGCTGGCCGATGTGCTCACTGCACCCTCGACGCGTCGTGACCATCATTCGCTGGTAATCGGGTTGGGTAAGGACATTGAGGGGAATTTCATCTCGGCCAACTTGGCAAAAATGCCGCACCTGTTGGTCGCGGGCTCCACCGGATCGGGTAAGTCGAGCTTCGTCAACTCCATGTTGGTGTCACTGCTGACCCGGTCCACCCCGGAAGAGGTCAGGATGATCCTGATCGACCCGAAGATGGTGGAACTGACACCGTATGAAGGTATTCCGCATTTGATCACGCCGATCATTACGCAGCCGAAGAAGGCGGCGGCCGCACTGGTGTGGCTGGTCGAAGAAATGGAGCAGCGTTACCAGGACATGCAGGCGTCGAGGGTACGCCACATCGACGTGTTCAACGAGAAGGTGCGGTCCGGGGAGATCACGGCTCCGCTGGGCAGCCAGCGGGTCTACCGGCCGTACCCTTACATCCTGGCCATTGTCGACGAGCTGGCTGACCTGATGATGACTGCGCCGCGTGACGTCGAGGACGCCATCGTGCGGATCACTCAGAAGGCCCGCGCCGCGGGGATCCACTTGGTGTTGGCTACCCAGCGCCCGTCGGTCGACGTGGTCACCGGGCTCATCAAGACCAATGTGCCGTCCCGGCTGGCGTTTGCGACGTCGTCGCTCACCGACAGCCGGGTGATTCTGGATCAAGCGGGTGCGGAAAAATTGATCGGCATGGGTGACGGCCTGTTCCTTCCGATGGGTGCGAGCAAGCCGGTTCGGTTACAGGGTGCGTTCATCACTGACGAGGAGATCCACGCCGTCGTTACTGCTTGCAAAGACCAGGCCGAACCCGAATACACCGAAGGGGTCACCACCGCTAAGACCACCGGTGAACGCACTGACGTTGACCCCGACATCGGCGATGACATGGATGTGTTCCTGCAAGCCGTGGAGTTGGTGGTATCTAGCCAGTTCGGGTCTACTTCGATGCTGCAGCGCAAGCTGCGGGTGGGGTTCGCCAAGGCCGGCCGGTTGATGGATTTGATGGAGACTCGAAGCATCGTGGGGCCCAGCGAAGGATCCAAGGCCCGCGAGGTGCTCGTGAAGGCCGACGAGCTGGCAGCTACGTTGGCGCTGATTCGGGGTGGTGCTAGCGCCGACGGGTCTAACGAAGACTAGTGTACAAGATCACAGCACTAGCAGCATGCGGGAGTTGCCCAGGGTATTCGGTTTTACATAGCTCAGGTCCAAGAACTCGGCGACCCCGATATCGTATGACCGGCACATCTCTTCGAACACCTCGGCGGTTACCGGGGTGCCCTCTATCTCGGTGAACCCGTGCTGGCTGAAGAATTCGGTTTCGAAGGTCAACACGAACAACCGTTCCAATTCCAGCTTGCGAGCGACTTCGAGTAGTCGGTTCACGATTGTGCCGCCGACACCGTGGCCGGTCATGGCGGGGTCGACGGCGACGGTGCGGATTTCGCCGAGGTCGGACCACAGCACGTGCAGCGCACCGCAGCCGACTACTTTGCCCGGTATGTCGGGGTGTTCGGCCACCCAGAATTCCTGCACGGCTTCATAGAGTGTCACGAGGTTCTTTTCCAGCAGGATCTTTCCCGCGTAGGTGTCGACGAGTTGTTTGATCGCCGGGATATCGGAGGTTCGTGCGCGCCGGACCACCGGCAGATAATTCTGTGAATTTTTGGTCACGGCTAACAGTATCGACATCAGGGACGCACGAGCTGGTCAACCGTTATTCTATTTGCCGTGTCGGGGCAGCCTCCAACGGGTCCGATGGTAGATTGCGTCCGTATTGCCAACCTCGCCAATATCCTGACTGGCTTGCGGCTGATGTTGGTCCCCGTTTTTTTGGTTGCCTTGTTCGCTGGGAATGGCCACGAAATCGTCGGTCGGATAGCGGCTTTCGTGATCTTCACAGTTGCCTGCATTACCGATCGGTTAGACGGTTTGCTGGCCCGCCGCTACGGCATGGCGACTGAATTCGGTGCGTTCGTCGATCCGATCGCGGACAAGACCCTGATCGGGGCGGCGCTGATCGGACTTTCGATGCTTGGTGACCTGCCATGGTGGGTCACGGTGCTTATCATGACTCGCGAGCTTGGAGTGACTTTATTGCGGTTGGCTGTTATTCATCGCGGGGTCATTCCGGCAAGTTGGGGTGGCAAACTCAAGACTGTGGTCCAGGCAGTAGCGATCGGTCTGTTCCTGCTGCCTTTGACGCAACTGTCAGTGCCGTTCCACGTGGGTGCAGCAGTGGTGATGGCAGTTGCGGTCGTGCTTACGGTGGTCACGGGTGTCGACTACGTGGCTGGGACAATCAGGGCCGTCAGGGGAGTGCACCAGACAGCCAGCTGATCACGGGAGCCATAGCAGGCCATCTGCGTTCATCTAGTGACTGACCGGATGAGGTGGAGCGCGATGGTGTCATTTAGTGCGTGAAGTCATGGGCAACGTGTTGTGCCGGATCAGGGCCGCACGCTGCGTGAGATGTTGGATTCCGCGTGCGTGAGTCTCGGTTATCTATTCGGAGGTTGAGCCCGGCTGGAAGGCGCCTTCCAGCAAGTTGCTCAACACGATTTGCGACGCGTTGTAGGTGGCTGCTGTCAGAGTTGCTTATCGACGTCGGTGAACGAGTGGCGCATACGTAACGTGCAGCCTGGACCGTACTAGATAGCGTGCCAAGCGGCTTCATCATCGACCGGTCAGCACCAAGGTCGTCAATTCTCCCCGGTGGGGTCGTTGCAGTGGCGTAAATGCGGCCAACGTGCCGGGCCCCTCGGATAGGAGTTGCCAAAAGGGTGTGGAGATCTGCGCTTACCCGATAAATTGAGCGTTAGAGAAAGCGCAGGGTCCATCCGGCTACACAAGCAACGAAGACGGAGCTAAGTCATGGTCAATCCGTTCGTGAAAGCGTGGAAGTACATCGTGGCGCTGTTCAATGCCAAGCTCGACGAGAATGCAGACCCCAAGGTGCAGATTCAGCAGGCCATTGAGGAAGCACAGCGCACTCACCAGGAGCTGACCCAACAGGCCGCGCAGGTGATCGGCAACCAGCGGCAACTAGAGATGCGGCTCAACAGGCAGCTGGCGGACATCGAAAAGCTCCAGCTAAACCTGCGCCAGGCGCTGACGTTAGTGGACCAGGCCACTGCCACCGGGGACGTTTCTAAGGCTGCCGAGTACAATAACGGCGCCGAGGTGTTCGCGGCCCAGTTGGTGACCGCCGAACAGAGCGTCGAGGACCTCAAGACGTTGCACGACCAGGCGCTTCGTGCGGCGGCTCAAGCCAAAAAGGCTGTCGAACAGAACGCGATGGTGGCTGCAGCAAAAAATCGCGGAGCGCACCAAACTGCTGAGCCAACTCGAGCAGGCGAAGATGCAGGAGCAGGTTAGTGCTTCGCTGCGGTCGATGAGTGAGATCGCGGTGCCCGGCGATACCCCGACGCTCGACGAGGTGCGGGAAAAGATTGAACGTCGGTACGTCAACGCGCTCGGTGCGGCCGAGTTGGCACAAGGTTCCGTGCAGGGTCGCATGATCGAGATCGAACAGGCCGGTGTGCAGATGGCCGGTCATTTGCGGCTAGAGCAGATCCGCGCGTCGATGCTCAGTCAAGCTTTGTCGACGGGCGGTACGGCTGCGTTTCCCGGAGGCACACCGGCCAGTATCGCGACCAACCAAGCTAGCGACGTGCACGTTGTTGAGAAATCCCTCGGTCAGTAAGCAACGCGGGCGGTTTGAGAATGGTGCTGAGGTGGCCGTGAATGTAAGCCAACGTGGGCAGTGGCGCGCGTTGATGCGGCGTGGACTGGACACCATCACCGATTTGTCCGACTTGCTCGCCAAAAAGATTAGCGTTGTGTTGGATCCGCGTGCCCGCCTGCTTCGCCGTCGCCGCCGCGCGCTGCGGTGGGGCTTGATTTTTGGTTTCGGGTGCCTGTTTTGGGGCGTGGTGACGGCGTTACTAGCGGCCTGGGGTTGGTTCACGTTGCTGCTGCAGATCACCGGCTCCATCGCGGTTTTGCAGGCCATTCCTGCTACGTTGCTGCTGCTTCGCTACCGCTGGCTGCGGTCGGAGCCGCTGCCGACATGGCGGCCCAACGGAGTTCGTCGATTACTGCCACCCGGTTAGGCTGCCCCACCTTCGATGTCGGAGCTGGGCGTTTCCGAACTCGGGTTCTTTTCGTTGTTGGGTTTGATGGGGCAGGGCGAAATGTTCCCTGCAGCCGAAATCCGTGATTTGACCGCCGCGGCTAACCAAATCTTGGTGGCGATGGAGGTCACTGCTGCCCAGTTGGTGTCGATAGAGCGGGTGGTGTGCTATTTTGAATCATCTTGTTTTCTCTGGTCTCCAATAAAGTAATGATTACTATTGATAATTATTATTGCGTTCACTACATAGTTGAGCGCCGGTGTCCTTAAGTAAAACGAAATCGTCACTATCGTAGCGAGGTTTATTTCTTCGACGAACCGTGTCGGTGGTTTCCGGGGTAGGGTCGCGCCGGGTTCGCAGCGGTTTTCCCGTGAAGAGCTGGCCACCGCTGCTGATTCTCTGGCCGTTTGTGCGCAGGTGTTCGACGAACTCGGCGGAATGTCGCTGCGTTAGACAGGGTTAGTCCTTGGGGCCCGGGCCGTAGCGCTCGATGTATGTCTGGTGGATATGGGCGTCGCACTTGCGCTTAAGTTGGTTGACGCATTCGGGGTCCAGGTTGTTGCACGCCCAGCATGTGACGTCACCATATTTTGCTTGAGTGCATTGAGTGCATGCGGGAAGTAAACGAACGGGATGAGGATCGGCAACGTCATGCTTAAGTAAACGTTGAGTGTCGTTGGGGGCAACTAGAACGGTATGAATACCAGCACAGCCAGAATCGCGACGCGGACCATCATTTAGATGACGGCGCCCTTGCCTGGCCGAATCGTTGCCTACCCAGTCTCGCATCGAGTCGAGCAATTCCCATAACAGTTATAGTGAACATATTACAGCGCGTTGGGTTTCGTGCGGGTGTGTTTGTCTTTCATTGTTAGAACGCTGCGTTTAACGACGGGATTCTCAGCGCGACCAGGCTTCGCATGGTTGCCTTGAACAGATCGAACAAATCAAAATAATTCCGCCACAACATGATTCGCTTATTTTGCACTTCGAAGGTGCCACAGACCCAGAATTGCATCCAAAGTGGGCCGACGATCACCGCGTCGGCGCGTTCGCAGAGCACGGCTATAGCCACGGCGGCAATTCGGTGGATCTTTATCTCAAACCCGATACAGTCTGCCATCTTACGCCACAGTGTGATCGTTTTGCTACGGCCATGGATTGTTGGCAGTCCGACGTTCTGGTAAACACGAGGTTGTCGTCCAACGTCGCGTATGCGGTTTCGTAATCCTGCGTCCTGCAGGGCAGCCAAGAAAACCTCGACCGTGCGAATGTTTTCAACACCTTGGACAGATGCCTCGGTCAGCTCAGCTATGGCTACCAGCTTAGGGGAAACATGACATAACGGTGCTATGGCATGGTACACTACATGCGCGTTGCTGTGGTCGCCGGGCCAGATCCCGGGCACTCCTTTCCCGCGATCGCTCTGTGTCAGCGTTTCGCTGAAGCGGGGGACACGCCCACTTTGTTCACCGGAGTGGAGTGCGTCGATATCGCGCGGGCCGCCGGTGTCGAGACTGCCCTGCTGGACGGGCTCGTGGCCGTTGATGACGATGTCGATGCCGGGGCTAGGATCCATCGGCGTGCTGCGCAGATGGCTGTGCTTAATGTGCCAGTGCTGCGCGACTTGGCTCCTGATCTGATAGTATCTGACGTCATAACCGCGGCCGGTGGTATGGCAGCTGAGCTGCTGGGGATCCCGTGGATTGAACTCAACCCGCATCCGTTGTATCTGCCGTCCAAGGGTTTGCCGCCTATAGGCAGCGGACTGGCGTCCGGTGTCGGCATTCACGGCCGGATGCGAGATGCCACCATGCGGGCGCTTACCGCACGGTCTTGGCGTGCTGGCCTGCGAGAGCGGGCAGCGGTCCGGGTGCAGATTGGATTGCCGGCTTGCGACTCCGGGCCGCTGCGACGGCTGATCGCTACGCTGCCCGCGCTGGAGGTCTCTCGTCCAGACTGGCCGGCTGAGGCCGTGGTGGTGGGTCCGTTGCACTTTGAGCCGACTGATCGGGTGTTGCAGATCCCTTCCGGCTCCGGGCCGGTGATAGTCGTGGCACCGTCTACGGCGTTGACTGGGATTTCGGGCATGGCGCAGACCGCTTTGGACGCTCTGGTGCCCGGTGACACGTTGCCATCGGGGTCGCGCGTGGTGGTGTCTCGGCTGAACGGTCCCGATCTGACGGTGCCGTCCTGGGCGGTGGCTGGGTTGGTACACCAGACGAAGCTGTTGGCGCATGCCGACGTGGTTATTTGCGGTGGCGGTCACGGGATGGTTGCCAAAACGCTGTTGGCCGGGGTGCCGTTGGTGGTGGTTCCTGGTGGCGGGGATCAATGGGAGATGGCCAATCGAGTGGTACGGCAGGGCAGTGCGCAATTGATTCGGCCGTTGACCGCTGCGGCGCTGTTAGCTGCGGTTAATAAGGTGCTGTCGTCGCCGGATTATCGCGAGGCTGCACAACGAGCCGCCATCAGTATCGCTGGGGTTGCAGATCCGGTTCAGGTGTGCCACGAAGCGCTGGGGCTCGCCGGGTAACTGATTGGGTAAGTTGGCTGGCGTGCGGTTGACGGAATTCCACGAGCGAGTCGTACTGCGATTCGGTGCTGCATACGGTGCCTCCGTGTTGGTTGATCACGTGCTGACTGGCTTCGACGGTCGTACCGTCGCCCAGGCGATTGAAGACGGTGTCGAGCTCCGCGATGTCTGGCGGGCATTGTGCGTCGACTTCGACGTGCCCCGCGATCAGTGGTGATTTCGCGGATTGCTGGGACGGCGTGTCGAGACTTGAATCGAACAGATGTTCGGATATTGTGGTGGTTATTCAGCGATGTCGGCTTGTCGGTGGCTCTCTAGTGTCACGTCCAACCGACCGGTACCGGTTACCGACTACAGGAGAAGTAACATGGCACAAGTCCCCGACCGTGAGAAAGCTCTCGAGCTGGCGATGGCCCAGATCGAGAAAAACTATGGCAAAGGTTCGGTGATGCGTCTCGGTGACGAGATGTGTCAGCCAATCTCGGTCATTCCGACCGGCTCCATCGCACTGGACGTGGCTCTGGGTATTGGCGGTCTGCCGCGTGGCCGGATTGTGGAAATCTACGGTCCGGAGTCCTCGGGCAAAACTACTGTTGCACTACACGCTGTGGCCAATGCCCAGGCGGTCGGCGGTGTCGCAGCGTTCATCGACGCCGAGCACGCGCTGGAACCGGAGTATGCTAAGAAGCTCGGGGTTGATACCGATTCCTTGCTGGTAAGTCAACCTGATACCGGTGAACAAGCCCTCGAGATCGCCGACATGCTGATCCGTTCTGGCGCGCTCGACATTGTGGTCATCGACTCGGTTGCTGCGCTGGTGCCGCGCGCGGAACTAGAAGGTGAGATGGGGGACAGCTATGTCGGATTGCAAGCCCGGCTGATGAGTCAGGCACTGAGGAAAATGACTGGTGCGCTGAGTAATTCGGGAACCACGGCGATCTTCATCAACCAGCTACGTGAGAAGATTGGGGTGATGTTCGGGTGCATGAATTACTCGACCCGCGTGACTCTTGCGGACGGTTCCACTGAAAAGATCGGCAAGATCGTCAACAACAAAATGGATGTCAGGGTGTTGTCCTACGACCCGGTGACGGACCGGATTGTGCCACGCAAGGTAGTGAACTGGTTCAATAATGGTCCAGCTGAACAGTTCCTCCAATTTACTGTCGAAAAGTCCGGTAGTAACGGCAAGTCACAGTTTGCGGCGACGCCCAACCACCTCATTCGCACACCTGGCGGCTGGACAGAAGCCGGTAACCTTATTGCCGGTGATCGGGTGCTTGCCGTCGAACCACATATGCTGAGCGATCAGCAGTTCCAAGTTGTGTTGGGCTCACTGATGGGTGACGGGAACCTCTCGCCCAATCTGTGCGATCGTAACGGTGTCCGGTTCCGGTTGTTGGGATACGGCTGCAAGCAGGTGGAATATCTGCAGTGGAAGAAGGCGCTAATGGGCAACATTCGGCATACGGTGCGGGAGAATTCCATGGGCGCGAGTTTTATCGACTTCACCCCATTGCCAGAGCTCGTCGAGCTACAGCGCGCGGTCTACCTCGGAGACGGTAAGAAGTTCTTATCTGAAGAGTATCTCAAGGCGCTGACGCCGTTGGTTCTGGCTATTTGGTATATGGACGATGGTTCATTCACAGTGGGTTCCAAGAGGGTGCAGGAACGTACCGCCGGTGGCAGCGGGCGCATTGAGATCTGTGTAGATGCCATGACCGAAGGCACACGTGTACGTTTGCGCGACTATCTGTGCGACACACACGGCTTGGATGTGCGTTTGCGAGAAGTTGGTTCGGCCGGTAAGGCGGTGCTGGTGTTTTCCACTGCGGCCACTGCGAAGTTCCAGTCATTGATCGCTCCATATGTGGCGCCGTCCATGGAGTACAAGTTGTTGCCGCAGTTCCGTGGTCGGGGGAGCGTGACACCGCAGTTCGTCGAACCCACGCAGCAGTTGGTGCCGGCCCGCGTTCTCGATGTTCATGTCAAACTGTCTACCCGATCAATGAACCGGTTCGATATCGAGGTTGAGGGCAATCACAACTACTTCGTTGACGGAGTGATGGTACACAATTCTCCCGAAACCACGACGGGTGGAAAGGCGTTGAAATTCTATGCGTCGGTGCGCATGGACGTGCGTCGGATTGAGACACTTAAGGACGGTGTCGATGCGGTCGGCAACCGGACCCGGGTCAAAATCGTCAAAAATAAGGTGTCGCCACCTTTCAAGCAGGCCGAGTTCGACATCCTGTACGGCAAGGGCATTAGCAGGGAGGGTTCACTGATCGATATGGGTGTGGAACAAGGCTTTGTCCGCAAGTCTGGATCCTGGTTCACTTATGAGGGCGAACAGCTTGGCCAGGGCAAGGAGAATGCGCGCAATTTCTTGCTGGAGAACGCCGATGTGGCCAATGAGATCGAGAAGAAGATCAAGGAGAAGCTTGGCATTGGCGCGGTCGTGACCGATGACGACATCCTGCCCACCCCCGTCGATTTCTGATCGCGAAGAGCAGGCACGGATATTGTGCCTGCGCCTGCTCACCGCGAGATCGCGAACGCGAGCCCAGCTATTCGGCCAGCTGGCGAAACGCGGATACGCCGATCACGTCAGCGAGCGGGTATTGGATCGGCTGGCCGCTGTTGGTCTGTTGGATGACAATGACTTTGCTGAACAGTGGGTGCGGTCTCGGCGGGCGAACGTGGGAAAGAGCAAGCGTGCATTGGCTGCTGACCTGCGTGCCAAGGGGATCGACAGTGAGGTGATTACCACGGTGCTGGCTGGGATCGACCCCGCCGTCGAGCGGGAGCGAGCTGAGCAGCTGGTGCGTACCAGACTGCGGCGAGAGGTACTTAGCGAGGACGACGCACGGGTGAGTCGCCGACTGATGGCTATGCTAGCCCGCCGTGGATACAGCCAGACCACCATATGCGAGGTGGTTGTCGCCGAGCTTGCAGCCGAACGAGAGCGGCGCCGGGTCTAATTAAGCTGCGGGTTAACTCGGTGGGACCCGGTCGCCGTACTATTGCCCCGTGACTTCGGTGGTGACGCGTGACGCAGGCATGGCGGATGATGCTGCGACTGGATCGACACGCACTTATCAGGTCCGCACCTACGGCTGTCAGATGAACGTTCATGATTCTGAGCGGTTGGCGGGTCTGCTTGAGGCCGCCGGTTACCAGCGGGCGGCTGACGAAGCAGATGTTGGAGACGCCGATGTGGTGGTTTTCAACACCTGCGCTGTTCGTGAGAACGCTGATAACAGGCTCTACGGTAACCTCAGCCACCTGGCGCCACGCAAGCGGAACAATCCCGACATGCAAATTGCGGTAGGTGGCTGCCTGGCTCAGAAAGACAAACACACGGTGCTGAGCAAGGCGCCGTGGGTCGATATCGTTTTCGGCACTCACAACCTGGGATCGCTGCCTACGCTCCTTGACCGGGCTCGCCACAATAAGGTCGCTCAGGTGGAAATTGTTGAAGCGCTCCAACATTTTCCGTCATCATTGCCGAGTGCCCGCGAATCCGATTATGCTGCTTGGGTTTCTATCTCAGTTGGATGCAACAACAGCTGTACCTTCTGTATTGTTCCGTCGCTACGAGGTAAGGAGGTCGATCGCAGTCCTGCTGACATCTTGGCTGAGGTGGAAGCACTGGTTGCTGACGGCGTGCTAGAAGTAACTTTGTTGGGGCAGAACGTCAATGCTTACGGGGTCTCTTTCGCTGACCCGGCGCTTGCCCGCAATCGTGGTTCCTTCGCCGAATTGCTGCGGTCCTGCGGGAGTATCGATGGACTCGAACGCGTACGGTTCACCTCTCCGCATCCTGCCGAATTCACTTACGATGTCATCGAGGCAATGGCGCAGACGCCCAACGTGTGTCCCTCCTTGCACATGCCGCTGCAGTCCGGGTCTGACCGGGTGCTACGTGCGATGCGGCGGTCTTACCGCGTCGAGCGTTATCTTGGCATTATCGGCCAGGTTCGGGCGGCCATGCCACACGCCGCCATCACCACAGATCTCATTGTGGGATTTCCCGGTGAGACCGAAGAGGACTTTGCGGCCACGCTTGATGTGGTGCGTCAGGTCCGGTTTACGGCGGCGTTCACCTTCCAGTACTCTAAGCGCCCCGGAACCCCGGCCGCTGAACTTGGTGGGCAGCTGCCGAAGGCCGTTGTGCAGGAACGCTACGAACGGCTAGTTGAGTTGCAGGAGCAGATTTGTATGGAGGAAAATCGTGTGCTGATTGGGCGGATTGTCGAACTGCTAGTCACCACTGGCGAAGGACGCAAAGATGCCCGCACCGCGCGCAGGACTGGGCGCGCACGCGATGGCCGGTTGGTGCATTTCGCCTTGGACACGCCCTGGGAGGCGCAGGTGCGGCCCGGTGATATCATCACCGTGATGGTCACTGAAGCAGCGCCGCACCATCTGATAGCCGATGCGGGTATATTAACTCACCGCCGCACCCGTGCTGGGGATGCACACGCCGCCAGGCAGTGCCCACGCAGCATTGGGCTTGGCCAAATTCCTTTGGGTATGCCGAGTGTCGGTCAGCATTCGGCTTCGATTGGGTCTGCTGGATGTGCCCGATGAACGAAGAACCCAATATCGTGGACTTCCCGGATTCCAATCCCCTCCAGGCTGCACTTGAGGCAGAGGAACTTCGGGTAGTCCGTGAGATTGATTCTGGAGCAAAGATTTTCGTCTTAATAGCGGTCCTGGTGTTCATGCTGCTGGGATCGTTCATCTTGCCGCACACCGGTCAGGTGCGGGGCTGGGATGTGTTGTTCGACAGCCACGGCGCCGGAGCGGCTGCGGTGGCATTGCCTTTGCGGATATTCGCTTGGCTGTCGCTGGTATTCGGTGTCGGTTTCTCGATGCTGGCGTTGATGACACGGCGTTGGGTGCTAGCCTGGATTGCGCTGGCGGGTGCGGCGATGGCCAGCATAGTTGGGCTGCTAGCTGTGTGGTCGCGCCAGACCGTGGCTGTGGGTCAGCCGGGTCCTGGAGTGGGGCTCATCGTGGCGTGGATCACGTTGATCTTGTTGACGTTTCACTGGGCCCGCGTGGTGTGGTCGAGCACAATCGTGCAACTCGCTACCGAGGAGCAACGGCGCCGGGTCGTTGCGCAGCAGCAGTCAAAGACACTGCTGGATGGCTTGTACAGCGCCGGCAACCGAGACACCAGGACACGATCGGATCCTCAAGTCGGTAGCTAGGTTCTGTGTGTAAACGCGTCAGCTTCGACTTCAGTCCACTGCCGCCATTGTTCGGCCTTGGCCTCTTAGGCTTCTTGGATCCGGCCGGCCGCTAATGCCTTGCGGGCTTGCCGTTCGAACTGCTCGGCCCGGGTTTGGAATTGTTCGGCGCGGTCCTGCGCCTGGAGATCGGACCAACCCGATTCACCGGCGTTGCGCACTTTTTTCTCGATGGCGCGCAGCCTTTGCTCCAACTTAGCGGACTGTTACCGGGAGGACCCGGTCGATCGCGTTCCATTTTTTGATGATGATGATCGAGTGCAGCGCTGTTCTCGCGGCTTCGTGGTTGGCAGTGTCGAGTTTTTCTGCTTCAGCCAGCAACGTCTCTTTAGCGATGGCATTGGCCTGCAACTCGGCGTCTTTTTTCGCTGACGCGGCATTGCGAGCCGCGAATAAAGTAATCCTGGGCCGCTTTGAAGCGGCGCCACAGGGCATCGTCGATTTCCCGGGTTGTTTTTCCAACAGTCTTCCATTCGGCGAGCAGCTTTCGGAATTCCGAACTTGTGGTGGCCCATTCGGTGGAGTTGGACAGCTTTTCGGCCCGTTAGCAGAGCCGTTCCTTGGATTGCTTGATGCCAGTACGCTCCCAGTCGAACTCGGAGAAATGTGATCCCCGTCGCCGCTTGAAGGTTTCTCGGGCCGCCGAATAGCGCTTCCACAACGCGTCGTTGACCTTTCGGTCCAGGCCGCTGATTGTCTTCCATTCTTCGAGGATCGTGCGTAGCCGGTTGCCGGCGACTTTCCAGTGGGTTGAGTATGGCGGCCAGATCTTCGGCCTCGTCAGCCAGTGCCTCCTTGCGCGCGGTCTGCGTGGCACGACGCTCGTCGCGTCGAGAGTGATCTGCGACGACGATAACGTCGACGCGTGCCAGCAGGTTCGCCAATCGGGTCGCGAGCTCGTCGACGTCACCCAATAAGCATGCCGTTGGCAACGTCTCGGCCAGCGCTGCTGCATTGGCCTTGATCTTGCGGGCATCGCTGGTCCCCGATGCTAGCCGTTCCTCCATCAGCGTGATTTCGGTGCTCACATCGTCGAATCGGCGGCCGAAATGGGCAAATGCGGCTTCGCCGGTCACCGGCTTGCCAGGAGCCGATTATGCGTTCACCAGCCGCGCTTGATCAGCCACACTGTGCCGTCGTTATCCACGCGTCCGAATCGGTGTGGGTCGTTGGGCGGGAACCTTGCCATCGGGTGGGTGGTGGGTCGCGGCATAGGCCGGGGACCGGGACGTGGCATCGGCTTGGGCGAATCGTTGGTCCGGGATGCGTCGGCCGTTATGTGTTGGTTACCTACCCTTTGCCACTCTTTGCGCGATCGTTGTCTCGCGCTTCTGCCGCGTGTAGCGGCATCTTGCACGGTCGGGGACCCTTGGTGTGGCTTGGTAGCTGTCATCCCCGACCCCCAATACCGTTCCTAACATTATTTAAGCAGCTTGGCGGACTGTACGCTGTCACCATTTTTCGGTGTTGGTCTGGCTTCCTGGGGCGGCGGCTTCGCGAAGGGTTCGAGTGGCGGATAGCTAAGGCTTTTCCATCAGCCGTAGAGTTGGTCGAGGTTGGGTCCTGCTGGATCTTCTTGGACAAGACCGATCATCAGTTCGTCCGCCGTTGATCTATACCAGCGCCGGGTTGCTGTCTTAGACTACGCAAAAGACCATGCCGCCTAGTTGTGGGGTTACTGGGGCAGTGCCAACTGGTTGGTGACCTAGGTTCTCCGAGACAGTCCACCACGATGTTCGGTGCGCAGGATCCCGTCGAAGAAGTGGCGCGATATTTTAGGTCGCCCCGAACACTGTGTAGATCGCTCTGGACGGGGCGCCGGCATGGCACGGTTCTTATCGCCATAAAACCCTGGCAGTTCTTTCGACCAGGCGCATGTCCGGGTACAGCTGTCCGGTTGATTGTGCCGTAGTTATGGATGGACACCACATGCGGTTCCTGCAATCTACCGGTTTTGCGGGGCTTTCGTGTTGCATGCGCATGCGAAATACTGGTTCGTAGCTAGAGCGCTTTCGACATCAGCTATAGCTCCACCACCTACTGTCGTACGGTGTTGATGGCCCTCGCTATGCCGTCTTGACTCAGTTGCCGCTTGAGTGTAAGAGGGCTCAGATTAGGCCCCCATTCGCGAACCACGCACGGTGGCGTTCATTGCTGCCTACTTAACCAACAGGCAAATCGCACTAATAAAGCACCCTTGCCGGCCGACCTATCTACCGCAATATTCTGGTCTAGTAACATAATGGTAATTTTACATCAATCTGGGCGCACGAAAAATTTCATACCCGAAACCGTCTCGTTAGCTATGGCAAGTGAAAACTATGCTCGGTTAACGGCAATGCGGTGATCCAAGGAGTTGACCTGTCCGATTTTCTTGGCGCGACCAGATGTCGTCCATTAAGATATTCATGTGTTGTCGAGCAAATTTTTTCAGATTGATTTTAGCGGCCGGCACCGCGGCCTCAACCGGTGCCTGCAGTGGCTAAACGTGACTGACCCGCAGCTGTCGGATCCCGTTTTGCGTTACGTGGTGCATCCGGCCGAGACGAGCAGCTGCACTAGCCGGGATTATTTATGTTACAGGGGGCCTTACCAAGGGCCAGGAAAGCAGGAATGGGTTGGGTACGCTAATGGTCGCCGCCACGGCAATCAGCGGTTTGCGGTCCGTAAATCCCTACGCCGGTGGCAAAGCAATCTAATTTGAAGGGAAAGTCTCGTTGTGTCCCTTATCTAGCGCGCAGGAGTCATTATTGGACCGTTGCTTAACCGAAGCGTTATCTGGCGGTTTCGGGATGGATGTCAGTGGGAGGTCGCCCATAGCCAACTTCCACATTGCAGCGTGGCTCGCCTTGGCTGTCGCGCTGGTCATCGGTGTCGGGTTATGTGATCCTGCCAGTAGTCCGCGCAGCAGGTCACCGACGAGGAGGTCGGCCACCTCACGCTATTCATTCCATCTCTTGCTGCTCCATACTCTTGCTGCGCTACGCCTAGTCTAGTGGTGGTTGGGCAGTGCAGTGATCCTTTTTAGTTTTAGCCTGCAGGCTGCAGCCCGGGCGTTGGATTCGGTGGTGTTAGTTGCAGTCGTTGCAAGCCACGGTATTGCTGTTCACACTACCGATCGGTGGTGTGGCTGAATCATCATCGTTTGACCGCCTAAGAGTAGCTGTGGGCGGTGTTTCGTCGAGTCGGTAGCGGGTTTAATCGTCATGGCAGGTATCCTGCTGATTGGTCGGGTATGTGCTCTCTTGTCGATGTGGGCCGGGGTTGCTATGGCGATCGTTTCGGCGTTGTTGTTACTGTGCGTAGTGGGAGCCCGGGTCTGCTCGGGTGCGGTATCCGCGGTGCTGTTCTGCTGGCAGCAGTGGCCTGGCTGGTCGTGTTCACGGTGTTGAACCAAAGCAGTGGTGACGGAGTTCAGCAAGGGTTGCTTGACCCTGATGCGTTACCCCCGAGTTGTATACTTGGCTCTTGGTCTTGCCGATCGCCTGATATTTCAACAGTCGCCGTTGTGTGCGTGCTGACCACCTCCTTACCGACAATAACGTTGGTCAGGCCGGGTTATTGCTTAGGTGCTGGGGGCACTGTGCTGGGTGAGGCTCTGCTACACCCATCGGGTGGTGGTGTCCGTGCTAGCCGGTTGCGGTGGTTGTCGTGACTGTAACCCTGGCCTGCGACGAAGCCGTCATAATCGAGGCCGGAAACCAGCGGAATGGGGCCGCCGGCCAGCTCGCCGTCTCCTAGGAGCCCGATCGGACGCTGACTCATCATGGCCTGACTGGGTGACTAGCAAATCGATTCCGACTGTCTCACGGTTGGTACGACGACTTCGCTGAATACGGTACTGTGTCGGAAAATGTCGTGTTACTCGGATTTTTCGATGTTCTGGGGTCGGACGGGGAAGGAGCCCTGTAGCAAAGGGGAAATACCGGCGTTGCTCGCTCTGGTATCGGACATCGGTGATGTGGTCCGTCAGCAGTCCGCATAGGAGATTACCGACAAACAGATTGGTCACCTTGAGCTGTTCCGCTTGTCAGTGCGCGAAGGCCGGTAGGTAGCAGGGCGATCGGCAATTAAGCGTTGCAGGCAGCAACACTAGCGCTGGGGTTGGTGATGCTGGTGACGGGCGCTGCAGTTGACCGTACTGCTGTTTGCGTTGCTGATCTGCGCCCGTCTGACCCGATGCCCGATAATTCGCTGTGAGTGGACCTGGGTGGTGCTGCTGGCCGTCGTCGCTGGCAGGGATGATTTTTCACCGTCGTCATTCTGGGCCGGTTTGCTGACCGCATCGTTGCCGACAGCGGTCGTGGTTCAATCGTTGGTTGGGATCGATGCTGGGCATTGTCGTGCTCGGTGAGACGCTCGACACTCGACGTCTGTGCTTGTTGCGGGAGTTTTGCTGGTGATCATCGCGACCGTGTCGTTGGCCCATGGCTAGGTCGAATCCATATCGAAGTAAGATGGGGAAGAAACTCTCCAGAAAAACGTCGGGGGGAGGGTGACCTTGGGGGACGAAGGGTTAAAGTCACCGACCTGCGTGGCGCACTCGAGTTTCGGTTTGGGCTAAGACCCCGTTTGGTGCACAGCAGATCAGTCTGCCTCGTTTGTTGCGTTCGAAACCGCAGTACCAACGGCGTCGATGCATTGCATCGCTGAGACGTTAGTTTGGTGGTGTGCTGAGCGCTATCGCGATCGTTCCGTCCGCCCCGGTACTTGTTCCCGAGCTCACTGGAGCGGCAGCTGCCGAAGTGGCCGACCTAAGGTCCGCGGTGCTGGCGGTGGCCGCCTGCTTGCCCCCGTGTTGGATTGTTGTCGGAACGGGTCGCGCAGACGACGTCGTGGGTCCCGGGGGCTGCCTGGGCACTTTCGCGGGCTTTGGTGCCGACGTGCGGGTTCGGCTGTCACCGCAGGTCGGTGGCGAGGCTGAGCTGCTGGTTGACTTCCCGGTGTGTGCACTGATCGCCGCCTGGGTGCGGGGCCAGTCCCAGCTGGACGCCAGTGCGCAGGTGCGGGTGTATTGTGGTGACCACGATCCCGACATGGCGTTGGCCTGCGGCAGGCAATTGCGCGTCGAGATTGAGCAGGCACCCGATCCGATCGGAGTATTGGTCGTCGCTGACGGCGCTACCACCTTGACGTCGAGTTCCCCCGGTGGCTATGACCCTAGTGCCGCCGATGCCGAGCTAGTCCTCGATGACGCCCTGGCAAGCGGCGACGTCGCGGCTTTGACCCGGCTGTCTTGTCAGATCTCGGGGCGAGTGGCATTCCAGGTGTTGGCCGGTTTGGTCGAGCCAGGGCCTAGATTGGCGAAGGAGTTATACCGGGGAGCACCCTACGGTGTGGGATATTTCGTTGGTGTCTGGCAGCCATGAGGCCACTTGCGATTGTCGGTCCGACGGGTGTTGGCAAGTCGGAACTGGCCCTCGACGTCATCGAGCGACTTGGCGGCCAGGTTAGCGTGGAGATCGTCAATGCTGATGCGATGCAGCTCTATCGCGGTATGGACATTGGCACAGCGAAGTTGCCCGTCGCGGCACGTCGAGGGATCCCGCACCATCAACTTGACGTCCTGGACGTCACCGAGACTGCGACGGTTGCCAGCTATCAGCGGACTGCTGCCGCCGATATCGAGGCGATCGCGGCACGTGGAGCGGTGCCGGTCGTGGTGGGTGGTTCGATGCTCTATGTCCAGTCGCTGCTCGACGACTGGTCGTTTCCGGGGACCGATCCGGCCGTGCGCGTGAGGTGGGAGCAGCAACTTGCCGAGGTCGGAGTGGTTAGGCTGCACGCGGAACTGGCCCGTCGTGACCTGGCAGCAGCTGCGGCAATCCTGCCTACCGATGGCCGGCGCACTGTGCGGGCACTTGAGGTGGTCGAACTCACTGGAAAGCCCTTCGCCGCGTCCGCGCCGCGCATCGGTGCTCCTCGGTGGGACACTGTGATCGTCGGGTTAGATTGTGACAGAACGATTCTCAGTGAGAGATTGGCGCGGCGCATTGACTCGATGTTCGGGCAAGGTCTGGTAGATGAGGTACGCATGCTGTTACGCTGGGGCCTGCGCGACGGGGTCACTGCCTCACGTGCGCTGGGATACGCTCAAGTGCTCACGGCACTTGACGCTGGAGGGGATGCCGACCATTTGGATGAGGCGCGTCAGCAGACATACTTGGGTCATCGACGCTATGCGCGACGGCAGCGGTCGTGGTTTCATCGAGATCACCGAGTGCACTGGCTCGACGTGGGTACAGTCGATCGCGTTGGGGTCGTCGACGACGCTTTACGGGTGTGGCGTAACGCATCCTGATCTAGGTTATCCGTTTATCCGTGCCGGCGACGATGCAGAGCGCAGCGATGAGGTGGAGCGGCGTACATGATCTTCGCCAAGGGGCACGGCACCCAAAATGACTTTGTGGTGTTGCCTGATGTCGAGGCTGATGTGACGTTCACCGCTGCCCAGGTCGCTGCATTGTGCAACCGGCGCCAAGGACTGGGCGCTGACGGGGTGCTCCGGGTGACTACCGCGGGCGCAGCAGTGACGGCCGGTGTGCTCGAGCACCTGCCTGACGGTGTCAGCTGCTCCGACTGGTACATGGATTACCGCAACGCCGACGGGTCGGTGGCGCAGATGTGTGGCAACGGTGTGCGGGTGTTCGCGCATTACCTGCGCGCCAGCGGCTTGGAGTCTTGCGATGAGTTCGTCGTTGGCTCATTGGCTGGCCCGCGACTGGTTAACGTGCACCATGTCGACGAGCTCAACGCCGACGTCACAGTCGACATGGGCAAGGCAAACTTGCTGGGCAGTGGGGGGCCGGCCTTTGCGGTTACTGTCGGCGGGAGGCGATTTTCCGGCGTAGCGGTAGACGTGGGTAACCCACACCTGGCGTGCATGGATCCGCAGCTGAGTTTGGAAGAGCTCGCAGCTCTAGACTTGGGTGCGCCGGTCCACCTCGACCGTGTGCAGTTTCCAGACGGGGTCAATATCGAAGTGCTCACCGCACCGGTCGACGGAATGGTCCAGATGCGAGTCCACGAGCGCGGGGTGGGTGAAACTCGGTCATGCGGTACCGGAACTGTCGCGGCCGCGGTCGCTGCGCTGGCAAGTGCTGGCGCCGACACCGGGACGCTTACTGTGAGGGTGCCGGGTGGCGACGTTGTCATAACTATCACTGACGTGACCAGCTACTTGCGTGGACCATCGGTGTTAGTGGCGCACGGCGAGCTCGCGGACGCCTGGTGGTACTCGTTGGCGCGCAGCTGTTAAATGTTGCGGGAATTTATTCGGATGCGCGCCCAGCTACGAAGTGCCACCATCGGATACTGGCTATGAAATATCCAGATTCGTCCGATAGGGGCTCTGCAGACTTTCCGGATCTCTGGGACTCGTCAGACTCGGTGCCTAGCACCGGTGAGCTTGCCCTTCATGACCGATTGGCGCTGCGCCGGATTGCCGGGCTGTCCACCGAACTCGCTGATGTTTCCGAGGTCGAGTACCGCCAACTGCGGCTGGAACGGGTGGTGTTGGTTGGTGTGTGGACCGAGGGCAGCGCGGCCGACAATCAGGCCAGCATGGCCGAACTTGCGACCCTGGCCGAAACCGCCGGTTCGCAGGTTCTCGAAGGTCTCATCCAACGTCGCGATCGGCCCGATCCGTCGACCTACATCGGTTCTGGCAAGGCGGCTGAATTGCGTGAGGTGGTGCTGGCCACCGGCGCCGACACCGTCATCTGCGACGGTGAACTGTCCCCTGCGCAGTTGACCGCGCTGGAGAAGGCGGTCAAGGTGAAGGTCATCGACCGCACCGCGCTGATCCTTGACATTTTTGCTCAGCACGCGACCAGCCGGGAAGGCAAAGCCCAGGTGTTGTTGGCTCAGATGGCTTATATGCTACCGCGGCTACGCGGCTGGGGTGAGTCGATGTCACGTCAGGTTGGTGGTCGAGCCGGTGGCAGTGGCGGAGGAGTGGGCTTGCGAGGTCCCGGTGAGACCAAAATTGAGACCGACCGACGTAGAATCCGGGAACGGATGGCCAAGCTGCGTCGGGATATCGGCGCTATGAAGCAGGCCCGCGACACCCAGCGCAGCCGCCGGTTGCACAGCGACATTCCGTCGATCGCTATCGTCGGCTATACCAATGCCGGCAAGTCCAGTGTGCTGAATGCGCTGACCGGGGCGTGGGTGCTAGTGCAGGACGCGTTGTTCGTCACCCTAGAACCCACCACCCGGCACGCAGAATTCGATAACGGTCAGCCGTTCGTGTTCACCGACACCGTGGGGTTCGTTCGCCATCTGCCTACTCAGCTGGTCGAAGCATTCCGTTCCACACTGGAGGAGGTCGTTGACGCCGACCTGTTATTGCATGTCGTCGACGGCTCAGATGCCAACCCGTTGGCTCAGATCAATGCTGTCCGTCAGGTGATCTTTGAGGTTATTTCCGATCACCAGGACGGTGGCGTGGAGGTGCCGCATGAGCTGTTGGTGGTCAACAAGATCGACGCCGCAAGCGCTCTGATGTTGGCCAAGCTTCGTCACGGGTTGCCAGGCGCCGTGTTCATCTCCGCTCGCACCGGGGACGGTATCGACGTGTTGCGGCGACGGATAGCCGAGCTCGTTGTGGCCACCGACACCGCTGTAGACGTGGTGATCCCGTACGACCGTGGTGATCTGGTGGCTCGCCTGCACGCTAACGGGCGCGTTCAGCAGGCAGAGCACAATTCGAACGGCACCCGGATCAAGGCCCGGGTTCCCGTGGCGTTGGCCGCCTGCTTACAGGAGTTTTCGGCCGACCGATAGCTGTTGCCGGTCAGATGTCACCGGGTTCTTCATCCCCGCCGGTACGCGACGCATCGCTTGGTTAGCCAGTTGGTGGGTCGGGCGGCAAGTTGTTGACCAACCATCCGGTTTATGCACGTTGGGCTGCGAAGTTCCTGTTCGCTGGAGGGTCGTGTCATGAGTGGTGCCATTAAGTACTAGCGCACTTTTCCAGCCTGACTATGAATTGTTTCGTGAGTTCTACTGCGGCTTCCTCGATCGCTACGTTGCGCCGTACTACGACGAATGGAGGAAGGTGAAGATCGTCGATCGAGGTGGTGTGGCTCGAGGCCGGCAAACAGGACTTTCTCGGGGTGGCGGCGTCCGAGGAGTACGATAGAGGCGGTAACCCGGACTTTCTGTACAACACGATCATTACTGAGGAAACTAACGTCGAGGGGAGGGGTTACAGCGGCATCGTTTTCGGCTTACACAACGACATCGTGGCCTCGCACCTGCTGTGTCTGCCTGTTGAGGAGAAAAACAGTGCTGGTTGTCCAAGGTCTGCATCAGGGAACTGATCAGCGCGATGGCGATGACCGAATTGGGACCTGGCAGCTACTTGCAGGATATCAAGATTCGCGCAGTCAAACAGGGTGATCACTAAATACTCAATGGAGCAAAGACGTTCATCATCAACGGAATCAAGTCGATCTGGTGATCGTAATGGTGCAAAACAACTCGAATAAGGGCGTGCAGGTTCTTTCGCTTCTTGACAGCATGGAGCGCTTTGACCGCGGCCGCCATTTAAACAAAATCGGACCGCTCGCGTGGGACACCGCGGAGCGGTCGTTTACCAACGTCCACGTTTCGACGGAAAATCTGTTTGGTTAGGAGAGGGTGGGGTCCATCTAATCTACCTGATGCAGAATCTGCAGCAGGAACGGATTTCGATTGCAATCATGGCAGCTTGGCGATGAATAGGATGCTGGAACAGACATTGCAATACACCAAGGAGTACAAAGCTTTTTGGTAAGATAATTGGCAGCTTCCAGAACAGCCGATTCGTACTGGCCGGGTTGGCGACTGAGGCCATCGTGATGCGCACGATGGTTGACGAGTTCATCTTCATCCATCTGCACCTCGAGAAGGAGCTAACCGCGGAACAGGTCACAATGGTGAAGTTGTGTGCCAGTGAGAGAAGCAGCCACAACTGATCGACCGTTGCCTTCAGCTGCACGGCGGGTACGGCTACATGAGCGAATACCTAGTTTACCGTGCCTATTTCGATACCTTGGTTCAGGCGAAGTATGGAAGGACCATCGAGATCATGAAGGAGATTATCGACCGGAGCCTCCGTGTCTAGCGGACACCAATTTTAATTTCAGCTAGTTTCAATCTTCCGTTGCTACTGATCATGAAATAAATTGTTACGCAATTCTTCTTGTCGCTAGTCCCGACTTCCTTAGATAGTTGGAACATGGACCAAATAATTTCTATGTTGGCCAGTATAGATGTGGGATGGCCAGACTTGGGTTGTGTTATTGTGTGGTTCGGCGATTTGGGCGAGTTTGCTCAAGCGAACCGGGTTTGATGCACGCTATCGTTACGTGTGATCACGTGTGTTTTCCGGCCCGGAGTTGATCGTAGTACCGGGTTCGGATCCAATGGGCGGCCGTTGGCTCAAGCGGGCTGTGTTGGTACCAACTGACCTATGCGGAGATGGTATCTGCCAGGTCGGCCAGGGTTTGGATTGGTACGCTACGAAATGGGTTGTCATGGAGTATGCACTCGGTCTTGTAGAGCTCTAGCGTGGTTTCGCGCAGCGCGTTGTCGTAGACGTTACCGACGGTACCTAGCGACGGGATCGAACCGGCCGATATCAGTGGATCGGCGAAATTGTTGCAAAGTAATTGGCTTATTTTATCCTATCGGTTAATTGCATTGTTGAACGGGTGGCCCTGCCGGGCAGGGTAGGTGGTTGCATGGTGCAGCGCACGCTCCACGAACGCGGTGTTTTTGGTCCGCAAGCATTCCCAGTCGGGGATCAAACCCGGTGTAGACGTCGATGGCGAATGCGGTATATTCTCACCCATCGATGGTCATCGGCACGAAGGTGTGATCGCTGGCTTTCCAGCGACCACATTCCCAGCCAAAGTACCCATAACTACTTATAAGAACTCTGCTGCATCGTCAACACACTGCTTGCCCACCTTTTGGCTACCAAAATGTAGCAGCGGTTCTGGAAGGCGTGGATTCTTAGTTTGCAACCGCCGCATCCTCCCAACAGCCGGCACAGCAAGACAACCATCGATCAGAAGACTTATCGTCGCCGACGTCATATACCGAACTGGGCTATCGTGGGTTAGCACCTGTGTCCTTTGGCGTCACCGTTATCGTGTAGGCCAAGGTTTTGGAGTTCTTCAGTGTTCACCTGGTGGCCCACTCTCCGATCTTTTTTTGGGGGGGTTAGTGATTGAGTGTGGGCACAGAATCAAAGAACTTGGTGACGGGTATTCGTCTGTCAGATGAGTCAAGTGATGTGGTGATGAAGTTAGGTGCTATCACTTTCGTAAGCACCAAGATGGTGGAGCTTGCTGACTGTGTTTCGACAGTCGATATCCGTGAAGGTCACAGTGACCACCAAGGCTCCCCGTCGAGAGCCTGCCAGCTTTGTTAGCGAGATTTTTAATTCCCGTGGGCAACTGTACCAAATTAATACAGATGGGGGTGCGGATGTCGGCAAGGCAGATCGGCCAGGGTGTGATGGCTGCCGCAAAGACTTATGAGGACCCTGATAAGGGTTTTCAAGAATCTGATCATTGAGGGCTTTGAAGAAACTGACAATGACCGCAATCCATCTTAGCTATGGCTGCCACGGATTGCTACCGGCGAATAGATCTGCCAGCGATATGCATTATTAGATTTTAGGAGAAAAATAACAAGGTATTTAACTTCCAAACAATACGGTCTGACATTAACGTTAAATTTCGTAGTCCGGGTTTGGGCCCGCTACGTTCCGCTCAAGCGGCATGGCATAGTCTTCCGGAAGACTATGCCAGTTGACGGAGGAATGGGAAGCCAAAGTCATCATAGTGAATGAGTTTTTGCGCGGTGATGCGGCATGTCCGATTTCAGACTTGGCAAACCGGATACAGGCGCTGGCTAGTGGAACACGTCGCAGTTGCCACTAGGGTCGCCGATTACCTTGTTGAAGTGGCGGCCCCACGACAAGGCGGTCAACTTGATCTTGATGGTGTCGGTGGTGCTGGCGAACTGCCTGAGGGACACAGCGAGTAAGAAAGCCGACCTACTCGGGGCTTTTCACTGCCGAGATTGCGTGTGAGGAAGTTGCCGACCAAGAGATGTGGGCCCGCAACGCGGACGTGATGACGAAATAGAAGGACGACATACAGGCTTGAGGTCTTCAAGGGAATGGGGGAGAAAACGCCGACTGTGCCGGTGCTGCTGGAGCACTCGCATGCGGCACTGAGTTCGTCGTGGGACGTCGACCAGTTCATTCTGCCTGTGCCAACCGACACCGAATTTGTCGCAGGTCATTGCCAGCGGTTCCACAATGACCACAACATATCTGTACTTTATCACGACCACCCAGACGACCGTGGAAGGCGAGTTTGAACTACTAGTTCGGGGATTCGACGTGCATGGCGCGATTAGCCGCGTTCAAGCGGTGTTGTTGGAGGCCACGCATCAGGCCATCCTGGCAAGTGTGTGGTATACTGCTAACTTTCGCGACGGATAAGGTTCGGCACCATGCGAGCAGTTCGTCAGTGATTTGGACCGCAGCTTCCAGATGATTTATTGAGCAGGTCAATGCCCACGGCCAAAATGTGCAACGCGCCAGCTCCTTAATGGCTGACACTGATCGTTCTGTCAATTCCCTCCGGGGCCTACCCCTATAAACCGTCTGGTACGTAATTCTAGAGTGCATTGACGAGTTAGTAGAATGCTTCGCTGTGGTGGTAATGAGCGGTAGTGGTGTCAGTGGCCATGTAAATGTCACCACTGGTGGCCAAGAAAAGTCCCTACCTCGACACGGGTGATTGGCTAACTCGGTTTGGCAACTCTACTTCTCGTGGTCGGTGTGGCGTATCCGGTAGTACTCACCAGAAGTGACTAAGTAAGTTTTATAGTGGTGTAGTGTAGTAGGTGGTCGAGCATGCTGGTGGTGTGTTCGGGCAGGAACCGTCCCCAAATATGCCCGAAGGGCCGATGTGAGGCGATCGGCTATGAGTGACGGCTGTAACCGGTGGCTAACAAGCGAAAAAGTAGTTGGGTGCCGGTGCCATCGAGTAGGGCGAAGCTGATTTAATTGAGAGTCACGACGTCGGAGCGAAGCAGCGTGTCGATGATTTTTGTCTATGATGTTGTTGGCCAGCCCCGCGGTAGAGAGCTTCAATAAGGTTGACTACGGTGAAGTAGCGGACCGTGAACCCAGTTGACTTATATAGTGTATAGTGGCGTGTCCGCGGCTGATCAGTAGTTGACTCTTCCCTGTGCCGGTAGTGATGGTGACAAAGTGTAACAGTTGCGTGCGGCCCTGCCGCGTGAAGAGCGGGTTGTTGCAGAGATGCATCGGTTGTTTAAGCGATGGAACGGGGCGTTACTATCTAGTGGTGTCGCTGCCGGATGGGTTCACTAGGCACCATACGCGCGGATACGACAGATGTCTTTGGTGGCGGAGGGCGCGGTGTGGGTGTTGGTCGTGACCGATTTGAGGAAGCTGCACCGCCTGGCGCAGCGGCTTTTCGAGTCACGCGTTGCGTGACTATGTTGATAAAGGAATAAGTAGATTCACCTCGTTCCGGATCCTGCCCACGATCACAAGAGCGGTGAATCACTTGCGCGTATTGTAGTCATAGTGAGCCTATGCTAACTTTTGTTGCTTCTGTTCGATAACGCCGACTGGTATCAACTGCTGGACTTGTGCGCGATCACCGATACGCTAATCGTGGGCGGGGTTTATCATCTGGCTGATTTCAACAATAATCAACTGGTGCTGGGGCTTAAAAGGCACCATTTCTGAGGTCGAATTGCACCTGATCAAAGGCTGTCTTACTGCGGGGTTGAAACACAAGGCAGCCAAAGGCGAACCGTCTGGTTTCGGGGCCTCGACCAACACTTCCTCACCGCGGTAAGGCCCCTAACTTAAGCAGCATGTCCAGTTCAGACGCCAGGCGGATGTTGCTGATGGCAGCGGTACCCATTAGGAACTGCTCGGCTTCTTCGCCTGGACAGTAGGATTGTTTCTCTACAACATTATTTAGGTCTGGGTCCGACTTCGTGGGCGTCAGCCTGGGTCCGTCGTAGTGCCATTGACAATGGAGGGCTCCTCGAGGCTGCGCAGTTCATGCTCAGTCACGATCACCTTGGTGAAAGGTTCGAGGATCGTCCAGGGTGCCATGGTTGACCACGACCGCAACGGTAGTGTCCACCAGGCGCGTGGGCACTGATGTAGTGGAGCTTGGAACCGGCCCGGTTCAGGGTTCGTTGGCGGCGATGACGTCGATTCTGGATTCTAGGTGTGCAGTCCTAGATATGTATTTGGTGGGTTCGGTTAGGTCGAGCGCAGCCATTTAGTCGGGCACGTCGACCTCCCAGTAGCTTGAGGCTGTGTCGACGAAGATGATGTCGACGTCGGATTATAGAGTGGTCGGTGAGATGGCCAATACATACCGCATGGTGACATGGTTGGGTTGCCGAGGCCGGCCGCTCAGCAGCCGGGGACTGCGACCCCGAGCCCGATCATCGAACTATCATGGCTAACGTTAGTGTCGGCACATGCTTCTCATTTAGGGGAAAGTTGTGTGGAAGACGGGGCTGAGCAGCAAGCCGGTGACCACAACGTTGGTGAGCGCCCAGGTAACTCTGGAAATACCCACTTTAACTACGTTGTTTCTTTGTTCGGCATCCATAGGGCGGTAAAATCGAGCTCGATAATCCCAATATGGTGTGGCTTGCTGCGCTATCGGCTTCGACACCGGTATGGGACAGCACCATTTCGACATCGACTCGGTATCTGTTATTGTAATATTTTTGATTTAACTTCGCAAGTATCGTTTGCTGGAGCAAAGTTATCTGGGCTCCGCGATAATACGGGCTGTACTGGGTGAACCCGCTCGTTGGGCAGGGTACGGGCATGACCACAGGATCGGGCATGTCCTTTAGCTGGAAGACACTTAGTGAACGAGCAGAGAGGTCGAGTGAGCAAGCGGGTAAGGAGGGCGCTGGCCAACACGGCGACCACAGCGGTGGTTACTGTGTTGTTGGCGCCTGTTGTGACTGCATCTCCCACCGGTGACGCCGACGATGCTATTACGGCCGCGTGGCACAAGGCCGGTGGTGACAATTCGGTGCTTGGCGCCAAGAAGGGCGAGGTATATCCTCTTGGTGACGGTTTCGCACAGAACTTTGCGTCCGGTAAACTATTCTTCACTACGGCTACCGGCGCCAAGTTGCTATATGGGCCAGTACTAGGTAAATACGAGTCACTCGGCGGTCCGGTCAACAGCGATCTGGGATTCCCAATCATCGACGAAGTTCCCGGTCTAGCTGGACCCGACAGCCGAGTTAGTATATTCGCTGCCAGCGACAACCCGGTGATTTTTTGGACGCCCGACCACGGCGCGTTTGTTGTGCGTGGTGCGCTCAATGCGGCGTGGGACAAACTCGGCAGTTCAGCCGGCGTCCTCGGTGTCCCGGTCGCAGATGAAAGCTTCGACGGTGAGGTTATCTCCCAGAAGTTTAGTGGTGGCGCAGTCTTTTGGAACAAGAAAAGCAGCGAGTTCACCACCGAGCCAACGGCACTAGCCGAGCAGCTAACAGGATTGCTGGTAGCAACCGATCCCACCACGGCCATCAGCATGGCCTGGCGTGCGGCCGGCGGCGTTTCGGGTCCGCTAGGCCCCAAGCAGGGCGGGCAGCATCCCATCGGTGCTGACGGAATTATTCAGGACTTTGCTGGTGGCAAGGTATTTTTCAGCAAAGCCACCGGTGCTAATGCGGTCGAGAATGACATTCTGGCTAAGTATGAGTCTCTAGGCGGTCCGGTCGGCAGCGACTTGGGTTTCCCCGCCGCCAACGAGGGAGACGGGGGCATCGTTACCTCCAGCCGGATCGCCATTTTCTCCGCAGCCGATAAGCCGGTGATTTTTTGGACACCCGACCACGGCGCGTTTGTCGTGCGCGGAGCGATGAAGGCGGCGTGGGACAAACTCAAAGGTCCCAACGGCAAACTCGGCGTGCCGGTAGCAGACCAATCGGTGGATGGTAATGTGATCTCGCAGAGATTTATCGGTGGCAAGATCTCATGGAACCGCGCTAATAACACCTTCACTGCCGATCCGGCGAACTTAGCGTCGTTGTTGTCTGGTCTGCAGGTGTCCGAGCAGAGCCAACCGAGTGAGTTGGCGATGCTATTCCACGCCAAGAAATCCACCGGGCATTGGTGGTGGTTGGTGGCTGCGGTTGCTGTGCTGTTAGTGATCGTGATGTTCGTCTTGCTAGCACTCGGGTGGCGTCGGCGTCGCACCGCTCACGATATCGTTGCTGACTCCCATGACCACGATATGGACGTTGGCATGGACTTTGGCTACAAGGCCGCAGTTGATGGGCAGTGTACCTACGACGCCGAGTCTGGTACCGAGCATCCGGTGCGTGATGTCGAACGCGGACCGACGGTCAGTTGGTTGCGTGGAGCACAGGACGCTACCGGCCTGGCTCAGGATGCTAGGCTTGGCCCGGCGTTCGGCAGCGAATTGCCGTCCGAGTCCGAGGAGCCTTTAGGCCTTGAAGAGGATGATCCCGACGCGGTGGATACGGATTCTATGCCGGCTCTGTCTGATGCTGACTTTCCATATGCTGCTTTGTCGGATGCAGCACACTGGGATGCCGATGCTGCGGAGGTCGTCGCCACTGACAACAGTAGTGTCGCCACTGACAACAGTAGTTTGTTGGAAACTGCTGCTGACACTGAGGTAAGCACGGGTCGACACGCAGCCGTTGATATGGCAGATGCGATGGATGCGTCCTTCCCGGGCGTCACTGTGCCGAGGATGCTGTTCCGGCCAAGCCCGACTCTCCGGCCGACGATCCACCTGCCGTTGGATGACCCTTATCAGGTACCCGACGGTTATCCTATTAAAGCTAGTCCGCGCTTCGGTCTGTACTATACCCCGGCGAGCGAATTATACCATGACACGCTCGCTGAAGTCTGGCTAGCCAATGAAGAAATCGCCCAGGTCAACGGCTTTATTAAGGCCGACTGACGATGGTCCGGTCGACTACGCACAAGACTTTTCGGGGGTTATATCTTGCGGATTACTGTCACGACTTTGCCAAGCACCGTTGCATCGTTGCCGGGAATGGGATCGAACGCTGGATTGTGCGGTATCAGCCACACCTGACCGCCTGCGCGTTTGAACGTCTTCACGGTGGCCTCACCGTCAATCATGGCTGCGACGATATCGCCGTTGTCGGCGACTTTTTGTTGCCGTACGACCACCCAGTCACCGTCGCAGATCGCGGCTTCGACCATCGAGTCGCCGGTCACCTTGAGTAAAAAGAGCGTACCCTCGCCGACCAGTTCACGGGGCAGCGGAAAGATGTCCTCGACAGTTCCTTCGGCGAAGATCGGACTACCGGCCGCGATGCGTCCGAGGATCGGGACAAAGGTGGGCTCCGGTAAGACGTCTGAGCCAGCGACTTCGGTGAGTACAGCGGGGCCGGCTGCCTGAGTCTCTTCGACGCCGCGGACATTGACAGCTCGCGGGCGATTCGGGTCACGGCGCAAGTAGCCCTTGCGTTCAAGGGTGCGCAGCTGGTGAGCCACCGAGGATGTCGACGTCAGACCGACAGCATCGGCGATTTCCCGGATGCTGGGTGGGTATCCGCGGCTGGTTACCGAGGCCCGGATGACGTTCAGGATGGTGCGTTGCCGCTCGGTGAGCCCTGAATCCATAGAATGCAAGCGGCCGTCGACGGTGATGCCTGATATGTCGGTGCTGTCGCTCATGCCACTGAATGTAGTCCGATGTCAGTGGAGAATCAAACATGTGTTCGACAAATGTGTTGCGGGAGCGGGATCGTCCGCCAGCCTAGAAGACCGTATTGCGGCGGATAGGTATTGGATTCCCTGCCGCAGCTTGGGGCAAGTGGGCAAAGTCTAAATGTCGGTGGTCTGAGCTAGCGTGCATACACGCCCGACACGCTTCGATCGAATGTTCGTATATCGAACATATGATCGATTAATGTCGAACGCACGAGCGAGAAATTGTTGATCGGAGGAACGCACATGCTAGTCATCTACGCAGTACCGCCGCTTATCGGGAATGTCCGGCACCCGATGAGCCGACCGATTCTTGGACCTCGTTGTGGCAGCGGTGAGTCGGCTGGATCTCGCAGGCCGGCTCCGTCGCGGTCAGCGAGTGCGCCGATGCGCTACTCCGGCGCTAGTGTCGCGATGTTGGTCGCCCCACATCGTGGGCGTACCGTTTCACTCGCGAAAACGATCGGGCTGGCCTTGCTCGCCGGGATGATCACCTTGTGGCTCGGTTTAATGGCCGACGTCAGCCAGGTGATCGATGGCGACGCCACCGGTTTTGTCACTCACGTGCCAAACAGGCTAGCCGTGGTGCGGGTTGAAGCCGGAGAGTCGCTTCAGGACGTGGCTGCCCGGGTAGCACCCGACGCACCAGTTCGCCAAGTGAGCGAGCGCATTCGTGAACTTAACGTCCTGGACTCGTCGATGCTCGTCGCGGGCCAGACCCTGATCGCTCCGGTTGGCTGACGGCTTCTTGGTGTATTGCGGAAACCGCCCAAAGGCAAAGCTACCCGGTGTTTGTGGCGATGAACGCGCATGTGTGGCGGCAGTATTCGTTGGTTGGGGCAGTGACAGGTATTCTCGGAACGTCTGCGATACCTTGACATCAGCCCGGCAAAGGAGCGGTCATGCATTGCCCGTTCTGCAGGCATTCCGATTCCAGGGTGATTGATTCGCGAGAAACTGATGAAGGCCAAGCGATTCGACGCCGTCGGTCGTGCCCAGAGTGCGGGCGGCGGTTCACCACCGTAGAAACTGCTGTGGTGGCCGTCGTGAAGCGCAGCGGTGTTACGGAGCCCTTCAGCCGGGGGAAGGTCATTCGCGGCGTCCGTCGGGCTTGTCAGGGTCGCCAAGTAGATGACGACGCGCTGAACCTCTTGGCCCAGCAGGTGGAAGACACCGTTCGTGCTGCGGGGTTGCCAGAGGTCCCAAGTCACGAGGTTGGCCTGGCGATCCTTGGGCCGTTACGCGAACTCGACGAAGTGGCTTATTTGCGTTTCGCGTCGGTATACCGATCCTTTTCGTCGGCCGACGACTTCGAGCGCGAGATTGAGGCGCTTCGCGCACACCGCAGAGTATCCACTTCACGCTGACGGATTGCAGTGGATGGCTCGGTTCCCATTAGGCTGACTGCATGCCTTCCGATCTGTGCCCTGATCTTCAGGCACTGGCACCGCTGCTTGGTTCGTGGGTCGGTCGAGGCATGGGAAAGTACCCGACGATCCAGCCGTTCGAATACCTCGAGGAAGTTGTGTTTTCCCATCTGGATAGACCCTTCCTGACTTATACGCAGAAGACCAGGGCAATAACCGACGGGAAGCCGTTGCATGCTGAGACAGGCTACCTTCGTGTGCCGCAACCGGGTCACATCGAACTAGTTCTCGCCCATCACAGCGATATTGCGGAAATCGAAGTGGGTACATATTCGGTGACCGGCGATCTCATCGAAGTTGAGTTGGTCACAACAACGATCGGGTTGGTTCCGACCGCCAAACAGGTGACTGCGCTTGGTCGTTTTTTCCGCATCGATGGCGACGAATTTGCATATTCGGTGCAGATGGGCGCAGTGGGGCAACCCCTGCAGGATCACCTCGTCGCCGTGTTGCACCGAAAGCAATGAACTCTCGCTGGTCGGCTGGGTTCGCTGCGCCGGCCGCGATCAGTCCAGGCATATCACATCGTTTTTATGACTTGGCCTGCTACCTGAGCTCAGTCCTCGGGACTCCAAGGTGGTTGTGATCAGAGATCTCTTGCCCTGGGTGATTAGTCAGATCGTGGCTGAGGTAGTCGAGTCGATAATCTGCATCGCCACCGAGCCCGTCTTTTCGTTTTCCGGTACGCCTAGGTGGGCGGCAAACATTCGCGCACGCAGCTATCGGGCTTGACCGATCGCCCCAGGCCCACAGGTAGTGTGTAATGTCGTCGGGAAAATCGGCGGGGTTGGCGGAGCCAAGGGGACCGAGCGAGTCGAAGTTGTGGATGGTGAATTCGGGAGCTCATTCCGCACGTGCCCTGATCCTGGTACGGTGGCTTGGTGCACCGGTACTTTCGTTTCACCTGCGCGATGCTAGCCGGGATCTGCAGAGTGTTGATTGGCATACCGTTGGCACGCAGCTAACATGACCGACGCTCCGACTGCTTGGGTGACTGGCCAACTGGAGTTCGGTTCCGCAGTGTGGATGGACGTGTGCACGGTAGTCGAGTCGGCGGTGGGCAGGTCGACAAATATCGTTTCATTATAGCCCAATTGGGTGCCAGGTGTTCCCGATCCCCGGTTTGTACTTGCCTAACGTCAACTACATCGAGTGGATTCCTGGAATTTACATCTGCATCGGTGAAAACCCGCAATACCGTAATGTTCGATACCCACGGCTCGACTTTACGGTCCTGCACGACGAGCGTGCGGCTGGGTTGCTCAGGCAGCGCTGCGTTTGTCGGAAGCTATGGTGTTTAGCACCGCAACGTGGGTTTTGGCCGAGCTGGTCACGGTTCGCTTGCCGCCGCCGGTGCGGAGCAATTCACGCAGAGCGGCCTGATTCTATTCGGCAGGCTCGGTGGCGTCGAGGAAGCGCTGAACAACGTCGGTGAAATGGCGCGGGTTGTCGTTAAACGGGCAATGGCTAGCTCCTTCAAAGATCTTCAGTAGGGAACTAGGCATCGCGCTGTGTGTCATCCAAGCGTGACGGATTGGTACCATACACATCATGTGCACTCCAACTTAATTATCTGCATTGGGATGGCCTGGGTCAAATAATATCGATCAAGCATGGTTACGATCTAGCCGCGCCAATTGACCACTGCCTGCGTGGTGCGGCCGAACGCTGATGAGGCCGTCGGTTCTTGTAGATCAGCTAAAATCTGCAGCACATTTGGTAGCTCGCGACCCAAGCCGGTCGTTTGATCGCCATGCCCAACACCGGCTGGCTAGCTGCACCGCCGATAGCATCAGGGTAGCCGCAGAAATGCTAGAGTTTCGCTGCCCATCGGCAACAATGCACACCGGAAGACGAAGGGGACATCTTTGGTCGACGCCGTGGGTGGGGAGACCGGGATGAGCTTGTTGACCACCTGAGGTAATTGGTAGGCGAACTGCATCGGCCACACCGCTGCCGAGTGAATAGACCCACTAGGGTTGTTCGATTGATGCTAAGTACGCTAAACAGCCTACTCATCTTGTTTCTTGTTGGTGTATGCCACGACGGAGTAGTCGGAGCATGGCTTATCGGACTGGCAGTGGCCCAGATAGATTTTCGGCAATGACCGTGAACTGCTGGGCGAGCTTGGCGTGCACGGTAGTCCAGCGAGTGGAATTGTTGCTGATGCCGTGGATCAGCAGTATCGTCGGACTAGAACCGGCGATGCGGTAGGCTCGCTTGTAAACGTGGATCATGCGGAAACGCAACGGCAGTGTAGTGACTTTTCGCACCGTGCGAAGATTGCTTTTTCGCACGGTCATGTCGCCAATCTGATCTGATCAGGGCGTTCAGGTCAGGTCGTCGTCGCGCTTCTTCTCTGCTTGCTGAGCGAGGAACCGCTCAAACTCTGCTCCAAGTTCGTCGCCGCTAGGCAGGTCTTCGTCGCGTCTCAGAAGTGACCTGTTCTCCTGAGCGTCGATGAACGCATCATACTGGCGCTCAAGAGCTGCTACCACTTGAGCGACTTCGGTGCTTGCCTGCACTTGCTCGTCGATTTTGGCTCGGATTTCTGCCGCTGCTTCGGCTAGTGCCGATAGCGGAAGCTGCAGTGCACCCGTCTTGGCCACTTGCTCGAGTAGTGCCTGGGCGGCCGCTGGGTAGTCAGTCTGGGTCAGATAGTGTGGCACGTGCACGGTGAACCCGACAACCTCATGACCATGCTGGCCCATTCGGTATTCCAGCAAGTTGGACGCACTACCAGGGACTTGGATTTCGGTGATCCAAGGTGTGAAATCGGCGATCAGCTCCCCGTTGTTGGAGTGCGCGGTCAGTGTGATTGGCCGTGTGTGTGGAACCGCCATCGGGACAGTGCCTAGGCTGATGGTCTGTCGAACCCCCAAGCGCTCGGCCAGCAGGCGCACTGCAGTGATGAAACGCTCCCATTTCAGATCCGGTTCCATACCGGCCAGCAGTAAAAACGGTGTCCCGACGCTGTCACGCAACGCGTACAAGCTGAGCTCCGGATCGTCGTAATGGGTGAAGTGATCGGTCTTGAACGTCATCAGCGGTCGCCGCGAGCGGTAATCGAGCAATTCGTCGATCGCGAAAGAGGCGACCAGCTCGGTGTTCAAGGCAGCTTTCAGGTGGGTAGCGGCGAGCCGGATTGCGTGACCGGCGTCGGAAAAGCCTTCCAAAGCATGTATCAACACCGGACCGCGGCCATCGGACGCCAGCAACTGTGGCGCCGGGAACTCAAGCACGTACATGCCGGGCTGCCCTGGCTGGTAGTGCTGCTCGTCATCTGGGTCTTGATAGTGGGAGTGGGACATCGGTGTTGCCTTCTCTCGTGCGTCTGTCCAAGGTGCCGTAACCAGTGTCCCTCAAAACGACGGCGACCCGATAATGTGAACAACCAAGCCTACCTGACAGCGATTTTTCGAAAGCGCATGATCGTGAGACGGCAGGCGCCGGTAGACTAGCGGGTGGCGTCCAATTTGCCGGCAAGCTTGTTGGTGTGTTGGGCAGTGTCGATTTCCGGCGGCCGGTGCGCAGTCAGGAATGATATAGAGCGATGAGGGTTGGGAAGATGTGACTTTGCCTGCTGTTCAGCCTAGCGACGTTGCTGAAGTTATGTGGACGGCCAGCTTATCGCACATGTCCCCCCGCACCAGTGCAGCCGAGTAGCGCGCTAATACCGCAGGATAGCTGACCCGAGCCCGAGCAGGTGGCGGGTCCGGTGGACCCCGACCCGCGTTGGTGCAATCTTCGTCGACGGCGGCGCCATGCAGGTTTGCACAGGCTCGGTGGTGCACTCGACGGGCGGCGACCTTGTGTTGACTGCCGCGCACTGCGTGTCCGGGCGTTCCCAGGCAACGTTCGTTCCTGGGTTAACCGATGATGCTGCGCCCACCGACTTGTGGAAGGTCGACCAGTTCTACTTCGATCCACGTTGGATTGCCATAGATCCACGTTGGATTGCCATAAAGGATCCGCGTGCCGACTAAGTGATTGCCCGAGTTAGCTGGTGGTGGTGCGGTGGAATCGCATGTCGGCTCCGCGCTTTCACTAGGCACGGCGCCTGCCCAGGGCAGCATACCTATCGGCTGTGAGGCCAGAACCGGGATCACCGCGAGCGGGTTTCCCTTGTTGGCGTGTGAGGGGCTAGTCAGCGGCACCAGCGGCGCTCCATGGGTGAGTGGATCGGCGGTCATCGGATTGGTTTGGTGGTCTCCAAGGTGGTGGGTGCGCGCAGAACATGTCGTACTCGGCATCGTTCGATGAACACATCGCGCAGCTGCTGGTGCGCACAAGCCGACGGACCCGGTGATTCCGTGCTGTCCGAATTCGATGATATTCTGTTTGAGGATAGTATGATCACCGGCGGAACTGGTTGAGCGCACACATCTTGTTCATAACTTCTAATGCAGTGTTCTTGTAGGTCTCGGAGAATCTTGGGCAGTTGAAAACCGTGTCGACCCGGTACTCGACGGTGTCTCCACACCCCATCAAGGCCTGCTCGATGTGCATTATCTCGGTGGCGTTGGTGACGAAGATATGCACGCTAAGCAGCTTGAGATCTTCGGTGGACAAGCAAACTTGAACATGCCGTAGAAGTCCCGGAGATCTGGCTGAGAGCCAGCTTCCGCGGCATCGAGCTATCCCTACTTCGTAGGGGATCGAGTTTTGCGTGAGTTCCACCTCGGTGGTGCCGATGAGGCCACCTCCGGGATTGAATACATGCCGATCGACTGACTGTAGTTTGGTGATGTCTAGCCGTCAGCTCGCCAAATGCGTGATAGGCAGCCAGGCGCCCTTGTTCCATCGAGGTCGCGGCGAGTGCAGGTAAGCCGACGGCATAGAAATAAATATAGATGTGGCCCACCTTGGTTGAGAATTTTTCGTCGACGAAAATCCATCCGGCGATCCACGGCTTACAGGTCGGCCTTTTCCAGGTCGAGGTGATCGGTCTGATCCCGCCGCCCCGCGGAGTACATCACCGATTCGGCGGGGATCTGCTTGCTGCTGACCAGAGTGGTGACGAACCGCCATCGACCGTGGTGACTTTCTCGTCGAAGCGGAATGTCACTGCTAGGTCGTGTAGGTGGAACTTCAGCGCTTCGACGACTTCGAGGTCGCAGAAGTCCAGCATGTCGCTACGCTTTTCCACCACGGTCACCTTGGTGACCAGCGCGGCAAACATCGAAATGTACTCGGTGCCGATCGCACCGGCACCGACCACGGCCATCGAGGACGGCAGTGACTTGAGGTCGAGGATCCCATCGGAGTCGAGAATTCTTTTCTAGTCCAACTCGACCCCAGCAGGCCGCACCGAACTTGGTGCTGGTAGCTGCTGACGACGTTATAGCCGCTGACGGTGGTCTTCTTGCAGTGGTCATGGTCTTCACCGAGAATCGTGTGTGAATCGAGGAAGCGGCTGTGTCTGAGCAGCAAATTGACCCGGTTGCGAATCAATTGGCTGCGTATTATGTTAATTTTCTTTATTATCACGTGTTTGATTCGAGCTAACAGGTCAGCTGAAGTGCTCCGATATTTTACTGGTAGCTTCCTCTGTATAGCTCACCCTGATGTGTTCCGGTGAGGTAAATAACCGTTTCACTCAATATCTTTGACGGGATGGTGCCGGTGGTTGACATGCACGCTGCCGATTATTCGGCTACGTTCGATGCTTACGGTGGATTTACCTAGCTTGGCTGAAGGCGACCGCGGTTTTCCTGTCCGCCAGGACCCGAACCAATAATCACTATAAACCAATAATCACTATAGTCGTACTCGCACATTGACCCTATGAATATAGACAGTAGGAACGCACAGTCAGAACTTCGCCCACAAGCGGACAGCTCCACCAGGCCGCATGAACATCGGTTGACGGTGGCGATCGTCAGCGTTGATGCTTATGACAAAGCCTCCACCCAATTTTGAGTTAAACCGTTTCGGAGCATTGATCACCGTGCTACTAGGCCGTTCTTGGCTTAGTGCCGAAAAAGTCACTGGTCTTGGTGGTAATTGATGTGTGTCGATCTGTCCGGACAGCTGGTCGACTGGGTTGGGCATCTAGTTGACGTTGCCGCCGCGGCTGATCCTGAGGCCGCGAACGCCTGTGATCATTGATGCGGACGGCGTCCACTGTTCACGTTGCAAACAGCCCACAGGACATCCGCAAACTTGCGTTCACCGGCTGCCGGCTGACTGATGACTCGGTATTTGGCTACCGCCGCTCTGGACATTTGGCCAGCGCGGCGGGTTAGGTCTCAGTCCGGCCGTTCGAGCCGCATCGGCCCGAACGAATGAATCAGACCTTCTCGACTTTGACCGCGTGCGCCATCTCATGCGGCAGAGTGACGTTTTCGTGACCGGGGATAATGATGATCACGTTGCCCGCTGGGCTTGTCTCCACCGTCACACGTGCGTTGGGCACGACGCCGGTGTCTTTGAGCCGCGTGATCAGATCGATATCGTCCTGGACATGTTCGGTGAGCTGGCGGACGACCACTGCCACCGGTGACCCGGACGGCAACTCAGTCAACCGGACAAGTTTGGCGTTGGCGGCGCTGGCATCCGGTCCAGCACCGAGGTCTAGCAGACCTGGAATCGGGTTGCCGAACGGTGATGTCGTCGGGTTGTTTAGTACTTTAATCAGCCGGCGCTCAACATCCTCACTCATTACGTGTTCCCACCGACATGCTTCGGCGTGAACCTCTTCCCACGGCAACCCGATGACATCGACCAGCAGTCGTTCCGCGAGACGGTGCTTACGCATCACCGCGATGGCCATCGCGCGGCCTTTGGTCGTGAGCTCTAGATGACGGTTGCCAGCCACCCGGAGTAATCCGTCCCGTTCCATCCGGGACACAGTTTGGCTCACTGTAGGCCCGCTCTGCTCGAGCCGCTCGGCGATACGGGCGCGCAGCGGTGTGACACCCTCTTCCTCGAGGTCGTAAATGGTCCGCAGGTACATCTCGGTGGTATCAACCAGGTCATTCATTCAGCACCCTCCATTACTGGCGAGTCTACTTGGCCAGCTGCGCCGATGGTTTGCCGAGCTTCGCGGCAGCAGTATGCCCGCCACGGGGCGGCGGGCATAACTGTCTGTTACCTGGCTTCGGCTGGCGGCCCTGACCTGGGTGGCCTAAGTAGCGTGTTAACTCGCGTACGAGCGTAGTCGGTCAGCGCGCTCACCGTTGCGGAGCTTGCACATCACGTCTCGCTCGATTTGGCGGACCCGCTCGCGGGACAAACCGAACAGCTTGCCGATCTGATCCAGGGTGCGTGGCTGGCCGTCGTCTAGACCGAAACGCAGCCGGATCACCTGGTGTTCACGTTCGTCGAGAGTGGCCAGCACACTGCGGATATCGGTGTGCAGAAGTTCGGCGATGACTGCGTTCTCCGCGGACATGGCTTCGGCGTCTTCGATGAAGTCGCCCAGCGGGGCCTCCTCCTCGGAGCCGACCGGCATGTCCAGACTGACCGGGTCGCGACTGTGTTCCAGCAGGTCGTTGATCTTCTCGATTGGAATTCCCGATTCAGCGGCGAGTTCTTCGTCAGTAGCTTCCCGTCCTAGGTTTTGGTGCATTTCCCGCTTGATCCGGGCCAGCTTGTTGACTTGCTCAACTAAGTGCACCGGCAGTCGGATGGTGCGGCTCTGGTCGGCCATACCGCGGGTGATGGCCTGTCGGATCCACCAAGTAGCATACGTCGAAAACTTGAATCCCTTTGTGTAGTCAAACTTCTCCATCGCGCGGATCAACCCCAGGTTGCCCTCCTGGATTAGGTCCAGCAATGGCATTCCCCGACCCGTGTACCGCTTGGCCAGCGAAACAACAAGGCGTAAATTAGCTTCCAGCAGGTGGCGACGTGCTGCTGCGCCATCGCGCGCCACAGCTGCTAATGCGCGTTTGCGGCCCTCGCCGAAGCGCTTGCGAGTTTGGAGCAGATGCTCCGCATAGAGCCCAGCTTCGATGCGTTTGGCCAATTCGACTTCATCGGCGGCGTTGAGCAACGCTGTCTTACCGATGCCGTTCAGATACACACGCACCAGGTCCGCGGCGGGGCTTTGAGCATCCAGATCGCTGTCAACCCGGTTTGTGGTGGCTTCGGCCATGACGCCCTCCCAATCGGCTTGTTCTGTAGTTTGTTTTAACGACGGGTCCTCCTTGAGAGTTCCCGTCCTGCTGTCATCTCACACGCTTTGACGTGCGGAAATGTGCCGACGACCTGAGAATGTCCTGAGAAGTGCGGGTCGAGGCTAGCCGGTCTGAAACCCCTGGCTAGCTTCGGCTGTCTGTGGCCAATGACGTCGGTTTAGGCGGCGGTCGTCGTAGCGACTTGAATGCTGGCTGCTCGGTCGTCAGCAATAGCGGGGTGCGCCTTCGGCGGCTGTCAAATCGTCGTGGCTCTTCTGTGCGGCGAAGGGGTCGGTCGTTGGCAATTAGTACGGCCATCCACGGTAACGGCACCGAGGCCGCCACGATCAGCAGTGAGATCAGACCGTTGTGCCAGGCGCTGTAGGCGACGGTGGTCAACATAAGCGCCGGAATCCGGAAAGCCATCAAGGTCATATATTTGCGTACCCGCGTGCGACGCTCTTCCTCGTACGACGGGGCAGCGGTGGTGATGAGCACCGGCCGGCTATTGTCATCGAACGTGTCCGTTGTACCTCGATTCGGAGCCGTGCTTAATTTCCCCACTGTACCCAATACAAGATCAACTCCGGCGTGTCCGGCTTCTGTTTCAGCGTGGGGCGAGTGCGGAGGCACAATGTCACAATGTTAGGGAGGCACAATGTCACAATGTTAGGTATGCAGACCCAGACAATCGAACACACCTATACCGACGAACACGTCGACGACGGTACGGGCAGCGACACGCCCAAATACTTCCACTACGTCAAAAAGGACAAGATCGTTGAGAGTGCGGTCATGGGCAGTCATGTGGTTGCGTTGTGCGGTGAAGTATTTCCCGTGACGCGCGCGGCTAAGCCCGGCTCTCCGGTATGTTCGGACTGCAAGCGGGTCTATGACATGCTCAAGAAGGGTTGATCAGTTCAGCGGCTCGGCCGCTGCGATGTTGTGTTGTTTGGGTGGTGACGGTGTTCCGCCCGGGGTCGGTATGCAGACGCGATGTCAGCCAGTTATGCAGTCGGTGGGTATGTGTTTTCGGTGCGGGGAATTTCTCCTGGATAGAGGCATTGAATTCAGCGCCCAGCATGATCGCAAAACCGCCGAAGAACGCGAACAGTAAGAACGCGATTGGCGTCGTCAACGCGCCATAGGTATAGCCAGTACCGGTGATCCACTTCAGGTAAATCCGAAGGCCCAGCGTGGTGATCACGAACACCGCTGTGGCCAGAATTGCACCAAAGACCAGCCGGTGCGTAGGCAGCGGTATTGGCAGCGCTACCCGGTAAAGGATCATGACAGCGACCAGCAGGCTCACAATCACCGCCGGGTAATAGCCCAAGTGCAACATGTTGGCCCAGCTATGGGGAATGAGTTTCGTCACTTTGCGTGGGCCCACCACTACCAACGGCGCGGTCGCAACCACGAATGCCAGCATCGCGATGTAGAGGAACAGCGCGAAAAGTCGCTGCTTTACCGGATGGCGCAACAGTGTCTGGTCATGCGCTTTTACGACCGCATCGACGAATGCCGAAATTGCCGACGATCCTGCCCACAGTGAGATCAGAAACCCCAGTGATACCACTTCGCCGCGGGCACCGTTGTTGACGTCGCTGATTGTGGGTTCGATGATCTCGTTGACGACGCTGGGGGAGAAGAAGCTGTGTGCCATCGAGATCACGCGCCGCTCGATGGTGGGTAAAGTATCCTCGCCGAATAACGGTGCGACATAGGCCAAGCTTCCCAGCATTCCTAGCACCAGTGGCGGCAGCGACAAAGCTGACCAAAAGGCTGCCTGTGCTGACTCTGAGAAGATCGAGTCATCCCAACTTTTCGACAGAGTCCTCAGGCTGATTCGCCAGATGTGCTGACGGGTCGGTTTGTATACCTGGCCGCTCATACTATTACCGGTGACTGCTTGCGTAGCCAGCTACGGAATGCTGCTCATTGCGGTGTCGTTGTGGCATGATTCGGCAGGGAATACCGGCCATATCCACAGTTGCCTCTGCCCGATCACCGTCGACCGGGTGTTTCGTGCTTGAAGTGTATTGTTGTGCTCCTGCTGGTAATGTAGGCCAATAGGTGGATTCCGTCTGCATGAACGGATCGTCGTATGCCACGGCTCACCTGACTCCTATCGGTGTTGATATGTAGCTGGAATTCGGGCTTGTCGATTCCTTGCTTGGTCGTTCATCGCTGGGTTTAAGCGCCCGATGGTCTCATGAATAACCGATACGGCAGGGGAAAGCAAGTACTCGTGATCGATTCGCCGTTTCGGTGTCGTTACGTGAGTGCCCTGGCTGTTCAATGATGCGAATTGACGCGCGAAGGTTTTTGTGCTGCTATTTTTGGACAGCGACACCATTTCGAAATCAGCGTAAGGGCTTGCAGAGGGGCACCATATTGTCGAAGATTTGGATCTGAGAATATTGCCCAGTGCCATTAAAGAGCCGTTGCTGAGTGAATTAATGAGTATTTGCTGTGGTTAAAAATTCGCTCATGTGGACTCGCGTTCCCGCGTGTTCTAGAGTTAGCTGATTTCAATCACGACTGCTAATGCTGTTAGCTTTACCTCGTGCTCGTTCGTGTGATGCTGGCAGAAGAGCAGTTCGTCTCCTGAAGAGAGCTTGGCGCACGCACGCGTTGCTGCGCAGCAGCGGTCTACTCTGGTCAGGGCTGCGTTCATGGCTACTTCATTCTCACGTGCTTACATTGCCTTAGACGGCAGCGGTTTTCACCTTGTTCCCCAAATTGTTGTCGGGTGTGTCTTTTCTCACGCATTTCACCCTCCCCGGGGCATTATTTGCTCGCCTGGTTTCGGTTCCCGGCGTACTGGTACATCTCTGCGGTGCAGAGGAATGGTTGCGTACCCGCAGCCGCGGCGGGATTCACCCTTGACCTGTGTGCCGCGGCGAGCAAGTCCGCGTTCATCCATCTATCGACGCTTGAGCAAGTACAGCTTGCTGGCTGTACATCCGGCCGCGGTGACCTGATTTTGCTGTGTATCGCTCCCAGTGAGCTAGGCTCACCGGTGCGTTGGGAGTTTGGAATTGCCACGGATCCCGAATCAACGCTCTTCCCGCATCTGTACGGTCCGTTGTCAGTGTGCGATGTGATCAGAGTTCCTCCAACTTCCCGGGGTCCGATGGCACTTTCCCGCCGGTCGCGGGATTTCAAAACCGCACGTAGTAGTAGTGAACTTCTATCTCCACCAACAGGTCAGGTGCGATCAGCGCGGACACTTCAACGATTCCAGCTTCCGGACGTATTTGGCCGAAAAGTTGTGTGCACTTCTCCGGCCTTGCGCTAGCGCAGTATATCCGTTACATGGATACGAGTATGGACACCGTCGGTGAGTGCCGAACCCATTTGTTTGAGCGCACTTTTTATGCGGCGCAAAACTTCTCCCATTTGGTCGGCCATATCACCGGCAGGTCTGGCGCTGGTAACCTCGGACGCAGCGACGTGAGGGCCCACTTGCACTGCGCGTGAGTAATCGACCACTAGATTCGAAATCCGATCCGGATGAGACGTTGTTGCGGCTGATCGGCATGCGATCACAGTAGCCTGGGGTGCAGAACCTGCGACGATCAGTTCTCGAAAAAGCTTCGATAACAAGCAGGTTATACGGATTTGTTGGCAGAGGAAGTTTGGAAGACGCGATGCTGCTAGGCTGACTTGTCCGGGCAGGACTGTGATCTCGGGGTAGTGGTGTGACTTGAATATCAAGGCTTAAGCCGCAACGCAAGTAGGTATTGATGTCGGTCGAAGACACGTGAGTACGGAGTCAGCCGTGGACCACGAGCTGTCGGTCACGGCTATCGACCCCTCATGACAAGGCGAAGAGCGGATGGCAAGAACGTGTTCTACGGGGTGTTGCTAGTCAAGGTAGTCACGCAAGACCTGGGAACGGCTGGGGTGGCGTAACTTCGACATCGTCTTAGACTCGATCTGACGGATGCGTTCGCGGGTTACGCCGTAGACCTGGCCGATTTCGTCGAGGGTGCGAGGCTGGCCGTCAGTGAGGCCGAAGCGAAGCCGTACTACGCCGGCCTCGCGTTCTGAGAGTGTTTCCAACACCGACTGCAACTGGTCTTGCAGCAACGTAAACGACACCGCGTCTACGGCCACCACCGCTTCACTATCTTCGATGAAGTCGCCCAGCTGGCTGTCGCCCTCATCGCCGATGGTCTGATCTAATGAGATTGGTTCACGAGCGTATTGCTGGATCTCGAGCACCTTCTCAGGTGTGATGTCCATCTCTTTTGCGAGCTCTTCAGGCGTGGGCTCGCGGCCCAGATCCTGTAGTAGTTCCCGCTGAATGCGGCCGAGCTTGTTGATCACCTCGACCATGTGGACCGGGATGCGGATGGTGCGGGCTTGGTCCGCCATGGCGCGGGTGATGGCCTGGCGGATCCACCACGTCGCGTACGTCGAGAACTTGTACCCCTTGGTGTAGTCGAACTTCTCGACTGCCCGGATCAGGCCCAGGTTGCCTTCCTGTATCAGGTCGAGGAACGCCATCCCGCGGCCGGTGTAGCGCTTGGCCAGCGAAACCACCAGCCGCAGGTTGGCTTCCAACAGATGGTTTTTCGCACGATCGCCGTCGCGACAGATCCACATCATGTCGCGGCGCTGGGCGGTGGGTAGTTTGGTGCCCCGCTCAGACAGCTCGGTCATTAGCTGCGTGGCGTATAGGCCAGCCTCGATCCGCTTCGCCAGCTCAACCTCTTCCTCGGCGTTGAGCAGGGCCACCTTGCCGATCTGTTTGAGGTACGCGCGAACTGAGTCTGCCGATGCGGTGAGCTCGGCATCCTTACGGGCCTGACGCAACGCCTCGGATTCATCTTCGTCCCAGACGAAATCGCCGGAGGCCTTGTCTTTTTCGGTCGGCTCAACGATCTCTTCGTCATCATCGGTGGAAGCTTCGTCGGTCTTGGTGGCTGCAGTAGCTTCGCCATCCTCGGTTTCACCTGGTTCGATGTCGGTGACTACGTCGTCGTCTTCGAGGTCGTCGAGACCGAGGTCGGCGGCTTCGATGTCGATGTCGATGTCCTCGCTGGGCTCAACGTCGAGGTCCGGTTCGGCATCGAGGTCGTCGGCAGTGGCGTCGGAGTCGAGGGTGTTCAGAGTGGCTTCGGGATCGTTCAGGGTGTCTTTGGCTGCCGAGGCTTTAGTCGTGTGGTCCTGCGCGGACGGTGCCTTTGTATCGACGCTTTTGACCGAGGTGCGGGCCTTCTTCGCAGCGTCGCTTGCCCCGGAGGCTTTAGGTGGTGTCGTGGATTTGGTGGCCCGAGATGCTGTACTAGTGGCTCGTTTTGTGGGGGCGGAGCCATTTGCGGCCTTAGTCGTCGATCGCTTGGCGGGGGTCGCGGGCGTCTTGGTGGCGGTGCGCTTCACCGGCTGGCCGGTTGCCGGACTTGTCTTGGTCGCTACCACATACACCCCTTCGGTCGGACTCACTTCCGGTGGGTTTGGGCATGCATAACCGAAAGTGTCTGCTATGTCGAATGTCGGCGTTGATATCAGCGTGAGTACTCGCGCTATCGGTCGGGCGACCGCCGATAACCATTGTAACGGTGGCACGCGCCTGGACTGTTCCACCGGGCAAAATTCAGTGCGTCACATCTGCGGTAGAAGCCATGGCAGCGCCGACTATGCCGGCCGTATTCTGCAGGGCTGCGGCCACCATCGGGGTGCGGTTTTCAAGCAGTGGTATCCATCTATCGGCCTTGCGGCTGATGCCGCCGCCGGCAATGAACAGGTCAGGACACATCGCGTTTTCGATGGCGACCAGCACCCTCGTTACCTGCTTGGCCCATGTTCGGTAGCTCCATTTGTACTTGTCTTTGACGGACGATGCCGCTCGTTGTTCGGCCTCTTTACCGTCGACCTCGAGATGCCCGAACTCGGTGTTAGGAATCAGTTTCCCGTTGTGGATGACTGCTGACCCGATCCCGGTGCCGAAGGTGAGTAGCACAATCAAGCCAGAGTTGTTTTTGCCCGCTCCATAGCGCCCTTCAGCAAGCCCAGCAGCATCCGCGTCGTTGAGAATGGTGACTTCCTGGCTGTTCAGCTCAGCGCTGATAATGTCGCGGGCATTGGTTCCAATCCAGGAGTCGTCCACGTTGGCAGCCGTTCGGACGACGCCCTGGGTGACGACGCCGGGATAGGTCACTCCCAGGGGAGCAGTCCATCCGAATGCGTTGACGACCTCGGCAATGGTCTTGGCGACTGCCAATGGGGTAGCCGGTTGAGGGGTGAGCAGTTTGATGCGGTCACCAATCAGTTGCCCGATGTCGAGGTCGACTATGCCACCCTTGATGCTGCTGCCGCCGATATCGATGCCGAACCCGCGGTGCCGCGATGTCGTACCGGCGGTGTCGCTAGGCGGAGAGGTTCTGGGCGTATCTGCGGTCGCGTCGGTGCTCGTTATAGCAATCTCCTTGGCGAGACTTGGTTGTTCGCTTACTTTAGCCTGGCGATGATGCGGGCTGACTGTCTGGCATCTGCCGGCGACTGTGATGCGATAGGCCAGTGACAGTACCTGACAACGATCCCGAGCAGCTGCGCTGCGTAGCCGAATCACTGGCCACTGAGGCCGCCGCGTTCGTGCGATGTCGCCGAGCTGAGGTGTTTGGTACTGACCTGGGCGCCGCAGGCGGCGGCGCGGTACGGGCGAAGAGTACCCCGACCGATCCGGTGACTGTCGTTGACACCGAGACAGAACGCTTGTTGCGTGATCGGCTCGCTCAACTACGGCCCGGTGACTCGATCCTTGGGGAGGAGGGGGGTGGGCCCGCCGATCTGACCGCCACGCCTGCAGACACGGTAACCTGGGTGCTTGACCCCATCGATGGCACGGTGAACTTTGTCTACGGCATCCCGGCTTACGCGGTGTCGGTCGCAGCTCAGGTTGATGGCGTGTCAGTGGCCGGCGCGGTTGCTGAAGTTGTTGCCGGTCGGGTGCACTCGGCGGCGAGCGGCCTCGGCGCGCATGTCACCGACGAGTATGGTGTACAGGTACTGAGATGCAGCGCAGTCGATGACTTGTCGATGGCGCTGCTAGGTACTGGCTTTGCCTATTCGGTAGTGCGCCGCGCCGCCCAGGCGGCGCTGTTGGCCCAGATGCTGCCGGTGGTACGTGATGTACGTCGCATCGGTTCGGCCGCGTTAGACCTTTGCATGGTTGCGGCGGGCCAGTTGGATGCTTATTACGAGCATGAGGTGCAGGTGTGGGATTGCGCGGCTGGCGCGTTGATCGCGGCGGAAGCGGGGGCCTGTGTGCAGTTGCCTAAGCGGAACGGGCCCGTGGGCGGTGCCGGATTGGTGGTAGCTGCCGCGCCTGGAATCGCCGACGCATTGTTGGCTGCCTTGCAGCGATTCAACGGCCTGGCGCCGATCCTGGACTAAGGATCAGCAGCTGTTGGCGTGGATCTTTTGCAGCAGTGCAGGATCTGACGGCTCGGTGGCGCCGGGACGCAGGCTGGCCAGCACAGCGTCGATGTCGTCGTTGTGCGCCAGCGCGGTGAAGTCGGTGCCCAGCGCAAGGTCAACCGAGTCGTCGGTGCGGTTGTCGTGCAGCAACTCGGTACACGGTGCTACCAGCCACACCGCGGCTACGGTGGCTTGCCCGGCAGTACCGAAACGGAGCTGACCTTGGCAGTTTAGTAGAGTGTCGGCGTACATCGGGTCGTTGGCGGCGGTTGGCTGGGCGAATCCTAGATCCCGCAGTGCGCCGGCGATATCGGCGGCTTGACCGTCCCGGCCGCTGGCATTGAGCACGTGGACCTTGGTGTCGCTGAGTTTGGCGGGTGTGACGTCAGTCATCTCCGTCCGTGGCACTTGTTTGCCTAGCTGGGTCGGCACCGACCCGGTTGATTGCGTAGGCGGGTTACACACTTCGGGCTCACGAACCTTCGCTGGTCGGGTGAGTGCAATAGTCCATGACACGCCCGCCACTATGACCAAGAACACTACCACGAAAATGGCAGGGCGGGCATTGCGTCGCCGAAAGGGCCGACCGTGCTTGTCGAAAGCGGTACCCTCGGTGATTTGTGTGACCACAGTTGCACTCTAAAACGCACCGTTCGAACCTGAAAAACGCACTGTTCGAACCTGAGCACAGGGGTCAAAATAGTGATGTTACGTAAATCACACTTTAATGGACAGGAATTAAGGGCACGAATCGTTTGGTGGATGCGTTCGACGCTGGTACAAAGCGTTGCTTGAGGTTATGAGGGCCTTTAGAGGGGATTGGACATGCCTACCGACTATGACGCTCCACGGCGGACCGAGACTGACAACGTCCCAGAGGACTCGCTGGAGGAGCTGAAAGCACGACGGAACGAGGCGGCGTCGGCGGTGGTCGACGTGGACGAATCCGAATCCGCCGAATCTTTCGAGCTGCCTGGAGCTGACCTTTCTGGCGAAGAGTTGTCGGTCCGCGTTATACCGAAGCAGGCTGACGAGTTCACCTGCTCAAGCTGCTTCCTGGTACAACACCGCAGCCGGCTAGCCAGTGAGAAGAATGGTGTCATGATCTGCACCGACTGCACGGCCTGATCAGTCAGCTTCGTAATGCCGACAGTACCCGCTCCGGGTGACGGCAACTCACCAGCCAGTATGGCGTCGGGTCGTCCGGGTCATCGAGGACTACCAGAATCATCGGCCCGACCCACGCCCGATGCAGCACGTAGGCCGCCGGGTCCAGTTGGCGGCCTAGTGCTGCCGACTTGGCTGAGCGTGAGATTGCGGCTGACTGGGCGATCGCGGTGATGGGCAGATGCGCGTTTCCCGCCCACAGTTCGACGCTGCCTCCAAGGGGAGCGTCCGCGATGACCTGGATCTCGACTCGACCCAACCACAACAATGTCCCGGCTGCCACAGCGAACGGTAGCCAACTGGGTAGGGTGGCACCACTCAAGTTGACTTCGAATGCGATGAGCGATGCTAGCGCGAAGGCCAATGGCCACCACCACCATGGCACCCATAATCGCTCGCGATATCGCACGTTGTGCGGTGCGACGGGGGTACCGGACACACGGTCAAGGGTAGTCTGTGGCCCCGTGTCGACCAGTCTGGCCGTTGTCCGTCTCGATCCCGGGCTTCCGCTCCCTAGCCGAGCCCATGACGGCGATGCCGGGGTTGATCTCTATAGCGTCGAAGACGTCAAACTGGCACCCGGGCAACGTGCCCTGGTGCGGACGGGTTTGGCAGTTGCCATCCCGTTCGGAATGGTCGGATTGATTCACCCGCGTTCGGGATTGGCTGTGCGGGTGGGGCTTTCCATCGTCAACAGTCCGGGCACCGTCGACGCGGGCTATCGCGGCGAGATTAAGGTCGCGCTGATTAACCTGGACCCAGTGGAGCCCCTCGTGGTTCATCGCGGCGACCGTATCGCCCAATTGCTTGTGCAGCGGGTCGAGTTAGTAGAGCTGGTTGAGGTCTCGTCGTTCGACGAAGCTGGGCTGGCCGAGACATCCCGTGGCGATGGCGGTCACGGTTCCTCCGGCGGACATGCGAGTTTGTGACCGCCGACGACGATGCAGAGCGAAGCGATGAGGATGGAGCGGCGGTGATGGCCACATTCGGTAAACGTACAGGCAAAGACGGCGCGAGTCGCACGTTGACCGAACCCGCAGACCCAGAAGCCACTGAGCTGCCAGCTGCTAGCGAGCCCGATTCCGAAGAGGTGGATGAGCTGGAGGGCCCGTTCGACATCGACGATTTCGAAGATCCCGCGGTCGCCGTGCTAGCCCGACTTGATCTGGGCTCCGTGCTGATTCCTCTGCCGGAGGGTAGTCAGCTGCAGGTCGAGCTGACCGATGTTGGGGTGCCTAACGCGGTTTGGGTCGTTACAGCCAACGGTCGTTTCACCATCACCGCCTATGCGGCCCCTAAGACGGGTGGTCTCTGGCGTGAGGTGGCCGGCGAACTCGCTGACTCGCTGCGCAACGATTCGGCCAAAGTCACCGTCAAAGACGGCCCGTGGGGGCGAGAAGTGGTTGGCACCAACACTGGCGTGGTCCGCTTCATCGGGGTTGACGGCTATCGTTGGATGATCCGCTGCGTGGTTAACGGTCCGCTGGAGACCATCGACGTGTTGAGCGAGGAGGCCCGTGCAGCGTTGGCGGATACTGTCGTTCGCCGTGGCGATACGCCCCTACCGGTGCGGACGCCGTTGCCAGTGCAGCTGCCCGAGCAGATGGCCGAGCAGCTGCGGGAGGCTGCTGTGGCGCAGCAAAGCGCGCAACACGCCGACGCGCGACAGCAATCACGCGAGCTGGCCCCACGTCGCGGTGCTGCGGGATCGGCGATGCAGCAGTTGCACAACACTACGGGCGGCTAGTCTCGCTCCTTAACGCCGCTTCGCGGCGCGTATCGTCCGTCGGGTTAGGTGAGAGCGAGAGCAGCCAGGCAGGCAGTACCCAGCGCGGCGGCGTTCGTGCCTATCTGGTTGAGTGTCACCGTCTGCAATGCGGCGTGTGGCGCGGCGGTCACCCAATCGACGCCGACCTGCAGAGGGTGGATCGGATCATCGACCGCGGCGGCCACCCCCAGTGGCGTGGCTAACCGGGCTAGCTCGGCGCAGCTCGGTGCGATGTATGCCGCCGCTTCCTCCATCGCGTCGGGCAGCAGTGGCCACTGGCCGCACCACGAGCGGGCCAGTTCGTCGGCCAACCAAGGTGGGCTTGATGCCTGCATCTGTAGCGTAGTCGCCGCCAGGCCGTCGCGACGTAGATGCGATGCCGAATACCGTGCCGCTAGAGCGGCGGGCGCTGATTCTGGTGCCCCGTTCCAGGCTGGCAGCGCGGCTAGGACGGCCACGGCGCGCTCGGGATGAGCGAGTGCCCACGCGGCGGCCACCGCGGCACCGATCGAGACACCGCCGACGCCGATCGGACCTGCGCGTGCTGCGTCGTCCAAGGCGGACAGATAGCCGTCGATCAGCCGATTCGGCTGGGGTGGCGGCGTCAGCACAGCTGCGCCCACTCGGTGCAGGGGGCCCGAAAATGCCCGATAAACGTAGTCGTCATCGGATCCGGTTCCAGGCAGCAACACGGTTGTCACATTGCGTAAATCGACAGCCACCCCTTGATAGTGCCCGGCTGTTCACGGGTGCTCCAAATATCATCGTTTTCGTCTTTATGGCGGAGGGGAACCAGCAGGTCTACGGTGGCCGTTAGCTATAGATCGAAGCGTCGATAGTTGGATGAGTATCGTCAGGAGTGGCCATGCGGGACCGAAGTCATCTGCGTTGGCTAGCGAAGGACCTGGCAATGCGATTCCGAGGATTTATCTGACGAGTTACTCACTCGGCACCGGCTCGCACGTGTGATTGATTGTTCGGTATGGCCAGGAGTTCGCAATGGTGGGTACGCTGCGCAGCGTGGAAACCAACGGCAAGATGATGTGCCGATGGGGTCCGCGCCGAATTGTTCAACGGTAGCGACACTATGTTCAACGGTAGCGACACTAAAGAGTTACGCTGGTGCGCTTGGGGCAACGTCGGATACACCCGGTATCGACTTGGGGTGGACGCGGCTGGTGCTATTATCGGCCGGGCAAGCTCAACAACGGGAGCAAGACTACAAGAAAGAACTATAATCCGCATTACGAAATTCAACTATGACAGCCGCCAGTAATTCGAGAGTACGGCCGCTATGTACATCGTTGCTGGACTCTTGGGTATCTCGTGTCGGCTGGCCGTCCCGGACCTGAACGGGTGCTGGCGTAGTTAGGCTAGGTGGCCTTTCTCAATATATTTTTATTCGTTTTTATTTTTATTTCTTTGTTACCTTTGATGGAATCCGTGTCTTGATTTGCTGCCCGCACTCGAAAGTGCGTTGAGTGCGGCTGGGCTGGTCTTGTTATGGTGGCTAATTCGCTGGGAATCAATGCAGCCGGCAAACACCGGATTTTTGGGGTTGCGGTATGGTCGCTGATCGGCCTACTATAGGGGGGGGAGTCCAAGGGGTATTTCCTGTTGGGAATCTGGATGTTGTTGCTGTGGTCGGTGGAATTTCGTGGTGTCGATTCTGATTCGCCGGCCCACTTTTTGCCTATCTCGGGCTTGGGCCAGCAAGCGTGGTCATGGCTGACGCGAGAGCCCGGCGCAATATACGTATTCGACATCGCTATGCTTGGCTAGGTGTTGGTATTTGCTGCCCTGCTTTCGTGTTCCAGCGGTAATCTCTACGATTCCGACTAGACTGGTTGGCTGGGGGAAGCGCGGATCGGGGTGGGTCCCCGCCGGATTGCGATAGCCGCGCTGGCTTTAATTAATAATTATGCTCCAATCGAAGCCGCTCAGCGTGTCATATCGTCTTACCGGCGACGCTACTGACAGCGGCTGCGGCCACGCTCGCCGGCGGCGAGCTGGATATCGACGCTGGCTATGACTAGTTAGCCGCCGGGCGGCGAGCTGTTGGGCAGCAGTAGCTTGCGCAAATCGTCCTCGACCTAGGCAACCGCGATGAAGACCAAACTCGTCGCTCCCTTCCAACGGCTCGTCGGTCTCCGGCATGATGACCCGCGATCCGTTCAGGATGGTGACCAATGCGGCATCCCGTGGTAGTTGCAGTTTGCACACCGGATTCCCTACGGCGTGTCGTCAGGCAGGGTGATCGCGACCAGGTTGGCTTGGGGCCCTTACGGGATTCCATTAGTCGAACGAGGTCGTCGATGGCGACGGCCTCCTCGGTGTCGTCATCGCCACGCCACTGCGTTTTGGTTAATCCCTGTCCACCAAACTTATTTTTTTGGTTGGTATCTCACTGAGAGTGGAGGTAGTGATGACGAACCTTCTGCACAGGATCGGCTGTCATCTGGACCTGATACTGGTAAGTGTAACGTTGGGAACATTGTTGATTATGTTGGTGAGATTCACCATCTCACTGTCCTTCGGTTCGATCAGTGATTGGTTCTTGTCGGCCACAATTCCGTTAGCCGTGATGAATCTTGCTGTCCTGTAATACTTCCGTGGTTGTGTCCAAATCTGTTACTGCATCTGCTGCCCATGCAAGAGTAGATGCTGCTGTTAGGCAACGTATTCGACTAGTTGAATCTGGCACTACGTCAGGTTGGGTATTCTATACTGTATCCTTTGCTATCCGTTTTTGGATTATGTTCGACGGCAAGGTTTTTGTTAGGTAACTATGTGCTGGCGAAGTCCAGATGATTTTGATCATGACAGCAATCAGCATTGGTCACTTTTGGGTGCAACGACATTCGCTTCTCTTACCAAAATATCTTGTTGGTCATGACTGTCTTCGCTCCAGTCATCTTGTACTACGGACACTGCGGTACTGGCCAGCGCTGCTGGTGCGCCGCAACGAATTTTACTTTTTTCCATACTACCTGCTGCTCCTGACTACATTCTTGCTATTGACTAGTACCAATTCACATTGGCGTGCTGGCGGCGTTGTTGGTGTTGGATAAAGTCGACTCCGGAATTTTAATTGCACTGTGGTTTACCTTTGTACCGTTGACAACGTTTATGCCTACCGGGTAATCGCCGTGCTTGTGGTGACGACGGTCTATGTAGTCGCGGCGACATCGTTCAGTGGCCTGCCGAGAGCCGGCCTGGTTCCCGCTCTGGATCCGATCGGACTGCTGGCCGGGTTGTAGACGGTGGTGACTCTATCGCTGGCCATAGCACTGACCAGCAAGAAAATTCAGGGCTTGGCCATGGTGTGTGCCCTTGGCAAAGCTCATCGCCAGACTGCCTTTGGCACCAAGGTTCATCAACTCCGGTTGGAACCTAACCTTCGACGTCCTTCCGCTTTACTGGGACGCCAAGGCGTTTTGGGTGTCCTGTGCCACTGGTATGTTATGGCCTTATCTGGCTGCTGGTTTTGATTACAACTTCGCTATCTCCTGGCTGATGTTTCGATCATTTCGTGCCAAGCACACCTGAATAACCGAGCTCAGCTCATCACGAGGTAACGCAACCATAAGTAGATCCCGGCGAGAGCGATCGAGATCACAGTGACCGCAATGCCTTTGCGGGTGAATTCCCAGAACGAGATGGGAGTTCCTGCGCTCTTGGCGATTTCAAGCATAACGACATTGGCACTGGCGCCGACGGCGGTAAGGTTGCCGCCGAAATCGGCGCCCAACGCCAGCGCCCACCATAGGATGTCGGTGTGGCTTTGATCCGGCATGGATGCTACCAGCTCCGAGACAATGGGTGTCATCGTGGCGACGTAAGGAATGTTGTCTATGATACTGGATACTAGAGTTGAGACGCCGAGAGTCAGGACGACGGTGAGTAATTCGTGTCCACCAGTCAAGGTGGTCGTTGCCCGTGCCAGCTGATTGACCACATCGGTTTTCACCAAAGCCCCGACCATAATGAACAGGCCGGCGAAAAACAGCAATGTCTCCCACTTGACGCTGGACAGGTAATCGGACCGCTCCAACTTGGAGATCACGATCAGAATGCCGGCGCCCAGCATCCCCACCAGGGACGGCCCGGTGTGCAGCACCGGATGGGCGATGAAGGCTACGAATACCAGCAACAAGACAACGCCGCATTTGATGAGCAGCCAGCGATCGCGGATTGCTTCACGCTCGTTCAGTGACATGATATCGGCTACCCGCTCGGGATCGACCGCGAATGCGCCGCGAAAAAGGCGTGGCAGCAATGCACTGAGCACTACTGTCACGATGATCACGATCGGTGTCAGGTGGATTAGGAAGTCGTTGAAAGAGAATCCTGCTCGACTGGCGATGATGATGTTGGGCGGGTCGCCGACCAACGTCGCTGCGCCGCCGATGTTGGAGGCGAAGACTTCGGCCATCAGAAATGGTGCCGCATTGATTGTCAGGCGCTCGCACACCAACAGCGTGACCGGAGCAATCAAAAGCACCGTGGTGACGTTGTCCAGTAAGGCCGACCCGAGCGCCATCACTAGCACCAGTAGGAGCAGGATGCGCAGCGGGGAACCATGTGAGCGTTTGGCGGTCCAGATTGCGACGTATTCGAACACACCGGTTTGGCGTAGCACACTGACGATGATCATCATGCTTAACAGCAAAAAGATGACTTCCCAATCGATTCCGGTTTCATGGGAGTAGAAGACGTCTTCGGAATTGATAATGGGCAAAGTGACCACGATCGCCGCGCCCGTCAGGGCCGCCAGCGTCTTGTTGACCCGATCGCTGGCGATTAGTGCATAGGTGACGATGAACACGGTGATCGCAATGACACTCATCTAGCTTCCTGCGCTGCTGTCAGCCGGTGACTTGTCACTGCATCGGTCGGGATCAATGTTTCAGGGCCGCTCTTAGAAGGCGCGATGCTGTGATCACACCGAGCAGTTGTCCGCCTTTGACCACAGCGAGTAGAGGACTTCGCTGCCGTGACATGGTGGCGGCCACTTCGATGATGGTATCGTCGGCGTTGACTGGGGAAACGTTGACAAGGTGGTCCGGTAAAACATCGCGGACTTTCTTGCTGCTCAACTTTTCCGCCGCCTGGTCGGCCGTCGACTCGTTGAGCACGCCAGCCAGCGAGGGATCATCCTGGATATACCGGGGCACAATGAATCGCACCACCTGGGATGCGGGCAGCACTGCGTAGGGCTTGTCAGACATATCGGTGACCAAGAGTCCAGGCAGGCCGTGCTCCGCAAGCATACGAGCAGCGTCCAGTGCGCTCGAATTGATGCTGATTGCCGGGAAGTCTTCGGCGATGTCCTCGGCGAGCATGCTATGACGATACGTCTGTGTGGTTCGTGGAGTGTGGGCGACATCGAGGCGAACTATATGATGTATTCCAGGATTGCAGGACACTGCTGTCGACCAGTATTCGTGACTCACCGCAGACTGACGCTACCAAAGCGGTGGCTCGGTTATCCGTTTGGTGCCCCCACCCTTGCGTTACCTGAGTACAATAACGGAATGCTGGAACAGATCCGCAGGCCCGCTGATCTGCAGCATCTTTCTCAGCAGCAGCTACGGGATCTGGCTGCCGAGATCCGTGAGCTCCTCGTTCACAAGGTGGCGGCCACCGGGGGACACTTGGGGCCGAACCTGGGTGTTGTCGAACTCACGCTGGCGTTGCACCGAGTGTTCGACTCACCGCATGATCCGATTATCTTCGACACCGGTCACCAGGCGTACGTCCACAAAATGTTGACGGGACGCTGTCAGGACTTCGACAGTCTGCGTAAAAAGGCCGGGTTGTCGGGGTACCCGTCTCGCGCCGAGAGCGAACACGACTGGGTGGAGTCCAGCCACGCCAGCACGGCGTTATCGTACGCCGACGGTCTGGCTAAGGCATTCGAGCTGGCCGGAAACCGCAACCGACACGTAGTCGCGGTGGTTGGGGACGGCGCGCTTACCGGTGGTATGTGCTGGGAGGCGCTTAACAATATCGCAGCAACACCGCGTCCGGTGGTCATCGTAGTCAATGACAATGGTCGCAGTTACGCGCCCACGATTGGCGGTGTAGCCGATCACCTCGCCACGCTGCGGCTGCAGCCGGCCTACGAGCGGCTACTTGAGAAGGGGCGTGATGCACTTCACTCTTTGCCGCTGATAGGCCAGATCGCTTACCGTTTCATGCACAGTGTCAAAGCCGGTATCAAGGATTCCCTATCGCCGCAGCTGCTGTTCACCGATCTCGGGCTAAAGTATGTTGGCCCGGTTGATGGTCACGATGAACATGCGGTAGAGGTCGCGTTGCGTAAGGCCCGCGGCTTCGGTGGCCCGGTGATCGTGCACGTCGTCACCCGCAAGGGTATGGGCTATCCCCCGGCCGAAGCCGATCAAGCCGAACAGATGCACACCTGCGGCGTGATGGACCCGACGACCGGGCAACCCACCAAGATTGCTGCTCCTGACTGGACGGCGATCTTTTCCGATGCCCTCATCGGTTATGCTATGAAGCGACGTGACATTGTGGCTATTACCGCGGCTATGCCGGGCCCTACCGGTCTAACAGCGTTCGGTCAGTGTTTTCCGGATCGGTTGTTCGATGTCGGGATCGCTGAGCAACACGCGATGACGTCGGCGGCCGGGTTGGCTATGGGCAGGATGCACCCGGTGGTGGCGATCTATTCGACATTTCTCAACCGGGCGTTCGACCAGATCATGATGGACGTGGCGCTACACAAGTTGCCTGTTACCATGGTGATTGACCGGGCTGGCATTACCGGTTCGGACGGCCCCAGTCATAACGGCATGTGGGATTTGTCGATGCTAGGCATCGTACCGGGGATGCGAGTGGCCGCGCCTCGAGACGCCATTCGGTTGCGCGAAGAACTCGGTGAGGCGCTTGACGTCGACGACGGTCCGACGGCGATACGATTCCCCAAAGGAGATGTGTGTGAAGATATTCCGGCTTTGAAGCGCCGATCGGGCGTGGACGTACTCGCGGTGCCGGCTACGGGGTTGGCCCAGGACGTGCTGCTGGTGGGGGTCGGCGTTTTTGCGTCGATGGCGTTGGCGGTGGCCAAGCGGCTGCACAACCAGGGAATCGGCGTAACAGTGATTGACCCACGTTGGGTGTTGCCGGTGTGCGACGGTGTTCTCGAACTGGCGCATACCCACAAACTGATCGTCACGCTGGAGGACAACGGGGTCAATGGCGGTGTAGGCGCAGCCGTATCTACCGCGCTGCGTCAAGTGGAGATTGACACACCTTGCCGCGATGTTGGATTGCCGCAGGAGTTCTACGATCATGCTTCGCGGAGTGAGGTGTTGGCCGATTTGGGGCTGACCGACCAAGACGTCGCCCGTCGGATCACCGGCTGGGTTGTTGCATTCGGCCATTGCGGTTCCGGTGACGATGCAGGTCAGTACGGTCCGCGGAGCAGCCAAACCATGTAGCTTGGGCCTGGCGACGATCCGGATCGTCAGATTCATTTTCGTATCAAAACTATTGACGTAAGAATACACTATTTCCCACTGGATCCGCGCAATGTGGGCTTTCCTTCAGTGCGGAATTATCGTTACGGTCTTTCGCAGAAGACCGTGCTCCTGTTAGGTTGCTGGAATACCGGTACGAGTGCTAATTCCCGATGACCTTGAAAGCGCGAGATTAGCGATGTGTGCAGGACCGTGCTATCCGCTGATAATTTGGCGCCAGACCAATGTTGAGTGCGACCTGAACATTAGTTCCTGGGGGAGATAGGTGAAGGTTTCTGAGTCGGATTTATTTGTCGCTGGATTTACCACTCGTCTTTCCGTATGGCGACATGCACTGTGTCACCTGAAAGAGAGAGCACATGAAAACCGTCAAAGTCAGCCAAAACTCACGTTGTTATTGCCGGGGATGGGATCTCTGTTATGACTGTGGCTATGATTCTTACCTGAGTCGGCGTGCGGATCACGTTATGCTAAGCAGCACCTGAAGCCAGAGGTAAGGTCGAGAATCTGCGCCGCCAAGACGATAACCCGATCGAGCACAGTTTGCAAATGTATTGGTTCTATTACCAAACCCTGCTAAAGTTACTCTCAACTCATAACCACGGATAACGGCATGACCGTGCTCGCCAATCTGGTTGGCGTGAGTGTAGCCGTGTTTTTTTACGGGCACCTCATCATTGATCGGCATTCACGCGGAAGGTGCGTAAGGTATTCGAACCACTTCAACCACTGGGGCTGGATCGCATTGCGCAGAACAGTGCTCATTGTCGGTCTGGACTACCAAGGAGTGGTGTCCCCTACGGGTCATCCCAATTTTGATGCTCAATATGTACCTGTTGTGGATGTGCTGCGAGTGACTCGTTGCGGAGCTGAGCACCATTTCATATGCAGACTATATGCAACTGAATCGCTAGTCCCCCAGGTGAAGAAGTTTTTTCCGAGTTGCCGAACATTTTCTTTGCGGCGTGTCCGGACGCACCAGCAGCGATTGCAGGCCGGGTTCTTAATGAGCTGTTTAATTTTACGAGTCGACCAACGTACCTAAACTAGGTAACGCCGCCTTCCAGTTATGATTATTTATGGGGACCGACGAACGCATAATCGAGCCTTGTATTCATCACTAATACTCATGTCAAAATAAATTTTGACATGAGTATTAGTGATGTCGAGTTCGAGAATGGTCGGATAACCGGATTGCTATCGGCCTATGGCTGCATTTTTAGTTGCGACTATGCCATTATCTCCTTGCTTTATCTGACATTGCTCTAAATGGTCACATCAGATCACGTAAAGCAAAATTTACTCACCTAACGCACTGGCATACAATTGCAATAGATTCATCGAGCGGGATCCAGTTTTTCTACGTGAGATCCTGGCAACATGGTAGTCATTTATTCGTCCCGGAGTCTTTACTGTGTGTTTGGACAGTGAGTAGTTCCACGGTCTCTGTGGTTCGGGGCGCGGGCTTCTGGAGAAATGTTCGCTTGCCGTAGGGAAGTAAAGTACTTTTTATCGATAGCCTGGAGTGATTGTATAGGTCTGGTTGGGGTATTTATCGACCGGTAAGCGAATGCACACTAGATGAGATCTTGACTGAGTGCTTGGCGCAGTGCGACTTCGATGATCGGTCGCAGATTCGGGCTGAAAGAACGATTACAAGCTGATGCAGGTTAAGCGAGGTCGACTACAAAACGTTGGTGGGCGATCTACCGCCGCGTCTTGCCTTGGCTCCTGCGTGTGGTATGCGCATGGTCAATCTATTCGCCATACCGATGCCGGGTGCTCACCATCGATCGCGTCGTATTCGCACAGAAGTGCCTAACCTCATATTTTTGCCGATAAAGTGGGCCTATTCACCGGAGCTGATTTTGTTTGTTCTCACCATGCAGACGGCGGCATGCTCCGGCTATTTGGCCGCCAGCCAGGCGTTCAACGTTGCAGCTCTGCACGCTGTGTCTGACTTGCAATGGACTTGCGAGATCCTGTCCCATTTGTTGTGCTGCGGCTGTGAGGATCGATGTGGTGGTGGAAACGCCACCGTACGACGCTCACACATGAGCGTTAGCCAGCCGACGACTTCACCGCCGAGGCCAGAATGGTCACCACGAGTTCTCGCTGCCACGCTCGCGCTTGGCCGACACGCAAATATTCCTCGACTGCATTGACCGGGTCGACCGAGCTTTCCGGCAGAACCTCCCAGTCCCAGCACAGTCGTCGCACCAGTTCAGGCGAGACGAGATTTTCCGTCGGTACCCCAACCCGCTGCGACACCGTCGCCAGTGCCGCTCTGGCCGCCTCCAGCCGTGCAGCGGCATCTGGTTTGCGCCGGGCCCACCGCCCGGGCGGTGGTGGCACGTTGGACGGCTCGGCTTCGTCCGGTAGGTCTTGGCTCTGTCGTGCCGTTTCCAGCGCTGCCAACCACATCGCAGCGCTGCGACGCTGATTGGCCCCGCCGAAAACCGGCATTGCGATCAGCTCGTCGATCGTCTTGGGGTCGGCTATGGCTGCGTCGATGATGGCGGTATCAGGCAGGATGCGACGTGGTGCGATATCGCGACGTTGGGCAATGTGGTCGCGCGTTGCCCACAATTCGCGAACGGCGGCCAGGGCTCGCCGGTCGCGCACCCGACGGATGCCTGACGTGCGTCGCCAGCGGTCCCGACGGGTGGGTGGGATAGTCTCGGTGGTGGCCCCCCTAGTTGCATAGGTCCGCAGGTAGTTGAATTCCTGCGTTGCCCAATCAGTTTTGTCTTGCTCGGCCAGCACCTTCGAGATTGCCGTGCGCAGTTCGATCAGCAGCTCCACGTCTAGAGCCGCATAGTTGAGCCAGTCCGAAGGCAGCGGGCGTTTCGACCAATCGGCAGCACCGTGGCCTTTGGCCAACTCGAAACCCAGCAGCCGCTGAACCATTGTTGCGAGGTTCACCCTGTCAAATCCGGCCAGGCGTCCGGCAAGTTCGGTGTCATACAACGCTGGCGGCCGCATGCCGACTTCGGCCAGACACGGCAGATCCTGATCAGCCGAATGCAGGATCCATTCGTCTTTGCTGATCACCTCGGCGACGGGTCGCAGCGCGGTCAGCGGATCATTGCCGTGGCTGACCGGGTCGATGAGGACGGTGCCGGCGTTCGCTCGTCGGATCTGAATCAGGTAAGCCCTGTTGGAATAGCGAAAACCCGACGCCCGCTCGGTGTCTACCGCAAACGGGCCGTACCCTTGGTCCAGGCGTTCTGCGGCCGCCGCGATCTCGCTCGGGGTTACGGATAGGTTCGGTATCCCGCCGGCCGGGTAGTGCAGCGGGGTGGGGTCGGGTTCGGTGCCGCCCGGCTGATCGTCCGCCGGTTCGCGCATATCAGGAGCGTGAGCGCGAGCCCAGGTCGATAACTCCGGCCGGCGGCAGTCCTGCGGCGTGTTCCAGCACCTCGCAGAATGCTTTGACGTGGACGCCGACCTCGGGGGTGGTTGCCGTCCACGAGGCCCGTAGCTCTAGCTGATGGGCGCGTGGTGGTCCGGAGATGTCGCCGTAACGTACTGACGTGGTGGCGGTGACGGTGCCGCCCAGCGCGGTGACATGATCTATGCGTGATTCCAGTGCCTCAATCAGCCAGCTCCACGCCACTTCAGGCAGTAGCGGGTCAATGGCTTCACGCGAGTCCAGGTCAGACTGGATATAGGCGACCAACCGGATGGTGCCGTCCCAAGCGTCGGAACCGTCGGGATCATATAAGAGAATCAGTCGGCCGAACGCGTTGTCCTCAGATTGCTCGGGGACGATGTCGAGTTCGGGATGCTTGACCTGAGCTCCCAGTGCGTAGCTGTATGGCGCGAGCCGCTGCGGCGGTCGAATGGGACCGAGTTCAATTTCCGGCCGTACAGTAAAAGCGTTCATTGCCGCGACTGCCTCGCGGAAGGGAGTCGGTTCGGCTGCGGTCACGGGCGCCACTCCTCCTCATCGCTTAGCTCCGCATCGTAGCCGGCGCGGATCACGAAGGTCGACGGTAGCCCCATCTGCCCACACGCCGTGACAGGCGCGCCGTGTCGTGGTGTTCGAGCTGGTGTCAGCCTCTCCGGGCACTACCGAAATGCCTCCAGGGGTATTTGGTGTTGGCAACAAATAGCGTTAGGAGCTTTCGCCGGTGCACCACGAGCCCTTCGGCGACGTTGGAGCCGCTGAACCTGATGCGTTCTAGGTCGAGCAATGTTTCGAAGGCCGGATCGAATATGCGGTACCAGTAATTCAGGCTGTATTTGGTCCACGCGGATCGTGTTTTGCTCCTCCCTGCGTACGGTTCTCGGCGAGATGGACGGGTGGTCGGGAGTATCTCAGTTATCGTCGACGCAGGTTGAGACCAGGCCGATACGTTCGGCTTCCTCCTCGAAGAGTGACTCACTGGTGAGCAGGTAGTATTGATATTTTAATCTCAGCTATGCCGACCAGCAGCGGACAGCAAATTGCAGCATGGTCACGGGCCGCCACCCGAGTTCGGTGTGCCCATCGATGATTTTCGCGGTTTAGTCTGCCACCTGAGATGTTGGCAAGCAGCGCAATCACCAGACCTGCACCCACGGCTGGGCCTCGAATCGGCCGACACCACCGGCTGGACGAAGTTGGCCAGATTGAGCACCAGATCACGGTCTTCGCGCAAAATGCGAACCTGGCCTTCGTAGTCGTCGATGGTTTCTGCGGTCAGGTCTAAGCTACTGCCCGAAGAAAACGCTGTGCCTTCACTGCGGACCAGGACGATGCCGCACGGCGGGGTTGTGATTGATCACCGGCCAGATTTCGGTGAGGTTTCGGTGCATTTGCGGTCCCACAGAATTCAGCTCAGACGCGTTAAGAATCAGGTTCAACACGCTTTCTTGGCCAGGATTGTCGCTGAGTGTGCAGCGAAGGAATAGAAAACTCGTCGTAATTGCCTGGTTTCGACATTTCTGGGCGCTCCTGCATGGTCATTGATGTTACGCAGCGACGTCGGATATGCGAGACCGATCGTTAGGGGCTCGACCGGTCCCGTGGCAGTATTGAGATCGATGAGTACCCGTCGCGAGCTTCTCGAATCGCCGTATCTGGCCGCGGTCAGTGGACGCAAACCCTGCCGGGTTCCGGTGTGGTTTATGCGGCAAGCCGGCCGCTCGTTGCCTGAATACCGGGCGCTGCGCGAGCGATACAGCATGTTGGCGGCGTGCTTCGAGCCCGAAGTGGCCTGTGAAATCACTCTGCAGCCGTTACGTCGTTACGACGTTGATGCCGCGATCTTGTTCTCAGACATCGTGGTGCCGCTGTGCGCGGCAGGAATCGATCTGGATATTGTGCCAGATGTCGGTCCAGTGATCGGGGACCCGGTCCGGACTGCCACCGATATCCACGCTATGAAACCCCTTGAACCACAAGCGATTCAGCCTATTTTTCAGGCTATTTCGTTGCTGGTCGCAGCACTGGGTGATGTTCCGCTGATCGGTTTCGCCGGTGCGCCGTTTACGCTGGCGTCCTACCTGGTCGAAGGCGGTCCTAGTCGTAATCATCCCCGCACTAAGGCCATGATGCTGGCCGAACCTGCGAGCTGGCATACGCTGATGGATAAGCTGACCGATCTGACTCTTGGATTTTTGCTTGGTCAAATCGACGCCGGAGTTGATGCCATCCAGGTATTCGACTCGTGGGCGGGAACGCTGTCCCTGTCCGATTACCGCCAGTACGTGTTGCCACATAGCGCCCGGATTTTTGCCACGGTGGCCGAACACGGGGTGCCGATGACGCACTTCGGGGTTGGCACCGCCGACCTGCTGGGTGCGATGTCAGCGGCTGTGCGGTCAGGCGAAAAGCCTGGGCACCAGGCCGTCGTCGGCGTGGATTGGCGAACCTCGTTGACCGATGCTGCTGCCCGAGTGGAACCCTGTACCGCGCTGCAGGGCAACCTCGACCCGGTGGTGCTGTTAGCGGGCTGGCCGGCTGTCGAACGTGTCGCACGGACTGTCGTCGACGACGGGCGCCGTGCCGTCGTGGCCGGCGCGGCTGGCCACGTTTTCAATCTCGGCCATGGAGTGTTGCCGGAGACCGATCCCGGCGTGCTGAGCGAATTAGTATCGTTCATCCACTCGCTATGACATCCCGCTCGTATTGTGTTGTGGGTGGCGGAATCTCGGGACTTACGGCGGCATATCGGTTAAGGGTGGCTACGGGTGACGATGTTGCTATCACTTTGTTCGATCCTGGTGACCGACTCGGCGGGGTGTTGCGCACCGAGTGCGTAGGCGGACAGCCGATGGACTTGGGCGCCGAGGCATTCTTGCTGCGCCGTCCCGAGGTGCCGGCGTTGCTGGCCGAGTTGGGTTTGTCAGAGCGCCAACGCGCCACCACCGATGCCCGACCATTGATCTACAGCCAGCAACGGCTGCATTCGTTGCCACCGGACACCGTCGCCGGCATTCCGTCCTCGGCGACGTCGGTGGCCGGCTTGGTCGACGACGCCACAGTTGCGCGTATCGGCGCCGAAGCTGTCCGTCCGCTGAGCTGGGAACCCGGCAGCGATCCCGCGATGGCCGAATTAGTGGCCGACCGGTTCGGCGAGCAGGCCGTGGCCCGGTTGGTGGACCCGCTGTTGGGCGGCGTCTATGCTGGCTCGGCAGCGACGATCGGGCTGCGCGCGGGCGCCCCGAGTGTGGCGGCTGCCCTCGACTGCGGGGCCACCAGTTTGATGGAGGCGGTTCGACAGGGGTTGCCGCCGGTAGCGGCCGGGCCGGTTTTTGGAGCGCTAGACGGCGGCTACCAGGTGCTGATCGACGAGCTCGTCCGCCGCAGCCGACTGCAGTGGGTAGCTGCCACCGTGGTAGGGCTCGATCGTGGGACTTGCGGTTGGACGCTAGTGGACGACACCGGTGCTTGCTGGTCCGCCGACGGGGTTATCCTGGCCGTTCCCGCCCCACGGCTCGTGCGCCTGTTGCAGCAGATCGCCCCCCGAACAGTCGCCGCCGCAAGCCGGATCGTGAGTGCCTCGTCGGCGGTGGTGGCACTGTCGGTGCCCCGGGACACCACATTCCCGCAGAATTCCGGTGTGTTGGTGGCTAGCGGCGAGCGGCTGCGAGCTAAAGCGGTCACGTTGTCCTCACGAAAGTGGGGGCTTCAAGGGGACACACAGTTGGTGCGGCTTTCGTTCGGGAAGTTTGGTGATCAGGTGGCCTCGACTGCCTCGGACGATGAGCTGCTGGCTTGGGCGGTGTCCGACCTGGCCGCGGTATTCGATGTGACCGTCGACCCCGTCGATGTATGCGTGCAGCGGTGGATCGACGCAATGCCGCAGTATGGCCCCGGTCACGCCGATCTGGTCGCCGAGGTGCGCGCCGGCTTGCCGCCGACGCTGGTCGTGGCTGGCAGCCATATGGACGGTATTGGTGTGCCTGCGTGTATCAGCGCTGCCGGGCGCGCGATCGAGGCCCTCCAAGCGGAAGTGGCACGATAAGTTTCATGGCCAAACTTGACTACAATACCCTGAACTCGACGATTCGTTACCTGATGTTCTCGGTGTTCTCGGTGCGGCCTGGTGTTCTCGGTGCTCAGCGCGACACAGTGATTCACGACGTCCGCACCTTTTTCAAGCACCAGGAGAAACGCGGTGTAGTGGTGCGCGGCCTCTACGATATCGCCGGACTTCGGGCGGATGCCGATTTCATGATCTGGACGCACGCCGAACGTGTCGAGGCGCTGCAAGCGACTTATGCCGATTTCCGGCGCACTACCAAGCTCGGGCGGGCTTGTTCGCCGGTATGGAGCAGTGTGGCACTGCATCGACCGGCCGAGTTCAATAAGAGCCATATCCCAGCGTTTCTGGCCGGTGAGGAGCCCGGCGCCTATATTTGCGTGTATCCGTTTGTACGGTCCTACGACTGGTACTTACTACCCGACCAGGAACGCCGGCATATGCTTGCTGAGCACGGTATGGCCGCTTGTGGCTACAAAGACGTTCGCGCTAACACGGTGCCGGCGTTTGCGCTCGGCGACTACGAATGGCTCCTGGCTTTTGAGGCTCCTGGATTGGACCGCATCGTAGACCTGATGCGTGAATTGCGTGCTACCGAAGCACGGCGGCATACGCGCGCAGAGACACCGTTCTTCACCGGGCCCCGCGTACCGGTCGAACAACTCGTGAATTCGCTTCCATGAAGACCCAGTTCGACTCGAGGGACCCACCCGTTTCGGGGAGATGTAGCGCGACGCCCGGTTGTTGCACGGCCTACCCACCGCCACGCCGCGGGATGTCGGCTGTCCGCAACTGCTAGTCCAGCAGCGGGTCTCGGTGGGGGGCGATCAAAGGTGAGGTGCTCGACCCAAGCACTGGCGCCTATCGCTATGTGATTTACTACGCCGCTAGGGGTACTCAAGTCACCGGCCGTCGACCGGTCGGCAAGTGCCATCGACTGCGCCCTGGACAAGGCGCGCAAAGCCGGAGTGTCGGTGGATTTCCGGGTGGCTGACGTGACGAAGCTGGACGGATTGGATGACCAGTTTGACACTGTCGTCGACTGAGCCTTTTACCACACCTTCAGCACAGAGGCTGAATTGCAAAAGTTCTACGTACAAGCGCTACGGCTTGGCAACCAAGCCGAGCCTAACCCTGTAACAGGCTCGAGTGCGAGCACGCACGATGTCAACAGCTTTGCATGCCGTGGTCGTTGTCCGAGGATGATTTCCGCCAGGTGCTTTCCGTTAATGGTTGGGAGATCACTTACCTGGGAACGATGATCGGCCAGGTTGACCTCGGTGTCGAGACCTTCGGGATGATGGCCACTCGAAACCCGGATATGGCCGAGCGGGTGCGGTTCGTACTGGACCGGTTCCGAGTCATGGAAACCATGGCTGACCGTCGGTAGGTTGCATGCGTCGTTCTGGGAACGAGAATGCCACCGGCGTGTACTGGAAGCCATTAGCCATTAGAGTTTAGCGTTTGGGTCGTGAGATTTAAACCGTAGCGGTGATTACTGGCGTGGTGGGTGCAACCGTTTAAGTGTAGCGGCAGCTCCGACGCATGAATGTGTTGCGCTACGTCCTCGGGCTTACCCTCAATGATCATACGGATGATGATCACAGCCGAGTTTTTCGAGCTTGCGCCGCTGGTCCTGATCGCTGATGTACTGACCGGCGAGTTGGTGCGATGGTGATAGCCGTCATACTTGACAACCACCTTGTACTTCTACAAGACCATGTCGACAACGACAATCAGTCGCCAGTTTGGCTGCACAGGTATTTGCGTGGTGGGAATGGGCAGATAGGCGTCGATCAGCAGTAAGCGCAGCTACATCTCCTTGGGCGACGCGGCGCCCGGATCGGTCAGTGGCACCGTCGCGTGTAACCTACGCAGGCGCTCGCGCACCCGGGTATCGCTTGGCTAGCAGCACGTCCTAGCTCGAATACGGCGTTGCCTGCATCAGTGTGTCGAGCCGCGTAACCGCCTTGCCGGTGGGCAATTGTACGGCTAAGTCAAACGCCGTTTTTGCGCAAGTGGTCACCAGCAGACCGACGATACGGGTAATCTCGTCCGACTTGACTCGCTGATTACGGGTGATCACGCCGATCGGGGGATGTGGTTACGCCAGATCAATTCGATGGACTCATCGTCGTCATTACAATCCGAACCGTGCAGCGCCGCCGCGGCAAGACCGGCCAGGACGTCGCGTCGACCAGAACCACAACCACGCCCCAACCGAACACGTTCGCAGCGATGACGAGGTGCAATCCTGCAGATAAATATCGGGGTAGATCGCACGTAACCCGGTTACATAACTGATACGTGCCTAGTCTACCCGGCCACACGGCCTAACGGCCCACAAAACGTTGTCCACAAAGGAAATGAAGTCACGACGGATCTGCAAGATTGTTGAATTGTACTTTGTGTGCATGTTCTGTTGTGGGGGTGGAGTAAAGGGTGGCGGTGTGTTGCAGTGTTGTGAGTTGATGTGATCGATCGTTAACCGTTCGTTTGGGTTGGGTGGGGGTGGGGATCGTGCGTGAGATCACCAGCAAGGGTGGGGCCCGCGTGTTTGCGGGTTGCTTTGGGGGTTGCACTGATTCGACACCAACTATGCTGGCTAAGACGCTCAATCGGGTTACTGAGCTTGTATTGCTTAGCTATGCAGTGAGCAGTGGGCCCAGTGGCTTTAAAGGCCGGCAAGGTGAGCGTTGTGGGCAGCTGCGTACGGAGATAGACATGTGTGCTGGCCAAGAAGTACAGTCCCGAACAAATTGTGGGGGTGTTGGCCCAAAACCTATCCCGACCGGCCCGAAAGATGCAGGTGTCCTATAAAACACTTCAACATCGAGTCCAAGCTCAACCAACATGTGCGCACTGGGTGGATGTTCCGCACGCTGAGGGCACAGCACGCTAAAACCGGGCACCACCATTATTCTCTAGGTATGGCCACCACCAGTGCACGTCCCGCGAAAACTACACGACCGTGTGGTGCTCTAACCTCATAGCATTGGGCGGATGATGTAATCATCGGCAAAAATTAGACCCCCAAATCGGCGCCCTGGCCGAACACAAGTAGCGGATTCGTGCAGCTGCTACACCTATCCAAGGACCACAGCACTGATGTGATCACTGCGGCCATGATCAACCACAAGACAACGCCCTACCACAGAATCGCTGTACAACCCCAGCGTGAGACCAAGACCTCGAAACGACTCTCATACCCGCATCACCACGGCATCGATACCGACCTTTGCGACCTGACGCACCGACCCGCCAATACACTGACCCACCACCCTTTACTCCACCCCCACAACGAGTCCGCGCTAACATTAACCTCAACACAACCGCCAGTAGTCACCACCCAGCGAGCCCGGTAATCGAGCAAGTAGCCGACACCGATGCGGCCAAGGTGTGCGTGCGGCTGCCCGATAATCGGACGCCTGGACGTTGCAGTGCAGTAGCTAGCAGGGGCGCTATTGGTGTCGATGTTATGTGCGGGTGGTGGGCACAACGAGGAGTTCGAGCCCGTTGCAAGTGAGTGATTTTTAGTGCTAAAGCTACTTGCACTCCGTCTCGGGGTTGTTCGGCAGCCTTGCCGGCTGCGTCTCTTCCGTGCTGCTTGGCCACTCACAGCATCAGGCCCGGTCTTACCGGTCGGCTCCACGCTTGACTACGGTCCAAACTGAGCGGACAGAGCTAGCTGTTTCCTCGTAGCGTGCGATGTTCACGGGGGTGTTGTTATCGCGTTGGTGCGTGACTTAACCGCCGTCGCATTGCCATTTTTCGTTCCAGTTGATGTCCTGCACATGCCCGCAGCCATGGCAGGTTTTCGACGACGGGAACCTTCGGTCGGTGATTATCAGTGCTGACCTGTAACCAGCACGTCTTATAGACGAGAGGCCGTAGCGGTGTGCCTAAGGCTGCTTCCGATAGGCCTCGTCTACGTGCGCGGGCGTCCTGGCAATCCCTTCTACCGTGGCATTCTTGCCGCATCTAGGCTTTCGACAACGAATCCGGACGCGACTGGGGGACCGCAGCTCATTGAGTGGCGGTGAATTCGGCACTTGCTCGAGTATTGTGCCGTCCTAGTTGGTTACCGTGGCTAGGTGCCGTCCCGATATCATATCAATGTCAACCCGTTAACCTGAGTGCGCCATCTTCAGTTGCTGCAGGCGCTGCGCGAGGACCTGCACACTCGCGTCCACCCTGATGCCATTACGGCGCACCGTGATCGCCAGCACCTGAGCCCGGTCTTTCGTAGTGAACCGTTTAACTCGGTGCGTGTTCTAGTGCGTACGGACGGTTCTGATGACTGGAAGTGCGAGGTGGCGGTGCCCAGGTTTGACGCGCATCGCTTAAGTCGTGACTGATACGCGGTCATGGTTACGTCCCTGTCTTCTTGAACCGGGGGAAGCCCGATCATTTTGCTGTCACGTTTGCCGGATCGGAAGTTTTGCCAGTTTCAGTACGCGTCGACCGTGCCGTCGATGCTGTCCGGTGTAGATCTCTTCGGAACACTCGCTCCACCATGCCGTGCCGGTATCGATGTTGACGTGCACCTCGTTCTTGAAGGTGTTGCAACGCTTCCGCAGTATCCGAAGTGTCGATGTCGCGGTCTCTACCGTGGTGGCGCCACGCCTCGATGTCGACTTTTAGGGCCGTGACGGTCCAGGTGTATGCCTTACACCGGTCACCGAAATGTCTTGCCAGCATAAGCGATTGATCGTCGGTCGGGTCCAGGGTGAATCGCCAAGCTTGCAGCACCGTCCAGTCCTCAGGAATCTCGAACTCTGCCATCATGTTACCTTGCGTTCTCCGGCGTCAGCCGCCGCAGCGATGGCCCGCTTAGCGTGGTTCTGGACAGTTCGATTGTCATACAACCGAACACACATACTGGTTCAGTATCTCGGTCATGTCCTGCGCCCGATCGTCGTCAACTTCGGACTAATCCACCACAACAAGACTAGTGGTCCTGCGTTGCCAGCGCTGCTTGGACGTAGTCCGATCTGAACCGGCAGAACCGGTCCCGATGCTCCACACGATCCAGCCCACCGTCGGATCATGCAGCAGCGCAAGAAACTTGCGCCGGTGACTGTTCAGCGTGGATCAGAACTCGGTAACGACCTTATCGACCGGGCTCTGCCGGACCGTGGTCTACGCGGTCACCTGGGCGACCTGCCGACCCAGATCAGCTTTATGATCCGCTGAAGACACCCGCGCATACACCCAGCGACCACACACGCCACCTTTGCCAGTCGGCTCATCGACAAGAATTAGCAGGCCCACTCGCTGCGCTGGTACCGGCAACAGCCTGGCTCGAAGCCAACAATACGCAGTTCCGCGCAACACCGCTGTGCATCAAGCCCGCGCTGCGAGATTCATACCCCTGTTCCTACAACACACCACTGACAACTAACGGCTACTCAGACCGCAACAGCTGACAACTCCGTGGTCTCGGTTGGCCGTTGTGGATTGGGTCCCTTACCGGGCCTGACAGCACCGCACAGGCCGCGTCGACACGGGTTAGCATAAAAGTTAAAGCCGTGTGTCACTAAACTGGTCATCAATGAGCCTGTGCAACATGCCGCACGGGCCATGCAGTCCCACACACTCCACAGTATCATTTTAGTACAGTAGTCTGTCACATGCAAAGCTTTCGGCATGGTCCTTGCTACAGTTCGCCTCATACTTGAGGGAAACATCGCCGTCGGCGACTATCGCCAGGTAGGCTTTGCCGAGTTCGGTGTTCCACAGGGGCGTGGTCTTCTAGTTGCACGACATTCCGGATGCTTGTCGGCAGATTTCCAGCCGAGGCACGGGGTTTACGCGGAAGGTCACAATATCCGTCTGATCGATGTTAACCGGCTTGGGATTGGCGCGTCGACACGCGTATCAATACCCAGCCAGCGATAGTTGCGTTCGTCGACGACCGGCCCAAACGGGATCAGTGCCGATGTGGTTTGCTTGTCGCGCCGCTGCTGAAAATGGAAGGTAGTTCGCTGCGGGTGTGCGCTAGTTTGCTGGTCCGGGCGGCTCGGTCGGTAACTTTCCCACGCTCGACTCGTATGTTCTGCTCTAGCTGCAAGCAGATTGGCATATGCTGGCTCGTCCTGAGTTCAAGGTGATGTTTCTCTACAATTTGCTGACCGGGAGCTACAAGCGGTTAGTCATGTCGTTCGTTTACGTCATCGCGTTTGCCCGCCATTGAGATTCGGGTTGAATTAGGTGAAAGTTCTGTTCCGCTGGTGGAACGGTGACCACGACCACGTCATTCCGTTTTCCCATGGGGAGCACGTCGTTTCTCGGTTGTCCGATGCCAAGCAAGTTTCACTTGCCGGGAGAAAGTCAGCTTGCTTGGCTTGGCCGAGGCGAGGAAATTCTGTGCACCTTGATGGCGATTTAGGACCGCTATTAGCGAGCGTGACTCGGTCTTGCAACTACCCCGGGTAACCTTGCTCACGTGTTGTTGGCATCACTGAATCCGTCCGTCGTTACCGCCACCGATATCGCTGACGCGGTATGTGTTGACGGCGTCGTGCTGAGCCGCAGCGGCTTGGTTGGTGCCGCAACGTCGGTGGCTGAGCGTGTCGGAGGTGCACGCCTGGTAGCGGTGCTGGCCACGCCGACGGCATCGACTGTGCTAGCGATTACTGGTTGCCTGATTGCCGGTGTGCCGGTGGTCCCGGTGCCCGCGGATATCGGTGTGGTCGAACGCCGGCATATGCTCACCGATTCTGGGGCGCAGGCCTGGCTGGGTCCGGGGCCCAGTGCGGACTCGGCGCCGGACGGGTTGCCGCATATCCCGGTTCAACTAGATGCTCGCTCCTGGAACCGCTATCCTGAGCCGTCACCTGATGCCACCGCGATGGTGATCTACACCTCGGGTACTACTGGGCCCCCTAAGGGGGTACTGTTGAGCCGGCGAGCGATCGCCGTTGATTTGGACGCGCTTGCCCAGGCCTGGCAGTGGACGGCCGATGACGTTTTGGTACATGGATTGCCGCTGTTTCACGTGCACGGCCTTGTACTCGGTTTGCTTGGATCGCTTCGGATTGGAAATCGCTTTGTACACACCGGAAAACCCACTCCGACCGCCTATGCTCAGGCTTGCTCTGAAGCCGGGGGATCTCTGTATTTCGGCGTTCCCACGGTATGGTCGCGGCTGGTGGCAGACGAGGCAGTTGCCCGGGCGTTAAGACCCGCGCGGCTACTAGTGTCTGGGAGTGCCTCATTGCCGGTTCCGGTATTTGATCGGCTAGCGCACCTCACAGGTCATCGGCCCATCGAACGGTATGGCAGCACGGAATCACTGATCACCCTGTCGACGTTGGCGGACGGTGAGCGCCGTGCGGGCTGGGTGGGATTGCCGCTGGCGGGCGTGCAGACCAGGCTGGTCGATGAGTCCGGAGGTCCAGTGCCCTACGACGGGGAAACCGTTGGGAGGCTTCAGGTTCGTAGTCCGACGATGTTCGGCGGCTATCTAAATCGACCGGAAGCGACAGCCGAGGCGTTCGACGAGGACGGTTGGTACCGTACAGGTGATGTTGCGGTCGTGGACAGTGGCGGGATGCATCGCATCGTGGGTCGCGAGTCGGTTGACCTAATCAAATTGGGCGGATACCGGATCGGCGCAGGAGAAATCGAGATGGCGCTGCTAGGACATCCGGATGTGCGGGAGGTGGCAGTTGTCGGGCTGCCTGACGAGGATTTGGGTCAACGGATCGTTGCATTCGTCGTAGGCGCAGAGGCATTAGATGCCGATGAGTTGATTAACTATGTTGCCCAACAGCTTTCGATACATAAGCGGCCGCGTGAAGTCCGCTTCGTGGACGCGCTGCCGCGCAACGCGATGGGAAAGGTCCTCAAAAAGCAGTTGCTCTTCGAGGGCTGACTGGCGCTACGACGAGTAGTGATTATGCGGGCACGCCATCGTTGCGACCGGCACGGGGGCCGGATGTGTTGGTTTGGTCGCCGCGCCACTGTAGAGCTTCAAGAGCCACGGCAATGTGGACGCTAGTGTGGTCGAGGGGTCGCGGTAGGAGTTTTTCAGCGGACTCAATCCTGCGTAGCAAGGTGTTGCGGTGAGTAAACAAACGTTTCGCCGCACGGGAGGCGTTGCACTGTTCATTGATGAATGTCAATAACGTTTGCTGCAATGCCGGACTGGCTGATTCGAAATCTCCGAGCGTACTGGTGATAAATTCTTTTGCATCTTCTGGATTTTGGGTGATCAACGAGACCAGTTGCACATCAGCAAAGAACGCGACCTGTTGGTGAGATTTCAGCCGGGCTAAGGTGCGTTGTGCGGTGAGAGCTTCCAAGTGGCTGCGCCGGAAACCTTCGATTCCAGCTGAGCTAGTCCCGATGGCAACACGCGCCTTAGATAGGTTGAGCAGCGCCTTTTGTACCTCAGGGACATCTAGGGCGAGTGCGTCGGCCAACCATACCCAGCGGGTGGCGGCGCTTGCTACCACGATCAATTGCTGGGTTGACTCGACGACGTGGCTAAATGCTTCAGCGGCCTGGTCGAGGTAGCCATGGTCGCCATCAAGGTCGTCGCTCCAGATCACGGCGGCGGTATGTGTTAGGCCGAGACGATAGCCCAAGCGCGCTTCGGCACGCTCCTGGGTGACTGGTGCGCCCTCGAGAATCAGATCGACAACTTCCAGTCGTTCGGCGTGTGTGCTGCGGGTCAGTTCGTCGCGTTCCAGTTGCATGTGCGTGGCGATGGCCTCTAGCGTGGCCGCTACGTACTCGTTGATCGATTGCGCGGATACGTTAAGTATTTCGCGCAGTTCTTGGGGGTCGGAGGTGAGTGTGAACGCGATCTCCATCCACCGTCGCCAGGCTGTGTACTGCCCGACTCTATAAATGTCGAGCGCAAGAACGTCACGCCCGCGCCGCACCAGATCCCGCGCCATGGTTAGGGGCTCAGGGCCGAGATGAGCCGGTACCGGGGCGCCAGGGTCACGTAAATTGGCGGTAGCCCAGTGCACCAGATGGGCACGGCTGGCGCGCCGAACGACCTTGGCCAGGACCGGGTCATTGGCGATGGCGGGGTTGGCTGCGAAGGTAGCGCGATCAAGTTGGTCGATCCACTCCTGGGTAGGGTTGAGCGCAATCCGTGCCCCTTCACGGATCAGTTCACGCACTCGTGGCGACGGGTGTTGCCTAGCCATGGGCTCACTGTAGGGCCGATGTATGCAGATTGACACCTTGGGTCGAGCCAAATGGGAACATTTCACCCCTGAGCCGTCGCAGCGTAACTGTCGTGTCCGGCGTAAATTCTTTGTGCCATCAATGGCGTCGATGTCGACGGTGGATAGCGGGAGCAAGTGGTCCGGAACACCAGCAATTGTGTTGAGTTTAAGCCAAGTACCACTAGGTGAACACGGGCTAGACGGATGGCTAATTCTGGGTTCTGTCTGCGGAGTGTGAGTCCGACTGATTGCCGGTCTAGTGTGCATTCTGCACCTTCGTATGGGCAAAATTGGGAAGATTGTACCACCGTCCGGGTCGATGGGGTGCACTTTGCACCTTAAACTGCGGCAACTCGGGTGGTTTTAACCTGTTATAAACTCTTAACCTGTTGTAAACGTTGCATAACGGAGATCATTAAGGCCAGTTCGTACCACCAAGCAGTCGGAAGGGAGGCGCAGGTGAGCAGGTCGCTTGAGCTTTCCCCGTGCAGTAGTCGGATTGTTTGAGTTTCGAGGAGGAACCGCATGCCCCTTTTCTTGAATGCAGAGCCACAGGCCCTGACCGCGGCAGCTAACACCTTGGAGGGCCTCAGTGCTGCCACAGTGGCAAGCAACGCCGCGGCGGCCCAGCTGACCACTGAAATTGCTCCCCCAGCTGCCGATGATGTGTCAATCTTGCTAGCACATTTTTTCAGTGGCCATGGGAGACAGTACCAGGCGCACGCCTCTCAGGGCGCGACCAATCATCAGGATCTAATCCAGAGCTTGTTGACGAGCTCGTCAGCATATGCGGGTACCGAGACTGCCAATCACGATAGTTTATAGCGGACGTCGCTAGCTGCACACGAGTGGCTACCAATGAGTAATAAGGGAGCGACGAGATGTTCGATTTCGCAGCGCTGTCGCCCGAGACCAACTCCACCCGGATGTATCTCGGCCCGGGCTCCAGCCCGATATTGACCGCTGCCGCAGCATGGGTTGTTCTGGCTAAGGAGCTGACTGCTGCAGCGCAGGGGTTGCAGTCAGCGGTCGAAGCATTACTAACAACATTTGAAGGTGAGTCAGCAGCGGCGCTGGCAGAGCGGGTCACGCCGTATGAGAAGTGGCTTACCCAGAACGCCGCAAGCGCCGAGCTGACCGCAACCCAGCTCACGGTAGCAGCGAACGCCTACGAAACAGCTTTTACAATGACGGTGCCGCCCCTGATGGTGTTCGTGAACCGCGCGCAAGCATGCCTGCTGATTATGAGCAACATTTTCGGGCAAAACTCCACCGCGATCGCGGAGAAGGAGGCCGAATACACCGAGATGTGGATCCAAGACGCGGCAGCAATGACCAGCTATCAAGCTAGTGTGCTGGAGGCAGTGGGGGCGACGAAAGCGAATCGGCGCCGCTGCTGGGGGGCGGGCTACCGATGGCACCTATGGTCCCTGGCGGAGGCAGCGGTACTGGCGGCGTCAACACTGCACTACGCCTGCAACCAAGAGCTTTCGTGATGCCCCGCAACCCCGCAGCGGGATAAAAGCTGCGAGGTTGACGTTTCATCCACAACGCAACGAAATCAATGGAAGGAAATTATAAAGGATGACAGCTGCACATTTTATGACCGACCCACAGGCGATGCGGGACATGGCGCGCAAATTTGACATGCACGCCCAGAACGTGCGAGACGAGTCCCACAAGATGTTCATGTCCTCGATGGACATCGCTGGTGCGGGCTGGAGTGGGACCGCCCAGTTGACCTCCCACGACACCATGGGGCAGATAAATCAGGCGTTTCGCCACATAGTGACCCTGCTGCAGGACGTGCGTGACCAGCTGGGTACCGCCGCCGATCGCTACGAGCACCAAGAAGAGAACTCGAGGAAAATCCTTTCTGGCAGCTAGTTGCGAAAATCGCTGCTAATCAATACTTTCAGTGCAGGAGGAGACAAAGTAATGGGAAACATTAACTACCAGTTTGGGGAGATCGACGCACATGGAGCGGCTATCCGCGCTCAAGCGGCTGCGTTGGAGACCACCCACCAGGCCATTCTAGCCACTGTGCGGGACGCCGCTGAGTTTTGGGGCGGACAAGGTTCGACTGCCCATGAAATGTTCATAGCCGACCTGGGTCGTAACTTCCAGATGATTTACGAGCAGGCCAACTCTCACGGCCAAAAGGTGCAACGCGCCAGCTCCTCCATGGCTGACACTGACCGCTCTGTCAGTTCCGCTTGGTCCTAACGTAAAACTACCTAAGAGCCGCTCGCTGTCAATGTCGACACCGGGCGGCTTTTCCGGCAGTACTGAAGATCAGGACTTCTCAGCTGCGAGAGCGCTACCTGGCCTGTAGTCCGATCAAGTTGTACTTAGGGGGATTTGTGCGGTAATGCCTGTCGGCTTGTCCGGTAGGAACAAGTGCAGAGGAGAACGAGATGGATTTCGGGGCGTTACTACGCAGAGATTAATTCGGCGAAAATGTATTTCGGCTTGGGTTCGGGCTCGATGTTGGTGGATGTCTTTCCCGCGGCTGAGGAGGTTGTCGAAGATACGGTGCTGGTACTAGTCGGTGACGAGGCCGCAGCGTTGGAGCAGTTACTGGGCCAGACGGCTGATGTGGCCGGCGCGGCCAAAAGCGGGCCTGTCCAGCCGATGGGGGATCGAGGGTCTGTCAGTCCGGTCGGACAGATGGTCCGCAGTGCGCTGCGGACTCCGACGCGCGCTTTCGCGATGCCCAGTTCCCCAGCCGCCGGATCGCTCCACTTAGGCTAAATTCATCCCCGACGGTTGGCCACTCGCTACCGTTACTTCGGATAAGTGCTGGCTGTGCATCTCGTCGGTGTCAGCGGTGGGGTCCGGCGGTTAGTTAGTGTGCAAGGCTTCGTTGAGCGTGCTCCCCCTACCGTCGCGGGCTACCACCTCGACCGCCCCTGTTACCGAATTGCGTCGGAACAACAGGTTGCTACCGCCGGAGAGCGCACGAGCCTTAACCGATTTGCCTTCTGGCGTATTGACCTTGGTGCCGGTAGTGACATATAAGCCGGCCTCAACGATGCAGTCGTCGCCCAATGAGATACCCAGACCTGAGTTGGCTCCGAGCAGACACCGCTTGCCTATGGAAATGACCTGTGTGCCACCGCCGGACAGGGTACCCATGATCGACGCTCCACCCCCGACGTGAGAGCCTTCGCCCACCACCACCCCCGCTGAGATGCGGCCCTCCACCATCGATGCGCCCAGGGTACCGGCATTGTAGTTGACAAAGCCCTCGTGCATCACGGTGGTGCCAGGCGCTAAGTGGGCGCCTAGCCGCACTCGGTCGGCGTTGGCGATGCGCACTCCGGTGGGGACGACATAGTCGACCATCCTGGGGAATTTGTCGACGCCATAGATGGTGACCGGTCCGTGGCGACGCAGCTGTGCCCGGACGGTGTCGAAACCGTCGATTGCGCAGGGTCCCCTACTAGTCCAAACCACATTGGTCAATACTCCGAACAAGCCGTCGGCGTTCAGCCCGTGCGGTGCCACCAGCCGGTGTGACAGCATATGTAACCGTAGGTAGGCGTCGTAAGCGTCGGCGGCGACTTCGTCCAATGAGCCGATGACCGTGCGGACCGCGATGGTCTCAGTGCCACGGTCGTCATCGCGGCCGGTAAGTACGGCCAGCTCGTAGGGAACGTCGGACATCGCCAGTTGCGAGGTGACGCTGGTGCCCGATTCGGTCAGTTTCGGTGCGGGAAACCAGGTGTCGAGGATCGATCCGTCGGCGGCCAGCGTCGCCAGCCCGATGCCAACCCCACCTGCAGTTCCTGTCACGGCGGTCAGGTTACTTGCTCGGCCTGGAAGACGTCATCAGTACCCTGGTCTGCGTGCTGGATTTGCGCGGGGACCCGATTGAGCTGACCGCGGCGCTCGTCGACATCCCCAGCGAGTCACGGGCTGAAGCACGCATCGCTGATGCGGTGGAGACTGCGCTGCGGGCCCAGACCGCCGGCTTCGAGATTGTTCGTAACGGCAACGCTGTGTTGGCGCGCACCTCGTTGCACCGGCCGGCGCGGGTGCTGCTAGCCGGGCACCTAGACACCGTTCCGGTGGCCGGAAACCTGCCTAGCCGCTGCGAGAAGGACGTGCTACACGGCTGCGGCACCGTGGATATGAAATCCGGTGATGCGGTTTTCCTACACTTGGCGGCCACCGTGACCGAGCCGGTGCATGACTTGACGTTGATGTTCTACGACTGTGAAGAAATCGATTCTGCAGCAAATGGTTTGGTTCGCATCGAGCGGGAGCTGCCGGAGTGGCTCGCCGCTGACGTGGCCATCCTGGGTGAGCCCACCGGCGGCTATATCGAGGCCGGCTGCCAGGGGACGCTGCGCGTTGTGATTAATGCGGCTGGATCCCGTGCGCATTCTGCACGTTCCTGGTTGGGCGACAACGCAATCCATAAACTGGGTGCTGTGCTGGACCGGTTGGCTGCATATCGGGCGCGTACCGTCGACATCGATGGATGTGTCTACCGCGAGGGTCTATCTGCTGTGCGCGTCGACGGCGGTGTGGCCGGAAATGTGATTCCCGATGCGGCCTCAGTGACAGTCAATTACCGCTTTGCTCCTGACCGTTCGGTGGCCGCGGCGTTGCGCCATGTGCACGACGTGTTCGATGGGCTCGACGTACAGATCGAGCAGACCGACGCGGCGGTGGGTGCGCTGCCTGGCCTGTCGCAGCCGGCCGCCAAGGCCTTGGTCGAGGCCGCTGACGGGCAGGTCCGTGCGAAATACGGTTGGACGGATGTGTCACGATTCGCCGCGCTGGGTGTCCCGGCGGTTAACTACGGCCCTGGTGACCCCAACCTGGCGCACCGGCACGACGAACGCGTGCCGGTCGTCCAGATCACCGCTGCTGTGGATATGTTGCGTCGATACCTCGGCGGCTGATCTTTGGCCGTCCGTGATCGGCATCTGGTAGCCGTTCGGCTACTGCGACAGCAGCCACTGAGATTATCCCGATAGCTGCCAGCTTCGCAGACACAGCCGTCAGGGCAGCAGGATCACGTGTGGCCAATGCGCGTTGTGCCATTGGCTCGACATTGTAGAAACGGCCTTGCCGCTCCGCGCACAGTGTGGCCGCGCTGGCCTCCTAGGCCACCCGCCAGATCACATTGGTCGACGGTAAGTTTTCAGCCACATTGCCGGTGATTTCGGCGGCTTTTCGACATTGCCCGCGTTCATGGCATAAGATAGCGTTAGGCGCGTAGGCCTGCATCCTTGACCTGATTGCGGATGGTTGGCAGAAATGCGGTAGTCTATCCCGGCTCCCCTAGCATAGGGAATTGTACTGGTGTCCTACAGCAGTGTTCAGGCCATCAGATCCGGTGGCGACAGTGTTGCGGGGTCGGTGTTGTTTGGCAACGCACCGGCGTTCCGGCCTCGGACTTGCCAGGGCGTTGGTTAGCGACAGTTGTGCATCCAGGCTTGGGGGTCTGGGAAGCGTTGCAGCGTCGAGCGGGTTAGTCGTTAGCCCAGTGTGAAGGTCGCTGAGTCGCAGCGTTTGCTTCGCGGCGGCGACTTCATCTAACTGCTTCGGGGCATCGCTGTCCAACACCAGGGACGCCAGCCGCGGCTGGTCACTAAGATTGTCCGACGAATGCCGCAAATGCAGCACGACCAGATCGGTGCGGCGCCATCGCGCACCGTCGGCGTCAAGCGCGGCACGCTCCCGCTCACCGAACAGCGGATGCGCTGTGTAAATCATCGGGTTGTCCGCGGGTTAGTTGCGTATTCGGGTTTCTGTTGCGCCTCATTCTTCGGTCTGCCTTACTGTGCCGTCGCCGGCGAGGGTGGTGAGGTCGGCGAGCGTCAGCGGCTCCTCGACGGCGAGGTAATCCAGTATCGTCCGCCTCGGCATAGGTAACTTGGCGATTAATTCGTCGACCTCCGCTGGCTCGGGAGGACTTTAGTCACGTCGCTGAGTGCGTCCCGCTTCAGCAGACCTTCGGTCCACAGCGCTGCACTGGTCCTAGGGGCGGCGTCAGCGCGGGTAGTCACAATCATCCGGGGCCGTGACGGTCAGCGCTAACTGTTACACCAGTGTGGTCGATAGGACGTCTAGGTCGTGGGCATCGTCGATGACAAGCAGCAGATCGCGCGCCGTCGATTCGTTTTTCGCCTCAACGATGCTCGGGCTGCTCACCATAACGCAGCTGGTTTCCCGATATGGGTGATGTCAGCCGGGTGGTTGAAGGCGCCGAACGGGACCGCACTCGGTTGGGGTGCCGATAACCTAGCGGATGACGGTGCTCGGGTGGCGACCGATGAATTGTTCAGCGGCCAAGCGGGCCAAGATGGGCTTGCCGACGCCATCGGCTCCAAGTACAACGGCACCCACCCGGAGACGATGTCGGGTGGGTGCCAGCTTGACATGGCGGAGCGGGGCGATTTGATCCCAGACTACGACAACCTCACAGAGGGGAAACATACAGCTGCCCCAAGGCGGCCGCTTGTTGAGGGATGTTCCATCGAATCGGTACTGCCGGATTTTAGTTGTGTGCGGGCCGGCTGGTTGTGTGGCTGGTGTAATGGTCCCAATGGCGTCGGGTCTACCTTTGAACGACTATGCGTTCGGATCGCGGTAAACCCAATGCGTGGGCGATTTGTGTCTTTTGCGCGGCTGGACCGATGCACCCGGAGCTGCTCGAACTGGCCGCCGAACTTGGTGAGGCGATTGCTGAGCGCGGCTGGACCCTGGTCTGGGGCGGTGGCCGCGTTTCAGCGATGGGTGCGGTGGCGTCCGCGGCGTGGACACGCGGCGGTCGGATAGTCGGCGTGATCCCGGAAATGTTGCAACGCCGCGAGATTGCCGACACCTATGTCGGTGAGCTGATCGTCACCGAAACGATGGCCGAACGTAAACAGGTCTTGGACGATCACGCTGATGCGTTCATCGTGTTGCCGGGTGGTCTGGGGACCCTCGATGAGCTATTCGAAGCATGGACCGCGGGCTATTTGGGTATGCACCGTAAACCCATCGTAATGCTGGACCCCTGGGGGCACTACGAAGGCCTTTGGGCTTGGCTGCACGGATTGATCGATAGTGGCTATGTTTCGCCGGTAGCGATGGAGCGGCTGGTGGTGGTTGACCAGGTGGATGCCGCGCTTGAGGCTTGTATGTCCGTCTGAGTTTGCTTGACAACGGAAATTTGGAGTGTAGGTCTGACCCACGGTGCTGCGCGCACAATTGAGTCAACCTGATCGATATCGTATCTGGGGTCGCTGGCATTTTGGCCGATATGCTGTTGATCATATGAGGAGTGCTGACCGGGCTTTCGGCTTGGCCGAGCTCGAAGAAGTCGATCGGCATCGTCTATCCAGCAGCGGGCAGCTCGCTCCGGTGACTGGATTTTCTTCAGATTCGCCGATCAGCTAGTGAGCTACCGCGACGGCAACGTTACCGCCAACCAGTACGCAGTAGTGGCTGGTTGCATGCGGTGTCGGCCCTCACGACGTCGTTGCGATGATGCTGCGCAACTCGTCTAATACGGTGCTGGCTGTGGTTACGTGTGGGTACCATGCGGCGGGCAATGCGCAACTATAACCAGTTGTGACGAGGTATTGGCGCCCAGCCTGGGCTTGCTCGACGCCAAGGTGTTGATCGCGGAGACCGGTTTGGTCAGCGCTGTCGCCGAATGCAGTGGCTCGAGTGGCAGCGAGCCGCTGACCATCTAGGATCCAGAGCGATTCGTCGCGACAGCTCCTGCCACGGCTTCTGCAGTGTTGGCGAAAGACATCGCCTTCGTACATTTTCCCCTGAGGGATCATCGAATTACCCAAACTGAGTGTGATGACTTACTACTGGCGGCTACGTGGGCTGGTGGCATTCGACAAGCTGGGCTTATGCTTGAAGAACTTTAACACATGGTACATCCTTTTGCAACCATACCACAAATAACGCTCTGACGGTTACGGCGGCTTCCGTGGTCGATTCGACCTTGACGTTGGCCCTGGTTGAGCTGTTTTTGGCGTTGCGGTTCTAGGAATAGACGATTGCCAGCCGGACCACGGCGTTCAATCGACATCCAGCCGGCCAAGCTGACCGACTGGCCAGCACCGGGTGCGCTTGATCGCCAGCAAGGGGCTACTACCGGAGATTTGGAACGAGTTCACCACACGTTTCGGCATTGCGCGGGTGTGTGTGTTGAGTATCGTTGCCTCTAGCGAAGGCAATACCGCTTCAATATCAATATCTTCAATGTGTACGGAACTACCGGGTTCTCGCCGGAGCCGCTGGCTGGTGTGGAGTATACTATTGACACTGGTGCTCCGCTGCGCGACGCTCTCCGGGTTGGTCACTGCTCGTTCAATTCAGGCGACGTGATGAGGCCGCACGGTATGTGACATGGCTGCGTTTGTCGACCGGCTTGGTGACGCGTTCCGCTGGAAGGGTAATAAAGTCGCCACCACACAGGTCGAAGTGGTGCTGACGTCCGACAAGTCCGTCGAGGAGTGCATGATTTTTGGTATTGAGGTTTCATGCACCGCCGGCTGCGCCGGGATGGCTGCGATCAAGCGGGGCGAAGGCGCCGAATTCGACGGCCGATTTCTGGCCCGCGCGGTGTACGGCCAGTTGTATGCCTACTAGCTGCCGCTGTTCGTGCGGGGTGGTCGAGTCGATTATGCACACCACCACGTGCAAGAGTTGCAAGGTGGAGATGCGTAAGCAAGCTTATGACCCTAAATGTAGCGGGCCCGCTGAACGTGTTGGTCTGCCGTGCCGACGGCTATTTTCCCTACACATACTACGATAGGCTAACCAGCCGAAGTGTCGTCTGTCAGGTAAGCGACTGCAAGGCTGACGTCCCCGCTCACGCCGAGTGTGCGACTGGTCGCACACTCGGCGTGAAGGATGGTCCCGCAACAATGCGGCTGGTCGTCACCAGGCAATATTGACTGGTGCAGTCAATGCTGTGCGGCCGGCCGGTCGCAGCGGATCGCCAACTGATCATGGCGATCGTCAACCGTACCCCGGATTCGTTCTATGACCGGGGCGCGACCTTCAGTGACGAGGCTGCTCGTGCTGCAGCGCACCGGGCCGTTGCGGAGGGCGCCGATGTCATCGATGTCGGCGGCGTTAAAGCAGGGCCTGGTCAGGGCGTTGACGTAGACACCGAGATCGCCCGGTTGGTTCCGTTCATCGAATGGCTACGCAGCGCCTATACAGACCTGCTGATCAGCGTAGACACCTGGCGAGCAGAGGTAGCAAGACTGGCTTGCACTGCGGGCGCAGACCTGATCAACGACAGCTGGGGTGGAGCCGACCCGGCCATGCATGAGGTCGCCGCTGAGCTTGGCGCGGGCCTGGTGTGTTCGCACACCGGTGGCGCGCTGCCCCGCACGCGTCCCTTTCGGGTGAGTTACGGTACGACGACCCGCGGTGTGGTGGACGATGTGATTCGCCAGGTCACTGCAGCTGCCGAGCGCGCGGTCGCGGCCGGGGTAACCCGCGATTCGGTGTTGGTCGACCCGACCCACGATTTCGGCAAGAACACTTTCCACGGGCTGCTGCTGTTGCGTCATGTAGACGAACTTGTTAAGACCGGGTGGCCCGTGCTCATGTCGTTGAGCAATAAGGACTTCGTCGGGGAGACTCTGGGCGTGGGTTTGACGGAACGGCTAGAGGGTACGTTGGCGGCCACTGCGTTGGCGGCGGCAGCTGGCGTCCGCATGTTTCGGGTGCACGAGGTCGTAGCGACCAGGCGGGTTCTGGAGATGGTGGCTTCGATCCAGGGGACGCGTCCCCCAACGCGCACGGTGAGGGGACTCGCATGACGGCATCGGAGTTGATCGCCAGCGCGCTAGCGGCCCGGTCCGGAGATGCGTGGCTCGCGGATCGCAGCTGGAGCCGTCCAGCCTGGACGATCGACGAATTGGTGGCAGCCAAGGCCGGGCGGGCAATCTCGGTGGTGCTACCGGCTCTCAATGAGGAACAAACCATCGAATCGGTGATCGACAGCATCTCACCGCTGGTCTCCGATCGTGCGGGGCTGGTCGACGAACTGATCGTTCTGGACTCTGGTTCAACGGACGAGACTGAGATCCGGGCCATCGCTGCCGGCGCCCGAGTGGTCAGTTGTGAACAGGCTATGCCTGAGGTCCCAACCCGGCCCGGCAAAGGTGAGGCATTGTGGCGCTCGCTTGCTGTGACCAGCGGCGACATCGTGGTGTTCGTCGATTCTGACCTGATCAATCCGCATCCTATGTTTGTGCCGTGGCTGGTCGGTCCGCTGCTCACCGGCGACGGCATTCACCTGGTCAAAGGTTTTTACCGGCGGCCACTAAACAGCAACGATGCGGGCGGCAGTGCTCGTGCCACCGGTGGCGGCCGGGTCACCGAGTTGGTGGCCCGGCCGTTGTTGGCGTCGTTGCGGCCGCAGTTGGGATACGTGCTGCAGCCCCTGAGCGGCGAGTACGCAGCTACCCGCGAATTGCTGACAGCGTTGCCCTTTGCACCGGGCTATGGCGTGGAGATCGGCCTGCTGGTGGACACCTTTGATCGACTGGGTCTTGACGCGATCGCGCAGGTAAACCTGGGCGTTCGAGCGCACCGTAACCGGCCGCTGGCTGAGTTGGGTGCCATGAGCCGTCAGGTGATTGCGACTTTGCTGTCGCGTTGCGGTATTCTCGACTCTGGGGTTGGGCTGACCCAATTCTTCGTCGACGAGTCCGACGGTGACGGGTACATCCGGCATACTTGGTCGGTGTCGCTGGCCGATCGGCCAGCGATGAGCAGGTTGCGGCCGCGTTAAGGCAATATCGTTCCTGTGGCGTTGGTTTTGTTGTACCTGGTGGTGTTGGTCCTCGTCGCGATCGTACTGTTTGGCGCAGCCAGCCTACTTTTCGGTCGCGGTGAGCGGCTGCCGCCTTTGCCTCGCGGGACGACGGCGACGGTGTTGCCTGCGCATGGAGTCACCGGCGCTGATGTCGACGCTGTCAAGTTCACCCAGGTGTTGCGCGGGTACAAGCCCAGTGAGGTGGATTGGGTGCTGGACCGGCTCGGCCGCGAGCTCGAGGCGTTACGTGGTCAGCTCGCGGCTATCGCCGACGCCGAAGCAGATGCCGATGTCTCGAATGTTCCCAGCGGGGACGACGGCCAGGATGTGACGTGAGCGACGATGGGCTGGTTCGCTGTGGCTGGGCGGACGTTCGATCCGGGCTCCACTGGCAGCTGTATCGCAACTATCACGACCAAGAGTGGGGCAGCCCAGTACGATGCGGAGTGGCCTTGTTCGAGCGGATGAGCCTGGAGGCCTTTCAGAGTGGTCTGTCGTGGCTGCTCATTCTGCGCAAACGGGAAAATTTCCGGCGCGCCTTCTCCGGGTTCGATATCGAAGAGGTAGCCCGTTATACCCATGCCGATGTGCAACGGTTGTTGTTCGATGACGGAATTGTGCGCAACCGCGTCAAGATCGAGGCGACAATCGCCAACGCGCGTGCGGCCGCTGAGCTGGGGTCTGCAGCAGACTTGTCTGAGTTGCTGTGGTCATTCGCCCCACAGCCGCGGTCCAGGCCCGCTGACGGATCCGAAATCCCTTCGACCAGTGCGGAAGCGAAGGCGATGGCGCGTGAATTGAAACGGCGCGGGTTCCGCTTCGTCGGGCCTACTACGGCCTATGCACTTATGCAGGCTACGGGGATGGTTGACGATCACATCTGTACTTGCTGGGTGCCTCCAACACGGTGACCCCAACTTTCCGAACGGGCCACCGACGAGGCCTTGTTGTGGGGGGCACACCCAGCCGCGCAGCAGCGATGGAGCGAGCCGGGCAACTAGGCACAGCATCCTGGTTAAGCCCGAGAACCGGGTCTTTGTGCATTCACCGACCTGAATAGGGAAGAATAGAGGGGTGATTTGGCAGTTCAATGTTGGGTATTACTGTAAATCCCCCGAGGGGGCATGCTCGGCGCCGAATGGGTCCGCGAGGGCGGGCCAGCTCGAGTTTGGAGGGAGCACACGATGGCGGCGATGAAGCCTCGGACCGGAGACGGTCCTCTGGAAGCGACGAAGGAGGGGCGAGGTATCGTGATGCGCGTACCATTAGAGGGTGGCGGACGACTCGTTGTCGAGTTGACACCGGACGAAGCCGCCGCTCTGAGTGACGAACTTAAGGGCGTCACCAGCTAAACCGGCCGTCTGGCAGGTAGTTTTGGTTGTGCACAACTTTCCGGTAGATGTCTAGCGTTTGTTCGGCGACGTGGGCCCAGGAGAGTTCCTTGATGCAGCGCCGGGGTCCGGCGTGACCATTAGCCTTCGGCTTTTCCTGGGTTGGCGACCAAATCATTGACTGCCGTGGCCAACCTGCCCTGGTAACCAGTCGGGTCGTCGGGGTTGTAATGCACCAGTGATCCGGTGATCCCGTCGGCGATTACTTCAGGTACACCGCCAACGTCGGGGGCCACTACTGCTGTAGCGCACGCCATTGCCTCCAGGTTCACGATTCCTAACGGCTCGTGCACCGAAGGACACACGAAGACTGTTGCTGTCGAAAGTATTTCGCGCATCTTCCCGATGGGAAGCATTTCTCGGATGCAAAATACCTCGGTGCGATTGCGGGTTAGTTAGGAGACGGCGGTCCGCACTTTATTGTTTAACTCCAGGGTATCGGGAGTGCCGGCGTACAGCACCAGCTATACGTCCGGGCTAAACCGGTGCGCGGCTGTCGCCAGATGAGCGACACCCTTTCTGTCGGGTGATCCATCCGTCCCACGAACGCCACAGTGGGCCAGCTTGAGTCTATACCGAGCTCGGACAGTACCGGACCCGGGTCGGATGCTATACATCGCGTTCCAGATGACGTGCACCAGTCTCGGATCCAGCGTGGGATAGATCCGCAGCATACCGGAGCTAACCGCGATGATCGCATGAGCACCCAGCACCGCGGTGTGCTCGACCCACGTCGACACCCGGTAGCCGCTGTTGGATTGTTCGGCTTTCCCTGGGCGCAGCGGCTCAAGTGAGTGTGCGGTCAGCGCATGGGGGATGTCGTAGAGCAACGCGGCAAGATGCCCAGCCAGACCGGTGTAACAGGTATATTAATACACGATGGTGGCCGCTGACGCGGTACTGGCCGTCATCAGATCCGACGACAAGGTAGGTAGACAGTGCCGCGTTGGCATCGTGGAACCGGCGGTCAGGCTGATGGTCCTGGGTGCCGGTGCGAGGTGCGTCCATGCAATGCGCATCGACCGCGCATAGTTGGCGCAGTTGTGCGACCAGTTCGGTGACGTGTACCCCCGGTCCCACCGTAGGACTCTGGCGGGTACTCCCGAGTCATCATGGCCACCCGCATACCGGCTCACCGTAATGCGGTGACTCCGAATTTGCGAGTGGTGCGTAAGTCGAGCCCGGGGAGAACCTGAACAGTGCGTCGAACCGAGCCAAATACCTTGACGGACAGGCACGTCAGGACGGCGCCGTCGAGGGATGCCCCCCTGGCAGCGGTGGGCAGCGGCCGATAGGTTTGGAGCCATGAGGGAAGTGCCACAAGTGCTGGGCATTGTTTTGGCCGGTGGTGAGGGCAAACGGTTATATCCGCTGACCGCAGACCGGGCCAAACCCGCTGTTCCCTTCGGGGGCGCCTATCGGTTGGTTGATTTCGTACTTTCTAATCTAGTCAACGCCCGTTACCTGAGGATTTGTGTTCTCACACAATACAAGTCGCATTCCCTAGACCGCCACATTTCGCAGAATTGGCGATTGTCGGGCCTTGCCGGTGAGTACATTACCCCGGTGCCAGCACAGCAGCGGTTCGGCCCACACTGGTACACTGGCTCGGCGGACGCGATCTATCAATCACTCAACCTCATTTATGACGAAGACCCTGACTATCTAGTGGTTTTCGGAGCTGACCACGTGTACCGGATGGACCCCGAGCAGATGCTCCGGTTCCACATCGGCAGCGGGGCCGGTGCCACGGTGGCTGGCATTCGCGTTCCGCGCAGCGACGCTACAGCGTTTGGTTGCATTGACGCTGACGACTCCGGCCGTATTCGCCGTTTCACTGAGAAGCCGCTCAAACCGCCCGGGACACCGGACGATCCCGATAAGACGTTTGTTTCGATGGGCAACTACATCTTCACCACCAAGGTGCTCGTCGACGCGATTCGCGCTGACGCCGATGACGATCACTCGTATCACGACATGGGCGGCGACATCCTTCCGCGGCTGGTGGACGGCGGGATGGCCGCGGTGTATGACTTTTCCCAAAACGAAGTGCCTGGCGCTACCGACTGGGACCGCGCTTATTGGCGCGACGTTGGTACGCTGGACGCTTTTTATGACGCCCACATGGATCTGGTGTCGTTGCGTCCGGTGTTTAATCTTTACAACAAGCGTTGGCCGATTCGTGGCGAATCGGAAAATCTGGCGCCGGCGAAGTTTGTCAACGGTGGTTCCGTTCAGGAATCGGTGGTGGGTGCAGGGAGTATCATTTCGGCGGCTTCGGTACGTAATTCGGTGCTGTCGTCGAATGTCGTGGTCGACAACGGCGCGATCGTGGAGGGCAGTGTCATCATGCCGGGTGCTCGGGTTGGCCGCGGCGCAGTGATACGCCACGCGATCTTGGATAAGAACGTCGTCGTCGGGCCTGGCGAGATGGTTGGCGTGGATCCCGAGAGAGATCGGGAACACTTTGCGATTAGTGCTGGCGGAGTAGTCGTGGTCGGCAAGGGTGTGTGGATTTAGCTCGGTGCTAGCTAGGCCAGTTGTTGAGCTGTGTCGACATGTTTGTCGAAGCCTATCGACACTTGGGTAAGCTATGATCGTGGTTGGTAATTTTACGCAGAGCAATTACGTGCCTGCGTCGCGAGGCCGTCGGTCGTCGCAGCTCTCCGGCGACGACCGAGAACAGGCAATCCTGGCCGTTGCTGAACGGCTCCTGGCGGAGCGGCCACTGGGTGACTTTTCCGTCGATGAACTAGCCAAAGGCGCCGGAATCTCGCGCCCAACCTTTTATTTCTACTTCCCGTCAAAGAACGCGGTGTTGTTGTCGCTGCTTGATGATCTGAATATGAAGTCACGCTCGGCGGTTGAAGCACTCGCTGAACAGCTGCCCGCGGACCCCGCCGCGGTCTGGCGGTCCGCAATCACGGCGTTCTTCGAGGTGTGCGGGACTCACCGAGCGGTGGCTGTTGCTGGTGCCGCGGCCAAAGCCACTAGCCCTGAGGTACGCCGGCTGTGGTCCACAGTCATGCAGCAGTGGATCGACTACAACACAGCTGCGATTCAGGCTGAGCGCAAGTGCGGCGTAGCCCCCGACACCATTCCCGCCGAGGATCTGGCTGTGGCGCTGCAATTAATGACCGAACGCGTGATGGCCGCGACATTCTCCGACGAAAAGCCGTTGATCCCCGATAAGAAAGTTATCGACACGCTCGTGCATATCTGGTTGGCCAGCATTTACGGCAGTTGACCGCGCACCATACGTAAGGCGCCAGCCGATAGCGCACCTGCTGTGTGTATTGGCGGTATCCGCTCAATTCTTGGGTAAAGCTACCTTCTCCTCGTCGCGGATGCGGAAGACGGGCACCGCCACACCGGGGATGACCAGCAGCCCCAGTAGGACCCGAGCGCCAGCGGTACGCCCCCTTGCCATGAATCACGTTGCCGACATACATCGGGTGCCGGATGAACTTGTATATACCGCCAACGCTCATCGTCTGGCCAGCTTCCACGGTGACGGTGGTTGCCGCATAGCCGTTCTGGATGACTACCAACACCGTGATACCGAGCCTGGCTGCTACCAACGCATCACCCTGCAAGGACACCCAGGTACCTACCTACCAATCGGTCTAATGCGCTCAAAATCATCATCGCGAACAGGTCCATAACCGACATCGGTGATGACGATCTTTTACACGGCTTTGCCTTCCGCTTGTGGGCCGGTGTACATACGTCGCCAACGTAACAAGGTTCAATCGGGCCAAGTCCAAGTGGAGTCTTGATGATGCTTTGCACCTACCTGTTTTTCGTTCTGCTGAGCCAACCTAATTACATAGATCGCATCTTTGGAAAGCCTTGGTTACCAATGTTATTAGCACGGCATCGATCGCCAACAGCCAAAGCAAAGGTACGATGGTGAAGTCACCGCCGCCAACCCAAGGAACGTGTGTGAATGTGAATGGTTCCAGATCGAACACCCACTGCGAGAATCCAGCCAATGAACCGATCAAGTAAAACGCGAAGAATGCGATCAGCACTACCCATGGCACAGGAGTGAACCGCCTTGCTAAATTCAGCAATTGGACTTTTACTGCGGTCAACAACCAGATAGCGGTCAGCTGCACGGTCGCGGTGCCGGCCATTATGGCCACCATGCCGTCGACGTTACCCGCTGTGGCACTGTAGACGAGAACGGACGCTAGTCTCTGCGACCAACTTTGCTGCCGAGGATCCAACCAAATTATCGCTTAAATAATTTGCTAGACAACGGGTTCAGAAAAAAAGAACTGGCCACGCTATCTCGGTACGCTGACTGGATTCTTTCTGGTGCAGTCGCAGGGTAAGCGAGGTGGTGAACGCGTCAGCAACCATGCCCATCATTGTGAACGCCACCGCGATGAGCAAGTGGAACATTCCTGCTTTCCGGATGTCTGCCGCTCTAAGGCTGTTGTTGTAGATCTGCCCGTAGGGGGTGTGCTGGGTCGGGCTGGCCATGATTGATGGAATCCGCGAATTCGGCATGGGCGGCCTCAGTTAGGTAGATCATCGAGATGCTTCCCACATACACGCTGGCCAGTGGCGGAGACAGCAGCAACACCCACAAGCGGCAACACGACTCGATCACGCCGCAGATACAGCCGGTAGCCTCCCAAGCGGGCCAGAGAAGTTTGAGCCGACTAGCGGGCGCCGCGTGCGCCAGATAGTGCAATCGATCCAGGGTTGCGGTGCTCATAACGTCGACCCTCTCTTACCGCTATGTTCGCGCTGGTCGGTGTCTTCAATTGTCTGAAATGTTGTAGTGGCGCAAGAAGGGTTTTTTAAGAATCGGTGGCTGGCGGATCAGGCTGCGTACACCGGCGTAACCGAATATCCGGATCTAGTTCCTAGAGGATTTGACTGTTGACCTGGGCGCTCAGCGTGTTGCCGTCGACGCTCTCGTCCTAGACACCCTGGATCCAGTTTATATTTTCCAGGATCGCAGATAATTTCGGCTTTGATCGAGGTTCGGCTCAGGTGCCGCAGAGAGGTCAGAGAACCGCTCTTGACGATCTTACTGGCTCGGATGATGGTCACTCGTCGGCACAGTGCCTCTGGTTCGGTCAGGATGTGGCTGGACAACAGCATCGTCACGCCGCGGTTGCACGCTTCGGCAACGCAAATGTTCAAACATGTTATCCATCAACGAGTCGAAGCCGGTGCCCGGCTCGTCTAAGAGTAGTAGTGGTAGTCGGGCTCGTGAGGAAAAGGAAAGAAATCCGTGAAGTCTTTTTCCAGTTGTTTTTCGAGTAGGTGCGTGCTTTCTTATGTGGGTCAAGGTCGAAGCGCTTTAGTAGCTCGTCGCGCTAACTCTCGTCGATGCCGCCACGCATGCGGTCCAGCAAATCGATAGTTTCGGTTTCGGTTAGCGAAGACCACAGCGTGACAATTCCTGGCACATAAGCGATCTTCCGGTGAAATTCTACGGGGTCGGTCCAAGTGTCGCCGCCGAGTAGTAGTAGTAGTGTTTTCGCTGTCAGTATTAGCCAAAACCAGTAGGATGTGGATGGTGGTACACTTCTCGGTGCTATTAGGTCCGAGGAAGCCGTGCATCTGTCCTGTGTGCACCGTTAGGTCAAGTTCATCCAATGCACACAATTAAACAGGAACTCTTGGTCAGCTTACGATTTCGATAGGTTCTGAGAGCTGGTATTCGATTCTCCCGTCAATCGGTCGGCGTAGATTTCCAGTGGAGGGCAGTAGGATTTCGCGTGCATAGTCGCGTAGTAACTCACGCAGTTCCGTTGAATTTTCGTGTATATGCAGATACAGCAGGTAGCTACTGCTACCCGTTATCGCCAGATACTTTGCCCTGGTTTGGGGATCGCGACTTGGCTTACGCGTTTCAGATGCGTACTTCCTCGTCAAGGTACACTTTGTCGTCATCCATTATTTTGTGCAGCAATATAGTTGCTCATTCATCGCCAGATTGCATACTTGTGCACCCAGTAGGTTATCAGCGGTGTGTAAGACTTGACCTCGGCTACTTGCGCAAGCCATGTCGCCGGGTTGCGGACTACATCGCTGGCCGACTTGCCGCTGCAGACCTCTTTAACGAGGTAGGCATCGCACGCTTTGTGACGGCCGTCCTTGAAGCCGAAAGTGGTGGATGACCAGCGACGCGCCTATCCCCCTGCTTCGGCGATGGCGCGCAAACTGGCTTCGAAGTTGTGTTCGCCGAACAACTCGATGACTGCATCGCGGATCCGAGCGGCAGCGGTCAGATCGACTGAACATTGTGTGTTGGATGCTAAACGTGCGTTCAGTTCTCGGTCAATGATGTGGTGCGTTAGGAATCCGTAAAATTGGTTATTCGCGGACTGCGGCCAGCAGCCCATCGCCGAGTGGCACCAGCGCAGGGGTGAGTCGCTCGTTTTCGGCGATGAGTCGGGCTGCCTCGCGAACCGCGGTCACCTCGGCATCGCGTGCCGCGGGATCACCGGCCCGCCCGCCTAACGCCGCTCGGTGCACCACGATGATCCCGCAAGATCGCAGCAGTCGCACGCCCTCGACGACGTAAGCCGGCTGGTCGATCGGGTCGGCGTCGATGAACACCAGGTCATAGGATTCGTCCGCGAGCCGGGTCAGTACATCTTGGCCGCGGCCGCTGATTAGCCGGGTACGCGACGGCCCAATACCCGCCTCGGAGAATGCCTGCTTGGCCAGCCGCAGATACTCGGGCTCGATATCGATTGTGGTCAAGACACCGTCGTAGCTCATGCCAGACAACAACCATAGTCCGCTGACTCCGGCACCGGTACCGACCTCAGCGACGGCTTTGCCGCCGCTGAGCTTGGTCAGCAGGCTCAATAGTGCCCCGACCGCGGGTGTTACCGCCCTGGCGCCGATCTCTTCGGAGCGCTCGCGTGCGCTGGCCAGGATGGCGTCTTCTGATATCGACCCCTCTGCGTGTGCGAAGAGTGAATCGGCTCGACTGGCGGCCGCTTGGTCGGGGGTGACCGCATTGTTACCGGTACCGTACATGCCCGCAGCGTATGTCGAATTCGCAGCGTGGTCAGGCAGGCGCGCTTAGTGTGGCGACGGCGAGCGGTTGGTACCAGCGGTGCGAGTAAGGGGCCACGTAATTAGCCTCGGCGCAGCGACCTGCGGTCGTGGCCTGGTGACCATCGCGACACGCTCCATAAATCTCGAAGCGACGAACATCACATTCGCGGTGTGCACCGCGAATTCTGCTGTGCAGCGCTGTTCAAGCTATGGTTTCTCAGGTAAACCGCAGTTTGCTCCTATATCGCGTATACGCCGATGGGTGACGGTATCGGTATGGAACGTGAAGGGCGCTGGACCGGGAATACACAGTGCCCATTGCGTGTTGTGCCGGGTGACGAATCGCCTACCCTCGACGGAAGAGCAAGTCCGGAGGATCTGATTATCACCAACTTGTTGAGCCCGACCATAATGTCTCATCCCCCACCCAGCCGAGACGACGACTGGGTAGAACCATTTGACGCGTTGCAGGGCACCGCGGTATTCGACGCGACTGGGGACAAGGCAACGATGCCGTCGTGGGAGGAATTGGTGCGTCAACACGCGGCTCGGGTATATTGGCTAGCTTATCGCCTTTCAGGCAACCAGCACGACGCTGAGGACTTGACGCAAGAGACCTTCATTCGAGTGTTCCGATCGGTCCAGAACTACCAGCCAGGAACCTTTGAGGGATGGCTGCATCGCATCACGACGAATCTGTTCCTTGATATGGTCCGTCGGCGTGCCCGTATCCGCATGGACGCCTTGCCCGATGATTACGACCGGGTACCTGCCGACGAGCCCAATCCCGAGCAGATCTATCACGATTCGAGGCTGGGACCTGATCTACAGGCTGCCTTAGATTCACTGCCGCCGGAATTTCGTGCCGCTGTCGTGCTGTGTGACATCGAAGGTTTGTCCTACGAGGAGATCGGTGCAACCTTGGGTGTGAAGCTGGGCACCGTACGTAGCCGCATACACCGCGGCCGGCAGGCGCTACGCGACTACCTCCTAACCGCGCATCCCAGAGACGGTGCCACCACCGACGCTACGCACGTTAAGTCGGCGTAGTATCCCCCATTCTCCAAAGACATCGTTCTGTGGTGTCCAGGAGGAACTGGCCGGGCCAAAATAATACTGAGGTTTGCCGGCGTTATACGAGTATTGGGCACTACGCCGCGCTACATTCTAGGTATGGGCGGCAGTGAAAGGGGCTGGTGATGGCCGACCGCGGGCAGGTGTTCCGGCGCGTGTTCTCTTGGCTCCCTGCTCAATTTGCGTCCCAGAACGATGCGCCAGTAGGCGCGCCACGGCGGTTCGGCTCCACCGAACATCTGTCCGTCGAGGCGATCGCGGCGTTTGTCGATGGTGAGTTGCGAATGAACGCGCACTTGCGCGCTGCGCATCACATTTCGCTCTGCGCTCAATGCGCGGCCGAAGTCGATGATCAAAGCCGAACGCGTGCAGCGCTGCGTGACTCTCACCCGATTCGCATCCCGAGCACGTTATTCGGATTACTGACTGCAATTCCGCGCTGTTCGCCTGACTACACATCGCCGGTCTCTGAGCCCTTTTCGGAAGGATCAGTATCCGACCGTTTCGTTGATGGCGTTGCCCGTGAACAGGGTAAACGCTGATAGCTTGACAGCTAAGTTACCGAGTTCAGGTGATAGCTGCTGGCGTGTGACTGCGTGCCGACCAAGCGGGGACGGTGAATACTAGGGTGGACACCGACAACGCGGTAATCCGATATCGGCGCCGTAACAGGCCCTGTCTCGAGCGCTCAGAAGAGGATAATGTGACCTCCGACCAAGGCACCAACAACGACCAAAATCCCGGCCATCACCTGGCGACGCGCCCCGTCGCCAGGCCTCCTGTCGACGCCGCGTCCCGTGAGGCGTTCGGCCGCCCCTGTGGGTTTTCGGGATCCTTTGTAGCTGAATATGTGCGCCCACAGAAATATCGAGACCGCAGCGAATTCAGGCCTGATGATCAACCAGCCGACCCCGTCCTTGCCGAGGCATTCAGCCGGCCATTCGGGAGCGTCGATTCGCTGCAGCGCCATCCTATCGATGCGGGTGCGCTGGCTGCTGAGAAAGATGCCACTCAGCTGGACGAACCCGATGATCCGTGGCGAGACCCTGCGGCTGCGGCTACTCTGGCGAGTCCTGCAGTGGCTTCACCGGTGCCGCACACTGAGTTGGGTCAATGCGGCAAACTCGGTGTGCGCGACGTGCTATTTGGCGGCAGAGTGTCCTACCTTGCCCTGGTCATCTTGGTCTTTATTGCTTTGGCGCTGGGTGCTATCGGCGGTGTGATCGGTCGTAAGACGGCTGAAATCGTCGACGCGTTCACCACGTCGAAAGTGACGTTGGCAACCACTAACAATACTGAAGAGCCGGCCGGTCGTTTCGCCAAGGTGGCGGCGGCGGTAGCTGACTCCGTGGTGACGATTGAGTCGAAGAGTGACCAGGAGGAAATGCAGGGCTCCGGTGTCATCATCGATGGCCGCGGCTACATCGTCACTAACAACCACGTGATTTCCGAAGCGGCCAACAAGCCCAGCCAGTTCAAGACGACCGTGGTGTTCAACGACGGCAAGGACGTGCCCGCCAATCTGGTGGGCCGCGACCCCAAGACCGACCTGGCCGTACTCAAGGTCGATAACGTCGACAACCTGACGGTGGCGCGGCTTGGTGATTCCGGCAAGGTGCGGGTTGGTGATGAGGTTATCGCAGCGGGTGCGCCGCTTGGGCTGCGCAGCACGGTGACCCACGGCATCGTTAGCGCACTGCACCGCCCTGTCCCGTTATCGGGAGAGGGATCTGACACGGACACCGTCATCGATGCCATCCAGACCGACGCATCAATCAACCATGGCAACTCTGGTGGGCCGCTGATCGACATGGATTCCCAGGTGATCGGCATCAATACTGCCGGCAAGTCACTGTCGGACAGCGCCAGTGGGCTGAGCTTTGCGATCCCGGTCGACGAGATGAAATCGGTTGTGCAAACACTGATCAAGGACGGCAAGATCGTGCACCCGACGTTGGGGGTCAGCACCCGGTCGGTGAGCAACGCTATCGCGTCCGGCGCCCAGGTGGCCAATGTGAAGGCAGGAAGCCCCGCGCAAAAGGGCGGAATCCTGGAAAACGACGTCATAGTCAAGGTCGGCAACCGGAAAGTCGCCGACGCCGATGAGTTCATCGTTGCCGTGCGGCAGCTGACCATTGGACAGGACGCCTCAGTAGAGGTGGTCCGCGACGGTCGGCACGTCACGCTGACGGTGAAATCCGACCCCGATAGTAGCTAGTGTTCGCCAACATTGGTTGGGGGGAAATGCTCGTCCTTGTGGTCGTCGGGCTGGTGGTGCTTGGCCCGGAACGGTTTCCCGGAGCCATCCGCTGGACGTTGGGCGCACTGCGGCAGACGCGCGATTACCTCAGCGGTGTGACCAACCAGCTGCGCGAGGACATTGGCCCCGAGTTCGACGATCTGCGTGGCCAATTCGGGGAGCTACAGAAGTTGCGGGGTATGACACCCCGTGCAGCGCTTACCAAGCACCTCCTCGACGGCGATGACTCCCTGTTTACGGGGAACTTCGACCGGCCTGCTGCGGCTAAACAACAGGACCGCGACCATCACCAGACGCCATTCGATACTGATGCGACCTGATTTTAGCTTCACTTGCTGCAAGATTGTTGAATTGTACTTTGTGTGCATGTTCTGTTGTGGGGGTGGAGTAAAGGGTGGCGGTGTGTTGCAGTGTTGTGAGTTGATGTGATCGATCGTTAACCGTTCGTTTGGGTTGGGTGGGGGTGGGGATCGTGCGTGAGATCACCAGCAAGGGTGGGGCCCGCGTGTTTGCGGGTTGCTTTGGGGGTTGCACTGATTCGACACCAACTATGCTGGCTAAGACGCTCAATCGGGTTACTGAGCTTGTATTGCTTAGCTATGCAGTGAGCAGTGGGCCCAGTGGCTTTAAAGGCCGGCAAGGTGAGCGTTGTGGGCAGCTGCGTACGGAGATAGACATGTGTGCTGGCCAAGAAGTACAGTCCCGAACAAATTGTGGGGGTGTTGGCCCAAAACCTATCCCGACCGGCCCGAAAGATGCAGGTGTCCTATAAAACACTTCAACATCGAGTCCAAGCTCAACCAACATGTGCGCACTGGGTGGATGTTCCGCACGCTGAGGGCACAGCACGCTAAAACCGGGCACCACCATTATTCTCTAGGTATGGCCACCACCAGTGCACGTCCCGCGAAAACTACACGACCGTGTGGTGCTCTAACCTCATAGCATTGGGCGGATGATGTAATCATCGGCAAAAATTAGACCCCCAAATCGGCGCCCTGGCCGAACACAAGTAGCGGATTCGTGCAGCTGCTACACCTATCCAAGGACCACAGCACTGATGTGATCACTGCGGCCATGATCAACCACAAGACAACGCCCTACCACAGAATCGCTGTACAACCCCAGCGTGAGACCAAGACCTCGAAACGACTCTCATACCCGCATCACCACGGCATCGATACCGACCTTTGCGACCTGACGCACCGACCCGCCAATACACTGACCCACCACCCTTTACTCCACCCCCACAACAGAACATGCACACAAAGTACAAGTCAACAGTTACATTTCGACGAATGTGAACCGCCGACGAACTTGCCAGTGCGACTCCTTAGCGTTAGCGCCGCGACGGGTCGAGCCCCAGTGACACCCCTGCCAGTCTGCGCTGCCGCGATGACAATCCGTCGGCGATGCGGAGCAGTTCCTTGCCTACCGGCGAGTCGGACGCGTTCAACACGATTGGTATACCCGAATCACCGGCGGCCACCAGCGCGGGGTCCAGCGGGATCTGACCCAGCAGCGGCACGTCGGTGCCGACTGCACGTGAGAGCCGCTCGGCGACTTGTTGGCCTCCGCCTTCGCCAAATACTTGTAGTCTTGAGCCGTCCGGCATCATAAGTCCCGACATGTTCTCCACGACACCGACAATACGTTGGCGGGTCTGTAGGGCGATGCTGCCGGCTCGTTCGGCTACCTCGGCTGCGGCCAGCTGTGGCGTGGTCACCACGAGAATCTCGGCGTTCGGGATTAACTGAGCTACCGAGATGGCGATGTCGCCGGTGCCCGGCGGCAGATCGAGCATCAGCACGTCCAGATCGCCCCAATACACGTCGGATAGAAACTGCTGCAATGCCCGGTGCAGCATTGGCCCGCGCCATATTACCGGCGTGTTGCCCTCGGTGAACTGGCCTATCGAGATGACTTTTACCTCGTGGACGATAGGCGGTAAAATCATTGACTCAAGCTGTATAGGTCGCTGGTTGCTACCCATCATCCGGGGGATGGAGTGGCCGTGGATGTCGGCGTCGAGAACCCCGACCGCCAGGCCGCGGGCAGCAATCGCCGTGGCTAGGTTGACGGTGACGGTGGACTTTCCGACTCCTCCCTTGCCGGATGCCACTGTATACACTCGGGTCAGCGAGTTGGGTTGAGCGAACGGGATCATCGGTTCACGGGCATCACCGCGTAACTTTTTGCGCAACTTGGTGCGCTGCTCGTCGCTCATCACGTCCAGACTGACCTCCACTGCCGCGGTGCCGGGAACGTCAGCAATAGCCTTGGTGACGCGTTTACTGATTTCGGATTTTTTCGGGCAGCTAGCGATGGTCAGGTAAATCCCTACCTGTACGTTGCCACCCGGCTCGATGTCGATGTTTTTGACCATCCCGAGTTCAGTGATGGGGCGCTGTAGTTCGGGGTCGATCACTTTTGCCAGCGCTGTGCTGACCGCCGATTTCAGGTCGGCAGCGTTACGATCAGTTCTAGACATCACAGCCGAGTGTAGGTGGCTCGACGTTCGCTCGGCCCGCCGAGTAGTCAGTTGGCCGGAGCGGGCGCCGAGCTCGATGGGTCGATGCAGATCAGTGTGGCAGCAAGGCAGTGGCGCTACTGGTTGCGATGTGCCGGGTGCCAGCCACGAACACACATTGGCGGCTGCCTAACGGGCTTGAAGTCGATCAGTGGCAGCTGGGCTATCGGATCCTCGTTAATCGGCTGTGTCGTTGACGTTCAACGGCAGTCTAGGGCCGAGTCCATCCGGACGTTCGAGGTGTGCGTCGCCAAGTAGCGACACCGGCTCGGTGATTGGCAGCAGATCCACCAGGTGACGCCGGTGGCATAGGTCGCGACCCAACCCAGCACGTTCTGTGCGTATGTCGCCGAGTTGAGTGCTTGTAGCATAAGACCCCGACGAATAACCTGCGGTAGATGGCGCAGGTTGGTCCCGTCGCTGCATAGGTACCGGGCAGTGGCCAGTGTGGAAGTCTGAACAGATTTTGTGGATCGGCTGTGCCCGGCCGATGCCGTGGCCTTTGACGTCGAAGGCGTATCGTGCTCCGGACGTAGGCACCCGCGTTGTTCGACGCGCCTGCTACTGCACTGCTGCGACGGCCGGATTTGCACCCCAGCGTTCCCTTATGCGCACGCAAACTATCCTCAGTGCGCTGTGGGCAACCACATCTTCTAACCTATTACTTAGTCTCATGAACAAATTTACCGTACATAACACAATTCTTGTGACCGGAGTAGCGCAATGAGGGCGTGGTTCTCACCTGGATTTCTTCGTGCGCCGATCGATGCCGTCACCGGTCTGGATCGGCTCGATACACGAGTCTTTTAGTGCTTGATGTGGGTATTCGCGCGTCCTGACCTTGCCGATAGCTGGCCACAAAGTAGCCAGTTAGCGGGTAAAATACTCGGTGTCGAACTTGGTGTGCGCAGCGTTACGACGATCTTCTTCGAGTGCAACTCGGTCTCGGTTCTCTTAACGATTCTGGGCTAGCCGAATGAGCGGTGCCGCGTAGGCGGCTTGTGTGGAGAAAAGCCAGGTTGAGCACGATTAATAGGGTATGGATCCCAGCGCCACTTGAGTGCGAACAGATTCAATGCGACCCACAACAACACCACGATTGTGTGCAGCAGCAGATAGCAGCCGGTGCTAAAGAAACGCGCGATTGACTCGGTGATGTGCTCGGACGGTCTCGGCGGCCCAACTCGGTGGCAACCTGCGCGATGTTCGTGTGGTAAGCATCGTAGCGGGGGGACTTCCGCATAAGGATCCCTCCTGGTGCACCGGTGGATTCCGTCCTCTGAGAGCTCTGGCACATCCACGCGCCAATCGTAAGGCAGAAGATGGTCGAACAGGTCGGTCCACGCTCACCTCTACCGAAAGGTGATTTTGGTTGTCTAGCACCGGCCCGTGTAACAGGGCGCAGGCGGCCAGGTACCGGGTCACCGGGACCAAGGAAGTCTCCGGTGTCAGCGTAGGTGTAGGTAGTTGAGTGTTGATAATTCCACGGACTAGCTTGGCTGCCGCTTTGCGGAGCAGCCGTTAAAGGTGTACGTAGCCTAGGTAGACACCCGGTAAGGTGTGGCTGTGGGCGGGTTGGGCTACGAACACCATTGACGACAGCGTGGGGGAAGGTCGGAATCATCGCTGCCACCCGCAGAATCAGGATGAAAATGCTGCGGCTGGTCGCCCAATTGGCGGCCAATCCCAGGATTCGTGGTTGCTGGTGTACGATACTTATGCTGATCACGACATCACGGATTCGCCTGCAGGATTCGTCAAGTGGGCCCAATACCAACATCCGCGAGAGCAGCGCCATATGCACCTTATTGACCGATCCCATGCCGGTAGAGCGCAAGCAGCCGCGTCCCAGATAGGCAGTTGCCCGGATCGGTATGGTAGTACCACACAGGCTTAGTGCGAATGCAGCGCGAATACTGCGACGGTCAAACTCACCAGCAGGGTCGCGATCCCGATCACTATGCCGGCAACGGCTAGGCCGTAGCCTTCTTGGCGAGTCCGCTTGGTCTGCTCGAGGGCGATGGCGCCGAGCACGATGGCCAGGATCGAGCCTATGCAGCACACCAACCCGGCGAACGAGGATATTAGCGAGGCGATCGCCATCACGTTCATTCCTGGCTGTGTTGCTCCGTAACCCCCCAGGTAATTCGGCGGATAGTAGCCCCCCGGATAGTTGCCTGGATATTCACCCGGATGCCAAAGTGACCCAGGACCATGGCCAGTTGCAGGTGTGCCAAATTGCGGCGGTGGGTAGGGCGGCCCACCATAGCTTAGCGGTTGTCCGTATCCCGGTGGGGTGGGCGCTATGGGTTCTGGATAGTCGGTCGGAAGGTCCGACGGATAGCCTGGAGGAACATCAGGTAGCGGATATGTCGCGTGCGTGTGATCGGCTGCGTGCGGTGGTGCGGTCGGATGCCAGGGGCCACCCCAAACCGGCTGTCTTGGGGGCCTCGTAACGGCTGGCGGGTTCGCCTCATCTTCGTGGGCACTCTCGCCGAAGGCGTCGCCGGGAGCTGTCATGCTGTTAAACATTAGCCTATGCGCTATCGGTGGCTGCGGTCGCAAATCGAAGGCGGTAGCGGATGATTCGACGGGTTGGTGAGACGGCGTGGTGTCGGGTCAGCACTGGATCCACAACTACGGGTGTGCTCTGCGTGCCGTGGGGCCTGGCACTGAAAGCGAGGGATGTCATGTTTGATTAAAGTAAAGGTTGTCTTGTCTGCAGGTTTCTCTGGAGAGTGTGGAAGTGTTCAGATGAAACGATGGTCCAGGAATGAGAGGGCAGAGGAGAATGTGAGCATCGATGACTAGCCTTTTCCGTCTGGACAGGTTCCTGCGACGACGGGCGCGGGTCGCCTTGACAGGCCCGGGTTACCGACTTCGCCCAAAGGCTGGCCTGTCGGGCCGTAGCTGAAGCTATGCCGAAGAAAAGCAGGTCATTCACTAGCAACTATCCGAAAAGTAATTCTCGGTTCAGCAGGTGACCATTGTTGGTGTCGACCGCATGTGCAGATGGAATGGGTTACATGTCAGTTAACATGGGCAAAAGTACTTGGGTGACGGCGTACTGAGCGGGCCCTGGCTTGGTTTGTTTATCGGGTTGGTTTTTGGCTTCTATTTTTTTAGTCCTAATCCGTGTGTGACGTTGACCACTAGTTTGGTCGCCAGTGTGTTTTCGGTTGATGACTTCCGCAGTTCCCTACGCAATGACCCGTGGTACAAGGAATTTCAGTTTCACTTTACACCAACTTCAGTTTGACTTTACAATTTTTAGTGGCCGACCGCTACAACGTACTCTGCTATCCGGACAATGCGGAGAAGGCGCGCGATCTGCTGACGCGCCTGGCGATCTGGCACCTTGACGGGAGGGGAGGAGGTGGTGGTGAGTCGGCGCGTCCACCGAGCGGGTACAATCATACTTGCAGCTTTGACCCTTGCGTCAGTGGTGTTGGCCTGTGGGGCCGGCGGTGACCAGTTAGTGATTAGCTTCTACACACCTGCTAGCGAGGATGCGACATTTACCGAGGTTGCCCGGCGCTGCACTGAGCAATTCGACGGTCGGTTCGCCATTCAGCATGTGAGTCTGCCGAGGTCGCCAGACGAGCAGCGACTGCAATTGGCCCGGCGACTGACCGGTAAAGACCGCAGCTTGGACGTGATGGCGATGGATGTGGTGTGGACAGCGGAGTTCGCTGAGGCGGGATGGACGCTGCCGCTATCTGAAGACCCGGCGGGGCTGGCTGAGCCCGACGCGATCGTTGACACTCTCCCGGGCCCACTCGCGACAGCCACTTGGAAGCGCAAATTGTATGCCGCGCCTGTCACTACTAATACCCAATTGCTCTGGTACCGAACAGATTTGGTGGATCAACCGCCAGGTGATTGGAATGGCATGGTGGCTGAGGCGGCTCGGTTGCATGCGGCCGGCGAGCCCAGCTGGATTGCCGTGCAGGCCAACCAGGGTGAGGGACTCGTGGTGTGGTTCAACACGCTGTTAGCGAGTGCGGGCGGTCAGGTGCTGTCCGAGGATGGTCGTCACGTCACCTTGACTGACACGCCGGAGCACCGGGCTGCCACCGTCCGCGCGTTGCGGATCATCAAGGCGGTGGCTACCGTACCCGGAGCCGACCCGTCGATTACCCGGACCGATGAAGCTACCGCGCGGTTAGCGGTCGAGCAAGGAAAGGCTGCGCTGGAGGTCAACTGGCCGTTCGTGCTGGCGTCGATGCTAGAGAACGCGGTGAAGGGCGGGGTGGCTTTCCTGCCGCTAGATCGGATCTCCGAGTTGGCCGGTAGCATCAACAACGTCGGGACATTCGTGCCCAACGACGAACAATTTCGCATTGCGTATCAGGCTACCCGGAATGTGTTTGGTTTCGCGCCGTATCCCAGTGTGTCGCGTAGCGAACCGGCCAAGGTGACGATCGGCGGGCTGAACCTGGCGGTGGCTAGCACCAGCCGTCATAAGGCCGAAGCGTTTGAAGCCGTAAGGTGTCTGCGCAGTGAGCAAAGCCAGCAGTACCTCTCGATCGAAGGGGGTCTCCCGGCAGTACGGGCCTCGCTGTACTCCGACCCAGCCTTTCAGGACAAGTACCCGATGTATACCATCATTCGACAACAGCTGACCGATGCCGCGGTGCGGCCGGTGACGCCGGCTTATCAGGCGGTTTCGATCCGGCTGTCGGCCGCGCTGAATCCCATCACCGACATTGACCCGGAGCCCATGGCCGACCGGCTCGCTGCGCAGGTGCAAAAGGCTATCGACGGGAAGGGCTTGTTGCCGTGACCGTCTGCTTGTGGGGAGAGCAGCGGCTATGACAGCGGTGGTCGGCAAGTCGTGGCACGTGCGCGCCAGCAGTGTGCAGCCAGAACAGCGACTGGCGTTTCTTCTGGTTACGCCCGCGGCGATGTTGATGCTGGTGGTGACGGCCTATCCTATCGGATACGCGGTCTGGCTGAGTCTGCAACGTTACAGCTTGGCGACCCCGAACGAGACTGTGTTTATCGGTTTAGGCAACTACCAAACAATCTTGACCGACCCGTATTGGTGGACGGCACTTGCGGTGACTTTGGCGATCACTGTGGTTTCAGTGTCGATCGAATTCATTCTGGGCCTGATGCTGGCGCTGGTGATGCACCGCACCCTCCTCGGCAAGAGCCTGGTGCGCATCGCGGTGCTCATCCCTTACAGCATCGTCACGGTGGTCGCGTCATACAGTTGGTATTATGCCTGGACGCCGGGCACCGGATATTTGGCGAGCCTGCTGCCCCAAGGTAGTGTGCCGTTGACCGAACAGATCCCGTCTTTGAGCATAGTTATCATCGTGGAGGTCTGGAAGACTACCCCGTTCATGTCGTTGTTGTTACTGGTCGGGTTGGCACTGGTTCCTGAGGATTTGCTTAAAGCTGCGCAGATGGATGGCGCTGGTGCGTGGCGGCGGCTGACCAAGATCATCTTGCCGATCATTAAGCCGGCGGTCATGGTGGCGTTGTTATTCCGGACGTTGGACGCGTTCCGCATTTTCGACAACATCTATGTGTTGACCCGAGGCGTCAACAACACCGATTCGGTATCGATCCTGGGCTACGACAACCTGTTTAAAGGATTCAACGTGGGGCTTGGCTCGGCTATCAGTGTGCTGATCTTCGGCTGCGTAGCTCTAATCGCGGTGATTTTCATCAAGGTGTTCGGTGTCGTGGCGCCCGGAGGTGACAGCAATGGGTATTGAAAAAGTAAAAGTAACGGCAGGGGTTCGGGTGGGTGCGCGGCGCGCCACGATTTGGGTAATCATCGACACCTTCGTGGTGGGATATGCGTTATTGCCAGTGCTGTGGATTCTCAGCCTGTCACTCAAACCAGCGTCAACGGTCAAGGACGGCAAGCTGATTCCGTCGTTAGTGACTTTCGACAACTATCGCGGCATCTTTCGAAGCGATCTTTTCAGCTCGGCGCTGATCAACTCCATCGGGATCGGATTGACTACCACCGTGATAGCGGTGATGTTCGGTGCGATGGCAGCCTACGCGATTGCCCGGCTGGCTTTCCCCGGCAAGCGGTTACTTGTTGGTACCACCCTGCTGGTCACTATGTTCCCAGCGATTTCGTTGGTGACGCCGTTGTTCAACATCGAACGCCGGGTCGGTCTGTTCGATACGTGGGCTGGGCTGATTTTGCCCTACATCACTTTCGCGTTGCCGCTTGCTATCTATACCTTGTCAGCATTCTTCGCCGAAATTCCTTGGGATTTAGAGAAAGCCGCCAAGATGGATGGCGCCACGTCGGGTCAGGCTTTCCGTAAGGTGATTGTCCCGCTGGCGGCACCGGGCTTGGTCACCGCGGCGATTCTGGTGTTCATCTTCGCTTGGAATGATCTGCTGCTAGCATTGTCGTTGACCTCCACTAAGGCGGCGATAACAGCCCCGGTTGCAATCACAAACTTTACTGGCAGTTCACAGTTCGAGGAGCCGACCGGCTCGATTGCGGCTGGGGCAATTGTGATTACAGCGCCGATCATCGTCTTTGTTTGGATTTTCCAGCGACGAATTGTTGCCGGGTTAACTTCTGGTGCTGTGAAGGGATAGCTCGATGGCCGAGATTGTGCTGGAGCACGTCAACAAGAATTACCCGAACGGTGCGACGGCGGTGCATGACCTTTCCATCACCGTCGCCGACGGGGAATTCCTCATCCTGATAGGGCCTTCAGGCTGCGGCAAGACCACGACTCTGAATATGATTGCTGGACTTGAGGATATTTCTTCGGGTGAGCTAAGAATCGACGGCGATCGGGTCAACGAGAAGGCGCCCAAGGATCGTGATATCGCGATGGTGTTCCAGTCTTACGCGCTTTACCCGCATATGACCGTGCGACAGAATATCGCGTTCCCGCTGATGCTGGCCAAGGTGAAGAAAGCGGAGATAGCGCAGAAGGTTTCCGAGACTGCTCAAATCCTTGATTTGACCGATCTTTTGGACCGTAAGCCCTCGCAGTTGTCTGGCGGGCAACGACAACGGGTCGCGATGGGCCGGGCAATTGTTCGTCACCCCAAGGCATTCTTGATGGACGAGCCGTTGTCCAACCTGGATGCTAAACTACGGGTGCGGACGCGTGGTGAAATCGCCCGGCTGCAGCGCAGGTTGGGTGCCACCACCGTTTATGTCACCCACGATCAAACTGAAGCCATGACGCTAGGGGATCGCGTGGTGGTCATGCGCTCTGGTGTTGTACAGCAGATCGGTACGCCCGATGAGCTTTATGAACGTCCGGTCAATCTCTTCGTCGCGGGGTTTATCGGTTCGCCGGTGATGAATTTCTTCCCTGCCAAGTTGACACCGAACGGACTGACCCTGCCCTTGGGGGAACTGAACTTGTCGCGGGACGTCCAGGCGATGATCGGACAGCACCCGGTGCCGGACAGGGTTATTGTCGGGGTGCGACCCGAGCATCTGACCGATGCTAAGTTGATCGACGCACATCAACACGGCACGGTGTTAACTTTTAAGGTGAAGGTTGACTTGGTCGAATCACTGGGGGCCGACAAATACATCTATTTTACTACGACTGGTTGTGATGTGTATTCAGCCCAGTTGGACGAGTTAGCTTCCGAGTTGGAAGTACGTGAAAATCAGTTTGTGGCAAGAGTTTCCGCTGAATCAAAAATGGCCATAGGAGAGTCGATTGAGTTGGCTTTCGGCACAGCAAAAATAGCTGTTTTCGACGCTGACTCTGGGGTGAATCTGACTGTTTCTGCACCGACTGATGCGTAGTGACACAGGACTCTGGCACAAGTACGTGCATACCTGTGCAGCATGTTCACTGAGGTAGGTACCCTAGATATACTCATTGAGTCCGATTCCGTGAGCGTGACGTTCCTGGGTACCGAATCTATCGAGATGTTGCGATTACGTTCTGGAGCAGACGGATTGCTATACTAAGTGTGATTGGGGTGCTCGCGTTATTCGATGAATGATCCGACCGAGATTCCAGCTGACCAATTGCGTAGCCCACGTGTTGAAGTTGTTCTGTCCCTGCGTGATCTCGGGCCGATCACCGGACTGGTACGCACCTGGCGGTCGACGGTGTGGTGCTGGTCGAGGACGCTCTGATCAACCTCAGATCGCTGCTGTGGGCAAAACCATCGGGGCGTTTGCTGTTTAATCGTGGTGTTGTTAGGTCGCAGTAGTATTCCTGAGCTGCCGATGCAGCCTCTTCGGGGTCTAGTACTTTTTCTATCGGTGACTCCTGTCACAGCGACTGAGGAATCCTGGTTGTGGCTCAAGGAAACTCTTGGTGCTCAAGCTATGCGGCAGGATGGCAGACGACGTGCTGGATCCGAATCGCCGTATTGCACAATTTCACTGACGGCGGGCAGCTGCGGCACGCATTGTTGCCAGGCTACAGCCAGTTCCTGTTTCGGAATTGCCAGTAAAGAACCAGGCAGACAATGGTCATTCCGGCCATTACCAGCGGGTAACTCCACGTCCAGTTCAGCTCGGGCATGAAACGGAAGTTCATACCGTAGATGGCGGCGACCATAGTGGGCATCGCCACGATGCCGGCCCAGGCCGCCATCTTGCGCATATCGTTGTTCTGCTGCATCCCGACACGAGCCAATGCGGCCTGTACTAGTGAATTGAGCATGTCGTCATAGCTGGCTATTTGATCTGCGGCCTCGGTCTGGTGGTCAGCTACGTCACGCAGGTAGCGGCGCAATTCTTTGGAGATTAAGTCTTTGTTATCCGTTTGCATTCGCTGGAGTGCGGCGGAGAGCGGGGCAACACAGCGGCGAAGTTCGATGACCTCGCGCTTGAGTAGGTAAATCGGCTCGACGTTGAGCTTGCGGCCGGGAGCAAACGCCACTTCCTCGATGGCGTCGATATCGCCTTCCATCAGATTGGTCACCGCTAAATAGCGGTCTACCACGTAGTCCGAGATGGCATGCATCACAGCGTACGAGCCCAGCCGCAGATGCTCGGGGTCGGTATCCATTCGCTTACGCACCTCGGACAGCTCACCATGCTCGCCGTGGCGGACCGTGACCACGAAATTCTTGCCGACGAAGATCATCACCTCGCCGGTTTCGACGATCTGGCGGGCCAGCACCACCGATTCGTGCGGTACATAATTGACGGTCTTGAGGACCAGAAACAACGTGTCGTCGTAGCGTTCCAACTTGGGCCGCTGATGGGCGTGCACGGCGTCCTCGACTGCCAAGGGGTGTAGCCCGAAAACGTCGGCGACGTTATGCATGTGGCTTGCTTCAGGCTCGTGTAACCCGATCCAGACGAATCCCTCGTTCCCCATCAGTTCGATCTCGCGCACCCTGCTCAGCGCGGCGGTGTACGTTGTGTATTTGTCGGGTAGCCGATGGCCTCCGACATAGACGCCGCAGTCGACCAAGGGCTCGGTGAGCGGGGGGAAAATGGGATGTACGTGAGGCGTGTACAGTCGGGGCTTCGTGACCGGCCTCAGCGCTTCAGGTAACGGGTCAAACCCCGGGAACATCTCAACCCCCATCGCGGCACAGGTGTTATTAGGTGGTGTTTTATGGTACGCGTTTTGGCCAGAACAGTGGAGGACTGATTGAGTGTTGGAATGGGTCCCAGAGGGAAGTAGAACTGCTGGACCGAAAATCTCGGGTCGGTAAGGATGCGCTAGTTTCCATCCAAGCTTGAAACTCGTACCGATAGCTCGAGCCGAACCTCTCTCCGATAAGGAGTAATCGAAGTGAGCCCACGTCCCCTCAAGGTCGCCGTAACCGGCGCTGCCGGTCAGATCGGTTATAGCCTGCTGTTCCGCTTGGCGAGCGGCTCACTGCTGGGGCTTGACCGCCCGATTGAGTTGCGTCTGCTTGAGATTGAGCCCGCGCTCAAGGCGCTCGAGGGTGTCGTGATGGAACTTGATGACTGCGCGTTCCTGCTGTTGGCGGGCGTCGAGATAGGCGCGGATCCGAACAAGGTCTTCGACGGTGTCAACCTGGCCCTGCTTGTCGGTGCCCGGCCGCGCGGGCCGGGCATGGAACGTGGCGATTTATTGGAGGCTAACGGCGCGATATTCACTGCGCAGGGCAAGGCCCTCAACGCCGTCGCCGCCGCTGACATCCGTGTCGGTGTGACTGGCAATCCGGCCAACACCAACGCGCTGATCGCGATGACCAACGCGCCCGACATCCCCCGCGAGCGGTTCTCGGCACTTACCCGTCTGGACCACAACCGGGCTATTGCGCAGCTAGCCACGAAGACCGGCTCCGCAGTCACCGACATCAGGAAGATGACGATCTGGGGCAACCACTCGGCCACCCAATACCCCGACGTTTTCCACGCTGAGATCGGCGGTAAGAACGCGGCCGAGGTCGTGGGGGACCAAGCTTGGATCGAGGACTACTTTATCCCGACCGTCGCCAAGCGCGGTGCTGCGATCATCGATGCACGCGGCGCTTCGTCAGCCGCTTCGGCAGCATCGGCGACCATTGATGCCGCCCGGGACTGGCTGCTGGGCACCCCTGAGGGCAACTGGGTTTCGATGGCGGTGGTATCCGATGGTTCGTACGGTGTGCCGGAGGGCCTGATCTCTTCGTTCCCTGTAACCACCACGGATGGAGACTGGACGATCGTCAGGGGCTTGGGGATCGATGACTTCTCCCGCGGGCGGATCGACAAGTCGACCGCAGAGCTGGCCGACGAGCGTATGGCGGTCAAGCAGCTCGGTCTGATTTAGGGGCGGTTCCGCGCTAGACGTCTGTCACCCGTCGTGGCCGAGACTACCGGAGGTTCTCGGCGTTCCCCGGTTCCGTCTCTCAGGCCGTCGTTGCCGATAAACAAGGAGCCGAGTCCGCTAAGGCAGCCCGCGCCGCCGTTACCTGCAAAGCCGAAGCCGCCAGGTTCCCCGGTGTCACCCGGGGTGAGACAGTCGTTACTGTCGGTGCCGCCATTGCCCCCGCTACCGCGGGATTGCATGCACCGACGGTGCTGATGGCCGGCCTGGCTGGTGGAATCGGGTTTTAGATTGACACCGCCGGCGTCAGGCCAGGCAGCGCCTGCCCCGCTGGTGTTTACCATTTCCGCTAATGCCAAGCAGTTCCTGTGTTGCCATCGACGCCGCCGTTGCCATAAATCATCGCTGCCATCGACGCCGTCTCCGCCGTTTTACCCCGGACGGCCATTGGCACCGTTGGCGATCAGCAGGAATCCCAGCAGCTGGGTGGGTGCATTGACCAGGTCCAGCGTCTGCTGTAGCAGCATACGACACTCCGGCGGAGCTCAACCTCCGCATAAACTGCTGCTGAAACGCTGCCGCCTGTGTGCTAAATACTTGATGGGCCTGGGCGTTCGAAGAAAACAGCGACGTGATCGCCGCCAACACCTCATCAGCGTCCGCGGCCAACAGCTTCGTGGGCGGGGTCACCGGCTGCCCCATTGTTCACGACCAGTGTTGTGCCGATAGTCTCCAAACCCGTTGCTACCGCCGTCAACAAGTCTTGTGCCGCAATCAGATACACCATGGCGAACCTCTCAGCCGGCTAAATCGAACAATAGGGCAGGTCCAAAGGGTATCGTCTGTGCTCGACAGGACATTCGGCGTTTCGTCTGCCTAGACTTGCAGTACTCTCGACCCTGTGCTAAAAATCGACCAGCCGCTACAGATTGTCATCGACGACGATATCTTTCGGGCTCACGTAGGTGAGAAGTTTTCCGTTGCGCTGAAGACTCCGTTGGATGCTCAACGCGCGTTCTCGGTCCCCTACACTCCAGGCGTGGCGCAGGTAAGTCATGCGATCGCCGCGAATCGCGCCCTGGCTGTCTGTTATACGTGGGTGAACCGGTTCCGTCGTAAGCGATGGAAGCGCTGTAATCGGGTTCGAGTGATATCGGACCCGCGGCGTTGTTGCTGATGATGGAGGGCAAGTGCGTGCTGTTCAAGATATGTCGCGGGCGTAACGCGATCTCGATCGTGCTGGATACCAGGGATCTCGGCGAGGTCGTAAAAACCCCTGGTGAGGCTGTGCTCGACGTTCGACACCGTCAACCTCGAGGACATTCTTCGCACTGCGCTGCTTCGAGATCGAACGGTGGGTTGTCGGGATGCTGGATTGCCCGGTTATGTATGACGACCAGAATGGTACGGCGATCGTCGTGCTTGTTGCACCGATGGTTGCTATCATATTACTCGGCCGCGGCATGTCTTCGCTGAATGTGGTAGGTGTCCGGCGCCGGTACCGCAGGGGCTACTTCCACGAATCTTTTTCTTACCATCGGTGTTTCAGACACTACTGTGCGCGATTCGCTTGGCATTCTGCATACCGGGTGCGACGACATGAACTGCGTGAAGTTAGTTTGATTTGGCGCGATGTACCAACTCCGGCGGTCTCACCGGCGACATGGCCGAGGTGCTCGCTGGCGTTGCTGTGTTCTTTGGGGTGTAGGCGGTCTTGGTCCCTCGAAGAATTGCTTGTCATGATGGCACCTGACGGGATCGTGTTCGTGCTGTCCGATCCGGACCCGGAAATACATCCCGGCGTTGCTGCCAAATACGTGGCAGTGGTGGCTATCGGGCGTAGTGACTTCTGCAGCCAGATCAACAGCGTGCTTGTGTTTCCTGGTGTCTTTTGCGGAGCGCTGGACGCCGAAACGAGTCGGATCACCGAAAAGATGATGGTGGCCGCTGTCGAGGCGATTTTCTGTGTTGCCAGCGACGACTTCACTCTCGACCGGATTGTTCCGAGCCTATTGAACTTCCGCGTTGGCGAAGCGGGCGCCTTGGCAACAGAAGCGTCAGACGTCGCGGGATGAGGGTCGGCAGGCTGGCGGCGTTGCTGCTCGCCGGAGTCGGAGTGTTTGTCGCGGGCGGTTGCGCGACTGACAGGGGTGATCGTCATCCGGAGTTGGTCGTTGGGTCCAAGCCTGATTCGGAGTCCACGCTGCTAGCCGCCATCTATGTCGCGGCTTTGCGGTCGTACGGTTTTGGGGCGCGAGGTGAAACTGGTGCTGACCCAATGGCGATGCTGGATTCGGGTGGATTCACTGTCGTCCCTGGATTCACCGGCAAGGTGTTGCAAATCTTGCAGCCCCGAGCAGCGGTGCTTTCCGCTGCTCGGGTCTACCGCGCGATGGTCTCTGCACTGCCCGAGGGCATCGCCGCCGGCGACTACACCACTGCCGCCGAAGATAAGCCCACGCTGGTCGTGACTCCGGACACCGCGAAGGCCTGGAGTGGTAGTGACTTGAGCCTGGTGCTCAGTCACTGTAACGAGCTGGTCGTCGGGATCGTTGCCGGCACCCACACCCCATCGGCGGTGGGCTCGTGCCGGCTGCCCGCCGCGCGTGAATTTCCTGATTATCCAACTATGTTCGCCGCGTTGAGGGCTGGCCAGCTGACCGCGGGCTGGACCACCACCGCCAACCCCGACCTCCCCGCCGACCTGATTGTGCTCACCGACGGTAAAGCCACGCTGATCCAGGCCGAGAATGTGGTGCCGCTTTATCGGCGCAACGTGCTGACGGATAGGCAAATGCTGGCCATAAACGAAGTGGCTGGTGTGCTGGACACCGCGGCCCTGATCGAGATGCGCCGCCAGGTAATACGCGGCGCGGACTCGCAGGCGATCGCCGACGGATGGTTGGCAGAACACCCGATGGGCCGTTAGTTGTCGCGAGGGCGCGTGTCTGTACAACGACACGCCGTGTGCTGTACAACTGCGAGCCTTTGCGAGCATTGCCTGGATGGCCGGGTCAGAATCATCTTTTGCCGAAGCGCCTCGGTGAACCTGCGCACCACGAACTTCGCCGCGTTGTAAGTGTAGGTAGCCTGCCCGGAACACGAAAAACAATCTGAACACGCTTGGAAATGCTGATGACTTGACCATCGCTGGAGGAGATAAGGTACGGGCACTCGGTCCTAGGGTCCACACTTAACGTCGGGTTAGCCGGCTGCACCGGAAGCTGCCCCGCTCTCGGTCCGCCGGAGGCCCCCCGGTGCCGGCTTGCACCATCGCTGAGAACAAAATTAGCTAGATTCGCTTATCGGCCAAATCGGCCGCCAGGCGCCACACCCAGTTTACGGTGTCGGGCTGTTGTGTGCAGTGATTATAGGGTCCCGAAATTGGCGATCCAGGCCGGTTTCGCTAGCTAACCCGTAACCGGATCGGCGGGATGGTGTTCGGCATCGGTGGTACCGGTGGCAACATGAGTTTTAGCGTTGATTGAGGATCAGCCGGCTCGCCACTTGCGCGAATAGCCGCTGATAGCCAGCTCCCCCCGAAAAACGCACCACCACGTTCGCGACTTTGGCGTCCGGGCCGACCAGTACCCGCGCCTTCTTTTTGCGCACTGCTTTGAGGATGATTCGGGCGGCGTGCTGCGGGCTGGTATGGGCCACCCACGTGTCGAACCGACTGGCTATCTTGCTTACGTCGAGTCCCTCGGCGGCGGTGGCGTTGCGCGCGATTGCGGTTTTGATGCCGCCTGGGTAGACGGTCGTCACATTGACCGGCCGGCCAGCCAGCGCCATCTCTTCTCGCAGCGCCTCGGTGAAGCCGCGTACGGCGAATTTAGCCGAGTTGTACGCTGCCTGCCCCGGTACCGAAAACAAGCCGAACACACTCGAGATGTTGATGACATGGCCATCTCCAGAGGAGATCAAGTACGGAAGGAACGCCTTAGTGCCGTTTACAACACCCCAATAATCGACGTCCATCACTCGCTCTATGTCCTTGAAGTGGCTGACCTCGACGTCGCCGGTGAACGCGATGCCGGCGTTGTTGTAGATCTGGTTCACCTTACCGAAGTTCTCGTGGACCACGTCGGCATAGGTCAGGAAGGCTTCGCGTTCGGTCACGTCGAGTCGGTCGGTCCTGGCCGACGCGCCGATCGCCTTCAGCTGTCCCTCGGTCTGTGCTAGCCCTTCGCCGTCGACATCGCTAATCGCCAGCTTGGCACCCGAACGGGCTAGTTCGATAGCCAAGGCTTGTCCGATACCCGAACCAGCGCCGGTGACCACGGCAACCTTGCCGGCGAAACCCTCCACTAGCAGCCTCTCTCGTGTCGGCTTGCTTGTCTCGAGGTTAACACTGGTGCTGGCGTTTGAGCTTAGCCGAACGCGGTGTCGAGGATCTCCTGTTGCTCGACGGCATGCACCTTCGACGAACCCGACGACGGCGCCGACATGGCCCGCCGCGAAATCCTCTTGATCCCGGTGAGTCGGGGCAGCAGCTCGGGCAGCTCCAGGCCGAACCGCGGCCAGGCACCTTGATTGGCTGGCTCCTCTTGCACCCAGAAGAACTCTTTGGCGTTCTCGTAGCGGTCCAGCGTTTCGCCGAGCCGGCGCCGCGGCAGCGGGGCCAGCTGTTCGATCCGCACGATCGCGACGTCGTCGCGGTTGTCCTTGATCTTGCGGGCGGCCAGCTCGTAGTAGAGCTTGCCGCAGGTCAACAGGACCCTGGTGACCTTGCTGCGGTCGTCGATGCTGTCCTCGTAGGTGGGTTCCTCCAGCACCGAACGGAACTTGATCTCGGTGAAGTCCTTGATATCACTGACTGCGGCCTTGTTGCGCAACATCGACTTGGGCGTGAACACGATCAGTGGACGTTTAATGCCGTCGAGAGCGTGCCGGCGCAGCAAGTGGAAGTAGTTAGATGGAGTCGACGGCACCGCAAAGGTCATTGAGCCCTCCGCCCACAGCTGCAGGAAGCGTTCGATGCGGCCAGAGGTGTGGTCAGGGCCCTGCCCTTCGTGCCCGTGCGGCAATAGCAGCACCACTGTCGACAACTGTCCCCACTTGGCCTCACCGGAGTTGATGAATTCGTCGATGATTGACTGTGCGCCGTTGACGAAGTCGCCGAACTGCGCCTCCCACAGCACCACGGCATCCGGGTTGCCTACCGTATAGCCGTACTCGAAACCGACAGCGGCATACTCCGACAGTGGCGAGTTGTAGACCAGAAACTTGCCGCCGGTGGGACTGCCGTCGGGGTTATTGGCCAGCAGCTGTAACGGAGTGAATTCCTCGCCGGTGTGGCGGTCGATGATCACCGAATGCCGCTGCGAGAAGGTGCCACGCTTGGTGTCTTGGCCGGACAGCCGCACCAATTTGCCTTCCGCCACCAGCGACCCTAAGGCTAGCAACTCGGCGAAAGCCCAGTCGATCTTGCCTTCATAAGCCATCTCCCGGCGTTTCTCGAGCACCGGCTGCACCCGCGGGTGCACGGTGAAACCTTCTGGTACCGCCAGGAAGGCGTCGCCGATGCGGGCCAGCAGTGCTTTGTCCACCGCGGTGGACAAACCCGCAGGGATCATCTGGTCAGACTCCACTGACTCGCTGGGCTGCACGCCGTGCTTTTCCAGGTCGCGTACCTCGTTGAACACCCGCTCCAGCTGGCCTTGGTAGTCGCGCAGCGCGTCCTCGGCTTCCTTCAAGGAAATGTCGCCACGGCCGATCAAGGCTTCGGTGTAACTCTTACGGGCGCCGCGCTTGGTGTCGACAACGTCGTACATGTACGGGTTCGTCATCGACGGATCGTCGCCCTCATTGTGCCCGCGCCGGCGGTAGCACAGCATGTCGATAACGACGTCCTTTTTAAAACGCTGCCGAAAGTCGACCGCCAGCTTGGCTACCCACACGCAGGCTTCCGGGTCATCACCGTTGACGTGGAAGATCGGCGCGCCGATCATCTTGGCGACATCCGTGCAGTACTCGCTGGATCTGGAGTACTCCGGCGCGGTAGTGAAGCCGATCTGGTTGTTGACGATGATGTGGATGGTGCCGCCGACCCGGTAACCAGGCAGGTTCGCCAAGTTTAGCGTTTCGGCAACGACTCCTTGGCCGGCGAAGGCAGCGTCCCCGTGCAGCATCATTGGCACCACCGAAAACGCTTCATCTTGGTTGCCATTGGTATCCTTGTTGAGTAGATCCTGCTTGGCCCGGACGAGACCTTCGAGCACGGGGTCCACGGCTTCCAAGTGTGAAGGGTTGGCGGTCAGCGATACTTGAATGTCGTTGTCGCCGAACATCTGCAGATACAAACCGGTAGCACCGAGGTGGTATTTGACGTCACCAGAGCTGTGCGCTAGTGTTGGGTTTAGATTGCCCTCGAATTCGGTGAAGATCTGTGAGTACGGCTTGCCGACGATGTTGGCCAATACGTTGAGCCGGCCGCGGTGTGGCATCCCGATGACCACTTCGTCCAGGCCATGCTTGGCGCACTGGTCGATCGCCGCATCCATCATCGGGATAACGCTTTCGGCGCCTTCTAGCGAGAAACGTTTCTGCCCGACGTACTTAGTATGCAGGAACGTTTCGAAGGCTTCGGCAGCGTTGAGCTTGCTCAGGATGTATTTCTGTTCGGCCACAGTCGGTTTGACGTTCTTGGTCTCGACCCGCTGTTGCAGCCATTCCTGTTGTTCGGGGTCGAGGATGTGGGTGTATTCCACGCCGATGTGGCGGCAGTAGGCGTCGCGAAGCAAGCCCAGCACGTCACGCAGTTTCTTGTATTTCCACCCGCCAAAGCCGTTGACTTTGAATACCCGATCCAGATCCCACAGCGTCAGGCCGTGGGTTAGCAAATCGAGGTCAGGGTGACTGCGGAAGCGGGTGTTGTCCAACCGCAGCGGGTCGATATCGGCCATTAGATGGCCGCGGTTACGGTAGGCCGCGATCAACTCCATGACGCGAGCGTTCTTGTCGACGATCGAGTCCGGGTTGTCGGTGCGCCAGCGCACCGGCAGATACGGGATGCTCAGCTCGCGAAAGATTTCGTCCCAGAAGCTGTCCGAGAGCACCATTTCGTGGATCGTGCGCAGGAAGTCACCTGATTCCGCACCCTGGATGATGCGGTGGTCGTAGGTTGAAGTTAGGGTGATCAGTTTGCCGATACCCAATTCGGCGATGCGCTCCGCGCTGGCGCCTTGAAACTCGGCGGGGTATTCCATGGCGCCCACGCCGATGATGGCGCCCTGGCCAGTCATCAGCCGCGGCACCGAATGCACGGTGCCGATAGTGCCGGGGTTGGTAAGTGAAATCGTGACGCCGGCAAAGTCTTCGGCGGTCAGCTTACCGTCGCGCGCCCGGCGGACGATATCTTCGTAGGCGGTGACGAACTGTGCGAATCGCAATTCTTCGCAGCGCTTGATACCGGCCACCACCAAGGACCGCTTGCCGTCTTTACCTTGCAGGTCGATCGCTAGGCCGAGATTGGTGTGGGCCGGTGTCACTGCGATGGGTTTGCCGTCGATCTCCGCGTAGTGCCGGTTGATGTTCGGGAACTTCTTGACCGCCTGCACTAACGCGTAGCCCAGCAAATGCGTGAAGGAGATCTTCCCGCCGCGGTTGCGCTTGAGCTGGTTGTTGATGACGGTCCGGTTGTCGATCATCAGCTTGGCTGGAACGGCTCGCACACTGGTCGCCGTCGGCACGTCCAGCGACGCGGACATATTTTTGACGACCACTGCGGCGGCACCGCGCAGCACCTGCAACTCGTCACCTTCGATAGGCGGGGTAGTGGTGGTTTTGGCTGGAGCTGCGGCAGAGCCGGCTGCCGTGCCGTTCGCTACTGTTGGGGTGGTCGCGGGCTTGGCCCTGCTCGCTACCGGGTCAGCTGCCGCAGCTGGCTTTGCTTGTGGCGTGGCTGAGGGTTGTTTATCAGTGGAGGTAGGGTCCGTAAGTACCGGTTCGGCGGTTGATTCGGGATTGTAGTCAACCAGGAATTCGTGCCAGCTCGGATCGACCGAGGAGGGGTCGTCGCGGAACTTGCGGTACATCTCTTCGACCAACCATTCGTTTTGCCCGAATGGTGAACTTATGTTGGCCACGGCCGCTGTTCGCCTCAATTCTTCTGTCCTGCAAGCGCATTGCGCGACACTTGCAACTTTCTGCACCTTGGTTGGCGGGGTACCCCGTCACACCCGTCGCGGTCTTGAACGGTCTCAGTCCCCACATAGAGGCTATCGTTTCGGCTGCGATTAGCCAGACAGAGGGGGCCTCGTGCCTAGTTGACGTCTAACCAGCGTTATGAACCGTCGGTAGCAGGATCAGAGTGGCTGGCCAGCGTGACGGCGCGGTGCCGAAAGCGTTGCGGGTATTGCTTATAATCTTCTTGCCCACTACGCGGTTGCCAGCGCCGCCTACCGCGGCGCCGATACCGATCGGGAGTATTTTGCCGAACATCAGCGCTCCGCGACGCACTGTGCACCGTTTGGCGGCATATCTGAGCATCCGTGTGTGTAACTGGGACCACGTCGACAGCGGCAGTGAGGCCATGCCCTCTAACAGCCAACCCCCGTTGGTGCGGCCCGGACCGATCAGTTCACCTATGGTAAGCCTGGTGTCGTCTCCGGCTAGCACGGCCAACACCAGCGCGCGGCGTCGTTCCCGATGGTTGGCGGGGATGCCGTACACCGATGCGATCGTCAGTACGAAGACCGCGGTCGCCTCCAGGAAGAACACCGTTTCGCCTGCGTTTGCCGACACTGCAGCCAACGTTCCGATCCCGGGCAACGTGGCTACCGAGCCCACTACCGCACCGCTCGCGGTCAACGCGGCCAGGTAGTGCTTTTCCAGCTTGGCAACGATCTCGGTTGGGCTGGCACTTGGGTGTGTGCGTCGCAGCCGGGCCACGTAAGCTTCCGCCGCCGGGCCCTGTATCCACACACTACGCTCGATAACCTGCGCCAATGCCCGGGTAGACGCTTTGGGCTGGCCGCCTGTAGTGGCTGGAATTTGGTCCGGCTCGGACTTACTCCAAAACCTATTCTGAGGGCCGTTCCGTCGGGTGCACATGTTGCCTCTCCTGTGAATGGCGTGCCTTTATGCTAACGCTAGTTTGGTTCGTAGCCGTGTAGAGCCGAAATAATGCCGGGCCGCGCACGTGGCACCAAGTTCGAAGTTCGCTGGCGTCTTGTTGGGTTGCCCAGCCGCAATAATGCGGGCTGGGTATTAATATTGCTTAGGTTGGTGACGATGCGGGTCGTCGACCAGACGGGGAGGGATATTCCGGAACAATGAGGGATTATTGATGATCTGCCAACTTGACGTTGCCGATGCCGGTCAGCTGCATCCCCGGTACCGGGGCTAAACAACCACCCATGCCTGGACGCATGCCATGGCTGCGTGTCGCGGCATCAGGAGGTGAACGAGGTGGGTAGATGACCTCGGCCCGGATCGACTCCACAAACCCGTGGTATTCGCTGTGGACGGTGGTGACCGATTTCTTCATGATCGTGCTCGACTCGAACATCGTCGCTATCGCGCGATTTGCCTATCATGGCCGACTTGCATGTCGAGTATGACGCTGTGGTTTGGGTGACCAGTGCCTATTGGTTGGGATATGTGGTGTTGTTGCTGGTAGCAGGGCAGCACTGCCATGCTGGTTGCTGCACGGATCGTGCAAGATGTTGGTGCTGGGGAGGCTTACCCCGCAAACTTGGTCGACGATGACCCGGATCTTTCCAACGTAGCGTCGCGGTGCCGCGAGGAACGTGTGTGCAGCGGCGACTATCGGCGCCGCCAGTCTGTTGGGACTGTTGGCTGGTCGACGTGCTGGGCTGGCAGTGGATTTTTTCATTAATGTCCGTCGGTATCTATCGGCTCGGCCATGGCGGTTTGGTTTGGGGCTGGTGCTGTCCACCCAGGGGCACCGGTTCGACTTGATCAGCGTCGGGCTATCCGAGTCGGGTACGTTTTTGATCGTCTTTCGACTATAGCAGGGGCAAGTTGTTGATTGGGTGCCGTGGGTCTGGGCGACCGCTCGTTGCAGGCGTCGGGTTTCTGGCTACATTCGTCAACTGGCAGGCAGTACAACACCCGCGAGTCGCTGATTCCACTAGATATTTTCGGCTACAGGGACTTCAGCCTGCACAACGTCGGGGTGGCGATTATGGCGTTCGCGACGATAGCGCTGCTGCAGCTGATGTTCTATGCGCAGGCGGTGTGCGGGCAGTGTCGACCCACGTGGCGCTGCTGATCGCGCTGCCGGCGATCACCAATGGTGTACTGGCGCCAGTTGCCGGCATTATCGTCGACCGGTACCAGCCGCGGTCTGTCTTTGGTTTCGGCTTTTCGATGCTGGCGATCGCGCTGACGTGGCTTTCGTTTGAGATGGACCCGGGTACGCTAATCTGTCGGTTGATGTTGCCGCCCAGCGCAATCGATCCCGGGCGGCGGGAACGCGTTCGGCTGCTCCAACGCTTTAACGTTGCTCGAGTGGCTGCGCTACTCGTTCTCGGCTGCAATGTCGGAGTCTATGTTGCTGCCCGCGTGCATCGCTTTGTTCGGAATTATTGCCGCACTATTCATGGTCGACGGCACGGTTTCGGTGATGAGCCGTGTAGCCGGCGGGGGACTCGGCCCCTTCCCCAACGGCGACGGTGGTTATGACAATGATGACTATGTCGAGTTAATCTTTCATCGCGCGCCGGACATCGACGCGAGGCCGGATGTCGAGCCTGAATCGGTATGTGATATTGAATCTACAATAGTGCGGTTCCGACGCCTGCAGCTGGGCACCGCCCGAAGGATGGCACAACGTTCCGTGTAATCGTGGCATAGCTTGCTCGCCGATTCCGACTCGGTACCGACGTCAACTGAACCGATTATCTTGGTCCACAAAGGTACTCACCTCAACGGCGAGCAGCAATTTCACCGTATCGCCGAAGTGATTTCGTGGACGGTCGGTTACCGTCTTGATTGACTCGCGGAAGATGAGACACCGCCAAATCTAGGGCTTATCTAGTCTAGATTCCAGTCGGCCGGTCCCATTGAATGTCGTCAGCGTCAAAAACGCGCCCAAGTCAATCAGGCCAACAGGCGTAGCGGGCAGATACTCTGTCAATGTCTCTGAGCGCACGATCACTGCCGCATATTGTGCCCGACTGACGGCAACGTTGAGCCGATTCCTGTTGAGCAAGAATGAAATTCCGCGTGGCACCACTTCAACAGATGAGGATGTCATCGAGATGAAGACTACTGGGGCTTGCCCGCCCTGGAATTTGTCCACTGTTCCTACCCGGACCCCACTGAACCCGGCCGACATCAATTGTTGACGAACCAGTGCCACCTGGGCGTTATATGGTGCCAGCACCAATATGTCCGAGACGTCCAACGGTCGGGTGCCGTGTTCGTCGGTCCACGGCGTGCCGAGCAGCCGCTCGATCTCGGCGGTGATTGCACCGGCCTCTTCGGGGCTCTCTGTCGAGTTGCCTTGGTGGTGAACGGCCAGAACGTGCACGCCGGGTTGATACTCGTTGAGGCGCCGTGCTGCCGTGTACTCGGTGTGGGCATGCAGTTTACCTTCGTAGGACAGTGTCGAGACTGCGGCACAGATCGCCGGATGCATCCGGTAGGAGCGGTCCAGAAAGTAGCCGCGTTCATTGGGCAGGGTTCGCTGACCCTCAACTAGCCAATCCAACGCGGACGTATTGACCGGTTCGGGATGAGTTCCTTGACTGACCTGTGGTAGCTGTTGCGGGTCTCCGAGCAACATGAGATTCGCCGCCGCGGGCGCCACGGCTATGGTGTTGGCCAAGCAGAACTGGCCGGCTTCGTCGATGACCAGCAAATCGAGACTACCCGGAGGAACCCGATTGCGATTGGCGAAATCCCATGCCGTACCACCGATCACGCATCCCATGGGGTCGGCGATGAAAGTGGGGTAATCGTTCCCGTCGATCTCCTGCCAGGGCGGAGCGCTGCGATCATGCCGTTTCTTTGCGACTTGTCGCGCATCGAGGCCGGCTGTTATCACGCCGTCTAAGAGGTTCTCAACCGCGGCGTGCGATTGCGCGACAACGCCAATGCGCCAGGAGTGGTTGCTGACCAATTGCGTGATGACGTGTGCTGCAGTGTGCGTCTTGCCGGTCCCGGGTGGTCCGTGCACGGCCAGGTACGACGAATCCAGGTCCAGCACCGCAGCTGTAATGTCAGCGACCGTATCGGTGCCGCGCGGTAGCGTAGCGCCACTGTGGGTTCGGGGAATGCGGCGCAAAAGAATGTCAATCAGCGCGGTGCGGGGTAGTTGCGGCAAACTGGCGGCCAGTGTAGTGGCAGTTGACTCAATCGAATCTCGCAGGGCCGTTGTTGCTATTGGTGGTCCTGGAGTCAGCGCGAACGGCAACTGGTGGAATGTGTTGCCGTCATTTCCTACTCGTTCGACAATGACCACCTCAGTCGGTATCGACAGGTCGTCGGCCTCGACAACCTCGGCCCGGCCGGCGGCTCGCCGCCCGGGATGGACGTCCATAGCTAGCGGGGCGGGAGGGTCATAGAGTGCAAAGACCGCCGAGCCGAGGTTGCCACGTGCCAATCTGCCGCGCAGCCGCACCCGACGTTGTGGCTTGCGAGCGCGAGGAGGCGTGTGCCAGTCGATGATGATCGATGCGTCGTCGGCAACGAAGACGTCTGTGTTGTCTGCCCATTCGCCAACAGGGAAGTTCAGTCGGTCGAAGTGCCCCCACCAGAACGGCTTGTCTTCGCGTCGATGGTAGCCGCGTGCCGCAGCCACCAAGGCGATCGCGGTTTGCTCGGGTGTACGGTCGCCGACGGCTACATCGCCAGTGAAACCCGACAAGGCTGACAAAATTGCCGAAAGCTCGTCATCGTCCTTGACAGTGTTTCCTTCGGGAACTGGTTGGGCACCAACCGGTACGACACCGGCTTCATAAGCTTGCAGCAGCAGCCAGTTACGTAATTCACGAGTGGACCTGCAGTCGTAATGGTTGTAGTCTTCGATCTCCTTGAGCACGGTTGCCGCCTCATCAAAATTTCCTGCGGAAAGCAATTCGCAGTACCTTCCATAGCAGGTGATCGAATCTGTGGCGGTAGTTACATCGCCGGAGCGTAGTTGTTTCCCCATGTACAGCGGCTCGAGTGCCTTCAGGCTAAAGGATTCTGCACCTACGCGAATGCTCTTACTTACCAAAGGATAAAGGTCAACCAACGTTCCGCTGCGCAGTAGCTCGTCGACTTCATCCTCGCAGACTCCGTATCGTCCGGCGAGTCGCAACAGCGCAGTCTTTTCGTAGGGTGCGTAATGGTAGACGTGCATATGCGGTCGCTGCTTACGGCGCTTTGTCACCATCTTCAGAAATTCAGTAAGCGCCTTGCGTTCTTCCACCCGGTTGTGCGCCCACAGAGGGCGAAAGGTCCCGGAGATTTCGGAGTCCAAGACTCCGAAAAGGTATTCTAGACCCCATTCTTGGCCGTCGACTGTCCACAGCGGATCACCTTCGAAGTCGAAGAACAGATCACCGGGATCTGGATCGGGCAATAGCGCCAGCGGTTGCGGGTCAACGATCTCGAATTGCGGAGTACCGGTATTACGTTGTTGGACTTGTAATTTGGCCTGTGCAGTTAACTCGCTGAGCGCACTAGAAGACAAGTCGGGTACCGGGCCGGAATGATCGGCCAGTTCGGCTATGGTAGTTATGCCGACATTAAGTAGCTTGCTGCGCTGGCTTATTCGCATACCCGCGATTAGCAGCAGATCGTCGGTCGCACGCAGCTGTTCGGTGCACTGTGGACAGCGAAAACAGGACCGCACTTCGTCGTCTTGCCAACGCACCGCCGTGCCTGCGGTATAGTGGCGGTCGAGTAGCCGCTGCAGTAGAGAGCGTTGAGACCGGTAGACCGGGATAAGGTCGCAGATCCGGTAGGAAACGACCATTCCGTCGCCCAGCCGCAGTTCTGCCTCAGGTGCTACCGGGACGCCCGAGTGAGCCAGCGCATCAGCGTAAGCGGCCAGCTGTAACAACGCGGTGACTTTCGGTGAGCGTGCAAGCTTGGTATCAACGACTCGATATTGTTCGCCATCTCGTACCAGGAAGTCGATGAACCCGACGAAGCGGCCGTCGAACATTGCCGCCTGATACACCGCCGGAGCACGGTTGGCGATCGCCCGCTGGGTCGCCTCGGCTGCGGCGGCAAACCCGGCGTATGTGTATGCTGGACGGCCAATGACTGCAACCGCATCCCCGAACTCGTGGCGTAGTTGGTCAAGGTGACGTTGCTCATGGTCGGCGCCCAGAGCGCTGGTTCGTGCGAACAATTCGTCTTCGGTGGTGGCTACTACGGGGCCGCGACCCAATCTCGCGTCGAAATCCCGCAATAGAGCGTACTCGCACCGAGATGCGGCGGCGAGATCCGACGCACTGTAGACGATGGTCTCGTCGGTGACGAACACAGCAACAACTGTAGGTGAGAGGGTTCGGACGGTAACGGAGTGCCGCTTGGCTAGCCGCCGGCGATGTTACTGATGAGCTCTACCGCGTTGCCGTTCCAATGGAACCTCACAGCGGTGGCTAAGCCGTCAATGCTGCTAGGGTATGTCAACGCCACCGTGTCGCCAGTGGTTTGCGCTGGGTCAATGCCGTTGAACCCGTAGGTGTCAGGAACACCTTGCGGGATGAATCGGCCAAGATGAAACAGCACAGCCCGGGTGGTGGGGTTGACCGCGTTCGTGTTGGCCTTAATGATCACCGCCGATAGCTGAGCGCACTCGTTGTAATTACCGGCCAATGGTTCTGGATTCCAGGGCTGCGCACTGCGCGGATCGCGGGGCAGCTCAGAGACCACCCTGGCGATTGTGGGTGAGGCAAGATTGACCGCGCACGGATCGTCCGGTGGTGTGTTGCTGGTGGGCGGGGCAGCTGTTGCGAATGGCGGGCTCGGTGCACTGGAGATGATGGTTGAAATGGTCCCGGTGGTGGTAGAGGGGGGCACTGGCGTCTTTGCAACCGTGGAGTCCCCGGAACTACAGCCGGTTAATGTCCCGGAGACCAACACGACAGCTGCCACGCCCAGTAGTGACTTGCGACAGGGTAGTGACCACACATCGCGCACGGTACCGCCTGCCGTCGTAAACGTTCGCAGTTGTACTGCTGATGCAGCGTGTCACGGTACGAACACGATCGCTCGCGACCCAGGCATTCGCTGCGTCCAGCTCCGCTAGGTTGGCGATCACCATTAAAACTTCATGTGCGATGGTCATCCCAGACAACCCCCCGTAGCGTCCTTTCAAACGTTTGCTGATCTGCAGATCCATCCGTGCGTCTTGTGAGGCGCTTGCCGACGTCGGCTACGAACCTCCAAACAGCTATCCACGCGGTGACGATTCTGATGCTAATAGCAAAGTCCCATTATATATTATATAGCGCAGTCCGGCACCAGCAAGACGGCGGCTTTTGCAATCCCAACCTTGTCTACAAGCAACATCACCAACAAAGCACCTCAGGTGCTTACTCGTGAGATGGCTCTGCAGGTAGCTGAGGCGTTCAGTTGCTACGGGGCCCATCTGCCGCAGATCAACAACGTGCTACCCGATACTACGGCAGGCCATTAGTATGGCGTGCAACTGGGCCGGGTTAAGACGCGGTGCGCAGGTAGTGGTCAACACCACTCAGCCGCGTCATAGACCACCTTGAACGCGGCACGCTGAACCTATCACGACTGGACTACCTGGTACTTGATGAAGACGACGAGATGCTCAATATGGGTTTCGCCGAAGACGTTGAGCATATCCTGTTCGAAACCCCGGAATACAACCAGACGGCTCTATGGTCGGCGAACATGCCGGCAGCGATCCGCAACTCACTATATAAAGTACTTACACTTAAATATAAGGTATTTACACGATCGTCTCGAAATCACGTTTGAAGCGAACACTGCTACAGCCGAGAATATTTCGCAACGCTACATTCGAGTTTTCGGTCCACGTAAGATGGGTTCACTGACCTGTATCCCAGAAGTCGAACCGTTCGAGGCGATGATCGTCTTTGTCCGCACCAAACAGGCGACTGAGGAGGTCGTCGAAAACTATGTCTCGAGGATTCTCTGCCGCAGCTGTCAACGGCGACATTCCGCAGGGACAGCGCGAGCGGACCACCATCGCCCGGCGAGAAGGCGTTTTTGATATCCTGGCTTCTACCGATGTCTCCGCGTGCAGACTGGACGTGCAAAGGATATCGCATGTGCTTAGCTACGACATTCCGCACGACACCGAGTTCTATGTACACCGGATCGGACGTACGGGTCGGGCTGGCCGCTCAGGAAAGGCGCTGTTGTTCGTTTCCCTAGGGGGACTCCCCTACTCAAGTCGATCGAAAAGGCTACTAGGCAAGCATTTACCGAGGTCAAATTGCTTACCGTTGAACATGTCAATGCACAGGGGATAGCTAAATTCAGCGATTCCATCACCAACGCGCTCGGCGGCCCGGGAATTGAGCTATTTCGTAGGTTGGTCGAGGATAACGAACGTGGGCGCAATGCCCCGATGGTTGACATCGCCGCGACGCTGGCGTTGCAGGAAGTGTTCCTGATGGTACCCAAATTGCCACTTCAGCGGCTGAAAGGTCCCGAAAGGTCCAAAAACCAACGTGCAGAACAACGTAGGGATCGTTACGGAAAGCCAAAGAGAGGAAGGTGCTTAGCATCAAATCGCATCGCCGTGGGCAAACGGTACAAGATTGGTTCTGGGACGATCGTGGGCGTCATTGCCAACAAGGGAGGTTTGTATCGTAGCGATTTTTGCCACATCACCACTGGGCCGGACTTCTCTCTGGTGGAGATGCTGGCTAAATTACCCCGAGTCACTCTGAAAAAATTTGATAAAAACTACATTTCGGGTGTGTTGCTCGACTTTCAGCCTGACCGGCTACCAGAGAGAGCCTGCGGGCGTGATGGCGGCAAACCGCGCAGAAAACACACTGGATGACGCTGTCTGAGGAAAGGGACGCCCAAAGTGGACTAAAGCAGGTCTCGCATGTGGATCGGGTAGCGTCGCTGACCGGCATCCGCGCGGTTGCCGCCCTCCTGATCGTTGGCACCCATGCGGCGTACACCACCGGCAAGTACACCCACGGCTATTGGGGCCTGGTCGGTGCCCGCTTGGAGATCGGCGTCCCGATCTTCTTTGCGCTATCCGGCTTCTTGTTATTCAGCCCGTGGGTGAAGTCGGCCGCCACTGGCAGTCCGCCGCCTTCGGTGAGCCGTTACGCGTGGCACCGGGTTAGGCGCATCATGCCTGCTTACGTGATCACCGTGTTGTTCGCCTACGCCCTGTATCACTTCCGCGCAGCGGGGCCGAATCCTGGACACAGCTGGATGGGATTGGTCCGCAACCTCACGCTGACGCAGATTTACACCGACGGCTACCTGGGTTCGTATCTGCACCAGGGCCTCACTCAGATGTGGAGCCTTGCGGTGGAGGTCGCTTTCTATGTGGCGCTACCCCTGCTGGCATATCTGTTGCTGGTGTTGCTCTGTCAGCGGCGATGGCAGCCAAGGTTAGTGTTGGTTGTTCTTGCGGGGATGTTGTTGATTAGTCCGGGATGGTTGATCCTGGTGCACCCCGATCACTGGTTTCCAGACGGCGCTCGGCTGTGGTTGCCGACCTACCTGGCCTGGTTCCTCGGAGGAATGATACTGGCTGTGCTGCAGGTGATGGGCGTGCGCTGCTACGCATTCGGGGCCATACCGCTGGCGATTATCTGCTATTTTATCGTGTCGACGCCTATCGCGGGCGCGCCAACCACATCGCCGGCATCGTTGGGGGAGGCGTTGATAAAAGTGGGCTTCTACGCCGCGATCGCCACGTTGGCAGTGGCGCCTTTAACGCTAGGTGATCTGGGATGGTATTCGTGGCTGTTGTCCAGCAGGCCGATGGTGTGGCTGGGCGAAATTTCTTACGAAATTTTTCTGATCCATCTGGTGACGATGGAGTTCGCGATGGTTTATGTGGTCCAAGACCACGTTTACACCGGGTCGATGCTGAACCTCATCGTTGCTACGCTGGTGCTGACGATTCCCTTGGCCTGGCTGCTGCACCGCTGCACGCGGATGCGAAGCTAGATTAGGCTTCCTTGCTTAAGGTTAGCAGTTGGCGATGAAGGATATTAAGAACTATGACCGAACTTAGACCGTCGCCGGGCTAGCAGGGCGCAGTGCTGAAGCTCTTGCGTGTTGGCGACTACCAACTTAACGTGACTGGACTGACCGCGAGATTGGCCCGCGTTACCTGAGGTTGAGCTTCGGTGACGGCAAGATGTTCGTCGAGCATTCCGTGTGTCCCCACGATAGGGATATCCGGATGTGGTTCGCCGACGGGCATCAACGCTGTTACACGCTGGTCAATCTCAATCCGGTTTCTGGTACCGTGTATATCGAGTTTGCGCTGCAAGGCGGTTACGCGTCGGATTGAGTAAGAGCTGTACAGCCCGGCGACACCATCGGCGCGGGATGGGTACGGGGTAGCCAATTCGTCTTCCCTGAGCCGTTTCTGACTAGGTACGTCATCATGGGCGATATCACGATTGCCCACGATCAACTTTCTGTCTGACTCCATCGGGGATTCCCTTGCATCCGTGTTTCTCGAAACTTGCTGCGATGATGACGAATGCCTGACGGTGGTGCGCAGTAGCCGGTGTTACCTGGGTGGACGGCAAGAACGGCGGCGGCCAGTTGTTCGAAATCATGCGGTAGGCGGTGTTCGATGCGAGCGATCACTTTGGCTGGATGGCTTGTGACACCTGTACCACGCGGTTAGTCGTCAAAGTGCTGCGGCAGGATTTTCGCATACCGCAAAAAATCCATTAAGATGCAAGCTTATTGGGTGGCCTGATCTGATCTTGCGGGACGCACAAGCTAGATCCACAGTTCAGCCATTGTCGTGTCGGAAAGTACCCCGGGTGTCGACATATGCACCCAGGCCGAGTGGCTAGAGGGCGATGACACGGAGCCCTGGTACATCGCTACTTCGGGCTGGCATGACCCTGAGTGGGGTGTTATGCGCATTCTTATTTTGGAGTAGACTTCCTCTGAGTTTTGGAGGGCGAGCCCACCCGCGGTGCCTCTGCTTTTGGCGGCGGGGTTGGCCTTGGCATCCAACCCCCGGCGGGTCGCTCCGGTTGTGGCGCGGTTATCGGTGGTGGCTCGCTCTCTGTCCCGGGCAGACCAGGAAGTCACTGCATCAAGATAAGTTCAGTGGTGACAGCTTCGACCAGGCCTGAGAGGCGCCGGTGTGGTAACAGTGCGTTGTGTTCACATCCTGGGCCCACATCTTTTCGTACCCGGACTCGATGGCCATCAGCATCTGGACGTTTTGCCCGAAGATATTTGCTATGCGCCAAAAATGACAGCAGAGCCCGATTAGTTGTTACCAGTGGAGGTTGTGTCGTGGCAGCCAACGCCGATTCGAAAGCCCCTACCACCGCCGCGACTTGCGAGGCAGCCTGCTCGGCATGGCTAGTCGACGCAAAAGAGCTTGTTGCCCTGTCGATCTCGTTCATACCAATCGATGTCAGATCACTCTGGGGTAAAGGTTCTCGGGTCGAGTATCTGATCGGTGGCAACCTTGGTGCTTCTGGCTGCCAACAAGTCTCTGCCTTTTTACCGGACCCGCTATTACGGCTGCACGGTAATCGGCACCGTCAGCAGGGGTCGTATGTAACTTGCCGCCAGCCCACGCGATGCTGGACTCGTCGACCTCGAAGTCGGGGTAACGGGCCAGTAGCTCGGTCAGCCGAACCTCGGCGTTGCATACGGGTCACCTTGGCGCCCAGGTATGTGCGCCGTGGCTGAAGATCAGGATGTTGGGTGGTCACCAGGTTACGTCCAGCTAGCTGGCGGCGGCTGTATTAGCGTTCATCCCGCTTGGCCTGCCCGTAGCGCATTAGCACCCTGCGACCGGGCGAGACAGTGGTGTGGCCGATAGCGACATCTCGTGTGGTGTGGTGCGCATCAGTCCCCGGACGGATGACGTCAGCCTCAGCAGTATCCTTAACGGCATCTAGCCGCCGAGCATGCCAGTGACGGTGTTGTTTCCGCCGGTGGCTATCGGTGAATGTGCAAGCCAGCATCGACAGTGTGTTGGCCCCGGCCGTGGTCAAGTGCTAGATGGTGTCGTCTTCGGGTTCGCTTCGGCGCCGTTCGATCAGCCTGGTGAAGTAGGCTAGCATCGACTCGACCGCATAGCCTGCAACGTCCAGCTCGTTGGTGATGCCGCCGGCGTCGGCCGTGTTGGCCGCCACGATGGCCGGGGCCAGCCGTCGAATTGTGATCGGACTTTTTCGGGGAAACCGAAATAGTGCGCCACCACCATCGGCGGCAGTGGTTTGAAAAGTTCGGTGACGATGTCTACGCTGCCCTTAGCGCGCAGCTGCTCGATGTGCTCGACGACGAAGTGACGCACTTTTGGCTCGACCACGTTGGTTTGTCGCGGGGTGAATCTGCGCGACACCAGTTTGCGGCACTTGGTCTAAACTGGCTGGTCTTGCATAACCATCGGCGGGTTATCTTGCAGCCCAATCAGTTCCATGTCGCTGTAATTGACGGTGAGTCTCTGTGCAGAGGATAACTTCGCATGGCCATCGACCAGACGTCGGCGTGCCGGGGCAGCACGTAGTAGTCGTCCTCGGGCTGGTTTGCGGGGACGACGTGGTGCACCGCCTCGTGGTCTCGTAGGGTTCGGTACATCGACCAGGGATTGGGCCAGATGTCGGCAGTGGTGAACCGGAACCTGTGAGACATCACGCGCAGGTCAGATCGCCGCGCCGGGATTCAGGATGCCATAGGGGTCCAATGCGTGCTTGATGCGCTGGTTTAGCTCCATCACGTCGGGCCCGAGATAGTCGTCCAGCCATGGTCGTTTCAACCGGCCGACGCCGTGCTCACCGGTGATGGTGCCACCGAGGCCGACGGCCATGTCCATGATTTCTCCGAACGCGCGATGGGCGCGTTCCGTCATCGTGGCATCGGCGGGGTTGTACACGATCAGCGGGTGGGTGTTGCCGTCACCGGCATGCGCGATCACCGAAATCATCAGGTTGCGCTCGGTGGAGATGTGAGCGATCCCAGTAACTAACTTGCCCAGCGCCGGCAGCGGCACTCCGACGTCTTCGAGCAACAGTGAGCCCTTGCTTTCGACCGCCGGAATGCAAAACCGTCGGGCGGCAACAAACGCCTCGCCCTCGTCTGGATCGTTCGTGGACGATACTTGTGTTGCACCGTTTTCGGCAAACACAGCCCCGATCAGTTTGGCTTCGTCGGTGCCTGCGTGCCCAAGTTCGTCGGAGCCTGCCACTAGCATGGCGGCTGCCTCGCGGTCCAGGCCCATTCGGAAGGTGTCCTCGACGGCATTGATTGCCACCGAATCCATAAATTCGAGCATTGCGGGACGCAGACGAGCAGCGACTCCCAACACTGCATCGACAGCTGCCTGGACCGAAGCGAAGGTGGCCACCACGATGCTTGACGTGTTTTGGGTGGGCAACAGCCGCAGCGTCACTTCCGTGATGATGCCCAGCGTGCCTTCGCTGCCAACGAAGAGCTTTGTTAGGCTCAGTCCTGCAACGTCCTTGAGCCGCGGACCACCTAACCGAACCGCGGTGCCGTCGGCCAACACCACCTGGATGCCCAGCACATAGTCGCCTGTGACGCCGTACTTCACACAGCACAGTCCGCCGGCATTGGTGGCGACGTTGCCACCAATGCTGCATATCTCGAACGACGACGGATCGGGTGGATACCACAGCCCGTGTTCGGCGGCAGCCTTCTTTACCTCCGCGTTGAACAGGCCGGGCTGACAAACCGCGGTGCGGGTGACTGGATCTACCGTGATGTCGCGCATCTTTTCCGTCGACAGCACGATCCCGTCATCCAGTGCAGTAGCGCCGCCCGACAGGCCGCTGCCGGCTCCCCGGGCCACCACCGGCACCCGGTTAGCGCTGGCCCAGCGTAATACGGTCTGCACCTCGTCAGTGCGTCGTGGCTGAACCACGGCCAGCGGTTTGCCTGCCGACGGGTCCAAGGCGCGGTCATGCCGGTAGCCGTCGGTGACGGCCGAATCAGTGACTACCATCCCGTCGGGCAGACCGGCGATAAGGCTGGTCAGAACACCCACGCTTCGATCCTACGGGGCCGGGATCGACGACCAACTCTGGTGCGTGGTCTAGCTCGCGCAGCTACGGCCACCTGACACAGACAAGCCTGATTAACACGGATTGGGTAGCGCCAACGCCAAAAGCGCTGCTCGCAATCCGGAGAGTCGGTCAATTAACCGGCTAGCGGCAGGCTCAACGGGCCCAGCGACACGAACGGCACCGTCACCACCCCGACCACCCGGTCACGAAAATGGAAAAAAATTTAATGTGGCCCCCCGGGTTTGCATCATCTTAATTGTAGATTGGCGCCATCAGCTCATCGAGCAGGCCAATCAGCGCGACTTGATAGGTCACGGTGGCAGGAACGTGATTAACACCATCGCCGAACTGAAGGTCCGGATTGCTGTGAGCATGATCGCGCGCCGGCGCGCGTGTTTATTACGCTACGGCGTAGCCGGGCGTGCTGACCACACTACTTGCCGTAGAATGCTATACAATACCTACCTTAGCTGTTGCGGCTGATGTCGGGTCGGTGAAGTATTTCGGAAGTAGCATGCTTTCCATCGACCGGTACAGTGCGGTGATGGCCAGGTCGATCATTGCCAGTGTGTGCAAGACCCGCAGACTCCACATGAAACGCAGCCTGGTGGCGATTCCGGATACCAGCCCCTGCGGTCGGGTCGCGTGGTGCTGCTTACCGGCGCCTTCGAGCCGCAACGTGGTGATCATCAGACCGCCGACGCCCGGTTCGACCGGTCCGACCACAAACGCCAGGTCGAGGATCGCTTCGTAAGCGTAGTCGGCTCGGTCCAATGAGCAACCCGCCCGGGTGGCGTTCTTGGGTAGTGTTGGCTGGCGAGCCGTCACCTCTGTGGGGTTGAATTAGAGCTGAGAGCGCAGCCAGCACCGCAACGTTGACTGCTTGGTCGCCAAAAAAGCCGACGCCAATCGCGGGACGTCAGCTATTGCTGCGCCAGACAACGCATCGGAGACTAATTGACACCCGGCGGCGTCCAAAATAGTTGACTGCGGTGTCGGCTATCAGCGTTGAGACGAGCAAGGGCAGTGTGGTTGATCCGGTTATGATCGACGCGACCCGTGCGCTGTTTCCGCGTTGTAAACATCAGTCAGGGGAAGGCAATGATGGAAATGTCATCATCCGCGCACACCACATCACGCGGCGGACAGGATCAGGTTGGTAACGCCGGGCTGCGGCTGTTGTTTCTCGTGCAGGGTTGCATTAGCGTGCGAGGCCGCACGCGGAGCAACCGAATTTCAGGCCCCTTTAAAGCAAATTAGGGCTTGTTCGTTGCCCCATGCGGCTGAGTGGTTCGATGTTCGTGTGTTCATCCATCCAGGTACTGGTCAGGTGTTCGGTTCTCCTGTCGGGCCTGGAACCGGCTGGCCGGGCGATCTGGCCACACCGCGGACTCCGGTTGCCGCCGACGCCGAGCAGGTTTTGGTGTTATCGGGCGGAGCCGGCTCGATTCCCGAACTCAATGCACAGATCAGCGTGTGCCGAGCCTGCCCAAGGTTGGTTGACTGGCGTGAGGAGGTCGCGGTCGTCAAACGCCGAGCCTTCGCCGACCAGCCGTATTGGGGGCGGCCGGTGCCGGGCTGGGGATCGGAGCAGCCGCGGCTGTTGATCGTAGGGCTGGCGCCCGCCGCGCACGGCGCCAACCGGACTGGGCGGATGTTCACCGGAGATCGTTCTGGGGACCAGTTGTATGCGGCTTTGCACCGGGCTGGGTTGGTGAACTTGCCGATCAGCATGGACGCAGCAGATGGTTTGCAGGCCAACCAGATTCGGATAACTGCACCGGTACGGTGCGCGCCGCCGGGCAACGCTCCGACGCAGGCGGAGTGGGTTACCTGCTCGCCCTGGCTGGAGGCCGAATGGCGGTTGGTGTCCGAGTACGTTCGGGCAATCGTCGCCCTGGGTGGATTTGCCTGGCAGATCGTGCTTCGGCTACCGGGCGTATCCGCAATGCGCAAGCCGCGGTTCAGCCACGGTGTTGTAGCGCAACTGTACGCCGGTGTGCGTTTGCTAGGTTGTTACCATCCTAGCCAGCAGAATATGTTCACCGGTAGGTTGACGCCGGCAATGCTCGACGACATTTTCCGTGACGCCAAGAAGCTAGCTGGGATTTAGTGACACGGCCGAAGTGATGGTTGTTTGATAACCGTACTGAGGCCATAATTATGCTCAAGCATAAAAACTGTAAGCTGTGCTAATTTTTTTGGCATGTCGTCGCTAAGGCTTACATGTCACGGTCGTCGATCTCCATACCTTGCGGCTAGTCTTTGGTGTTGTTCACGTTTGTGTTTCGATATTTGTGCTACGTGCTCCCGCTTTGACTCGGTCGCATATGCACGCTAAAATCCGACGCCGCAGGCTAATGGTGTCGGCACACTGCATTTCTGTCTACAAACATTCGTAACGGTCACCCATCGTCGCAGTTCAAGGCGTAAATCAACGTTGTAGGACGACTTACATTCGGTTTAGTGACAAGGCCGAAGACGGTTTTAATATGCGGCGTCAGTACCGTCGGTACTGACGCCGCATATTAGCTTGGGCGGCAGGGTTGTTCGCTCGCATGCCAAGCGTTAGAGCGAAGGGTGAGGTGTGCTCGCAGAGAACATTCTTATGGCCGGGGGCGTTGACTCCATCGGGCGTATTTCCGTCCTTGATCTCGTTCCGGTGCGCACAGACCAGTCGTCCAGGCATGCACTGGTGGCTACCGTGCAGCTGACGCAGACCGCGAACCAGCGGAATTTCAGTAGTCGCCTGGTAGTCGAAGACTACAGCATGTTGTCTGTTGGTGCCACCAGCCCGCCGGTACTGATTACCTACCTGGCTGTGCAGACCACTCGCATCGAACTGCTTGGCAACCTTGGAGCCGTTAGCGAAAGAGCTTCTTTTAATTATACTCGCTCAGTCTCACGGGCTCGCATCGATTTGGGCTAGGGTTTCCCGCAGGATTCGACCCTTCGTTTCCCGGTCCGGGTCCCGGAGCAGCACCATCCCTTTGGGGACCGATAGTTTGTCGTCGTTGCGGCGCGGAAGCACGTGCAGATGAATATGAAAGAAAGATCGTCTGAAAGGCGACTCGGCCATCGTTGATCGCGATGTTCGTCGCGTCAGCCAGTTCTGTCGCGCGGGCGGCCTGCGCGATCCGTTGAACCGATAGCGATCATCTTGATTAACGTCTCCGGTGTGGTGTCAATAAGGTCTACGGTATGTTGTTTGGGCAGCACCAGGGTGTGGCCACGGGTGAATGGGCGGATGTCCAGGATCGCTAGGTAGTCGTCGTCTTCGTAGATCCGAACAGCCGGAGCTTTCCCGGCGGGGATCGCACAGAACACGCAGGACATGTCTCTACGGTACTAGTTTGCTCAGGCGACCACTTCCTGCAGGCCGATGGCGATCGCCTCGATTGTCCGATTAAGGTACTGCACGGGTGGTGCCGAAGTTCAGCCGCGTGAATTCGGTGCCTGCCGTGGTGTCGAATGGATTAGCGTTCGCAACGCCAATGCTCGGCAGGTTGAGGCCGCAAGAAGTCCACCAGGATAGGTAGGTGCCCTACGGGGTGTTAATTTCACTCCGGAGACCAACTCCGGCAGTGTCCGCACTAGGTGGTCGCAATTCGCTCGCAGGTAATTGCTCAGCTCGTCTAGCCACGGCACTCAAGGTTGGTAGGCCGCGATGCCAGCATGGATGCCAACGGTGGATGTGCCCATTTTGTGCAGCGTGTTGATCCAGTTCCATTTTGGGGTGTCTTGACTGTTGGACAGGATTACCTGAGCGCATATCAGGCCGGGAAAGTTCTGCCTTTGGCAGGTCGATACCAGCGTGACCATCGTTTCGGCGGCTGTGTAGGACATCGGGGTGGCGGCGTCCATAAATTAGCGCTTCCCCCGCACGAATGCGGCCTCAAGAGTGTTTGGGTCAAGAACGTAGCGTCCTGAATCTCGCTGCACTGTTGGGATTTCCGCTCGCTGGTGGCCAGTGAGTTGCAGGACGCTGAGGAGCGGCATGTAGGCAAGCACAGGCAACGTGACCGTACTTTCTGGGCAAGTGAGTGAAGTTGAAACGACTTCCATTCCCTTAAGGACATCGGTCACCGACACGGATCCAGTCGGGTTGGACGTGTCAGCCGTAACGTTGCCGGCACCAGCCGGCGGTCGTCCTCGTCACGGTGTCTTAGCTGAACAGTGGGTAACTGAACCCCTCGTTCTCAACACAAGCTAGTGCCCCTTCGAGCATCGCCGGTGCCGTGAGATAGTCCATCTCCACCACCCATAGCGGCAACACATCGGGACCGAAGCTGCTTCTCGGTCGACAGATTAAAGATGTTGTCGTACAGGTCAGTAGTCTGTATCTACTTGGCTTTTGCTGTCGCGTACCAGCCACCCAACGTGGCTGCTCCTGTTATCCACGCTGGATATGCACCACGTCGCCACGCTAGACATTCGTGGGTCGCTTAAGCCAGCCCGATATGCTGCCGCTGCTCGGCGTGCCGGTCGCGGTCAAAGTCGGTGTTGACGTCGCCGGCGAGGTAACGACGTACGGCAGCGGCGGTCACCATTCGGAGGTGATCTTCGACGTAGAAGTGGTCCGTCGGCTGCGCGCGGTGGGTGCGGTCATTATCGGCAAAACCGCTGTGCCTGAGTTGATGATGCTGTACGCCGAATCGCTGATCTCCGGGGCCAATCCGAAGCCCGTGGGATCCTGTGCGCACGGTGAGCGGCCACAGCGGCGGTAGTGCCGCCGCTGTGGCCGCCGGGTTGGTTCCGCTGGTAACTGGGTACGAAGGCAGTGGGTTGATTCGTATCCTGTTAATCTTGTGTGGCGTGTTCGGCCTGAAACTGCAACGCGATCGGCTTTCATTAGAGCAGCACGACCAGGCGTGGTATGGACTCAGCGTCGATGGTCCGATTACGCGGTTGGTGATGGACGCAACGTTGTTCCTTGACGCGCCGACAACGGTACCTGGTACCGAAGTCGAGTTCATGCCTACTGCAGCGTGCACTATCGATAAGCTACGAATTGCCTTATATAACCAAGGTTCTGACGCTGCCCGTTAGGGTTGGGCTGGAAGAACTAGGCAGTGATCGGCCAGGTCGGTGCATTGTTTCGCGAGCTGAGACACGACGTTGACATACGCGCCTACAAATATCCGCGGCCCGCGTGCTATGCGAACTATTTGCCTCGGTGCCTGCTTGCGTGGCATTAGCGATGACGCGGATGCGCAGGCTCACCCCCGACCAGGCTCGAAGCACGCATCTGGGTGCTGGCTAGCTTTGGATTATTTTTCTCAGACTGGCGAATAGCAGCCATTCGCGCTGGAGAAGCGGTGCTGAGGCGCCGGATCCAGTCGCTCTTCGACGACGTCGATGTCGTCGTCATCCCTGTGGCATTGATTGCCGACGTACCATCCCGTGTCGGCTCCTACCAGCGCCGTGGCTCACGGCCCATACTTGCTATTATTAGCGTAACAAATTCCATGCTACCCGATCTGGAATTTGACCGGTCAACCTGCCACGGCCATCCCTTGAGATTTGGATGGTGAAGGTCTACCGATGTCAGTGCAGTTCTTCGGGCGTCCGTACGTTGAAGCGACGCTGTTGTCTGTCGTTGTCCGCCCAGGTCAAGGCCGCATGACCGTGGGCCCACTGGCGACCTACGGTGTAATTAAGAGGCGCGAATTTGTTAGCGTCGATCCGTTGTCCCCGGCTGCATGGTGCTCACGATCAATACGATTACTCGTCAGGTGGCCGGTTGGTCTCTGGCGGCATGACGTGAGCCGTGTTGGTTGATGGCAGCCGCTGGTACTGGATCTGCCAGCCTGGCTAGATGGTGGTCCGCAAGTCTGTAGTACAGTTTGGCAGCCTTGGCGCTGTTGAAGTATACGAACGTGGTGGTGGAATAGTCGGTAAACAGTTCGGAAAAATTGTTGATCGCCAATCTTTTCGGTTCAATCGCGGAGTCCGTGTTGCCGACGCAATGACAGCTGTACAGTACAACCCAAAGAGCGACGCCGTAGGCTAACGAGGCCGCCAGTCGATCGTCATATTGCGCGTTTAATTCGAAGCCGAAAAATTCATTGGTAATTGACCAGAACGCATTTTCCGGATTGGCATAGTATTGCTGTTTCGCTAGTGAGTGAGCGCTCGGGCATGCGCCTAGGATCAATACTCTGGAGCCGGCGCCGATGACTGGCGGGCATCTCTGCATCAATAGTAAGGTCATGTGATGTCAAAGAGAGTTGGTGTGGAAGCCAACTGGGCAGATCATATCGATTTCTTGCCCCCAAACTTGGGGGCAAGGCAGAAACCCGCTCTAGCGCCAATCAATTCCACTACTGGCACGGAGTATCCATGAGAATACCGACTGCTTGCTTGCCTTTAACACCGCTGTATGTTTAAGGGTTGTAGCCCCATAACATGTCGAAAGAACCGTCGCATGCTGTCCACAAGGCTTCGTCGCCGAGTTTTCACAACGGTCCCGCCGTGACAGCCGGGCCGGTAGGACGCATAGCGATTTGCGCTGATCATGTATTTGACGAGTGCCGGTTACATGGCGGACCCGCCATCATCCTGGTTCAGTATTATTAAATCTCGGTAGTCGATTTTGCCGGCCTGGTCTGCCCGTCGGATATACCTCTAGTCGATCTCGGTGAGTTGACTTTGTTACCGGGTCTAGTGGATGCGAATGCGTATCTGTGCTTGGACCCCCACCGGTCCACCTTCAAGTTTTGGCTAGCGACCCAGCTGAAGTGCTGCTGTGGGCGGGCACGATGGCATGCTGAGGTCGTGTTAACTGCAGGCATTACTACAATTCGCGATCTGGGAGACCGCGACTTTGTTGTTGCGGGGTGAATGCCGGAAGGAAGTCATGGTGGGGCCGGAACTGGTGGTTGCTGTGTTATCATTGAGATTGACTCGCACCGGCGGTAATTGCTGGTACCTCGGTGGTGAGGCTGCTAGCGCGAGGTGCATCATTAGATGCGGTGCAGGAGTGGACCGCATGGGGGAGTGGATCAAGGTAATGGCCACCGGCGGATTCACCTAGCTCGGCACCCCTCCTTGGCGGCTGCGGTATGATCGTGAGTAATTGGCCGCGATGGTTGAGGTAGGCTCATCGGGTCGGATTACCGGTGACTTTACACGCCACCGCTGGGATCGCCGAAGCGTTCGCCGCGGGTGTGGATAGGATCGAGCACTGCAACGTTTTTTAGCGAAAATGATGTCGTCGCTAGCCTGGACGTCATTGCAGCCATCATCACCCAGGAGGTGTGGTGTGACGCTTGCTGGTGTGCACCCGGGGTATAGCAGAAAACATCGTGTCAATCGGGCGGTTACCTGCTGAAACACCGGCCAGCTCATGGATTCCTGTGCGCATGTAGCCTTGTCTACCGATGCTGGTGTCAGTCCTGAAAAACCCCATAACATGTTGCCTCAAAATCTGGCGGATCTGTCCCGACCTGGCAGAGGTGCTGACTTGAGTTATGGCCGCTGCTAGATGTGGGCTGGGCCACCGTAAAGGTCGTAGCGCACCGGGTTATGACGTTGATCTGTTGGCGGTTGCCTACGGTGTAGGCGACTACGACCTACGCTGGGCTGTACGACGTCAAAGCCACCTGGCACAGTGGAACCCAGGTGCCGTTGCACCCATTGGATGGTAGTTACAGCACACCAGCTCGTCGCGCTGATCAAGTCGTACGATTGTGCGTTGTCGTTATACGTTGACAGGGGTGGACGACACGGTTGCTCAGAACATCGAGGATCTGCTCGTCGGTTTGGCAAGCGCCGGGCCGAGTCAACCGAGTGTATATTACTGTCAGCGCGATCAGGCCGACAAGCCCGCCGCTACTAATAGCTACCCGGCCACCTTGTTGGGGATGACGGCACCTACGTTTCGGCGCGCGAGATCAGCGAGCGGCACAATAGTTGACTTGGTGTTGCTATAGCGTGTGCAGCGCGCCATCAGACTCGTCAGCATGAATGATCTCGATGCAGCCGTGCACATGTGCGCAGACGGTGAGGTGGCCGCACATGGACAGCGGTTCATTGAGCTTGGGCTGGATCCCGATCACGTTGTGCTCAACGTGCGGATCTTCCTGAGGGGCCTGTCACATGCTGCCGAAGTGATGCGTTACAATGCCTTGGCTGCGATCATGTACTCAGAAATCACGAAGCTAGAGATTGCCACAAGGTTGCGAGAGCTGTTTAGCTGGGTCGTGCCGATGCTCGGCCCGATGGTTCAGGACATACATGTTCATGCAGTTGTGGAACATGATGAAGACTGAAGCGGTCAGTGCGGGGAGCGAGTTGCTGTAACCCCACTGCCGTATGCGCGTCGGGTGACTGTCGCTTGCTGCCGATCTCGTTGGTTTTACCCGACTGTATGAGGTGGTTACAGGAGAGGAGCTGGGGAAACTCACCGGTAGACGGGGTGAGCTCGCGCGTAATCTGACAGTCCTGCCGGTGCGCTACATCAAAACGATTGGCGACGCAGTGATGTTCGTCTACCCCGATCTGGTGCCGTGACTGGATGTGGTGCTGAAGCTATCAGCACCGACAACTACTTGCCTCGATTGTGCGCGGGAGTGGCCTCCGGGGTGGTGGTGAGCAGGGCCGACGATTGGTTTGGTAGTCCGGTAAAATATGACGAACTGGGTCACTGGGGTGGAATGGCTGGGTATCGTGCTGGTTGCAGAGCCGCGACATTTCACTGTTCATACGCCGGTCTAAGTCTCCTCATGGGCATCAAGAGTGAGGTCACACTCTTTCGAGTCCGGCGAGGGCGATGGATTCGACAAGTCGGACCTGCCTCAGATCCGTTCCCAGCGCCTCCTAAAACGCCCTACACGTCGCTGACTTGCTTAGCTTGGCGTGACCAAAAGATTGCTGTGGCGAACGACTAGCTGGTTGATTCGGCGTACAAGTAGGCCAGGCCCGGAGCGCCTCTGGGGACGTCTGACTGCCATCCTGCATTAGTCCTATACGGCCGGTTCTCTCCCGTTTTTCGGCACTTTGGATGGGTTGCTTCTAAGTCTGCTTTGCTACCAAAGAATGCAACATCACGCCCCTGATAGCAACGCTTTTATGTATGCACTGAGCGCACTCGTTCGTGCTGACTGCCGAACAACCGGGCTACTCATTGGTGTGGTGGCCGGTGCGCTGGTCGAGCTGTGGGTTATTCTGCTGCTGCGACTGGTTTCGGGCGGCAGTTTCACCGGTGCCGAGACATTGGCGCTGGCAACGGTTTTATGTTCGCCGTCGGTGACCGCAACGTTGCTACGGATATAACACGTAATGATGTAATTATGAAGCAATATCGCACGCATGGGCGCCGATATGGTTGCCCTGGGGCTAGCAGCAGGCTACGCAACCCGATGCCAGCAGCGTGGTGGAATGGTTCGCTGGCCGCCTTCCCGATGACTAGTTAGACGGCGATCCCATGGTCATCGTCGACCGCGAAGAGATCACGGTCATCGGCAAGTGCCCTGAACCCGAGAGCCCAGGCAAGGAAGAAAGCGAGGTCCGCATGGAAGGTCGGGTCTCGTGATTCTGAGGAGAGACCTGGTCAGAACGGATGAGGATCACCGATGAAGCTCAGGAGCGACGCCTATACCCACTGCGCGGGAAGGAGATGGTTCATCCGCAAACTAGCTCACTCCTAACTGCGTTGAGAGAGTATGCTGAGACAGCAGGACAATATTTTCGGGCAATACGCTCCGTGGATCGCAGAGTTTGACGTCGAATACGAGGGCTACTGGGCGAAGGAAGGACGTCGCGGTGAGGTTAGCTTATTACCTGATGGTCTCTAAGGCGTTGAATTCGATGATTCAGTGAAATTCGTTGACGTCGGTCGTCACCGCATCCGTGTTGGTCTCGTAGGCCACCTCGGTTTAGCTGGCTAAGGTCGCACTTAAGCTTGGGTCATCCGGTAATACGCCCCTCGCCGGGCCAGCAGCTTGGCGTGGCTGCCTTGCTCAACGATCTTGCCAGCCGCTACCACCAGGATGTGATCCGCATCGCGGATAGTTGGAAGATGGTGTGCGATAATAAAACTTGTTCGATCCTGGAGAAGATCGTGGGTGGCGCGCGCAATCAGGGCCTCGGTGCGGGTATCGATTGAGCTGGTTGCTTCGTCCAGGATCAATAGCTGTGGCCGGGCCAGGAATGCGCGTGCGATGGTGATGAGTTGCTTCTCGCCGGCGCTGATGTTGTCACCGTCTCCGCTAACCCGGGTCTGGTAGCCGGCCGACAGGGTGTGTACAAACCGGTCTACATAGGCTGCCTTGGCGGCTTCCATCACCTCGTCTTCGCTGGCCTGCGGTCGTCCGTAGGCAATGTTTTCAGCGATCGTCCCGTCGAACAGCCAGGCGTCTTGCAGCACCATGCCGATTCGTGATCGCAGCGCATGTCTGCTCACCGTAGTGATATCGACCCCGTCGATCAGGATTTGGCCAGAATCCACATCGTAGAACCGCATGAGCAGGTTCACTAAGGTGGTTTTACCCGCTCCGGTCGGTCCGACGATCGCTACCGTGCTGCCCGGTTCGACCACCATTGATAGGTCGTCGATCACCGGGGTGCCCGTGCGATACGCGAAGCTCACCTGCTGAAACTCCACGCGCCCGTTAATGCGTGGCACCTGACCATGGGGTGGCGGCAAAGCTAGCATAGGGTCTGGCAGTTCCTCGGGCTCGTCTAGCAGGTCGAAAACCCTCTCAGCACTGGCCAACCCGGATTGCAGGGTATTATATATCCCCGCCACCTGGCTCAGCGGCATATTGAACTGCCGGACATATTGAATGAAGGCCTGGATATTGCCAAGCGTGATGTGTCCAGTGGCTACCTGTAGGCCTCCCAGCGCAGCGACCACAACGTATCCCAAGTTGCTAATGAACATCGTAGCCGGTGACACCAGACCGGAGAAGAACTGGGCGCTGAAACTAGCCTGGTAGACGTCATTGTTGACGTTGCGGAACTGTTCTCGCGCTGCGGTCTGGTGGCCGAACGTCTTGACCACTGTTAACCCGCTGTAGGTCTCTTCGATATGGGCGTTGAGACGTCCGGCGCTCGTCCACTGAGCCACGAACAGCTGCTGCGAACGTTGCGCTATCGCTCGTGTGGCTAGTAGCGACATAGGCACTGTCAGCAACGCAACTAGCGCCAGCAACGGCGAGACCGACACCATCACTACCAGCACCGCCACCACTGTCAAAAGCGACGTCAACAGCTGGCTGAGTGTTATCGACAGTGATGATTGAAGATTGTCGATATCGTTGGTGACCCGGCTCAGTAGTTCACCGCGCTGCCGTGTGTCGCAGTAGGACAGCGGCAGCCGGTGCACTTTGTCTTCGACGTCGGACCGTAGCGCGAACATGATGCGCTGCACGGTGACGTTGAGTAACCGGGCTTGTGCCCAAGTCAGCAGTGTGTAAACCAAATACAGAGACAGCGCCAGTCCCAGAGTTCTGCCCACCGCAACGAAGTCCACACCTTGGCCTGGGACCAGGTTCATCCCCGACAGTAAGTCGGCTAAGGCATTGTCACCACGGGTCCGGGCTGCAGCGACAGCCTGCGTTTTGCTGATTCCCTTAGGTAGCTGTCGCCCGATGACGCCGTTGAAGAGTAGGTCGGTGGTGTGACCGAGGACCCACGGAACGATGATCCCGATCGCTGTGCCGGTGATGCCGAGTGTTATCACCGTGAGGCTTAACCGACGTTGTGGCACTAGCTGTTTCAGCAAACGCCGAATTGTACAATAGAAGTCGCAGGACCGAGTGGCCGGGGCAGTGGCCATGGTCACTGCGAATCTCTGACGCCGCCACCGAACGACTGCGAGTAGGCAAACTCCGCATAGATAGTGCAGTCAGCCAACAGCGACTCATGGGTGCCCGAACCCGCCAGTTTCCCGTCGTCGACAACGATCACTTGGTCAGCCTGTGCCGCAGTAGAAATTCGCTGTGTAACAACGATAATTGTGACGTCACGGAACATCTCGCGCAGCGATTTGCTGACCCGTGAGTCGGTGTGTACGTCGAGTGCGGAGAACGCGTCGTCGAACAGATAGATAGTCGGATGACGAATGATGGCCCGCGCAATTGCCAACCGTTGCCGTTGCCCACCAGAGAAGTTGATTCCGCCTTGGGCGACCCGCATGTGTAGCCCGTCGTTGTGTGCCCGGATGAATTCTTCGGCGTCGGCCATGTGCAGTGCTTCCCACATTTGGTCGTCAGTGATCACCTGCCCGGGGGTCGCGCCGTAGCGTAGGTTGTCGGCGACGGTGCCGGAGAACAGGTAGCAACGTTGCGGTACCAGCCCGATTACCGACCAGAGCCGTTCGGCGTTGTAGTTACGGACATCAACCTCGTCGACCAGGACCGCGCCGGCGGTCACGTCATACAGCCGGCAGATTAGCGCCACCAGCGTCGACTTGCCCGAACCGGTGCTACCGACCACTGCTGTCGTGGTACCCGGCAGCGCAGTAAACGAGATATCTTGTAGCGCTGGATGATTGGTTCCAGGATAGGTGAACGTAACGCCGTCCAGGCGCACCACGCCGGTAACTTTACCGCGCGGGATGTGAGGGCATGGTGGGTTGCCAACGGCGGGGCGGGTGGACAATACTTCGGTGATTCGTTGTGCACACACCGATGCGCGGGGCAACACCACCAATGCCATGGTCGCCATCAATACCGCCATCAGGATTTGGGTGAAGTAGGTCAGGAAGGCGGCCAGCGAACCGATTTGCATCTGGCCGCTGTCTATGCGCAGCCCGCCGAACCAGATCAACGCGACACTGGACACATTGATAGTCAGCGCGGTGGTTGGCAGCATCAGCGCTTGCCAGTTACCTGCGTTGAGAGCGGCGTTCGAGAGCGCGATATTGGCCCGCTCAAACCTGTTGCGCTCAAAGGATTCACGGGTGAAAGCCCGGATCACTCTGATGCCGGCCAACTGGTCGCGCATTACGCGATTGATGTCGTCGATCAAACTTTGCATGCTGCGGAAGAGCGGTAGCATATGCGAAATAATCCAGTAGTTCGTTACCGCCAGGATCGGGACGCTGACCAGCAACAGCCAGGTCAGCGCAGCCTCCTGGTAAATAGCCATGACGATGCCGCCGATGCACATGATCGGTGGGGTCACCAGCACGGTGCCGGATATCTGAACCAAGTACTGGATCTGCCGGACATCGTTAGTGGTTCGAGTCAACAATGTCGGGGCCCCGAATCGCGCGGTTTCTCGTTCGGAGAACGTGGTGATGTGATCGAACATCGCCGAGCGCAGGTCACGACCAAAACTCATTCCGGTCCGCGAGCCGAAATAGACCGCTCCGACCGAGCACAACGCCTGCAATCCGGTGACAGCCAGCATCACTATGCCGAGCCTGACGATGATTGCGGTGTTGCCTTTGGAGACGCCGTCGTCGATGATTGCCGCGTTGATCGTCGGGAGGTACAGCGATGCCAGGGTGCTGACCAGCTGCAGCACCATTAGCACCGCGACTAGTCGGCGGTACGGTCGGATGTACTGACGCAGCAGTGCCAGGAGCATTTGGTAACTGTCGCACATGACACGCGTTCGAGTCGCCACCGCCGCCAGATGGTTCGGTGCTGACGACGCCGTTGCGAAGGAGATGGAAATGCCTGATCAGGTGGTGTGTCGGTGGTTGACTCGCTGGGCTGACGTTACAGTGCATCCTGTGGACCAGCAGCAGGCTCAGCAAGAGGGCAGCCGCAGTGCGATGTGACGTGAGGGCGTTGGCCCTGGCGGCTCGGGGGTTGATAGAGCTGATGATTGTGATTCCGATGGTTGCGGGGTGCTCCAATGCAGGCTCTAACAAGTCGGTCGGGACGATATCGTCGACGCCTGGGAATACGGAGGGCCATCATGGCCCAATGTTCCCGCGATGCGGGGGTATCAGCGATCAGACGATGTCGCAGCTAACGAAGGTTACCGGGTTGACGAACACCGCCCGGAATTCGGTGGGTTGCCAGTGGCTGGCCGGTGGCGGTATCGTTGGCCCGCACTTTTCGTTTTCATGGTATCGCGGCAGCCCGATTGGGCGTGAACGCAAGACCGAGGAGCTGTCACGGGCGAGCGTTGACGATATCAATATCAACGGCCACAGCGGTTTCATAGCGGTCGGAAACGAGCCCAGCTTGGGCGATTCGCTCTGCGAAGTTGGAATCCAGTTCCAGGATGACTTCATCGAATGGTCGGTCAGTTTCAGCCAAAAGCCATTCCCGTCGCCATGCGGCATCGCTAAGGAACTGACTCGCCAGTCGATTGCTAACTCGAAATGATGGAGCGGATGCGTCTCAGCGTGCGGGGTAGGCGAAGCGTTTTTGCCGGTGTCGCTGTGCTGGTTAGTGCGGCGCTGGTCGTGACCGGTTGTTCCAGGTCAATTGGAGGTACGGCGGTCAAAGCGGGCTCCCATGACGTCCCACGCAACAATAATTCCCAGCAGCAATACCCGAACCTACTCAAGGAGTGCGAGGTGCTGACCACCGACATCCTAGCTAAGACGGTGGGTGCTGATTCGCTTGACATTCAGAGTACGTTTGTCGGCGCCATCTGCCGATGGCAGGCAGCCAATCCGGCGAGTCTGATCGACATCACCCGGTTTTGGTTCGAACAGGGCAGCCTCGCCAACGAGCGCAAGGTGGCTGACTTCTTGAAGTACAAGGTTGAGAACCGTTCGATCGCGGGTGTGGATTCGATTGTGATGCGCCCGGATGACCCGAATGGTGCGTGCGGTGTCGCCAGCGATGCGGCGGGAGTGGTCGGTTGGTGGATCAATCCTCAGGCATCCGGTATTGATGCCTGTGGGCAGGCCATCAAGCTTATGGAGTTAACGCTGGCTACCAACTCCTAAACTAAGTTCAGCGCGGTACGTGGAAGGCGACCAGCTCTGCACTCTCTAGTTCGAGGTGTTGCCAGCGACCAGCTACATTGAGCACTGCGATCCCTGACGTCGGGAATTTCGTCGAAATGCGTTGGGCGGCGTCATTGTTGGTCCCCGAGCCGGTCAGGGCGAGCGCTACGGCAGATATCGTTGGTTCATGGCTGACGATGAGTGACGTGGTGACCTCGTCGCTAATCGCCTTGATCTCCTTGATCACTGTGTCTGGGTCGGCCCTGTAGAGTCGCTCGGTGTAGCGTACTGGGGCCTCGATGCCGCTGTGTGTCAAGGTCTCCCGGGCGCGCATAGCCGTTGAACACAGCACTTTTTCTATAGCAGGCACGTTGGTGCGAAGCCAACCACCTGCCAGGCTAGCTTCCCTGACCCCGCGGGGTGCTAGCCTCCGGTCATGGTCGGCTATGTGGTCTGGGAAACCCCGTGGGTACGACGACTTCGCATGCCGCATCAACACCAGACAGCGGTATTCGTCCTTCATCCAGCTCACGTTACTCATCACGGAAGTGGGATTCGCTATGCTGTGTTGTCGTTTCCGTCGTGCAGGAGTTTTCGGGGTGTCAGAAGGTGTTGGTTTTGGGTTGGTCGTGGTCTAAGTGGGGGGTGGGATTCATTGGATTGGGTGTTGCTGTTGGTGTGTTTTCGTGTGGTTCAGCCGCTGGGTTTGGGAGGTGGTGTTGGGGGCCGCGGCCAAACGGTCAGGTTGTTGATGTTGGTGGTGCGGTAGGTGGTTGTAAGCGGTGATGTGGTGAACTTCCCAGTAGTAGTAGTAGTCGGGTACGGTGTATCCCGGCGCGGTGCAGTCACGGTCCTTGGCGTACAACAGCGATTCGATGTGCCGGGGGCTAGTCGCTTGGTGTGGTAGATCGCCAGGGCTTTAGGTCTTTATTGAATGATGGCGGGCCTGCTGTGTCAGGTGTATCACGTTACTCATGGGTAAGCTGCTGCCGCAGCCGGTGAGTACCTTGTCGGCGGTGTCCTCCAGCTCACTCAGTGTCGTTGTGACGATGATGGATTCCGGTAGCATGTTGTGCTGGAGCAATTTTTCCGACTCCAGCGGGGCGTGCAACGCGGTATCGATCCCATCATGATTATGATGCGTGGGGTCTCGGGTGTTTTTGTTGATGTCCTGTTTAGCGGTGGTGGCCAGTTTGGGTAGCACCGCTTCATAAAGTGGTGCGTAATTCGGGGGTGGTCACGCCGCGCAGCGCCGATATGCTGTTGGCTTCTTGCTTGTCCAAGGTTAGTTAGCGTCGCCGTGCGCGGTCGTTGTTGCTATAGGTGCCATCTGGGTTGAGGCAGTCGGCCAGCTCGGCCAGTTGTTCGGGACGAAAATCGTTGTCTTGCTTGTCCTTATTGATTTCAATACCCTACAATGGGTCGTTCTGTCCGCTCAGCCGGGCAGTTGGTGGCACATGGGTGGGATCATCGCGACTTGGATACTGCCGAGCCGTCTGGCGCGCTGCGCTGTGGCTGTGGTGGCCAGTGCGGGTGTCAGCGCTTCGCCGATGATTGGCGGCCTACCGGATACGTCGGCACGCTTCGGCACCGCTGATCAGTGTCTACTTGTCGATCGCGTGCGAGAGCGTGCTGTCCAGCTCTTCGGGGGTGGCTTGGTGGGCAATGAAATTGATCAGTGGATGCCGCACTGCGGGCAACCGACGGCGCACGCGCTAGCAACGCTCCAACAACGTCAACCGTTCCGGTCTGGTCAACGCGTCGACGTCCAGCGCAGTCGCCCTGTCCAACGCATCAAACGCAGCTGTGATCGCTTTCCAGTTAACAACCGCACCGATCTCATAGTTGCAAAACTAATGGAGCGCACTGACAGAAAATACCCATAGAAAACTATAGTGACACAAGTGATCTCGGTGACTGCAGTGGCTTGTTGCGGTGAATCGCAGCCGCCCGCCGCGCAGAGCACACCCAACCTGCCGGGTGAGGTCCCGCGACTTGCCAGGGTGGCACCTTAGACTCACGTTGTTTTTACAGCTACGCAAATTGCTCAGGGGAGACGGAATGCGATTCCTGCACACCGCCGACTGGCAGCTCGGCATGACTCGGCACTTCCTTGCCGGTGATGCCCAACCGCGGTACTCGGCGGCCCGCCGCGACGCGGTGGCCGGGCTCGGTGCGTTGGCTGCGGAAGTAGGTGCCGAGTTTGTCGTGGTGGCTGGTGACGTCTTCGAACACAACCAACTCGCGCCGCAGGTGGTCAGCCAATCATTGGAGGCCATACGCGCCATCGGTATTCCGGTTTACCTGCTGCCAGGCAACCACGATCCGCTGGACGCGTCGTCGGTGTACACCAGCGCGCTGTTTACCGCCGAATGCCCGGATAACATCAATGTGCTTGACCGGGCCGGTGTCCATCAGGTTCGGCCCGGACTCGAGATCGTCGCTGCGCCATGGCGGTCCAAGGCCCCGACCACGGACCTGGTCGCCGAGATGTTGGGGGGATTGACGGCGGACATCGTCACGCGCGTGCTCGTTGCTCACGGCAGTATCGACGTGTTTGACCCGGATCGCGACAAACCCTCCCTGATCCGACTCGCTGGGATCGACGATGCGCTGGCCGGCGGCGCGGTGCACTACGTGGCCCTAGGAGACAGGCATTCGCTCACCCAGGTCGGCAGCAGTGGTCGGGTGTGGTACTCCGGCTCCCCGGAAGTCACCAACTTTGACGACATCGAATCCAACTCTGGCCATGTCCTGGTCGTCGAGATCGATGAAAATGACCCGCGCCGCCCCGTCACCGTGACGGCCCGACATGTCGGTCATTGGCGGTTTTTCACATTGCATTGGCAGGTGGATAACGGCCGGGACATCGCGGATCTTGACATGAATCTAGATCAGATGATGGACAAGGACCGCAGTGTGGTAAGGCTCGCCCTGACCGGTTCGCTCACGATAACCGACCGCGCCGTGTTGGATGCTTGCCTGGACAGATATGCACGGCTATTCGCGTGGCTAGGTCTCTGGGAACGCCGCAGTGACTTAGCGGTGATACCCGCTGACGGCGAATTTACTGACATCGGCATCGGCGGGTTTGCGGCTGCCGCCGTCGACGAGCTGGTCGCTACCGCACGTGAAGGCGACACTGAATCGGCTATCGATGCCCAGGCGGCGCTGGCACTACTGTTGCGGCTCGCTGATCGGGGAGTGGCATGAAGCTGCATCGGCTGGCGTTGACGAATTACCGTGGTACCGCGCGCCGGGAGATTGAGTTTCCCGACCGCGGTGTGATTTTGGTGTGTGGAGCCAACGAGATTGGCAAGTCATCGATGATCGAAGCGTTAGACCTGTTACTGGAATTTCGGGACCGGTCGACGAAAAAGGAAGTCAAGCAAGTCAAGCCGGCTAACGCCGATATTGGCTCCGAGGTTTGCGCCGAAATTAGCAGCGGCACTTATCGCTTCGTCTATCGTAAGCGTTTTAATAAAAAATGCGAGACGGCATTGACGGTACTGGCACCGCACCGCGAACAACTAACCGGCGACGAAGCGCACGAGCGGGTCCGGGCGATGTTGGCTGAGACGGTCGACAACGATTTGTGGCATGCCCAACGGGTGCTGCAGGCGGCGTCGACCGCCGCGGTGGATCTGTCTGGCTGTGATGCGCTGTCACGTGCGCTTGACCTCGCCGCAGGTGACCACGCCGAGTTGTCCGGCACCGAGCCATTGCTTATCGAACGGATCGAAGCCGAGTATCGGCGCTACTTCACTTCGACCGGACGTCCTACCGGGGAGTGGGCTGTCGCGATTTCCCGACTATCCGACGCTGAGACTGCGGTGGGGGAGTGTGCCGCAGCGGTCGCCGAGGTTGACGACCGGGTGCGTCGTCATGCCGTTCTAACTGAACGTGTAGCCGGACTGGCGCAACAACGGTTCGCTGCTGGACCTCGGTTGGCCGTTGCTCAGGCCGCTGCCGACAAAGTCGCAGTTCTCACCCGCCAAGCGCGTGAAGCTGAGCTAGTTGCAGCAGCAGCAACCGCAACGAATGCCGCAGCAGTAGCTGCTCATACTTCGCGGCTGCGGCTGCTCGCCGAAATCGACACTCGCGCTGTCGTTCTTGCTGCCACTCAGGACGAAGCTCAAGAAGCCGTCGACGCGGTGTCGACGATGCGTGCTGATGCTGAGGCGTCTGATGCAGCAGTCGAGGAGTCTACTGAGGCCCTGATGGCTGCCCAACAGCGCGCTGATATCGCCCGGAGCACTGTCGACCAGCTCGTTGACCGTCAGGAGGCGGATCGGTTGAGCACCCGGCTGGCCAAAATCGACGCCATCCAGGGTGAGCGCGACCTAATCTGCGCCGAGTTATCTGCGGTCACGTTGACCGAGCAGTTATTGCAGCGTATTGAAAATGCCGCAGCCATAGTGGATCGCACTGGTGAACAGCTGAAGTTGATCTCGGCGGCGGTGGAATTCACAGCCACCGCTGACATTGAAATCAGCGTTGGTCAGCAACGAGTGTCTTTGGAGGCAGGACAAAGCTGGTCGACAACAGCCACCGGACCCACCGAAGTCGAGGTTCTCGGTGTTCTGACTGCTTGCGTGATACCTGGTGCTACAGCACTCGATGCTCAGTCCAAATACGTTGCAGCACAAGAAGAGCTATCCGTAGCTCTGGCTGACGGTGGTGTCGTTGATCTTGCTGCAGCGCGATGCGCCAACCAGCGGCGCCGTGAATTGCAAAGTAGCCTTGATCAGTTGAGTGCTGCTCTGGCCGGCGTGTGTGGTGATGATCAGATCGACCAATTGCGGGCACGGCTGGAGCAGTTACGTGACGGTTACCCTGGTGAACCTGATCTCTTAGCGGTGGACATCGGTTCTGCCCGTGCCGAACTCGAAGCGGCCGAGACGGTTCGTGCGGCCGTCGACTTTGAACGCGAGGTTTGTCGTCGTACCGCAGCGGCTGCAAATTGCCGTCTTGTCGAAACATCAGCTCGGGCAAATTTTTTATTGAAAAAAGCGGAAACTCAACGAGCCGAACTCGATCAGGACATCGACCAGTTGGCCCAGCAGCGGGCGTCAGTCAGCGATGAAGACCTGGCGTCGGCTGCGGAAGCCGGGCTGCGGGCGGTGCAAATAGCAGAGCAACGGGTCGCCAAGCTGACTGAGGAGTTGGTCGCCGCGGAACCGGAAGCGGTGACCGCCGAATTGGTGGCTGCCACTGCGGCAGCCGAGTCGTTGCGTGATCAACACGAAGATGCTGCTGGCGCATTGCGTGAGATCAGCATCGAACTCTCGGTCTTCGGTACTGAGGGGAGGCAAGGCAAGCTCGACACCGCCGAGGCGGAGCGTGAACACGCGATCAGCCAGCACACGCAGATCGGCCGTCGAGCGCGGGCCGCACAGTTGCTGCGTTCGGTAATGGCACGCCACCGTGACACCACACGGCTGCGTTACGTCGAGCCTTACCGCACAGAATTGCAACGGCTGGGCCGACCGGTGTTTGGGCCCACTTTCGAGGTCGACATCGACAGTGACTTGCGGATCCGCAGCCGCACCCTTGACGGCATTACGGTGCCTTTCGAGTCCCTGTCAGGCGGCGCCAAAGAGCAACTCGGCATCCTGGCGCGGTTCGCCGGCGCCACCTTAGTTGCCAAGGAAGATAACGTTCCGGTGGTGGTCGACGATGCGCTGGGATTCACCGATCCGGACCGGTTGGCCAAGATGGGGGAGATGTTTGACACCGTGGGTGCACACGGACAGGTGATCGTGCTGACATGTAGTCCCGACCGATACGATGGCTTCACGGGAGCGCACCGTATCGATCTCAACGTTTAACTGTTCAGCACCGCTCCGCTCAGCTTACCTCTGCTCAGAAGATGGTGGACGATCTCTGCAGAATAGGACCAATGGTGGTCCGACCTCGATAAGGATGAACGCCAAGCGCCGGATGCGCGAAAAGCTAGCAGGACTGCCCGGCGAGATCGGTGCGTCGGCCGATCTCGTCGGGCAGTGCCGAAGGGTTTGATCTGCACTACGTGCGCACCAGCTGCAAGTTTGCGTACCCGCTGGTAATCATCCCGGGAGGGGCGTATACAAAGGGACAAAGGGCAGTGGTGTCGGGACGCCGCTGTCGGTATCGATGTCATCATGATCGAACCACCGTGGGTGTAGGGATGTTACGCCACGACGACTTTGGGGGCTGACCTACTGCCCCAAGTACTCACCGTCAATCAGGTCGTCGACTATGTTGCCGCGGTGCTTGATGACGCCCAGGTGAACTTGGCTGTCATCTACAGCACCTATACCGCGGCGGGATTTGGTATCCGTTATTTTGGCAAGGTGCCCGCGATGATCTTCGATTCGCCGTTATCGTTATTGTCGTGGGGTGATATCGTGGTGGTGCGCGATGCCACTCCTTACGGCAGGGTTTCTCTGCTCGATGGCTAGCTCGACCTGTTGCTCAGTGGTCCAATTATTGTGGCAGCTACTGTCCTGGTTTGTCACGGTTGCTAACCGCACGGTACCATACCATTACGAAATCGACTTGGTTAACCGCATCGCATTCCGCGATCTCGATTACGCCGTTGAACCTGATAGCTTTCTGCTAGAATTTGCCGCAGCGATACGTGAAAAAGCTACCAACGTGGCTGCTTTTGAGGACGAGCTGTGTAACTTGGTGACCGAATTGCCGAAATTCGTTTGGCCGACGATGGTTGTTTTCCGATGGCCGTCATTTCGTCACACCACATGCGGTGGCCAAGGTGTGTCGTGTCGCTGTTGCCGAATGCAGTGCTGTTGGCGCTCTCGACTATCGCACATAGTGTGTCGGACTTTCGTGTACCCGCGGCACTTGTCCATCGCCGACGGGGTATGACGTGGCGAATTCAACGGCTTGGCCAGCCAGTCGGCGACGCTGGATGTGTTCCCGACGTGTCCGGTCGTGCGGTTGCTGTGGAAGGTGATCGACCTGGCTGCCGCAGTTGAGGGTGCTCTGCCGGCGATAATGTCGCTGCGCAGCCGCCTCAGTTCTGCATGAATCCGATGGCGGTGTAGTTCAGGTCGCCGAAGCCGGCCGCGCCAAAGTTGGCCAGCGTGCTGCGTACGGCGACGTCGCCCGGAGATTGGGTGAGCGGCAAGCTGAACCCTTCGGCCCAGAGCAGCTTGTCGACTTCGTTGGCCAACGCGCGCGCCTTAGCGGGATCTAGTTCGGCCAGCGTTCGCTCGATCGCGGCGTCTACTGCCGGGCTACTGATCTTGCCGAAATTGCTCTCTCCGTCGGATTGATAAATCTGGGTGAGCGCTGACAGTGGGAATGCGTCGCCGACCCAGCCGAACTGCACGATATCGAAAGCTCCCACGTTGACGTAGTTGGTGAAGAAGCCGCTGCCGGCTTTGGCTTGGAGTTCAAGTTTGACGCCGATTTGCGCGAGGCTGTGCTGGGCGAGCTGAGCAAACTCTCGGCTGCCTTGCGCATCGTAGAACAGATAGCGGATGACTAGTTGACGGCCGTCCTTCTCCCGGAATTGACCATTGAGCTTCCAGCCCAGGGCATCGAGCTCGTGTTGCGCCTGCTCCGGGTCGTAGCCGACAACGCCACTGTTGTCCTGGTAGCCTTCCTGCCCGTCGACGTAGACGTGGTTGTTCAACGGCTCGGGATTGTTGGCTAAGCCGTACTGAACTACCTTGGCGATGGTCCGCCGGTCGATGCCTTTGGACACTGCGAGGCGCAGCCCTTGGTCGGCTAGGATGGACCCAACGGCTCCGTTGAAGGTGAAGTGAGACCAGCGGGGGGCCGGGGTGCGCCGGATAGAGATGCCGTTGGTGCGCTGTGCGGTGGTCAGCTGGTCTAGCGTGCCGACTCCGGTCGCATCGATCGTGTTGTTTTGCAACGCTGGTAGCCGTGCGGCGTCATCGAGGACCAAGTAGGTAATGCTGTCCAGGCGGGGTGGTGTCCCCCACCATTTCGGGTTGTGGGTCAACACGATTCGTTGTGTGGTTCGATCCAGTGATGACACAATAAACGGACCGGCTGACGGGCCTGGTCTGTCGAGCTGGCCCTTGTTGAACGCTTCGGGTGTGGCGGTCATTGTGGCGGGCAGCAGCATGCCATTACCGGCGAACATGCCGCGCCATTCGGCGTATGGCTGGGCGAAGGTCACGATGGCCTGCCGATCGTTGGCGCCGGGGCGTATTGATGCTACTCGCTCGCAGCCGTTGGTTCCGGCGATCTCGAATGCTTTATTCTTGCCGCTATTGGCGTGGATCTGGCGGTCGATGTCTCTCCAAGTGATCGGCGTGCCGTCGGACCAGACCGCCTTTGGATTGATGGTGTAGGTGACCACTTGCGGGGAAGTGCTAGTGAGTTTGATGCTGGTGAAGTAGTTGGTGTCGACAGTCGTCGAACCGTCAGTACCGATGATGAACGCTCGTGGCATGGTGGCCTTCATCATTGAGGTGACCTCGGCGTTGTTGCCATCGATGTGCAGGATGTTGAAGTTTGCCGGGAAGTCGGTCAGTGCCAGCCGCAAGTTTCCGCCATCTTTTAGCGTGGCCGGATCCTGGGGGTTGATATCGCTGGTTTTGCCGAGCGCAGCGTTACTTGCTGCAGAGGGGACAAGGCGGTTGCTTGCGGAGCATCCGGTCAGGATCAGGCCGACCACCAGCAACGCCGCGACGATCCTGCTAAGCATAATCACCCGACCTCTGGTCGTGGTATCGCGCCCAGCAGCCGCCGCGTGTAATCGTGCTGCGGATTGCGGAAGACATCGTGGCTGTCGCCTTGCTCGACAATGGTACCGGCGAGCATCACGGCGACTTGATGTGCGAGATGTTTAATCACCGAAAGGTCGTGGGAAACAAACAGGTACGACAGTCCTAACCGGTCTTGGAGGTCAAGTAACAGGTTGATGATGCCAGCTTGGATAGATACGTCGAGTGCGGACACCGGTTCGTCGAATGCCAGAATTTTGGGCTGCAATGCCAGCGCTCGCGCGATACCGATGCGCTGCTTCTGTCCTCCGGAGAACTCAGTAGGATAACGAGTTGCGTCGTCGCGGCGCAATCCCACAATGTCGAGCAGCTCAGCGACACGCATTTGAGTATAATTCTTGCTGAAACCATTTGCGTGCAAAGGCTCGGCGATTAGTTCGAAGACTGGTAGTCGCGGGTCCAGCGACGCGACTGGGTCTTGGAACACAACTTGGATGTTGCGTCGCATCGATCGTCGGCTTGCCCGGTTGAGGGTGGCTACATCGATGCCAAGCACTTCGATCGATCCTGATTGTGGTACAGCGAGTCTTAGGATCTCGTGCAGAGTCGTCGACTTACCTGATCCGGATTCACCTACGATGCCAAGGGTGCGACCCTGTTGCAGCTCGAAACTTACACCGTTGACTGCGCGGATTTCGCCGATAGCGCGGCGCAACCCCACACCCTTAGTTAGCCGGTATGTTTTCACTAGATCCCGTACCCGCACCACGACCGATGAATCGCTGGTTGCTGATGTGCGAGTGTCGGTGTTGATGCCGTAGATGTCGGCGGCACTACGCCCGCTGACCTGGTCGGTGCGGATGCAGGCTGTGCGGTGACCAGCCCTGACTTCGACCAATTCTGGTTCGCGCAATCTGCATTCGTCGACTACCAGTGGGCAGCGCGGTGCGAATGGGCATTCTTGCTGGAGGCCGGCCAACGAAGGGGGCGCACCGGGGATTGGAACTAGCCGGGTTCCCTGTGTAGCGTCCAACCGAGGTACCGAGCCCAACAGCCCTACGGTGTAGGGCATCTGGCGCTCCCGGTAGAGGGTACTTACTTGGGCTGACTCGACGACTCGGCCGGCGTACATTACCAGCGCTTGGTCGGCGAACTCGGTGACCACACCGAGGTCATGGGTTATGATGAGCACACCGGCGCCAGTGACGTCGCGCGCCGTCTTGAGCACTTCTAGGATCTGTGCTTGCACGGTGACGTCCAGCGCGGTGGTGGGCTCGTCGCAGATCAGCAAATCGGGGTCGTTGGCGATAGCGGTGGCTATGACCACTCGTTGCCGTTCACCACCGGACAATTCGTGCGGAAAGGCGCGAGCGCGACGATCTGGCTGCGTAATTCCAACTAGCTCAAGCAGTTCCACGGCGCGTCGGTGGGCAGCTTTCTTTCCCACTCGCGGCTGGTGCACCTTGATTGCCTCGGTGATCTGGTCACCAACGGTGTAGACCGGGGTTAGCGCAGACATCGGATCTTGGAACACGGTGCCAATCGCTTTGCCGCGAAACCGCGACATTGTCTTGTCGGCGAGTCCTACGAGTTCGGTGTTGTGTAGCCTAACCGAACCGCGCACCTGAGCGTATTCCGGAAGCAAGCCCACTACCGCCATCGCCGCCGCGGACTTACCCGAACCCGATTCACCGACCATGGCTACAACTTCTCCGGCGTTGATGCGATAGCTGATGCCGCGCACCGCGGTCACTGGTTCGCCATTTGTTTCGAACGTGACGGCCAGGTCAGTTACTTCCAGTAGAGGGCTCATCGCCGTAGGTGCTTGCTGACCGGGTCGAACGCATCGCGCAAACCATCGCCGGTAAGGTTGGCGCAAACCAGAATTACCACCAACACGCCGGCTGGAAACAAGAACACCCAAGGGAACGTGGTTGCGGACTGAGTGCCGTTGGCGATCAAAGTCCCTAAAGATACATCCGGCGGCTTAATGCCGAAACCGAGAAAGCTCAAACCAGTTTCGGCCAGGATGGCGGAGCCCACGTTGAGTGTGGCGTCGATAATCAAGATTGATGCCACGTTGGGTACCACGTGGCCAACGATCATACGACGGCTGGAGACGCCCATATACTTACCGGCACGGATGAATTCGCTTTTGCGCAAGCTCATGGTCATGCCGCGCACCATGCGAGAGCTGACCATCCAGCCAAAGCCGGCCAGTAGCAGAACGAGCAGCATAATGTTGTCCGAACTCTTGGTTTGGGGTGACATGATGGCGATGAGGACGAAACTGGGCACCACCAGCAATAGGTCGACCACCCACATCAGCACCCGATCCCGCCAGCGCCCGAAATAACCCGCGATCGACCCTACGGTGGCGGCGATGCTGGTCGATATAAGCGCCACACAGACACCGATCAACATAGATTTCTGCATTCCACGCAGTGTCTGTGCCAACAAGTCTTGCCCCAGCGCGTTAGTGCCCAGCCAGTGCCGGGTGTTCGGCGGCTGCAGCAGCGCGTTGAAATCAAGATCGTCGTAGGAATAGGGCAGCAGCGACGGCAGCAAATAGCAGGCGACGAACAGCAGTACTAACAGCATTAGAGACACCGACGCGGTTCGGTTGTGCGCAAACCGGCGCAGCACCAAGGTTTTCCGAGAAGCGAAATTTGTTTTCTCCGAAATGGATAGGCCCTCGGTGAGGGTCACGAAACTCGGACCCGCGGATCAAGTGCTGCATAGATGACATCGGAGAGCAGGCCGGCTAGCAGTATGACCGTGCCGAAGAAGATCGTGATGGCCGCGATGATATTGGTGTCCTGAGTAGCGACACCCTGCACCATCCATTCACCCATGCCGTGCCAGCCGAAGATCTTCTCGACGAACAAGGCTCCGGTGACCAGCCCGGCGACCCCATAAGCGAACAGGGTAGCCATCGGGATTAGTGCGGTGCGCAATCCGTGTTTCAGCAGTGCGCGTCGACGAGTGAGTCCTTTGGCGCGGGCCGCCCGAATGAAATCCTGGCTGAGGACGTCGAGCATCGCGTTGCGCTGATATCGGCTGTATCCAGCGGCACCAACCAGCGCCAGCGTTAGCGTGGGTAGGATCAAATGCCGCAACCGGTCGATTACGTGAGCCCACGCCCCACCGTAGACGCCTGGCGACGTTTCTCCGGTGTAGTCGAAGAGTTGGATGCCAAAGGCCCAGTTCACCCGCAGCGCGCTTAAGATCAACAGGTTGGCGATCACGAATGTCGGTGTGCTGAGCACCAGCAACGCCAGTAAGGTGACCACGCGGTCGCTGAGTTGGTACTGGCGGATAGCGCCCCATGCTCCGGCCGTCACGCCCAGTACCGTGCCTGTCAAGGAGCCAATGATCAGCAACCGCAGGCTGACTCCAACACGACGGCCCAGCGTAGAGCCCACCGGTTGTCCGGTGATGGTGGTGCCGAAATCGCCGCGTATGGCGTGCGACGCCCAGTTTGCGTAGCGAATCGGTATGGGCTTGTCCAAGCCGAGTGCATGGGCCTTGGCGTCAACCATGGCTTGCGGCGGGTGGGGACTGCGCTGCAGCAGGCTGTCCAGCGGCGCGAAAGCCATTGAAGTTAGGCAGTAGGTCAGAAACGATGCCAGCGCTAGCAGCACGACGTAGTTGAGTAATCGGCGCGCCAAAAAGCGCATCATGGCTGATCATCCCGCTCGTGTCGCATTGGTACAGATTAGCGAGTTAACAGGAATATAGTGACATCGCACAGCACTGCTGTAGTGGCCGGCGTCGCGCAGCACGACGGTGCCCCAGGCTGGACCATTCTAATCGAGCTGATGCTCATGCGTGAAATCCGAGTAATCAATTGTTAAAATCTATAGCGACATTGATCAGTATAGCAAATTCCATACTGCGATGCTAGAAGAAGTTTGCATGATGGCTACTAGATGATTATCTGGCTAACAATGTTAAATGTGCGAGCATCCTCTTAAGGTCGCTTCCGATGCTGTCGAGCAAACATGTCGCAGTGGTCGCATGTATGGATACGCGGCTTGACGTCTACCGCCTGCTGGCCCTCAACGAGGAGAGGCCCACGTCATCCGCTCGCTGGCTATCAGCCAGCGATTGCTCGGAACTCGGGAGATCATCCTGATTCACCACACCGACTGTGGGATGCTTACCTTCATCGATAATTTCAAGCACGTTATCCAGGACGAGACTGGATGTAAAACCGTCATGGGCGGCCGAGGCCTTCCCCGATGTAAAGGCAGACGTCTGCCAGGTCGTTGCTCCGCATCTGGGACAGTCCATTTGTGACCAAACATGTGTTCTTGCGTGGTTTTGTTTCGACGTCCCCAGCGGCAAACCCAATGAGGTTACGCTTTAGTCCGCAACGATAGAGCCCGAATAGCGGGGCGGAGCAAGCCAAGAAAATTTCTTCGATATTGCCTTCAGGATTGTATTATCCCTAAGCTACTACAATCCAGACGGCAATCTCGTCAATTGTTTGAATCCGTTTGATCTGTAGTGCGGCAACCGTACCAATTGATTACGCTCGGCAAGCGTGGATCACTAAGCCGGCCCATGCGTCAGCTGACCGTATAGATGGCAAGCGCCTTGGCGAGCAGTTTGGCCTTGTGGTTGACCAATGACCGGCCAAGCCGCAATATCTGGCCACTCTGATTACATCGGTGACTCGTGCTGGCGCAATTAAAGTCCAGTGTCATCGCCACCGTCCACGCCTTGGAGTTCAGGGGGGCTGCGCCACATCAGGCTGCCACCATGACGGTCAGATTGGCTAGGGTGGCGATGGCGTCGTCATGAAACCGTTGAGCTAATAGTTTTGAGTGGTAGCGTCGCGGCCAACATGCGAAATAACATCGACTTGGCATCGTCGCATAGGATGTGCGTAGCATCGAGCGCTCGCCGCAGTGGCGGCCGATGTGAACGTTGCGTGGTTCGTCGTGCAATCGATGCTGCGACTGGCCATCTCGTCTGCGGTGCTGCTCATTGCGGTCCAATTACTACCGCGCACCGGCAAATCCCGTTCCGGACAAGTCACCACTTCGCTTTACGGGGGTCCTTGCCATGAGTCACTGCCACAGGTGTAAGCTCAACGTAAATCTCATGTAGGGTCTTGTTATATGGCGCCTCGGCACACGATCACGAATTCGATGCCGGCTGCTTTAACGGGTGGGTGGTTTGGACTGGACATCTCTCGACGATTGACGGTGCCGCTACGTCGCGGGTTGCGCTAAGGTCGTTATTGGCAGCTACCGCTTCGTGCAGCAAGTCGTTAGCCAGTCGGCCACTACCGCACGTTCGAATTGGCTTTCCTTGCTAGCCAACATTTCGATATTTATCCCGTCTTCCCTTGCGCAAATGACGACGAGCTCCTGACGATCCCAGCGTCAACCGGTTCGACTGCAATGGTGATCGTGACAACGTGCGCCGGGGTGATTCATTTCGTCGACGATAGTCTTCGTCAGCGCTTCAGTACTGCTAACGACGATATACTGCATGGTCCATGCTCTCAATATATTTCACCGGAAAACTGATCATGACCGAATTGCCGATACTGTCCTCGTGCTCGCCATTCCACGATGCCTATGTCCTCCTGTATGAGCGTCAACTTTTGCCGATAACGACTTCTATCACGATGGCGTCACGAAGATCAACACTGAAATTTCGCAAGAGGAATCGTGGTGCACATGACCTGGCCGGATGATATGCAATACTCAAGCTATTCCCACAGTCCAATACGGCCATAGAAGTACCGATACGCTACCCCTAATCCAGTCTATGACCTTATCATCGACATCACCCGGATGATCGAGTGGAGCCCGGAGTGTTATCGGTGCGAGTAGCTGTACGGGGCCACTACGGTGGCCCCGGGAGCTCGATTTTGCAGGTACAACCGGCTCGGCCGGGTGAAATGTGAAAGAACTGTAGTAATTAGCTACCCGAACCGGGGTCGAGAATTCACCGTCACGACCGTCAACTACGGCACGGGTCGTGAAGAAACGCGTTGACGCTACACGATGGAGTTGTCATCCTTCGGAACGTTGCTCACCGAATCTTTTCAGTTTCTTTGGTGCTTGGTGCCAAAACAGGCTGGCTAAAGAGCTTATTCCCAGAGGTTGTTCAGTCAACCTAGGCATCGAAGAGACGCTCCGGCGCATCAAGCGCGTCGCCGAGTCATCGGCATGATTCGGTGCAGGTAACTACTATCTGACGTGTCTAGGATCGAATAGGTCGGGTCTAGTAAGATCTATTGGACCCCTTACGGTGGTGCTGCGCCAGGACGACAGCCTTTTCTCGGATGGTGCCCCAGTATCTACGGCGTAGTGTATAAGTCGACATACGCGTTGGTGATGCCCTACGACGGGCATCGTTTCCAGTCGGTTGAGCAGTTACGGTATCCAGTCGGCGCCTGGCGCTGGGAGGTTCCTCAGGGCACCGCTTCCGATCTGACGGACTTCGAGCGGGTCAAGCGTGAGCTACGTGAGGAGACTCGATTACACTCGACATTGTTCGAGACACTCGGCCAGCTTGACACCGCGCTTGGAAAAACTAGTCAGCGTGGGTGGGTAGTTTTTGACCACCGGGATCTCCGAGAGAGCAGCGGAGCGCGAGCACGAGGAACAGGATCATAGGCAGTGCCTGGTTCTCTCGCGGTGATGTCGAGCAGATGATTCACTCGGAAGTGATCGTTGATGCATGGTCAATTGTGGCCTACGTCCTTTTCCCGCTGAGCGGGCGATGATTTCTAGGGACCGGTGTTGGTCAACACCGGCATGACGATCACACTGCGCAATGCTCGACGGGTGCTGGGTGCCGACGATTAAATTGGGGGGTCCGCAATGTTACACGATGTGGCTTACCACGACCAAGCCTGACGGCAATCCACATGTGACGCTGTTAAGGGGTTCAACGCGGTGGATCCTGGTACTTCACCTCCACCGATGTAGGCATTAGATTGCTTCGTTGAAGCTTTTGTCAGCGACGGATGGCGTGTTGAGGTTGCCTGCGACGCGCTCACGGTCCAGTACGGTGCGCCGTAGGCTAGGCCGGGGCCGTGGTACGCCCTATCAGCTAAAGTTGTAGACAGTGTTCGTCCTTGGCATGTCTGGAGCCCTTTAAGGCCACAAAGTTTCAGTTGGGCTGAGCTAGCTCGAGCTACCACAGCGCGATCGTGTTTGTGCTTATTGCTGATATTTCCTTGCGTCATCGAACCCGCACCTTCAACACGATGGATCCACGATCGAGGTGTGCAACTCAGTTGGTTGCGGTGCTCAGCGCAATGGCAATCACGACCTTTGTTGCCCTAGTGGTTACGGTACATGCAGCGATGGTGTCTTGGAATGGCAAATACTCGTTGGTGAAGGTGAGTTCTTAACAAGATCAGCACCAGTGGCGTTGCCAGCCAAGCCAAACCCACTTTCAGTATTTTAACACCGTGTCCGGCAGATAGGTGCTTAGCTACTGCGATCGACAGACCTACTCCGAAAACCCGAGGTTACCCACTCTGTCTCGCTTTAGCTGGGACGAAATCAGATGGGTTGGGCACTTCGAGTTCCGGTGGGATTGCTACATGGGAGAAGGTATTCCGAAGGTGTGACAACTCGTGAAGTCGTGGGCGTTCTATACGCCGCAGCTCGATGGGTCGTTGCGTGGTATCCTGCACACCAGCAATTTACAATCGACCGTGTTGTGAATCCGCTGAAATGCTTGTGGTGGTGTTTTCTGCGGAGTCTCGATATAATTGTGCTTCCGGTAGCTATTGCGAGGTGAACTTAGGCGACTTGGTGGTGGCGCTGCTATTGGCGTCGATACCAGAATTAGCACTGGTCCTTGACGAATTTTCAAAAAATACTTGACGCAGTGTTCGCGGTACTAGCTGATACGACCGGTCCTCGTGTCGAGGACCGGTCGCGAATTGCTTGGTTGGTTCCAGAATTAACACACCGATGGATATACGAAACCGATAATTTCACGTGATATACATGATTCCAATCTGCTGAACTGAGCCATAACATGGAGTCATTGGACCGGTTCAAGACGAAATCGTCGATTTCGTCTTGCAAGGAAGCGCACTCTGTTAATGATGCGACCAGCTGAGCAAGCTCGTAACGTACCGTAGCCCCCTTTCGGGGGGGGGGGTATACTCACGGCCTGACTGCTTTCTTCAAAGAGAGTCGTTTCCCCGGTAACCGGTTGTCGGTGTTCCAGCTATGTGCCATACTACGAAATTGTTCTCAGCCGTTGTCGAATACTAGATTGTTGTTGACCGTCGCTCGGCACGGTCCAGGAGCATTGATGTTTTCTTGAGATAGTTGATGCACGTTTGCGGATGTGTCGGGCCTGGGGCCGTCGAAGTTGGTGATGCGACGCACATTGTCTACAGCGACGATCAACGCGTCGGCGTCGGTGCTTGGTGTGGGTGCGGTGCTCGTCGCCATCGCTGCATTACGCAATTCACCACACGAGGGACGTCGCGATCAATACACAGCAGGCGATCAAGGCCAAGCACCCGGTTGTTCGGAAACTTACGTTCTAGCGTGTCCGCCTCAGGTGGAAATTGGTGTTGGCGGTCGCAGAATTCTCAGCATAACACAGGTAGGACCTGACCGAAAATACGGATCTCCCGTCATGTATGGACATACAGTTGTTAGGTTGACGTGCAGACAACGGGTTCATCTTCGCTCTGCATTAACAATGCGAAATATCTAGGCAAGTAAAGGATTCATCTTGTGGCTTGATCGTGACAATCCGCGCAGCCTGGCTTGTCTAGTCACAAACTGTCAAACTCGGTGCCGACACAATGGCGATTGGATGCAATCCCGCCGACAGCCAACGTCGCCGCAGCAGATATCAACTTATAGTCAGCGATATGGACTGTGTTGTACTGACCGGGTCTTGTGCAACAAGGTAAGCACCGAAGAGGGTTTTCTGGTACCAGAACAACCAGCTGGCTGTCGCACTTGACACGCTTGGCTAAGCACTCTCAGTAGGAATTAATTTGTACAGAAGTACAATTCGATATATAGCAACCTCGGATTTGTACGGAAATCCTGGCAGGAGCGTCCCGCGCAGCGACCATATTTCTCGGATCTACCCCGAAGTACTTTGACGTGGCTCGGTGACACCGTGGGCGGTAACCCGTCTGCATATCGCTGGTTCCGGTCAAAGTGCTACCTTATCAGCAGGTTTCGGCTTTATCACCCGAAGCGCTTGCACTCCATGGAGTGCGCCTAGATGTGGTGATGACCCCGCTGCCGCACGGAAAGAGGTGGTTCTGGCGAACAAATCCACAAAGCGTGCATCGTCACTTCGGTTTCACTCGGCAACGATAAATACGAACAGGGTAAACGCTTAGAACTTGGGTTGAAAGCTAAATCTGTTCAATCGCTGCAGTTTTCAGACTGCTTGCACTTTGCAGAACGAGTGGTCATGATCGTCCTCGGAAGGAAAATGGATTCCTCGCCAACCGATAGCTCACCGTGTCAGCTGTTCGCGCAGACGGCTCCGTTAGGGCCTGGGTTTCCTGGCTGAGCTCCGAGCCACCGAGACCGTCAGTGCCGACCGATGTACTGCCAAGGTTGTGACTCCGGCGATACCTCACCGTATCAACGGCGCCTTCCTGTTCCACTAGGAAAACCAGCTGATGCCTCTCGTCCCACCACTGCTGCCGAGGCCACCTCCATGGTCCCGTTGGTAACTCAAACTGGCTCCAGCGTCGGCACCGGGGCACAGGTGTCGGCCTCACTTCTGCAGGAGGCACTGGCGGCGAAGATGCCAGCGCGACGTCTACCTTGCGGTACTAGCGTCAAGACTATAGGAGGTAACGGTCGCCATGCCCTGGCCCGATGGTTCGGCCACGTCGCCTGAGTGACCCGGCCCGTAAGACATTGACAGGACAGCGACCAAACGGAGGGCGTGTGTGATGCCCCGGTGGCGGGTGGTGATCACTGTCGGCGGTCAGCGGCGGATGGTTACTGTTCGCGATACCAGGTCGACGAGTATCTATTTATCGCTAAAAACAGAAAGACAGACAACCGTCAATTTCACGTGAGCAGCGCTGGATGACTGAAACTCTCTGCGAAAGCGTCTAGCGCGTCGAGCACTTCGAATGTGAGCTAGGATCGGTTACGGGCCTTGTCGGTAAATTTGACGATGATCTTGGCCTTGACAAGCGGTTCCAAGGATCGGTAGATGGTTGCTGATCGCGATGTTTAGTTGATCGTTGACCAGTTGTGCTTTGACTACTGGGCATTTGATTAGGAATTCGCCACATGGCGTACAGCAGGGTTGCGGCGTGCAGTGACTTTCGATCCCCACTTCTCTTGATCATTTGCAAACCATTCATTAGGTGTCGACCATTGACGACGGCCAGGGACGATATCTCCGACATTTTCCGACTATCGGTGCGGGATCACTCTCGCGATAAGTAGTTAGTTCCTGAAAATACGAATTGGTGTCCGATAGCAGGCCCGCTGAGACGGAGACTGTGACCTAACGCGTTAATTGCCTGTTGCGCAACATCGAATGGACCAACGACCTGCTGGTGCTCCCGTTGCCGTCGAGGACAGGGTAGATGGTTTCGAATTGTGCATGAGCAATTGGGATTTGTGAAAGGACTTTTATGTCATTGCTTTTGGCAAATCAGAGTAGATAATCAATGGCTTAGATGACCAGGACATGTTGCAGAGCAATGAAATTAGCGTTTAGTGGACCGAAATTTCCACAGCCGATCCACACTTGCTCGGTTCACCATTGGTCGGCGATACTCGGTTCAGTCTCGTGCATCAGTGTGTCATGCGTGGCCAGACGGCCTCGTCGCTGCTCTGGTCGGCCAGGTCGATGGCTGACTGCGTTGCCTTGGTGTTTGCGACGATCAGTGGAATATGGCAGTGCTTAATATTTTCCAATGTTTCAGTTTTGGAGATCTGGCGCTTATGATGCCGCCAAGTTCTCGATTGTAGAGTCGGCTGCTGATTCTGTTCGTGGCAGCACGGAGGAGACTGGGGCGATCTCGCCACAGAGTTCGGTATCGAACCATGCGATCTCTTTGCCGGCGTCTTCGGCGTCAGCTGGTATATCAGATAGCAGGTTGACATCGAGGTTGGCAATCTCGGCAGGGATGGCGGACTGGTACTGATTGAACTGGCGCTGGGCGGCATGTAGGCCGGAGCACTGGATATACCAGCTTTAGCCAGCATACCGCAGACAAGTGCTTCATACCCCACTATAGTGCCTGAGCGAACTGATGATATGGACCGATGCCTATCATAACTTAGGCGATTAAACTGCTAATATCTTTCAGAGTGCCGTTTATTACCAGTTCTGTCATCCCGCGCCAGGTTAGTGGACTCGGCCTATGTCAGTGCGTCGTCGAGCTGGCCACGGCAGGATTGCTGAGCAGCCGTCGCGACGGTGTTCGGGGTGGCTTGGCGTACTGGTCGGCCTTGCTTCGGGTGTTGTGTTTACTGGCAAAACCTGCGTGTGTTCGGACAACTGCACTGTATCGGTGTCGATCGAGCCTACACTGGCACTCGTGTGTTGATCCTTGTCCAGGACTTAAATACGTCCGGATCATCCACACCGTCACCAGGAGAATTGGCCCGTGAGCTAACCCTCGATCCCCACAAAAAGACTACCAACCCACCGGCGCCCCTAAGGACCCCAAACGAAAAGCGGCCCGAGAATTTAGTTTTGCTTTTTTGCGCGACCACCAGCAGATCGGCGGTGGCCTTAGCGTAGGTGCTCTTTGGTTATAAGCGTGTCATCGCTTGCCGGTGTAAGTCCGGTCCGGGTAGTCGTCAGGAGGCCTGGTAGCAGACTGGTGACTTGGTCTGGAAAAGGACCGGGTCGAAGCCCCGTGTCGAAAGCCTTTTACTAGGGGGACTGAGTGGTCAGTAGCATGACGCAAAGCCTGCGGCATCGTTAGGTTCGAGGTTTTGCCCGTTGCGGGTGGGGTGCAGGGAGTGATGAGCCCCTCGAAATCAGGGTAAAGGCCTTGGAAGGCGCTGAAGACCTGGAATGTTTAGGCGTTGAAGAACTTCCCGGCCTACGGGGTGCGGAACGTTATAGTAACGGCGGGAACTGGTGAGGTTCTGCCGGTCCGAAAACCTGCGATATGTTGTCGGAGCGTGACGCTTTATAACCGGTGAACCTGGCGAAGTGTAGCTGTGTGGGCGTCGGAGGCGGCTGTTGTACTGGTTGAGCCAGTCGGACAGCATAACGCCGATCAGGAGAGTGCCTTGGGGCGAAAAGAGACCAAGAGGCGCGGTGGCCAGCAGGCCAATGACGAAATCATCCAAAAGCTTTAGGAGTCAAGTTACTATAACCAGGACATATCATGTGTTTTTGTTTGCATTACTTGTAAAACAATTACGAAGTAAGGGTCATCGGGGTCAAAGACAGGTCAAGAGCAGTTGGCTCTCACGTTGTATAAACGCGCGCAGATGCAGTGGATACAGAATCCACCAGTCAGGTCGCTACGTTTCCGGTGCCGAACGGATATTGGCGTACCGAATCAGAACCCCTGATATCGCTGAAGTTAGCCAACCAAGATAAATTCTTGGCGTTTCGGTACAACTGGAAGCTTCCAATGGTCGGGTCTGCATCAATGACGTATTTCACGTCTTCTGGGTGGAACGCCAGTACGAGGACGTTTATGCTCACGGTGACTAGTTCAAAGGTTTGCTTTGGCAGATCTTGCGCGCAAGATTGCGTACCTGCCGCATGCTTGGCACCGTCGTGATACCTAACGTTAGCCGACTCTCGGAGGCGTGATCTACTGTGTAGAATTGAGTATCCAATTTACCGGTGCCGAGCTTGGGTCGTGTGTGCTGCCCCTGGCATCAATGGGCAGGGGCTGAAGTCGTTAATCTGCGACGCGATGTTGTCAGTTGCTAGTGATCGTGCTGACCGGGTTGGCCGAAAAACGTTGGAATACATCACACAGCTCGATCATCCGAGCGGAACCGCCGGTTTGCATGGCAAATCTACCTGGAACAGGACGATATCGTAGTCGGTGGGTGGCATCGCCTGGTGGTTTTCCGCTAATCATGGCCGATTAGGGCATGCCACAATCTGCTGTTGCCCGGCCGCAGGTCAGCTTGTTAGGCGCCGATACTGACCCGAAGCTGTGGGGACAAAGCTGCCGCTTTACTGCATTCCCTGGGGTGTGCCACGTCTTTTTGGATTGCAGCAAGCGGACCGCGTGGGCGATGGTATTGGCGTTTTTACGTTTCAACGGGAATCGATCTGGTTGATATTCTACGACGTGGATTCGCCGAGGTGTTAGTGCTGTTGGCTGCAGTGGGTGAAATCGATTGGTTGAAGATCGCTGATGGGCTGCGTCAACTAGCGGCGATATAACGAACTGTGCAACAGGAAGCCGAGGGGGCCCGACTAGCACACCCTAACCTGCTGGCGCAGGCGAAGCCAGCGCCAGCAGGTTAGGTAGGACTCCGGAATGGTGCGTCTTTTCTATGACGCGCAGCGAGGCGGTCCTTGCATTGCCCCTCAACATGGAGGTCAAACAGGAGAGTCCGCGTAATCCATTTAGATGCAGTGGACGTGTTTCTTACTGGTCCAGTGCGATGATCACCTACGTCCCTCCCTCCGAACAACGGGAACGTGAACAGCGTCAGGCTGGCATGCAGCGCATGGCTCAGCCCTTTGACGACAGTGGTCGGCTGCGGCAATTTATTCGGTCCATGTCCGGCCGCTCCAATAGCGTAGACTCTGCGCCCCGCCAGAATCGGGGTACCCCACCCGCCGGTGGTGGATAGCGGCATGGGAGAGTTCACGGTGTCTTTTTTCGTGGCTGGGTATGCCTAGTTCAAGTGCAGAAGGGTCTGCGATCCTGATTGATCAGGCCGCAAAACAGACACGGCCGCCAGTAGCGCCTGTTGACGGCCGTGCCTGTTTGCCGCTCTATTTACGTTTCGCTCGTCCAGTTCATGCGGTTTTATCGGTTGTCGGCCCAATGGTCGAGGTATTCCTTGGGCCGGTGCAGCGGCTGCAAAGTCACGTCCACCAATGGCGGTGGTGCGCCGTTGATAGTCGCGGCTCGTCATCATATACCTTTGCCAACTCGCCGAATAGCACCCGTGTCCATCTGACCACGCTTGGATCGAGCGTGACCAGGTTGGCGTGCACCAGTACCTACCTGAGGGTGGCCAGCGTAATTGCTGTAAACCATGCCCATCCGCTGTGCGTCGTTTTGCGTACCACTGCCTAGTAGCGGTCCTTCGCGTCGCTGATTGCCTGCTCGTGTTGCGGGTTAGTTCGGCGGACAATGAAATCCTACACCTGCGCCAATCGCTGGTCTCAGACCCGTTGTCTATTGAATCAGCTTTCGTGGTTACATCGATGTGGGCAGTGAACAGCACGCCGCTGTCCGGGCCGACGTGCCGGGGAACTGTGCCCGTAGCAGCCAACAACTGGATCTCAGCGACTACATGGACGATGTAGCCGTCCTTTCGGGGCTGCAAACTCATGAAGTGCTAGCATGTTAGGACGAATAATGCTCGCGGCCATAAGAACCGTACCTACTTGGTGCTGTACAAGCTATCCGTTGCCTGGGTCATTACTTCTGCGGCGTAACGTAGCGCGGGAGGAGGCAGTCCCCGCGACTGAGCCAAGGTTCACCTCGACTTCGAACGAACTTCACCGTCGGCTAAAACCAGCTTACTAACCACCACTAACCACCGCCTTGGTGCGGTCTGTCTGGAACGTCTCCACCTCCATGGAATGTGATCTCGGGGGAGGTTGGCATCGGTGCTTCCTTCCAGTGGTGTTTGCTAATATCAATGGAAGGAAGCACCGAAAGGCATGCCTGGGGGATGGGCCGCGCCAGTTTGGCAGAAAAATCGCCTTTGAACTGCAGTAAAGCTGGTGCCCCCGGCAGGATTCGAACCTGCGACCTTCTGCTCCGGAGGCAGATGCTCTATCCCCTGAGCTACGGGGGCGTACAAATAACATGTTGCACCAGTGGGCTCCAGCAGATTAGCGCATCGGGATGGCTGGGCGATATTATCCAGTTCGTCCCCGCAAGCGGTAAAATGTCCCCACTTCTGACGGCTACGCCGTCTGAACTATTGCGAGGCTGGCTGCTACTGCGACGGATTCGGGCGTTATGGCCACAGCCCATAGGATGGACATTCGTGACCCCTGCCGATCTGGCTGAGCTGCTCAAAACAACCGCTATTGTGGTGCTGGCTGAGCGCGGGCTCGATGCCGCTGCGTTGCCGCAGACGGTCACCGTGGAGCGGCCGCGAAATCCTGAGCACGGAGATTACTCCAGCAACCTGGCCATGCAGCTGGGCAAAAAAGTCGGTGCAAACCCGCTTGAACTAGCCGGATGGCTTGCCGAGGTGCTGGCGCAGGCCGGCGGCATCGCGGACGTAGAGGTGGCGGGACCGGGTTTCATCAACATGCGTCTTGACGCGTCGGCGCAGGCCATGATTGTCAACACCGTCATCAACGCCGATAAAAACTTCGGCCACTCCGATGACCTGGCTGGTTACCAGATCAACCTAGAATTCGTCTCGGCCAACCCGACCGGACCGATCCACATCGGCGGCACTCGGTGGGCAGCTGTCGGGGACGCACTGGGTCGGTTGTTGTCGACGCAGGGTGCCGCTGTGGTGCGCGAATACTATTTCAACGACCACGGCGCCCAGATCGACCGGTTCACCAACTCTTTGATCGCCGCGGCCAAAGGCGAGCTCACTCCGGCCGACGGCTACGCTGGCACCTACGTAACCGACATCGCCGCGCAGGTGATGCAGCAGGCACCCTACGCGCTGAGCCTGCCCGAATCCGAGATGCACGAGACCGTCCGCGAAATCGGCGTCGACTTGATGTTCACCCACATCAAAAAGTCGTTGCACGAGTTCGGCACCGATTTCGATGTCTACACCCACGAAGACTCGATGCATGCCAGCGGCCGGGTCGATGAGGCCATCGCCAGACTGCGCGATACCGGTAATGTTTACGAAAAGGATGGTGCACTCTGGTTGCGCACCAGCGCTTTTGGTGACGACAAGGACCGTGTCGTGATCAAGAGCGACGGCAAGCCGGCCTATATCGCCGGTGATCTTGCCTACTACCTGGACAAGCGGCAACGCGGTTTCGACTTGTGCATCTACATGCTTGGTGCCGACCACCACGGATATATCGCCCGGCTCAAGGCTGCGGCCGCCGCATTCGGCGATGACCCGGCCATCGTCGAGGTGCTCATCGGACAGATGGTGAACCTGGTTTGCGATGGACAGCTGGTCCGGATGAGTAAGCGCTCAGGCAACGTGATTACGCTCGACGACCTGGTCGAGGCGATTGGTGTCGACGCCGCGCGCTACAGCCTGATCCGCTCGTCGGTGGACACTCCGATTGACATTGACTTGGCACTGTGGTCCTCGTCCTCGAATGAAAACCCTGTTTATTATGTGCAATACGCGCATGCCCGCCTATCGGCATTGGCTCGTAACGCTGCCGAATTCGGACTGATTCCCGACACCGGACACCTCGAGCTGCTCAGTCACGACAAGGAAGGTGCACTATTACGTACCGTCGGTGAATTCCCCCAGGTGCTCAAAACCGCTGCTGCACTGCGTGAACCACACCGTGTATGCCGTTATTTGGAAGACCTCGCCGGAGATTACCACCGGTTCTATGACTCCTGCCGGGTATTGCCCCAAGGCGACGAGAAGCCTACCGACCTGCACACCGCGCGTTTGGCCCTGTGCCAGGCCAATCGTCAGGTTATTGCCAACGGGCTGGCGATCCTCGGAGTCAGTGCTCCGGAGCGGATGTGAACGTACATACCGCCGGTCCTCGGCACGCTGAAAAAACCCGTCACACCGCGACTCCACAGCGTGTGCAACCCTCAGATGACCTGTTGCGATTAGCGTCAAATGTCTGGCCGCGTAACATTACTCGAGATGAAACCGGAGTTGCTTGCATTGCGGGAAATAAACTGACCGACCTTGCCGGGGAGTATGGGACTCCGTTGTTTGTCATCGACGAAGACGACTTCCGTTTCCGTTGCCGGGAGATAGCGGCTGCATTCGGCGGTGGGGAAAATGTGCACTATGCCGCCAAGGCCTTCTTGTGTACCGAGATAGCTCGGTGGATCGACGAAGAAGGTCTTTCTCTCGACGTGTGCAGCGGCGGTGAGTTGGCCGTTGCGCTGCATGCTTCTTTTCCACCAGAGCGTATTAGCTTGCACGGTAACAACAAATCGGTAGCAGAGTTGAAAGATGCAGTCAAAGCCGGAGTGGGCTATATCGTTTTAGACTCGACGACCGAAATCGAGCGCCTCGATGCCATCGCGGGCGAAGCGGGCATCGTCCAAGATGTCTTGGTGCGCCTGACTGTCGGTGTAGAGGCGCACACTCATGAGTTCATCGCCACTGCACATGAAGATCAAAAATTCGGGCTGTCGGTTGCCAGCGGTGCGGCGATGGCTGCGGTCCGCCGGGTATTCGCAACCGATAATCTGCGACTGGTTGGGCTGCACAGCCACATCGGTTCGCAGATCTTCGATGTCGCCGGCTTCGAACTTGCTGCACACCGTGTCATCGGCCTACTGTGCGATATTGTCGGCGAGTTTGATCCGGAGAAGACAGCCCAGCTATCGATCGTCGACCTCGGTGGTGGCCTGGGGATCTCGTACTTGCCGGATGACGACCCACCGCCGATATTCGAGCTGGCGGCCAAGCTGGGCGCTATCGTGAGCAACGAGTCAGCCGCCGTGGGGCTGCCGGTGCCTAAGTTGATGGTCGAACCCGGACGCGCCATCGCCGGACCGGGCACCATCACGTTGTATGAGGTCGGCACTATTAAGGACGTCGACGTGAGTGCTACCGCGCACCGGCGCTACGTCAGCATCGATGGGGGGATGAGCGACAACATCCGCACAGCGCTTTACGACGCGCAATATGACGTCCGACTTGTCTCGAGAACTAGCGATGCGCCAGCGGCACCTGCCAGCATCGTCGGAAAGCATTGCGAAAGTGGCGATATCGTTGTACGTGACACCTGGGTTCCTGACGACTTGAAACCCGGCGACCTGGTTGGGGTGGCCGCAACCGGGGCCTACTGCTATTCGTTGTCAAGTCGTTACAACATGCTCGGCCGCCCCGCTGTGGTTGCGGTGTGCGCGGGGCAAGCTCGTCTGATCCTGCGCCGGGAGACGGTTGACGATCTGCTGAGTCTGGAAGTGAGGTGACCTGTGTTCAGTGATGAAAGGACGGTCGGTGTAGCGGTACTCGGGTTGGGCAATGTCGGCAGCGAAGTTGTTCGCATTATCGAGGGCAGCGCTGACGACCTCGCGGCTCGTATCGGCGCTCCATTGATGCTGCGTGGCATCGGGGTGCGTCGTGTCGCCGTCGACCGGGGTGTTCCGGTCGATTTGTTGACCGACAACATTGAAGAACTCGTCTCCCGTGCGGACGTCGACATTGTCGTTGAAGTGATGGGACCAGTTGAGCTGTCTCGCAAGGCGATCTTGTCAGCGCTCGAACATGGCAAGTCTGTCGTCACGGCGAACAAGGCGTTGCTTGCCGCCTCCACTGGTGAATTGGCGCAGGCTGCCGAAAGTGCGCATGTCGACTTGTATTTTGAAGCTGCAGTAGCAGGTGCCATCCCGGTAATCCGCCCATTAACCCAGTCACTGGCCGGTGACACCGTGCTGCGGGTGGCTGGTATTGTGAACGGTACCACCAACTACATCTTGTCTGCGATGGACAGCACCGGTGCCGACTACGACAGCGCGCTGGCCGGTGCGAGAGCGCTCGGCTACGCCGAAGCCGATCCCACCGCGGACGTCGAAGGCCATGACGCTGCGGCTAAGGCCGCGATCCTGGCATCGATCGCTTTCCACACTCGGGTAACCGCCGATGATGTCTATCGCGAGGGCATCACCAAGATCACTCCGGCCGACTTCGTGTCGGCGCGGGCGTTAGGTTGCACCATTAAGCTGCTGTTCATTTGCGAGCGCATTACCGCCGCCGATGGCCAGCAACGAGTTTCGGCCCGCGTTTATCCTGCATTGGTCCCCATGTCACATCCGCTTGCCACGGTCAGCGGAGCGTTCAACGCCGTGGTGGTGGAGGCTGAGGCCGCCGGGCGGCTGATGTTCTACGGCCAGGGCGCCGGTGGTGCTCCTACCGCGTCGGCGGTGACTGGTGACTTGGTAATGGCGGCGCGCAACCGAGTGCTCGGCAGTCGCGGTCCAAAAGAATCCAAGTATGCTCAATTGCCTATGGAAACAATAGGTTTCATTTCTACTCGATATTACGTGAGCATGAATGTAGCCGACAAGCCTGGTGTATTATCAGGGGTAGCAGCAGAATTCGCCAAGCGCGAAGTGAGCATCGCCGAAGTTCGTCAAGAAGGTGTGGTGGATGACGGCGGACGACGGGTGGGAGCCCGTATTGTAGTGGTCACTCATGGCGCCACCGACGCCGCGCTCTCCGAAACCGTCGATGCGTTGGCTGACTTAGACGTCGTGCAGGGTGTCACAAGTGTGTTGCGACTGGAAGGAATCAGCCTGTGAGCGGCCAGCAGACGACCACCCACCAGCCTTGGCCGGGTGTGATCGCAGCGTACCGAGACCGACTACCAGTGGGCGACGATTGGACCCCGGTTACCTTGCTAGAAGGTGGCACGCCGCTCATTGCTGCGCCCAGACTCTCCGAACAGACTGGCTGCACGATTCACCTCAAGGTAGAGGGCCTCAACCCCACCGGCTCCTTCAAAGACAGGGGCATGACGATGGCGGTGACCGATGCACTGGCCCGCGGGCAACGTGCCGTGTTATGCGCGTCGACGGGAAACACCTCGGCGTCGGCGGCGGCATACGCTGCCCGCGCCGGTATTACCTGTGCGGTGCTAATTCCGCAGGGTAAAATTGCGATGGGCAAGCTCGCACAGGCGGTCATGCATGGAGCCAAGATCATTCAGATCGACGGCAACTTCGACGATTGCCTGGAACTGGCTCGTAAAATGGCTGCTGATTTCCCGATGATCTCGTTGGTCAACTCGGTTAACCCGGTGCGAATCGAAGGTCAAAAGACAGCGGTGTTCGAGATCGTTGACGCGCTAGGCACCGCACCACACGTGCATGCCCTTCCGGTCGGCAACGCTGGGAACATCACTGCGTACTGGAAAGGATACACCGAATATCACGCTGATGGTCTGATCGACAGACTGCCTAGGATGTTGGGTACTCAGGCCGCGGGCGCGGCTCCCCTGGTACTCGGCGAGCCTGTGAGCCATCCCGAAACCATCGCTACTGCGATCCGCATTGGCTCGCCGGCGTCATGGACGTCGGCTGTCGAAGCCCAGCAGCAATCCAAGGGACGATTCCTGGCCGCGACGGATGAGGAGATTCTGGCTGCATACCATCTGGTGGCACGTGCTGAAGGCGTCTTCGTCGAACCCGCATCGGCGGCCAGCATCGCCGGCCTCCTCAAGGCCATCGATGGTGGCTGGGTGGCTCGTGGGTCAACGGTGGTGTGTACGATAACCGGCAACGGTCTGAAGGATCCCGACACGGCGTTGAAGGATATGCCGAGCGTCTCCCCAGTGCCTGTCGATGCGGTCGCTGTTGTCGAGCAGTTAGGGCTGGTCTAGTGGTGATCGCAAGTGCGACGCAGTTGGGTGCGGTGGGGCGCCACTCGTTGGGCTCAGTGAAAGGCTGTTGGTGACCTGGATGCTGCCTGCTGGTCTGGTGGCCAGCGCCGTGGTGGCGGCGTCTAGCGCTAACCTCGGTCCGGGTTTCGATAGCATCGGTCTGGCATTGAGTCTTTGTGACGAGATTGTGGTCGAGACAACAGATTCCGGCTTGGTTGTTGTCGTCGATGGCGAGGGAGCCGACCAGGTGCCGATGGGCCCTGAACATCTGGTAGTGCGTGCCGTCCGACGCGGCCTGCAGGCTGTTGGGGTGAGTGCGGCTGGCCTGGTAGTGCGCTGCCGCAACGCTATCCCCCACTCCCGTGGTCTCGGCTCCTCCGCGGCGGCTGTGGTCGGTGGCCTAGCAGTGGTGAACGGCTTTGTTGCCCAGATTGATTCGACACCGCTAAGCAACGCTCAGCTAATCCAGCTTGCGTCGGAGTTCGAGGGTCATCCCGACAACGCGGCGGCTGCGGTGTTGGGCGGTGCGGTGGTTTCGTGGGTTGACCGCAGTTATGATCAGCCTGACTACTGCGCGGTACCGCTGCGGCTTCATCCCGATATCCATCTCTTCGCCGCTATTCCCGAGGAACGTTCTTCAACCGCGGAGAGTCGGGTGCTGTTGCCTGCCCGGGTTAGCCACGACGACGCGAGATTCAATGTGAGTCGTGCCGCGTTGTTGGTGGTAGCACTTACTGAACGGCCTGATCTTCTGATGGCCGCGACAGAAGACGTGCTTCACCAGCCGCACCGCGCCTCGGCGATGTCGGCTTCGGCGGAATATTTGCGACTGTTGCGGCGTCATAACGTGGCAGCGACGCTTTCTGGAGCGGGTCCATCCCTAATTGCCTTGAGCACACAGTCGGAGTTGCCCCGGGAAGCGGCAGAGTACGGCGCCGCAAACGGATTTATCATCATCAAGATGACCGCCGGGGATGAAGTGTGCTGGCGGCCAGAGGTCACAGTTCCCGGTTAATTCACACCGTTGCCGGCGGGTTTGCTTGCTTCCGGCAAGGAAGCGGGCTATCCTTGAACCTGTCCAGCAATTGCAGCATCTGCATGTGCATTCATACTGTGTTGACGCTAGGACAACATCAAATTCTTTTCGTGGACGAGGTTCGCCGTTTCGGCCGCCGATCTTGGCGATCACCGTTAATTAGAGTCGATGATTGGGCGCGCTCAGCACTTTGGCTGAATGCAACGACTCCTCGCATGACGTGATCAGCGAGGGAAGAAAGGAAATCCGTGACTGAAACGGACCTTATCACGGTTGGCGAAAACACTGATGACACAGAGCTGACGAACGCCGTGACTACAGACACTCCCGATGTCAAAGCCACTGCGGCCACCGTGTCACTGGGATCGCTGTCCACGATGGTGCTGCCTGAACTGCGGGCGCTGGCTAATCAAGCCGGTGTTAAGGGCACGTCGGGCATGCGTAAGAGCGAACTAATCGCCGCAATTGAGGAATGCAGGGGGCAAGCCAACGGCACGTCGGTCAACGATGGCCCATCGCGAGACCACGGTGGATCTGCAACAGCCATCAGCACCGAAGCACTGGCTGCCCAAGAGGAACAGAACTATGCGATAGTCGAGGTGTCCCGCCGGGAACGACGCGGCGCTTCTCGTGAAGCGGATGTCACGGCCGGCACTAGCACAGCAGAGGCCACGGAGTCGGATTGTCAGGGCACTGCTGATGATGACACTCGCACCCTCCAAGGGGGCCAATCGGACACCAAGACCGAAGAGCGCGGACCAGATGTGGGTAACGATCAGGGTGTTGAACAGCAGAGTTCGAGTTTGCAGCCGCGCGGTGACGACGACGGCGAGGGCCGCCAGGGCAGGCGCGGACGCCGGTTTCGTGATCGCGATCGCAGGCGGCGCGGTGAGCGGTCCGGTGACGGTGCCGAGGCCGAATTGCGTCAGGACGACGTCGTCCAGCCGGTCGCCGGTATCCTTGATGTTCTCGACAATTACGCGTTCGTTCGTACCTCTGGTTATCTGGCTGGTCCGCACGATGTCTATGTGTCTATGAGTATGGTGCGCAAGAACGGCTTGCGTCGGGGTGACGCAGTGACCGGAGCTGTTCGGGTGCCCCGAGAAGGTGAGCAGGGCCACCAGCGCCAGAAGTTCAACCCGCTGGTGCGTCTGGACAGTATTAACGGTGGATCGGTTGAAGATGCTAAGAAGCGGCCCGAGTTCGGCAAACTGACACCGTTGTACCCCAATCAGCGGCTTCGTCTGGAAACCACGCCCGATCGGTTGACCACCAGAGTTATAGACTTGATCATGCCGATCGGCAAGGGCCAACGCGCGTTGATCGTGTCGCCGCCCAAGGCTGGTAAGACCACGATCCTGCAGGACATCGCTAACGCGATCACCAGGAACAATCTGGAATGTCATCTGATGGTCGTGCTGGTCGACGAGCGACCTGAAGAGGTCACCGACATGCAGCGTTCAGTCAAGGGCGAGGTCATCGCTTCGACATTCGATCGGCCGCCGTCGGATCACACTTCGGTCGCCGAGCTGGCTATTGAACGCGCCAAGCGGCTCGTCGAGCAGGGCAAAGACGTCGTCGTCTTGCTCGACTCGATCACTCGCCTGGGGCGCGCCTATAACAACGCGTCGCCGGCCTCGGGTCGCATCCTCTCCGGTGGTGTCGATTCCACCGCGCTTTACCCGCCTAAGCGATTCCTCGGCGCCGCTCGCAACATCGAGGAAGGTGGGTCGCTGACCATCATTGCCACCGCGATGGTCGAGACCGGGTCCACCGGAGACATGGTTATCTTTGAGGAGTTCAAAGGTACCGGTAACGCTGAACTGAAGCTGGACCGCAAGATTGCTGAGCGACGGGTTTTCCCCGCTGTGGACGTCAACCCCTCCGGTACTCGCAAAGACGAGTTGTTGCTGTCGCCTGACGAGTTCGGCATCGTGCACAAGCTGCGCCGTGTGTTGTCGGGTCTGGATTCCCACCAGGCCATCGACTTGTTGATGTCGCAGTTACGCAAGACCAAGACAAATTACGAGTTCCTGGTGCAGGTATCCAAGACTACGCCAGGTTCCATGGACGATGATTAGCGGCCTAAGCCGCTGGTGAAGTACGGCGAGCAATGGCGCGACACAGCCACTACGTACGCGACACGACCTGACGGGCGTCTCCTTGGCGGCTACTTGGTGAAGTCGCGATTGTCGTAGGGTTGGTACAGCCGGGTCATCTTGGCCAATTGGTCGGGAATGCACGGGCGCATCTGGGTGTTTGGGGTGGTGGCGGTTGACCTGGCATAATTGGCGGTCGACCACTACCGAACCACCTCCGGTTTTCGGAGTTCCTGCCTGGCTGCCGGATCGACACGGGGACCAGGGCGGTAGACGACCAAATAGGGATACTATGAAAGCTAATATTCATCCCGCCTACGCGGAGACCACCGTGGTCTGCGGATGCGGCAACACCTTCCAAACACGCAGCACCAAGCCGGGAGGCCGCATTGTGGTCGAGGTTTGCTCGCAGTGCCACCCGTTCTACACGGGCAAGCAGAAGATTTTGGACAGCGGCGGCCGGGTTGCCCGCTTCGAAAAGCGCTATGGCAAACGCAAGGTTGGGGTGGACCAGGTGGCTGCGTACCCGGAGCAGAACAATAAATAGCTGGCTCACTGCCGTCCGAACTGTGCGTGAACCTGCACAGGCCGGGTGTCGTTTCGTGTTTGGTGGTAGCAGTTTGCGGTAGGAGTTGATATGGCGCAGCCGGTGCAATCGATCGACGTGTTGCTTATCGAACACGCTGAACTTGAGCTTGCATTGGCAGACCCGGAACTGCACAGCAATCCCGCCGAGGCGCGCAAAGCCGGACGTCGGTTCGCCCGATTGGCCCCGATCGTGGCCACGCACCGCAAGCTGATATCGGCGCGCGACGATTTGCAGACCGCACGTGAACTCGCCGCCGGCGATGAGTCGTTCGCTGACGAGATCGCCGAACTGGAATCACGGATAGCCGAACTAACTACCCAACTCACTGACATGCTGGCGCCACATGACCCGCATGGCCCCGACGACATAGTGCTTGAAGTGAAATCCGGCGAGGGTGGTGAAGAGTCGGCCTTGTTCGCTGCTGACCTTGCGAGGATGTACATCCGCTACGCCGAACGGCACGGTTGGACGGTGACGGTGCTGGACGAAACCACCTCGGATCTGGGCGGCTATAAGGACGCGACGTTAGCGATTTCTCATAAGGGTGCCAGTGATGGTGACGCTGTCGACGGGGTGTGGTCGCGAATGAAGTTCGAAGGCGGGGTGCACCGGGTGCAACGGGTACCGGTAACGGAATCCCAAGGCCGTGTGCATACTTCGGCAGCGGGCGTGCTGGTCTATCCGGAACCCGAGGAAATAGGTGAAGTGCACATCGACGAGTCGGATCTGCGCATCGATGTCTACCGGTCTTCAGGCAAAGGCGGCCAAGGCGTTAATACAACCGATTCCGCGGTGCGGATCACTCATCTACCTACCGGGGTTGTTGTCACCTGTCAAAACGAACGGTCGCAGCTGCAGAACAAGACACGTGCGTTGCAGGTGTTGGCCGCCCGCCTGCAGGCAATGGCCGAGGAGCAAGCACTAGCCAACGCGTCGGCGGATCGGGCCAGCCAGATTCGCACGGTGGACCGTAGTGAACGCATTCGCACCTACAACTTCCCGGAGAACCGGATCACGGATCACCGAATCGGTTACAAGGCACACAATCTCGATCAGGTCCTAGACGGTGACCTGGATGCGCTTTTTGACGCGTTAAGTGCTGCTGATAAGCAGTCAAGGTTGCAACAGGTATGATGATTCGGCTGCGGCGTGCGATTGATTCTGCTGTGACGCAGCTCGAGGAAGCGGGGATCGGTTCTGCGCGTTGCGATGCCGAGCAGCTGGCCGCTCACCTGGCTGGCACCGACCGCGGTCGGCTGGCCTTACTTGACACGCCCGGGGAGGAGTTTTTCAGGCGTTACAGCGACGCCGTTGCCGCGCGGTCGCGGCGGGTGCCGTTGCAGCATCTCATCGGTACGGTGTCGTTCGGGCCAGTAGTGCTGCATGTCGGCCCGGATGTATTCATACCGCGCCCAGAGACCGAGGCCATATTGGCGTGGGTGATGGCACAGCGGCTGCCGGAGCGGCCAGTGATTGTGGATGCGTGTACTGGATCCGGCGCTTTAGCGGTCGCGCTGGCTCACCATCGGCCTGCGGCACGAGTGATTGGCATCGACGATTCCGATTCGGCCCTGGACTACGCACGCCGCAATGCTGAAGGCACCGCAGTAGAATGCGTGCGTGCCGATGTCACCACCCCGGCTCTGTTGCCTGAACTTGATGGATGCGTCGATCTCTTTGTGGCCAACCCACCCTACGTTCCTGACGATCCAGTAGTGCAATCCATTCTGGAACCTGAAGTGACCCAATATGATCCGCGTCACGCGGTATTTGGCGGTCCGGACGGAATGGCGCTGACGGCTGACATTGTCGGTCTAGCCGGGCGTTGGCTGCGCCCTGGTGGTTTATTCGCCGTCGAGCATGACGACAGCACGTCGGTGCCAACGCTTGACTTGGTCTACCGAACAGATCTTTTCGACGATGTCTTGACCCACAGAGATCTAGCCGGTCGGCCAAGGTTTGTGACGGCCCGCAGGCGGGAAAGCTGGAGCGCATGAATTGCGTCGCGACGATGCAGAGCGTAGGGATGAGGAGAAGTGGTACGCATGAATGAGGTGTTCGATTGTGCTGACCCAGACCAGCGTGCGCGTGGGATCGCTTCGGCGGTCGCGGCGCTCAAGGGTGGTCGACTGGTTGTCATGCCGACGGACACTGTCTACGGCATCGGCGCTGACGCCTTCGACCGCGCCGCAGTGGCCGCACTGCTGTCGGCGAAGGGACGAGGACGTGACATGCCGGTGGGTGTCCTGGTGGGCTCCTGGCACACCATTGAAGGTCTGGTCTATACGATGCCTGACGGGGCCCGTGAGCTGATCCGCGCATTCTGGCCGGGTGCGCTGAGTCTGGTAGTGGTGCACGCGCCATCGTTGAATTGGGATCTCGGCGATGCGCACGGCACCGTGATGCTGCGAATGCCGTTGCACTCGGTTGCCATCGAATTATTGTGTGAGGTTGGCCCGATGGCGGTTTCCAGTGCCAACGTCTCCGGTCAGCCGGCAGCGGTCGACGTCGACGGGGCGCGGGGTCAACTCGGAGAGCTGGTCGGGGTCTATCTGGATGCCGGTCCGTCCGCGCAGCAGGCCGCCTCGACTATCGTCGACTTGACCGAAGCAACCCCGCGGATCCTGCGAGCCGGCCCAGTGAGCGTTGCGCGGATCGCGGAGGTGCTAGGGGTGGTTCCCGCGAGTCTGATCGCCTAAACTGGCCAGCGCGGTTAGGCGGGTCTCAGGTTGGTGCAGTACGTTCGCGAGATGTCCAGCGACCTAGCCACCTTTGCCAGTGGTTTGCTCGCCTTGTTTGAGCGTAGTGCTGGTGTCCCGCTGCGCGAGCTTGCATTGGTCGGACTGACCGCCGCGATCATCACTTACTTCGCAACTGGGCTGGTAGGGGTGTTAGCCAACCGCTTGGAAGCGGTCGCTTATCCTCGCGAACGCGATGTTCATGTGACGCCAACCCCACGGATGGGTGGGCTGGCCATGTATCTCGGCGTTTTGGCTGCTGTCTTTCTGGCTTCTCAGCTTCCGGCGCTTACCCGCGGGTTCGTCTATTCCTCGGGCATGCCCGCGGTATTGGTGGCTGGTGCGGTGATCACGGGTATCGGACTGATCGACGACCGCTGGGGTCTGGACGCACTGACGAAGTTTGCGGGTCAGATCACCGCAGCCAGCGTGCTGGTCACCATGGGAGTTGCTTGGAGTGTCCTCTATATCCCGCTGGGTGGCGTCGGCACTATCGTGTTGGACCAGACCTCCTCGATTTTGCTTACCTTGGCGTTGACCGTGTCGATCGTTAACGCGATTAACTTCGTCGACGGACTCGACGGACTGGCCGCCGGGTTGGGGCTCATTACCGCGATGGCAATCTGCATATTCTCGGTTGGCTTGCTTCGTGACCATGATGGTGACGTGTTGTTTTATCCGCCGGCGGTGATTTCGGTGGTACTTGCGGGATCCTGTCTGGGTTTCCTGCCGCACAACTTTCACCGGGCCAAGATCTTCATGGGTGATTCCGGGTCGATGTTGGTAGGCTTAATGCTTGCGGCGGCCTCTACGACCGCTGCTGGACCGATCTCGCAGAACGCTTACGGCACTCGCGATGTGTTTGCTCTGCTGTCACCGTTCCTGCTGGTGGTGGCGGTCATGTTTGTGCCTATGCTCGACTTGCTGCTAGCGATCGTGCGTCGTATTCGCGCGGGTCGTAGCGCCTTTAGCCCCGACAAGATGCATTTGCACCATCGGCTGCTGCAGATCGGACACTCGCATCGTCGTGTGGTGCTGCTGATCTACCTTTGGGTGGGCATCGTCGCATTCGGTGCGGCAAGCACGATTTTCTTCAACCCGCGTAACACCGGAGCGGTCATGTTGGGCGCAATTGTGATCACTGGCATGGCGACGGTGATCCCGCTGTTGCGCCGTCGCGACAACTATTAGGACCATGCCTAGGAGGCTTTTACTACCGATAGTAGTAGTGATGTCTATTAGTGTGGTACACTGCTGCCAGAGCCCCGAAATAAATTTCTCGGGTTCCCGTTTCCGGGTTATTGGATTCCTGTTCGAGCGTGCCGCTGTACTACCGACACAGGGAGCAACCCCTTGGGTAATTTCCAGCACGACGGCTGCGATACGCTCTGCGGGCCACCGATCGGTTGGTTGAGTGGTTACGATTCTATCAACCCGGGATTGAGGTAGCGCAGTGACGACACCAGCGCAGGACGCCCCGTTGGTGTTGCCCGCTGTTGCTTTCCGTCCGGTTCGGCTTTTTATCATCAACATTGTCTTAACCGGGTTAGCGATGCTCGCCGCTGGTTTGTCCGGTCATCTAATGGTCGGCGTCTTTTTTGGTATTGGGCTTTTATTAGGTTTGCTCAACGCTCTCTTGGTACGGTGTTCAGTCGAGTCGATCACGGCTCAAGGCCATCCGTTGAAAAGATCAATGGCGCTTAACTCTGCGTCACGGTTGGCGATCATCACTGTCTTTGGGTTGATCATCGCGTACGCTTTTCCCCTGGCTGGCTTAGGCGTGGTGTTCGGGTTGGCGCTGTTTCAGGTGCTATTGGTGTTATCGACCATGCTGCCGGTCTGGAGGAAGTTCCGCTTCGGGGAAGCGGACGGCGGTGTACTCAAAGGATCAGAAGGTGAGGAGCAGCAGCGATGACTGAGACAATCCTATCCGGAGGTCAAATCGAGGTCGGCGAGCACCACACCACCACCTGGTTTGGGATGACCGTCAACACCGATACGGTGCTCTCCACTGCGATCGCGGCGGCGATCGTAATCGCGCTGGCTTTCTTCTTGCGTACCAAGGTCAACTCAACAGGTGTTCCTTGTGGCATGCAGTTGTTCTGGGAGGCGATCACGGTACAGATGCGCACTCAGATCGAGAGCGCTATCGGCATGCGGATTGCCCCGTTCGTGCTGCCGTTGGCGGTCACGATCTTCGTGTTCATCCTGATCTCCAACTGGCTCTCGGTGCTGCCGCTGCAATACACCAACGCAGATGGGCACACCACCGAGGTGCTCAGTTCGGCGGCGGCCGACATCAATTACGTGCTGGCGCTGGCGTTTTTCGTCTTCGTCTGCTATCACTTGGCGGGTATCTGGCGTCGCGGCATTGTCGGGCATCCGGTGGCGGTGCTCAAAGGTCACGTGGCGTTCTTGGCGCCGATTAACCTGGTTGAAGAAATCACAAAGCCCATTTCGTTGTCGCTTCGACTTTTCGGCAATATCTTCGCCGGCGGGATCCTGGTTACCCTGATCGCACTGTTCCCTCCGTACATTATGTGGGCGCCGAATGCGATCTGGAAGTCTTTCGACCTGTTCGTGGGCGCCATTCAGGCATTCATTTTCTCAATTCTGACCATCTTGTATTTCAGCCAAGCCATGGAGGTTGAGGACCATCATGACTAAAAACGCCACGCATTATCCTGGCCCACAAGCCACTACTTCAAGCCAGGTAGACCGCTACACAGATAGTAGCTATTGAGGTATAAGGAGGACAAAGTATGGATCCCATGATCGCTCAGGGTGCACTTATCGGTGGTGGCCTGATCATGGCTGGTGGTGCAATCGGCGCCGGTATCGGTGACGGTATGGCAGGCAATGCGCTGGTTTCGGGTATTGCCCGGCAACCTGAGGCGCAAAGCCGCTTGTTCACACCGTTCTTCATCACCGTTGGCTTGGTTGAGGCAGCCTACTTCATCAACCTAGCGTTTATGGCGTTGTTCGTCTTCGCCACACCCGTCAAATAATTTGGTTATGATGGGTTGTCAATGTTTGAAGTGAGCGCGATCGTTTTTGCCGTCAGTCAGGCAGCAGAGGAAGGCAAAAGTAGCAACTTCCTCCTCCCGAACGGCACCTTCTTCTTCGTGCTGGCCATTTTCCTAGTGGTGCTTGGCGTGATCGGCACTTTCGTCGTGCCGCCGATCCTGAAGGTACTGCAGGAACGCGACGCCATGGTCGCCAAAACTGATGCTGACAGCAAGATGTCGGCCGCGCAATTCGCTGCCGCCCAGGCTGACTACGAAGCAGCCATGAAGGAAGCGCGAGTCCAGTCGTCGTTTTTGCGAGACAATGCCCGAGTAGACGGCCGTAAGTCCATCGAAGAAGCGCGTGTCCGCGCTGAGCAGCACGTAGTGTCGACGTTGCAAATTGCAGGTGAGCAAATAAAGCGGGAACGAGATGCGGTGGAACTGGATCTGCGCGCCAAAGCAGGCGCCATGTCGCTGATCCTGGCCAGTCGAATCCTGGGCGTTGACATCACCGCTTCCGTTGTGACGAGATAGCGTCAATGTCAACATTCATTGGTCAGTTGGTTGGCTTCGCTGCCATCGTCTATTTGGTGTGGTGGTATGTAGTGCCGCCGGTGTGCCGTTTGATGAGAGCTCGGCGGGACGCGGTGCGCCAGCAGTTGACTGAGGCGGCCGAGGCCGCAGATCGGCTAGTTGAAGCGAGCCAGGCCCATACCAAGGCCACCGAAGACGCCAAGGTCGAGGCCCAGCGTGTCGTCAAAGAGGCTGTCGAAGACGCCAAGCGCATTGTTGAGCAATTGCAAGCCCAGGCCGATGTCGAGGCGGAACGCATCAAGCTACAGGGAGCTCGCCAAGTCGAACTGCTACGGGCCCAGTTGACCCGTCAGCTTCGCCTGAAGTTTGGCCACGAATCTGTGCGCCAGGCAGCAGAATTGGTGCGCAATCACGTTGCCGATGCGGTGCAGCAGTCAGCCACTGTTGATCGCTTTCTCGATGACCTCGATGCCATGACTCCCAAGGGCGCCGACGTTGAGTATCCGTTGTTGGCGAAAATGCGTTCGGCCAGTCGGCGGGCGCTGGTCGACTTGGCGGATCGGTTCGGTGCCATCGCCAAGAGTCTGGACAATCAAGCGCTATATACTCTTGCCGGCGAACTGGTGTCGGTTGCCAAAATGCTGGACCGCGAAATCGTGGTGACTCGGTATCTCACCGTGCCCGTCGAGGATGAGGCGCCCCGGGTCAAGTTGATCGACCGATTGGTATCCGCCCATGTCGGCGACCCGACGATGGAGATACTGCGGGCGGCCGTATCGGAGCGTTGGTCGGCCAATACCGACCTGGTCGATGCCCTCGAGCACATCTCGCGCCAAGCGCTATTGGAAGTCGCCGAACGTGAGGACCAGATCGACGAGGTCGAAGACCAGGTGTTCCGGTTTTCTCGCATTCTCGACGTTGCGCCGCGACTTGCCATCTTGTTGGATGACTACGCGGTGCCAGCCGACAGTCGGGTTCGGTTGCTGTGCAATGTGCTGCAGAGCGCGAGTAGCGTGGTCAATCCGATCGCGGTCGCCCTGTTGTCCCAGACAGTCGAGTTATTAAGAGGTCAGCCGGCCAAGGAAGCCATACTGTTTTTGGCCGAAGTTGCCGTGGCTCGGCGTGGTGAAGTCGTAGCGCAAGTCAGTGCGGCGGCCGAGATCAGCGATGCCCAGCGCACGCGGCTTACCGAAGTGCTCAGTCGCATCTATGGCCATCCCGTGACCGTGCAGATGCAAATCGACGCTGCACTGCTGGGTGGGCTCTCAATCGTGGTGGGTGATGAGGTGATCGACGGTACTCTCTCGTCTTGTCTGGTCGCCGCTGAGGCTGCGTTGCCCGACTGAACACGAACTAGTCACTAAATCCGCGCGAAAGACGAAAATCAAGTAGGAAGACGAAAAAGCCATGGCCGAGTTGACAATCTCCGCTGACGACATTCAGAACGCGATCGAAGAGTACGTAAGCTCCTTCACCGCCGACACGTTCCGCGAGGAAGTCGGTACCGTTGTCGACGTCGGGGACAGCATCGCGCACGTCGAGGGTTTGCCCTCCGTGATGACCCAGGAGCTGCTCGAGTTCCCCGGTGGGATCCTGGGTGTCGCACTCAACCTCGACGAACATAACGTTGGCGCGGTGATACTTGGTGACTTCGAAAACATCAAAGAAGGCCAAAAGGTCAAGCGTACCGGCGACGTTCTCTCGGTCCCCGTAGGGGAAGCGTTCATGGGGCGGGTGGTCAATCCGCTTGGTCAGCCGATCGACGGGCGCGGAGATATCGAGGCCGAGGCTCGGCGTGCGCTGGAACTTCAGGCGCCCTCGGTAGTCCAGCGGCAAAGCGTGAAAGAGCCGCTGCAAACTGGGATCAAGGCCATCGACGCGATGACTCCGATCGGTCGCGGACAGCGTCAGTTGGTCATCGGCGACCGCAAGACTGGCAAGACTGCGGTGTGTGTTGACACCATCCTCAACCAGCGCCAGAACTGGGAGAGCGGCGATCCCAAGCGGCAGGTGCGTTGTGTGTACGTGGCCATCGGGCAGAAAGGTACCACCATCGCTTCTGTCCGCCGCGCTCTGGAGGAGGGCGGAGCGATGGACTATACCACCATCGTTGCGGCGCTGGCATCAGATTCCGCTGGCTTCAAGTGGCTTGCGCCGTATACTGGTTCGGCGATCGCTCAGCACTGGATGTACGACGGTAAGCATGTGCTGATCGTCTTCGACGACCTTACCAAGCAGGCCGAGGCATACCGCGCTATCTCCTTGCTGTTGCGTCGCCCGCCGGGTCGCGAAGCTTATCCTGGTGACGTGTTCTACTTGCACTCGCGGTTGTTGGAGCGGTGCGCAAAGCTTGCTGACCACCTCGGTGGCGGCTCGCTGACGGGTTTGCCGATCATCGAAACCAAGGCCAATGACATTTCGGCCTACATCCCTACCAATGTCATCTCAATCACCGACGGGCAGTGCTTCCTAGAGACCGATCTGTTCAACCAGGGGGTCCGGCCGGCCATTAACGTCGGTGTCTCGGTGTCCCGGGTCGGCGGTGCTGCACAGATCAAGGCCATGAAGGAAGTGGCCGGCTCGCTGCGTCTGGACTTGTCGCAGTATCGTGAGCTAGAGGCTTTCGCTGCCTTTGCCTCGGACCTGGATGCCACCTCCAAGGCACAGTTGGAGCGTGGTGCGCGGCTGGTCGAATTGCTCAAACAACCGCAGTACCAGCCCATGCCCGTCGAGGAGCAAGTGATATCCCTCTTTTTGGGTACTGGCGGCCACCTGGACTCAGTGCCGGTCGGGGATGTCAGGCGGTTCGAAACCGAGCTGCTGGACCACATCCGGGTTGCACAAGAGGAAATTTTGACTGAGATTCGGGAGAGCCAGAAGCTCACCGACGAAGCCGCCGATTCACTCACTGAAGTCATCAAGAGCTTCAAGAAGGGTTTCGCGGCGACTGGTGGTGCATCGGTGGTGCCCAACGAGCACGTCGCAGCCCTCGATGAGGAGAAGTTGGACAAGGAATCAGTGAAAGTGCACCAGGCTATTCCAGCAAAGACTTCGGAGAAAAGCAAAAATAGCACACCCAGGTAATAGAGGGTAATGGAGATATGGCTGCCACACTTCGCGAACTACGCGGACGGATCCGTTCAGTGGGCTCGATCAAGAAGATCACCAAGGCCCAGGAGCTGATTGCGACGTCGCGTATCGCCAGAGCGCAAGTTCGCCTGGAGTCCGCCCGACCCTACGCTGTCGATATCACTCGAATGCTCACTACCCTGGCTTATGAGGCGGTTCTTGACCATCCATTGCTCGTCGCGAGTGCCACACCCAAGCGTGCCGGCGTGTTGGTGGTGTCCTCCGACCGTGGTCTGTGTGGCGCTTACAACGCCAACGTCTTCCGCCGCTCTGAGGAGTTGTTTTCGCTGCTGCGGGCGGAAGGCAAGACACCGATACTGTACGTGGTCGGCCGTAAAGCGCTGAATTACTACACTTTCCGCAACTGGGGCATCGCCGAGTCGTGGACTGGCTTTTCTGAACAACCCAAATATGAGAACGCCGCCAAAATCGCTTCGACGCTGGTCGATGTATTCATGCTCGGAAGCAGCGAGAGCGATGCAGGTGTCGATGAGCTACACATCGTCTTCACCGAATTTAAATCGATGCTGTCGCAGTCGACCAAGGCCCGTCGGATGGCTCCGATGGTCGTGGAATATGTCGAGGAGTCCAAGCTTCCGCGCACTCTGTACTCGTTTGAGCCAGATGCTACGACACTGTTCGAAGCGTTGCTACCGCGGTACCTGACTATCCGCGTGTACGCCGCGATGCTTGAATCCGCAGCATCGGAGCTGGCGTCGCGCCAACGGGCGATGAAATCGGCAACCGACAACGCGGACGATTTGATCAAGGCTCTGACGTTGGAGGCAAACCGTGAGCGACAGGCCCAGATTACCCAAGAGATAAGCGAAATCGTAGGCGGAGCAAATGCACTCGCCAATGCCCGCTAGGTAGCCCACAAGGAAACGAAGAGAATATGTCTACTACTAAGACGACGAAAATGACTGTAAAGACTGGAAGCAAGGGGACCAGCGGTCGCGTGGTACGGGTTACTGGTCCTGTCGTCGACGTCGAATTCCCGCACGGTTTTGTCCCGGAGTTGTTCAACGCGCTAAATGCGAAGACCACCTTCTCCTCGCTTGCCAAGACCCTCACGCTTGAGGTTGCGCAGCATCTCGGCGACAATTTAGTGCGCACCATCTCGTTGCAGCCTACCGACGGGCTGGTGCGCGGAGTTGAGGTAACCGACACTGGTAACTCGATCTCGGTGCCGGTTGGCGAGGGCGTCAAGGGTCATGTCTTCAACGCGCTGGGGTACTGCCTGGATGAGCCCGGGTACGGAGACGAGTTCGAGCACTGGTCGATTCACCGCAAGCCGCCTTCCTTCGAGGAGCTTGAGCCTCGTACTGAGATGCTCGAGACCGGCCTGAAGGTCGTGGATTTGCTGACTCCGTATGTGCGTGGCGGCAAGATCGCCTTGTTTGGCGGTGCTGGTGTGGGCAAGACAGTGCTAATCCAGGAGATGATCAACCGCATCGCCCGTAATTTCGGTGGTACATCGGTGTTCGCCGGAGTTGGGGAGCGTACTCGCGAAGGCAATGACCTGTGGGTCGAGCTTCAGGAAGTCAACGTGCTCAAGGACACCGCCCTGGTGTTCGGCCAGATGGATGAGCCTCCCGGCACCCGTATGCGGGTGGCACTGTCCGCGCTGACGATGGCGGAGTGGTTTCGCGACGAGGCGAGCCAGGATGTTCTGCTGTTCATCGACAACATCTTCCGATTCACCCAGGCTGGATCCGAAGTGTCGACGCTGCTCGGTCGTATGCCGTCGGCGGTAGGGTACCAGCCCACGCTGGCTGACGAGATGGGTGAGCTGCAGGAACGCATCACCTCGACACGAGGCCGGTCGATCACCTCGATGCAGGCCGTCTATGTGCCTGCCGATGACTACACTGACCCGGCGCCGGCAACGACGTTCGCGCACCTGGACGCCACTACTGAGCTGTCGCGTTCGGTGTTTGCCAAGGGCATCTTCCCTGCAGTGGACCCGCTGGCGTCGAGCTCTACCATTCTCGACCCCGGTATTGTTGGTGAAGAGCACTACCGTGTGGCCCAGGAAGTCATCCGGATTTTGCAGCGATACAAAGACCTCCAGGATATCATTGCGATCCTTGGCATCGACGAACTTTCTGAAGAGGACAAGCAATTGGTCAACCGAGCTCGGCGCATCGAGCGGTTTCTCTCTCAGAACATGATGGCGGCTGAACAATTCACTGGGCAGCCGGGTTCGACAGTTCCGGTGAAGGAGACCATCGACGCGTTCGACCGCTTGTGCAAGGGAGAGTTCGACCATGTGCCCGAGCAGGCCTTCTTCTTGATTGGTGGTCTCGACGACTTGACCAAGAAGGCCGAGAGCCTCGGCGCCAAGTTGTGACCCGGTCCAGCTAACAGCGAAAGGTGTTATGTATGGACGAATTGAACATCGAGATCGTTGCTGTTGACCGAAAGATCTGGTCGGGCAAGGGCACCTTTTTGTTCACCCGCACCACCGCCGGCGAGATCGGCATCCTGCCTCGCCATATCCCCATGGTGGCTCAATTGGTCGACGACAACATGGTGCGCATCGAACGGGAAGGCGAAAAAGACCTGCGGGTGGCAGTGGACGGCGGTTTTTTGTCGGTGACCGAGGAAAGGGTCAGCATTCTCGCCGAATCCGCCGAATTCGATTCGGAGATCGACGAAAATGCTGCCAAGCAGGATGCTGAGTCTGACGACCCACGTATCGCTGCCAGGGGTCGCGCCCGATTGCGCGCCGTCGGCGCGATCGACTAACTATCGATGAGCGCGCCCATGGTCGGCATGGTCGTGCTCGTCGTCACGTTGGGCGCAGCGGTTCTTGCCCTGAGCTATCGGTTATGGAAACTGCGCCAGGGCGGTACGGCTGGGATCATGCGAGACATCCCGGCGGTCGGAGGCCATGGCTGGCGCCATGGCGTGATCCGTTATCGGGGTGAGGCAGCCGCCTTTTACCGGCTGTCCAGTCTGCGGTTGTGGCCAGATCGCCGATTGAGCCGACGGGGTGTTGAGATTGTGGCTCGGCGTGGCCCGCGTGGCGATGAGTTCGATATTATGACCGACAAGATCGTCGTGTTGGAACTGCGCGATACGACGCAGGATCGCAGGTCAGGATACGAGATCGCCCTTGATCAGGGTGCACTGGCTGCGTTCTTGTCGTGGCTGGAGTCCCGACCTTCACCGCGCACACGGCGTCGCAGCGTCTGAAGCAGCCCATCCGGAAAAATTAAGTACTCGAACGGGTATAACAAGGCGCGACGGTCTGGTATCAGTACTCTTCGGGCTGGCACATCCCGCGCTGTTTCGCCTAATTGTCAGCGATAGTCGTTGAGATCCTCGACAATGCTATTCTCGTTCGCCGTAAACGTGGTCGGTGGAGGACTCTAGTACCCTGACTCCGGCCACCACTGTCCGCTCAAACTGGGTGCCCACGTCATTGACCCGGACCGTCATGACGTTTCCCGCCGTGTTAGCTTCGAATGGTTGTTTCTCGTCCCGCATATCGGCGACGATCCTTGCTCCGTCTGCGACGATGTTCAGCTGTGCTCGGTGGTTCTCGTCGATCCACGTTCACTCGACGAAGTCGAAGGCTGTGGTGAGTTACTGTATCGCAGTGTGTGTGTCCGGGTAGGCGAGTGCGGCATAACGGTCGCCGGAAGAATCGGACGATTGTTTTTCATGGTAATTCTCCTGTGTTACTACAGCTTTTGCCATCAGCCGCCTGGTCGCCACAGCACATCATTGCCTGTATTAGCCACCCGTGACAGGATAAAGAGCAGATCTGAGAGTCGGTTCAGGTATTTCGCGGGTAACATACTGACCACCCCCGGGTGAGCTTCGACAGCTGCCCACGCTGATCGTTCGGCTCGACGCGCCACGGTACGAGCGACGTGTAGTAGCGCTGACAACGGCGAACCACCTGGTAGCACAAATGAGTTCAGTGTTGGTAACGGTGTGTTGTATGTGTCGCACCACTCTTCAAGCCGATCAATGTGTGTCTGGGTGATCCTTAGCTGGGGATATTCGGGATTTCTCACCGAGTCTTGCATGGGGGTGGACAGGTCTGCGCCAGCGTCGAATAAGTCATTTTGGATCTGTTGCAGTACGTCAGTGATTTTTTGGTCGGGATTTCCCAGGGCAAGTGCGACGCCGATCGCGGAGTTGGTTTCGTCGCAATCCGCGTACGCCACGAGGCGGAGATCGGTTTTCGCGACTCGTGAGAAATCGCTCAACCCCGTCGTCCCGTTGTCGCCAGTGCGTGTGTAGATGCGGGTCAGATGTATTGCCATGACCAAACACGGTACTAAAGTCAACTAGCTTGGCTTCTCCTCACTCCGCTCAGCGGAGTGAGGAGAAGCCAAGCTAGTTGACTGACAAGCCGATACCGCTTCACTAGACTGACCCGGGTGGCAGAGCGATTCGTGGTGACCGGCGGCAACCGGTTGTCAGGCGAAGTCACCGTCGGAGGTGCCAAGAACAGCGTCCTCAAGCTTATGGCCGCGACTTTGTTGGCCGAAGGCACCAGCACGATCACCAATTGCCCCGACATCCTCGATGTGCCACTGATGGCGGAGGTGCTGCGGGGTCTAGGCGCCACTGTCGAACTCTATGGTGACGTTGCCAGAATCACTTCGCCTGATGAACCGAAGTACGATGCTGACTTCGCTGCCGTGCGGCAGTTCCGGGCTTCGGTCTGTGTGCTGGGGCCGCTGGTCGGCCGGTGCAAACAAGCCAGGGTCGCGCTTCCGGGCGGTGACGCTATCGGATCGCGTCCGCTAGATATGCATCAGGCTGGTCTACGGCAGCTGGGAGCACGCTGCAATATCGAGCACGGATGCGTGGTGGCTTCCGCAGAAACATTGCGCGGCGCTGAGATTCAGTTGGAGTTTCCTTCAGTGGGCGCTACCGAGAACATCCTGATGGCAGCTGTTGTGGCTGAGGGTGTGACCACAATTCACAATGCAGCCCGGGAACCCGACGTGGTTGACCTGTGCACGATGTTGAACCAGATGGGTGCACAGGTCGAAGGCGTGGGTTCGCCGACCATGACGATCACCGGCGTCCCGCGGCTCTACCCGACCGAACACCGCGTCATCGGAGACCGGATTGTAGCCGCTACGTGGGGCATTGCTGCTGCCATGACCCGCGGCGACATAGCTGTGACTGGCGTTGATCCTGCTCACCTTCAGCTAGTGTTGCATAAGTTGCATGACGCGGGTGCTACCGTAACCCAGACGGACGACAGCTTTCGCGTGGCCCAGTACGAGCGCCCGAAGGCCGTCAATGTGGCGACCTTGCCATTTCCCGGTTTTCCGACCGATTTGCAGCCAATGGCGATCGCTTTGACTTCGATCGCTGATGGCACGTCGATGATTACGGAGAATGTGTTTGAGGCACGATTCCGCTTTGTCGAAGAGATGATCCGGCTGGGTGCCGATGCCCGCACGGATGGGCACCATGCCGTTGTGCGGGGTCTTCCACAACTCTCGAGCGCGCCGGTCTGGTGTTCGGATATCCGTGCTGGTGCCGGTTTGGTACTCGCGGGACTTGTCGCTGATGGAGACACCGAGGTCTACGACGTTTTCCACATCGATCGCGGGTATCCATTGTTCGTGGAGAACCTGGCGAATTTAGGAGCCGAGATCGAGCGAGTATGCTTGTAGGTACTGCTCGTATAGTACCGCTGACACTGTCACCAGGCATTAAGATGTTATAGTCAACCCGGGACTTGACTCCTCTGCTGGATCTGTATTAATCTGGCTGGGTTGCCCCGAAGCGGGGGAAGTAAGCTTGAAGTGTTGTTTGAGAACTCAATAGTGTGTTTGGTTTTGTTGTTGTTGATTTTTTGACTACATCTAGCATTCCTCGTGTGTGTAGGTGTAGTTTATTATGTTATTTATAGATGCCAGTTTTGGTGTCTTGTCAGGTATCTCTAGAAATTGAAAATTTCGTCTAGTTATTGATGGAGTTTTTGTTTGGAGAGTTTGATCCTGGCTCAGGACGAACGCTGGCGGCGTGCTTAACACATGCAAGTCGAACGGAAAGGTCTCTAAAAAATCTTTTTTAGAGATACTCGAGTGGCGAACGGGTGAGTAACACGTGGGTAATCTGCCCTGCACTTCAGGGATAAGCTTGGGAAACTGGGTCTAATACCGGATAGGACTTCAAGGCGCATGTCTTGTGGTGGAAAGCTTTTTGCGGTGCAGGATGGGCCCGCGGCCTATCAGCTTGTTGGTGGGGTGACGGCCTACCAAGGCGACGACGGGTAGCCGGCCTGAGAGGGTGTACGGCCACACTGGGACTGAGATACGGCCCAGACTCCTACGGGAGGCAGCAGTGGGGAATATTGCACAATGGGCGCAAGCCTGATGCAGCGACGCCGCGTGGGGGATGACGGCTTTCGGGTTGTAAACCTCTTTCACCATCGACGAAGGTCTGGGTTTTCTCGGATTGACGGTAGGTGGAGAAGAAGCACCGGCCAACTACGTGCCAGCAGCCGCGGTAATACGTAGGGTGCGAGCGTTGTCCGGAATTACTGGGCGTAAAGAGCTCGTAGGTGGTTTGTCGCGTTGTTCGTGAAATCTCACGGCTTAACTGTGAGCGTGCGGGCGATACGGGCAGACTGGAGTACTGCAGGGGAGACTGGAATTCCTGGTGTAGCGGTGGAATGCGCAGATATCAGGAGGAACACCAGTGGCGAAGGCGGGTCTCTGGGCAGTAACTGACGCTGAGGAGCGAAAGCGTGGGGAGCAAACAGGATTAGATACCCTGGTAGTCCACGCCGTAAACGGTGGGTACTAGGTGTGGGTTTCCTTCCTTGGGATCCGTGCCGTAGCTAACGCATTAAGTACCCCGCCTGGGGAGTACGGCCGCAAGGCTAAAACTCAAAGGAATTGACGGGGGCCCGCACAAGCGGCGGAGCATGTGGATTAATTCGATGCAACGCGAAGAACCTTACCTGGGTTTGACATGCACAGGATGCGTCTAGAGATAGGCACTCCCTTGTGGCCTGTGTGCAGGTGGTGCATGGCTGTCGTCAGCTCGTGTCGTGAGATGTTGGGTTAAGTCCCGCAACGAGCGCAACCCTTGTCTCATGTTGCCAGCACGTAATGGTGGGGACTCGTGAGAGACTGCCGCGGTCAACTCGGAGGAAGGTGGGGATGACGTCAAGTCATCATGCCCCTTATGTCCAGGGCTTCACACATGCTACAATGGCCGGTACAAAGGGCTGCGATGCCGCAAGGTTAAGCGAATCCTTTTAAAGCCGGTCTCAGTTCGGATCGGGGTCTGCAACTCGACCCCGTGAAGTCGGAGTCGCTAGTAATCGCAGATCAGCAACGCTGCGGTGAATACGTTCCCGGGCCTTGTACACACCGCCCGTCACGTCATGAAAGTCGGTAACACCCGAAGCCAGTGGCCTAACCCTCGGGAGGGAGCTGTCCAAGGTGGGATCGGCGATTGGGACGAAGTCGTAACAAGGTAGCCGTACCGGAAGGTGCGGCTGGATCACCTCCTTTCTAAGGAGCACCACGAAAAACACTCTAAATAGTTTAGGGTGTAAGCCGTCAGGGGTTCTCATCTGTAGTGGATGAGAGCCGGGTGCGCAACAGCAAATATCCAGACACACTGTTGGGTCCTGAGGCAACACTCGGCTTGATTGGGTGTTGTCCCTCATCTTTGGTGGTGGGGTGTGGTGTTTGAGTATTGGATAGTGGTTGCGAGCATCTAAATGGATGCGTTGTCAGTTATGTAGTGGTGGCGTATTCATTGAAAATGTGTAATTTTCTTCTTTGGTTTTGTGTGTAAGTAAGTGCCTAAGGGCGCATGGTGGATGCCTTGGCATCGAGAGCCGATGAAGGACGTGGGAGGCTGCGATATGCCTCGGGGAGCTGTCAACCGAGCGTGGATCCGAGGATTTCCGAATGGGGAAACCCAACACGAGTCATGTCGTGTTACCCGTATCTGAATATATAGGGTTCGGGAGGGAACGCGGGGAAGTGAAACATCTCAGTACCCGTAGGAGAAGAAAACAATTGTGATTCCGCAAGTAGTGGCGAGCGAACGTGGAATATGGCTAAACCGCACACATGTCTAACTAGGTAGGGGTTGTGTGTGCGGTGTTGTGGGATTGGTATGTCTCAACTCTACCTGGTTGAGGGGTAGTCAGAAAGTGCCGTGGTTAGCGGAAATGGCCTGGGATGGCCTGCCGTAGACGGTGAGAGCCCAGTACGCGAAAGCCTGGCACCTGCCTTGTATCAATTCCCGAGTAGCAGCGGGCCCGTGGAATCTGCTGTGAATCTGCCGGGACCACCCGGTAAGCCTAAATACTTCTCGATGACCGATAGCGGATCAGTACCGTGAGGGAATGGTGAAAAGTACCCCGGGAGGGGAGTGAAATAGTACCTGAAACCGTGTGCCTACAATCCGTCAGAGCCTCTTTGTGGGGTGATGGCGTGCTTTTTGAAGAATGAGCCTGCGAGTCAGGGACATGTCGCGAGGTTAACCCGTGTGGGGTAGCCGCAGCGAAAGCGAGTCTGAATAGGGCGTATCACGTGTGAGCGTGTGTAGTGGCGTGTTCTGGACCCGAAGCGGAGTGATCTACCCATGGCCAGGGTGAAGCGCGGGTAAGACCGCGTGGAGGCCCGAACCCACTTAAGTTGAAGATTGAGGGGATGAGTTGTGGGTAGGGGTGAAAGGCCAATCAAACTCCGTGATAGCTGGTTCTCCCCGAAATGCATTTAGGTGCAGCGTTGCGTGGTTCACCACGGAGGTAGAGCTACTGGATGGCCGATGGGCCCTACTAGGTTACTGACGTCAGCCAAACTCCGAATGCCGTGGTTTAAAAGCGTGGCAGTGAGACGGCGGGGGATAAGCTCCGTACGTCGAAAGGGAAACAGCCCAGATCGCCGGCTAAGGCCCCTAAGCGTGTGCTAAGTGGAAAAGGATGTGCAGTCGCAAAGACAACCAGGAGGTTGGCTTAGAAGCAGCCACCCTTGAAAGAGTGCGTAATAGCTCACTGGTCAAGTGATTGTGCGCCGATAATGTAGCGGGGCTCAAGCACACCGCCGAAGCCGCGGCACATTCACCTTCTAGGGTGGATGTGGGTAGGGGAGCGTTCCTCATTCAGCGAAGCCTCCGGGTAACCGGTGGTGGAGGGTGGGGAAGTGAGAATGCAGGCATGAGTAGCGATAAGGCAAGTGAGAACCTTGCCCGCCGTAAGACCAAGGGTTCCTGGGCCAGGCCAGTCCGCCCAGGGTGAGTCGGGACCTAAGGCGAGGCCGACAGGCGTAGTCGATGGACAACGGGTTGATATTCCCGTACCCGTGTGTGTGCGCCCGTGATGAATCAGCGGTACTCACCACCCAAAACCGGATCGACCATATCCCCTTCGGGGGCTATGGAGGTTCGGGGCTGCGTGGGAACTTCGTTGGTAGTAGTCAAGCGATGGGGTGACGCAGGAAGGTAGCCGTACCAGTCAGTGGTAATACTGGAGCAAGCCCGTAGGGAGAGCGATAGGCAAATCCGTCGTTCGTGAATCCTGAGAGGTGATGCATAGCCGATTGAGGCGAATTCGGTAAGCCTCTGCTGCCAAGAAAAGCCTCTAGCGAGCATACATGCGGCCCGTACCCCAAACCGACACAGGTGGTCAGGTAGAGCATACCAAGGCGTACGAGATAACTATGGTTAAGGAACTCGGCAAAATGCCTCCGTAACTTCGGGAGAAGGGGGGCCGGAATATCGTGAACACCCTTGCGGTGGGAGCGGGATCCGGTCGCAGAGACCAGTGAGAAGCGACTGTTTACTAAAAACACAGGTCCGTGCGAAGTCGTAAGACGATGTATACGGACTGACGCCTGCCCGGTGCTGGAAGGTTAAGAGGACCTGTTAACCCGAAAGGGTGAAGCGGAGAATTTAAGCCCCAGTAAACGGCGGTGGTAACTATAACCATCCTAAGGTAGCGAAATTCCTTGTCGGGTAAGTTCCGACCTGCACGAATGGCGTAACGACTTCTCAACTGTCTCAACCATAGACTCGGCGAAATTGCACTACGAGTAAAGATGCTCGTTACGTGCGGCAGGACGAAAAGACCCCGGGACCTTCACTACAACTTGGTATTGATGTTCGGTGCGGTTTGTGTAGGATAGGTGGGAGACTGTGAAACTTCGACGCTAGTTGGGGTGGAGTCGTTGTTGAAATACCACTCTGATTGTATTGAACATCTAACCTCGAACCGTATATCCGGTTTAGGGACAGTGCCTGGCGGGTAGTTTAACTGGGGCGGTTGCCTCCTAAAATGTAACGGAGGCGCCCAAAGGTTCCCTCAACCTGGTCGGTAATCAGGTGGCGAGTGTAAATGCACAAGGGGGCTTGACTGCGAGACCTACACGTCAAGCAGGGACGAAAGTCGGGATTAGTGATCCGGCACCTCTGAGTGGAAGGGGTGTCGCTCAACGGATAAAAGGTACCCCGGGGATAACAGGCTGATCTTCCCCAAGAGTCCATATCGACGGGATGGTTTGGCACCTCGATGTCGGCTCGTCGCATCCTGGGGCTGAAGCAGGTCCCAAGGGTTGGGCTGTTCGCCCATTAAAGCGGCACGCGAGCTGGGTTTAGAACGTCGTGAGACAGTTCGGTCTCTATCCGCCGCGCGCGTCAGAAACTTGAGGAAATCTGTCCCTAGTACGAGAGGACCGGGACGGACGAACCTCTGGTATACCAGTTGTCTCACCAGGGGCACCGCTGGATAGCCACGTTCGGACAAGATAACCGCTGAAAGCATCTAAGCGGGAAACCTTCTCCAAGATCAGGTTTCTTACCCACTTGGTGGGATAAGGCCCCCCGCAGAACACGGGATTGATAGGTCAGACCTAGAAGCTCAGTAATGAGTGTAGGGAACTGGCACTAACTGGCCGAAAGCTTACAAAACACACACATCGCAACCACATAATTCAGATCCACTTTGTCGTGGAGCATCACACCCCCCATCAGAACAAATTTTTAAATTTTATAGAGTTACGGTGGCCACAGCGATAGGGAAACGCCCGGTCCCATACCGAACCCGGAAGCTAAGCCTGTCAGCGCCGATGATACTGCCCATTCGGGTGGAAAAGTAGGACACTGCCGAACATAAACAAAACATTTTCGTCAAAGGCGGTTTTGTTATTCCCTGAATTTTCTGCACATGCCTAGTCGAATAATGTCAAACTTGTCAGTACCTGGTGTTTCTCCAATTCGAGCAGTGTAAGCTTCCGGTTGAGTCCCCCGCCGTAGCCGATCAATTGTCCGCTTGCGCCAATCACTCGATGGCAGGGCACAATAATGGCGATGGGATTTCTGCTGTTGGCCAATCCCACGGCACGCGCAGCGCCAGGAGCCCCGACCTGTTCTGCGATCTCTCCGTACGACCGGGTTTCCCCATAAGGAATTGTCAGCAGAGCCTGCCAGACTCGTTGTTGGAATTCTGTTCCACATAGATCCAACTCAATAGCGAATTCGGTAAGTTCGCCGGCGAAGTAGGCATCAAGTTGGCTGACGGCCTCAGCAAATGCACCGTTCTCGGGTAGCCAGCCGACGCGACTGGGTTCGTAGGTCTGATCGACCATCTGTAGATTCGTCAAGACCGAACCGTGCCCGGCTAGGATCAACGGTCCGATTGGGCTGTCCATGCTACGGCAATGAATCATGCAACCCCCTTTCGGGATGTTCTTTTAGTGGCCATTGGTTTACTGGATGGAGGAAGGGTGTGGTCCAGAGGTGTTGGGTGGCCATAGGAACGCCAACGTGCGCTGTGCTCGATGGGTAGTCCGTTCGTCCAGGGGCAGGCCTAGTCGTTGAGCGGCTAGCCGAAACCCCAGGTTGCTGGCGGGAAAGGTGTCGGGATCCCCGATGCCGGGCATCGCGATCAACCCTGCAGGTCTACCGGCCGATGCGCGACAAGGCTAACAACTGGCGCTCTGTGCACTTTACCCAATCGCAGTCGGTGGCCAAGACGACACTTCTGTCGGCGATGTGAGTAGCAAGGGTACTTGGCGTCCGTTGTCGGGTTCTAGGCGCCGCCAGGTGAATCGTATTGGTGGCTTCGTTTCCAAGTTTTTCACGAATAGCTCGATCGACGGGAAGGTATGGGTCAATACGCCGTCGGCATCGTGGACAAACGCCCCGTAAGCAGCAAACATCCTACCCAGGTGTGTTTGGTCGATATCTGTGGGCTTAATACCGCACGTACGGGGAGTTCAACTTCGTTGACGTTGGACAGTGCAGAGGATGTACTGTCTCAGCGCCTTGGCTACCACCGGACTCAGTGTTGGGGTCGCCGATGAGCGGTTCGACTACTACGTCGGGGTCGTTATCGACGTCGAGCACGACAGGCATCGGACATGATCGACAACCACGGTTTAAGGTTATCAGTGCGCTGCCAAAGGGAAGTCGCCAGCTGCGGTCGGGTTCGCGTCGTCTCCGAGCTCCTCGTATCCAGGTATGGCGCCGGTGGGAAAACACCCTGTTAGGTAAACGATGTGCTGACGGGGAGCAGCAGTTACGCGGTTCCCGGTGAATCGGCTGTAGCTTTCAAGTCTTCGAACTGGACCGCTACGCGCTGGTACAGCATCGTCGGGGTGATCAGGTCACGGTGTCGTTGAACTGTCGTATACTGGAAAATTTGGCAGCGAATGCGACATCATCAAACGACAGGTCTGTGGTTTTTGATAAGCATCCGGGCTGTCTGGGTTCTTTGTGATCGAGCTGGCGCGAGCAGGCCGGTGGTCGACATCGGTCTGAAAAGCTGATGCAGCTGACGGGTGGTGTAGCTGACGCGAATGGCTAGGCTGCTGACAACCCTCATAGTCTATCGTGCCGTCCGCGTATTATCCCGCGCGGCTACCACGTCACTACGTGCATTCTATTCCGGGGAGCTCGGGGACCCGTCGGTACGGTACCGCTTGCACGTGCGAAAGCCTGCGCGTTGGGCGGCCGCCGCAGCCCGGATAGAACCCCGTGAATTTTACGGGTGAACGGGGACCTGACTGGGCAACTGGGCCGACAGTAGATCCGGGTCGTCAACACCGCGGTGACGAACTAGCCGTCGACCTGGGTGTCCTTGGATTGAACAACACGATAGCAGCGTTCGAAATCGTCATGCACGCTTCCAGACTTACACCTAACCACCGACAAAACTGGCGGAAAAACGACGATCGTAGTGAGCTCGTGCGATGGCCCGGGTTAGGTAACCGGTTGGGCACGTTTCTCGTTGTCCTCGACGCATCATGCGGCACCGTGGTTCGGGTGGTGGACAATGCGGGACATGATGCATATCGGGGGAGCCCGACGTTGGGGCGTGAGATTTCGCGTCAGACGTTTCTGTGGGGTGCCGCTGGGAGCACCGGTCTCCGGCGCAGTTTTTGGATCGAGCCGAGTCGGTTCGGACCGGGTTCTAGCCGTTCCAAACAGTTCCGTTTGAGACGCTCTTTCTTTTTGCCGCCCTCAGTGAAAAAAGTGTTACGACCCGGCGACGGTCTCCAATTCGTAGCGGCCAAGCAGGTGTTCAACACTAAACTGCAATGGCTCGGTGCCGGCGATAATAGTCACCGCTACATCGACGACGGACGTGCAAAAGGCGATGGCGTTCGCCGCAGGCCACCAGCTCAAGGTTGCCGCACGCCCTAGGGGCTGGATGTCAATTACCCGACATGTGAGCCTGCTCTGTGATCGATTGACGTCGTTATCGGTATTGCTGTTCAGTGGCCAGCTGGTCACCGCATCCGCCACCCACAACCCCGATGGCTTGCTCTGGGCGTTGCGCGGCAGCGGTGGCTGCTACGTCGGGGGAACAATCTCGTTGACCTTTGCTGCGTTCCCCACCAGGGACTTCGACGTGGTGAACCTCAATTTCCCGCCGCAAGCGTTCGCCTCAGGTCTTGCTCGGTTGGCCAAACAGGTTACGTATCGCCGACCAAAGCAGCTGGGCGCTGGCAGACTCCACAATCAACCTGCTGGGCACGGCATTGCCGTATCATCGCGACTTGCCCCGGTCAGGTAGGGTAGCAGCGTGGCGGAGGACATCAGTTCAGCATTGAGGTGCAACTGACAGGGTCTAAAAGCCATGCCATCCAATTACTTGGACCTGACCAAGTAGCTGGACGGCGGAACCTCAACCCCCATCGCTTTTGGTATTTGCTTAGTCTATCCGATGTCTTGCCCACCGTCAACGCGGTTGTTGCCTAAAAGATTGTTTCGGTTGTCGAGGTATTTCCGCATGGTGTGTGCCGTGCGTTGGTGCTCATGCACGACCTCGATGGCGTTCGGTTGGTGTTGTGCCGGGGCCACCGCTTTTCCGTGGTGCCGGCAATCCGCGCTGGTGTTGTGCTATGTGGAAGCATCCGGGGACCCGTCGGCAGCGACCAGCTGACGTTGCGACACTTTGGCACGAATATATTCCGGCTGAGCGCTGTACGGCAGAAGTATGATTTCCACCGAGCCATGTTCTCCGGACTGATTTTCTAGGCCTCGCCGAGTGTAAGCCAGGTTTGGCGGCTCAAATGTGCCACGCCAGGTTGGGTGGGATTACCGTGTTCGTGCAGCGTCACGGTCTCACCTAAACGCCATTGGGCGCACTCGTTTTCGCTTGTAAGTTGCAGCGCTATCGCTGTTGCTAACACCGGGCCCGGGTGTGACTTGGCTAGCTCGCACAATCGGGTAGCCTCGTTGACCGACTCGCCGATCACGGCGTGCTTAAATCTTTCTTTGGCGCCGACATTGCTGGCTCCGACCTGGCCCTGCCGCTACGTTGATGCCGGTCTGATACTCAGATATTTCATTGGCCAGACGGTCGGCGATAGTGCGAGCGGCGGGCCAACACTTTCGTCTTCGGGATGGTCGAGGTGATTCGGGGCCCCGAAGATTGCTAGCGACGCTTCACTCTCGAATTTATTGACCAGTCCATGCTGGCTAGGTCCAGGTAACTTCTTGGACGACGATCGCGAAAAACCTTTTGAGGCAAGGCAACTACATTGGCCGCAGGCCGGCTAGCCACCCACTGAGTGTAGCCGAATATCGATATGGTGCTCTTCTCCGCCTAGTTTCGGTCGCTCGCGTTCCATGGCGGCGACTTCGCGCCCTAATTATGTCGGCCGAAAAGGTTCCTCACCGGTTCGAATTCACACAATCCATCGACTATACAATTCAACCTATGCTGTAGCTCACCGATTTCGATGCTGTCGAATCCCACCAGATTACCCTGCAAATCGCTGTGCTTAAATGCTATCGCAGTCAGCCAGACCAGGACATCACATCCGCAGAAAGCTGTAAGGTCAATGTTGCCGTTGACACGGCTCACACGTTCGTCACGCACTGTACCCGGGTCAGACTACGCTGCAATATTGCGAAGATCCGTTAGCAGGGCGATGCCGATGACTGGCACGAATCGATTAGCCACACTGTCATGGGCCGGACATGATTCCCATCCTTAATCGCTGTGGCGGCAGTCCGGTCTTGAGTGCCTGAGCCCCCACTGGGTGCAGCGTTCACTTGGTGAATAGGTAATTGCCTGTGCTGACCAATACGCAGCAAAAGCTTACTGCGAACAGGAAGCTCAGGATGAACAACATGGTGTTCACCAGAGCCATAGAGTATCGTGAACAGAGCTGAGCCTACCCAGCCACAGGAGGAAGTCGACTATCCCGACTCGCCATGGTATCCGGAACGTGTTCCACGCGTCGTTGCGGATGGGTTTGCGCTCCATTGATCACCCAGTGGGGGCCAGCACGGTGCCTCCTCGGCAACGATAATGTATGCGCCCAATGCCAAGGTAGCCACAGCACACTTATCTTATCACGAACGTGACCCACATCGGGGCGTACGTCAACACATGTGATGCCGGTATGATAACCGTTACCAAGAACACGGTAATACCGATCCCGATCAGGTTCACGGTTACCATCTGGACAGCCAAGATGATCTGGAAGCGTATCCGTCGACGTCCCGGGTTTTCCGACACCCGGACAAACCTCCAGGAGTCATAAGCAGGGATTTCTTCCAACTGGCCACTCTGATGAGTTACCGTGCGTGAGCACCCGACCCAACCGTTGCGGCCCATGTTTTTTCGTGGGGTTCTAGTGGGGGTCTAGGGGTAAACTTGGTGGTGACAGCCTAATTTGTCGGCCACACTCTAAGGTGAGTTGGGTGCGTCTAGTGATTGCCCAGTGCACCGTAGACTACCTTGGCCGGCTCACCGCTCACCTGCCGTCCGCGCGCAGGTTGTTGCTGTTTAAGGCAGACGGATCGGTCAGTGTGCACGCCGACGACCGCGCCTACAAACCGTTGAACTGGATGAGTCCGCCATGTTGGTTGACCGAAGACGTCGCTGGCGCCTCGCCGGCCTGGGTGGTCGAGAACAAGGCTGGCGAACAACTGCGGATCACCGTTGAAGAGGTAGAGCACGATTCCTGTCACGATTTGGGCGTGGACCCCGGGCTGGTCAAAGACGGCGTCGAAGCCCACCTACAAACTTTGCTCGCTGAGCAAGTCCAACTGCTGGGCGAGGGATATACGTTGGTCCGCTGTGAGTACATGACCGCGATCGGCCCTGTCGACCTGTTATGCCGCGATGAGCAGGGTGGTTCGGTCGCGGTGGAAATCAAACGGCGTGGCGAAATCGACGGCGTTGAGCAGCTCACCCGCTATCTAGCGTTACTTAATCGGAACAGTGTTCTCGCGCCGGTAAGGGGGGTGTTCGCCGCTCAACACATCAAGCCGCAGGCGCGCACTTTGGCCACCGACCGTGGCATCCGTTGTGTAACATTGGATTACGACAAGATGCGGGGCATGGACAGCGATGAGTACCGGTTGTTCTAAAATCTCCCGATTAGACTGACGCCATGGCTAGGCACCGCACATCGCCGCATGGGCAGCAGCCAATATCGCTATTACCGTTTCTATTCCGGGTGGAAACAGGGCTTGACGGTTGTGAGTGCGAAATGCGTCCGATCGTTGCAGCCCGAGCCGGAAAACCTATCGTTATTCTGGATGTGATCACGAAATCCATGTTGATACTGCGCATTTAGTGGCATGGCCGGCTGATTCACGGCAAGCCGGCATCGACGATCGGCGACATTGGTACACCCAGTGTTGGGCTCACCGCGCTACCCGTGGTCCGATCCGGAATATAGTTTTGAGTGTCTAAGCATCAGGAAGCCGGCTCGACCAACTCGATCAGAACGCCGCCAGCATCTTTCGGGTGGATGAAGTTGATTCGCGCGTTCGACGTACCCTGCCTGGGTGTATCGTAGACCAGCCGGACTCCCTGTGCGCGGAGTCGTTTGGTAAGGCGGTCGAGATCGCTGACCCGGCAAGCCAGCTGCTGGATGCCTGGTCCGTGTTTATCCAAGAATTTCGCGATCGGCGATGACTCGTTGATCGGGGCCATCAATTGAATCTGGGTTGTGCCGATTGGTGCGCCGTGTGCCGATAGCATGGCCTCACGGATCCCCTGGTCGTCGTTAACTTCCTCGTGGACTAGGATCATGCCCAGGTGGTCATGATACCAGGAGATGGCCGCATTCAGGTCGGCTACCGCGATGCCGACGTGATCGATCGTTATCACCAGAGTGGTGGCCAGCAGCTGACAAGTGTTGATTTGATCGGTCGTCATCACACAACGGTAGCCTGACGGGAAAGAGCACGTTTCTCCAGCAGGTTCGAATCGGCCTGCAAAGAGGACCCGAGAGCAGGGCTAGGGGGTAGTCATGACGACATCGGTGATCGTTACTGGAGCACGGACACCCATTGGTAAGTTGATGGGGTCTTTGAAGGACTTTTCGGCTAGCGATTTGGGCGCGATCACCATTGCCGCTGCGCTGAAGAAAGCCAATGTAGCACCTTCCATTGTGCAGTACGTGATTATAGGCCAGGTGTTGACCGCGGGGGCCGGTCAGATGCCGGCGCGGCAGGCGGCAGTAGCGGCCGGCATCGGTTGGGATGTGCCGGCGCTGACGATTAACAAGATGTGTCTGTCTGGTCTTGACGCCATCGCACTCGCTGACCAGCTCATTCGCGCCGGAGAATTCGATGTGGTGGTGGCTGGCGGCCAAGAGTCCATGACGAAGGCACCACATCTGCTGATGGATAGCCGGTCGGGTTACAAGTACGGTGACGTTACCATTGTGGACCATTTAGCCTATGACGGCCTGCACGATGTGTTCACCAATCAGCCGATGGGCGCGCTTACCGAACAGCGCAATGATGTCGAAAAATTCACGCGCCAAGAACAGGACGAGTTTGCTGCCCGGTCGCACCAAAAGGCGGCAGCGGCATGGAAGGACGGCGTCTTCGCCGACGAAGTGGTGCCGGTGAGTATTCCGCAGAGCAAAGGTGATTCGCTGCAGTTCACTGAGGATGAGGGGATTCGCGCCAACACCAGTGCCGAGTCTTTGGCCGGTCTGAAGCCGGCGTTTCGCTGCGGCGGCACTATTACTCCAGGCTCTGCGTCGCAGATCTCCGATGGTGCAGCCACTGTCGTGGTGATGAACAAGGAAAAGGCGCAGCAGCTGGGGTTGACTTGGCTGGTCGAGATCGGTGCCCACGGCGTTGTAGCCGGCCCAGATTCTACGTTGCAATCCCAGCCGGCCAACGCAATCAAGAAGGCGGTTGACCGTGAAGGTATCTCCGTCGAGCAGCTCGATGTCGTAGAGATTAACGAGGCGTTCGCGGCGGTGGCGCTGGCCTCAGCCCGTGAACTTGGTATCGCCCCCGAGCTTGTCAACGTCAACGGCGGAGCGATCGCTGTCGGTCACCCCCTCGGGATGTCGGGAGCCAGAATAACGTTGCATGTCGCGCTAGAATTGGCGCGTCGCGGTTCGGGTTATGGTGTTGCGGCTCTGTGCGGTGCCGGTGGCCAGGGTGATGCGCTGATTCTGCGGGCCGTTTAGTTCTGACCTGCGACGCGTCCGGGGTAATATGATTTACGTCACAAAAATGGTTTGCGGCGCCCGAATTCAATTTTCGAACCGGTTTTGCGACTACGTAAGCATGGGCGCCAGTGAGTGTATCGGTACCCGATGCGACGTGACAGACTTGACAACGTGACGTCTCCGCGATCCCCCATCAGGCCTGCCATGGCCGGTGCGGTCGACCTTTCCGGTCTGAAGCAGCGAGCTCGGCAGAAAGCTTCAACAAGTGACCCCGCCAGTCGAGCAACATTGGGAGCGCGTGGCACCGGTAGCTCCGAAAACACCTCGGTCATTGAGATCACCGAGGCCAATTTCGAAGATGAAGTACTGGTCCGGTCCCACGAAGTACCGATCCTGGTGCTGGTATGGTCACCGCGCAGTGATGCGTGTGTAAAGCTGCTTGAAACACTATCCGGCTTGGCGGTCGCCGACAGCGGCACCTGGTTGTTGGCGACGGTCAACGTCGACGCGGTGCCCAGGGTGGCGCAGATCTTTGGTGTTGATGCGGTTCCGACCGTGGTCGCGCTGGCTGCTGGGCAGCCGTTGTCCAGCTTTCAGGGCATGCAGTCCGTCGATCAGTTACGCCGCTGGCTGGATTCGTTGCTATCGGTGACAGCCGGTAAACTGAGAGGCCCAACTCGTTCTGAGGATTCTGCAGAAATTGATCCTGCGATTGCCCAAGCTCGCCAGCAATTGGAAGCCGGTGACTTCCTCACTGCGAAGCAGTCATATCACGCGATTTTGGATGCCGATCCGGCCAGTGTCGAAGCTAAGGCCGCGATCCGGCAGATCGACTTCCTTACGCGCGCAACTGCGCAACATCCCGACGCGGTTGCGGTAGCCGATGCTGCGCCGGGTGACATTGCGGCGGCGTTCGCGGCTGCTGACGTGCAAATCCTCAACCAAGATGTGACCGCGGCGTTCGAGCGCCTGATTGTTTTGGTGCGCAGCACATCTGGAGATGAGCGCAGTTCGGTACGTACTCGGCTGATCGAGCTGTTTGAACTCTTCGATCCCGACGATCCCAATGTCATCGTCGGTCGACGCAACCTTGCCAACGCATTGTACTGAGTCCTTCTTGGCTCTTGCGCTACTAGGGTTTTGCGTTATTGAATTCTAACTACGATGCCGACATCAGCGGCAGCACCAACACCGCCGATTCCGGGCAGCCTTGCCACGGGTCATTGGTGGCGTTGACGCCACCAATATTGCCGACCTCGGAGCCGTTGTAGGCGATAGTATCGGTGTTCAACACTTCGCGCCAGCGTCCGGCCGACGGCAGGACGAGTCGGTAGCCTTTGTGTTTTGAGCCAGGGAAATTGGACACACAGGCCAGTACCGAGCTGTCGTGGGCATATCGCAGGAAACTCAGTAAGTTGTTGACGGACTCGTTGGCGTCGATCCAGGAATAACCCTTGGTGAGGGTGTCTTGAATCCACACACAGCCCCGGGTGGCTGAGGTAGAGGTCGTTGAGGTCGTCCACGAGGAGCAAGACTCCCTTTGGAGAAACCGTTTTTGTCGAATGGGAACCAATCTAGACCGCGCTGCTCCGGACTATTCGGCGTGCTGGCCGAATTCTTGGCCCATGAACAACAGTTGCTTGCCTGGGTGTGCCCACTGGTAGGCGAGTAGGTTGTGTAGTCCGGAGGCCTTGGTGTGGTTGTTGCCCGACGTCCGTCTCCGCAGCGCACCCTTGCTGTGTACCATCTCGTCGTGGCTGAGCGGCAGCAAGTAATTCTCGCTGAATGCGTACAGCATGGAGAACGTTATTTCGTTGTGTTGGTAGCTGCGATGCACTGGGTAGCGGCTGATGTAGTCGAGTGTGTCGTGTATCCAACCCCATGTTCTACTTCATCGAAAAGCCCAGTACGACAATGTTGATAAGTCGCTTCACGCCGAGTCACGGAGTCGACTCCATCGGCGATGGTGACAATGCCTGGCGCGGATTTGTGTGCTGTGGTGCTCATCTCCTGCAGAAACTGTACCGCTTCCAAATTCTCCTGCCCGCTGTGGATATTCGGGGTCCAGTTGCCCTCGGGACGTGAGTAGTCCGGGTACAACATTGACGCGACCGCATCCACCCGCAATCCTTCGATGTGAAGCTCTTTGAGCCAGTACAGTGCATTGGCCATCAAGAAGTTGCGCATATAAAATATGTAAGTGTCCCAGTCTAGTTGCTCATCGCGCATAGGATCGTCCTGTTCATAGAAGGGTGTCCTATCAAACCGCCCCAGATCCTATGCGTCCTTTGGAAAGTTTTCCGGCACCTAATCCACGCTGACACCGATGCCGGATTGATGCAGCTCGTCGATAAGCGTACGGAACGCGTCGGGAGTGCCAAATTGTGATGTCGGCGCGTAGTACGACGTGACTTGGTATTTTCACGTTCCAGTGAACGGATTTTCCGCAACCGGAGGCATCTCAACGTGGGTAAATCTTTGCGCCACAACATAGTCTGGAAGCTTGCGGGCGATCTGACGGTAACTGAGTCCGGGACGCCACGAGCCGAGATGGACTTCGTAGGTGCCTATAGGATCAAACACCGGGTTGCGCTGAGTACGGTGTGCCATCCATTCGTCTTCACTCCAAGTGAAGTTATTCTACGTGATCTGTGATGCCGTCTGCGGCGGTGCTTCGGTACCGAAGGCGAACGGGTCGGCCCTATCCAGTGATGACACTGTCGGCGCAGTTCACCCGGAATCTGTACAGACCATCGGCGGGGAAGCCGGTCCAGAATAATTCCCATACTTCCGACGGGCCCAGCGCTCGCATCGGGGCACCGTTGTCATTCCAGCTGTTGAATTCGCCGATCAAGCTGATGCCTTTAGCGTTAGGTGTCCACATGGAGAACGACACCCCGTCCACCGCGCTGTCGGCCGTGGTGAACGAGCGTCGATGGACACCAAGAACTTCCCAGAGCAGCTCGTGTCGGCCCTCGGCAAACAGATGAAGACCAACTTCGCTCAGGGGGAAAAAGCGGTAAGCATCGGCGACAGTGTGCACATTCGGTGTCTGTTCGGGACCCGTATAGCTCACCCGCAGGCGATAGTCGATGAGGTCGACGAACGGTATCGCCACAGAGAACAAGCCGTATTCGAGGTTTTGCAACGGGAACCGGTTGTGACCCACCACCGCTACGACGTCAACTGCGTGCGGTCGAAACGCTCGGATGACAGTGTGGTCACCGTATTAGTGAGCGCCCAAGGTGCTGTGCGGATTGTGGTGTGCGCCGGACAGCAGGCGTGTCACGTCGGCTGGCTCGGTTGCCAAGTGGCTCCCGGAGAGTTGGTCGGTTCGGCTCATGCATTTGTTCCCTCGGATCTTTTCACCTCTTGCTTAGCAGCGTGATTCCTTATTCGTACTTTAGGAGTGGCATATTAATGATGTGAGCGACTGCTTGACTTGGAGATCGATAAGAATATAATTCATCTTCTTCCACTGGTATTGCTGGCCATTTATCTCATCGAGCACCCAAAACCTTTCGTAGGGATCCATACTCAACTTAGCCATATCTAACCTAGCCATGTCTAACCACAGCGTAGCTTACTCGGGACCAAGTGCTTTGAGTGTCACCACCCACCAACACGCAGTCTCCGGTAGCCGTATAGAATTTGCCGTATGCCAGCAATGCTTCGTTGTCCACATGATGGAAATGAATGGTGAGCAATTGCTGTAGTGTGGGATGGATTTTGCGAATTTTTTATCTACTTAATGAAATTCTCCAGCGATTTTCCTTCGACAAGCTCGCTAGCATAGTTGAGAGAGCGCAATTCTTATTTCTCTGAATCCAGCTATTCTTCGTTACCCTCCCGCACCGGGCGCTGCTCGAACAACTCGTAACCGGAGTACACACCTCAAGTCGGACTCATGGTCACCGCCAGCACTACGCGGATCGTGAACATGACTGGGCCATTATGGTGGAGCACTGCATGCAGGATGTCGCGGGTGTTGACGAACAGGTTCGGCCTGAGGTAGTCGGTGATTTCGTTGCCGAATTCGATGATTTCCCACTTGGCCGTACTCCAGGTGAAGTAGGTATAAGACTGCGTGAAGCCGAGCTTGGCCAGCCTGTATTGGCGTGCCGGAGACGTAAAAGCTTCGGATAAGAAGAGCACGTCGGGGTTGGTGATTGTGACCTTACAGATCAGCCAGGATCAGAAGTCGCGTGACTTGGTATGCGGATTGTTGACTCGAAACAGCTTGACGCCGTGATTGATCCACTATAACACTACACGAACCACTTCGTCATAGAGGCCGACAAGATCGTTCTCGAGGTTTAAGGGAGTAGATGTCCTGGTATTTCTTCGGATGATTTTCCGCATAAGCTATTGTGCTATAAGGTAATTCGGTGAAACAATAACGATGTTGGCGTATCTATGGATGATCTGACGAACATTGTAGCGCCAGATCCAGGGGCCATTTCCATTCCTAGTTTACTTGCCGCGGAAACAAAGTCGTCGATAGTTTCCAGGCTTGGATGAATCACATCACATGGCCATCCTCATCGCTACCCATCGCCCATGGAGATCCGACATCTGTCGGTGCGGCGGTGGAGTAATTGTTGCGACCCTTGCGATGTATCTTGTCGAGCGGATGGATCGGCAGCAGGTACACCACGTTGAATCCCATGTCGGCTATACGCGAAGTACCGCGGCTGGGGTGGCGAAGGTGCCGTGTACCGGGTTACCGTCGGCGTCCCAGCAGCCGGTCGGGCGCGGAAACATTTCGTACCAGGAGCCAAAACGGGCCAACGGTCGATCCACCCAGACTCTGAACTGCTCGCCCCGGGTAACCAGATCTTGCAGCGGATAATTCGTCAAAAGTTCATCGATTTCGGGCGCCAGTGCCAGCGTGGTGCGGGTCACCGGATCTCTGGGGGCGTAACCTCGTCGAGGCCGTCAGCAGCAGGCCACGCAGCGCGCGATACACCGGTTGCGGCATGCTCGAACAGCGCTGCTCCGGCCAAAAGATCGTTGGACAATTCTGTCTTCACCCTGGTCGGCATGCAACTTGACAATCAGCGCATGCCGCCAGGTGTGCATCGGATCGCCCCAGCTGCGTTGACTCGGAAGTTTCACAATCCGACGCGGTCGGGGGGTGAACTGACCGTGAAAAACGTAGGGTTCTTGACACATCGTCATGTGAATCAGCAGCAACTCGACTCGTCGGACCTGGGTGTGGCTGCAGGACGTGCTTTGAGGTCCTGGACCACCTTGATTCGGTGAGTTTTCGTCGCGAGCAGACAGCGAACCCGAGGTTGCGGACAACCAGTGTGGGGCGGGACGGCTTCGTGGCCTTCTCTCCATACCGTGGCGCTGACCGGGACCATTTCGCCGACTACGGCTTTAGCAGGGTACATGCCGCAGGAGATGATCGGTGCGACGTTATGGATCTTGACCTGACCGGGCCACCACCACTCCTTCTGCTTCGCGGCTTGCCACACACGAGGGTGACCCAGTGTACTTCGTGGCGGAATGCCCCCATTAGCTACCCGATATTCATCCTAGTTGCTAGTCACGCTCCTGCGGATGAACGGTTGCTAAGTAGCCATGCGTGCACCGGAATCCCTAAGTAATAAATCCTAAGTAAGGTGGTGGTGGAGTGTGAAAGCTCTTTATTATTTTACCATTTTTACCGTTCGTGCCCACCTATCGGACTGCCTCGCCGCGCTCGACTAGCTATTGACCAACCTGCGGTGGTCGTAGGACAAGTCGACGCAAGATATATTCCGCGACCATCGTTTCGACGTTGTGTGGGCAATGACCCGGTGGCGCTATTGTGAAGTGGTGAGTCCGTCACGGCTCGACGAGATGGCACTCGACGAGGGGTTCCTGTGCCGACTCGATGAGCGGGCTGCCGACTTGAACGACTATAACTAAGCTGTTCGCGGTGGTATCAATAGCAGCAGGCTGATGTGATGATGCCCAACGCCATATACGTACTCCTCGATGGAGATCGGAGTCGCCGAGGCGTTACCCAAATTACTCGGGCAGCTTCGGCATTCTGGCTGGCGGTCACCTGAAGGCCGCCTCCGATCTGGGGGTGCAGCTGATTGCGGTGGTTCTCTCCTACTGCTCCTGGCACTTCCGACAGTCGTGGACCGAGAACGGCTGGCAACACGAGACCTACCCGTCGCTGGATCCGCAAGGGCTCCCGTTTTGGCTACTCACCGCTGGCAACGGCGATCCTGTGTTGGTTGGAGCTGACTTTGCCCGACGCTGCGTAGCTGCGGACCCGGATCTGGGGTCGCGCCGGTGGGTTGTGTTCCGTTGTGTTTGCTGGACTCCGACGTCCCTGAGAACGAGCACGATCTGCGGGACGTTACTGGACGACTCTATGGAGGTGATCATGAGCATCGCATCAAGCAACAAGAGGTCCTGGTCGGTATCGGCGGTGTGCGGGTGATCCGCGTGTGTACCTTCAGTGCGGGGCTGCCCGCGCCCGAGGATTCCACGGGAACGAGGGCCACGCCGGATCCCTCGTAACCGAACACATCCGCGAATTGGTCCACCGATTCGGGATGGGATTTCGACACCGTGCTGGCTGTCGTGCAGTCCAGCACGGTATTCATCACGGACACCCCGGTGCATGCCGATATTGACCGGTTCCCGGTAGAGTCTGGGGTGCTGCTACTTCTCGGATGTGCTCGCACTGTTGCCGGGGTTCCTGTGGAGCGAAGCCTCGCACTTGGCGCCGAGGGCAATCTGACCAAATTCAACATGGCACACATGGGTCTGCGGCTGGCGCAACGGGCCAACGGCATCTTGCTGCTGCATGGCCTGGTGAACTGGGTCATGTTCAGCCAGTTATGGTGCGGATTTGACCACGACGAGGTTGCCGATCGGGGCGATTACCAATGGCGTGCATGTGCGCACTTGGGTGGCGCCACAGTGGTTGCAGCTGGGATGCGAACTAGCTGGGTCGGATTCGTTCAGTCAGTGACCTCGGAGTCTGGCTGCGATTGCAACAGGTTGATTCGGGCCATTTGTGGTGGATCCGCTCGCAACTGATTGATGACATCCGGGAGCGGCTTGAGTTGCTCCCGGTGGGAACGCGGTGCGTTGGACGTCGAATTGGGCTGGAGCAGGGCGGTGTTTGATCCGACTGTGCTGACTATTGTCTTCGTGCCGCCGCGTTCCCAAGTATAAGTGCCTTACCTTGATGTTGCGCGATCCGGATCGGCTGGAACGGCTGCTGCTCGAAGACAACAAGTGATCGTTGCCGAGAAGTCGCACCCCGCTGGTGACGGTGGCAAGGCATTGAATCCAACAGGTGGCGCGGTTTACTGACCGTCCGCAGGTGTGCCACCGTATCGCCTTCCTGCCCGATTACAACATGTCGATAGACCGCAAATTGTAACTGGGGCTGTGATTTTGATTGAACAATCCGCTGCGACCATTGTAGGTGTGCGGCACCTCGGGGATGAAGAGTGCTCTGAACGACGGATTGAATCTGTCCATACGCGATGGCTGGTTGGACGAATGGTGCGACGGAGAGATACCGTCTGCCAACAGCGTGGCGGACGAGGCTCGTCGAGGCGATCTGGAAGTTGGCGTGCTCTACGACCTCCTAGAACACGCGGTGGTACCGAAGTTCTATGAACGTGACGAACGCGGGGTTCTGTCACGGGGGATCGAAATGGTGCGACACACTCTGCAGACGTTTTGGGCCGAAAGTGTGGGCATCCCGTATAGATGTGTGACTACGTCGAACACTGCTACGTGACTGCGGCGCAGTAGCTGCGCAGGACGGTTGCACCGCCCGAGAGCGGCGAGACGGTGGGTGAGGTATGGCCCGCAAGCTGGTTGTTTACTGTCAGCGCGTAGAAGAAGTATGGCCGATGATTGACATCACCTACGTCGACGGCACCGTCTTGCCCGATAACCCGGTGCTTGGATCGAAGTTGACTCTGACTGCCACCGTGCAGCTGGCCGGCTTGGGGCCCGATGAGGTGACGGTGCAAGCGGTGCTTGGTAGGGTGGGAGGCAGTGATATGGTGATAGATCAGGTCAATATCGAAATGACCTACATCTATACCGCCGAGGGCGGCAACGAGATCTTTTCTACGACAACGCTGCTGCCTTTGCGCGGGGTGGGCGTTTCGGATACACGGTGCGAATCTTGCCTCGCCATCCGATGTTTGCGGCCAGTAACGAGCTGGGTCTGGCCATCCTACTTCTAGTAGATACGGCCCCCACCTACCTCATGACTCCCTGCGGATCCTTGGCAGCCCCGTGAGGCTGTTCCTCGCTTGTGTCACCGAACTGAAGCTTTTGATTGCCGGCGATCAATTTGCTTGGCATCGACGAAACGAGGAGCTCGTTGCCCTTTGCTTTTGCCGCAATCCGTGCCGCGAAGAGATCACATTGTGACCAGAGAAATTCTTTTGCTCGCGGATCAGTTCGCCAGCGTGCAGTCTGATCCGGACATGCAACACCCCGGCTATTGGGACGATCATGACGCTCCGCGAAGTCGTGCCGGAGCGTGATTGCATAACGGATCGTGCTGCTGGCGCTGTCTAACGTTACGATGAATCCATCTTCCTGCGGATTTGACCTCAAAGCTGCAGTGCGTTGTTAGATGACTACGGATGACAGTGTTGTGGCCGTGCAGCAGCTTGAGCCACCGCTCGTTCCCGAGTTACTTGGTGAACACCGTCGGAGCCTTCGATGTTTGAAGAACATGATTGTGACCGTTCTGTCGGGCGCCGCTACTGTGTGCAGGTTGGGACGGTTTAGCTCGATGGATTGCGCAACGCTGTCCAATCTCGTCCAGCTGTGCATAGGCTTCAGTTCTTGGGGGGCTTGATGCTCCTGGCGCAGTTGCATGAGTGGCTCCACTTCGACGCCGTATGCCAATGCGTAGCGCCAGCGCAGGCTCCTGGTTGATAAGACCCATCGCCTTCTGCCGATCCTCCCTGTTCAGAAGTGCGTTCGTACTCTTACTCTTAGTAGACTTGCCGGGTCACTAGATCGAGTCGATCTCGGCCGTTGCGCGCCAGCGGAAGCTTCGAAATGGCGCATGGCATTCTCGTCGCGGCCGGTCACCGCGGCGGCAGCCCATTTGCGTTGAAGTTGAATAAGTGGATCCTTGCGGCACTTATCGGTGTGCCACGCTAGGACTTCGCGGACTGCGATCCGGCCGGTCTGGCGGGTGCTGTCTCTGGTGGAATTGCAGGAATCCGACTACATTGCTATGCGTCACCATGTGATGCCGGCGCGGGTTAGCGTCGCTGCCGATGCCATCCCGCTGCGAATTGTCGTCGTGTGCATCAGGTGTCGACGATGTTCGGCACTTGCGGCGTGCTGGAGGCGAGATCGTCGGCGCTGGTACGGCCGGCGATCACCGGGATATCGTCGCCCGCCAACGCGGCTACCGGCAGGCTGTTTTCGTACGGTACGGTGTACGTTTTGGGCAGCAAGTACTCGTAGACATGGGTGTCTATCGCAGTCGTAACTATGCCTGTGGCGGCAAGGGCTACGATCATCGCGCTAATGGTGATGTTGGCCGAACTGGTCAACCGGCAGCCCAGTCGCCTCTAGCTCCTCCAACACCCCCAAGTGGGTGGATCCGCGTGCCACGCCACGGTCGAGAACCAGCCCGATCAAGCGACTCGCGATGCGCGCGGCAAGCGGGCGAAGGTTGGCGGTGGCGTTTTCAGGGCGAACCACATGCATCGACTGCCGCGTGATCACTTCCTCCCACCTGCGGCGGTGTTCACGTTAGGTGTGCGGGTCTGCCAATACCCAGGTAGGTGCCATCCCGCACGTGTCGGTAGCGGAGTTAACGGTGGTGCTGGGTCGGCAACCACCAACACGGCGCGGTCAGCTATGTGCAAGCACAAATCGCGTAAGCTTGCGTTGCCGGCTGTAGCCTGCAGTACCATTTTGTCCGCAGCAAGCTCCGCGTTTCCAGCCCTTTGCGGTCGACGCGGCCGGGGCTCAGCGCGTAGCTGCCGCGACCGCGGCGTATTTGTGGGTATGTCGCGATCCCATTTCGATCAGCGGGCGTTCCCCAGCGGTACTGACCATGGTAAGTAGCCGCAGATGCGATCGCACTGTTGTGGTTGAAGATCGATAGCATCAGCGTTTCGATCACCACGCATTCGGCGCAGGTTCCGAGCACCGATAGGTACAGGTGACCCGGGAAAGTTAGAGTTCACCTTTTGCGTACCCGTCGATGTCGCCGCCGAACCGGAAACCGTGTAGATAGTTCAACGTGTCGGGGCCGAGGAATTGGGCCAGCAACTGGCAGGGATCGTTGAACCTCAACTGGGGCAAGGTTTTTAGCAATCGACCGATTACGGCAATCACCCTGTAACGGCGACTATCCGGGAGTCGGCAGGTGAACACTTCCAATGTGGTTCAGCGGTGAGTGGTGCCGTTGTGTAATGTCACTTGTCAACATAGTTAATTTGTACCTGTCGGTCAGCAGCTCGTCGAAGACCGAGTTGTTCATTCCGCAACGGTAACGGCTGTCAGCGCAAGCTCGGTATCGTGTGGGTCATGGTTGTTACGTTAGCTCCGATAGAACCGAAGGTGAGGCCGAACACAACCTGGCAACACGAGTCAGCTCCAGTAGACATCACGGCCGCTCGATGGGTCACGATTGTGTGGGATGACCCCGTCAACTTGATGGCGTACGTGACGTATGTGTTTCAGAAATTGTTTGGCTACAGCGAGCCTCATGCCACCAAGCTGATGCTGCAGGTTCACAATGAAGGTAAGGCAGTGGTGTCGATGGGTAGTCGGGAGTCCATGGAGGTCGATGTGTCCAAGCTGCATGCCGCCGGTTTGTGGGCGACGATGCAGCAGGACCGGTGAGGTCCGAAGGTATCCAGGATCGTTCGTGCGCAAATGGAAGCGCGTTGAGACTGCCAACGGCCCCCGTTTTCGGTCCGTCGTGGCGCCGCACGAGGTTGCCCTGCTCAAGCACCTCGTCGGCGCGCTGCTCGGCTTGCTGAACGAGCGTGAATCTTCCTCGCCTCTAGACGAACTTGAGGTAATAACCGGTATTAAAGCCGGGAATGCGCAGCGCCCGGAGGACCCGACGTTGCGTCGGCTGTTGCCAGATTTCTACACTCCGGACGACAAGGACCAATTAGACCCCGCGGCTCTCGATGCCGTCGATAGCCTGAACGCCGCGTTGCGCAGTCTGCACGAACCGGAGATTGTGGACGCCAAACGCTCTGCTGCACAGCAGTTGTTGGATACGCTTCCGGAAAGTGACGGCCGGCTGGAATTGACTGAAGCAAGTGCGAATGCCTGGATCGCTGCGGTTAACGATCTTCGACTGGCACTGGGTGTCATACTCGAGATCGACCGGCCGGCACCCGAACGGGTGCCGGCCGGTCATCCACTATCCGTGCACTTCGACGTCTACCAGTGGCTGACGGTGTTGCAGGAATACTTGGTTTTGGCGCTGATGGCTACCTGATGATCTTGATGGCAGCGCCGATGAACTCCATAACCGACATTTCGGGTATCCAGGTTGGCCACTACCACAGGCTTGATCCTGATGCGTCCCTTGGTGCGGGTTGGGCGTGTGGTGTGACTGTTGTGCTGACACCGCCTGGGACGGTTGGCGCGGTCGATTGCCGGGGTGGGGTGCCAGGCACCCGGGAGACCGATTTGCTTGATCCAGCCAACAGTGTGCGGTTCGTTGATGCGGTGTTGCTCGCCGGCGGTAGCGCCTACGGTCTGGCAGCCGCCGATGGCGTCATGCGCTGGCTGGAGGAACACGAGCGCGGCGTGGTGATGCTCGGCGGAGTGGTGCCCATCGTGCCGGGTGCGGTGATTTTCGATTTGTCAGTCGGTGACTTTCATTGCCGACCGACAGCGGAATTCGGCTATTTGGCTTGTCAAGCCGCTTACGATGCCGCTGTTGGTGGTCAAGATGCCACCGTGGCTGTCGGGACGGTGGGTGCCGGGGTGGGGGCCCGCGCTGGCGTGCTTAAGGGTGGTGTCGGCACCGCGTCGATCACACTGGAGTCGGGGCCGACGGTGGGCGCGGTGGTCGTGGTGAACTCCGTGGGCGATGTCGTCGACCGCGCCACTGGTCTGCCCTGGATGACAGATCTGATCGACGAGTTCGCTCTGCGACCACCCTCGCCCGAGCAGATCGCCGGGTTTGCACAGCTAAAGTCCCCGTTGAGCGCGCTGAACACGACGATCGGCGTGGTAGCGACCGATGCCACGCTGAGCCCGGCGGCGTGCCAGCGTGTCGCAATGGCCGCTCAGGACGGCCTGGCCCGAACTATCCGTCCAGCGCACACTGCGCTGGACGGTGACACGGTGTTCGCACTGGCCACCGGAGCGGTCGAAGCCACAGCGACGGCTGATGTACCCGTCGCGATGTCGCCGGAGACGGGCCTGATCACTGAGGTCGGTGCGGCTGCGGACGACTGTTTGGCTCGTGCAGTGCTGGTTGCGGTGCTGGCTGCCGAGTCGGTCGCTGGAATACCGACTTACTGCGGCATGTTTCCTGGAGCGTTCGGGACCACAATCGGAGGGGGCAACCGTTGACGTGGTGGTGATTCGTGCTGACTGGTGGAGGCGATAGTGTCCCACGCACGTCGCGACCACCCTGACGAAGCGTGTGGGGTGCTGGTCGGTCTCGAGGGTTTCGATCGCCCCCAAGCGCCACATCTCAATGGTCAACGCTGAGCGGTCGTCGACGTTCTACTGATTCGATGCGCAAAAGCAGCTCCACGTGTGGCGGTCGATAGAGGACACAGGTAAGGCTGCCGTCGTCATCTATACACTCACATATCGAGATCTAGCGGGTATGCCAGCCGTACGAATGTCAACCTAGCCGCTGGCCGGGACGTAAATTGTGTAGTTTTTAATTGTCTACCCGCGACCCAGACAGTCACGAGCTGCCTAGGTTCTAGTACCGCCGTCGTCATCGAGGGATCCATCATTATAACGTACGAACAGTACTGAATACCCCCCGAAAAGGTTCTCCACGATTCCGAGAAAGGCTCACATGAGCGTCACTGGAGTTTTACACTCTAACCCCGATTAGCCTGCGACCCCACATCGGTGTCCAGAAGCGCGTATCTGCCAGCGGCGACACACTAGGGTGGTCATTATTTAGTGGCCTAGAGTACAACTACTCGAGTATCGCCAAGCTCCTGGTTGATAACGGGAAGTTACAGCTGCTTCGTGAACATCTATGTCAACGACGAGGACGTGCGGTTTTCCGGCAACTTACGCACTGCGTTAGTCTACGGGTGATTCGGTCACCATCTTGCTTGCTGTGGCAGGTGGGTGAGCTGGAGTATACGAAGCGTATATGACTCGTTGTTGCAGGCCCTGGGCAATACACCAGTGGTTGGTTTGCTACGGCTGTCGTCACGAGTCCTGTGGGGCGCACGAGCCGCATGTGCTGCTGTGGGCGAAGCTTAAGCCGCAACCTTACTGGGTTGACTAAACTAAAACTAAGGAGTGGCTGGCGTTGCGGATGATCTAGCAGGCCGAAGACGACAGGCTGCTGGCGCCGGGTGCGACTAGACTCAAGCCTACTTAATCATGGTAGCATTGGTATATAACTGGCGATGGCAGCTCGGCTCAAGAGTTATAAGCTGATGGGTGTGAGGCCCGAAAACACGTCGGTCGAGCGCCATCGGCTGTTAGAGTTCTATGGTGAGCAGATAGTTTTCTCGCCAACAAAGGGCGGATCCAACATTGCGGTAGCCGCCGCCAAAGAGGCTGGCCGTTGCTAATCCATTGTGGGGAGGCTGTGTCAGTACGGCAATTCGGCCAACATCGACTACCACTACCGTAGCAACTACCCGAGTTGCTTGCTGACCTGCCCGAAATAACCCATTACGTCGCCGGCCTAGGCGCCACGGGTACAGTGATGGTTACTAGTGGATTTCTGCGTGAGCATGTTTCTGGCGTCAAGATCGTGGCCGCCGAACCCCGCTACAACGAGACAACGAGGGGGTATATGCGCTGCGGAACATTGATGAAGGATTTGTTCCCGAGCTATACGACCCGGACGTGCTGACCATCCGATACTCGGTGGGCGCCTCCGACGCTGTGTGTCGTACCCGAAACTAGTGGATTCCGAAGGCATCTTTGCTGGCCTCTCAACTCAACCGGTGCGGTGCTGCATGTCGCTTTCGCGATGGAATCCGTGGTGCTAGCGGCTGGTGAACGCGCTGACGTCGCGTTGGTGGTTGCCGATGTCGGCTGGAAATATCGGTCCACCGGGCGGCCCTACCCCGGTAGCCTGGCGATGAGGCTGAGGACGCCCTGGACGGGCAGTTATGGGCATGACCCGTGCCGGCCGACGATGCAGAGCGAAGCGATGATAATGGAGTGACGCTCAATGACCCCAACCGGCGACTGGTATAAAGGAGGTGATGAGGTGGGGGCACCATCCGCTTGCGGGGGAGGATCGGCGCTCATGACCCTGCCGGAGAAAAACCTGGGCTATAAACCGGAGACCGAGACAAACAGGCGTCTGCGGTGGATGGTGGGTGGGGTCACGATCCTCACCTTTATGGCGTTGCTTTACCTCGTCGAGTTGATTGATCAACTGACGCGGCATTCCCTGGATAACAATGGGATTAGGCTGTTGAAAACTGACGTCCTGTGGGGGATCAGCTTCGCGCCTGTGCTGCATGCCAACTGGCAACATCTCGTGGCCAATACGATCCCGCTCCTGGTACTGGGGTTTCTGATAGCACTAGCCGGATTGTCCCGGTTCATTTGGGTCACCGCGATGGTATGGATCTTTGGCGGCTCTGCCACCTGGCTTATCGGCAATATGGGCAGCAGCTTCGGCCCGACCGACCACATCGGTGTCTCCGGTCTGATCTTCGGCTGGCTGGCTTTCTTGCTGGTGTTCGGGCTGTTCGTCCGCAGGGGGTGGGACATCATCGGGTGCATGGTCTTATTCGCATACGGCGGTGTGCTGTTGGGCGTCATGCCGGTGCTCGGCAGATGCGGTGGTGTGTCGTGGCAGGGTCATTTGTGTGGCGCGATCTCAGGTGTCGTGGCCGCATATCTGTTGTCCGCGCCGGAACGTAAGACCCGCGCGCTCAAAGAAGCCGGCACCGATTCGCCGCGTCTGAAGACATGAGCTCGCCGCTGTTGCCCGTTGGGGTCTTTGACTCCGGCGTCGGCGGCTTGACAGTCGCGCGGGCGATCATCGACCAGCTGCCTGACGAGGATATTGTGTATGTGGGTGACACCGGCAACGGCCCGTACGGACCGCTCTCTATCCCTGAGATTCGTGCGCACGCGTTGGCTATCTGTGACGACCTAGTAGGCCGCGGCGTAAAGATACTGGTGATTGCATGCAACACGGCGTCTGCAGCGTGCCTGCGAGACGCTCGTGAGCGCTACGATGTGCCCGTAGTCGAGGTCATTTTGCCGGCAGTGCGCCGCGCGGTTGCCGCCACCCGCAACGGCCGCATTGGGGTCATCGGCACCCGGGCCACCATAGCCTCGCACGCGTACCAAGATGCGTTTGCTGCTGCCCGCGACACCGAGATCACCGCGGTGGCGTGCCCACGCTTTGTCGACTTCGTCGAGTGCGGTGTGACCAGCGGTCGTCAGGTGCTCGGACTGGCTGAAGGGTATCTGGAGCCGCTGCAGCGTTCCGGGGTTGACACGCTGGTGTTGGGTTGCACACACTACCCACTGCTGGCTGGACTGATTCAACTGGCGATGGGAGAAAACGTCACGCTGGTCTCCAGCGCCGAGGAGACCGCCAAGGAAGTGCTGCGGGTGCTTACCGAAAGAGACCTGTTGCGTCGACATGACGCGCCGCCCGTTAACCGGGTTTTCGAAGCTACCGGTGACCCCGAAGCGTTCATTCAGTTGGCTGCGCGATTTCTCGGTCCAGCGGTGAGTGGTGTTCAACCTGCGCGACTTCATTCTCGTGTCCGTTAGATGAGTGCAAGAGATTCTGATCACCTTAATGGGCAATGTTTTCCTCATCCTGGTATCGGGCATGGCACAGTAGTGACCGTGCGCATAACCGTGCTCGGCTGCTCCGGCAGTGTCGTGGGGCCGGATTCGCCTGCGTCGGGTTATCTGCTACGAGCCCCGGACACCCCGCCGCTGGTTCTTGACTTCGGTGGGGGAGTGCTCGGTGCGCTGCAGCGACACGCGGATCCTGGCTCGGTGCATGTGCTGTTGTCACATCTGCACGCTGACCACTGCTTGGACATGCCCGGACTGTTCGTGTGGCGTCGCTATCATCCGACACGCCCGGTGGGCAAGGCGCTGCTATATGGCCCGGACGATACCTGGTTGCGGTTGGGGGCGGCGTCGTCACCGTACGGCGGCGAGATCGACGATTGCTCTGATATCTTCGATGTTCGCCATTGGGTCGACGGTGAACCGGTGCCCCTGGGAGCGCTGATGATAATGCCGCGGCTGGTGGCTCATCCAACGGAATCCTACGGCTTGCGTATCACCGATCCCAGCGGTGCGTCGTTGGTCTACAGCGGTGACACTGGTAGCTGCGACCAACTTGTCGAACTGGCTCGGGGTGCGGATGTCTTCCTCTGCGAAGCATCCTGGACACACTCGCCGGACAGACCGCCGAATCTGCATCTGTCGGGCACCGAGGCTGGCAGGGCGGCGGCACAAGCAAGTGTCCGTGAGCTGTTGCTAACGCATATCCCGCCTTGGACGTCACGTGAGGACGTTATTAGTGAGGCCAAAGCGGAATTCGATGGTCCGGTGCACGCGGTGGTGTCCGGTGAGACCTTCGATATCCAAGCTCCCGAACGAGTCTGAGCTGGCTTACGGCTTGTCGCAGGTTGCTTGCCTGCTTCTTGCGCGGACGCCGTGAAGGCGCGCCACCCTCGGCGGGCTAGGGTTGCTGCGTGTCCACACGAGCAGACGGTCGTCTTGATGACGAACTTCGCGCGGTGGTCATCACTCGCGGGTTCACCGAACATCCGGCGGGTTCGGTGCTTATCGAATTCGGTCACACAAAAGTCATGTGCACCGCTAGTCCCACCGAGGGAGTGCCGCGCTGGCGGAAGGGATCGGGTAAGGGGTGGCTCACCGCCGAGTACGCGATGCTGCCGTCGGCCACCCATACTCGTTCGGAACGCGAATCGGTGAAAGGTCGGCTCAGCGGGCGCACACAGGAGATCAGCCGGCTGATCGGGCGGTCATTGCGGGCGTGCATCGATCTGGCGGCGCTCGGGGAGAACACCATCGCCGTCGACTGCGACGTGTTGCAAGCCGACGGTGGTACTCGCACTGCGGCTGTCACCGGCGCCTACGTGGCGTTGGCCGACGCGGTGACTTACCTGTCGGCTGCAGGCAGGTTATTAGATCCCAGGCCGTTATCGTGTGCCATCGCTGCGGTCAGCGTTGGCGTGGTCGACGGCAGGATTCGGGTAGACCTGTCCTACGAGGAAGACTCGCGGGCCGAGGTCGACATGAACGTCATCGCGACCGACACCGGGACGCTGGTGGAGATTCAGGGGACTGGTGAGGGCGCCACGTTCCCGCGTTCGACGCTGGACAAGCTTCTTGATATGGCACTGGGTGCTTGCGACAAGTTATTCGTTGCACAGCGCGATGCGTTGGCGCTGCCGTATCAGGGTATGTCCCCTGAGGGACCGCCACCGCCGAAGGCGTTCGGCAGCTGAGTGTGCCGGCGACGATGCAGAGCGGAGTGATGATGTGGGGGTATCTCCCAGCCGTGAAGCGGCGAGAGGGGTGGCGCTTGTGACCAAGCTATTGGTCGCTAGCCGTAACTGGAAGAAGCTGGCAGAATTGCGCCGTGTGCTCGACAATGCCGGGTTGTCGGGGTTGACGCTGGTATCGCTGAACGACGTGGTGCCGTTCGATGAGGCCCCGGAAGCCGGCGCCACTTTCGAGGACAACGCGTTGGCCAAGGCACGCGATGCGTTTGCAGCCACGGGTTTGGCGAGTGTGGCCGACGACTCGGGTTTGGAGGCGGCTGCGCTGGGTGGCATGCCAGGGGTGCTGTCAGCGCGTTGGTCGGGTAGTTACGGCGACGACGCCGGCAACACCGCGCTATTGCTGGCTCAATTGTGTGATGTGCCTGACGAGCGGCGCAGCGCGGCATTCGTGTCGGCCTGTGCGCTGGTCTCGGAGTCCGACGAAGTCGTCGTCCGAGGGGTGTGGCCGGGCACGATTGCCAGGGAGCCGCGCGGTTACGGTGGGTTTGGCTATGATTCGATCTTCATTCCTGACGGTCCTGGCCTGGGAGGCCGCACAGTGGCTCAATTAAGGCCGGCGGAAAAGGATGCGTTCTCGCATCGCTTCCGTGCGTTAACGTTGCTGATGCCTGCGCTGCGTGTTCTTGCCATGCGAACGTGAAGCTGGCCGCGATGCGAGAACGAGTGTGCGGCCAGGCGCTTCACGTTCGACTGTGTCTAAGCCCGAAGCGCGTCTTGACGTCTTTGGTTTGGAAGTGCTCGACGATGATGCCCAGCAGCGGGACGGTGCCGGCCAGCAGCACACCGACCGTTTTGCCGATCGGCCATCTGACCTTGATGGCGAGGTTGAACGCGGTCAACACGTAGACGAAATACACCCAGCCGTGCACCACTTCGATCCACCGGATTTCGTGGTGGAAGACGAGGTGCGAGACGATCTCGTAGCACAGTGCGATGAGCCAGATCCCCGTTGTCCACGCCATGATTCGGTAGCCGAGTAGCGCGGTGCGGCTCTTCTCAAAATCAAAGTCGGGTGCTTGGGGTGTCTCGGGTCTGGTCATGTGGTGGTCCTGTTATGGTTTTCGGCGTCTTGCTTTGCCAGCTCGGCCAGGTAGGTGTTGTACTTCCGGAGGGCGGGGTCATCGGGTGGCTGCTGCTCGGGCTTGGGGCGAGCGGGCAGCAGTTCGGGTGGAATTTCGGCTATGCAGTTCATGTGCCGTGGCTGTGGGGGTGACTCTTCGTAGCGCACGAAGTTGTGGTATGTGTAAAGGCAGAATCCGGCGAACAGCGGCCACTGTAAAGCGTAGCCCAGATTCTGGAAAGTTCCCGAGGCTGACTGAAACCTGGTCCACTGCCACCAGCCCAGGGCCAGGCAGCCACAGGCCGCAATGGTCACCAAAGCAACTAGTGCGGGCCTCCGACGACGTGTAGTGGACACCCCTTGACGGTACGCTCACGATTTGGACCCGGTGAATTGATCGCGGCGCGCCACTGCGGTCTTGCGGTAGATGGCGACGGCATACTTGTCCGGCCGAGTCCACCGTATTCTTAAGGTTATCGAGTGCTGCGCAGAGCAGTCCACTGATATCGTAGGATTGGTTTGATGATGTGGTATTGCCTGCGTCGGACACCATGATTATTGGCGATAACACGGTACCGGTTGCTATCGATTTAAGTCGCGAATGAGTTCTTCCGTTGCTTGTGTGGCGATTAGTTCTTGCCAGAGCTCCAAACCGAATCGATCTCAAATAGTTTCTTGCCGGGACTATGCTGAGGCAGCAAACAGGGTCACTAGTTTTAATAGAGTGAAACCTCGATGCAATCGTCGGAACGACGTAGCATCTTCGTTCGCTGTCCCGGTGTCAGGAGGTCGATCGCCTGGCAGCAGCGGTCGATGATCCCGGGTATTTTCGTCAAGAGCGATCCTGAGCCGCTAGACACGGCCGCTCCATGAGGTGCAGTCATAGCTGAAATTAGGTGCCGAGGAGATAACAATACGTCGTTAATTGGGAGGGCGTTGAAGTATATGGTCAATACCGCATGGTGACGATGCGCTCGGGCGCGTTGGTCGAATTGGTCTGGGATCCCACCAGATCCAAACAGTCTTTCGGAGTATGTTGGTCCGTCGGGCTATCGCGCAGTCGTTGAAGCCGTTGGCGACGGGTAGCGGAACGGCTTCGAATTATTGTGCCGATCGCATCTGTGTGTTCCTTGCACCGACCATAATGAACCCAAGGTGGGAGGGCTGTCTACGGGTTCGTCGGTGAGCGGACCGGTACCATTGGCAGGCTCGCGGGCGTGATGGAATGGCAGACATGCCGGCTTTAGGTGCCGGTGCTTGAAAGAGCGTGAGGGTTCGACTCCCTCCGCCCGCACTCTTCAGCTGAACAGGCCGCGGTGTTGTTCCACGTAGAGCTGCACTGTCTGTGCGGGATGGCCGGTGGTGTCTTCAACATCGTAGGTTGAGCGGCGATAGCGGTCTTCGCGGTGCAGTTTGGCCGTGGTGGCGATGTGTTGTCGCACATGCTGGGGCCGGCTAATTTATAGCTTATCAAGAAGCGCTAGCCGCTCGTTGTCGGACGGCTAAACGGTGCTGATGGGTCGGCCCAGGGCTTGTGTGTGTTGCTTTGCCAGCTCATCGATGTCCAGCGTCGTCAGCCAGTCAATTCATAGACCACGCCCAGATGATTCGTGGGGTGTGCACCGCGGTGACGATGTCGCTGGATGCGACGGGCGAGGTGCGGTTGGCTCCGAACGGTAGGGGCAGTTGGTCGCTTTCCCGGACTGAGCGCGCGGCCACTAGGGCGAAGAACGGGTTCTTGAGCAAGATAGTCGGCCTGATGTGTATGTGTGGGGAATTTTAGCAGCTGACGAGGTGTTAAGCGAAGACGATTCCTCGAATCCGTCCAGAACTTTGGTCGTGGTGTCCCTGATGAGACCGTAGTCTTCGATGTAAGTCGGCGGTGCGCACAACCGCGTCCTGGGCAAGGATTTGCTGGAACTCCTCGCCAGAGATTGATTCTGAGGACTTCTGCGGTGGTTATTGGCTAACGCTCCTCGCTGATGTCGGCCCGGCTCGAATCTTCGGCTCTACCGAAACCTTACCTGGTATTTGTCGAGCGCCCTGAAAAGCAATAGTGGTTAGGGATGTGGGATACAGGTGGCGTTGCTAAGTGATTGGATCACGGTGGTCACAGGCGGTGCACAAGATCTGGGTCTGGCCATTGTCGAGTGGCGCGTTGTGGAGGGCGCGGGTGGTGCTCGGTGGGAGGACCTTGAGACAACCTGGAGTTGCGACGAAACAATTGGGTGGTGCAGATGTTGCCTTAGCGGTGTTGTGCAAGTAGCAAGTAATTCGTGCAGCCGACGTCGACGTCCTATCCTCGTGCGGACGGCCGTCGAATAGTTTCGGTGGAGGTGGACATCATGGCTAACGCCGTCGGGATCACCCGCGTTACGGTGGTGCGCAAGATGACTGAAGAGCAAGTCGACGCGGTCATTGTTGGTGCATCTGACGGGGGACTTGAAACGGTGCCAGGATGGTGGCAGCGATCATGCGGGGGTAACAACGTGGCGTAATTGTGACCATCTTGTAGGTGTCTGGCATGGCCGGTCAGACCAATTATTCGGCGGTTAAGGCTGGGAATGGTGATGACCAAGGCTGGGGTTAAAGAGCTTGCTTAAGCTAGGTGTTCGGGTGAACGCGATCGCTCCTGGGATGATCCGCTCGGTCATGACCGAAGCAATGCCGCAATGTATTTGGGCCGCTAAAGTGGCGGAGGTTACAGTGAGGTGAGCTGGGGAGCCTAGCAAAGTGGCCAATGCCGCTCTAGTGTTTTTATTTTCGATCTGTCATTGCATATGCCCGGAACTGTTATGGGAAGTCACTGGCGTTCTACACATCTGAAACCAGGAGAGTGGCTATGCGCCAAGTTGTTATTTATTGAAACCTAGCAAGTATTTGCGGTGATGCGACAGTGGAGTTTCGTTGCCGTCGAACGGGAACGAACTAATATGCACGGTTAGGAAATCTCACTAGGTCACCCCGTGGGTGTTACCGGTGGCAGGGTGTTAATCACCTTGATGCGCTAACTCGATTGTCGTCAGGAATGTTATGGGTTGGAGGCTATGTGCAATCGGCAGCGTCGCGATCTTCGAATGGTTTGCGTCAACATGAATGGCCCTGGGTTGCCGCTGATCGGTGTCAGCGTTGTTAGGGTGTCAATTTTTGTCTTCGCACCTTTGTGTGCTGCAATGTTCAGCCAGCTTGGCGCGGTGATCCGTGTGAATCTGATCAGCGATGCCTCCGACGTACATCGCTGGCCGATGGCGACAGACGGTACGTCGATTTACTGTCCTGATCAAGAGAAAGCGTTCGGACACGATCGATCTGCTTTCGACCGAAGGGTAACAGCTCGTCCAGCTGCTGGTCGTCGAGGGGGACGACATCGTCGTCACCAACGTCGTTAGCTTGGCCAGGGTAGGCCATGATTGCTTGGCTGCCAAGCGTTCCGATGTCGTTGATGTTTCACCTTGCTTGGGTGCGTCTGCGGTGCCACCGGTGTGGATTACACCGTGAACGCGAATGTCGGATTCCCGCTCGTCACCGGCCCGGCCAATCATGACTGGGCCTATCCAGCCATGTGTTACCGGTCTGGGATGTGTGTTGTGGCATCTACGCTGTGCTGGCCGTCGTGGTCGCTGTCCGCTGCCGTGACCAATCTGGGGTAGGTGTACACATCAGTCTGGCACTGGAGGATGTCGCGCTGGCCACTGCTAGACACTTCGGGTTATTGACACTGAGTACGCAACGCCCACGTTTCGACAACGCCATCTACGGCCATTACGGTCATGATTGCATATGATTGTATTCAGTCGTGATGGGACAGCGTTCATAATTGCCGGGTTGACCGGGAGGAGCTTTCGCGACTTGGTTTAGGTAATCGGAATAGGGGTAGCAGTGGCTGCGCTTGCCACGGTGCTCCGTGTTGACTTTGACGACCAAGGCGTCCGGAGTATCGGTATCTTGAAGTGTTCTCCGGCTTGCTTGCGACCTAGTCGAGCCAATTACACAGACGAAGATATCACACACCGTGTTGTTGGAACCACTGTTCTGTTTGAGCGATACCGCACGTTCGCAGAGGTTGCCGATGACGAGCGGGTAATTTGCAATCTGTTGTTCCCCGGTTACACAGCCTGGTGTCGGAGAGTGTTTCGCCCTCGGGATGTCGGTCGCGTTCGACGGTACTCATCCCGCTAGCACGCTCGCCCCGGATAGATGTCCTCACCAACTGTTTGAGCTTGACCAACGCCGACATCACGCGCTTTTTAAGTGCTAGAACGATCGTTGGCTGGGTTGCGGTAAGGAAATTCGTCGACAAGGACAAGGAAGTCATTCTCAACGCGCCGTAACGAAATGCGGTGACGCCTATGCGCAGGACATCATCGATCGGATACGGGATATGGGTCCTGTTCGGATTGATGATTACGCAGACTTACGGCGTCCTGGGGGAGTCGTTATTGACCTACTCGTTTACGCGTTGGGCGTTGAGGAGCTGGCGCGCGGCAGGATGAGTGTCTCTAAGGTGCTTAAACTCACTTAATTGTGGCTTACCTGTTGTGCCAGCACGGCACCCGAGGCTCAGAAGCAGCTTTTCCTGCAGCGTGCATCACGGACCGGCGAGTACAGAGGTGCGTTTTCAATGTCAGAGCCGGAGTCGGGTTCTGATCTTGCCGCGATCCGAATCCGCATGGGGCGTAACCTGGACGGCACCCTACACCATTCAACGGCCAGAAGATGTGGCCGACTAACGGCGCTAATTTCACGTTGGTTGCCGTATTGGTGTGCACCGACGAAGGCCGCCGAGAAGCTGCACCGCAACCTCGCTGCGTTTCTCGTAGAAAAGCCAAACGTTTTCGGTGAAGTGGTGTCTGGGCTAACTATCTCCGGCAAGATCGACAAGCTGAGCTTATAAGGGCATCGACACCACGGAACTCATCTTCGATGGCTACCTAGCAAGCGTTGATGACATCCGTGGCGGCCCCACTCCGGGGCGGGGCTTCTTCCAGATGATGGCCAGTATCGAAGTCAGCCGCGTGAACGTGTCGGCAAGAACTTGTGGCGTCGGCATTCGTGCCTTCGCGCTCGCGGTGCACGACTTGTAATTAATAGTAGTTTAGTAGCGTCACACCTTCGGTAAGCCAATCGCAGAGCACCAGACCATCGTGTTACTGCTCACCGAAATGGTGATCAAAGTCAAAGCCATGCATCTGATGCTGGTCAACGTGGTACAGTTGAAAGATTCGGGTTGAGCAACGACTTAGCTTCCGGTATGGCTAAATACCTTGCTAACGAATTCTGTTCCGCAGTCTACCTAGCAGAGCGTCCGGATTCACGGCGGTTACTCTTACTTCAAGGACTACGAGACCGAGTGGTTGATGCGCTCGACGCTCCGTTCTTGCTCATCGGTGAAGGAAGCAGCGAAATCCAGAAGTCCATCATCAGCAAGCGGATTATCGGAGTGAATTGTGTGTGACCGGTGCCTGTTCTTGACTCAGGTGCGCGACCTCAACTGTCCGAGGACGTTGCGCGCTTTGTCCGCAAGAGGATCTTCGATGGTACTTACGTAGCAGGACAGTAGACCAATGGACCACGGATTAGGGGATAAACGTCACACTGGTTGTGAAGCGCTGTTTATTCTAAGTGCGCAAGGTTTGCTTGCCCAGCAACGGCGCCGCGGCTAACATCACCGACAGCCAACTGCTGGAACTCAAAAATATCCAGGACCAGCTGGAAGATGCTTATGTCGAAACCGGCGACGAGCGAACGGTTCCTCTCAATTTTCATCGGGGCATCAATGTTGCGATGGACTCGCTAAAATTTGCTCAGCTGATGTCGCAGATTACCCGCTACGCGCCTGAATTCGGTGTTCCCCATGATCGGGGACTGTCCTGACCAGTCTGAACTGGTACCATCACCCGGTTTTGTCTGCGCTAAAGAAACACGACGGCAAGATCGCCCGGGCTACAATGTCGGAAACCTTGCCGCCGCTGCTATTCCGTCCATTGACCACCTTGTTGCGCGTGGTGTGCTTGCTGAAGTGAGCTGTTCGTCATCTCGGCAGCGTCGGCGCAATACGGTTGAGTTGAGGTTTTTACGGAATTCGCTAAGAATTGCTACATGCTGGGGGTTTCTATAGCGACGCTGCAGGCCATTTAGTATCCGTTAGCGGATATAGCAATCACCGTCCAAAGCGGCTGTAATTTGGCCCGGCGCGCAGCTTGGTTCTTGGATAACGAACCCGACGAATAACCAGAGTTTGGCCGTTGTCGGTGTTCGCGTTCATGGCTGAGGAGGTCGTTAGGGCGGCGACGATGTCGCGGTTAATATCCAAGGCAGCTTGGGAGTTTTGGCGTAAGCCGCCGCCACGGCCTACCTGACCTAGTGTACGCCGGGGGTAGCCGTTGGCGGGCAGTGATCCAGGTTTCAGCGCCCAGCAGACTGCCGAGATTGTGGCTGCCCGTGAGAGCGCGTTACTTAACCGTACTGGTTTCCGTTACTTAACCGTACTGGTTTCAAGGAAGGAGCTTCGCTATGGATTTCTTTCGGATTCAGCTGTCCGACTAAGACCGCCTTTCACGACGAAGCGTGGAAGTGTATCGTCGCACACATGACCGAAGAAGTCAGGCGTCGAGACCGCTAGACGGAAGACAACTTTAATTAAAGGTCTGAATCTGACGTTCGGCACTGCGGGGGTATCTTGGCTGCGGGGTGGAAGCCAGCATCGTACGGCGGATTCAGCGGGATGCGGCGGCGTTAGATATAGTGCGCGGGCACACATGTCGTGGGTGGCCTGGGAACTACCGCTATGGTGGCGCTGTTTGGTGGTGAAGTAGTTCCGTTCGGTTTCGGTTGAGCTTCATGCCGAGGTGTTACCTGGGGTGTCGGCGGCCAAGTACGGATGTGCCTCTGCTATACTGAGCCCGAAGGCGGTTCGGATGTTGCCATTTGCAAAACCTGAGCAGTACGTGATGTTGGTAGCTGGCTGATTAACTGGTCGAAGATGTTGGCTACCATACTGTTGCGCACAACTGCTACTGATGCTCTCATCAGCGTTCTTGGTCACCAACACCTCATCCGGATGAAATATGACACTAGAGCTTGATCATGTTTCTGGTGCCGCAGCACTACTTGCCGGCCATCAAAATCCAGGGCATCCGTGCCAGGGCATCCGTGCTATCGACGGTGACCGGACCAACATCGTCTACTACAGCGACATCTGCGCCGACGACAGATATCGCCTCGGCCAGGCGTAAGTGGGCTGGACGGTGGTATGTGAGCCAACACCAAGCCTGGCGTCCTGCAAGTCGTGGCCGCACCCGACGGCTTGCAGGACACCTCAATCATGAGGCATCAGGTCAAGTTGGTAGCCGCAGTGGTCGACAACGCCACTTAAGCACCTGTGCCGATTCGCTACTCAACTAGTTTGAGCGAGCGGCTCTTAGGTAGTTTTACGTTAGGACCAAGCGGAACTGACAGAGCGGTCAGTGTCAGCCATGGAGGAGCTGGCGCGTTGCACCTTTTGGCCGTGAGAGTTGGCCTGCTCGTAAATCATCTGGAAGTTACGACCCAGGTCGGCTATGAACATTTCATGGGCAGTCGAACCTTGTCCGCCCCAAAACTCAGCGGCGTCCCGCACAGTGGCTAGAATGGCCTGGTGGGTGGTCTCCAACGCAGCCGCTTGAGCGCGGATAGCCGCTCCATGTGCGTCGATCTCCCCAAACTGGTAGTTAATGTTTCCCATTACTTTGTCTCCTCCTGCACTGAAAGTATTGATTAGCAGCGATTTTCGCAACTAGCTGCCAGAAAGGATTTTCCTCGAGTTCTCTTCTTGGTGCTCGTAGCGATCGGCGGCGGTACCCAGCTGGTCACGCACGTCCTGCAGCAGGGTCACTATGTGGCGAAACGCCTGATTTATCTGCCCCATGGTGTCGTGGGAGGTCAACTGGGCGGTCCCACTCCAGCCCGCACCAGCGATGTCCATCGAGGACATGAACATCTTGTGGGACTCGTCTCGCACGTTCTGGGCGTGCATGTCAAATTTGCGCGCCATGTCCCGCATCGCCTGTGGGTCGGTCATAAAATGTGCAGCTGTCATCCTTTATAATTTCCTTCCATTGATTTCGTTGCGTTGTGGATGAAACGTCAACCTCGCAGCTTTTATCCCGCTGCGGGGTTGCGGGGCATCACGAAAGCTCTTGGTTGCAGGCGTAGTGCAGTGTTGACGCCGCCAGTACCGCTGCCTCCGCCAGGGACCATAGGTGCCATCGGTAGCCCGCCCCCCAGCAGCGGCGCCGATTCGCTTTCGGTTGCGACGGCCACCCTGGCTGGCGACAATGCGCGCGTCGCTGCCGTAACCGGCTGGCTGGCCGTGGTCCAAGTTTGCGGCACCCGCAACGAGCCGATCGACGCGGCCCGACCCAATTGAGCAGTCACGTGACCACCCGAGCTTGAACCCAGCAATCCGCGGCCTGTCGACTGTACAGCACTTCCCATCGCCTTAAACGCGCTTTCTGCTGCCTTGGTCGTCGTCGGCGCCAAGCTCTTCATCGCCGAACCCATGCCGTTGACCAATGACAAACCCGCATTGGCCATGCCCGCATGGTTGTTGATCATCGATAAGGTGTCGTTTATGGGCGACAAGTGTTGTGCAAAGCCCCCCCACAACTGTGGTGCGGCAGCCGACGAAGAGTCAGGAACAGCTGTTTGTGGGGTGGCGACGTCTACATTTACTTGCTGGTCCACTTGCGGTACGACAGTAGCTTCCATCCCCTCATTGACCGCCTGATCGAGTGCGGCTTGGCTGATTGCCTGCTCGGCCTCAACAACCTCCTCAACAACCTCCTCAACAACCTCCTCAACAACCTCCTCAACAACCTCCTGGGCTAACCCGACCTCATTGACCCCCAGCGGCGGCGCCGTAAATGCTTTCGTCGCCCCCACTGCCTCCAGCACACTAGCTTGATAGCTGGTCATTGCTGCCGCGTCTTGGATCCACATCTCGGTGTATTCGGCCTCCTTCTCCGCGATCGCGGTGGAGTTTTGCCCGAAAATGTTGCTCATAATCAGCAGGCATGCTTGCGCGCGGTTCACGAACACCATCAGGGGCGGCACCGTCATTGTAAAAGCTGTTTCGTAGGCGTTCGCTGCTACCGTGAGCTGGGTTGCGGTCAGCTCGGCGCTTGCGGCGTTCTGGGTAAGCCACTTCTCATACGGCGTGACCCGCTCTGCCAGCGCCGCTGCTGACTCACCTTCAAATGTTGTTAGTAATGCTTCGACCGCTGACTGCAACCCCTGCGCTGCAGCAGTCAGCTCCTTAGCCAGAACAACCCATGCTGCGGCAGCGGTCAATATCGGGCTGGAGCCCGGGCCGAGATACATCCGGGTGGAGTTGGTCTCGGGCGACAGCGCTGCGAAATCGAACATCTCGTCGCTCCCTTATTACTCGTTGGTAGCCACTCGTGTGCAGCTAGCGACGTCCGCTATAAACTATCGTGATTGGCAGTCTCGGTACCCGCATATGCTGACGAGCTCGTCAACAAGCTCTGGATTAGATCCTGATGATTGGTCGCGCCCTGAGAGGCGTGCGCCTGGTACTGTCTCCCATGGCCACTGAAAAAATGTGCTAGCAAGATTGACACATCATCGGCAGCTGGGGGAGCAATTTCAGTGGTCAGCTGGGCCGCCGCGGCGTTGCTTGCCACTGTGGCAGCACTGAGGCCCTCCAAGGTGTTAGCTGCCGCGGTCAGGGCCTGTGGCTCTGCATTCAAGAAAAGGGGCATGCGGTTCCTCCTCGAAACTCAAACAATCCGACTACTGCACGGGGAAAGCTCAAGCGACCTGCTCACCTGCGCCTCCCTTCCGACTGCTTGGTGGTACGAACTGGCCTTAATGATCTCCGTTATGCAACGTTTACAACAGGTTAAGAGTTTATAACAGGTTAAAACCACCCGAGTTGCCGCAGTTTAAGGTGCAAAGTGCACCCATCGACCCGGCAAAAGGTTAATTCCGTCTAAACAAATAAACACTAGGTAAACAGCACTCGAAAGATTTGTAAAATTGGGCAACAGTATGCATGCTCCGTCACCGGTGTAATTGCCAGGTATGCTTCCCCGCCCGGAGCGATGGGTACACCACCCGCAGCGGATCCTAGTTATGCGATATATGACGCCTAAAACGATTATCGTTACCGGTGTCAGTGGCGGCATCGGGCTGCGACGACTCGTCGGTTACGTCGGCGAGGCGAAACACTACTTGTTGTAGTGGTGGTGGACCGGTAGGTAAGCAGGACCGCCGTCGTGGCCACGGAGTTGGGCACGGACTATACTTAGGTGTTGCCTTCTCCGAGCTGTGCTGGCCACATGAACTTTCCTTCGTAAGGTCACCATCACTGACTTGAAAAGTGCGGATCGGAGTCGGCCTAACACTGGCCTATGTGCTCGTGAAGCTGGAATTTATCTTGTTCACCAGGGAATTGCATCGGCGTTACCGTTTTGACGGGGCTCTCGGTTGCTTAAACTCATATTGTGCAGCACAGGCCGGTGGAGCGATTTGTCGTGGCCGTAGACCAGAACTCCTAACCAGTTGGTCTAGTTGGTTACCACCACGCCCGGTGTGGATTGGGTTCCTGGCGAAATACTATAATCGAAGTACAAGTATCGCGGAAATCAATCGCGCAGCCTACGACCTAGGTTTTGCGTGTCTATTTTGAGATCGCACACTGGCCCAGATCACCTAACAACTCCAGCGAGTGATCACCCGTCAGAAATCGCATACGCTGACCCCAAAATCGATAATTCTCCTTATGATTGCACGGTTTCGCAGGTCATTGTAGGCGTTGTTGATGTTGTATAAACGTTAGTGCTTCGTGATCATCTCGTCTAGCTGTACTTGGCCTGTCTAGGGTAGATCCTGGCCAGTCGGAAGATGTCCTCCTGTGGGTTGTGTGAACTAAAGACGTTGCCTGCGAGCATTTTGTTCATCGGGGTCAAGTCCTGAAGATCAATCTTGATTGGCCAAGTCAGTTGCGAGGCCATGCCGGTGAGTACGGAGACCCCGCTCTTGCAGGGTAGCATTAGCGCGTAGTGGACGTTGTCGCTGACGATCAACAAAGGCGAGATGACAACGGCGTCAGCCATTATTCCATATGTCAGATGGCGTAACAGATTTAGTGCGTCGACCACTATTGCAGCTTTGTGGGTAGCGCTGAGCTGCCGTGCTAATTTTTGCTTGAATTCGCCTCGATCAACAGAGACCATCTTTGCGGCGCCTCCGATCCGGGTGCTCTGGATCGCACTGGTTTGGATTCCTCCGGTACCGCCTGAGTGCATTCCGGGACAGTTTGCAATTGAATCGTAGCCGGCTGTAATGGCGCACGACAGTAACGCGCTTGGTGCCAGTGGCCAGTGGTAAGTGGTGGTTCTGTCTTCACGAGTGAATCCCTAGATACCACAGTGGTGTTTTGTGAAGGGTTTCCGACATTGGCACAGATGGCCGAGGATCAATCATCGGCAGTGTGATGGCGGAATGTGCCGTCGGTAGGCATGTCCGGCGTTAAGACGGTGGCCCCGATGTCACAGATGTACTCCATTGTGTTCGCACACCAGCGGGACTGGCAGCACACTGCGCCCAGCGATATCGTCAAGGCATCGTGCCAGCCGATCGTCGGGAACATGAGTGGGCAGCTCGAGGGATCGAAGCGCTTTATTGGATGCGGACAGATCCTCTTTGAGGATGTGGTCATCGGAGTGGCACAACCAGGAAGCAACTATCTCGACCGGGACTTCGCCGGTCCACGGCGGGTCTAGTTCACATTCCTCACCAGACCACGGTCCGCCGACGTCATGCAGGATAGCCGCCCGACTCCTCATGCTGCCTTTCTATACGGACGTGAAAGTGACCAGGAAGTCTATTGGGCTATCAGGTAAGGTCAACCCGACAATTCTGGACTTTTTATCCTTTCCATGGTTGCCAACAAGGGCCTAGATTTAGTGATGCGATCGAACAAGTTGTTCAACATCACCCGTGTGTCCAGCTGTGCTAGGCCTATCCCTAGGCACATGTGGCTCCCAGCCAAGGTGGTATGAGCTTGCCGTGGCCAGTGGATGTCGAAGGTGTTGGGCTCGGTCCACCGGCTTCCATCGCGGTTGGCCGAGCCCATGAGTATGTCGACTCCTGCGTTGGGAAGGATGGTCTTGCCGCCTATTGCGAGTTAGGCAATTGTAATCCGGGTGACTGAGGCCCAGTTGGGGGTTTCGGACCGCGAGCCTTCTTCGATCGCGCTTGGAATCAGGGACCGGTCCTAATAACCATCGCCAGCTGCTCGGGGTGGATGTAGATAATCCGGCCTGAACTGGCCCACTGCTACGTCAACGAGCGTGGTGATCAAGCCGCCTCGGAGCGCGCCAGAAGTGTTGACCATCTGCGGGCTAATCGGCGTCGTCGTCGCGAACTTGCCTTCGCGGTGCTCGGCCGCTCGCTGATCTGGGTGAACAGCTCGCCGAGCAAGGGCGGGGATTGCTCGTCGCTGTTTCGAATGCCGAGAGTGCCGCTAAAGGAATTATACAGTTGGCCGCGTCTATCGTGTGCTGGTTCCATTCGGTTCTCAGCCAATGTAACCGGAGTGCCCTCACCACCGTCTGCATGGATATCCCGGCCGCGGCACCGATATCCATGCCCGGGCCCAAGACCCGTCGGTGATGCCTTGTTCCACGATGTCGCGGATCAATTGGTAGAGCGGAGGGAGGCACGTGCGCGTATTCGCGGGGACGGGTCTCGTCCAGATGCAGGTTATTAGAGACTCAACTACAGATTTTAGCGTGTTGTCCTGAGTGCTTGATTCTGGCTGTGTGCTGATGCTGTCGATCATCAGTTCAGCGTGGCGGTGCTGTTTAGTCTGCGGGTCGCAGCGTGCTGCAAGTGTGCCGATTGCGCGATAATCCTGTCTAACAGTGCTAGCAGCAATTCGTTTTTGCTACTGAAATGCTGGTAAAATGTGCACAGCGCGTCTTGGAGCGTGGGAAGACTTCTTGCACGGTGAAGTCGGCGTGTTCCGATTTTGCTCAGTATTTCTACTGCTATCTTGATTTTACAAAGTGGTCGGCGCGCGCTATCTTTCGACGTCATCCGCTCTGGTCGTGGGCCTCTCACTCAACTCTAAGACCGACGTTCATCTCTGGGAATGCGGTTACAGTATTTTGTTGCGGCCGGTAGTGCGAATCCTCGCCTCGGTAGTTGGCCCCGCTTTGCTCGATTTGTGTTGTGGCTTAACGATTTTGAGTATTGTTTGCTTTTTCTTGGTGCGGCGGCAATGCGGTGCGCCCGCATGGTGATGCGCCAGCCCGGACAAATGAGCTGGTGCCGACAAGAACCTACGGAACTGTACATTTGGCATTGCGGAAAATCTACGAAACCGTATTTGCAAGCAACAGTCGACAACTGTAATATTCTCCCAGCCTTATAGTGTGGATCACGTATACAATTTTGTCAGGGAAGCTTGAATGACGAAGGTTTGGACGGTAGCCGAGATGGAGATGATACGTAAGAGGTATCGATGGTGACAGTGCGAGGGGTGAACAAAGGATTGGCGTTGAACAGTTCGTCAGTGCCAACTTTGGTTGATGCTCATGTTGTTGCGGTGCCTGCTATTACGCGCAGAGCGGCGAGTGGCGGTTGATGCCGAGCTTTTTCCCGCAAGTGACTACGAACGTAAAGTCCATTCGACAGTTGAGGTTTATTTTTCTTTGGCTAGTGGAGACAGGCGATGGGGCTGACGACTCCTGCTGATGTTCATAATGTTGCGTTCTCTTAAGCCACGCATCGGCAAACGTGGTTACAGCGAAGAATGAGGTCGATCTCTTTCTTGACCTCATTGAGGAAGAGGTGGTCAGCCATATCGAGAGGAATGCTGAGCTCCGTAATCGTGTTGCTGGGCTAGACAAGCGGAACACCAGGCTCGCTGACGGACAAGTCGAGCTTGCACAGCGGTGCACTGCTGTCACTCAGCGGGAACGGCAAGTTGGTGAACAAGAGGCCCGGCTGTGCCCGCAAGAAGCCGCGATCGCCCGGCGGGAGGTCCGGCTGCGTCAGCAAGAAACCGAGTTTGCCCAACGGCACGCTGTTGTGAGTGAAGGTGAATGGCAAGTTAGCCAACAAGAGGCTTGGCTCTACGAGAGCAAGAAACTGAGATTCGTGAGCGGCAGGACCGATCAGAGTCGATCCGTCCTTTTGCGTCAACGGTGATGCAGCTATTTACCATATGACGCAGTCCTCTCACTCTGTGCCTCAATGCATTGCGCCACATCTGCAGCACGTCGTTACCCATGGTTTGCTTCGCTCCTAGAGTGGGCGGACAGTAAGCGCGGTGCATGGTCGGCACCGCATGGAGCGGACAGCCGATTCGGGCGGTGACCGACATACTCGGTAACAGGATGGCTGAGACGGTGTGTGAGTGTATGCGCACGAGTACGGTTCAACCCACGCCAGTGCGTAATTGCCTAATGAGGTGGTCTCTCCATTGCAGGATCTCATGCGCGAGAACGCCGAATTTAACCGATCCAACGGCATTCTCAAAGCTGTGGCGGCTCTCCTTGCTGCTGAGCTTGACCGGCACTAAGTGTGTTGTGGCCTGCGGTGCGATGATCAGCTTCTTCGGGCTGCTGTCACCGTTGAGCGGTTCACCTTATGTTGTCACTGTGTGTGGAATCTGGTCGATGAATTCCAGCGTTTTCGGAACTTTGTATCTGTCAAGCTTGCTCTTTGCTTAGTCGATCACCTGCTGCTCTGTCGACGGCACAGCCTTGTGGTTAGCGGAGTAGTTTGCACCACCGCGTGCGCACCTTGCATCCCCAGCGCGAGTCGGCCATTTCGACGACCACCACGTCCGGCAGATGCCTGAGTGTGTGGCAAGGGCAGACTCGACTTCGACTGGAAAGACGCTGGTGCCGCCGGTGATGATCATGTCGGCAAGGCCGTCTACGATGTCGATGTGGAAGTGGCCATCGGATTACAGGTGGCGGATAATCGCCAAATTAAAGGAATCCAACGTCGGTTGACGGTAGCGGTAAAGCCCCACCCAGATAGCGGTAGTCAGTGCTCATCGGTGCGTGCAGATACATGTCGCCATCTTCTACCGGACCCCAGCGGTCTTTGTTCGGCATCTAGAATTTGGATATCGGTATTCGAGAAGTCGCGGCCTACGTTGCCCGGATGAGTGAGCCACTCGTCGCTGCGCAATGCCGTGAGTCCTCGGGTTCTTAGTGCCTGTCGTAGGAGATGACAATCTGTTCGAGACTGAGTAGTTCGAGCCAGCTATGCAATAGCCGGTTGGCATCACGGCAGCGCCCTGCGAGGATAAAGATTAAAGATGACGTTGGACAAGTCTCGTTTAGTCCGATGTCAGGCAGGGCTACGATACTCGCCAGCATGGTCGGCGTGGCCGTGAAGTTGGTAATCTGATACCACTCGACTATGTTCACAACCAGTGTCGCTTCGAACTTTTCGGGCATAACCAGATGGTCGTCTCCCATAAGAGATGAGGAGGGTGGCGAAGCCGTTTGGTGTGATGTATCGGCACGGGTACCAATGGCTTGCTGCCTGGACCACTGGCGTCCAGGTCGATCAGAACGGCTCGCTGTGCTGAGGGATGCGGAGCGACGGGGCTAAATTAAGGATCACCTTGGTCGTGTCGGTTGATTTTCTGCTGAAAATTCCTTTTTCTGTCGGGAAATTGCTTCAGGAATTGGGCTTTCGGACTCGCAGCTGAGAATATGCATAGGTGGGTGCATGGTAGAATAGTTTCTATTCCTGTCGCAGGGTGCGGTTATCGCTGTCCAACATCACCGAGCGGTTGTGCTACGCAGAGGACAGTGGCTGTGACGGAATAGCGTTCATTGATCATCTCGAGGTTCCCGGGCTCCATGATGAAAACATCTGAAATGTGATGGGAATTACGACCTTGGTAGCGGTCGGGCCTTAGCGCTGAAGATCGGTCATCTGATGCTATGCGACGCGTTCCGGTATCCGACGGTACTCGCTAAGCACGCTATCATCCTGCCGGCTGCGTTCGACGGCAAATTCAATTTCAGTCTAGGTTCGTGGTTGTGGTCGGCGGAGTTCGCCAGATTCGATATTATCCAGTAGGACCCGGTGGACCGGGTCGAGCAATTTCGGAAGCCACCTGGCGCTGACCACGCAGTATTGGGCTGACGGCGACAAGAGTCAGCGTTCCAGACCGGCTCGTCGGATACTGCTGGTTCTGGGTGGAAGTGGTCTTCTGATGATGTAATTCTTTGTCGGGTAATAGGATTGGTGGAACCTCCAGGAGAATCATATTGCTCGGTTGCCCCGGCTGGCTCAGGCGACGGGGCGTACTGGATCTCGGTGCAGCAGATAGCGGGCTTTGTTAGGTCAAGTAACTATTCGGCTGCTGTGCATGAGCTGAACACTCGGCTATTCGGCCACCTGGGCCCGGGACTCGTCTGTGGTGACGCCGGATGAATTGATCGCACACTTCGCGGGCTTGACGATTTATCGGGTGGAGCTTTTCTACGTGTGGTTTGCCGATTTCGTAGTCGGTTTCGCTGCGCGAGTTCGGTGAATTGGTGATCAAAGCATTCGGCCGAGTGGAACGGCATCGAGTTTCGGTCGGGGCACGGTCTGTGGCCGAGCGAAGGGGCCGCGCTGTACCGACCGCACTCAGCCGGATCTCCGGCAGTTCCAATGATGAATGGGTCGACGGTGTCTAATTAGGCAACAGCTTTGGTGACGTTAGACACCTGGATTGCGTCCACCTTGACGGGGACGTCGGTCAGCATCTCGGTTTTACCTGTTCTGGCCGTCACGATGTGGACGTCGATGCCATTCCGGTCGACTTCGCGCCAATGCCCGGGCGAACGTATTCATGCCGTCTTTGGATGCCGAGTAGGGAGTCCTTTTGGCTGGTATAGGCTCGTGTGCCGCTGACGACGAGATAAACATCAACCGCGAATCCGCACGCATCAGCGGCAGCGGTCATTACGAAACACAAATCCAGTCTGGCCGAGCCGATTGCCTGCCATTGCTCGAGTGTTTGCTTGTGCACGTATGTTTCCCAGCTTATCGGCCTTGTGAAAGATAAGGTCGACCGATTCCAGTGTGTTTATGGCATCAGGTGATTCCGCTGTATCGGATGCTTAGGTCACGATATGGTGGTTCACGATCTCTACGGAGCGTAGCAAGACTTGACGTCGCTCCGCCAACATCATGTCGTACTTTAGCTCACATAGCCTGCGAACACATGCTTTCCTGACCCTGTCGTTGCTGTCGGTGAGCAGTGCGGTTCTGGTGTTCAAGGGCGCCGAATATCTTTCGGATGCGACAATTCCTGCGGTGAAAGCGCATAGATCCGTTGTTCGTGTCCAGCTTGACGACACATTAGGTCTGGGTGTCGGCCAGCGGTCCGGCGTGCCCGGTCGACGTCACCTTCGGTGATCGTCTCAGCGAACTTGATATGCGTGTTGAGCCCGGCACGGCGCTTCGCCAGCGATGGGTAAGTTCCCCGCGCTGAGCTCTCGTTCGACTACTGCCGTTCATGGCTGGTCCACAGCGTCTCTAAGCTGCCTACTACCGCGATGTATGGTGTAGTTGCCGCGGACGATGAGATCGTGGAATCGACACCCATTTCAGTGAAGAGCAGGCTGTCTTCGGGGTGCATAGCGATGGAATCATTGATTTTACTTAAGTTTTGGCACTAAGAATATCCTCGCGGTCGTGCTACTGGGCTGCCAGTGCGGCGCAGGCAGGTTCGAGTTCCTGTAATGCCGCGCCGAGGTCGGCGAGCGCGATTGACTTACTCTGCAGCAGTAAACCAAGCATGTAAGCGGCGCTGGTCCTGGTTGGTGTGTGCACAACGACGCTGCCACGGTTGCCTCGCCGTAACGAGATTAGCCTCTCAGTGTCCATGATCTGCAGCGCTTCCCGAAATGAGAGCAAGCTGACGTTTAACGGTTCGACGAGCGCTTCCTGGCGCGGCAACAGGTTGCCGTCGATGATCTGGCAGCACAGCTCGTTCAGCTACGATTTCGTCTATCCTCGGTGTCGACAACCGGCGACGGGCGTCGTCACCAAGTGCTAAGGCGATGATCTGATCCTCGCAACTCGATTTAATTTAATGATGTAATTTATTACATTTAGTGATTTAATTTTTACGTGGTGACCCGCGGTTCTTGCTTTAGCTAATTTAACAATTATATTGTAAATAGTTGCGTGAGTTGCGGGTCCGACATCCGGTCGATCTCGCTTGACTAGTTGTGTATTGTCGAGATCAATGACCTGATTGTCGGCAGTTATTGCAGCAAACTGTTGGTCGACGTTGGCGCAGAGCTACGTAAAGTCAAACTGTTGCAAGGTGATTTTGTTGTTTCGGTGGCTACCATCCTTGGATAGCCGGGATTTCCCGTTGTTCAGCTATCTCAACGTGGGCAGGCGCAGAATGACCTGTTGGGTGGATTCCGACCTATACCGCGCCGCACTCGCTGCCCCGAACGTTATAGTGCTCACCGAAAGCTGATCGCGGGCAGTGGCCCTGGTAATCGATCCGCAGCGGCTGCTAAGCGTCTTTCCGCAGGTGATCATAGTCATGATCTCCGATTTCGGCTGAATCGGTCTGTTCGCTGATCACGCGGCAACCGAGTTAATGCTGCAGAGCCTGGGCCTACTCGCCTGCCGATCGATCGGGGAGTATGTGGGCGGCGTGTTAGGTGCACTGGCCGCGCGACGCCGCCTCGAGTATGGCGATCCGGGTGAGAAATCGCGACCTTGTCCAAACTCGAGGCGATCACGTTGATGCAGAGTAGCAAATAGCTGCATTCCGCAGTTGCTGCGAGTTCCTCCGGTCCGCCGCTCTCTCGAAGTACCCTACGATCGAACCGACCTGGTACGGCTAAGGTGGGATCACCATGGCCACGAAGTCCAGCCATGGCTGGACTTCGTGGCCATGGTCGACTGCCCTGAACTTGGCGGTATTCCGTAGCTGCGGTTTCAGATCAGCCGATGGGAATACCGCAACCTGATCAAGGAACGGATTGGTCCCTGAATGGCAGAATGAATCATCTAGTAGATCGTCGGCTGGGCTAACTGTTCTGCCTACCGATCTCGGCGCAGGGGTAACGGTTACACTGCCCGAGAGACGGCCCACCTGATCGACCGCGGGGTGTTGGTTCGTAACCCTCTGGTTTTCACCAGCCGCTCCTGTCATGGTTGAGTCAAGGTGCGTATCTGCGGTGCTTGTCCGCACCACAGCACGCTGTGCGGGCAAAGAGATATAGCCATGGTAAAATGTGGATCTACATGTAAAATGGCGGCGCAAAGATTGCATCTCGAGACAGTTGTCGTTGTCGATTTGGTTACTTTTTGGGTCGGGTCCGTTGCTATCCAGCTTCTCTGCTAGCTGTGTTCGGTGCCGACGTAGTCAAGGTAGAGTCTATCCAGTGTCTCTATAGGCATTCGCTAATTGGTCGGAATGCACACTGAAGTCGAGAACTGGTGGTAGTACGGTTAAGTATTCCATGCGATGAACTCAATTCCGTTAAGTTGGGGGAGGATGAATCGACATCAACCTTGATGGTACGCATCCAGTACACTATGATATCGGGGTTCAGTGCAGAACTTCCTCAACGGCGCTGGGGTGCAATGCTTCCTGATCGCGGTATCGTTTTATCTGGTCGGGATTCGTGGTGAACGCCTGCAGTCCAATAGCCAGTAGTGTGCTTGGCGGTGTTGCTGCCGGTGAAGGTGAGCACGAAGAAGAATTCTAGTTCGTTGGCGGGAAGACGGAATGGTTTTTCGTCATTCCCGGTGATGACGGCCGATGCCAGCGTCCGCCAGATGTCGTCGGATGGGTTGCGTCGCTTTTCCGCGGTGAGTTTGAGTGTGTACTCAAAGATGGTGCTGTGGAGATCGATTTCCTTCCGCCGGCTCAGCCAGGCTTCTGGCGATCGAGCCTTCAGGATTCGGTCAAAGGAATCAAAAATCTGCGGCCGGTTCTTTTCCAGCATGCCGATGCTTGACCGTCACCCAGAAGTGGTGTTGAGTGGTCACTGTAGCAAGCCGAGCGAAACCGGGTGTGAACTAGCGCCCGGAAAGCGGCCTGTTGCGTCTCAGGTCGGCAAACAAATCATCAGAAAAACTATTTATAACATAATATCGGATATATTTACTGTGACAGCGGTAATTGCCAGTCTCGATTCGTTGGAGTGTCGCACCACCACGGCGTTGATTTTCAATATTTGAAATACTAGAAATAGACTCTAGTCGTCGAACCGCTGTCAGTGGGGTGGCCCCGTTTGCGTTCGGTTGTGTGGTATACGGAGTGCACCGTGACGTATACTGTTTTGGACTAGATTGTTGAGTCGGGCCAAGGATGCGTCAGAACGGAAGTTCGGATCGACCGGTATTGCGTTGTCGACTTACCGGTTCTCGACGGGTTGGTTCATCGTCGGATTTTCCTCCGACTTGACCGTCGGAAGAGGAGGATAAGCAAAGATGGCGATGATTTGTCAGGAATAGCGAGTACTCGATGCGGTGACTGCTCGTGCGGCCATTCTGTATGTGACCGCTCAACAAAATGGTGTATACTTTGACGGCGATCGTGAACACTGGCTCGCCACCTTGCCGCCATTCCGGTGCTAGCTGCATCCGGAGATGGCGAGTTGTTTCGCGATCTGCGCGCTTCTTTCAACGGCGACGATGGATAGCGATTGGTGACTGTCGATCACGAAATCACTGTCGAAGGAGTCCACGCGGTACGATGTTGTGTCGCAGCGCATACGGCGATACGACTCTGCAGGCCACAGGGGTATTTTGGGATTAACTGAATTTACGAGCGCGGTGGCTGGTATTTCTCTTGCCGCAATTTTGCCTGGGATGCGGTACCAAGCCGTCATCCGCTCGGTCATGTGCGCAGTACCGCTACGTTGCTTGACATGAAAGGGATTTAGCGCTGCTATCCATTTCAGTTAGTACCCAAGTATTGGAAGCTAGAGTTGTCAGTCACAGAACTAGAGTTGTCTGTCACAGAAGGTGTCCACCCCGACCAGGAGTACGGTACTTGGCTCATGGCTGGCCACCTCGACGCTGCCGAGATCGTTCAGTCATTTGCCTTTCTGAGGATATTCAATTAAGAATCGGCCCGGTGGTACCGATAGTCGCCGGTTTCTATACGATGGTGCTATTTTATCTACAGACCGGTGATTACGGCACCTATAAAGGATTATGGCATACCGCAGGCCACCCTGAATGCGGACATACAGCGCAATTTGGCTACCATCGTATGGCTGCCTAGGTCTTGAATATCAAAGCGGAGCCAGAGCTGCGTCGTGGGCTGTCCACTGCGACGGTGACGAACATTACTTCCTTGTTCCTGCCAAGTTGATCTAGTCGGTATTAGCCGGGCGGGTTGATCCATGCAACTGGACCTGACCGTAACATCAACTCGAGCATCGACACCAGTGTGTGCGTCTATTTATCACGGGAAGATCGTCTGCTTCGGCCAAAAATACACCTACTCCATATGTTCAGACCGGATGGACAATGACCCGGACGTTGCGCTGGGGTGAAGTGATCGAGTAGGTCAGCAGCACCGATGAGCATGTAGACCGGCAATGGTTTCCGAAATATGTGTGCGGCGTGGAAACCAGGGGAGGCTCGCGGGCTCGGTCTCAAGAATGGCGCGCGATCAATTTCGATAGCGGCGTCTACCCCAGTATTTGGCAGCATTCTACCGCACCAACAGTAATGCGTTGCAAGCATTCTCCGGCGTGATGCTGAGATACCCGAACCTAGCTCATGGTATTAAGTAACCGTCTGAATGTGCCGAAGACATCCAGGTCATGGTGAGCAGCTACGTGCGATGGCCAGACGCTGTGCGGCCCTTGGTGTACCCGATTGCGCCGGTTAGATATATGTTCGATTATCATCGGATGACTTGCTGCGCACTGCAACTGTGGACATTCTTAGGAGAGTTTTTGGTTGCTGCTCCAGCGCATGGCCTGCCGATCGAATATGTGGACCGTGGGACGCTGTGGGGCAATCCGGTGAGTGGCTTCGCTTGCTAAGAGCGCTCATTGGCGCTGTATCGGGATTGGGGTCTGATCGATGTGTTGGCTACGACCGTCCCTAACGTCGCACTAGCTTACTCAGACCTGAAGATCACAGTGGATCAGGTTGTGCCGTTGTCAGTTTGAGCTCGTTGCTATGCGGTGCGTGAGAGGTTGATGAAGGTGGTTCCCAACCAAAAGTACTAGATAGCAAAGATTCTCCACGATCTGCTCTCCATACTATCGGAGGACGGGTCGCCCGACAGAAATACCGGCAGCATCATGACGTTCGGATATGATTATGTCAATATGACAAATATGTGACTGGTGGTTTTGACGTGATTCTTTGGTGTTTCTGACATATCCTGTGACATATGTCGGTTTCTCGGCGTGACGTCCTTAAATTCGCTACCGTGACACCGGGCCTGTTAGGTCTAGGTGTCGCTGCCGCGGCGTTGTGCGCCGTACCGGCATCGACGGCAGGTTCACTTGGCACCTTGTTGGACTACGCGGCCGGAGTCATCCCCGCCAGCCAGATCAGGGCCACCGGCGCGGTGGGGGCAATCCGATACGTGTCCGATCCTCGGGGTACCTGGGCGGTTGGCAAGCCGATTCAGGTCACTGAGGCGCGTGACCTCATCAATAACGGGCTAAAAATTGTTTCCTGCTATCAATATGGCAAGGGCAATACCGCAGACTGGCTGGGCGGTGCCACTGCCGGCCTCCGGCACGCCCAGCGCGGAGTGCAGTTACACACTGCCGCTGGTGGTCCCGTCAGTGCACCTATTTACGCTTCGATCGACTCTAATCCCACGTATGAGCAGTACAAACAGCAGGTTGCTCCGTATCTGCGGTCCTGGGAATCGGTGATCGGGCACCAGCGCACGGGCGTCTATGCTAATTCGAGGACGATCGCCTGGGCCCTGCAAGACGGCTTGGCCTCGTATTTCTGGCAGCACAACTGGGGCTCCCCTAAGGGCTACACTCATCCGGCTGCGAATTTGCACCAGGTCGAGATTGACAGGCGCACCGTTGGTGGGGTTGGGGTTGACGTCAACACAATCCTCAAGCCCCAATTCGGGCAGTGGGCTTAAGCCGGTCTGGGGCTACTGGCGCGTTGAACGGCCTTGCCTGACGCCGGTGCCTGTGCACTCCGGCAAACACTTGTTTTCGTTCGGTGCACGGGACTGTAGACTTGTAAAGATGCGTGGTGGTACGTACCTCGCCTCTGTAGCCTCACTATCAAAAATTATTTATATAAACTAGCCTCACTGTAATTTATATAACAGTATGAAGTATTCCATAACAATCTTGCCTCGATCAATGCAGTTATAGCTACTTGACCGTAACCACCTACACGCAGGATGTTTGTCCGCAGCATCCGTGCTCGCGGTTTGACCCGGCGTTACTTACAACATGGCTACCCCTATATAGGATATAGAACTCGCTAGTAACCACTCGGCGTGCAAGAAGGGCACGTTTTTGTTACACCTTATGTTTTCTCTTATGAAATCCTTGTTGCAGCCGATGCAGTCTGCCGCGCGGCTCGGTCCACGGCCGGTGCACCAAACACACACCGGTCAGCTGACTTTCGGTCTGCGGTTTAACGTGGAATCGACCGGAAACTGACTGGGCTTCGCACGGCAGTCCAGGCGGCCTGGCGAACAGACACCTTATTAAAGACGCACACAGGGAGATATAGAGCGTGACGATCCACGAGCACGACCAAGTGTCCGCTGATCGCAACGGAAATAGCCTACATGGCTCCCGTGCTCTGGCGGATCGGCTAAAGGCCGGAGAACCGTACGTCGTCGCGTTCGGTGGCCAAGGCAGCGCCTGGCTAGAGACCCTGGAAGAACTCGTGTCCTCGGCTGGGCTCGAAGCCGACTTGGCAACGTTGGTTTGTGAGGTCGAATTGCTACTCGAACCGGTCGCCAAAGAGCTGGTTGTGGTGCGTCCGATCGGTTTCGAGCCGCTGCAGTGGGTACGCGCGCTGTTGGCCGAAGACTTGGTACCGTCCGACAAGCACCTGACGTCGGCTGCGGTGTCGGTACCCGGCGTGCTGCTCACCCAGATCGCGGTCGGGCGCGCTCTGGCACGGCAGGGCATGGACCTTATCGCGACACCCCCGGTGGGGATTGTGGGGCATTCCCAGGGGGTGCTCGCTGTCGAGGCGTTGAAGGCCGGGGGGGCACGCGACGCTGAGCTATTGGCAATGGCCCAGCTGATTGGTGCTGCCGGAACGTTGGTGGCCCGCCGCCGCGGCATTTCCGTCCTCGGCGACCGTCCGCCGATGGTGTCGGTCACCAACGCTGACCCCGAGCGGATTCGCCGGCTGCTCGATGAGTTCGCACAGGATGTTCGCACTGTGCTACCCCCGGTGCTGTCCATTCGCAACGGGTGGCGTTCGGTTGTTATTACCGGCACTCCCGAACAGCTGTCGCGATTCGAGCGTTACTGCCGGCAGATCTCCGACAAGGAGGAGGAGGATCGCAGGAAAAAGATCCGCGGTGGTGATATTTTTGCGCCGGTCTTCGATCCGGTGCAGGTAGAGATAGGCTTCCACACGCCACATCTGGCCGACGGTATTGGCATCGTCGGAGGCTGGGCCGAGAAAGTCGGCCTCGATGTCACGTTGGCCCGGGAACTGACTGAGGCCATCCTGGTGCGCGGCGTCGACTGGGTGCGCGAGATTACCCGGGTACATGGTGCTGGCGTTCGGTGGATTATCGATCTGGGTCCTGGCGACATTCTGACCCGGCTGACTGCGCCGGTGATTCGCGGCCTCGGTGTGGGCATTGTGCCCGTTGCAAATCGAGGTGGTCAGCGCACCCTCTTCACCGTCGGGGCCGTTCCTGAGGTGGTTCGCGCTTGGTTGAGCTACGCCCCAACCGTAGTCCAACTTCCCGACGGCAGGATCAAGCTCTCGACGAAGTTTACCCGGCTGACTGGGCGTTCGCCGATTCTGCTCGCGGGCATGACCCCGACCACCGTCGATGCCAACATTGTGGCTGCTGCGGCCAACGCCGGGCACTGGGCCGAACTGGCCGGTGGTGGGCAGGTCACGGAAGAAATTTTCGCCAACCGCGTCGAGCAACTGTCCGGACTGCTCGAGCCTGGACGCACCTATCAGTTCAACGCGTTGTTTCTTGACCCGTACCTGTGGAAGCTGCAAGTTGGCGGCAAGCGGTTGGTGCAGAAAGCCCGGCAGTCTGGCGCAGCGATCGACGGTGTGGTGATAAGCGGCGGTATTTTAGATTTGGAAGATGCCGTCGAGTTGATCGAGGAACTGGGTGGCATCGGCATCAGCTATGTCGTGTTCAAACCCGGCACCATTGAGCAGATACGCTCGGTGATTCGTATCGCGACCGAGATGTCCACCAAGCCGGTGATCATGCATGTCGAGGGTGGGCGTGCAGGCGGTCATCATTCCTGGGAAGACCTCGATGACCTGCTACTTGCCACCTATTCGGAGTTGCGCTCACATGCCAACATTACTGTTTGCGTCGGCGGTGGCATTGGCACTCCCGAAAAGGCGGCGGAGTACTTGTCCGGACGTTGGGCGCAAGCGTACGGCTTCCCGTTGATGCCGATCGACGGTATCCTGGTCGGCACCGCGGCGATGGCTACCAAGGAGGCCACTACCTCGCCATCGGTTAAGCGGATGCTAGTCGAAACGCAAGGGACCGACCAGTGGATCGGCTCCGGAAAGGCCCAGGGCGGCATGGCTTCCAGCCGTAGCCAGCTCGGTGCCGACATCCACGAGATTGACAACGCTGCCTCGCGTTGTGGTCGACTACTTGACGAGGTCGCTGGCGATGCTGAGGCGGTCGCAGAACGTCGTGACGAGATCATCGCGGCGATGGCCAACACCGCTAAACCTTATTTTGGCGACGTTTCAGAGATGACCTACCTGCAGTGGTTGCAGCGCTACGTTGAGTTGACGATCGGCGAGGGTAACTCGACCGCCGACACTGCGTCACCGGGCAGCCCATGGCTGGCCGATACCTGGCGTGACCGGTTCCAGAAAATGTTGCAAAGAGCTGAATCACGTTTGCATCCAAGTGATTTCGGTCTGATTAAGACAATTTTTACCGATCCTGTGTTACTAGAGAAACCCAACCAGGCTATCGCCGCTCTGCTGAAGTACTACCCAGACGCCGAAACCGTCCAGCTGCACCCGGCGGATGCGCCTTTCTTCGTCATGCTATGCCAGATGCTGGGCAAGCCGGTCAACTTCGTGCCGGTCATCGACAAGGATGTGCGGCGTTGGTGGCGTAGTGACTCGCTGTGGCAGGCGCATGATGCTCGCTATGACGCCGACCAGGTGTGCATCATCCCCGGCATTGCAGCGGTGGCCGGTATTACACAGATGGACGAACCCGTTGGTGAGTTGCTGGACCGCTTCGAACAGGCCGCCATCGACGAGGTACTCGCCGGCGGAGCGGAGCCGGTGGTGGTTATGTCGCGCCGGTTGGGCCGTGCCGATGTGGCCGGACCTCTGGCCGTGGTGCTTGACGCACCCGATGTGCTGTGGGCCGGGCGCATCGCTACCAACCCGGTTCATCGGATCGCCGATCCGAATGAGTGGCAGGTTAATGGAAACCTCAGTGCGACACACTCATCCACCGGTGCCCAGTTGCAGGTAAAGTCCGAAGACCAGCAGGTAGTTCTCAGCGTCCCGGTGTCGAACGGTTGGATCGACATCCCGTTTACGTTGCCTACCAACACCGTTGACGGCGGTGCCTTGCTGGTATCCACCGAGGATGCCACCAGTGCCATGCGCGCAGTGCTGGCAATCGTCGCTGGTGTTGACGGGCCGGAGTTGCTGTCCCCGGTTAAAGACGGAACTGCTATAGTCACAGTGGACTGGAATCCTGAGCGGGTTGCTGATCACACCGGGGTCACGGCCACCTTCCGGGAGCCGCTGGCTCCCAGTCTCGCCACTGTGCCCGACGCATTGGTCGGTGCATGCTGGCCCGCGGTTTTCTCGGCCATCGGCTCCGCAGTTACCGAAGCCGGTGTTTTGGTGGTGGAGGGCCTGCTGAATCTACTGCACCTGGACCACGCTGTCTGTGTTGTTGGCAAGTTGCCAACAGTTCCAGCCCAATTGACAGTAACCGCAACGGTTTCTTTGGCCATCGATACAGACATGGGCCGTGTCGTGCCCGTCTCGGTGACCATTAGAGACACAACCGGAGCCGACGGCGCTGTGCTTGCCACTCTCGAGGAGCGGTTTGTGATCCTCGGACGCACCGGCACCGCGGAACTCACCGGCCCGGTTCGGGCTGGTGGAGCAATATCTGAGAACGCGACCGACACTCCGCGCCGACGGCGTCGTGACGTCACCCTTACCGCACCGATTGATATGCGTCCGTTCGCAGTGGTGTCCGGTGACCACAATCCCATTCACACCGACCGGACTGCTGCGCTGTTGGCAGGCTTGGAATCGCCGATCGTGCACGGCATGTGGTTGTCGGCTGCAGCTCAGCACGTGGTAATGGCTACCGACGGACAAGCTCGACCGGCGGCGCGATTGATCGGGTGGACTGCACGATTCCTGGGTATGGCCCATCCTGGCGACAAGGTCGACTTTCGTGTCGACCGCATTGGAATCGACCAGGGAGCAGAGATTTTAGAGGTTAGCGCGCGCATCAGTTCGGGTCTGGTGATGTCGGCTACCGCACGGCTGGCCGCGCCCAAGACTGTCTACGCGTTCCCCGGCCAGGGTATCCAGCATAAAGGTATGGGCATGGATGTTCGGGCTCGTTCCAAGGCGGCCCGCAGGGTGTGGGACGATGCTGACAAATTTACTCGTAGCGGGCTTGGGTTTTCGGTCCTGCACGTGGTGCGTGACAACCCGACCAATATCACCGCCAACGGTGTACATTACCACCATCCCGATGGGGTGTTGTACCTCACACAGTTCACCCAAGTTGCGATGGCTACGGTGGCGGTCGCGCAGGTTGCTGAGATGCGTGAACAGGGTGCTTTTGTCGAAGGTGCTATCGCCTGCGGCCATTCCGTCGGCGAATATACGGCATTGGCCTGTGTCATGGGAGTCTATGAGCTAGAAGCCTTGCTAGAGACTGTGTTTCACCGCGGGTCGAAGATGCACGACATCGTGTTGCGCGACGAACTGGGCCGTTCTAACTACCGGTTGGCGGCGATCCGACCCTCGCAGATCGGCCTGCCCGATGATGAGGTTCCCGCGTTTGTCAGAGGAATCGCCGAAAGCACTGGTGAATTCCTGGAGATCGTGAACTTCAACCTGCGTGGCTCGCAGTACGCGATTGCCGGCACGGTCCACGGCCTGGAAGCATTGGAAGCCGAAGTGGAGCGGCGCCGTGAGCTCACCGGCGGTCGGCGCTCATTCATCTTGGTGCCTGGCATCGACGTGCCATTCCACTCGCGGGTGCTACGGGTCGGCGTGGCAGAATTCCGCCGTTCGCTGGACCGCGTCCTGCCGCAGGATCAAGATCCCGACTGGATCATTGGGCGCTACATCCCCAACCTAGTGCCACGGCCGTTCACACTGGCTCGCGACTTCATCCAGGAGATCCGGGATCTGGTACCTGCCGAGCCACTCGACGATATCCTCGCCGACTATGATACCTGGCGCCGTGAGCGCCCGAGTGAGATGGCGCGGCGGGTGTTAATCGAGCTGTTGGCTTGGCAATTCGCCAGCCCCGTGCGCTGGATCGAAACGCAGGATCTGTTGTTCACCGAAGAGGCCGCTGGCGGCCTCGGCGTGGAGCGGTTCGTCGAGATCGGTGTGAAGTCGGCGCCGACCGTTGCTGGGCTCGCTACCGATACCCTTAAACTTCCTGAATATTCCCACAACACAGTCGAAGTGCTCAACGTCGAGCGTGACGCCGCGGTGCTGTTCGCCACTGACACCGATCCCGAGCTAGAGCCGGAGCCAGAAAACGTATCGGACGCTTCCGCCGCTTTACCGGCAGAAAGCGCGTTAGCGCTGGGAACTGTTGCGCCTGCTCCGGTGGTGCCGTCGGGTCCTCGGCCGGAGGACATTTCGTTCGGCGCCGCCGACGCTACATTGGCGTTGATCGCGCTGTCGGCCAAGATGCGCCTCGACCAGATTGAGGAGATGGACTCGATCGAGTCCATCACTGATGGCGCGTCGTCGCGGCGTAACCAGCTGCTGGTAGACTTGGGTTCTGAGTTGAGCCTGGGCGCCATCGATGGCGTCGCCGAGGCGGATCTAGCCGGGCTGCGGTCGCAGGTGACTAAGTTAGCGCGCACCTATAAGCCTTACGGTCCAGTGCTTTCTGAATTGATTAATGATCAGCTGCGCTCGGCTCTAGGGCCCTCGGGCAAGCGGCCCGGCGTCATCGCCGAGCGGGTCAAGAAGATTTGGGAGCTCGGCGATGGTTGGGTTAAGCACGTAACGGTCGAGATTGCGCTGGGAACTCGTGAGGGCACCAGTGTTCGTGGGGGACCCCTGGGCAACCTGAACGAGGGTGCGTTGGCCGATGTCGACTCCGTTGACAAGGCCGTTGACGCGGCGGTCGCTTCGGTCGCTGCGCGGCATGGCGTTGTGGTGGCCCTGCCGTCCGCGGGCAGTGGAGGAAGTGCGACCGTCGACGTTGCAGCATTGAGCGAATTCACCGATCAGATCACCGGACACGACGGCGTGCTCGCTTCGGCGGCCCGTTTGGTATTGGGTCAGCTGGGTCTGGATGGACCCGTTACTGCGGCTCCAGCTACCACCGACACCGGGCTCATCGATTTGGTTACTGCTGAATTGAGTACGGACTGGCCCCGTTTGGTGGCTCCGGTGTTCGACGTCAAGAAGGCCGTTGTTTTCGACGACCGCTGGGCTAGTGCCCGTGAGGATTTGGTCAGGTTGTGGCTGAATGACGAGGGTGAGATTGAAGCCCAGTGGTCGCATCTGTCGGAAAGGTTCGAGGGCGCCGGCCACGTCGTTGCTACCCAGGCCACCTGGTGGCAGGGTAAGTCGTTGGCCGCGGGTCGCCAGATCCACGCGTCGCTGTACGGACGGATCGCTGCCGGTGCCCAGAACCCGGATCGAGGTCTCTACAGCAGTGAAATCGCCGTCGTTACAGGAGCTTCAAAGGGTTCGATCGCCGCCTCGGTTGCAGCACGACTGCTCGATGGCGGTGCCACTGTGATAGCGACAACGTCGAAGCTCGACGAGGAAAGGATAACGTTCTACCGTGCGTTGTACCGTGACCATGCTCGGTACGGCGCCGCGTTGTGGGTGGTCGCGGCCAACATGGCATCCTATTCTGACATTGATGCACTGGTTGAATGGATTGGCAACGAACAGACAGAAAGCCTTGGGCCACAGTCGATTCACATCAAGGATGCGCAGACACCGACGCTGCTGTTCCCGTTTGCAGCGCCGCGTGTGATCGGTGACTTGTCGGAGGCCGGTGCACGCTCCGAGATAGAGATGAAAGTGCTGTTGTGGGCAGTGCAGCGACTGATTGTTGGTCTGTCGAAGATCGGCACTGAGCGCGATGTCGCGTCGCGGCTGCACGTGGTGTTGCCCGGCTCACCCAACCGCGGCATGTTCGGTGGCGATGGGGCTTACGGCGAAGCTAAGTCGGCTTTGGACGCCGTGGTGAGTCGTTGGCACGCCGAGTCTTCGTGGGCGGCGCGGGTCAGTCTGGCACATGCGCTGATTGGCTGGACTCGCGGCACGGGGCTGATGGGGCACAACGACGTTATCGTCAGTGCTGTCGAAGAGGCAGGCGTTACCACGTACTCCACCGATGAGATGGCCGCAATGTTGTTGGACTTGTGCAATGCGGAGTCCAAGGTGGCTGCGGCCGGCACGCCGATCACGGTGGACTTGACCGGAGGCCTGGGTGAGGTTGATCTCGACATGGCCGAACTAGCCGCCAAAGCGCGTGAAGATCATGCGGCGCAGGCCGCAGAAGATGAAGCAACTGAAGCCTCCGAGGTAGCGGGCACGATTGCCGCGTTGCCCTCCCCACCTCGCGGCTACACTCCGGCGTCGCCGCACTGGGACGACCTTGATGTCGACCCCGCCGACCTGGTGGTGATTGTCGGTGGCGCCGAAATAGGCCCGTACGGTTCGTCGCGTACCCGGTTCGAGATGGAGGTTGCGGGCGAACTGTCGGCTGCCGGTGTCCTGGAGTTGGTCTGGACCACTGGATTGATTCGGTGGGAAGACGACCCGCAACCCGGTTGGTATGACACCGAATCCGGCGAATTGGTCGACGAGTCCGAATTAGTTGAACGCTACCACGACACCGTGGTGCAGCGTTGCGGCATCCGTGAGTTCGTTGATGATGGCACGATCGATCCTGATCATGCGTACCCGCTCCTGGTCTCGGTGTTCTTGGACAAGGACTTCGCGTTCGTCGTCTCCTCGGAGGCCGACGCTCGTGCCTTTGTCGAGTTCGATCCGGAGCACACGGTTATCCGGCCGGTGCCCGACTCGAGCGACTGGCAGGTCATCCGCAAGGCCGGCACCGAGATTAGAGTGCCGCGAAAGATGAAGCTGTCACGGGTCGTTGGTGGTCAGATCCCGACCGGATTCGATCCGACGGTGTGGGGCATTAGCCCCGACATGGTCAGTTCCATCGACAGGGTAGCGGTGTGGAGTATCGTAGCAACTGTCGATGCGTTCCTGAGCGCTGGCTTCACCCCCGCCGAGGTGATGCGCTATGTGCACCCGAGTTTAGTGGCCAACACCATGGGCACCGGTATGGGCGGTGGCACTTCGATACAAAGATTGTATCACAGCAGCTTGTTGGGTCGTAACAAGCCCAATGACATCTTTCAGGAAATCTTGCCGAATATAGTTGCCGCGCACGTAGTCCAGTCCTATATTGGCAGCTACGGATCGATGATTCACCCGGTCGCTGCATGCGCGACGGCCGCGGTGTCGGTCGAGGAGGGTGTCGACAAGATCCGGCTCGGTAAAGCCGAGCTGGTGGTAGCTGGCGGCATAGATGACCTGACGTTGGAAGGCATCATTGGCTTCGGCGATATGGCGGCCACCGCCGACACCGCCATGATGCGTGGCCGGGGCATCCACGATTCCAAGTTCTCCAGGCCCAACGATCGGCGTCGACTGGGTTTCGTCGAAGCCCAGGGTGGTGGCACCATCCTGCTGGCGCGTGGTGACCTAGCGCTCAAGATGGGTCTTCCGGTGTTTGCGGTGGTGGCGTTCGCCCAGTCGTTCGGTGACGGTGTGCACACTTCAATCCCAGCTCCGGGCTTGGGCGCGCTTGGCGCAGGCCGCGGTGGCAAGGATTCGCCGTTGGTCCAGTCGCTGGCCAAGCTTGGTGTGTCTGCTGACGACATTGCAGTGATCTCCAAGCACGACACTTCGACGCTGGCCAATGATCCCAACGAGACCGAGCTGCATGAGCGGCTCGCTGACGCGATGGGCCGCTCCGCGGGTGCTCCGCTGTTCGTGGTGTCGCAGAAGAGCCTCACAGGCCACGCCAAGGGAGGCGCGGCAGTCTTCCAGATGATGGGCTTGTGCCAGATGCTGCGGGATGGGGTAATCCCGCCCAACCGCAGCCTGGATTGCGTCGATGAGGAGCTAGCTGGTGCGGCGCACTTTGTATGGCTACGCGACACGCTGCGGCTCGGCGAAAAATTCCCGCTTAAGGCCGGCATGCTGACTAGCCTTGGGTTCGGGCACGTGTCGGGTTTAGTGGCGTTGGTGCACCCGCAGGCGTTTATCGCCGCGCTAGACCCAGGTCAGCGGGACGACTACCAGCGGCGTGCGAATGTGCGCCTGCTAGCCGGTCAGCGGCGTCTGGCTTCGGCGATCGCTGGCGGTGCGCCGATGTACGAGCGGCCACCGGACCGTCGCTTCGACCACCATGTGCCGGAGAAGCTGCAAGAGGCAGCGATGTTGCTCAATCCGGCTGCTCGGCTTGGTGACGGCGATGCTTATATCGGATGAGTTCGGTCATCGGTTAACGTAGCACTTCGTGGGCATTGTCGGCGTGGGAATCGACCTCGTCTCCATCCCTGATTTCGCCGAGCAGGTCAGCCAACCGGGAACGGTGTTCATGACTATCTTCACTCCTGGTGAGCGTCGCGATGCCTCGGTCAAGAGTTCGTCGGCGGTGTGTCACCTGGCGGCGCGTTGGGCTGTGAAGGAAGCGGTGATCAAGGCGTGGTCAGGATCGCGGTTCGCCCAGCGACCGATGCTGCCAGAGAACATCCACCGCGATATCGAGGTAGTCAACGACATGTGGGGCCGTCCGCGGGTCCGGCTCACCGGAGCCATCGCTAAGCATCTGACGGATGTGACGATCCATGTGTCGCTGACGCACGAAGGGGATATCGCGGCGGCAGTGGTGATCTTGGAGGTTCTGTGAGCTGGGGTACCTCCCCCGTTTGTGGGGAGGTACCCCAGCCGCCTGCGGCGCAAGCTGGCGTGCAGTAGACGCTGGACTAGCCTCAAGCCATGAGTGATCTTATTGAGCGTGTTCGTGAAGTGCTACCGTTGGTACGACGCGACCTTGAGAATTTGGTCCGGATCGAATCGGTGTGGGCCGATCCTGGCCGGCGGAATGAGGTGCACCGCAGCGCGCAAGTGGTCTTAGATCTGTTGTCGCAAGCGGGTTTTAACTTTGTGCGTATCGTCAGTGAGGGTGGTGCGCCGGCCGTCATTGCTCGGTATCCGGCCCCACTGGGAACGCCCACCGTTTTGCTGTATGCCCACCATGACGTTCAGCCGGAAGGTGACCGCGACCAGTGGGCGTCGCCGCCTTTCGAGCCCACTGAACGCGACGGGCGAATCTACGGTCGCGGCAGCGCCGATGATAAAGCAGGCATTGCAACGCATTTAGCTGCGTTCCGGGCGCATGGTGGTCGACCGCCGGTGGGTGTGACAGTCTTCGTGGAGGGCGAAGAAGAATCCGGATCGCCGTCGCTGGGCAGGTTGCTGGCCGCCCACCGCGATGCGCTGGCTGCTGACGTGATCATAATTGCCGACTCGGATAACTGGAGTACCGATGTCCCTGCGCTGACGGTGTCACTGCGTGGCTTAGTCGACTGCGTCGTTGAGGTCGCCACACTTGACCACGGGCTGCATTCCGGATTGTGGGGTGGCGTGGTTCCTGACGCGCTGAGTGTGCTGATGCGGCTGCTGGCCAGCCTGCACGACGACGACGGCAACGTTGCCGTGGCGGGTCTGCATGAAAGTACTACTGCTGCAGACGTGAACTATCCGCACGAGCGAGTACGGGCTGACTCTGGCTTGTTGGATGGGGTGTCAGAAATAGGCTCGGGTTCAGTGCCGCAGCGGCTATGGGCCAAACCGGCGATCACTGTGATTGGTATCGACACCACATCCGTTGCCGCAGCCTCGAACATGCTGATCCCGCGGGCCCGGGCCAAGATCAGCATGCGGATCGCGCCGGGCGGTGACGCTGCGGTGCACCTGGATGCGTTGACCGCGCATCTGCAGCGGTATGCTCCGTGGGGTGCCCAAGTCAGCGTTATCCGCGGCGAGGTCAGCCAACCGTACGCCATCGAGGCCAGCGGCGGAGTTTATGACACCGCGCGGACAGCGTTCCGGCAGGCGTGGGGTGCTGATCCGACCGATATGGGGATGGGTGGCTCGATCCCGTTCATCGCCGAGTTCGCCTCCGCGTTTCCGCAAGCGAAGATCCTGGTCACCGGTGTCGGAGACCCTGCAACGCAGGCTCACGGCGTTAACGAGAGCGTGCATTTGGGTGTGTTAGAACGCGCGGCGGTCGCTGAAGCGCTGTTGTTGGCCAACTTGGCCTGAGTGGCGTCAAAAATCGTGCGGTTCCCGGGCTCTGCTGTCTTGTGTCTGTGGCGGTGAGTTGTTCGGTTGGTTTCATAGGTGGTGGGTGAAATGGCTGTTTTTGCGTTTTATGACTGGCCGATATGTTCGGTAGTCGTGGGGGGCAGCCCGGAATCCTGTTGACGTGTTTTGCTGTGTTGCGGGGTTTTTGTTGATGGGTGGCTGACTGCCTGCTTTCGATGAGGCTTCGTGTGCTTTGCCGCAGTGGACACGATTAGCGCGGCGCACGTAAGCATGTCGGTGGTGGATGCTGCTTGGTCTACATGTTGATGATGCCAGGGGCTGGGCACCTGGGCTGTGCTGAAGGCGATATCGATGCAGGCGTGAGTGTGAGGATAGTTGTTAGCGCCGCGGGGTAGGGGCGTTTTAGTGTGCATGTCATGGCCTTGAGGTGTCGGCGTGGTCAATGTGGCCGCACCTGAACAGGCACGTCCCCGTGCACGGTATAACTATTCGCACCTGATGTTATCCCTTGCACCATTTCTGCCGCTGGTATCGGTGTCGGCGGCTTGTTGACCGGCCCTCAGCCAGCAAGCAGGCATGCCGCCGGGTGCAGCAGTATCGTGTTAGTGAACAGTGCATCGATGATCCGGCCGTCGGCGGCACATACGGCAACCTTCTAGCGCAGATCAACCACCCACACCCCACCAGCCCACCACAACACCACCACCCAAGGCCTCAATCACCCCAACAATGCCCCGTCCGATGCTGACTCGCACAGGTCGCTGCGGTGCTGTGGCCCGTGTGTCGAACTCATTGGCGTGGTCGGCAACCGGCTTGGACGCCACGCGTTGCTTGATCCGGTGCGCCGCTGGCGCAAAATGGATACTGGTGTAGTGGCTACGCAATTCGTGTGGTGATTAAACAACTAAACGAATGATGCGTCTGTGTCCCAGTGCGCCGTGGAATTCCCACTAAGTTGCGGTCTTCAGCGACGCTGATAAAAATGCGGATTTCATCGCTTTTACATAGATAGGTAATTGATTTGTGGACTATCGGCTTACTCGGGAACAGAACCGTAAATTGGGTTCCGTGCTTAAGTAGATTCACCTGTATGAAACTTACCCCATCATCTCACCATCGTTGCAGATCTTGAAGTGCCAACTGTCTACCTGGGAGTTGGCAAGAGCAGAAATCGGAGGAATGCCGAATAGAGTAGTGTAGGAGGGTACTCTAAATTGTCCTGGCCGACTACATTAGCGTCAGCTCCGATGCGCGGTCCAGCGGCATGTCCGCGACGTCTTGATCGGAGTTTAACGACATCTGTGTATCTTACGGAAAGACGATCCGGTGGCAGGGATCTTAATCGGAACAAAGCCGGTTAACCACCTCGTTGTCGTGAAGTAAGCTAAATTGCGGCGAGTATCGCTTGGGGTGATCGTGTAATACGTTTCGGCTCCGGTAGTTTTCTGTTCAGCCACGGCGGAGATCGTGAACACTCCGCCGCAGAATTGTGTGTTCGTCGATAAGCAAGTAGATGCGAACGCAACTATTTGCTGCTCGTCCATAAACTGCACGCCCATGATTTCGCAGTGCGCCGAGGTGTAGTCGAGTGACAGAGGGAATTCGGGAAGGGCTCTCTCGGTAACCTCGAAGAATTTGGCCCACTCGCCTTATCGCGGGGGGATCTATGGTGCGGATGGATGTGTGCTGACGCTGCTCGGATGCAGTAACCGTGATAGCTGCCCACCTTTGCCAGCTGGAATGGCGCTCCGTCTCTAAACCATAGGGCGTCTCTAAACCATAGGGCGATGTACATAATCTTAACATCATGTGAATTTCTGCGAACGCTACGCCGATGACCATAGCGTAGCAATGGAGATGGTCAGTCTTCAAAGAGGCAGGTGAGGTGATCGGCGTGCGGAATGATCGAGAACTGGAAGCAAGCCCACTGCAGCCGGTTTGGGGTAGCCGACAGGTGATTTCGCCATTCGCTTGAATCATTTAGCTAGTCATGTCTAATTGGGACAAACTGGAGATCGCTGGGATTGCTGATCATCCGCCACATGAAGTAGTTGGTGGCAGTATGCTCGAACCAACTGCGGTAGGTATCATGGCAACCCAGGTGTGCATTGATTGACGTGCGTAATGGTACGGATATCGTATATCGTAGTGAACTGGCATGTCCCAGGAAGAAATAAGCATCCGTGACTTTCTCACAGACCGCGGGCGGCATATGGGTGATAGTTACGAAGGTGTATGGGCGTGTATATAGAGCTGGCTGGGACGGTGTTCACCAGTGCTTGGTTGGCTTTACCGATCGTTACGGGGGACGGTTGTCAGGACACGAGCGAGTCCAGTTGTGGCATGTATTCCTGAAGTGGAACAACCTTCACTTCCCCCTACTGTGATCACTTTTCTCCAAGTCGCTCAGCGATTGCATTTCGCCCGACGGCCGCTACGTCATCGCAACTTCAATGGTTGCTAGCGGTGTGCACAGAAAGCAGGTTTTGAACTGCGATCTTTGCCTAACACAATTGTCGTGATAACGTCTTTATCACGCCGACGGTCCTGTCGATAGCAATTGAGGCAGAGTTCGGTGCCAGCGGCTAGTTGATAACAAATATGGATCGTGATCGCGTGGTAGGTACTATATCCTCTTACCTGTTTAGTTGTTTAGTGGTCGTGCGCAAAAAGCGAAACCCGATCAGTCGGTGCAGGGCTTTCGTACCATCGCTGTATGTGCTGGTTTCTCCAGCTAGTGACCTTCGTTAGCTATGACTGAACTTAGGCGATGTAGTGGTGGTTGGATTCGCCGTTTCTGCAGCATTTACTTTATCCTGGTCTCACCTCCTTGCGGCTTGCGGTGCCACAACCCGCGCGGATCAGTAGAATCGTCGCTAACGGCGTCGATCCGGCCATCACCGGTTAGCCTTCGGAAGAATAGCGCTACGTCCTAGTAGAAGCCCAGTAAAACCGAACGGGTGGGCCCGTCACAGCCTCGAATGAGTGGCCGTGCGTTCGCGTGCGGCAAGCGGGGTGGTACCGCGGCGCTCGCGCACCTAGCGCGTCGTCGTCCCCGTGTCTACTTGTGTTAAGTGGCCCAGGAGACGTATGACTAACAGCGCCTACCCGCGCACTGATCTGGGCGCCGACCAGCGCGGCGGGTCCCCAAATTTTCCTGCGCTGGAAGCCCAGGTCCTCGATTATTGGTCCAACGACGATACTTTTCGGGCCAGCATTGCCCGTTGTGACGACGCCCCCGAGTACGTGTTCTATGACGGACCTCCCTTCGCTAATGGCCTGCCACATTATGGGCATCTGCTCACCGGCTATGTGAAGGACATCGTTCCGCGTTACCGCACCATGTGTGGCTATAAAGTAGAGCGCCGCTTTGGTTGGGACACGCACGGGCTGCCTGCTGAACTCGAAGTCGAGCGGCAGCTGGGTATCACCGACAAATCCCAGATCGACGCCATGGGAATTGCCGCGTTCAACGAAGCATGTCGCAAATCGGTGTTGCGCTACACGGAAGAATGGCAGGCGTATGTAACCCGCCAGGCACGCTGGGTCGACTTCGATAACGATTACAAGACACTCGATCTGTCTTACATGGAGTCTGTGATCTGGGCGTTTAAACAGCTGTGGGACAAGGGTTTGGCTTACGAGAGCTATCGGGTGTTGCCGTACTGCTGGCGCGACGAAACCCCGCTATCCAACCACGAACTGCGGATGGACGACGACGTCTATCAAAGCCGCCAGGATCCGGCGGTCACGCTGGGCTTCAAGGTGCTGGGGGGTGACGATGAGGACCTAGTTGGTGCTTATCTTTTGGTGTGGACGACGACGCCCTGGACTTTACCGTCGAACCTGGCCGTTGCCGTCCATCCGGATGTAACCTATGTCGATGTCAGGGCAGGCGATCGCCGTTTCGTTTTGGCACAGGCGCGTCTGACCGCCTATGCTCGAGAGCTAGGCGACGAACCTGAGGTGCTTGCCACCTATCGTGGCGCCGATCTGCTGGGCAGGCACTATCTGCCGCCGTTCCAGTATTTCTACGAGTCTGCTAGAAATGCATTTCAGGTGCTCCCAGGAGACTTCGTGACTACTGATGACGGCACTGGTATCGTCCATATCGCGCCTGCCTACGGCGAAGATGATATGGCGACCGCCGATAAGGTTGGCATCGTTCCGGTCACGCCGGTTGACTCTAACGGTTGTTTTGACGCCACCGTGCCCGATTACCAGGGGCAACACGTCTTTGAGGCCAACGCCCAGATCATCCGCGATCTGAAGAACCAGAGTGGCTCGGCGGCGGTGAACGGCGCGGTGTTGCTTCGTCACGAAACCTATGAGCACCCATACCCGCATTGCTGGCGATGTCGCAATCCGCTGATCTACCGTGCGGTGTCGTCATGGTTTGTCGCTGTGACGGAATTCCGGGACCGCATGGTGGAACTGAACCAACAGATCACCTGGTATCCTGAGCACGTCAAGGACGGTCAGTTTGGTAAGTGGTTGCAGGGTGCCCGCGATTGGTCTATCTCACGAAACCGCTACTGGGGCACCCCAATCCCAGTGTGGAAATCGGATGATCCCGATTACCCAAGAATCGATGTATACGGCAGCTTGGATGAGCTGGAGCGCGATTTCGGGGTGCGTCCCACGAATCTACATCGCCCCTACATCGACGAGCTCACCCGACCCAACCCTGACGATCCCACCGGCCTTAGCACCATGCGACGGATCCCGGATGTTTTTGATGTGTGGTTCGACTCGGGTTCTATGCCATATGCTCAGGTGCACTACCCGTTTGAAAACGATGACTGGTTCGACGGGTTCGATTCCGCTGATTCTGACAAGCAGGTCGACGCGCACTATCCTGGCGATTTCATCGTCGAGTACATCGGTCAGGCCCGCGGTTGGTTCTACACGCTACATGTGCTGGCCACTGCACTCTTTGATCGTCCGGCATTCAAAACCTGTATAGCGCATGGGGTTGTGCTGGGGTCTAACGGTCAGAAGATGAGCAAGTCGTTGCGCAACTACCCAGACGTTACTGAGATATTTGACCGCGACGGTTCCGATGCCATGCGGTGGTTTTTGATGGCCTCGCCGATCCTGCGTGGCGGCAACCTCATCATAACTGAACCCGGAATCCGCGAAGGCATGCGGCAGGTGCTGCTGCCGTTGTGGAACGCTTACAGTTTTTTGGCCCTTTACGCACCCAAAATCGGTACCTGGCATACGGATGTGTCGCATGTGTTGGACCGTTATATTCTGGCGAAGCTGGCGGTACTGCGTGATGATCTCAGTCAGGCGATGGAGGTCTGTGATATCTCTGGGGCCTGCGAACAGCTTCGCCAATTCACCGAGCCGCTAACGAATTGGTATTTGCGACGGTCGCGTGCGCGGTTCTGGGACGAAGATGTTGATGCTATCGATACCCTGCACACCGTGCTGGAAGTGACCGCCAGGTTGGCTGCACCACTTCTCCCGTTGATCACCGAGATTATTTGGCGCAGTGTCACTGGTGGGCGTTCGGTACACCTGACCGATTGGCCGCAAGCCAACCAGCTACCCGCCGACCCTGACCTGGTTGCTGTGATGGATCAGGTCCGACAAGTGTGTTCCGCAGCGTCATCGCTGCGCAAGGCTAAGAAGCTTCGGGTACGCCTTCCTCTACCGAAACTCGTTGTAGCAGTGTATAATTCACAGAGACTAAAGCCCTACATTGACTTAATCGGCGATGAGCTTAACGTCAAGCAGATAGAACTGACCGATGCTATTGACACCTACGGCCGATTTGAGTTCACCGTCAACGCTCGAGTGGCCGGGCCGCGATTGGGAAGGGATGTGCAGGCTGCCATCAAGGTGGTAAAGGCGGGAGAAGGGGTCGCCAACCCGGATGGCACCCTGACCGCCGGGCCCGTTGTGCTGCAACCTGACGAGTACAGTTCGCGGTTGGTGGCCGCTAACCCGGAATTTACCGCGGAGCTGCCCGACGGGTCCGGTCTTGTTGTGTTGGACGATACGGTGACTCCCGAACTGGAGGCCGAGGGCTGGGCCAAGGATCGGATCCGCGAACTACAGGAGTTGCGTAAGTTGATCGGGCTGGATGTTTCCGATCGTATCCGGGTGTTGATGTCGGTGCCGGCCGAGCGGGCTGACTGGGCGCGCGTCCATCGCGACTTCATCGCTAGGGAAATCCTGGCCACCAGCTTCGAGTTTGGCGAGCCGGCTGATTCGGTGGCTATCGGAGATGGCGTCCGAGTCAGCCTTTTAAAGGTCTAAGTCGAGATCAACGTTTTGCCGAGCAAGTTTGAGAACAGCCTTGCAAAACGTCGATCTCGACGCGAGAAAATCAGATGTAATCGCGTGCCAGCGCTGCGTGTCGTGTCGGACGTCGACATCATGAAATCCCGCTATGTGCAATCGATCCGGCGGCTCTTTCGGCGAGACATGATTGCAGATGTTGCAGCAGTTCAGGATATGGCAGAGTAGAGAAGTCAGGCTGTTGTTACCGGCGAAGACGCCGCCGGAGCGAAGCACCCGGAAGGTGTCTGCGAACAGCCGAGCTTGCTGCTTTGCGGTGTGGGACGTGATGCAGCATGTGTGAACGACACCACCTCGCTGAACTCGTCGTCCGGCAATCCGGTATCGGTGCCGTTTGCGTTGATGATGTTTGCCCGGTTGCCGTAGAGGTCCTGCAGTCTTTGGGCCATCGGCAGATCGATCTCGACGGCAGTGATTTTTGGTGTCTTGTCTACCAGCACCCGCAAAAATGCGCCATACCCCGACCTGATCCTCGAGGAGGTTATCGCCGAACTCCATGCCGGCGAGCACCCAAGGCAACAGCCGGCCTTCGATTTCCTTGGCCCAGTGGTCCGAAATTGCAGCACAACCTATGGCAGAGGTTCATGGGCATACCAAAGGACGTAGACCAATCACCTATGGCCCCCAAATGCTACTACTACCGGGTATGCGGTACCATTAAAAAAAAACCGTTCTTCGTTTCCATAGAACAACTTAACCGACCGACCCTGCTAGGGCGGCCGATGCTAGTGGGTGGTCGCTGGAGCGAATTATGGTAATGCAAGTGTTCAATGTTCGCTCGGCCAATGCCCGATGCACCAGCTCCGCTCGTTGGTCGCCGTGGCCGCGGTGGTGTTGCCGTCGCGTGGTGTGATGTATGTGGTAGCCAGTCGTTGGGTCATCGGCGTGCTGCGCAGTATTTTGTGTCTGGTCGGGCAACTGTGCGTTTGACGAGGCGTTCGCCTAGCTGCCTCCAACTTGTCGGGGTGTCAGCCTCCGATGTCGAAGTGCTCTTTGCGGCCACGGGTGTGAGACGAGACTGGCTTGATCGCCTTGGTCGGTGCCGGATCGGGAAAGTCGATTGCCAAGATTATCTCTGGTCCGGTAAAACCGACGGCATTAGGGTTAGTTTGTCGCGTAGATGAGCAGCGATTGTTTGGGGGGAGTTGCCTGTGCGTCGACTGTGGGGCATCAGCCCGGTCGCAGAAGATTAAGCTGAATCGACTTAGCATCGAGACGATCGGGCAGTTCGCTGCGCTGACTGACTCCGAAGCGGCTAACATTCTGGGTGCGACAATTGCGCCTACGCTGTACCGGCTAGCTCGTGGCATCAACGACCGACTGGTCACCGAGCGTGCCGAAGCAAAGCAGATCAGCTCTGAGTCCACCTTTGTGATCAATCTGACCAGCCTGGAGCAGTTATGTGAGGCGTTCGAGCCGATCGCCTCACATGTGTACATGACTACTGCGCGACAGCCGCGGCGCGCATTATCGTCACGGTGAAGCGCAAGAAATCAGACATGAGCACACTGATGCGGTTGGCGATGTCACTCTAACATGACGACCGAAACCAGTGCGTTAATTGCGATGGCTCGCTTGCTGTTGCTATATCCACGTCCGCTCGGGACTACTCTGCCTTTCTCAGTGTGGGGTTTTCGGGATTGAACGGTGTGCGTCAGGGAGGTCTGTTATCGGACGTGAGATTGTCGGCTCAGCTTTTCGGAGGCTGTGATTATTCCGTTTGGCATCCCTGCCGGCCAGCAGGCCATCCTGTGCACAACCGTGTGGCTTGATAGATTGGCAAAACGACATCAAGCATCGTGACCTTGGGCACGGCTGAATTCAGGACGTGGGCTACGTCGTGGTAACTGTGCGGGTGTGAGACCTGCGGCTCGGGTCCGGGGCCAGCCCAGACATTCACCGTCGACACCTGCGATGTCGTTAAAGTCAACCCGCTTGACAGTCTCGACTGGTCGGACTATCTCGACTGGTCGGACTATATAGTCAAGTGGTGGGTCGAGGATTCGGTGGGTACGTTAGCCCCAGCGTTCGATGACGTCAGCGATCGGTAGGTTTGCGGCCAGCGCAGCCATCAACAGCACCCGGACCTGCGAGGGTCGTAGCCATGGCACCAGCACCGCGCCGGCTTCTACCAGGTCGTGGCCAGGACCGTAGCCTGCGCTGACATGGCCTTCGGGCACGCGGGTGGACACCGCGATCACGATCCCATTGTGGCAATGGCGGCGTACCCCGTCGACTACCGCGGCCCCGGCATTGCCCGAGCCCAGTGCCTCCAGGACGATGCCACGCGCTCCGGTGGACACATAAGCGTCCAACGCCACCGAATCACTGCCCAAGTATGCCGCGACAATATCGACTCGCGGTGCATCGGCGGCGCACAGGTCCCCGAGATACGGGCGGGTCTTGGCTGCTGTCAGCGCAAAACCGCTGGAGCTGGTGCCGAGCAACTCGCCGGCGAAGCCGCTCAGATCCTGCGTAGCTGCCTTGCGTAGGCCTAACGGTTGTAATACCCGGCCGGCGAAAGACACCAGTACGCCCACGCCGCGAGCGGCCGGACTAGCCGCCACCGCAAGTGCTTCGCGCAGATTGGTCGGACCGTCTGCATTGGGAGCGTCGGCGCTGCGCATGGCGCCGGTCAAGACTACTGGGACGTTCCCCGCGTAGGTGAGGTCCAGCCACAGTGCGGTCTCTTCCATGGTGTCGGTCCCGTGGGTGACGACCACACCCCTGGCGCCGTTTCTGGTCGCTGTGTGCACTGCAGCGCGAATCCGATCCCAATCGGTCGGTATCAGCTGTGAGCTGTCGACAGTCATCAGGTCCACCACGTCGACATCGACGGCCACGTGTGCGGTCAGTTCCGTTCCGCTGTAGGCGGGGCGGCGCACCCCATCGTGGTCGGTACTGGTCGATATGGTACCTCCAGTGGCGATGACGGTGAGGCGGCTCATGGTGGGATCATCCTGCACGATTGGTCGGTCCGTATCGATCGCGGGGGTCGGTAGGACAGTATTACCCTTGGGGGATGATGGGTAGAGTGCCTGACGGACCAACAGGATTGGCTGCGTTGGTGCCTTCAGTTGAGGAAGCTCAAGCTATGCTGCCTCCGCGGCGGCTGCGTCTGCTGTTGTCGATCGCGGCGGTTGTGCTGACGCTGGACATTGTCACGAAGGTGCTCGCCGTCAAGTTTTTGCTTCCTGGGAAGTCGGTGTCGATCATCGGTGACACGGTGACCTGGACTTTGGTGCGAAATTCGGGAGCAGCCTTCTCGATGGCGACCGGATACACTTGGGTGTTGACGCTGATCGCGACGGGTGTGGTGATTGGGATCTTCTGGATGGGGCGGCGGCTGGTGTCGTCTTGGTGGGCGTTGGGTCTTGGTATGATCCTTGGTGGTGCGATGGGTAACTTGGTCGATCGCTTCTTCCGCGCGCCCGCGCCGCTTCGGGGACATGTCGTCGATTTTTTGTCGATCGGCTGGTGGCCAGTGTTCAATGTTGCCGATCCATCGGTGGTGGTCGGTGCCATCCTGCTGGTCGTCCTGTCAATCTTTGGCTTTGACTTCGACACTGTAGGTCGGCGTAAAGCCGAGTTCGACATTGCAGGTCAGCGGAAGGCTGAACAGCGTTGATGGCCGGAAGCGACGATGAAGAGGGCAGAAATGCGGTGGGGAGGTGCCCCCCACAGGTGGGTGTGGGCGCCCCACTTTGGGGGCGTGCCTCAATTGTTTGCGGGGAAGAGTAGCGCTTGTGACGGACCGTTCTATGCCCATACCGGAGGGACTCGCGGGCATGCGTGTTGATGCTGGGCTGGCGCGCCTGCTGGGCCTGTCTCGAACTGCCGTAGCTGCTCTCGCCGAAGATGGCGGTGTCGAGTTGGATGGCGTGCAGGCGGGAAAGTCCGATCGGCTGACGTCGGGTGCCTGGCTGCAGGTACGCTTGTGCGAGGCACCGGCGCCGTTGGAGAACACTCCGGTCGACATCGAGGACATGACGATCCTGTATTCCGACGACGATATCGTCGCAGTTGACAAGCCGGCAGCGGTGGCGGCGCATGCATCAGTAGGCTGGGCCGGGCCGACGGTGCTCGGTGGCCTGGCTGCTGCCGGCTACCGGATCACCACATCGGGTGTGCCTGAGCGCCAAGGCATTGTGCATCGCCTCGACGTCGGCACCTCGGGTGTGATGTTGGTGGCGATCTCCGAGCGCGCCTACACAGTGCTCAAGCGGGCGTTCAAATGCCGGACGGTCGACAAGCGCTACCATGCGCTGGTGCAGGGCCACCCGGACCCGTCCAGCGGAACGATCGACGCGCCGATTGGCCGACACCGTGGCCACACCTGGAAGTTCGCAGTCACCAAAGACGGTCGGCACAGTATCACCCACTACGATACCCTGGAAGCCTTCGTCGCCGCGAGCCTGCTAGACGTTCATCTGGAAACCGGGCGCACCCACCAGATCCGAGCGCATTTTGCCGAATTGCATCGGCCATGCTGCGGCGACCTCGTTTATGGGGCCGACCCGAAGCTGGCGAAAAGACTTGGTCTAGAACGTCAATGGCTGCACGCTCGGTCGTTGTCATTCGCCCATCCGGCCGACGGCAGGCGGGTCGAGATCGTTAGCTCCTACCCACCCGATCTGCAGCACGCACTGGATGTGCTGCGCGCTGAAAGCTGACTGGCACCAACGTTCAGTCAGGTTTGCAGGTATCGACGAGGACTCGCGTCAAGTTCGCGACGAACGGCCCGTCGGCCTCAATGCGTTCATGAAGTTCCCACAGCCGGTTGCGATAGCGGTCCACAGTTAAAGTCAGGCACCGTCTAAATAATCTTACGGAGTAAGTAGATACTGGCGCCGATGTCGAAACTCGACTCGTAGCCGCTTCATGCGTAGATTCACGCTACTGTAGGCCAACCGGCTTGTGTTTGCGTACTTACGAGGCTGGGGTGATACTCGGCCCATTTTTCGGGTTGCGGTCCGCTGAAGTACTCGATTAGTTCGAACATCGTTGCGGGTCTGATTTGCTACGCAAAGTAGGTGCCGCCCGGTCGGAGCATCTGAACGATCTCGGTCCACCACACGGAGATCGGATGACGGGAGGTCATCAGGTCAAACGCTCCTTAGGTGTGGGGGCGGCGTCGCGCCAGACTAAAACCTCGACGCTGCCGGTGTGCAGTGCTAACGTGGCCTATACGCTAGCCAAATGTTGATTCAAAGCCCGTTGATAGCCTCAGGACGGTCTTTGCTCCGTCGCATGGGGCCCTTGTACAGGGTACAGCAAAGAAAATTCCCAGCTCTCGACGGATACCGAATCAGCTTTTGCCGCCAGCTCTTTTCGCATGTGCATCGCATGGCAGACATTCTCAGCTAAATGGACCGGACCGTTGCCGGTATGCCCAGATATCGATTTAGCATCGCCTCGATGCGTACATTTGTTGGCCGGGGATGGCGAACCTGGAACTCGTTGATCGGGCGTTGCGGCGTCGTATAGACTAACTTGTTGCCGTTGAAATCAAGCCTGACCTCGCCTTGGTACTCTCAATATTCAATGCCTTGGTGTCTACCGGGCGTCACTGCCGGATGGTGGGATAAACAGGATCGGCTGGTTGTCGTTCTAGTCGAGCACGGCGGTAGGCTAGTTGAACTGGTTGTAGAACTGTGCGGTCAACGACTCGGATCCGTGAAGGGCAGTGGCACGTGATCACCGTTGGTACCGTGGTAGCTGGGTTAGCGATTGCTAGCTGGACCAGCTGGATCTGATAGGCCTCTACCACGCAGGTGGATATATCGGCGTTTTGTGCGGAGCCCTATCGCGGACCGTGGACCAACGGTTTTGTGGCTGGTTGTCAGGGTGGTTTGGTCCGCGTCAGGACGGGCCGGTGCCTGGCTAATAGGCGGTCTGCAGCCGGTGGTCGAGCCCGGTCAGGCCTGGGCTGTAGTGGTTTCGCCCGATACTACGTCGTCACTACGTCGTCGGGGAGGGCAGTGGATCCGATGCCCCTGAGTGTCTCCGGCACAGAGTCTTAGCGGGGATTCCGACGGCTGTGAGTGCGGTCGCTCAAGTGTCTTGCCGCGAGAGTGGAAGTGATACTATGGTGACTCCTCGCCCTGTATACACCTGATTGCATCGACGTATCGTTCTAGAACTCAGGCCTGCCGAGAGTTGCCGCGATAAATTCAGCCTGTTTATCCCTTACGATGGCTCATTAATTCGTTCCGGTGAAAACGTGGGCACAGAAATCCTAAACGACAATTTCATCGTCTCGTATCCGCCAATCCTATCGGAGATTCTGACGGGCTCGCGTTTGTGGAATTGTGACGAAATTCCCATAGGGGCAGCCGGGAACTGCGATGTTCTGTGTACGTTAGCATCTGATCATGTCCACATTATGTATTGTTTAACAATCTGTTTTCCCGTTATCAGCCATAAATTTTGTCGTCTGTGCGGCGCCTGGGCTGGGTAACATGACGACGATCTTCATCGATTCATTCAGTGATGTTCTCGGGTGGGCATGGTTACCCGGCTCGCATCACCCACGTCGTCCAGTGAGGTGGCCCTGGTCGGCGACCGGGGCAGCTGCGGTCCGAGTGCGAACATCGCTAGGAGCGACGATCGATGAATTTTGGCGACCTTACGAACCTCGCCGAAAAGCCGTTGGCGGCAATGTCCCATGTCGTCAACACCTCTAATTCCGCGGGGCGATACCCCTGTTCTATCTGCGGAACCTGCTTGATATGGTTCAGCGCCGCAAATGCGGCGAAGCGGTCGGTCGCAAGACCTGTCCTCATCACCGGAAGGTTGTCGGTTGTACGGTGCGGTAGCGGCCAAAATCGCAGCCGCAGGTGGCACGGTGGTGCTGGTCGCGTGCACCCTGGAGAACCTCGAAAAAGTAGCCTCGGAGAGTCGAGTTAGTCATCGCGGTGCTGTCCATGTGTAACCGAGCGACTTTTCCGACGTAGATGCTATCGCCGCTATGGCCGACCAGCTGCTCGCTGATCTAGGCGGCGTCGACATGCTGATCAATAATGCTGGGCACTCGATTCGGTGGTCGTTGACGCTGTCTTACGATCGGATTCATGGCTGTCAGCGCACGATGCAGTTAGAATTGCCTGAGGACGGTTCAAATTCATCCCTGGGATGCGGGAACCTGGTATTCAGGCAGATTGTCAACGTTTTGTCGGTTGTGGTATGCTGCGCTTGGGTGCCTGCATCGCTAGCAACGCTGTGCTGGGCAGCCTGTGCGGTGTGATGGAAGCCGAGATAATGAACAACAACGTTCGATTCACCGCTGTACACATGGCGTTGGTGCGTACGCTGATGATCAGACCGATCAACCTGTAGGATTAAGTTCCCGATGCTAACTTGAGAGCAGGTAACCTACGTGATCCTGCGCCGGCCTCGGTGGGTCCGCTCAACGTTCGCCCGTTGCCGATGCGGTTAACCTTGCGGGTGATGGACCGGTTACGCAACGGCGTGTTTGGTACGTTCACCTACTCTGCCGCCAAGGACTGCTAATCTGCCGTTAGCACAGCGAAGGTCGAGGAGTTCGATAAGCGAAGCGAAACATTGGTCCAAGTGAGTCGTGGGGTGCATTTTGGTGACGTCATCAACTTTCCGGAGTCGAACAATGGGACAACCTTCGTCATCACCGATCCCTCCTGAGACATCAGGGTCGAACTCCCTTGTGGCTTGGCCCGCAGCGGTTTTCCACTGCTGTTCATCGGTGTGGTGATGTAGACTGCCTCGGAGAGTTTGCCAACGAAGTAGACCAGGGATACTGCTCCCGCAGTTGAGGTCATGCCTCTAGACCTCGGCTACCCCATGATCGCGCAAAGTTGGCGGACCGGCTTCGCTACTAACCGATCGGCGGTTTGTGCATACAGTGCCCGCCTTTGGCACCAGCGGGCTATTGTGCACGTTTCCACTTGAACGCGAGAGCGGAGAGGTGACTCTCAACTCGATCGTGTTGATGGAACTGACGCATGTGGTGTTGCCGGGCATGGTTGAGCGCTGCTCCGGTGCGGTCATGAACATCGCATCGATGGTCGGTTGCCAGTTGATTCCCCACATGGTGGTTTATGCAGCCACCAAGGCCGTTGTCCCAGATATTCGCGTAGACTATTCACAAGGAGTTGCACGGTATAATGGGCATCGGTCAAGGTTTTGTGCTCGGCTCTGGTTCCGACCGAATGGGCCGAGATCGCCAATACCGAACGATTCAGTATTCTCCGTTGTCCAGGTGCAACCGCAGAACTTTACATGAAGTCGTGAGCGGCGGGTGCTGGACGGTCAGAGCAGAGTGGCGCTCAAATTGTCAGCACTAGCGGCAGATACGTATCGCGTTGCCTGCGATCCGTATCGGTAACCGATTGCGTGTCGGGTAGGTCGCTAACTGGCGTGGATTCGGTTCCGTGCGATTTCGCGTGGGCTATTTAGGCCAGGATGATTAGCGTGGCTTGTGCTTGGTGTTATGTGTCGGCGTCGCCGCGGCTAGGCTCAGGTGGTGGCTGTTAAGTTGACATGACCGCCGATGTGTCGATGACTCCTCAGGACTCCTGGGACCATATTTCGGATCTGTCGGAGCTGGGCGATTGGCTTGTCATGAATGAAGGGGTGGCGTAGCGAGCTTCGTTAGGAGCTGACTGTAGGCACCCAAATGTGAGCGTGTGGGGCGCATGCCAAGGGCATGCGCAACCGGGTGATCTGGACAATCACGATATGGGACCTGCCCAATAAGTTGGCATTCTCAGTATCCTGGAAAGGGCGGCACCAAGTACGGCGTCACAGTTCACTGTGCGGTACAAAAACGACTGATCCACGTTTGGCTTGCACCTTGAGTGCGCCGGTCCTGCGCTGTTCGGTTCGCTAGAGTCCGCGGCGGCACGCGTGGTCAAAGGGTACGTAGAGAAATCGCTTAAGCAGTTTGTGAAGTTGTATGCCTGACGAGGATCGAACACATGCGGCGACATGCCGAGATACCGTCAGTCGTCGGTCATAGACTGGCGTCTCTATGAACCAGTCTTCCTTCGTTCACCTGCATAACCACACCGAGTACTCGATGCTGGACGGTGCTGCGAAGATCACGCCCATGTTCGCCGAGGTCGAACGGCTACAGATGCCCGCGGTTGGCATGACCGATCACGGAAACATGTTCGGTGCGAGCGAGTTTTACAATACGGCCATCAAAGCCGGAATCAAGCCGATTATCGGTGTGGAAGCTTACATCGCTCCTGGATCCCGTTTTGACACCCGGCGCATTACCTGGGGTGACCCCAGCCAGAAGGCTGACGATGTCTCGGCGGGTGGTGCTTACACGCACTTGACGATGGTGGCAGAGAATGCGGCAGGTCTGCGCAACCTGTTCAAGTTGTCTTCGCTGGCTTCGTTCGAGGGGCAGTTGAGCAAGTGGTCGCGAATGGATGCCGAGCTTATCGGTGAATATGCCGAGGGTATCATTGTAACTACTGGCTGCCCCTCCGGTGAGGTGCAGACCCGGCTTCGCCTCGGGCACGACCGGGAGGCGTTGGAATCGGCCGCCAAGTGGCGCGAGATCGTTGGCCCCGATAACTACTTTCTCGAGCTGATGGACCACGGCTTGTCTATCGAGCAACGTGTCCGCGAAGGACTGCTTAATATCGGCCGCAAGCTCAACATTCCTCCACTGGCCACCAACGACTGCCACTATGTCACCCGCGACGCTGTGCACAACCACGAGGCGTTGTTGTGTGTACAGACCGGCAAGACCTTGTCGGATCCGAACCGGTTCAAGTTCCACGGTGACGGCTATTATCTCAAGTCGGCTGCCGAGATGCGCCAGCTTTGGGACGACGAAGTTCCTGGGGCCTGCGACTCCACGCTGCTGATCGCCGAGCGGGTGCAGTCCTACGCCGATGTGTGGGAACCGCGCAATCGGATGCCTGTCTTCCCTGTTCCCGTGGGACACGACCAGGCGTCTTGGCTACGTCACGAGGTGGATGCCGGCCTCAAGCGCCGATTCCCCGATGGCCCACCCAACGGATATGTCGAACGGGCGGCCTACGAGATCGACGTCATTTGTGACAAGGGTTTTCCTGCCTACTTTCTGATCGTTGCAGACCTGGTCAACCATGCCCGGTCTGTCGGGATCCGCGTGGGCCCGGGCCGCGGTTCGGCAGCCGGGTCGCTTGCCGCCTATGCCCTGGGGATCACTGACATCGACCCGATACCGCACGGTCTGCTGTTCGAGCGGTTTCTCAACCCGGAACGCACCTCGATGCCTGACATTGATATCGACTTCGACGACCGTCGCCGCGGTGAGATGGTGCGCTACGCCGCCGACAAGTGGGGGCATGACAGAGTCGCTCAGGTCATCACTTTCGGTACCATTAAAACCAAAGCGGCGCTGAAGGATTCTGCGCGGATCCACTACGGGCAACCTGGTTTTGCTATGGCCGACCGTATCACCAAGGCATTACCGCCGGCCATAATGGCCAAAGACATCCCGTTGTCGGGAATCACCGATCCGGCCCACGAACGGTTCAAGGAAGCCGCCGAGGTCCGCAGCCTGATCGAAACTGATTCGGACGTGCGCATCATCTACCAGACTGCTCGCGGGCTGGAGGGTCTGATCCGCAACGCCGGCGTGCACGCATGCGCGGTGATCCTGAGTAGTGAGCCGTTGACCGAGGCGATCCCGCTGTGGAAGCGACCGCAGGACGGGGCCATCATCACCGGCTGGGACTACCCAGCATGCGAGGCCATCGGTCTGTTGAAGATGGACTTCCTGGGTCTACGTAACCTGACGATCATCGGCGATGCGATCGAAAACATTAAGACCAACAGGGGAATTGATCTCGATCTGGAATCCGTGCCACTGGACGACCAGGCCACCTACGAGCTGCTTGGCCGCGGTGACACCCTGGGTGTGTTTCAGCTCGACGGTGGGCCCATGCGCGACCTACTGCGTCGCATGCAACCGACCGGATTCGAAGACATCGTCGCGGTACTAGCGTTGTATCGGCCCGGACCGATGGGCATGAACGCGCACAACGACTACGCCGACCGCAAGAACAACCGGCAGGTAATCAAACCCATTCATCCCGAACTCGAGGAACCGCTGCGTGAGATCCTCGCTGAAACCTATGGACTCATCGTCTACCAAGAGCAGATCATGCGAATCGCGCAGAAGGTGGCCGGTTACTCTTTGGCCCGAGCGGACATTCTGCGTAAGGCGATGGGAAAAAAGAAGCGCGAGGTGCTGGAGAAGGAGTTCGAGGGTTTTTCGGAAGGTATGCAGGCCAACGGATTCTCGGTCCACGCCATCAAGGCGTTGTGGGACATCATCTTACCTTTCGCCGACTACGCATTCAACAAGTCTCACGCCGCTGGCTATGGCCTAATATCCTATTGGACCGCCTATCTCAAGGCCAACTTTGCTGGTGAATACATGGCGGGCCTGTTGACTTCGGTCGGCGACGATAAAGACAAGGCAGCTGTCTATCTGGCCGACTGCCGCAAGTTTGGCATCACGGTGCTGCCGCCGGACGTCAACGAGTCCGTCCTGGACTTCGCCTCGGTGGGTGCTGACATCCGCTACGGGTTGGGCGCGGTGCGCAATGTCGGTGCCAACGTGGTAGGTTCGTTGATCAAGACTCGCAATGCCAAGGGCAAATTTGCTGACTTCTCGGACTATCTGAACAAGATCGACATTACGTCCTGCAACAAGAAAGTCACTGAATCGCTGATCAAGGCAGGAGCCTTCGATTCGTTAGGGCATTCTCGCAAAGGTCTTTTCCTGGTCCACGCTGACGCTGTGGATTCGGTGCTAGGCACCAAGAAAGCGGAAGCGATCGGGCAGTTCGATCTGTTCGGCGGAACTGATGGCGGCACTGACGCGGTATTTACCATCAAAGTTCCTGACGACGAATGGGAGGATAAACACAAGCTGGCTCTGGAACGGGAGATGCTGGGCTTGTATGTGTCCGGGCATCCGCTCAACGGAGTGGCACACCTGTTGGCTGCTCAGGTAGACACCGCCATTCCGACGATTCTCGACGGTGGTGTCTCCAATGATACTCAGGTGCGGGTGGGTGGCATTCTGGCCGCGGTGAACCGGCGCGTCAACAAAAACGGAATTCCTTGGGCGTCAGCGCAATTAGATGATTTGACTGGAGGGATCGAGGTGATGTTCTTCCCGCACACATATTCCAGCTACGGCGCCGACATCATCGATGATGCTGTTGTGTTGGTTAATGCCAAGGTGGTGGTTCGTGATGACCGGATTGCGCTGATCGCTAATCAACTTGTTGTTCCTGACTTTTCCAACGTGCAAGAGGACCGGCCGCTGGCGGTTAGTTTGCTGACTCGGCAGTGCACGTTCGACAAGGTAAATGCACTCAAGCAAGTGCTGGCGCGCCACCCCGGCACATCGCAAGTCCATTTGCGGCTTATCAGCGGGGACCGAATCACTACGCTTGAACTAGACCAGTCGCTGCGGGTGACATCGTCGCCGGCGTTGATGGGAGACCTTAAGGCGCTGCTCGGTCCCGGGTGTTTGGGTGATTAGCAAACCGCAGTACTGGTGCTGTGTTGTGGGTGTTTTGTCGGTGGTGGGTGAAATGGCTGTTTTTGCGTTTTATGACTGGCCGATATGTTCGGTAGTCGTGGGGGGCAGCCCGGAATCCTGTTGACGTGTTTTGCTGTGTTGCGGGGTTTTTGTTGGTGGGTGGCTGACTGCCTGCTTTCGATGAGGCTTCGTGTGCTTTGCCGCAGTGGACACGATTAGCGCGGCGCACGTAAGCATGTCGGTGGTGGATGCTGCTTGGTCTACATGTTGATGATGCCAGGGGCTGGGCACCTGGGCTGTGCTGAAGGCGATATCGATGCAGGCGTGGGTGTGAGGATAGTTGTTAGCGCCGCGGGGTAGGGGCGTTTTAGTGTGCATGTCATGGCCTTGAGGTGTCGGCGTGGTCAATGTGGCCGCACCTGAACAGGCACGTCCCCGTGCACGGTATAACTATTCGCACCTGATGTTATCCCTTGCACCATTTCTGCCGCTGGTATCGGTGTCGGCGGCTTGTTGACCGGCCCTCAGCCAGCAAGCAGGCATGCCGCCGGGTGCAGCAGTATCGTGTTAGTGAACAGTGCATCGATGATCCGGCCGTCGGCGGCACATACGGCAACCTTCTAGCGCAGATCAACCACCCACACCCCACCAGCCCACCACAACACCACCACCCAAACCCAAACCAGCAAAAAATAACCACCAAATGACCATCACGACGACACCTTGAAGTCTAAACGGACAAGTTACTGGTTACTGGCCGGGCGCGGCGTCTGGCACCAGGGGCATATTGCGTCAGTACCGCCGGTTTCTCGATCGGGGGCAATTTGCCGATGAGATCAGCGTGACATCCGGCGTGTCAACTTAATCGCCGAATTGGCCAGAACCCACGATGGTGGTTTAGTCGCTGGAGTAGCTGAGAGATTGCTCTAGTGCTCTAGTGACTGGAAGGCTTTGAGAGCGCCTTGAGAACTAAACCGATTACGATGGCAACGGTTGGCACCACCAAGGCCGGCCGGAGCAGCACTGGTGGTCAACACCTCGACCAGCAGTAGCGTTACGAACCCTGCGATCACCGCGAGCAGTTTTTGCAGCGGCCAGGGCACATCCATAAAAAGCACCTCTGAGGTTTTGGCCGGGCCAGTAACAGATAAGGATACTCTATGGACTATTTTCCGGGAACCCGACGACTTCAGGGAACGGACAGCTGACGGTCTAGGGTGCTGCTTGTCCCTTTCATGGGAGTATGTATGTACCTAGCCCGGTCGACTGGGTGCGCGAGCAAGCTGAGAGGTACATGGCTTCCTGCGGAACCGAGGGCACGGAACTGCAAGAAAAGCCCGTAGTATTGCCGACCACTGTATTGTCGGCGCTAAGACCGGCAAACTTCGTAAAACTCCGCTAATGCGTGTTGAGCACAACGGCGAGTACGCGATCGTCGCCTCAGGCGGAGGAGCTTCGAAACACCTGGTCTGATACTACAACGTCGTGCAGTATCCGAAGGTCGAGCTGCGGGATGGTCTCGTCAGCCGTGATTATGACGCGCGTGAGGTATTTGGCGAAGAGAAGGCCACCTGGTGGCAGCGCGCTGTCGAGGTCTGGCCGGACTACGTCAACTACCAGACCAAAACTGAACGTTAGATTCCGGTCTTTGTGCTGACTCCGGTGAGCTGATTGCTTGTCGGACGACATGGCACCATGGACCTATGTCCGCCGAACCTAGTAGAAACCCCAGGACCCCACCGGTGTCCGCGGTTGACATTGACGGTGCGGCGAAGCGGATCGCGCCGGTGGTCACGCCTACCCCGTTGCAACTTAGCGATCGGTTGTCGGCGATCACTGGTGCAGCGGTGTACCTCAAGCGTGAAGACCTGCAGACGGTGCGCTCTTACAAACTGCGCGGCGCCTACAACCTGTTGGTGCAGCTGACCGACGAGGAGATCGCCGCCGGCGTTGTGTGCTCTTCGGCGGGTAACCATGCACAGGGTGTCGCGTATGCATGTCGGTCACTGGGTGTGCACGGCCGTGTCTATGTACCTGCCAAGACACCCAAACAAAAGTGGGATCGGATCCGCTACCATGGCGGGGCATTCATCGAGCTGATCGTCGGGAGATCGACCTACGATCTCGCCGCTGCCGCGGCGGTCGACGACATTGAACGCACCGGCGCGACGTTGGTACCTCCTTATGACGACGTCCGCGTCATCGCTGGTCAGGGCACCATTGCCGTCGAGTTGCTGGAGCAACTCAACACCGAGCCTGACCTAGTGGTGGTCCCGGTGGGCGGCGGTGGCTGCATCGCCGGCATGACCACTTACTTGGCCGAACGAACGGCGAACACTGCTGTGCTTGGTGTCGAGCCGGCTGGTGCCGCGGCTATGATGGCCGCGCTGGCCGCGGGTGAGCCGGTGACACTGGACTACGTCGATCAGTTCGTGGATGGCGCTGCGGTGAACCGGGTGGGAACGTTGCCTTATGCCGCGTTGACTGCCGCAGGTGACATGGTGTCCATCACCACCGTCGACGAGGGGGCGGTGTGCACTGCGATGCTCGACCTTTACCAGAACGAGGGCATTATAGCTGAGCCGGCGGGCGCACTGTCAGTAGCTGGGCTGCTGGAAACTGACATTGAACCCGGGTCCACCGTGGTTTGCCTGATCTCGGGCGGCAACAACGACGTATTGCGCTACGGTGAGGTGTTGGAGCGTTCGCTGATCCACCTAGGTCTCAAACACTATTTCCTGGTAGACTTCCCCCAGAAGCCTGGTGCCTTGCGCCGTTTTCTTGACGAAGTGCTTGGACCCAACGACGACATCACCTTGTTCGAGTACGTCAAGCGCAACAACCGAGAGACCGGCGAGGCGCTGGTAGGTATCCAGCTGGGGTCTGCTGTCGACTTAGACGTCCTGCTGGCCCGGATGCAGGGGACCGAAATGCACGTCGAAACCCTACAACCAGGTTCGCCGGCCTACCGCTACCTGTTGCTTTAGACGAGAACGCACGTAGTTGTACACGTTTTACGGCGTATCGCTGTGCAAATACGCGCGCTCACAGCAGGCGAGTGGCGAGTCCAGGTTTGCGGTCAGGTATTCAGTACCGGGGGTCGTAGGGTCGAGATCGCCACTCGGTACCATTACTATTCCGGTCGTCAAGCTCAATCGCAACCCTTTTGCCCAATGCAGCAACGTGCAGTCCTCTGGATCATCAATCGGGCTGCCCGTATGCACCTTTGGCCGAAATTTCGACAAGGTCGAGTGCGAGCCACTCCGGTTGCGGCGAGCTTACGCGCGTTAGGTGCCCCGCCCTAAGGCGATGTGATCGAGAAGGGAGTGCAGTGCCCGCAATTTCTCCGCTGAGTCTTCGATCACGCGTGCGGCGCCCACCTACTACCAATGAGCAGTAGACCAAGGAATGGTTGTAGCGCCTGAGCGGGCCAGCACCAACCTGTAGACGAGGGTGACGGTGGCGCACATCGGTAGGCCTGACGCCCTGGCCGCTCTGGCGTCGAACATTGGCTCGCTGTCGGTCGAGCCATGCAAGTACAGGGTTTCCCCTAGTGGGCATGCGTTGTCGGCAGAATCACCGGCTCACCCGCGTTGGCATAGCCCAGGTGGCAGATCAATGCCTCATCCAGAATGCGATGGACGGTGACGTGGTCGTAGTGAGCGCGGTTTTGATAGCGGGTGGGCGTAGTGCGCGAGATTTGTCGACAGGTAACCCCGACCCCGTGCTGTCTATCTATTGCGGCCGTCCGGTTACAGGACAGTTCGCGCGGTCGTGTAATGTTATAGTGAATCTACTATGTAGTCGGCACTGGACCGCTACAACCCGTTGTCTTCACCGCAGCCAGCGTCCCTGTCCGATCATCTCGCGGTAACTAGTGGAGTGCTGGATCGCATAGAGCAGGAGCTCGGCACACACCGGCGTCTCGGTGAACGGGTAGCCGTCGAGGATCCGAGCTGGTTAAACTTTTGGGATCTTCTTGTGAAGCCGGGTCTTTCTGTTGAATCGGTGCATGTGGATGATGACATGGCTCGTGAAGTGGGCCGCAATGTGCGTAACGTGGTCTTCTCTAGTAGAGTGCAAAATGTGACCGGCAGGATGCTCATCCGCAGATCGTGCCGGTGCACTACGTAACCTGACGCAACCCTGTTGGCCGGCCCGGTTCGACGACCTGCTGGTTATAGAGGGCGGCCACTGCGCGGGTTTTTCGGGGCTCCGCTGTGCTTTACACGTTGACCGGATTCACCAAGCACTGCGATTTTGTAGCCAGTGTCTAGAGCTGGCGGACCGAACCTGCTGGTTGCCGTGCTGGCCGGAGACCACCGCACGTCGAATGAGCACACGGGCGACTGTGGCTTGGATTGGGCTGGGTGAGTCACCTCGGGATTGTATATAGCTGGCCGTTATTTGTGGTTTGATCAGGCGGCGACCCGCCTCATCTATTGTAGTCTAGGAGCGCTACGCCAATAACCGAATCCGACTGCGTACCGCGCTGGACGAGCGCGACGTCACTGTTTACGGCCGACCCGGGCTCAATGTTTGGATCATGGTACCCGACGAGGCGGTTTCGATCACCCGGCTACTTGACAGCGGTTGGGTCGCGGCGCCGGAAACACACTTCCGGATTCGCGCCGGCCCGGGCATGCGGATCATACTAGCCGACCTGACGGCCGACGAGATCGAGCCGTTTAGCGACGACGCAATCGCACACCAAGGGTGGCCCAGCATCTAACTTAAGCGGGCCAGTGGCGATACGTGGGGTGGGGTTGGGGCCAAAGAACACCGATTGACCGTCGTCCGGTAAGATAAAAATGATTCTAGGACATCGCGATTGTGTACCACCGAGTAGTCCTAGTCGCGCACAATCACGAACGAATATGTCGGTAGTTCAGTGGTTTTGACGCCGACGATCGGCGAATCTCAGGCCAATATCAGATCACATTGATCGGTACAGTCTTGCATCGATGCCCAGGTTGGTGGAGATCACAAACTGGTTGTGGCGCATCATGATTTCGTGTTGTTCTTCGTCGTAGTCAACGACGAGGTTCACCAGAGCCTCGTCTACGGCCAAGATCTTCTCGATCACTATCCAAGCGTTCGTGCCGAGCAGCTCCTTACAACAATGCAAATAACGATAGGGATTTGACAGACCGTAGAGGTAGTCGATGAGCACGCCGTCAACAAGTCCTTCGGTGAAGCAGTGCGCGACTTAGGTATGGCTTGTGTCGAACACCGTGCGGTCTTCTTCCCTCAGCCCAGCCAGTCAGGTGATCGCACAGAAAACGATGATAACCGCAGAACTCGCTCCATCGCCCTATCAGCCGATAGTGTGGGCGGTCATGCATATGCGCACCGCTGTCAATGTCGGTGCAGGGCTGGTGCTGGGGGTGGTGGGCAATGCTAGGTCGCCCAGCAGTAAACCCCGTCGACTTTCCGGTCGCCAGCCAACATTATCGTCATATACCAACAGGGCAGCACGATTCGACAGCGATCTTGGTCAAGATCCAGATCGATATCGAAGAAAGTTGCATAGGAGGAATACCGATTGTGCCGTAAGACGTCTCAACTACAATGTGTTATGCTCAGGTTTGCTGCTTCCCACGTGGTTGGGCACGATGTCGACGACCAAAGGCCCTACCTCGCGGCGAGGCCGACATTTGCCCCAGGCCAATAGATATCGCCGAGTTCCGCGGAAACCGTCGTCGGTTCGGTGACATCGAACCCGTCCCTGGACTCGTGAACCGCGGTCGTAATAGGGTAGGAACAGATACGTCACCCCGAGCTCGTCGAAATAGTACAGCAGGTCTTCGGTAGTGGCGAAGGTGAACCTGAATCCGCGGGACGAACTGTGCAGCTTCAACCGATAGATGGAAAGAACCGGAAAAGCTATGTTTCAGGACGTCTTACGGAGGACCAATAGCGGTCGTGCTGGAATTGAGATTTTTTGTTCGACTGTCACCACCAGGTTGGTGTCACCGGCGATGTCGTTGGTGTCCAGCTTAAGGGTCCACTCTTGCTAGTAGTCGTGCAGCGTGACGAACTCCATGTCATGGTCATGAGCTTTGAAGCACAAGAGAAATGAAGTGTCGGCCTTCAGCTGACCGCGGGCATTGGGTGCAGTATATGGTGTAACCATTGAGAAACACCGCCAAGTACTTATCGAAGCCCCTGCTCCAATCCTCGTGTATCATCCTTTGGGACGGTCGGTGTCAACCAGGCGATAGGGCGGACTTGGTCACCACTGCGGATTGGTTGCTTCTTGAAAAACGGCGACGACGAAACGCCGGATGCTGCTTGCAGCATATATGTCGCTTTCCGCGTAAAAGCAAGCAAGTCGGTATTCGTGTAGACTAATGACTATTTATCCAAAATAATTCGGATTCCTGGGAATACACGTTGCTGGTGCCCAGTTGGTTACGTTCTATATCGTCGCTGTGTGCGATCATGGGTGTTACCCGGCTAAACATCAAAGTGACCAACATGTTGTGCATTTGGCGAATGCGCAGCGCCAGGATTTCGGGGTCGTTGCTAGTTCTTGTGACGCTGCAATTCCACGAGCTGTTATGATTTTTGTTGCTGTTGTCTTAGCCGTTGGCTTTGTTGTGTTTCTCGTTGTATGACGACCAAGTTGTTGAGCGTGAATCCATTGTGCGGTTGACGAAGTTGATACTGGCGCTGGGGCGATAGCCGGTAGCTTTGTAGAGGTCCGACGGCCCGGCCAGTCGGGAGGCGAACTCATTCACGGGTGGCCGGCTCGCCTCGCCAGTAGTCGTGCACAGTATAGCGGTATTTTTTGTTCTATTCGGTCCATAACCCTGGGAAATTGCCTACCTGGTAACCCATCTGTTGATGTCTTACGGCTCGGCGATCAACTTGATCCTAGTTGACTACAGGATCCTGTTGCACCAGATTGAAGAACGCTGACAGCCGGTTGACATCGTAGAACTCACGGGCCAATGTAGACGCCAAGTCGAGCCAGAACCCGTCGATGTGCATTTCGAGTACCCAGTAGCGTAGCGAGTTTATGATCAGCTGTAGGGTGTGCGGGTGACACGGGTATTGAGGCTGTTGCCGGTTCAGGTGAAGTCCTTGTAGAACCGCGCCTTCTCGTCGACAAGCCGGTAATAGGCGATGTTGTCGATACCGCGGAAGTTGATTTCGAGTCAAGATGATTTTCTTCAGCGGTGTGGTTCTAGCCTCCATTGAGGACGACCTCGATGTTGGCTTCATGCAGGCTGCGCACCATGGTTTTGAACTCGGCTACCGCACTGCGGTCTTGCAAATTAGACGCGTACAGGTAGTGCGGGGCGAGTAACCCGAATGGTGTTGTAGCCCGAAAAGTTTCACAAGCCTGGGTGCAGCAGCTGGTCGTACAGGAATTGGTTTATCGGTATCAATGCAAGAGTGGTGACGTTGAGCGACTTGAGGTGATCGATGATGCAGGGTGGGCTAGCCCGACGTAGGTGCCGCGGAGTTCTTCGTGGATGTTCGGGTGGGTCTGCTTAATCCGCCTTGACATGGCTTCGTAGATGACGGTCTCGTGGCAGGGGATGAACAGTGCTCGTCGAACACCTAGTCGAAGAACGGGTTGATCACCACGCTGGTCATGGTGTGGCCGAGTGAGTTAAACATTGGGGGAGTAGCCGTGGTCTGCTGAGTTGCTGTGCGGGTCAACAACGTCTACGTCGTAGAAAAACAGCCCCTGGCCGAACGTGAAATCACCGTGGAATGATTTCCCACACGGGTCGATCAGTAACTTGCTTGGGTCACATCCGGTGGCCGGCCCTCGGATCGAATGATCCGTGAACGCGAAATCTGTAGCGCTGGCGCAGGGCGATGTTCGGCAGATAGGCATGTCAGATATAGCTGTCCACCTCGTCGAAAAGGGATCCGCTACTTGCTGCTGTCGTAGGTGATCAGCTACAAGTCAACTTTGTCGGCGATTTCGAATAACAGTGAAAAGTTGATGTCAGCGCCGTCATAAGTCTCCTTAAGCGGATAGACGGTGCACGGCCACACGGTAGGTAACGTCGGCTCGCGCGCTGCGTCCGAACGTGCCAAAGCTGTGGCCGGATTGTTCCACGACATTAATCGACTTTATCCGTTTTGGGGTTGGTCCTGGGCGCGTTGGCTACCACCAACCTGTGTTTTCTGCAATCTGTCGGCCGAGTTCGTCGGCCAGGGTGCGCACATAGGTGGGGGATAGGTGGTGAGTGCCATGGTAGATCAGCACGTTCCCTTCGACCGCGCGGCAGATGTCTGGGCGGCAGATAGCGTCGGACATATCAAGTGGTTTCAGTAGTGAGAACTGCGCGACGAAATTCAGAGTGGGATTGCGATCGGCCAACACGTTGGAACGCTTGATTCCGCACGACACCGCGTTGCCGCCCTTGGCCAGGCAGTCCGCTGGATTGGATGGTTGGCCATTTTTGACTAGCCACGGAGTGTCCCGCATGGCGAGGATGGGAATGTTGTTGTCGGACAAAGCTTGCCAGATGCCAAGGTAGGTTGCTGGCATAACGTCGCCGGGTTTGGTATTCCACGGTCGGGTCGACGTAGTGAACACATAGTCGGGACGGTCGGAGAACAACTTGGTCATCGTCGTTTGCACCCACTCCCGGCACTGTGGGTACGGTGTGTTGTTGCCCATGATCAGTGGGACATGTTCAGTGGACAACGGGCAACCCATTTTGAGATAGGTCACCACTTTGAAGTGGTGCAGCTGCCCAAGCACGTCCAGCGCAGGTAGCCAGTGTTCTGCGTGCGACCCGCCCGCTAGCGCGATGGTTCGGTTGGCACTGGCATCGCCGTAGGTACAGTTGACCACGGCCGGGTTGACGAAGTCACTGATGCAGCCGTCTCGAGTGGAGGCTGGCAGGTCGTCCTTGATTTCCAGGACAGTGGGCCGCATCGGCAGGGTGGGTACTCGCGCGTGGGCGGTCAGGGCACGCGCACCCGGATAGTCTTGGGCATTAAGGGCGCTGAGTTCCTTGCCGGTGGCGCGCAAAACGATGACGTGCTGGCGCCAGGTGAATGAGGTTGCGGTCAGCGCGACACCCAGCAACACCACCATTGATCCCAACGCTATCGTCGACCTGTGCAAGCGTAACTGCCAGGCGGCAGCCCGTGCGGGCGACGGATATTCGGTGTTGGCGAGTGTGCGGTACCGTAGCGGGTTCTCGATGAGCCGGGTGGTCAGGTAAGCCAGCAATCCGGACACCAACAGCAGTGCGGCGCCTTCGACGAAATTGGCGTGGTGGTGGCCAGTATAGGATAGCCAGAAGATCAGCAGCGGCCAGTGCCACAGGTACAGCGTGTACGCTATTGTACCCAATGCCACCAGTGGTGCGGTTGCCAGCAATCGATTGGGTAGTGGCATGCTGGCACTAGTACCGGGCCGGCTCTGCCGGTTGGCTCCGGCAAGGATCAGCAGCATTGCAGCCCCTACGGGCACTAGGGCCCACGGGCCGGGAAATTCTTTGACACCATTGATCAAGGCTCCGCATGACAGGATCGCCGCCAGCGCGACGGTGGCGACTACAGTGCGTAGCCAGGCCGGCCAGCGAATATAGGGTACTGCTGCGCCGACAAGCGCTCCTAGCAGCAATTCCCAGGCGCGCGCGAAGCTGTTGTAATAAGCTGTAGTTTGGTTTGCCTGATGAGCAAAGGTTGCGTAAATGAATGACGCGATCATCAATGCGCCTAGCAGCACCACGAACATTATCCGCAGCTGGGTACCCAGCGGGCGCCTAAATAGGTAGGCGCATCCGGCAACCAGCAGCAGGAAGGCGATGTCGAACTGCCCCTGCACGGACATTGACCAGATGTGCTGTAACGGGCTTACAGCTTCGCCCGCCTTCAGATAGCTGGATTCGGTACCGACCAACTCCCAATTCTGATAGTAGCCCAGACTGGCTAGGCTCTGGTCGGCGAATGTCTCCCAGCGAGTCTGTGGTTGCATCACGACGGTGAGCAGCGCGCAGCCGGTGAGCACCACTACCAGAGCCGGAAGAAGTCGACGGACCAGCCGGATTATTTCGGCTACCGGCGACAACGAGGGGACCGGGTTCAGCGCGGCGCGAAGGATTTTGCCGCCGAAGAAGAAGCCGGACATCGCCAGCAACACATCCACGCCGCCGGACACCCGACCGAACCACACGTGGAATATGGCCACCAACGCGATCGCGATGCCGCGCAAGCCGTCGAGATCGTGACGATAGAATATCGTGAACACCGCAGTGCGCCCCTCCAGAGGAACGGGCTTTGCGGTGGCTACCAGTAGGGAAGCCGGTGACAGGGTCTGCATGATTGACCGCCAATTTACCGAAGACAACCACCTCCTTCGGAGTGTGCGTGCTGCAGGGAAGGCGGCTCAGCGGATTCGTTGACCATTCGATGCCGTCACCAAGGGAGCAGATGGCTAACTTCGGTAGCTTAACAAGCCCCCGTTGGTTGGATAGGGCTACCGCGCGGTACTGACTGGAACGGGTCGTACTGGCACCTGCAAGGGCATGTGCTGCAAGGGTGCACGATGCGTTGGCGTTTGCTGCGGTGCCGGCAGAGTTGGCACTTGCTGCAGGGGTGCTTGCGGCACTGATGTCGGTTGGGTCCCGAGAACCCGAACCAGGTAGGGTGCCATGCCGTTGCTGCGTACTGGCGACACTTGGACGACTTCGCCGACCTCCACCATCTTCTCGTCGCCCAAATATAGCGTAACGCTTTCGGTGCCTTCGGGACCGTAAAAGATCAGGTCGCCTCGGCGTGCGTGCCGCGGTAGCACCTTCTGGCCGACTTTGTACATTTCGCCGGACGAGCGTGGAAGCTTGAGTCCGGCGCCGGCGTAGGCGTACTGGATCAGGCCCGAGGCGTCGAAGCCGACAGTGTTGCTACCGGTACCGGTGCCGCGAGTGGGGCCACTAACACCGCCGCCGGCCCAGGAGAACGGCACGCCGCGCTGCGCGAGAGCCCGTTGGACGACGGTGTCGATAGTTTGCTGGTAGTCCGCTGTCCTGGTGCCGGAGTCAGCGTACGCGAGACTGCAGGTGAGTATCGAGGTTACTAGCATTGCTAGGCCGGTCACGAAGGTGTAGATGCGATTCATTGGATACCAATCTTCTTGGCGGTCAAGGGCGTTTTGGGCCTCAGCGCCGTGCTTTCGCGCATCGGCTGCTATTTCATGACTCACGCGAGGCTTACCCGCTGGGGTTGAGCGCCGCATGCCGCATGGGAACGTGAATCACCACTGAGTCACATCAGTCACTACTGTAACTTTTACAGCAGAAATTGCCGGTGGCCCACAAGCTTAGGTCGTTCACCAAGGATTTTTTGTCGTAACGTGACCGGACGGTAACTGGCACGCTTAATTTTGCTTGCAAAGCTGTAAATTCGGTTAACCATACACTCGTACGTGTTGTCACACCGTGTGGCGAATTACCACAGTGGCGCCGTCAGAGCCAATAACGTTCGCTGAAGGTGGTCATTAGGGAACCGGCCGCAACGCTGACTAGCAGGATGGTGAACGACAAGATCGGTCAGAAGGACATTATTACCAGCCCTTCAAGAGGGACACGAAGGACTCGATGTTGGCCGCGGCGATCGCCGCACCGCTATCCCCCACGCCACCGGAAGTATCTACACACCGATTCCGTATGACACCTGTCCGTCCGCAAATACTTGCTGGGCACACCGTCGTGACGAAACCTAGTATAGCTGTGCTGGCCAATCAATATGGCTCCGTGGTGGTCAGAACGACTAGCAGCGTCCACAGCGTGACTGGGCAAGTTTAGGCTCTAGACGGCCAACCGCAACCGGAGTGTCCGTGCTGGCTGGTCGCTGCAGGTATCGGCGTCATCGCAATTGTAGCCAGCCGTTGGCGCCCGGCCGGTCGTCGATCTCGTCGGTTGTAAATGGGTCTTGGAACCGATGCGGCGTAGCCATGACGTCCAATGCTCCACGATTGTCGGGGTTTGCGCGACCCACAGCAGGACGGCTCGAGACGGTTCGGGTATGACCCCGGCTAATCCGCCTTCTTGCTTTACCCTCGATCTTTATGTCTGGGGCGACTTCCGGGTTGACGCCTGAGCAGATCGGCGCGATCGATGCCGCCCATCTGTGGCATCCCTACAGCACCATTGGTGCTGCTACCGGCGTTATACCACCTGTGGTCGCGGTCGCCGCTCACGGCGCATGGCTGACGCTGATCCGCGACGGCAAGCCGATCGAGGCGCTCGACGCGATGAGCTCTTGGTGGACCGCGATCCATGGTCACGGCCACTCAGTGTTGGACGCGGCGCTGACTACCCAACTGGGTGCGATGAATCACGTCATGTTTGGCGGATTGACTCACGAACCTGCGGCCCGGTTGGCGCAGTTGCTGGTGGACATCACCCCGGCGGGTTTGGAGACGGTCTTCTTCAGCGACTCCGGGTCGGTTTCAGTGCAGGTCGCGGTGAAGATGGCGTTGCAGTACTGGCGCAGCCGCGGTCAGCCGGCTAAGCGGCGGCTGATGACCTGGCGTGGTGGCTACCATGGGGACACCTTGACGCCGATGAGTATCTGCGACCCCGATGGCGGCATGCACTCGCTGTGGACTGACATTTTGGCGCGGCAGGTGTTTGCCCCGCAGGTGCCCCGCGACTACGACCCTGCCTACAGTAAGGCCTTTGAGACGCAGCTGGCGCAGCACACCCCCGAACTTGCGGCTGTGGTCGTCGAGCCGGTAGTGCAGGGCGCCGGTGGGATGCGTTTCCACGACCCACGGTATTTGTGTGATGTGCGCGACATATGCCGGCGGCACGACGTGTTGTTGATTTTCGACGAGATCGCGACTGGCTTCGGGCGTACCGGTGAGCTTTTCGCCGCAGACCACTGCGGGGTGAGCCCGGACATCATGTGTGTCGGCAAAGCCCTCACCGGCGGATACCTGAGCTTGGCCGCCACCTTGTGCACAACCGATATCGCACACGCCATAAGCGTCGGTGCGGCCGGCGCGCTGATGCATGGACCCACGTTCATGGCCAATCCTCTGGCCTGTGCCGTGTCGGTGGCCAGCGTCGAGGTGCTTCTGGGCCAGGACTGGAGGTCCCGCGTTGCCGAAATATCGGCTGGCCTAACAGCTGGGCTCGAAGCTGCCCAGGGTTTACCCGGTGTGATCGATGTGCGTGTGTGCGGTGCTATCGGCGTTATCGAATGCGACCGGTCGGTCGACCTGGCCGTTGCCACCCCGGCGGCGTTGGACCGACGTGTTTGGCTGCGTCCGTTCCGGAATCTGGTTTATGCAATGCCGCCATATATTTGCCCGCCGGCCGAGATCGCCCAGATCACCTCCGCGATGGTCGAAGTCGCGGGACTCGTAGGCTGAAGGCCCATGAAGGTCCCGATCGAGACGTCACCGCTGGCCTGGCTGGAAGCAGTGGAGCAACAGCGCCGCGGGGCCGGGCTGCGCCGTTCGCTGCGGCCGCGCTCAGCCGTTGCCACCGAGCTGGATCTGGCCTCCAACGACTATCTCGGTCTCTCCCAACATCCCGACGTCATCGACGGCGGCGTTGCGGCGTTGCGGGTTTGGGGTGCAGGTGCCACCGGATCCCGCCTGGTCACCGGCGATACCATACTGCACCACGAATTGGAATGCGAGCTAGCTGAATTTGTCGGCGCCTGTGTCGGCCTACTGTTTTCTTCCGGTTATGCCGCCAACCTCGGGGCTGTTGTCGGTTTGTCCGGCCCGGGTTCGCTGATCGTCTCCGATGCCTATTCGCACGCGTCCCTGGTGGATGCTTGCCGGCTGTCGCGGGCGCGGGTGGTGGTGACACCGCACTGTGACGTTGACGCCGTGGACACCGCGCTGAGGTCATGCCACGAGGAGCGTGCGGTTGTTGTCACTGAGTCGGTGTTCAGCGCTGATGGTGTGCTGGCCCCTGTTTCGGAGTTGCACGATGTATGCCGTCGGCACGGCGCGTTGCTCCTCGTAGACGAGGCGCACGGCCTCGGTGTGCGTGGTGGTGGGCGCGGGCTGGTATACGAGGTCGGGCTGGCGGGTGCACCTGACGTGGTGATTACGACTACCATGTCCAAGGCGCTCGGCAGCCAGGGTGGTGCGGTTCTCGGGTCGTCCGCGGTGCGTGCTCACCTGATCAATACCGCCCGTCCGTTCATCTTCGACACTGGTTTGGCGCCTGCGGCGGTAGGTGCCGCGCGGGCCGCGCTGCAAATACTGAAGGCCGAGACGTGGCGCCCAGAGGCGGTGTTGCAGCACGCCCGAACCTTGGCTAAGATCTGCGATCTGTCCGAGCTGCCGCAGTCGGCGGTGGTCTCAGTAGTGTTGGGCGATCCGGAGGTAGCGTTGGCCGCCGCGATCGCCTGCCTGGACGCCGGCGTGCGGGTGGGCTGCTTCCGGCCTCCGACTGTGCCGGCCGGGACGTCGCGGCTGCGGTTGACTGCGCACGCGTCTCTCGATAGCGCTAAGTTGGAAGTGGCCCGGCGGGTGTTGACGGACGTTCTTGGTGGCTGTTGTGTGGCGCGCCGTTGACTGTCGTGGTCGTTACCGGCACTGACACGGGGGTCGGCAAGACCGTCGCCTGTGCAGCGCTGGCGTGTCACGCGCGTCAAGCTGGTATCGAAGTGGCAGTGTGCAAACCGGTTCAGACCGGAACTCAGATCGGAGACGATGACCTTGCCGAGGTGGCCCGACTATCTGGGGTGACCGAACTCACCGGCTTGGTGAGATATCCGCAACCACTGGCGCCGGCCGCCGCCGCCGAACACGCCGGGATGGCATTACCCACCCGCGAGCAACTGCTGGAGCTCATCGCCGGACTGGATCGCCCGGGACGCTTGATTTTGGTCGAAGGCGCTGGTGGTCTACTGGTCGAACTCGCTGATGCTAGTGCCACTTTGCGTGATCTAGCTGTCGAGCTAGGTGCACTGGCACTGGTCACGGTCAGTGTGGAATTGGGCACCCTCAACCACACCGCGCTGACTCTGGAGGCGTTGACCACACGAGGGGTTGCGTGCGCCGGCTTGGTGATCGGCAGCTGGACGGGGCGGCCCGGTGCGGTGCAGATATCCAATCGGTCTGCGCTGGCCCGGCTGGCTCCAATGCGGGCCACGTTGCCTGCCGGGGCCGGATCGATGGACGCCACGGATTTTGCGGCGATGAGCGCGGCGGCCTTCGACCGGGACTGGGTAACCACGTTGGTCCATTGATGGTTCATTCGCTCGAGCTGGTCTTCGACCCCGACACCGAGTCGGCGATCTGTCGCATTTGGGACCAGCTGGCCAGCGCCGGAATACCCAGCCAAGCGTCAGCTAGCCGTCCTCACGTTACGTTGGCCGTTGCTGAACATATCGGCGCCGAGGTCGATCAGCTGCTTGGTCCGGTGAGTCAGCGGCTGCTGCTGGACGCCACGATCAGTGTGTCGGTGCTGTTCGGCCGAGCCCACGTGGTGTTCGCACGACTCGTGGTACCAACCAGCGATCTGTTAGCCCTGCACGCCGAGGTGCATCGATTGTGCTTTTAGGCTTCCTGGGCCGGCTGCCAGCTGCGGTGGCCCCGCTGCCCAACAGCGTGCCCGGTCAGTGGATCGCGCATGTCACGCTGGCCCGTCGGGTCTGTGGTGCTCAACTGGGGCGGACTCTGCGCATCGCGGGCCAGCCGTCACAGATTGACGGCCACTTTGCTGGCCTGCGCCGCTGGGCACGGTAACAAGCGCATCAAATACATGATCAGCTGACCTAGCTACGCTGGGTGTTCGCCAGCAAAGCACTCACTCGGTGGTTCGACCCCGCGGCACGATGGCCAAGCTGTCGCTGGCTGACGGCAACGAGTTTGTTCAAGCGTAAACGGCTGACCTAACGTGGACACCGTTCATGTCAGGCCGCGAAGAGCCTGGTGAACCGCTTCGGTATCCGCAAGCTCGGACCCTAGTTTTAAGACTTGAACGTGAAAAGGAGTACTGCGTGACTCAGGCGGGGACTCGGTCAACTAATGGTGATACCGAAAATACTGACATCTTGGCTCAGGCTCGCCAGCAGGTGCTAGAGCGCGGTGAGGGCTTGAGCCGGGACCAGGTGCTGCAGATGCTGTGGCTACCCGACGACCGACTCGAGGAATTGCTGGCGTTAGCCCACGACGTGCGGATGCGCTGGTGCGGTCCAGAGGTCGAGATCGAGGGCATCATCAGTCTGAAAACCGGTGGCTGCCCAGAGGATTGCCATTTCTGCTCACAGTCTGGGTTGTTCATGTCGCCGGTGCGCAGTGCCTGGCTGGATATCCGCAGCCTGGTAGAGGCAGCCAAGCAGACTGCCAAGTCAGGTGCCACTGAATTCTGCATCGTGGCAGCGGTACGAGGGCCCGATGAGCGGTTGATGTCCCAGGTAGCGGCCGGCATTGAGGCGATTCGGAACGAAGTCGAGATTAATATTGCTTGCTCGCTGGGGATGCTGACCGTCGAGCAGGTGGAGCAGCTCTCGGGCATTGGCGTGCACCGCTATAACCACAACCTCGAAACAGCCCGCTCGTTTTTCACCAACGTTGTCACCACGCACACCTGGGAAGAGCGCTGGCAAACGTTATCGATGGTTCGGGACGCCGGCATGGAGGTATGCTGTGGCGGCATTCTCGGCATGGGGGAGACAGTCGAGCAGCGCGCAGAATTTGCTCTTGAACTCGCCGAACTCGGCCCTGATGAGGTTCCTTTGAATTTTCTCAACCCGAGGCCCGGTACTCCCTTTGGTGCCCTTGAGGTGATGCCGCCCAGCGAAGCATTAAAATCGGTGGCTGCATTCCGATTGGCGTTGCCGCGCACGATCCTGCGCTTCGCCGGCGGCCGCGAGATCACCCTGGGTGACCTGGGCGCCAAGCAGGGCATGCTGGGCGGCATCAACGCAGTGATCGTGGGGAACTACTTGACCACGTTGGGTCGGCCCGCCGAAGCCGATTTGAGATTGCTTGACGATCTACAAATGCCTATCAAGGCACTCAATGCCAGCCTATAGAAAATGCCTATAGAAAATAAGGACTGTGGTTCAGGATCTTCCTACTCCGATCGGTGCGGGCATCTACAACATCTATACCGGTGTCAAACACCGGGATGAACTTGCTGGCGCTTCGATGCCCACAGTGGCCCAGTTAGGCCTGGAGCCTCCTCGGTTTTGCGCGGAATGCGGACGGCGGATGGTTGTGCAGGTTCGTCCCGACGGCTGGCGGGCGAAGTGTTCGCGGCACGGACAGGTGGACTCGGTCGACATGGAGGCAAAGCGGTGACCGAACATTGCGCGTCGGACATTTCCGATGTCTCCTGCCCACCGCGGGGGCGTGTGATCGTCGGGGTGGTGCTGGGCCTTGCGGGGACTGGCGCGTTGATAGGCGGGCTGTGGGCCTGGATTGCCCCACCGATCCATGCGGTAGTGGGGCTCACGCGGACAGGCGAACGAGGGCACGACTACCTGGGCAACGAGTCCGAGCACTTCTTTGTCGCGCCATGCTTGATGTTGGGCTTATTAACTGTGCTGGCGGTTACGGCGTCGGTGCTGGCATGGCAGTTGCGTCAGCACCGTGGGCCGGGGATGGTTATCGGGCTCGCGATTGGCTTGATGATCTGCGCCGCAACTGCGGCAGCGGTGGGGGCGCTGTTGGTTTGGATGCGCTATGGTGCCTTGAATTTCGACGCAGTACCGCTGTCGTACGACCACAAAGTGGCGCACGTCATTCAAGCACCGCCGGTGTTCTTCGCGCACGGATTGCTGCAAGTAGCGGCCACCGTGCTATGGCCGGCGGGCATCGCTGCGCTGGTGTATGCGGTGCTTGCTGCCGCGAACGGACGCGACGACCTGGGCGGCAGACTATGTAGTCGGTAAGCCGCGAAGGCGCTACCATGGAGCCCGAAGCCTGTGTGCCGTAACAGCTGTCAGAGCGGGTGATGATGCACTTTCCCGCCGATGATGACCTTGGGGCAATTATCGCTATTCGTACTAGGCTGACGTAGGTTGCGAGATTGAGCATCGTTAGCCAGCTGGTCCTGATGAGCTGATTGATCAGCGGTCGACTGGCGAGCTGGTCCGCGAACCAGCTCAGGGGTATCAGGACGGATAGCGGATGCAGGGAGATGTGCTCGCTAACGGGTTCTGGTGATCGGTCATGTTGGCACTACCGGCCAAATAGGCGTCGGCTAGCACGGTCATGAAGTTTAGTCGTGGATGGCCTGCACGATCAAGATTTGGCGGTTTGGCACTCCGGAGCTCAGTTTGATGTTGTTGAAAACATGCGCAACCGTCGGTCTGGACAGGGTTTCCGCGAGCGGTTTGTGGATATAGCCACTGAATGTTCTTCCCGCCATCTTGATGACCGCGCCCACCGTCGTCATCTGTTTCAGCCGCGTTGGCAGGGCGCGTCCTTCGTCGTTAGCGTGCTCTTTGATGACTTTGTCCAGAGCGGGATAGGTGTGTGATAGGGGGCGACCACCATCAGTGCTGGCAAACTTGCAAGGAAGTCGCCGTTGAGTTGACGGAAGGTATGGCCTGGGTCGCCGATCGATGATCCCGGCACCGCTCCGACGATGTCCAGCTTGGGTGCCTACTCGGCACATACTTCAGCAGCCCACGGGGTTGGCTAGTCCGTCGCCGGAATATCCCCCTACAGCCCGATTGGCGTAACTGGGGGCAAAATCCGATGGATTTTTAGAGTCCAGGGTGGCCCGGATGCCGTCCAGCACGTAATAGCCAGGCTCATTAGAGCGAACCCCACAATCCGTGGGGCCCTTTGTGGTCGGGTACCGAGATTGCTCATTCCTCGGCGAGGGCAGCAATGGTCATCAAAAGCTCGAATTGGGTCAGTGAACCTCAGGCCTTGGCCTTTCGTTGCAGAGCATAGGACGAAAAACGGCGGGACGACATAGTGTCCGATCACGCACTGATGCGATGGTAGCGGGGCTGGTCCGGCCGGGAGGATCACCATGGTCACCATCGCCTCTGGCTTGACGTTCATGTCCATCGTTCGACAGAGCAGCTGGCTTGTGGTGCAAGGGGGTACGGGATCAGATCCAGGAACGCCATCTCGACGACGTCGTGGGAGCGCAGCACGGTCCCGGTGTGGTGTGGTGATAGCCAGGCGGCGGCTAAAGGAATTTTTAGACGGCAGCGGTGGATGTATAGATGTATATTTATGTTGCAACTTCTCACGCAGCGGGCGGCTGATCAACTCCCCTCGCTTTCGCCAGGTTGGCGAGCTCCACTACGAGGCTTTCTTCGTGACCAGTCGGTATTCGTGCGCATGAACGGCCGGCGGCCATACCATCGGGCTGTGTGGTTAGCGAGTTCACACTTGTGTTCACGCCGATATCCACTACCCTAAAAACGCCGCGTTGTTTCCGTCAGTACAGGTAGTGCTCCAGTAATGACCGCGTGGTTAATTCCCGGGCGGCCGCAGCGCGGCAAATTCGTCAGTAACCCTTAACTGTGAGTCGGTGAATCGATACAACGCGGCCGGGCGTCCGCCGCTACGGCCCGACTGCGCTACGGTTCCAGTCTGGATGATGACGCTGCGACGGGCCAGTACCCGTTGCAGATTCGTTGCGTCGACCTGATACCCTAGCGTCGCGCCGTAGATGTCACGCAGCGTTGATAACGCGAATTCCTTTGGAGCCAGAGCGAATCCGATGTTTGTGTAGGACATTTTGGCGACCAGTCTGGCGCGTGCGTGCGTAACCATCGGGCCGTGATCGAAGGCCATCGATGGCAGCGTGTTCAGCGGGTGCCAGCGGGTGTCTGGCGGCAACTCGGGGGTGGCGGGGGAGGGAACTAATCCCAGAAAGGTGGACGCGATCATCCGAGTGCCCGGTAGTCGGGCAGGTTCGGAGAACACGGCGAGCTGCTCCAAATGTGCGAGCTCCCGAAGATCGACTTTTTCGGCCAATTGGCGCCTAACCGAATAGGTCATGTCCTCGTCATTGCGCAGCCGTCCGCCCGGCAGCGACCATGCGCCTCGTTGCGGATCCTGGGAACGTTCCCATAACAGCACGCTAAGTTGCGGTTTTGCCTTTTGCGGGGTTCCCTTCACCTGCTCGGCAACTCGGCGAACCTGGAACACGACAGCTAGCACTTCGTGTGCGGTGCTAGCATAGGCCATGTTTTCGATTATAAGTCGAAAACCTCCTGTGCCGAAAGGAGCTGCCGTGACGGTGCTGAATGGCATGGAGCCGCTCGCCGGCGACATGACTGTCGTGATTGCTGGCATTACCGATTCACCGGTCGGCTACGCCGGCGTGGACGGTGACGAGCAGTGGGCTACTGAGATTCGTCGGTTGACGCGATTGCGTGGCGCCACTGTGCTTGCGCACAACTATCAGTTGCCCGCCATCCAGGACATCGCTGACTACGTGGGGGACTCGCTGGCGCTGTCGCGGATCGCTGCCGAGGTGCCCGAGGAGACTATCGTGTTCTGCGGTGTGCACTTTATGGCCGAGACAGCCAAGATCCTAAGCCCGAACAAGACCGTGCTCATCCCGGACCAGCGGGCGGGCTGTTCACTGGCCGATTCAATCACCCCCGACGAGCTGTGTGCCTGGAAAGACGAGCACCCCGGCGCTGCTGTGGTGTCTTATGTCAACACCACGGCGGAAGTGAAGGCGCTCACCGATATCTGTTGCACCTCGTCAAATGCAGTGGACGTCGTCGAGTCCATCGACCCCAGTCGCGAGGTGTTGTTCTGCCCAGACCAATTTCTGGGCGCTCATGTTCGTCGCGTGACCGGCCGCAAGAACGTGTATGTGTGGATGGGGGAATGCCACGTGCACGCCGGGATCAACGGCGACGAGCTCGTTGATCAGGCTCGCGCAAATCCCGACGCCGAGCTCTTTGTACACCCGGAATGTGGTTGCTCGACCTCGGCGCTGTACCTCGCTGGCGAAGGCGCGTTCCCGCCGGACCGAGTCAAGATCTTGTCCACTGGCGGCATGCTAACTGCCGCTAGGCAGACGCAGTACCGCAAAATTTTGGTCGCCACTGAGGTCGGCATGTTGTATCAGCTGCGCCGGGCAGCACCGGAAATCGACTTCCGCGCGGTCAACGACCGCGCGTCGTGCAAGTACATGAAGATGATCACCCCCGGTGCACTGTTGCGTTGTCTGGTCGAGGGGACCGACGAGGTTCACGTCGACTCGGAAATCGCGGCGGCGGGCCGGCGCAGTGTGCAGCGTATGATCGAAATCGGGCTGCCTGGCGGTGGCGAATGATGGCCGTTCCCGACTGGAAGCACGCGGCTGACGTGGTGGTAATAGGAACCGGCGTGGCGGGCTTGGCTGCCGCGCTTGCCGCCCACCGCGCCGGTCGCAACGTCGTCGTACTTACCAAAGCCGATCAGCGGCGCGGCGAGACAGCGACGCACTACGCGCAAGGCGGCATCGCAGTCGTGTTACCGGGTTCCGACGATTCTGTTGACGCCCATGCTTCCGACACCCTGGCGGCAGGGGCAGGCATGTGCAATCTCGACACCGTGTATTCGATTGTAGCCGAAGGCTACCACGCGGTTACCGAATTAGTCGGTTACGGAGCGCGTTTCGACGAATCGATTCCCGGGCGATGGGCGGTGACGTGTGAAGGAGGGCACTCGCGACGACGCATCGTGCACGCCGGTGGCGATGCCACCGGCGCCGAGGTGCAGCGGGCGCTCGACCACGCCGCTGACGTGTTGGACATCCGCACTAGCCACCTTGCCCTGCGAGTGTTGCACGATGGCACCGTGGTGAACGGTGTGTCGGTGCTCAACCCAAACGGGTGGGGTATCGTCAGCGCACCTTCGGTGATCCTGGCCTCCGGTGGGCTCGGGCACCTCTACGGCGCGACCACCAATCCTGAGGGGTCCACTGGCGACGGAATCGCGCTGGCGCTGTGGGCTGGCGTGGCGGTTAGCGATCTCGAGTTCATCCAATTCCACCCGACCATGCTTTTCGCGGCGGGTACTGGCACCGGTGGTCGGCGGCCACTAGTAACCGAAGCCATCCGCGGTGAAGGTGCGATTTTGCTTGATAGCAAAGGTAATTCGGTAACATCAGGGGTGCATCCACTGGGTGATCTGGCGCCGCGCGATGTTGTCGCTGCTGCTATCGACGCGCGCCTGAAGGCCACTGGCGATTCGTGCGTCTACCTCGACGCCCGCGGCATCGACGGCTTCGCTTCCCGGTTCCCCACCGTCACCGCCGCATGCCGGACTGTTGGTATCGACCCGGCCCGTGAACCGATCCCGGTTGTTCCGGGCGCACACTACAGCTGCGGTGGCATCGTCACCGATGCGTACGGTCAAACCGAGCTGGCTGGGCTGTTCGCCGCTGGAGAGGTGGCCCGCACCGGGATGCACGGTGCTAACCGTTTGGCGTCCAACAGCTTGTTGGAAGGCTTGGTGGTCGGTGGCCGCGCCGGAAGGGCTGCGGCCGCACATGCGGCGGCGGCTGGGCGTGCGTATGTATCCAAGCTCGAGCCTGTCACCCATCACGCGCTGAAGCGCCGTGAACTCCAACGCGTGATGAGCCGAGATGCCGCGGTGATGCGCAACGCCGCAGGTCTGCAGCGGTTGTCCGACACGCTGGCTGAGGCGCCGATCCGCCACGTGACCGGCCGCCGCGATTTCGAAGACGTTGCGTTGACGCTGACTGCCCGGGCAGTAGCAGCTGCGGCCTTGGCCCGCAATGAAAGTCGGGGTTGTCACCACTGCACAGAGTATCCGGACACCGCGCCAGAACACGCCCGCAGCACTGTGATTCGACTGGCTGACGACCAAAACTTGGTGCGTGCGGAGGCATTGGCGACGGTGGGTTGATAATGCTGTCCGACTGCGAATTCGATGCGGCGCGAGACACTATTCGGCGCGCTCTGCATGAGGATCTACGGTACGGGCTCGACATCACTACGCAGGCCACCGTGCCGGCTGGTACGGTCGTCACGGGGTCGATGGTGCCTCGCGAGCCGGGTGTGATTGCCGGGGTGGATGTGGCGTTGCTGGTCCTCGATGAGGTGTTCGGCGTCGACGGCTACCGGGTTCTCTATCGCGTTGAGGACGGTGCCCGGTTGCAATCAGGTCAACCACTGCTGACCGTGCAGGCAGCAGCCCGAGGGCTGTTGACGGCTGAGCGGACCATGTTGAACCTGGTCTGCCACATGTCCGGGATAGCCACTGTGACGGTGGCCTGGGTTGACGCCGTACGTGGCACAAAAGCCAAGATCCGAGATACCCGTAAGACGCTTCCTGGTCTGCGTGCGCTGCAGAAGTACGCGGTGCGTGTCGGCGGCGGTGTCAACCATCGACTGGGGCTCGGTGATACCGCCTTGATCAAGGACAACCATGTTGCCGCTGTAGGATCGGTGGTTGACGCGCTGCGGGCAGTGAGGGCAGCTGCGCCTGAGCTTCCGTGCGAAGTCGAAGTGGACTCACTCGAGCAGCTTGATGCCATGCTGGCTGAGGAGCCCGAACTGATCCTGCTGGACAATTTCCCAGTGTGGCAGACACAAGTAGCGGTGCAACGTCGAGACATCCGAGCACCTACCGTCCTGCTAGAATCATCCGGTGGGCTGAGCCTCGAGAATGCGGCGATCTACGCGGGGACCGGCGTAGATTACCTCGCCGTCGGTGCGTTGACTCACTCGGTGCGAATTCTCGACATCGGCTTGGATTTGTAGGTTTACTCGCGCAGCAATCAATGTGCGGGCCGTGGGTCTGGAAGCGCTGATCCTCTCCCGAATCGCTAGCGATTCGGGAGAGGATCAGCGCTGCTTCAATCAACGAGATCCGAGATCAGTGTGAGCCCAATCTGTTCCGCGTGTGCCGCTGACCAGTCTTCCGTACGCCGCTCGATTCTCGAGCGGCGCATGCCAACCTGTGCATGCACGTGCATAAGTTGCGTGTATTAGGTAAAATTACGTTTACCGATTCGGTGGCGATCGGCTCGATGGGACTAGTCGTCGTGCTGATCACCGGCCAGCCTAGCCACAAGTAGGTCGATTCACCGATCGACAATGTCGGCCACCGGCCGTTTGGTAATCAGTAATCGACGCAGCAACTGTTTGGTGCCGATCCCGGCGCTGTCCACTTACCGCGGCGGCCAACTGTTGCTTGCCCTGCGGGAAGTGGTGATACAGCGAACCGGGTTTAACACCAGACGTTCTAGAATCTGGCTAACCGAGTTCGGAGCGTAATCCTTAGAGGCGAAACAATACTGCGGTCGTCTCAAGCAGCCGTGCGCAGCTATGATCAAATCTCATTGTACCACAAAAATACTGAAAAAATGTTTTTGAATGATCGCTCAAAAATTTTTGCAAGGAGGCAGTTGGTGTTTACAGAGGCTGGGTGATACGCATGGCGCGAGGTGTCCGACCCCGAAATCACAATGTCCGGGGCAGGCGCTGCTTTGGCCGCTGCCGGCGGTACTGACGCAATATGCCCCTGGTGCCAGACGCCGCGCCCGGCCAGTAACCAGTAACTTGTCCGTTTAGACTTCAAGGTGTCGTCGTGATGGTCATTTGGTGGTTATTTTTTGCTGGTTTGGGTTTGGGTGGTGGTGTTGTGGTGGGCTGGTGGGGTGTGGGTGGTTGATCTGCGCTAGAAGGTTGCCGTATGTGCCGCCGACGGCCGGATCATCGATGCACTGTTCACTAACACGATACTGCTGCACCCGGCGGCATGCCTGCTTGCTGGCTGAGGGCCGGTCAACAAGCCGCCGACACCGATACCAGCGGCAGAAATGGTGCAAGGGATAACATCAGGTGCGAATAGTTATACCGTGCACGGGGACGTGCCTGTTCAGGTGCGGCCACATTGACCACGCCGACACCTCAAGGCCATGACATGCACACTAAAACGCCCCTACCCCGCGGCGCTAACAACTATCCTCACACTCACGCCTGCATCGATATCGCCTTCAGCACAGCCCAGGTGCCCAGCCCCTGGCATCATCAACATGTAGACCAAGCAGCATCCACCACCGACATGCTTACGTGCGCCGCGCTAATCGTGTCCACTGCGGCAAAGCACACGAAGCCTCATCGAAAGCAGGCAGTCAGCCACCCACCAACAAAAACCCCGCAACACAGCAAAACACGACAGCAACCTGCAGTTCAAGGGAAGCAGCGGTGGGGTAGTGGTGGGAAACCAGTACGAGGCTTCGTATGTGCGTTCACCCGGAATCGGCGTGTTTAGTGGATTCTCCACTACCTGGTTACAGGATGACCAGACATCATCTGACTTACTGGGAACCCGGGGGCGATTACTTTTCCATGGGTGGTCCTGTGTAAGAACCCCGTGGGGATTTTCCCGGTGACCAAGTTCACTGGAAGCCTGTGGCTGTTATGTTGTGGTATTCGCGGTGCTGGTCGTTTGTGTTGATGCGACTCAACCCAGAATATCGAACCTAGGCCGTTATTATCGAGAAGTTTCGTACTGACTGCCCCGAGTTGGTGAAGTATGATTATACTTTAGTTGTTTGTTCTCGTGAACTCGGTTGACCTTGGGTGATCGAAGTTCTGTGGTACGGTAAAAGATGCGAGTCGACGATCTCATCGCGGTGCATTTCATGGTCGACGTGACCTACGCCGAGAAGTTGCGAAAGCGTTGGGATCACTACGAATTCGACATTCAGCTACGAGTGGTGGAGTGTCCAGGCCGGTGAGTCGATGGGGCCGCGCAGATGTTGGTCGTCAAGACGTGCGACGAACATCCCGATACCAACGTGACGGTGTTGTTGTTCCGTAAGATCGCTCGGCCGTCAACCTAATCTCGGATGCTAAAGCGGCGATAGTGCTTTATGACGTGCAATCTCGGATTCAGGAGGCTTACCCTGAACGGTTTGAGGAACAGGTCGTATGCTAACTCAACAAGGTTGACTTACGGGTGTCGTAAGGCAAGGGGTTAGGATGTCGACGCCTATGAGCACCCAGCAAACCCGGAGCGCCCGTTGTCGATAGACAATATGGCTGGCCTGGTGCCCGGACAATGCGCCACCTTGGAAAGACTGGTAAAGTTCAGCCGAGGACATTTAGTCAACATGGACACACACACACACACACTTCAGTGGATCGTCAGATCGTCTTAGGCGACAGCGCCGGCGAGATCAGTGTGATGTTTCATCCCAGGCGTGGGGGTGCCGACATCCAGTCCGATCCGCTATCGCGGGTCACCAGCAAAGCCCGCTAGAGCGGTGACCGTCTCATGTCGATGATCGACTTGGCGTATCTTCCGTGATTGATGAACCCACAGAGACTGACCCAGCTAGCCGTCATCAGTCAGCCCGTCAGATTCAGTAACGACAGACTTGGGGGGAAGCCAAGGAATACGGTGAAAGCAACTGGCAGCAGTGTTGGTGTTCAACGCTGGGGTTCGTGTGCACCGCCAATGGTTGTCGGCCTTTGACGCGGCATGGTTACGGCTCGACGTACGTGTTCGGTTACAGTTTGCTCAGCTCGAAGCTTACCGCTCAGGTCTTCGGCGTCCAGCCAACGGGGATACACCGATTTAGCTGGCTCGGTACTGTCGTGGCTGGGGTTATGGAGTCTGCACCGCATCGGACACAGGGCCAACAAGCTGTAGACTGCGGTATTGGGTGGCTAGGATTCGACCCCGACTGTAGCACTGAACTGGGCGACTTGTGGAAGCGGCCCGCGCTTCGGTTGGTGCCATCCCGAAGAAACCCGGCGTTGCGCGTATATTGAGGATCTATTGCGGTTATGCGTATGACGCCGATGTCAGTTACTGGCAGTGTGGCTCCGGGAACCAGCTCGACATTTGGCGACGTCCCGACTTGGACCGCGACGGACAGGTTCCAGTGTTGCTGTAAGTTCCCGGGAGGCTCGGATGGTCGGAAACAAACGTGGACAGGTACACCCGCTGATGGGCCTTTTGACCTAGCTGGATTGGGTCTACGTGGTGATCAACTATCGGCTCAACCCGCGTGCCACCTGGCCTGATTCAAGTACGCGATTGCGTGAATAAAGGAGCACATCGCCGAGTAGGGCAGTAACCCGGACTGGATTTCGATCACCGGTGGCTCGGCCGATGGGTATCTTTTTACTTTTCTTGTTGTCACGAGAATCCCCAACGATCCACAGTTTCCGCCGGGCTTCGAGAAGGCTGACATCCGGGTGCAAGCGGTTGTTCCGTTCTACGGTGTTTATGACTTCACTGGTCTCTGATCAACTCGATGCATACGATTATGCTGCCGATAGCGCAGAAGTACGTGTTTACACTGAAGTGCAGTGACCACCTGCGCGATTTTCGTGTCGCGTCGCCAATCACGCACATCGATCAAGACGCACCCGGGTTTTATGCTATGTAGCCGTAACAACTCGTTGGTCCGGGTTGAATAGGCGCACAACTTCACAAAGCGACTGCGCGAGGTTAGTTGCCAGCCCGTGTTCTAAGTCGAATTACTTTGCAAGCAAAGCGCTTTCGACATTCCTCGCGTATGCCTGGGCGGTACACGCCGCGGTGGCCGTCGAGCAGTTCCTTGCTGAGATATATGCCTAGCGTCAGGTCGACGTGTAGCCGGGTTCGGTCGCCGTTGGAAACTCTTCCGCTGTGGGATCTGCCACGTCAATATCGGACTTGTCACTATTTGCCGGTAAACTACCACCCGCGACATCTGGCGATCCTGAGCCCGAACGATCCTTAGCCTGAATGCGCCGTACATAGTGGTACGGCAGTTATGTCGGAGTTTTCCTGCGCTTACGTGGCGAGACTGCTGAGCGCCATTGAGCTATCTATAGAGGGGACTGCACATTGCGAGCCGCAAACGTTACGCCGGTGGCTGTCATTGGTATGGCTTGTCGGCTTCCCGGCGGGATCGATTCTCCGCAGCGCCTTTGGGAGGCGTTGTTGCGTGGCGACGACCTGGTGACCGAGATTCCCAAGGAGCGCTGGGACGCGGATTTGTATTACGATCCTGAACCAGGGGTGCCTGGCCGGTCGGTATCACGATGGGGCGCCTTCCTGGATGATGTTGGCGGCTTTGACTGCGATTTCTTTGGTATGACTGAGCGTGAGGCCATCGCGATCGACCCGCAACATCGCCTGTTGCTGGAAACGTCGTGGGATGCCATCGAGCATGCGGGTCTTGACCCAGCGACACTCGCGGGGTCTGCGACCGGCGTCTTTGTGGGACTGACGCATGGGGACTATGAACTGTTGTCCGCCGATTGTGGTGCCACGGAGGGACCGTACGGTTTCACCGGCACCAGTAACAGCTTCGCGTCCGGGCGAGTGGCTTACACACTTGGGTTGCACGGTCCGGCGGTCACGGTGGACACGGCGTGCTCGTCGGGCTTGATGGCTGTGCACCAGGCCCGCGGCAGTTTGGATTGCGGCGAAAGCGATCTGGCCCTTGCCGGTGGCGTCGTCGTGACGCTGGAGCCACGGAAGTCGGTTTCGGGTTCGCTGCAGGGAATGTTGTCGCCCACCGGTCGTTGCCATGCCTTCGATGTCGCAGCCGACGGATTCGTGTCTGGCGAGGGCTGTGTGGTGCTGTTACTCAAGCGGATGCCCGACGCTGAGCGTGACGGTGACCGAATCCTGGCGGTGCTACGCGGCACCGCGGCTAATCAGGATGGCCACACTGTGCACATAGCAGCACCATCGGAGCAGGCACAAATCGCAGTATATCACAAGGCGTTGGCCGTGGGCGGCGTTGACCCCACCACGGTCGGCCTGATCGAAGCGCACGGTACCGGCACCCCGGTCGGAGATCCGATCGAATATGCGAGCCTGGCGGCGGTTTACGGAACTGCGGGACGTTGTGCGCTGGCATCGACTAAGACAAACTTTGGCCACATGCAGTCGACATCAGGACCTCTGGGGATGATGAAGGCAATCCTGGCGCTACAGCATGGCGTGGTTCCGAAAAACCTGCACTTCACTCGGCTGCCTGATCAACTGGCTGAGATTACCACCGAACTTTTTGTGCCGCAGGTTAATACGCCCTGGCCCGTCGATGTCCAGCAGCCACGGCGTGCCGCGGTGTCGTCGTATGGCATGTCTGGCACCAACGTGCACGCGATCCTCGAGCAAGCACCAGAGAATTCAGGTAAGGACTCCCCGGCAGTATCTAAAGTCAATGGCCCGCTGTTGTTTCCGCTGTCGGCCACGTCGGTTGAGCAATTGCGTGCGACGGCTGCCCGAATGGCGGATTGGGTCGACGAACACGGCAGCGGGACTAAACACACTGGGCTGTGGGATTTGGGCTATACGCTGTCGCGCCGCCGTGGATACCGTCCAGTGCGGACGATGGTCCTGGCGAGCAGCTTTGCTGAACTCAGCCGGGGACTGCGTGAAATCGCCGGCAGCGAGATTCCGTATCAGTCCGCTGTGGGGCAAGATGACCGCGGACCGGTGTGGGTGTTCTCCGGGCAGGGGTCACAGTGGGCCGGTATGGGCGCTGAGTTGTTCGCGAAGGAGCCGGTGTTCGCCGCGGCCATCGCGGCGATGGAACCGGTGATTGTCGAGGAATCAGGGTTTTCGGTCACCGAGGCGCTGACGGTGGCTGAGAAGGTAACCGGTATTGACCGGGTCCAGCCGACGATCTTCGCAATCCAGGTGGCGTTGGCTGCCACGATGAAGTCCTACGGAGTGTATCCGGGGGCAGTCATCGGACATTCGCTCGGTGAGGCTGCGGCAGCCGTCGCCGCGGGCGCACTGTCTTGCGAAGACGGTTTGCGCGTCATTTGCCGTCGCTCGCAACTGATGTCGCGTGTTGCGGGCAGCGGCGCTATGGCGTCAGTGGAGCTACCTGGCCAACAAGTGCTTTCCGAACTCTCTATTCGCGGGCTGTCGGATGTTGTGCTGGCCGTCGTAGCCTCACCAACATCGACCGTCGTCGGTGGTGACACCCAGGCGATTCGGCATCTGTTGGCCGCATGGCAGGCACAGGACGTGATGGTGCGTGAGGTAGCTGTCGACGTCGCTTCACATACGCCGCAGGTCGAACCGATTCTTGACGACTTGGTCGAAACCCTTGCCGATCTCAAACCAACTGAGCCGAAAGTTCCGTATTATTCCGCGACCCTGTGGGACCCTCGTGAGCGGCCGTCGTTCACCGGTGAATACTGGGCGGAAAACCTACGCTACACGGTGCGATTCGCGGCGGCCGTGCAGGCGGCACTCAAGGATGGCTTTCGAGTCTTCGGGGAGCTGGCGCCACACCCCCTGTTGACCTATGCGATCGAGCAAAACGCTGCCAGTCTCGACATGCCGGTCAGCGCGTTGGCCGCCATGCGGCGTGAGCAGGAACTGCCGTTCGGATTACGTGGTTTCATCGCCGATGTGCATAGCGCCGGCGCCTTGGTCGATTTCTCCGTCCAGTACCCCAATGGGTGCCTGGTGGATGCACCATTACCTACCTGGACCCGTCGGGAGCTGATGCTGAGTCGCGAGTCGGTGGACCATCCTGCGCACGGCGCCGCGGTCCAGGCTGTTCATCCACTACTCGGGGCACATGTGCATCTGTTCGAGGAACCGGAGCGCCATGTATGGCAAGGCCGGGTCGGCACCGAGGCACATCCATGGCTCGGCGACCACCAGATCCACGACGTAGCCGCGTTTCCCGGTGCTGCTTACTGTGAGATGGCCTTAACCGCCGCGCGCGTGACTCTTGGCGAAGCATCAGAGGTCCGCGACATTAAGTTCGAGCAGACGCTGCTTTTGGATCGTGAAACGATGGCATCGTCGGCGGCAACGGTTTCGGCTCCTGGCGTCCTCGAGTTCGCGGTGGAAACTTATGAGGAAGGCGAACGTGTTCGGCGGGCAAGTGCGGTCTTACGGGCCCTGGAGGACCGAGTCAATCAGCAGCCGGCCTCACACAGCATCGACGCGCTAATCGCCAGCCATCCGCTGCGCACGGAAGGCGCCGATTTGCGGGCAACCTTCGACGCCATCGGCATCCAGTACGGCCTGGCCTTCTCGGGCCTCACTGCAGTATACACTGCCGCTGGGACCAATGAGGATGTCTCTACGGTGCTTGCTGAGGTCGCGCTGCCTGGGGCCATTCGCTCGCAGCAAGCATCATACACAAGTCACCCTGCATTGCTCGATGCGTGCTTCCAGTCGGTCATCGTTGCACCCGAGGTGCAAAAGGCGGGCGCCGGCGGTCTGCTGCTGCCCGTATATGTGCGCAGACTGCTTAACTACCACTCGATGCGCAACGCGCAATACTGCCTCACCCGGGTCAAGACATCGCGAGCTGGTGAGTGCGAAGTTGACTTGGAAGTTCTGGACCAGTCTGGAGCGGTGTTGTTGCTGGTCGAGGGGCTGCGTCTGGCTGGGGGCGCCTCGGAGCACGAATGTGCCAATCGAGTGCTCGACGAGCGGCTGTTTACCGTTGAGTGGGAACCGCGCGAACTGCCTGAGGTGACGCAGCGTGAGCGTGGATCCTGGTTAGTGCTCGGCGCGTCCGCCGAGGATCCGTTGGTTCAGCAACTCGGCGATGCACTAAACGCCGATGGCGGGCATTGCACCGCGGTGTCGTTGCCGCTCGGACAAATCGATACCGCGCAGCTGTGTTCGCTGCTGTCTAGAGACGGCGTGAGTTCCTCCATTGGTCACGGTGCCCTCAAGGGACTGACCGGCGTCGTCGTAGTGACCGCCCCACCCGCCACTGTGGCAGAATCGCCAGCATTGCGGCGCGGCAGGGACTATGTATCTCACCTTATCACTATCGTCCGCGAGATCTCCGAACTCCCCGGTGAGCGGCCTCGCCTCTTTGTAGTGACTAGAAATGCCGCAAGCATCAAGACGGGTGACCTGGCCAACCTGGAGCAGGTCGGGCTGCGCGGGCTGATACGGGTGATTGACTCCGAACACCCGTACTTGAGTGTCACTCAGATCGACGTTGAAGAAACCAACCAAGCGACGATCGCCACACAAGTGGCTCGGCAACTGCGCAGCGGCTCGGATGAGGACGAGACCGGCTGGCGGGACGGCGAGTGGTATACAGCCCGACTGCGCCCCGGTCCGTTGCGCCAGGCCGAACGGCGAACCGTTGTCGTGCAGAACGAACACGATGGCATGCGTCTAGAGATCCGTACTCCGGGTGACCTGGATTCGTTGGAATTCGTTGCTTTCGATCGGGTACCGCCGGGACCGGGGGAGATCGAGGTCGCGGTCACCGCATCCACCGTTAACTTCGCCGACGTTCTGGTCGCGTTCGGTCGGTATCCCACTTTCGAGGGTTACTGCCAACTGTTGGGTATCGACTTCGCTGGAGTGGTGTCGGCAGTCGGGTTAAATGTCACCGATCACAAGGTCGGTGACCGGGTCGGCGGTGTGTCCCGCAACGGTTGCTGGACCACATTTGTGATTTGCGACGCCCGCCACGCGGTCACGCTCTCGCCCGAGGTGCCGCTGGAAGAGGCCGCGGCTGTTCCTACCGTCGCTGCGACCGCTTGGTACGGTCTGCACGATCTGGCCCGGATCTCACAGACCGATAAAGTGCTGATTCATTCGGGGACCGGTGGTGTCGGACAGGCGGCGATCGCGATCGCACGTGCCGCGGGGTGTGAGATCTTCGCGACGGCGGGTAGTCCGCAGCGGCGACAACTGCTGCGCGACAAGGGTATTGAGCATGTCTACGACTCGCGCAGCCTCGAGTTCGCCGAACAGATCCATCGTGACACCAAGGGGTACGGTGTTGACGTCGTGCTCAACTCACTGCCCGGCGCTGCGCAACGCGCCGGAATCGAATTGTTGGCTTTCGGTGGGCGGTTTGTCGAGATCGGCAAACGCGACATCTACGGCGACACCCGACTTGGCTTGTTCCCATTCCGCCGCAACCTTTCGCTGTACGCGGTCGACTTGGCGTTGTTGACTTATACTCACCCAGACACCGTTCGGCGCTTGCTGACCACCGTGTACCAACGCACCGCCGAGGGTGTGCTGCCTGTGCCGCAGACCACGCACTATCCAATTCATAACACGGCTAATGCCGTCCGCCTAGTCGCTGGTGCCGGGCACACCGGCAAGGTGTTGCTGGATGTGCCGCATACCGGATCCAGTGTGGCTGTGGTTCCCCCGGAGCAGGTTCGTACGTTTCGCGCTGACGGTGCCTATATCGTTACTGGCGGGCTGACCGGCTTAGGGCTGTTCCTCGGCACCGAGATGGCTGCAGCGGGCTGCGGACGGATCGTACTCAACTCTCGCTCGGCGCCTAATCCCCAAGCGCAAGAGACTATCGAACGGTTGCGTGCCGGGGGCGCCGATATCCAAGTGGAGTGTGGTGATATCGCTGAGCCTAGGGTCGCTGACCGCCTGGTGGTGGCGGCGACTCAATCGGGGCTTCCGGTTCGTGGCGTGCTACACGCAGCGGGGGTGGTCGAGGACGCTACGTTGACCAACGTCACCGATGACCTCATCGACCGTTGTTGGGCGCCTAAGGTCTACGGCGCGTGGAACCTACACCAGGCCCTGCAAGAAGGAAAAACCGCGCAGCTGCTGGATTGGTTCTGTTCGTTCTCAACGGCCGCCGCGCTGGTCGGTTCGCCGGGTCAGGGCGCATATGCGGCGGCCAACAGTTGGTTGGATGGTTTCTCGTATTGGCGCCGGGCACAGGGCCTTGCCAGCACCACGATCGCTTGGGGGGCTTGGGGTGAGCTTGGTCTTGCCACCGCTTTGGCAGAAATGGCCGGTGTAGCGATCGCACCCACTGAGGGTGCTCGGGTATTTCAGACGCTGCTGCGCTATAATCGTCCTTATTCCTGCTATGCGCCGATCATGGAAACGCCGTGGTTGAAGTCCTTTGCGCAACACAGTCGCTTCGCCGAGGCGTTCCGATCCATTTCCCAAGGCCAAAAAGACAAAAGCAAGTTCCTGGCTGAATTGAAAGTGTTGCCTCGAGACGAATGGCCTAGCATGATTCGACGGCTGGTATCCGAGCAGATCAGCTTGTTACTGCGGCGCACTATTGATCCCGATCGACTGCTATCTGACTATGGTTTGGATTCGCTCGGGAATTTGGAATTACGAACCCGCATCGAGACAGAGACAGGGATACGCATAAGTCCCACTAAAATCACCACAATTCGAAGTCTAGCCGAGCATTTGTGCGAAGAGCTGGCAGCTACGGAAGCTGAATCGGCAGTCACTGCCACTTGATGGCAGGCGGCCTATATCTTCGGGGGATTATAGACGCCCCAACGGGAGCATAGCGGGGAGTTCGAGTCAAGGAGAACACGTTGCAGGTAGGGCCGTTGACACTGGGGACACTGCTGGATTGGGCACCCCGAGCGGGGAAGACCATCTCGTGGCAACCGACACCTGCTACCTGCGAGAAGGTGTCGCAGGCGCCGGTGAGTTCGGTACCGGTCGCCTACATGCAAGCACAGCACATCCGTGGTTATGTCGAGCAGAAAGCAAAGGGGCTCGACTACTCACGGCTGATGATTGTCAGCTGTGACCAGCTCGGCCAATGTGATATCCGTGCGATCAACTACATCGTCAACGCGCACCTGCGCCGCCATGATACCTACCGTAGCTGGTTTGAGTATACCGACGAAGGCGAAATCATCCGGCACACGTTATGCGATCCCGCAGACATCGAATTCGTGCCCATCGAACATGGCCAGCTGTCGCTGGCACAAATACGTGAACTTGCGGTGAGTACACCAGATCCGCTGGAGTGGGGCTGCTTCCAGTTCGGTGTGATCCAAGCTGAGGAGCATTTCACGTTCTATGCCAGTATCGACCACGTCCATGTGGACGCGATGATCGTTGGCGTGACGCTCATGGAATTCCATATGATGTACAGCGCACTCGTCAGTGGTGCTGGTCCCCTCGAGCTGCCGGAGGCGGGTAGCTACGATGACTTCTGCCGCCGCCAGCACCGATTCACCTCTATGCTCACTGCGGAGTCTCCACAGATTCGCTCGTGGACCCAATTCGCTGAGCCGAACGAAGGCAGTTTTCCCGATTTCCCGCTGCCACTCGGTGATCCATTGGAGCCCACTCAGGCCGACATTGTCACCATAACCATGCTCGATGAGCAGCAGACGGATCGATTCGAAGCGGCATGTACAGTTGCTGGTGCTCGTTTTGTCGGTGGCGTGCTGGCTTGCTGCGGCCTGGCCGAGTACGAATTGACCGGTGCTGACACCTATTATGGGCTCACACCGCGCGACACCCGTCGCATTCCGACTGATGTCTTGACTCAAGGCTGGTTCACCGGACTGGTGCCGATCACGGTCCCTATTGCTGGCTCATCGTTCGGCGATGCCGCGCGCGCCGCGCAGAATTGCTTCGACACCGACGTGCACTTAGCTGAAGTTCCCTACGACCGGGTGGTGGAATTGGCACCGACAGTGCATAAGCCGCGGCCGAACTTCCCAGTGATCAACTTTCTTGATGCGGGAACCGCGCCGCTTTCGGTATTGCTTACCGCGGGATTGGACGGCCTCAATATCGGCGTCTATAGCGATGGTCGTTACTCGTATCAGATGTCGATCTACGTGATCCGGGTTGAGCAGGAGACTGCGGTGGCGGTGATGTTTCCGGATAATCCGGAAGCCCAGGAGTCGGTCGCCCGCTATCTGGAGACGTTGAAGTCCGTGTTCGAGTGCGTCGCCGAAAGTGGGCACTGGCGTAATGTCGCATGATATCTGTTGCACCCGGGCGGCGCTATTGGGGGTGAACTCATCTTCAGTCGGTTAGGCGACATCGTCACACGGTGGCCGTGGGTGGTAATCGGTTGCTGGACTCTACTTGCGCTGATGCTCCCGATGACGGTGCCGTCGTTGACGGAGCTAACTCAGCGTCATCCCGTCGTGATTCTGCCTGTTGATGCGCCGTCGAGCGTCGCAGCCAAAAAGATCTCCCAGGCATTTCACGAGGTGGATTCGGAAAACGTATTGATCGTGCTGCTGACCGACGACAAGGGGTTAGGACCGGCCGACGAAACCGTTTACCGCACGCTGGTGGATCGGCTGCGCAATGATACCAAAGACGTTGTGGTGTTACAGGATTTCCTCAGCACACCGCCGTTGCATGAGTTACTGGTTAGCAAAGACGGCAAGGCGTGGATCCTGCCGATCGTCCTGGCCGGTGAGCTTGGCACGTCCGCGTCCTATCAGGCCTACGCAGGCGTCGCGGGCATCGTGAAACAAACCTTGGAAAGCACAGCCGGATCGTCTCTCAAGGCCAACTTAACGGGGCCGGCGTCCACCGTCGCTGACTTGACGGACGCCGGGGCACGAGATCGCACGTCGATCGAGCTGGTGATCGCCGTTTTGTTGCTAACTATTTTGATGATTATCTATCGCAACCCGATCACCATGTTGTTGCCGTTGATCACGATCGGTGCATCGTTGATGACTGCGCAGGCCGTGGTATCTGGCGTCTCAGTACTGGCCGGTCTGGCTGTTTCCAACCAGATGATCGTGTTGCTCAGTGCGATGATCGCCGGTGCGGGAACTGATTATGCGGTGTTCCTCATCAGCAGGTATCACGACTACATTAGGATGGGGTCTGGTTCGGCGCAGGATGCGGGTTGCGCCGTGCGACAAGCACTGATTTCCCTAGGCAAGGTGATCGCCGCGTCGGCGGCAACAGTAGGTATCACTTTCCTAGGGATGAGCTTTACCAAAATCAGAGTGTTTTCCACGGTCGGTCCGGCACTGGCGATTGGGATCGCGGTAGCGTTCTTGGCTGCGGTGACCTTGATGCCGGCCCTCCTGGTGCTCGCCGGGACGCGTGGTTGGGTCGCGCCGCGGCGTGACCGCGCCGGCGCATTCTGGCGGCGAACCGGGGTGCGGATAGTGCGCCGGCCAGTGGCTTACTTGAGTGCGAGCATGGTCATTCTGATTGTGTTGGCCCTGTGCGCCAGCCTCGTTCGATTCAACTACGATGACCGCAAGCAGATACCGGCCTCTGATGAGAGCTCTGTCGGATATGCTGCCCTGGAAAGCCATTTCCCAGTAGGTCAAGCGATTCCGGAGTACCTGCTGATCCAATCGCCGCACGACCTGCGCACGCCTCGTGCCCTTGCCGATATGGCTGAGCTGGCGCAACGAGTGAGCCAGATTCCGGGCATTGCTCTGGTCCGTGGGGTTACTCGACCCACTGGAAAGCCGCTTGAAGAGACTAGTGCGACGTATCAGGCGGGCATGGTTGGTAAACAGCTAGGCAGTGCATCTCATCTCATCGGTGAAAGCACCGGCGACTTGAACCGACTGGCCTCGGGTGCTGGTCTGTTGGCAGACAAGCTTGGTGACGTACGCATTCAAGTTGGCCAGGCCGTCGCAGGGATCAGTGGGTTGCTCGACAATTTGGCGTTCGCGCAGAAGATGTTTGGTGACAGCAAGACGTTGGGCGAAATCGACACTGCCGGCAAGCTTGTCTCGAGTATGCGTGCTCTCGGCAACATGTTTGGGATTAATTTCTCAACCACGATGAACGACATCAACTGGGTTGGCGCCGTGGTCATTGCTCTGGATTCCAGTGTGCTTTGCGACACTAATCCCATCTGCGCCGATGCGCGCGCTCAGTTCCACAAGCTGCTCACCGCATCTGAAGACGGAACTCTGGACAATATCGCCCACCTCTGGAAGCAGTTGGGGTCGACGCAGTCCTCGCAGACCATAGGCGCCACGGTCAGTGGTCTGGAGAAAACACTGACCGCCGTTAATACGTCGCTGCGCTCCTTGGGGCTGGATAATCCGAATGTTATGCGCTCAAAGATGATCGGTTTGCAAAACGGTGTCAACGACCTTGCGAGCGCCGGACGTCGGATCGCCGACGGTGTGGCGGTGCTCGTTGATCAGACCAGGACTATGGGCACCAGTCTTGCCCGGGCATCGGCCTTTTTGATGGAGATGGGTCAAGACGCATCTCAACCGTCCATGGCCGGATTCAATGTGCCGCCGCAATTGCTCAATACGGAAGATTTTAAGAAACTCGTCCAGGCATTCATCTCGCCAGACGGCCATTCGGTGCGGTACTTCATTCAAACCGATCTCAACCCGTTCAGCAGTGCGGCCATGGATCAGGTCAACACGATCCTCAACGTCGCCACAGGTGCTCAGCCAAACACCACATTGTCGGACGCGTCGATCTACCTTTCGGGCTATACCGTGACGCTTCGAGACACCAGAGACTACTACGACCGAGATCTGCAGCTTATAGTCATCGTCACGATGATTGTGGTGCTTTTGATCCTTATGGCACTATTGCGCTCGATAGTTGCGCCAATATACCTCGTCGGGTCGGTGATTGTTTCGTATCTGTCGGCACTCGGACTCTGTGTCTTGGTGTTCCAGGTGCTATTGCGGCAGCAATTGCATTGGAGCGTGCCGGGATTGGCGTTCGTGGTGCTGGTCGCCGTGGGTGCTGACTACAACATGTTGCTCGCATCACGGCTGCGTGACGAGTCGTCACATGGCTTGCGTGCAAGCGTTATTCGCACCGTACGTTCCACCGGTGGAGTCATAACCGCGGCGGGTTTAATCTTCGCTGCATCGATGTTTGGTCTGCTGTTGTCCAGCATCGCGACTGTCGTGCAGGCAGGCTTCGTGCTTGGGTCCGGGATCTTGCTCGACACTTTCATTGTCCGTACTATTACCGTGCCTGCGGTCGCTGCTTTGTTGAGACGGGCGAGTTGGTGGCCCGCACGGCCGTGGGGTAACAACGCGTAGTCGATGACGACTTGACACAAAGAAGTAAAGCCCTGTTCAACGCATCACCGGAAAGCTGAAAGCTTGAATTAGATTGGCGCCCTACATTGTTTTCGGTAGACTGGGTGGCCCGAGGAGAGGCAGGGCTGGGGAAAGTTATCTAAATCATTCAAGCCATGCAACCACACCCTGGCTGGGCTGCTGCCGAACCTCCACCACTCGACCTTGCCGAAGCTCTGGCTAAGATCTTCGGATTCGGATCGTTTGAGGAAGAACGTTTCGTCAGTAGTTTTTGGATCCTGGTTTACTGATTTGAACTTGGCACAACAAGAGAAGAGCTGGTCGTTTCGTAGCTAACCACGCGACATCGTGGACCAAGCATCCGTTCCTCTTAACAACTTGACGATGCTGTGATGCTGTGGTGTGCGTTGCCTGAAAACTACTCAGGTCAACCCGGGGGCGGTGGAAGGATCGAGCGGAGCTGGGCGAAAACATTCAGGATGCTGTCGCGGAGCTCCGCGTCGATGCCGGCGATCGGGTCCATGCCGTTCACAGGATCTACGGAAATCGGCTTGTTTAAGGGATTATCGTTGTACGCATACGCGGCATCGATTTTCGGCTGTAGCACCGCATCGATTTGATCCACCAAAGCGTCGGACCAGCCGAGGTAGCGCAGTGGCAACGTCAACGGAAGATGATTCACCGGAATTAAATACGTCGTTGTTTTGGCGCCCCGCGAGTTAACAGTGGTCCTGATGTTCTGCGGGGGCACATCTTCAGGATTGAAGAATCCGGATGGAGTGTGCGAGATTGCTCCCCCAGCGAAGCAATTCAACTGGGCTAACAGGTTGTCTGCCCGGTCAGGAAATTCGGACAGCCCATCGTATGCGGCGACAACTCTGTTGCTGTCGTACTGGCTGTCCATACGCTGGGGCATCGTGTAGTCGATCAGCGGGATATAGTCCCCGGGCCGGAAGATGCTGGCAAGCACACTCTTGCCGAATCCGTGGTATCCTGAGGGGTCACCGAAGGTGTTGAACGTTAACTGGTCTGGTGGTGGTGCCGTCGGGTCAGTGGCGAGCTGTTCCTGTTCTGTGTCGAGGGCAAGGCTACCCTGGGACAAACCGACGACAGCGGCCGGCTCGGTCCCCCGGTGAATGGCTTGGTTTAGGTTTTTGGTTGCTACGGCAATCGCTTCGCCGATAGTCACTTCGTCTCGAGGCCCCGGTACCAGAAATGTTGGCACATAGCGAAAAGGGGCTCTGGCGGGGTAGTCGATGAGTTTGCGGTTGACGTCCGGGAAAAACTCGTCGCCGGCCCGGATGGTGTAGTAATCCCAGTCAAAGGTCGGTGGTCTCGCGCCGCCTAGCGCATAGACGATTTTGGCGGGTGAGTTCTCACGCACCGGAACCGGGCTGGGTGGCAGCCATGGCTCCCCGGGTTCGCTTGATGCGACGGTGGATCCAAATCCACTAACCGTACCCACGGTCAAGGCGGCGAGGGTCGTAGCCAGTAGTCGTTTCATCTCGTTATTCTTATTCTCCGAGTAACCCGTTGGGGCTATGCATCCGAGTGATGGTAGTGATTTTCGCGCCGCAATGGGCGCCGAGCCGCGACGCAAGCACGTCTTCACTAGTTTATGGTACCTGCAATGGCTGCCGGTTGCCACACAGCAAGTTGGACATCCACTCACAGACCAGCTATGCCGACTGCGAGCAGGAGGCAGCTGACTCCGGCTAGCAGAGTAGCAACTTCGAGACGGCGGCGTGAACGGATCCAGTTGTTCAGAGCCGCCGTCCATGCCCGTGTCGTGTCGGGTGCCAACAGGTAGGCGGCGAGTGGGATCTCTATCAGCGCGAAAGCTACGACGTTGAACATCAGCAGTGCACCGACTTGCGTTGTGGCTGCAGCGCCGGAGGTCAAAATGACGGCAAGTGCGGCCAAATAGTCCACAGAAGGCAGCGCGATCCCCAGGCCGGCCACGCCTGCGACCCAGAGCGAATCCCCGTTCAGCAGTCTTGCTAGAGGTCTTGGTGCCCACTTTGACGGCTTCGGTGGGCCAGAAGCACTGTCGACGGGAGATTCCGCTGGCGGTTCGCTACTGATGCAGACCTGTACCGTCAATACGGCAGCTACCAGCAAAGCTAGCACACCGATCAGAATTTGCACCTTGGGCAACGTCAATTGCATTGAGGCCATGAGTCTGCGTCGAAAGACGAACAACACAACGAAACCTACGGTCATCCCCATTGTGAATCCGCTGCACAGGAATACAAGCAGTTGCAGCGTCGGTCTGGGTCTGTTCAACATCAGTACCGTCATGCCGATCCGGAATGGCTCGAGGCTTATTGCGATGGCCATCAATAGGATTGTGATCCACATGGCAATTCGTGGTTGCCAGCTAGTGTGATTTAGCCGTCTAACCGGGAGAACTGCTGCCGCCTATACTGCTCGACACAGGCGGTCCGCCTAACCTTGCCGCTGGTCGTGGTAGGAATTGACCCCGGCGGTACCAGAACGAGGTCGGCTACGTTCAGACCATGTGACTTGGATATAGCCGCGGTGATGTTGTTTTTGACGGCGACGAGCTTCTGCATCGCTTCCGCGTCGGAGTCGCCGCGCTTTTTGACTTCGATAATGGTGACCAATTTTTCGGTCTCATCAACCGGGACGGATATCGCCGCGACCCGACCACCGGTGATTTCCTGGACCGTCGATTCGATGTCTTCAGGGTAGTGGTTGCGTCCATACACGATCAGCAGATCTTTCATACGGCCCACGATGAACAGCTCATCCTCGGAGATAAACCCGAGGTCTCCGGTTCTCAACCACGGTCCCTCGGGTGTGCCTGGCGAGGGGTTAGCTAGCTTTCCGCCGAAGGTACGTTGCGTTTCCTCCGGTTTGTGCCAATAGCCTTCGGCGACGTTGTCACCATGTAGCCAGATTTCGCCTACCCTTCCTGTTGGGCACTCGATGCACGTGTCGGAATCCACGATTCGCACTATTGGTGACTTCGGCGTGCCGTAGCTCAGCAGTGGCGCGCCGGTCCGTGCTTCGCACCGTTTCACGGTGCCTTCCGACAGCTTCGCGGGTTCGAAATAAACGACCTCTGGCGAGCTTCCCTTAGGGCGGCTGGCGGCATAGACAGTTCCTTCAGCTAACCCGTAGGAGGGTAGCATCATGTCGTCGCGGAAATTGATTCGGGCAAACCGATCCGAGAACCGATTTAGCGTGGCGGGGTGGATTCGTTCACTGCCGCTGATGATGCCCTGGCAAGCGCCGAGATCGAGGCCGGCTATATCTGCGTCTGATGTCCGGCGTGCAGCCAATTCGAAGGCGAAGTTCGGTCCTGCAGAAAATGGGTGGCTGCTGGTGGCCATCGCTTGGATCCACCTGGCTGGACGTTGCAAAAACGAGATCGGACTCGTAAGCTCGCTCCGCCAGCCGCCCAGAATTGGTGCGACGACGCCGAGAACCAAGCCCATATCGTGGTAGAACGGCAGCCACGACACGATGGTGAGATCGAGTGGCGCCACACCGTTAGTGGGAGCGAAGTAGTCAGCCATCAACTGTTGGAAATTCACCATAAGGTTCCGGTGCGTGACCATGACCCCGGCTGGAAGGCGGGTCGAACCCGAGGTGTACTGTAAGTACGCTGTGCTCGGCGCATCGGTGAGTCTAATATTCGATTTATTCTCGACGTCTAGATTTGGTGAGTCGACTTCGAGGATCGCCGGGACGGTGTCGGTGTCAGAGTGGTCAACGTATTTCGCGATCGCATCGGCAACCGCAGACGTTGTCAGGACGACCGAGGGTGATGTGTCGGCAAGCACAGCTCCGACACGTTCGTCATGGGAGCCGGCCTGAGGTACTGACAGCGGAACGGCGATAAAGCCAGCCTGCATAGCTCCCAGGAACGCGATGATATAGTCCAGCCCCTGGGGAGCCAATATCACTGCCCGGTCTCTTATCGAACCGTGCCGCCTGAGCTCGTGCGCAACGTTCAAGGTTCGTTGATACAGCTGCGCCCAAGTCAGTGTTTTGCGGACACCCGCCCAATCCTGCTCGTAGTCGGTGAAGCTGAATGCTTCATCGTCTGGCTGCAGGCCGGCACGTTCGCGCAGGAAAGAAAGGACGGACGAGTTTTGCATGGGCTTTAGGTTACCGCCTCAGTTGGGATCGGCTGGACGCCTGGTGTGGGGCGGATGAGACGGAAAGACGGTTGTGCACCGAATCGCGACTCACCAGAATCGCTCGCCAACCTAGTCTGATGCGGGTTGACAGCTGGGCGCTAAAAGATAATTAAGGCAGTTGCGTTTTTCGTCACTGATGTCACGTGACCAATTGCGATCGGGTACAGGGGAGATGTTTAGGCATGCGGTGGCATAGGCGTGTTTAGACCAGCGAAGGTAAATCGGATGCTTTGCTGGTGCGGGCTCGTTTGGCTGGTGCGGTCGATGAACAGGTCCACGTCACCGGCCTCAGCGAACTTTGCGGTGTGGACGATGGTGTCTATTAAGAAGTAACTGGTCTTGACGACGTGGTAACTGGCGGTGATCTGACCGGAGTGTTAGCGGCGGCGTCTCTTAAATGCTTAATTTAGGGCGCCTTGTTTGCCGCCTCGGGCTAGCGTGTCGTCGCCTCGGGGGCTCAACGTTTCTCTACTCTAATAATATTCAGGATGAGGTTGATCGCATCCAAATGGAGCTGGTTCGCCGTGAGTAATCTGATAACACTAAGCCCGGACCAAACGACATCTAGGTTTGGGGTGCGACCGTGCGTAGCTCGTTTCGACTGTCTCGGATGGATTTAAATCGGACAGGCGCCCGATGCCAACTGCCTGTAGATGTAGTCCTAACGCTTCTGATAACCGCCGTCGGGGTGGTACAGTGCTGACGCTATATCTATTTAGCTATTATAGATATATGTAGGGGGCGTTTGAAAGCAAATCTGCAGCAATCATATTGGTGGAGGGTTTGATAGCCGGCAGGGTTTGATGGCAGGTGTTGTTGCCATGATGGTCAGGTCTAGCGGTGTGGCTGTCGCATCAGACGACTTGGCCGGCGGGTAGCCTCTAAATATACGCACCTGGGGAAGCAGGGGTGTCTACCAAATGCCCCGGCAGAAGAACCCATAGTAAGGGCGTGTTAGGGCGTAGCTTCGCCGGCGCGGATGGGTTGGTCAACGAAATTGACCAAGGTGGTGCTGGAACGTGAGTTGAATTCGGAGCTTCCCCAATCATTTGGGTATCGACGACATCACAAAGGTCACTGAAAGGGTCACTGAAAGCCAACTGTTCGTCATACTCGACGCGGAACTTAGCCCGTAAATGTCTGACGACGTGGCGATTATCGTCGTGCCGATTCCCCGGTTGCCGGCCAGCCCGCGCGACTTCTGGTGTGTCGTGCGCGACGGACGTGAAGTCACGCAATCGGCAGTTGACAACGTGGTCAATTTTGATGCCAACTTCTTATCGCCACGCTAGGCGAGTGCGATGGACCCTAGGTAGCGATTGGTGCTCAAGTTGATATGGGGAACTACTTGAGGACGCGTTCGTCGTGCCAAAAACGATACTAGGACAACAGGTCGCGGTCTCCTCTCGGAGCGATTAACGACGATTACGCATTCCTGACGTTTGTTGCGGTTAACGTTGCTTCTGACTCTTTAGCTAGCACCAGTCGAGGGCTGATTGCCAACAGGGTGTCGTATTTCTTCGGGATGGGCGGCACCAGGGTGACCGTTGATTCCAGTCAATCATCTTCTCTGGTGGCGGTTTACCTCACCTGTGGAAGTCTACGAACCGGTGCGTCGCCGCTAGCGGTTCTCCGGTGGCATCCCTCTCAACCTGGCGAGCGAAACCGTGTTATTGAAAAAGGAGTTTGGGGCATTTTCGGTGTCTGGCCACATCTAAGCGTTTGTTGGGCGCTCGGATGGATATGTACCTTTACAGAGTGAAGGTGGCGGGTGGTTTCTGCTGAAGTTGTTACTTATTGCCGTTGACGATGGCGATAGAATCCATGCGATCATTCGTGGCAGCGCGGTTGGCAATGCCGGGCACAGCCGTCGCAGGGTTGACCGTTCCGTCCGTTTCAGGACAAGTCGTGTGATACGGAGTGCACTGTGCATTACCGGCATGGATAGCACTGAAGTCCACTAGGTTGAGGAGCACGTAGTCGGCATCAAAATTGGCTACTCGATCTAGGCAAGGGTACCAGAGGAAATAGTCACCGATTGCCAGGACCGTCCAGTACGTGTAGCTTCAATGAAGATTGACATTGGCTACGCTGGTGGAGCAGCCGAAATCACTGGCCTGATCAAGATCGTCCTGTCGATCGAATAGCGTATTGATTCCATCAAATTTCAACTTCGCGGACACCGGTCATGGCATCGATCTGGAAAGTCTAGGACTGCGCGTCGACACGACGCTGACACCGTGATCGGTGCACAGTGAGTTGTTCTGGGCAGGAGTATCATTGTTCGGAACGGGTGGTACTAGCGCGCTTGTTTTTCTAGATAAGCACCAATTGTAGCGGAAAGTGTTGTTGCTTAACTGGATAACGATGTGGTCACCCTTCCTTGTGTGGTGTCCGCGTCGTTCGACGCAGGCGTTGGCAGATACGGAGGAACGGTTGTTGGCGGGCGTGGGTCAGCAACCTACGTTCGATATTGCGGGTGTCAGTTTCTCGTTGGTGACGACGTGGTCGGTGTTCGAGCCTCGGCTGGTACCGTGAGGGGTTGATCTTGGATATTTGTTTACAGAGCTGGCGGGGTTGATTTCCAGTGAGCTAGTCGTGGATGTTCTTGTAGAACAAGACTATTCGTTAGGCAAGATGGCTTTTGTGTTTCCCAGGTAGAATTCCCAGTGTTTGGGGAGAGGAGCAGCAATTTTTATCAACGATTTTTTGTTTTTGCTAACTATTTTGATGACGCTGCCGACGTCTTGGATCCGCATCTGCGATTGCCTTTGCGGTAGAAGAATTGGGATAAGGATGCGGTTCTGTTGGAAAATCCTGAGTTTGCCCAGCCGGCTTTGTTTACCGTGGAGATTTGGCTTTGGCTGCTTTGTTGCAAGGCTGCGGTGTGGTGTCCGATTTTGCGTACGGTCATTCATGTAGGGTAGATCAGCATGACGTATGAAGCGGGGATGTTATAGCTGGGGATGCGGCGGCGATAGCTCGGGTTCGGTTGATATTTGCGGTGGCCGCCAATGAGGCGGAGATTGCGCCGTTGTTCGATAGGGGGTATCGCGATTGTCAATGGGTCTGATGCGGTGGTTATTTCGGTGCTGCAGGTCGCAGTGGGCGCACTGTTGGATCGGTTGGTGGGCCAGGGTCGCTGGGTGCATAGGTTGGTGGTTTCGCATGTGTTTCATGCGGTGCTGATGGAAACGATGGTGAAGGAGTTTTCCCGGATGCTGGATCAGGTGTCGATGGCCGAGTCACGGATTGGTTTGGTATCAAATATGACTGGGAAGTTGCCTAGGGATGGATATTAGGTCAGCGGTTAGCGCAGTATGTTGGGTGGAACATGCGTGTCGTCCGGTGCGCTTTGCCGACAGTGTGGGGTCGGTGGAGTCTTTGTGGGTTCGCGAGGTTGTTGGGTGGGATCCGGTGTGGGGTTGACCGTGGCGGTGGAACAGTCGTTGTTCGGTGAGCGTGCCGCTTCGGTGGCGGTGTTGGCTAAGGATCTACCGTAAGTGGATTCTGCGTTCGGCGCACTGGGTGGTTGTTCACTGCGGATGCGCGGCTGAATTGGGGTGTGATGTTTGAAGGGTTTGGGGGTCTGCAGGGTAGACGTTGCCAACGTATGCATTTGTGCAGCAGCCATTTTGCTAAGATACAGGGAGGGTGTGGGGTGGGTCATACTAACACCGGTGCAGCTCAGTTGTTGCAATAATTTGCTCCGCAAGAACTGCACCGTTACTTGGTTGAACCGGTGTGTATGCATACGGCAATTATCTGGGATCACTCGGGAAGCTGGGACATTGATGCTCAGCGTGCGTTTCAAGGCTTCGGATTTGAGTTACTGACTGGGGTGAACTGCGTGACCATCTCAAAGCCGTAACCGGGCTGGGCAGATTAGCGCTTTTGCGCATTCTGCTCTGCTCTTCGACTGTCCCACTCCAGCGGGCCTGGCCGATTACCTTGGTTAGCAACTGTCTAGCATTTACCGCGAACAATCCGACGAGAGAAGATGGTTTCTGCTGCGAAAGATTTCTATACGCGAGCTGCGTAACGCCGGATGGCTGGACAAACTGTTACTGGTGGCAGGTAGTCTAGGAAAGTCTCTGGTTGGAGCCAGCTGTCAGTGACGATAGCATCGACTCGTTAAGTGCCGAAGAGTTGATTGCGATGACGATAAAACCAGTCGACGACAGCCATTGATCAAATCGTATTTGGTACGTACAATTAGGCACAGTACCGGTTGAAATATAACGGATGTTAAATATTGTTTTTGTGACTACGAAAAGGGCTGTCCAGGCTTCGTATTTGTGGCGGAAATCGAGTGAATTGTAACGATTTTGTTTAGCATTTGGCTAAGCCTATGTGGCCAGTGTGCGGGTGGGTAGAGGGGGCGATATCTGCCGCTATGGTTGGTTAGCTTGGATGCTCAAATCGTGAAGCGATCTTAATTAATCAATGCTAATAATTGTAAATGCAACAGATGTTGAATAAGTGGTTTTTTGCACGACTGCAAAAGACATCTAAAATTTCAGGGTTTGTGGAATCCTATTCTGCGATACAGATGGGATGTTGGAAAGTATTGATAGTGGTGACTACAGAGGCAGGATATGAGTGTCATCGCAGGTGTATTCAGTATGTTTCCACCGCATCGATATAGCCAGAGCGAGGTTACCGATTCTTTTGTTCAATTTCTGGATTGAAAGAGTACGAGCAGATAGTTCGACGTATGCATGCCGGCACGAAGGTCAACAGTCGAAATCTGATGCTGTTGCTGGAAAAGTGAAGTTACGCCTAGCTGACCGACTTCAGCTAGGCGAACGAGATTTTCATCGCAAACGCAGTGGAATTTGGTTATGATGCGCTAGAGGAGCGCTTGATGAGACAGGCTTGGGAACACCAAGATGTCGACACGATCGTCACCACGACGATCACCGGCTTCGCAGTACCTTCGCTGGATGCTAGATGCGCTGAACAGCTCGGTCTGCGCCTGGATGTCCGCCGAATGCCTCTGTTCGGCTTGGGGTGTGTGGCGGGGCAGCGGGGTTTGGGCCGGTTGCATGAAGATATTGTGTGGTGCTCCCAACGATGTCGCGGTATTGGTATTTGGTCTGCTCGCTCACCTATTCCGCGGTCAAACCAACTGTGTCGGGCTTGGTGTGGAGACGGTTCTGTTCGGCGAGCGCCGCACCGAAGACGGACAGATCTGTGCCAGTGTGCCGGACATCCGCGATTCGCGCAGCCGTCTCTACCCCGGAATCGCTGCACATCATGGGCTTGAATAGTCAATTATGCCAGCTTGTCGCTGGTACTGTCTCCGACCGGAGCTGACGAGTATTGTCGAATGACACCGAGCCGATGACGTCATTGGCTTCCTCGTAGCGCATGGTTTGATCAAGAACGATATTGGTGTGTGGGTTTAGCCATCCTGGTGGCCAAGGGTCATCTATGCGATCACTATGAGACTCTTGAATTGCCTCCCGAGGCTCTTGAGTTGACCTGGTGCTCATTGAGCGAGATCGGTCAACCTCTGGTTGGTGTCAATACCGCACATTATTGCGCGACACCATCGCCAAACCGCTACCCAACGGGAACTCAGGGCTGATGGTCGGGATGGGTTTCGGATTCTGCGCAGAATTTGTGCTACTGCGTTGGCATTGAGTTGATGACCTCAACGGTCAGGCTCAGTCAGGGGATTAACGCAGCGAAGTTACGTGCCCGAACCCGGTGAGTGTAATGAGCGAGCAAATGCAACCTGGTTCTGGAAGCCAGTCGGGCGAGTATCACGGTCATCGAAGTGGTGGCCACGGCTGCTCCGAATACATCTGTGTCACCCGCTTGTGCGAACGCTGCCGCTAATTGACCCTTTCTAGAAAAGGTCAGGCGAGCAGCGACTTTCCCTCGTGGCGACCTCGTTCTCAAATGCGCGCGTAGCTCCCGTGTCAGCTACGTCACGGCGACGTGGTCGTATTGGGCATGCTCGACAAGTTCGGAGTGTTTTTAGCCGCGATCGCGATCTGGTTTAGGGAGGCGAGCGGATGGGCGATCGATCGACGTCAGCTGCTTCTCGGTAGCCGAGTGTAGTAAGTACCCAGTTATGCGGGACAAGGTGACTGCCCAGGAGATTAGGAAGTCCTCAGTCGCGGTCAGCGTGTTGGTATCGACGTCGTTGGTGGACTCGTCGAGAAACAGTACGTCCGGCTCGGATAACAAGGTGAGCATTAGCTGCAACTGCTGCCAGCTGGCTGCCGGAGAGTCCAGCTATTTGCGCGGACAACTGCCTCGCGGACGAAGCCGAGTCGCTCCAACAGCTGGACCGGGGGATTGCACGACCCTCGATTGGACAGCCGCCGCGTAGTCTGTTCAATACCTCGGTGATCCGGTTGTGTGCCAACGGTGCCAACTGATCGCTCTGCTGATCGAGCGCCGTTAGCCGGACGGTCTTGCCGTGCTTGACGCGCCCGGAGTCAGGTGCAACGGTGTTGGTGATCAATCCCAGTAGCGTCGATTTTCCGGCGGTGGGGCATCGGAGCCTTAGCCGGACAAGACGCTGGTGCGCCTGCCATTGCTCACGCCGAGTGTGTGTGTGACCGACTCGAACACCACTTAATGTCAGATATTCCCGATGTTCGGGCGCAGTGCCCAATAGCCTGCCACCGGGCCGACCTAAGCTGGCCAACGATGCCCGCTGCAGGGTGGTGGGAGGAGAGGTTGGGCGATTCAGCGTGGGCTCGGTAACGACGTTGTCGTTACCGTCCAGCCAATCCGGCTAACGCCTCACCGCTACAGCACGGTCTTAATATGCAGTCGGTGACAAGTTGGCGCTCACCACAAGTGCAACTATCATGACTTTAGACACCGCGTATCAAGGCTTTACGGTGTGTACTAGCGGTCCGCGCATAGCCTCTGAGACGGCCTGTAACCTGTGCTAGCTAGGTCCTTGGACAGTTCCGATCATGTTGTGCGATGCGGGGAGCGCGTTGAGCACCAGGTGTTGGCAGGTAGGTTAGTCACCAGGACGGTCGCACACCCGCTAGCGCTTCGTGTTTCGGATCTCATCACTTCAATTCATCGGGACAAGGTGCGCAGGCGCTGCTTCTTATAGTAACTTTACTGTAGTCCTTTTGCACCATATACGTGTTGTTTTTCGCATTTATACGCGTTTCAGCCGATGTTTTCCGGTTATAATGGCTGCAAGCTGTTCGTGTGAGTCAGACTGATGCATCGTGCACTATTGCAGAGCTTCCCTATAGATCCGTCACGGACTTGGTCGTGCTGGATTTTCCGCGACCTGAGGTCGCGTTGATCACTCTTAATCGGCCCGGCCGGATGAATTCCATGGCTCTCGACCTTATGAAGTCGCTCAAGCAGGTTCTCAAAAGGATTACCTATGACCACTCGGTGAGGGTGGTCGTGCTTACTGGCGCGGGTCGAGGATTCTGCTCTGGTGCAGATCAAAAGTTCACGGCACCTGTGCCACAGGTCGAGGGGTTGACACAGCCGGTTCGCGCGTTGCGTGCCATGGAGCTTCTTGAAGAAGTCATCCTGGCTCTGCGGCGATTGCACCAACCTGTGATCGCCGCGATCAATGGTCCGGCCATCGGCGGTGGGTTGTGTCTGGCGTTGGCCGCAGACGTCCGGGTGGCTTCAACTAGGGCCTACTTTCGAGCTGCTGGCATCAACAACGGCCTTAGTGCCAGTGAGCTGGGGCTGAGCTATTTGCTGCCTCGGGCCGTCGGATCGTCGCGGGCTTTTGAAATCATGCTTAGCGGTCGCGATGTCGGGGCGGAGGAAGCCGAGCAGATCGGGCTGGTGTCATATCGGGTGTCGGACGATCGGCTTCTGGACACTTGCTACTCCATCGCCGCGCGGATGGCGACGTTCTCGCGGTCTGGAACTGAGTTGACGAAGCGGGCTTTGTGGGGTGGCTTGGATGCCGCCAGTCTGGATAAGCACATGCAAAGCGAGAGCCTGGCACAGCTCTTTATAGCATTGCATACCAGCAATTTTGAAGAAGCGGCTGCCCCATGCACCGAGAAGCGGCCAACGGTGTTAGTCGATGCCAGAGGCTGCGCCACAAGCCCGGGGTAAGGCTTTCGAATAACCATACTTCACGCTGATTGTTTGCTAACAAAGATTTTTTGCTAACAAGCATGGTCATTCCATGTCTTCCAAGTCACGCGATGAATTTTGTTGGTCTCGACATAATAGAAGCGAACTAGTTGTCGCAGCTGTTGGTTGGCGACCACGTTGTGACATTGATCGGCAGCCGACAGAAGTAAAAGGCTGCTGATGTCACAGATAGTCGCTCAAGCGGTGGATGACTTAATGGTCAGAGGCACTCTGGCATGTCGATCTAGGGCCGACCACCGACTCGCAATTGGAACAGAGGGAGCACTTGACACCTTGGATCTTAGAGGGAACACATTGAGCATGCGATGACGATACCTAGGATATCATAGGCCAGTGTCGACCTCACTGTTACCTGTGGTGATGGTGGACCGAGCCGTTCGAACCTGACCAGACTGATCCGCGACCCCTGCGTGCGGCTCCGGGATCGGTGCGGGAGGGCGGCATATGAACTCGTCATCGGGCAGCGCGTATATCTTCTTGCAGTAGTTAAGTATTTATGACGTACCACGACCGGGACTGAGCGGTTTGTCGTGGATTGGCTCAACGCACACGGCTGGCGGGGTGAGGGTACCGTGCTCCCGGGATGAGATGTTCTGACTCGGCCGCTGGATTGGTGGCGTGCCGATAGCCAACTAAGGATGAGCTCGCTGACTTCGTAATCGCTGAACGTCGGTAGAGGTGCGCGCGGACGACTTTTGCAATGTGGCCGTGACCAAGCACCTTCTGGTAGGCAGGGTTACTTAGCCCGCATTGTTCAATCTATGTAGTGAGCAGCGGGCCCAGGAAGTGAGCGCTGTGTTCGCACGTTTAGGAGAAAACGGTGTTCGAATGTAACGGCAATCCATGAAGGAGTGCGGCCGGTCGAACAGGACGAGAGCGATACCTTCATGATGCTCTTCGCTTGTGTGTCGCGGATGCTATGGCAGCGGCATTAGACTTGCAGCGAGCCCAGCTGGACCGATCCGGTTCCGTATTGGGGTGCCCATCCCGGGGAGGTGCGGTTGCGTGATGAGGGTAGTTACGTTGGTTCGATCGTCAACCGGACTGCGCGCCTACGCAACTTGGCGCATGGAGGCCAGACCTTGCTGTTAAGTGCTACCGAGAACTTGATGGTTGCTCGGCTCTTTAGCGGGGCCTGGTTGACCCATCTGGGGTATTCACCGGATGCGTGGTCTGCCCCGGCCTGAGCGGGTGGTGCAGCTGTGTAATGCTGATTTGCAGGTTGAGTTCCCGCCGTTGCGGGCCACTTATGACCTGCTAAACTACGTTTTCCTCTGCAGCTAAACGATTTTCGTCGGGCACTGCGGACAACCCAACGAGGTTCAGCAGTTGATGGCCGGTAATCGGGCTGTTCACCCTGACCGGTGTTGGTGGTGTGAGCAAGACACGGCTATCGTTGCAGGTAGCGGTCCAATTTGTCGGTGAGGTCGGCGGTGGGTGGTACGTGGATTTGGTATTGATCAGCGATTCGGATCTGGCGCCGGCCAAGGTTGCCTGTGAGCTGGGTCTGCGCGACCAACCTGACCGCTCCACCGTGGACGTAGGCTATATTTCTTCGCCGGGCGTCAGGCGCTACTAGTGGGCTGGATAACTATGAACATCTGGTGGGAGGCTACCGCGGCGTTGGTGTCGCGTCTGACGGACGCAGGTCCACGCGTGAGGGGGTGACTGACTATGGCGCGAACGTTTTCGTCTCGCGGGCGAGGTGAGCGGGTGGATGCCGGCACTGTCTGTAAACGATTAGGTCATCGAATTGTTTTTTGTGACCGGGCGCAGACGGATTTCCGGCTTATCGATGTCCACTCGACGGCTGCAATGGCGATCCGTGGCCGCCTGTATGGTGTTTGTCACGGGCGATTGAGCTAGTGTCGGTCTGTGTTCGGGCGCTTTCACCGGCTGAGATGGTTGATAATTTAGATGACTGTTTCCACTTGCTGACCTGGCAACGTCTGCATGGTGGTGGCCCGTCAACACACTCTGTGGGCTTCGGCGGACTGGTCCCATGCGCTGTTGATCAGGCCGGAACCGGTTGTGTTCCGCTGGGTGGCAGTGTGTGGACTGTTTCTTCCTGGGTGCTGCGGAAGCCGTCGCGGTTGTGGTGAGGTGGAGCCCTGTCGGGTACACGCGATGCGCTCACGCTGCTTGTTGACCAGTCGTTGGTGGTCACCGACGATAGTGGCTGGTCGAGCATTATATCGGCTGTCGAAGACGGTGTGTCAGTACGTGCTGGATAAACTTGACGAGTCTGGGGAGATTTGCACGCTGTGCGGCTGCGGCGCAGCGACTACTACGTGAGACTGGCCGCTCTGCTTAACGTTAATGCCTCGGATGACACTGACTATGGCAAGTGCCTTAAACAGGCAGAGGTCGAAATAAACAAGTCGAAATAAACAACTTGCGCGCCGCCTTTATGTGGACCTTGCGAGAGCTCCGACACTGGACTCGCGCTGGTGCTGTCGTCTTCACTGCAGCCCACATGGCTGGCATGTGGCCACATTACGTTAAGGGCAAGCCTGGCTTGATGCTGTTCTCTGCCGGCAAGGATGGCGGTTAACTTATGCTACCGCTTGTGATGTGCGCGAGAGTGCTTGCCGAGAAGGTTGTGCTCGACATCTTTTGTCGATGTTACCGCGGGCATAGAGTATACCAACCGGCCTTGCAGATTGCTTGTGAAGTTGACGACCGCGCTTTGCTGTCTTCGGGTACTCACGGAATGCGGGTTAAGCGCTGTGATGGCCGGTTACGACGTTGCTGACCGTTATGTTACCGAGGTACTTGGTCTTGCCCGAGCCTCAAACGATCTGGTGGAGGTTGAGCTCAGATCCCCCGCGTTAGCGACACGGCTGATGTGTATCGCCGGTATTGACGATGTAGGCTGCAATAAGTGCAGCATTCGTACGACTGAGTACGACAAGTCTTCGCCGCCGCAGCATCCCGACCGGCTCGATCGTTCCTGCTCAATGCTGTCATTACCCGGATCAGTGGCAGGTAAGGGATTGCACATATGTGTGGACGCTGCAAAGGGTGTGCCATACCACGTTTTGTGTGGACGTGTTCTCCCACCCCATCCTGGGCTGGCAGGTGATGACCAGCAAGACCGCGGGTGCTTGGTCACATCGGTGCTTGAGCAGACGCTACTCACCCCCTATTGCACATAGCTCCATTCTCTATAACCGATTTGATTCATCACTTGGACGCGGGATCAATATACGTCGATCGCGTTCACCGAGGCGCTGCACGAGGCCGGTATCGCCGGATCCATCAGCAGTGTCGGCGACGCTTTGGACAACGTGTTTATGGATTCTGCTATAGGGACGGTACAAATCTGAATTAATCGACCAACATGCGACCTTCACCGGTCGCGTCGAACTGGAACGGGAAACCACCTCCTGGGTGCACTAGTACAACACGATCGAGACTCCACCTCATCAATATCAATCCAATACCGACCACCAGTCGCATACGAACAGCGCTACCAGCAGACAGCCACCCCGACCGAAGTGACATGAACCAATAATCTCCGACAGCTCCAGAACAGTTCAAGATGCGTCCAAGATTGCCTTCTCGGTTTTTGGAGTTAAGCCGATCTCGGTAGTGGCAGCCATCGCTAATCCCTTGCTGCCGTGGTTGGCCGTTACTGGCCATATTGTGCACCACGGCGGTGACAACTTGTCAGCTGTTCTTTCCCAGCATGTTGGCGCGTCAAGCTCGGACAAGTCGTCAGCGACCTTGCCTCCGCAGTCTGTACCGGCTTGACCTGTGGCAACAACAATGCACAGAGAATGCATGTGGGCATCTGCTGATCGCAAAACATCCTTTGAACTGCGACGGAACAAGTGTGCTTGGCAGGATTTGACCCTGTAGTCGTCGGATGAGGAGGGTAGCACCCTGCATCATGAAACAGAAGGCTTGTTGCTATATAAGTGCTACACGCTGGACTACTTTGGACAGGAAAATCTGCTCTGACCAGTGCCCCCGGCACGACTCGAACGTGCGACCTAGGGATTAGAAGGCCCTTGCTCTATCCACCTGAGCTACGGAGGCAGTGCGCAGTTCAGTTTATCCAATGGGGATAGTCAATCGGTTTCGCCTGCTTAACGCACACGAATTATTTTCCTCGCCGCGGTTACCATAATGGGGTGTGCTTCGATACACGTACAACAACTGGTGGTAGTCATCGATAACCGCAGTAATGCGTGTGCCTGATGTCTAAATTGTGGTGGCGTTGTATTGGGCGTAGCGATTAGCGTGACTTCGGAATGCTCGTAGGCTGCAGCCCGGGTGCTGTGACACGAGGCTCAGCTGGCGGCCGATGTCTGATATCCTGTCACTTGTTGCTTTGCCCTTAGCCCGTCGCGGTGAGCTGGCTGGCCATGAGTTTCCCGCAGTGCGTGACCGGGCCTGCGCTGTCATGGCTATACGTCTGTTGCGACGACGTGGCCTTTGCAGTGCGCGGGTCACACATTTAACTGCTGTACTCGAGGAGTCCTTCGGGATGGGCTTCCGCATATCTGGTGTGTAGCCCGATTAGCGATTCGTCGGCGTGTCCGCGCTGCGACGGCTGTTGCAGATGGCTGGGCCGCACTGCTGGTAAGCGGCACACAGCTCCCGACCTCTTCTGCGGTTCGGACCGGTAGCGAAAATCTGTTCGACATTTGGTGGCGTCATGTCTCCCCCGCAAGTGGGAAGGACTCCCAGACGTCTGTCTGGCTGTCAGGAGCCGGTGTTGGTACAGGTTCTTCGTGTGGCATTGGTCTATCAACATCAAACGGGGGCAAGCCTATTCATTGCCGAACAGGGGGATGGAACTTAGCGGGATTTGTGTCTTGGTCAACGGACAGCAAGGGTTCGCGCTTTGTTTGGCCGGCTCACATCTTCGATTGAAAAGGTTATCGCGTGGGTACGCGATAACATTGCTGACTGCCGCCGCCGACTCCGAGCGGTTCAACGCGGCTGCGCCGATCTCGTACACGCAAAGCGAGGCTTCGTCGTGTTTGATGCTGCACGGTGAGGAAAAAAATCCTTTGGCTCCGAGCGCGAAGGCTCACGCCTTCTGCGCGGCGCTGCTCACGGTTGGAGTCCGCACGGGCCCTTGTCGGCATCCCCGACGAGACTGAACCGGGTGGCCGCAATTCTGACGAATCCGCCAACCCGGCTGCCCATTATGGAGTTTCGTATGCCAGCATTCCAACATCCACGCAATGAGCGACCTGTATCTGCAGTTGGCTTTCACCAGCGGGTGAACCCGACTAGCGTTGGGTAGGCAATTAGGTGGGGGGACTGAGTGCAGGAGGCGTGGTTGGCGGTGACAACGTACTGGTGGGCGTGGGGTCGTTCTGATGGCTGACTCCGTCGAGGGCATTGGACCGTTCGATGAACTGGGAGCGCTCGACTATCTGCTGCATCGGGGTGAGGCAAATCCACGGACCCGCGCCGGGATCATGGCGGTGGAACTTTTGGATACCACACCGGACTGGAATCGGTTCCGGAGCCGGATCGAGGATGTCTCCCAACGAGTGTTGCGGCTGCGGCAGAAGGTTGTAGTACCGACATTGCCTACCGCCGCACCACGCTGGGTGGTGGATCCCGACTTCGAACTGGACTTTCATGTGCGTCGGGTGCGCGTGCCTGATCCGGGTACGTTGCGCGAGGTATTCGATCTTGCCGAGGTGATTCAGCAGTCACCGATGGACGTGTCGCGGCCACTGTGGACGGCTACCTTGGTCGAGGGCCTGGCCGCTGGCAGGGCTGCGATGCTATTGCAGATTAGCCATGCGATCACCGACGGTGTCGGCAGTGTCGAGATGTTCGCCGAAATGTATGACTTAGAAAGAGATCCGCCGTCTAGACCTCGGTCCCCGCAACCTATTCCGCAGGATCTGTCGCGCAATGACTTAATGCTACAAGGCATCAACCACTTGCCGGTCGCCCTGGCAGGCGGTGTCGTGGGTGGGCTATCTGGGGTGGCGTCGGTGGCTGGGCGGGCAATTCTACGACCTGCTTCGACTGTATCAGGAGTCGTCGGTTACGTCCGGTCGGGGATCAGAGTGTTGAGCCAGGCTGCCGAACCGTCCCCGTTGCTGCGCCAGCGCAGCCTGGCTACTCGCACCGAGGCAATAGAGATCCAGCTCTCCGACCTGCACAAGGCTGCGAAAGCGGGCGATGGGTCGATTAATGACGCTTATCTGGCCGGCTTGGTTGGTGCCTTGCGCCGCTACCATGAGGCACTTGGTGTGTCGATCAGCACGCTGCCGATGGCGGTGCCGGTAAACGTACGGACTGAAGCCGATGTGGTTGGAAGCAACCGATTTGTTGGCGTTACCTTGGCGGCACCGCTCGGTACCAATGATCCGGCAGCCCGGATGCAGAAGATTCGTTCGCAGATGACGCAGCGGCGCGACGAGCCTGCAATGAACATCATTGGTTCCCTCGCACCGTTGATGACAGTACTACCGGCATCGGTGCTAGATTTTATCGTTGACTCTGTGGCCAGCTCCGATGTGAATGCCAGTAATATTCCGGCCTACCCCGGGGACACCTACTTCGCGGGTGCAAAAATCTTGCGGCAGTATGGTATAGGACCTCGCCCTGGTGTAGCGATGATGGCGGTGCTGATGTCTCGAGGCGGGTTCTGCACGGTCACTGTGCGATACGATCGGGCTTCGGTGAAAAGCGAGGCATTGTTTGCCCGGTGCCTGCTGGAGGGTTTCGACGAGGTCCTGGCGTTGGCCGGTGACCCGACACCGCACGCTGTGCCGGCATCGTTTGCTGCGCGGTCCTCCGGTTCGCCGGCGGGATGGTTGTCGAGCTCATGAGTGCCTTCGACGAGAACGGGACGCCCAAGTCAGGGCCGGAAGTGCGCTTGCCTGGTTCGGTCGCCGAGATCCTTGCCAGTCCTGCTGGTCCCCAGGTAGGGGCGTTTTTCGACTTGGATGGGACGCTGGTTGCCGGCTTTACCGCAGTCATCCTTACGCACGAGCGTCTGCGACGCTGTGATATGGGTGTGGGAGAATTGCTTTCAATGATTCAGGCTGGTCTGAACCATACACTCGGGCGCATCGAGTTCGAGGACCTCATCGGTAAGGTTTCCTCGGCGTTGCGCGGACGGTTATTGACTGACTTGGAGGAGATCGGCGAGCGGCTGTTTGCCCAGCGCATCGAGTCTCGGATCTACCCTGAAATGCGTAAGCTGGTGCAGGCTCACGTGGCTCGCGGTCACACCGTGGTGCTCAGCTCGTCGGCCCTGACGATTCAAGTGGGGCCGGTCGCACGTTTTCTGGGTATTGCCCACATGCTCACCAACAAGTTTGAGATCAACGAAGACGGAATGCTCACTGGTGGCGTGGTTAAACCGATCTTGTGGGGTCCGGGCAAAGCCGCTGCGGTACAACGATTTGCTGCTGAGCATGACATCGACCTCAAGGACAGCTACTTCTACGCTGATGGTGACGAGGACGTCGCGCTGATGTATCTAGTTGGCAATCCACGGCCGACTAACCCTGAAGGAAAAATGGCTGCCGTCGCCAAACGCCGTGGCTGGCCGATCTTGAAATTCAACAGCCGTGGCGGCGTTGGTATCGGAGCGCAGTTGCGAACACTGGTCGGCCTGAGTTCAGTGCTACCACTCGTGGCCGGCGCGGTGGGAATCGGTGTGTTGACTGGTAGCCGTCGGCGGGGTGCCAACTTCTTCACCTCTGTCTTTCCCCCGTTGGTGCTCGCGGCCGCGGGGGTGCATCTCAATGTGATCGGGAACGAGAACCTGACCATGCAGCGTCCCGCCGTGTTCATCTATAACCATCGCAATCAGATTGACCCGCTCATCGCCGGTGCGCTAGTGCGTGGCAATTGGATTGCTGTGGCCAAGAAAGAATTGGCAAAGAATCCGATCATCCGCGCGCTCGGCAAATTAACCGACGGTGTGTTTATTGACCGGGACGATCCGGTCGGCGCGGTAGAGACGTTGCACGCGGTCGAAGACCGGGCCAGGAAGGGACTCTCGATTCTGATGGCCCCAGAAGGTACCCGATTAGATACCACAGAAGTCGGGCCGTTCAAGAAGGGGCCTTTCCGCATCGCGATGGCGGTCGGGATCCCGATTGTTCCGATTGTGTTCCGCAATGCGGAGATCGTCGCCGCTCGAAACTCCAATACGATTAATCCGGGCATGGTCGATGTCGCGGTTTTGCCGGCGATTCCGGTTGATGACTGGACTCTTGATGCGTTATCGGAGCGCATTGCCGAGGTGCGTCAGCTGTATCTGGACATTCTGGCTGACTGGCCGGTCGACGAGCTGCCCAAGGCTGCTCTGTACACCCGGGCAACAAAGGCGACGGTGAAAAAGGCGGAGCCAAAAAAGGGCGGTCGCACTTCGGCCGCCAAGACCACCGCTAAGAAGACAGCGACCAAGGCCACGGCAGCTAAGACTGCTAACACAGCTGTTACCAAAAGCATGTTGACGCCCCCCACGAGGATATCGGACAAAGAGAACCCGAAAGTACCTAAGGTCGTTTCCCAAGACCTCGTCGTGAAACAGCCCAGAGAGCGGTCGTGACTGAACCGGATGTAGAAATCAGCTCAGTCCTTACCGGTGAAGACACGCTGGTGCTAGCGTCTATGGACACTCCGGCGGAAATTGAGCTGGTCATGGATTGGCTATGCCAGCAGCGTAACCGCAACCCGGACATCAAGTTCGACGTATTGAAGCTTCCTTCGCGCAACTTAGCGCCCGCGGCGCTGACAGCACTTGTTGAACAGCTCGAATCCGACGAAGACCGGTCGGTCGTGCCGGTGCGTGTTTTCTGGATGCCGCCTGCGGAGCGCAGTAAGTTGGCCAAGCTGGCTGGATTGTTGCCCGGCCGGGATCCTTACCACCCCAACCGGCGCCAGCAGCGCCACATCTTAAAAACCGACGCCCGGCGTGCCCTGGTGATTGCTGGCGACTCTGCTAAAGTGTCCGAGCTCCGCCAATACTGGCGCGATACCACCGTTGGAGAAAACGAGTGCGATTTCGCTCAGTTCGTTACTCGCCGCGCCATCTTGGCGATGGAACGTGCCGAGTCTCGAATCCTCGGACCACAGTACAAGTCTCCGCGGCTGGTGAAGCCAGAAATCTTGGCGTCAACGCGGTTTCGTGCTGGACTGGAAAAGATCTCGGGCGCAACCGTGGAAGAAGCTGGGAAGATGCTTGACGAACTCGCCACCGGGTGGAGCAGGGCGTCGGTTGACCTCGTTTCCGTGCTCGGCAGGATGCTCAGCCGCGGCTTCGAACCTGAGATCGACTACGACGAGTATCAAGTCGCGGCGATGCGCGCGGCGTTGGAAGCTCATCCAGCGGTGCTGCTGTTCTCGCACCGGTCCTACATTGACGGTGCGGTGGTGCCGGTGGCGATGCAGGAGAATCGGCTACCACCGGTGCATGTGTTCGCCGGCATCAACCTGTCGTTCGGGTTAATGGGGCCACTGTTGCGCCGCTCCGGCGTCATTTTCATCCGCCGTAACATCGGCGACAATCCGCTCTACAAGTATGTCTTGCGCGAATACGTCGGCTACATCGTGGAGAAGCGTTTCAACCTGAGCTGGTCCATTGAGGGCACTCGTTCGCGTACTGGCAAGATGCTGCCACCCAAGCTCGGTCTGCTCACCTACGTGGCCGATGCGTACCTGGACGGCCGGAGTGAAGACATCCTGTTGCAGCCGGTGTCGATCAGTTTCGATCAGTTGCACGAAACCGCCGAGTACGCTGCCTATGCTCGTGGCGGCGAAAAGACGCCCGAAGGTGTCGCTTGGCTGTATAGTTTTATCAAGGCGCAAGGTGAACGTAACTACGGTAAGATCTACGTCCGTTTCCCGGAAGCGGTCTCGATGCGGCAGTATCTCGGTGCGCCTCACGGTGCATTGGTTCAAGATCAAGACGCTAAACGGCTTGCGCTCCAAAAGATGTCGTTCGAAGTTGCATGGCGGATTCTGTGTGCGACGCCAGTGACGGCGACAGCGTTGGTTTCCGCGCTGCTATTGACCACTCGTGGAGTGGCCTTGACGCTTGATCAACTGCATCACACGTTGCAAGAATCACTGGATTACCTGGAACGCAAGCAAACTCCTGTGTCGAAGAGTGCGTTGCGGCTGCGTTCGCGTGAAGGCGTGCGTGCTGCGGTCGACGCATTGTCCAGCGGGCACCCGATCACTCGGGTTGACAGCGGTCGGGAACCGGTGTGGTATATTACCCCCGGTAATGAACATGCTGCGGCATTCTACCGGAACTCGGTGATACACGCCTTCCTGGAGACCTCGATAGTCGAACTCGCGTTGGCGCATGCCAGGCATGTCGAAGGCGACCGTATGAAGGTTTTCTGGGCGCAGGCGATGAGGCTGCGTGATCTCTTGAAGTTCGATTTTTATTTCGCGGATTCGGCTGCTTTTCGTGCCAATATCGCCGAAGAGATAGCGTGGCACCAGAATTGGGAGGATCGTGTTTCCGGTGATGGTGATGATATCGACGCGATGCTGCTTACTAAGCGACCGTTGATCTCAGATGCGATGTTGCGGGTATTTTTTGAAGCGTACGATATTGTCGCTGATGTGTTGCGCGATGCTCCGGCGGATGTTGGCCAAAAGGAACTGACTGAATTGGCACTTGGTGTCGGACGCCAGTACGTGGCACAGGGTCGGGTCCGTAGCGGTGAATCGGTGTCTACGCTACTATTCGCCACCGCTTACCAGGTTGTTGTCGATCAGAATCTGATAGCGCCAGCTCCGGATCTCGCTGAACGTCGGATGGTTTTCCGGCGGGAGTTGCGGGATATTCGGCGAGATTTCGACTACGTCGAACAAATCGCGCGCAGCCGGTTCATCGTCCGTGAGTTCAAATCGCGTTAGTGACGCTTGTACCGTTCAGTGGCCAAGCTATCGGTCCATACCCAGGGTAGCTGACGGTTGCTCGCTTTGCTGGCAAGCTCGGGTGTGTCCTTAACTGACTGGTGTCGCAGCGTTAATAAGGTCGTACGGCGACTCATCGCCAACCGTCGGGATCGCTCGTCACTCGCGGACTGATCCCCAGTCACGGTTCTTTGCACGGGGTCAGCGGGGGTGGGCTCGTGTTGTTCCTAATTTGTCGGTAGTTCCGCGCTGAATGGTCATTGGAAGCTGAATGGTCATTGGAAAGGGGCCAACACGTCACGACTCAAAGACGACAACAGAGCAAGCAACGAAGGGAATGCGTCAGTGTTCGGAACGCCGTTAACTGTAGTCGGTTACATCGTCAACGACCTGCAACGCTGCAAGGTGGGCGATCAGGAGGTGGTCAAGTGTCGGGTGGTCAGCAGTTCTCGTCGTCGCATCGGTGATCGTGGTGGGTCACGTCTATACCAGCGAGTACGGGACCGGCACGGCTTATCGTTCGTCGTTGGAGATGCGGGCAACTCCTCCGGTCGGCCCGGATTTGTCGCGGGTGATTGTACGCATCGAGAAGCCTGGATAAAAACCGGTCCGGACGTGGATTCGATTCCCACAGCCGCCGATGCTGTTACCCGAGCTCCTGACGGGAATCCAGCCTCCAGGTCCGGCTGGTCGCCGCTACTGGGCTCGACGCATTACCCATGTCACCGATGTTGGTTTAGGAGTCGAATTGCGGCTGTGGCGCGATGCCTAGGATGGGCGCTAGTAACTTTGCAGACTAGAAAGGCAATACGGGGGCATGGCTGAGTTCATCTACACGATGAAAAAGGTTCGTAAGGCGCACGGCGACAAGGTAATCCTTGACGACGTTACGCTGAACTTCTTCCCTGGAGCCAAGATCGGTGTCGTCGGCCCGAATGGTGCCGGTAAGTCGAGCGTCTTGCGGATCATGGCCGGTATGGACAAGCCGAACAACGGTGACGCGTTCCTGGCTACCGGCGCTAGTGTCGGCATTCTGCAACAGGAACCGCCGTTGAACGAGGAGAAGACGGTTCGTGGCAATGTGGAAGAGGGCTTGGGCGACATCAAGATCAAGCTTGACCGCTTCAGTGAGGTCGCCGAATTGATGGCCACCGACTCCTCCAGCGAGTTAATGGAAGAGATGGGCCGGCTGCAAGAGGAACTGGACCACGCCGACGCGTGGGACCTTGACTCGCAACTGGAGCAGGCCATGGACGTGCTGCGCTGCCCACCGCCCGACGAACCGGTGACAAACCTGTCCGGTGGTGAGCGGCGTCGTGTGGCGCTGTGCAAGCTATTGCTGTCCAAACCTGACTTGTTGCTGCTCGACGAGCCGACCAACCATCTAGACGCCGAAAGCGTGCAGTGGCTCGAACAGCATCTTGCTGGTTACGCTGGTGCGGTTTTGGCGGTCACCCACGACCGCTACTTCCTGGACAACGTTGCCGAATGGATCCTGGAACTGGACCGTGGCCGCGCATATCCCTATGAAGGTAACTACTCTACTTACCTTGAGAAAAAGGCTGAGCGACTGACTACACAGGGTCGCAAGGACGCCAAGCTACAGAAGCGATTGACTGACGAGCTGGCCTGGGTGAGGTCCGGAGCTAAAGCACGTCAAGCCAAAAGCAAGGCGCGTTTGCAGCGCTACGAGGAAATGGCTGCCGAAGCTGAAAAGAATCGTAAATTCGATTTCGAAGAAATTCAAATCCCAGTCGGACCACGCCTGGGCAACATGGTGGTCGAGGTCGAACACCTCGACAAAGGTTACGGCGGACGCACCCTAATCAAGGACTTATCCTTCACGTTGCCCCGTAACGGCATTGTCGGCATCATCGGCCCCAACGGGGTTGGCAAGACCACACTTTTTAAAACCATCGTGGGGCTCGAGCAGCCGGACGGCGGTGCTGTCAAGATTGGCGAAACCGTCAAGCTGAGCTACGTGGATCAGACCCGCGCGGGTATCGATCCGAAGAAGATCGTGTGGGAAGTGGTCTCAGATGGGTTGGACCACATTCAGGTCGGCCAAACCGAGGTCTCGTCGCGGGCCTATGTTTCGGCGTTCGGATTCAAGGGTCCCGATCAACAGAAGCTGGCCGGGGTGCTCTCCGGTGGTGAGCGAAACCGGCTGAACCTTGCGCTGACGCTTAAGCAGGGCGGCAATCTCATCCTGCTTGATGAGCCGACCAACGACCTCGATGTCGAGACCTTGGGTTCGCTGGAGAACGCGTTGGTGAATTTCCCCGGTTGTGCGGTGGTGATTTCGCACGATCGCTGGTTCCTCGATCGCACGTGCACGCACATCTTGGCATGGGAAGGCGACGACGAGGGGAAGTGGTTCTGGTTCGAGGGAAACTTCGGTGCCTATGAGGAAAACAAGGTGGAACGGCTCGGTGCTGAAGCTGCGCGTCCGCACAGGGTGACTCACCGTAAGTTGACGCGCGACTAATGTCAGCTTCACTAGCGTTGGTATCCCGGGGGTTCAGAGTGGGTTGGGAGCAAACGGCATGACCATCGATCCCGGAGCTACGCATGTTGCCGAGCTGTGTACCACATTCACGCAGGGTGCGGACGTACCCGACTGGATCTCGAAGGCGTACATCGACAGCTATCGCGGTTCGCACGGCGACGTACGCGAAGCCCCCGAAACCAGTCGAGTCAATCCTAACGCCTTGGTGACGCCGGCCATGCTCAGCGCACACTATCGTCTAGGTCAGTGCCGACCGAACGGTAGGAACTGTGTCCGCGTCTATCCGGCAGATGACCCCGCAGGGTTCGGGCCCGCGCTGCAGATCGTCACCGACCATGGCGGCATGGTGATGGATTCTATTACCGTGCTTCTGCACCGGCTCGGGGTTACATACACGGCCATGATGACCCCAGTGTTCATGGTGCTTCGCAGCCCGACGGGGGAGTTGCTCGGCGTCGAACCTCGAGCTTCTAGTACGTCGCACTCCATCGAAGGGACTTGGGTCGGTGAGGTCTGGATATATATCCAGCTCTTGCCTGCTGTCGATAGTAAATCCCTAGCCGAGGTTGAACAGCTGCTGCCCCGGACCCTGGTTGACGTTCAGCGGGTTGCCGCTGACGCAGCAGCATTGAACGCCACCTTGAGCGGTCTGGCCGCAGACGTCAAAACGAACAAAGAAGGCCACTTTTCGGCTTCTGACCGCGATGATGTCGCGGCGTTGTTGCACTGGCTGGGTAACGGGAATTTTCTGCTTTTGGGTTACCAGCGCTGCCGGGTGCATTATGGTCTGGTCTCCTGCGACAGGTCAACCGGTCTCGGCGTGCTGCGTGCACGCACAGGCTCCCGGCCCCGGCTGACCGACGATAACGAATTGCTTGTCCTAGCGCAAGCTGCTGTCGGCAACTATCTGCGCTACGGGGCGTACCCGTATGCCATCGCGGTCCGTGAATACGACGATGGTGGGGACGGAGGTATTATTGAACACCGCTTCGTCGGGCTTTTCACGGTTGCTGCTATGAACGCAGATGTACTGGAGATTCCGTCGATCTCACACCGGGTTCGTGCGGCGCTTGCGATGGCCAACAGCGACCCCATTTATCCGGGCCAGCTATTACTTGACGTCATCCAGACCGTCCCGCGTTCGGAGCTTTTCACGCTGAGCGCTGAACGGCTTTTCACGATGGCCAAAGAGGTGGTAGATCTAGGATCTGGGCGGCGTGCGTTGTTGTTCCTGCGCGCTGATCGGCTGCAGTACTTCGTCTCCTGCTTGGTTTATGTACCTCGCGATCGCTACACCACAGGTGTGCGGTTGCAAATCGAGGATATCCTCGTTCGCGAGTTCGGTGGTACGCAAGTGGAATTTACTGCACGAGTTAGTGAATCACCTTGGGCGTTAATGCATTTTATGGTCCGTCTGTCCGAAGGTGCTGCGACGGGCTCAGTCGACGTCTCGGAAGGCAATCGGATCCGGATCCAGGCGATGTTGAGTGAAGCTGCACGGACATGGTCTGACCGGCTAATCGCAGCCGCGGCTTCATTCTCTGAGGGTTCCGTCTCGTATGCTGAAGCCGAGCATTACGCGGCGACCTTCTCCGAAACCTACAAACAAGCTGTCACTCCGGCCGATGCGATTGACCACATAGCCATCATCAAAGAGTTGGCCGATGATTCAGTTAAGTTGGTGTTCTTCGAGCGGAAAGCGGATGGGTTCGCCCAGCTGACTTGGTTCTTGGGTGGGCGCAGTGCCTCCCTGAGCCAGCTGCTCCCCATGCTGCAAAGCATGGGCGTTGTTGTGCTTGAGGAGCGACCGTTTACCGTCGCCCGAACCGATGGCTTGCCGGTATGGATCTATCAGTTCAAGATCTCGCCGCATCCGACAATTCCGCTGGCGTCGACAGCGAATGAGCGGGAGCTTACCGCAAAACGATTCTCCGATGCAGTTACCGCCATCTGGCAGGGCCGCGTCGAGATCGACCGGTTCAACGAGTTAGTGATGCGTGCAAGGCTGACCTGGCAGCAGGTCGTGCTACTGCGTGCTTACGCGAAGTACTTACGGCAGGCGGGTTTCAACTATAGTCAGTCCTACATCGAATCGGTGCTCAATGAGCACCCTTCCACCGCTCGATCACTGGTCGCATTGTTCGAAGCGCTATTCGATCCCAGCCCGTTGAGTTCGTCAACGAACTGTGATGCGCAAGCGGCCGCTGCAGCTGTCGCTGCGGACATCGATGCCTTGGTGAGTTTGGACACCGACCGCATTCTTCGTGCCTTTGCATCTCTGGTTCAGGCCACCCTAAGAACCAATTACTTTGTGACACAAAAATTTTCTGCTCGCAGCAAAGGTGTACTTGTCCTCAAACTCGATGCACAGCTGATCAACGAGTTGCCGCTGCCGCGGCCCAAGTTCGAGATCTTCGTGTATTCGCCTCGTGTCGAGGGCGTGCACCTGAGGTTCGGTGCGGTGGCGCGTGGTGGGCTGCGTTGGTCCGACCGACTGGATGATTTCCGCACAGAAATTCTGGGTCTGGTTAAGGCACAGGCGGTCAAGAACGCCGTTATCGTGCCGGTCGGCGCCAAGGGCGGGTTCGTGCTCAAGCGGCCGCCCCTGCCCACCGGCGACGCCGCTGCCGACCGCGACGCTATGAGAGCCGAAGGTATCGCCTGCTACCAGCTGTTTATTTCTGGTCTGCTCGACATTACTGACAACGTCGACCACGCGACCGGAAAAGTTAACGCGCCGCCCCAGGTGGTGCGACGTGACAGCGACGACGCCTACTTGGTGGTGGCCGCGGACAAAGGCACTGCCACGTTTTCCGACATCGCCAACGATGTCGCCAAGTCCTACGGATTCTGGCTGGGCGACGCCTTCGCCTCCGGTGGATCGGTGGGCTATGACCACAAGGCCATGGGCATTACTGCCAAAGGCGCGTGGGAAGCCGTCAAACGACACTTCCGGGAGATGGGGGTGGACACTCAAAATGAGGACTTCACCGTTGTGGGTATCGGCGATATGAGCGGCGACGTGTTCGGTAACGGCATGCTGCTTAGCAAGCACATCAGGCTGATCGCTGCTTTCGATCATCGGCATGTTTTCCTTGACCCGGACCCTGATGCCGCGGTTTCCTGGGCTGAACGGCAGCGGATGTTTGATCTGCCGCGATCCAGCTGGGACGACTACAACAAGTCGTTGATCAGCGAGGGTGGCGGTGTGTATAGTCGCGAGCAGAAAGCCATCCCGACCAGTCCGCAGGTCCGCACTGCCCTGGGCATCGATGGCGAAGTAACCGAAATGGCACCGCCCAACTTGATCCGGGCAATTCTGCAAGCACCGGTGGATTTGCTGTTTAACGGCGGCATTGGCACCTACATCAAGGCTGAAACTGAGTCCGTTGCCGACGTCGGCGATCGCGCGAACGATCCGGTGCGAGTCAACGCAAATCAGGTACGCGCCAAGGTTATCGGCGAAGGTGGAAACCTCGGGGTTACCGCGTTGGGCCGCGTCGAGTTCGATCTGTCCGGTGGACGGATCAATACCGACGCGATGGACAACTCTGCCGGCGTGGACTGTTCCGACCATGAGGTTAACATCAAGATCCTGATCGACTCACTGGTCACCGCTGGCAAGGTGAAAGTCGAGGAGCGTAAACACCTGTTGGAGTCGATGACCGACGAAGTCGCACGTTTGGTACTTACCGACAACGAGGACCAGAATGACTTGATCGGCACCAGTCGCGCCAACGCAGCCAACATGCTCTCAGTGCACGCGATGCAGATCAAATACCTGGTGGACGAACGCGGAGTCAACCGCGAATTGGAAGCGCTGCCTTCAGAGAAGGAGATTCAAAGGCGGTCCGAGGCCGGCATCGGCCTTACCTCGCCCGAGCTCTCGACGCTGATGGCACACGTCAAGCTGGCACTTAAAGAGCAGATGTTGGCCACCGAACTGCCGGACCAGGATGTCTTCGTGTCGAGGTTGCCACGATACTTCCCCAAGCCGCTGCGCGAGCGTTTCACCCCGGAAATCCGCTCGCACCAGCTGCGCCGAGAAATCGTCACCACCATGCTGATCAACGATCTGGTAGACACCGCCGGCATCAGCTACGCTTTCCGGATCGCCGAGGATATCGGGGTCGGGCCGATTGATGCGATACGTACCTATGTCGCCACCGACGCCATCTTTGGTGTGGGTGATGTATTGCGGCGTATTCGTGCGGCAAATTTGTCGGTCGTGCTGTCGGATCGAATGACGTTGGATACCCGTCGGCTGATCGACCGCGCCGGACGATGGCTACTTAACTATCGTCCGCAACCGTTAGCCGTCGGCGCCGAGATCAACCGATTTGCCGCGAAGGTTAAGGCGCTAACGCCGCGGATGTCAGAGTGGTTGCGCGGTGACGACCAGGCCATCGTCGAACAGCAAGCCACAGAATTCGTGTCGCAGGGTGCTCCCGAAGACTTGGCCTACCGGGTTGCGGTTGGGCTATATCGCTACAGTCTGCTTGACATCATTGACATCGCCGACATCACCGAGCTCGACCCGGCCGAGGTCGCAGACACTTATTTCTCCCTGATGGACCGGCTGGGCACCGATGGATTGCTCACGGCGGTGTCCAAACTACCCCAAAATGACCGCTGGCATTCTTTGGCGCGTTTGGCGATTCGTGACGACATCTATGCTTCCCTGCGATCGTTGTGTTTCGATGTGCTTGCCGTTGGAGAGCCTGATGAAAGCGGTGAAGAGAAGATCGCCGAGTGGGAGCACATCAGCGCTTCCCGGGTGGAAAGGGCACGTTTAATGCTTGCCGAGATCCACGCTAGCGGTGAGAAGGATCTCGCGACGTTGTCGGTTGCGGCACGTCAGATCCGCCGCATGACCCGCACCAGTGGACGTGGGTCGTCGGGGTGAGTGCGGGGTTCGTTGTGGCCGTGCTGGTCCGGTGATCGGACATCGACATGTATCATTACATCAACTACGCGACTATGGTCACGATTATCGAAGAGGCGCGTGTTTCTTTTCGCACAAGCGTTTTGGCGTCGACATCACTTTAACTGGTTCGCTGATGTCCGGGTCACTATACACAAGCGTCAGCTGCGACTGGACCGATTCACCATTACAGGTGACGATATGAGTGTAGCGGTTGCGGGCGATGGACTTCACCACTCGGTTACGAGGTGCGTTCGGTCAATGCTGATCCCGAGTCCAAACCTGTTGTTATTGTTCGAGTCGCAGCTGGCTGCGTATTCACATCGACGAGCAGCGGTTGGTGTGACTCTTGCCGCATCGTCGGGAGTATTGGGTATCTGCAACAGTGGCAACGATAACTGAGTGGGGACTGTGGTTGGGCCCAGACATTAGGGCCGCCCATCGAGTGGATCTGGCCACGTTCGTCGATCGTGTGGTGCGGCTCGACCAGGCTGCGGTTATCAAACTTCGGGTACACTGTGCCGGATTGCGGACGGTATGGATGGCAACCGGTTTCGACTTGCTAGCCGCGCCTAGTGGTAGTTTGCCAATGTGCAGACCAGCGATTTGTTTTTCGGCGCAAACGCATGAGTGTGCAGCCTGTCCGCGATGGATGCCTCGTGCTATATTAGTCTGGTTTTCTCGATGGACTCAGCCTGGCGAGGTGTGTTGTCTCCAGAATCTGGCTTCGCCAACATCCATGACGTACCGGCCCTGGTGATGCTGGATTTGGCGTAGTGTGGCGCGCGGCTCGCTAAGGAGCACAGCAGTTACCGTGGTTCGCCGGTTTTCCTGCTTGGTCAGGGGAGGTCATTCAGGTCAGTTCTAGAGACGTCAGTGTGGGGGCCATCTATGCGCTGTGTGTTCGCTTTGATCGCTCGCAATGGTTTTTCTGCCGCAGTCACCGGATGCGGTCGACATCGTGGCCATCCGGCTATAGGCACTGCGTTAGTATGCTGAAACTAACCAGGCTGCGGTATCTGGCAGTAATTGGTCACCCATCAGTGGTGTGTTGGCAAGTATGCATTCTCCTGCTGGCAGCGCCAGCGTACGGTCGCTGGCGTTAAATGTGTATACTAGTCTGCCGCCGCACCGGCCGGAATATCCGCGAATCGCGTAGCGCGGTCAGCCGCTCTATCTTGCTACCATCAAATTCGGCTCACTCCTTGTGTGATTTCAACGTTTGGCTAAAGAACGACAACGTTGAGTTGGCGTCCGGTGCGCTATTTTTCTAAGGTCAGCGTCACCCAAGCCGTAGGCATTGGCAGCCAGGTGTCAAACAGACGGGGATAAACCGATATGCGGAGCAACACCTTACCAGGGAATTGGAACCCAATACCGGGCGCGGCCAAGGTCGGTATGTCCTGAGCGTTCCCAGGTCGGGTCCTGCAATGCCGCGTCATGCAGGTCCACGTCGGGCAACTCCAGTTTCTGATCATTATAGATGAACACCGCGCTCGGTAGGACAAGCATCACCATCGCCATGACCCGCGCTCGGAGCAGTCCGTTATTGCCGCCCCCATAGCGGGTGACGTCCCGACCTACGTCATGATGGCCAGTGTCCAGGTTGGGATCGCGTTTTCGATCTACGTGGCCGTACGTGAGTTCTGCACCGCGTCGTGAATGGCGGCAGCGTCGAAGTTGATGATCTGCGCCAGGAGGAAATTGAAGCTGAGGTGTAGTTCGTCAGACCGCAGGTAATTCGGTCCACCGGGCATTGTCGGTGACTTAATACTTCGCCGATGATCGCCGCGCCAGGATAGTCGTGGACGACCGTGCCAATATCGCGGTTAATCGCTTGCACACTTGGGTGGTTGAAGCGCCGGTTGTCGTCGGTATGGTGCAACACCCCTGGTCTCGTTTACCTGTGAGTTCGGCAGGCCGGGCGGCTTGGCCATCCCGTGCGGCCACATCGATGTGGAAGCCATCCACGCCGTGTCCCAGCCAGAAGCGCAGCGTTTTCTCGAAGTCGTCGAAGACATCTCAGGTGGTCCCAGTTCAAATCGGGCTGCTCGGTGTCGAAGAGGTGCAGATACCACCTGGCCGGGGGTGCTGTCCGGTTCGTCCACCCGTTTCCAGGCCGGCCTGCCGAACAACGGGTCGATGTCACGAGGATCGGCGACGTCGTAACTATGGTCGGCTATTGGTGAGACAGTGACGGAGTGGGTCCAAATCGCTTTGATACCGAGCAATTCCAGGTGCCTCTGCCGGGTTGTGAAACCGTCCAGGCTGCCCACCCCGTAGCCGTTGCTGTCAGCGAACGACTGCGGATAGAACTGGTAGAACACCGCGGTCGACCACCACGGCTGGGTCTCGTGGCCCGACATCAAGACGCGGAGTTCACGAGGGAGTGTGCGGCCATCTCCAAATAGTCGAGCAACTCCCGTCGATGCTCGTTGTCGAGGGTATGCGAGTCGATGGAGGCGACGGCGGTGTGCATGCACCGCAGCCAAGCGTCGCGCTCGATGGCAGTGATCCGGAAAGGAGCGTGACGCATACGCAACCGCGGATGGCCGCGTTGACTGGAGTATGTTCGCGGACCACCCCAGTATTGCTCGAGGAACATGCGCAATCGTTCTTCGGCGCCGGCCAGGTCGTCTGCGGGATACAACTCACGCAGTATCTCATCTTCAGGAACCTGCGCATAAAAGCGTGACACAATCGCTTTGAAGGTCTCGGCCCCGCCGATAGCGTCGTAGAAAGATTGCTGCACCTGATCCATCTCTTCCATTGTGGTGTATCGCCTGGGTGATAACCGGAGGTGGGCTTAAGCCAATAGGTGGTTCCTGGTGTTCACCAGATCGACATGGCATACACTCAGCGATTGGTGTGCGGTCAGCGGCGAATCATGGTGGACTGTTTCGCGGAGGACTTAGATTTAATGGTGCAGCGCAAGAATCGCCGCAGCCATCGCAGTTCCGGGGCCGCGGCAAACCTGATCAGGGCTGCTAACCCCTCATCCCTGCACAATGTTGATATCCACCCGTCCACCTGCTATGAGAGCGGATCAATTTGGAATCGCCGGCGGGTGTTGCTGCTGAATTCCACCTACGAGCCGCTCACCGCATTGCCGACGCGGCGGGCGATCATTATGGTGATCTGCGGCAAGGCCGACGTCGTGCACGTGGATCCGGCCGGGCCGGTCGTCCATTCGGCAACCAGGTCGATCACGGTGCCGTCGGTGATCCAACTGCGGTCCTATGTTCGGGTTCCGTATCGAGCCCGTGTCCCGATGACCCGCGCTGCGCTAATGCATCGGGACCGCTTTTGCTGTGCCTATTGCGGAGCCAAGGCCGATACCGTCGATCACGTGGTGCCACGTAGCCGCGGTGGTGACCACTCCTGGGAGAACTGTGTTGCGTGTTGTTCGACATGTAACCACCGCAAGGGTGACAAGCTGCTTACCGAACTTGGCTGGGTACTGCGCCGGACGCCGGTGCTGCCGACAGGTCAACACTGGCGGCTATTGTCGACGGTCAAAGAACTGGATCCGGCGTGGGCTCGATATCTTGGTGGGGGCGCCGCTTAAGCTGGATTTCCCGGCATCCGCAGTGGTCCGTCTTAGCTCTAGGTGGCGCGCGTGCGACCTTAAACGTGTTGAGTTTACACTCACCGTGCTGGCCAAATCTGCTTCCGAAGGGGCCAGCGGCTTCCGCACGTAAGTAAGTACCGCTCGGGCTCACATTGCCGCCGGGCTGGGTCTAAAATTTGCTTTCACATGCGCCGGTCGCGCTAGTGGTGGGATAGGTTTGCTTCGTGAGCATGCTGCAAATCCATCTTTGTTTCGTTGGTATCCCATTGTTGCTGGTGGTCATGCTGGCAGTGCCCATCCTGTCCCGTAAAGGGCCCTATCCCGCGACCTATAGATTGGGCGAGAGGTGGACGCATCCGCCCATCCTATGGGCTGCCATCGACGAAGTTGTCAGTGACGGGCACGGGGGCTATGGGGCATCAGAGTTCACAGTCGGAGGTGGCGCCAGTGGTACGTGGTGATGTTGTAACTGAGCTACCCAAGGGGTGGGTGATCACCACCAGCGGACGGGTCTCCGGGGTTACCGAGCCCGGGGACCGGTCAGTGCACTACCCATTTCCAATCAAAGACCTCGTCGCCCTGGACGACGCGCTAACATACAGCTCTCGGGCATCTCACGCCCGGTTCGCTGTTTACCTCGGTGACCTGGGCAATGATACAGCAGCACTAGCTCGCGAAATCCTAGCCCAGGTGCCGACGCCGGACGACGCGGTGCTAGTCGCCGTTTCACCGAACCAGTGCGCCATCGAGGTGGTTTACGGCTCGCAGGTCCGGGGTCGTGGCGCCGAGTCGGCAGCACCACTGGGTGTTGCCGCGGCTTCTTCGGCCTTCGAGCAAGGGAACCTGATCGATGGGCTGATCAGCGCGGTCCGCGTGCTCAGTGCGGGGATTTCCCGGTCTTAGGGTGGTGGTGTTGTGGTGGGCTGGTGGGGTGTGGGTGGTTGATCTGCGCTAGAAGGTTGCCGTATGTGCCGCCGACGGCCGGATCATCGATGCACTGTTCACTAACACGATACTGCTGCACCCGGCGGCATGCCTGCTTGCTGGCTGAGGGCCGGTCAACAAGCCGCCGACACCGATACCAGCGGCAGAAATGGTGCAAGGGATAACATCAGGTGCGAATAGTTATACCGTGCACGGGGACGTGCCTGTTCAGGTGCGGCCACATTGACCACGCCGACACCTCAAGGCCATGACATGCACACTAAAACGCCCCTACCCCGCGGCGCTAACAACTATCCTCACACTCACGCCTGCATCGATATCGCCTTCAGCACAGCCCAGGTGCCCAGCCCCTGGCATCATCAACATGTAGACCAAGCAGCATCCACCACCGACATGCTTACGTGCGCCGCGCTAATCGTGTCCACTGCGGCAAAGCACACGAAGCCTCATCGAAAGCAGGCAGTCAGCCACCCACCAACAAAAACCCCGCAACACAGCAAAACACGTCAACAGGATTCCGGGCTGCCCCCCACGACTACCGAACATATCGGCCAGTCATAAAACGCAAAAACAGCCATTTCACCCACCACCTATGAAACCAACCGAACAACTCACCGCCACAGACACAAGACAGCAGAGCCCGGGAACCGCACGATTTTTGACGCCACTCAGGCCAAGTTGGCAACCACGTGGTAGGGCCTTTTTAGACCAGGCTGCGAAACCTGCCGCAAATGTTGCCGCGGCTTGACGGGTTCATGCGGTTTGATGCCGTTGATGGCTGGCCTCGATTGCCGGCCTGGATTACGGCGGCTTTATGTCGGCTCTGGTGCTCGTGCCGTACAGCCGACGGCGATGCTGAATTCCGATGTCAGAACACCTTTACTTTATCTAGCTGCCATTGCTTTGCTGTCGCACAGCATGCTCGACGGTTGGCGAGCTGTGGGGCCACTCGCAGCGGAGTTGGCCAGCACCGAACGGGTCGATCGCTGTGTCCTGGCGGTTACTCGGCTGTTGATCGGGTTGTTATGAGGCAGCGTTTGGGGTGCACGTCGACTATGTCGACACCGACCAGCAGTGGCTAGCAGCCGCCGAGAAATTCGGAGTTATGTCACACGATCGGGTAAAGTTGGGCAAGTCTTGGGATCGGCACCCCGCTACCTTGTATATTGCCGCAGATTTCGCGACGTTACGCGCGACGTGGCGGACGGCATCTGTACTGATAGCGGGATCTACTACCAACCCGTGTTAGATGATGCCGTTATTCTTGATGTACACTCGTGGGTACGGTTTGTTCCTGGGCACGTCGATGCGCGCACCGTCATTCCGCGCATTTTGGACATGCTTGCCGAGGTATGAGCTTTGTTGCCGGCCGTTGAGCACGTGGTTGCATAGGAAGATGCCCCATGAGCTTGGCTAACGATGGACGAGCAAGACTGTCTTCGCCAGGGGGTAGGCTTGCACCGGCTCAGGCAATGTCGCCGACGACGACCCCGGTCCGGCACAGCTGCCGCGCACAATCCATGGCAACTGCTGAATGTCTGGGCCGTCGGAGCTGGCGGACATAATCTGGGTGTTGGTGTGATATGCATGTTGCGGCGGGTGAAGTGCACGTTGGCTTCGTTGGCGGCTAGAACGTTTTTGATCCAGTCAGTTTTTCCCGTGACCCAGCGTGATTGCCAACACATTGACTTCGCAGTAGGCGGTCACGATGCTCTGGTATGGCATGCCGGATTTGCGACCATGGTGAGTGATGGTTCTCGGCAGGTAAGGTGCGATTGGTGTTGAGCGCCGGGTTCATGGATTTGATCTGAAGGTGCTCGAGCCAGGGCGGGAAGATCATCGGGACGCCTGGGGATTATTTGGGGTGATCCTTGGCTGACATGGCCGTTCCTTGAGCGGCCATGTCAGCCAAGTGGAGACAAACGCGGTGCAGGCTTGTTAGTGGCACTGTACCGGCCGGCTATCGACTCGAGCTGCTCTGGGACAATGGTCGTTGTGAGCATCACGCCACCATTCCTGCTAGCCTGCATTGATCTGCGGGGAGCTGAGTTGACGGCTACCCAGTTGCGGGCCACGCTGCCGCGCGGTGGCGCCGACGTGGAGGCTGTGCTGCCTACGGTGTGGCCGATCGTGCAGGCCGTCGCCGAGTGCGGGGCCGATGCGGCTTTGGAATTCGGGGCGTTATTCGACGGCGTGCGGCCCCCGACTGTCCGGGTGCCCGACGCCGCGCTGGACGCCGCGCTGGCAGGATTGGACCCCGATGTCCGCGACGCGTTGCAGGTGATGATCGAGCGGACCCGCGTTGTGCATGCCGACCAGCGCCGCACCGACGTCACTACCGCGCTCGGCCCGGGTGCGACGGTCACCGAACGGTGGGTTCCCGTTGAGCGGGTGGGCCTTTATGTACCCGGCGGCAATGCGGTGTACCCGTCCAGCGTGGTGATGAACGTGGTGCCGGCACAGACCGCGGGTGTCGATTCCCTGGTGGTGGCCAGCCCTCCGCAGTTCACTTCCGGTGGCCGGTTTCACGGACTGCCGCATCCGACGATTCTGGCCGCGGCACGGCTACTGGGAGTTGACGAAGTCTGGGCCGTCGGCGGGGCACAGGCAGTGGCGTTGCTTGCTTACGGAGGCACCGATAGTGACGATTGCGAGCTGGCACCGGTCGACATGATCACCGGGCCAGGCAATATCTACGTCACTGCCGCCAAGCGGTTATGTCGCTCTCGGGTGGGTATCGACGGCGAGGCCGGTCCGACCGAGATTGCCATCCTCGCCGACCATACCGCAGATCCAGCACATGTGGCTGCCGACATGATCAGCCAGGCCGAACATGACGAAATGGCTGCCAGTGTATTGGTGACCCCAAGTACGGATCTGGCTGATGCCACCGACGCCGAATTGGCTGCCCAGCTGCGGACCACGGTGCATCGGAAACGGGTGGTGGCAGCACTAGGAGGACGCCAGTCAGCTATCATTTTGGTCGACGATCTGGAGGCTGGTGTCAAAGTTGTCAATCTCTACGCAGCTGAACATCTGGAGATCCAGACTGCTGAAGCTTCACGAGTCGCGAGCAGAATACGTTGTGCAGGAGCTATTTTCGTTGGCCCGTGGGCACCGGTCAGCCTCGGTGACTACTGCGCTGGGTCCAACCACGTATTGCCGACCGCGGGCTTTGCCCGGCATTCCGGCGGCCTGTCAGTGCAGACCTTCCTGCGTGGCATCCATGTTGTCAACTACACCAAGACGGCTCTCAAAGACATATCCGGACACGTTATCACGTTGGCCAAAGCCGAAGACCTGCCGGCGCATGGGGAGGCGGTACGGCGGAGATTCGCGCGATGAATGTACCTGAGCCCACACTCGACGATCTGCCGTTGCGCGATAATCTTCGCGGCAAATCACCTTATGGTGCAATGCAATTGCTGGTTCCAGTGCTACTGAACACCAACGAGAACCCGCACCCACCCACCAAGGCGTTGGTCGACGACGTGGTGCGGTCAGTGCAAAAGGTGGCAGTCGACTTGCATCGCTACCCTGATCGCGATGCGGTGGCACTGCGTCAGGACTTGGCCTCCTACCTCACCGCGCAGACCGGTATCCGGCTTGGTGTCGAAAACATTTGGGCTGCCAATGGCTCCAACGAGATTCTGCAGCAGCTTCTGCAGGCGTTCGGTGGTCCGGGGCGCAGTGCGATCGGCTTTGTCCCGTCCTATTCGATGCACCCTATAATCGCTGACGGCACTCACACCGAGTGGCTAGAGACCGTTCGTGCTGACGATTTCAGCCTCGATGTCGAGGCCGCTGTCACCGCCGTCGCTGACCGCAAGCCCGATGTAGTGTTTATAGCCAGCCCCAATAACCCTTCTGGGCAGAGTATTTCGTTGGCTGATTTACGGAGGCTACTCGACGTGGTGCCGGGGATCTTGATTGTCGACGAGGCTTATGGCGAATTTTCCTCGCGTCCCAGCGCAGTGGCGCTGGTAGGTGAGTATCCGACCAAAATCGTTGTTACCCGCACCACGAGTAAGGCATTTGCCTTCGCCGGCGGCAGGCTTGGATATTTGATCGCGACGCCTGCGCTGGTGGAAGCGATGTTGCTGGTGCGGTTGCCGTATCACCTATCATCGGTCACTCAGGCGGCGGCCCGAGCGGCACTCCGGCACGCTGATGATACCCTAGGTAGTGTCGCGGCGTTGATCGCCGAACGAGAAAGGGTGACAAAATCTTTGGTCCACATGGGATTTCGTGTAATCCCTAGCGACGCAAACTTCGTGCTATTCGGACACTTCTCCGACGCGGCTGGCGCTTGGCAGCATTATTTGGACACCGGTGTGCTGATCCGCGATGTCGGTATTCCCGGTTACCTGCGCGCTACCACGGGTTTGGCCGAAGAGAACGACGCGTTCCTTAAAGCCAGCTCCGAGATAGCTGCCACCGAATTGGCCCCAGCCACCACACTAGGAGCCTCGTGACCAACACCGAAGTAGGGAAAACAACGCGTCGTGCGCGTATTGAACGCCGCACCAGCGAATCTGATATCGTCGTTGAACTCGACCTGGACGGCACCGGGCAGGTTCACATCGATACCGGTGTCTCGTTCTATGACCATATGCTGACTGCGCTGGGCAGCCACGCTAGTTTTGATCTGACCGTGTGTACCAAAGGCGACGTGGAGATCGAAGCCCATCACACCATCGAGGACACCGCGATTGCGCTGGGTCAGGCGTTTGGGCAGGCGCTGGGAAACAAGAAGGGCATCCGCAGGTTCGGAGACGCCTTCATCCCGATGGACGAGACCCTGGTACACGCGGTAGTCGATGTATCAGGTCGTCCTTATTGTGTGCACACCGGGGAACCTGATCACCTGCAGCACAACATTATTTCCGGAAGTTCGGTGCCCTACTCCACCGTCATCAATCGGCACGTGTTCGAGTCGCTAGCGGCCAATGCCCGTATCGCGTTGCATGTGCGCGTCTTGTACGGGCGCGATCCGCATCACATCACTGAAGCGCAATACAAAGCCGTCGCGCGCGCGTTAAGTGAGGCGGTCAAATTCGACCCTCGGTTTTCGGGCGTGCCGTCCACCAAAGGTGTCCTGTGAGAAGTAAATCGGTTGTAGTTCTGGATTACGGTTCGGGTAATTTGTGGTCGGTGCAGCGCGCGCTGCAGCGGGTTGGTGCCGCGGTCGAAGTTACGGCTGACTCAGCTGCAGGCGCCGCCGCTGACGGGTTGCTGGTGCCCGGTGTCGGCGCGTTCGAGGCGTGCATGGCAGGTCTGCGGAAAATCGCGGGTGAACGGACCATCGCCGAGCGGATCGTCGCGGGACGGCCGGTATTAGGGGTCTGTGTCGGCATGCAGATTTTGTTCGCCCGCGGTGTCGAATTCGGTGTGGAAACAACAGGCTGTAGGCAGTGGCCGGGCGTTGTGACCCGGCTCGACGCCCCGGTGGTTCCCCATATGGGCTGGAACGTAGTCGATTCCGCTTCTGGAAGTGCGTTGTTCAAGGGCCTAGATGCTGGAGTGCGGTTCTATTTCGTGCATTCTTATGCCGCGCAGCGTTGGGAAGGCTCATCCAAGGCGCTGCTGACATGGGCAACTCACCAAGTACCGTTTTTGGCCGCGGTGGAAGAAGGACCACTGGTTGCCACCCAGTTCCATCCGGAGAAGAGTGGGGACGCTGGAGCAACCTTGCTGAGCAATTGGCTTGGGGAACTTTAAAGGATGCTGTTGATGTCGCTGATACTTTTACCGGCTGTCGACGTGGTCGAGGGGCGCGCCGTGCGCCTGGTTCAAGGAAAGGCCGGTAGCGAAAACGATTACGGTTCAGCATTGGACGCCGCGTTGTGCTGGCAACGCGACGGCGCCGACTGGATTCACCTAGTGGATCTGGACGCAGCGTTTGGTCGCGGTTCCAACCGCGAACTGCTTTCTGAGATGGTGGGCAAGCTTGATGTGCAGGTCGAGCTATCCGGAGGTATTCGTGACGACGACTCTTTGAATGCTGCGCTAGCTACCGGCTGTGCACGGGTCAACCTAGGTACGGCCGCATGTGAGAACCCGCACTGGTGCGCACAGGTGATTGCCGAGCACGGTGACAAGATCGCCGTCGGTTTGGACGTCCAGATCGTCGACGGCCAGCATCGGCTGCGTGGACGCGGCTGGGAAACCGACGGAGGAGACCTGTGGGATGTGTTAGAAAATCTTGATAGACAAGGATGTTCACGGTTCATTGTTACCGATGTCACTAAGGACGGTACGTTGGACGGTCCCAACCTTGACCTGCTGGCAAGTGTCTCCGATCGCACCAACGTCCCGGTGATCGCGTCCGGTGGCGTTTCCAGTCTGGATGACTTGCGTGCTATCGCTAAATTCACCGAGCGCGGGATCGAGGGTGCTATTGTGGGCAAAGCCCTCTATGCCGAACGGTTCACCTTGCCGCAGGCACTGGCCGTGGTGCGGATGTAGCCCCACAATGGATCTGTACGCGTTGATGGCCGAGGAGTCGGCAATCCTTGATGCTGCGAGTTCGTTCCTGGCTGGCCATCGCACCGATCCGGCGGCCGGCAAGAAGTGCGACGATTTTGCTACCGAAGGTCAACATTGCCATCGAACGGCGGGGCGTCGCTGTGTCGATAGAAATCACGGAGATCGGCGTGCACGGCGAGGAGTTAGAGGGTCCGGACCTGGACCCACCTTGAGTGTGGGTATTGGACCCGATCGACGGCACATGCAACTATGCGGCGGGATCGCCGATGACCGTTATGTTGTTAGCTCTGCTGCATTACGACGACTCAGTGGCGGGCTTGACCTGGATGCCGTTCATCGTCGGGTGCTACACGGCCGTCGCGGGTGGGTCGATGATGAAAAATGGTGTTTCACAACCATCGCTGGCTACCCGAGAGTGTAGCAAGGTGCTGTTCGGTGTCGTTACGTTCAATACGGGCTCACGGGGCTGGGTCCCCGGACGCTGTCGGTTGGCTGTGGTGGAAAATCTCAGAAGGTCCTGTTTGCGGTTGCACACGTATGGCTTCACCGGTACTGATCTTGCCTATGTTGCCAACGGAATTCTTGGTGAGGCAGTAAGTGTCGGTTGCTACGTCTGGTATCACGCTGCCGGCGTCGTGTTGGTTCAGGCTGTTGGTGGTATTGTCACCGATCTGGCTGGTGAATTGTGGACAACCACGGCGTCGTGTGTGGTAAATGCGGCACCCGGCGTGCATAGCCAGATCTTCGAGATCCTTTGCGGCATGAGCGAACCGGAGGATTACCAAGATGTACTCGGGTAACGGTCTTGCGGTACGAGTGATTCCTTGCCTGGACGTCTATTGTGGGCGTGTGGTTAAAGGGGTCAATTTCAAGAACCTCCGGGATGCGGGTGATCTCGTGGAGTTGGCTGCCGCCTACGATGCTGAAGGCGCCGACGAGCTGGCTTTTCTTGACGTGACTGCGTCGTCGTCGGGCAGGGCCACCATGCTGGAGGTGGTGCGCTGCACCGCCGAGCAGGTGTTCATCCCGTTGATGGTCGGCGGTGGGGTGCGTACGGTCGCTGACGTCGACGTGTTGCTGCGTGCGGGAGCTGACAAGGTTGCGGTCAACACCGCAGCAATTGCTCGTCCCGAGCTATTGGCCGACATGGCAGGGCAATTCGGTTCTCAATGCATCGTGTTATCTGTCGACGCGCGCACGGTACCCACCGGATCAGCGCGAACACCGTCCGGGTGGGAGGCCACTACTCATGGCGGTTACCGCGGCACCGGTATTGACGCTGTTGAGTGGGCGGCCCGTGGGGCCGACCTTGGGGTGGGAGAAATCCTGCTGAACTCGATGGACGCCGACGGCACTAAAGCCGGGTTCGACTTGGCGATGTTGCGGGCTGTTCGTGCCGCGGTCACGGTGCCGGTCATAGCTAGCGGCGGCGCCGGGGCAATCGAACACTTCGTGCCAGCGGTTACTGCCGGTGCTGATGCGGTTTTGGCGGCCAGTGTCTTTCATTTCCGAGAGCTAACGATCGGGCAGGTGAAAGACGCTATGGCCGCAGCAGGGATCGCGGTGCGATGACACTCGACCCAGACATTGCTGTACGCCTCAAGCGCAACGCCGAAGGTTTATTCACCGCCGTCGTACAGGAGCGCTCCAGCGGAGACGTGCTAATGGTCGCTTGGATGGACGACCAAGCACTGGCTCGCACCCTGGAAACCCGTGAGGCGAATTATTATTCGCGATCCCGGGCCGAGCAGTGGATCAAGGGATCGACCTCCGGCAACACGCAGCATGTTCACTCGGTGCGCCTGGATTGCGACGGCGACACCGTGCTGTTGACGGTCGACCAGGTCGGTGGAGCCTGCCATACCGGCGCTCACAGTTGCTTTGATTCCGCAATGTTATTAGCCCCTCAGGACTAGTCGGCGCCTCACCCATGCCTCTAGCAAGGCGCGGTATCTCAATCCGTTGTCCGCGGCTATCGCCGCGTGGGTCCGTTCGTGTCGGAAAAACGGCTGGCTGTATTCTATAGCGTCGAAGAATCTTGAAATTCAATACTTTTCCAAGCGTTACAGCCGAGGGTACTCGGAAGGAGAAGGATGATTCGTCTGTGGCGATAGCCAGAATGGAGTTGGTGTCTGGTAAAGCCGTTGGCTTGTGTGGTGTCCTAGGTCCACTTGACTGGCTTGAAGCCGCCAAAATTTTTGGCATACTCTCTCCATAAGCGGGTGCCGCGTCCGTTGTAGAGTTTGGTTATTGCTCTGTCTACGGTCAGGTGTCTGACCGGATTGAGTACATCTGATTGATCGGTGACTTGGCTGGTTAACTTAATCGCCGGCGTTGATTGAGGAGTGTTGCAGTGTCGCTGTTCGGCGGAGTCACCGCAGCCGGAGGGTTGCCGACGGCCTGTTGATGGGCGCGGGCGCCGCTCATCCGGTTACCTACGACCGCAGTCACCGCAATTTACGTGGCAGTGGCCACCACCGCAATCAGTATCGTCGGTTCCAGCCGGCTAGCGCGCATTTTTCGTCGGCTACCGCAGTAGGCTTCGCGATGACCGATGTCGGTTCGACGATGATTTTCGGTGGCGTCCACCTCGCCGGCCGGGGTGGTTAGCGGTTGGCCGGCCAGTGCGGACGTGACGTCCGCGCACGTCGGATAACATGTGTCGGGTTTTGGGCCAGCACTTTAGGTAATGCCCACTTTGGTAGTGACGGCGTTCAAGTTATGCTCATTCGGGTCGCCGCTCACTGGGTAGCGGAGGTGGTGCCAACAGGTGCTGGCTCATAATCATCGCCGGGTTGGAGTGCTGGAACGTGGCCGACTCGGTCAGTAGGTTAGATGCCGTGCAACCGCGTGTATGTTCAGTTTAGTTCTTGTGCCGAGATTTTCACTCTAAAATAGTTGCTCGGACGCGCAGTAGGCGCGATGCTGCCCACTAAAAACATGTTTGTCGCGGTTAGGCCGCTAATCTTGACCAGCTCGTGGACGATACCGAAATCGGCCGATCAGGGTACCTGCCGTAGCCGACTAGCATCGCCCAGCGCGATCATAGTTGGCCGGCGTGACGTTACAATGAAGAAATCCGCGTGCATGAGTGTAATCAAGCGCTTCACCAACGACTGAAATTACTTCGACTACGTTTGCTCGCAGCATTCCGGATGAGTATTGGCTACGTAACAATTTTGCGGCATCGGTTCCTTCCACACAAGTCCATTGAGATCCACAGTTGTTCCTGGTGCTTGCCGTGCTCGTGGATCCCAACGATGTGCTCATCGTACACGCTCGCGGTCATGTCGGCTTCCTGGTTGAAGCGTTGATTAAATTAGAGGTTCCTGTTCAGGTCGCTGGGCAAGATTTTGACGGCATCGTGGCGTGTTAGCCTCGAATCCTGCGCCTAGATACACCAGACACATATTTCACCGGCCCGGGTGCGAACCGCGGTCTTGCGAAGCTCTATCCGGTGAACACCTGTCCTCTGTCTGTTGGGCCGTCGCTTTGCGGCATGTGAACATGCTATTGAGGGCTATGGGCGGCACTCCAGGGCAATCGCGGGAGAGCGGCAGGTAATCGCGGTAGAGCGGCGCTGGTCATAGTGGTTCCGTGTTCGCCCCGCTGGGGAGCCGGCAGATGACTTTGGTGAGAATGGCGGGCGATGTTGAAACGGATAGCCTGGACCGCACTGGTACCTCTGTTTGCTCTGGCCGTGCTGGCATTGACCTGGGGAAGAGAGATCGGTCCAGTCGTGACCGCGTTACAGGCGGCGTTGCTGACCGGCGCTGTGCTGGCCGCGGTCCATCATGCGGAGGTTGTCGCGCACCGGGTTGGTGAGCCGTTTGGGTCGCTGGTGCTCGCTGCAGCGGTGACGGTCATCGAGGTGGCTCTCATCGTCACGCTCATGGCCTCTGGTGAGAACGAATCATGGACCCTGGCCAGGGATACCGCGTTCGCCGCACTAATGATCACCACTAACGGGATTGCGGGTTTTTCGCTGCTACTGGGTTCCCGACGCTACGGTGTGACGTTGTTTAACGCCCACGGCAGCGGGGCCGCGCTGGCCACGCTCACCACGTTGGCGACGTTAAGCCTGGTGCTGCCCACTTTCACTACTAGTCACCGTGGCAATGAGTTCTCACCTGGCCAGCTGGCCTTCGCTGCCGTCGCTTCGCTAGGACTTTATCTGCTTTTTGTATTCACACAAACTATCCGGCATCGCGACTTTTTTTTGCCTGTCGCACAGAAGGGCCAAAAAGGCCTGTTCGAAGAGGATGAAAGCCATGCCGATCCGCCCAGCGCACGGTCTGCGCTGATCAGCCTCGCATTGCTGCTTGTTGCGCTGATCGCGGTGGTGGGTCTGGCCGAACTGCAGTCGTCGGCAATCGAGCACTTGGTGACAGCAGTTGGCTTCCCCCAGCCATTCGTTGGTGTAGTGATCGCCACGCTGGTGCTGTTACCAGAAACACTTGCGGCGGTGCGTGCGGCGCGTCGGGGTCGCATCCAGACCAGCCTGAACCTGGCCTACGGCTCGGCTATGGCCAGCATTGGGCTGACTATTCCGGCCATCGCGCTGGCTTCCATCTGGCTTACCGGACCGTTGATACTCGGCCTGGGCGCGACCCAGTTGGTGTTGTTGGCTCTGACCGTCGTAATCAGCGTGCTGACCGTGGTGCCTGGGCGGGCTACTCGCCTCCAGGGTGAGGTGCATCTAGTATTGCTTGCCGCTTTCGTGTTTTTGGCGATCATCCCGTAAAAAGGCAGTTACTATCGACGAGTTTGAATAATTAATCGGTCGATCTGGCCCGCAGCGTCTCTAGCGCCTTGTCGGCATGGGTGTCCATGCTTAATTCGCTAGAGATCACATTGAGCAACTTTCGGTCGGTGTCGACGACAAAGGTTATGCGTTTAACCGGAATTAGCTTGTCAAGCAGACCGCGCTTAACGCCGAATATTGGGTGGCCACCCTGCTGTTGGTGTCCGACAACAGGGGGGAAAGAATTCTGGATGTTGGCGGACTTGACTTGCTTTTGAAACAATATCGGTGCTTATGTCGACCCTGCCAGCCCCGACCGCGACGAATTCTTTCGCCAAGTCGTGGCAATAGCACGTTTCCTTGGTGTAGCCAGGTGTCACGCCGCCGGATAAAAGAACGGAACTACGGGCCCGCCGGCAAGCAGCGCACTGAGTTTATGCAGTGTTCCGGTTTGATCGGGAAGTGCGAAGTCAGTCGCGGTGTCATCGGTCTTCATGGCTGCCACACTCAATCGCCCGCGCTTACGTCTGCACATCGGCACGCCATGTAGAACGGTAGTTTAGGGGCGTTCGGACGTGATAAGCCCATCTGGAAGGATGAATCGGTGCACGCCCACCTCGCCGCCACCACGTCACGTGAGGACTTTCGCCAGCTAGCTGTCGATCATCGGGTGGTTCCAGTGACCCGCAAAGTCTTGGCCGATAGCGAAACGCCGCTATCGGCATACCGGAAGCTCGCCGCCAATCGTCCGAGCACCTTCCTGCTAGAGTCGGCCGAGAACGGCAGATCCTGGTCGCAGTGGTCGTTCATTGGCGTGGGTGCCCCATCGGCTTTGACAATTCGTGACGGCGAAGCGGTGTGGCTGGGCACTGTACCGCAGGACGCGCCCACTGGCGGTGACCCCCTGCATGTCCTGCAGGCCACGCTCGAGCTACTTGCCACCGCGGCAATGCCCGGGTTGCCACCGCTATCGAGTGGTATGGTGGGCTTCTTCGCCTACGACATGGTGCGGCGCCTGGAGCGCCTGCCTGAACTGGCCTTAAATGATTTGCAGTTGCCCGATATGCTGCTGCTGTTGGCCACCGATGTAGCGGCCGTTGACCACCACGAGGGCACGATCACCCTGATTGCCAACGCTGTGAACTGGAACGGTACCGATGAGCGGGTAGATCAGGCCTACGACGATGCGATCGCGCGCTTGGACGTAATGACCGCAGCACTGGGCCAGCCGCTGCCATCGACCATTGCCACGTTCAGCCGGCCCGACCCTCGGCGCCGAGCGCAATGCACCATCGAGGAATACGGTGCGATCGTCGACCACCTCGTCGACCAGATCGCGGCCGGTGAGGCCTTTCAAGTGGTGCCCTCGCAGCGCTTCGAGGTGGATACCGATGTCGATCCGATCGATGTCTATCGCATGCTGCGGGTCACCAACCCTAGCCCTTACATGTATCTGCTGCATGTGCCTAATAGCGATGGAGCAACTGGCTTTTCGATCGTTGGATCCAGCCCGGAGGCGTTGGTGACCGTCAAGGACGGTCGGGTGACGACGCATCCGATCGCTGGAACTCGCTGGCGAGGCCAGACCGAAGAAGAGGATCAGCTACTGGAAAAAGAGTTGCTCGCCGACGAGAAGGAACGAGCAGAGCACTTAATGCTTGTCGATCTCGGTCGCAACGACCTTGGTCGGGTCTGTACGCCAGGCACCGTACGTGTCGAGGATTACAGCCACGTTGAACGTTACAGTCACGTAATGCACATGGTGTCTACGGTGACCGGGCTGCTCGGTGAAGGCCGCACCGCCCTGGACGCGGTGACCGCCTGCTTCCCTGCCGGCACGCTGTCGGGTGCCCCGAAGGTGCGGTCCATGGAGCTAATCGAGGAAGTGGAGAAGACGCGCCGCGGCCTTTATGGTGGCGTGGTCGGTTACCTCGACTTCGCTGGTAACGCTGACTTCGCGATAGCAATCCGTACAGCGCTGATGCGTGACGGCATCGCGTATGTCCAAGCCGGCGGTGGGGTAGTGGCCGACTCCAACGGGCCCTACGAATACATCGAGGCGAGTAACAAGGCTCGAGCGGTGTTGAACGCGATCGCCGCCGCCGAGACGTTGACCTCTTTGGACTTCGGTGTTGCCCTCGCCCCTGGCCGCGTGGCGGCCAGGGGCGAGGCGGGCAATCAAGGGAGGCTGTGATGGCTCCTGATATCAAGAGCGCCCGGGCCGGCCGGCTGACGATTCAAATAGCGCAGTTGTTGCTGGTGGTTGCTGCTGGCGCATTGTGGATGGCGGCCCGGCTGCCGTGGGTCGTTATTCGGTCGTTCGACGGGTTGGGTCCTCCAAAGGAGGTGGCTCTTTCCGGAGCGTCATGGTCGGCGGTGCTGCTGCCGTTAGCGCTGCTCATGCTGGCCGCGACTGTCGCAGCGATCGCAGTGCGCGGTTGGCCGTTGCGGGTGTTGGCAGGGCTGCTGGCAGTGGCTAGCTTCCTGGTCGGCTATTTGGGTGTCAGCCTGTGGGTGCTGCCGGATGTAACGGTGCGCGGAGCTGTCCTGGCGCACGTCTCGTTGTTGTCGCTGGTAGGTAGCCAACGGCACCATCTGGGCGCAGGGGCTGCGGTAGCAGCTTCTGGGTGCACCCTCATTGCTGCTGTTTTATTGATGCGGTCGGCTTCCGTCATCGGATCCGCCCGCCAGGGCACATCGAAATACGTGGTTCCAGCGCAACGTCGTTCGATCGCGCGGCGCGACGGTGCCGCGACGGCGATCTCGCAGATGTCAGAGCGGATGATCTGGGATGCGCTTGACGAAGACCGAGACCCGACGGACCGACTCCGCGAGCCGGACACCGAGGGGCGGTGGTGGACCGCGTGTCGACGGTCGCTACCCTTCATGAACGTCGTCGAAATCGGCGGGTGTACCGGTTCGGTAGCCGGTCGGTGGGTGACAAGCGGGAAAGGAAACGACACGCATGTGTCCGGCAACTGTGCTTGACTCCATTCTAAAGGGAGTCCGGGCCGACGTTGCCGCACGCGAAGCCTGCATCAGCCTGTCCGAAATCAAAGCCGCCGCCGCGGCCGCACCAGCACCGCTGGACGCTATGGCCGCTTTACGTGAGCCCGGTATTGGTGTTATCGCCGAGGTCAAGCGCGCCAGTCCATCGGTGGGCTCATTGGCCACCATCGCTGATCCGGCAAAGCTGGCCCAGGCCTACGAGGACGGCGGTGCTCGGATCATCAGCGTTTTGACCGAGGAACGTCGCTTTAACGGTTCACTCGACGATCTCGATGCAGTGCGCGCCGCGGTTTCAGTACCGGTGTTGCGCAAAGACTTTGTGGTGCAGCCATATCAGATCCATGAGGCGCGCGCGCACGGTGCCGATATGTTGTTGTTGATCGTTGCTGCGTTGGACCAATCGGCGTTGATGTCTATGCTGGACCGCACCGAATCACTTGGTATGATTGCTCTCGTTGAAGTCCGCACGGAACAGGAAGCGGACCGGGCCCTAAAGGCAGGGGCCAAGGTGATAGGTGTAAACGCTCGCGATTTAATGACGTTGGAAGTGGACCGGGATTGCTTCTCGCGAATTGCTCCTGGGTTGCCGAGTAACGTGATCAGGATCGCCGAATCCGGTGTACGTGGCCCCGCGGATCTGTTGGCTTACGCTGGTGCGGGAGCGGACGCCGTGTTGGTCGGCGAAGGCCTGGTGAAAAGTGGTGACCCGCGGGCAGCGGTTGCCGATCTGGTCACCGCGGGTACCCACCCGTCATGCCCAAAACCGGCTCGCTAGTCATTCGACAAGATGCAGTGGTGAAACATTGAACGCTATCAGCCGACTGCCCGTTGAGTTCCGGTGATGCCGAATCTATCCTGTTTTAGCGTGGCCATCTCCGAACCCACTTGCCACGACCCCGATTCGGGTGGGCATTTTGGTGGCCCCGATGGTTATGGTGGTCGCTACGTCCCCGAAGCGCTGATGGCGGTGATCGAGGAGGTCACCGCCGCTTACGAGAAGGAACGCGTTAATCAGGACTTCCTGGACCTGCTGGACAAGTTGCAAGCAAACTACGCTGGCCGGCCGTCGCCGCTATATGAAGCTACTCGGCTTAGCGAATACGCTGGCTCGGTGCGCATCTTTCTCAAGCGGGAAGACTTGAACCACACTGGTTCTCACAAGATCAACAATGTCCTTGGTCAGACATTGCTGGCCCAGCGAATGGGCAAGACGCGAGTGATTGCTGAGACGGGTGCCGGTCAGCATGGAGTGGCCACAGCGACGGCGTGTGCGCTGTTCGGCCTGGATTGTGTGATCTACATGGGTGCCCTTGACACTGCTAGGCAGGCACTCAACGTGGCGCGGATGCGGTTGCTGGGTGCCGAGGTCGTATCGGTCGAGACTGGCTCGCGAACGCTCAAGGACGCCATCAACGACGCGTTCCGGGATTGGGTTACTAATGCAGATAACACTTACTACTGCTTCGGGACTGCTTCGGGACCGCATCCTTTTCCGACTATGGTGCGTGACTTACAGCGCGTCATCGGTCTCGAGACACGTCGGCAAATCCAGTATCAGGCGGGCAGGCTACCGGACGCGGTTACGGCGTGCATCGGCGGAGGGTCCAACGCTATCGGGATCTTCCACGCGTTCCTCGATGATCCGGGTGTACGGCTGGTCGGGTTCGAGGCAGCTGGCGATGGCGTCGAGACTGGCAGGCATGCAGCGACATTGACCGGCGGCTTGCCCGGAGCGTTCCAGGGAACGTTCTCCTACTTGCTGCAGGACGAGGACGGTCAGACCATCGAGTCCCATTCAATCGCAGCAGGTCTGGACTATCCGGGGGTTGGCCCCGAACACGCGTGGCTCAGGGAAACCGGACGCGCCGAATACCAGCCCATTACTGATTCTGAGGCGATAGAGGCGTTTCGTTTACTGTGTCGCACCGAAGGTATTTTACCGGCCCTCGAGTCCGCGCATGCTGTAGCCGGTGCCCTCAAGTTGGCTTCTGAAATAGGCAAGGGTGCGGTCATAGTGGTGAACCTTTCGGGTCGCGGCGATAAGGATATCGAGGCAGCTGCTAAGTGGTTCGGCCTGCTGGGTACCAGATGATGGTTCTGGAACAGAGCGAAACAAGTAGGCTTGGGCCGGTTTTCGATTCGTGTCGTGCGGACAATCGCGCGGCATTGATTGGTTACTTGCCCACCGGTTACCCTGATGTGCCTACTTCGGTGGACGCGATGATAGAACTCGTCGAATCCGGCTGTGACATCATTGAAGTTGGCGTTCCTTATTCGGATCCCGGTATGGACGGTCCAACCATCGCGAGGGCCACCGAGGTTGCGCTTCGTGGAGGAGTACGAGTCCGCGATACTCTAGCCGCGGTCGAGGCGATCAGCCAAGCTGGCGGACGCGCCGTGGTGATGACGTACTGGAATCCTGTGTTGCGCTATGGGGTTTGTGCGTTTGCGCGGGATCTGGAGTCAGCTGGAGGACACGGTCTGGTCACTCCCGACCTTATTCCCGACGAAGCACGCCAATGGATCGCGGCATCCGAGAAGCATCGGTTGGATCGCATTTTTCTAGTGGCTCCATCATCGACGCCGCACCGGTTGGTGACCACGGTCGGGGCATCACGTGGATTTGTTTATGCGGTGTCTGTGATGGGTGTGACCGGGGCGCGTGACGCGGTGTCGCAGGTTGTGCCAGAACTGGTGGCCAGGGTGAAGGCAGTATCTGACATTGCGGTCGGGGTCGGCCTGGGGGTGCGATCACGAGAGCAGGCCGCGCAGATCGGCGGCTACGCCGACGGTGTCATTGTTGGTTCCGCGTTGGTGTCGGCGCTGGGTGACGGTTTGCCTCGATTGCGTGCTCTTGCCGAGGAACTCGCCGCCGGCGTGCGCCAAAGGACGTTCATGTGACGAGGATGTTGCCTGGATATTTTCCCAGCCCACCGCGTGGGGTCTGGCACCTTGGTCCGCTGCCGATTCGAGCGTACGCGCTGCTCATCATCCTCGGTATCGTCGCTGCGCTAGTGGTCGGCGGCCGGTGCTGGGAGGCTCGAGGCGGTGAGCGCGACGTGACCTATGACATCGCGCTGTGGGCTGTACCTTTCGGATTGGTTGGTGGCAGACTCTATCACCTGGCCACTGATTGGCGGACCTACTTCGGGCAAAACGGTGCCGGGCTCGGCGCGGCTCTGCGAATCTGGGACGGTGGTTTGGGTATCTGGGGCGCTGTGGCTCTCGGCTGCGTGGGCGCGTGGCTTGGTTGTCGACGTCACCGAATTCCGTTGCCGGCATTCGGTGACGCGCTAGCTCCGGGGATCATTTTGGCGCAGGCAATCGGCCGGTTAGGAAATTATTTCAATCAGGAACTTTACGGACGAGAAACCACGATGCCGTGGGGCTTGGAGGTCTTCTACCGTCGAGATCCCGCGGGATACATGGACCCACATTCACTCGATGGTGTTTCGACTGGACAATTGGCGTTCGTCGTACAGCCGACATTTCTTTACGAATTGATCTGGAACGTTCTAGTATTCTTCGCGTTGATCTACGTGGACCGATGGTTCACACTGGGCCACGGCCGACTGTTTGCAACCTATGTCGCCGCCTATTGCATCGGACGGTTCTGCGTCGAGCTGTTGCGTGACGACGCGGCCACACACATCGCTGGAATCCGGATCAATTCGTTCACATCGACTTTCGTGTTCATCGGGGCAGTGGTTTATATCATTCTGGCGCCGAAAGGGCGCGAAGAGCCTGAAAACCTTTGTCGTGCTGAATATGTAGCAAGAGAAATTCCAGAACCCGAGTCAGCGACTGAGCGCGCGACTGTGGCTTCAACCTACGCTACAACAACGGCGGTGCCAGTTTCTGCCGACGAAGAGTTTGCAGAAACGAATTGAATCTGCTGAAGTTGTTGAATCTGATGCAGAGCGCCAAGTGTGAGCCCGTCGAAGACAAGGTTGAGCAATTCACCGAGGAGGAAGCGTCGACTATCGGTGCCGAATCCGACACCGACGCCGAGGATTGGGAACACCGGTCCAAAGCGGAGGGGGTTAAGGAATTGGTTGAAGAGACATGGTCGTCGTCACTGACGTCGAGTCAGACACAATGGCACCGGTCGATGCCGAGCTAGAAGAATCCGTAGTTGAACAGGGGCGGGGAATCTCGGCTAGTGATGATGGGTTAGCGCGGCAGCGCTGGACTGTCCGGTTGAGGAAACCGGCTGTTGCGTTCGGTTCGGTAGTTGCCGGATGCACGTTGCGGTGGCTGGGTCGGTATCCCAGTGGATCTGGCATGCTGAAAATGTGACTGATCAGTCGTGGTCCGATCCGGCAAGGTCTGGATCGCCACCGCCGGGCTATCCATCTGGGTATCTGCCGTCGTATCCGCAATACCCGGGGGCTGGGGGCTACCTCGATCCGGCCGCACCCTGGGGTCGGTATCCGGTTACCGGGCAGCTGCTTTTCGGCAAATCGAAGACCGTTGCGGGTCTGTTGCAGCTTCTTGGCTTAATCGGCATCTTGGATATCGGCCGCATTTACCTTGGCTACATTGAGCTGGGTATCGCGCAGTTGCTGTTAGGCATTTTCACGTGCGGACTTGGCGTGGTCATCTGGGTTATTGCCGACGCGCTGTTGATATCCACCGACAAAGTCAGGGACCTGTCGGGTCGTCTGTTGCGCGATGGAACTTAACCAGGTCTCGCGAGCTGCACAGCAGCGTCGTCAGCAGGACCCACATCGTCGTCTTTACGGTGTGGCCGGTTCGGGGTTGTTGTTGGCCGGTGCATTCGGCTATATCGGGTTCGTCGACCCGCACAATGCGGATTTAGTGTATCCGCTGTGTCTGTTTAAGCTGCTTACGGGCTGGAATTGTCCGTTTTGTGGTGGCCTTCGGTTGATGCATGACCTGTTGCACGGCGATTTGGCAGCCAGCGTCAGCGACAATGTTTTTCTGTTGGTCGGAATCCCAGTGTTGGTCGGCTGGGTTGTGCTGCGTCGCCGCCTTGGCCAGTCAGTATTGCCGACAGTCGCGTTGCTGACGATCACGGTCGCGTCGATCGTGTGGACGGTGTTGCGCAACGTGCCTGGGTTCCCGTTGGTTCCGACTGTTTACAGCGGGTAACCGTGCGGTGCGCCGGACAAGTTAGCCGTCCTTACGTACCTTAAATCCGCGCTGGTTATTGGCGAGACTATGCTGGGTCGTCGTGACGAGACGCGGGAAGATCGTCTGTACCCTTGGCCCTGCAACACAATCGGACGAGTTAATCCGGGCGCTGGTTGAAGCCGGAATGGACGTTGCCCGCATGAACTTCAGTCACGGCGATTACTCCGATCACAAGGCTGTTTACGATCGGGTGCGCGTCGCATCTGATGCAACCGGACGCGCGGTCGGCGTGCTCGCTGACCTGCAGGGCCCAAAGATCAGGCTGGGACGCTTTGCCACGGGGTCCACCTACTGGGCTGACGGTGAAACGGTAAGGATCACTGTGGCCGACTGCCACGGTAGCCACGACCGGGTATCAACCACCTACAAGAATTTGGCCAGGGATGCGGTGGTCGGTGACCGGGTTCTGGTCGACGACGGCAAGGTCGGACTGGTGGTCTCGGCCATCGATGGCGACGACGTGGTCTGTACTGTCACTGAAGGCGGCCCGGTTAGCAACAACAAGGGCATGTCGTTGCCCGGGATGCACGTGTCTGCTCCGGCTTTGTCGGACAAGGACATCGAGGACCTCACGTTCGCGCTGAATCTCGGCGCCGATCTGGTCGCGCTGTCGTTTGTGCGCTCGCCGTCTGACGTTGAGCTGGTCCACAAGGCGATGGATCGCGTCGGGCGGCGTGTACCGGTGATCGCCAAGCTGGAGAAGCCAGAAGCCGTCGATAACCTCGAAGCTATTGTGTTGGCATTCGATGCCATCATGGTGGCTCGCGGCGACCTGGGTGTCGAGCTGCCACTTGAAGAGGTCCCACTGGTGCAGAAGCGGGCAATCCAGATGGCAAGGGAGAATGCGAAACCCGTCATCGTGGCTACCCAGATGCTAGACTCGATGATCGAAAACTCCCGGCCGACCCGAGCTGAGGCCTCCGACGTCGCTAATGCGGTGCTCGACGGCGCCGACGCGCTCATGTTGTCTGAGGAAACGTCGGTGGGGAAGTACCCATTGGCAGCCGTGAAGACGATGTCGCGCATTGTGTGTGCGGTTGAGGAGAATTCCACGGCCGCGCCGCCGTTGACACACGTACCTCGCACGAAGCGGGGGGTGATCTCGTACGCTGCCCGCGATATCGGTGAAAGACTCGACGCTAAGGCCTTGGTTGCGTTCACTCAATCCGGTGACACGGTGCGGCGACTGGCGCGTCTACATACCCCGCTGCCGCTGCTTGCCTTCACCGCGTGGCCAGAGGTGCGCAGCCAACTCGCTATGACTTGGGGCACCGAGACATTTCTCGTACCAAAGATGCTGTCCACTGACGGTATGATACGCCAGGTGGACAAGTCACTGCTCGAACTTGGTCGCTACAAGCGTGGTGACTTGGTGGTGATCGTCGCTGGCACGCCACCTGGCACAGTAGGATCGACCAACTTGATCCATGTGCACCGGATTGGGGAGGACGACGTATAGGTCGCCCGTCTCGGCAACGATGCGGGCCGGGTAGCGGCCCGACGAAGAGCTGGGCAATCAGTCTGAGGAGAGCCCGTCCGTGTCGGTTTGGCGATGAGCCGAATGCGTGAAAAGACTCTGGGAAAAAAAGACTATGTCTGACTTCGAGGAACTGCTTGCGGTATTAGATCTCAACCGCGTCGCCGATGACCTATTCATCGGATCCCATCCCAGCAAGAACCCGCTGCGGACATTCGGCGGGCAGCTCGTGGCGCAGTCCTTTGTGGCTAGTAGCCGCACGCTGATCCGAGACGACCTGCCGCCCAGCGCATTTTCAGTGCACTTTATCAATGGTGGTGATACAGCCAAGGAAATCGAGTTTCACGTTGTACGGCTGCGTGACGAGCGGCGCTTCGCCAACCGTCGTGTCGATGCGATTCAGGACGGCATGTTGTTGTCCTCAGCGATGGCTTCCTACATGTCTGGCGGGTGTGGGCTTGAGCATGCTGTCGAGCCGCCGGAGGCGGCCGAACCTCATACCCGGCCGCCGATAGGCGAGCTGTTACGCGGCTACGAGCAGATTGTGCAGCATTTCGTCAATGCGTTGCAACCGGTCGAGTGGCGCTACGTCAATGACCCGTCTTGGGTTATGCGTAACAAAGGCCAACGGCTTGCCTACAATCGGGTCTGGGTAAAGGCGTTGGGGGCACTGCCCAACGATCCTACCTTGCACACCGCGGCGATGCTGTATTCTACTGACACCACCGTGTTGGATTCAGTTATAACTACTCATGGGCTGTCGTGGGGCTTCGACCGTATTTTTGCTGTTTCCGCTAACCATTCGGTGTGGTTTCACCGACAGGTGAACTTCGATGACTGGGTGTTGTATTCGACGTCGTCTCCGGTAGCTGCAGATTCGCGCGGACTGGGTACTGGGCATTTGTTTGATCGCTCGGGGCAACTAATTGCCACGGTGGTCCAAGAAGGGGTATTGAAATACTTTCCTGCCTCCCATCGATAGACCATAGCTCGATACGCAAATCGACCTCACGATTTCGGCTCAGCACCATTCTGGTCGAGCGCCCCGTTTCTTTAGGTGGTATTTTATTTGCGTCGTGGGAAGCGATGGGTGAATCGCTTAGCTGAGAAGTAGCGACATCGGGAGGTGATTGTGAACTAGCCGCCGGGTCGATATTGTGCCGAGACTCCACGTGCGTTAACGCGTCGGGGTTCACGTCGATTCGCTCGCCGCCCGCTGGATCGGTGCTATGGTTCTGTTATGCGTCGTACTCTGGCTGGTCGTGTTGCTTGCTGTGACCATCATCCGGGGTAAGAGGTTTACCGCCATCGGCTGGTAACTGATGGTCCTGGCTGCGATGGCATTGATCGCTCGTGGCATCTTACTGGGGCGTCCAGTGATGACCATGTACGCGACAGCTGCGGTTCTATTTGTGTTGGCCGGCATGGGCCGGTGTACACGTGCTGCCCCTCGATTTGCTCAGTGACGTGTTGGTCGCCAGTTCGGGGATGGTATTTGATGTGGCCGATGTCGTCAGGTCCGCAGTCCGTAGATCTTCTACGTGCCTGGAGATTGATCAATGCCACCACCAGGTACCCGATCGACGCTGAAGAGCAATTCCCCGAGTTAGTCACTCATTTCGCCGCCTTGTGCCCTACCTAAGGCTGGCGGATCGTGATGGTGGGTTGCACCGAGCGGCGGCTCAAGCTATGGAGTGATTTTGTCACGCTCGGGCAATCGTTGCGGGCAATATCTATCGGCGGCGATGTTGTCCATCCACGTGTCTAGCTTCGATACGGTGGAGCGGAAGTTCCACAACCTGTGTCAGGGCAGTGCAGCGCACTCACAATTGCGGCATCACGACTGAAGATTGTGGCAGAACAGGAACTTGACGATAGGCGGGGTTGGCTGCACTTGCTTACGTAGTGCGAGCATCACCCACCGGGGCGTACATGGATAGCCGGTTTTACATGAACCTCGATAGAGTGCTGGAGGGACGGATAGCTAGGTTGTTGTCAGAGACGCCTCAAGCCGTGTGCAGGGCTCTCACTGGCGTAACGACTACCAGCCCCGGCAGGGGCGGCCGGATATTCACCCTTGATTACGCCTTGGCGTCGTAACGAAACTCCGAACGGCATCGATGAACAGCGTAGCATCGACATGATTACGGCCGCCTACGATGTTGGTAAGCAACGGCTACCGCTATTATACGTGCCGTTTCCTTCAATCCTCGAAGGCGCGCAATCCAGTTTATTGTAGCGTATCCTCTACCGGTTGCTTTATGTTCTAAATCTGTTGATTGCACTTGAGTCACTATACCATCATGTGCGCAAGTTTCACGTGCTGGACGAGTAATATTACGCGCTAATCTGCGATCACGCAGATCATTCCCTTGGTGTTCGTGCTGTTATTGCTGAAATTCATGCCGCGTCGCCGGCACCTCTAAAAAAGATATCTGCGATCAATCGGACCACCCGCTCTGTTGGTTTTGAAACAGTTTGATCGTGCGCCGGGCTGGTTCTAAATTGTTCTGAACTCGCGGGTATGTCATCGTCCTGTATCACCAGCACTGTTTGTGGGATCGGAGGTTCGATCACCATCCACTTGCCGGAGAATGGCTCGGAGGTGTTCGCCGGAGTCCACACCGACGGCGATGTGGCCGCGATCGCGACGGACCATCCACCATCCGATTAAGTCGGTCATCCTCGATATCATCGACGCTTATCATGTTGCTGCATTCGACGGTTCGTTTCTCGAGAGCCTGGAGCCTGTCATCATTGTCAGCGGATTCCCTTGACGCCTTCCTGCTAGCGGAGATGCAGCCTTAAGTAGAGGTAAACGTCTTGGCCAGATTGCGGTGACCCAGGCGTTACTACCGCAGTTATGGCTCACACAGGGTTGGATCGTTCTCATCTCGAGTCTCGTTGGCAAGGTAACGTTTCTGTTGATCGGTGCATACTGCGCTTCGAAATTCCCACTTGAGGCTATGGGCGACGTGCTGAGTATAGAGCTGAAGCGGTGGAACGGCGCTGTTGCGCTCATCGAGCCCGGAGCGACGGACACTGAAATGTATTGGAATGGACACGACATGTTTGGATGGCACGGCTTGTCACGACGACGTGCGATTGGGTTCTTCGACGGGTAAGGAGTCAACCTGAATATTCCCCACTCAGTCGTCGTTGGTTGCTCCGGTTGGCGTAGGGATGCGAAGTGACGACTTCACTGCGCCGATGCGTAGTTCATCGTAGCCAAAGTCTTTGGGCAGGTGGTGAGTGGCTACCACGACGGTTCTATTGTTGGACATCAGAGCGGAGCTGGGGCCAACAGATCACCTAGCACACCGTTCGGTGTCAATCGCGTCGAGGTGTTCGGTGGGTTCGTCGAGCAGCACGATTCGGGCAGGTGAGAGTACCGCACGAGCCAGCAGCAACTTCCTGCGCTGGCCCGCCGAGACTGCCTGTGCGCCACCGATCAACACGGTTGATAGACCCTTCGGCAAACTGGCGAGTCAGCCGCTGAGGCCGACTACCGCTAATGTCGCGGTCAGTTCTTCGTCTCGGCAATTGCCGCGCGCGACCAGAAGGTTGTCTCGAATCATGGTGGCGAAAATGTTCGCTTCCTCGGCGAAAAAAACTGACAGTGTTGTTAAATTGATTTTCATTGAATTGTCTAATGTCGATTCCGTCTAGTAGTACTTGTCCACGCAGCAGCGGTAGTAGGCTCGCGAGTGTCATCAGCAGTGTCGTCTTACCAGCGCCACTGGCTCCGGTGAAGGCCAGCTGGACTCCAGGTAGTAGGTCGAGGATTACCCGGGACGGCCGCGTTGCATAGGCGTATCTCAAAAGGATATCGGCGAATAATATTCTGGTGCAACTAGTTAGCTGTGGCGTTGTCGTAGATTCCACACGCCAAGGACGGCTTGACGGGGCTAGGTCGAGGAGGTGATGCGCCGCGATCCGCGATCGTATCAACTGGACGGCGGCCGTAAGTAACGGAGTCATCGCTTCAAATGCTTACAGCGGCAACAATATAAGGACGTCCAGTGTGGTTGCGCGACGGTTAGGGCTATCGCGATCCCGGCTATCACAGCGCCGAGTACACTGCCCCCGATCGCTGCGGTTGGTATTGTCGCAGCGACTGTGACTGGCCTGGTCGTAGCGTCGAGGACGGCACACCAAACTATTGCTGGCGTTGTGATTCGGCGATGACAATTGGCAGTGCACCTGCGGCGCGAAGTTCCGGTGCATGTTTGAGCGCAATCGTAGCCAACGTATCGCGTTCGGAATGATGTTGCTGAGCAATAGTTTACTGCGCCCGCAGCGGCATTGCCAGCAAGCCACGGCGCCACAACACCTGTGATTAGTAGGCAGATCGCCAGTACCGCAGCGGTCGGCCGTGAAATAGCTGCGACAACAGCAGTTGCTGTCAATGACAAGACCACTGCGACGCCCATGGCGTACTATCGCTCGAACCAGCACGTTGGCCAATTCGTCGACGTCAGCACCGACTTGTGACACTAGTTCACCACTAGGCAGTCGGGTGGAGGCGGCCACCGGTCCGTGGGCTAGACGATGATAGGTCTGTGCCGGCTGCGCGTAGCGCGGTGTCGTGTGTGGCCAGTCGTTCGCAGTAGTGCAATAAGTTCCGCGAAATCGCGAAAGTTTGTATCATGACCACTGCAACAGCCAGATCCAACGCGGGCGGCATCTGCCAGGCTCGGGTGATCAACCATGTCGAAACACCGGCCAGCGTTAGCGCACTGCCTAGTGACAGCACCATCATTATGATGGCTGTCAGGATGTGGAGAAGCCGCGGTCGCAACAGGAGCAAAGCGTCTAGTAGAGTCCTCTGCCGGCGACCCGCTGCACCCGGGTTTGCTATACTTGTGATTGTTGCGGTATCAGGTGCGGCACACAATGTACCTCGCTATCTTAGACATTCGCGGTTACATCGATAACTCGGTCGACGATGGCGACAACGTGCTTGCGGTGGCCAACGATTACCACGGTTGCACCAGCGCGTGCACGTTGCACGATAGCTTATAAAACCCTGTTTTCGGTGTGGTCATCCAGGTGTGCGGTCGGCTAGTCGAGCAGCAGCACGGATGCGTCTGATCCGAGCGCTCGAGCCAGGCCCAGTCGCTGCTGCTGTCCCAATGACAGCCCGACACCTCCACGCCCTACGGTGGTGTCCATCCCGTACGGTAAATTGTCCAGAATGGTGTCGAATCCAATTATAGCACAGTCAATTTCAAGGAATTCAGGGTTGTCCAAACCACCGAGCAGAACCAGGTTGTCACCGACGGTGCCTGGGATTAATACCGGGCGTTGCGGCAGCCAGGTTAACTGCTGCCACCAAGCGTCGGGGCTCAGGTCTGCGACGTCGACGCCAGCAACGGTGGCGCGGTCTGGCGATGGCGTGGTTAGTCTGGCGATCGCTTGCAATGTAGTGCTTTTGCCCGCGCCGTTTCGTCCGGTCAACACAGTTACTTTACCTGGTTCGATCACCGCGGTGAGGTCACAAGGGGCGAGGTGGTCGCGGCCGGTCACGCTGAGTCGTTCGAAGCGGATCTCGGCGCCACGTGCGGTGACTATTTGCTGAGAAGGTAGGCCAGCGGGTGCCGGGTCACCCGCGCCGATGAGCGAGAGTGCCTTGTCGGCAGCAGCCCTGCTGTTCTGCTCCGCATGGAATTCCATGCCGACGCGCCGCAGCGGCCAGTACACGTCCGGTTCCAGCAATAGGACTGTTAAGCTTGACGTTTAAGCCAATATCGCCGAACACCAGGCGAAGACCGATACCGACCGCGATCAACGCCACACCCAGCGTGACCAGCAATTCAAGCACCAATGCCGATAAGAACGTGATCCGGAGTGTCGCTATCGTCGAGTGGCGATGGTCAGCAACGAGTTCAGCTATTCGGTGTTCCGGACCTGAGTCACGGCCCAGTTCCCGCAGTGTGGGGGTACCAGAGATCAGGTCCAACAGTCGTGCTTGTAGGATTATCGTGGCGGCTAGCGCAGCTGCCGATCTGTCAGCCGTTGTCAACAACCCAATCAGAACCATGAAAGTTGGTATCAATGGCAGTGTGATCAGTGCTATCGCAGTCGATTTCAGGTCGTAGAGTGCGATCACGGTGACTGTCCCGGGGGTGAGGATTGCGGCCAGCAGCAAAGTCGGGAGGTACTCGGTACGGTAGGGATGTAAGCTGTCGAGGCCACGAGTGACCACTACTGCGGCTGTATCGCGCTATGTCGCTCGCTCACTGGATTGCTGGGCTGTCACGGACGCCAGTACCTGACCGTTGAGATTGGCAATAATCGCGCTGACACCACGTTGGCCCAGGTGTGCCTGAAGCCAGTGTGTCGTTGTTGCTTATGATCCACAGCACCAACAGCATTGACAATGGACCCAGCCAGTCGTGCAAGCCGCGTGCTGAGAGAGCGGTGAACTATGCTGGCCAGCAGAATCGCTGAGCCGATCATGCGGCTCGAGATTACCATTCCGCAACCCACGGTGGTAACCAAGAGGCGGCGTAATGCGCTGGACACTAACCACAGTCGCGAGTCCAGGGGAGCTCTGCTGGTTGAGTTTTGCGTTCAGGACGTACACCTCGTCAGGCCGATCGGCGGCGGTTCTTCTCAGCCGAGGTTCGTTGTCGAAAAATCAAATACGTCCACCCTTGGTACGCTAGCGTCAGTGGAGCAAAGATCTCAGTCACCCAGGTCATGATCTTTAGAGCGTAGGGGGTCGACGAGGCGTTGTATATGTTCACGTTCCAGTGTATGCTCAGCGTCGAGGGCACCAAGTTTGGATATAGTACTGTGAACAATAGAATTACCGCGGCCGCCGCTACCACGGCGGTGCACGTGAACGCTCAACTGTCGGATGTGTGCCGCCACACCAACACCACCGTTACCACCTGCGCGGCCACCACGGCAGCTAGCATTAGCCAGGTCCAGTTCTTGCCATGCTCTAGTTGTGCCCAAAGTCCGAAGTCTGCAACAAATCCTGTCACCGGAAACGACAACCAGGAGGCGAAGCGGTAAGCATCGTCGTGGATCGGGCCGGAGGTCTTCAATGTGACAAAACCGCGCCGTAGAGCAAAAACAGTCCGGCAGTGGCCAAGCTACCCAGCAGTGTGTAGCCATTGAGCACTTCGGTGATTGATAGATTGACGTGACTATTAGCGTCCACGGGGAGTCCGCGAACCAAAATGGCGAACGTTACGCCCCACAATACCGCGGGCAACCACGACCCGGCAGCAATGCCGAAATTGGCCCATTAGCGCCACTTTGTGTCGTCAATCTTGCCACGCCATTCGATGGTGACGGCGCGCACGATCATGCCGAACAGGATGGTCAACAGCGGTAGGTACAGCGTGGAGAACACGGTGGCGTAACAGCCGGGAAATGTGGCGAGCATCGCGGAGCCTGCAACGATCAGCCAGACTTCGTTGCCGTTCTACGCCGGGCCGATGGTGTTCAGCACAGCGCGCTGGTGGGCTTCCTGATCGCCTGTTCGCACGTGAGCGAACAGCTTCATCAACATACCCACGCCAAAGTCGAAGCTCTCCAAGATGAAAAAGCCAAGGAATAGCGCCGCGATGACATCGAACCACAATTCCTGGAGTCCCACTGGTCCAGCTCCTTTCGGGAATTCTTAGGCGTTAGTGCGCGAAAGACAGCGGCGCTACTTCGTCATTGCCGGGCGCGGTGGTAGCTGCCGGTTCGGCGTCGTGCTCCTGCGACCCTTCGGTGACGTAACGTTTGAGCAGCCAGCACCAGATGACCGCGAGCACCGTGTAGACCAGGGTGAATGTCACCAGTGAGGTGATGACTATGCCGGAAGTGTGGTGCGAGACACCTGTCATAGACAGTGAGCCGGACCAGCTGATCGCCGGTTGGTTTGGGAGCGACGATCCAGGGCTGGCAGCCTATTTCAGTGAACACTCAGCCGGCGCTGTTGGCTAGGAACGGTGTGGGAATGGTCAGCAACGCCAGCCGAGCGAACCACCGCTGGTTGGGAATCTTGCCGCTGTGGGTGAGCTACAACGCCGTCAGTGCGAACAACACTGGAATCGTAAGCAGCCCGATAATTGCACGAAAGGATCAATAGGTGACGAATAGTTTGGGCCGGTAGTCATTTGGTCCTAATCTTTGTTGGTACCTCTGCTGGATGTCGCGTACATCGTGCAGTGTCACATTGCTGAATTGACTATTAGCGAGGAACGGCAGACCGTAGGGGATCTCGATCACACGGGTAATGCTTTCGCAGTTGTTGTGGGTGCCGACTGTGAGGATCGAGAAGTCCGGATCGGTTTCAGTGTCGCATAGTGATTCGGCCGAAACCATTTTCATCGGTTGCTGTTGGAACATCAATTTGACTTGGTGGTCACCGCTGAAGAACACGCCGATGGTGGCAAACAGCGCAATCCCGCTCCCCAGGATGGTTGCCGAGCGATACATGGTGCGGGCATCTGACTCGGACCCGGTTTGGTGGGAATTGACCAATAACCAGGCGCTAACTGCCGCGACAAACGTCCCAGCGGCCAGCAATGAGCCGGCGACAGCGTGCGAAAACGCTGCTTGCGCAGTGTTATTGCTGAGCAACACGGAAATGCTGGTCAACTCGGCCCGCCGGGTCGTTGGGTTGTAGTGCTCGCCTACCGGATGCTGCATGAACGAGTTCGCTACAAGCATGAAAAATGCGGACACGTTGACCGAAATTGCGACAATCCAGATGTACGCCAGGTGACTCAGCCGAGGTAACCTGCTCTACCCGAAGATCCACAGCCCGAGGAAGGTAGATTCGAAGAAAAGGCAGCCAGGCCCTCAAGTGCCAGCGGGGCGCCGAAGACGTCGCCGACGAACCGCGAGTAATCGCTCCAGTTCATCCCGAACGGAAATTCTTGGACGATCCCGGTTGCCACACCAATGACGAAGTTGATCAGGAACAGCTTGCCGAAGAATTCGGTTTAGTCGATACCACGTGGTGCTACCGAACTGTCACCGCGAAATACCGACGACGTTCATCGGCCATCTCCCGAGTCTACGGGGCCTGTTAGCTTGCTACGATGTAGTGTAGTAGGTGGCGTCGTTCGGCGCTACTGGCAATTTCACGTGGACTCGACGGCTCAAACGTGGGCTGTGCGTGATTCCTCGGCAAACAGGTCGCTGGAATCTTCGATGAATTTGCGGCTGATGAGATACCACATGCGCATGGTGCTTTATCCTTTATGATCTTGAGGCGACCGCCCTTTTCCTCCCTGAGGCACTGGTAAACCGTCTCGGGCACTTGAATGTGTTCCTACCGAGTTGGTGGATTCCATTCTGGATGCGATGTTGACCGCGTCGCCCACACGTCGTAGAAGAACCACCGAGACCTCGTCACACCGGTGATGACCTGGCCGTCGGCCAATCCAATCCGCATTGGCATTGCGAGGCTGTGCGGATCCTCCAGTTCGGCTGCAACATCAGCCATATCGATGGCAAAGTCCGCAAGCGCTTGTACATGGTCGGGACGTGGCCGTGGAACTCCGTTGACCACTGTGGTACATTTTAAAGTCACCGCTGACTTTGATTTTCTCCAGGCAGTGCTTATCCACCAGCGCATCGAAAGCGCTGTATAGCTGGCCCAGCAACCGCACCAGACCGGCCGGTCTGGTTTCCTTCGCGTGCAATGCTTAGTGAAGCTAACGATGTTGGAACACAGGACTGAGGCATCGTCGTATTTAATCGGCGATGACGGTTTGGTTGGGCTATTTGAGCCGCTTGGTTATGCTGGCCGGCAGCATGTTGGCTAACAAGGCTTCGGAGCAGTCTTATCGGGTTTCCATCACCACCTCGGCGCGCAGTGTCTCGTAAGGTGAACCACACTGTAGCGACCGCCATAACGCACGACGAGACTGTGGTGAGGACAAACCTATCGACTGGGCCCAGTCCTGGCTGTAGCTCGGTGTTACGCGGAACCAGGCATTCCAGCGCGATGACAAGCCCGGCACCAGTGTGGGCCGCTAGTGCCAACCGGCACACACACACACACACGATGCTTCTCAATGCTCAGTAGTACCAACAGATGGGCGCCTACGAGGAAGAAAAATGTAGAGCCCGAACCCGGTGCCCACGTCCCAACAGCTGGCGAAGACCGACATATATCGGCTATGTCGATATATGTCAACGCCGCTACTAGATCTGCGAAACGGTGCAGCAGCAGGACAAATTGTTAAGATTATCGTGTTGCTAACGTTGATCGAGCTGATCTGCCAGGACCATGCTTCGGCTAGAAATTGCACAATCACAAAACTCGCGTTAACCACCTCGACCAGCTAGGTGGTGAGGTACAGGCATGCGTTGTTGCCACGCCATAGTATCGGCGTAGTGCTGATTGCGTCCGCACGGTTGCGACACAGTCTGGGCGTTGCACTGAAACCGTTTGGTCCTTCCCGATGGGGCACCATCGGTTATCAACGGCTACGCCTAAAGCCTAGCCGCTGAGCTTAATGTTTACCCAGCGTAAGCGGTGAATTGCCGGCGGCTTCCGATAGTGCCCTCGGTGGGATTCGAACCCACACTGGACGGGTTTTGAGTCCGTTTCCTCTGCCAGTTGGGATACGAGGGCTTTACCCGGCTTAACTACCTTAGAGGAGCCTTCAACGGGTTCACCCTGCCCCCGAGATCGTTAGCCGCTGGCGGCCACGTCAGAATGACGTCATGACCGGACCCACGACCGACGCCGACGCCGCCACGCCGCACCGGGTTCTGATTGCTGAAGACGAAGCACTCATACGACTCGACCTGGCCGAGATGCTGCGAGATGAGGGGTACGACATCGTTGGAGAAGCCGCTGATGGCCAGGAAGCGGTCGAACTGGCAGAACGCCATAAACCCGACCTGGTGATCATGGATGTGAAGATGCCGCGCCGTGATGGGATCGACGCAGCATCGGAGATAGCCAGCAAACGCATCGCGCCGATCGTGGTGCTGACTGCGTTCAGTCAGCGCGACTTGGTTGAACGCGCACGCGATGCGGGGGCTATGGCCTACTTGGTTAAGCCTTTCACCATCAGCGATTTGATTCCGGCCATAGCATTGGCGATGAGCCGGTTTAGTGAGCTCACCGCGCTGGAACGCGAAGTCGCGACGCTGGCTGACCGGCTGGAGACCCGTAAGCTTGTTGAGCGAGCCAAAGGCCTACTGCAGGTCAAACAGGGCATGACTGAGCCCGAGGCGTTCAAATGGATTCAACGTGCCGCCATGGATCGGCGGACCACGATGAAACGGGTGGCTGAAGTTGTCCTGGAAACCCTTGACACTCCCAAAGACACCTAGGGCCGGGCCGGCAGCACGCTTGCGCAGCAAATTGCGAGAGAAAGCCCTTGAGCATGCCACGATTACCGACGAGTCATATACCGAACAAGCTCTGATTGGCGGTGATGTTGATCTTGGTCTGCTTGACTTGACGGCTGGTGGCTTTTCCACGGAGTTGCTTAGGTTAGCTCGCAGACCTGGGCGATCGCCTGGGCGGGAATGGTCTCGCCGAAGCACGCCACCCCCTTCCGACAGGCTGACCGGGATCTTCCCGTCTAGAGTGGTCGCGTCGCTGTGCAACAGCGTATCGGCTTCATCCTTGGCGCACAGACTCCAGGTGTTCATACCAGTAGAATTCCAATGCGGTGACAAAGTCGTAAGTCTTGGCTAGACTCAGGTGGTTGGGCCCGAGGCCAGCCTAGATATAGGCGGCTTCGAGAATCTGATCCTTGAACGCTCGGTCTGATGTTGGCGCAACAGCGGTGGAATCCGGTTGTGATGTACGGTAATTCGGGCGGGTGTTGCGGCTAGCGTGGGGTGACGGTGATAGCGCGCACTGATGTTATCGTTCGTACAGCGAGCTGAGGTATTGGCGGGCTAACTTTGTGCTGGCACTGATCGATCAGTGCCGCTGCGTCGCCAGAGGTAGCGTAGATATCCAGCAGTTGCAACGTATCGGCCGCCACTGAGCTGGCCAGTACATCGTAGACCAATGTCTCTTTGCAGAATTGGACATTGGGATTCTGTGGGCAATAACCGGGAATTCTTGACCTTCACCTGCGCGCAATCTTCGAGCGTGGCCCCGTACAGATCCATGCCATCCGCCGCCGCATGAGCAGCGCGAAATGCACCATTGGTAGCCCCAATGAGATGGAATCGCTGTCAGTTCGGATCGTTGCGGCGCTTGCCTCCTATTGGTGCAAAAAGCCCTTCGGCTTGGTATCGGCGCTGATGGCCAGTAGCGCCGTTGCAGAAAACAGTCAGGATCTGAGCCAACGCACTTTGCAGTGTCTGCGAACCGCTGGCCGTACGTGGCATAGCTCGAACTGGCCGGTACGTCGTTCCAGCCGAGTTTCTGCGCGAACGTGGCGACAGCAACGGAACCCAGATACTCGCTATGGATCGTGTCTGCACCAGTTACCAGCTGAATCGGCCGCCAGTCTAAATCAATTTCGGCGAGTGTGTCGCAGGCTGCGATTCCCTCGTATTCGGTGAATTCGCTGCTAGACTTTCCCCACGGGAGCATGCCGCCGGTGCGGAGGATCTACACTGGTGCCGGCGTGCTTATGTTCATGCGATTCTCCATCTGTGGACGATGCGTTAGATACGCATCGTCCAGCGTACAGCGGCATGGTAGTCAGCTCTATCTCGACACAAACCTTCAGTTCGGCGGTCAGTCTGCCGTCCTCGACCGGCCTTGTTCATACACGATTAGCCTCTTGCGGGTCAGCTCGACCGCGTCGACAACTCAAAGGATTCACAAGTGTGTCGCTGGGGTAGAGTGGAATTGAGACAGTTATTCTCGCTGGGGTGAAAAGACACAGGTGCTGCCTTTTTGGGGGCACTTGTTGTCGAGCAAATAGGGGTTTATAGGCATCGTCGGTGGCCAACCAATCCTCGATCGCCTGTGCTCGGTGGGTGACCTCTGGTATCGGGCTAGTGTACCGAGCTAAACTACAACACTGGAACGTATTGCAATTTTGCGGTGGAGCCGTGCGCACCTGTTCGTCGGTGATGTGCAATTTTGGGTGGTGGTGTTGTGGTGGGCTGGTGGGGTGTGGGTGGTTGATCTGCGCTAGAAGGTTGCCGTATGTGCCGCCGACGGCCGGATCATCGATGCACTGTTCACTAACACGATACTGCTGCACCCGGCGGCATGCCTGCTTGCTGGCTGAGGGCCGGTCAACAAGCCGCCGACACCGATACCAGCGGCAGAAATGGTGCAAGGGATAACATCAGGTGCGAATAGTTATACCGTGCACGGGGACGTGCCTGTTCAGGTGCGGCCACATTGACCACGCCGACACCTCAAGGCCATGACATGCACACTAAAACGCCCCTACCCCGCGGCGCTAACAACTATCCTCACACTCACGCCTGCATCGATATCGCCTTCAGCACAGCCCAGGTGCCCAGCCCCTGGCATCATCAACATGTAGACCAAGCAGCATCCACCACCGACATGCTTACGTGCGCCGCGCTAATCGTGTCCACTGCGGCAAAGCACACGAAGCCTCATCGAAAGCAGGCAGTCAGCCACCCACCAACAAAAACCCCGCAACACAGCAACAAACGATTTAGTCAACACTGTCGAACATGCGAGCGCGTAGTGCGCGCTTCACCGCGGTACGCTGAGCTTGCGCACCAAGAACAGGTCGAGCGCGGCATCCAGCGTCGAGGGCGATTTCCCAGCTCATCGGAACACCGCCGTGAGCCAACCTCAGGACGAGCAAACACCTGCTAGCTGCAGTAGGGACATCAGCTGTTCAGGGAGCACATGATTAGTTCACGCCGTTCTCGGAAGGTGCACGTCGGTGTCCAGCGGAGGAAGCCACTCGGTGGTTCAGGGTCGCAACCCAGGCTACGGACCCCTTATCAAGCCGATGTGCGCTCGCAAGGTCGGGTACCGATTAGGCAAACGCTACGCCCTTATCGCTAACTGCTGTTCGTGGCTGTTGGCAACATCCGACTGTGCCATATCGATGGAATTGTTGTCCGGAGCGGCTTGAAAACCCCGGATACCTTTATTTAGAAATGGAATTCACGATGGTACTTGATTAATGAAAAACCTTGGAGTTAATATGTTGGATGTACTAGCCTGGCTGATGTAGCGAGTAGATAGCGGTCGGGTAAAGCAGGCAAGCCAATTGATTCTGGCGAGTCTAGCCTCCGGTCTCAAGAACGGATACGCGTTGGTTCCCGATATCGGGGATTCCAAGGTGGTGCTGGGGCTGGGAACGTGATACGGGCGATCACATGCTTAGAGGAATGCTTCCTTATTGAGCAGCTGGTACGGAACGAGCAGCATCGACCCTACCGATGAACAGTGGCTGGGCAGGTCCAACTTTGCCGCAACTGTCAGGGAGTTAGGAGATCGCCAAAGGGGGTGCGCTGCGGTTGAGAATACCGTTAGCTCTCCATTTTCGCTGCTTGCTGTGAACACAGGTGATGCGCGGCGGGTGCTGTGGTAAGTTATTCCGAAATTGGTGGCATCACTACGGCGACGAACTGGTGGCGTTGCTGCAAGATATATTTGGTATTGAACGGTTTTCGGTTAGCTGCCATATAGAGGTTCCGGGGAGTCATGATCGAGAATATTCGCGATATGAGATGGCGCGCTTCTAGCAACATGTCCTTACAGCATCGCTTGTGCGATTGTCTGGGCCGTCATCTTGGTTGTGGTAGTTGGCGACTGGACGACGTCAACCACCAGAAGCTCGCTACCGAAACGGCGTTCCGGACGGTAATCTGACTAAATCACACAGTGTGTCCGAGGGGGGATTTGAACCCCCACGCCCATTAGTAGGGCACTAGCACCTCAAGCTAGCGCGTCTGCCATTCCGCCACTCGGACAAGACCCCAACCAAAGTTGGGCAGCTAAGGCTATCGGATTGGTCCGCGCCGGACCAACCTAGCTCGGCGCACCGAACCTGTCGAGCGAACCGACAAGCGGCTGCCGCAAGTCGTGCAGAAGACGAAGGTGTTGCGCTCGCTCGTCGTGGCGGTGGTAGGAAAGGTGACTGTGACAGTTGAGACCGACGTCCTAGTCAATCCGAGCGATGATGTGGTAGAGGTTGTCAGCAGGTTGATTCGTTTTGACACCACCAACACCGGTGACCCCGAGACCACACGGGGTGAGGCTGAGTGCGCGCAATGGGTAGCCTCCCAGCTAGCTGAGGTTGGCTACCAGCCTGAATATTTGGAATCCGGGGCACCCGGTCGAGGCAATGTGTTTGCCCGTCTTGCGGGTGAGGATAGTTCGCGCGGCGCCCTGCTTATCCATGGGCATCTCGACGTGGTGCCCGCGGAAACCGCCGAATGGAGCGTGCACCCATTTTCCGGTGCGGTCGAAGGAGGTCAGGTCTGGGGTCGCGGCGCGATCGACATGAAAGACATGGTGGGCATGATGATTGTGGTAGCCCGGCAGCTAAAGCAGGCCGGCATCGCGCCACCGCGAGACCTCGTATTCGCATTCGTTGCCGACGAAGAGCATGGTGGCAGTTACGGATCCCAATGGCTGGTCGATAACAGGCCCGATTTGTTCGACGGCGTCACCGAAGCTATCGGCGAAGTCGGCGGCTTTTCGTTAACTGTGCCGTGCCGCAACGGTGGTGAGCGTCGGCTCTACCTGATTGAGACGGCCGAGAAGGGCATGCAGTGGATGCGGCTGACCGCACGGGGCAGAGCGGGGCACGGCTCGATGGTGCACAATCAGAACGCGGTCACCGCGGTTGCCGAGGCGGTTGCGCGGCTGGGGCGCCATCAGTTTCCGCTCGTGACGACCGATACCGTGGTCCAATTTCTGGCCGCGATCAGCGAGGAAACTGGCCTCGAATTCGACATTGGGTCGCCCGACTTGGAAGGAGCGATCGAAAAGCTTGGCCCGATGGCTCGCATGTTGAAAGCCGTGCTGTATGACACCGCGAACCCGACGGTACTCAAGGCAGGATATAAGGTCAACGTGGTGCCGGCGACTGCGGAAGCTATGGTTGACTGTCGTATACTGCCCGGGCGGCAGGCGGCATTCGAGGCCGCGATCGATGAATTGATCGGTCCTGATGTGACTCGGGAGTGGATCAAGGACTTGCCCCCGTACGAGACTGCCTTCGACGGGGATTTGGTCGATGCAATGAACGCTGCTGTGCTGGCGGTCGACCCCGATGGTCGAACGGTGCCTTATATGGCTTCCGGCGGCACCGATGCGAAAGCTTTCGCGCGCTTGGGTATTCGCTGCTTCGGCTTTACTCCGCTGCGGTTGCCACCGGAATTGGATTTCACCGCGCTGTTTCACGGTGTCGACGAGCGGGTCTCCATCGATGCGCTCAAGTTTGGCATCGATGTGCTGGCGCACTTCCTGACACATTGCTAATCGCAAAGTATCAATCACGAGAGGATCGCCCATGAGTTTGCCGCCTGACCCGTATGCTGCATTGCCCAAGCTGCCGTCGTTTCACCTGACGTCGGATTCGATTACCGACGGCCAACCGTTGGCTACACCGCAGATCAGCGGTATCATGGGTGCGGGGGGAGCAGATGTCAGCCCTCAACTGAGCTGGTCGGGATTTCCGACCGAGACCTGTAGCTTTGCGGTCACCGTCTACGATCCCGACGCACCGACCCTATCTGGATTTTGGCACTGGGCAGTGGCCAATTTGCCTGCAGACGTCACCGAGTTGCCAGCAGGTGTGGGCAATGACGGTGAACTTCCGGCCGGAGCGTTGACGTTGATCAATGATGCGGGCATGCGCCGTTACATCGGCGCCGCTCCGCCGCCTGGCCACGGTGTGCACCGATATTACGTGGCGGTGCATGCCGTGCGGGTCCAAAAGCTCAATCTCAGCGAGGACGCAAGTCCGGCTTTTCTGGGATTCAATCTTTTCCAGCATGCAATAGCTCGCGCCGTCATCCACGGCACCTACGAACAGCACTAGCCGGGTCACAGCTGCGGCCGGTCGCGTTTTAAGGATAAATGTTGGACGGTTGTGACATAATCGTATATACGTTCGAACAATCCTAAGTGTGGCTTTAGATCGCCGTAGGATGTGGTGGCCCGGTTTGATGAGCTGTTCGAGCGACACTATCTGTCGACCACGCCGGAGTCTGCTTCACTGGCGGGTCTGGTCTGTTCTTTGTTCCGGGCGGAAAACCGGGAGACCGCAGTGCAGCCTGGTCGCTATTGGCGATTTGTTTGTCTATCGGCTGTCGCGCTGCTCGGACACCGAAGAGTGGGTGGTCGACGTAATGTAGGTGGTGACCGCTGAGTGGGTCGCGGCGTTGCGAATTAATTAGCCAGGAGCTGACCTGGAGTCGGCTGCGGTATGTCTGGGCAATGCGCGATTGGTTGCCGAAGCTGGCGGAAATCTTCACAGCTGGTGACATTGACCTTCCGACATTTTTCGGACGATGGTGTACCGTACCTATCGGATCATCGGTCGCGAGGTGTTCGCGGTGGTGAATAAACAGCTGGCTGTCGTCAAGATGCCGCGTTGGTCGTCGATGACTCAGGGGTCGGCTGGCCGGCCAATCGTGGCTAAGGCCGATGCGGTGTGCGCAGTGTCAGGTCGATCGCGGGATGTGGCTTGAGGATTGCGCAGAGGGTGTCTCGGGGATCCACAGCAGCCTGTTGACTCTCGACGCGCACGCCTTCGCTAAACGGTTGACCGCGTTGGCGGCCACGATGGATGTGTGAGGGTATGATCTAAGAGGTCCTGAGCAGCGCTGCTGCGCTGACGTTTGGGCCCGTCGTTGGTGGGGTCCGGTGCTGATCGGCTAGGGTGTTGTTGCGGCCGGCACGACTGTGTGGCTGGGAAGTGACCTGCCTCAACGTCTGTGGTGATTCATAATGATTGCTGAGCAAGTCATGATCGAGAGCGGCGGCTCGGCGCCGGCGTCCCAATTGGACGCTGATGAGCTTATCGCACTCGACGTCGTTGCAGCGCTGGTTTATAAGTTGGTCCAAGTTGGTGTCGTTGGTCCACCCGACCGATGCTCCGCCCGAGCCGGGGTATGTGCCGTTGAGGACGTTGGCAGCTTTTGTGCGCTCTGCCAGTATTTGACGTGTCGTTGGCACAGCTGTTGCCAGCCTGTCTGAACTGCGATCTCAACTACACCATTGCGTACGCCGATGGCTGGCCAACGCATGGGTTCAACTTGCAGTGCTCTTGCCTGCAACCCACCATCTGGTGAAGACGTTCTGGGGCTGGTGGTGGCCAGTAGATGCCCGACGGAAGGACGACTTTGCTCTCGCTATCGGAGAGAACCGACGTCACCGCGTCGGGCAGCGCGCTGCTGTTTCCGAGTTTGTGCCTGTCCACCGGCCGGTATGCTGGCACCGAAGCCGGTCCTTTACTGAATTTTACTGAGGCAACCAGAGCGCTTTGGTGCCCAACGCCGCCGTATTCGCGGGCAAGACCGGGCCCATCGCATAGCCACCGAACGCCGACACAACCACACGGCTTGTGTCCGGCGGGCTGAGTGCTCGAGCTACCTCCGACCGGCCCACCCGGAACCGACAATCATCCATAACCATTCTGATAGCGCCGCCTGTTGGATCGGCGGTCGGTGGAAGTGATCGAGGTACCCAGCCTGGAACATCCTCGTACACGAGTTAACAACTGGTACGCCGGCTATCGTGGTAGAGGGTGCCGGCCAGCCTGAGCTGGTGTTTGCGACCGAATCAGAAGTAGCGACTCTGTAGAAGATCGTGCACCACACATGGCATGTGGAACTATAGGTGTACCACCGATCGAAAGTGAACTGTTCTGGAGCTGTCGGAGATTATTGGTTCATGTCACTTCGGTCGGGGTGGCTGTCTGCTGGTAGCGCTGTTCGTATGCGACTGGTGGTCGGTATTGGATTGATATTGATGAGGTGGAGTCTCGATCGTGTTGTACTAGTGCACCCAGGAGGTGGTTTCCCGTTCCAGTTCGACGCGACCGGTGAAGGTCGCATGTTGGTCGATTAATTCAGATTTGTACCGTCCCTATAGCAGAATCCATAAACACGTTGTCCAAAGCGTCGCCGACACTGCTGATGGATCCGGCGATACCGGCCTCGTGCAGCGCCTCGGTGAACGCGATCGACGTATATTGATCCCGCGTCCAAGTGATGAATCAAATCGGTTATAGAGAATGGAGCTATGTGCAATAGGGGGTGAGTAGCGTCTGCTCAAGCACCGATGTGACCAAGCACCCGCGGTCTTGCTGGTCATCACCTGCCAGCCCAGGATGGGGTGGGAGAACACGTCCACACAAAACGTGGTATGGCACACCCTTTGCAGCGTCCACACATATGTGCAATCCCTTACCTGCCACTGATCCGGGTAATGACAGCATTGAGCAGGAACGATCGAGCCGGTCGGGATGCTGCGGCGGCGAAGACTTGTCGTACTCAGTCGTACGAATGCTGCACTTATTGCAGCCTACATCGTCAATACCGGCGATACACATCAGCCGTGTCGCCCTGTCTGGACCTCAACTGTGACCTGCGTGTGTAGTGGCGGGCTAAAGCCTGTGCACACAGTAAGATCGGTAGGTTAGCCATCCACAGATCAAACAGGATCTTGCCGTCGTACGTGTCGGTAAGATCGGCTGCCCGCACAAAACCCTGCTGCTTGACGGTGTAGTAGGTAGACGGGGGGACCTGCACGTCAGCCTGCTCAAACATGTACATGACAGATTGGATCGACCCGCATTCTTCGCGGTGGACATTGATGTACTCTGCAAAGAATTGCGCGCGAAAGGATCACCGCAGTCGGCGATCGACTTCCGCCGCGGTGAAAAACGCGTTCGCTATTCGCAGAATCTCGTTGACAAGCTTCAATTCTTGCACTTCACGCTCACGCTCGGCCTAATCGCGCCTCTGGCTACCACCGGAGCCCACCTGACTTCTCCCGCTATCCTCGTTGCCGCTCCCACAACTCCCGCGAGTACTTCCACTGTGATGCCATCCATACTTACCCTCTCCCTGTACAAAAAGCCTCCAGCGAAACCAAGAAACAATTCAAGACTTCACCCAATATGCATTACAGGAAATTGTGCGCCAGGTGGTCAACGTCGAAAAATGGAGCGATCGTTGGACCAGATACCGCAGGACATCTGTATGATTTCTCGGTACGTCAAGAATTTTGACGCACACCGTTGCTGGGGAATCACCAATGCCTCTGACGAGGTCAAGGAGTCCATTGCGGATCTGTGAAGTGGGCTAGCTCGGGCAGAAAAGATCTGTGTGTAGTTACTCCTCTTTGCCTGCTTAGCGATTGCACAGACACAAAAGTGAATTATTGATAGTAGTGCATCTCAGCAGAAACGGCAAACGATGAGGACAAAAATTTTGTCGTGTTGAGATATCGCTGACAATGCAGATCATTGCCGGAGACGGCTTGCTGAAAGATATGAGAAAGTTCGGATTTTTTGTCGTGCAAGAATAGTTTTCACCGTGCACAGGAGCCAATCATGACGATTGCATCCGCAACCTGGAGCGCTAGGTTGTCAAGGAGTATTTTGAGCTGGCTGTGGAGTTTCCTTATGCTGTCCCGTCCATCTCGGGTCTGCCGACCGTCTAGGACATTGTGCAAGATGGACGTTACAGTGGCGTAAAACTGTCAAGTTGTGCATGAGAGAGAACGATATGCTAATGGTGTGACTGTATATATGCCAGATAGTTGGGCCGCCAATTTTTACTCGTATGCTAGCTTAGCTAAAGGGATGAGAAGGAAGGAGAATCCCATGGCGAAGGAGGCTCCAAAAGTGCACGCGGTGCAGAAAGAATAGATGCCGAGAGGCGTTCCGGCGATGCGAATCGAGCAGAAGCCAGACGTGACCAGCTAGCTTAGCAAGCCTGCCGGCAGCAGCGATGAGAGGTAGCCGTGGTATATACGTTGATGGGGTTGCTCGCTTAGTCACACCTGTCCCTGCTATTTGCATGTGTACTATAGACCGAATACTGCTGGTGACCAGCGGTATTCAATGTACCAGGCGGAACTTTGCAGCAAATTGATAGATTCCCAATGTACTTGGGCTTTCGGGGATTTGGTCTATCGATACTGAGGGAAAATAATTCAATTCCGCTGCGGCACAACGTGATCATCTGCGGTACGCTAATTCATATTAGCCTATCTTTGTAGGTTATTAGCAGGTATTTCTTCTGGTAGCTCTCAATATCACGAATCAGCCTGGTGTAGTTGAATATCGGTTATATATCAGAAGATATATTTCTTTGTTACCAATCAATGTTCCCGTGCTCTGGACCTATCGGGACATGTCAACTAGAAACTCGGCAGTGGTCATGGGGCTAGAAAGTTGATAAAAGTCAATTCAGATCGGTCCCGCAAGAGCTAAAAAAATGAGAATTAGCTCATTCAAGAATTGAGTGGGATTCACTTTAGTCCATAATCAAAGTGGAAATTGTGCTTCAGCCTATTATTTTCGTGCCGATTAATGAGCTCTAGACTTGGATATTTGGATAGATATTCTTGCACATATATTCGGTGTTGTTCTAAATTTTTTGCGATTGTGCGGTTCGATTAACGTAATTTTATATTGAGTGCTATCATAAGTTGATTACCTTGCGTGACAACAAGACCCACTAGAGCATCAGGATGTCGATAGGTATTGCACTGATCTCGTCTTAGCGGGATTCGTATATTCAACAGGTAGAACGTTAACGCGACGGCGAGGTCATAGCACGCGATTCCGAATGGGGGATTCCAGCTGACGAAGGCCGGAACGTCGACAAATCGGATGTGATAGACAGGGGGTATAGCCACCGGCGATAGCATCACGTTTACGCTGGCAATGGTCCCCGGAGGAATGTGACGAGTGGCGGATGCCACACTGCTACTTGTCACCTTAGTTACTCGCAGTGCATTATCGCAATTTTTGCTAAGGAATCGCGGTTGCACACGCCCAGACCGCGATGTTCTCGGCGTTGATGCGAGTGCACACATCCAGGATTGGGAGACCACGCGCCACACCAACATCGACAAGCTGACTTTGTCCTGCGGATTTCATCGCCCCGAGAAGCTGCTATGCGACGAAGCTACAGATGACCAGGATACGGTGGCATTATCTATCCTGGCGGTCACTCCGATTTGGCGGTCGCCGACCCGACCGCGTCGCGCAGTGAGGCGAACCCGCCGTCATGAAGCCGGCGTGCGATGCCGTCGTGAATGTGTTTGGGCCAGAATCCCCCGCCGTAGATGAATCCGGTATAGCCCTGGAGCAGCGAGGCGCCCGCTGTGATGCGATCCCATGCGTCGTCGGCAGTTTCGATGCCTCCCACGCTGATGAGCACCAGACGGTCACCGACCCGTCCGTAGAGCCGGCGCAACACCTCGACAGCGCGGCGCGCCACCGGCGGCCCCGAGATGCCACCTGCCCCCAGCGCATCGATTCCCGGTGTCACCAAGCAGTCACGCGATACTGTGGTGTTGGTTGCCACGATGCCTGCTAGCCTAAGTTCGACGGCTAGGTCTGTGATGTCGTCGATCTCGGAATCGGAGATATCGGGTGCAATCTTGACCAGCACTGGTACTGAGGTCTCAGCCAGGACTCCCAACAAGATGGCCCGAAGCGACTCGACTGCTTGTAGGTCGCGAAGCCCCGGGGTATTCGGGGAGCTGACATTGACAACCAGATACGAGGCCAGCGGGCCGACCAGCCGGGCGCTGGCCCGGTAGTCATCGACAGTATGGGAGGCCGGGGTTGCCTTAGTCTTGCTGATGTTCACCCCGATAGGCACTTCGGGGCGGTGGTGGGCGAGCTGGATAGCCAGCGCTCCGGCGCCGTTATTGTTGAACCCCATCCTGTTCAGCAGAGCGCGGTCGGCGGGCAGCCGGAACATGCGCGGGGCCGGGTTGCCGGGCTGTGGGTACGCGGTGACGGTTCCGACTTCAGCATAACCGAACCCTAATGCACCCCAGGCAAGCAGCCCCATGCCGTCCTTGTCGAAGCCCGCTGCCAGCCCCAGCGGTCCGGGGAAGCGGACCCCAAAAACCGTGCTGGCCAGCACCGGATCCGTCGGTCCCAGTACCCAGCGCAGCAACCGGCGCAGCACAGCGATGGAGGTTACGCAACGCAGCATGGCAAAAACCAGTGTGTGTATCCGCTCGGGTGGGGTCAGGAACAGCAGCCGGCGTACGACCCGGTACATCACAGTTCCGGCTAGCCAGGTCACCGGTCGGAGCCTGTGTTTTCTAGACGAGAGTTATTGCGGCGCAACAATGTCCTCCTACTGCCGTCGGTGTAGATCCGCACCTTGATCAGCTCCCAACCGCAATATTCAGCCTCGATGGACAGCCGGGTCGATGCGTTAAGCGTGGTCAATTCTGACGGCAGGTGCAACGGCACCCATTCGTACTCGTTAGACATCTCAGCGTCCCAACCGGCGGGTAGCCGGCTCCGCGGTGGCGCCAGTCGGTTGCTCAACGTGTACCTACTGCGTGTTCGATGATCTGCACTCCCGCGCCCGACTCCGATACCACATACAAGGTGTCTGACGCTTCGTCAAAAGCCAACGAATTGGGTTGCTGCACGGTTGGATAACTTACCTTTTCGACAGGGATTCCGGTGGTTAGATCGTAACCAATAACGATGTTAGAGGCGGTTTGAGATACCCAGGCCAACGTGCGGGATCCGGCTAGCCCGTACGGGGCGTGGCGCACAGGATAGGTCTGGCGCAAGATTAGCGGGTCAATAGTATACACCAATAGCTGGCCACTGCGGGTGTCGGCGACTAAAATACGGCCCAGCGGATCAGCGGCCAGCGTGGTTGCGCCTTCGCCGGCTCGCAGCGCTTGCTGGACATGACCGTCGGCTCCTATTGTCGTTATTGACGTCTGTCCACTATCCAGCACTACCGTGTTATTTCTTTGGGTTGCGAGGGAATCGATACGAGCAAAGATCTTGTTTCGGTTGCTAGCGGTAGCGGTGTTGGTTCCAGGTGCCGTCGCGGCAAGAGTGTAGACGGTGCCGTCGGCGCTGCCCAGAACCAACTTGGCGTCCGCTCGGCGTGCGATTGCGGTGAATTTGGCGTGTCCAGCGTCGGTTACGTTCACTTGTGAGGTATGGCCGCCTTCGAGATCGACCACGAAGTAGCCACCGTGCGAGGCAAGATAGGCGGTGCCGTGGTCGTCGCTGGTCAACGCGGTTGCAGGCCCCGGTAGAACGATCACGCGTGGCTGAGTGTGTGCGTCATCGAAAACGGTAACGCTGGCGGGCGCAGCGGGATCGGTGCCTGGGCACAGGACCGCCAACAGGTGACTGCCGCTGTCGAATATCACACCCTGCGGGTGGCCGCCCAGTGGTCGCACTACACCCACAGGTTTCTGTGACACCGGCGGTGAGTCGGCCGGCTGCGCGGGTTCGATAGTGGGTGGGGAGCTATCAAGCCGATCCGACGAACATCCGGTCATGAGTGCTAGCAACACGCCAGCTAAACAGTGTTGAACTGTTCGCTTATCCGGCGACAGCAACGGCTAACCCTAAAATACTATACATCAAACTCGAATTCTAAGGAACGATGGTGCATCATTGTATTCAATCTGGGATGCTACAATATGTACCGGTTCGGGATGAGGTATCTTGACAGTATGACTGTCACCGTTGACCGGCATGTGGCAGGCAACGAGTTTACCGTCGAGGAGATTTCGACGGGAATTTTCGCCAGCGGGTATGGACAAGTCGGTGATGGACGCAGTTTTTCATTCCACATCGAGCACTGGTCGTTAGTCGTAGAAATTTACCGGACACGATTGGCCGGGCTTGTTCCGCAGACTGAAGAAGTAGTCCCGAGGGCGATCCGCGGGCTGGTCAACATCGACCTCACCGACGAACGCAGCCTGGCTGCGGCGGTGCGAGATTTGGTCGCACGCACGTTAACGGTCTCAGGTTAGTCGCATCAGGTACCGGCTGCCACCAGGTACGGTCGTCGTCGTGACTGCGGTTTCGGCGATGTCCTGGTGGCAAGTCATCGTTTTGGCCGTGGTGCAAGGTCTCACGGAGTTCCTGCCGGTGTCATCCTCGGGTCACCTGGCGATTGTGTCGCGGATCTTGTTCACTGGCGATGCTGGCGCCTCATTCACCGCGGTCAGCCAACTGGGCACTGAGGTCGCGGTGCTGGTGTACTTCGGACGCGACATCGTACGCATTCTCCATGCCTGGTGTAGAGGCCTGACCGTCACGTTGCACCGCACCGCGGACTATTGGTTGGGCTGGTATGTGATCATCGGGACCATCCCAATCTGCATCCTGGGCCTGGTGTGCAAGGACGAGATCCGCTCGGGAATTCGTCCTCTGTGGGTCGTAGCGACCGCGTTGGTGGCGTTTTCGGGGGTAATCGCCTTCGCTGAGTATGTCGGGCGTCAGAATCGTTGTATCGAGCAGCTGAACTGGCGTGACGCTCTGGTGGTAGGAGTGGCCCAAACGCTTGCGTTGATTCCTGGTGTCTCACGATCCGGCTCGACTATCAGCGCTGGGCTGTTTCTCGGACTAGATCGTGAATTGGCCGCCCGATTCGGCTTCCTCCTGGCCATACCCGCTGTGTTCGCGTCCGGGTTGTTCTCGATACCGGACGCCTTCCATCCTATCACTGAGGGTATGAGTGCCACCGGCGCGCAGCTGCTGGTGGCCACTGTGATCGCATTTGTCGTCGGTTTGGTTGCGGTGTCCTGGTTGCTGCGGTTTCTGGTGCAGCACAACCTGTACTGGTTCGTCGGCTACCGGATAGTCGTCGGCGTGGGTGTACTGATCCTGCTGGCGGTCAAGACGGTAGCTGCGACATGACGGTCATTTTGTTGCGGCACGGGCGGTCCACATCGAATACCGCAGGTGTTTTAGCTGGTCGGGCCGATGGGGTCGACCTCGACGACAGGGGCCGCGAGCAAGCCGTCGGTCTGATAGACCGGATCGCTGAATTACCGATTCGGGCGGTGGTATGCTCGCCACTACTACGGTGTCGACGTACCATCAATCCGCTCGCCGAAACGCTGTGCCTTGAGCCGTTCATCGATGACCGGTTGTCCGAAGTGGATTACGGAGAATGGACAGGTCGCAGCATCGGTGACTTGGCCAAGGAGCCGTTATGGCAGGTAGTTCAGGCACATCCCAGCGCCGCGGTGTTTCCCAGCGGGGAGGGGTTGGCTCAGGTGCAGGTGCGCGCGGTGGCCGCGATCCGTGAATACGACCGGCGATTCACTTCAGAACACGGTGGTGACACGCTTTGGGTCGCCTGTACTCACGGTGACGTCATTAAGGCGGTGATCGCCGACGCGTTCGGCATGCATCTGGATAGCTTTCAACGTGTCATCGCCGACCCGGGATCAGTGAGTGTGATCCGCTACACTCAGCTGCGGCCGTTTGTGCTGCACGTCAACCACACTGGTGCGCAGTTGTCGTCGGCGTTGCGGGCCGCGATGAAGCCTTCAGGTGAGTCCCACAGTGATTCTTGTGGCGAGCGCTCAGGAGAGATACGGAACGAACCGGATGCTGCGGTGCCGTCTGGTGATGCGGTACTCGGCGGCTCCGCCGACTAGTTCTTTCGGAGCCGGTTCGGTTTGCGCCCGCGTCCGGATCACACCTTGGGCCCAACTGCCGGTATTTTGGAGATGCCATGGCCCGCGCAATTCACGTCTTCCGCACACCCGACCGCTTCGTGGCCGGGACTGTTGGCCAGCCCGGGAATCGCACCTTTTACATCCAAGCGGTGCACGACTCTCGGGTGGTGTCAGTGGTTTTGGAAAAGCAGCAGGTTGCGGTGCTTGCAGAACGCATCGGTGCGTTGCTCCTCGAGGTGCATCGCAGGTTCGGCACCCCGGTGCCCCCGGAGCCCGCTGAGATCAATGACCTTAACCCACTGGTTATGCCGGTGGACGCCGAGTTCCGGGTCGGCACCATGGGCCTAGGCTGGGATTCGGAAGCGCAGACCGTGGTGGTGGAGTTGCTGGCCGTTACTGACGCTGAGTTCGACGCCTCCGTGGTGCTCGATGACACCGATGAGGGTCCCGACGCGGTGCGGGTGTTCCTGACGCCGGAGTCGGCACGACAGTTCGCCACTCGCTCTAACCGTGTCATCTTGGCGGGACGTCCACCGTGCCCACTGTGCGACGAACCGTTGGACCCTGAGGGGCACGTCTGTGCGCGCACCAACGGCTATAAGCGCAGCGCGTTGCTCGGGCCTAAAGATGATGACACCGAATGGTGATGAGCATGAGGTGTTGCGGAACGGCGAACTGACGGTCCTTGGACGCATCCGTTCGGCCAGCAATGCCACTTTTTTGTGCGAATCCACGCTGGACCAGCGCAGCGTGCATTGCGTCTACAAGCCGGTTTCCGGTGAGCAGCCGCTGTGGGATTTTCCGGAAGGAACTTTAGCTGGCCGCGAACTGAGTGCATACCTGGTTTCGACTGACTTGGGGTGGAATATTGTTCCCTATACGGTAATTCGTGACGGGCCGGCAGGTCCTGGCATGCTGCAGCTGTGGGTGCAACAGCCCGGTGACGTTGCCGACTCCGCTCCCCGGTCCGGGCCCGACATGGTTGACTTATTTCCCGCCGACAAGCTGCAGTCGGGGTATCTGCCGGTGTTGCGGTCCTACAACTATGCCGGCGACGAGGTCATCTTGATGCACGCCGACGACACCCAGTTGCGGCGACTGGCAGTATTCGACGTGTTGATCAACAACGCCGATCGTAAGGGTGGTCACATCCTTTACGGCCTCGACGGCCACGTGTACGGGGTTGACCATGGTGTGTCTCTGCATGTCGAAGACAAATTGCGCACAGTGTTATGGGGTTGGGCCGGTAAGCCGATCGATAACCAAACCCTAGAGGAGGTCGCCGGGTTGGCTGACGCCCTTAGCGGCCCGTTGGCCGATACGCTTGCCGGGCAGATTACCTGGGCAGAAATCATCGCTTTGCGTAGGCGTGCGTACGCGATGTTAGACAACCCGGTGATGCCCGGACCGAACCGGGATCGTGCCATTCCATGGCCGGCATTTTAAGGACTAGCTGTGCCCTCGGCGATACTGAAGCGGTGAACATGGCCTCCCATGACAAAAGGGATTACCAGGCAGAGTTAACGGATGCTGCACTGGCTGCCGATCTCGCCACGGCAGCGGGGGAGTTACTCCTCGAAATTCGCGAGGAGATCGGTTTCGACCAACCGCGGGCGCTCGGCGATGCTGGTGACAGGCTGGCAAATTCCCTGCTGCTGAGCCGGCTGCGGGCCGAGCGCCCGGGTGATGCGGTACTCAGCGAGGAAGCACATGATGATCGTGTTCGGCTGCAGGCTGGCCGGGTATGGATCATCGACCCACTGGATGGTACCCGCGAATTCTCCACAGCGGGGCGCACTGACTGGGCGGTACATATAGCGCTGTGGCAACGTACCACCGGCGGCGTCGCAGACGGCCGGCGCGAGATCACTGATGCGGCGGTGGCGCTGCCGGCCCGCGGTAACAGGGTGTACCGCAGTGACACCGTGACCGCCGGCGCTGTGACTGGTGGTGTTCCCAACATTCTCCGGATTGCTGTCAGCGCCACCCGGCCGCCCACAATCTTGCACCGGATACGGCAAAAGTTGGCCATCGAACCGGTGGCTATCGGGTCGGCGGGGGCTAAAGCGATGGCGGTTGTCGACGGCGATGTGGACGCCTACCTGCATGTCGGGGGCCAATGGGAATGGGATTCGGCAGCGCCAGCCGGGGTGGTGTTGGCAGCCGGTATGCACGCATCGCGCCTGGACGGCTCGCCGCTGCGTTACAACCAGCTCGATCCGTATCTACCCGACTTTGTTATGTGTCGCGCCGATATCGCGCCGATACTGCTCGGTGTCATCCGTGAGGTGTGGCAATGAACCGCCTTCGCGTGCGCCAAGATTGCCATGAGGGCTGTGGTGTGGGTGGGAACCACGATCATCGTGGCAATTTCGTTGGATGCTTGGCTTAAAGTCAACGACATGCTGTCGTGGTCTTTCGCACAGGTTCCGGCGTTGCCGGGCCGCGGCCCGGAGCTCAGGCTGTACGACACCTCTGATCGACAGGTACGTCCGGTGTCCGCTGCTGTTGCGCCCACTTGCAAGGCGACCATGTACGTCTGCGGGATCACTCCGTATGACGCCACTCATCTGGGCCACGCCGCAACCTATTTGGCATTCGACCTGATCCACCGACTATGGCTGGACTTGGGTCACGAGGTGCATTATGTGCAGAACGTCACCGATGTTGACGATCCGTTGTTTGAACGCGCTGATCGTAACGGGGTCGATTGGCGCGACCTCGCCGAACGCGAGGTCGCGCTGTTCCGCGATGATATGGCATCGTTGCGGATACTGCCGCCGCATGACTACGTGGCGGCGACTGAAACGATTGTCGAGATCGTCGAACTAGTCGACAAGATGCTGGTTTCGGGGGCCGCGTATGTCATCGACGACGAGTACCCGGACATTTACTTCCGAGCTGATGCAACGCTGCAGTTCGGCTACGAGTCAGGCTATGACCGAGACACCATGCTACGATTGTACGAGCAAAGCGGCGGTGATCCGCGCCGGCCTGGAAAAAACGGCGAGCTTGACGCATTGCTGTGGCGGGCTGCACGACCCGGCGAGCCCAGTTGGTCGTCACCGTTCGGTCCGGGACGGCCGGGCTGGCACGTCGAATGCGCGGCAATTGCGCTCAGCCGTATCGGCATCGGCCTGGACATTCAGGGCGGGGGCAGCGACCTGATCTTTCCGCATCACGAGTTCACCGCGGCGCATGCTGAATGCGTCAGAGGTGAACGGCGATTCGCCCGGCACTACGTGCACGCTGGGATGATCGGCTGGGACGAACACAAGATGTCTAAGAGCCGCGGCAACCTGGTGCTGGTGTCGACGCTGCGCGCTCAAGGCGCCCCGCCCTCGGCTATCCGGCTGGGTCTGCTAGCCGGGCATTATCGTGCTGACAGGTTTTGGAGTTCGCAGCTGCTAGACGATGCTATCGCCCGGTTGCATCGCTGGCGCACCGCTGCCTCGATGCCCGCCGGTCCGGACGTCGCTGACGTTATTGCCCGGGTGCGCGGGTATTTGGCTGACGATCTTGACACTCCTAAAGCGATTGCTGCATTGGATGGTTGGGTAACCGATGCGCTGGAGTACGGAGGCCACGATGCGGCGGCGCCAAAGTTGCTGGCAACCGCGATCGATGCGTTGCTGGGGGTGGACCTGTAATGGTCGCAGAGGCAAAGTGCGGTTTTCGGCCACGACATCGTTGCACGGCAAAGTCATGTTCATCACGGGTGGTGCCCAGGTGAATCGGCGCACAGCTGGCTTGTCGGCTACACGGTATAAAGGCGCCAAACTTGCACTGATCGATCTGGACAAAGTCTAGTAGCTAGTTTACCGTGGTTGCTGAGGTGCGAGATCCGTGCGCCTTGCAAGCCACATCCGAGCAGGTCATAAACGTTCCGGCGGTATTGACGTGGTGGTAGCCAACGCGGGTATAGCTAGCTACGGTTTTGTCCTGTGGGTCGACCCGGTGGTGTTCCAGTGAGTGTTAGATGTTAATTTATTTGGTGTTTTTATACACGGTGCGTGCCACATTGTCGGTGTTGATCGACCGCTGAAGTTATCTGCTGATAATCTCGTCGATGGCCGCCTTCACGAATGCCATCGGGGATGATGCCTTACAATGTGTCAAAAGGCAGGCAATGACATTTCGCCAACTCTGTGCGAATGGAGATTGGTCCGCTCAGTGTCGGCGTAGATACGGGCCCACATGTCGTAGATCGATACCCCGCTGGTTCGCGACACCGAGGACGACCTACCCGGCATTTGGCTAACTGCTTGCAGCACTACCCTGACCGTTCCGTTCCACAAGACCAGCACGGTGGATTGGTGCGCTACGGCGTTTGTTCTAGGGCACCGGAGGCCGGAAGGACCACGTGTATGACCCGGGTTGGGGGTTTGTTCGGCTGGATCAAACCGGTTTTACCCACTCGGATAGGTAGATACTGCCCGTCCGAAAAATTTCTGCTGATCTGGTGTTGTACATGGATGCCGAGATTGTCGCGCTCGGTCGCTCCACCTTAGCGCATACAACTGGAGGACTTAGCGAAATCCTAAAGGTGCCCGTTCCGGGGCTCGAACGGTTGTCAGGAAGGGGCGCGGAAAGCGAGCGCGGACCCCGATAACCGAGGTGAGCGCAGCCGCGGCATAACCAATCAGTGACCACCAGCTGGCGTGCCAGTATGCGGTAACCACGACGATAGTGATGGTTCAGAAGATCATGGCCATTCCGTACAGTGGTGACTGACTGGCGTATCGGTTGCGGACGATCAATCCAACTCGTGCGAGAGTCAGTCGTCAGTCTGAGGATTTCACCGGTGGGTTGGCGATCGCCGGGAAAGGTCCGGTATAGCCCATTCTTTCACGGGCGATGGTCATCACGCGCTTGCGTATTGAGTACCAGCCTGCAATCAAGGCTGGGACGATAACGATCAGTGACGCTACTGTCCAGGTGCCGATCGGTTTGTCGAACGCCATCACAACCAGTACCGCGAACAAGAAGGCCAAAGTGAGGTAGCCACTGTATGGGGCCAGCGGCATGCGAAAGCGGGGTCGGCGCATGATCCCGGCTTTGGCCATCTTGTGTAGTCGAAGCTGGCACAGTACGATTGTTCCCCACCCGGCGATGATGCCCAGTGCGGCGACGCTGAGCACGATCTCGAAGGCTTGACCGGGGTTGAAGGCGTTTAGTGCGACACCGCACAGGCAGATGACGGCGGCTAAAAGAATTCCGCCATATGGCACACCATTTTTCGACATTCGCGCGGTGAACTTCGGTCCGCTACCATTTATCGCGATCGAGTGCATGACACGGCCGGTTGCGTACAGTCCGGCGTTGAGGCTGGACAGCGCGGCGGTGAGCACTACGATGTTCATCAGATCGCCGGCGCCGTAGAACCCAACCTTGGAGAAGAACGTGACGAACGGGCTTTCGCTGGCCTTGAATGCGCTGTAGGGCAGCAACAATGCCAGCAGAATCACCGATCCGACGTAGAAGATCGCGATGCGAGCGATTACCGAGTTGATCGCTCGCGGCATGATTTTTTTCGGCTCGACGGTTTCACCTGCTGCGGTGCCGACCAGTTCGACGGCAGCGTAGGCGAACATCACTCCGGAGCTGACAACTATTAGCTGCGCTACGCCGGTGGGGAACAATCCGCCGTGACTAGTCCAGAGGCTTAACCCAGTGTTGTGCCCGTCGACCGGGTAACGCCCGCCGAGGAAGATAGTTCCTACGACCAAAAATGCCATCAGCGCGCAAACCTTGATCAGCGCGGCCCAAAATTCGAGCTCGCCGAACCATTCCACGGAGATCAGGTTCATTACCAACACCACCGCCAGGGCGAGCAGCGCAAGAGTCCATTGTGGCAACGCCGTGAAGATTGTCCAGCGATGCAGGTAGGTGGCGATGGCAGTGGTGTCCACGATCGCTGTCATCGCCCAGTCCAGGAAGTACAACCAGCCGACGACGTAGGCGGCTTTCTCGCCGAAGAACTCACGTGCGTAAGACACGAAGGATCCCGATGAAGGACGATGCAGCACCAGCTCGCCCAGTGCGCGCAGTATCAGGAAGACGAACACCCCGCAGACGGCATACACCAGGAACAATCCGGGCCCGGCCTTGGCCAGCCGGCCGCCGGCGCCGAGGAACAACCCGGTACCGATCGCGCCGCCGATCCCGATCATCTGCAGTTGTCGAGGTTTGAGCCCCTTGTGGTAACCAGCCTCCTCGCCGAGGACACCAGCTCTCGACGCGCCGGATTTTGGTTCGGGGCTCTCAGCCAGTGTGGCCATACATGGGGTCCTAATCGTTGTCCTACCGGAGTTCGGTGGGCTTGCCGCGAATCGTGAAGACAGGGTTAGTGTGCAATTTGGTCGTGAGGTTGTACTGATTTCTTAGGTTAGGGGAACTCGACCGCAATAGGCCTAGTAACTGTGTTGATCTACGGATTCTGGCTATGGGATCGTTCTGATGGTTGCACCGGTGGGTTGGCGATCGCCGGGAAAGGTCCGGTATAGCCCATTCTTTCACGGGCGATGGTCATCACGCGCTTGCGTATTGAGTACCAGCCTGCAATCAAGGCTGGGACGATAACGATCAGTGACGCTACTGTCCAGGTGCCGATCGGTTTGTCGAACGCCATCACAACCAGTACCGCGAACAAGAAGGCCAAAGTGAGGTAGCCACTGTATGGGGCCAGCGGCATGCGAAAGCGGGGTCGGCGCATGATCCCGGCTTTGGCCATCTTGTGTAGTCGAAGCTGGCACAGTACGATTGTTCCCCACCCGGCGATGATGCCCAGTGCGGCGACGCTGAGCACGATCTCGAAGGCTTGACCGGGGTTGAAGGCGTTTAGTGCGACACCGCACAGGCAGATGACGGCGGCTAAAAGAATTCCGCCATATGGCACACCATTTTTCGACATTCGCGCGGTGAACTTCGGTCCGCTACCATTTATCGCGATCGAGTGCATGACACGGCCGGTTGCGTACAGTCCGGCGTTGAGGCTGGACAGCGCGGCGGTGAGCACTACGATGTTCATCAGATCGCCGGCGCCGTAGAACCCAACCTTGGAGAAGAACGTGACGAACGGGCTTTCGCTGGCCTTGAATGCGCTGTAGGGCAGCAACAATGCCAGCAGAATCACCGATCCGACGTAGAAGATCGCGATGCGAGCGATTACCGAGTTGATCGCTCGCGGCATGATTTTTTTCGGCTCGACGGTTTCACCTGCTGCGGTGCCGACCAGTTCGACGGCAGCGTAGGCGAACATCACTCCGGAGCTGACAACTATTAGCGGCGCTACGCCGGTGGGGAACAATCCGCCGTGACTAGTCCAGAGGCTTAACCCAGTGTTGTGCCCGTCGACCGGGTAACGCCCGCCGAGGAAGATAGTTCCTACGACCAAAAATGCCATCAGCGCGCAAACCTTGATCAGCGCGGCCCAAAATTCGAGCTCGCCGAACCATTCCACGGAGATCAGGTTCATTACCAACACCACCGCCAGGGCGAGCAGCGCAAGAGTCCATTGTGGCAACGCCGTGAAGATTGTCCAGCGATGCAGGTAGGTGGCGATGGCAGTGGTGTCCACGATCGCTGTCATCGCCCAGTCCAGGAAGTACAACCAGCCGACGACGTAGGCGGCTTTCTCGCCGAAGAACTCACGTGCGTAAGACACGAAGGATCCCGATGAAGGACGATGCAGCACCAGCTCGCCCAGTGCGCGCAGTATCAGGAAGACGAACACCCCGCAGACGGCATACACCAGGAACAATCCGGGCCCGGCCTTGGCCAGCCGGCCGCCGGCGCCGAGGAACAACCCGGTACCGATCGCGCCGCCGATCCCGATCATCTGCAGTTGTCGAGGTTTGAGCCCCTTGTGGTAACCAGCCTCCTCGCCGAGGACACCAGCTCTCGACGCGCCGGATTTTGGTTCGGGGCTCTCAGCCAGTGTGGCCATACATGGGGTCCTAATCGTTGTCCTACCGGAGTTCGGTGGGCTTGCCGCGAATCGTGAAGACAGGGTTAGCTAGCGATCTTTTCCTACTCAAACGGATGACGGCAAATTGTGCGGACACCATGGTCTCAGCCAGTGCCTACCGCCCGAATCCCGGGCGCCGCCTACGTAGATAGCGTTCGAACTCGGCTGCCAGCGCGTCGCCATCGATCTTGCCCAACGCATCATTTACATCGACCTCGGCGTCGCCGCGCTGCTCCAGTGAATGCACGTATTCGGCCAGCTCATCGTCCTCGGCAGCTATCTCGGTGATTGCCTGTTCCCAGTCCTCGGCTTGCGTCGGCAGATCAGCTAACGGGACTTCGACGTCGAGCACGTCTTCTACGCGGCGCAGCAGCGCGACTGTCGCTTTCGGGTTGGGTGGGTGCGACACATAGTGGGGCACCGCTGCCCAGAACATCACCGCCGGTATCCTGGCCGCTACGCAGGCGTCTTGGAACACCCCGGCGATCCCTGTAGGGCCCTCGTAACGGGTTTCCTCCAGACCGAAGCGCCGCGCCGACTCCGGTGAGTAGGCCGCACCCGAGACTGGCACCGGCCGAGTATGCGGGGTGTCGGCCAGCAACGCTCCGAGAATCACGACAGTGTCGACGTTGAGCCTGTCCGCGATGGTCAGCAACTCAGTGCAGAAGGTGCGCCAGCGCATGTTTGGCTCTACTCCGTGCATCAACACCACATTGCGGTCACTGCCCGGTGGGCGACAGTATGAGATCCGCATCGCTGGCCACACCAGCTCCCGAGTAACTCCATCGACCTGGCGGATGACCGGGCGATTCACTTGGTAGTCGTAGTAGGCCTCGTCGTCGATCTCCACAATCGGATCGGCTTCCCAGACGGCATTCAGATGCTCTAGGGCTCCGCTGGCCGCATCGCTGGCATCGTTCCAACCCTCAAACGCTGCCACGACAACGGTGTTGTGCAGTTCGGGCAGCGCGCCACGATCCGGCCCACCATCTCGCAAAGTCACAGAATCAGCGTACGGCTTTAAGGCTGACGACGATGCGTGTCGTGTAACGGCTCGATGAGGGGGCACTTCACCGTACGTACGAGGTACTGCGGGGCAGTATTAGGTAACTAAGCGATTTGTATAGGTCCACTATCCTTATGCCTTATGCGTGTAACTGCCGCTAACCAACATCAGTACGACACCGATCTCCTCGAGACTTTGGCGCAGCGTGTGATGGTGGGTGACGGCGCAATGGGTACTCAGCTCCAGGACGCGGAACTTACGTTAGATGATTTCCGCGGCCTGGAGGGCTGCAACGAGATTCTCAACGAAACGCGTCCTGACGTGCTGGAAACCATCCACCGACGCTACTTCGAGGCAGGTGCGGACCTCGTCGAGACCAACACTTTCGGCTGCAACCTGTCCAACCTTGGTGACTACGACATCGCCGACAAGATCAGGGACTTGTCGCAGCGGGGCACCGTGATTGCGCGACGGGTCGCCGACGAGCTGACCACCCCCGACCACAAGCGATACGTGCTGGGGTCGATGGGACCAGGCACCAAGTTGCCCACCCTGGGCCACACCGAGTACCGGGTCGTTCGAGACGCCTACACCGAGTCGGCGTTAGGCATGCTGGACGGTGGCGCTGACGCCGTACTGGTTGAAACCTGTCAGGACTTGCTGCAGCTCAAGGCTGCGGTGCTGGGCTCGCGGCGCGCGATGACACAGGCCGGTCGGCACATTCCGGTCTTCGTCCACGTGACTGTCGAGACGACCGGAACGATGCTGCTGGGAAGTGAGATCGGCGCTGCACTGGCTGCCGTCGAGCCGCTCGGTGTCGACATGATCGGTTTGAACTGCGCAACGGGCCCCGCTGAGATGAGTGAGCATCTGCGGCACTTGTCCAAGCATGCCCGCATCCCGGTGTCGGTGATGCCCAACGCCGGGCTGCCGGTGCTGGGTGCCAAGGGAGCTGAATACCCGCTGCAGCCCGACGAATTGGCCGAAGCTTTGGCTGGGTTCATCGCTGAATTTGGTCTTTCGTTGGTAGGTGGCTGCTGTGGTACCACCCCGGACCACATCCGGGAAGTGGCCGCAGCGGTAGCCAGATGCAACGACGGGACAGTGCCACGCGGTGAGCGTCATGTGACCTATGAGCCGTCGGTATCGTCGCTGTATACAGCCATTCCATTCGCCCAAAAACCCTCGGTTCTGATGATCGGTGAGCGTACGAATGCCAACGGCTCCAAGGTTTTTCGTGAGGCAATGATCGCCGAGGACTATCAAAAGTGTCTAGATATCGCCAAGGACCAAACCCGTGGCGGCGCACACCTGCTGGATCTGTGTGTCGATTACGTCGGCCGCAACGGTGTGGCCGACATGAAGGCGTTGGCCGGTCGGCTTGCAACGGTGTCGACATTGCCGATCATGCTGGACTCTACCGAAATACCGGTGCTGCAGGCAGGTTTGGAGCACCTGGGCGGGCGCTGCGTGATCAATTCCGTCAACTACGAGGACGGTGACGGTCCCGAGTCACGGTTTGTCAAGACCATGGAGCTGGTCGCCGAGCACGGAGCGGCGGTGGTTGCGCTGACCATCGACGAACAGGGTCAGGCCCGCACCGTTGAGAAGAAGGTCGAAGTCGCGGAGCGGCTTATCAATGACATTACGAGTAACTGGGGCGTTGATAAATCGGCGATTCTCATCGATTGCTTGACTTTTACTATTGCCACTGGCCAGGAGGAGTCACGCAAAGACGGCATTGAGACCATCGACGCGATTCGTGAGCTGAAGAAGCGGCACCCAGCGGTGCAGACTACGCTGGGGTTGTCCAACATCTCCTTCGGTCTCAATCCTTCTGCACGCCAAGTTCTTAACTCTGTTTTTCTACATGAATGTCAGGAAGCAGGACTGGATTCGGCGATTGTGCACGCTTCAAAGATATTGCCCATCAACCGGATACCCGAAGAACAGCGCCAGGCTGCGCTGGATCTAGTGTATGACCGCCGTCGCGAAGGCTACGACCCATTGCAGAAGCTGATGTGGTTATTCAAAGGTGTGTCGTCGCCATCGTCGAAGGAAACACGGGAGGCAGAACTCGCTAAGCTGCCGTTGTTCGACCGGTTAGCACAGCGGATCGTCGACGGCGAGCGCAACGGGTTAGATGTTGATCTCGACGAGGCAATGACCCAGAAACCGCCGTTGGCGATCATCAACGAGAACCTGCTGGACGGCATGAAGACAGTCGGTGAATTGTTCGGCTCTGGGCAGATGCAGCTGCCTTTCGTGTTGCAGTCGGCCGAGGTTATGAAAGCAGCGGTGGCTTATCTAGAACCGCACATGGAGAAATCCGACTGTGACTTCGGTAAGGGGTTAGCCAAAGGACGGATTGTGCTGGCTACCGTCAAAGGAGATGTGCACGATATTGGCAAAAACCTCGTCGATATCATTCTGAGCAACAACGGCTACGAAGTGGTAAACCTCGGCATCAAGCAGCCGATTACCAACATTCTCGAGGTGGCCGAGGACAAAAGCGCCGACGTAGTCGGGATGTCGGGCTTGCTGGTGAAATCGACTGTGATCATGAAGGAAAACCTCGAGGAGATGAACACTCGCGGAGTCGCTGAGAAATTCCCAGTGCTGCTCGGCGGCGCGGCGTTGACCCGCAGCTATGTGGAAAACGACCTGGCCGAAGTCTATGAGGGCGAAGTGCATTACGCACGAGACGCTTTCGAGGGTTTGAAGTTGATGGACACCATTATGAGCGCCAAGCGCGGCGAGGCGCTTGCGCCGGGGAGCCCGGAGTCCTTAGCTGCAGAAGCAGACCGCAATAAGGAAACTGAGCGCAAGGCACGTCATGAGCGGTCCAAACGCATTGCAGTGCAGCGTAAGGCTGCCGAAGAGCCAGTTGAGGTTCCCGAACGCTCCGATGTTCCGAGTGATGTCGAGGTTCCGGCGCCGCCGTTCTGGGGTTCGCGGATCATCAAGGGTCTGGCGGTGGCCGACTATACCGGGTTCCTCGACGAGCGCGCGTTGTTCTTGGGTCAGTGGGGATTACGTGGTGTGCGCGGCGGTGCGGGGCCCTCGTACGAGGATTTGGTGCAGACCGAGGGCCGGCCGCGGTTGCGCTACTGGCTAGACCGATTGTCCACCTACGGCGTCTTGGCGTACGCCGCCGTGGTGTACGGTTACTTCCCGGCGGTGTCCGAAGACAACGATATTGTCGTGCTCGCTGAGCCGAGACCGGACGCCGAGCAGCGGTACCGGTTCACCTTCCCGCGTCAGCAACGCGGTCGGTTCCTGTGCATTGCCGATTTTATTCGATCCCGGGATCTGGCGACCGAGCGGAGTGAGGTGGATGTTTTGCCGTTCCAGCTGGTGACCATGGGTCAACCCATTGCTGACTTCGTTGGCGAGTTGTTCGTGTCCAATTCCTATCGTGATTATCTTGAAGTGCATGGCATCGGTGTGCAGCTAACCGAGGCGCTGGCCGAATACTGGCACCGGCGCATTCGTGAAGAGCTGAAATTCTCCGGAAACCGGACGATGTCGGCTGACGATCCCGAGGCCGTCGAGGACTATTTCAAGCTCGGCTACCGAGGTGCCCGCTTCGCGTTCGGGTATGGAGCATGCCCGGACCTGGAGGACCGGATCAAGATGATGGAGCTGCTTCAACCCGAACGCATCGGTGTAACGATATCTGAAGAGTTGCAGTTACATCCCGAGCAATCGACTGATGCGTTCGTGCTGCACCATCCGGCGGCTAAGTACTTCAACGTCTGAGGGCTACCTCGACTCGTCAGCCTTTCAGGTGTGCTGCAGCATTGGCTCCTGGGAAGTTTCACCTATATGGAATTTTCCCAACAGAAAGACTCCTTTAGCTTGGTTGACAGCAGAATTCGTGAGGGGTACGGCAAATCCGAACAGTTCGATACCGTGGTCGGTGCCGAGGCTCTGCTCGGCTATTCCCTAGGCTGATGCGGTCATGCGTCTGTTGTCTGTGAGGAATTCGAATCGGTACCGTTGACAACGTAATCGCCTTGAGTAGAGCCTACTCCCGGATGCGGGGGGAGAGACGTCGATGTCAGCGTCGTGGCTGTGATGTATGTAGCAGTGGGGCTGGTGCCGATAAACGTGACTACGCTAATCGCGGGCAAGCCCTGCCCGGCCAGGGCCGTTGGAATGTGCCACGTCGATCAGCGGCCCCGCATCTTCGCCCAGCACGCAACCGCCGGCAAGCCCGGTTAGTCCGACCGCATCGATAAGCAGCAGCGGAGCGAACGGGCCGAAATAGATCATGGTGTATAATACTGCGTAAGCGATGATTGTGGCGACCTGACTGGACCCCAGGTAGGTGAGTGCGTTCGGTAGCTGGGTGGTGATCATGCTGAGAGGTCCGGACAGGAATTCGACGGCTAGGTTACAGAGAAAATCCAGTAACTTCTTGATTAACTTAACAATTAATTTGTTGGTTGGGTCGGGGAAACTGCTATCTGAGCCGTCGGTGGCGACGATGTTACGGCGCGGGTGATGTCGTCCGCCTCCAGGCATTCGTTTGAGACCACTTAATAGACGCTCATCGTGGTTGTTGCCTGAACCCGCATCTCCATGTAGTCGGCTGTGTCGAATGCGAGGGGATATGGTGTTGATGCCAAAGAAATTGGTGTCGTGACCAGTGCTGTATACTAAGCATGGTTGGCTGCGAGGGCGGTGAGAGTCGGTATGCCGTTCGATGCGGAGGTGTAACCGGTGGAGGCAAGTTCGTGGCCAACCGCCTCCGCAATGGCCACTGCGGAGGCGGTCGGCCACGAACAAAAGAACGGTCGATGGGCCGTGACGAACCGCTCTGCGCTCGGCCCCGTCTCACCTGGTTGCAGGAGAGGATACGAGAATTGGCGCGAGTTTTGTTGTAGCTTCAGTTATTTGGTCTACCAGAAGTGGTCAGGGACCGGCACCAGTGGACAACAGCACTCAATGCACTTTGAGGACAATGCCAGTTACACCGTAGGCGTCACGTTTCGTGGTTTACCGTCCTCAAGCCACAACATATACGAGGTTAGACTAAGCTAATATCAAGGTGTCTTAGTCCAGTATGGTGGCTTTGGATGGCCGTGCCCCGAGCCTCGGGGTAGGCATCCATCGTCGGTGTGCGAGGTAGTCCCGCCTCGGGAAGGCGTTGGCCATGCTCAACGGCACGTTGTTTGCGGTTTTGCCGCTGCGCGACTGGGGGCGTATCAAGTCGACCGGTGAAACCGCCGCGACTTTGCTGGCTGGCATGTGAAACAATCGCTGGCCGTGAAGACCTTCGAGGATCTGTTCGCCGAACTCAGCGAACGTGCCCGTACCCGGCCTACCGACAGTGCCACAGTGGCCTCCCTGGACGGTGGGATACATGCGCTGGGCAAAAAGATCCTAGAGGAGGCCGGCGAGGTGTGGTTGGCTGCCGAACACGAACCCAAGGAAGTGTTGGCCGAAGAGATCAGCCAGTTGCTGTACTGGACCCAGGTGCTGATGATCTCGCGCGGACTGTCGCTCGATGACGTCTATCGGAAGCTGTGAGCATGCTGCGGGTTGCCGTTCCTAACAAAGGTGCGCTAAGCGAGCCGGCTACCGAGATCCTTGCTGAGGCTGGCTATCGACGACGCACTGATCCCAAAGACCTTACTGTTGTCGACCCCGTTAACCGCGTTGAGTTTTTCTTTCTGCGGCCCAAAGACATTGCCATCTATGTCGGTTCCGGAGATCTGGACTTCGGCATTACCGGACGAGACCTGGTGCACGATTCTGATGCGTCGGTGTGTGAACGCCTGGCGCTGGGTTTCGGATCGTCCAGCTTCCGTTATGCCGGGCCTGCCGGACGCGACTGGACGACGTCGGATCTGGCCGGAAAAAGGATCGCCACCGCTTACTCGAATTTGGTACGAAAGGACCTGGTTGCCAAGGGTATTGAAGCAACAGTTATAAGACTTGACGGCGCTGTAGAGATCTCGGTGCAACTTGGGGTGGCCGACGTCATCGCTGACGTGGTCGGGTCCGGACGCACCCTGAGCTTGCATGACCTCGTGGCTTTTGGCGAGCCGCTGTGTGATTCGGAGGCGGTGTTGATCGAGCGTGGTGATCGGGGCAGCCTCGATCACCACGAGACCGTTGCAGCTCGCGATCAATTGGTCGCTCGGGTCCAAGGGGTGGTGTTTGGTCAACAATACTTGATGCTGGACTACGACTGCCCGCGCTCAGTACTGGACAAGGCTACGTTGATCACGTCGGGACTGGAGTCACCGACCATAGCTCCACTAGCCGAGCCAGGCTGGGTGGCAATTCGTGCATTGGTGCCCCGCCGAGACATCAACGGGATTATGGACGAGCTTGCCGCCATCGGAGCCAAAGCGATTCTGGCTTCTGACATTAGGTTTTGCCGGTTTTGAAACTTCGTTGTGTTAGTCGTTCGGCTACGGCTGATTTCCATCGGACTAATGGCACCCCCTGTGGGTTATAATCCGTATTGGTTGCCGAGCTGTTCCTCTTGACGGGAGGAACTCCGTGACGCATTACCTGGTTCTTTTGATTGGTGTTAACGTCGAGTCATGTTCCCTGACTGTTTCCGCGGTAGTTTCCTGAGCAGCTCTCTACTCGTCTGGATCAACTTCTTTAGTACAACCTCGAATTGAGGTAGGTCATTTCACCTCTGTTGTGATCCTCATTGTTATTGCGGTCACAGAGCTGTGTCAATGACAAGCTTCCTAAAACATCGACTTGTATCGTGCCTCCGGCGTTTACTGTGCGGAGCATGACAGGCGCGTTTGTCGGCGTCGTAATAGGTACATTCAGGTGCTATTTGTGGATCGCACTTGGTGCCGTCCTCGTCGGTGAGGTGTTCGGGATCCTGGCCAGTTTTTAGGCACGCAATCGGCTGGTCGTTGCCCGGGGCATATAGGACCTGCTGGATCGTGCTGTTGGAGGATGCGGTCACGGTCTTGGGCTGGTTCGCAATCGTTACGCTCACGGGTTCTCTATGGGTAAGCATGTCGATCCAGTCATCGTCGGCGACGGTCAGGCTGATGGCTGCCGAACAGCTCGTGGCGATAGTGGAAGTGCAAAATTATCGGTGGCACCTGTGTCAACACCGGATGCATTCCAACCAAGAAGTTGGTAGTTAGCGCGCATGCTGCGTAGTTGGACTGCCGTGGCAGTGTAATACAATGGAAGCACTGGGCCAATCAGTGTGAGACATGGCGAAAGTCAAGGCGCGCAAAGATGTTAGGGTGTTGAAATCTGTTTAGATAACATGGACACCTGCACCGTCTTTCGTGGTTACACTTCTTTTGAGGATCCGCGTACCCGCTGCTGCGGCGAGGACTTGCTGCGCGCTGACCGGATCTTCCTCAATGCCGGTGGTCATGCGGTGGTGTCGGACATCCCGGGGCTCTGCGATATCGAATTCCTTACCTATGTTGTATAGATTCTCGAATTCGTCACGTTGTTATCCCATCTCGTCATTCTGCGGGGGCAGTTACATCGTGTTGGATTTTGTGTAGATGTATCGTCGCTTCGAAGCCTGGGTGGTTCGTCGAAAGGAGTCTACGACTAGCCTTCCGCGAAGAAAGGGATGTCTTAACTGCCACCAGAGAGATCCTGGAAGCTGAAGGTATCGATATTGTCGCCGGCGCTAATGATATGTGGGTTAGTAAGCGTCACAGTGATTCCTGAGGATTTGCGCTCACACCTAGTACTGGTGTTGTTCCGATTCAGGGCACCCATCTATTGTTGGCCGTGGGACGGCGGCCTAACAACGACGACCTGGTTCTTTGAGGTCGTCGTTGTGCATATCGACAGTCGCAGCTGAATCGCAGTCGACAGCCAACTCAAGATCAATATCGACCATATTTGGGCGATGGTGGATTGCAATGGCAATGGGTGCTTTCATTCACACTATCATACAATTATTACGAAATTGTTGCCGCCAACTTGATCGACGATGACCCGCTTGGGGTGAATGAACTCATCACCACCTATGCGCTGTATATCGACTCCTTGCTGGGGAGCGGCGGCATGACCGCCGATCAGGCTCACGTATCGGGCAGCAAGGCACTAGTTGGTTAGTGATCAATGACTAGGGTTGGGCATAGAAGTGGAAAAGGTGAGATACAAGGCTATATAAAGTACAGTAGTCGACGCCGATACCCACTAGGTCCCTGGGAGAAAACATCTTTGGAGTCGACGGTGACGAAGCGATTCACGTCATTTTGGACGTCATGTCAGCCAAAGCACCCTACACCACGCTAGTGCGCACGATGCATATCCATCCTATCGTCAGCATTTCATTCCCAGGATGCTGCAGGAGATGTGGCTACTCGAGTAGTGCCCGGGCGCTAATTGGGTGTTCCCGACGGCAAGATCGACGGCAGCGTGCAGGCTACTTGCCCTTTTTCGTGCCAGCGCAAATCTTGACGAAAACTCGCCTCGGCTAGGCCGCCGATTCCGTTAGGCGGGAAACGGCTTCCGTGTGCGAATGATCCGGCCATCCAGGGTAGGGCGGCGGCGTCCCACCGAAAGCCGGACAATGCTCCTGGTGCGGGCACCACCCGCATAACCGCGACGGGTTGGGACGGAAATCGCCTGTTTCACCAGAGAATTGGATCGTGCGCCAGATCGCCATCAACGTCTTTCCGAAGCGCAACAGCTCGTCACGATCCGGCGCATAGTCCAGCAGCTGGCTGTCAGCAAGGTAGATGAGCCGCAGCCGGGCGGGCAGCACACCGCGTGAATGCAGCAACGTCAATGCGTAAAACTTCATTTGGAACATAGCCTTGAACTCGGCTAGAGCTTGTGCAGCCGGCGGGGCCTTGCCGGTCTTGTAGTCCACCACCCGTAGCTCGCCGGTGGCGGCGACGTCGATCCGGTCGATAAAGCCGCGCAGCAATAGGCCGTCGGCCAGTTCGACTTCCACACGTTGTTCGCAGCTTTGCGGGTTGAAGCGGGTGGGGTCTTCGAGCCGGTAATAACCGGAGAGCAATGTGCGGGCTTCGTCCAGCAATTGGGTTCGCTGCTTAGCATCCAGCTCGCCGTCCAGGTCTCGTTCTGCAGCGATCATCTGGTTCCACACGGACTCCACGAGCGATCGCGCAGTGTCTGAGCAGCGCCGCAGCGCGGGCAGACCATAAAGTCGTTGCAGCGTGGTGTGCACCACTGAGCCGAGGAGCTGCGCGGCAGACGGTGCTTCGGGCAACCGGTCGATCGCCCGGAACCGATACAGTAGTGGGCACTGCTTGAAGTCCGCCGCACGCGACGGTGATAGCGCCAGTCGTGGCGAACACAGATCCGCTCGAAGTGGCTTCGGCTGGTCGATCATGACGGCAGCCTAGGGCAGGACACCGACAACCCCAAGCACCGGCGGTGGCGAGTCGGCTGGCACGCTAGACAGCGTGTCCGCAACTGGCCCGTTCACCGTTGGCGAGCGCGTCCAGCTCACCGACACTAAAGGCCGCCACTACACGATGTCGCTCACCCCTGGTGGAGAATTCCACACTCATCGCGGCTCGATTGCCCACGATGGGATCATCGGCTTGGAACAGGGCAGCGTGGTGAAATCCAGCACCGGTGCCCTGTTCTTGGTCTTGCGCCCGTTGCTGATCGATTACGTGATGTCGATGCCGCGCGGGCCACAGGTGATCTACCCCAAGGATGCCGCTCAGATCGTGCACGAAGGTGATATCTTTCCCGGTGCCCGGGTACTGGAGGCCGGGGCCGGATCCGGTGCGCTGACGTGCTCGCTGCTCCGAGCGGTCGGGCCGCAGGGGCAGGTGATTTCCTACGAACTGCGCACCGATCACGCTGAACACGCTCGTCGCAATGTGTCTAACTTCTTTTGTGTCTCCGGCGCCGAAGGCCGACTATCGGACAATTGGCAGCTCATCGTTAGTGATGTTGCGAATTCAGAGTTGCCCGACGGTTCCGTCGACCGGGTGGTGTTAGACATGCTGGCGCCGTGGGAGGTGCTGGACACAGTCTCGCGGCTGGTGATCGCCGGCGGCGTATTGGTGATCTACGTGGCCACCGTCACCCAGCTGTCGCGGGCTGTGGAGGCTCTGCGGGTTCAGCAATGTTGGGTTGAACCGCGGGCGTGGGAAACGCTTCAGAGGGGTTGGAACGTGGTTGGTCTGGCGGTTCGGCCAGAGCATTTGATGCGTGGGCACACCGCGTTCCTGATTTTGGCCCGCCGGCTGGCGCCCGGCGCTGTCGCGCCGGCGCCGTGGGGTCGCAAACGGTGAAAACGGTGAGGAGCGTGACAGCTAGTGATGATCGCGAGTGCGACGAAGCCGACCGTAGCGGGTTATCACTATCGGATTTAGCACTATCGACCGTACCGGAGAACCGCTTGGGCTTAATCGTCGCTGTGGTGCAGGCCGCGGCGAACGTGGAGCAGCTCGAACTCGGGATGTGCGGCTACCAGGCGTTCGCTGGCATCGAGCACATCAACGGTATGACTGCGGTCGCTAGACACCATAGCCACACCGATGCCAGCTCGGCGATACAAGTCGTGTGAACCGGTCTCAGCGGCCGACACGCTGAACTTGTGTTGTAGCTCAGCGAGAACTGGGCGTATTAGCGACCGCTTTTGTTTGAGTGAATGGACGTCGCCTAGCAGCACATCGAATTCGAGCCAGCCGATCCACATACCGCGGATCAATGCGAAGGTGTTGGGGTCGGCGCCTTGATTGGTGCTGGGTTAGTTAGGCCCGATGAATTTCCGAACTCTAGCAGCATGTCTGCGGTTCGCTTGGATAACTGCCAGCTCTGTTGCGGGGGCGGGAAGGGTGTGAACTCCATCGGGAACGAGAATACGCTGTTGTTCGTTTGGGCGATGTTGACACTGATAGTGGCTAGCACATCGGACGGATTCTTGTTTGACCATGCGATGTTGTTCGCCGTGAAGGTCATCGGCAGGTAGCCGTTGTCCCGTAATGCGTTGCTGAATTTGTCCAGGGTGACAGCGCTGTCAGGGGTTGCGCTTTCGATGAGGGGTAACTTGTCGATGCCCGGAATGTTGGGGTCGGCGAGCCGGCTAAGCACATTGGTAAGGACTTCCGGAGCCGGCAGGCCAGTAGCTGGCGGAGCAGTAATTGAACTCGAAATGCCTGGGAAAGTGGATGGGACAGCCGACTCTGATGTGCTGGAGTTGCCATGTGCACATCCCGAGGACCCAAATCCTGCCGTGGTTACGATAGCGCTCAGGGCGATGAAAAAGGTTCGATGCGTCCAGCGCGACACGTTCAACTACGCGTCTACGTCGATTGACTGCAGCAGCAGGCTAGCGGGTGCAAGGGAAATCACATGGCTGGCACACGCGCCTCGGACGACAATATGTGCCGCTATGTGTATGGCGAGGTACTGTATAGTCACCGCTGCCCTTTCGATCGGCTAACTCAGCGCAGAGCTTACCAACGCTACCGGAGACACGGCTTTTGGCGGCATTTCACTTCTGCGTACGATAGAGGCAATCACCGGTAGCGTTGAAACATTCGCCGTGCTATTTCGGTGCGGGAAAGGAGCGCAAGGTGGGTGAGTCAGAGCGTTCTGAAGCATTCAATCCCCCTCGTGAAGCGGGCATGTCCAGCGGCGATATTGCTGAATTGGAACAACTACGACGCGAGATAGTGGTGTTGCGTGAGCAACTTGAGCATGCGGTTGGACCGCATGGGAGTGTCCGCTCTGTGCGCGATGTGCATCAGCTCGAAGCTCGAATTGACTCGCTTACGGCCCGCAATTCTAAATTAATGGACACTCTTAAAGAAGCCCGTCAACAACTGTTGGCGCTGCGTGAGGAAGTCGACCGGCTAGGACAGCCGCCCAGCGGGTACGGCGTGCTATTGGCCGCTCACGATGACGAAACGGTCGATGTGTTCACGTCGGGCCGCAAGATGCGGCTCACGTGCTCACCTAATATCGAGGTTGCGTCGTTACGGAAGGGCCAGACCGTCCGGCTCAACGAGGCCCTGACCGTCGTCGAAGCTGGTACCTTCGAGGCGGTCGGTGAGGTATCCACCTTGCGGGAGGTCTTGGCGGACGGTCACCGCGCGCTGGTCGTCGGCCACGCTGACGAGGAACGCATCGTTTGTTTAGCTGAGCCGCTGGTTGCCGAGAATTTGCTGGACGGCGTTCCCGGTGCCCTCAACGATGATAGCCGGCCGCGCAAACTGCGTCCTGGAGACTCGCTGTTGGTCGACCCCAAGGCCGGCTATGCTTTCGAACGTGTCCCCAAGGCCGAGGTTGAAGACCTGGTGCTGGAAGAGGTGCCCGATGTTAGCTACCAGGACATCGGCGGTCTGACCCGCCAGATCGAACAGATCCGCGATGCCGTGGAGCTGCCGTTCCTGCACAAGGAGTTGTACCGGGAGTACGCACTGCGCCCACCCAAAGGGGTGTTACTTTATGGTCCGCCCGGCTGTGGCAAGACACTGATCGCCAAGGCGGTGGCCAACTCTCTGGCTAAGAAGATGGCTGAGGTTCGCGGCGACGACGCCCGCGAGGCTAAATCGTACTTCCTCAACATCAAAGGTCCCGAACTATTGAACAAGTTCGTCGGCGAGACTGAACGACACATCCGGCTGATCTTCCAGCGCGCGAGAGAGAAGGCGTCGGAAGGAACACCGGTGATCGTGTTCTTCGACGAGATGGACTCGATTTTCCGTACCCGCGGCACCGGTGTCTCCTCGGATGTCGAGACAACCGTGGTGCCGCAGCTGCTCAGCGAGATCGACGGGGTAGAAGGCCTCGAGAACGTCATCGTGATCGGCGCCTCCAACCGCGAAGACATGATCGACCCCGCGATTCTGCGGCCCGGGCGTCTCGACGTGAAGATCAAGATCGAACGGCCCGATGCCGAAGCGGCGCAAGACATCTACTCGAAGTACCTGACCGAGTCGCTGCCGGTGCATGCCGACGACCTCACCGAGTTCGATGGTGACCGTGCGGCTTGCATAAAGGCCATGATCGAAAAGGTTGTCGACCGGATGTATGCCGAGATCGACGACAACCGTTTCCTGGAAGTCACTTATGCCAACGGGGACAAGGAAGTCATGTACTTTAAGGACTTCAACTCCGGGGCGATGATCCAAAACGTCGTAGATCGGGCGAAGAAGAACGCCATCAAGTCAGTGCTGGAGACCGGTCAACCCGGGTTGCGAATTCAACATCTGCTCGACTCGATCGTTGACGAGTTCGCTGAAAACGAGGATCTTCCCAACACCACCAATCCTGATGACTGGGCGCGGATTTCGGGCAAGAAGGGTGAGCGGATCGTCTACATTCGCACTTTGGTTACTGGTAAGAGTTCGAGTGCCAGCCGGGCAATTGATACTGAATCCAACCTCGGCCAGTACCTGTAGGCATGGGCGTTGAGGTCTGTCGGTCTCCCGCGCGTAGCTGTTGGTCAGATCGTCCTGCAAGACGTGGGCTGGCTGGGTTCTCGTGTCCACGCTCAACAGGTCCGGTAGGCACACACGACTGCTTAGTTCCATCTGGCCGACAGGTCGATCCTGCCGGCTGGCGCCAGGCTGGGTCATCTCCATGGCAGGTGAGGGTCACGGCCCTGACTCCGGGTCTTTAATCACCCAGCATTGTCCCTCAGGATTGGTCAGTTCGTAGATTTCTTCTCCTGCACTGACGATGAAGATGGTGTTGCAGCTCATCTGATTAACGGTGTAGAGCGATCGGTGTGCTCGTGTCGGTAACGGTTTCGCGCAATCAGGGTGGTGTGTAAATTATCGATTGGCAAGTCGCAGAATATCTGCACGGTATTCCACGTCGCCGACGGCACGCACGCTAATGTAGCTAATGTAGATGGATATCAACGCGCTGAGGAAAGACACATATGGATTCAGAGAGTTCGGCGCCGGAAGTGTCATGACCAACATGTGTCACGCCACTGGTGCTGGTGTGTGTACGTTCTGTGAGCAGCGCTGGACTCAGCACGATCAGCCCGAGGACGATGTAGATGGTGGCGGTTACTACCGCCACCATCTACATCTGCATCAGTTGTGAAGTGGCCATCACGAAGACGACGTTGAGACGTTCGGCTCTGGTGAGTGCGGCACTGGGTGAGGCGTCTAGCATCGCCGCTACGGGTAGTGTCCGGGGGCCAGCCTTTCGGTCCTCCTACGGCAGCTCCACAGTCGACTTCATCGTCGGTTTGACCCGGTTCGATGGTGGCGGAGAGGACACAGGTGCTTTTGCGGTGCCGGTCAGAAAAATCATCGCCAGCCATAGTGCTCCCTGATGAGCGTCGTGGCCACAATCCAGACGTAGGTGTTGAAAACCACCAGTGTGGTTAGCAGCACAACGGGAGGGTTCGGACCTCCAGGGCACCTACTGTCGGAAGGTGTGACGGTGTCATGCGCATCGCCCATCCCAGCACGGATCCCAAAACGCTGGTAGCCAAGATCGGTATTGCGGGCTACCACGAGTACCGATGAAAGCAGGTCAGCGACCCTCTCGCTTTTGACGATTACCATGAGTACCGTCACTCTGCCGCGCTGGTCGTCGTGATCGCGCATAGTTGGCCGTGTGATAGTTACCTGGACATCCGCCAGCTGACGACCGTTATCAACTAGGAAGAGGGATCCCGACAACTGACAAGCCTACCCATTTGATTGGTTGTTGGCTCAACCTGGATATCGACGTGGTGGCCGTCGGTGATGATGACGATCGGCATAGTGCGGGCTTGCTGAGTTCCATAGATCGCCATGATTGGGGCTGGCTGCAACCACAGTCGTCGCCAGCAGCCTCGACGGTTCAGCCACTGCCGGCAAGCCGCATTCCAAAAACCAGCTTTAAGCCGTATCACGTGCCGATGCTCGGTAGCAGAGGGAAAGCCTCAAGCTCACTTACCCTAGCGGCGTTGGTGCAAGCGGCACTCGACCCAGTCAAGCAGAATTGCACCAGAAGCCGAGTACTATTTGGGACTTGAGATCATATGAAACAGAAGATGATCGCCGAAGCCTGTGTTGTTATTGCCGGATCTGGAATCGTGGGCACGACTGCCGTGATTCTCCCCCGAGGGTGCCGGAATGCGGGTTGTTTTATGCGAAGCGGTATCTCAAGCCGGAGGACGAAGCCAGGAGTGTTCACCTTGCTGAGGATCAGCCTACCGAGCTTAGTTTGCTGAGTGTACACGGGTGGGTTATCAGACCCTGCTGAAGTTGTTCTTGCGCATGCCCGCCGAGGACCGTATGATCGTGTTCAACAACCTGGTCGGCGTGACTAGGTAGTCCCTGTATACAAAGACCGCCCGATGGACCAAACGGCCATCCCCGTTTCTCTGTATGCCGGCGGCCAACTTGTTTACGGATTAATCGGCAAAGCGCTCCACTCGCTGGTGCAACTTGGCCGGATTTCATAGCGGAATGTATTGGTGATCGTTGGCCTGACTTAAAGAGGATTGGCACTTTCAGATGTCATCCGCTATCTTGTATCTTTACGCTCGCTTGTTCCTGCTGTGGATGTGCAAAGAGGAAGTTGTCGCGGAGTTGGACGATAGCTTCTATGCAGACTATTTAGACCTAAACTGCAAGTATCCCGATGTGCAAATGTTCTTTTCAGTCTTACCAAACATTTTTGTTGCAGCCCGTCCGAGTGCGAAAACGGCCGTGATTGCTCCTGTAATTCTCAAGGGGCCGTTTCACTTTACCGGTGGCGCACCAGCCTTGGACGGCGCCAAAAGCACATTCAAGCATGATGATGAATGGACCGACGAGTGGGCGCATGGTCGATCCTTGGATGCGTTAACTCTACAACCTCGGCATCGACTACAGTTCAACATACGCATTTCTGATCTCGAATGCGAGGACAGTCGGATAGCTGCATTGATATCCACTGATTCCCGCAGATTAGCTTGCGATTATTCTCTTCCTGCCTTATCTGACGCTGCATGAGGTGGCCAAAGAAGACTATGTCAAGCAACATCTTCCGCATTTCGAACAGTGCGTATACAATTGCGCTTGAGTGGCCTAACGTAATTCAATTTTTTCTTGCACGATATCCCTGACATGGACTTCGTTTGTCCGCCCGGGAAGTGTCGGCACGTATTTTGAACGAGAAAGGGCTCTGATTTTCATTCTCCAGGGAGAAATTTTCTGGAAACATCAGCCTGCTGGAGGGAACCAAATAGTTCTATCGATAACTTGGAGTTATGTGGATTAAGCCCGGTCCGTTTTTCCGTCGACTGGCAAGCAAATGTACGCTAAATGAAATTTAGGCCAAGCGTCACGTACACTATGATGCGTGAATCCGCGAAATCGTCATAGTTGGTTTGGTTTGGGTGGTGGTGTTGTGGTGGGCTGGTGGGGTGTGGGTGGTTGATCTGCGCTAGAAGGTTGCCGTATGTGCCGCCGACGGCCGGATCATCGATGCACTGTTCACTAACACGATACTGCTGCACCCGGCGGCATGCCTGCTTGCTGGCTGAGGGCCGGTCAACAAGCCGCCGACACCGATACCAGCGGCAGAAATGGTGCAAGGGATAACATCAGGTGCGAATAGTTATACCGTGCACGGGGACGTGCCTGTTCAGGTGCGGCCACATTGACCACGCCGACACCTCAAGGCCATGACATGCACACTAAAACGCCCCTACCCCGCGGCGCTAACAACTATCCTCACACTCACGCCTGCATCGATATCGCCTTCAGCACAGCCCAGGTGCCCAGCCCCTGGCATCATCAACATGTAGACCAAGCAGCATCCACCACCGACATGCTTACGTGCGCCGCGCTAATCGTGTCCACTGCGGCAAAGCACACGAAGCCTCATCGAAAGCAGGCAGTCAGCCACCCACCAACAAAAACCCCGCAACACAGCAACAAACGATTTAGTCAACACTGTCGAACATGCGAGCGCGTAGTGCGCGCTTCACCGCAGCCTGGCGCTCTCCGCCGATTTTTGTGTATTCGCACATATAGTGCCAAACTTCTTTCTTGCCGTTGAAGCAATCTATTTATCGGACTTAAACCGGTTTGTTCCTACTATGGAGAGAGCGGCCACCTCATAGTTATCTGCCTGTTCTACGAAATCATCGACGTCAACGCTTCGCACGTTAACTATGGACTGCAAATCGGTTTCCGGATTTTGCGCCGTTGCGCTTCTCTGGCGTATAGACCGATGGTTATGGAACCGGCGTCGCACCGAGACGCACGCCCGCGTACGCCGTCGACGCGTCCCCTAGGCTTCAAGTCATGCAGCGGATTATTGGGACGGAGGTAGAGTATGGCATTTCGTCCCCGTCGGACCCGACCGCCAACCCGATCCTCACCTCGACGCAGGCGGTCTTGGCCTACGCTGCTGCCGCTGGCATTCAGCGTGTTAAACGCACCCGCTGGGACTACGAGGTGGAATCGCCGCTGCGGGACGCCCGGGGCTTCGATCTAAGCCGGTCAGCGGGACCGCCGCCGGTGGTGGACGCCGATGAAGTTGGCGCTGCCAACATGATCTTGACCAACGGGGCGCGGCTGTATGTCGATCATGCGCACCCGGAGTACTCTGCCCCCGAATGCACCGACCCGCTGGACGCAGTGATCTGGGACAAGGCTGGGGAGCGTGTGATGGAAGCCGCCGCTCGGCATGTCGCTAGTGTGCCGGGAGCCGCCAAACTGCAGTTGTACAAGAACAATGTTGACGGCAAGGGTGCCTCCTATGGGGCGCATGAGAACTATCTGATGTCGCGGCAGACACCGTTTTCAGCTATCATAGCTGGGTTGACCCCGTTTTTGGTGTCGAGGCAGGTGGTCACCGGCTCTGGGCGGGTCGGCATCGGGCCCGCGGGTGACGAGCCCGGCTTCCAGCTGTCCCAGCGTTCCGATTACATCGAGGTCGAGGTCGGGCTCGAGACTACGCTGAAACGCGGCATTATCAACACTCGCGATGAACCGCACGCCGACGCCGACCGGTATCGCCGGTTGCATGTCATCGTCGGTGATGCCAACCTGGCCGAGACATCGACCTACCTGAAACTGGGCACCACGGCGCTGGTGCTCGATTTGATCGAAGAAGGTCCAGTACACGGAATAGACTTGACCGACCTCACGCTGGCCCGGCCGGTGCATGCTGTCCATGCGATAAGCCGCGATGCATCGTTGCGGGCCACTGTGACGTTGGTCGACGGCCGTGAATTGACCGGTCTTGCGCTACAACGGATTTACCTCGACCGAGTGGCAAAGCTGGTCGACAGCCGTGACCCTGACCCCCGCGCAGCCGACGTCGTGAAAACTTGGGTGCACGTGCTTGACCAGCTGGAGCGCGACCCGATGGACTGTGCTGAACTGCTGGACTGGCCGGCGAAGCTGCGGCTGCTTGAAGGTTTTCGGCAGCGGGAGAACTTGAACTGGTCAGCCCCGCGGCTACATCTAGTCGACCTGCAGTATTCTGACGTTCGGTTGGACAAGGGGCTGTATAATAGGTTGGTCGCCCGCGGCTCGATGAAACGTCTGGTCAACGAACACCAGGTGCTCCGGGCGGTGAACAACCCGCCGACCGATACTCGCGCGTATTTTCGCGGCGAATGCTTGCGCCGGTTCAGTGCCGACATCGCCGCGGCCAGTTGGGACTCAGTGATCTTTGACCTAGGCGGTGACTCGCTGGTTCGGATCCCGACCTTGGAGCCACTGCGCGGCAGCAAGGCCCATGTCGGAGCGCTGTTGGACTCGGTGGACAGCGCTGCGGAATTAGTGGAGCAATTAACTACTAAGCCTGTTGACCCGGGAAAGGTCGGACTGGACCGGTAGGGTAGAGAAAGACTAGAAACAGGAGGCGGCGATGGCTCAGGAGCAGACTAGGCGTGGTGGTGGAGGTGATGACGATGAGTTCACCAGCAGCACGTCTGTGGGCCAGGAGCGTCGCGAGAAGCTGACTGAGGAGACCGACGATTTGCTCGACGAAATTGACGATGTCCTTGAGGAGAATGCGGAAGACTTTGTTCGCGCGTACGTACAAAAGGGCGGACAGTGACCCGGTCGTTTCCTGATCGTCTGCCTACAAACTTGGCATTTCCCGGAATTTCAGTGATAAATCAGTCCTCGTTCGTCGACCTGCTGCGTCGCCAAGCGCCAGAATTGCTACCGGTGAGTCTTGGCGGCGGCCAATCTGGCGGTGGTCAACAACTGTCGCACGGGACCACGATCGTCGTGCTGAAATACCCAGGCGGCGTCGTCATCGCGGGTGATCGCCGTTCTACTCAGGGCAATATGATCGCCGGCCGCGATGTGCGCAAAGTCTACATCACCGATGACTACACCGCCACCGGTATCGCCGGCATTGCTGCCGTAGCGGTCGAGTTCGCCCGCCTCTACGCGGTCGAACTCGAGCACTATGAGAAGCTCGAAGGCGTGCCGCTTACGTTTGCTGGCAAGGTAAACCGGCTTGCGATCATGGTCCGTAGCAATTTAACGGCCGCGATGCAGGGGCTGTTGGCGCTGCCACTGCTGGCGGGCTACGACATTCATGCACCTGACCCGCAGAGCGCGGGGCGCATCGTCTCTTTCGATGCCGCCGGCGGCTGGAACATCGAGGAAGAGGGCTACCAGTCGGTAGGGTCGGGGTCGATTTTCGCTAAGTCGTCGATAAAGAAATTGTACTCGCAGGTCTCCGATGCTGATTCTGCCTTGAGGGTAGCCATCGAGGCGCTCTATGACGCAGCCGACGACGATTCCGCTACCGGAGGGCCGGATTTGGTCCGTGGCATCTACCCTACGGCGGTCACTATCGGCGCTGAGGGAGCGGCCGAGGTAACAGAAAGCCGGATCGCCGAACTTGCCCGCGAGATTATCGAAAGCCGTTCACGTGCGTACACTCTTGGCTCCTTTGGCGGGAGTGAGAAATGAGTTTTCCGTACTTCATCTCACCTGAACAGGCTATGCGCGAGCGCAGCGAGCTCGCTCGCAAGGGTATTGCTCGGGGCCGCAGCGTGGTAGCGCTAGCCTATGCTGGCGGTGTTTTGTTCGTCGCGGAGAACCCGTCACGCTCACTGCAGAAGATCAGTGAACTCTACGATCGAGTGGGCTTTGCGGCCGCAGGTAAGTTTAATGAGTTCGACAATTTACGCCGCGGCGGGATCCAATTCGCTGATACTCGAGGTTACGCTTACGATCGCCGCGACGTCACCGGCCGGCAGTTGGCCAACGTCTATGCGCAGACGCTTGGCACTATCTTCACGGAACAGGCCAAACCTTACGAGGTTGAGTTGTGCGTAGCTGAGGTCGCGCACTACGGTGAAACGAAACCGCCTGAGCTGTACCGGATCACCTACGACGGATCGATCAACGATGAACCGCATTTTATGGTCATGGGTGGCACTACGGAGTCGATCGCTAACGCGCTCAAAGAGTCGTATGCCGAGAATGCCAGCTTGACCGACGCTCTGGGGATCGCGGTCGCAGCACTGCGGGCGGGCAGTGCGGATGCCGCCGGTAGCGATCAACCTACCCTTGGCGTGGCCAGCTTAGAGGTGGCTGTCCTCGATGCTAATCGGCCGCGGCGGGCTTTTCGTCGGATCATCGGCTCTGGGTTGGAAGCATTGCTGCGGGAAAAGGATTCCAAAGGCTCCAAGGGTGCTCAGAATCCCAAAGGTGCTAGGGATTCGAAGAATTCGAAATCCTACGGCGAATCAACGGATTAGGGGTACAGCCTATTCGGTCGTTAGTGGCCAATTCGGCGAGCACTTGCAGCACTCATTGCTGTTAGACTGCATACGACGGTGACGTTGGACGACCACGTCAAGCAGTTTGGTGCGGCGTCTGGATGGCTGAGCGGCAGATGTCCTTCAAAAAGGTGTTCAACGACGTGATTCGGGACAGTGTCTTAGGGCGATTCGAGCCGCACCGGTTTACCGCATGTATTACTGACTTGGCCTTGTCCGCAGTAAATCTTGATTGGGCTTTGCCAATTGCGGCCGAATTCGAGGACGAGGAACTCGTGCGTCGTCTCAGCGGCTTCGGTCATGAGCGTCGCTCCTTCTTATCTCATCGTCTCGCTCCACATCGTCTACCGGCGCGGATCATAACTATTCATGAAAATCGCCGACGCGAACGTGCTGCTGTATTCCGGTAACACGTCTAGCGAACACACAGGTCATCCTTGCGCTGGCTCAACGGTGCGACTATCGTGTGCTGATCGCATCGGATTCGGGTGGGTCCCGTTGTTGGTGTTCGTTCGGCCCGCGACCAAGATGGGGTTGGTTCTTCGCACGATGTCTTCAGAGGATGCCATAGGTCAGGTCGCGGATTGGCTGACGGGGCCGAGCGCGGTGTTGATGTGTCTAACTGTGCGCCACGCCGCTTTCCTGGTAAAAATTCTGGTGTAACTGGGAACTGGCGGTAACCTCGTCAACGATGCCCACTTGATCTTGATAGCGCTTGCCGTCGAACATTGCTCGAGCATCGTATCCCATGACAGCGACTTTGGCCGATTCGACAGTGTGCGCGGGGATCAACTATCGGCGCTGCTATCCCTTTATAAGGGTAAGCTAGCACATGAACCGGTCCTAGTAGATCTGATTAACGGCAGGCCCTAGAGGGGCTAAACTCGTCTCTGGGAGCTGGTCAAGTAATGCTACCGATGGTGTTGCTGATACGCTCGGGGCAATGACGTCTTCTTGCCAAGCGTAATAACTGGCCAGGCAGTCGACTAGTTGGGTGGCCTGCACTTTACTTGTGCATCTGCTTGTTCACGAACGGATAGCCCAGCGGCAGTTCCCGGGCGTGGGCTGGAGACAGCCGACAGACCGAGTTTGGCGAAGACATCTATCAAGTTGTCGAGCATCTCGCCGGAGAGTAATTCGCTATGTATCAAGCATTTTTAGCCAGTTCCTGCTTGGCATGAGTTCATTCGGACTTTCCGAATGCGGGGAACCGATCCGGATCCGATAAAACCTGACCCTGCTGCCTTGTATCTGCGTAGTAACCGAGCTCGGTCAACCTCGAGAGTGATCACTTGCCCTTGACTGCGGCCGCGCCTAGTTAGTTGGTTGCCCTGCCCAAATGTCCTCCAGCACCGCAATGAAGCGCTCCGACTACCCAGGTTTGTGCGATCGGGCCGCGGGCGCTGCGCGCCTTGACTCCCGTACTCAACGGAGCGGGGCCGCTATGGCGATGATACCAGACACTACTCACCCGCTCGGGAGCGTCGGGATGACGCTACTTGGCGGATTTTGGCCTTGCCGTCAATAAGCAGGACAACAGCTACATGGCACCACGCCGCGGCGAGTGTTCAGGGCGGCGGGCGGTTTGTCCGATGATGGTGTGGGGTGGGTAAAGTCGGGGGTCGGGTGGCGCGTCTAGTGCTGAGTGTCTCGATACTAAAACGTATAAAACTAAAACGTGGATGACCGCATTGGTTGCCTGTTCGTTTTATCGATACCAAATGGGCAGTCGATATTTTTGCAGCCGAGGTGCCGAGTGCGTTGACGTGGCGCTGTGCGATCGTGTGCGAGCGATCGTCGCTTACCCTATGGGAGGCCCATCCGCATCGGCCGGCAATCCAGCAGAGCGGTGTTGGTGACGTTAGCCGGTCCCAAAGCGCGGTGGTGCCGGTCTCGTCATCGCCAGTGTCAATGCACACTTCGCGGCTGCAGGCTTTGGTGCGTGTGTGATGCAGTGCATCAGAGTCATAGCGATCGATCCACGCGTTGATGGCCTTTTCCAGTTTGGCTGCTGACAGCGGACTACATGCGGTTGTGTAGTTCGACTAAGGTGGCATCGATTAGCCGCAGCGCTTCCTCGTCGTGGACGAGTATTAGGTGCGCCACGTGACCGGTAGATGCTAACCGCGTACTGAGCCCTCATGCTAGAAACAGTGTTGCTACCTTCGGCAATCGATTTAGGGTGAGATTGAGATGTATCTGTCTGTCTTGAGGCATTGCCGTGGCTGATGCTCAGCGCGGCAGCCACTTCGACAGCTGCGCAGTCCTTGGTACGCGGTACCAACACGGTGCAGTTCAGTCGGGTTCGGCGGTGATATATCGAATATGCTTTTGTTGCTAGGGGGGTGGCACTGACATTGATGGTTGGTTGGTACCCGTGGGCGTGGCTCGCCCACCGCGATGCTCAAACAACCAGTACCCTCAAAGATGTGCAGCGTCGAATTATGGGAATCGAAACCGAGTTCGGTGTCACCTGCACATTTCATGGTCACCGTCGTCTTTCCCCGGATGAGGTGGCCCGCTATCTGTTCCGTCGAGTGGTGTCCTGGGGCCGCAGCTCCAATGTCTTCCTGCGTAACGGTGCCCGCCTCTATCTTGACGTGGGCAGTCATCCCGAGTATGCTACCGCCGAATGCGACAACCTGGTGCAGCTTGTCACCCATGACCGGGCTGGCGAATGGGTGCTAGAAGACCTGCTCGTTGATGCCGAGCAGCGGCTCGCCGACGAAGGCATCGGTGGCGACATTTACCTGTTCAAGAACAACACCGACTCGGCGGGAAACTCCTACGGCTGTCACGAAAACTACCTGATCGTGCGCGCTGGTGAGTTCTCCAGAATTTCGGATGTGCTGCTGCCGTTCCTGGTCACTCGTCAGTTGATCTGCGGAGCCGGCAAGGTGCTGCAAACTCCCAAAGCCGCGACGTTCTGCCTGTCACAACGTGCTGAGCATATCTGGGAGGGCGTCTCTTCGGCGACTACCCGTAGCCGACCGATTATCAACACCCGCGACGAGCCACACGCCGACGCTGAGAAGTATAGGCGGCTGCACGTCATCGTCGGTGACTCCAATATGTGCGAGACCACCACCATGCTCAAGGTGGGCACCGCCGCGCTAATGCTGGAAATGGTCGAAACCGGGGTTCCATTTCGCGATTTTTCTCTGGACAACCCTATCCGCGCCATCCGGGAGGTCAGCCATGACATCACTGGGCGCCGTCCGGTGCGGTTGGCTGGCGGGCGTCAAGCTAGTGCGCTGGACATCCAACGGGAATATTACACCCGGGCCTTCGAACATCTGCAAACCCGAGAGCCTAACGTGCAGTTCGAGCAGGTTGTTGACTTGTGGGGCCGTCAGCTCGACGCCATTGAGAGCCAGGATTTCGCCAAGGTGGATACCGAGATCGACTGGGTGATCAAACGCAAGCTGTTTCAGCGCTACCAGGACCGCGACAACATGGAGCTGACCGATCCGAAGATCGCCCAGCTGGACCTGGCCTATCACGACATCAAGCGTGGGCGCGGTGTCTTCGATCTGCTGCAGCGTAAGGGGCTGGCGGCGCGTGTCACGACCGACGAAGACATTGCCGACGCGGTCAACCACCCGCCGCAAACCACCCGGGCTAGGCTGCGCGGCGAGTTCATCAGCGCCGCGCAGGCGGCGGGACGTGATTTCACTGTCGACTGGGTACATCTTAAACTTAACGACCAAGCGCAGCGCACGGTGTTGTGCAAAGACCCCTTCCGCGCGGTCGACGAGCGGGTCAAGCGGCTGATCGCGAGCATGTAGCTATACATGGCGACGTCGAAAGTTGAACGGCTGGTCAACCTGGTTATCGCCTTGCTGTCGACCCGTGGCTACATGACCGCTGAAAAGATCAGATCCAGCGTGGCGGGTTACTCCGACAGTCCTACCGTAGAGGCGTTCTCTCGGATGTTTGAGCGCGATAAGAACGAGTTACGTGACCTTGGCATACCGCTCGAGGTCGGCAAGGTGTCGGCGCTAGACCCCTCCGAGGGCTACCGCATCAACCGCGATGCGTACGCACTTCCTCCCGTCGAGCTAACCCCGGACGAAGCGGCTGCAGTAGCTGTCGCAACTCAGCTGTGGGAATCGCAAGAACTGATCACCGCGACACAAGGCGCATTGCTCAAGCTGCGGGCCGCCGGGGTTGACATCGACCCCCTCGATACACCGGTGGTCATCGCCTCATCGTCTGGGGTGTCAAGTCTGCGTGGGTCGGAGGATTTTCTATCAATCCTGTTGTCGGCCATTGGTTCTCGGCAGGCAGTGCAGTTTCCGTACCGGCCGTCACGGGCTGAGCCTTACACCATGCGCAACGTCGAACCGTGGGGTGTGATCACCGAGAACAGTTGCTGGTATCTCGTTGGCCACGACTGCGATCGCAACGCCACCCGCACTTTCCGGCTCTCTCGGATCGGTTCGGAGGTCGCGCCGATCGGGCCTGCCGGCGCTGTCACCGTGCCTGACGGCGTCGATTTGCGCAGAATCGTGTCTGACGCCGTCGCCGAAGTGTCGACCGGCGCTACCGCCCGGGTGTGGGTCGTCGACGGACGGGCCACTGCGTTGCGGCACGCCGGACGACCCGCCGGTGTTCGGCGACTGGGCGGCCGCGACGGTCAGGTGATCGAACTCGACATTGGATCCATCGACCGGCTGGCCCGTGACATCGCTGGCCACGGTGCTGACGCTGTCGTGCTCGAGCCAGACGCTCTGCGCGACGATGTGTTGATACGGTTGCGCGCCCACGCGGGAACAGGGCCTTCATGACACAGCTGTCCACCCGCCTAGTGCGGCTGCTCAATATGGTGCCGTACTTCCAGGCTAACCCGCGGATTACCCGTGCGGAAGCTGCCGCCGATCTGGGAGTGTCTGCCAAGCAGCTAGACCAGGACTTCAACCAGCTGTGGGTGTGCGGTCTTCCTGGCTATGGCCCTGGTGATCTCATTGACTTCGAGTTCTCTGGTGACACCATCGAGGTGACCTTCTCAGCGGGCATTGACCGGCCTTTGCAGCTGACGTCGCCGGAGGCCATCGGCCTGTTGGTGGCGCTTCGGGCACTGGCCAACATTCCGGGAGTGGTTGATCCGGAGGCGGTGCGCAGCGCGATCGCCAAGATCGAGGCCGCAGCGGTTGTTATGGGGAACGAGGCCACTGGATCGGTGGCCTCAGTCGATACGCGGCCGTTCTCCGAGAGTCACGCAGTGGCCGCAGTGCGTGCCGCGGTGCGGGACAAACAAGCATTGGTGATCGACTACTACTCTGCGTCACATGACACTTTGACCAGCCGGATTGTCGACCCTATCCGAGTACTCCTGGTGGGTGATCACAGTTACCTTGAGGCTTGGTCGCGCGAAGCCGAAGGGGTTCGGCTGTTCCGCTTCGACCGGATCGTGGTGGCCCGCGAGCTGGATGAGCCGGCCGCTGCACCTGAAACAGTGCGGAAGGCGCTGCCAGACACATCGTTCTTCGATGACGACCCGTTGCTGCCGTCGGCGACGCTGTGGGTAGCGCGTTCGGTGTCCTGGATATTCGAGTACTACCCGATGCGGCAGGCCCATGAGTTGCCGGATGGATCGTTCCAGGCGGTCATGACATACGCTTCGGATGCTTGGATGACGCGCTTGGTGCTAGGATTTGGGTCGGCTGTGCAAGTACAAGCACCGGAGGCGCTCGCGTACCGCGTGCGGAATGCTGCGGTCGCTGCTCTGGAGTCCTACCAGGTTACGGCTCAGGCGTGATGCTGTGGTGCGGACGCCGATAGGTGGCGTTGCCGCGGTAGCATCCACTGGATGTCTGGAGGTAAATTTAAAGTGGGTAGTCTTAGTCCATGGCACTGGGTGGTCCTCGTTGTCGTAGTGGTCCTGCTGTTCGGTGCCAAGAAGCTCCCCGATGCTGCGCGCTCGTTGGGTAAGTCGATGCGCATTTTTAAGTCTGAACTACGTGAAATGCAGACCGAGAACCAGGCGCAAGCGTCTGCCCTTGAGACACCAATGCAGAACCCCACGGTTGTGCAGTCCCAGCGGGTCGTCCCGCCATGGTCGACTGAGCAGGATCACACCGAGGCGCGGCCGGCTTAGCACGGCAGCAACGTCGTAATCCTAGAGCGTCATTGACCAAACGTCGTGAACGGTTGCAGGGCTGTAGTGCGTGCCTGTGATCTACTCAAAAGAATCAAGCAGCATTACAGGCGCAGTCGCACCAATCCAGATGCGACGATGTCTCTGATCGACCACCTGACTGAGTTGCGAACCCGGCTACTGATCTCGTTGGCCGCGATTGTGGTCACCACGATTTTCGGGTTCATCTGGTACTCTCATTCCATCTTCGGGTTGGAGAGTCTCGGCGAGTGGTTACGGCGTCCGTACTGTTCGCTGCCGCAATCGGCACGTGCGGATATCAGCCCCGACGGGCAGTGTCGATTGTTGGCCACAGCGCCGTTCGATCAATTCATGCTGCGAATCAAGGTTGGGATGGCCGCCGGGATCGTGCTGGCCTCCCCAGTGTGGTTTTACCAGCTCTGGGCGTTCATCACGCCAGGGCTCTACACGAAGGAACGCCGCTTCACGGTGGCTTTCGTGGTTCCAGCCGCGGTGCTGTTCGCCGGCGGTACTGTACTAGCATATTTGGTGTTATCCAAAGCGTTGGGTTTCTTGCTGATTGTCGGTAGCGGCGTGCAAGTGACCGCGCTTTCTGGTGACCGGTATTTCGGTTTTTTGTTGAACCTTCTGGTAGTTTTCGGGGTCAGCTTTGAGTTCCCGCTGTTGATCGTCATGCTCAACATCGCTGGTCTTCTGACCTATCAGCGGCTGAAGTCTTGGCGTCGTGGTCTAATATTCGCAATGTTTGTGTTCGCGGCGGTATTTACGCCCGGATCTGACCCATTTTCGATGACAGCGCTTGGCGCCGCTCTGACCGTGCTGCTCGAGCTTGCCATCCAGCTAGTTCGGCTGCACGACAAGCGCAGAGTCAAGCATGAAGCCTTAATCGCCGACGATGAAGCGTCTGTCATCGAGCCACCCTCGTCGATACCGGAGCGGTCGTATACCGCTACTAGGTCTCATGACGATGTCACATAAAGGTCCGCGCCGCGCGGCGGCAGCATGACTGACCTGGCCGAGCTGGCCCGGTTCACCGCGGAATTGCCCTTCTCGCTCGACGACTTTCAGCAACGGGCGTGTGCGGCACTTGAACGTGGCCATGGTGTACTGGTCTGCGCACCTACCGGTGCCGGTAAGACCGTGGTCGGCGAATTCGCCGTACACCTTGCGTTAGCGGCTGGTGGCAAGTGCTTCTACACCACACCGCTGAAAGCGCTGAGCAATCAAAAGTACACCGACCTCACCGCGCGCTACGGCCGGAATCGGATCGGGCTGCTGACCGGTGACCAGTCGGTGAACGGTGATTCGCCTGTGGTGGTGATGACCACCGAAGTGTTGCGTAACATGCTTTACGCTGATTCGTTTGCACTACAAGGACTTTCTCATGTGGTGATGGACGAGGTGCACTTTATTGCCGACCGAATGCGGGGTCCGGTCTGGGAGGAAGTGATCCTGCATCTGCCCGATGATGTGCGAATGGTCAGCCTGTCGGCGACGGTGAGCAACGCCGAAGAGTTCGGTGGCTGGGTCCAGACCGTGCGCGGCGATACAACTGTGGTCGTTGACGAACATCGGCCGGTGCCATTGTGGCAACACGTATTGGTGGGTAAACGGCTCTTCGACTTGTTCGATTACGACAGCAACGTCGACCAATCCCCTGTCAACCCGAATCTGTTGCGTCACATCGCACATTGCCGCGAGGCGGACCGGATGTCGGATTGGCGCAATCCCCGCCGGCGGGCGGGAAGAGGCAGCGGTGTCCGGCCGCGCTTCTACCGTTCACTTGCGCGCCCGGAGGTAATCGCGATCCTGGACGCCGAAGGACTCTTGCCGGCGATCACGTTTGTGTTTTCCCGGTTCGGTTGTGACGCCGCAGTTCAGCAGTGCCTGCGGTCACCGCTGCGGCTGACCAGCGAGGAGGAGCGTGCCCAGATTGCGGAGGTGATCGACCACCGTTGCGGTGATCTCGCGGACGCCGATCTGGCGGTACTCGGTTACTACGAGTGGCGAGAGGGGCTGCTGCGCGGTCTGGCGGCTCATCATGCTGGGATGTTGCCGGCATTCCGACACGCTGTCGAGGAGTTGTTCACCGCAGGACTGGTGAAGGCGGTGTTTGCCACCGAGACGTTGGCGCTGGGCATCAATATGCCCGCGCGCACGGTAGTGCTTGAGCGGTTAGTGAAATTCAACGGCAAGCAGCATGTTCCGTTGACGCCGGGAGAGTACACTCAGCTGACGGGCCGCGCAGGCAGGCGAGGCATCGATGTCGAGGGTCATGCAGTGGTGATCTGGCATCCTAGCGAAGACACCAGCGGACCGTCCGCGGTTGCCGGCTTGGCTTCCGCCCGCACCTTTCCGCTACGTAGTTCGTTTGTGCCGTCGTACAACATGACGATTAACCTGGTACACTGGATGAGTCCCGAGCGGGCGCACGCGCTGCTGGAGCAATCGTTTGCCCAATACCAAGCCGATCGATCCGTCGTCGGACTTGTTCGGGGCATTGAGCGTTGCACTCAGGTGCTTGGCGATATTTCCTCTGAACTGGGCGGGCCGGATGCGCCGATATTAGAATATGCTCGGCTACGTGCGCGGATCGCAGAGATGGAACGCGCACAATCCTTCGTGTTTAGGCTGCAGCGTAAGCAGGCGGCCAACGATGTGTTGGCGGCGTTGCGGCGAGGCGACATCATCACCATCACGCATGGTCGTCACGGCGGACTGGCAGTGGTCCTCGAATCCGCCCGCGACAGCTCCAACCCGCGGCCATTGGTGCTCACCGAACACCGATGGGCGGGGCGGATTTCCTCGGCGGATTATATGGGTGCGGCCGCGCCGGTTGGGTCGATGACGTTGCCCAAGCGGGTCGAACACCGCCAGCAGCGGGTTCGTCGTGATCTAGCCTCCGCACTGCGATCGGCTGCCACACGGTTGTCAGTTCCTGATATCGGTGATGGAGTCGATGGCGACAAAATCGGCTTCAATGACGGTGTATTGCACGATCCCGAGCTCGCGTCGTTGCGCGCGCAACTACGTCGTCATCGGTCAAATAACGCACCCGGTTTGGACACCCAGTTACAGCAGGCCGAACGCTATTTGCGCATCGAACGCTACAACGCGCAGCTGCAGCGGAAGGTGGCCGCAGCCACCAACTCGTTGGCTCGGACTTTTGATCGGATCGTCGGGCTGCTCATCGAGCGTGACTTCATCCGAGGCCCGGCTGATGATCCCCAAGTTACTGATGATGGCCGGTTGTTGGCCCGTATCTACAGCGAAAGTGATCTGTTGGTCGCTGAATGCCTGCGAACCGGTGCGTGGGCAGGCCTGCGGCCCGCGGAGTTAGCGGCTGTGGTCTCGGCGGTGCTCTACGAGACGCGTGGTGATGACGGCCCCGGTGGCCCAGTTGACGCCGAGGCGCCCACACCGCGGTTACGTCAGGCGCTGCAACACACTTCAAGGTTGTCCGCGACTTTACGCGCCGATGAGCAACGGCACCGGATCGCATTGAGCCGTGAACCCGACGACGGTTTTGTCGGTGTCATTTACTGCTGGGCTCGGACCGGTGATTTAGCGGCGGTATTAGCTGCGGCCGATGCGTCGGGCAACGGTGCGCCATTGTCAGCGGGGGATTTTGTGCGCTGGTGCCGTCAGGTGCTCGACTTATTGGATCAACTTCGCAACGCTGCCCCCGAGCCTGATTTGCGGGCCACAGCTAAGCGCGCAATCAACGATGTTCGGCGCGGCGTCGTCGCAGTTGACGCCGGGTAGGCTGGATCGGAACTTCGGTTATATCCCGGATGTGTCAAGGAAGCAAGAACACTGAGGAGAAACGATGAGCGAACCGCAGGGATCGGATCCGGGTAAGCAGTGGCAATCGCCCGGTGAGGGTGTGGAAAACCACTCCTCGGACCAGCCGACCCAGGCGGCATCACCCTGGCAACAGCAACCTTCAACCCAGGACTCAACCTGGCATCCGCCGGCGTACGCGTCTCCAGAATGCTACAACTATCCGCAGCTGACTGAGCCCGTCTATCCGCATCAATATCCATCGGCTACCCCCGGCTATGGGCAGCCTGGGTATTTCGGTGCCCAGTTTTCCCAGTGCGGTATACCCGGTCAATACCCACAATCCGGCTCGCCTGGCCAGTACGGCTCGCCTGGCCAGTACGGCCCGCCTGGCCAGTACGGCCCGCCTGGCCAGTACGGCCCGCCTGGCCAGTACGGCCCGCCTGGCCAGTACGGCCCGCCTGGCCAGTACGGCCCGCCTGGCCAGTACTCACAGCAATTCCAGCCTTATGAACAACCGGGCACGAAGGGTTTTGTCGCTCTGATCGGCAGCATCGCTGGCGTGATTGGCGTGCTGATCTTTGCTGCCATCTTGGTAACCGGCTTTTTGTGGCCAGCGTGGCTAGTCACTACCAAGTTGGATGTCAACAAGGCCCAGGCTAGTGTGCAGCAGGTCCTTACCGATGAGACTAACGGCTATGGCGCGAAAAATGTCAAAGACGTCAAGTGCAATAACGGGGCAGATCCTACCGTCAAGAAGGGTGACACCTTCGACTGCAGTGTAAGTATCGATGGCATGCAGAAGCGAGTGACGGTGACTTTTCAAGATGATAAGGGTACCTACGAGGTCGGTCGACCACAATAGGCTGACGCTCGTCACGTGGGCAGCGTGTCGAGCGTCTTCGGCAGCCGTCAGATGGGCGATCCGATGCTCAGTTGAGTCGCTAGCTCGGCGGTGCGTTCCGGGTCCGCAGCCACACCAACGGGGTAGCACATCTGTGGGTGTGGAAAGCGTGATGAGCGCGTCGGTAGCTACCCGCATCACCGATTCTGCGGCCTGGATGTATCATGCCGCCGTCAGCATTTCGTTCACAGTACCTTTAGCCATCTCTTATCCGGGATCATGGGCGGCGGCCAGGACCTGATCTAGCGAATCGTGCCGAACCAGCAGGGTAGCGGTCGTCTTTTCGTCGATGCCGGAAACACCTGGCAAGCCATCGGACGGATCGCCATGCAGGAGTGCGAGTTCGGTGTACGCGATCCCGGCGCGATCCGCCGGCATGGAAAATACGTTCGGCTACCTCGGCGGGCGCGTACAAGGTGACTTGGGACAGTTTGTGGCAGAGGTATAGCACCCGGACGGAGACGAGGGGGTAAGCTACCAACTGCAGGAAGTCCCGGTCGCTGCTGACTACTAAAGCTGGATCTCTCCGTTCCCGAGCTGCCAGTGTGTCCAGCACCTCATCTTGATGCGCCCGCCGTTGGGATCCCTAACGCGTTCAGCAGCTGCATTATCGTGTTCACCTGCGATGTTAGGTCGTCGGGCAATTCTTCGATGTCGGCCTGGCCGCTGATTTCTTCTGCTACGCGGTGGGCCTTATACGATGGGATGAGATCGCCACGGAATTGCGGTAGCCAATCTAGGTTGATGCATACCATCGGCCGGTTCGGTTGCTGCTGGGTGATCGCTACCGCCATCAAATCGATGACTCCGCTCACGGCGTTGACCGGCAGGCCGTCGGGAGCGGTGATAGATGACGGTGGTACCCCGAAGTATGGAGTGGAACCACATGCTGGTGCCGTCAAGCAGGAGCAAGAGTGCGGGCATGCCGGCCTATCCTGCCAGCGCCGCCGACGGCGCGGTTGGCCTGTGACTGCCATGGATTCCACAGATTAGAAACCGAAGTGTATGCCAGGCGGCTGGCCGTGGCCGCGACTGCCGAGAACGGGCTGACCGGCCTGGTCGTCAACCTGGACTACGAACTGTGCTATCTGCGTCGGTTCGCAGGCGCAGACGTTCGAGTGGTTCACCGCGTTGGTACTGCCTGCCGCCGACGAGTCGACGATTGTGGTGCCGAGGCTGAGAGCGTTCCTTGCTCAAAACGTCAGCTGTGATGGACCTTGTTCTGGCGGTGCGGTATTGGGTCGATGGCGAGGACCCGCATCAGTTAGTGAGCGACGTTTTGTGTGGCGCTCCTGCGGCGACCGGCCGTTACCGATTCCATGCCGGCGCTGCACCTGTTACACACTGACCAGTGTGCTTGACGTGCTACCGGGTAACTGGCTACTGACATTCTGCGTGGGTTACGGATGGTCAAGGAGGCGGCCGAGATCGGTGTACTGCACAAAGCGGGTGGTGCCCTCGATCGGGTCCATGCCCGAGTTCCGGAGTTTTTGGTTCTGAGGCTGAATTGTGGACAAGGTAGTCGCTAACATCGCTGAAGCGATTGTAGCCGAGTGACATACGGAGGTTGCGTTCGTACTCGGCGACTCCGGCCCGTATCACGAATACTCGGATCGTAAACTGCAGGTCGGAGACATCGTCGTAGTCGACATCAGGGGCACCTAGGTGCTTCTATATTATTACGGCTTGACTCGTATACGTACCGCGTTGGCGATACCAACAGCGAAGTGGTGTAAACAGTATTAGTATTCGGTCCTGCAACGGGACCAACGTGCGGTTTTTAAGGCGGTCAGTCCAGGTGCGACAGCGGCATAGGTCGATGCGGTCGCACGCAAAGTGTTGCCCGTTGCTGGACTTGCGGGATATTTCGTACACTCGTACCGGGCACGGTGTCGGCCTGTCGATCTATGAAGCACCCTCATATCGTTAGCGGCAACGATTTGCCGATGGTTGCCGGCATGGCCTTTTTGTTGAGCCGGGGATCTATTTGTCTGGGCGTTGGGATGCGCGAATCGAAGACATCGTTGTCGTGATCGAGAATGGCGCGTTCTCGATTAACAACCGGTCGCATGAGCTGATCGTTGTGCCAGTCGTCAACGGTGTACTGGCTCGTTAATGGTCTTGCAGGACTCGAACCAGGTGCAATGGTAATTGGCAGCGGTCTTGTTGCCGGCTCCTGGAGTGTGCCGACAGCCATCGCCGTTGGCCGTCAATGCGGCGATCAAAAACTGAACACGTGGCCGGTTAAGAGTTTACACAACCGAATAACCGTGCCAAGCCCGCGCTGTCCGCAACCGATTGCTTGATCGTTGGACCCGCAGCGGGGAAAAGTTGCAACACACGATAAATGCTCGTACACGAAATCTCGATCGTTGATGCCCAGGCTGCTGTTGGGACGCCGGATTAACCGAATCGATGTGGCCGATCCACTGCCCACAACCATCATCTCCTTCCTCCAGCGTCACTACAACGGTTTGTGAAGTGTTGCTCAGCTCGGCGAATCGCCGTTTGGTCACTACACAACAGCACAAAACCGTTGTCTATCGCAGTCGCGGATACTCGTATGGCCAGGGCTGATCCATCTAATGTGTAGTGAGTGGTGTGCAGAAGACCGCCGTCATCGACCAATGGCACCCGGTTCAATCGGCGTGCCAACGATTTCGCTGACTGGCCGCCCCAGTGCATTTGCCGCAAGATGTCGAGTGCATTTGCCGCAAGATGTCGTTAGTGGTCCCGGCGATGGGATTCCAGCTCGTTACGAGGAAGCTGAACGTGCTGACTATAACATATAACAGCGCAGCTCACATGAGCGACCAAGGAGTCCTGGTAGCGCAGCGTTTTTTAACCGCTTGGGCACTAAATCGCGTGAATTCTTTTATTGGCTAATGCTACCCATACGGTGAGCACGGAGTCCGATTGCACATAAGTCAGGGTGCCGTCCAAGCGGAGCAGGGCGGCCTTAGCCAGGTCGATCGTGTCTTAAATGTGGCGAAGCGATGCGTTCGAACATCGCAGTAACTGAATCAGGGTGCACAAATCCCTTGATCGGGTGGCAAAGAAACGGCTCGCCCGACATTCTGCCAAACCACCTGACTTTAGTAGGGTTCACATATACAAGCCGGCCACTTTCGTGTACGCAAATCAATCATGTGGCGGCAGTGGTCGATCAGCCGCTGGTAATGCTGCTAGACAAGCTACTCGTCACCGCGATTATTTTCGCTTCACAAACCCGACATGCGCGTGTGAATTACCGCACTGACATGTTTGCGCGCCACGTCAAAACCTTCATCATCTTCTTCAAGTCGATGCTGTCACATATTGGCAGTAGAGTCGGTGCTGATAAGACTCAATGAGCGGTCGTAAGAAGAAATGCTGCTTAGAGCCGCTGTTGTTGGGTCATTCGCCAGCAAACCATTCATTCCTGGCAGGGTCTTACACGCTTCACCGTAGTGTGCCCGTGCACGAGGATCTCACACGTCCATCGCACTGCTACAGGGACCTGCCCTACAACCGCTTATAGGGCGTCCCCTGAATAGAACACAAATCAAAGACGACATGTGATAGGAACCCTCTTGACTCAGAGGCTCGTTGATCTGGGCGTCAGAAAAAATTTTCGGGAGCTCAAGAAAGGCCCTTATGGCGATAGTAGGCAGTTTGCACATGCATAGGCAGCAGATTACCTTAGATTACATCGACGACGATGGTTTGGTATACGAGGGTAAGGTCTATCTGGCGACCCGCAAGATGTTGTGGAGTTGGCTAGTTGAGCATTCATTGCCCGGATGAGAATGCGGGTTGCGCGCTAGAGGGCTGTACCGGTTGGGCGGTATGTATGTGAGGAACTGGCGGCCGCGAGTGTGAGAGTAAACCTGAGTGATCCGACTGAAGTTGCTGTGTTGCGGGGTCACAAGAAGCCCGTCAAGACTGGTTGCGCCAATGCGAAGCTGCTGTTGGAGGGCCGGTTATCTTTTGCACTGATGGACCAGTAGCGGGCGTGGCCGTAACTTATCCATGCTCAGTGGTTCCACTAGGGGATGCCTGCCGAGCAAAGCGTTGTTGGCGGCAGTGGGTTGTCAGGTGTTGGACAGCACTGAATTCTTAACTATCGGACGATAGTACGTTGACACGGCGCTGTGGCACATTGATGAGCTGATTACCCAGGTAGAGTCGCTACGAACAAAATTAGTGAACTTCGCCAAGCGCCAACGAGGCTACCAGGTGTTGCAGCGCAACTATGGCATCGGTTGGCTGTACGCGGCAGATCATGTGGACCGGGCTCGGTGACTCCGCCAGTTTTCCAGTTCCGATCAACTGGTGCGGTTTGCGTCACCGTCGGCAAGTCCTCACTGGGGCATATGTTGCGGCAGGGTTTGCCGGAGCTACGGTGGGTCGTGTTCGAGGCGTCCAAGTGCGTGGTCCAGCGTAGTTCCCCAGATTACGACTACTACCAGTAAGCTGGTGACCAAAAGCGACGGCCACAACGGCAAGAATCCCACCCTGGCGGTGGAGCGCAAGGTCATGCTTCGCTGCTACCGCACGTTCCGGGAATTCGGTGATACCGCGCCGGCACTGCCCGTTCCCCCACCGCAGGAGGTAGCCGCCTAAAGGCGGCGGGGCGACACACAGCAGGGTGTTCAGCTGATCAATGTCAGTGTTGCTCAGCGTTAGGTGATGGTGCGTGTATTGGTGCTGAACAGAATTCGCAGAATCGCGGTTTGGCAGATCGAATATTAGTGAGTTGGTTAGCCACCGTTGCTGTGTTAATGCGGCAGGTTAAACCTTTGGTAGGTCAGGAAGCTAGTATCTTTCGATGAATTACGTCAGCTTGAATTACGTTGATGCCAAGTATAATTCGGTTGACGACATATTATCGAGCCCACACCGCTCACCAAGAACGCCACGATCAGCATTCGTGAGACTGCAAGTCAGGCATTGCCAGGACTGCTGCAGCGGCTTCCCGCCCTGTTGAAGTAGGCGTAGCGCTCTCTCGGGGTTGAATTGTACTTTGTGTGCATGTTCTGTTGTGGGGGTGGAGTAAAGGGTGGCGGTGTGTTGCAGTGTTGTGAGTTGATGTGATCGATCGTTAACCGTTCGTTTGGGTTGGGTGGGGGTGGGGATCGTGCGTGAGATCACCAGCAAGGGTGGGGCCCGCGTGTTTGCGGGTTGCTTTGGGGGTTGCACTGATTCGACACCAACTATGCTGGCTAAGACGCTCAATCGGGTTACTGAGCTTGTATTGCTTAGCTATGCAGTGAGCAGTGGGCCCAGTGGCTTTAAAGGCCGGCAAGGTGAGCGTTGTGGGCAGCTGCGTACGGAGATAGACATGTGTGCTGGCCAAGAAGTACAGTCCCGAACAAATTGTGGGGGTGTTGGCCCAAAACCTATCCCGACCGGCCCGAAAGATGCAGGTGTCCTATAAAACACTTCAACATCGAGTCCAAGCTCAACCAACATGTGCGCACTGGGTGGATGTTCCGCACGCTGAGGGCACAGCACGCTAAAACCGGGCACCACCATTATTCTCTAGGTATGGCCACCACCAGTGCACGTCCCGCGAAAACTACACGACCGTGTGGTGCTCTAACCTCATAGCATTGGGCGGATGATGTAATCATCGGCAAAAATTAGACCCCCAAATCGGCGCCCTGGCCGAACACAAGTAGCGGATTCGTGCAGCTGCTACACCTATCCAAGGACCACAGCACTGATGTGATCACTGCGGCCATGATCAACCACAAGACAACGCCCTACCACAGAATCGCTGTACAACCCCAGCGTGAGACCAAGACCTCGAAACGACTCTCATACCCGCATCACCACGGCATCGATACCGACCTTTGCGACCTGACGCACCGACCCGCCAATACACTGACCCACCACCCTTTACTCCACCCCCACACATGTCGCAGCGACCATTTAAGTGTTTTTGCAATCCAACTTGACGTTAAGGCCTCTGTTGGGTCTTAGGACGTTGCTGATTTGGGCTCGGTTTTGGCGTGATTGAGCGTATCCACCAGCGTGCGCGGCGCTGGTGGATAAGCTAGTCCAGGATGCCTAGACTGCGTTGATGGTTTTGGGTTGGCCACGAAGTGAACGGGCTGCCCGCCACGAGCACACGTCATAAGATCACGCCTTGGACGGCTCTAAACCCCATCTCGCGGTTGATCCCGGAGCATGGAGTGCAGGTTACTTCCTTGGGCTAGAAGGTTGCCGTATGTGCCGCCGACGGCCGGATCATCGATGCACTGTTCACTAACACGATACTGCTGCACCCGGCGGCATGCCTGCTTGCTGGCTGAGGGCCGGTCAACAAGCCGCCGACACCGATACCAGCGGCAGAAATGGTGCAAGGGATAACATCAGGTGCGAATAGTTATACCGTGCACGGGGACGTGCCTGTTCAGGTGCGGCCACATTGACCACGCCGACACCTCAAGGCCATGACATGCACACTAAAACGCCCCTACCCCGCGGCGCTAACAACTATCCTCACACTCACGCCTGCATCGATATCGCCTTCAGCACAGCCCAGGTGCCCAGCCCCTGGCATCATCAACATGTAGACCAAGCAGCATCCACCACCGACATGCTTACGTGCGCCGCGCTAATCGTGTCCACTGCGGCAAAGCACACGAAGCCTCATCGAAAGCAGGCAGTCAGCCACCCACCAACAAAAACCCCGCAACACAGCAAAACACGTCAACAGGATTCCGGGCTGCCCCCCACGACTACCGAACATATCGGCCAGTCATAAAACGCAAAAACAGCCATTTCACCCACCACCTATGAAACCAACCGAACAACTCACCGCCACAGACACAAGACCGAGTTTATGCAGTAGTGTTGATTCGTCGGCTAGCCTTCTCTGGAGGACACGTGGCTAAGGTTACTGTGGCAATTTGCTCATAGCACCTCGGTGTGGGTCATCTCCAGTGAGCTATCGGAACACAGGGTCACGGCACTCGAACGCGAAGGGCCAAGGAACGACAACAAACTGTAGTTTGACTCGAATTTCTCTGTTTTGCAGAAAAATTTAGATATATGTAGGTTCGGCCTTGGTAGACGACCTGGGGCTTGGTGTCGGTGTACTCGCCAGTGAATGGTGGCTTGGTGCCGGGGAGCCGAAACACGTCAAGTTCCTTCTGGCTGAATTTCTTACGCCACTCGTCGTTGGAGAGTTCAAGTGACAGACTAGGCAATTTTGCGCCACGACTCTTTCGTTGCTTCGTCCCCCGTAGGGGGGATCTACACTGCGTTGTTGCTAACGCGCTATGCGTTCACGCTAGCGCGCTCCCGCTCTGCCGTCAGCCATGCCGGATCAATTCCGTGATCCAGCCGATTTTCGGCTTTGGCGTCTAGATAGCGGAAGCACAGCACTGTGGACACCACGATCAGCAGCAGTGACCAGCCGTAGGTGATTTTCAGATATTCCAGCGCCCGGCCATAGCGCATCCAGTTGAACAGCAGCCAGCGGTCCAGCGTCAAAAAGCCGTAGATTCCCAGCCAAGCTGGCCAGTTGCGGATCAGGGAGTTCGGTAGCACCACCGTCATCAGGAACGGGAACAGCATCATCGAGTAGTATCCCTGCGCTAGCGGCAGCACCAGCCACGACCACAGCAGCAACACGCCCGTCGAGCAGGTGAACCAGAACAGTGGATCGCGGGTGCGGTAGTAGCGGTTTAGCAGCCACAAGCTGCAGATGGCCAAAACTGTGAACAGCAGCCGCAGGAACACGATCAGCCAAGTGGGCAGGCCGAAGTAGACTCCGTTGCCTTCGATTGAGCTGTTGAAGTAGTCACGGGTGCCCAGGATGTAGGGCACTGTGCGCGTGAAGAAGTCCATCGGATGGCTCACCAACGGCAGCGCGGCGAGGTTGATGACCACGGGCAGTGCGATGGCAGGCACTAGTGCCTGCCACTGACGATTCAGCAGTGGCAGGCACAATAGGGGACCGAGCAGCGGTTTGAGCACCAGTGTCAACCCGATCGCGCCGCCAGCCCACCACTGCTGGCTGACCGTCTTGGGTTCGGAGCCGTTGATCAGCCACCACAAAAACAGCACTTCCAGCAGCATTATGCAGCCGTTGATGTTGGTGAACACCAGCGTGCTGGTCACGGTCTCGGTGCAGAACATAGCCAGCAGCAGGGTGGGTGCAGCCACCGAGGACAATGTGTACTTGAACAACCGCAGGATCAGGTACCAGGCGATCAGGATGGCTCCGGTGTTGATCAGGATGAACAGATAGCGTGACGGTGCAAATGGGAGATATCCGAACGGCGCCATCAGCAGTGTGCCGCCGGGTGGGTAAAGGTAGTGCGGGTCTACGTAGTCGAAGTGCTCATTGTAGATGTCCCAGCCGTGCCGAAAGTTCAGCACCGCGCGGTAGACCGGTTTGAAATCGTCGGTAATGTTGCCATTGGTCGTGATCACGGTGCTGCGGTGCAGCACCGAAAGAATGGCCGCTGGCCACAATGCTGACCGCACGATTGTCGCCGTGCTCGGTGTGTGGGTGCGGGGATGGAATACGGCTAGCAACCAATTGCGCAAGCCGGTTTGAGTCGAGTCAGCTGCTGTCACCAGCGCACCGTACACCGGAGCTGGGACGCAAGTATTAGGCGGGACAGTAGGTGTCAGTTGCGGGTAGCTTGCCGCTAGTTAGATAGCCGATGATGGGCGGGACCGCACAGGCCGAATAGATGCTTGCACCATGGCCGATGCCCTGCCACATCACCCGTTTGCTGGCGGCGTTGGCGTTGATAATGGCGGCCGTTGTCGCGGCGACCCCTTCAAAGCCCACAATCGGGTCGTTTTGTACATCCAGTACCATGACGTCGATCTTGAGGTTCTTTGGCGGTTGCGGCGTTGTGCCTGTGGGCCAGTGCACACATTTTACCAAGTTGAGTGCGCCGACCGTGCCGAACTCGGGATACAATTTCCCCCATGCAACGACCAGTTCGCGAACGCGGTCGGGGGTCGGGCGGTTGAGTGCGTCGCTGCAATCGTTGACAAACTGGCCGTCTGAATCCTGTGTGGCGTCGGAGCGGTGGATCAAGTTGGTCAACGGATTGGCGTCGCCGCTGCGGGCGGCCGCGAGCGCGTTGGCCAGGCTCATGGTCGTGCCGACCCGGTCACCTGAAGGGAAACCCAAAGAGACAGTGATGGCGTTGGTTACTGCGGCCACCGATGCACCGCCGGGCCCTTTACCGGCGTGGGCGGCAGCCAGCAGCGCAGTGACGGCGCTCTTCGGATCGGGTCCTAGCGCACATTTCAGCGCAACGCATTGCGCAGCGAACGTATCGAGCGCGGCCTGCTGGCCCCTGACTTGTTGCTCGGCGGCAGCTTCGGTCTTGATCCCCAATGCAATCGGGGAGTCGAGGATCAACCTCGCGACCCGGTCGGGACGCGACGCAGCGTAGGCTAATGCTACCTCGGCCCCGTTGCCGATCCCGATCAGCGCGAGTGCGGGTACGTCCCAGAGGTTGCGCAGTCGCTCGATATCAGAGGCGGCGTGTGAGTTGTCGTAGGCGGAAGTTCCTGGTGTGATGGCGTCGGTGCAGTTGGTGGTGGCGGTGTTTGAAATGTCGGAAAGGTTAGCCACGGGATCGTCGCCGGACTCGAACTGCGCCTGGTCGCGCATCTTTTGGCGATCGTAGTGGTCGCGGCAGTCGATCGGGTTCGACATGCCTATGCCGCGTCGGTCGACTGCGACGATGGGGTGAGTGCGGACCACATCGGCGCCCGAGCGTGACAGCCAGACCGGTAGCTGTGCCGACGACGGCAGGTCGGATCCGGTGGTGAAAACCAGGGGGCCTGCGTCGCGTGGCGTTTGACTGGAGCGGGCGCGGACCGCTCCAATGGTCACGGTCCCAGATCCACCGTTGACTGGGTCGAGGTCGGAGTCGTAGTCCGCACACTCCAACTGTATGCCGGGTGCCGCTGCGACCCCGGCATCCCTGAATAGCCGTGACGTGCAGTCGTGCCACGACAAGTCCTTTTTGGGTGCAGCGATCAGCAGCGGCCCGGCGGCCGGTGTAGTGGTGGCGGCCGCGCCTTGCGGTCGAGCACCGGAGTTGGTGGCGAACCGCGGGTTCGCGGCTAGGCCCGGGACACAACCTACCAGCAATGCGGTAACAGCAACCAAAATCGTGGCGGATCTGGTGTGCCAACGCATGCCGACCACAGTAGCCATTCCCGCCGCCGGGTCAGGCCTTGACGTAGCGGGTGTAAAGGTAGCCGGCATCGTCAGTGAGAACGTGGGCACAGCGCATACGGGTGAGCAGCTGCTCCGGGCCTGTCGCGATACGTCGAGCCCGGCCGCCCACTATCAAAGGTGCGATGGTCAGACACAGCTCGTCGAGCATGCCGTGCTGGATAAACGAGCCGAGCAGCATCGGCCCGCCTTCGGTAAGGACCCGGCGCAGACCGCGAGTCTGTAGGGTCGCCAATACGACAGTCTCGTCGACCTTGCTGGGATCGTCGCCAGAGCAGCTGACCACGTAGGCAAGATCAGCTAACCGCGTGCGCAGCTTCTTGGCGGTCTCCGTACAGGTGAGCACCAGTGGTGCTATCTCGGTCCGGGTAAACACCGCCATATCCCGATCCAGCCGACCCGAATTTGTGACAATCGCTAATTGGGGGACTTCACTTTGGCCGCGGGCCTGCCGCTGCTGGCGCTTGGTTACCGGCAGGTGCGCGCCGGAATAGTTCTCGATCCGTACGGTGCCCGCGCCGACGACGATCACATCAGCGAGTTCGCGCAGCATGTTGAACACAAATCGGTCGCCTGGCCCTGCCATGGCGCCGGTCCTGCCGTCGGCGGTGGCACCGCCGTCTATACTGGTGATGAAGTTTGCCCGTATCCAGACGCCGGCGCGTTCGGACGGGTAGCCGTAGAGCTGGGAGAGTTCGTCGTCGTCGAGATAGCGCCCAGAGGTGAGCATTAACAGCGGCGTCTGGGCGGCTCGGCCAGCGGTGGTGCTGGCTGCTGGACCGGTTTCAAAGTCGGACATCCGTTTGATTGCAGCACGTTGCTACAGTGTCTTCAATGTACAGGTCCATCTCTGCAAACCCACCCGAAGCGTCGTTCCGGGTGGGGCACCTGGTGGATCGGCAGCCGACGGTGTCGCCGGAGCGACTGATTGCTCAGCTAACGCCGCCGCCAACGTTCACCTAGGTGAGCTTCGCGACTTACCGTCCCGACCCGGCGGAACCCGACCCAGGCAGCAGCGATTGGAGTCTGTAAGGAGTTCTGCCGCGGCAGGCCGTAGCACGCCGGGCGGGCCGGAAGAAATTGCTGGGAAAACGGGTGGTTCTGCCTGGTGTTGGGTTGTACTTGGAAGGCGGGTTCGGCGTGGGCAAGACTCATCTGGCTGGCATCGGCCTACTACCAATTGCCCGGCCTTGGGCCAGCTAGTGCGGAGGACGCTGCAGGAAGTCTCAAAGCATTCGCAACATTTGGGGCGCTGACTCAGCTGGCCGGTGTTTTGGTTTCGTCGAATGCATCGATCTGCTAGCCAAGTACACGGCGGTGTGCATTGATGAGTTTGAACTGGACGATCCGGGTAACACCACGCTGATCTCGCGGATGCTCTCGGCATTAGTCGAGCGTGGTGTGTCAGTGGTTGCCACTTCTAATACGTCGCCGGAGCAGCTCGGTGAGGACCGTTTTGTCGCACAGGATTTTCTGTGCGGAATCAATACGCTGGCAAAGATTTTTACTACAGTCCTGATCGATGGGCCGGACTATCGGCATCGCGACCTGCTGCCTGCGCCTCAGCCTCTGTGGGATGAACAAGTGGCTGCGCGTGCCACACGTGTCCAGGGGGCCACCGTCGACGACTTCGAAGCTTTGTGCGCGCACCTGGCCACCATCCATCCGTCGCGGTATCTGACATTGATTTCGGGCGTGACTACGGTGTTGTTGACCGGCGTGCACGGTCTCGATGACCAGAACGTTGCACTGGGGCTGGTGTCGTTGACCGATCGGCTTTATGAAGCCGGTATTAAGTAAGGCGGTGGTGGTTTCCCGGGAGAAGCTGGACGGTATCTCCAGCGAGGAGATGCTGGCCGGTGGTTACCGAAAGAAGTATCTGCGGGCCACGTCACGGCTGTTGGCACTAAGCACCGCCGGGGTCAACGAAGCCCGCGCACTATAACGTAGTCGTTCTAACGATGAGCGTCGACTTGAAAAGTCCCGGTGCCATTGACCTTCAATTTGCTATTGAATTATGAAGCGTTGTGCACGTAGATTTCCCTGCTTTACCCCCAACCATACGCAGCGCACGTTCCAGTCGGTGACTGTGGCTGGCGCGAGATTCATCAATACCAGTCGACGAGCGCTGCGGTCAGCTTTTAGGTATAGATGGAGTCCATCGTGGCCAGGTGTGCGTTCAGCGTCAGAGATTCCATTGCGCAAGATGCTGGCTCGTCTTCTTGTCCAGCAGTATGACGTTGGACATCGGATCGCGATAGGCGTCCCAAATACACTGCGCTTTGTACGATGGTACCGTTGGACGTATTCACCAGCGCGTTGGGCGCATCGGAGGTACGCGGCTTGTCAACGCCGGCGATGGTTGCTATTGTGTTAACAATCCTTTTTCGTCCTATCCTGGGCTACGCTTTTTTGCTATTTCGCTCGGGTTATGAACGCAGAAGATTACATTAGTCCAGGGGACGGCAGTGATGCATTTCGTGCCGTGCACTGTGGCCGTTCGGACGAGTGTTAATATGTTGTGCTTATGCACAATTGTGTGCAGGGGCAGTAGCTTCGTACCACCAACGTTTGTGACGACTGCAATCACTATGATCATAGTGTTTAGCAGAAAGGACTCCGACTCTAGTGTCAGTTAGGACGCTAAGGATGCCAGGCCTTCGAATTTTTCGACACGCTGGCCGTCAGCAGTCAGCTGCTAAGCCTAATCCTCCTGCACTATAGGGTGGCTAGCACAAAGCCAATGGAAGTGGCAAGCAGATGAATGGCATGCCTACCGTAACGTTCGACCTAGGTTTAAAAAGGCAGATCCGCAACATGGATGGCCTAAGTGAAGCCGCTGAACATCCGCAGTTAGATAACTAAACCTGATTTCCTCCTCGTATGGTGATATAGGGAATCAACCTCAACACGACCCGCCTCCGTCGAACCTGTTACGGTGGATAAGGAAATCACCTGAGCCATGCTCGGCATCGGTGAGTTTCTGCTTGAGTAGTTGGTTGCCAATGGTGACTTGAATACGCGAAAACTGCTCTGCTGCATGGGCTTTACTGTAGTAGTGATCAAAGCCTTAGCAGAGACATTCCCAAATTGGGAACTGAAAGTATAATCTTCCTGAAATCCCAAGGAGTCCTTATAATTTCATTAGTTCATCGTTAATTTCATTGGCTGGGGGTTAAGCGCCACACTGAGTTGGCGTGCCTCGGGCACATAGAGTTATCAGGAAACGTCCAGCACACCGCTGCTGTGACCTGGGAACTAGACAACCGGATTCTGGTTGAACCCACGGTAGTCGTGAGGGCAGATCCGGGCGCGTTTAACGATCCAACCACCCAGAGATCCGTCACACGCGGCAGCTTTGACATCCTCGGTGGACAGCGTGACATGGCACAGCGAACCCAAGCATAGTTGGTGATCGCAGATCAACTCGCGGACACTGCCCTGCACCGCCAAGTGCACCATGGCACGCAGATAATGGTAGGAATCTGGTCAACCGGTTCCGGTGCGGTCACCATAACCTGATCCAGCCGGCTAACGTGTCGTCGAGTGATTCCTGATTCTACAGCACTATAAACCAACTTGGCCAGACCAACTTGGCCGCGCTGATGATTGCGAGGGCAAATTGCCGCGCTTTGACTTGGGTCTATATGCTTCGTGTTGCCGATGAGCACACGGGTTGTCGATTCCTTGGTGGTTACGACTTAGCCATTCGCCCGCTGGAAGCAGACGGCCACGATATTGACTCCGGTTGTGCTGTATCGGGGGTATCAACACGCTCATCGTTATGGTCAGGTCGGTGGTATTCGTCTTCGCACCGGCCGACTGTGAGCTCCGGGCGGCAACAGATCTCGTATGAGCGTTAGTCGGTCATGGGGTTGGCTCCTTGCGTAGAGGTAGCCAGCTTGCCGACCGAACAGGCTCAGGTCATATCTAGGTCACGAACCTACGTTTGTAACTCTAATTACTAGTCTGAACTGAGCAAACACTGGTGCGCGATACTGGGATTGAACCAGTGACCTCTTCCGTGTCAGGGAAGTGCTCTCCCGCTGAGCTAATCGCGCTAGGGGGTGAAATCTAGAGGTGGAGACGGGAATCGAACCCGTGTGCACGGCTTTGCAGGCCGTTGCCTCACCACTCGGCCACTCCACCACAGGGATTGATGCCACTTGCACCTTCGAGCGGATGACGGGATTCGAACCCGCGACCCTCACCTTGGCAAGGTGATGCGCTACCAACTGCGCTACATCCGCGCGCAACGGACGAAATCGTCGCCCGGTGCGAAGCACGACGATAGTCCACGTGAATGGGCGTACACAACTCTCTGGGTACGACGCGTGGCTAGATTGCGTGACTAGGTCGTAAGCATGTGGGGAATGCTGCGGATCAGCGGTTCGTGCTAGTCTTCGACGTCATTCGCCTCTAGGCGCCGGTCCCGTGGCTCAGTGGAAGAGCGTCCGCTTCACACGCGGAAGGTCGCTGGTTCGACCCCAGCCGGGACCACCAGAGTGATTATCTAGGTTAGTTGGTTAAAAATGCCTTTTTGCTGTGCGCGGATCTTCTTTGGCACTCGGTGACATGGGGCCAAGCTGGTGTCAGCTCGCACCCTCATGAACGTCATCGAGCGCTGTCGTGATGTCGACAAGGTCGTCGTCAAAGAGATCCACGTAGATATACTCGTCACGATGATCGATGCGTGACCCATGGCCTTCTGCAGGAGTATCCGGGCCGGTACCGGCCCTGCGTGACCACGATGTGCAAGTATGGCGTAGGTAGTGCACCTGCAGGTTGTCGTGGCCAATCTCGATGACTGACTTGCGCCAGTTGACAGCCTGCTTCCAGTTTTCCTGGCTCAAGTGTGCACTTTTGGGAGACGTGATTGTCGGTGCGCAGTGAGGCCGTGCGTTAAACCGCGCCTTGAGGCATTGGGGTCAAACGTTATTGGTACCTCATGTCGGCTAGACTACAATTTCGTATTGACTTCGATCAGTTTGCCTTCGACTTGTGTCATTGACCGACGCACGCGAAGTCGGCGAGCCTTCAAGTCAACATCTTCGATATTAAACTCGAGGAGTGCGCCAAATCGCAGAATTTGTGTAGGCGAGGATCTAAACGACATCACTCTGACGTCTACAGGTCCGGGCGTGGGCTGCGATTTCAGTGGTGGTCAGGTAAATGTGTGTTGTAGGTCGTATTGGTGTACAATTCGTGCGGGCTTCCGGATTCTTGCTAATACTTTGACCTTCCGCAATTGCGTGGTAAAGACACATCTTGAGGACTGAATGCATCCACCTCACCGTTCGAGGACTTAGGCCCGATGGCGACATGGCATTCACCCATTGCTGGATCGACTCATGATCGATCTTCGTGATAGGTCACGAGCCGAAGCGCGGCTCGATATGAAGTCTCTAACCCCCTCATTTCTAAATCGATATTGAGTGTTACTTTCACAACAACTATTGCAAGGAGATTTGTCATACAGGATGATGGCTATCTTGTTTTTTGTGGTGATCGTATGTACCATGAGCGTGCTGAAGGTGCGGAAGTCTTGAAGGTAGATCCGTTACAGACGTCAACTCACCACGCATTCGGCCATTATCACGGCAGCCGATACCGGTGGCTTTGGGATACTTGCTTGAGATATTCCATCCGATATTCCGGCAGTGGCAACGGAGCTGAATATTGTGGAACTGCTACTTCATTACTTGGTTGCTGGTCGGCAGGGGCGCTTGCCGCTTACGCGGGGATCCTTTGATGATAGTGCTTGAAGACTTGCTCGCGTGAGATCGAGATGCTTGTCCCCGATCGGCGCGTAACGCTGGTAACGATCCGAAAGGACTGCGGGTTACCTTGCTAACCCCGCAGGGACCGGTTTCGTATCGTCGACCGCCACTAAAACTCATGGTGTTGGACAACTGTGAGATATGTTCTCGATGTCTGTGCTGAGCTGGTCACTGCGCTTTTGGGTGACTGCCCGGCATTTACGATTTTGGCGCCCAGTTGCGAATCGATCGGGGTTGTTGGATATATCACCTGGCGGGCAACGTTCTTGTTGCCAGCCGACGCAGCAATCGAATTGTTCGCTGATCGCGCCCACCTGGTTTAGTTCGCCTTCCGCGTCGTCAGCGCTAATACCGAGGCGGTGGGCCAGGTCTGCCAGCGGCTGGACGGCATGCCCCTCGCCATCGAGCTTGCTGCTGCACTGGTGCGTTCGTTGTCGCCGGTCGAGATCACCTAGAGTTTAGGCTAGCGGTTCTGGCTGCTGACAGGGTAATCTGCGCAGCGCGGTGCGCCGCCAACAGACACTCTGCATACCGATGGATTTGGTAGCATACGTTGTTGACCGAGAGCGAACGGATCTTGTTTCGCCGGCTAGGTTGTCTCCACGGGTACGTTCGACTTGCCCGCAGCCCGAGCTGGTACCAACAGTGACGTGGAGATCTATATTTAAGTCCTCGATCAACTGAAGCTGCTCGTCGACAAGTTATTGGTAGTCGTCCAATATGTCCAGGGATGCAAACGGTACCGGCTGTGGGAAACCTGTGCGTGAGTTGCACGTTAGAACGTTGGACGAATCCGGCGAAACCGACCTGTCGGTGCGTCACTGCGACTATATACAAGACATTGGCTTCTAGGCTGGAGTACACTAGGGCAGTCCGACCATCTCGAGCTGGTGGAGCAGGCTGAGCTCGTGATCGCCCGTCTGGTGTGCATGCTTCATCTGGGACCACAGCAACAACGATCACAACGATTGTGTAGGTGTATCGCAGAATCGCATCCTGGCTGCAGCCGATTTGGTTCGGGCGTGGCCTCCAGTGCGCGGGCTTAGCCTGGTTCGATTCGATTTCGATCTTGAAAAATGGTGATGCTTAATTAGCTTACGGTATCCGCCGATGTTTGAGTGCGTGCACTCGCGGGACAAAGTGATGCTCAAGCAGCTTGGTGGCCCGAGGACCGGTGCCCGGTTATGTGAGGTGGCATACAGTTACACCGACGACGCCGTTGTGTCTGATGAGTGAGATGGCACCGCATGGTGTCGTCGGTAACGTGAGCACACGTTGCGATCCCACTTGATGAACGCGATGCAGCACGCAATGAGGGCCGCACGCAATTCTAGTGTACGTTACCGACTTGCGCGCGTAGGCGTGCCAGATGCCGTTTCTAGTTGCACTGAACTGTGAGTCCGGCAGGTCATTTGCCGCGGCGCGTCTTCATGGCACGGCGGCCGCATCGTGACGGCGGACAGCGGAGGTTCTCTTCAAGGTCTGAGAGGCCGACTACGAGGTCTAGATGCCGGCGCTTCGTGACGTCGATGGGTAACGACAATTTCGACTCCGCCCGGGCCGACGGCGGCCGCTATGCCCATCGACGATGTGATTCGTTCAGCACACTATGAGCGCGGAAAACGCAAACGTTTGGAGCAGTGGCTGGGGTTGATTAATCTCTGCCGAGTGTAACGTTTAGATGCAGCTCGTGGGTGAAGGACTGGGAAATCGACAAAGTCACTACACGGTTTTTCGTTTCGCCCCTCATATAATAATATAGTGTAGTCTCATCCACCCACGACTAGTTCGCGCGTCCAACATGCGCAAGAAGCTGATGTGCCACAGCTAATCGATTCGGTCGTCTCCTGGTCACAGCAGGCCCGCACCGAAGTCAACTAAAAAAACTGCCGGGTCTGACGATGTGCCATGATGTCCAAGCTGTCAAGAGTCAGGGAGCAGCAGTGGATCTCAATTTTTCAATCGTCACACGACCAGTCGAGCGTCTGGTCGCTACGGCACAAAATGGCCTGGAAGTTTTGCGGTTGGGGGGGTTAGAAACAGGCAGCTTTCCGTCACCGTCGCAGATTGTCGAGAGCGTGCCGATGTACAAGCTTCGACGGTACTTTCCGCCCGGTAACCGGCCTGGGCAACCGCTGTTGGGAGCGCCGGTGCTGATGGTGCACCCGATGATGATGTCGGCGGATATGTGGGACGTCACCCGGGAGGAGGGCGCGGTAGGCATCTTGCACGTCAGGGGGCTTGATCCCTGGGTCATCGACTTCGGCTCACCCGACAAAGTCGAGGGTGGAATGCGTCGGAATCTGGCCGACCACATCGTGGCCCTCAGCGAAGCGGTCGATACTGTCAAGGAAGTCACCGGTAACGATGTGCACCTGGTTGGGTATTCACAGGGTGGCATGTTCTGCTACCAAGCTGCCGCATACCGGCGTTCGGAGAACATCGCTAGCATCGTGGCGTTCGGCTCCCCAGTTGACACTCTAGCCGCGCTTCCCATGGGTATTCCACCAAACTTCGGCGTGGTACTTGCCAATTTTATGGCTGATCACGTCTTCAATCGCTTGGATATCCCAAGCTGGTTGGCGCGTGCCGGTTTTCAGATGTTAGATCCGCTCAAGACGGTCAAAGCCCGGGTCGACTTCGTGCGTCAGCTGCACAATCGTGAAGCTTTGCTGTCGCGTGAACAGCAGCGCCGATTCCTTGAATCCGAAGGGTGGATCGCGTGGTCGGGTCCAGCAATTTCCGAGCTACTTAAGCAGTTCATTGCGCACAATCGAATGATGACGGGCGGTTTTGCTGTCAACGGGCAGATGGTGACGTTAACTGACATCACCTGCCCGGTGCTGGCTTTCGTCGGCGAGGTTGACGACATCGGTCAGCCAGCGTCAGTGCGAGGCATTAGACGCGCAGCACCCAACGCCGAGGTCTACGAGTCTCTGATCCGGACAGGACATTTCGGCCTGGTCGTGGGATCCAGGGCGGCGCAGCAGAGTTGGCCGACCGTCGCCGAATGGGTATGCTGGTTAGCCGCTAATGCTAACAAGCCGGCGAATATCCATATTATGCCGGATCAGCCGGTCGAACACACCGCCAGTGGCGTCGCGATTAGTTCTCGGCTCGCGCACGGACTGGGGGAGGTCTCCGAGACGGCGTTGGCGCTGGCTCGTGGCGTGGCCGATGCGATTGTGGCTGCCAACAGATCCGTTCATACGTTGGCTGTGGAGACAGTCCGGACGTTACCACGTTTGGCTCGGCTCGGACAGCTCAATGACCACACTCGGATCTCGCTAGGCCGTATTATCGGCGAACAAGCTCACGATGCCCCACGGGGTGAGTTCCTGTTGTTCGACGGACGTGTGCATACTTACGAGGCTGTCGACCGGCGAGTCAACAACGTCGTCCGAGGTCTGATCGCGGTCGGGGTGCGGCAGGGTGACCGCGTAGGTGTGCTGATGGAAACTCGTCCCAGCGCACTGGTCGCCATTGCAGCACTGTCTCGGCTGGGTGCGGTTGCCGTGATGATGAGGCCAGATGCCGATCTGGCCGCATCGGTCCGAATCGGGGGAGCGACGAAGATCTTGACTGACCCCGCCAATCTTGGCGTAGTACTTGCTTACGGTCGCCAGTTGACTGGTCAGGTACTGGTGTTGGGTGGCGGTGAGTCACGTGATCTGCACCTGCCGGAGGACGCCTTGCAGCAAAACCAAGTCATCGACATGGAAAAGATCGACCCGAATGCCGTCGACCTGCCGGCCTGGTATCGGCCCAACTCGGGATTGGCTCGGGATCTGGCGTTCATCGCGTGCAGCACGGTCGGCGGCGAGTTGGTAGCTAAGCAGATCACTAACTACCGATGGGCGGTCTCAGCTTTCGGAACTGCCTCAACAGCCGCTCTCGATCGCAGGGACACAGTGTATTGCTTGACGCCGCTGCATCACGAGTCCGCGCTGCTGGTAAGCCTGGGCGGTGCGGTCGTTGGTGGTGCTCGCATAGCGCTGTCGCGCGGTTTATGCTCGAACCGATTTGTGCACGAGGTGCGTCAATACGGCGTCACTGTTGTATCCTACACCTGGGCTATGCTGCGCGAACTTGTCGATGACCCGGCGTTTGTACTGCACGGCAACCATCCGGTGCGGCTGTTCATGGGCTCAGGCATGCCGACCGGCCTATGGGAGCGGGTCGTCGAAGCGTTCGCGCCCGCTCATGTTGTCGAATTTTTCGCTACGGTCGACGGACAAGCTGTACTGGCTAACGTGTCGGGTGCGAAGATTGGTAGCAAGGGTCGTCCGCTGCCCGGCGCTGGGCATGTCGAGTTGGGTGCTTACGACGCCGAACAGGACTTGATCCTGGAAAACGACCGCGGTTTCGTACAGGTCGCCGACGTCAACCAGATTGGTGTGCTACTCGCTGCGTCCCGCGGGCCGATCGATCCGACTGCGTCTGTCAAACGCGGTGTTTTTGCTCCGGCTGACACCTGGATAGCAACCGAGTACTTGTTACGCCGCGACTACGATGGAGACTATTGGCTGGCGGGGCGGCGTAGCTCGGTGGTTCGCACCGCACGCGGATTGGTTTATACTGAACCAGTGACCGACGCGCTCGGCTTCATCACTGGGGTCGACCTCGCTGCGACCTACAGTGTGGCGGTGGATGATCGTGAGTTGGCGGTGTCGGCGGTGACACTGTTGCCCGGAGCGGCCATAACGGCGGCCGACTTGACCGAAGCCGTTGCCAGCATGCCCGTCGGACTGGGGCCCGACATTGTGCACGTGGTACCAGAGCTAACGCTCAGCGCCACCTATCGTCCAATCGTCGGTGCCCTGCGCACGGCCGGGATTCCTAAAACGGGGCGCCAGGTATGGTATTTCGATTCCGCAAGTAATCAATTCAGGCGGATGACTCCCGGGGTGCGGGCGGAGCTAGCAGGCAAACACACGCACACCCATGCTTGACGATTTACTGCTGAGCATTCTGGTGTGCCCAGCTGACCGGGGGCCCTTGGTGTTGGTTGACCAAGGCTATGGGGCAGGTGGCCAATCGTTCTACAACCCGCGACTGCGGCGTGCCTATCGCATCGACGACGGCATTCCGGTGCTGTTGGTCGACGAAGCCCGCGATGTAGACGACGACGAGCACGCCCAGCTTATGGTGCAAGCGCCTACGACAGATCCTCAGTGAGGTAGCGCTAGCAAGGTTCGACGGGGCGATTGGTTTGTACATGATCTGTTTGACCGGCAGCAACGTGCATGGCTTGATCTTGACGATGTAGCGAGCCATGACGACGTCTATCAACTGTGACGCAACGAACTGGGTGTGGATTTCCGGTCACCGTCGGGTTGTCGACCCGCGCAACCATTTCCACGGTGACCACTTCCTGCAGAAATGAGTGCGCCAAACTCCCCTCGAAAACCTAGACTAACGACCGTAACGTTACGATCAACCCCCATACCCAAGGCGGAATCCCAGATTGGCAGCAATAAAATATGGAAACTTGTATCCGATTTACTCGACGAGGGGCCTCCCGCATTGGCACGATCACCGCCATGGGATCGATCGGAAAGTGGATCGCACCGGCGAACAGCTACGGCTTAGTACCGAAGTAGTGATGCACCAGGACGGTATCGACTCTGATGGCCGCAGCCACCGCCCATATCGATATTCTATCAATATCGTTGTTCGTAAACAGCTCTCGAGCTCTAGTCAAGATGCGTTTATGGGTATCGGAACTTCCGGAGGGTCGCCTGTGTTTTGGGTTGGTGGTCAACGTGCTAAGGCATCGAGTGTTTCAGTGTTATCGCAGCTAGAAACAACGATATTAGCACGAAACCTATCACGACGATGATGTCGTGCACTGCGATGTGGGCCAGTTCGGAATGTGCACGTACTTGCTGCAAGGCATTCAATGCGTAGCTGACCAGCATCACGTTGCTGATCCATTGCAGCCAGAGCACCATCAACATTCGTGGCACTATGATGCTGGCCAACAGCAATTGGGGAACCATCACCAATTAGGTTAATTGCACGGCCTTAAAATCCGGACGGGCGAAAGTGCTAAACAGCAATCCTGAGTCGATACCAAGCATCGCGTTGACGATTGCGATCACGAATATCCATACAGGGCTTCCTGCGGAATCAAAACCGAGCAACCAAAACGACGATGCATGCCACGACAGCTTGGGTAACCGCGGCAATCGAGAATACGGTCCTGTAGGTGAGCAGCAGATTGAGCTAGTGCAGCGGAGTGGTCAGGATGCGCTCCACCGTTCCTGTTGCATTGTGACCGAGGTAGATTATGAACATCACGAAAAACAGGAAAAGGCCCAGCAGGATCAGACGGGCGTTGTTCAACAGCTACGGGGTTCTTGGATGATGTGGGGGCATTTTCGAACATGAAGTACATCAGCGTGATTACCAAGATCGGCACCAACAAGATCATCGCGATGCTGCGGTGATCGGCGGCAAGCTGTCGCAGAATCCGCGTCGTGGTAGCGGCGTAAGTCTAGACGGATCCTATCCGATTTGGGGAGCGGTGCTGTGTTTGCTGATGGACAGAAACGCTTCCTTCAGTGATGTGCATCCGGCGTCCTCTCTGAGTCGGTCTGGGCTGGTGCGGGCGATCAGATGGTCGTCACGCATCAGCAACGGGTCACCACAGTGGTCGGATTCATCCATCACATGGCTGGAGACCAGCAGCGTGGTGCCGGCGTGCGTCAGGTCGATGAAATACTCCCAAATATCCACTCGCAGTATGTGATTCAAGAATAACATCGGTTCATCGAGCACGAGCAGCGCAGGCTGACAGACTAGGGCGCACGCCAATGACACTCTGGTGCACTGAATGTCGGAGTGGTTGCTGCAGAACGCCGCTCGATTATTCGTCAACCTAACCCGCTCGATGGCGACATCAGCGGCGTGGCTATCGAAGCCAGACAGCGCGGTGAAGTAGTGCACATTATCGATGATGCGTAGATCGTGGGATCCTGCGGCATATTATCCGACTTGACGGCATAATGCCACGCATCCGTCCCGTTTACCCAGTACGGTGACGGTTCCTTTGGAGTGGCCGGTCACGGTCTGGGTGCCGGCGATGCAACACATCAGTGTGGTCTTACCGCAGCGGGATGGACCAAGCAGACCGATGAGGCTGCTGTCCTGGGCGATATCTACTTAGAAATTGTGCAGGGCTGGACTTTTGCAGCGAAATCACCAGCAGGTGCTTGATGCTTACGACTGGTGTCGCGCTATCTCACTGAGGTTAATTCATCGTGCGATGAATTCTGTCTCCTAACACGGAGTTGTCAAGAGCCACGGCGTGGTGGTGGTAATCCGCTGCGCGCAACTCCGCTGCGCTTGCGATCACCACGGCGGTGCAAAATCTGTGCCGTGAGTGCTGACCAATTGGTTGTTGACCCGGTTGTTGCCGCGCATCGACTACTCGGTGCCACCATCACCGGCCGGGGAGTGTGTGCCATCGTCGTTGAGGTGGAGGCGTACGGTGGGGTTCCCGACGGTCCCTGGCCCGACGCCGCCGCCCACTCCTACCACGGCCGGAACGACCGTAACGCTGTGATGTTTGGGCCGCCCGGCCGACTCTACACTTACTGTAGCCACGGCATCCATGTATGCGCCAATGTCTCGTGTGGACCGGATGGGACGGCTGCCGCAGTCCTTATTCGGGCCGGTGCTCTCGAGAACGGCGCCGACGTCGCCCGGTCTCGGCGCGGCGCGTCAGTCCGTACTGTTGCGTTAGCGCGTGGACCCGGAAATCTGTGCTCTGCTTTAGGAATTACTATGGATGACAACGGTATTGATGTATTTGCTGCTGACAGCCCGGTGACATTGGTCCTCAATGAGGCTCAGGAAGCGATGTCGGGTCCACGTGTTGGAATCAGTCACGCAGCCGACCGACCCTGGCGATTGTGGCTGCCGGGCCGACCCGAAGTCTCGACTTATCGTCGAAGTCCCCGAGCTCCGGCTCCCGGTGCTAGCGACTAGCCTCTTTTGGGTGTCTTCCAGCATCCTTAACGAGCTGGGCTGGCGTGGGTTGGTCGCGCAGTCCACTGACCTCGATGCTCTAGCCGACGAGTTGCGGCGTGGACCGATGACAGTCTACGCCGGTTTCGACCCCACCGCGCCGAGCCTGCATGTCGGACACTTGGTGCCGCTGCTGGTATTGCGGCGCTTTCAACGAGCCGGCCACCGGCCAATCGTGCTAGCGGGCGGGGCAACCGGCATGATTGGTGATCCGCGCGACATCGGTGAGCGCACCCTCAACGAGGCGTACACCGTCGCCGAATGGGCCGAGCGAATCCGCGGACAGCTGGAGCGTTTCGTCGAATTCGACGATGTCGCGAAGTCTAGGAACGGCGCCATCGTTGTCAACAACCTGGAATGGACGAGCCCGATGTCGGCGATCGAGTTCTTGCGCGATGTCGGCAAACACTTTTCGATCAACTTGATGCTAGATCGGGACACAATCCGGCGACGGTTGAATGGCCAAGGGATTTCTTACACGGAGTTCAGCTACATGCTGTTGCAAGCCAACGATTATGCTGAATTGCATCAGCGCCATGGCTGTGCGCTGCAGATCGGCGGTTCGGATCAGTGGGGCAACATCATCGCCGGGGTTCGCCTGGTGCGACAAAAGCTCGGCGCCACAGTGCATGCGCTCACAGTCCCGCTGGTGACCGCTGCCGATGGCGCCAAGCTCGGCAAATCCACCGGAGGTGGCAGTTTATGGTTGGACCCAGAGATGACCAGCCCGTACGCCTGGTACCAATACTTCATCAACACCTCCGACGCTGATGTCATTCGGTACCTGCGTTGGTTCACTTTTTTGTTGCCCGAAGAACTGGTCGAGCTGGAGCAGACGACGGTCTCACGCCCACAGGAACGTGCTGCACAACGTCGACTCGCCACCGAGCTCACGGTTTTGGTGCATGGCGCAGCGGCAACCCAGGCTGTTGAGCATGCCAGCAGGGCATTGTTCGGTCAGGGCGAACTTGCTCGCCTTGACGAAGCGACGTTGGCGACGGCATTGCGCGAGACAGTGGTCGCTGAGCTGAAACCCGGCAATCCCGATGGTATTGTCGATCTGTTGGTGGCCAGCGGTCTGTCCCCTAGCAGGGGTGCGGCGCGGCGCACTATCGATGAAGGCGGGGTGTTGGTCAACAACATTCGCATCCAGAGCGAGGAATGGACGCCCCGGACATCGGATTTCCTGCACGGCCGCTGGCTGGTGCTGCGCCGTGGCAAGCGGAACATCGCCGGGATAGAAAGAGTATAGCACGGGTTGGGTGATCGCTAGTTTACTAGGCCCCAGATAGCCCGATTTGGATGGTCGGCAGCTGGTTGTCCACGGCAGCTACAGCGGGCGGGGCGGTGGCAGCGTAGAACCAGTTCTTGGTAATCAGGTTACGCTTAGCCATCTCTATTTGGTACACTAAGCCCCGTCGCGAGCTGAACAGGCGCCTGAAGTTGAGTAGCGCCGGGGTGTGGCACGTTGGATGCGGTTTATGGCTAAGCTAGGCGGTTGCGTAATGGCCGGCGCCTGGGTGTTCATGGCGCGCTATTCGGGCCAGTTTCAGGTGAGTCGCCCAGCAGGTTGAGGAGGTGCTGGATGCCGGGAAGCGACCGGATGAACACGAGGGTACGAGTGGTTGAGTCGTGTCGAGATCTCAACGGGGTCGTCGGCCAGGCTCTATGTTTTTCTCGGTTGTGAACCACTGCGCCCTGACGGTTTCGGGAAAGCTGAGATTCGTCGATAATGCCGGTGGCCAGCGCATGGTGGTGAACAACCATTGCCAGCGTACGTTGGTAGCGGTCGGCGGTTATCTTTTGGTGACGGCTTGGTAAGTGCGTTAGCGAACTATGCCGGGCTCGTCGGCGGGGTACTTCAGTGGTCAGTATCAAGCAGCAGCCTGCTCTAGCGCAGGCGAGTAGGCTGGCCGGTCAGTCGTGCATAAGTTCAGCATTGACCAGACATCCACGTCGACGATATCGACAAGGGATTCGCCCCTGTCGGGGGTTGCTATGGCAACGAGAGTTGGTGGGGCCCACCGTTGGCGTCACCGTTCCGATCAGACCGTCGGAGGTGACCGGTTCGCACCGCGACCGCCCCCTGACCACTGACGATCGCATACAGGGCAAGCACTGCATCAGCGTGTTTCAATGTCGCCCCACACCGATCGTAGCTGGTTGGCCAGGCTGGCGGCTATATCGGCGCCGACAAAGTCTAGTAGACTGTTCCAAGTCTGTATGGTGAACGGTATGGTGCGAGCCATTTCGATAAGCTTGCCGGCCAAAGGGCTGAAAGTAATACTAGAAATTGACGGTCTGCGCCACTGTTCGACGGATATTTCCACCGCATCGACTAACACTTTAAATACCTGTCTTCGGAATCTCCATGCATCATGCCTACCTCGTCGTCGGCTTCTATCAACCTGTCTATAGTATCCCTCGTAGACTTAAGCTGTAGCCCTGCAGCCCAAACGTATACAACTCAGCGGTGCGTAACACACCCAATGCTAACAGAATCGACCACTCCCACTCCGCCGGCGATCAGGGCCAGCAATTCCCTTTGCCGCACTGATAGGCTACCGAGATAGATAAGAGCCTGTCGATGACGAGCATTGTCGTCAGGCTGCAAGCTGTACGACAATGCTCGTCCGAACACAATCTGTGTCACCACTTCGTGATTGGTAACAGTAGCTCGGATGTCGGCGACATTGAACAGTGGGATTCGCTGCGACGATGATCTGTAGCTGGGTGATCATGCTCGACTCTTCGAGCGGGACTTGGAGCAGCCATGAGAGCGAAGATAATTAAATTAAGTAGGGTCGTTATCGATGACCTTCACGACTGGAACGCAGCCGTTGGCTAAGTCACATATCAACGACTGACCAACAAGGTTTGGTATGAGATGGGTCGTACGGCTTGCGTAGAGGGAATTCCGAGATCGTCGAGCTAGGCTCAGTCGGAGACGCTGGTGATGCCAGCAGTTTTCAGCAGAAGTTGAACGGCCAGCCAGGTTTGCTTGGGGAGATGATGCTGTGGGTGCCCGATCAGTGGGCAATTAGCGTGGAGTCGCCATTCCCCAATACCCCTGCTGGCCAATGTAGCCAATTTGTCCACATTGGCTCCGTGGCGTCGAATCGGTGGAATTTCGAAGTAGTAAGTTACGTTAACTGAGTTGGCGTTGGCGCGTTAGAAGATTACAGAGTTTCTCCGAGCGATTAATCGTTGTTGTCGTGGAGATGAGATTCAGTGGGGAGGCATCTAAAATTGGGGTGAGGGGGCTAGGAGACCCCCGCTGGGTTCTATATATCAACTGGGAGGTGTGCACAATATCGAACTCGCACTCTATCAAAGTGGTCGATGCCTCCAATCTCTATCCCGCGACACATTGAGTGGGATAGAGATTCTGCTGATGTCCTTCTCGAGGCATAGTTTTCGGGTTTTTCCACTGGGCTGCTATCCCACAAATTGCTGGGGTACAGAAAGAAATTCGAGTCCCGCATCGAGGGATCAATTTATCATCCGATTGAGGACAATCCCACAGAATTTCCCACATACACCCATGGCCGTCCGGCCTGCAATTGGTGACTGTCTTTCTTTTAGTATGAACCGATAATCTCCGTCGGCTCCATAATGGTTTAGTGATCACGCGCGTAGCGCGGTACCAAAACGCGCTAGTGTGCAAAATGTATCTTGTTGTGTTGTAGGTATAAGCTCATGTCAATCACTGTTTTTATGTGCTTTTGTACAACAAAGGTGCACAGCTCATGCTCAATAGGCTGTGAGTGTAAATGATTGTAGAGAAATCAGGTTAACCATAGCGGGACTACCAATGCTCAGCGGCAAATCTGTCCCGAGGCGTGTGTACAGTGGTGGTAACCCATGCGTAATTGCGGAGCCTTTGCACATAACCTCTAGGGCAAAATCTCAGAAGCGTTTTGAGGTGAATTATAAGCATGGTCGGCGAACAGGCATGGTTGCAGGGGTGCGCGACCGACCGTGCCCGGAATCCGGCGACGTGCAGCAGGGCAGACCACCTGGCGAGCGGGAGGTGGGAGGTTTCCCGGTCAGGCCCGGATCGTACGTGTCCAGTCCAGCCGCAAGGCACTGCCCCCGGCGGCGATCCGGAAGCCGCCCTAAGCCATGCCCGCCGGCTCGAGCCCACGCCAGCAGGATCGCCGCGATTTGCGCGGCTGTCGAAATCGCCTCCTAACAGTACGGCGGTTGGGCCCATGCATTGGCCGAGTTGCACGCTGCCCGCAGAATGGGCAGTAAGTCTGCGTTGATTGCTGATTGCGGACGTGACCTTGGCCGTCCACAGTAGGCGATCGAGTTAGCTCTGAGCCCGACGCCGCCCAGCTCGGTGACGATGACGCTGACGAGTTTGAATATCTTCACCGGTGCGTGAGCCGGTCTTGGACAGCTTGAGCAAGCGCTGACGGTGTTGTTCATGTTGTAGCTGGACTCGGGCCATATCGGCACCACGGCTTCGCGGTCATTCTACGCTTACGCCGACACGTTGCTAGTACCCGGTCGCGGCGACGAAGCGATGCACTGGTTCCATACTGTCCGCGATCGTTGCTGTCGAAGATGTCATCGACGCCGAAGATCGGGTAAGCGAGCTGGGCTAAAATGACAAGCTGATAAAAAATGATATACTAACAATTTTAAATATTGATTCAGTAAACATGGCTGTTTACTGAATCAATCTGGACGGCACGGTGTTTCTCGGCCGTCAGTTCACCGACGGTGCGGTGCAGTCGTTAGGTGAGGTGGTAAGTCACACCACTGTTTGCCACTGAAGCAACGCGTACCGTAGCGCTGATGAGGTTGCGGTTTACCTGCACGAACTCGGCTTTACCGTCATCGGTGACTGACGTGGTGACCAGTGCCCAGAGCGCGGTCCACCTGCTAGCCAAGAAGTTACCGCCGGGTTCGCCGGCGCTACGCTAATCGTGGGCACCGACTCGCTGACCAATGAAACCAATGAAATTGTCGCCGTCGGGCTGCGTGAACTCCGACGGTGGGAGGACAAACCCGTCGTCGTTGTCCACGGGCACTCGCCTAACCACCGGTTGGCCCGATCTTGCTGAGTCACGTTGGCCATCCTGGACGGTGTCCAATGCGTGGCAGCCAACATGGGGGCACCCCTTCTGTTCACCTAGCGAAGCCTGCTGCCCGGTAACAGCTCTATGGTGGCCGTCCTGCAGACGGCCACCGGTGTACCCTCCCGGGTGGCGGGCAAGCCAGCACCCAGATTGCTGACCGATGCGGTGGCCACGGGGCGCTTTCCGCGCGCCCTTGGCGGCCGGTGACAAGTTGGACATCGACATCGAGGACGTTATACCGCGTAGTTGCCCAGTTTGATGGTGCTCACCGGGGTTAACACTCGGTGGGATGTAGTGTACGCTAAAATTGCTCATAGGCCCATCCGGGCACGACTTGCGTTCACTATGCCGGCTTCGCCAATTGTCTCGTGGTGGGGCTGTGCTCGGTTTACCGTGTCGACAGACATCGACGACGGGTCGGTAAACGGTCAACGGCAATGGCAACCGCCGGGGATATGGATGGGGTCTCCCACGGTTCGTGTCGTCATAGTCAGCGCGGTACGGGATGTGCATTTAAAGAGATGCCTGTTGCGCATCGAGGCCGGCGACGACCGGCTCGCGACGCGTTACATCACTGGTCCCTTGTGTGGCACGATGAGACGGTTACTAGCGTAGGAACGCAATGACTATCGATCCTGATCAGATTCGCGCCGAAATCGATGCCCTGCTTGCCCAGCTGCCTGACTTCGCCGACTTAGAAGACTCGGTAAGCGGGCTATCTCTTGCCCAGCTCGAAGAGGTAGCGCTCCGTTTTTCCGAGGTGCATTCCGTGCTGTTGCAGGCTCTAGAGTCAGCGGAGAAGGGTTGACTGCATCGTGGCCCGACGTGTCCGCGTTGATGTTGAGCTGGTCCGACGTGGCCTTGCGCGGTCCCGTCAACAGGCCGCGAAATTGATAAGCGCCGGTAAGGTTAGCATCGACGGTTTGCCGGCGGTCAAGCCGAGCACCGCCGTGGCCATAACCACGGTCTTGACCGTCGCGGACGATGGTGAGCGTAGTTGGGTGTCGCGCGGAGCGCACAAACTTATGGGTGCGCTTGACACTTTCGGGATCCCGGTCGCGGGGCGTTGCTGCCTTGACGCTGGCGCGTCCACGGGTGGATTTACTGAAGTTCTGCTGGATCGCGGGGCCGCCGAGGTGGTAGCTGTGGATGTGGGGTACGGTCAGCTGGCCTGGTCGGTGCGCTGCGATCCGCGCGTGATCGTTGTCGAACGGACCAATGTGCACGACTTGTCACCCGAGCTGATCGGCGGGCCGGTTGATTTGGTGGTGGCTGACCTGTCGTTCATTTCATTAGCCACCGTCTTGTCGGCGCTGGCTGGCTGCGCATTACCGAGCGCGGATATCGTTCCCATGGTGAAGCCGCAGTTTGAGGTGGGCAAGGGTCAGGTGGGTCCCGGCGGGGTGGTTCGCGACCTGCGGCTTCGAGCAGATTCGGTTCTGGCCGTCGCGCGTCGTGCGACAGAGCTCGGATGGCGCACCATGGATGTGACTGCCAGCTCGCTACCGGGTCTGTCAGGCAACGTCGAATACTTCCTGTGGCTACGCGCTCAGACCGATCTGGAGCTCTCGACCGATGGGCTGGAGGCAGCCGTGCAACGTGCCATCGCAGAAGGCCCGCAGTGACTCCTCGCAAGGCGGCGCAACGGACTGTGTTGCTGGTCGTCCACACCGGACGTGACGAAGCAACCGAGACGGCTCGGCGTGTAAAGAAAATTGTGGGCGACAATGGAATTGCACTTCGGGTGTTATCTGCTGAGGCGGTCGATAGGGGATCGCTGCATCTTGCTCTCGACAATATGCGTGCAATGGGTGTTGATATCGAGGTGGTTGACGCTGACCCGCACGTTGCCCAGGGTTGCGAACTGGTGCTGGTGCTAGGTGGTGATGGCACCTTCTTACGTGCCGCTGAGCTGGCTCGCACCGCCCGCATCCCAGTGTTGGGTGTCAACCTGGGACGGATCGGCTTTTTAGCGGAGGCCGAAGCGGAGGCTATTGACGTTGTGCTGGAGCACGTCATCGCGCGGAGCTACCGCGTGGAGGAGCGCTTAACACTCGACATCGTGGTACGCCAAGGCGGGAACATCATCGATCAGGGGTGGGCACTTAACGAAGCCAGCTTGGAAAAGGGTCCGCGGCTGGGTGTGCTCGGGGTGGTCGTCGAAATCGAAGGGCGGCCAGTGTCCACGTTCGGTTGCGACGGGGTGTTGGTATCGACCCCCACGGGATCCACCGCCTATGCGTTCTCGGCAGGTGGTCCGGTGCTATGGCCGGATCTCGAAGCTATCCTGGTGGTCCCCAACAACGCTCATGCTCTGTTCGGCCGGCCGATGGTCACCAGCCCCGATGCTACCGTGGCAATTGAGCTAGAGGCCAACGGCAACGACGCACTGGTGTTCTGCGACGGTCGCCGCGAAATGATTATACCGGCCGGCGGACGGCTCGAGGTGACTCGCTGTGCCACACCAGTGAAATGGGCGCGCCTAGATAGCGCGCCGTTCACTGACCGCTTGGTGAGCAAATTCCGGTTGCCGGTGACCGGTTGGCGCGGGAAGTGATGGCGTTGCCTGGTGCGCACTGAATGTTGACGGAAATACGAATCGAGTCGTTGGGCGCTATCAGCGTTGCGACAGCTGAGTTCGATCGGGGCCTGACTGTACTGACCGGCGAAACCGGTACTGGCAAGACCATGGTGGTGACGGGGCTGCATCTGCTCGGCGGGGCTCGCGCCGACGCAAGCCGTGTCCGATCAGGAGCTAACCGTGCTGTTGTCGAAGGCCGGTTCACGACGACCGACCTAGACGATGTTGTAGTCGCGCAGCTTGACGGGATACTTAACGCGTCGGGATCAGAGCGCGATGAGGATGGCAGCGTGATCGTGCTGCGCTCGGTCAGCCGCGACGGGCCTTCTCGCTCCTATCTCGGTGGTCGCAGCGTGCCGGCCAAGTCACTGGGCAGTTTCACCACTGAGTTGCTTGCCTTGCACGGGCAAAACGATCAGCTGCGGTTGGTGCGGCCTGAGGAGCAACGCGCTGCGCTAGACCGTTACGCGGCTGCAGGCCCCAGTTGTGAGCGCTACCGCGAGCTGCGTGATGCCTGGTTGTTGGCGCGGAGCGATCTCATAGATCGCCGCAATCGGATTCGGGAACTTGTCCAGGAGGCGGATCGGCTGAAATTCGCGCTGAGCGAGATCGATAGCGTTGACCCGCAACCGGGCGAGGACAACGCGTTGGTCGCTGACATCGTTCGGCTCTCCGAACTGGACATGCTGCGTGAAGTCGCGGTTAATGCGCGCGCGGCGTTATCCGGGGCGCTTGACGATATGGACGTGTCAGGCTCGAATGCTGTTGCTTGTATGGGACAGGCGAAGGCTGCGTTGGAATCGACCGATGACGCAACGTTGCGGGCGTTCGCCGACCAAGTCGGCGAAGTGCTGACGGTGGTTGTCGAAGTGGGTCGCGAGCTCGGCGAGTATCTGGAGGAACTGCCGGTCGATGCTAGCGCACTAGAGTCCAAGCTGGTTCGGCAAGCCGAACTGTGCACACTGACTCGCAAGTACGCCGCGGATATCGATGGCGTGTTGCAGTGGGCAAGGGAGTCACGCGAACGGCTGGAGCAACTTGACGTCTCCTATGAAAGGTTGGCCGGCGTTGAATCTCGTGTCGATGAGTTGGAACGCCAATTATCGCAAGCCGCAGTCGATCTCAGCAAGCTTCGACGCGATGCAGCCAATAGACTGGCCAAAGAGGTGACCGCGGAGCTGTCTGCCTTGGCGATGGTCGATGCGGAATTCACCATTAGCGTGACTACCGATCTCATACCTTTGACCGACTATAAGCGCTCCGCTGCCGTCACGCTGCCCTCGGGCGGAGTGGCCCGAGCCGGCGCTGATGGTGTCGACCAGGTCGAGTTTGGCTTTGCTGCGCACCGCGGTATGACGGTGCTGCCGCTGGCGAAAAGCGCCTCTGGCGGTGAGCTATCTCGGGTGATGCTCGCTCTAGAGGTAGTGTTAGCTACTTCGGCGGCGGGTACCACGATGGTGTTCGATGAGGTTGATGTCGGCGTCGGCGGCAGGGCCGCAGTGCAGATCGGGCGTAGGTTGGCGCGGTTGGCCCGTACCCACCAGGTCATTGTGGTGACGCATTTGCCACAGGTTGCCGCCTATGCTGATGTCCATCTGGTGGTGCACAGTGCCGGGCTTGACGGCGCCAGCGACGTGCGTCGTCTGGCCGGCGACGATAGGGTGGCCGAGTTGGCGCGGATGCTGGCGGGGCTCGGTGAGTCTGATAGTGGCCGCGCGCACGCCCGTGAACTGCTCGATGCCGCGCGGAAAGATAAGAGCTAATTTGGTCCGCGCTGCTGCGAGCGATCGTGTCCGTACCCCGACACGCCGCAAAACCTGTACATCTGCGGACGTTTGTGCGATCAAATCGTTACTATCTTGTGATAGATGTTACTGCAGAAACTTCTGATACTAATATTACGGCGCGTCTCCTAGGCTCAGCCGCACTTGACCGCCAGGATTGCCCTATGAGGATGTCAGCACTGCTTTCCCGCAATAACTCCCGGCCGGGGTTGGTTGGGACCGCTCGAGTTGATCGGAATATCGACCGATTGCTACGTAGAATCTGCCCCGGCGACATTGTGGTCCTCGACGTCCTGGATCTGGATCGGATCACAGCTGACGCATTGGTGGAGGCCGATATCGTTGCCGTCGTTAACGCATCGCCGTCGGTCTCGGGCCGTTACCCGAATCTGGGTCCAGAGGTTTTGGTCAATAACGGAGTCACGCTGATCGACGAAACCGGACCGGAAGTCTTCAAAAAAATCAAGGACGGTGCCAAGATTCGCCTTCATGAAGGCGGCGTGTACTCCGGCGACCGCCGATTGATCTGCGGCACCGAGCGCACAGACCATGACATTGCCGATCTGATGCGGGAAGCCAAAAGCGGGCTAGCCACCCACTTGGAAGCCTTCGCCGGCAACACCATTGAATTCATCAAAAGTGAAAGCCCGTTGTTGATCGACGGCATTGGCATCCCCGACATCGACGTCGACCTGCGCCGCCGGCATGTGGTAATTGTTGCCGACGAGCCTAGCGCCGCCGATGATCTGAAATCTCTCAAGCCATTCATCAAGGAGTACCAGCCGGTGTTGGTTGGCGTCAGCGGCGGTGCGGATGTGTTGCGAAAGGCCGGCTATCGTCCACAACTCATCGTCGGTGACCCCGAGCAGATCAGCACTGAAGCACTTAGGTGCGGTGCTCACGTGGTGTTGCCTGCTGACGCTGACGGACACGCGCCTGGTCTGGAAAGAATTCAGGATCTTGGGGTCGGGGCGATGACGTTTCCAGCCGCTGGCTCGGCCACCGATTTGGCACTACTGCTGGCCGATCATCATGGCGCGGCACTGCTGGTCACGGCCGGCCATACTGCTAATATCGAGACGTTCTTCGACCGCACACGTACGCAGAGCAACCCATCGACCTTTCTTACTAGGTTGCGGGTGGGGGAAAAGCTAGTGGACGCCAAAGCAGTCGCCACCCTCTATCGTAACCATATTTCGTTTGGAGCTATTGCGTTGCTGGCGTTGATCATGTTGATCGCAGTCATCGTCGCGTTGTGGGTATCACGCACCGATGGTGTAGTGCTGCACGGGGTTATCGACTACTGGAACCGCTTTTCCCTTTGGATACAGCGCCTGATCGCCTAATTTCCCGAGGTACGTGCACTCATGATCTCGTTACGCCAACATGCGTTCTCCCTGGCTGCAGTCTTCTTGGCGTTGGCCGTGGGAGTTGTACTGGGTTCCGGATTTTTGTCAGACACTTTGTTGTCCAGTCTGCGTGACGAGAAGCGGGACCTATACACGCAGATCAGTGGGCTCAACGACCAGAAGAACATGCTGAACGAGAAAGTCAGTGCAGCAAATAACTTCGATAACCAGCTACTAGGTCGGATCGTGCACGACGTGCTTGGGGGCACGTCGGTGGTGGTCTTCCGCACTCCGGATGCAAAAGATGACGATGTCGCGGCGGTGTCGAAAATCGTGGTCCAGGCCGGCGGGACGGTCACCGGAACGGTGTCGCTGACGCAGGAATTTGTCGATGCCAACTCCACGGAAAAGCTTCGCAGCGTCGTGAATTCGTCGATTCTGCCAGCCGGTGCACAGTTGAGCACCAAGCTCGTCGACCAAGGTTCGCAGGCTGGCGACCTGCTGGGGATCACATTGCTGGTCAACGCTAACCCGGCCGTCCCCAATGTCGGAGATGCTCAGCGCAGTACCGTCCTAGTGGCACTGCGTGACACAGGTTTCATCACTTACCAGACCTACAATCGAAATGATCACCTGGGGGCGGCGAACGCCGCGCTAGTCATTACCGGCGGTTTACTACCCCAAGATGCCGGCAATCAAGGGGTCAGCGTGGCCCGGTTTTCCGCCGCACTCGCTCCGCATGGTTCTGGCACCCTGCTTGCTGGCCGGGACGGCTCGGCGACGGGAGTCGCCGCCGTGGCGGTAGCCCGCGCCGATGCTGGCATGGCCGCCACGATCAGCACCGTCGATAACGTCGATGCCGAACCTGGGCGGATCACCGCGATCCTGGGTCTGCACGACTTGCTCAGTGGCGGCCATACCGGGCAGTACGGCGTCGGACACGGGGCTACCTCGATCACCGTGCCCCAGTAGGTTCGGACCCCAGTAGCTGCGATGTGATGTAGGGTGTGTTTTGCCGCGCCACAGCATGCTGGGTGTTAAGGTGGGTTTCCGTAAGTTGGCAGATCCAGCTGGCAACGGCCAGAAACATCTTGGCAGAGTCCTGGAAAAATATGCGCTGCCCGTCTTCACGGAGGTCGTCTTAGTGCGTAAGCACCCGCAATCCGCTACCAAGCACCTCTTTGTCAGCGGTGGCGTCGCTTCTTCGCTTGGCAAAGGACTCACCGCGAGCAGCCTCGGGCAACTGTTGACCGCTCGTGGGTTGCACGTGACAATGCAGAAACTCGACCCGTACCTCAATGTTGACCCGGGCACCATGAACCCGTTCCAGCACGGGGAGGTCTTTGTGACCGAGGATGGCGCCGAGACTGACCTCGACGTCGGCCACTACGAGCGGTTCCTGGATCGCGATCTGTCCGGCTCGGCGAATGTCACTACCGGGCAGGTGTATTCGACAGTGATCGCCAAAGAACGGCGTGGCGAATATCTCGGTGACACAGTCCAGGTGATCCCGCACATCACCGACGAGATCAAGCAGCGCATCATGGCGATGGCCCAGCCCGACGGCGGAGACAACCGCCCAGACGTCGTCATTACCGAAATCGGTGGCACCGTGGGTGATATCGAATCGCAGCCCTTTTTGGAGGCGGCACGGCAGGTCCGTCACGACCTTGGCCGGGAGAACGTCTTCTTTCTACATGTGTCGTTGGTGCCTCACCTGGCGCCTTCGGGTGAACTCAAAACCAAGCCTACCCAGCACTCAGTGGCCGCGCTGCGCAGCATCGGTATTACCCCGGATGCCCTGATCCTGCGCTGCGACCGAGATGTTCCCGAATCGTTGAAGAACAAGATTGCGCTGATGTGCGACGTTGATATCGATGGAGTCATCTCCACCCCGGACGCGCCATCGATCTATGACATACCCAAAGTGTTGCATCGTGAGGAACTCGACGCCTTTGTGGTGCGCCGACTCAATCTACCGTTCCGCGACGTGGACTGGACCGAGTGGGACGACTTGCTGCGCCGTGTTCACGAGCCTCACGGGACTGTGCGAATTGCTCTTGTAGGTAAGTACGTTGACTTTTCCGACGCCTATCTGTCAGTCTCCGAAGCGCTACATGCCGGCGGGTTCAAACATTACGCCAAGGTTGAGGTAGTTTGGGTGGCTTCCGACGATTGCGAAACTGCCACGGGCGCTGCAGCGGTGCTGGCCGACGTTCACGGTGTGCTGATCCCTGGTGGGTTCGGTATCCGCGGAATCGAAGGAAAAATCGGCGCCATCCGGTATGCTCGGGCTCGGGGGCTGCCGGTGCTTGGCCTATGCTTGGGTTTGCAATGTATCGTGATCGAGGCCACCCGCTCGGTCGGTCTCGTGCAAGCGAACTCGGCCGAATTCGAACCAGCTACACCAGATCCGGTGATCTCAACGATGGCCGATCAAAAAGAGATCGTGGCCGGCGAAGCGGATTTCGGCGGCACGATGCGGCTGGGGGCCTATCCCGCGGTTTTGCAACCGGCTTCGATCGTGGCCCAAGCGTATGGCACAACGCAGGTGTCCGAGCGACACCGGCACCGCTACGAAGTCAACAACGCCTACCGCGATTGGATCGCCGAAAGTGGGCTGCGGATTTCTGGAACTTCGCCCGACGGTTATCTGGTGGAGTTCGTCGAATATCCGGCCAACATGCATCCATTCGTTGTCGGCACCCAGGCTCACCCTGAACTGAAGAGCCGACCCACCCGGCCGCATCCACTGTTCGTCGCTTTCGTCGGGGCGGCCATCGACTACAAGTCGGCGGAGTTGCTCCCTGTGGAGATACCTGCGGTCCCGGAAATTTCTGAGCACTTGCCCAACAGCAGTAACCAGCATCGAGATGGCGTCGAGCGGTCGTTCCCGGCACCTGCAGCCCGTGGCTGAGCACGTCTTCAAGACGACTTCGTTCGAAACGGCGGATCGCGGTAACATTTCTGCGCTGCGTCGCGACCAGGTACCGATGCTCGGTGGCCGCACCCATGGCACGTGAGGTCGTTGAGCAGTGCAGTGTAGTCGCCATCGCAGCGATGGACGGCAACAGCATCCCGATGGTCTATCGGTACCGCAACACGTACGATTCGTGGCTGTGGGAGCTGCCGGCAGGCTTACTTGACGCCGCAGGCGAGCCGCCGTATCTGAATACCGTCTGCGGCCTTAAGGAAGAGGTCGGCTTGCAAGTCAGCATCTGGCAGGTGCTGGTCGACTTCAACACTGCACCGGGCTTAAGCGATGAATCGGTGAGGATCTATCTAGCCACCGGATTAAGTGAAGTAGCCCGACCCGAAGCGCATGATGATGAAGAGGCCGACATGACCATGCTCCGGCCGCCTATCGACGAGACAGTCCGACGGGTGTTCAGTGGTGAAATTGTCAACTTTATTGCAATTGTTGGGATTTTAGCCGCCCATGCGGTGACCACCGAGTTCGTGCAATCGCGCTCACTAAACAGTCAGTGGATCGATAAGCAAACGGTGCTTGCGGCCCGAAAGGTCACCCAGTGACGACGGCCGCGCTTCAGACACAGCTGCAGGGCTACCTCGACTATCTGATCATCGAGCGCAGTATAGCGGCAAACACGCTGAGCTCCTATCGCCGTGACCTGATCCGCTACTCCAAGCACTTGTCAGATCGGGGAATTGAGGATCTGGCCAAGGTCGGTGAGCACGATGTTAGCGAGTTCTTGGTGGCGCTGCGCCGTGGGGATCCCGATTCCGGGGTGGCGGCGCTGTCTGCGGTGTCGGCGGCGCGAGCGTTGATCGCAGTGCGCGGTTTGCATCGGTTCGCTGTCGCCGAAGGGTTGGTCGACCTGGATGTTGCGCGAGCTGTCCGTCCGCCTACGCCAGGACGTCGGTTGCCCAAGAGCTTGACAGTTGACGAGGTGCTGGCTTTGCTGGAGAGTGTGGGCGGCGAAAGTCGGGCCGACGGACCGCTGGTACTACGCAATCGGGCGTTGCTGGAGTTGTTGTACTCTACCGGATCCCGGATTTCTGAAGCTGTTGGGCTTGATGTCGACGATGTCGACACCCAGGCCAGGACGGTGTTGTTGCAGGGGAAGGGCGGCAAGCAGCGGCTAGTACCGGTGGGGCGTCCCGCCGTGCAAGCGCTGGATGCCTATCTGGTGCGTGGACGCTCCGATCTGGCTCGTCGGGGTCCTGGAATGCTTGCGACGCCAGCCATTTTTCTCAATGCGCGCGGAGGTCGGTTGTCGCGTCAAAGTGCGTGGCAAGTTCTGCAAGATGCTGCTGAACATGCCGGTATCACTTCGGGTGTGTCGCCGCACATGTTGCGGCATTCCTTTGCCACCCACTTACTCGAAGGTGGCGCCGACATCCGGGTTGTGCAGGAGTTAATGGGTCATGCCTCGGTCACGACAACGCAGATCTACACGTTGGTTACTGTCCAGGCGTTACGTGAAGTGTGGGCCGGGGCGCACCCTAGGGCCAAATAGCTCCGCGTTTCAGCCCAGGTATTTGGAATTCCATCACCAGACTGGGGCGCCAGCGTCTGCTATTTGAAGTGCGTCTTGTGCTCGATGGTGTTCCATAGCGCGCCTTGCTGGCCTCGCATGTATTTGCGGTACTTCGGTGCGTCAGGAACCATGACCTTGCAGGTAACCACGATCGAGCCCCGATGTAGCCAGCCCAGGTTGGTAATGCTTTGTAGATCGTCGAGATAGACCTTTCTTGTTGTAGTAGAGGAGCACGAAATTGATAGTTTCAGTGAAGAATTCGTGGTTCATTGGGGATCGCCTTACTACTGCGAAAGGCAATGATTAGAATGAGGTTTGATGCAGCTGTGCGGTACGGCACACAGTGTCCTGTATAGTTCTCTGCTTGGTGCTGTGGCGGCTCCCTGTGGTCGACAGAGCCGCTATTATCGTAATTGCCGCCCCACTACCACTGTGGGTCTCCAAACTCGGGCGCGTACAGACGTTAGACTTTCCTGCGATGCTCACCGTGATGCCTGTCCCTATGAGTCGTTACCGGCAATGATCGACCACCTCGATAGCGTTGTAGAGATCGGGCTGACCGGACGGCCGCCACGGGCCATCCCAGAACCCAGGCCGCGTAGCTCGCACGGTCCGGCCAAGGTCGTCGCGATGTGCAACCAGAAGGGTGGCGTCGGGAAAACCACGTCGACGATCAACCTGGGTGCCGCCCTCACCGAATTCGGCCGGAGGGTGCTGCTGGTGGATATAGACCCGCAGGGCGCACTGTCGGCAGGCCTTGGCGTACCGCATTACGAGCTAGACCGGACAATCCACAACCTAATGGTGGAACCACTGGTATCGATCGACGACGTGCTGATCCACACACGGGTCAGATACTTAGATTTGGTACCCAGCAATATCGACCTGTCGGCTGCCGAGATCCAGTTGGTTAACGAGGTGGGGCGAGAGCAGACCTTGGCGCGGGCGTTGCACCCGGTACTGGACCGCTACGATTATGTGCTGATTGACTGCCAGCCTTCGCTGGGCCTACTCACCGTTAACGGACTGGCTTGTGCAGAGGGCGTAGTTATCCCGACGGAATGCGAATTCTTCTCGCTGCGTGGGCTGGCGTTGCTTACCGACACCGTAGACAAGGTGCGTGATCGGCTCAACCCGAAGTTGGAAATCAGCGGCATCCTGATTACTCGATATGACCCGCGCACTGTCAACGCACGCGAGGTTATGGCACGTGTCGTAGAACGGTTCGGCGACCTGGTCTTTGACACTGTGATCACCCGTACGGTCCGGTTTCCTGAGACCAGTGTCGCGGGTGAACCCATCACCACGTGGGCACCGAAATCGGGCGGCGCCAGGGCCTATCGCGCATTGGCCTGTGAATTCATCGACCGCTTCGGCGCGTGAACAGTGAGGCTCCACACCAGAACGGCTTCCAGGTTCGGCTCACCAACTTTGAGGGGCCGTTCGATCTGTTGCTACACTTGATCTGCGCCCACCGCCTAGATGTTACCGAGGTTGCGTTGCACCAGGTCACCGACGACTTCATTGCGTACATTCGTCGGCTCGGCCCTCAATTGGGTCTCGAGGAAACCACAGCATTCCTGGTGATTGCCGCGACCCTGATCGATCTCAAGGCCGCCCGGCTGCTACCAGCCGGGCGGGTCGAGGACGAAGAGGACCTGGCGCTTCTGGAAGGTCGCGATCTGCTGTTCGCCCGACTGCTGCAATACCGCGCGTTCAAGCGCGTTGCGCAGATATTCGCCGAGTTGGAAGCCACCGCGCTGCGTAGCTATCCACACGCGGTATTCTTGGAAGAGCGGTTCGCCAGCCTGCTTCCCGAGGTGATGATCGGCGTCGACGCCGATCGGTTTGCTGAGATCGCCGCGTTCACGTTCACCCCCCGGCCAGTGCCGATTGTGGCCACCGGGCACTTGCACGAGCTGAAAATCTCGGTTCCCGAGCAAGCCAAACGATTGCTGGCGATGCTCGAAGCACGGGGCAACGGCCAATGGACCTCATTTTCTGAGTTGGTCGCCGACTGCCGGGAGCCGATCGAGGTGGTCGGGTGCTTCCTTGCTCTGCTCGAATTATATCGGACCCGGGCGATAGCATTCGAGCAGGCCGAGCCACTTGGTGTGCTTCAAGTTTCGTGGGCCGGGGAACGACTAGCCAGTGAAGCCTTGGCAGAAGTGCGAGACGAATCATGATTGGTGTCGGCGACGATGCAGAGCGCAGCGATGAGGAGGAGCGGTGCTTGACCCAAGAAATGCCCGATCTCGAACTGGACTCTGGAATCCCGAACATAGCTGAGGCGTCAAAGCTCGATGCCGACGAACTCGGTTGTGTGTTGGAAGCGCTGTTGTTGGTGGTGGACACCCCGGTGACTGTCGAGGCACTAGCTGCGGCCGCCGAGCAACCTGTTGACCGGATCGCTGCAAAGCTGCGGTTGATGGTTAACGAATTCGCCGAACGCGACAGCGGTATCGATCTGCGGCACTCGGCTGAGGGGTGGAGGTTGTACACCCGTGCCCGATATGCACCCTACGTCGAGAGGCTGCTGTTGGATGGTGCGCGCACCAAGCTGACCCGCGCCGCGCTCGAGACGCTGGCCGTGGTCGCCTACCGTCAGCCTGTGACGCGGGCACGGGTGAGCGCGGTTCGCGGTGTCAATGTGGACGCCGTCATGCGCACCTTGTTGGCGCGCGGCCTAATCACCGAGGTTGGCCCTGAGCCCGACTCCGGCGCGGTGATGTTCGCGACCACCGAGCTATTTCTGGAGCGCTTGGGGTTGACCTCACTTGCCGAGCTTCCCGACATCGCGCCGCTGCTTCCCGACGTCGACACTATCGAAGACATGAGCGAGTTTCTGGACAAAAAGCCACGTTTCATCAAGCTTACCGGCGCCAAAGTGTCTAAGCAGCCACGGTCGTTCGATGTGAACCAGGATTGATGGTCGAGATCCACGATTCTAGGATGGACCGGGGTGCTGGGGCGGTCCGTCTGCAAAAGATATTGTCCCGGGCTGGGATTGCGTCGCGGCGGGCCGCCGAGAAGCTAATCATCGAAGGCCGTGTCGAAGTGGACGGTCAGCTGGTGAGGGAGTTGGGTACCCGGGTCGACCCGGATGTCTCGGTAGTTCGGGTCGATGGGGTCAAGGTAGTGGTCGACGACTCGCTGGTGTATCTGGCGCTGAACAAGCCGCGCGGCATGTACTCGACCATGTCGGACGACCGCGGCCGGCCCTGTGTCGGTGATTTGATCGAGCGCCGGGTGCGGGGCAATAAGAAGCTGTTTCATGTAGGGCGGCTAGACGCCGATACCGAAGGGCTGATCTTGTTGACTAACGATGGCGAGTTAGCACACCGGTTGATGCATCCGTCCCATGAGGTGTCCAAGACGTATTTGGCGACGGTGAAAGGGGCGGTTCCGCGTGGGTTAGGTAAGAAGCTAAGCGTGGGACTTGAGTTGGACGACGGCCCGGCGCATGTCGATGATTTCGCGGTGGTAGACGCGATCCCAGGTAAGACGTTGGTGCGGTTGACGTTGCACGAAGGACGTAAGCGCATTGTACGTCGGCTACTGACAGCTGCAGGCTTCCCTGTAGAGATGCTGGTCCGCACCGATATCGGTGCGGTGTCGCTGGGAGATCAGCGTCCGGGCTGCCTTCGGGCTTTGCTCCGTGATGAGATCAGACAACTGTATAAAGAGGTGGGCCTGTGACCGATATTGTTGTCGCCATCGACGGACCGGCGGGGACCGGAAAATCTTCCGTGTCAAGGGGACTAGCGCGTGAGCTGGGGGCGCGCTACTTAGATACCGGGGCAATGTACCGTATGATGACATTGGCGGTGCTGCGCGCCGGAATTGATCCAGCAGATGCTGCAGCGATTGGGGAGAGTGTTTGGAAAGTGCAGATGCTCTCCGATCATGATCGTTATTTCCTTGGTGGAGAGGATGTTTCATCTGAGATACGGACTGAGGAGGTCACCCAGGCGGTGTCGGCGGTGTCGGCGATTCCTGCCGTGCGCGTCCGGCTTGTTGATCTGCAGCGACAGATGGCCGAAGGGCGAGGCAGTGTCGTTGTAGAGGGCCGCGATATTGGGACCGTTGTATTACCCGACGCTCCGGTGAAGATCTTTCTGACGGCATCGCCCGAAACCCGCGCGCGACGTCGCAACGACCAGAATGTCGCGTCAGGTTCGGCCGACGATTATGACCGCGTGTTGGCCGAAGTGCGCCGCCGCGACCATCTCGACTCCACCCGGGCGGTGTCGCCGTTGTATGTGGCTCAAGACGCCATGATTGTTGACACCAGCAAGATGGCTGAAGCCGAGGTGATCGCCCACCTAATGGACTTGGTGAAGCAGCGCAGTGGGGCGGTGTGGTGAGCCAGGATGGCACCTGGAGTGACGAAAGCGACTGGGAACTTGACGATTCGGATCTAGCCGAGTTCGGGCCGGTGGTGGCGGTGGTGGGCAGGCCTAATGTCGGCAAATCGACGTTGGTTAACCGAATTCTGGGCCGGCGCGAAGCGGTGGTGCAGGATGTTCCCGGGGTGACTCGCGACCGAGTCTCCTATGATGCAATGTGGACCGGACGTCGGTTCGTCGTACAGGACACCGGAGGATGGGAACCCGACGCCAAAGGCCTCAAACGGCTGGTGGCGGAGCAGGCGTCGGTGGCCATGCGCACCGCCGACGCGGTGATCCTTGTGGTTGACGTCGGTGTCGGGGCCACTGACGCCGACGAAGCCGCAGCTCGGATTTTGCTCCGCTCGGGTAAGCTGGTATTCTTAGCAGCCAACAAGGTGGACGGCGAAAAGGGCGAATCGGACGCGTCGGCATTGTGGTCGCTGGGACTGGGTGAGCCGCACGCAATCAGTGCGATGCATGGTCGCGGCGTAGCTGACCTGCTTGACAAGGTGCTGGCCGCACTGCCCAACGTGGCTGAATCGACGTCGCTTGACGGCGGTCTTCGGCGTGTGGCGCTCGTCGGCAAGCCCAATGTGGGCAAGAGTTCATTGCTGAACAAGTTGGCAGGTGACCAGCGTTCGGTAGTCCACGAGGCCGCAGGGACGACAGTAGACCCTGTGGACTCACTTATTGAAATGGGCGGCAGGGTCTGGCGTTTCGTCGACACCGCGGGTTTGCGTCGAAAAGTCGGTCAGGCAAGCGGGCACGAATTCTATGCTTCGGTGCGCACTCATGGGGCCATCGATTCGGCCGAAGTGGTGATCATGCTGATCGACGCATCGGAGCCGCTAACGGGACAAGATCAGCGGGTGCTCTCTATGGTTATCGATGCTGGTCGCGCGTTGGTGCTGGCCTTCAATAAGTGGGATCTAGTTGACGAAGATCGGTGCGATCTGCTGGAGCGCGAGATCGATCGTGAGCTGGTGCAGGTGCGTTGGGCGCAACGGGTCAATATCTCCGCCAAGACGGGCCGGGCGGTGCAGAAACTGGTGCCGGCGATGGAAAATTCGCTGGCGTCGTGGGATACCAGAATTGCGACCGGCCCGCTGAACATATGGATTAAGGCAGTGGTGGCGGCGACACCACCCCCGGTGCGCGGTGGCAAGCAGCCGCGCATACTATTCGCTACCCAGGCGACTGCTCGACCGCCGACGTTCGTGCTGTTCACGACTGGTTTTCTGGAAGCCTGCTACCGACGCTTCCTAGAACGTCGGCTACGTGAGACGTTTGGGTTTGAGGGCAGTCCGATCCGGATCAATGTGCGAGTGCGCGAAAAACGGGGACTCAAGCGCCGCTAACTGTGTTGCATCGTCGCTAGGCTGAGCCGTCATCCGGAAGTTAGTGCTCCGGATGGTGAAAGTCGTTGTTATCATATACCATTGGTGATCATGGAGAAGAAATTCACTCGGTCATTCCTTGTCATTACTTCTGCGAATTTGCCTGTACTCTAACCTATTTCGTGTAACCCATGATATGGAAGACAACAGAATGTCAACTTGGCCATGTTAGTCAGTCCGCTGACGGCTCACTCGTCCATGTAGTGATCGTCTCAGATACACAACAGAGCGCTGCGCAACCCGGAAACGTGCAGCCGCGATCTTGTGCTTAGAGTATCACGAGCTGATCCGGTGAAATGATTTCGTCGTGAACGTCCGAGATGCACTGGGCGGCTTTGATGGTCGTCAAACACGACCAGGTAGTGATAGGCATGTCTGATCATCCGGATGACGTCGCGTGTGGGCAACAGCGTACCGTTGCCGGTTACCGCGTGGCCAGCAGTTGAGGTCAATTCTGTGAGGGTAGTTAGACACGGTCACGATCACCGGCAAATCGTTGTGTGTACCGAATTTCGGGTTGCCTAGCTGGCACAGGACTAGGATATTGAGTGCGTCGTACTGACGCTGGGCATGGCTGCGCAGCTCCTTTCTCGCGGTTTCCTTGGTGGGGTTCGCCGCCAAAGCAGGCGGTTTGATCGTCGGGGTTTCATATACCCGACGCGGCGAATCGGGCCAACTAGGCGTCGAGGTTGGCGCGCTAGTCCAAGGCTTGCGATCAGCCTGCCTATGTTCATCCTGTCGTGGTGCTGAGCTGACTATACGACGCTGTGCTGTCGGGCTTGGTTGCTGTTCGAGAACTTGTCGTCGGGATTGATCAACAGCGCGCATCGGTTGAGCGACTTTTCTAGTTGATCGGTGCGCAGCTTCGACACTTGCTCGGCAAGGAAACGCTTGGCCCGGTCGACTAGTAGACTGGGACCACCTCGGGCAGGTTACGCATAAATGTCTAATTAACTGCAGGTGCTGTCCATACAACACGCTGGCTCGCCACGCCTGTGCCGTCGCCGGCAATTCCGGCGGCAAATTCTCGCCGGTCATAGTAAATTACGGAGTGAGTTACTCAGCGTCGTTTAGCCTGCGCCGGGCTTCGGCGTAGCTGATCCGTAAGCAGTTAGTGACCACTCTGTGGACAGTACCGTCCGACGGCGGTGAGATCATTTTTGTCCAGGCTTTGGACAATGTCGTGGCTGACTATCGTCTGTTGACATTGCCTCATCTCCAGATGCTCGAACACCCGCTAGCCGAAGTGCAGGTGCCAGGTTGTCCACGGTCAACTCGCGGATCGCCGTGACCGCTGCATCGATTGCTTTGCAGGCGGCAGTCACCTCGGTCGGTGTGACCGTACAGATCGAACGCATATACGAATAATCATCGAGACGGTGTGACGCGGCGCAGGCATTATCTGCAGGAAGCAAAAGCATTCACAGGCGGGTAATTTCTTAGTTGACAACCTGACGATTAGTTGTCAAGCGCGTCGGATATATGGCTGTCTTTCGACTTGTAGATCCGCTAAATCTTAGTTATATATTTTATATGTCTAATACTGCTCTACCATTGCGTGTCCCGAATGCTAAAGACCGTGTAGAGGGATTTGTGGAACAGCGCGACCTCGACGGCGCGGTTCAGTTTGTTTTGTAGGGAAGCTCGATATCGATCATGGGTGCCGTCGGTTGTTTTGGGCTACCAAGCTTAGGCTCTCTAGACGTCGTTGACGACATCGCTTGTGGTCCATCTGGCTAGCGGACAAACAGTGATCTTGAGGCTCAATTGCCACCTATACAGCAGACCGTCGCGCGGCTGGCCGAGTCAGTCCAGCTGTGTAACGCCGTTGAATAGAGACGAAAAACGAAAGGAAGAAATAGACCATGACTTTCACCTGGACTGTCAGTGGCAGCCGAAGCAAAATGCAGTTCTACGGCCTGGCGCACCCGTGGCGTCACGGTGTGCTGGTGTCGGTGTAATAAGCAAAGACGCCAAATTCGAGTGATTGCAGAACATAGTCAGGGGAATGGCCAGGGGACTAGTCTTGACCTAGAAAATCACTACGTCGCCGAGGATTCGGAGAAAGTCGCACCTGACATCTAGCCCGGCGACATCGTCATTTTCAACACCGGGAGACACCACATAAATACGTTGTATAGCGCCTTATGGTATATGGCTTTCATGCTATATCTATATCTATCGGGATTCTGGAAGGAAGCTGGTGAGTGTGGTTCGTAACCAAGGACGTCAAAGCGCTCGGTACTGACACCACGGTGTTGTATCACCCGATGGCTTACTTCGCTCGACCCACACTGTCTCGGCGAACACTTGGATGGTTTGTTTCCTTGGCCGGTGCACGAATACGAGGAAGAGGTCGGCCATAAGATGCTCGATGACTTCTCGGAGTGGGAGCTGGGCCACCGGGCGGTTTTGTCGAAGGCCATCTACGGCTTCGAGAACTTTGGTTGCGAGCTGGAAAAGGTCAGCGTCCGCGCGTAACCTTCGTGGTGTTCCCATGGTGCTGGGTTGGCGGTGACGGATTCATCGTGCGGCTAGCAAGGCCGCGGGGCCGGCCCACGTCGGTGTGAGCGTTGCCAAGACCGTTGTATCCGCCGGACCCATTGCGGCCGATGGCTAGTCTAGACAGTCCCAGGCTTCCGATCTCCTCGGAGGAGATCGTGAAGGCAGCGGCGGAGGCCTATCATGAAGGCGCTCCGCAGGTGCAGATCTATTTAACCGGAAGAATGGCTACCACGTCGATCATGTGCTCACGATGGTGCGCCAGCTTTTTCCCTGACACGAGCTGGCAAGTTAGCGCGGGACACGCGCCGCTGGCGTCGCATACGATCTGTTTTTGCGGAAGTCCTGCTGGGTCCGCTGGGAGATCTTCAATGAGTGTCAACGTCGAAGAACATGACACGGGCGGTATCCATGTGGATTACCCGCCCGGCCGAGACATTATTTATGGCTGCTAAAGGCTCATTTCAAAAGCCTCAACCAGGCTGTGATCGGCGGAACGGCTGGGCATGGCGCTTTCCACCGTGAGCCGGATTCTCAACGCCCTGCACGACGAAGGGTTGATGGTCCCAGGTACGGTCCGAGGGTGGTTTCGGCTTGGCTCGGAGATTGCGCGCAGAGTTCGCACGGTGCGACCGGTCCTGGTTATGGATCTGCATCCGTTTCTTGAGGAGCTGTGTTGCGAGCTGCAAGAAACGGTGGACCTGTCAATGCTCGACGGAGATCGTGCCAACTTCTTTGATCAGGTCATTGGGCCGCACCGTCTTCAGGCCAGCAGTGCGGTAGAAGAATCGTTCTCGCTGTACTGCTGCGCTAATGGCAAAGCGATTCTAGCCAGCCTGCCGCCTGTCCGACGGATTTAAGTGCTGCCCAGTCTACTCATTCGGCTCACCGCGAGCACCAGCACGACCTGGGCGGCGTTGCACAAGGAGCTCGACCGCATTCGAGTCTAAGTTCGTCGCCTATGGCCGCGAAGAACAAAGCGAAGACATCTGCGCAGTGGACGTGGCGCCGCAAAGGGCAACTGAGCAAATGGTGGCAGTCAGCGTGCCGGTTCTGACGCGACGGTTCTACGGATGAGAATCCGAACTTGCTCAGGCTCTGCTAGCGTGGATTGAAATAAAGTGAACTGCTGGTTCGAGTATATGTGAGATGTTTCTAAAAGTATTGCACAGCAGTCTGATTTACTGTTGGCATTTTAGCCGTAGATTGGAACCATGGACTCTGGCGTTTCTGTGCTGGTGGGGGAGTTAACCGGGGCATTGCTCGGAGTTGGTGAGTACATCTGAATTACGATGCGGTTTCATGGCGTAAACCTTGATCGGTGGTGGGTTGAGTTCTCGGCGATGATCGATCGGATCGCACTATGTTTCGCTCGTGATCAGCCGTTGCGACATGCCGGCGGACTCATGCTGGGTATGGTTATCTGTGCTGGACCGGAATTGCTGGACGATTGCCGAGCACCGAGGCGATGCCACCCTAGACGGGTTGCAGCACCTAACTGTTACGGGTGAAGTGGGACACTGAAGTGGCCCGCTATGATTTGCGCTACTCCGTTGTTGACGCCTTCAGCGATTCTGGTCGTTGACGAAACCGGGAACGTGAAAAGGGCATTCATTCGATCGGGGTGCAACATCAGTACACCGGCCCTTCTGGGTGCATCGAGAACGAGCAAGTCGTGGTCTATCCGATCTATGCCGCTTCGCGTGGACATGCCCTAATCGATCCTATCCTGACGATCATGGACCGAAGATCCCAGTCGCTGAGACAATGCCGCGATCCCCACCAACAAAAAGAGTTTCGTGACCAGACCTACTTCTGGCAGCAGCTTTGGTTGCTCGCGCTGTGCAGGCCAAGGTGCCCGTAGCTTGGGTGGCCGGCGACGAAGTCTATGGAGTCGACCCAAGCTGCGGGCTGCCATCCGCGGTCACGGTCTGGGCTAAAGTACTGGCCGTGGCAGCCAATCGGCGCGCGCCAACTGCAGCAGTTCCGATTTGCGTGGATTGACTCCCATCCCGGCTGCCCATCTGGGTTTGGCAGAAACACTCCGCCGGCACCGGCCAGTCACGGACATCGACTACTACTGCTGCTCAGACTAGAGCAGGCTTCAGCCTGAAGACGACACCGAGGGCCGTCATTTGCAGATACGCCACAACCATGCCACCGGCGAATTGTCCTAACTGAACTACTACATTGTACACCCCGCTCCGTTGAGTACAGCTGTACGCTGTAGCCAGTCAACGTTGGCGTATAGAGGAATCCTTTCAAGCCGCCAAATGACTCAGTTTGGTATTGACCAACACCAGTGACCACGATCTACGTATGCAGAACTAGGGATATTTGGTTATACAACATTGATCTGGTTAGTCTTGATGGTCAAGCTGTGCAGGGCCATCGGGTTGGTCCAAACTGGGGAGGCTGGTGTTCAGCGGAGACACGACCGGTGGGTATCTACTGTATATGTCCATCGTTGTTGTGGATCCGTGAGCTGTAGGTGGTAGTCGGGCTTGGGATTGATCGGCGGTAGGCTGACAGCCTACCGCCGATCAACCGGCGACACTTAGCACGACGGGCTGTGGCGCAGTTTGGTAGCGCACTTGACTGGGGGTCAAGTGGTCGCAGGTTCAAATCCTGTCAGCCCGACCGAAAGAAATAGGTGTTGAGCTGCTGTTCCTCTCTCGTCAGTTCACGAATGCCCTGTTCCGCTGATATCGATTTAGGGCCATGGCTCTGCGCAATCAGGGTACTAATAGTCAAGTGAGCCTTGCCGAGGATAGGGACCGTCGAGGCCTCTGTGTTTTCAGAAAGGCCTTTGGTGCGGCCAGAAATTGGTATCGAGCAATGATACAGTTTCAGCGATCTCAACCTGACTCCTTGATAAACGAGAAAGCGGAGAATGTCCTTTACCAAGGCGTTGTTGGTGACTCCATGCTCGCCGAAATTCCCGGTACCGAATTTCATGGTTTAGTTCAGAGGAACAATTATGAGGCGTTCCAGAAGTGAATGGCACATGATTTCTGGCCGCAGTGAATGCATAATTGCCACCAGCATCGATGTCGAACATCTGGATGGGCAGCACCATAAAGCGTTGCTCGGAGAATACGAACTGTGGTCGATCTGGAGACGTCTCGATACCAGCCCATGGTATCAACGAATTCGTCCACATCCTTTGCAGTAACTAGAATATCTAAAATAGTAAGAAATGCTGGTGACCGAGCAAGTTGGCGATGTCAGGCATATTCAGCGGTGTTCGGATTGTCGGACTGGGGCGCTGAGGTGATCAAAGTTGAAGGTGTTGGCTCCGGTGCTACCGGCATGGCGTTGGTTGTTGGCGTGTTTACCTGTGAGACGGCTCGAGTTGACGCCGACTTCATCCTGGAAGTTAGGCAACCGTGGACAACGCATTATCGCAATCGACATTAAATCCGAAATGGGTCCGGATTTGTTGGGTTGGTTGTTGGCCATTGCTGAGATGTGTTCCTGACGTATTGGCTGCCCAGCGCGCTTGAGTTGGTTCGGCTAAGCGTTTAGGACATCCGTGTGTTTATTGGCTTTGTTGGGTCTTTTCGGGAGGAATGAACGTCGTTGAGGATAAGCCCGATTAGGCTTCCGCAACGGTGCCGACCATTCTGTGATGCCCGGAACGTCCATGAAATATCCGATTGTCGGGAGGCATTTCGATCGTGACAATCACAGGATGCGCAATCAGAGCTTGTCTGACGGCATCCTACATTCTTTCCCCGCTGCGCGTGGATGATGCAGTGTCACATATGGCGGGGAGGACAAGCAGCTGGTCCGCTGATACTCGGTCGAGCCCAGGACTCACCAAGGTGGCGAAGCTTACCTGTGCCACTGTCAGCATCAGTAAGCAACCAGCGGTCCGCTGCGGGCCTTCGCTATCCGCGCCGTAGGCGCCGAGGAGGTACTGGCTGAGACCGTCGATCTGCGATTAGGCAGGATGAGGGATTGGCAGCTGGGCAGTTCAGCGTCGCCTACGAGCTTTGCCGCCAGTCCTGGTGTGGACGTGGGTTGGCGATCCGCGCTGTCGACCTGGCGTGGTCAGTACGCGGCAGAGCACGGTGGCGAGTACACGAGTACAGCAGTGGTGAAAGGTGGAGCCGGAGAACGCGGCATCCATCCGGGTCGCGCTACGGACCGACTTCACCCACGCCGGTCGACTCCGAGAATAGGACGGCACAGCCTTCGACCGCTAAGAGCGAGACCTCAGTCAAGGGGCGGGTTAGGCAGGATAACCTAAAAGGACGAGCTTGGGATCACACAAGACAGTATAAGACGCGCTGCAGGTGTTCCCTTGTAGGTGGATCGCTTAGGTTTATGGTGCCGATGATAGCCGGCTTTGCGATGACAAGGTAGCGTCTTCGCCTGTTACGTTCGATCCCATTACACGGGGCGCGGTCTAGGACGGCCGTTGATGCGGCGCGGAAGCGTTCCTCTTCGAACGGCACGGTGACGATTTGTTTGACCACCGACACATCAGCCGCGCTCTCGGAATCATCGTTCGCAAGCTGGCCCGGACAGCGTTGAGCAGTCTGCTGGACGGCAGCAGTCGGCTTTGAAAAGCGCTGCGCGACAAAGATCATTGGCAAGATGCACGATGACGAGGTGGACATCAACGAACACCTGGTGCGATGGCTGCTGAGTATCTGGTTCCCTCATTGAGCCGACCTGCCCCTTATTACTCCGGTCCGCTTCGCATAGACTGACAACGCCATGTACCGGCTCGGCGGACAACCTTGCTGCCCGGATTCCCGGGATCCACCGGGCTGTCGAGAGCCTGTGGACCGAACAGCACTGGTTGCCGCGGATCGCCCCGCACTTCCCGGTGCCCAGCCCCATCCCGGCGGGCCTGGGCACCCCGGCGGAGCGCTTCGGATAGCCCTAGCCAGCTGGCCGCTGGGTCGAAGGAGAGAACCCAGCGGCCAGCTGAACCTAATGGACTCCACCGGGATCGTCCAGAATCTCATCGCCTTCAATCACTGCCCGGCCCGCCATCGATCTCACCGTCGGGTCGCCCGCGCATCGGTGCGGGCCTCTGGCGATGCGAGACGAGGGGGTCCCCGCCGCACTGCCGGCCCTGGATGGGCTCATCAATGTCCGGGCGGCCACCTCTGCCTGGGAGGAGGTGCTACGGGTACCGGTGTACGCGGGCCGGCGATATGTTTCCACGGTAACCTATCCTCTTGACGGTCCGGGGGTGACTGACTGGCGTTATCGACTTCGATCTCATGGGCTTGGGAGACCCCAGCATCGATCTGAGTCTCGCATGGAGTTTTGCTACCTCCACTTGTGCGAAAGTAGTTTCGCACCTTGCTGGGGTCGATTACGACGCTTGGGTACGCGGTAGCGGCTGGGCACTGTCGAGTGCGCTCATCGCACTCCCGTGCTACAAGGACACCAACCTACGGCTAGCGGACAGCGCTCGCCAAGTCATCCGTGAAATCCTCGCCGACCGGCTAGCACGACAACAAGCCAGGACCACCCAGTATGCTGACGTCAGCAGCTCTGGTAATTGACGTAGTCTGGCCAGACCTCGACAGCGCGCTGCCACCAGGTGGCCTTCTCTTCGCCAAATACCTCACGCGCGTAGGCGAAAAGTCGATCCGGGTGGGTCCAAATTTGTGTTATCGGCCGCTGCAACGGAAAAATCTCGATGCCAGTGGGTGGTTCGACAGCCTAATGACATTCACCCTTCCCGAGACACTCTGGCTTGTGGTGCGCGGTTTCTCGAATCTGTTGTTCGCTTACCCGACGCTCGATCGAGCGACACTGCGCGAGTGCGATGGGATCACCGCCAACGACTCGCACTGGGCGCCGATCGCATGCTCGAAGTGCTCGCCACTGCACACACCGGAACGCGTGCGCGCTGGCGGCGGAGACCGCGCGACGGCCGATGCTCACGCTGGTGGTGAATGAGGTCTATTTCCGCCACACAAAGGCCAGCGAATTGTGGGAGTGGTTCGATTGTCTGCATCTGATTCGGGGCACGCAGACCGGTGACACTGTGCCGACGTATCGTGTTGAGGGCCGCACATTATTTCTGATGCGGAATGTGTTTTCTCTTATACAAATTTCCCGCCGATATAATATAGATATATGTAGTGGAGCAAGTTCTCATCCGGATGCCTATCGGACAGATACGGCGCGGTCCAGCAGTATAATCTAGGGCGTGCAAGAGGAGTGGCCACGACCGCAAACACCGCATTGCCAACAGAGCTGGACACGATGCGCGAAGTTGCGGAGGCGTTCGTGCCGATCGAGCGCGCCGCTGGTCAGCCGCAGCCTGTCAGGTGGGTCGTCAAGCACTTAAGTGTGGCGAGCGCACACAATGCGCACGTAGAGGAAGCACCATTCTACGATGGCTACCCTCGACTGCACGCAAAACTGACAGCGTTCGGGGTGGCGGTCAGCGTAGCGGGCTTGCTGAGTTGACGTTTCAGGCCAGGCGTCCTTGGTGGGCCTGGGTGCCGGACTGGCGATCGCCGATGACTGTTCTAACGGGGACGAGGGTGGTACGCAGGACACTGCAGAAGCCTCGGACAACGTGGAACGTGGTGGCCGAGGTTGGCGATCTCAACGGTACACGGACGATTGTGGTGTGTGCTCATCACGACGCGGCGCATAACGGCAAGTTTTTTGTGGCCGACTTTCAATAGGTAATAATCGATCGCTTCCCCGGGATTGTTGAGCGCATCGACACTTTGCTGACCAACCGGCGGCCTGCTGTCTTCGGCGCGCTGCGGGGCAGTCGTAAAATGATAGTCACCGACGCCATAATGGGCGCAATCACAATTGCACTGTTAGTCAACATCGTTAGCAGCCCAATTGTCTCGGGCGCTAACGGATAACTGCTCTGCCATTGTTCTGCTAGTCGCGTTGGCCGAACTGCTGCGCGATCGGCCAGCATGCGGTGGGCGAGTACTGCTAGTTTAACCGAGTACTGCTAGTTTAACTGGGCGCAGAGGAACAGTTGCAAGGCGGCATGTGCGGCTTCATGGCTCGTCACAAATCCGAGTTTGAATGCGACCAAACGTACTTTCTGAATTTCGGCACGATCGGCGTGCTGGGAGCTGATCATGCTCGAGGGCACCACAACTTGGAAGACTACTACCCCCGACGGTTCCATGATCCGGTGGTACGGGCCAACATGCTGCTACACAGAAGCATATGAGCGTGCAACGGCAAAGACACCGTGCTTATGAGTTGTACAGGTTATTCAACCCCGCGTGCTTCTTATCCATCTATCGCTATAATAATACCCTATTAAGGTATTCTCGAATTATCGCCAGATCTCCAATACATCTGATAGCCTGGTCTACGAGACCGTGATGTACGTGTTCACTCTTGTTGAAGCGGTGATGTGTGGAGTGGGCGTCAGTGTGGGGAAACTGTGCCGATGAGCAATTCTGTGCAACGTCGGCGATTGTGTGGACGACCTCGGAGCGGAGGCTGGACTGATTGAGGCGGTTGTGCGGGCAGAGTTAGCGTGGTGAATCAGTACGGGCACTAGGCATTGGGTCACCGACTGTGCGCTCACCGACGCAGTGATGGCCGACATGACCATTCTTACAGCAGGTCATTAGCTGCAGACCCCGCAAACTGGTTTGGTGACGATTGAGGTTTGGTGCGTAGTTGCATACATAGTCTAAGGTCTGCAGCTGGCTGTGCACGGACGCGGGGTGGAGAACCAGAGTGATATTCGATGCCCAGTCGATCATCAGCGCTACTGCGATCGCGACGCATGGGTCCGGAGTACGTTTTCCGAACTTGTTGGCGCGGATCGTTGCGGTGCGACACGTTACCGTAACCGGTGACGTGTAAATTTTAGACGGAAGGCTCAAACGCTGGTGCCTAGCTAGGCGCGGGTGTCGCTGAGTGCGTTAGGGATAATCTCGCAAGTCACCGTCCAAGCGGTGCCGCTCTACACTCTAAATCGCCGTGACGAACGACGTACGCTAACCAATATCCTGGAAAACCTCGACGAACATGTCTATGGCAATGACCACTTTGGATTTTCTGTATTTCCTTATTTTGACACGGCTTTGACGAGAATCTACCCGATGCACCGATGAATCGCCCACGAGCAGGTGGAAAATGGGCGACGGGGCATGATTTTCCGTACTGGGGCACCACTTTCTCCGTACCGCCCCGACTCTTAATCGCCTTATGAAGAAGGTGATCTCGAATTTCACCGTCCAGGACTAAGCCTACAAGGTGTACGCGATCGAGTGGAAGGTCAAGTTCACCGAGATGAAATATTCGATCCCTTACGGGCACATACGCGTAGCGATCCAGCAGATCGTCGACCTTGTGCGCCGTCACAACTTGCCGATCATGTTCCCGCTCGAGGTGCGCTTAGCGGTGTCTGACGATGTCTTTACTATCTATTGAGCATAGGCGTGACAGACTGCTACTTCGGTGTCCATCAGTACACCGTGATGGAATTCGAGACCTATTTTCGTGTCATCGAGACAATCATGGATGAATATGCCGGCCGGCCACGTTGGGGCAAGCGTCACTATCAGAACTCCGGTACGTTGCTCGAGCGGTAGACCGGATGGCACTTTTTCACCGGCATCCGCGACCGCCTCTACCCTGACGGCATCTTTATTAACGACTACACCCGGCGCGTGCTGGAGCTCTGATGCCAAGCGATAACCTAAAAATCTGAAATGCTTATTTCACTGTCGATTACTCGATGAATATTCGTCTTCAGCATCTATATCAACATGATTACAATCATATAATAATGTGGTCGCTGCTTTGGAACAATGAAGACGATGCACAAATCATGGCACAGTATGCAAGAGCCGACTGTGATCGTGAACTGTGCTTTTTCGCAACCTGATTGATCTCTGTTTGGGTAGTTGGCGCCGGCCATTATCACTGTCGCGCAGGCCTCAAGATCCATGTCGATCTGCAAATGCTCGAAAGATCGTCACAGCGCAACCGTTATTCTGTGGGCCGCAGCTGGCGTGGAACGGTGGGTGACCGCAGTTGATGCTGTTGCCCTAGCGATATCCCGGATCGACGGGGTTTGTTCATCGCCGAGTCAGGTAGACAGCCGCCTGATTTTGGGCACGGAGCGCGCGGCTCAGTGGATTTGTGCACTTACATGAGACGGTAAACACCTTCCAATTCTGGCTACGCTTGGCCGGCGGGCGCCCGACGTACTAAGGGCACAGTCGAGGCCAGATTGTCTGTGACGCGAGCAGATCAACGGTTGTTTTGGCAGGTGACGTACGGTGTTTTCCTATGCAAAATTACGACTATCTCACCTACGAAGAGTTCGGTCGCAAATTCTTCGAGGTCGCCGTCACACCGGCCCGGGTCGCCGCTGCATTCGCCGACATTGCGGGCAACGAGTTCTCAATGGAGCCGATTGGTCAGGGTCCTGGCAAGATCGCCAAGGTCAGCGCCAAGGTCAAGCTCAGAGAGCCTCGGGTCACGCGGCACCTAGGCGACAACATCACGTTTGTCATTCGTATTCCGCTTTCGATCGATCTACTCGTCGACCTTCGGCTCGATAAGCAGCGTTTTACCGTCGCCGGCGACATCGCGTTGCGAGCAACTGCACGTGCCGCCAAGCCGCTGCTCCTCATGGTCAACGTTGAGAAACCGTTGCCGTCCGATATCACTGTCAACGTGTCGTCTAAGTCCATCCGTGGCGAAGTGTTACGCATGCTTGCGGGCATTGACGATGAGATCCGGCGATTCGTCGCACAGTACGTCACTGCCGAAATCGACTCCCCTCAATCTCAAGCCGCACAAGTTATCGATGTAACCCACCAGTTAGAAGCCACCTGGGCCGACCCCTAGGAGCCAAGTGTACGGAAACACCTACTAAACTCTACTACACTAGTAGAAAAGAGCAGTTTAGCATAGACACTCGTTGGTCCGCTAGAAGCCTGACATAGCACGAAATACTAGTGGTTTTTGTTTTAGTCACCGTAACCGCTACCGATATCGGAATAGTCGACGACGAGCTCGGTCCCTTTGATCCACTTCATTAGTTTGAGTTTGAAGCCGTACCACAATTCATCACGCAGGCGCAGCAGCTTGCCGTACAACTAGGGCGAGATGCTGGTCGTTTATGCTGTAGGTTGGCATCGTCATATAATGGCCCATCTGACCCGATGTGGTGCGTGTTGTAGTAAATGCCCCCGATCGCTCCAATGCCCATCGAATAGAACACTACACAATTCTCCTAGGGTAGCGGTTTGATAATTTCCGTTATTATATTAACTGCACATCAAACTATTTAGCGATGGCAGAACGAGATTGGATTCAAAAGTGCTGGCTGATCTGATCAGCGGTAAGGCAGCTTCTTCAAGGTGTCGAACGAGAACTCCGTAGAGTGTTCGACGAGAACGTAGACCTTCAGCTGCTAATCACGAAAGTCTTTTTCTCCAAATCCTTGCACTCGACGGTCTCCGCTAGGAGTCTATTGCGGCAGTGGTTGCGGTGAAATGTCTTTTTAGTGAAGGAACCAGGCTTCGGGTTGTCCTGTTCCAGTGGCTGCTGGAACAGGACAACTAGTACATATCCGACCCGCTGCACTACACGGGGATGGCCAATGGTCAACAGGATAGCACAAACCCAGGTGATCGCCTTCACTGCCCTCGCCGTAGCGAAAATTCAGAAACCCATCTAGCTGTTGTCGTCGCGGGCTGCGAACATATGGCTGAGGTTTTCAGCTGGTGGATCAGGCATCGCCTACTCGGCGGTGAAGGTTAAAATTTTTGCTGCAGAATCGAATTAATGGTTATCGGCATTGTCGGTGTACCGTTTCACCAAATCACTGAGGACCGCTCGGTCGAATATGTGAAAGTCTTTACTGATCGCGCAAGTTCCGCAGAGACTAACGACAACCGCTGCGTGCAGAACGACAGAGTGTCTTTAGCATTTTAGATATCGGTGGTCGGCGGCATTGCCAACACGATTCGGCCGGCGCCCTGATCAATCAGGGTGCCGGCGCGCTCACTCAGCATCGATCGTGGTGCTCTTGTGTCTCAGCGACACTTCAAGCTGTGCCGGATCGCTGCTTGCAAACCGATGCCACCTGGTGTATCCACCGGATCAGTGACACGAGTTGCGGAGCGGTGACGTCGAGCAGTTGGCAGCCGTTGCCCAACCGTCAGGCTCGACGCACGGTCGCCTGGGGTGTGTACACCGATATGAACCAAAAGATATTCGCCAGCAATTGGTTTCAGGTAGCACATGGTATCCTCGAAGCTGAAGAATTCGCCATGTTATGATCCCTTTTGGGGGCTGGTGGGCCCTACACTGTCCGCAAAACAACCAAATGTTTGCCAGCCCCTAGATTATCCAACTCTAGCGTCACAGATCTTGAGCTCTTTCTTAATTCAGCCCATGCCCATGAACAACTTTGGAGTCTAGCATAGCTAGAGTCTGCTGCCTGAGAGCGCATCAACCGTGGCGGCACGGTTAGCGAGTATGACGGTAGGGTGGTTGGGTAGTGCCAACCCTAAAGCGGCCACCCTCGGGATCGCGATGCTGCCGCAGTTCCTACCGGGCAGCGAGGCGGCACTTACGACGCTTTTCGTGCTGCCGACCATTCAGTGCGTGATCGACATCGTGTGGTGTTTGGGGTCTAGGATAGACTCGATCGTTCTTACCCGAGCTGACTATGATTTCATCTGCCAGGCGCGAAGTGCGATTCTAGGCGGTGACTGAAATCATTGCTCAGTGAGCCGTCTTGGCCATGGGGGCGTGAAGTATCGCGTTGACAGCCGTCCGCTGCTATCGGGTAAAGCCGCGCCCGGCCAGTAACCAGTAACTTGTCCGTTTAGACTTCAAGGTGTCGTCGTGATGGTCATTTGGTGGTTATTTTTTGCTGGTTTGGTTTGGGTGGTGTTGTGGTGGGCTGGTGGGGTGTGGGTGGTTGATCTGCGCTAGAAGGTTGCCGTATGTGCCGCCGACGGCCGGATCATCGATGCACTGTTCACTAACACGATACTGCTGCACCCGGCGGCATGCCTGCTTGCTGGCTGAGGGCCGGTCAACAAGCCGCCGACACCGATACCAGCGGCAGAAATGGTGCAAGGGATAACATCAGGTGCGAATAGTTATACCGTGCACGGGGACGTGCCTGTTCAGGTGCGGCCACATTGACCACGCCGACACCTCAAGGCCATGACATGCACACTAAAACGCCCCTACCCCGCGGCGCTAACAACTATCCTCACACTCACGCCTGCATCGATATCGCCTTCAGCACAGCCCAGGTGCCCAGCCCCTGGCATCATCAACATGTAGACCAAGCAGCACCCACCACCGACATGCTTACGTGCGCCGCGCTAATCGTGTCCACTGCGGCAAAGCACACGAAGCCTCATCGAAAGCAGGCAGTCAGCCACCCACCAACAAAAACCCCGCAACACCTTAATGCGCAGCAGCACCCCACGAGCGGCCAAAGCCAACACTTACTTCCAGCGGCACGTCCAAGGGGTAGGCACTGCCCATCTGCTCGCGCACCATGGCCTCGATCTGCTCGCGCTCACCGATCGCGACTTCGAACAGCAATTCATCGTGTACCTGTAGCAGCATTCGCGACGCCAGCTTCGCCTGTTTGAGCGACTTGTCAACCGCGATCATTGCCACCTTAATGATGTCGGCCGCACTGCCCTGGATCGGCGCGTTGAGCGCTGCCCGCTCTGCCGCCTCCCGTATCTGGCGATTACTGCTGTCTAGCTCGGGCAGGTAACGTCGACGGCCTAACACCGTCGAGGTGTATCCATCCTTGCGTGCCTGCTCGACGACATCCATCAGGTAGTCGCGCACCCCGCCGAATCGAGCGAAGTATTGCTCCATCTGCAGCTTCGCCTCCTCAGTGGAAATTTTCAGCTGCGTAGCTAACCCGTATGCGCTTAGCCCGTAGGCCAGCCCGTAGGACATCGCCTTGACCCGGCGCCGCAATTCGGGGGTGATATCCTCGATAGGTATACCGAATGCCCGCGAGGCCACAAACGAGTGCAGGTCTTCCCCAGTGTGGAAGGCCTCGATGAGCCCCTCATCCCGGGATAGGTGTGCCATGATCCGCATCTCGATTTGGCTGTAATCGGCGGTCATCAGTTCGGTGTAGCCGTTATTTTCCGAACCAACGACGAAAGCGTCCCGGATCTGCCGGCCGGCATTGGTGCGGATTGGAATGTTCTGCAGGTTGGGTTCTGTCGAGGACAGTCGACCGGTCGTCGCAATCGTCTGGTTGAATGTGGTATGAATCCGGCCATCTGCGGCGACCGCGTTCAGCAACCCGTCGACGGTGACTTTGAGTCGGGTGACGTCCCGGTGAGTGAGCAGATGCTGCAGAAATGGGTGCTCCGTTTTGCAGAACAGGGACTGCAAAGCATCGGCGTCAGTAGTGTAGCCGGTCTTGGTCCTTTTGGTCTTCGGCATGCCTAGTTCTTCGAACAACACGACCTGCAGTTGCTTGGGTGAGCTCAGATTGATCTGCTTGCCGATTACGGCGTAGGCGGCCTCAGCGGCGTCTCGGATCTGATCGCCGAATTGGCTCTGCAACTCGGTGAGCAACCGCAAATCGGCCGCAATACCCGCTTTCTCCATGTCAGCCAGCACCTGTTGGACCGGCAGCTCCATCTCACCTAGTAGTGAGGTAGAATCGATGAGATCCAGCTCAGCGTCCAACGCAGCGGCGAGGTCTACCACCGCCCGGGCCCGCAGTATCAGAGTCTGGATGGCTTGCTTGTCCACTTCGTCGACGTTGTCAAGCAACGAAAACTGTTCCTGCTCAGGTGTTTCTGCTCGCAGCTCGCGACGCAGGTAACGGAGTGAGAGATCGTCAAGAGTGAAGCTGCGTTGCCCCGGCCTCACCAAGTAGGCCGCCAACGCGGTATCGGACGTGATGCCGCCTAGCGTCCAACCGCGACCAGCGAGATCATGCATGGCCAGCTTCGCCTCATGCAGCGCTTTGGGGTTGTCGGGATCGGCCAACCAAGCCGCCAGCGCGTCGTCGTCGTCGGGAGTCAACATCGCGGTGTCGATGTAGCCGCCGTTACCGTCGGCGGCGGCTACAGCTAGCGCAGTGGCGTCTCCGCCGTGCGGCAGATGTGTACCGACGATCGCTAGCCCAGACCTGCGTCCGTCATCGGCGTGCTTAGCCAGCCACCGCCCGACCGTGCCGGACTCCAGCAAACCGCCGCGGACGTCAAACCCCTCGTCGACTTCGGGTACACGCTCTCCAGCGGCGGCCAAAGCCTCAAACAACCGGTCACGTAACACCCGGAACTCTAGGTTGTCGAAGAGCCGGTGAATTCGGTCGCGATCCCACGGCTGCAGCCGCAGCGTGTCCGAGGTTTGCACCAACGGCACATCTTTGACAAGCTCTGTGAGCTCTCGGTTGCGCACCACGCTGGCTAGATGCGTCCGCAACGCTTCGCCCACCTTGCCGCGGACCGACTCGACATTGTCGACCAGCCCTTGTAGCGAACCGTAATCGACGATCCACTTGGCGGCGGTCTTTTCCCCCACGCCGGGAATACCGGGCAGATTGTCGCTGGGATCGCCACGTAGCGCCGCTAAGTCGGGGTACTGCGCCGGCGTCACCCCGTACTTCTCGATAACAGCCTCTGGTGTGAAGCGGGTGAGTTCGCTAACGCCTTTACGAGGATAGAGCACCGTCACGTCGTTGCTGACCAGCTGAAGTGCGTCGCGGTCACCGGTGACCACCAGCACACGGTAACCCTCGTTTTCGGCTTGAGTAGCCAACGTCGCGATGAGGTCGTCAGCCTCGAATCCAGCCTCAGCGAACACCGTGATACCCAGCGCACCTAAGACTTCCTTAGTGATGTCGATCTGGCCGTGGAACTCAGCGGGGATTGATGACCGATTAGCCTTGTATCCCGCATAGCACTCGGAGCGAAACGTTTTCCGCGATACATCGAACGCCGCAGCGATATGCGTTGGAGCCTCCTCACGCAGCAAGTTGATCAGCATGGCGGTGAAGCCGTACACCGCGTTGGTGGTGAGGCCACCGCGGGTCTTGAAATTCTCTGTTGGCAGTGCGTAAAATGCGCGAAATGCCAGCGAATTGCCGTCCAGCAGCATCAGCATTGGCTTGGTGTGGTCTTCGCAGACTTCAGCGGTCATTGCTGCACTCACGGCTCATACTCTAGGGTCTCGTGTTTGTGTCTGTGGCGGTGAGTTGTTCGGTTGGTTTCATAGGTGGTGGGTGAAATGGCTGTTTTTGCGTTTTATGACTGGCCGATATGTTCGGTAGTCGTGGGGGGCAGCCCGGAATCCTGTTGACGTGTTTTGCTGTGTTGCGGGGTTTTTGTTGGTGGGTGGCTGACTGCCTGCTTTCGATGAGGCTTCGTGTGCTTTGCCGCAGTGGACACGATTAGCGCGGCGCACGTAAGCATGTCGGTGGTGGGTGCTGCTTGGTCTACATGTTGATGATGCCAGGGGCTGGGCACCTGGGCTGTGCTGAAGGCGATATCGATGCAGGCGTGAGTGTGAGGATAGTTGTTAGCGCCGCGGGGTAGGGGCGTTTTAGTGTGCATGTCATGGCCTTGAGGTGTCGGCGTGGTCAATGTGGCCGCACCTGAACAGGCACGTCCCCGTGCACGGTATAACTATTCGCACCTGATGTTATCCCTTGCACCATTTCTGCCGCTGGTATCGGTGTCGGCGGCTTGTTGACCGGCCCTCAGCCAGCAAGCAGGCATGCCGCCGGGTGCAGCAGTATCGTGTTAGTGAACAGTGCATCGATGATCCGGCCGTCGGCGGCACATACGGCAACCTTCTAGCGCAGATCAACCACCCACACCCCACCAGCCCACCACAACACCACCCAAACCAAACCAGCAAAAAATAACCACCAAATGACCATCACGACGACACCTTGAAGTCTAAACGGACAAGTTACTGGTTACTGGCCGGGCGCGGCTTTACCCGATAGCAGCGGACGGCTGTCAACGCGATACTTCACGCCCCCATGGCCAAGACGGCTCACTGAGCAATGATTTCAGTCACCGCCTAGAATCGCACTTCGCGCCTGGCAGATGAAATCATAGTCAGCTCGGGTAAGAACGATCGAGTCTATCCTAGACCCCAAACACCACACGATGTCGATCACGCACTGAATGGTCGGCAGCACGAAAAGCGTCGTAAGTGCCGCCTCGCTGCCCGGTAGGAACTGCGGCAGCATCGCGATCCCGAGGGTGGCCGCTTTAGGGTTGGCGGTGATCGAAACTAACTCACGCACGCGATGTTGTAGCCGACGTCCTGCCTCGAGGCGCGACGCGATAGGGACCTCGATATAGAGATATTTTGGTTACTTTAAGCGTTACGCCACGCATTGGTGCCGAGTCAGACCAGGATTGCCGCCTTGATGACGTGCAGCATCACCGACAGTGTGCGGTTGCCCGTCTCAGTCACACCGCCAATCCGACGCCGCCGGCCATGGGTCCAGCCTAACAACCCGATTTCGTTGCCGACCACGGCCACCAGACCTGCCGCACGACCGAACCGGACCGGAATGGCGCAGCAACAACGCGATGGCGGGACCGGGAAGAACGACAAGGATAACGCAGGCCAGCAAGAAGGCCGGCAGCACGTTGACCAAATATTGCATGATCCATGATCGGAGTAGGGAGTATATCGGATGAGTCAAGCTGTTTTGTTAGCATCGTTTTTGCGGTAGGTGGTGGATGCGGCCAGCGAATCAGCAGCTTCATGCCATCTTGACGCTGTCCTCATCCTCAGGTGACGAGGTGGTGGCTAAGTGTGTATTTTCGGTGAGTCAAAGCGCGGGTTTGTCCAGCATGTGCACAGTCGAGTAGCCTCGGCAGGTAATCGCCCGCCCAGGATGGCGGGTAATAAATAATGCCAATTGTCCCTACGAGTGAGCATGTCCGGAGCAACCCAACAACATGTCAATTCCCGCCGTCCCCTCGCCCCAAATAGCCGTCAATGACGTAGGCTCCAGCGAGGACTTTCTTGCCGCAATAGACAAAACGATCAAGTACTTTAACGATGGCGACATCGTCGAAGGCACCATCGTTAAAGTGGACCGGGACGAGGTGCTCCTTGACATCGGATACAAGACCGAAGGGGTAATTCCCGCCCGCGAACTCTCCATCAAACACGACGTCGACCCCAATGAGGTCGTTTCTGTGGGCGACGAGGTGGAGGCTCTGGTACTTACCAAAGAGGACAAAGAGGGGCGGCTCATCCTGTCCAAGAAGCGTGCGCAGTACGAGCGCGCGTGGGGCACCATCGAGGCACTTAAGGAGAAGGATGAGGCTGTCAAGGGCATCGTCATCGAGGTGGTCAAGGGCGGTCTGATCCTCGATATCGGGTTGCGTGGCTTCCTACCTGCCTCGTTGGTGGAGATGCGCCGTGTTCGCGATCTGCAACCGTACATCGGCAAGGAGATCGAGGCCAAGATCATCGAGCTAGACAAAAACCGCAACAACGTGGTATTATCGCGGCGGGCTTGGCTGGAACAGACCCAATCCGAGGTGCGCAGTGAATTCCTCAATCAGCTGCAGAAGGGTGCTATACGCAAGGGTGTAGTATCGTCCATCGTAAACTTTGGTGCGTTTGTCGATCTGGGCGGTGTAGACGGTTTGGTGCACGTCTCCGAACTGTCCTGGAAGCACATCGACCATCCGTCCGAGGTGGTCCAGGTGGGGAATGAAGTTACCGTCGAGGTTCTCGACGTTGATATGGACCGCGAGCGGGTTTCGTTGTCTCTCAAAGCAACTCAGGAAGACCCGTGGCGGCATTTTGCCCGCACCCACGCCATCGGGCAAATCGTGCCAGGTAAGGTGACCAAGTTGGTTCCGTTTGGTGCCTTCGTTCGTGTTGAGGAAGGCATCGAAGGTCTGGTGCACATCTCGGAGCTGGCCGAACGGCACGTCGAGGTGCCTGACCAGGTGGTTGCTGTCGGCGACGATGCGATGGTCAAAGTCATTGACATCGACTTGGAGCGACGCCGGATTTCGCTGTCGTTGAAGCAGGCCAACGAGGACTACATCGAGGAGTTCGACCCGGCAAAGTACGGTATGGCCGACAGCTACGACGAGCAGGGCAACTACATCTTCCCTGAGGGCTTTGATCCCGACTCCAACGAGTGGCTAGAGGGTTTTGACACCCAGCGCGCCGAATGGGAGGCCCGTTACGCTGAAGCCGAACGTCGCTACAAGATGCACACCATCCAAATGGAGAAGTTCGCTGCAACCGAGGAGGCCGGACACGGCAGTAGCGAGCAGCCCCCGGCCAGCAGTACACCTTCGGCGAAGGCCACGGGTGGGTCGCTGGCTAGCGATGCCCAACTAGCAGCTTTACGGGAAAAGCTCGCCGGCAGCGCATAATAACTGTTCTGGGTCGTATTCGTGTAATGCTGTGCATCGGGATCACCGGTGGCATCGGCGCCGGGAAGTCTTTGCTGTCTAGTACGTTCTCACAGTGTGGTGGGATCGTCGTCGACGGCGATGTGCTGGCACGCGAAGTGGTGCAGCCCGGCACCAAAGGATTGTCATCGCTGGTCGATGCATTTGGTCAGGACATCCTGCTTCCTGGCGGTGCGTTGGATCGGCGGGCTTTGGCTGTCAAGGCTTTTCGAGACGACGCGGCGCGCAATGTGCTTAACGGGATTGTGCACCCACTGGTGGCCAACCGCCGCGCGGAGATCATTGCGGCGATATCCGAGGACGCGGTTGTGGTCGAAGACATTCCTCTGCTGGTGGAATCCGGGATGGCGCACCTGTTCCCGCTGGTCGTTGTGGTGCATGCCGACGTCGAACTGCGAGTACGCAGGCTGGTTGAGCAACGTGGTGTGGCCGAAACGGATGCGCGTGCCAGGATCGCTGCACAGGCTAGCGATGAGGAGCGTCGTGCTGTTGCTGATGTCTGGTTAGACAATTCAAGTACACCAGAGGTTTTGGTCCAACGGGCTCGTGACCTATGGTACCATCGCATATTGCCGTTCGCCTACAACCTGAGTCAGCGTCAGGCGGTCTATGCACCGGCAGGTTTGGTCACGTCTGATCCGATCTGGCTGGGGCAGGCGAAGCGCATTGTTGCTCGGCTGAAGACCACGTGTGGCCATAAGGCGTTACGCGTTGACCACATCGGCTCGACCGCGGTGCCGCATTATCCAGGTTTTCCTGATTTTCAGGCCAAAGACATCATCGACATTCAGATCACCGTCGAGTCACTAGCGATGGCTGACGAACTCGCCGACCCTCTGTTGTCTGCCGGGTACCCGCGCCTGGAGCACGTCACCGGTGATGCCGCCAAGACCAATGCCCGCAGCACCGTAGATCGCTACGAACACAGTAGCGACCCAAATTTATGGCACAAGAGGTTTCATGCCTCTGCAGACCCCGGTCGACCGACATACGTGCATATCCGGGTGGCTGGCTGGCCGAATCAGCAATTCGGTTTGCTGTTCGTCGACTGGTTGAAAGCTAACCCGGGTGTGCGTGCCGACTACTTGGACGTCAAACGCACGGCGGACCGGCTGGCGGCCGGAGACATGGGCCGTTACGCCGACGCGAAGGAACCATGGCTCCTCGACGCCTACCGGCGAGCGTGGGAGTGGGCCGACTCCACGGGTTGGCGGCTCTAGGTGGGCCCTAAGTAGACATGGACGTGTCGGGGGATCGCGGCAACCGTTTATGGGATTTGGTACTTCCGGGTGTCGGTCTAAAACTAATTTTGTTTTGGTCGACTTGGGTGAAAAGGTGATCTCCCACGATGATATCGCAAGTGCACGTTCGTCTAGTAGGGTCAATGAAGCAAAATCTGCATGTTGGCTTGCTGCGGGCCAGCCAGCACCACGTCGGCATGGAATACGTTGCCGGGCAATCAAGCATCAGGCCAGTGGTATTCCTTTAACCACCAGTGGTCACGAAGGCGACCTGGCTCCCGATTGTCGCCCCATCGACTTGGCCGACATAGGCGATCTTGTGGAGATCGGTACGCACACAGTCGCCAAGCTTAACTGGGAGACAGCGGCGATGACCGTGACGGCGGCGATTAGCATTTGCCAGGGCTTGCTGGAGCGCATAGTTGCTGCAATTACGCCCACTGTCGATCGCTAGTCACATGGGCCACAGTTGGCTGTGGGAATTTTTGAGTTGGTTATCGCTGACGTTACGTGATTCACCAGTGTAGTATTGTATATGATATCGCATTAAGGAGTCGCCTGTTAGTTTAGCCGCTCGCCAAGATGGGTGAAACGATCGGCTCGGGACTGTGGCCGGACCGGCCGCCTGTCGGCTTAGTTCCCACTCCAGGTGATTTTCATGCCTTGGGCAGCTAGCCAGCGTGAGAGAGTGTAGTCGTTGCGGGCTAGGCCGTCGACCGTGGCTACGGCACGCCGGACCGCCTGCTCGGCGACCTCTAGGGTCAGCAGACCGTGACGGACGGCATCCAGCAGTTCGTCGACATCGGCCAGTCTTGCCACGGCCCCGGTGCGAACCTCGATGTCGAGATAATGGTCTTCAGAACGCCACACGACTGGGCCAGGCGTATATTCGCCCACATCGAGGTAGTAGTCATGGTCGCTTTCCTGGCCCGGGTTAAAGTGGAAAACCGTGGCGCGCAAGCCCAGGGATGGAAGCAGCCACGACTCGAGATAATGGAATTGAGCTCGGCCGGGAGTGGGTCGAGCAACATAAAGCCCCCACGGTTGAACCGTGTACTGGTCGACGGCCCGGACAATCCCTTTGGGATCGGTGTTGGTCCGGGCGACTAGGTCGAACGTCTCATGCTTGGGTGGATGTATAATGTCACCTTATAGCGATTCAGCGGCCTCTAATGGCCCGTTAGCGGCGGAGCCAGCCAGATTTTCCGCCGCACAAAATTGGCATACACATAGAAATAATGCAGCTGGCATGCCCATGTTGAACAGCCAAATCTTCGACTTGCGGTGCCAAAGCCGGTATTCGGTGAGCATTGAAGGCGGTGTCAGGGCTCGCATATTGATCGTTGATGCCGCCGCGGTGTAGCCCGCCCAGCGGGCAGGCATTGCGCAAGAAAGTTTGGTCGAGCCCAAGTCGGCTGGCTACCGCGACCATCCCCCCGCACAAAATCAGCTTCGCCATCATCGACACCACGAACAGCACCATTATATATCATGTCTCGTGAGAGCGTATCAGCGCTAAGATGGCCAGGCCAAGGATGGATTAGGCCATACGTGTCGTGGCCGACAGTCACAAACAGCTCGGTAGTAGCCGCGAAAAGTGTGGCGCTCAACAGCACAGCGCCACAGGTCGGCGCGCTCTTGTCGAGAAACCATGGTCGTGGTGATGATTGCCGACTGCAGGATGACAAACGTGCAGAAGACTGCGGTTTTAGCAAGCCGATAAGCCGTGGTCGACAATCCGACCGCTTGTTCGTGTTGAAAGGTCGCGCGTTCGCTAACTCGGTTGTGGATTGTCAGCGCGGTGCCGATGAAGGCCGTGGCGAGGGCTGAGCAGGTTCAGCACCTGAGTGGCTTCGTCGGGAGTGCTGGTGTGTGGGGGTATGCGCAGTCCGCTGATGCCGAGAACTGTCGGAGAAAGCGCACCTAGAATGAACGGCAGCCGCATCGGGCATAGAAAGTAAGTGCGGTGGCTACCACCAGACGGACCTGTCGGAGTGCGATGGCTGAGGATTGGTTACCGGACGTTGGTGTATGCCAGTTTACCCAGCTCGGTTGGCTCATCAACTTTGACTGGTGCCTTAAGCTGGTTTTGGTCCTGGGGCAGGAAGCGTTCGGTTGGCTTGCCCGGGATCGGCGCCCACCTTGGCCCAGTTGCTAGTTTTCATTCGCCTCGACGATGTCGTTAGGAGAGGGGTCTCGTAGTACGCCGTCTTTTCACCCGCTGTGAACAGCAGCAGCTGGTCGCAGATAGCGCGATACCGGACAACATGTGTGTCACCACAATCACCACGCGGTCGATTGTCGGCCAACACGACGCAGCATAGTCATCACCTGGCCAGTTGACGCCAGGTCCAGGCCCGACGTCGGCTCGTCAAGGATCAGCAGCGACGACCCGGTGAGTAGCTTGAGCCCCTTCGAGGCGTGCTTGTGCTTACCGCCGGACAGACTTGTTCACCCGGGTGTCGGTATGTTTGGCTAGATCTCGCTTTGCGAGTACCTGGGTGACGACCTTGGCACGATTGATTTTGCTGGTGTCGGGTGCGGCAGCCCTAGTGTGGCGGTGTAGTTCCGTGCCTAGTTGACTGTCAACGGGCGGTGCAGCACGTCATCTCTTGCAGGACCATCCCGATCCTGTTGTGCAACGACGCATATTCGGCGTGGACATCGTTCCCCATCTAAACTAACCTAGCCCGAAATCGAGCGAGCTTAACCTGCTATCTAGCCGCGCGAAAGCGGTTTTCCCTGCACCGGAACCACCGATAATCGCGGTCAGCGTGTCGGGTCTGGTGAGTAATGAGATGTCATCCAGCAGTGGTTTTACGTTATCGACGGTGTCCTTGACCCCACGCATCTCCAGCCCGCCGGTGTGCATCGCCACCTCGGTGCGCGGGAGTAGGGTGTTGTTTAGTGAACACCAGGCCGACATTGTCGATAGTGACCACGTCACCCTCGGTCAAGATCGCTGATCCGCCGCGGGTGCCGTTGACGAACGGCCGTTAATGCTGCGGTCTCGGATTGCGGTACCACATGGCGTCAAACCTACGTGGTGTTGATAGCGGGAAGCCAAATTATCGGGGATGACGATGTCGCTGCCGTTAACACGACCAATCGTGACTGTGCTGGCCGTCTCGGATATCTGGGCGGGTCCTGGTGGACTTGCTGTGACAAGAACTTGACTATTCTCGTCTCGTCGCAAAGTTGGAAGCGTATGCTGAGAAAGTGTCGATCACCGTGCACTCGGCGGGCGGTGTCGAGTTGGGCTGAGTTGGTCACTCCGGTGTTGACCGCAGTCACCTCGTTCAGTTGGGTGCGGTGCTGCGAAGGTAGGGACTCCCGGTCTGACGTTCTGGATTCAGTGGCCAGGCGAAGGTGGATGGCCCCGAGTCTGGCATTGACCTCGTTTGTAGTGGCTGGTTGATCGTCACTTGCCGAGTTTTGATCTCGAAGGTCAGCCGCGGCCCGTGCGGACTCCCAACGTTGACCCTTCGGGTGTCGTGAATGTCGAGAACTGGCATGCGGTAACTGTTGACGTAAGTTCCGTTTAACGAACCGTTATCGATTGCCAACCACCGGCCCGGTCAAAATGCAGAATGAGGACGGATACGGGAAGATCCTTGGATCCGCGATGGGCAAATCAGCGTGCGCATCACGTCTAAGATTACTTCATGGCCTGCCGCCAAGGACTGGTGTGACCTGTTGTGCTGAATTGTCCACACTGGCGGGACTGGTCGACTCACTACATCAGTATCGGTCGATTGAGTTTGTCAGCTCCATCAGACTTGCTTCTGATTTCGTTTTGTTTTCGACATAGCCAGCATCGGCCCATCGCCTATGCACATCCGGCATAATTTGGCAATGCTGGGTGTGCAAAGAGACATATCCGGACTCCATACCGATCCCAGCCACCCAGAGTTGTTCGCCCCGCGCCGGGTTGCGATGCTACCTGCAGGCAATGTCAATGAGCAAAAGGGTAACCAAACATGGACGAGGTTAAGGGAACCCCACCCGGGGTCTGAATGCTGGGCGACGGCTGCGGAGTAACCCCACGACATGTGCGCGGTGTTGCGTACGGGCTTTCAATCGTTGCCTTCGCCGACCGTAGCGCACCTGTTTGGCCGAGTTCCACCAGTCAGTGTGTCTCCCCTAAATGTCTAGGCGCCCGCCGTTTCGGCGTATGGGGAGACCAGCGGGTAACGCCGCGTGATGACTAGCCGGCGTGCCCTTTGCCGGCAAAACTATTTCCGTCCGTTGGGCTCCGGCGGGATGGTTCGGGATGGTTGAGGATTATCTAGCCTACATCCCCGGTTACCGCGGCGCGATATGATCAAGGTCCTCGCTGAGGCAATCACTGCGGATCACGGGTTCCGCGACAGGTTCAACCGGGAAGAAGATTTCGCTGTCATGCTATAGCACCCGCACATCGTCGAAGTCCACGATCGCAGCAAATTCGACAGTCAGCCCTGGATCTCCAGGATTACGTCGACGGCACCAATGCCAACCGACTGGCGAAAGAACGTTGCCAGAACGGTATGCCAGTCGAGGAGGTTTGTGCCATCCTAACGCTGTCGCAGGCGTACTCGATTACACCGTGCGATCGCGGTTTGCTGCACCGCTACGTCGAACCCGTTAACATTTCGCTCACCCATCCTGAAAACTGGATAACGACTAATTTTGTTGATGGAATTCGTTGTAGCTCGCTATCTGGACGATATCAGCGAGATCACCGAGACCAATGTCATGGTCGGGACGGTCGCGTATACCGCTCCCGAACAGTTGACGGACCCTAACATCGACGGACCATACGACCAATCTCCTTTAATTGCAACGGCTTTCCATTTGCTAACCGGTACAACGCCATTCCAACACCCCAACCCGATCGCGGTGATCAGTCAGAACTTACACGAGGATCCGCTACGATCCTATCGGCTGGATCTGGGGCAACTCGACGAGGTGTTTTTCAAAGTCCTTGTCTAGTAAGCTGAAAAACGGTTCCAGCGGTGTCACGCGTTTGCTTCTGCTTTCGAAGCTGATAAAGCCATAGGCGAACGCCTAGATGGCAGCGCCAACGATGGTTGCATCGCTACATCTGATACTGCTTCGGCCGAGTTGCCTCGGCGTGGACTCCGCGCCGCTATTGGGGCTATGAACCATCGGTTTTCGTCCAGACCTCTGTAGCCGGGAGCCTCGACGTGCGCAGTGCTGAATCGTTGTGGTAGCGCAGCGACCTGGCCGATATCCTGTACTTCTTCCAAATGTTTCAGACGGATATTTTCCTGACTAGCCCTGTGCTCGCGTCGCAACTCTCGGCTCCCGCACTCGGGGCCGGCGACGGCCACCTTCCCAGGGAGGCCGGTACTCAACGACGCCTACAAATTGGCCTACAACCGTAACAAACGTACGACCAACGGCCTTGCGGTCCGTTATGTCGGAGGGAGACACCAACTGGTGCGCGTTCCGTTCCGCATTCACCGCTACCGGGTGCGTAGCCATCGGGACTGAGCTGAACGATGTCGCCCATCACGTGATCAACAGAGCCGATGTAGAAAACCGACTTTTTGCGCCTTGTGAGAGTAAACTGGCAGGGCAGTCCTCAGAAGGAGTGGGGATGGACTGTGTTTAGCTGAACACACAGTTCAGAGCCACTTATGCTGGAGACAGTGGCGTGGCCGGTGGTCTACTAGGCCGACGGCACCCTGTGCGCGCGCAGGCCGGAGCCATTTTAGCAACTTAGTATGGTGCGTAGGGAACAGTGGTGCGAGCACCTGCGGTGGCCGCTTGGGTCGGTGACGTTTCTTCGGGCGTGAGCTTAGCCGAACCCGCAGTTGTGGCCACCATCTCGACCGCGCCTGCTATCGCGTCGTCGCCTGTCCATTGTTGATCGGGTCGTAGGCAGATTCTCCTACGACCCGATCAACAATGGACAGATCGTCTGTAAAAGCAACAGTGAGGCTAAAACCTCATTACGAACAAAGTTCACACCTTCGATAGCTTGTGCAACCGGCAGGGTATTTCGGTGATAGCCATATCCACCTCCAGAGATAGCTAACTGCTCCAATGCAATCCGGTCACTCAGGTGTGGACCCATTCCGCCGGATAGACCCGGCTGGATTGCAGCCAACCTCTTGGTGCCTGGCCTTACGCTGAGGGCATGGCTTTCGCCACCGAGCACCCGATAATAACGCATTCGGAATATCGCGCTGTCAAGGAGATTGTGCGCGTCGGTGGCCGCTTCGAGGTGATCAGCCCGCACGAACCGGCTGGTGACCAGCCAGCGGCTATTGATGAGTTGCAGCGACGGATCCTGGCGGGGGAGCGTGACGTAGTGTTACTTGGTGCCACCGGTACCGGAAAGTCAGCAACCACCGCCTGGCTTATCGAACGGTTGCAGCGACCTACTTTGGTGATGGCGCCGAATAAGACGCTGGCAGCTCAACTTGCGAACGAACTGCGTGGGATGTTGCCGCACAACGCGGTCGAGTACTTCGTATCATACTATGATTACTATCAGCCAGAAGCGTACATCGCACAGACCGACACCTATATCGAAAAAGACAGCTCCATCAACGACGACGTGGAGCGGCTGCGGCACTCCGCCACGTCGTCGCTGCTGTCGCGGCGCGATGTGGTAGTGGTGGCTTCGGTGTCATGCATTTACGGCCTAGGTACTCCACAGTCCTACCTGGACCGCTCTGTCGAGCTAGCGGTTAGCAACGAGGTGCCTCGCGACGGCCTATTGCGGCTGCTGGTCGACGTGCAATACACCCGCAATGATCTGTCCTTCACCCGCGGCTCCTTCCGGGTGCGCGGCGACACTGTGGAGATCATTCCGTCCTACGAGGAGCTGGCGGTTCGTATCGAGTTCTTCGGCGACGAGATCGAGGCGTTGTACTACCTACACCCCCTCACCGGCGAGGTGATTCGTCAGGTCGACTCGCTACGGATCTTCCCCGCCACCCACTATGTAGCCGGTCCCGAGCGGATGGCGCAGGCAATCTCAGCCATCGAGGAAGAACTTGCCGAGCGGCTCGCCGAATTCGAACGCCAGGGCAAGCTGCTGGAGGCGCAGCGGCTGCGGATGCGGACCAACTACGACATCGAAATGATGCGGCAGGTCGGGTTCTGCTCAGGTATAGAGAATTACTCCCGCCATATCGACGGCAGGGGGCCGGGCACGCCGCCGGCAACGTTGCTCGATTACTTCCCGGAGGACTTTTTGCTCGTCATCGACGAGTCGCATGTCACCGTCCCGCAAATCGGCGGCATGTACGAAGGTGACATGTCGCGGAAGCGTAACCTCGTCGAATATGGGTTTCGGCTGCCGTCAGCGTGTGACAACCGCCCGCTGACCTGGGAGGAATTCGCCGATCGGATCGGGCAAACGGTGTACCTATCGGCCACCCCGGGACCGTATGAGCTCAGCCAGTCCGGTGGTGAGTTCGTCGAGCAGGTGATCCGACCGACCGGTTTGGTCGACCCGAAAGTGGTAGTCAAGCCAACCAAGGGGCAAATCGACGACCTGATTGGCGAAATCCGCAAACGCGCCAACGCCGACCAACGGGTCTTGGTAACGACGCTGACCAAGAAAATGGCCGAAGACCTCACCGACTACTTGCTAGAGATGGGTATCCGGGTGCGCTACCTGCACTCCGAGGTCGACACCTTGCGGCGGGTAGAACTGCTGCGTCAACTGCGGCTTGGCGACTATGACGTGTTGGTCGGCATTAACCTGTTGCGCGAAGGCCTCGACCTGCCCGAGGTGTCGCTGGTGGCGATCCTGGACGCCGACAAGGAAGGCTTCCTGCGGTCGGCGCGCAGCCTAATCCAGACCATAGGCCGGGCAGCCCGCAACGTCTCCGGTGAAGTACATATGTATGCCGACACGATCACTGATTCGATGACCGAAGCCATCGATGAAACCGAACGGCGACGGGCAAAGCAGATCGCCTACAACAATGCCAATGGTATCGACCCACAGCCGCTGCGCAAGAAGATCGCCGACATCCTCGACCAGGTCTATCGCGAGGCCGACGACACCGACACCGTTCAAGTGGGTGGATCGGGACGTAACGTGTCCCGCGGTCGGCGCGCCCAGAGTGAACCTGTTCGCTCGGTCAGCGTCGGAGTGTTCGAGGGTCGCGACACCGCTGGTATGCCGCGTGCAGAACTGGCTGACCTGATCAAAGATCTTACCGCCCAAATGATGGCCGCCGCAAGTGACTTGCAATTCGAGCTGGCCGCGCGCTTCCGTGACGAGATCGCAGACCTCAAAAAGGAACTGCGTGGGATGGACGCGGCGGGCCTCAAATGAATGTCAACCGCGTGTGCACTCCTACGGTGTATGGCGTGACGGATACGGAAAGCAATACTGGCAGTTAGCATGAGCTGCTGGGCCACAGCATCTCGGAACGTCCATCTTGTTGGCCGGTGCTATGGGGTTGCTCGCTACTAACGAGTTCTTGACCGTCATGCTGCTCCCTAACGCGATCGCCGAAATCGGTGGCAGCCGGCTGTTTCTTGGGTAACAATCCTGTAGCTGTTCGGGTTGGTCGTGGCAGAGGCTGCAGTCAGTTTGGCGCTGCTGCGGATCGGTGCATGCACATCGCTTCCGATGGGACTGGCGGTATTCGACGTTAAACAACCTGGTGTGCGAGTTTGCGCCGATCATGGAGGTTCTGGGTAGCAGGACGCACCCTGCAATGGGTAGTCAGCGGACTGCTAGCCGGCTTGGGGTATGCGCTTCATCAGCTCTGCCCTGCCCCGGTGGCTGTGTACTTGGTACTTGTGATTCAGCGCTGATATCGGCGATGTGGGGGTGTCACGACTTTGATTGGGCCCGTGGTGGGGCGTTTTCGCATTGCTCGAGTTGTGGCGATGGGCGTTTGGTGCCGTGGCGATGATGATCGTCTTGATGGCCTCCATTGGTACAGATCGTATTCCCCGCAAAATCAGGCTTGACCGAGCGGGGTGACCCCGTCTGACCCTGCACACAAGTGCTGGAGTGGTCAAGTACCGCTGACGGGGGCACCCAACGCCCCTGGTCAGCGTTGCCGAGCTCCCGCATTATTTGATGGCGACCGCCGGTCTGCTTGCCGCCGGCACGTTGCTAGTCGGGATATTCGTAGTCGTCGATTGGCGAGTGCACGCAGCGGTATTGCCTTCCAGCGTATTTCGCTTCTGGACTGTTGAAATGGATTTGACTTGACCAATAGCGTGTCGATTGGTTGATGGGAATAGTCACCCCCACGTATATGCAACTGGTTGGTCAGCGAATGGGACATCTGCGTCCGGTTCCGCCGGTTTCTGGGCGCGGTGCTAGCTGTTCGGCTGGACGACGGGGAAGACCGTTAGGGTGTCGCTGAGTAATCCTCGCGTGATCGGGCACGTGGTAACGGCCGCGCCGCTGGTGATGGCGTCGGTTCTAGTGTTGGACGCAACCACCCAACGCGCTAACGCGTCGATCGGGATTGTTGCGCTCTGGGCGTTGGAGTTATTGGTCACCGGGGCCGGTATAGGGACCTCCTGGCCGCACGTGCGATGACCTGGATCGACGACCCGGCTAGATAGCAGCGGGCCGGGTCGTCGACGCAGGGTTAGCCGGTGTGGTGGTCAACACAGCCAAAGACGGCGGAGTGGCGGCGGCGCTGCCTCTACACGACCTTAACTGTGCTGGCCACGGTCGGTGTCGTGGCCTCTTACCGGGTGATCCATCGTGACCGTCGTTCACCGTGTTGACTTGATGACCTGCGAATAGTGGAATTGCCACCGCTCGACAATGCGGAACCCCAGATAACTGGGAAATTGATACGCCGGCGCACGTCCCAATATGAGCCCTGGTGACAGTAATTGTCCCGCTTGATGGTCGGGCAGTGATGTGTCTCGGTCGGAGACTGTCCAGACCGTGGAGCACTTGTTGATCTTGGCCGTCACCAACCACACGGGAACATGACCGTCCCACAGGGTGCCGACTGTCGGTCCGTAGAAACCACGTTCGATGTCGATCAGCGATCGAAAAGCCGCCGGCCGAGCGGCCAGCAGTGCGCGGATCGGCCCGGGCCGCCAGGGCACAGTGTTGTCAACGATCAGACAGTCCCCTGGCGCAGCCTGGGAACTGATCACATCGGCTACTTGACTGTAATCCCAGCCTTCTTTGGCGTATCGCCCGCGTTGCGTAAAGAGATAATTTGGAAAGGCAGCAACAGCGAACAACACTAGGACGCCGGCAATAGGCCACGGTTTACGGGCGACCGTGACAATGCAGACCGCTATGACGATAGCTGCCGCCGGAGCGGTGAGGATCAGGTAACGCGGGTAGTAAACTGGTTCAATGACCGCCGAGTAGCCGACCATGAGAGTGGTGGGAATGACGATCCACGCAGTGCAGATAATCACCAAGCTGCGAAGGTCGCCCGCCGGGGCTCGCAAGCCAGCCAGGCGAGTCGCGATCGCGGGGACGATGATCACGGCCGTGGCAATCGCGAACGAAACGCTGTGGTCGAAATACTGGCGTTGTGTGATGTCGAAGACGTAGTGCCAGCTGACCCGGAAGATCCAGTCGACCTGCCATACTTGGCCATGAGCGAACAAGATGAACGGCGTTATAGTCCCGAGTGCGACGACCGAGGTAACCGCCCACCAGATGAACGGAGAATTGCGAAATTTGTTGGGTGCGAGCCATGGCAGGATCACGGCGTAAACCAGCACCAGCGTGGCCAGGGTGAGATTCAGCAAAATTGACAGCATCAATGTCAGCGCATAGCACAGCCATAGCCGCGGCCTGTTGCGCTGTACCGAGGCCACGAGCAACACGGTCAGCCACATGGCCGCGGCCACTGACAAGGCAGATGAGCGTGCTTCGATACCGGCCCAGGTGATGCGCGGCAGAATGGCGAAGACAATGCCTGCGTATACCGCAGTGGTCCGTGTGGCAAACTGTCTGGTGAAAACCGTGACGCCGGCAGCAGCGGCCCCAATTGCCAGACAACTTGGAACCCTTGACCAGAATTCAGTCGAGGGAAATATCGCGAACCAGCCGTGCATCAGCAGGTAGTACAAGCCGTGCACAGCATCGATGTGGCTCAGCAATCTCCATAGTTCTGGCACAGTGCGACTCGCTGAAGCCGATATTGTTGCGGCCTCATCGAACCAGAGCGAAGGCCTACTGGCCCAGGCCCCACTGATGACTGTGGCCAGCATCGCAATTGCCAATGAGTCGGGTAGCGCGCCGTGCGCATGTTGGCGCGCCGAATTGTCACCGACGTCCGCTGCGCTCTGCTCAAGTGCCGATACAGACATGATGCTTGTCACTGTAAAGTGCGCGCGATGACCCTGGTCACCGGCAAGGAATAGCCAGCATGCTGTCGGCCCGGATTGTCCGCGCTCGGTGCCTGTAAGTCATGAATAGTTCTGCACAGTAGGGCTTTTAGGTGGGATATGCACAGTCGAGCGCCGTGCCGTCGCGGGTGTTGTCTGTCGAGTTGCCCTGGCTAAGCAAATGACTGGTCGCGCCACGTTGCTGCTGAGTCGGTAATCTGACCCATTTGCATCAAGCAACGCGAATACTGTCTTGGGCTGAGCAAACTGACATTGGGAGGGTAAATGGGCGCCTATCAGACCGTGGTGGTGGGAACCGATGGTTCAGATTCGTCGTTGCGTGCGGTGGACCGGGCAGGCAAAATTGCCGGGTCGGATGCCAAGCTGATCATCGCGTCGGCCTACCTGCCCCAGCATGACAATGCTCGGGCGTTCGACATATTGAAGGACGAAAGCTACAAAGTGACGGGTACTGCCCCGATCTACGAGATCCTGCATGACGCGAAGGAGCGAGCGCACGCCGCCGGTGCTAAGAACGTCGAAGAGCGACCGGTTGTCGGCGCTCCGGTCGATGCGCTGGTGAACCTTGCCGAGAAAACAAATGCCGATCTGCTAGTGGTTGGCAATGTCGGTCTGAGCACGATCGCAGGTCGACTGTTGGGATCGGTGCCGGCCAACGTCTCGCGTCGGGCCAAGATCGACGTCTTGATCGTGCACACCACGCACTGAAACCGCCTTTACCAGCCACGCTCACGCCATTCTGCCAGGCTGGGACGCTCGGCGCCGAGTACTGTGTCGTCGCCGTGGCCGGGGTAGATGGCTGTAGTGTCCGCGTACACATCGAACACTCGGGTGGTGACGTCGTCGAGCAGTTGGGTGAAGTCACTGCGCTGCCACGTCTTGCCAACGCCCCCGGGGAACAGGCAGTCGCCAGTGAACAACTGCGTGACTCTCCCAGTTTTTGGGCCAGAGGTGGCTCCGTCGAGCGCCAGCGCGATTGATCCGGGCGTGTGCCCGCGCAGGTGAATAACGTCGAACGTCAGCTCCCCAATCTGCACGCAGTCACCATTGGTCAACAAACGGTCCGGCCTGACCGGCAGCGGTTCGGCGTCGAGCTCATGCACGGCGGTTGGCGCACCGGTGGCCGCGACCACCGCTTCCAGTGCCTGCCAGTGATCAAAGTGCTGATGGCTGGTCACAATCAACGACAGCTTCGGGGCGTAGCGTTGGACCAGATCGATAAGCACCTCGGCATCATTGGCAGCGTCAATCAGAAGTGTTTCTCCGGTAGCCGAACACGTCACCAGGTAGGCGTTGTTGTCCATCGGGCCTACCGACACCTTCAGGATTGTGGCGCCGGGTAGGGCCCGGCGGGCCGCGGTACCCGGGTCAACGTGCCCGGTGTAGTCGTTGACGGGATCGATCGAGGCTGTCATAGCGGCCAGGTTACTGCTCCTGGAACTAGGTCCGCTGCTTGTCGGTCTGAGCACATAGCATGGAATGCGTCGTGCGCAGTGGCCACTGTAGGACAGCTTTAGGCAAGAGCAAGAAGAGTTTCAGTGAGAGGGGCAGCGTGGCTGACCGCTTGATCGTCAAGGGTGCCCGTGAGCACAACCTGCGAAGCGTCGATCTCGACCTGCCGCGGGATTCATTGATCGTCTTCACCGGGCTGTCCGGATCAGGCAAGTCTTCACTGGCATTCGACACCATCTTCGCCGAGGGCCAGCGCCGCTACGTGGAGTCACTGTCGGCCTACGCGCGCCAATTCCTTGGACAGATGGACAAGCCGGACGTCGACTTCATCGAGGGTCTTTCCCCGGCGGTGTCCATCGACCAGAAGTCGACGAACCGCAACCCGAGGTCGACCGTAGGAACAATCACCGAGGTGTACGATTACCTGCGATTGTTATATGCGCGTGCTGGCACACCGCACTGCCCGATCTGTGGCGAGCAGATCTCCCGTCAGACCCCGCAGCAAATTGTCGATCAGGTGCTGGTGCTGCCGGAGGGCACCCGGTTTTTGGTGCTCGCTCCGGTGGTGCGTACCCGCAAGGGCGAGTTCGCGGACCTGTTCGACAAGCTCAACGCACAGGGCTACAGCCGGGTTCGGGTCGACGATGTAGTGTACCCGTTGAGCGATCCACCGAAGCTTAAAAAACAAGAAAAGCACGACATCGAGGTGGTAGTGGACCGACTCACCGTCAAGATCGCCGCCAAGCAGCGGCTCACCGACTCGGTGGAAACCGCCCTGAACCTAGCTGACGGCATCGTAGTGTTGGAATTTCCCGACGATCACGACGAACGTGGCCACCCGCGCGAACAGTGCTTCTCCGAGAAGTTAGCTTGCCCCAATGGGCACCCCCTGGCCGTTGACGACCTGGAACCACGCTCGTTCTCGTTCAACTCGCCCTACGGCGCCTGTCCCGAATGTGTGGGCTTGGGAATCCGCAAAGAGATCGACTCAGATCTAGTGGTGCCCGACCCGGATCGCACTCTGGCCGAGGGTGCGGTGGCGCCGTGGTCGGCGGGGCGCACCGCGGAGTACTTCACCCGGATGATGGCCGGGCTCGGCGAGAAACTGGGATTCGACGTTGACACGCCATGGCGCAAACTCCCGGCCAAGGCCCGCAAGGCGATTCTTGAAGGTTCCGATCATCAGGTGCATGTGCAGTACCACAACCGGTACGGTCGACCCCGCTCATATTACGTTGATTTTGAGGGCGTGCTGACGTTCTTACAGCGCAAGATGGAGCAGACCGAGTCCGAGCAGATGAAGGAACGCTACGAGGGTTTCATGCGTAATATCCCCTGCCCGGTGTGTCAGGGGACCCGACTCAAGCCAGAGATTCTGGCGGTGACGTTAGCGGCAGGGGAGCGGGGCGCGAAGTCCATTGCCGAGGTCTGCGAGCTGTCCATCGCGGACTGCTCGGCTTTTCTGAACGCGCTTATCCTTGGTGTGCGCGAGCAGGCGATAGCGGGGCAGGTGCTCAAAGAAATCCAGTCGCGACTCGGCTTTTTGCTCGACGTCGGGCTGGAGTACCTCTCGCTGTCTCGGGCGGCAGCCACGCTGTCTGGTGGTGAGGCCCAACGCATTCGGCTAGCTACCCAAATCGGTTCCGGTCTGGTGGGCGTGCTCTACGTCCTTGACGAACCATCCATCGGGCTACACCAGCGCGACAACCGTCGACTCATCGAAACTCTCACGCGGTTAAGGGCGTTGGGGAACACACTGATCGTCGTCGAACATGACGAAGACACCATCGCACACGCTGACTGGGTCGTCGACATCGGCCCGGGCGCCGGTGAGCATGGCGGCCAAATCGTGCACAACGGGACCTACCGTGAACTGCTGGCAAATAAGGATTCGATTACCGGTGCTTACCTGTCGGGTCGGGAAAGCATTGCCACCCCCACACGTCGGCGTTCCGTCGACCGTAAGCGTGAGCTCACCGTCGTCGGGGCCCGCGAGCACAATCTGCGCGGCATCGACGTGTCGTTTCCGCTTGGCGTGTTGACCTCGGTAACCGGTGTGTCGGGCTCCGGCAAGTCAACTTTGGTCAATGATATCCTGGCAGCGGTGCTGGCCAACAGGCTCAACGGCGCTCGGCAAGTTCCGGGTCGCCATACCCGAGTCACCGGCCTAGAACATCTGGACAAGCTGGTGAGGGTGGACCAGTCGCCGATCGGCCGCACGCCGCGATCCAACCCGGCCACCTACACCGGGGTATTTGACAAGATCCGAATCTTGTTCGCGGCTACCACCGAGGCGAAAGTCCGTGGTTACCAACCCGGTAGATTCTCGTTCAACGTTAAGGGCGGTCGCTGCGAGGCGTGCACCGGTGACGGCACCATCAAGATCGAGATGAACTTCTTGCCGGACGTGTATGTACCTTGTGAAGTGTGCCAGGGCGCCCGGTACAACCGAGAAACCCTTGAAGTACACTACAAAGGCAAGGCCATATCCGAAGTGTTGGACATGTCGATCGAGGAAGCGGCGGAGTTCTTTGAGCCGATCATCGGCATTAACCGTTATCTGCGCACGCTGGTCGATGTCGGTCTGGGCTATGTCCGACTGGGTCAGCCCGCGCCGACGTTGTCGGGTGGTGAGGCGCAGCGGGTCAAACTGGCGTCCGAGTTGCAGAAGCGTTCGACCGGGCGCACCATCTACATTCTCGACGAACCCACCACAGGACTGCATTTCGACGATATCCGCAAACTTCTTAACGTCATCAATGGTCTTGTTGACAAAGACAATACGGTGATCGTGATCGAACACAACCTGGACGTGATCAAAACGTCGGACTGGATCGTCGATATGGGTCCCGAGGGTGGCGCTCAAGGTGGAACCGTTGTCGCCGAAGGCACTCCGGAGGATGTCGCAGCGGTTCCGGAAAGCTACACTGGCAAATTTCTCGCCGAAGTCGTTGGCGCAGGGTGCGCGCCTGCACGCACACCACGGCGACGCCGCACAGTCACCGCCTAAGTCCACACAAATATCGCGTTTGCAGTGACGGCGTCGAATTTCGTGGCACCTAAGGCCGTCGCGGGCCTGGATTAGCTCTTCTCGCAGACGGATTCAAAGGTCGACACTCCTACTTTAGTTACCCCGGATCAGGCTGGGGAAGAAGGGCTTTCGCTGGCTCTGTCGTCGAAACCATGGTCTTACCGTGCGCTGCGGGACGGGTGGGGTGTTGGTTCGTCGAGTATGTCGTCACGCTACTGCGGGCGGTTGCCTGTCGATTACCACTGCCGATCGACATAGTGCAAGTGCACCATCTGCTCTCAGCACATCAGTATCAGTGCCATTTGCACGCTGGTTGAGGATCGCCGCCGTACTATAGATGGTAGTGGCGAGTGGCTATGATAGCGACCATCGAAACTGCCAAAGTCCATGTGCTGACAGACATGGCTGTATCTCGGGGTAGACGCGTGATCCACAATTCTTCGCTCAGCATTGCTCGAGTCGATTAAGCGTGTTCATGTTTTGGCTTGCCGAACACAAGGCACTGCTTGCCCAGTGGGTCCATGCTCTCCACGGATTGCAGTATCTTACACATAAATCATATATCCCGTAACGAAGAAGCCCGGATTAGGTGTAATGGTTAAGCGTTAGCAACGGCCGCGGCGAATTTGTTGCTAAACTTGCGGCCAGCGCCGAGCTAGTGCGGCTTGGCCAGTGGGAACGGTAGCGTTTCGCGAATGCTGCGGCCGGTGATTAACATCACGAGACGGTCTATGCCCATTCCCAGGCCGCCGGTCGGTGGCATAGCGTATTCCATGGCTTGTAGGAAGTCTTCGTCGAGCTCCATCGCTTCGGGGTTTCCGCCGACGGCCAATAAGGACTGTTCGTGCAGACGACGCCGCTGCTCTACCGGGTCGGTTAGTTCGCTGTAGGCGGTACCTAATTCTATACCCCACGCCACCAGGTCCCATCGCTCGGCGACACCGGGCTTACTTCTATGTGGCCGGGTTAACGGTGACACGGACGTTGGAAAGTCGATGTAGAATGTCGGTTGATCGGTTCGGTTCTCAACCAGGTGCTCATAGAGCTTCAGAACCACCGCACCAGTATCCCAGTGTGGCCAATAAGGTATGTGTGCGGCGTCGGACAATTTACGCAGAGTGGCCAACTCAGTGCTGGTGTCGACACATTCTCCGAGCGCTTCGGATACTGCTTCGTACACGGTCTTCACCGGCCAGACGCCGGAGATGTCGATCGGCTCGAGGTGGTTTGCGGTTCCGCTTGCTCCCTCGATCCGCGGCCGCATTAGGGTCTGTGTACCGTTCGCGGCTTCGGCGGCATTCTGGATCAATTCTCGGCAGCCGTCGATCCACATTAGGTAGTCTGCGTGCGCCTGGTAGGCCTCCAGCAAGGTGAACTCCGGATTGTGACTAAAGTCTACTCCCTCGTTACGGAAGGCCCGGCCCAGCTCGAAGACCCGCTCTACACCCCCGATGCACAGCCTCTTAAGATAGAGCTCCGGGGCAATGCGTAGGAACAGATCCATGTCATAGGTATTGATGCGAGTGGCGAATGGCCGGGCAGTGGCGCCGCCGTGAATTTGTTGCAGGATTGGGGTCTCGACTTCGACAAATCCTTTAGCGAACAGCATCTCCCTGACCGAGCGCAACACGCAGCTGCGAGCCATGATCAGGTTACGGGACTCGGTATTGACTGCCAGATCGACATAACGGGTTCGCACCCGGGCTTCTGGGTCGGTTAACCCCTTCCATTTGTTCGGTAGCGGCCGTAAGCATTTACCGATCAGCCGCCAGTTGCGTACTATCAACGAGCGAGTCCCGTTTTTGCTGAAGCCCATGTTCCCGGTCATTTCGACTATATCGCCCAGATCAATGGCTGCGGTGAAATCTGCGATGCAGCAGCACTCCAGCACTAAATTATCCAGCAGCACTTGTATTTCGCCCGACCAGTCACGCACATGAGCAAACAACACGCCGCCATAGTCACGTATCCGCAATATGCGTCCAGATATCGAGACGGTGCCTTCGTCGTCGGCATCCAGAGCCTGGGCGACTGTGTGGCTAGGCGGGTGTCCCACCGGATAAGCGTCAATACCGTTGAGTTGCAATGTCTTAAGTTTTGCCAGACGCACCCGTACCTGTTCGGGTATACGGGAATTCGCTACTTCCAAATCGACGTCCGCCGTTTGCAATCCGCTGACATCTGGAGTCGACCCATCGTGGTGCAGCAGCCCGGATTCTGCTAACCGCGCTGGCACAGCCGGATGATGGCCGGTGTGCACCCGGCCGCGTCGGCTGAACGGTAACACAAGGAAACCCTCGGCGATCACCGAGGCAACCCCCACCCGCGGAATCAACCGGGCGTCCTCGTAGCAGGCGTAACGAGGGACCCAGTCAGGAAGGTATTTTATGTTCGAGCGGTACAGCGTCTCCAACTGCCACCACCGTGAGAAAAACAACAGCAGCCCCCGCCACAACCGTGCAATTGGGCCAGCGCCGAGTTGAGCACCTTGCTCGAACGCGGCGCGAAACATCGTAAAATTCAACGAAATGCGGGCGATCCCAAGAGTCTCGCCCTTGAGGGCTAGCTCGCTGACCATGAGTTCGATGGTGCCGTTGGGTGATTGTGGAGAACGGCGCATCACGTCCAACGAGACGCCGGTGGTTCCCCACGGGACCAGTGACAGTATCGCAACGACATGGTCGTCGCGGTCCACTGCTTCGACCAGCAGGCAATCTGAATCAGCCGGATCGCCGAGCCGGCCCAGCGCCATCGAAAAGCCACGTTCGAATTCGGTGTCGCGCCAGGCGTCAGCACGCGCGATGGTGTCTGCCATCTCGTTGGCGGAGATGTCGCTGTGCCGTCTAATGCGTACGGTCAGTCCGGCCCGGCGTGCCCGTGTCACCGCCTGGCGCACTCCGCGCATGTCGGGGCCGGAAAGTTTGTAAACGGCAGTCCGCAAGATCGCCTCGTCGCCGAGTTCTATGGCGTTGAAGCCGGCCCTACGAAATACCTGGGCCCCCTGTGAACTGGCCCCCATCACACCGGGCGCCCAACCGTACGTCTGGCAAAGCTCTAACCACGCATCGACGGCCTGCGGCCATGCCCCGGGATCGCCTACTGGGTCGCCGCTGGCTAGGCAGACTCCTATCTCAACTCGATAGGTTATGGCCGCGCGGCCATTGTGCGCGAAGATCACCGACTTATCGCGCCGGGTGGCGAAGTAACCCAGTGAGTCGTTCTTGCCATACAGCTCAAGTAGCCCGCGGATGGCGGACTCATCCTCGCCGGTCAGGGCGTTATCTGCACGCTGGGACTGAAACAGCACGATAGTGGCCATGATCAACGCGAGGGCGCCGAACAAGCCGAAGATTGCGTTGAGTAAGACGTGCGGTTTGCCGCTGAAGAGGTCGGGATCGGCAAGTGCGAATCCGACCACCCGATTGGCCACATACGGCAGGCGATCCTGCCGCGCTAGCGATCCGGGGAACAGCTCGACCAGGCCCAAAGACAACAGTATCCCGATCACGTCTCCGGCAACCAGCACCGCAGCCGCTTTGAACAGCGCGCCTCGGCGGACTTTGGCCCAGAATTCCCGATAGCTCAAAACCAGCAGCAAGATCGCAACAACATGCACTGCGAACCCGAGGTTTTCGCCGAATGTCTCGGCTGGGGTGTTGCCATTCGCTGCCATATCCACAGCGTTTAACACGGCGGCGAGCACCATATTGCCGAGCAACAGCAGCCAGGCGATGCGTTTGCGCGTGGTTAGCGCGGCGGCTAACAGCGCCAGCACGAACGACCAGGCGATGCTGGTGTCCGGAAAATTAAAAAGGTAGTTGTTGATGAATTCACGTGGGACCCTAATGAGCCACCTGATCAACGGTGACACACTTGCTATCAGTGACAGTGTGGCGATTACACCGACGGTCCAGCCGGCTGCTGCCGGTACCCAGTGATAGCGGGAGTGCGACCGGCTGCCAGAACAAGGCCCCGAACAAATTGTAGCGACTGTCACAGACCGCGAGGATATTCCTTCAAACCGTGAAATGCCTGGCGAAGCGTCTACAGTGGTCAAGAGTGATTATCTACCTGCCGGACTCAGTGTAACTCACGCGCCAGAGGCCGGTTGACCTGGCCCTCGCTTCGAAGTGCCGGGCGACGCTTATTGGCTGCTAGACTGACTTCTGCGATCATACCGGCGAAGGTCGGGAACAGTTAAGTGGAGTCCCACTCCCACCGCTAGCCACGAGAGTTATTTCAGGGCTGAGCGGTCCGGTCACAGGCATGTCGTAGTGCCTGCTCCGCACGTGACGCGGACGGCTTGCATTGTTTCAAGCCGTGATCGGTCGGCATTGGGCCCTGCTTGTGCAGGGCTTTTGCTGATGTTGTGGTGTTTCTACCGCTGACTCCCTGATCAGCCAGGCCCTGGTCGCGGCTGGAAGACGATCTGGAGGATGGCTAAGTAGATGACTATTACGCCCACTATGGCCCAACAAGGGAGGCCCCATCAGCACTGAGACCCGTGTCAACGAGCGCATACGCGTACCTGAAGTCCGGTTGATTGGTCCAGGGGGGGAGCAGGTAGGCATCGTACGGATCGAGGATGCACTTCGCGTGGCTGCGGACGCCGATCTCGACCTTGTCGAAGTTGCCCCAAATGCCAGACCACCGGTTTGCAAGATCATGGACTACGGCAAGTACAAATACGAAGTGGCACAGAAGGCACGCGAATCCCGCCGCAACCAGCAGCAGACCGTCGTCAAAGAACAAAAGTTGCGACCAAAGATCGACGATCATGATTACGAGACCAAAAAGAGCCACGTGGTCCGTTTCCTGGAGGCGGGATCCAAGGTCAAAGTCACCATCATGTTTCGCGGACGTGAGCAGTCGCGACCCGAGCTGGGTTACCGATTACTGCAGCGACTGGGTGCGGACGTCGCCGATTACGGATTCGTCGAAACATCAGCCAAACAGGATGGGCGCAACATGACGATGGTGCTGGCACCGCATCGCGGCGCGAAGACTCGCGCCAGCGCGCGGCATCCGGAAGTACCGGGGGCTGGGTCAGTGCAAGATATCGATGCAACCGGCGACACCGATGGTTCACCGCACTAGCGAGTTAGCCAGCGCAGGAAGAACAGTAGAAACAGCAGAACTGAGGAAACATGCCCAAGGCCAAGACCCACAGTGGGGCGTCGAAGCGGTTCCGGCGCACCGGTACCGGGAAGATCGTCCGTCAGAAAGCCAATCGTCGGCATCTGTTCGAGCATAAGCCGAGCACTCGTACCCGGCGACTGGATGGACACACGCGGGTTTCAGCCAACGACACCCAACGGGTCAATTCACTGCTGAACGGCTGACCAGATTGCGTCAGACCATGACCAGGTACGTACGAACGAAAGGAGGAAATACCATGGCACGCGTAAAGCGGGCAGTCAATGCCCATAAGAAGCGGCGCACTGTCTTGAAGGCTTCGAAAGGCTATCGCGGCCAGCGGTCCCGGCTCTATCGTAAAGCCAAAGAGCAGCAGCTGCATTCGTTGGGCTACGCTTACCGCGACCGTCGCGCGCGTAAGGGGGAGTTCCGCAAATTGTGGATTTCGCGAATCAACGCGGCTGCGCGCGCCAATGACATCACTTACAACCGGTTGATCCAGGGCCTGAAGGCTGCGGATGTCGACGTGGATCGCAAGAATCTCGCCGATATTGCGATCAGCGATCCGGCGGCGTTCACGGCGCTCGTTGAGGTTGCCCGGTCGGGGTTACCCGAAGATGTCAACGTGCCATCCGGAGAAGCTGCTTAACCCACCACGATGCGCACCAAGGAGCGGGGAAATCGAACCTTGCCGGGGCCTGCGGTGCTCACCGAGCGTTCCGCCCGGGTGGTCGCGGCAGTTAAGTTGCATCGCCAAGTCGCGCGGCGGCGTGTCAGACGATTTCTCGCTGAAGGCCCTAACCTCGTCGAAGCCGCCATTGTAAGCGGGCTGGTTCGCGACGTATTCGTCACAGAAGTCGCGGCCCAACGGCACGCCACAGTGCTGGCTACACTGAAGTGTCCGGTCCATCCTGTAAGCGAACGTGCCGCAAAAGCACTTTCCGACACGGTCACTCCGACTGGGTTGATCGCGGTGTGCGAAATGCCGACGACCCGGCTAGCGACTGTGCTGGCTGGCTCACCCCAGCTGGTGGTGGCCGCTGTCGAGATCAGCGAACCGGGCAATGCGGGCACTGTAATCCGCATCGCGGATGCCATGGGTGCTGCAGCTGTGATCTTCGGTGGGTACACCGTCGACCCGTACAACGGTAAATGTCTGCGTTCCTCTGCCGGCAGTATCTTCTCGATAACGGTTGTCGTGGCGTCTGATGCCTACGCCGCTGTGACCGAATTGCGCGCCGCCGGACTGCAAGTGCTGGCCACCATGGTCGACGGTGAGACGTCTCTCGACGAAGCCAAGCCACTGCTTGGCAAGCCGACAGCTTGGCTTTTCGGGTCCGAACCACACGGTTTGTCAACCGAAATCGCAGAAGCAGCGGACTATAGAGTGCGTATTCCGATGGTCGGCGGTGTGGAAAGCCTGAACGTGGCTGCGACCGCAGCGATTTGCCTCTATCAGAGCTCGCGTGCATTGCGTCTTTAGCCATCTGGTGGTACAAGTCACGACTCCTGGCTTAGCCGCACTGGCCAGATCGCCACTAGCGCGTTCATTCCTGGCCTTAGGCAATCTTTTCCTACGGGGCTTCGCATCCAGCTGTAGGCTGCGGCCCTTCCAGACGAAAAGGGCGGGTATAGCACGTAACTGACTCACATGCTTCATCAGTGTCAGAGCGGGGCCGCGCAAGGGGTGGCTAAAGGTGTGGCGGCAGAGGTGGGACTGAGACTGAGGAGGAAAATAATGCATCGGCAGCCCTCGGCGGTCACGTGGTGGCGCCATGAATCCCGGTGCTTCGACCAACGGAGCGTCCCTGAGTAGTTGCCCTTGTGCCCGGCGGTAAGCAGCCAGCGCAAGGGTGCAACCGGATTTCGTCGGGAACCGCTAAGAATGCCACTTCGCCCAACGTGCCGAATAGCCGTAGCAACATCTCGTCTCCAGTCTTCCAGTGCATTCCCGCTTTTTCGCGAACAGCCGGGTCAAATAATCCAACCGCGATCCAGCGTTGACCCGACGCCAACGGCTTCAACAGTTGATCCCAGATCGGGGTTGGCATGAGCACAAACTTCAGTTTGGGAATCCACATCTGGAAGATGTCCAAGATGCCCTGGTTAATCTTTAGCTCCTCGCGACATACCCGGTTCCAGTACTGCTGAAGCTCCTCCCATGATTCGGGCACCGGCTTCATGCTCATCCCACACATCCGGTACCACTGAATGTGTTCGTCGAATCAATGCCGCTTCTCGGCTTTGGTCAAACCGCCACAAAAATACTCGGCCACTTTGACGAGCAGCATGAAAAACGTCGCGTGCGCGCAGTAAAACGTCTCCGGATTCAGCCCGTGATACCGACGCCTGGAGGCGTCAAACCCTTGATCGTGTTGTGGTAACTTTTGACCTGTTGTCCGGTCTGAGCCACTCAATCGCCGTCGTCGACCACGACCATAATCGGAATACACTGGATTGAGCCACCCACTGCAGCGGTTCGCGCAGTAAGATGTAATGCTCTTCGCACCCAGTACCGGGGTCTGGATACATATTTTGGATCGCGCCAATCCACACACTCAATCACTCCGATGCGCAAATCACCGAAATACTTCCAGGCTAAGCGAATCCGGCCCGAGCGGCTCAGCGGATGTCTTCAAAGTAGCAGTCATCACGGCCTCCTACGCAATGATTGCGCCCACAATAAATGTTGGCAACACACGTTGTCTACATTTCCAGCACCTGATAATATTAGGGGATTTATCGATTGTTCACAATGGTAGCGCAACGGTATGATCAGGTCTTTATTGTGCATTGTGACATAAACGTCATTGCCCCCGTCCGCAAAATCTACCTACCCTGGCCAAGTGGAAGGCGCTCCTCACGATGGGACCCCGTCCGCGCCTCAGGAACCGGACGAGGACACGGTCACCGTGCCGGCGCCGGCCTTGATACGACGTTCTTCGGTGTCGATGCCCAACGCCGCACAGTGGCTACATACCACAAACCGCAGCCCCCGGCTAGTGGCGATGGTCCGGCGGGCACGACGACTGTTGCCTGGCGATCCTGACTTTGGTGATCCTCTGTCCACCGCGGGTGAGGGTGGCCCACGTGCCGCGGCACGAGCTGCCGACCGGTTGCTAGGGGATCGCGGTGCGGCGTCGCGTGAGGTGAGTCTGAGTGTGCTACAGGTGTGGCAGGCATTGACCGAGGCCATTGCCCGACGGCCGGTCAATCCGGAGGTGACGCTGGTATTCACCGACCTGGTTGGCTTCTCCGGGTGGTCATTGCAAGCTGGTGACGAAGCGACCCTGGCACTGCTGCGACAGGTAGCGCGCGCTGTTGAGTCACCGTTGCTCGATGCCGGTGGGCATATCGTCAAGCGAATGGGGGACGGGATCATGGCAGTGTTTCGCGATCCGTCAGTCGCCGTACAGGCCGTACTGGCTGCCACGGAAGCGATGAAATCAGTCGAGGTAGGAGGCTACACACCGCGAATCCGTGTCGGAATACACACTGGCCGGCCACAACGACTGGCCGCGGACTGGCTTGGTGTTGACGTCAATATCGCCGCGCGCGTTATGGAGCGCGCGACAAAAGGTGGCATCATGATCTCTGGCCCTACCCTGGACCTGATACCACAAAGTGACCTGAAAGAGCTAGGCATTATTACTAGGCGCGTCCGAAAACCCATGTTCACCAGCAAATTCACCGGTATTCCCCCGGACATGGTGATTTATCGCATCAAGGCTCGTAGGGAGTTGACAGCTTCAGATGAAACAGCTCAAACAAATTCCCTGACATAGTGGATGTCGATGATTTATAGCATCTAGTTTCGGTGCTCTGGGTCGGTTCACCGTTGGGTACACGACAATTCTGGCCACGGTCAGCTTCGCAATCTTGACGCCGGGTCCCCACGTGCAGGAATGGATCATTGCGCGCTCCAGCACCAATCTGCACAACCGTGTCCCACGGACACCTGGGGACTTTGTTGACCAGCACGTTTGTCATCGATCCCGGTTCGCCGTATTTCTAGATACCCTAATCCTGACGGTCTGCTGGCGCCCGCTGAACTGCATTTGCGCACCATCCAGCTTTATGGTGACGTTTTTGGTCAACCCTGTCTGCACGACGTTAGTGGTGGTCGCTGCTCTTGCGGCGGCGGTCAAGTTAGGTTGACTGTCAGTGTCGATCACCCAGGCCAATAACATCGGGATCGAGCTATGGTGCCCTCGGTGCGCTAGCAGCAGTGATTTGGCGGTGGTGGCGGTCCGGTTCCGTCGACCGATCCGCTGAACACCTGTGCGGTGTCTTATGCTGGCGACGTCCTCGAGGTTAGGATTCGTGGTGTTGGCCCATCACTGGGAGTCCAATGGCTGCTGGGCTGGCATTTGGTGTGCTGGGCGCTGTACTGGCCCACTGGTTAGTCCGGCTGATCGCAGCGCGTCACTTGATTGCCGGCGGACACGTTGACCGGTCCTCAGCCGGTGGTCACTGTCTGACCTTGCGGTCGGCGTTTGTCGGTCCCGCCGTTATGATCGGCACTTGCGTCAGGCCGATGCAGCGGACTGAAGAGAAGCCGCGCAAGTCCAGCCCAATTCAGCGCCGATGCGGGCAGTCCGACCAGCTTCGTCAGCAAGGAGAGTGTCGCCGCGTGGGTGATCAACCCGTTGATCTGTCGATGTTGTCGTCGGAAGCACTGGCCAAGGCAGTTAACACCGCCCGCCAAGCCATCGCACTTGCCGTCAATCTCGACGCGTTGGCGCTCATCAAGGCCGAGCACCTCGGTGACCGCTCGCCGCTGGCGCTCGCACGACAAGCGCTTGCTAGCCTGCCCAAGATTGACCGGGCCGCCGTCGGCAAGCAGGTCAACACGGCCCGCAGCGAGGTCCAGCGTGACTACGACGAACGACTGGCGACGTTGCAAGCCGAGCGCGACGCGGCCGTGCTGGTCACCGAACGTATCGATGTCACTCTGCCTTCAACAAGGCAGCCGACCGGAGCACGGCACCCGATAACGATATTGGCCGAGCATATCGCCGATACCTTCATTGCGATGGGATGGGAACTGGTCGACGGACCCGAAGTCGAGACTGAGCAGTTTAACTTTGACGCTCTTAACTTTCCTGCCGACCACCCCGCACGCAGTGAACAGGACACCTTTTATATTGCGCCGGACGGTTCACGGCAGCTACTGCGAACCCATACTTCACCAGTGCAGGTGCGGACTTTGCTCGAGCGTGAGCTGCCGGTCTACGTCATCTCGATCGGTCGAGCCTTCCGCACCGACGAAGTCGATGCCACCCACACGCCCGTCTTCCATCAAGTCGAAGGCCTGGCAGTGGACCGCGGTCTTTCCATGGCGCATCTGCGGGGAACGTTGGACATCTTCGCACGCGCGGAGTTCGGGCCGTCGACGCGCACCCGGATCCGGCCGCACTTCTTCCCATTCACCGAACCGTCGGCCGAGGTCGATGTATGGTTTGCGAGCAAAAAGGATGGCGCTGACTGGGTGGAATGGGGCGGTTGCGGAATGGTGCATCCAAACGTGTTGCGGGCAACAGGAATTGACCCGGATATCTACTCCGGTTTCGCATTCGGGATGGGCCTGGAACGCACCCTGCAGTTCCGCAACAGCATTCCCAACATGCGCGATATGGTCGAAGGGGACGTTCGGTTTTCGTTGCCGTTCGGGGTGGGGGCTTGATGCGCGTTCCGTATAGTTGGCTGTGCGAAGTGGTTACGGTTGGTGCACCGGATTGGGATGTTTCCGCGAGCGATCTCAAGCAGACGCTGGTACGCATCGGCCACGAGATCGAGGAGATGATCACGGTAGGCCCGGTCGATGGCCCGCTGACCGTGGGGCGGGTCACCGATATCGAAGAACTCACCGGATTCAAAAAGCCTATTCGAGCCTGTGTAGTCGATGTTGGCGACGGTCAGCAACACGAAATTATCTGTGGTGCAACAAATTTTGTCGTTGGCGATCTGGTCGTGGTAGCATTTCCCGGTACTACTCTGCCTGACGGGTTCGCCATCGCGGCGTGCGAGACCTACGGTCGTCATTCTGCTGGAATGATTTGCTCAGCGGCCGAACTCCGTTTGAGTACAGATCATTCGGGGATCCTAGTATTGCCACCTGGAACCGCCCTACCAGGTGCCGACGGTGCTGACGTACTTGGATTGGACGATGTGGTATTTCGTTTGGCGATCACTCCCGACCGCGGGTATTGCATGTCGGTGCGGGGCTTGGCCCGTGAGATCGCATGCGCCTACGACCTAGCCTTCGTTGACCCGGCCAGCGACCAAGCGGTGCCGCCGTTGCCAGTTGGGGGGCAGGCGTGGCCGGTGACGGTACAGCCCGAAACGGGAGTTCGTCGGTGCGCCCTGCGTCCGGTCACTGGGATCGACTTTGCCGCCGTGTCGCCGTGGTGGTTACAGCGCCGGCTGTTGTTATCCGGAATTCGTGCGATCTCACCGGCAGTGGATGTCACCAACTACGTGATGCTAGAACTCGGCCACCCGCTGCACGCCCACGACCGCAATCGCATTACCGGAGGCTTCACCGTACGATTCGCCCGGCCCGGCGAGACCATCGTTACTATCGACGGGATCGAGCGTCAGCTCGATCCCGTCGATGTCCTCATCGTCGATAACGTCACTACTGCGGCGATCGGCGGCGTGATGGGTGCCGCAAGCACCGAAGTGCGCTCCGATTCCACCGACGTGCTACTCGAGGCTGCGGTATGGGACCCCGCCAGGGTATCACACACCCAGCGGCGGCTGCACCTGCCTAGCGAAGCCGCCCGCCGTTATGAACGGGCAGTGGATCCTGCTATCTCGGTAGCTGCTTTAGATCGGTGTGCGATGCTGCTTGCCGATATCGCCGGGGGAACGGTTTCGGAGACCCTGACCGATTGGCGGGGCAGCCCGCCGCGAGCTGACTGGTCATTGCCGCCGATCCGGATCGCCGTCGACCTGCCAGACCGGATCGCTGGGGTGGTCTATAACCAAGGCGCAACCACCAAACGGCTGACTCAAATCGGTGCTGTGGTGGTCGACACGGTGTCCTCAGAAGGTCACACGCTCACCGTCACGCCGCCGAGTTGGCGCCCCGATCTACTGCAGCCCTCCGATCTTGTCGAGGAGGTGCTGCGCCTCGAAGGGCTAGAGGTCATCAGATCGGTCCGGCCGCTCGCACCCGCGGGCCGGGGACTCACCGCAGTGCAGAAACGCTACCGTGCAATTGGTAAGGTGCTTGCACAGTCCGGCTATGTCGAGATCTTACCGACACCGTTTTTGCCGGCTGATGTGTTCGACCTTTGGGGATTGCCGGCCGATGACCCGCGACGGACGACGACGCGAGTGCTCAACCCGCTGGAGTCCAACCGTCCCCAACTCGCCACCACACTGCTGCCGGCGCTACTGGAAGCGTTGGTAAGCAACGTATCTCGAGGCATCATCGATGTCGCTTTGTTTGCCATCGCGCAGGTGGTCGAGCCGACCGAGTGGACTGGCGGCATAGGGTCCATCCCCGTCGACCGTCGACTGACCGATGCTGAAATAGCTCTGCTGGACGCCTCCTTGCCCCGGCAGCCACAACACGTCGCCGCGGTGTTGGCTGGGTTGCGGGAACCGCGGGGTCCGTGGGGTCCTGGCCGTCTAGCCGAGGCATCCGACGCTTTTGAAGCAGTGCGTATCATCGCGCGGGTCAGTGGAGTCGACGTGTTTTTCCGGGCTGTCCAATATTTGCCGTGGCATCCGGGTCGGTGCGCTGAAGTGTTTGTTGGTGAAACGCCTATCGGCCATGCAGGGCAGCTGCATCCGGCCGTGATTGAACGCGCCGGTCTGCCGAAGGGCATCTGCGCGATCGAGCTGGACCTCGCTGCCATGCCTATCGTCGAGGGGTTGCCCGCACCTCAGGTGTCGCCGTTTCCGGCTGTGTTGCAGGACGTCAGCCTGGTGGTGTCCACGCAGGTTCCTGCTCAAGAAGTGCAGGACGCCATTCGCGATGGGGCCGGTGAATTGCTCGAAGACATTCAATTGTTCGACGTCTTCACCGGTTCGCAGATTGGCGAGGACTGCAAGTCGTTGACATTTGCACTGCGGTTTCGCGCACCTGATCGTACGCTGACCGAAGACGACGCCAGCGCGGCTCGCGATGCCGCGGTACGACACGCCGCCGAGCGTGTCGGTGCAACATTGCGCACCTAAATCGCCCTAATTGCAGGTTCGCGTCGCCCGTAAATCGGCATGATGTGCTCGGGCTAAATCCCAGCCTAAATCCGGATTTTCCTGCGCGAAGTGAGACATTTCATTATTGTCGGTCTGCCTTGATTGCCGTCGGATGATAGCCGTAGTAAGTCGAGGGGACTGGATATGCCGTTCCTGAGTGTGATGCCGAAGCAGACTGAGTCTGCGGTTCAGGGGTTGGCGGATATTTACTCAATGCTGTTCGGTGACTTCGGCCGGAGTTTTCAAGTTCTCAACACCCAAGTGACTGCGTTTCATGACGAGTTCGTAACCTTGTTGCAGCCTGGTGTGGACAGCGTATCTCAGCTCCGAAGCAGCCAATGCTGCAGCTGGGATAGCTGTGCAGGAGAGCGCCGCTGTTCACCTCGTTCAAGATACTGGATTCATTGTACTGACTGGGGAGTGGCATCGTCTGGACTCGGTCTGCTGGACAGTGCGGTTGTACAGCTCTTTTCGTCTGTCGTTGCGCTGGCTATACAGAATGCCTTAGGAGAACCTGGCCTGCTTGGGACCACCGGGTGTTGAGCTCATGCCTGATGTTAACCATCTGATGTTGGTTACGCCGGCTGTTACTATGGGATTCGCTGCGGTGCAGTGCAGTCTATGCCAGCTTGTCCAGGATGTTAGTTTCCTGATGATGGATGGGCAGGATACTGCTCCCGGCTTAGCTACAGTGCAAATCGTCGGTGCTCATTTTGTTCCGGAGGTCAGCGACGTCAAGACCGTCGCAGATGATGCTGTCGTAGTAATTAGGGTTATAGGCCGGCAGTTGTCCGCGTGCGGCACGCGTACCGGATTGTGCCTGGCAGCTCGAACGGCGAAACGACACATACCGCGCCTCCGGCAGACCATCCGACACGATGGGAATTGTCAAATCCTGTGGGTTGGGTGTTAATGTTTATGTGCAGCCAACTGATATTGATGACTCATTGAGCGAAGTGAGAAGTTCTGGCGGATGACCGTCAGCACGGAGTGGGATTGGGCCACAAATTAGCTTATCAAGGCACCAGGCGTGGTTGAGATTATGCAGGAGTGAGATTGCCCACTGGTTTTAATCGCACGCTTTTTGCACTGAGTACCAGACCAACTGGGTTGGGTCATTAACCGTGTTGTCAAATGTGGTGAAGCCACCCGATTGCTTGAATTGTGAGGGACACTACTATATCATATATATGATATATGACCAATCCTGCGATAGCAGCGATATGAAATTCACTGTGTAAGTCAAGTCGGCCCAATTCCCCTGCATCACATACGTCCCTTAGTGGTTTTCACTTTCGAACAAGATGGTATAAATTCTGTTGTCATAATACAGCAACCCCGCGTTGAAGAATAGTTTCTTCCCGTATAACGGTGTGTACTCGAATCGTTGTAATTTGGTGAGCTTCCCGAACCGGACTGTCACAGCACCCACGGTCTTGGTTTTCTATGACTTGGACCGGGTAGCAGTAATCACGGTGATGCCGGCAGCGTACAGAACGAGAACGCAAATCCGAGCAAGCCATGTCATCTTAACCCGGCTAGGCGTGGCAACAGCACGGACAGGAACCACCCCATTCTGGGGGTATCGCACACCGTTGGTTTTCAGTCAAAAGACTGTCAATCGAGTGGACTGGCTATTAGTTAGGAAACTTCAATCCGGTGTTGATGGTCTTGGCGATCAGTGTGATGTGGTGGGGCCGTTCGAGCAGCTTTGCTCCGCGGAAGGACAGCGCTGGTAAGGATCAGGGCGGCTGAGTACGGAGACATTGACGGCGTGCCAGTAGACCTGAGCTGCCTCGATGAGCTTGTAGGTCATGACGATTCCCGCGGCGCGAGAACCAAACCCTTTGGGGACCTTGGTCCATAAAAGCACAGTGGCGAAGGTGCTTTCAATGGGATTGGTGGTCCGTAGATGGATCCAGTGCTCGGCAGGGTATCTGTAAAATTCCAAGAACACGTCGACGTCTTCGGCGTTGTAAATATTACTTGAGCGCCACCGACGTTGCTGTATGCGCTGATTTGGACAGGGAAGCAAGGACGTTGGCCTGTTTGTGAAACCAGGACCGCTGCTCACGGGTGGCTGGAAGAACTTCGCGCATCGCATTCCAGAACCCCAACGGCCCGTCTCTGACCGTCAGTACCGGTGCGGTCATCTCAAGGCTGCGGCGATCGCGCAACAGATCAGCCCACGATTCGACCGATTTTCGAAAAACATCGGCCACAGCAACAGGTTTCTTGCGGCCACCAGTACACACTCCGAGCATCACCAACAGACAAAGGTCTCCTGTTCCAAGCGGACTTTGAGTTGGATTCCGTCGACCCAGAGACTGGGTATAGTCAGCCCTTGGAGAGATCGCTGTCGACGAATGCCTGGGCTTAGGCTTGCCATTGGTTGGTGAGGTGAATGATCGGGGCCGCCCACAACCCCGCTCCCGTACCCACGAACTGCTTCAGCTCTGGGGCGAAATCTCCCGTGGACAACCCATGCAAGATCACAGTGGCAGCACTTCCCTGATCTGCAGTGACTTACGGCACCAGACCGGCAGGATCGCCTAGGAAAACCGCTAAGATCAACGATTTCGGGGTCAACATGTTTGTCGTCGACCCACGGGCGCGGTCATGATCACCGCACCGGCAACAGTCAATATGGTATGTTCGTTCCAGTAGCCGTTGCGCACCACCAAACCTATGTCCGTCCTCGGCGTAGGCATCGATATAAGCCTCAGGCTACTGCTGTCAACGCCGCCGCCAGCATTTGGCGCACCAGTTCATCCAACAGCGACCTAGCCACACACGCACAGCCCGTATTAGATTCGGCAACTTCCTGAGCTACCGTGAGCATGGGAGTGCCTTACCGCCAGCGTTAGCCCGACTGGACTTGGTCAAAGCCTGCTTACGGATCACCCGGGAAGGTATTCTACTCTAACTTCCGACCATCCACAGTTTTCGATCATTGTGATCCGATATCACGCCGAGTCACCAGTAAGTCAGAGCTATTTTCACTGAAGAAGAATGGATTTGCGAAATAATGCATAATTATTCATTATCTGCAAGATGTCCTACGCGATAAGAGTGGCGGTTGTCGGTGCCAGCGGTTACGCGGGCGGCGAGATTCTTCGGTTGCTACTTGGGCATCCGGCGTACGCCGACGATCGGCTGACGATCGGCACGCTGACCGCCGCGGCCAGTTCGGGTGACACGCTCGGCGAGCACCATCCGCACTTGACGCCGCTGGCTCATCGAGTACTCGAATCTACTGAGTTGACCGTGCTAGCTGGCCACGACGTGGTTTTTCTTGGCTTGCCACACGGACATTCGGCAGCGCTGGCCGAACGACTGGGTCCAGAAACACTGATCATCGACTGCGGTGCGGACTTCCGACTCACCGACGCCGGTGCCTGGGGGCGGTTCTACGAATCCCCGTATGCCGGCAGCTGGCCGTACGGGTTGCCAGAGCTGCCCGGCGGTCGGGAGCGGTTACAAAAGGCACGCCGCATCGCGGTTCCCGGTTGCTACCCGACGGCCATCCTACTAGCCTTGCTACCCGCGATGGCGGAGGGCCTTATCGAACCCGCCGTGACGGTGTTCGCGGTGAGCGGTATTTCCGGAGCCGGTCGAGCAGCCAAGACCAAGTTGCTCGGCTCAGAGGTCATCGGTTCGGCAAGAGCCTATAACATTGGCGGTACCCACCGACACACCGCCGAGATCATACAGGGGCTGCGGGTGGTGACCGATCGTGCTGTCACAGTGTCCTTCACCCCAGTGCTCATCCCTACTTCCCGCGGCATCCTAGCTGCCTGCACTGCGCGCACCTCCTCATCGCTCTCGAAGCTGCGCACCGCCTACGAAAAAGCATACCAAGTAGAGCCTTTCGTCTACCTGATGCCGGAGGGACAGTTGCCTTTCACCGGCGCAGTGATCGGCAGCAACGCGGCGCATATCGCTGTTGCGGTGGACGAAGCTGCTGAGACGTTCATCGCGATCTCGGCGATCGACAATCTCGTCAAGGGCACCGCTGGCGCCGCTGTGCAGTCGATGAACTTAGCGCTGGGTTGGCCGGAAGCAGAGGGCCTTTCAGTGGTTGGGGTGGCACCGTGACCAAAATAGTCGAAATAGTCAATGAGACGCGGCTGCTGCGCGCACAGGGCGTCACCGCCCCTGCGGGCTTTCAGGCCGCCGGTATCACTGCTGGAATCAAGGTATCGGGGGCCCCGGACCTTGCCCTGGTTTTCAACGAAGGGCCCGACTATGCGGCCGCTGGAGTATTCACCCGCAACAAGGTCAAGGCTGCTCCGGTGCTGTGGACACAGCGGGTGCTGAGCACCGGTCAGCTACGTGCGGTGATTCTCAATTCCGGTGGCGCTAACGCCTGCACCGGACCTGCGGGCTTTCAGGACGCCCACACCACCGCGGAGGCGGTCGCCGCAGCATTGTCGGATTGGGGAACTGAAACCGGGGCGATCGAGGTTGCCGTCTGCTCCACTGGGCTGATCGGTGACCGGCTGCCGATGGACAAAGTACTCGCCGGTGTCCGTGCGATCGTGCACAAGATGGCTGGTGGGGTGACCGGAGGTGACGACGCCGCCCACGCCATCATGACCACCGACACTGTGCCCAAGCAAGTTGCGCTGCACAATCGCAACAAGTGGACGGTTGGCGGAATGGCCAAAGGCGCGGGCATGTTGGCGCCGTCGCTGGCCACCATGTTGTGTGTGCTCACCACCGATGCGGTCGTCGAGCCGGCGGCACTTGATCAGGCGCTGCGCCGCGCCACTGCTCATACATTTGACCGACTCGACATTGATGGCTGCTGTTCCACCAACGACACTGTGCTTCTGCTGGCATCCGGCGCCAGCGGGATCACTCCGCCGCAGGCAGATCTCGACGACGCCGTACGGCATGCCTGTGACGACTTGTGCGCACAGTTACAAGCCGACGCCGAGGGCGTTACTAAGCGTGTCACCGTGACCGTCATCGGTGCTGCTAGCGACGACGACGCGCTGGTCGCTGCTCGGATGATCGCCCGCGACAACCTGGTCAAGACCGCGGTATTCGGGTCGGACCCCAACTGGGGACGGGTGCTCGCTGCCGTCGGCATGGCACCGGTCGCACTTGACCCTGACCGACTCTGCATGTCGTTCAACGGTGCTGCTGTGTGTATAGATGGAGTCGGTACTCCGTGCGCACGCGACGTGGACCTCTCAACGGCTGATATCGATATAACCGTCGACCTACGCATTGGCGACTCCGCTGCCACTATCCGGACCACTGACCTATCGCACACCTATGTCGAAGAGAATTCGGCCTACAGTTCGTGACTGTGCTGATGAACCGCACCGGCGACGACGAAACATTGTCGACTCAAGTCAAGGCGGAGGTCTTGGCTGAAGCCCTGCCCTGGCTGAAGCAGTTGCACGGCAAGGTTGTTGTGGTTAAATACAGCGGCAATGCCATGACCGACGATATGCTGCGGCGCGCGTTCGCTGCTGACATGGCGTTTCTGCGCAATTGCGGTATTCATCCGGTCGTTGTGCACGGCGGCGGACCACAGATCACCGCCATGCTGCGCCGGCTTGGCATTGCAGATGACTTCAAGGGCGGCTTTCGGGTCACCACACCGGAAGTGCTCGATGTCGCGCGAATGGTGTTGTTCGGGCAGGTGGGCCGTGAACTAGTCAACCTGATCAATGCACACGGGCCCTACGCGGTCGGCATTACTGGCGAGGATGCACAACTTTTCACCGCCGGTCGGCGCAGCGCCACTGTCGACGGCATGGCGACCGACATCGGCCTGGTTGGAGATGTCGATCAGGTCAACATTGCCGCGGTGCTCGACCTGATTTCTGCCCACCGTATCCCAGTGGTGTCGACGCTTGCGCCGGATCGCGACGGCGTGGTGCACAACATCAACGCCGACACCGCTGCAGCTGCGCTGGCCGAAACCTTGGGAGCCGAAAAATTGTTGATGCTCACCAATGTCGAGGGTTTGTACACCCGCTGGCCAGAACGGGATTCCCTGGTAAACGAAATCGATTCTGCTGCACTGGCGCAATTGCTACCTACGTTGGAAGCGGGCATGATTCCCAAGGTTGAAGCGTGTCTGCGAGCCGTCACTGGCGGCGTGCCCAGCGCACACGTCATCGACGGGCGAGTCAAACACTGTGTGTTGGTGGAGTTGTTAACCAACGAGGGCACCGGCACCAAGGTGGTGAGCGCATGACGCGCGCCGGTGATGATGCAGTAGAGAAGCGATAGGGATAAGCGGGCACCCATGACCCCGACACAAACCAACACTGCGACTATGCAGCAGCGCTGGGAAACCGTGATGATGAACAATTATGGCACCCCACCGATCGTGCTAGCCAGCGGTAACGGCGCCGTAGTCACCGACGTAGACAGCAATACCTATCTGGATTTGCTCGGCGGCATCGCGGTCAACGTTCTTGGCCACCGCCATCCCGCGGTTATCGAAGCCGTCACACATCAGATAACCACCCTGGGCCACACATCCAACCTATATGCCACTGAACCAAGTATCACACTCGCCGAAGAATTGGTCGCCCTACTGGGTGCTGACACACAGACACGGGTGTTCTTCTGCAACTCTGGTACTGAAGCCAACGAGCTGGCGTTCAAACTGTCTCGGCTCACGGGCCGTACGAAACTGGTTGCTGCGCAAGCAGCTTTCCACGGCCGGACGATGGGTTCGCTGGCATTGACTGGTCAGCCCGCCAAGCAGGCGGCGTTTGAGCCATTGCCCGGCCACGTCACGCATGTGCCCTACGGTCAAGTCGATGCCCTAGCCGCCGCGGTCGACAACGACACCGCCGCGGTGTTCCTGGAGCCGATCATGGGGGAAAGTGGTGTCATCGTCCCGCCTGAGGGCTACCTTGCTGCTGCCCGGGATATAACGACACGGCACGGCGCCTTGCTGGTAATCGACGAAGTGCAGACCGGAATAGGCCGTACCGGTGCCTTTTTCGCTCACCAACACGACAGCATCACCCCGGACGTGGTGACCCTGGCCAAGGGCCTCGGCGGCGGACTGCCGATCGGGGCGTTCCTGGCCACCGGGCCAGCGGCGGAGTTGTTGACGCTGGGGCTGCACGGCAGCACCTTCGGCGGCAACCCGGTCTGCACCGCGGCGGCACTTGCGGTGCTGCGAGTATTGGCGACCCAGGGCCTGGTCCGGCGTGCCGAGGTGTTGGGCGATTCGATGCGCATCGGCATCGAATCTCTCAGTCACCCGCTGATCGACCAGGTGCGCGGCCGCGGCTTGCTATTGGGCATCGTGTTGACCGCGCCTCGAGCCAAAGATATCGAGAAGGCCGCGCGTGACGCTGGGTTTTTGGTTAACGCCACAGCACCGGAGGTCATCCGGTTGGCCCCGCCGTTGATCATCACCGAATCCCAGATCGACAGCTTCATCACTGCCTTGCCAGGCATTCTGGATGCCTCCATAGCTGAGCTGGGAAAAAAGGCATGACAGCGCCGGTGACGATGCAGAGAGAAACGATGTGGGGGGCGCTTCCCGCTTGCGGGGAAGAGGAGCGGCGCAGTTGACTAGGCATTTTTTGCGTGATGACGATCTGTCGCCGACTGAACAGGCCGACATTCTGGCGCTCGCTGCAGATCTGAAGAAGGCCCCGTTCAGCCGCCGTCCTCTTGCGGGCCCGCGTGGGGTTGCGGTCATCTTCGACAAGAACTCCACGCGAACCCGGTTCTCATTCGATATAGGCATTGCGCAGCTCGGTGGGCATGCCGTTGTTGTTGACGGGCTCAGCACTCAACTGGGTCGCGACGAGACCTTGCAAGACACGGCAAGGGTGTTGTCTGGCTACGTCGATGCCATCGTCTGGCGGACCTTCGGGCAACACCGGCTAGATGCCATGGCCGCTACCGCGACGGTGCCGGTGGTCAATGCGCTGTCCGACGAATTCCATCCGTGCCAAGTGCTGGCCGATCTGCAGACGATCGCCGAGCGCAAGGGATCATTGAACGGCTTGCGACTGTCCTACTTCGGCGATGGTGCCAACAACATGGCTCATTCGCTTATGCTCGGTGCAGTCACCGCAGGTGTCCACGTCACCGTCGCTACCCCAGTAGGTTTTACGCCGGATCCGTCGGTGCTGGCCGCGGCTAAGAAGCGTGCGGAGGCGACTGGCGCGTCGGTGACCGTGACTGTCGACGCGGACACAGCCGCCGCGGGCGCCGATGTCCTGGTCACCGACACCTGGACGTCGATGGGACAGGAGAACGACGGGCTGGACCGGGTCAAGCCGTTTTGGCCGTTCCAGGTCAACGCCCGACTCGTGGGGCTGGCCGACTCGGAAGCTATCGTGCTGCACTGCCTTCCAGCTCATCGTGGTGACGAGATCACCAACGAGGTAATGGACGGACCGACCAGCGCGATCTGGGATGAGGCCGAAAACCGGCTGCACGCGCAGAAGGCACTGTTGGTGTGGCTACTGGAACGGTAACGATGACCCACGGCGCTTCGAAGACCACACCCGAGACCACTCGGGCGGGTCGACAGGCCCGTATCGTGGCGATCCTGTCATCGACGTCGGTGCGCAGTCAAAGCGAATTGGCGACGCTGCTCGCCGATGACGGTATCGATGTCACCCAGGCCACGCTCTCACGAGACCTCGAAGAGCTCGGAGCGGTGAAACTGCGCGGTGCAGATGGTGGCGTTGGGGTCTACGTTGTTCCCGAGGATGGCAGCCCGGTGCGCGGCGTATCTGGCGGTACCGCGCGACTGTCCCGGCTGCTAAGCGAGCTGCTGGTATCCGCCGACTCCAGTGCGAACCTCGCTGTGCTACGCACTCCACCTGGCGCCGCTGACTACTTAGCCAGCGCGATCGACCGTGCAGCGCTACCGTACGTGGTCGGCACCATCGCTGGTGACGACACCGTCTTCGTGGCCGCCCGCGAGCCGATGACTGGCTCCGAGTTGGCCACTGTTCTCGAAAGCCTGAATAGATAAGGAGATTGGTTGATGCCGGAACGTATTATCCTGGCGTATTCGGGGGGGCTGGATACCTCGGTGGCGATCAACTGGATCGGCAAGGAAACTAGCCATGAGGTCGTGGCAGTGGTGATTGATCTCGGCCAGGGCGGCGAGGACATGGAGGTCGTACGTCAACGGGCGTTGGACTGCGGAGCTGTTGAGGCTATCGTTGTCGATGCCCGTGACGAGTTCGCTGAAGGCTATTGCTTGCCCACCGTTTTGAACAACGCGCTGTATATGGATCGGTACCCGTTGGTGTCCGCGATCAGCAGGCCGCTGATCGTCAAGCACCTGGTCGCGGCCGCACGTGCGCACGGCGGCAGCATCGTCGCGCACGGTTGTACCGGCAAGGGTAACGACCAGGTCCGATTCGAAGTCGGATTCGCTTCGCTGGCACCGGATCTCGAAATATTGGCGCCGGTGCGCGACTACGCATGGACACGAGAGAAGGCGATCGCTTTCGCCGAAGAGAACGCCATCCCCATCAATGTCACCAAACGTTCGCCGTTCTCGATTGACCAGAATGTTTGGGGCCGCGCAGTGGAAACCGGTTTCCTGGAACACTTGTGGCACGCACCTACTAAAGAGGTTTATTCCTACACTGACGACCCCACCATCAATTGGAACACGCCCGATGAGGTGATCGTCGGTTTTGAGCACGGAGTTCCGGTGTCGATTGACGGTAGTCCGGTGTCCATGCTGGGCGCCATCGAGGCACTCAACCGACGCGCTGGCGCGCAAGGCGTCGGGCGTCTCGACGTTGTCGAAGACCGGCTGGTAGGCATCAAGAGCCGCGAGATTTACGAGGCACCCGGAGCAATGGTGCTCATCACCGCGCACGCCGAACTCGAGCACGTCACGCTGGAGCGTGAGTTGGGACGCTTCAAGCGTCAGACCGATCGACGCTGGGCCGAATTGGTGTATGACGGATTGTGGTATTCGCCGCTGAAGACCGCACTGGAGAGTTTTGTCGCCGCTACGCAACAACACGTTACCGGTGAAGTTCGAATGGTGTTACATGGAGGCCATATTGCGGTGAATGGGCGGCGCAGCGCCGAATCCCTATACGATTTCAATTTGGCCACCTACGACGAAGGGGATACCTTCGATCAATCCGCTGCTCGCGGCTTCGTCTACGTGTACGGGTTACCGTCGAAGCTCGCGGCACGTAGGGACTTACGGTGAGGTAAGAGTGTGATATTGAGCGCCCCGACAAGGCGTCGTCAGATCCACACTTGGGGTGAAATGACAGGCCAATGAGCACCAATCAGGGTTCGCTGTGGGGCGGGCGGTTCGCAGCCGGCCCTTCAGAGGCTCTGGTCGCGCTGAGCAAGTCGACCCACTTCGACTGGGTGCTGGCTCCTTACGACATAACCGCGTCCCGGGCGCACACGAAAATGTTATTCCGAGCCGGACTGCTCAATGAAGAGCAACGCGACGGGTTGTTAGCGGGATTGGACAACCTCGCCGAGGACGTTGCCGACGGCAGTTTCCTACCACTGGTCACCGATGAGGACGTGCACGCTGCGTTGGAACGCGGACTGATCGATCGGGTCGGCCCTGACCTAGGCGGCCGGCTGCGAGCCGGCCGGTCACGCAACGATCAGGTGGCCACGCTGTTCCGGATGTGGCTACGCGACGCAGTGCGGCGAGTCGCTGCCGGCGCACTCGAGGTCGTCGATGCGCTGGCCAACCAAGCGGCCGAGCACTCGAGCACCATCATGCCTGGTAAGACCCACCTGCAGTCTGCCCAGCCGATCCTGCTGGCACACCATTTGTTGGCACACGCTCATCCGTTGCTGCGTGATGTGGGCCGGATTGTCGACTTCGACAAACGGGCCGCAGTGTCTCCGTATGGTTCGGGAGCATTGGCTGGCTCGTCGTTAGGCCTGGACCCGGACGCGATGGCCCAGGACCTGGGGTTCCCGGCTGCAGCCGACAATTCCGTCGACGCGACCGCCGCTCGCGATTTTGCAGCCGAGGCAGCGTTCGTCTTCGCCATGATCGCCGTCGACCTGTCGCGGCTCGCCGAAGACATCATTTTGTGGAGTTCGACCGAATTCGGCTATGCCAGGCTACATGATTCGTGGTCTACCGGAAGCTCGATAATGCCTCAGAAAAAGAATCCGGACATCGCCGAACTGGCTCGCGGAAAGTCCGGGCGACTGATCGGAAACTTGGCTGGGTTGCTGGCGACACTGAAAGCTCAACCGCTCGCCTACAACCGCGACCTGCAAGAAGACAAGGAGCCAGTGTTCGATTCGGTGGCCCAGCTGGAGCTGCTGCTTCCGGCGATGGCTGGTCTGGTAGCCAGCTTAACGTTCAACGTCGAGCGGATGGCTGCCCTAGCTCCTGCTGGCTATACACTGGCCACCGACATCGCTGAATGGCTTGTGCGCCAAGGTGTTCCCTTTCGATCCGCACATGAGGCCGCGGGTACCGCGGTGCGGGTGGCTGAGGGTCGCGGCGTCGGACTTGAGGAACTGACCGACGACGAACTGGCTGCCATCAGCGCCAACTTGACGCCGCAGGTCCGCGAGGTGCTAACAGTCGAGGGCTCGGTGTCGTCGCGAGCGGCTCGTGGTGGTACCGCGCCTAGTCAAGCAGCCAAGCAACTGACTGTGGTCCGCGCGAACGCAAACCAGTTGCGCCAACTCTTGATGCGCTAGAGCTGCACCCTCGTGCCAGTACAATATTGACCAGCGCATGTTAAAATAAACCGGCAGACGTGCTACTGCGATCGCAAATATAATCCGGCTCATTGGAGTGGTTAGACAGTGATGATCGGCAAAATTTTCTTGTGAGTTGTCGGGAGGATGGCGACGTCGCTTGTGATCGTGGCACCGTACATGCTGGCAGTGGCAACTGAAGATTTGGCGAGTATCGAATCGGTGATCAACGCCGCGAACACGGCAACGGTTACTGCCACAACGGGGATGTTGGCGCCTGCCACTGACGAGGTGTCGGCGATAACGGCGTCGCTGTTTGCCGAGTACACGTTGATGCATCAAGCTGTGAGTGTGCAGGCAGCGACGTGCCGTGATCAGTTCGTGCGCGCATTGGCCACTAGTGGAGGGGCGCGGTATGCGGCCGCAAAAGCCGCCAATGCCTTGCCGTTCCAGGAAGTGCTCAATTTAGTTAACGTGCCAACCTAGCAAGTTGTTAAGATTCACACTCATCGGTCGATGACGGGAAACGACGGTACGGGTGGCTTCGGCGGCGTTTCCGGGCAGGTATTTGGAAAACCCAGCGCGCAGGGGGGCGTCCAGCCAGGGTTGAGTGACACCCAGGCCGATTTTCGCCGGTTGAAAGTGTGTGTTTTGGCGTCGTGAGATTACTATTGCGCGTGAGCAGCTGATCTGCCACTTGTTGCCGGGGAGTTCTAGGCGGATTGAGCCTTTCAGCTCTAAGCGATTGGGCTAAACCGTCTTTCTGGGTTTTTGTGATCGAAGAGGTGGGACCATGAGCGTCATCTCAGGTTTCTTCGGTGCGTTGTCCCATACCGCTATTCGCAGCGAGAGCCCACACACTTCTTTCTCAGAAGACTGGATTTCGTGGGTTACGAGGATCGAGGATATAGTTCGGCAGCGACACGCCAGCACGAAGGTGAATAGTCGTCACCTGCCCGTGCCGCTAAAGAGATATCCGAAGTTGACCGATTTCGCCGATTTCGGCGCGGCAAACCGGATTGTCATCGAGCATGCGATGGATCTTGCTTGACAAACGCTACTTGTTGGCGCGCTTGATTAGGTGGGCCTGCAACCACAGAACACCGACGTGATCGTGACGGCAACGGTTACCGATCTCACACTCCCGTTTTTGGATGCACGGGGCGCTGGATGCCTTCACGGTCCTAATCGCGGTCGAGCTGTGTTCATTCACCTACCCGGGATACAAGTCATCTCTGGCAGGTGTAGTCGGCAGTGTGTTCTTTGTTAACGGAGGTAGTCGCAGTCGGAGAGCGTCGCGCCGAACAGATTCGGCGCGGCGGGTCGGGCATGGAACGAACCTGGTGTTCGTTTTGTGAGGGGTCGGTACCCTACTCATCGGTGTCGGTCCTGCATGTACTGCGGGACACCATCGCAAACCACCGCCCAGCGATAGCCCGGAGTTAATTATGGCTGACGGACCCCGGATTTCTGTTACGAATTCGTGTTTCTGCGCTGGCACTGATGCGGCTGTGGATTCTGTTTCATTCCGTAGCGCATTGGCTAAGGAAGTTACGGTCATGATACGACCAAAGTTTGGTGGCGAGTGGCGGAACTGGGGTATTCAACCTCCGTCTTGAGTTCAATTAGCTCAGCCGTTCGTTTGAGCGGTACGAAAGGCCAGTTCCGATGAACAGCACTCAAGAAGAGTTCGTAGAACCCCTCAGATCACTCAAGGAAAACGAGCTGCTCAAACGAGCGAAACCCTCGAGTATCTAGCTGCCCAGAACGCTGAGCCGGTGGCAATAGGAAGATGGGTTACGCCGGTATCCGGATGTGGTGGACTCACCCGACGGATTGTGGGAAGTAGTCGCTGCGAGTCGCGACGTCATGTCCGACTTCCCGGACGATCGCAGCTGGGCTTTTGGTGTAACTAATCGACGCAAATCCCGACGCTATAGGCAGTCATATACTCGCTGCGGCCAATTTTTGGCAAATGTTGCTGATTTCGACAACACGTTTTTCGGCATTGCGCCGAGCGAGACGCTGGATCTTCAGTAGTGTTTGATGCTGGAGGGATCGTGGGAAGCCGTTGAAGCACGGAAATTGACTTTACCGCCTTTCAGGGTTTAGCGGACGGGTGTGTTCACTGGTGTGTTTCCCTGGTTCCTACGGAGAGTAGGATTAAGGCGACCGGGGGATTTGGAGTGCTACCCCGACTGCACAGTTCAAAGTTGAGTATGGCGTCCGGGGCGGGTGGCGTATGTGTTAGGTTTGGAGGGTCCGGCGGTGTCCGTGGATACGGCATATTCATCGTCGTTGGTGGGCTGTTACATTTGACGATTCAGTTGTTGCGGTCGGGGGAGTGTGATTCGGCACTAGCCGGTGAATGCCCCCGCGGCATTCATCATTGATCCATCGCGTCGCTGGCGTGACTGCACGGTTGGAAAGACACCGGGGTGGTGGAGCGGTTGGCTGATGCGCATCGATTGGGGTATCCGGTGGTGCGAGAGGCTCGGGGGTTAATCAGATAATGGCACCTCCAACGGATTTGGTGTTACCGAATGTTTCGTCGCAGCAGCGAGTATTCGGGTGGCGTTGGCTAGTGCGGGGTTGAATGCGGTAGACGTGGATGTGGTGGAAGGGCATAGGAGATAGGCTACTACGTTGGAGTATCCACTTGAGGCGCAGGTTCTTTTAGCGCTTTCTGGGCAGGATCGGCCGTTGTGGTTTTGGGGTCGATCAAATCGAATATCGGTCACCCGTCGATGGCGGCAGCGGTGGCCGTGTTTATTAAGACGATGCAGGCGATACGGCATATGGATATGGTTACACAGCATGTGTGGTATCGACTGTTGAGGCCGGTGTCGGTGCTGACTGAATTTCGATCGTGGCCGGTTGAAGGTCGGCCGCGGTAGGCTGAGGTGTCGTCGTTTGGTACTAGCGGCACGAATACGCATGTGATTTTGGAACCGAACTTCCGTCACATGCAACGCAGTGAGCAAGCGTTGACAACCGCCCGTTGCATGCGTGCTTTATGCGTGGTTGAGATGCCACACAGAACGGTGACATCTCAACACACGATGTACAGATGTACAGTGTCCCCAAGGATTAAGACGGCGACATGGGGAATACGGCCCTTCTCTCGGTCCGCGAGCCACCCCACGTATTCATTCGGTGGTGTATAGGCGATGGGTAACGTCGCTCTACAAGATGACGAAGCTAAACTAGTAACTTTACCTAGGCGGCTTGGCCGCGTTACCTCGAACGGAGCGACACAACGTAATGACACGAGCGACCCGCACTGCGTTCGGCGCCTGTTGGTCACCGATAAAAGCTGCCAGCACCAAGCTAGCGAGCAGCAGTTGGCTATTGCGTCGAAGTATCATCTTAGTGTCTGTGTCTGTGGCCATAGCGATGCTGACCGGCGCGTCAATTGCTGAGGCCGAGCCGATGCCGCCGAATAACCCGTCTGCAGCCACTCGCGATGCACTGTGGAAAATTGTGCACGACCGTTGCGAACTCGGCTATCAACATACCGGTGCTTACGCTCCTTGCACACTGGTCGATGAACAGGCCGGAACGGCTTTGTTTAAAGCAAATTATGATCCGAACCAGTACCTCTTACTCCCGCTTGCTCGTGTCACGGGCATTGAGGATCCTGCCTTGCAGGAGCTCGCGAGCCCCAACTACCTTTACAACGCTTGGGCCGCTCGAGGCTTCGTCAGTTCGCGCCTAAATAACTCACTTCCAGAGCCTGACATCTTCCTTGCAATCAATCCGAAGAACGCACGTACACAGGATCAGCTGCATATCCACATATCATGTGTGTCACCGACGACAGCGGAGATCCTTAAGCAGGTTAATTGGGCTGAATACGTTGGCTGGAAGCCACTCCCCGTCACTTTACAAGATCACACTTACCAAGCACTAGCGGTTAACAGAAGTACGTTCGAGTCCAAGAGTCTGTTCCGGGACATCCAGACGAAGGTAACTGCTGACGGCAATACAATGGATCACGCTTCGGTTGCGGTTGCAAACATTGCACCGGACCAGTTCTTGCTGCTCGTGGCCGAGGGAACTGAAGACCAGGCTATCGCAGCCGAAGAGCTCCAGGACCACAACTGTTCCATCGCCAAGCGGCTAACAGGACAGTTAGACATGGAGACCCGGAGGTAGAGTACACGCAGTCCTCTTCACATAGCAAAAGACCATGACCTGGGGAAGAAAATCCTTCCCGCTGTTGATAAGCCAGGCCGCGAACACCACCAGAACACCACCACCTGAATCTGGTCGGCCGCGTAACATGTGCCGGGATCAGATAAGTCTTAGCCATTCGGCCGACCATGCCAAGGCATGAGGAGGTATACAGAGCGAGCGGAGCATATTGCCACACAAGCCTAATCGCGGCCAGCTTGGCTCAACGCCACTTGATGCCACACCCGATCGACGGCCGCTGGTCGGAGTCTACTGGCCGTCTTGCGAGCACTGCGTCGACTGCCGCTCGGACGTCAGCCGCCGTCACTGGGAGATTATTGTTGGGGCGGGAGTCGTCGAGCTGGCCCCGGTAGACAAGTCGACGCTCGCCATCGAAGACGAACGTATCGGGCGTACAGGACGCGGCGAAGGCGCGGGCCACAGCCTGGGTCTCGTCGTAGAGATACGGAAAGGTCCAGCCGTGGCGACGGGCCTCGGCGACCATCTGATCGGGTCCGTCCTGTGGGTAAGTGATCACGTCATTGCTGGAGATACCGACTATCGCGACGCCTTGATCGGCGAGGTCCCGCCCGAGGATGGCAAGCCCAGCAGCGACGTGCTGAACATATGGACAGTGATTACAGATAAACGTAACGACAAGCGCCCGACCCGTGAGCTCGTCGAGGCTGATCATGGCGCCAGAGGCTGGCTCGAACAGCATGAACGACGGAGCTGGAGTGCCGAGGGCAGGCATGGTGGACTCGATGGCCATACTTGGCAGGGTAGCCCCACAATCCAGGTTAGCTCCACAAGCTGGACTTCCTAGATTCGTCGAGCGCGGCTATGAAATCCTAAACTGCGCACGCCGGAGTCCATGCTAACCAAATTGGTATCCAACTCTTCACAAATTTTTCCTAGCTCCATCTGTCATTGTCCTTTGTGTTTACGTGCTTTAAACACTTCATACCGACGACATCGTCACCGCAAAGAAAAAAAGGAAGTGCAAATGCCTTCACTTCGCTGGTTGTACTGACTATCCTGGTTGTGGCCGGCGCTACCCTCGTGACGAGCTACTGCGATTGTGGTTGCTGACAGCACTGATGAACCCATTCGTCGGGCAGATGCACAACCTCGACTTCTCTTGGCCTTCGGCCGACGACCCCACAAGCATCGTGATGGGGCACCAAAATCTGCGCCAATCGCATGGCTGACAAAATGTCAGACTCGATTGCCTACGACGTACACAGTATCTTGGGCTTGAAGGCATCAAGTTCGCGGATGTGACACCCATGGTCGGTGCCGCATAATCAAACACTGCCTAGGTTGAGTTGATACTAGAACTGCCGGTCTCCAAGGCGACAGGCTTAAGCGGAACTCTACCAACGCTGATAAATTGTAGTGGCGAGTCCCCCCGGTACTAAGGAACGCGGTCTCAATCACCGGGAACACGCCACAGAATAAGTAAACCAGATTTTTACGCGTCCCACATACGACAAGGAAGTGTCATTGGGCATCACGGGTCCGTCGAAGTCTGACCTGGCTTGCAACCAGAACACCTTGTGACGTGACTCAAGCTGATAAAATCCGCCGTACGCAATGTAGAGATTAGCGAGGGGAGGAGGTGAGGTTCCGGCTTTGCTCGTCGGTTGGCCCTACTGGAAATTATCTCGTTGGTGTGCTAGATACCGCCTTGATCGGAGTGTTTTAGGTCGGTCTAGTCGTTGTCCACAAAGGAAATGAAGTCACGACGGATCTGCAAGATTGTTGACTTGTACTTTGTGTGCATGTTCTGTTGTGGGGGTGGAGTAAAGGGTGGTGGGTCAGTGTATTGGCGGGTCGGTGCGTCAGGTCGCAAAGGTCGGTATCGATGCCGTGGTGATGCGGGTATGAGAGTCGTTTCGAGGTCTTGGTCTCACGCTGGGGTTGTACAGCGATTCTGTGGTAGGGCGTTGTCTTGTGGTTGATCATGGCCGCAGTGATCACATCAGTGCTGTGGTCCTTGGATAGGTGTAGCAGCTGCACGAATCCGCTACTTGTGTTCGGCCAGGGCGCCGATTTGGGGGTCTAATTTTTGCCGATGATTACATCATCCGCCCAATGCTATGAGGTTAGAGCACCACACGGTCGTGTAGTTTTCGCGGGACGTGCACTGGTGGTGGCCATACCTAGAGAATAATGGTGGTGCCCGGTTTTAGCGTGCTGTGCCCTCAGCGTGCGGAACATCCACCCAGTGCGCACATGTTGGTTGAGCTTGGACTCGATGTTGAAGTGTTTTATAGGACACCTGCATCTTTCGGGCCGGTCGGGATAGGTTTTGGGCCAACACCCCCACAATTTGTTCGGGACTGTACTTCTTGGCCAGCACACATGTCTATCTCCGTACGCAGCTGCCCACAACGCTCACCTTGCCGGCCTTTAAAGCCACTGGCCCACTGCTCACTGCATAGCTAAGCAATACAAGCTCAGTAACCCGATTGAGCGTCTTAGCCAGCATAGTTGGTGTCGAATCAGTGCAACCCCCAAAGCAACCCGCAAACACGCGGGCCCCACCCTTGCTGGTGATCTCACGCACGATCCCCACCCCCACCCAACCCAAACGAACGGTTAACGATCGATCACATCAACTCACCCTACCCCTACCCGGTTTTGATCATGCTCTGTACACCCAGCGGCACGCCGTAGCTTGTCATGATCATCTAAACCTGGAACGGACAAGACAAAGGCTGACCTGATTCACCTGATGAAAGCGAAGCCTTTACTTGACATAATGTTGCTTATCGGCAAACGGCCAATGTGGATGGCATTAGACAAAAGGGGTGGCACCCCCAGTGCCTATTGACCGATCTGAGGGTGTCACAAACCCCGATGCCGGCTACTCACTCCCGAACAGACTGCTCACATCAGTTTATGTATGCGGTAAGGCTGCCGTGCAGTTCAATCACTTAATGAATTATTCGGGTGTTCGGTGCATCCTTGAGGATGTCGCTGTCGACAGGCCTTATAGCCGTTGACCGAACATTCCACCTTCCCCTAAAATTATATTTTTTGTGGTACTCTCAGAGTGGATAAGTCACTGTGACGAATCTGCTTGTAAGGCCGGGTCCAGGGAACTACTGATTCAACACGTCAAGTTGACAGTGGAACAGGCGGTTTCTGGCAAAAAACGAGTTGGGAACTAGCCGGCTGGATGTCCATACATTCGGCGCCACAATGACGTTTCGCTACTTTTGCACTGACGAGACCGTACTCAATGTGATGGTTTATGCTTCCAACGCGGGAAATTTCTCCAGTATTGGGTCCGCAGATGAATGATCGCCTGGGTGCGATCTATGGCGAGGGTGGTCGTCTGCGGTGGTACTGGAGGGCGGCTTGGTGGCGGTTGTGACGTCGGCTCCTGCGGGCATGTATGAAGTCGACGATGGCTTCTGATCGAGGCGCCGACACGTTGAAAGATTTGCTTGGGACCGCCGAGGAGTCGTTAACGGGGCGGCCTGTGGGAACGTTGGTGGCCACCAGGCGGTCTCCTCGCTCGAATCGTCGCTACCCAATACGGAGGAACTCGCACCTCTCAAGCACGCATCGCTACCGCTTACTCGTTACTCGGCCAAATTAAATTACACCAGCTGAGAATTCTCGCCCCCCTTGGCAAGGAAACCACTTCGGCAGCTACGCACGGGATCCGACGCCACACCTCCTTGCGTTTAATGAATAATTCGCGTGTTAGGTGAAAGCCCGTACCGTCCACCCTGGTGAGCTGCACGGACTACAGTCGACCGCCCTTCACTCCCCTCTTTCTGGCTGGCGAGGGCTGCGTATCGCCAATAGGTCACGATGGCAAATTGTGCTATCAGGCGTTGTTAAATAATCTCTACCGACTTCGTTCAGCTAGGTTGTTGGTTGAACGTGTCAGTGTAGTAGCTGGTCCCTTCGCCGGAAAGTTTTGCCCGATACATTGCGGTGTCGGCGTCGCGCAGGATCTGACCTATGTTGCGGGGGTCGTCGCCTTTGATCGCAACGACACCGATACTCGCACGAAGGTGGAGTACAGCATCGGCGACGTAGGTCGGCTCAGATAGTGCCGCGTGCATCCTGTCTACGACTTTGCTCAATTCAGTATGGGTGATCTTTCCCAGGATCAGAGCGACGAACTCGTCACCTCCGAACCTACCCACCACATCGCGTGATCGCAATCCCGCCCGCAATCGTTGCGCTGCAGTCTGCAGCACTACGTCGCCAACGTCGTGCCCCAGCGAATCGTTGATGCCCTTGAAATTGTCCAGGTCGATGAACAGCACCGCTGTCAGCAGCTGGTCGGGGGCGCCGCAGTAACGTTGTTCATCGATACGGGCGAGGATGGACGTGCGGTTAGGCAAGCCGGTCAGCGTGTCGTGCGCCGCTTGATGGGCCAGGTATTGGCTAGCCTGGCGCTCGGCCGTGACGTCGGTGAAGGAAATCAGCAACGTCGCGTCTTCGGGATCGACGGGATTGAGCGATCGGCTGTTGACTGACAACCAAACCCGTGTCCCGTCGCTAGGACGATCGATACCGACGATGAAGCCAGTTTTTGGGGTACCGGTCCGCAAAAACTCGCGCACAGCCCCCCGACCGTGGTCAAGCAGCCGGCCTTGGGCATCGTACATCGGAAGCGTTGCTGCCCGCCGGACGGGGTCATCGAGGGCACTTCGGTCACTGACGCCAAGAATGCGCAGGGCGGCAGGGTTCACTGATTCGACGTAGCCGTCGCCGTCCAGGACGATGACTCCTTCCTCCAATAATGCGACGACAGTTTGGAAGCGGCGCTCGACTCGGAGCAGCGCGGTGTAATCGCTGCACACCAGCACGAAACCGTTTTCCATCACGGCCGCAGACACCCGCACGGCCAGAGCCATGCCATCCGAGGCGTACTGGGTAGTACTTAGCACCCCACCCTCGGTGATTATGGCGCCCGGATCCAGCGGCGCGCCTACAGCTTCACCGATCGGCATGCCTAGGACGTCTGATGCGGAACGACGGTAGATGGCCTCCGCGGCCGGGTTCCAGCTGGTGACCATGCCGGTCGACGTGGTGGCGATGATGGCGTCACTGACGTGGTTGACCAAAGCCGCTTGGAAGCGCAGCGTTTCTTCCGCGGCTTTCTGAGTGGTCAGGTCGCGAAAGATGACCTGGTAAGCGGGTTTTCCTTCCCATACGGTGAGCACCGATACCGCTTCGACCTCAAGCGTAGTGCCGTCGAGGCGTAGCAGCACCGCCTCCGATGGCTGAGATGCGTCGCCAACCTCGCGCAGGGGCGCGATGCGGGACATCATTGCCGGCATAGAGTCGGGGTGGACAAACTCGATCAGCGGGTGCCCGATGATCTGCTCGGGCGACTGTGCGGCCATCCACTTGACACCAACGGGATTGAGATAGGTCACTCGGCCGCTTTCATGCACGCAGGTCATGTTGGGGCTGTGGTCGACAAGCCGTTGGTACCGTTGGGCGACAAGATCATGATGGCGGTGTTCTTTGTCGGCAGTCGACTCAGCTGAGCACTCGCCACTGTGGACCATGACGCTACGCACCGTCTCCAACACTTGATTACTCTAAAAATAATTTTAAGGTATTGTTTCCTTTGACTAAGCTAAGGTAGGGCATCACAGCAGAGCAATAACCAGCCCTTGTAGACAGTTTTGTATCAGACCTGACACTGGTGTTGCTGTTCTTCTCTTCCTTAGGTGTCCTTATTGCGTGACCCGAGAGAAATGAAGAGCAAAAAGAGGGACATTGTAGCCAAGGTAGGGTGTCATTGAGCTTTCCACGAGATGGCACAAAGTAACGCGCAGGGAAACAGGACATGCGTGAGCAGGCTGTGGCGATGACCGGGATCGGAGCAATACCTGGGTACGGCTGGGGCACCAGAGTATCTGTGGGAGGTTTTGTTGAGCGGGAAGCCACCTGCCACCCTGCTATGGCTGGCTCAGGTTAGCGATGTGATGTACAGTGATCCTGACGACGAAGCCAGCCTTGCGGCGCGCGAAGCAATCACCTACCTATGCGTTGGAGCCCGGATGGACTCCGGCCAACAGGTGGGCGTGGTCCATGAGGTTGTCGTGTCTGAGCTCGAGGAATGGGGGAACGTCCACTGCCAGGACGGTGGACGGCGTCGAGTCCGCGACTATCTCGTTCTGATGCCGTCCAGACCGGTGTCGCTGCTGATGCAGGAATACCGAGGTCTCACCTCACATACACCGTGTTGTCGGTACCGTCTATATCGAAATAAAGCCGCACAGTGAGGAAATGCTGATGATATGATGCACGGGTTCGCTGATCTACCAACGTCCCGTACTAGTGTTCCTCACCGTCGTGCAGATGTGTGGTCACCATCATACCTGTTTCAGGAAATTCACATTCGATGTTATCTGTCCTGACAGAAGCGTCAGTAGATCAGGTATTCGTAGTTGGTGACGGTGGCGTGAAAGGATGCTGTGTGCCGGCGCATCCAGAGGATGCACGCGCCGGTATCGAGGTAGACGTGCTTCCACAATGCCGCGTTAATTTTTCACGGATGCAAATGGTGTGTTTTGATTGTTTAGGACTCACCCTTGCTGTCTTGCAAGACCCCACTCGCCGATGTCAAACGCTGTACGACGGTAGTGATCATCCCAGTGATCGCGGTACAGTACCCCCATATCGGTGAATGATATGCGGTGGGCGATCGGAACGTATTCGGCCGTGATCGTTGTACATGACAGCATGCAGCATCATCCCCTCGCGATAGTTGAAACTGACTCGCAACAAACAGTTTTGCCATTGCGACTGATTTTTGATGATGATGATGAGCAACGGATCGTTGGGCTGCGTGATCTGCAGTGGCATCCTAGTAATCGATTCGAGCAGGAGTTTGTGATTGTCCCGAGAAAGATTATTCGGCCACTACCTCCGATGAGCTTTTGTGGTTCACCTTCCTCAAGTTCGAGCAGTTCCATCGTGTTTAAATCGATCACGCAGTGCAATTCCGTGAGATGGTGATAGGGATTGGCGTCGCCCGACGACTTGACCCAGATGTTCGCCCAGGCGAGCCGACGGCCACGGTAAACTTCGGGGATCGTGATGTCTCTATAAGTTGACACATCCATGAGCACGCTGTCCATGTCGGTGACACCGTATCTGTGCGATGCCGCGACCACGGCAGGATGGGTGCGCAACAGCTCACCCATCCTATGGCCACTCGTTAACCGCCGTGTTCGCCTGCACCCCGGCTATATAGTCAACGACGCGACTGGGTCATCGGACAACGAAAACAGTACTTTGAACCAGGACTTTGCATGTGCAGTTCGCATCGCTGTTGTAGCAAACGATGACCGCGAATCGATCCGATACCGGGCCGGTGTCGTCGAAAGTCGTGACCTGTACAATTTGTTTGGCTCCTCGAGTTCTATCAAGGCAAAGACCACTTGGCCGTCTACTCCCTGGTTGAGCCGCAGAATCGTGACCGCCTACCGGAACTCATGCTCGCGAGGGGGTAACGTGGGTGAAAACATTCGGGTAAGGGTGCCGGTCATACCTCATCCTGGCAAGACCTATCAATTCCTGGTAACTAGGCATGTCTATGAGCTGCTAATAGCCTATCCCTCACGCCAACGATCCGTGTCGGAAAACACTTCGACAAAGTCGAACTGCGCCCCCTTGCCATCTAAAACCCGTTGTTATAAGGGCTTGCACCACCGCGATTCTGCGTTGCTGACACCGACGCAGATGTCATATTTATCATTTGCTTAATCCATCTGAGACGATGCGTCGGGGGCTATACCGCTTGTCCGGATTGCTTCAGCACCGGCAACTGCGGCACGCACTGGCAGAGTATCTACTGAGCAATCAGGCAATGGACACGCAACACTGCCACCACACCCACAAGACACGCCACAGAACGTGACCGTGCTTTACATTTGGGCGCAAGCCGGATGACGGCTCACGAGGCGGAATCAGGTTGACGACAGGCAGCGAGGTCAGTCCGTAGACGTTGACAGACGGAATGCCTCGTCGGCGACGTTGATATCGCGCAGTGCCCGGGGAGCCAATCCACGTTCCGGCATCAGTAGGCCGGGCCCGTTGGCTACCAGAATCTCGCTCGATCGACGCAGTTAGGCACCCGGCACTTGCGATTGCCGCACCACGACGAGCTATGTGGATTCTGACTTTTCGACGAGCTATCACGCCGGCTGATCGCATACGAACAGTCGGTTCATCGTCAAATCCGGATACCGCTCTTGCCAACCGGCCAACCATTCTGTGAGATGGCGCTCTGCCGCTGACACCACCCCGGGCCAGTCCAAGCCCAGAAGTTCAAATACTGTTATGTCGCTTCACGCGTGCAAGGCGATCAGATCGATTCCCATACGCGACACTTCGTCGAACGCGAGCCGTGGCAAGGTCAGAAGCCGGTGAACTGTCGATTCCCAACAGGACAGGAGCATGCTGTAGATTCGGCATCAATAGACCTTCATTACGGATGACGGCGACCGAGCAATTGGCGTGCCGAACCAAGTAAATCCCAGACTAATGTACCCCGGTCAATGCCGCCGAAAACCATCATTTGTGCCTTACTGGACATTTCGGCCAGCGCTTCGGCACTGGAGCCGAAAATACGACCTCACTTTTGACGATGGCCCTTCGTTTCGCCGACATGGCGTCTTCGGCGATTTTTTGGCTACGTGTACCACGACCTTGCGGTCCTCCTCTTCCAGCCAAATCCCGAAAGAGTCCGGGTCCGGGACTGGCGGTTAAGTTGCGGCGGCGACAATAACCACGTTGACCACAGTCAGTGAATTGTTTCTCTCCCTCAATAATAAGCAAGGGCAGAAGCCAACACACTCATCGTCGTGAGGCTTTAGTCCTCAACCACGCAGACAGAGGACCTTCGCTGGACCCGGTTGGGATCATCGGGGTTATCGGCATGACCTTATCGCGAGACATATCTATCTATCATATATATGATAGATAGATATGTTGCATGTTTGCCAACAACACGATCCCCGTCCCGCATCATGCACCAATACCCTTTGCTGCCCAACACTTTCTGCGGGAGATCACCAGCGACAGGTACTTGAGGACGAGAGGAACCTCTTAGCCGACCGTCAGGCCGGCTGTGTCATGTCACGAAGTCGATAGCTCGTCAGTCCGGCTGATCAGCGCCGGCGCCAGATCGTTCCAATCACGCACCAACAACTCAGCCGCCAAGCACTGGCGATTTTTTTGCCTGGTCATGGTGCAAGCAAGTACAGGACCTGACATGCGCCGTGCTGCCACTCAAAATATACCGTGGCACGTTGGACCAAGCCGTCAGGACCAGTCGCTGCGACTTCACGACCTGCCAGATATCGACAAACATACGGGGACCGACGACGAAGGTGTTAGGACCGCCTGGTCCCCGGCGCACCGCATCGGCGATCCGCGCCCCCTTCGACTCTGGGCCACTAGGTGGTCCACGAGAACGCCGGCCAGTGTGCCGGCCCAGTCCGGCGCACTGGCACAATATTCATATTCACAAGCCCGTCTCATGCCACCGAGGTGCTCAACAACGACATCTTCACTTCGCAGATCGCCCCCCGACACACACACCTGCGCAATGAGTTCGGTGTCGTGACGGCCCGCAACATAGATTCGACTGGCACGGGCATCCAACACCGTGACCGAACCATAGCCTGTCCGGCCCGCGGTAACCGGCGTAGCGCGGTCGGGAATCACCGGACAACCCTCAAGCAGAAAACCCCAGTTAGCGAAAAGCCACAGGTGTGCCCGGTGCCGTTCTTCGAGGTCGATACGACCCTATTCGACTCGGACTACAGCGCCAACAGAGCCAAGCACGACATCCCCCAAGCCCGCACTCAGCTCCACTATGTGCTCAATCGAGCGGAGTCGGCATCGACCTCGACAAGGACGTCTGTTCCATGACGAATCAGCCACCCGGCACAATACCTAGGAAACCTTGTGCGCCATCATCTTCGCAATGCGCCGTTGCGTAGCCCAGAACTGCTTACTACTCCGCGGGGGATTTTTTACAAGCCAGCCGACCGCGTAACCGGGCGGCCACAAGCCGTCAGATATTCAGTGTAATTCCACGTCTTCAAAAACTGTTGACCCGCCTGTAATCCGCTTTGATAGAGCGCTTGCCGCTGCTCGACGGTGATGTTGAAGTCGATCGGACTCACCTCGTCTGCAGGCACAAAGATAGTACGTAACATGGTACATGAATCGTCGATGTATGCATTGTCCTGGTTACTCACCAAGGTCTCAATAGCAGCGATTCCCAACGACACTGGCCCACGCACCGGATGGGTAGGCGGAATGCCAGGACGAGCCGACAGTCGAATCCCGAATGTCGGCCATCGCGCATCACCGTCAGACCGGTCGAATAACTCCACCGGAAAAGTTGACAACAATCCGCCGTCGACCCAGGTCGCGCCAGCCACCTGAACCGGTTCGAACACATACGGAATCGCCGACGAAGCGTGTACTGCGCGTGCCACTGAGAAGTCGTCCGGGTTGATGCCGTAGGCATCAAGGTCCCACGGGATGCGCACCAATCGACGTCGCGACAAATCACTGGCAGTCACGACCAGCGACCAGGCAAACTGTTCGGGCTCCTCACCGGTACGTAAGTCACCGAAGGTATACACGCCTAAGTCGCCGAGCAAACTGGTTAGCCACTCTTCGAGATAGGCCCCTTGGTAGACTCCATCCGACACTAGTAGCGACAGCCCGCCACCTATTAAAGGCACCCGCCCAATCAAACTACGGTCAAAGAATTTCCGATAGTCGATGGTGCGCATCACTTCAGCAAGCCGAGTCAGCGGCTCACCAGCGGTCTGCAAGGCGGCGATCAACGATGCAACAAGCGCGCCCGCGCTAGTCCCCGCCACACGAGGAAATCGGTAACCTGCCGTGGCCAGTGCGTCTACCGCTCCGACCAAGCCAATCCCGCGAATTCCGCCACCTTGACACACCAAGTCGGCATGCACAACACTCACAATTACTAAATATAGCACTATTATGTCAGTTTATCTGGTGCGCAGCACGCGGACTAAGTCCTACTCAGTCCTAACTGAACGAGGTGCTCAAGAAATTCGATGGCCATCAACGCCGAAGAAATGCACATTCCCGGGTTCTGTATACAGACGAACGCGGCTGCCCTTTGCCGGCGGGTTTCGGCCGTCGACGCGTGCAACGACAAGTTGGTCGGTTACTTTGCTGGCACCTGCGATTCGGCCATATAGATAAGCATCGGCCCCGAGCTCTTCGACCATGTCGATCTCCACTTCGACACCGAGGCTGCCCAGCTCGAAATGTTCGGGACGGACGCCGATGATGACCTCGCTTGCGGCGCTGGCGATTTCACGCGGTATGCGAATCGGCCAATCCCCCAGCAAAACAGAGGAATCGACGATCGAGAGGGTGACCAAGTTCATTCCGGGAGACCCTATGAATCCTGCGACAAAAACATTCTCGGGTTTGTGATAAAGTTCACGAGGCGTAGCGAACTGTTGTAACACCCCGTAGCACAGTACCGCGACACGGTCCCCCATGGTCATGGCTTCGACCTGGTCGTGGGTGACATAGACGGTGGTAGTGCCGAGTTGACACTGCAATTCCGCGATTTGATTACGAGTTTGCGCTCGCAGTTTGGCATCGAGATTGGACAGCGGCTCATCCATCAAGAACACCTGTGGACGGCGCACGATGGCCCGCCCCATCGCTACCCGCTGACGTTGACCTCCGGAAAGATCTTTTGGTTTGCGATCCAGATACGGTTGCAGATCAAGTAGTTTCGCAACGACGAGTATCCGATCGTGGATCTCGGCCTTAGAGATTTTAGAGATCTTTAACGCAAACCCTAGATTCTGCGCTACGGTCATGTGCGGGTAAAGGGCATAGTTTTGAAAGACCATCGCGACGTCACGATCCTTGGGATCGACGTGAGTGACATCGCGGTCGCCGATCCGAATACATCCGGAATCCAGCGTTTCTAATCCGGCCACCATCCGCAGCGAGGTGGTCTTGCCGCATCCAGATGGCCCTACCACAACCACAAATTCGCCATCATCGACGTCGAGGTCGAGGCGATCCAGGGCTGGTCGATCTGTGTCAGGGAACTGGCGTGTCGCTTGTTCGAAGGTCACCGAAGCCATGACTACCCGCCGATCCTGGTGACGGTGATACCGCGAACGAAGGCGCGCTGCGCGATCGTATAGATGATGACTAGTGGCAGTATGATTAGCATCGAGGTCGCCATTATCACCGGCCAGCAGGTTCCGTACTCCCCCCGCATCCGGACTAGGCCCAACGTCAGTGTGGCTAGGCTGTTGCGCTGGATCATCAGCAACGGCCACAAAAAGTCGTTCCATACGTTGACCCAGGTGAGGACCGCAAGTACCCCCACTGCGGGCTTGGCGTGAGGCAACAAGACCCGCCAATAGATCTGCCATGGCGAGCAGCCGTCCAGGATTGCGGCTTCCTCGAGATCGCTCGGCAGTGTCCGGAAGAACTGCCGCATGAGGTAGGTGCCGAACGCACTCCCGAACAAGCCTGGCACGATCATCGCCCACGGCGTGTCAGTCCATCCCAGGACTCGCATCAGGATGAACTGTGGTATAATTGTTACAGTTAGTGGCATCATCAACGTGCCCAGGTATAAAACGAACAACGCATCGCGCCCGCGAAATTGTAGTCGTGCAAACGCATATCCAGCCAGTGAGCAGAAGAAAACCTGGCCGACTGTGACGTATCCAGCATACAACACGGTATTGAAAAACATTCGCCAGAAGGGTATCAGATCAAACACCTCGGTGTAGTTAGACCATTGCGGATGGGCTGGCAAGAGCGTGGGTTCGCGTATCTCGCCTTCCTTCTTCAACGAGCCTGACAACGCCCAGACAATGGGGAACAGGGCGCACCACGCGATGCCGGTCAGCGCTATGTAAACGACCACCGCACGCAAGACACTGCGCTTAACTATATGGTTGAGTCGCTCAGCTAAGCCCACCAGAAACCTCCCACGAATGCCGTCGGTTCAGCAGCAACTGCAACACGATTAACACCAACAAGATTGCGAACGTCACCAACGCCAGCGCCGACGCATAACCGAATTCTAGGAACGAAAACGCGTGCTGGAACAACATGATGCCTAACACATAGGTCGCCAATTCTGGACCGCCGTTTGGGCCATTAAGCACGTACACCAGGTCAAATGTCTGAAACGCGTGAATGAACGAAATGACCACCACAAACGAGATTGCCCCGCGGATAAAAGGCACAGTGATGGATATGAATTGTCTTATCTCGCCTGCACCATCAATTTTGGCCGCCTCGTAAACTGTCTTGGGAACCTCCTGCATCGCTGCCAACAAGACGACGGTGGCAAACGGCACGCTCCGCCAAACGCTGACAATGCAAAGCGAGGCCATCGCCCATCCAGGGTTCACCAACCAGGGAATTGGGCCGATGCCAATCCAGCCGAGCATGATGTTGAGCAGCCCGTTATGGGTATTGAAGATGAACTGCCAAACGACCGCCATCACCACTGAGGAAATGGCCAGTGGCAAGAAGACAATCGTTCGAAAGATCCCGATTCCCTTGACTTTCTGGTTAAGCACACCGGCAACTACCAGACTGATCAGGACGGTCGGTATGACCGTCCCAACAGTGAAAACCACACTGTTGCACAGCGCGATGAGAAACAGCGGATCTGAAGTGAAGAGATTTTGGAAATTCGCCAGACCCACGAACACCGGCGGGGTGAACATGTCCCACTTCTGAAAGCTCATATACAGCGAGAATCCGAGCGGAAACAGCATAAAGACTGAGACCGAAGCCAGATTAGGTGCGATGAACATGCGACCGGCCCACGCGCGCCGGCGCGAAGGCGGCAAGCTGGCGTGGTTTTTAGCGATACTAGGCTCGGGTACCGCTGTGGTCTCGACCGATGTCATGGACTATTCAACACCTCGTCGACAGCGCGTGCGAGTCCGGCCAGCGATGTCGCCGGCCGGACTCCTCGCAGCACAGGTCCGAAGTTACGATCCATCAAGGCGTTGATCTTTTCCCACGCTGGTGTGATCGGCAGGCCCGCTGAATGGACTGGCCCCCCAGTGAGTACGGCGAGGTTAGCCACTCTATTATGAGCTTTGGCGAATCCCGTAGAATAGATCGCGGATTGCAGGACTGGGACAAAGAGACAGGATTCACCGATCAACGCTTGACCGGCGGGGCCGGTCGCGAATTTCACGAACTCCCATGCCTGTTCCTTGCGTGAACTGCTGGCAGCGATAGCCAGTCCAGTGGCACCGATATCGGAGCAGGCGCCGGATCTCGTGGCGGGCACTGTGCCCGCCGAAGGCCCGATAGGCAGTGACGTAACATCGAAATCCAGCCCCTCGGCTCGCATGAATGTTTGGTAGCGCCAATGCCCACCCAGCGCAATCGCTGCCTTGCCCAACGAGAACAAATCGGCCGTAGCCATCCATTGTTGCTCGGATGCGTCGGGAGCCACCTGGTATTTGTTGGTCAGATCGCAATAGAACTGCACCGCCTCGATAAACGCGTCGTCATCGAAATTGAGATGAGTCGGGTTCATCCGCGGGTTGGACCAAGGTACTCCGTTGTTGAGGGCGAACAATCCAGCCGTGTAGTACGAGAGCCAGGTGTTGACAAAGCCCCACTGCGTGACCCGTCCCGATGAATCCCGCTTAGTGAGAGCGCGGGCGGTGTCCAGGAATTCGGTGAAACTCCATGGCTGTTCCCAGGTGCAGGGCGGCGGCTGCACGCCAGCGTTTGTGAACAGCTGTTTGTTGTAAAACAAGTAGTTTCCAGACCATTGTTCGGGAAAGGCGTACTGGCCTCCGTTGAATGTGAAGGTCTCATACAGCGGCTCGATACTGTCGGACTTCAGCTCCGCAGCAAACGCCTTATCCTGTCCTAACAACGTGTTGAGATCCAGCAAAACTCCCCGGTCCGCCAGTTCGGCATAGGTCAAATCCCACGCCATCAACACATCCGGGCATTTACCGCCAGCGCAAAACGTCGATAACTGCTGCATAACACCCGGCCCGGACAACACCGCCCGCACTTTAATGTCGGGATGGTCGCGCTGAAATTCGCCGACGATGCGCATTCGGGCATTGGTCTCCTCCGGATTGGCGGCGAAAAAGAAGGTCAACGCATCGTCGTCGGAACTACAACCAACAGCCCCGGGTGCCAGTGCCGCCGCGGTGAGCGCACCGGCACCCCGCAACAGGCTTCGCCGCCCGAACAGTTTACCGTGCATAGCACTTCCGACCTCGGAGCCTTGCCGACCGACCCTGCGGCTGTGTCCGATCTCCTTGGCACCTTATCAGCACGTGGTGCACCCGAGACAACCTACGCGGCACTGTAAGAACAACCCGACGCACGCGATCAGGTTCGCTGTTTAATGTGGATCTCATGGATGCCATTGTGGTCACCGACGCCGATCTGAAACAATGCATACACGCGACCGCACGGCGTGCTCACGCTAACCCAGGATTCCATCGATGATCAAGACGGCAACGGATTGCGCACGTCGTGCGAATCGACGGGTCTCGTCGGCGACTTCCTTGGCTCCACGCATCTCGGTCAGCACCCCGACGGGAACCAGCACGCGATTGACTGTCCGCACCACCTCGGGTGCCCGCAGATCCAACAACGTGGCGATATCACCGTCGCAGGACGCTTCCAGAAACGCCTCCACGCTCTCGGGGCGCTTAGCCACACAGCGGAGTTGGGCGGGCCAGGGTCGCTATGCAGCCGCCCACGAACCCAGCCCCAGCTGGTGAGTTTCTTGACGGTTTCCGGTGATCGCTTCAACAGGTCGGCAATCGTCTCGAACGACACAGCAAACACGTTGTGAAGCACCAACGCAACACGTTGTGCGGATGGAAGCCAGTCCAAAATGGCCAATAACGCGCTGCTGACTGCGTTCTTCAGCAGCGCGTCTTCGTCGGCCAGCGCGGAGATGGTTTGCACTAGCTGGTCTAATTCGTTGGAGTCGACCAGCGGTCACTTTACTCGTCGCTTACGTACTGGAAGCTGGTCGAAAGACTCATGCACGGTAACCACCGTGAACCAGCCGGTGAAGTTGTCCACGGTGCAGAAATCCGAGCTGCTGGCCTTCAGCCAGCACCATTTTAGAGCGTCATCAGCATTGGCTACCGAGCCAAGCAGCTAAAACGCGACTGGAAAGTGTCTTCGCTCTTTGTCAAACCGCTACGCCAAATACCATTAAGATCGACAAAATTTTCTGGCCCACTCATAGCGGTCACCTTCCCTACGCAAGAGCCGTCAAGTAGATGACCGCACACGTTTGAACTTTGTGTCACAAAAGGAGACCAGCATCATGACACTATCTATCATGTTCCGCATAGCACACTGCGGCCATGAGGCTCGTTGCACGGGTTGGACTTATGAACACCGCATACATCATGGTCACGGTAAGCACAGCGATGGCCACTGCGGGAATCGCTGTAACCAACTTCATACCCGCCAAATTCGTGCTGGCGCATTCGACCGAGGTTGGTGTGTCGTGGTCGTGGCTACCGACACTGGAAGCTGTGAAACTGGCCGAAGTTATCTGGTTGGTTATCGGTCTCTTAGGGCTGTCTGTCCCCGAAATTACGGCGGCGGCCGGCCTGGTGCTGTTCTCGGTCGGCGCAGTCGTAGCGCACCTCCGGATCCTCGTCCTTTACAATATCGGCTTTCCGGGCTGTTACTTGTTGCTGTCGACCGAATAATCTGGCGCTGATGGTTTTGCACTGGACAACGCCGCACCAGAGCGGGAAGGACCGAACCGGTTGATCTCGTTGCCTCACCAGACCACGTCGGCGAACATGAGACCGCGCTCATGAACGGCCAGCGAGATAGCAACGGTAGATCCGGCACTGTTCATTTTGGCCCCGTTGAGTCGTTCGACGAGTTCAACAACATCAAGAGGATCGTTGTCGACCAAAGTTATTGCAGCAGTAAATGACAACGCACGACAGGTGGCCGATGTTTCACGTTGTGCAACCGAGTGCAGGAAGGTTGCCACCAACTTCCTGTGGTGTGTTCCGGCCCTAAACCCTAAAAAGCACCGAATGAAAACGCGCAGTAGCATGCGATCCCTGACTGTCCAATAGCCCTCAGGGCAATTAGAGGGCGGATGATACCGCTCGCAACCTGGTTAAACAGGGGACTGTAGCATAATCACCGGCAATTCCCCGTAGGCCCGCAGCACGACAATCGCCCATTCGCCGCTAGCTTTTCGAAGGTTATAGGGCAAAAAGTGGAAATATACTATTATCACAGCTTACGACATCGCTATGTCGAGTTCGAGATAACGCACAATGACGCTACCCAATCATGATGGAATTTGATGTCGCGTGGCCCGATGAAGGTACCGTAAAAGCGGTCGATTTGTGCGTGCCCTACATGCGGCTGCCAGTTCACTGATCTTCGATTCGGCCGTCGCTGGTCAATAGTTCAACCCATCCGATACGTTCGTGGAACCGGTCGCCTGCGTCGACCGGTTCCACCGCGGCCAGTAGTTCGTCGCGGCTCGGTGCCGCCATCAGGAATTCAAGCCTAAGGTGACGCCGGTATTGCTCATCTCGTTGAGTGCCCTCATGGTCGACGACGCGTTGGACCCCACTAACAGGTCTAGCAATATCAGCGTCACAAAGCCCACCCGGGCCGGGCCTTGGTCGGTTCTGGACACGCAGAAGTCGGTGGCAACGCCGACCCCCATATCAACCTCGTTCACCTCGTGCAGCAACAACCAGTCAAGCAGCAATGTCTCCATCTAGTCGACACTCTCGAAACCGCTGTAAGCACCCTTACGGAAGATCACCTAAACCGGGCTCGTGTCGAGATCAAGATGAAACGTCGGCACCGGAGCTTCCCGCCACGCAGTCCGGCAGCCGGGACGATACGTGGTGTATATCCTGTGTGTCAGAGAAATGGTTCCCAAGGTTTATGTGGTGGCCACGAGGTATCTGATAGCTGGCCTGCTGGGCCGGGTAAGCGTTAATCGCGTGGGGTAGCGTATCCGCGCCGCCGGCCGCTGGCACCGATGCACCCGTGCAGAAACCGTCCTGCACGTCGACAATGATCAACGTTCGCATCCGGTCCACCATATCCGCCGTCGCAGTAAACTGCCGTCGCAAACTGCTGTTGATATAGCACGCGGTTTGTTTGCCGGCCAGCCGGATAACCCAACGACCATGTTTATGCGCAGAATCTGCACGACCCCTGTTGTCGGTGATGTTTATAGGCTAAATAGTCGAATCGCTGCTCAATCACAAGTCGGCAGTGGCAGTGCCCGCAGTAGGCGGTCTGCAGGTACTGCCGGATCCCGTTGGCAGCAGTGTTCCGGACGACGCCGAAACGTTCACTCAGATCAATGCGACTGATTCAGATCGGGGGCAGTCTCTGCCGGCCACCGGTTAGCTGCCCCGTCTCACCTCCACCGCGCTTACGTGCACCATGTTAACGGCCAGCCTGGGAGTGCACACGTTCTGGAATAAATACGATCCAGTACGCAAAGCGTAGAAAAGCCGGGAGCTTCTGGCCGACCTTAGCTTTTTGGGCGGACTTGTGACCGCACCGCAGACAAGCCGTCCTAGGGACGGTGCGGCCGCCGGGCGACTAAGCGGATCTCGTAAATGGTGTCTCCAGCGGTGCCGGGATTTGACCACCGGTTGCCCGACGCGGATACTTGCGAAAAGATCGCACATAACCCTGCCGGTCGGCGCCGAAAGTGGCCGCGAAATGCCCATCAGCGCCATCTAAAAGAGCACGCCACTGACCTCAGGCCGCCCGTCCGCACGGCAAGCCAGCCGACACTACGCTAGACTAGCGTTGGTAGACGGGTCAGCAGTTGTAGTCACATGCAAGCGCTGCTGGTAATCACTGATCAGGTTTATCGCTGGCGACTTGGTCTGCTGTGCCAGTTCCTTACTTAATATCAAGATAGAAAATGGGCGATGAATCCGTCCGGCGGCAGCGGCCAACACTGCGACCCGCGCCCCAACCATTCAAAGCAAGTCAACGGGCAATAAACACGATTGGCGGCTATGACAATTTTACTCTCAACCACCACCGGCATGTGCAGCTAGATCCGCGCGCCATCAATACACCGCTAGGAAGCCGCCGATGACAACGTAACAGGCGAAGATAAACCTGCAACACGACCAACGGTTTAGTACATTGTCGCGCTGTCTACGGGTTCTGCCGCACTGCCGAGCCTGGCCAGGAAAGTGACGAAAGTATCGACGATGGCAGCGACATCCTGGCCGTGCTAGTCGATATCTACATTGATGGCCAGGTTAGTCGTCGCCAAGCGATTCTAAAGTGTCGAATTACAAGCGCAACAGGGCGGCCGGTATGAAATGGCAGGACTGAGCGGCTAGTCGACGGCTGATGAGGTCCAGTGATGCGCTGAGATACAAGTCACTCAATATGCGGACAGTGCGCATGCACCTGGTTGCGATACGTTCGTTTGAGCGCTGAACAACTCACCATTGCGCCGTAATGGCAGCTAGCCAGCCATTCGCCGCCCTTCACCAGCCAGAAATGCCGATCGTCGTCGTTGAGCGGTTCCCCGTCGGTCATCGTGACACTATTTTTGCCGGCGGGTGCGAAAAATCAGCGTTAAGGAAGAGCACCCGCATCTGTTACGCGAGCCACGGAGGGCAGCATGCCAGCGATAAGTTGCCCTGCGCCTCGGCGATCTGCCAGAACGCCGAGCTAAAGACAAAGTAACCATCCAGCTGTATGCAGAACGATTGCTTCGGGTAGCCTGGATAGGCGACGGTAATACGTTCACAAGCAGCCAATTCAATGTTGGCTAGTAAACTCTCCGATCATCGTTTCCTCCGTCGGCAACATCTTGAGGAACCTGGTGAACAGCCGGCCCTCTTCGGTGTCGGTGCCAACAATTAGCGGCACCTAACGCACATGACCGGCCCGCATCGCCTAGGCCGGATTCATCGGCAGACAATCGTCGCCAACGACGGGACCAATCTGGTGATGGAGTCCAGCATTTTTCGCATGATCTTGCTCGATCAGAAATTGCTGTGTTGCCACCAGATGGGCCGGGGATGCCTTCATTAGCACGGCACCGGCATCCGGTGCACGCACACTAAAGTAACTTTGGCAAAACACATCGCGAACTCGTCGACAAGCTCTTCCGACCGCACCATTCCCAACACCAGGCTTGCCGAAATCGCCCGATTAAACAGGCCTTTGGCGGCAGGCACCGCAAACAGTGTTGGCTATATTATACACGCTTCGCTTTCACCGAAAATGGTGACACGGACTGGGTCGTCGTCGAACTCCACAATATGGTCTCTCATCGATGGCAACGCCAGCACCAGATCGTGCAAATACAAGTTGCTGTCAATGGTGATATCCGGTCCAGACATCCCAGTACGTCGAGCCGGTAGCTGACTGGAAACGTACCCCCAACCCCGGCGCGCCAATGCAGCGCCGTAGTAGAGTGGGGTTGCCAAGCTGCCCAAGATGTACCCGCCCACCATGGATGCAGACCACGACCGGTGTAGTGGTTCCGCACTGGCGACTTAGGGCGTGACAAAGTTGCATGGGAGGCAGTCCTCGCCCATCGTGCTGGTACTTACCTGATACCTACCATGGTATGGCGACGCTGCTGGGGTACACAGCTGGTAAAGCTGTGACAGCTCAGCACCCCGAACAGGGCTAGGCGGGTTGCGGTGCCCGGAATCGCAGGTGCCCCAGCGGCTGCCGGGAATACGGGATGGAGCGCCAGCGGTACACACCGTCGCGAGTGAAGCTTTCGACGGTGCAGGTGCGGATGGTGCCCTCATGTGCATAATCCGACGGTAGCCAACACTACGAACATAATACGCGAAACATAATACGCGCGCAGTACCTATTCCACCCATACAGGACTTCAGCGACAACCAACACCCCCGACAGTAAGCACACCTTAGGCAGTGCCAACCGCACCGACCGCCGAGGCAGCGATCTCCGATGTCATGGCCTGGACTAAGGCCGGCCATCTAGCCGATCCGGGCTATTATCACAACGCGACGTGCGACGGTGTCATCGCTCCGCTCGATAGTGGCTCGATAGTGACATCGCCTTGACGGCTAAGGCTGTTTCTGCATGACCGATTCCAAACACACCGGCACGCTGACCTGATTGGTCAATCTGACCCAATCTCCTGCCCCGGCTCGAAACAGCTCACGACGAATAGAAAGCCGTTTGGGCCGCCTGCAACGAAACGAATTTGCAGGTCGGGGCCACCTTCCTGGCGATCCAAGTCCGTTCATCAACGACAACAGCCCCGAATTGGTCAACGGGGACTCGTTGTTATTCGGTGACTAGCGTTTGCCTTACCAATCAATCCGGACTGCTCTTTGTCAACTAAACACATCATTCAGCTGCCCAGTTGAGCAACACCGGGATCAAGCCGTTCGGCTGCCTACGATCCGTGCCGCCACTCGAAAGTATCAGCAAAACATTCGGCTGCTTAGTCGACTGTCGTCGTTACAACACCGACTACGTAACATGTCACACCACCGATGTCAACGACTTGATGTTTGGCTGCGGATGCCGTCGCCCACTATAACTGGACAGTATATATGTAATTCTATTTGCAGCGACGGCCTCTACGTATGGCCACCATCTGGATAGCTTTAACAATTCGGCCTCTTCTGCTTCAAGAGTAGTCTATATGAGGATAAAAAACGAGGTGTCTAGAGTGCCCACTTGGGCGCCAGCCAGTTTGGCGCGCGCCGCGTAGGCAAACTGGAGGGTCAGCGCAGTTTCCTTGCGCTGATCTAAAGTAACAGTGTATCTATTAAACAAATCGATCAACTCGGCCGGGTCAATATCGCAGAAATACAGTCGAATTGCATAAGCGCATCCGCGTATTTGGACGGTGCCCTGATAGAGCTCCAGCATTGTTTTTCACTGACTTAGATCCCGGTCGACCAGTTAAAAAATTTCCGGAACTGCGGTGATCATGCTTTCGCTAAGCGAAGCCATAAAAAAGTTACGATCTTCTTGACTATCCTGAGAGAGTCAATAATAGCCGATTAAATTCGGCACGCACGGGATGACAATCAAGCAGATACCAGCTGCCGTAGCTCCGAACATAATGAACCCATAGCTACTGAACCGTAAATTAACTACATTAATCCATCCAAGTTGCTCAAACAACGACACCAAAACCGCTTGCAATGTCATAGAGCCGACAGCCAAAAAAGAGCATGTATAACTGTCGCCACCAGCCCGTTCACAACGTTTCACATCGAGTCGTCCTATTTCTTTGATACACATCTGAAATACTTGTGCGGATAGCACCACAAGAATTACCGTCAATAACCCAAAAACCAATACACTGTCCTATTCATCTGCAACCGCCAAAAAGCATCCTTACAACTCTGGCTTAGGTAGCTGAGACGAGAAAGTCAACAAATAAGATAGTGACCGCTATACAATGATGATGGCGACGGCGATGCGTTTCACTTAGTGAGCGCGTCAACCACAAAGACACGAAATCCATGAACTCGTTAGCCACAAAGATAAACACAACCAAAGATAGCTGTTGTGCTGCCCTCACACTCAGCAGCACACTGCCCGAGAGTAGTCTTTCCACAACCCGCTTGCTAAACAGCGGAGAGACAAAATTAGCACTAGTATATTTTTGAGATATGTCTCAACTGGCTCAGTATTAGCCCAGTTGTAACGTACAGCAAGAACAATCGCCATAAATAATGATAAAAGACCAGACTATACCTCAAGTACAATGATGATCATCGAGGGCGAAAAAAGCTACGCACCACCGAGTGCCCTAGTGAAGACTTCGGCCACGATCATCAGCATAGTCACAAAGCATTTCAGCGTCACGTTCTTGATTGAGGGCTTAGTCCGCACGCCCCAGTACGGCGTGCACGGTCACCGAATCCAGATTGGGCAGGAATTTATGATATAGCTCACTTTTACACTCCTTGCCGTCATCGAACTGTCGGGAACAACCATGTCCCAACACTATATGCCCAAGCTCGTGACACACAGTTTGATCGATGTGATACTCAAAAGTTCCCGGCCTAAGGTAGAATTGACTTATAATCGTCATGCGTCAGCCACAAACCACACAGGCTGCCCATAGGTGCTGCTGTCTTAACCGGAATTAATCTGATCGACCGACCTCTCAACTGAGCCACGTTCCCAAATACAGGTGTCTCGGTCCTAGGGCCCCGCAGGAATCGACAACTTCCGAGCCCACGCGAGCATCCTAGCGTTCTATACTGTCATTCAAAGCTGCCCGCCCGCCGCAGACTCCGACACCGCGCAGGATGCCCCCGGCACCCAACACGCTCGACGACGTGGTCAACGGCTGCCATGTGCCGCTGAATACCGTCGGCGGGATGATGGCTGCCAACCTGTGGTGTTCAGCTCGGCGTCGGGTGGTCAGTCCCGAAACGTCCACCGGGAGTCGGTCAAGTTCGTCGAGCTCGTCGACCAACAGATAGAACACATTATCGGCGGTGTCGAAAACACCGGCATCGGTCAGCCGGCGCCCATACTCACGCAGTAGACCGCGCAGCACCCAGATGACGCGCACCACCCTGTCGCGGCGAACTTCCCGGTCGCGCAGTTGGCGGGCGGCTAACAGCGCAACAGGCATGGCCTGCCGTGGAATCCGCGGATGCTGGGGCGACGGCGCAAGAGGAGCGCTTAACGCCTTGGCCACCATCCGGACTAGTAACTCGGGATTATCAGCGTAACTGGTTGACAGCATCTCGACTTCGGCTGGACCTCGATGCTCGATCAATGCTAGCTCAGCTAGCACGGCGGAATGAAACTCTGGCGCTTCGATTGCCAGCTTGTCAAGGCGCTCCCCCGGTTCGGCCAGCAGGCGTGTCACGTTCGGGTCGAGCCACGCCGCGCGGACCAGTCGTTGCACCGCCTCCACCGATCGCGCACTGACCAATCCTGGCCCAGCCGGAGGTGCGGTCTCTCGCCCACACAGACCGCGCAACAACACGTTGAACGCGGCGCACAACATGAATCACCCCGACGCCAACACCCAGCCGTGCATGACATGATCACGCGCCAAAAAGATCAGACTTAGCAGCCGGCGATCGTCGAGTTGGTTGACATCAACGCCGGCAAGATGTTCCAGATGATCGATATCTTCGATGTAAGTGCTGGTGTCTTGGGATGAACCGGCGCTTAGGCCAACGAGGTTGACACCGAACACCCCCATGTTGCGGAGAATGCGTAGTTTTCCTGTGGACGGGGCAGGATTCCGACGGCGGACGTTGCTTACCAAAGATCGGTAGGGAGCTCATGCTGGGACCAAAGAATCCACTATTGCTTACAATGGTTGCAGGTTTCACGAACGGCACGGTTTCGTGCCATAACATGTCCCGACGTGATGCCTCCGTACAGTCTGTGGGCAAATACCGCGACGGTGCGCATGGAGATTTCGCGCTGAATCACCCCGCCGGGCCGCAACCGCTTGGCGATGCCCACACCCCCGGCGCGCAGGCCCCGCACAGTCACCGATGAAGACGACGGCGAGAACGGACCAGGCAGCGCCTCCGACAAATTTGTGGCCAGGAAAGTAGGGAAACGCGGGTCGATTGGGGTGTCGAATTCGCCGTTACTTCCTTCTGGTCCAGCGAATTTAGGTACCACTTCATCTTCAGACGGCAAATCGACGGCAGGCAAGTGCTGAATATTGGCCAGCAGTCAGGGAACTGACATCAACCGCCCACCCAACGAAAACCGACCGCGGACCGCCAGTGCGAAGTCGTCGATGCATTCATCGACGTTCCAGACCGGCACGAATCCCCACTCATCGCGCAGCCGTGAGGTATCTATCCATGGCGCACTTTGCAAAAAGTCTAGTTCGGCCAAAAGGCCGAGGCGTCGTAGCACCGCCAACCGTGAGCCCAGCTGCACGATCGGCAGCCCGAGTCTGGCGGCAATCTGACGAAACGTCGTCTCGCCTGGCGCCGCAAGATTGACTGGACTACTATTGATCTCAGTATCCATGATTGCGTGGATGAACAACCGAAGCGCGTCGTCGGTGTGGATAACCTGCAGGGCACGATCGGCGCTGATGTCGGGAAGCACGAGCAAGGCCAGCGCCCGGCATACCCAGTTGTCTACTCCTCGGCCGACGACTAGCGCGGATCGAATCGCGAACCACTGCATTCCAGAATTGGCCAACATTTTCTCAACGTGGGCCTTGTGAAGGCCATCAATAGTGGCCGACGTCATAGCATCGTCCCTCGGTTGCTGGCGTCGTTGCCGCACTGTACAAGTGTGCTGAGGAAGCGAAAACGATGCTTCTGGCGCCGGTATATGGTCATCGCGTCCAGGACGTTGGGTACACCCTCTATATTGACCTGGTCCTGTAGGCACCCGTGTCCAGGCGCAGTGAGCTACGACCTCAGCGCCCATGACAGCGCAGCGTACGGCAGCAGTGTCTCGAATGTCCACTGCGACTAAATCAGCTGCACTCGGCTAGCTTTCGGGACGATGGCGGGCGATTCCGACGACATTGTGGCCCTGGCTGAACAGTTTGGCAGCGAGGCTGCGGCCAAGTAATCCACTTGTCCCGGTGACCGTGATTCTCACTGCTGCCTCCTAACTCATGCCTAGTCGTCGTTCATGAACGCAGCGTTAACTAGATCATCGAGGTCCATGTCCGCGATGTTTTCTCCGTAGTCTGCTCGCCGGCCGCCATCATCGCCGTGCCCTCAGCTTCATTTGCCAACCCGAGCAACAGGTCCAACATGACCGACTGCCGAAGACACTTGACAGGAATGGCTGCCACGACCCGCTAGATTTCGGCTTCCCCGGGCACCGCGGCCGGGATGCCTTACTGCACGACACCGACAAGTTCGGTTCGGATGTAGCCGACCAGCGCGGCCGAGTTCGGATAGTCGAAGATGAGTGTGGGTGAAAGCGATAGACCGGTAGCGGTTTTGAGTCGGTTGCGCATTTCGACCGCCGTCAGCGAGTCGAAGTCCAACTCCTGGAAAGCCTTGTTCGGGTCGACTGCTTCGAACATAGTATTACCGAGCACGGTGGCGATGTGGGATCGCACCAGGTCCACCAGAACGGCGTGTTGTTCGTCTTCGGGAAGCCGGTGCAACTGTTTCGCCAAAGCCGATTTCGATTTCATGGTGGCCAGTGAGTCGTTGACCTGACGCCGGTTCGGCACGCTGATTAAGTCGACGAACATCGGAGCCAGCGTGCCCCCATCGAACTTTGCCCGCAACGCAGCAAAGTCGATGTAGGCAGAAAGCAGGAACGGTTGGTCGACAATCAATGCGGTATCCATCAATTCCAGCTCCTGATCCGAGGACATCGCCACAATACCGTCCCTACCGAAGCGGGCCCGGTCGGCGACGCCTAGTTCCCCAGTCATCGCGTTGGCCGGATCCCACAGATCCCATCCCAGTGACATCGCCGGCAATCCCTGTGCCCGCCGATGCACAGCCAACCCATCAAGGAACGAGTTAGTCGCCGCATAATTGCCTTGACCCGACGAACCCACCAGCCCGGCCATCGACGAGAACATGACAAACGCCGACACATCCAAGTTGCGGGTCAACTCATTCAGGTTCCAGGCCGCATCCACCTTAGCCCGCAACACTGCATCCATCCGCTCCGGCGTCAACGAGGAAATCACCGCATCGTCGAGCATTCCGGCTGCGTGGATCACTGCCGACAGCGGCCGCTGCACTCTGATATCGGCAATCACCTTGGCCAAGGCTGTCCGATCCGCAACATCACAGGCCACCACCTGGACCTCTACACCGGTCGCAGCAAGCTCGGCCATCAACTCCACAGCGGCCCGGGGCATCTGGACCACGCCGACTCACCAGCAGCAGATTACGTGCCCCATGGCGGGCCACCACGTGACGAGCCAACGCCGAACCTGCCATTCCGGTACCACCAGTGATCAATACGGTGCCTGCCGCCCACGCATCCGGCATCATCTATTACGACCTTGCCGACATGGCGCGCCTGACTCAAATATCGCAACGCGGCGGGCGCACGTCGCACGTCAAACGTCTTTACCGGCAACGGTCGCAGCACCCCGGCATCAAATAGTGCGGCTAACTCAAGCATGTATTGGTGCATCCGAGAACGGCCTGGCTCGGAGAGATCGAAAGCGCGGTAACGCACACCCGGGTATGCCTGGGCGATGACATCGGGATCGCGGATATCAATCTTGCCCATCTCCAAGAACACCCCACCGAGGGCAACAAGGCGCAACGAAGCATCCACGAAATCGCCTGCTAGTGAGTCCAGCACCACATCCATGCCGCACCCGCCGGTGACCGACCGGAATTTGCCCTCAAACTCCAAGCTGCGTGAATCAGAGATGTGATCGTCGTCAAAACCCATAGCCCGCAAGGTGTCCTACTTACCTCGGCTAGCATTGGAGAACACCTCCAACCCCAAATTCCGGGCCAACTGCACCGCCGCCATCCCCATACCTCCGGTGGCAGCGTGCACCAACATCCGCTGGCCTGGCTTCACAGCAGCCAAGTCCATCAGCGCGTTAATAAGTGGTGGCGAAAACCACTGACATACCGGCTGCTTCTGCGTTCGACCAATCAGCGGGTATGGACAGTAGCAGCCAGACGTCGGCGGCTACCAAAGTTCCGGTGCCTTCCGGAAAGAGTCCCATCACCCGATCGCCGACCGCAAACTCGGTCACTTCCGGGCCGACTTCCACCACCACGCCGGCTACTTCACTGCCGAGCAGTGCATCATGAGTAAACATGCCCAATGTGATCATGATGTCGCGAAAGTTAGCGGCGATCGCGCGAATGGCTACCCGAACCTGGCCAGGACCCAACTGCACATCAGCATTGGGAACGGGTTCCAGCTGGAGATTTTCGAAGGTTCCCGCACTGCTGATACCCAACCTCCAGGGGCCGTCCCCGGGCGGCACCAAGACACCGTCAACCGCGCGGCTGCCATGCACCCGCGCGGTGTACACTTGCCCACCACGCAACAACACCTGCAGCTCGCCGAAAGCCAATACCGCACTCTACCGCTGCATCATCAAGGGATGCATCGGAATCAACCAGCACAAGCCGGCCGGGATGCTCAGTCTGTGCCGACCGCACCACCCCCCACACCGCTGCGCCTGCTAAATCGATAACGTCCTCCCCTGGCAACGCGACGGCACCCCGGGTCACCACCACCAGCACTCCAGAGTCGCTCTTGATCAACCAGGACTGCAATACTCCGAGCACAGACCGCGTAGAAGCGTATACCTCCGCCACGACATCACTGCCGACTGGCACCACCTCGAACACTACTGCCTGCAGCGCAGCTTCGCTGGCGTCTTCCTCCTCCAAATCCATTGTTCACCAAGGACGCACCGATATCGGCGTTGGTGTAGTTTCAGGCTGCGCCGACCATACCACCTCAAAGAGCCGTTCCGGAACCGAATTCGACACCGCGGCCAACAACTGCTGACCGGTAATCTGCTGGGCCACCATAGATGTCAACGAAAGTACTGGAAGCCCTAAACCATCGACCAACTCAATCGACACCGATGAAGTTCCGGTCAGACTCGTCGGCGCGATCCGCACTCGTACCGCCGACGCACCGGTAGCATGCAACGAAAAACTTTGCCAGGAGAACGGCAAAACTAGTTCGGCCGTTGGGTTGGCTATAAGCATGGCATGCAAGGCCGCATCTAATAATGCCGGGTGAATCCCGAAGCCAGCCACCGATACCTCAGTATCGACGGGCAACTTCACGTCGGCGAACAGTTCGTCGCCGCGCCGCCACATCGCAGTCAAGCCACGGAAGACAGGGCCATAGCCGTAGCCACGCTCGGCCAAGCGCTCGTAGCCATCAGCCATGTCCACTGCGACCGCACCCGCTGGTGGCCACACCGACATGTCCACACTCGACTCAACCGACCCCGAGCCCAATGCGCCCTCAGCGTGACATACCCATTCGGAACCGGCATCGGTCCGCGAAAAAATCGAAATACTGCGATGCCTTCGCTCTTTCGAGTCTTGAGGGGCCCCAAGACGACTTGCATCGCAAACGAAACCAGCCCAAAATTCCTGGCTGACAATATCAACGGCGCCTGGAACGTCAGCTCATTGACCACCAAACAGCCGACTTCATCACCGGCGCGAATCGCAAGCTCTAGAAATGCCGCAGCCGGGAACATCACCACACCGGACACAGCGTGGTCGGCCAACCACCCCTGCATATTAGGCGACAACCGTCCCGTCAACACCACCCCGCCTGAGGCCGGAAACTCCATCACCCCGCCTAGTAACGCATGTTCGCTGGCTTTCAATCCCAAGCCGATAACATTAGCCACCACACCATCGCCAGAGAGCTAAAACCGCTTATGATCAAAGGAATACGTGGGGAACTCGACGAAGTTGGCCTGGCCCAGCACAGCGCGCCAATCCACGCTAACGCCCGCAACGAACACGGAGGCGACCGGCGTCAAGAACCGCTCGAGTCCGCCGTCTTTCCGCCCCAAGGTGAGAACAACGACAGGCTCGATGTCCCCTTCGACACAGTCGTTCACGGTGTCCTAAATTCCGGCGATCAACGCGGGATTTGGACTAGATTGGATGAATGTGCGATACCCGTGCTTATATGCGCTGAGCACCGCCTGGTCGAACTCCACGGTATGCCGAATGTTTCTATACCAGTACTCAGCATTTAAATCTTCTGTGTTCAAACGAGATCCAGTTACCTTCGAGAAGAAGCCGATAGGCGAGAGCTTCGGCTCGATACCAACCAGTACAGCGGCCAGTGTCACTACGAATAGTCTCAACCTCAACCGAATGCGAAGGGTAATCCACGTCGATGCGGCGGGTGCGCAGATCCTGGTCGGCGCAGAGCTGAATCAGTGCCTTCAGCGCAGTTATTTCACCCGACACCACAACCGCCGAACGGCCGTTGACAGCAGCGATGCTGATCCTTTTTCCAAAGGAAGCCAGTAATTCCCGAGCCCGCTGAACTCCGCATGCAACGTCTACCATACCGCCCGATCCGGCCAACGAGGTCAGCAATTTGCTGCGCAGCGTGACCACCTTTGCGGCATCCCGCAAGGACAGCGCACCGGCGACGTACGTAGCTGCGATTTCACCCTGAGAATGGCCGATCACAGCATCTGGACGTACCCCGACCGACTTCCGTAGTTCGGCCAACGACACCATCACCGCGAACAGCACCGGCTGCACCACGTCCACCCGATCCAGACTCGAAGTGCCCGGCAAGTCACGAAGGATGTCGGTTAGCGACCAATCCACAAACTCCGCGAAAGCATCCGCGCACGCTTCGATCTGTTGTGCGAATACCGGTGCAGTGTCGAGTAATTCTACACCCATGCCGAGCCATTGGGCTCCTTGGCCGGGGAAAACGAACACGGTCTTGCCCCCAGGTGTGGCGGTACCCCGAATGACCGACCCGAGTTCATTAACTGCCAACTCGTCTAACCCAGCCAGCAACCGGTCCCGATCACTACCAACCCCACAACCGCCCGATGCTCAAAGGTCGAACGACACGCCAGCGTCCACCCCACATCGGCAACATCAAGCTCGCCATAGGCACGCACATGCTCGGCTAACCGAGCCGCCTGTTGGGTCAGCGCAGCCTGGCTTTTAGCCGACACCACCCACGGCACCACGGGGATCTCAACGAACCGTCGCGGCTCGGTGGGCACGGACTCGATGATCACATGCGCGTTGGTGCCGCTAATCCCGAACGACGACACCCCAGCCCGACGCAATCGACCATTGGCCGACTGATCCTTCCAAGGCCGCACCTCGGTAAACAACGACACCGACCCCGCCGACCAATCCACATGCGGACTAGGCACATCGACATGCAACGTTGCCGGCAACACCTCATGGCGCATCGTCAACACCATCTTGATTACACCAGCCACCCCCGCAGCAGCCTGCGTGTGACCCATATTCGACTTAATTGAGCCCAACCACAAAGTCTCATCCGAATCTCGCTCTTGCCCATAGGTTGCCAACAACGCCTGCGCCTCAATCGGATCACCCAACATCGTCCCAGTCCCATGGCCCTCCACTACATCAACATCAGCCGCTGATAACCCCGCATGAGCCAAAGCCGCACGCATCACCCGCTGCTGTGACGGACCATTCGGCGCACCATCCTGATTAACCGCCGAACCTCGCACCACCGCCAACACCGGATGCCCCAACCGCCGCGCATCCGATAAACGCTCCACCACGAGTATGCCGCCGCCCTCAGAGAACCCGACACCATCGGCAGCCCCAGCGTAAGCTTTGCACCGACCACCCGGGGCAAGGCCGTGGTGCCGGCTGAACTCTACAAAGACTGTCGGCGTGACGTTGACAGTCACGACGCCGGCCAGCACCAAATCGGACTCACCGGAACGTAGCGACTGCACCGCCATATGCAACGCAACCAACGACGACTAACATGCCTTATCCACCGACACCGCCGGACACTCCAGACCCAGCACATACGACACACGCCCCGATGCCACACTGGTGGACTGCCCGGCCAACCGGTAGCCCTCGATCTCCTCAGCGAGCATCCCGTACCCTTGGGTATACACCCCGGTGGCACTGCCCCGCAACCCGGCAGGATCAATCCCAGCCCGCTCTAACGCTTCCCAGCTTAGCTCAAGCAGCATCCGTTGCTGCGGATCCATCGCCAACCTCTCACTAGGCGCTATGCCAAAGAACACAGGGTCGAAGTCGGCAACACCGTCGACAAAACCACCGGTACAGGTGTTGCACGTACCCGGAACATCGGGGGCGGGGTTATACAGACTGGCCGAGTCCCAACCACGATCGGTCGGAAACTCCGACATAACATCCCGGCCGTTGGCGACCATTTGCCACAGGGCCTCCGGGGAATTCACCCTACCTGGGAAGCGGCACGCGACATACCGACGATCACGATCGGGTCGTTAGACCGCTCTAGCAACGCCCGGTTGGTACACTTTAAGCGTTCAACCTGGACCAGTGCTTTGCGCAACGCTTCAGTCGCATGCTGAAGTTGATCAACCACTACAAACCTCGCCTAAACATCTATTGGTCTCAAAACGCCGAATGCGGTTCTCGCCAAGTCACAATAGGGTTCTGCACGAAGCGACGTCGTTGTTTTTTCGACCGGTATCGCTTTTTCAACCAGTTCTCGCTGCTCTCTGACCCAAGAAATGTCGCTGGTGAGCATGGCCAACTCCGGCAGGATTTCAAAACGTCGAATACTCCCAGTTTCCATGAATCGAATTGCCGCGGTGTCTACGCCGCCACAAAATCGCGGGGCCAGGCACGCTAGACACCCACACGTCGGCAACCCTGGCAGCCTGGATCAGCACCTCACACAGTTCACGCAGTTCAATCGAGCTGGCTCCTTGCATCAAGATCTTCCGCTGCCCATCGCACCTGATACATGCGATCCGACAGGTCGGCCGACAACACGACTGCGCCCGCTGGAAAAGTCCCAGCCTCACCACGGTTCACTAAGGCCCGTTGCTCGTACACGCGCTGCCGGCAAGACTGCCGACAGTATTGGTGGCACCGACTCATCCCGACATCGGTCACATCTCGACCACACCAGGGGCATGGTTGGGGCCGGAAACGACGCGTCACGCCTGTCGAGTTTAGTCCGCTAGTCCGTTAAGGTGCGCGAACCCGGGGTATCCTTGATGTTCACGTCGCGTGCCCCTACGTGCCAGTTCGGGAACTACACGAACCCTCGTAACGTTTGGCAGACGAAAAGAACCATCCGCACAGGAGCCAAGAGCTCACAGCACTATTTAAGGAGAGTATGCCGATGGCTGATCGAGTCCTGAGAGGCAGTCGCCTCGGTGCCGTGAGCTACGAGACCGATCGCAACCACGATCTCGCGCCACGTCAGATAGCGCGGTACCGCACCGACAACGGCGAGGAGTTCGAAGTGCCCTTCGCTGACGACGCTGATATACCCGGTACCTGGCTGTGTCGCAACGGCATGGAAGGCACCCTGATCGAGGGTGACCTGCCTGAGCCGAAGATGGTCAAGCCCCCGCGTACGCACTGGGACATGCTGTTGGAGCGCCGCTCCATCGAGGAGCTCGAAGAACTACTCAAGGAGCGCTTGGACTTGATCCGGTCCCGCCGCCGCGGCTGACCGAGTTATACGCACGCCCTGTTCGAGCGCGTTGGATTCGTCCATCGATACCCCATCGAGTCACTTTGACCAGTGCCTCGCGAATGTTGGATCCGCTCATTTTAGACAGACCAAATTCACGCTCGGTAAAAGTAATCGGCACTTCGATGATCACGAACCCGTTGTTCACAGTGCGCCAAGTGAGATCGATCTGGAAGCAATAACCCTTTGAGGCCACACTGTCAAGATCGATTGCCTCGAGCACTTCGCGGCGATAGGCACGATAGCCGGCGGTGATGTCGTGGACGTCGATGCCGAGCGCCAACCGCGAATATTTGTTGGCCGTCTTAGACAAAGCCAGGCGCTGCCACGGCCAGTTCCGCACTGTCCCCCCATTGACATAGCGCGAACCGATAGCAAGGTCGGCTCCGGCGTCGACGGCACCGAGTAGACGGTGTAGTTGTTCGGGCGCGTGACTTCCGTCCGCATCCATCTCCACCAGCACCGAGTAGTCCCGACTCATACCCCAGGCAAACCCTGCTAGATACGCCGTACCCAGACCATCCTTAGTGGTGCGGTGCATCACGTGGGTACAACCCGGGTCGACCTGTGCCAGCTCGTCGGCAAGTTCTCCAGTGCCATCGGGACTGCCGTCGTCCACAATGAGCACGTGTATCTCTGGGTATGCGTCCTTTAGTCGCCCATGGGTCACCGGAAGGTTCTCCAACTCATTGAATGTGGGGATGATTACCAGGACGCACTGACTGGGACGATTACCCGATATCTTGCGCGCAGGCTGGCCGGTGATCATTTAGCTCCTTTGTGTCGCCCGAAATAACGTGGCTTTTGGCCGCCCTTATAGATAGAGCGGAGTGTAGTCACCAGCCGGCTCAGGTGGATTAGCGGTCGATCCCCCAGGCGGAGTGTCAACGCCTCCCTAACATTCGCCTGGCGTACCCGAGTCTTCAGACTCGCCGATGACCCTAGACCCAAAACGATACGGGAGCGGGAACCATTATTGTGCCGCATGGCGGCGAGCACGATCGCTCCAGCCGTTCCGACTAGGATCCACTGCAAGGTCAGACCCCAGCAAGTTGCTGGAGTCAGCTTCGCCTTAAGACGCACCTGCATGTCCAGATATGCGGGCACAAAGAAGTCGGTGCGGACCAATTCGCTGCCGTCCGGCGCAATCACCGAGCTGATCCCGGTGGTGCCGGTAACCACCACATATCGGTCGTGCTCCACAGCTCGGACTTTGGCGAAGGCCAACTGTTGCTCACTCATCGTTTTGTTGAAAGTAGCGTTGTTGGTGGGCGCCGCCAGCAATTGGGCGCCATTGAGGACAGCTTTTCGCGCAGCACGGTCAAAGATCACTTCCCAACAGGTGGTCACCCCGATAGGTACCCCCGCGATACGCACGACACCACTACTTTGACTTTGGCGGGGCACGATGTGGCTCACCCGGTCGGCATACTTAGAAAGACGCTTAAAAAGCCACGGCATCGGCAAATACTCGCCGAAAGGTTGCACAATTTCCTTGTCATGGCGATCAGCCGGTCCGGTGCCAGGATTCCAGACAATCACTGTATTGGTGTACTCGGGGGCTTGTGGTACAGGGCCTTGGACATCAAGCACGGTGCCGACTAAGATCGGCGCGTCAATCGTCGCGGCCGCCACCGTGATCTCTTGCCCAGCATCGCCATTGACTAGTGGATCGATATCCGACGCATTCTCGGGCCAGATCACGAATTGAGGTTGCGGGACGATTCCAGCACGCACGTCCTCGGCCAGTCGCAGCGTCTCATGGACGTGGTTGTCCAGCACAGCTCGGCGTTGCGCGTTGAAGTCAAGACCGAGCCGCGGTACGTTGCCCTGTACTGCCGCGACAGTAATCACAGGTTCGCCGCCCGATCCTGCACCCGCGTGCCGCACCTGGGGCCAAACAACGACGACGGCCAGCAACACCAGGCACACACAAACACCTGGCAGCACCACCGCCGGCGGTGGATCGCTTCTATTCGACTGACCACTGCTTCGCCACCACTTAACGACTTCTAATGCGATCGCGGTAGTGCTGCATCCCACCAGCACAATCGCCATCGAGAGCAACGGAGCGCCACCGAGTTGAGCCAATGGCAGTAACGGGCCATCGGCTTGGCCGAAGGCCACCGACCCCCAGGGAAAGCCGCCGAACGGAACGACCGACTTCAACCACTCTTGCGCCGCCCACACCACCGCAAACCAGATCGGCCAACCCGGCAGCGGGCCCACTACGACAGCGAGCAGGCCAAAAAAACCGGGCAAAAACGCGGCTGCGGTCGCCAGCGCCCACCAGGGCGTGGCACCCACAAGACTGCTGATCCACGACAACAACGGCAGATAGAACGCTAACCCGAACAGAAATCCATAGCCCAGACCACCTACAGGTGTCGTAGTTGGGTGCGTCAAGACCCAAGCCAGCAGCGCGAAGGCGACAACGGCGGCCCACCACCAGTTCAGCGACGGGAAGCTGGCGCAAAACAGCAAACCGGCCACCACGGCAACAACCAGCCGTGGCAGACGCGGCACCAGCATAGCCCAGGTAGCGGGTACCCGTGCTACCGTCGCAACACCCATTTGCGCGAGTGCGTGACACACTGTGGCACGCAGCTTAACGACCCGGCTGGGTACCGCAAGCGTAGCGAAGGCGCCGTTCACCGGGTCGTCATCGACTGGGTCAATCTCGATGATTTCATCAACCATAGATCACAGCACCCCAGGGCACGGTTTGGCAGCAACGCGGTACGGCGTCGGTCGAGCCCAGCCACGGAAAGCGGGGCACCCACGAACGTAGGTCAGGAGACCGTTGCTGGACGGCGTAGCGCGGCGCACCGACGTCAATGGCCTCGGCGTCCCACACAGCATAGGACACCGGCTTGTCAGAAACCAGGGCGCCAATCTTGCCGTCGCGGGCAACACCTGCCCACCAGCCGCCTCGGGTAGCGCCAGCGAATGTTGCTCGCGCCGAGACTGCGCTTCCGGGAGTGTAGTGATTGACCGCTGCCTGCACGCTGACCGACAGATCAAGACTTGTTACCGGGATATCTAAATCTAGCGCAAGGAGCATGCCGTGGGATGCTAACAGCGCTAGCAGGTTGAGTTCACTGCATCGCTTTACACCCAGGTGAGGGGCGTACGTGCCGTTGCCGCCGTCCCAGAGCACATCAAAATTCAGTTGCACACTGGCGATGAGACCCGAGCGCCCAGTTTGGCCACCTGATCCGTGGCCACTACAATAAATGTGCTCCAAACGGTGCCTACACCGGGCCAGCGCTCCCACCTTCAGGTTCACGACAACCCCTTCGAAAGCGGCGACCACCGCCGAGACTGCCGCATCGCCGATGATGTGAAACTCCGCCGTCACCTGCGCCTCGGTACAAGCTTGCAAATGCGCTTCAATAACGTCGGGCTCGAGGTAACAGGTGACCGTCCGATCCGGCGCATCCGTATACGGCCGGTGTAGCCAGGCAGCACGCAATCCTAGGGTCCCGCCGACGAACAGGTCACCGACCCAAACCGCGAGCCCCAGTCTCGTTCACCAGTGCGCAAGCAGCTACCCTTGTGATCAAGGCTCACCCCGGGTAACCGATTACTTCGACGCCATAACTGGGGGCACGAACTTGCAGCCAGTCGTCGAGCCCGTCAATGTTGGAGCTGGCGCATTCGTGCACCGCGACGATGCCCGCTGCTGCCACCGCTAGCGCCATGAGCCAGGCATCGGCTAACTGCGGGGTGATTAGTTAGGTCACAAGCAGCGGCTCACGCCAGGTGATGAGCGTCGCCGGTCAGCGGCTGCTGGGCCACGAAACCAGCCGCCTCCACTAATTCCGGGACCAGCCGCCACAGCCCAGTAGAAGCCAACGCGGAATGCACGTCTACGCGTGCTATGTAGGCGGGCCGCTCACCGCATCCAGATCATTGGTGCTCGGCGCAGTGCGATTGGGCTACGCCTATTCGTCCCACCCGTGCCCCCACACCGGTTGGTTCGAGAATAGGCGACCGTGTTATATCGGTGACTATCTGAATATAGTGCGCGCACGAGACAGCTGGGTGCAGATCCAGTCCACTGAACATCAGACCAGTAGCGCTCAGGTGAATATGGCTGTCCATTAACCGCGGCTCCACGAATACCATCACCATCATCGATATCCCTCCACGTAAGCGTCCGGAAACTGGCTGTGACCGATATCGTCGCTGCCTAGCCAGCCGACAAAGATCACCACGCACCACCATCACAGTGGCATCTGGGTGGTTGGGGCTTGTACACATAGCCGTTCACCAACAGCCTGGTGGAAGTCCGAGTCAGACCGCAAAACTACATGGGGTCCAGGGTTAGGTATTAGGGCAAGATCGGTGCTTCGACGTCTAACACGTCAATGACCTCACCCTCGATGCAGTCGTGACCATCGCCGGCAACCGTCGTATCGGTGACCAGTGGCATCCGTTGCCGGAAACTACGCACGGCAAGTGCGGTCAATCCGGGACTAGCAACCGCTCGATTCGAGCGGTTGCTAGTCCCTAACGCCGTGATAACCAATCCGGTAATCAGCGCCAGAATCGTGGCCACAGTAACCACCGCACCGTCGTTACTGTGGTGCACAGTTCAGCGAGACCCGACCGCAGCTGCACGAGCCGAGCACGAATCTGCCACCCGCCAAGCAGGTCCACGAGGTCTCACCCAAGCACGACTGACAGCCAACAGGGGCCCAGCCAAACACGATCACCGACACCAACGCAAAAATCGCCGCCAGCTCGACAACCACGTAAATCAGGAACAACTTGCCGCACCATGTGATGCCAAGGTGTGTTGAGCTACGCTCAGATGTGCCTTGTAGGCACATCTGAGCCCTATACTAAAAATATAGGACATACATGACGTTATGAAGATGATGTTATGACCAAGATTCAGATCGACGCACCCGACGGACCGATCGATGCGCTGCTGAGTGTCCCCCCGGGGCCTGAGCCATGGCCGGGCGTAGTTGTGATTCACGACGCTATCGGCTACGAACCCGATAAGGAGTCGACCAACAACCACATCGCCATGGCGGGCTACGTGGCGATTACGCCGAATTTGTACTCACGCGGTAGCCGTGCCCGCTGCATCACCCGAGTCATGCGTGAGCTACTGACCAAGCGAGGCCGCGCCTTTGACGACATTCTGGCTACCCGCGATTACCTGTTGGCCATGCCGAAATGCTCAGGACGTGTCGGTATCGCAGGCTTCTGCATGGGCGGTCGGTTCGCACTCGTTATGTCGCCCAAAGGTTTTGACGCCTCTGCTCCGTTCTACGGCACTCCATTGCCTCGCAACCTCAGCGAGACGCTGAACGGAGCATGCCCGATTGTGGCGAGCTTTGGTGGCCGTGACCCGCTGGGTATTGGCGCACCCAAGCGATTGCGCCAAGCGACCCAGACCCGGCACATCACCACTGACATCAAGGTCTACCCCGATGCCGGGCACAGTTTCGCGAACAAGCTTCCCGGCCAGCCACTAATGCGTATCACGGGTTTCGGCTACAACCAGGCCGCCACCGAGGATGCGTGGAGCCGTGTCTTCGCGTTCTTCGACAAGCATCTGCGAACCGACTGAGACGCCTCACGGTGCGCCATCCCGGTTGAGCGCACAGATTCGCGACAACGATATTGGCGAAGGTATGTTTAAGGTATGTTTTGAGTATCACCTAGCCAGCACGCCGACAGTTAACTGCCGCCGTCGACGACGAACGCCGACCATGAATTGCTCATCATATCGCACCACCATGCCGGAGATCTTAAGCAAGCCAATACGGCGTTTCGCGGATGACGTCACAGAAATCCGTTGGGCCTTTGGAGAGCACGGATAACCTCCGACTGCACCGGAGATATACCCGCATGGCTGACCACCTCCTCGAGGTAGATAGATGCCGCAGTAGTTGGAATCCCAGCAGCGTGTCACGCAGGTCATCCACTAGCCGATACGCTCCAGCACCCACGTCAGCGCTGTAGTCCGGCATTCGTACAAGATCACACTATACTGGCCGTCGGGCATCAGTAACGCATCGATGCTGTCCACGCTGGCCTCTGTCCAGCGGACGAGATGCTGCAACTTAACCGATAGCAACATGTCCTGATATGCACGGCGGCCATCCTTATTCGCCTGCGGCGCAAACCCGATGACCAGGATGGCGCCCAAACACCGGAGAGCACCGACCAGACCTCAACACCCTGGCCATTGACCATGCTGTCGTCAGCCATCCCGGGCGTGCCGCTTTCGGTAACAAAAACCACGCGGTGACCTTTGGTCACTCAAAACCCGCCACTTGACCTCAACCCCAGGCCAACCTAGGCCGGATCGAAGTCCCGATCTGGAATCGGGATAAATACGGTGCTCATCGGTGCTGCCGACTTGTCGGAGTCAACTTCCAGACACTCTGAGCTCAAGACCGACATTGTTTTGCATACCTCCGCGCAACTTGCTGACGAAGTTGAACAGCCGGCCCTGGATGCCGTACTGCTTGCAGATTGCGTCATAGACGCTGCCCGTTTGCAACTTATCGAGGATGGTGGCGTTACCCTGGACACCCGCGCTCGTCGCGCAACCACGTACGTTGCAAGTGGCTAGCGTAATCCGGGGGTTATTGCGGATTCGCTTGACCTTCCACGCCTTTCCCGCGGATATAGCTAGCAGCCGGTCGCCGTCAGCGGCCGCCCAGATGGGAGTCGGCTTGGGTCGGCCATCCTTGGTGAATGTGGTCAACAGGATGTACTTTGCCTTGGCTAAGTCGGCAAATGTGGGCGTCACAGCCCCAAGCTTACCGGTGGCGAACCGTCCAGATCGCCCTAGGTTTCCAACAGCACCTGACGCAACTGATCGAGAATGCTCGGTTGCGAGCCGGCCCACATGCTGCGGTCATTCACCTCCAGCAGATGTTAGGTCATATAGTGCAATGCCCACGGGCTGGACTCCGCCATGCGCTCCCGGTTCTCCGAGTCCAGAACGTAGCGCTAGGCAAGTTGTTCATACATCCAGTCGGCCATTACCCTGGTGGTGGCGTCATAACCGAACAGTTAATCAACGGTCACCGCCATCTCGAACGCCCCCTTGTAGCTCTGTGCCGACGCAACGCACCTGCTGCACGAAATCAATCAGTGCGGCCATCAATCAGTCTACGACAATTGGTCGTAGACTGATTGATGGCCGCACATTTAAAGTGGATCCCTATGATCGCGTCTAGCGGCGACGAGGCCGTTACTGACCTCGCCTTAGCAGCTGCACGCGGGAGCAAACGAGCACTGGAGGCGTTTATCAAAGCCACCCAGCAAGATGTGTGGCGGTTCGTCGCCTACTTGTCGGATGTGGGCAATGCCGACGATTTGACTCAGGAGACGTTCCTGCGAGCAATTGGAGCCATCGAGCGGTTTTCCGGACATTCCAGCGGCCGAACCTGGCTGCTGGCCATTGCGCGCCGGGTGGTCGCCGACCACATCCGCCGGGCCCAAACACGACCCCGCACCACCTTCGACGGCTACCCCGAACGCATGCTCAACGCCGACCGCCACGCCCGCGGATTCGAAGACCTCGTTGAAGTGACAACAATGATCGCCAACCTTGCCACCGAACAACGCGAAGCCCTGTTGCTCACTCAGCTTCTCGGGCTGCCCTACGCCGATGCCGCCGCGGTGTGCGGTTGCCCGGTGGGGACCATTCGATCCCGGGTCGCCCGTGCCCGGGACGCGCTGTTGGCCGACACCGAGCATAACCACCTGACCGGGTAGAAATTTAGCACACAGCAAGGCGATTTCCCAGGCAACGGCATTGCTGAGTGCAATGACGACCCAAAACGTCGCTCCGTGCCTTATTACTCTTTGTCCTTGCCGTGCAAGGAGTTTCTGCTTGCCCGAGTCGGGCTATCCATTCGGTGGCTTGATCGACGGTGCCGATGTTCGTCGTCCCCGTCCAAGTAGCGGCGACCACTGCACCATACTTACCGGTATATATAGAGCGGCAGCAGCATCCAACTTCGTTCAGGTCATGTCGCCGCCGCTATTTTTGATGACCAGCGTGTCTATGGAGTGTACACGCAAGCAGCTCGAACTCGTCGTCGTAGGGACACGCCCCCGGGACAGCAGCACCTGATGATGACGCAGCAACAACGTCTCAGTCCAGTACGGTGACCACCCGAATTAAAAAAACCACGCCTCACTGTCGGTGAACGCCTTTACGCTAGAGCGGTTCGTGGTGAGAAAAACTCTCGAATGTGTTGTTCTACAATTGCTTATGACGCCTCGGCGGCGTATGCTGTGATGGTCGTCGCCGACGGGTGGTGTAATCTTGACCACAGCGTCAGTCACCTCGTCACACAGCCCAGTCCGTAAACCATCGCCGTCGCCGAGCCCGCCAATGCACACCGCACCGACCGGCAATGAAGAGTTTGGCATCCGACCGGCCAGCGAACTAATGATCTCGATCTTAGGATAGAATGCCTTCGGCCAGCGTACAGCCTTCAGAGGTGCCGTCCAGCAGCAACCTCCGCATCAATGAGAGCCCTTTTTGCGGCGCGCAGTCGAATATTATATAGCTGTCCGTGAACCTTCGACGGCCAGTAAGTAGCCGACGATGATGACAATGGTCTCGGTGATCTGGGCCTCATGCATCTGGTCGGCGATATCGGCCAGCGTGCCGCGAAGCATAGTCTGCCGCGGCCAACTCGCGAAAGCAACAACAGCTGCGGGGAGTTCAGGCCGGTTACCGGTTAGCAGCCGGCCAGCAGCTGCGAGATTATCACGTCGATCTGAGCAGAGGCCAGGCATAGGACTAGGCTAGGGCAGCCAAGGCTTCGCCCGGCGGCATGGCATAGAGTTCAACAGGGTCGCCGCCAAAAGCAGCGTCATTGTCTGTACCACTCCCGGGAGGATGAGTTCACTTTTTAGAACGACCGTTGCCATAGCGAAAGCCGGTACACCAGGCACCATGTCATAGTCGATGCCCCGTGCGTCGAGCCGGCGACCTTGTTCGACCAACGCGTTATACAGCCGACGGATCTCCCGAGTGCAAGTGCGACACGTCGTGGCCGGCAGCGTCGGCGTAGGCGAGCTCGGTGACCGATCCGTTCAAACGTCAATGGACCGGTGTCGACAACTTTTGCGCCAGGTAAACAGCTGCACCAGCAGATCGTCGGAAATGATCGAACCTGGGTAGAGGCACAACCTGACATCTTTCCAGGAGCCGTTGGGCGCGGACGGTGATCAGGTCAGTTATGCGCGGGCCCGCGTCGATACAATACACCGTCACTCTAAATTACCGCCCATTGGGTAAGCGGCATCTGCGGGTGGCCAACCAGTGAAGTCGCCCAGCGGCTCACCACGATAACGCTCAACGCGTTGTAGCTGGTTAAAGGCTTATGTGACCGGTCCTTCCGCGTTCAAAGATGACATACATATCACTTAGGTAACGCGAGCCTGACCAAAATCACTCTGTTTACCTTGGGCACCATTGCAATGATGTTGCTGCTGGGCCACCGCTACATAGCCATCACACTCGTCCAGCTGTTCATGACCGGTATAGCTTTGGCTTCGTCACGGACGAGTCATCGCGTTTCGCGCATACCACGACATATTCGAGCTCACCACGTTCGTCGCGAACACCCCTACATGCTGGCGATCACCGCCGGAACAGATTGCGGGATCTTCCTCGTCAACTGTTATCCAGAGGCACGTCAAGTCGGCTACGACCAAGACGACGTACTACACCATATTTCGTAGTGTGACCTCGGTTGTGCCAGGGTCGAGTCTGGCCATCGCTGGGGTGGCTTATTGCCCGAGCTTAACCAAGCTAGTCTGGTTCAACACCATGGGTGCGTCCGTGGCAATCGTAATGTTGGCTGTGGCGTTCCCCCGGGCTCACAATGGGTCCGGCTGTCATCTTCGTCGGCAGTTGTTTCGGTCTTTTCGAACGCAAGTGAGCGACCAGAGGCCGGCTGTGGCGGCGGATCGGCACTGAGTTTGGTCGTCAGCACCGCAATTCGTCCTGATCGCGCTATCGGAATGTGTCACGAGTTGCAACGACCGTTACTACTTGCCCGCCAACGTCCCGGCCAATCTTGACTACCAGACTGCCGAACGGCATTTCACTCAGGCGGATGAACACGGACATATTTATGTTCGATGCTAACCACGACATGCGGCCAACATGCTGGTACCGGATAAAGTGGCCAAAACATCATTCGCGTGGCGGGAATCGTCATGATTCAGGACATCACTAGGCCTCTGGGAATTCCCGATTAAACACAACTTGATATCGTTTCAGGACAGCATAGATTCAAACGACCATGCAAAATATTAATTTTCTTAAAGATAGAGTAGCCTACATTCTCGAGATAGCCAAAGAAATGCAGTTCATGATCGAACGTATATATATATATATATATACGTTGACGCAAGACCTTTCCAACGCCGCTGACGACAGTGCAAAGATCACAGCGGAAACACGTGATTATCACCGATAATTTGCGGAATCCAATCGCTGATTTCAACGACTTATGACGACCGATCAGAACCTTTTTCTATTGGTTATAGGAACTGGTTCGACATAGCTATATGCTGGTCGTTGTTATACCTATTCGACTCGTTGAACGAGTGCGACCAGCTTGCCAAGCAGTTCCACAAGATCACGGCTGATATCTAACACACCACCGCAGCCATTAACGATTTGCTGCCACTGATTCCGCGATCATCAACACGATGAAGACCACAAAAGGCTTCATGCTAACGATGTACGTTACCTTCTCGGCAATGATCCATCGAATGGATGGTTATGAGCGATACCGTCATCGTCATGAGACAACCCCAAGAATGATGACTTCTTCTACTTTCCTTCGGAGGCGTTCGATACCCCGGACTCCAGACGGGTCTACGGATGCTCTTGTAGCCAGATACCAAGTCGGGGCGCTTTATCATCACCCATCGAAGCGATCCGATGAACAGTAAGGACATCTCGCGTTTCGCTGTGGAGCGAACCTACGCACAAGAGGGACTGTAACACAGTTCCTCTTGTGCGTAGGCCAAGTTGCACCTCGAAAGTACTGCCGCGATTTCAAATACATGCACAAAGGTGCGAAATACGACCTGATTATCGTGGGTGGCCCCGGCACTCACGCTGATCTTTATGATCATGCTGCCACTCACCCAACACCTGGTGACCGCGCTGGTGATCAGTCGGCACCGCAGCCAACTCAATTGCCGCGTCCTTAGGACTGCCTGTACTAGTATTGATAGGGTCTTGTCGGCTCAAAATCCACTGAATCGTCATGGCGCTGGCCGTCATCATCTTGCTGGTGGTCGGCTAAGACTACAGCCTACTTCTGGTCTCCCGATTCAAAAAAGATATCCACACCGGACTCAACACGAAGACAATCCAATAGATGGAAAGCATCGGTGGGGTGGTGACGGTCACGGGTCTGGTATTCGCTTTCACTATGGCTGCCATACTCAACAGCTAACTGCCAGTTATCAGCCAGTTCGATACCAAGCGTCTGCATTGGTATGCTTATCGTGCGCATGTTGCTGGTGCCGTTGATCGCCACAATGCTAGGCCGCTAGTTCTGCTGGTTGCAAAAGTTGTGCACCAGCATGGAGACACTGCCCGGCAGAGTCTAAGTCTCAGTTAGCTCCACGCAGACCGCGACAGCTCCGGCACTGACATACAGCGTCAGCACCGTGGTCAAAGACGTCACGATCGCTGGCTCGCACGCTTTTAGGGGCTGCGCTAGTGCCGCTGGCGCCAGCTGGATTGGCGACGTGGTGCACCGTCAGAGCCGAGGGGCCCTCACCGATCACTTCGCAAATCCGATCGATCATCGCGGCCGTAATCTGAAAGACAGTGCACAACCGTTGGACCAGAACAAGTTTGCCGTCCTCGATACCCAACAGCGGTTTGAGCACCAGCGCGGTATCCAACCAAGCTTTGACACCACCGATGCGCCCGCTACGGCGCAGGTTGTTTAATCGATGCACCACGATGAACGAGTTACTTCGTCGTACCGCTGAACTCGCAACGAAGGCAACGGTTTCTATATCACAACCGGTGGCCGCAGCCCGTTCAGTGACGGCACAAGTTCCCGGCAGCGCCGACGAAATATGCTACTGCCCCAACACACCACCACCCCCGATGTCAGTCAAAGCCTGCTGGTAGGCGGCACAGAGTGCAGCAGGAGTCGCCACCGCGGTCGTGGCGTGGGAAGCTTATATACGTCGTAGGGGATATCGTCCACATCGTCGCGCAAATCGACACCGTCGAGCAAAATGCGTAGCAGAACCAAGCATATCGCCCACTTTTCGCACATAGCTTCCGTTAAAAATAACGACGCGTCAGTCACCATCACGACGGTCACGGGCGCAGCTCATCCTCATCGCTTCGTCTCCTGCAAGCGGGAGGTCCCCCTACTAAACCGTCTCCAGCGCGAGAGTTATAGCCTAGCCGAGGGATTTCTCGTTTGGCACCCCGGCTTCGGTCAGCGCCTTGATCATCAGTTCCGCAACAGCTTGGTGTGCCTCGAAATTCCAATGAATGCCGTCCGGATTACCATGTCCGCCTATAATGTACTCGGCAACAGCTGCTTTGAGATCCACCAAGGGAATAGCATGGCACTGCGCCCATTCCGTGATTGCCGCCACGGTCCCCGGTCGGCCGTGGTGAGCCTTGTCGTAAGTCTCGGCGATGTGCACCGACGGTAGTGATGCCACAATCGGGATTCCTGGACGGTTGAAATGGATTGCACCACGCGTCCTTTCAAGGTACTGAGCGGTCAAGTACGGCGGTAACGCGGCTTTAGCCACTGGTGACAATCGTGGCTGCACCCAGCCGTACCCGCCGCGGATCCAACGACGCAGCCAGGGCGGCCGCACGTAGCGGATCAGCTCACGTAGCGCGGTAGGCAACACCGAAGGTAGCGAATCCATTCCGCCAGTAGCGAAGATGACAGCGCCTGCTCTGGGCAACGCCGCCCAGGACCGAGGATCCTGGGTTGCCGCCCACCAGACATCGCGGCACGTCCAGCCGATTCGACCCACCAGCTCCAAATCCCAACCTAATTGCGAAGCAACAATATTAGGCCAAATACGGGGATCGTCAGCAGGCAAGCCGCCGGTAGGTCCATAGTAGGCCAGCGAGTCGGCGAAGACCAGCAATACGGGTCTTGACGCTACCTCAGAGCACATCGTTAGAGACCTGAACCGAAGCGTTCCACACGTCTAGACGCCACTGAATTAGATCCAGCTCGCTGTCTGACTCATCAGAATGACCGGACAGTTGCACCCAACTGGCATTACCCATGCTGCCCAAAATCGACCAATTGGCGACCGGGAGCCTTAACAGCGCAGCCGACAAGGCGGTGATCAAGCCACCGTGGGCCACCAGCACCACCGGGCGATCCGGTTCATGACAGTCACCCCACTCCGGGGCACCAGACACCACTTCAGTGACCACCGGCAAACTGCGGGCCGCCACGTCAACCCGACTCTCCCCGCTATGCGGTGCCCATGTTGCGTCTTCGCGCCATGCCAGCCGGGCACCCGGAGCATCGGCATCGATCTGGCTGTGGGTTAGGCCCTGCCAGTCGCCGAGGTGGGCCTCACGTAACCGGTCGTCCACCCAGATCTTCAACCCGGTCCGCTCCCCCAGTTTGATCGCCGTGTCATAGGCGCGCCGCAGATCCGACGACACGATCCGCAACGGCTGCAACTTACCCAGTACCTCGGCAACGGCGACCGCCTGGGCGCGACCCAATTCACTAAGCTCGGTGTCTAGCTGGCCCTGCATCCGGCCACCGAGGTTGAAGTCCGTCTGCCCATGCCGCAACATCACCAAACGACGCGTCCTCATCACGGGCTCGCTGATTGCCCGGAGTGTTGAGATATGTCCACCGGTACCACCAGGCAATCACCCCACAGTCGATCCAGGGCATAGAAGTCACGATCGTCCTGATGCTGAATATGTACAACGATGTCGTGGTAATCCAGCAGAGTCCAGCGGCCTTCACGAGCACCCTCACGGCGTGCCAACCGGTAGCCTGCTTGGCGCATTTTCTCCTCGACCTCATCGACGATGGCATTGACCTGCCGTTCGTTGGACGCCGAAGCGATGACGAAACAGTCCGTGATGCCCACCAGTTGCTCGGAGACATCGATAACGACAACGTCGTTAGCTAGCTTCGCGGCGGCCGCTGCGGCGGCCACTGTTGCCATGTCGATCGCCTCCTTTGTGGCATTCATGTGTTGTTTCCGACGACCAGACTGGGCGTCGTTAAGCGCCCAGTCCCAGCCACGCCGTGAGGTCCACGATAGAGTCGGCGCTTGAACACGTACTGCACGACACCGTCGGGCATCAGATACCACAGCGGTTGACGCTGCTCGACACGTTGCCGGCAGTCGGTCGACGAGATCGCCAGCGCCGGGATTTCGACCAATGTCAACGCGTCTGCGGGCAGCTCGCCCATAACCCCGGTGATGTGCTCTTGGCCCAGCTCATATCCGGGTCGGCTGACCCCGACGAATCGCGCCAAGTCGAAAAGCTCGTCCCAACCTTGCCAAGACAGAATGGAAGCCAGCGCGTCGGCGCCGGTAATGAAGTACAGTTCGGAGTCAGGGTTGAGGGCATGCAGATCGTGCACCGTATCCCTGGTGTAGGTGGGGCCGGTGCGGTCGATGTCGACTCTGCTCACCGAGAAACGCGGATTGGACGCGGTTGCGATCACCGTCATCAAGTACCGGTCCTCAGCAGCGGAGACGTGCCGACCCTTTTGCCAAGGCTGCCCGCTGGGCACAAACATCACTTCATCGAGTTCAAACATGTGCGCCACCTCACTTGCAGCAACCAGGTGACCATAGTGGATGGGGTCGAACGTCCCACCCATGATTCCCAGCCTACGAAAGTGTTTTTGCACAATTCGCCAGTTTACTTGAGCGCATCGCGAAGGTCGTGATCGCGCTAGTTAGTCGCGGCAGTCAAATTGTAGCCTCTAGGCATGCGTGCAACCATTGATAAAGCAGGCAGTTTGGTTATCCCGTCGCCTCTACGCAACCATCTCGGGCTGCGAGAGGGTGAGTCGAAGTAACCGCTGACAGCGCTGGACTGCGCACAGAACTGCTAGCCGGTGACTAACTCGACAAGCGAGAGGAGCGCTTTGTGATACCGACAGGGGGAGCGGAAATCACCGACGCCATCGTCCAGACATTGCGCGATGCCGATCAATGCTAGCACACCCACATCACTTGTGGACACTAGCATCGCCGTACTGATGGTCACCGATCACGACCACCACGAAGAAACATTCCGAGTACTACAAACAGCCGGACAGTGAGTCTGGTCAGCCACGCCGCATTTGAGACATTCTCTGCCCTGGCCCACCTGCCACCGTCGGACCGCAGGACTGCAGTGACCATTGCGAAGGTACTGGAACAAACACCTTTCCGGAGACCAAGTTTCTCGGGACTTGCGCCGCCACAGCACTACTGGGAAAAACCGAAACGGCCAAGACTCGCCGGTAACGCAGTTTATGACGCTCTAGTCGGCACCACGACCAAGGAACATCCACCCAGTCCTAGTGACACTTCGTGATCGGCGAGCAGTGGAAGTCTGTCTCACTCTCGACATGGACATCGAACTGTTAGCCCGAGCAATCGTGGCGACCTCCAACCGGTAACAGTCTAGTCTATCACCGCGGCAAGCTGTTTGGCGGAACACCATTCGCGCATAGTGACCACCTTCTTGGTAGCTCGGCACCGCCAAGTTGTGACTGTCCCATAGGTATTTGGGCTCAAAATTCACCCAGTGCTCCTGCTGGTTGGTAGTCACCATGTAAACTGGCATATTAACGGCCGGACCCGGTAGTTGATGTGCCCGTTCCCCAACACCAGCAGCGAGCTGGGTGACAGCAATGCATTCAGGTGAATTCACATGAACGAGATGAATGCGTTGCCGTCGTAGAAACGCTCGTCTCTCAAGCTGTAGAAACCACCTCCCGAATGATCCCCTGGATCGCCATAGCCAGGTTGGCATCTGGGGAAAACATGTGGGTCACCTCATCGGTGGTGTCAATGAATACGAAGACACGAACGCTTAAGTACTGTCTGCTTCAGAGCGTGTACCAGTAGCAAAGTGAAGCGGCTAATCATTCCGAGCACGCGGGACGAGGTTTAGCCAGCACTGCTTCGATTAGCATGCCAACGATCGACATCGACTTACACAGCGTCTTACACAGATCTACCGACCCGGCGCGGGCGTGCCGCTGACGGGCTACCAGCCGGGATGCGAGCGTACGAGCCAGCAGAGCCCCCCATCCAGCGCATCTGGCGCAGCTGATCACCTGAGGTACGCAAGAACTCGACGTTTTCCGACAGCTCGTGTATGCTATCCACTTCGGATATGGTCGTGGCCAAGTTACCTAGTAGTTGTGCCACTTGTTCTCGGATTCCGCTATACTACGAATCTGCGCGATCCTTTGCTCTGCAAGGGATTTAGCGCTCTTCTACTGGGTAGTTGTGGGCTCTTCGTCATAACGGGTTAACAGCCCCGTGAGCAGCTTGCTTTCCAGTGCATCCAGCACCATTGCCTTAACCGCCTGACACGGTGAAAACTACGGACCGCGACTAGAGTTGTATTTGCCTTTCGCCTCCAGATCCGCGGGATCATCCCCACTAGCCGCTCATCCATGTAAGCGAGGTCTGTCTTGTCGGTGAGCAGGTCCAACAGCAGCTGGCGCGTTGCCTCGAACGTCGTCAGGTAGCAAACTGCCGTAGCCGGACCCTACTGCTTCTTCGTTTATGAACACTGCGCATGCGCCCAATGCCGTCGGAACCCACAAATCGAACATGGTGTCGTAGGTGTCGCGGTGATCTGACTAGCGCAGCACCGCACAGGCGATACTCCGCGCGGAGCATCTTACGGTCACCCAGACCAAGAGTTTCCAGCACCTGGCCGGCATCTATCGTCTCAGAAGGACCCAACGAAATCCCTTGCTGGCGAGTCTCTCCCCCGAACTCAACCAAGTGGAAGGACAGCCTGTGCGGGGCGAGCGATCGAGTGGAGCAGATGCAGTTGGTAGCCATTAAGTAGACCGTATAACTTAATTCAACCCCCAGCTCCCCCATAGCGCGTTGCTGGTCGCATTGATGCTTGAGGACCACGCCGAGTATGGCAGCCACAGCAGCGTCGTCTATGGTGTCCAGACCCAGTGCGAACATCGTACGACCCCAGCCGATAGTCTCCAGCGATGGACGGACACCTTCTTGAGCCGCATCCCGCGTAGCACGCCGATGATCCGTACCCGCTCCTTGGCAAGGCGCTTAGACAGCTCGGGGACTCGAGACAACAGAATCCGGCGTTCCAGTTCAGGGCTAAGGAAGTCACGTGTAAAAACAAGCAACGGCGCTTGAGCTCCTCAGACAGTTCGCGGGTGGCATTGGAGGTTAACCACCACAAACGGCGCCCGGACCGCGGTGAGGTACCCAGTTCGAAGATCGTACCGCGAAGTCGGACAGCGCGTCTAGCAGCACGCATTCACTCTCGATGTCGACCTTCTCAGTTGCGTCGATCAACAGCATCGTCGGTTCGATGTGCCGGATCGCAGTCAGCAACGAACGCGGCAGCAGAAACTCTTCGCTGAACGCAGCATCTTTCGTACGATCCCAATCGCTGCCGTCTCCGGAATCGGCCTGAATGAGCAGGATCTGTTTGGCGTAATTCCACTCAAATATAACGCACGAGATACAGTGCACGAGCCTCATCGACCCCTTCGTAGCACTGCAGCCGGACCAGACCAGAGCTCGGTAGCCTGAGCGACTGCATGGCCCAACTCGGTCTTGCCGACTGCCAGCTAGGCCTTCCACCAGCAAAGGATTACCCAACCGGTCGGCGAGAAACACCGCCGTAGCGGTGGCAGTGTCTGGCAGGTGGACCGGTCTCAGCCAATCACCGCGAGACGTCGGGGATATCGACCAAGAGACATGGGACGAGCTGGCACAGTCACAATCGTATGCTCCCAAGCTGGTTGTGTCCGGCGAATATCGAAGGGTCAGGCCGGTCGGATCTGACCGTCTCCCCACACGATCCACTTAGTCGAGGTCATTTCCGACAGTCCCATTGGTCCACGGGCATGCAATTTCTGGGTGGAGATACCGATCTCGGCGCCGAAACCGAACTGCCCACCATCAGTGAACGCCGTCGATGCGTTGACCATCACCGTGGCCGAGTCCACTCCGTCGGCAAACCGTTGGGCGGCAGCCATATTGGTGGTCACAATCGCCTCGGTGTGTCCGGTGCCGTACTCATTGATGTGGGCAATTGCGGCGTCGACGCCATCGACCACCGCCACGGCAATGTCCATCGACAGGTATTCGCGACACAGGTCAGCCTTGTCCGGGTCTCCCGAAAGACCACCGTGCACCGTTACTCCGGCACCTTGCAAGGCAGCGACCAACCTAGGCATAGTGTGATCGGCAATCGCTGCATCGATCAACAGCGTCTCGGCAGCATTGCAGACACTGGGCCGACGGGTCTTGGAGTTCAGCAGGATCCGTTCGGCAACCTCCAGGTCAGCAGCCTGATGCACGTAGACGTGACAGTTGCCGACACCGGTCTCGATAATAGGCACTTGCGCGTCACGGACCACCGCATCAATCAGGTTCGCTCCCCCGCGCGGGATCACCACATCCACCAGGCCGCGAGCTTGGATCAGGTGGGTGACCGTGGATCTATCGGCAGCTGAAAGCAGCTGGACCGCGTCGGCGGGCAAGTCTTCGCTAACCAACGCAGCGTGCAACACCTCTACGAGCGCTTGGTTGGACTTCGCCGCTGACGAGCTGCCACGCAGCAACGCCGCATTACCTGACTTGAACGCCAGTCCGAAAGCGTCAACGGTGATGTTAGGCCGGCCCTCGTAGATCATACCCACTACGCCGAGTGGAACCCGCTGCTGGCGCAACTGCAGCCCATTAGGTAGCGTGTAACCGCGCAACACCTCCCCGATCGGGTCGGGCAACGCCGCGACTTGACGCAAACCGCCCGCGATTTGGTCAATGCGTTGCCTATCCAAAGCTAACCTGTCGAGCGTCGCGGCCAGTGTGTCGGTGGCCCGAGCCGCCTGCAGATCTTCGGCGTTGGCCGCGAGGATCTCCTCGGTGTGAGCAGTTACCGCCGTTGCTGCGGCCCGCAGTGCATGGTCCTTAGCTACCGTCGGCATAACTGCGAGAGCGCGAGCAGCGACCCGGGCTCGCCGGGCAGCATCGTGGACTTCTTGACGCAAGTTGGTACGCGATGGTGCTTCAAGACTCATCAATTCAGGGTATCGGGCTTTCCTTGGCCAGCTACGACCGCCCGTTAGTCGGGGGCCAGTATCAGGGCGATGCAAACAGCCTGCCCGCCATGACGGCCCCACAACGCCATGTTTCCGCTCTACCACCATCATAGACAGATAGCCGTCAAATTCCGGTTATGTTCGAAATTCCCGGAGTCACAGGCCCTATGGAAAATCGCCGATCGATTTGGATTCAATGCATTTGGGGTTACGACCACTTATACGAGAAGACATACACGGGCTGCCATGACAGTGACCGCTGAACGAGTGCGAATCAGCTTCCCGGTAATTCGGCATGCCTTATCGGAATCCGGCGATTCTCGCCAAAATGACGGTCAGAGTCGACCACATTTCCTGGGGAAGCACGTGAACTTCCGAACCGGTGCGGGATAGCACAAAGACTAGCACCGCGGCTACAAATCGATTTGCCGAGCCTGGACACCCGGGTCGCGATGCTCGAATGAAGCGCTGACTGCGATCAGCAGGCTCTGGGCCGAAGAGTCGGTGACCTTATACCGGACGCTTCCTTAACCTCCGATAACGCATTGCATTGTACGACCCCAAACCACTTAAGGTCCCACACCCGCCTATTGTGATCGACGGCTCAGAACCAAAGATTCTGCGGGTCATTGCACACCACGCCGGCGAATGCAACATGCCCAGCTACGACGGTCCCGAGGAATGGGACGTTGCGAACGCTAGCCTGAACACCGCATACACCGAAATCGGTCACGACCCAACGAAATACCTACACTCCGCACAAGTGCACCTGACCTCGACGGTGGCAGGCCAAGGCGATGAGCAACTGGTGATATTGCCGGAATTCAAGCGAATCGACTGCGAGTACTTAGATCACTTCATCAGTTCCGTCTATCGACATCGTGCCGACCTGCGTGAAATGTCGAACGTCTCGCATCATTTTAGTATATCTGCGAGCAGACATAGATGCCGAGCTGCGGTGAGCCACTGTGTATTCGATAGGCGAGAATGACCACACCACCTCAACATATCATAGACAAGACCGGAACGACCCTTCAACTTGCTGACGACGTTGCCTATGTTAACTAAATCTAAAAGCGTAACTAATGGCCCGGATTGGCTATTGAATCTATCGATGATTCGCCATAGTTCCACTGCAAAAAACGACGCATCCCTGAACGCTATCCAGTCGTGGAGTCGTTAAACTACAGTTAACAAGGTAGCCATTGCGAAACATACACATAATTTTGATTCCAAGGGTTTCAGCAGCCGCATCAAAATTCCGAAATAATTAATCTACAATCCAGACCAATTCATCGCCCGATAGATTGTTGGAAATATCATTGATCCCAACGTTGTAAGCAAAGATGATGGCCACGTCCTGGTGTTTTTGTTCAATGGTCTCCTTATCATCGCCATACCGTTGCACAACCGACTCGGGAGTCAGTACCAACAACAGCTGGTTGTCTGCCTTGCGTTGCTCGTTGAGCAGCTCTTCTTTGATCGCTAGATTCGGACTCATCTCGTTGAAAGTAGCAGTGATATAAAAGATTTCGTTGCGTGAAATTACCGACATACCGACGGTGTAGTCGCCGTAATTGATCTTCTACATGAGCTCCTCTAGCCTCCGGATAGGCCGCAAAAATATTTTGGGCAAGCAACAGCGACGGCGACTCGCCACCGCCAGTGTCTTGTCGAACTTATTTAGCTACGCAAAAGCATCCGAATCGTCTCGGGTCGTCGGAATCGATCAGTTCAGATCGGAGTTCGGCACTGTCAACGGGGCTTGAGGTTCCATGCCCCTATAGTCAGTAGCGGTGACGGTTCCAGTCTGTCCACGTTGGGCAGCGAAAAGAGTCGCACCTGGAACCGACTGCACCAGCGTCGTGCCACCCAACTGGATAGCTGTGTCTACGACGTCGTAGTGAAATACCGGTAGCCACCGCCTCGCGCCGGTATTCCTGCGGAGTCTTCCAAGAAGAACCGTGAATCCAAACGCATCAAATTGTCGAAGACGACCAAATATGTCTGAGTCAATGGGACCATGCCGGTAGCTTCCCAATGTTTGTCAGCAGTCATGATCTTATTGCTCTCCGAAATCGGCAGCGGCAAAGCCATGACACCTTCGATCTAGCCGTTCATTCGAACTGGCTACACCACCCACGCGGTGGGAGCATCAAGTTGAGGCTAATCTTCCTGGAAGTCGGTGATCCAGAAAAAATCGACATCGTTGGACCGTAATGCTTTTGGTACACGCCTCGCGGGTTATTATTCACGATAGGGGCTAATCAGGATATTGGTTCCGAAGTCGGTGACTGTGTCGACCGAGTAAACAACGTTGCCCTGCATGTTCAGCAACAGTGCACCTCGATATTCAAAATAGGTGGCAATATCGCGGAGGCAAAAATTGTAGCAGGAATTAACTGCCGATCATGCACGGCCGTCTCAAACGTCCTCAATAGCCACCGCAACCGGATACCAACGTGAACAGTGCCGTGTATTACACCTGAAATTATTTCTTCTGGGCAATGAAATTCAGCAGAAAAGCATTAAGATAGATTGTGTCACCGGTGATCTGATTGATCATATTATTGTTGTAATAGTTAACAATCCTCTGTTGTGGAGGAGAATTGATCGTCATATCGAGGATACCGAACCTATTGCTGTAGATAACCAGCAAATCCATCACCTCATCACACAACGCCTCTACCGGTCGTTTCTATAACTCATGAAATTCGACCAAATCACTCGGATTCGACTTGCCGCAATGCATTGCGACCGAATAAAGCAACGATGACACCACCACACCCAACGACAGCACACTGCAGACCAACAGCTTGGACTGGACGCCCACCCGGAAAAGCCGAAAAAAGGTACCTACCCTTACGGTCCTGCTGCATCCTTCTCTCCTGAGCTGGAGGGTTTCTGCCTAGGGTTCCGATGTCTGTTAGCTTACTGGCTGTCAACCGCCTTCCTACATCTCTCTGGCCAAACTCAGCATCGACTAACGCAACAGACTAGCGCGCGAACCTCAAGACCAAAGGGCCAAACGCGGGTGCTTCAAATCACCCTTGTGTACGCGTCTTTGCCTCAAAAGTCATTGTAATGCATATTTCGATCACATGCATTCGTACCAGACGATGATCGAAATATCACGCATTTATCGTTGTTGCGTATTATTACCGATATGCCGATTATCGCGTGGCGCTGGTGTATGACACCACCGATCTGGGTAAACACATCCGAAGAGTCCGTTCAATAAGGACTGTCAACAGGATGAACTCACCAAGCGTATCGACTTGACCCGCATGACCATCTCTCGGATCGAGTGCAGATAGTCTGTTCGCAGTGAACACTGGGCTACGCGCGCCCTGAGTGCGGCACCGCACTGGCGTTAGTACCGCAATTTTCTCATGTGGCGGTGCTCTATGACGCGTAGAGCGCTCGACGTGGAGCTGTACGGCATGCACATCGCCTGGCTCAGCAAGCTGGGTCACTTTCGACTGCATTTGAACTTCACCAAGAAGGCCCTGAACTTCTTCGGAGAGGTCAGCCGGGTGCTGTCGCTGGCATTGCCGATCTCACAGCGACCCGTGCACGATGCATGCGGCGCGACCGGGGCACAAGATATTAAGATATTAAGCGTGCATCGAAAGTCTTTTCCCGAAGACAATCTGCGCCGTCACCTCATTTCAGCGGCCGGTATTTCGGTGACCGACACGATGTGTATACTTGCGTCAGTCGATGAGGAATGTGTGGGAACTATCCAACTTTTCACAGACAGCGTGACTCCCGATGCTGGTCGTGTCTGCCGATTAAAACAAGTAGGAGGTGACCGAACTGGTAGCGAAATTACTTACTTACCTACCAATTTTCCTACTGGTGCGACGCCACAAGTATCGCTGGCTAGCTTCCAGGGCAAAGTCTTGAGTTAGTAGGCAATTCCCGACGGCTGGTGGTGCTGCCCAAAGGCCGGCACTGCGTCGACGCATATCACAAGCCCGAACCGCTTGGTGGTGCGATAACACACCTAATCCAAGTCGAGTATTTGGGCGTTACCATTAACGCGTACAACGGAGGTGAATGCGGCAAAGTCACTTCTGGAGCGGTTCGACAAGCGCAAGGCGATTGTCATGACCAGCTATGACCGCAACCCGACGAGCGAATGACTACATCGGTAGGGCTTCTGCCAAGCTCTGGGACTTGATCCGTAAGCCATGCATGAAAAAACCAGCGAAGCAAGATTTTTGGGAACACGGGTCGGTTAGCAAGCGGCAGCATCCAGGGCTCACGATCCGAATGCGTTCCAACTGGAGCTGTTGCAAGCGATCACGTTTAACGTCGTAGTCAACAATAGCGACGTTTACTCGAAGAACTATTCTGTGATGATTGATAGCAACGAGAGCGTGTCTATGACGGAGCGCCGTAGTGCACCTGAATCCCTGATTCAGGGAATAAGGTAAGTGATTAACGGTAAGAACAGCATTGACACGATTGATCCCAACGATCTGGCGGCTGAAACGGCGTCTTGGAGTATGAGGGGCGGCACGCGGCTGCAGCGGTCTGTTCGTGCATGGAGCAGGTGCAGCCTAACCTGGAGCTCCTCTGGGAGAGGCGATCATGTACGAAAGCGAAAAACTCTGCTCAGTCAACGTGACTGGCTGAAATATGAGGGCAAACACCGTCCGGGCTCTCCACGACGCACGTCTGCACAACAAAATGCAGCAGTGAGGCCATTGTGTGATTGATATTAACCTCGGTTAGCTTCTGCAGCATGACGGCATGTGTCTGCATGGTAGGGGGTGTAAACATGGTATCTGCCGTTCGACGTTGCTCGGCTTCCCCCTCCGGGCGAAAGTCGTTAACCTACACACCTCGCGGCAAAGGCGGTAATTAAACCCTAGCAGCAGCGCGTGCGCCAGTACAGTTCATCAGCGCAGTCGGCAACAACCTTGCCGCTGAACGATTGGCGAGTACATCTCCTGACCAACGATGTTGGCCTGGAGGGAACTGGCAACGTGCCCGGACCGAGCAGCACAGCAGTTATCTGTAGTCGACGCCAGTGCCGAGAAAACCATCTTTTAGCGCTAGGCATGAACAGTCAGCTGACACTCGTTGATGCGGCCACACAGCAAATCCGGTCAGCCGTAGCGGTCTTCACGGCCAATGTTTCACCGGCAGGACCGCATACAGGACCGCTGGCTGAACTGGCTTCCCTCGCCGACGTCGTGATCGAAAACAAATCTGAGGAGCGCAAATGACCTTGGTCGCCAAGCCATATTGGTGCGAGGTGATGCGTTAGCAATATACTCTCCGGTAGTTGCCGCGGTGGATACCACCGGAGCCGGCGACGTGTTCGCCAGAGTCCTGGCAACGAAATGGCCGCGCACCGAGACCAAGCCCGAGCTTTAAGACTCAGCGGTTGCCCATCGTGGGGCATAGCTGCGCAGCAGGCGCGCTCGCGACACTGCTACCCGGCACCGGTGGACCGCACACTTGATTCCGACGCGATCGAAAGAAGCATACAACGAAAACCACTGCCGCCGACATTGCTCTGATGCTATTCCCGGTTTTCATCGTGCTGGAATTCTGCTAGCATAGTTGATTATATGCACCGTAGTACCAGATCTACCGAATTATGTAGCACCAACCTCCGCATTGGTTCACTGGAATGGATGGCTGGGGGTGGGCTTTGTCATCACACTGAAGATGGCAGTTATCTACCTAATCCTGTATCAGGATAACGTTATTGAAATTTTCAATGTGCTGCGGTCAGCTAGATTAAGGTCGCCGAGACCCTCGTCACGCTTGCCGGGATAGCATCGAAGGTTTACCCGCAACTGCAGATCGACGATTCCTGGTGAATCGGCGTGGATGAACGGGAAACCACGACGTTGGTGCGCATCGGTGTATTCGGGTGAGTGCGCAATCATATCGACACCGACACATTCATATATCTACTCGTGATTGCTTTGTTGACAAAGAATTTCGTTGTCATTCCAAGGTGCCCCCTGCTCGTCTTCACGACCTAGGTACAAGTCCACAGCGTCTAAGAACCCTACATGCTTCGGACGCGCTACGGTGCTTATCGCTGCTTGCTACACCACCACCGTCGGCCAGTTCATCCCTAGTGCCAGATTGATCCGCTAACGACACTCGACGCACATCATGCGCGATGGCCAGACCGGCACCGGTTTAACGGCTGCGGTTCGACACTAACAGCACCGACAAATAGTGACCCGAAGTAGCCCAGCTAGGAAAGCCCTCCTGATCTGGAAGACGCACCGTAACCGGCTACTCTTCGGGCACTTCGCGCTCGATCTCGTCGAGCCAGATCCGTGCGGACATATCTGACGGGGCTCGCCAATCCCCACGCGGCGATAACGCTCCTCCATGAGACACCTTGGGGCCATTGGGCAGCGCTGATCTTTTGAACTGACTGAACGAATAGAAACGTTGCACAAAAATCTGCAGCCAATGCCTAATTTCCTTAAGTGAGTAGGACAATCGTTTATCTTCTGGGAATCCAGGTGGCCACTTGCCGCAATTGGGATCGCTCCAAGCGTGCCAGGTCAGGAAAGCGATCTTCGATGGACGAAATCCGTACCGCAAGACCTGAAACAACGAAAAATCTTGTAGGGCAAACGGACCAACCTTTGCTTCAGTGCTCTGAAGTTTTTCTTCACCATCGCTTGGAATAAGTTCCGGAGTGATCTCGGTGTCGAGCACCGACTGCAGCACCTTATCGACCTGCTCCTCGAATTGACTCGAGGCAATGACCCAGCGGATCAGGTGTTGCACCAATGTCTTTGGAACACCAGCATTGATATTATAGTGGGACATTTGATCACCCACACCGTAGGTCGACCAACCCAGCCCCAGCTCTGACAGGTCACCGGTGCCGAGCACGATGCCACCATGCTGGTTGGCCAGCCGAAAGAGATAATCGGTGCGCACTCCTGCCTGGACGTTCTCGAAAGTGACATCGTAGGAAACCTCGCCGCGTGAGAACGGATGACCGATTTTTTTCAGCATCAACGTTGCGGTGTCTCTGATATCTATTTCCGTGAAAGTAACACCCAGTGCGCGACACAGCTCGGTGGCATTGCTTTTGGTGCGATCTCCGGTCACGAACCCGGGCAGCGTGAATGCGAGAATGTCGCTGCGCGGGCGTCCTTCCCGGTCCATTGCGCGCGCGGCGACGATCAGCGCATGTGTCGAATCTAGCCCGCCAGAAACTCCGATTACAACCTTCGGGTAGTCCAACGCACGCAACCGTTGTTCAAGCCCGGAAACTTGGATATTGTAAGCCTCGTAGCAATCTTGCTGTAAACGCTGCGGATCGGCTGGGACAAAAGGAAAACGCTCAACCTCCCGCAACAATCCGATGTTGCCGACCGGCGGCTCGAGCCGAAACTCAATGCGCCGGAATGGCTCAACTAACGCTCGGTGACGGCGACGGTTGTCGTTGAAGGTGCCCATGCGCAATCGCTCGGATCGAAGCAGTTCGGTGTCGACGTCAGCGACCGAGCGGTGCTCCCCCTTGGGGAAACGCTCGGATTCCGCGAGCAGCACCCCATTCTCCCAGATCATCGTCTGACCGTCCCAAGCCAAGTCGGTCGTGGACTCACCCTCCCCCGCAGCGGCATAGACGTAAGCGGCTAGACACCGCAACGACGCCGAGCGGGCCAGCAGGCGACGGTCTTCGGCGCGGCCGATCGTGATCGGGCTGCCCGACAGGTTCGCCAACACCGTCGCGCCTGCCAACGCGGCTTCGGCGCTGGGCGGCACCGGCACGAACATGTCCTCGCAGATTTCAACGTGCAGCACCAAGCCGAGCAAGTCGGCCGCGGCGAACAGCAGATCAGGACCGAACGGGGCCCGCAAGTCACCGATGCCAATGGTGCCGTGTTCGTCGTCTCCAGGTGCGAGTTGACGACGCTCGTAGAACTCCCGGTAGGTGGGCAGGTACGACTTGGGTGCCACACCGAGTACCACACCGCGGTGGATGATCACTGCGGTGTTGTAGATGCGATGCCGGTAGCGCAGCGGGGCACCAATGACCAAAACCGGCAACAGATCCGCGGAGGCCACAACGATATCGAGCACGGTGTCCTCGACAGCCTCGAGCAAAAGGTCTTGGAGCAAAATATCCTCGATCGAGTAACCGGACAACGTCAGCTCTGGGAAGACGGCCACGGCAACTCCGTCGTCGTGACACTGGCGGGCCAACCGCAAAACCGATGCAGCGTTGGTCGTCGGATCGCCGATGGAAGCGTGATGGGTGCACGCAGCGACTCGGACAAAACCCTGGCTGTAGGAGTTGTAGAAGTCCATCGCCCTCTCATTGTCACCCGACTGGTGTCACCAAGCATTCGCCGGGTTGACACAATGAGCTGGCAGTGCGGTACGGGCGTCCGCATAATGCCAGCGTTATTGGCGTGTCGCTGTATAAACTACGCGCCCTCGCGCAGTGGTATTGGTCCCGCAACCACGCCGAGATCATCTGCGGCGCAGATGTATCTCGGTGCAACGAAGACGCCCTGACCCGCATCAAATCGAGACGAGGTCGTCGGCGTGCACCGCGGGCCGGCGCAGCTCGCAAGGCAGCTCCGAGGTCGACCGGCCCATCATGGCGGCCAGCTCGGTCGCGTCATAGGCGACCACACCGCGGGCGACCATCGTCGCGTCTGGTCCGCGCAATTCCACGACATCACCGCCGTAGAACCGGCCCGAAACCGCGGTGATACCCGCGGCCAGCAGCGAGCGGCGTTGCTGTACCACTGCCCATACCGCACCCTCGTCGAGGGTTAACGAGCCGACAGAGTCGGCAGCATAGCGCAACCAGAACCGCCGGGCGGACATCCGGTCCGGCCGCGCGGCGAACACTGTGCCAACCGAGGCATCGGTAAGCGCAGTCGCGGCGTCAGCCGCGGCAGCCAGCAGCACCGGCACACCCGCGTCGGCGGCCAGTAGCGCCGATGACATCTTCGATACCATTCCACCTGTTCCCAAGGAACTGCCCCGGCTGGCGACCACACCATCGAGATCTGCCGACCCGGTCACCTCAGGAACAAAGCGCGCACCGGTATTCTTCCGCGGATCCGAATCGTAGAGACCATTGATATCGGATAGCAGCACTAAAGCTTCGGCACCGACCAGGTGCGCCACCACCGCCGAAAGCCGATCGTTGTCACCGAACCGGATCTCGTTGGTAGCCACGGTGTCGTTCTCGTTGACGATTGCCACCGCATGAAGCGCCCGCAACCGGTCTAGGGTGCGTTGAGCGTTAGTGTGTTGGACTCGCATCGAAATATCCTGCGCAGTCAGCAGCACCTGCCCTACCGCGCGACCATACCGGGCGAACGCTGCGCTCCAGGAGTTTACCAGCGCAACTTGCCCGACGCTGGCCGCAGCCTGCTTGGTCGCTAAATCTTTTGGGCGAAGTGATAATCCAAGCGGCTCAATGCCGGCGGCGATGGCACCCGAAGACACGATGACCACATCAGTACCGGCCTTCATCCGCGCCTCTATCGCGTCGACCAGTCTGGCCAGCCGGCTAGAATCGAATACTCCGGATGATGTGGTGAGCGCGTTAGTCCCAACCTTGACGACCAAACTCCGAGCAGCTCTGATCGCGTCGCGATGTACACTCACGGCTCATCCACCGTGTTTGTGACGCTGATGCCGCGCAACCTTGCGTTCAGCGGTACCAACGGGGTCGGTACTTTCCAACCTCGCGTCGGTACCCCGGCCTGACATTGCGACCGGATGGCCCGCAGGCTTTTGTGGCTCCCAATCGAACGTCATCCCACCAATGCTTACTGTACACCCCGGCTGTGCACCCACCCGCAGCAGTTCGTCCTCTACCCCGAGGCGTGCCAGCCGGTCGGCGAGATAGCCGACCGCTTCGGCGTTATCGAAGTTGGTCTGATGAATCCAACGTTCGGGTCGCGTACCGGTAACCACAAAGCCGCCCTGTCCGTCCGGTTCAACGGTAAAGCCGCTGTCATCGACAGGCACCGGACGAATCAGCGACCGTCCCGGCGCCGGCTCCGACCTCGCGGCGTGGTACGCTGAGATCATCTGCCACAGCCCGAAAATCAATGACTGCAGGTTTTCTCGAGTGACCGTCGACACACTAAACACCGGCCAACCGCGCTCGGCAGCAATGTTGTCGCAAACGAATTCAGCGAGCTCGCGGGCGTCCGGCACATCGATTTTGTTGAGCACCACCGCACGGGGCCGCTCAGCAAAGTCACCCAAAGTCGTATCTCCTTGCAGTGTCGGGGTATAAGCTGCGAGTTCGGCCTCCAGCGCGGCGATGTCCAAGATCGGATCACGCCCCGGTTCTACACTCGTACAATCCACCACGTGCACCAGCACCGCGCACCGCTCGATATGCCGTAAAAAGTCCAGACCCAGGCCGCGCCCCGCCGAAGCTCCCGGGATTAAACCAGGCACATCAGCGACGGTGAACGCGTGTTCGCCGACCGAGACCACGCCGAGATTGGGAACAAGCGTAGTGAACGGGTAGTCGGCAATCTTGGGTTTGGCCGCCGAGATCACGGACACAAGGGACGACTTTCCGGCCGAAGGAAACCCGATCAAACCGACATCGGCAACGCTCTTGAGCTCCAGGGTGAGATCACGAGACTCGCCTTGTTCACCGAGCAGTGCGAAGCCGGGCACCTTGCGGGTACGCGACGCGAGCGCTGCATTGCCCAAGCCGCCGCGACCGCCAGCGGCGGCTTGGAAACGAGTGCCCGCGCCTACCAGATCAGCTAGCAACCGACCGTCTTCGTCCAGGACGACGGTGCCGTCGGGGACTTTGACTTCCAGATCCGCGCCGGCTGCACCGTCACGGTTGTTGCCCATACCCTGTTTGCCGGATGGCGCGGTGATGTGCGGTCGGAAATGAAAGTCCAACAAGGTGTGCACATGAGGGTCGACGACGAAGACCACGCTGCCGCCACGGCCACCATTGCCACCATCAGGGCCACCTAACGGCTTGAACTTTGAGCGATGAATCGAAGCGCAGCCGTTACCGCCAGAACCCGCCCAGGTGTGGATGACGACGCGATCGACAAACCGAGGCATCGGGGGTCCTCTCACCCGCCAACGAACACATGTGCCGAAATCTACGTTTTGCAAAAAACGCGTGAATGACTACCTGCAAAACACCGATTTCGCGCGAAGGGACCACAAGACGTTCTAGTCGGCGGTTAGCCCGACAGCGACAATGTTGACGGTCTTGCGTCCACGCTTGACGCCGAATTCGACGGCTCCTGCCGATGTGGCGAATAGTGTGTCGTCGCCGCCGCGCCCGACGTTCACACCGGGATGAAACTTGGTGCCACGCTGGCGGACCAGAATCTCGCCAGCCTTGACGACCTGGCCACCGAACCGCTTGACTCCCAGCCGCTGAGCGGCGGAATCGCGACCGTTACGCGAGCTAGAAGCTCCCTTCTTGTGTGCCATCTGTTTGCTCCCTACTTGATGCCAGTGACCTTGAGGACAGTCAACTGCTGACGGTGTCCCTGGCGCTTATGGTAGCCAGTCTTGTTCTTGAACTTGTGGATACGGATCTTGGGACCCTTGGTGTGCTCGAGCACTTTACCGGTCACCGCAACTTTGGCCAAAGCTTTGGCATTGGTGGTGACGGTGGCGCCATCGACGACCAAGGTGACGGGCAAAGATACCTTGGCGCCGGGCTCGAAGTCGAGCTTCTCGATCTTGACCACGTCTCCCACAGCAACCTTGTACTGCTTGCCACCGGTCTTGACGATTGCATAGGTCGCCATTATTGCTCCTGCCTCTGTCTTTCTAACCTCTTCTGGGCACTTCGCGCGGTACCACCGGCATACGCGTAGCTAGGTCTGGGGTGGGGGCTCAGACCTGATCACTGGGCTGAGGCCCGCTGTCGCCGGGCTAGGTTTAATCGCCTTCCTGCCGACAACTACCCAAGGGTAGTTGACCAGCGACTACAGGGTCAAACAGGCTCTGACCGCTGTTTGATCGGATGCAAGGTCAGTCCACGTGGATCGGCGGCCCGGCCGGACGACCCGCTGCGCGCCGCCGTCGCGGACGGGCAAAACCTGATCTGTTTCTGATCAGGAGAGTGGAGCGGTCAAGCACGTCAGCGCTGTCGAGGTCGGCCTCGGAGTCAGACTCGTCTTCGTCAACGTCAAGATCGTCGTCTAAATCGAGTTCCTCGTCATCGTCGCCAAGGTCTTCCTCGTCGTCGAGCTCCTCGTCATCGTCGAGGTCGTCTTCTTCGTCGGTGTCGAAATCTTCCTGGTCAACATCATCTAGGCCAGCAACAGCCTGCTCTTCGAGCGGCTCGTCGATCTTCCCGGTGAGTTCTGTACCAGACTCGTTGGATTCGTCCTCGCCACCAACAACCACCGAGGACGAGCCCGCGGCCATCGCCTTAAACATCGGATGCTCGCCCGGAGCATGCACCGGTACTTTAACCACAGCGGTCTCGTCCGATCGGTTCTTTTTCGATCGCTTACTTCGCCGACCGCCTGACTCGGACTTGCGTCCAACCATCGGGGTCGAATTAGCTGGGTCGGTGTGCAGCAGGATACCGCGACCTGTGCAGTTCGGACACGATGTCGAGAACGCCTCGACCAGCCCGGTGCCCAACCGTTTGCGGGTCAATTGCACCAGCCCCAAAGACGTCACCTCGGACACCTGGTGACGAGTGCGGTCGCGAGCAAGCACCTCAGTCAGTCGACGCAACACCAAGTCGCGGTTGGACTCGAGCACCATATCGATGAAGTCGATGACCACGATGCCGCCAATATCACGCAGCCGCAGCTGGCGCACGATCTCCTCAGCTGCCTCAAGATTATTCTTGGTGACTGTCTGCTCGAGGTTACCCCCAGACCCGGTGAACTTGCCAGTATTGACGTCGATCACCGTCATCGCCTCAGTCCGGTCAATCACCAGTGTACCGCCCGATGGCAGCCACACTTTCCGGTCCATTGCCTTGGCCAATTGCTCGTCGATGCGATGTACCGCGAAGACATCTGGCCCGTGCTGCCCGTCCGGACCGATTGGCGGGTCATACTTTGTCAACTTCGAAACAAGTTCGGGAGCAACAGAATTCACATACTCATTGATGGTATTCCATGCCTCGTCGCCGGAGACGACGAGGCCCGAGAAGTCGTCATTGAACAAGTCGCGGATGACTTTGACCAACACATCCGGTTCCTCATAAAGGGCCACCGCAGCGCCAGCGGCCTTTTCCTTGGTCTGGATTGTCTTGGCTTCGATCTGTTCCCAGTGCTCCTGCAGGCGGGTGACATCCTTGCGGATGTCTTCCTCTTTGACGCCCTCTGACGCAGTGCGGATGATCACGCCCGCATCGGGTGGCACTACCTCACGCAGGATCTCCTTGAGGCGCTGGCGTTCGGTGTCAGGCAGCTTACGGCTGATCCCGGTCGACGACGCCCCTGGGACGTAAACCAGGTAACGACCGGCCAAAGACACTTGCGTGGTAAGTCGCGCCCCTTTGTGCCCGACCGGGTCCTTGTTGACCTGGACAACGATATAGTCGCCGGGTTTGAGGGCCTGTTCAATCTTGCGATCGGCCCCGCCCAATCCGGCCGCTTCCCAGTTTACTTCTCCGGCATAAAGCACGCCGTTGCGACCGCGACCGATGTCAACGAAGGCCGCCTCCATCGACGGCAGCACGTTCTGCACGATACCGAGGTAGATGTTGCCGACCAGGGAAGCAGATGCTGCCGACGTCACGAAGTGCTCGACGACGATGCCGTCTTCGAGCACCGCGATCTGGGTGTATCGAGCGCCAGGGTGGGGCGGCTCAGTGCGGATCCGATCGCGCACCACCATGACCCGCTCGACGGACTCGCGCCGAGCCAGGAATTCGGCCTCGCTCAACACTGATGAACGGCGCCGCCCGGCGTCGCGCCCGTCTCGGCGGCGTTGCCGCTTGGCCTCCAGTCGAGTCGAACCGTCGATACCCTTGATATCGGCGCTGCCCGTGCCGTTGACGCCGTTGTCAAAACTAGCAGACCGACCAGCCGCACGGGGTGTCCGTTCGTGCACAACCGTGTTCGGCGGATCGTCGGGCGCGCACCCCTCGTCTTCACCTACCCCCGACTTACGACGTCGGCGCCGACGGCGGCGGCGGTTGCCGGCTTCAGAGGACCCACTCTCGTCGTAACCGATTTCGGTGTCTTCGGACTCGTCGAAATCTTGGCCATCGAAGTCCTCAGACTCGGTTGAGTCGACCGCGCCGTCGACATCGTCGCTCTGGACGTCGGATCCACCCTGCTCACCGCGGCCCCGACCACGACCCCGACGGCCACGACGCCGACGACGGTTCGCCGGTCGATCGGGTTGCTCTTCGTCGTCGCCAACGTCGGAGTCGTCACCGGATTCCACATCATCGTCAGCGCAGGAGTCATCATCGACCTCTATCGGCTGTGGCGCAACGAACAACGGCATGTAGTGCGGCCGCTCTACTGTGGTTTCTAGCACCAGCCGAGAGTCGCGCTCTTCGAGCGCGACAGGGTTATCAGGTACGGCAGTGAGTTCATGAGGTGAGTTGGGTTGGCTGGCCAGCAGATCACGGACCCGGACCGCGTCGACGCGGTCGACACTGGAATGTGCGCTACGGATCCGGCCGTCGAGAGCGCTCAGCACGTCCAACACTCGTCTGCTGGTGGTTCCCAACGTTCGTGCTAGCGAATGGACTCTCAAGCGGTCCGGCAGTTCCATATGCTGCGTCGGCTCTTTTGATGGCTCTAACGGGGGTGCACCGTCTATCACGTATTCTCCTCAAGCCCCCGGGCGCGTCCGATCGACGCGGCCACACGAAGGCCTTCGCTATGTGTCCGGGTCACTTCTCCCGGACTTGTGATGGCCTCACCCCGAGCAGTTCATCTAGAGAACTCACTCGGCGGCATAGTGAATGACGGCTTGACACGCCGCGCTACGTCGCGGGATCACGATGGTCGCGCTTGTCTAAGTCTTCATTCGGGTGTCTGGCGCCGGTACGACGACGTTCACCTGCTACCAGTATCCCACATTGCCGGCGCGTCCACTCGCCCCTGATGTGGCTACAACACGGCCCGTTTAGGAACCCGGCACGGGCCCCTTCTCACCCACGCGCTAAATGCCGGGAAACCACAACGCGATTTCGCGCTGTGCCGAAGCAGTCGAATCGGAACCGTGGACCAAGTTGAATTGCGTTTCCAACGCTAAATCGCCCCGGATTGTGCCCGGCGCCGCCTTCTCCACCGGATCGGTGCCCCCGGTGAGTTGGCGAACCGCCGCAACGGCACGTGGTCCCTCCACGATCGCCGCCATCACTGGACCCGAGGTGATAAACTCCAATAACGATCCAAAAAATGGCTTGCTCTCGTGCTCGGCGTAATGCTGGCTGGCCAATTCCTCACCGACCTGTCTAAGTTCCAACGCCGCGATGGTGAGACCCTTCCGTTCGATGCGGCTGATGATCTCCCCAATCAATTGCCGTTCCACAGCATCCGGTTTGATCAACACGAGAGTCCGTTCGGTCACGGCGCACAGCGTACCTAACGGCTCGCCGATCAGCTCGACGGCAGTATTCCTAACGCCGACTGACCTCGGCCCGAAAATACACGATCAGCGCCCACAATCCGGCGAACAACACACCAACGAATCCCAACACAGGGTACACGGCGCAGCCGACTAGCACCACCACCTGTACGCCCAGGTTCACCCAGATCGCCCAAGCCTTGCGTTGCAGTCCGACCAGGACGATTAACAGCCCGGCCAGCCCAATCAGAAAACTCAGCGCAGACAGAGTCAGCCCGCCGGACGCACCCAACACCGGTAACGCCAGCAGCACGACGATTGCCTCAAGAAAGAGTATAGCAGCCATCACCCCGGCAAAGCTCTTCCAGGGGTCGGCAGATGGCAGAGGCTTTTGCGGACCGTGCTCCCCCGGGCTGTCCGTCATTGTGGGTCACGGCCAAACAAAGTCCGTGCGATTCCGGCGGTGATCACCGAGCCGGTGATGACGATCCCACGGCCGGAGACTCCGAGCCCTTCGATTTCCTCATTGGCAGCGGCGTCGTCGACCAGTGCAGTCGCTGCGTCGATAGCGTCACGCAGGTTCGCCGCGCTGATTACCCGGTCGGGGCCGAACCGCTCCCGCGCCACCAACGCCAGCGACTCAACATCCAACGCCCGCGGCGAGCCGTTGTCAGTCACAACGATATAATCCAGCACCAGCTCCAGTGCGGCCAGGATGCCATCAACGTCCTTGTTTGCCAGCACGCTGAGCACCCCGACCAGGGTTCGGAAATTAAATTCGTCAGACAGCGTGCGCGCCAACGCATTCGCTCCGGCGGGATTGTGAGCGGCGTCGATGAACACCGTCGGGGCACTGCGCATGCGTTCCAACCTGCCGGGGCTGATGACAGCGGCGAAACCGGACCGCACCGCCTCGACATCGAGCTGGCGCTGCACCCCGGCACCATAAAACGCCTCGACCGCAGCAAGCACCAAGACCGCGTTGTGCGCCTGGTGTTCGCCATGTAACGGCAGGTAAATGTCATTATAAACTCCACCAAGCCCCTGCAGCTGCAACACCTGACCACCGATTGCGACCTGACGGTCCAAGACCGCGAACTCCGAATCCTGACGGACGACTCGAGCGCCGGCATGTGCCGATTGAGCCAACAGCACCCCCATCGCCGCAGGTACCTGACGACCGATTACCACGACGGTGTCTGGCGCGCCTTCGGGAGCTTTCGTGATAATGCCCGCCTTCTCGCGGGCGATCGCTGCAACGTCGTTGCCAAGATACTCGACGTGGTCGATGCTGACCGGGGTGATCACGGCGACCGATGCATTAATCACGTTGGTCGCATCCCATCGCCCACCGAGGCCCACCTCAACCACCGCGATGTCGACGGGCGCATTCGCGAACGCGGCGAACGCCATCGCGGTGACTACCTCGAACTTGCTCAGCGCCGGCCCCCCAGAGGACTGCGACTGGGCATCGATCATCTGCACAAACGGTTCAACCTCACGGTAAGTTGCTACATATTGCGCCGGGCTGATCGGTTTTGAGTCAATCGCGATGCGTTCGACTACCGACTGCAGGTGAGGGCTGGTAAAGCGGCCAGTGCGCTGGTGCAGCGCGGTTAGCAGCGCGTCAACCATCCTCGTCACCGAGGTCTTCCCGTTGGTGCCAGCGACGTGTATCGACGGATAACTGAGTTGCGGTGAGCCGAGAACATCCATTAACGCACTGATCCGAGTCAAACTCGGTTCGATACAGGTCTCTGGCCAGCGCTGGTCCAGCAGGTGTTCAACCTGCAACAGGGAGGCGACCTTGTCCGGTGTGAGAGCAGCGACATTGGTTTCAAGACGTCCGGATCCCCAGTCAGGCAGCTCTGCGGTCATTGCAGCCCAGCCAGCCTAGCGATGATGCGGTCGGTTTCTTCCTTAGCCATCCGCTGACGATCGCGGATTTTGACAACGACTGCTTCCGGGGCTTTAGCTAGAAAGTCCGCGTTGGCCAACTTTGCGGCGGTCGATGCCAGCTCTTTTTGCGCTGCAGCCAAGTCCTTTTCCATGCGACGACGCTCGGCAGCCACATCGATGGTGCCCGAAGTGTCGAGTTCAACGACGACGGCGCGGTCTTTGTTAGGGCCGAGACGAACCTCCAGCAACGCTGAAGGGCGAAAATCGTTGCTCGCAGCAGTAAGCAAAGCTAGTGATGTCACGAAGCCCACCTGGGTGGCCAGGTCGGAATCTTCGACACCAGACAATCGAGCCGGCACCTTCTGTCGATCGACCAACCCCTGATCACTACGGAACCGACGGATCTCGGTCACCAGCTTCTGCATATCGCTGATCCGCTGCGCGGCAACCAGATCTAGGCTGATGCCAGAAGGCTCCGGCCAGGTAGCAATCACTAGTGACTCCAGTTGGGTCAGTGCCTGCCAGAGCGTTTCGGTAATAAACGGCATCACCGGGTGCAGCAACCGCAGCAACGTATCGAGTGCCGCGGCCAGCACTGCTGTGGTGTGCGTGAGCCCGTCAGCAAGCTGTGCCTTGGCCAATTCGAGATACCAGTCGCAGAATTCGTCCCACGCAAAATGGTAGAGCGCCTCGCAGGCGCGGCTGAATTCGTAGCCATCGAAAGCTGAATCAACTTCGGCGCGAACCTGTTCCAGCCTTCCGAGAATCCAGCGGTCGGCATCTGTCAGCGCCGTCAGCGCAGGCAAAGGTACCAGCGCAGCACCATTGAGCAGTGCGTACCGGGTGGCGTTGAACAGCTTGGTACCGAAGTTGCGCGACGCGCGGACGTGATCCTCTCCTATAGCCAGATCACCACCGGGGCTGGAGCCGCGTGCCAGAGTGAAGCGCAGCGCGTCAGCTCCGAACATATCCATCCAGGCCAGCGGGTCGATGACGTTACCCCTGGACTTACTCATCTTGCGACCGAATTCGTCGCGGATCAGCCCATGCAGGAAGACATCGGTGAACGGCACCTGCGGGCCACGGCAGCCACCCAGTGTGATGGCATCGTCCCCGCCGACGAAGGTGCCGAGCATCATCATGCGCGCTACCCAGAAAAACAGAATGTCATAGCCGGTGACGAGAATACTTGTCGGATAGAATTTTTCCAGCTCCGGAGTCATTTGTGGCCAGCCCAGCGTGGAAAACGGCCACAACGCGGACGAGAACCAGGTGTCCAGCACGTCGGGGTCCTGTTGCCAGCCCTCCGGAGGGGTCTCGTCGGGACCGACACACACTTGTTCCCCGTTGGGACCGTACCAGATCGGTATGCGATGGCCCCACCACAGCTGCCGTGAGATGCACCAGTCGCGCATGTCGTCCACCCAAGCGAACCAGCGCGATTCCATGCTAGCAGGGTGAATCACGGTGTCCCCGTTACGCACCGCGTCACCAGCGGCCTTGGCCAGCGATTCCACCCTGACCCACCATTGCAGCGACAGGCGTGGCTCGATGACCTCGCCGCTGCGCTCAGAATGGCCCACGCTGTGCCGGTAGGGTCGTTTCTCCTCGACAATGCGGCCCTGCACCGCTAGCGCTTCGCGCACCGCGATGCGGGCCTCGAATCGATCCATGCCGTCGAATTCAGTTCCGGTGTCAACGATAACGGCCTTAACGTCCATGACGTTCGGCATCGGCAGGTTGTGCCGCAATCCGATTTCAAAGTCGTTGGGATCATGAGCGGGTGTGACTTTGACGGCGCCGGTGCCGAATTCAGGGTCGACGTGCTCATCAGCTACGATTACAAGTTCGCGGTCGATAAACGGGTGCGGCAGCGTAGTCCCGACCAGATGCTGATAGCGCTTGTCATCGGGATGCACGGCGATCCCGGTGTCGCCGAGCATCGTCTCGACCCGGGTGGTAGCTACCACGATGTGTGGCTCGTCGTCGTCGAGTGACCCATAGCGGAACGAGATCAATTCGCCCTCGATCTCGTCGTAGATAACCTCGATGTCGGAGAGTGCCGTCCGAAGTACCGGCGACCAGTTGACCAGCCGCTCCGCCCGGTAGATCAGCCCGGCGTCGTAGAGCCGCTTGAAGATCATCCGCACCGCCCGCGATAAGCCGTCATCCATAGTGAACCGGTCGCGGCTCCAATCCACCCCATCACCGAGCCGGCGCATCTGGCCGGCTATGGCACCGCCGGATTCACGCTTCCAGTCCCACACCTTGTCGACAAACAGCTCCCGACCAAAGTCCTCCTTGATCTTGCCGTTGATCGCAAGCTGTTTTTCCACTACACTCTGAGTCGCGATCCCTGCGTGGTCCATGCCTGGCTGCCATAACACCTCATATCCCTGCATCCGTTTGCGGCGAGTCAAGGCGTCCATCATGGTGTGCTCTAACGCGTGGCCCATATGCAGACTGCCGGTCACATTAGGAGGCGGAAGCACGATCGAATACCCAGGTTTTGTGCTGGCGGGATCCGCGGCGAAGTAACCGGAGTTCAACCACTTCTGGTAAATCACGCTCTCCATCGCACCTGGGTCCCACGACTTGGGCAGCAGGTCAGCAGAGGAACTAGGGCTGGTGGTCACCGGTCAATTCTAGGGAGCCCGATTAGCGCGCGCGAAAGCACCCGAACTGGCAGGTGATCGGGCTATGATAAGCATGCCGATCGAGGAAGAGTTAGAACCAGCCCAGGATAGATGAGAACGGGCTGAGGCCGGCTCCAGAGCAGCTTCCGCTACTGGCTGCCAGGTAGCGCCGACAACTTGCTGCACAGCGGGCTCGTCTACGCTCGTTACCCCCATGGCAGCAGGCGCAGTCGCCGCCGGCGGCGGGGCGTCGGTCGGTCTCTGTATGCGTCGCCCACGTCGACCCGTCAAACGGCGTAAAGCACCAAATTGCCGTCCTCTTGCAGGGTGAAGGTCAAGGCGCCGTTGTGGGAGACGAGCAACTCACCCACCAGCACCAACTTCTGCCCCTCAGTGAGCGTGTCCTACATGGCATTGCCTCTACATTTATCCAGTCCGACTGGTTGCTGTCAGCCGTCATTGCCAGCACCCGATAAGCGGGCACCTATCGATCCTGGATCAATCTGAGTAATTTACCCTATAGACGCCAACCGAAAGCCCCAACAGCTGGCGCTGGCTACTTCTTGCCACCAAGGATGCCGCCAAGAGGTTGTTGCGGCGAGTTAACCGCCGAAATCTCCCTTTGTCAGCGCCGATGCAAACTGCTCGGTGTCATTGCCCACGAACAGCGTTGTGACTGCTGGCGGCGAACTCGATCCTGTTGGCTTGCTCGGGATCTTTCGAGTTGTGCACCAAATCCATTGACCAACACCGTCACCAATGTATGAACTGCGCTGTCGACGTCGTCTCTATCGGCACCGAGTTTGGTTGCGATTTCCGACGTGGGAACCTGGGCATAGAGATCATCAAGACCGGCCGCCAACGTGTCCACCTTTATCGCAGATATCTTGAAGCCAAGTCGATTACGACACTAGCCCGATCCGATCTCCAGCGATCCCCCTTCAGCAACGCCTAGGCGACCGCCGAAATCACGAGTGCACAATCAGATCTGAAGGGAAAGAAACGAATCCACAGCCGTAGTAGATGTGACTTATCGTGCGATTCGCGGCAGGTCTCAGTTCAACCGCTCGGCCTGCAGGGGCACACCCGCCAGCAGGAAATCGCAGCAACAAAGCATCACCCATCGCAATCGCGGGCGTGAGCACGCCCGGCAGGCCGGAGGGCTTGTCACAACCGAAATGCCAGCGCAAGACTACATTCTCCGAGCCGCACCGACTTCGCCGTCCTACGCTATACGCACCACGTACCGTGGCACTACATTGTCACTTGTGACACTACATTGTCACTTATCGTATCCATAGTGTTACGTCTCGATCCTACATTCTAAAGTCGCACTCCCGAATCGCCGCACTTGAGCGGGTCCCAGGTGTGAGAACGACTCGCTGCATCAGTTCGCACGACAATAGACAATAGCAGTGAAGTAGCGGTTGCCCAGTTCGGACATAACGTTGCCTGCCCCGCTGACGATAGCCGATAACCTTAGGCTCACGCTTTCGCTAAAATAGAATTACCTACTATACATCGCTATAAGTCGCGTCCGATAATGCGATAATGCGTTGCTGAGCCGCGCGATCCGCGTGTGAGTCGGCGCCATTATGAAGCCGGCCCTCCACAAACCAGCCAGCTCCGAAGCAATCTGACGAACATGATGCCACGGCAAATCGGGTTGCGAGCCGAGTTCGAGCTCAACACCGCAGTCGGCGCTCAGCGTGTGTAGATCCGCGAATTGGCAACGCACAGCAGAACCACTGGAGACGACGTGCAATACTTAACGGTAGCGATATGATGGCCCCTCCGGGGGGCCCACAGGCCACGACACACACCACGAAATCGGTGGCCAACCAGCTCGCCAACATTGTTCTTCCTAGCCGTGCGATACAGGGGCGTGGACGATGTGAACATCGATATCGACCGGCCTGCTTACCTTATAGTTAAGGTCGACGCTGTTGCGGACGAGCAGGAAGCTCCTCCACTCAGGTCAACTAAGTCCGTACCAGCAGCAGCACATGCAGCCACTAATGGAAGCCGTAGCGGGTGTAAGGCTCAACCGTCGTAACGGCGATTCGGGTACGGGCAGCCATTTCATTCAGAGTCGATGTCAATGCCGTGCCGGCAGCCAAAATCGGCCAGGACTGTACGGATCCGTGGATTATTTTTTATGACTCCCACATCGGGCTGTGTACGCACATTACGATACGCAGATTGCGTGCGTCATTATTTTGACTAGACAATACATATTCTATCATGGCCCGATAACGGAACAAGAATAGATGTATTTCCGCAGTTCAGCAACCCTTTTTAAGCTAACAGCAATACATCGCCATCAAAGTTATTTTGTTAGCAGAATCATGTAAATTTTGTTAGCTAGGAAAAAAATTTGTTCTTACGTGATGCAGTCGTTCAGAATCGGCCACTCGAGACGCCAACAATAGCAAGGTAGACAGGATGCAGGCCTCAGGCAGCAACTAAGCTAATAAATCGCGGCTACATTGAAGTCAATAATATTTGCTGATTCCACGAGTAGCCTAGCAACATCGCACACTATTCGACACTGGAGCAACAGGAGGTTTCACACTGGTCACCAATATATCCTAATTACAATGTTTACCAACAGATTTGGTTATCACCGACGATCTCTAGCGAATCAGCAATGGCAGCAATAGCGTCCCATTTGACTAAACCGCACCCTATGGGACACAGACCTGAATGGTTGATCCGCGTAAGCAGATTCGCCACAAAACCCCAGGGCTCCGGGCAATGCTACACTCGACCAAACCCCACGCGTTCAATATTCAAAATCATAGCTACTCCAAATAGAATATGGTAAACGCCCAGGCAAGCCAGATGTAATCTATTATAAATAAGCTCGTACGAATATTACACGCCATTGTCATAAATGGATACTGATTACTATCGCAAAATGACCACAGAAATATTCAACAATTAATTTGATAGAAAAATTAAAAAAATGACCGTTGTGTAACTACCTCGGGATCCCCGGCAGCACGAAAGCACACAAGTCAGTAGTCGTATTGACGTTCGTCACTACGGCCGCGAATCCGGCATCACGATCCGGCTGAGTATCCGACGCGTCGACTAACGCACGCATCTTGCGCTCACCGACAGCTACCAGCGCATCAGCTAGGTCGGCCAGATCCGTGCAGTATACCGCGGAGAGGTAGTGATACTGGCCGTTCCACGGCAACACCACCTCGGCGTCCGTCGCATAGGCCCTGCAATCGAGGCAATCCATCAATTCTACGGAGAAACGGTCGACAGCGTAGACGAACCCAAACGAGCCACACCCTCCATCGGCTGCATGCAATGCGCACCCGGTTGCCAGCAGCACCCTTAGTCCTCGCACCTCGTCGCGCATGACATGATGTGGGCCTGCAGCTCAGGTAACAGTTGTCATTGGGGGTGGCCATCACAAAAACCGGCTTGCAGCGCTGAGTGACGACACCAAGGACATGGTCGACTATTTTGGTGTAGGTCGTCCCGACATCACCATGCTAGCATTAGCAGGTTCTGTGTTTCGCGATTTGACCCCGGTGAGGTATACGGGGACCCCAACCAGCAGAACCGCATCAGACATCTGAGCAATCACGTCCAGTCGACGGTCCAGATGTCGCGCCCGCGCACTAAAGATTGCAGTGCGACGCTTGTCCGGACGCGGTCGAAGTCTGGGCAGCGCGAACCTGGAAACGGGCCATGTCAGCATAAGTTAGTCGGCTGATCCGGCGAACGATACCCAGGACGGCATGGTCAAGGTTCTAATCAGATAGCCGCGACAACGCAAAAGCATAAGCTACGTCGTCGGCGTGCGCGTCATGCACGACGATCTCCTGAACAAGCAACGTCAGCGGTCTTAGCCACCTCGAGGGAAAAGTCGGACTTCACGACACTACGCAGTATTCACCGCTTGCGCCGAAGACGATTGGCTCGCCATGCTGGACATTGATCACCCGCTCTTCGGTGTCCTCTTTGCGCAGTGCGTCAAACGAACCGTCGTTGAAGATAGGGCAATCATGCAGAATTTCGACTAGGGTAGCGCCACGGTGCTGGGCCGCGGCACGCAGCACCTCGGTTAGTCCGTTGCGGTCCGCGTCTAGCGCGCCGGCCAACGAAAGTCACCTTAGCACCCAGCGCCAACGACACCGGGTTGAACGAGTAATCCAGCGAGCCCATCGGGGGTCGATTTGGTGACCATGCCCATCTCTGACGTCGGCGAATACTGGCCTTTGGTTAACCCATAGATCCGATTGTTGAATAGCAGAATGGTCATGTTGATGTTGCGGCGCAGCGCATGTATCAGATGGTTGCCGCCGATCAACAACGCGTCACCGTCCACCGGTGACCACCCATATCGACAGATCATCGCGAGCCAACGCCAAACCATTCGCGATCACCGGCTCTCGGGCGTGGATCGAGTGGAACCCAATAAGTTAGGTCTCCAGGTAGTTACGGGAACCGGCTAGAGCATCCGATGCCGCTGAGAAACGCAATGTTTTAGCGGCGTAGCCCCAATGCGGGCAGAAAGTTGCTTATGGTGTTGAGGATCCACAGCCCGGACACCAGCGGACCTCCTGGTCGCTAATAAAGTACTTGGACTTCTGCGGCTGTTCCCCAGAAGACACAGTGGGCACACAAGCGTGTTTCGTCGACGTCAGAGTCACGCCAAGGCCCGTTGCCCGCCAGATTGCTGATCCCGCTAGTCATTGAGCGCCGCTTTTCCTCATCGCTTCGCTCTGCATCGTCGCGGCGCGGGTCATGCGTCGACTCCCGCACTAACCCGTGGCCGCCGCAAATCTAGTGACCATCAGTCTTATCCTGTTCAATCTCGGCCAGTGTGGCGTCCAACGCGGCACGGATAACACGGCCTACTTCGTCGACCAAGAACGAAACACCCTGCATCTTGTACCCCCCCCACTGCACATCAACCAAATACTTGCCACGTAGCACCATCGCCAGTTAAACAAGGTTTATCTCCGATGCCACCACCATCGGGTCACGCCGCAGCACGTCGCCCAGGTTAGCTGGGAACGGACGCAAATGCCGCAGTTGGGGCATGCGAGACCTTGACACCCTGCGCCGTGCACATCAGCAGGCTTTACGGATCGGGCCGTACAAACTTCCCCACCCAATCAGCAGTAGCTCGGCATATACAGTTGGATCGTCTATCTTTAGATCGGGAACCCGGATGCCATCGGTCTTGGCCTGGCGCAACCTGACCATGAACCATGAGGTCATGGTTGCCCGGCTCGTAAGAGATGTTGCCGGCGCCATTTGCCGCTTCCAATCCATCGATGCGATGTTCTAGACCGGGGGGAAGTTCCCGGGACGACGAATAATCGCCGAGCCAGCGTTTCCGGGTAGCGGGCATAAGGCTGAAAGAGCGCATCGGATTTGGCGAAGGTGTGCTCGATGGGCACCAAAGCACTGACGTCCGGGATTTGCCACGGCTACGAGCCATTGGCGATGACGCCGTCAGACAACACGATTACTGGCGTGGGGTAAAATAACCTGATACACGCCACTATCAATGACAGTTTCAAAGCAATTCGACGGAGACTGCGGACCAATACCACCACCAGCGACTCCCCATTGCGGCTGTACAACGCCTGCAGCAAGTCAGCCTTCTCGATCTCGGTTGGCAAACCAGTCGAAGGTCCCCCTCGATGACCAACAGCGACAGCTCGTCATCACACCGAAGCCTAGCGCCTCGGCCTTCAGCGAAAGACCTGGCACCAATGTGCTCGTAACTCCCAGCGCAAACACAAACATGTTCTTGGGGCGCTGGCCATCTTTCTTGTACGCACCGATAGCCTCGACTACCTCAAGGGTCAGCGTAGTTATCGGGACGGCGTGAACAACGTATTCCTCCAGCTCATCGGATTCCAGCGGGCTGGCTACTTAACCCACCTTCATCAGTTTGCGTTTGATGAACTCGTCAGAGTTTGCGATCACCATTCCGCCACGCTGGAAATCACCAATATTGGCCTTCAACACTGTCGGATTTATCACGACAAACACGTCCAGCTGGTTGTCGGCGGTCAAAATGTCGTAGTCGGCGATTTGAATTTGGAAAACGGAAACCCCGGACATAGTATTTGTTATTATGCGAATCTCGGTGGGGTAATCCGACTAGGTAGCCAGATCATTGCCGAAAAGCGTCCCCTCCGATGTAAACTGGTCGCCGGTCAGCTACATAACATCGCCCCGATCCCCCCGCGAAACGGTATAGTAACTCTTTCCAGGAATCGTCGGTTGGACCTGGCATGAACAGCAGCCCTAGCATGAAACTCTGACCCGGCACCGTTGTCATTCGGATCCACATCTCCGCCTTCCATCTGCTCTCCGGACAGGCACTCCGGGCTACAGCTTCAAATTATACACCGTCGGAGTGACTTCCCCGCCCTCACGCTTTATCTCATTGATATTAACCAAGTTTGGCATTGCTTCTCTGTGGCGTACGCCCATCGTAACCCCCAAACACACAGCGAATTAGCCGTTAAAAGTCGACGTCAGCGTGGGATAACTGAGGCGAAGGTGCGAAATTGTGGTATTGATCATGTTCACCGATAACAGACCCACATCGGAGTAATGCCGCCCGTTGAACACATTCATTTTTTTGGTGCCGATCCCGACTTTCCAGCTGCCGCCGTCACACTACTAGGCACTCTTATCGCGGCGCTCAGTGCGCGACGGCTTGCGCGGCACGATTGTCGGCAACACGTTGTCCTGCACAGTCTCCTTGGTCACCACCACTTTGGCAACGTCATCGCGGCTAGGAATATCATACATCACGGGTAGCAGGACTTCTTCCATGATGGCCCGCAGGCCACGAGCGCCGGTGCCGCGGTGGATTGCTTGGTCGGCGACCGCTTCCAGCGCGTCGTTAGTGAATTCCAGCTCCACACCGTCCATTTCGAAAAGCCAAGTGTACTGCTTGACCAAAGCGTTCTTCGGTTCGGACAGGATCTTGACCAACGACTCCATGTCCAGATTGATGACCGAGGCGATCACCGGGAGTCGTCCGATGAACTCAGGGATCAAGCCGAACTTGATCAGATCTTCAGGCATCACATCGGCGAAATGATCGGTGGTGTCGATTTCGGCTTTGGAGCGGACTTCGGCACCAAAGCCTAAGCCGCGTTTGCCAATACGCTCGTAAATAATCTTATCCAACCCGGCAAAGGCACCGGCGACGATGAACAACACGTTGGTGGTATCGATCTGAATGAATTCTTGGTGTGGGTGCTTGCGGCCACCTTGCGGGGGAACCGACGCTTGGGTACCTTCTAGAATTTTCAGCAGGGCTTGTTGAACGCCCTCGCCGGAGACGTCACGAGTGATCGATGGGTTCTCACTCTTACGAGCGATCTTGTCGACCTCATCGATGTAAATAATACCGGTCTCGGCACGCTTGACGTCATAGTCGGCGGCCTGGATCAGCTTAAGCAAGATGTTCTCGACATCCTCACCGACGTAACCGGCCTCGGTCAGTGCGGTGGCGTCGGCGATGGCGAACGGGACATTGAGCATCTTGGCCAACGTCTGAGCCAGGTAAGTCTTGCCGCAACCAGTAGGTCCCAGCATCAAGATGTTGGATTTGGCCAACTCTACCGGTTCGCGCTTAGAGTCACGGCCCTTCTCTCCAGCCTGGATCCGCTTGTAGTGATTATAGACCGCGACAGCCAACGTCCGCTTGGCGGTGTCCTGCCCGATGACGTAACCCTCAAGAAACTCCCGAATCTCAACAGGCTTGGGCAGCTCATCAAGCTGCACATCGTCAGCATCGGCCAGTTCTTCTTCGATGATCTCGTTGCACAGGTCAATACATTCATCACAGATGTACACCCCAGGGCCCGCAATTAGTTTCTTGACCTGAGTCTGACTCTTCCCGCAAAACGAGCACTTCAGCAAGTCACCGCTGTCTCCGATACGCGCCATGATGCTAAGGGCCTACTTCCTGTTCGCCGTTCGTCTTGCTATGCCGCGTGTATTCCGCGACGCTACCCGCTAGTTCGGGGCAGACGCGACCGTTAGCGCCGAATCGCGTCATCGGTATTCTTATGACTCTTCCGTCTGGCATGAAACATATAGCCCGACTCCACCCACCACTGGTCGAGACGCGCAATCCGTGTCTCTGGCGTGTCGCGGTCGTTGCGTGACCGCCGCCCCTGAGTCGTCGAGCCTGCGCGTAATCACCTTACAGTGGCCAAGTGGGACTGGCTGTTCACAGCGAATCCGTGCTGATCAACGACGGTGGGTTGGCCACCGAGCTCGAAGCGCGCGGAAACGATCTATCCGATCCGTTGTGGTCGGCTAGACTGCTGACGGATGCCCCACAAGAAATCGTCGCGGTGCACGTCGCGTACTTTCGCGCTGGCGCGACGATCGCGACAACCGTGAGCTACCAAGCATCGTTTGAAGGTTTTGCGGCACGCGGGATCGGCCGCGATCAGGCCATCCGGCTGATGCGCCGCAGCGTCGCACTTGCCAGCGCCGCGCGTGATGAGATCAGCGCGGGTGGTCTTTGCGTCGCCGCCTCAGTCGGACCGTACGGCGCGGCGCTGGCCGACGGGTCGGAATACCGCGGACGCTACGGCCTGTCCGTCGCAGCTCTGGCCCGATGGCATCGCCCGCGGCTGGAGGTACTGGCCGACGCCGGCGCGGACGTACTCGCCCTGGAAACCATCCCCGACATCGACGAGGCAGAAGCGTTAGTCGACCTGGTACGCTCGGTCGGAGTGCCAGCGTGGCTCAGCTACACCATCAACGGAACGCGGACCCGCGCCGGACAACCGCTTGCCGAGGCGTTCGCGGTGGCCGCCGGCGTCCCCAAGATTGTCGCGGTCGGCGTCAATTGCTGCGCACCCGACGATGTGCTGGCGGCCATCCAGATCGCGAATATCGGCAAGCCGATCATCGTCTACCCGAATAGTGGAGAACGCTGGGATTACCGCACCTGGACAGGACCGCGTAGGTTTTCGGCGCAGCTCGCCCTGCAGTGGACGGCGGCCGGGGCACGCATCGTCGGCGGATGCTGCCGGGTGCGGCCGGCGGATATCGCCGAATTGACGAAGGCACTGGCGAGCCGTTAAACGGTCTGCGCGGAAAGCTTACGGTATTCCAACACAGTGTCGATAATACCGTAATCCTTGGCTTCTTCGGCGGTCAGGATTTTATCCCTGTCCGTGTCCTTACGGATCACCGCGGCATCCTTGCCGGTGTGCCGGGACAGCGTCGTCTCCATCAGGGTGCGCATCCGTTCGATTTCGGCAGCCTGGATCTCCAGATCGGAGAATTGACCTTGGATCACACCGGCCAGCGACGGCTGGTGGATCAGCACGCGCGCGTTGGGTAGCGCCATCCGCTTACCCGGGGTTCCGGCAGCCAGCAGCACCGCCGCCGCCGAAGCAGCCTGACCCAAACACACCGTCTGGATGTCGGCCCGTACATACTGCATCGTGTCGTAGATCGCCATCAACGAGGTGAAACCACCGCCCGGTGAGTTGATGTACATAGTGATATCGCGGTCGGGATCCAGCGACTCCAACACCAGCAGCTGGGCCATGATGTCGTTTGCCGACGCATCGTCAACTTGGACGCCGAGAAAGATGATGCGTTCCTCAAACAGCTTGTTGTAAGGGTTGGACTCCTTGACGCCGAAACTGGAGTGCTCGATGAATGATGGCAGGATGTATCGCGCCTGAGGTTGGAGCTGAGAATTCTGCAGTTTCACTGCACTTCTCCGTTGACGTGGGCGCGGGTAATGATGTGGTCGACAAAACCGTATTCCAGGGCTTCCGAGGCAGTGAACCAGCGGTCGCGGTCAGAATCCGCTTCGATTCGCTCGATCGGCTGACCGGTGAACTCAGCGTTGAGCCGGAACATCTCCTTTTTGATGACGGCGAACTGCTCAGCCTGGATGGCGATGTCGGCTGCACTGCCGGTCACCCCGCCCAGCGGCTGGTGCATTAGGATGCGGGCGTGTGGTAGCGCGTAGCGCTTGCCCCTAGTTCCCGCCGCCAGCAAGAACTCCCCCATCGACGCGGCCATGCCCATCGCGTAGGTGGCGATGTCACATGGCGCCAGCACCATGGTGTCGTAGATCGCCATCCCGGCGCTGATCGATCCACCGGGGGAATTGATGTACAGAGAAATGTCCTTGAAGGCGTCTTCGGCGGCAAGCAGCAGTATCTGTGCGCAGAGCCGATTGGCGATGTTGTCGTTCACCTCCGACCCCAGGAAGATGATGCGTTCGGAGAGCAATCGCTCATAGACCGAGTCCGTGAGGTTGAAACCCTGCGAATTCGAACGGATGTCAGTCACGTGGCCCACAGTGGGATACCTGCTTTCTGGAGTTCTGTATGCACCGACACTAACGAACCGAGCCCGTTGTTTGGCGATCACGCACCCCCTGAAAGGGGCACGTTCGTTTACAGCGTCATAACCCAGTCATTGTCATTCCGCGGCCTCGTCGACCTCTTCATCGATGGCATCACTGTTCGGATCTGCTTCTTCGGTCTTCTGGTCGGCCTTATCGCTTTGGGCATGCTTACCGAAAAATTCACTGGTGTCTATCGTGTTTCCGTCACTATCGGTGAACGTAGCCGCCTCGACCACAGCTGCGACCGCCAGCCTGCGCCGCGCGTCAGTAACCAAGGACGATAACCGGTTGTTTTCCCGCAAGAAGCCAAACAGCTGCTGTGCGTCGACGCCGTATTGCTGAGACGTGGCGAGCAAGCGTTCGTTCAGGTCATCCTGACCCACCTGGATCTTCTGGTCGTCAGCCACTACATCCAACAGCAGTTGCCTCGTGACATCTCTCTCGGCAGCGCTACGCGCTTCAGCCTCGAACTCCTCGCGCGACGACCCACGCTCAGCGAGCACCTCGGCGAACTTGGCTTCGTCGTGGCCCAGGCCGCTGAGCGCGTCATGCAGGGCATTATTGAACTGGGCTTGCACAATCCCTTCCGGCAATGGCACATCTACCCGCTCGAGCAAAGCGTCCACAGCCGCGTCACGGATTTTCTCCGCTTGCTGGGCGTACTTAGCCTTACGGACCTGATCCCCGAGATTGGCCCGTAGTTCTGCCATGGTGTCGAACTCGCTGACCAGTTGCGCGAATTCGTCATCCGGCTCCGGCAATTCGCGTTCCTTGACCGACTTGACGGTGACGATGACCTCTGCGTCTTGCCCGGCGTGTTTGCTGGTCGCTAACTGGGTGGTGAAGACTCGCGACTCACCAGCGGACAAACCGACGAGCGCATCGTCGAGACCTGCGATAAGCCGGCCGTAGCCGACCTCATGAGACAGCCCCTCCGCATCGGCGTTCGGCACCTTCTCGCCATTGATGGTGGCCGACAAATCAATCGAGACAAAGTCACCGAGCGCCACAGGTCGGTCCACGCCGATCAGAGTGCCGAACCTGGCACGCAACGACCGCAACTCTGCCTCGACATCATCGGTGCTGACCTCGACCGGATCCACAACAACCTTCAATGTGCTGAAATCCGGAAGTGCGATCTTGGGGCGTACCTCAACTTCGACGGTGAAAGCCAGATCCTGACCGTACTCCTTTCTGATCACCTCTATTTCGGGCTGGCCGATCGGTTGGACCTCAGACTCCGCCAGCGCCTGCCCGTACCGACTGGGCATGGCTTCGTTGACGACCTGATCGAGCAGCGTCTCCCGACCAAAACGGGCCTCCAGCAATCGCGCAGGAACTTTCCCGGGCCGGAAACCGGGCAGCTGCACATGTCTGGCCAGCTCTTTGTAGGCCCGCTGAAAATCCGGCTCAAGCTCTGTAAAAGGTACTTCCACGTTGATACGCACCCGAGTAGGGTTCAACTGCTCGACACTGCTTTTCACGGGCGTGCTCCTCGGTGGTCGTCCCTGGCGATTGGTCGGGGTGACAGGATTTGAACCTGCGGCCTTCCGCTCCCAAAGCGGATGCGCTACCAAGCTGCGCTACACCCCGCGCTGACCACGCGATCTTACGGCCCGACAGCAACGGCTTTTGCAACGACCTATTTGCGTCACGGAGCGGTCGCAGAACAACTCCGATTAGAGTTTTATGCCTGCCACCACGTACAGTCGCCTTCGACTGATACACGCGGGCGTAGCTCAATGGTAGAGCCCTAGTCCTCCAAACTAGCTACACGGGTTCGATTCCCGTCGCCCGCTCAGGTTGACTGTTTTGCTCAACAGAAAGGCACCATGAGCGAAGTCATCAAAAGATCATGCGCGTCGGACTTCGGTCGGCGTACAAGATGCGTTCGAGCACAACTTTGCGCTGCATAGCCAAGTCGGCACGGCTGTAGCGGTGTGGGTCGACGGAGATCTTGTCGTCCACCTCTGGGCAGCTCCGCCGACACCGCCGGTACCCTGCCGTGGCAGCAGGAGACACTATCCGTCGTGCTCTCCGGCACCAAGACGCTACTGGCCAGAGTTCGGGCTGGCAAGGAAGCCAGCCACGCTGGCCATGGTGATGAGCCACCGCTCCGGCGCAATTGGGTCGCGCAAACGGTTCACTTGAGGGCAAGTAGCGATTGGAAGCCTTATCGGCGTGCAGCGAACTGCCGAACCGTGGTGACTAGCCAGCAACCGCCCAGAGTTACCACGCAGTCCGCTTCAATGTCCTCCTCGGTGAGGTGACTCACCGGGTCACCGGCCGTATAATACCTCACTAATTTACTCACCGAGATTGCCGAACCTTTAGGCATCGATGTGCATATTGGCTTCCCTGCCGGTGAGCATCACCACTGTGCCGATCTGATGAACCACTCCCCAAATCCGCATGATGGTGTGCGGCGTCAAGGTATCCGACTATACCGTCATGCTGGCCTAACACCCGAAAGCAGGGCTGTCCGTCTCGATCGGGTTCGTGCCCCTTGTATGCCCGACAACTAACTCGGCTTCAAGGCATCGGAGCGGTGGTGAAAGATCGAATTTCCCACCATCAACAGACATGCGTCGGCGCTGGGGTTGGCGACTTTAAACTACAACACACTCACCCAGGAGAAGCTGCTCAGTCCCAGCCACATGGACCTCGAGCCACGCGAACCTCGTCCGGGTGTCCCAAAGTGGCTTCGACACCGATCCGGTGCTCGGCCCGCGGGTCTCCCCCGATCACGTATGGAATTTGGGCTACATGCTCAACCAGCGTGGCAGCAACGGACCCAATCCGGAGATTTTCGGCCACGGCGGCACAGGCGGTTCATTCGGGTTTGTCGATTTGGAACACCGAATCGGCTAAGCGTATGTGATGAATCGCTTCGACACCACCGAGGCCAACGCAGACCCACGCAACCTCGCCCTTAGTAACCAGGTCTAGGCGGCGCTTGAGGTCAACAACGACGAACTCTAGGTAGTCTAAAATTACCGACGACTGGGCCAACCCGGTCTCCACCCGCGGATTCAGCGAAGTTGATCTTTGTCCTGGCCATTCACGTCTGGCACTGAGGGCGCCAAAACACATTACGACCCTCTAGCATCGTGCAGTACAGATCTTTCCCCCACACCAACCCGGTAGAGCCCCTCACCGGTGCACCGGCTAGACGTACGGGGCCGCTCTGGCAGGTAGGACAGCAGACTGCGATCGTACTCGGGTAAATCACGAAGATTTTGCCACGGCGCAAACACATTTTATCTTCAGTGCCACCAGATCGGCCCACTCTGCATCGAACGCTGTCTGACCGATCTCCTCGGTCGATCTGGAGCAGGTCGATGCGGTGGCGGAACAACAATTGGCTGTGGATACATGCCCCACCCGAACCCGGCCGATAACGGTTTGCTCCATCAAGAGTGTATTAACAAGTTTACACGACTTTGTAACCCGGGCCCACGCCCACCAGGGGTTGGCATCGCCACGTAGGTGATCGAGTCCAAACCTTGCGACGACGTCTCCGACCTGGCCTTCGTCGAACAACCGGCATACTGTCGAGCCGCCCAAGTCGGTGCCGCAGTCAGCACCGACCATCCACATCCGTACCTGTCCGACCTGTTACGAACAGCGATACATCGCTAGAGCGAGTCCATTCGGTGAAGATGCCTATAGAGACCAAGACACACATGCCCTATCGGACCATTGACGTAGTGATAAAACAGATACTTGCTCCAAGTTGGCCTGCGCTACCACTCGACCGTCCACCGCGGCCGCCAAACTAGCGAATCGCAGTTGGCGAGTTGAACACCACGACGGGTGCACCAGAGAATCGACGCTGATGCAACCAGGCCAGCCGGTGCTAAGGATGCCTTCCGGGCACCGGTGAACCTCAGGCCTGAGCGCCGGGCACCGGCGGCGCTTGGTGCGTACGTTCGAATTCGGCGAGGATATCGATACGCCGTTGGTGGCGCTGCGCTTCCGACCACGGTGTGGTCACGAAAGCGTCGACAATAGTCAGCGCCTCAGCGACGGTGTGCATGCGGCCGCCAATACCGATCAACTGCGCGTTGTTGTGTTCACGCGCCAGCCTCGCGGTCTCGACGCTCCACGCCAGCGCGCACCGTGCGCCGACAACCTTGTTGGCCGCGATCTGCTCGCCGTTGCCCGACCCCCCAAGCACGATACCGAGGCTACCTGGATCGGCCACCGTGCGCGTCGCGGCAGTGATGCAAAACGCCGGATATTCATCGTCGACATCGTAACTAAAGGCGCCACAGTCGATCGGCTGATGACCGGATTGTTTCAGATGCTCGATAATCTGCCGCTTGAGCTCGTAGCCGGCGTGATCGGCCCCCAGGTAGACACGCATGCCCGACATTGTGCCCGACGCGGTTACGACGCTCGCCGAGCCGCCTGTTCTAGGCGAACTGCGGCGGTTCGGTTCGGGTCCGCTTGAGCTCAAAAAAGTGTGGGTAAGCCGCCAAAGTCAGCGAGGCGTCCCAGAGCTTGCCGGCCTCCTCACCGCGCGGGATTTTCGACAATACCGGCCCGAAGAACGCCACACCGTTGACGTGCACAGTCGGTGTGCCGACATCGTCGCCAACCGGGTCCATGCCGGCGTGGTGACTCTCACGCAGCGCGTCGTCGTAGGCGTTACTTTGAGCTGCCGCGGCCAGCTCCGCTGGCAGACCAGTGTCGGCAAGCGATCTCTTGATGACCTCGTCGAGGTTTTTGTTGTCCTCGTTGTGAATCCGGATACCCATCGCAGTGTACAAGGGGTCCAGCACACTGGCACCATTAGCCTGTTCAGCAGCGATCACCACCCGCGCCGGTCCCCATGCCTTCGTTATATTTTCGAGATAGTTTTCCGTCAGATCTTCGCGGTTTTCGTTAAGTATCGCCAGACTCATCACGTGAAAGTGCACCTCGACATCGCGAACCTTCTCCACCTCAAGGATCCAGCGCGAAGTGATCCAGCACCACGGGCATAGCGGGTCGAACCATAAATCGGCTTGATACTTGACAGACGCCTTCTCGGGCATGGCGCAGTCCTCTCCAGAGAGTTCAGAGACAGTCGGAAAACTTTTCAGTACAAACGTAGTTGCCGCGCGGCTGTTCCCACCCAAAGGTACCGGCACCCGGCTCGCGTACCGACAGGCTCTAAGTTGGACGCGTGGCCCTTCCAAACCTCACCCGGGACCAGGCTGTCGAACGCTCCGCCCTGATCACCGTCGACAGCTACCAGATCAACCTCGATCTCACCGACGGCCCCGACAACGCCCCTAGCGACCGCACGTTCCGCTCCATCACCACGGTGGTGTTTGACGCACTAGCCGGCGCCGACACCGTAATCGACATTGCTGCCGATGCCGTGCGCAGTGCCACCCTCAACGACCACGAACTCGACGTCTCCGAATACGACGAATCGACCGGTATCCCGTTACCTGGACTGGCCGATCGCAACGTTGTCGTCGTCGACGCCGACTGCCGCTACTCCAACACCGGCGAGGGCCTACATCGCTTCGTCGACCCCGTAGACGACGAGATCTACTTGTACTCGCAATTCGAAACAGCTGACGCCAAAAGGATGTTCGCCTGCTTCGACCAACCTGACCTCAAGGCCACCTTCGAGGTAGAGGTGACCGCATGCAAGAACTGGAAGGTGATCTCCAATAGCGTGTGCATCAACATCACCGAGGGGACACACACCTTCGCCACCACCCCACGTATGAGCACCTATCTGGTGGCGTTGATCGCCGGGCCATACGCTGCTTGGTACGCCAGTTACCGCGACGAACACGGTGAAATCCCGCTGGGCATCTACTGCCGAGCCTCGCTGGCACAATTCATGGACGCCGAGCGATTATTCACACAGACTAAGAAGGGATTTAATTTTTACCACAAGCACTTTGGCCTACCGTACGCGTTCGGCAAATACGATCAGCTCTTCGTCCCCGAGTTCAATGCCGGAGCAATGGAAAACGCCGGCGCGGTGACGTTCCTCGAGGACTACGTCTTCCGCAGCAAAGTCACCCGTGCTTCCTATGAACGGCGCACCGAGACGGTACTACACGAGATGGCACACATGTGGTTCGGCAATTTGGTCACCATGACCTGGTGGGACGACTTGTGGCTGAACGAGTCTTTCGCAACCTTTGCATCGGTGCTGTGTCAAAGCGAAGCCACCGAATTTACCGAAGCGTGGACGACGTTCGCCACTGTGGAAAAGTCGTGGGCTTACTGCCAGGACCAACTGCCATCCACGCACCCGATCGTCGCCGACATCCCAGACCTGGCTGCAGTCGAGGTAAACTTTGACGGCATCACTTACGCTAAAGGCGCTTCCGTATTGAAGCAGCTCGTTGCGTACGTTGGGTTAGAGCAATTCCTGGCCGGGCTGCGCGACTACTTCCGCAAACACGCATTCGCCAATGCCACTTTTGACGATCTGCTTGTCGCACTGGAAAACGCCTCCGGACGCGACTTGTCACACTGGAGTCAACAGTGGCTGAAAACCACTGGGATCAACATGCTAAGGCCAGATTTCGACGTCGACGCCGATGGCAAATTTACCCGGTTCTCGGTGATGCAAAGCGGCGCCGAACCGGGTGCGGGTGAGACTCGGGTGCACCGGCTGGCGGTCGGAATCTACGATAACTGCGGGGAAGCCGACAAACTGGTGCGGGTGCATCGGGAAGAACTCGACGTCGAGGGTACAGAAACGGAAGTACCTGCACTGGTTGGCATTTCGCAGGGCAAGCTGATTCTTGTCAATGATGACGACCTGACCTACTGCTCACTGCGGCTAGATGCCCAGTCGCTGCAAACCGCGCTACAGAGCATCGCCGACATCGCCGAACCACTGCCACGCACCCTGGTGTGGTCAACAGCCTGGGAAATGACCCGCGAGGCCGAATTGCGTGCCCGCGACTTCGTGGCGCTGGTTTCAGGTGCCTTGCATGCCGAAACCGAGGTCGGGGTGGCACAGCGGCTGCTACTGCAGGCGCAAACGGCGCTGGGCTCATATGCCGATCCAGACTGGGCGCGTGATTACGGCTGGCCGCAGTTCGCCGACCGGATCTTGGAATTGGCGCGCGCCGCAGTATCCGGGTCGGATCACCAGCTCGCTTTCATCAACACGCTGTGCTCATCGGTGCTGTCGCCCCGGCATGTGCAGACATTGGCTGCCCTGCTCAACGATGACCCCACCGAGCTGGGATTGCCTGGCGTGCAGGTCGATACCGATCTGCGCTGGCGCATCGTAACCGCACTCGCCACCGCCGGGACTCTCGATGCCAATGGGCCGCAGACACCATGGATCGACGCCGAGATGCAACGTGACCCGACGGCCGCCGGCAAGCGCCACGGCGCTCAGGCCGCAGCAGCACGGCCGCAGTCCGACATTAAGGACAAGGCGTTCACTACGGTGGTCGAAGATGACACCCTGACTAACGCTGCAGGCCGGGCAATAATCGCGGGCATTGTCGCACCAGGACAAGGTGAGCTACTCAAGCCGTTCACCGCGCGCTACTTCGCCGCGATACCCGGTGTCTGGACACGGCGATCCAGCGAAGTAGCGCAAACGGTGGTGATCGGCCTGTATCCCCACTGGGACATCAGCGACGTGGGTATCGCCGCTGCTGAGGAGTTCCTAACCGCCCCGGAGTCAAAAGTACCACCAGCCTTGCGCCGGCTGGTGCTGGAGGGCCAGGCTGCGGTGAAGCGCGCACTACGCGCTCGCATGTTCGACAGTGCTGACTAAATCGTTTGTTGCTGTGTTGTGGGTGTTTCATAGGTGGTGGGTGAAATGGCTGTTTTTGCGTTTTATGACTGGCCGATATGTTCGGTAGTCGTGGGGGGCAGCCCGGAATCCTGTTGACGTGTTTTGCTGTGTTGCGGGGTTTTTGTTGGTGGGTGGCTGACTGCCTGCTTTCGATGAGGCTTCGTGTGCTTTGCCGCAGTGGACACGATTAGCGCGGCGCACGTAAGCATGTCGGTGGTGGGTGCTGCTTGGTCTACATGTTGATGATGCCAGGGGCTGGGCACCTGGGCTGTGCTGAAGGCGATATCGATGCAGGCGTGAGTGTGAGGATAGTTGTTAGCGCCGCGGGGTAGGGGCGTTTTAGTGTGCATGTCATGGCCTTGAGGTGTCGGCGTGGTCAATGTGGCCGCACCTGAACAGGCACGTCCCCGTGCACGGTATAACTATTCGCACCTGATGTTATCCCTTGCACCATTTCTGCCGCTGGTATCGGTGTCGGCGGCTTGTTGACCGGCCCTCAGCCAGCAAGCAGGCATGCCGCCGGGTGCAGCAGTATCGTGTTAGTGAACAGTGCATCGATGATCCGGCCGTCGGCGGCACATACGGCAACCTTCTAGCGCAGATCAACCACCCACACCCCACCAGCCCACCACAACACCACCCAAACCAAACCAGCAAAAAATAACCACCAAATGACCATCGCCGAGAATCCGGTAAAACTGGTGTTTGCACTGGTGAACAAAATGGCAGCCCATACCACCTGGAAGAGGCCATAGAAGAAGTTGGCGATTACCCCGTTGTTAAAGACCACGCGAATAACCTGAGACAAAACCAATGGATGTTCATCGACATACGGTGTTGCGTGGGTAACAAACGCCAGGCACACAACATCAGCCAGCAAGAATCCAAGCACCGCATACATGACAGTGAGAACGCAACTCGCGTTGAAGCCCTGCGGTTTTCGGCAGAAATCAGTCGTATTCGAGATCGCCTCAACACCGGCCAGTTACGAACCCCCGTTAGCGAACGCACGCAACACGGTCAGGATCGTCGCGCCCATCACCAGCCCGCTTCCCTGCTGCCCCGGCACCGGTCCGACCAGCTGATACGGATAGTATGTCAGTAATTCCCTGTACTATATTCGCGGATGACGCCGACCATGATTGCCAAGGCTTCCATGAAGATGGACGCATAAGTAGCCACCGCGAACAGCGTCCACATTTCGCGGAGGCCGTGCAAACGCGCTTTAGGAGATCAGCAGCGCCATAACAGACGATGATGTCCAGGCTGTAGAAACCCAACACGGGGATCGCCGGCACCACCGCAACCGTCCCGGCCGTCACGTGTACCACACACTCTGGACCACATAGTCGATCAGCAAGGAGGCCGCTGCGATCTGCTCCAGTAGGTGAAAGTTACTCAAGCACAACTTGTTAGACCATTTCATGGACCTCAAGTCCTCGGTGATTAGTGACTTGCCCAGGGCGATAAACTCGGCTATGTCACCAAACGACAGCAGGATGCGCAGCTTGCCAACCGAAGATGTCACGACCACATTCCTTACCCCACGGTTGAGGATGACGACATAGCTTTAATGCACTTTACCGTTTGCTCCCAGGCTCTTTCAAATTCAAACCGAAACGTCAACAGCACTAAAGACAGATCGACGAGGCAAACATCACGGCGTTGCTCCGGTGATCTAGCTGAGCCGCGCGACGACGGCAGCGATCCGCTCATCGCTGGCGGTCAGAGCCACCCTCACATGCTGACAACCACCGGGGCCGTAGAATTCGCCGAGCGCCACCAGGATTCCACGCTGGGCGAACCACTCAACGCTATCCCGACAAGGCTCACCACGGCTGGCCCACAGGTACAAGCCGGCCTCGGAATGATCAACGGTAAAACCGGCTGATACGACCGCGGGCAACAAAACATCCCTTCGACGAGCGTAGCGGTCTCGCTGCTCGCGTTCGTGAGCGTCGTCCCCAAGGGCGGCGACCATGGCCGCCTGCACCGGAGTCGGCACCATCATCCCGGCGTGTTTGCGTACCGCCAGCAGCTCAGCAACCAAGTCCGGATCTCCAGCAACAAAACCCGCCCGATATCCGGCCAACGACGAGCTCTTTGACAGCGAGTGCACCGCCAGCAGCCCAGTATGGTTGCCGTCACAAACCAAAGGGTGCAACACCGAGAACGGCTCGGCGTCCCAACCTAAACCCAGGTAGCACTCGTCAGAAACCACCACGACACCACGATTGCGCGCCCATCCCACCATCTTGCGCAAGTGGTTCACGGCGAGTACTTGGCCGGTCGGGTTGCTCGGAGAGTTGAGGTAGAACAGCGCCGGGGACTGCAGGCCCAGCTGGGTCAACGAATCCGCACGCAGCACCCGTGCTCCGGCCAACCGGGCGCCAACATTATATGTCGGATACGCCAGTTCCGGCACCACAACCACGTCGCCGGCGCGCAGGCCCAGCAGGGTCGGCAACCAGGCGATCAGTTCCTTGGTGCCAATCACAGGTAGCACGGCCGCCTCAGTGAGTCCGGTGATGCCGTAGCGGCGGTCCAACGCTGCCACGGCCGCCTCACGCAGCCGCGCAGTGCCGGCCGTAGTGGGATATCCCGCTACGGAGCTCGCGGCAGCAAGAGCTTCTTGAATCAGCGGCGCTACGGGATCGACCGGGGTGCCAACGGACAGGTCGACAATACCGTCGGGATGACTCTCGGCGACGGCTTTCGCATCGGCCAAGGTATCCCAGGGAAACACCGGCAAGGTAGCCGACACTCGCCCAAAGGGGGACACGCACCCCTCCCTGCTAGCTTCTCCAACGCCGTCCGACTCAATCGCCTTCGCCCTGCGGCGCGAGGTTCTTGATCACTTGCGGATCATTCTCAGCCATACCGACCTTTGCCGCGCCGCCCGGCGATCCCAACTCAACAAAGAAATCGACGTTGATCTGCGTGTAATGGCTCCACTGTTCGGGCACGTCGTCTTCGTAATAGATCGCTTCGACCGGGCAGACCGGTTCGCACGCCCCACAGTCGACGCATTCGTCAGGGTGGATGTACAGCATCCGGGCGCCCTCGTAGATGCAATCGACCGGGCACTCCTCAATGCACGCCTTGTCTTTGATGTCGACACAGGGTTCGGCTATCACGTACGTCACAGACGTCTCCTCCGTGTACTGTTTGGTGTGGGTTGCTTATTCGCCTCGCCACGGCACGTGCAAGCCACTTTCCCGGACAAAGCGTTCGGTTACTGATACTAGACGTTGCACATACACGTCAACTACTGGGCACAATCGTCACAATTCCTAGAAGTCTAGGGTCGTAGTTACACAGCACCGTGCGTTACGATTTATACTGCCCGAGTAGCGCTGTCCCACGCGATCCTAGGCTAGCTGTGCGAGCACGGCTAGCCTAGGATACGAACTGGCGCACCGATTTGATCGCTGGATACACGCCACAAAAGTCACCCGGCCCAGCCAACCCGACGTCAATAGAGACAGGGCTGAGATGGATCCCGGGTGGCCGTCAAACCACTCAGCGACATCCGAGCTGAAAAACAACATGATCGATCGGTTCGACAAGGTTATTCAGGCACTTCAAGAGCCTCCGGAGGACTCCAACGGACGCCATGACTAAAAAACTCTCCCCGCAGTGGAATCCCTACCCAGTCTTGAACCTTGTTATCTCGGTTGGCCGTTGGCTTTACTATGTTGCGCAATCGGGTGGTCATGGGGCCGATGTATGCCGGACGGGAAGACCGAATTCACCATATCGATCGACTCGTCGCATACTTCACCAAACACGTACATGGAGGGCTCTGACAGATCATTACCGGGAGGCAACGCACCGAACCGCACCGGCTTGCTGCTGCCATTCGCATCGGAAATGGTTTCCTTCCCACAAGCCCGACGGCATCGTCGTGTCACCATACACGTCCAACGAACCGGGCGTCGAAATCCTGTTGCAGATCCTACACGCAGAACGTTACGCCTACCATCCACTTTCAGTCAGCGTGTCGTCAATCAACCCGTTCCGGCCACGAGCGCTGTCGTCTCGGGGCATCGAAGCAACGATCGCCGATTTTGCCCGCTGCACTTAACTGGCTCGCGAAGCCAGCTATGATGGAGTCGAAATCATGGGCATCGGAGGATGCCTGGTCAACCAGTTTCTAGCACCGCGCACCAACAAACGCACCGAATTCTTTGGAGTGGCGCACCGGCCAACCGCAGCTCGCTCCCGGTCGAGATCGTGCTCCGCCCCCGTGCTGTCGTCGACCCCGATTGCATCACTTGTTACCGGATGTCATGGTCAACTACGTCGAGGACTGTAAAAGCTGAGACGAGATCATCGCGTTGACGACCGAAGTGCAGACCGCAGGCGCGACCATGATCAACTCCGACTTCGGTTGGCACGAGGCCCGGGCACCGAAGGATCATCACTTAGGTGCCTAACAACGCCTTCATTGGTATCAGCGACGCTGTCGCCCGACCACGTCAGCATCCCGGTGGTGGCATCCAACATGTATTAGCATGCCGTAAGCCTCCGACCAGATCGGAGCCGAGAGACCCGGTGCAGCCTGATTCGATGGCCCAACCGTTGCTGAGCGACCCGGAGTGGGTACGCAAGAGCGCGACGGACCGTTCCGAGAAAATCAATACCTGCCTCGCCTGCAATCAGACTTGCCTCGTCCACGCATTCGCAAAAAATGGTGTCCTGCCCCCGAGCCGAGCGCAAGATGCAACTAATGCTGTCCCCGGCCCGGCGCACCCACTCAGTGGCCGTCATCGAGACCGGTCCGGCCGAACTGGGCGCAGCGGTGATCATCACCCAGCGCGGGCACCAGATAATATTATATCAAGGCCAATGATTTCATCAGCGGCCAGTTCGACATGGCCCGCCGCAGTCCCGACAACGAAGAATTTAACGAGACCATCCGCTACTGCACAACGATGCTGGAAAAACACGGTGTAGTGGTGCGGCTGGGTATTCGGGTGTCGGCGATCGACGTAACGGGGTACGAAATTGTCGTACTGGCTACTGGATTGGCACCACGCATTCCGGCCATCCCTAGCATTTACCCACCCGATGTTAATGACCTACGCCGAAGCGATTATGAGCAGCAAGCCGGTCGAACGAACCGTGGCGGTAGGTCGGGGCCGGAAGCACCGGCTTCGACATCAGCGAACTCCTGGTTACCGAACAATCACCTACCCGAGACTCTAAAGACCTCAAAGCGTGGAAAGCCGAATGGACTTCGCGGATCTCCAAAAACCACACGGCGCGCTGACCACCCCGGCGCCCGCACAGCCCGCTCATCAAGTAGACCTGCTGCAACGCAGCAAAGTTCCACAGGGCAAACAGTTCGGCAAAACCAGCGGATGGATGCACCGAGCATTGTTAAAGACCAAAGGCGTTCCCCAACTCTCCGGAGTGAATTACGATCGGATTCACCGACGACGGTCTGCACATCCATATTTCAGACCGAACCGGCAGCGCCCACGACTGCTCGCAGTTGACAATGTGGTGCTCTGGGCGTACCAGGAGTCGGTCCGCGATCTGGAAAATGCACTAAGAACTGCAGATATCGACCTAAACATCACCGGCGGAGCGGCCTTTGCCGCGGAGCCGGACGCAAAGCGCGCCATCATGCATAGCACAGAGCTGGCGGCCCGGCTCGGGCGTGAGGGCCCATTTCGCTGACCACAAACCAAGTCAGCAGGCCACCGAACTACAGATAATCACGTCCGGAGCGTGGTCGCCGACATTTCTTGCATCGGAAGTAAGTCACGGGGGGAGTTGGTAGCCGTGATCGCAGACGGCAGCCACTGGGGAGATGCCCGTAGCCGTCTTGTTGGCGATGCAATAACTGGGGAAGGTGCCCACATGGTTAGGTCTTTAGCCAAATAGCTGTTACTCTGGGCAGAGTAGCGCTAGCCACTACGGCTTAAGATTTGCATCCGCAGATCCACTGCAACACACGCGCTGTAATTACGGGCAAGTGCTGTCGCTCAACCCGCCGGATCCGGGTGCTATCGCACAATTAAACTTATTCATACTCAATGGCGCAGAACTATTTGCATCAGTTCCTGGTCGCTCCGCCAGCGCAACACGCGCAGATAGCAGCAGATAAGAATTATGCCGGGGCTGCGCAATACTTCGACCTGTTTGAGCAGATAACTGACATCTGCAACAACTACATGAGCCGCTCAGTAACCGCTTAGCAGATGGTGTTCTCCCACGTCACGACAAAGGTTGTGCCAAGTATCGTATTCACGTCACGCCACTAGACTGGGACACCTCCCGCTTGCGGGAGAAGAGAACACCCGCCCTCGCGGATAAAAGATTTAAGCCCCTCGCAGGGCGTAGGTGGTGGTGCGCTGGCGGGCGGTGCGGCCGATGCCCTCCGCGATCGCTATCAACTCGGCGACGGTCTTGGCGGAACCGTATTCAGAACCGGCCATCCGCGAGATGGTCTCCTCCATCAACGTGCCTCCTAGGTCGTTGGCGCCCCCGTTAAGCATTGCCTGCGTGCGCTCCACGCCAAGCTTCACCCAGCTAGTTTGAATGTGAGAGATACGGCCGTGCAGCATAATTCGCGCCAGGGCATGAACGGCACGGTTGTCACGATGGGTGGGCCCCGGACGAGCTGCTCCGGCCAGGTACAACGGCGAATTCTGGTGCACGAAAGGCAATGGCACAAATTCGGTGAAGCCACCGGTGCGATCCTGGATATCGCGCAGGACTTGTAGGTGAGCCACCCAGTGGCGTGGCCCGTCGACATGGCCGTACATCATGGTCGACGAAGAGCGTAAACCCACCTCATGGGCCGTGGTGACGATCTCGATCCACATCGACGTCGGCAACTTGCCCTTAGTTAGTACCCAGCGCACTTCATCATCCAGGATTTCGGCGGCGGTGCCGGGAATGGTATCCAAGCCAGCCTCACGCAAACTGATCAGCCACTCACGAATACTAAAACCACTCTTGGCCACACCGTTGGCGATCTCCATCGGGGAAAACGCGTGCACATGCATCGAAGGGACCCGGGTTTTGACGGCGCGCACCAGATCGACGTAGCCAGTGACCGGTAGCTCGGGGTCGATACCACCCTGCATACATACCTCGGTGGCACCCTGGACGTGTGCCTCCCATGCGCGTTCAGCGACCTCCTCTCTAGACAACGAGTAGGCATCGGTGTCACCCTTGCGTTGGGCGAACGCACAGAACCGACAGCCGGTGTAACAGATATTGGTGAAGTTAATGTTACGATTCACCACGAACGTCACATCATCACCGACCACATCCCGGCGCAACGAATCTGCAAGTGCAGTAACAGCTTCCAGTGCAGGACCGTCGGCGGTGGCCAACGCCAGATACTCGTCGTCAGTGCAACCGGCGGGATCACGCTCAGCTGAGCGAAGTGCAGCGAGCACATCGGTATCGATGCGCTCCGGGGCGCAGTCGGCCAACTCGTGCACGTGGGCACGGATTGATTCCCAATCACCGAATGCGCTGTCGAGGTCGCTACGGGCTTCGGTGTTGCGGCCCTCGGTGTCGATCGCTGTATTGATATCCATCCGACCGGCGGACTCCACATCGTCGGGCTCCTGCCAGGGCATGCCGACCGGATTGACATCGCGAGCCAAGCCGGTCACCGGATCAGCCAGTGCCACAACATGACCCCGCACTCGTGGGTCGATCCATGCGGCACCTGCCTGCACGTATTTAGGTTGGGCAGTCAACCGCTGCACCAGGGTATAACCGGCCTCCGCTGTGACAGCAGCCAATTCATGCAAAGCAGGCCAGGGTCGTTCCGGATTGACATGGTCGGGTGTCAGTGGTGAGACACCGCCCCAGTCGTCAACACCGGCAGTAACCAACGCGAGACACTCCTCGCGCGACACCAGGTTCGGCGGCGCCTGAATACGCATAGCTGGACCCAGTACCAGCCGAGCAACAGCCACGGTTGCTAGGTAATCCTCGATCCTGGCATCCGGAACCGCAGCCATCGCAGTGTGTTCCTTGGCCCGGAAATTCTGCACGATTACTTCCTGGACATGGCCGAACTCCTTGTTCGACTTGCGGATCTCGTGCAACGTATCGGCACGCTCGGCCAACGTCTCGCCGATGCCGACCAGCAGACCGGTGGTGAACGGTATGGACAACCGACCCGCATCAGTCAGCACCCGCAACCGCACCGTCGGATCTTTGTCCAGACTGCCGTAGTGCGCGAGGCCTTTTGTTTCGAATAATCGTCGTGACGTCGTCTCCAGCATCATACCCATCGAAGGCGCCACCGGTTTGAGCCGCGACAGCTCAGACCAACTCATCACGCCAGGATTCAAATGCGGCAATAGGCCGGTCTCCTCCAACACGCGAATCGCCATCGCCCGCAAATAGGACAACGTGGAATCATAACCCCGTTCAGCGAGCCAGTCACGAGCTTGCGCCCAGCGATCCTCAGGCCGGTCACCGAGGGTGAATAGTGCCTCCTTGCAACCAAGTTCACTCCCACGACGAGCTAGATTGAGAATTTCGTTGGGTTCCAAGTACATCCCAGCACCTTGGGTACGCAGCATGTCTGGGGCGGTGACGAAAGTGCAGTAGTGGCAGCTGTCGCGGCACAGATGGGTGACGGGGATGAACACCTTCCTCGAATAGGTAATCGGCAACCGGCCGTCTGCACCGCGTCGCCCAGCCGTTTCGAGACCTACGTCGCGTACCCGAGCAGCACTGGCACAAAGGTCAGCCAGATCCTCACCACGTGCGGTCATCGCAACGACCGCCTCATCGATATTCAGCGCGAAACCGTCTCGAGCTCGGCGCAATACCCGCCGCAGCGCCGACGTATTAGGCTTGGGTGGAACGACAGGGCGAGAAAGAGCGATGGGCTCCTGGCTTTCAATCAGCGACACTTTGGTGTAACTTCCCCACAATCAAATTCCATCCACGACGTCCCAAACATATTCGCAACACTAGCGCCAAGCCACAGCTGGCACGCGGTCGAGTATCCCGCTGTCATCGCCGCGCAACGAGCGCTCAGCTAACCGTTTCGCGAATATCTCCGCTAAACAGCCGGAGATCGCGATACAATTCAGTCAATCAGGCACTACTTAGGCGATAGCCGCGCTGCTGCGAACGCACGGGGGATACGGGATGTCTTTCTGTATTCACCGCGCCAAATGCACTGCTTACTGCTACATCGGACTTAGCAGGTATGGGTTCCACGTTCAGCGCTGCCCACGCCGCAGCGACAGCCCCGAGAACCGGAATACTGGCCGCCGCAGATCAGGCATCGACGCAGATAGCCGCGCTATTCTCTCAGTATACACAGGGATATCGGCGGCTGAGAGCGCAGTTGGCCGCGTTTCATGAGCAATTCGTGCAGGCCGTGAGCACCAGTGCCCGCACATATGCGACGGCCGAGGCCAACGCCGTGCAAACAAACGCTGGTAAATTCGGTGAACAGACCCACTGAGCTGCTGCTAGGGCACCCGTTGCTCGGCAGCGACGATCACACGGTGGCCAGCAGCCTCTGGTCCAACGTCGCGGAACGCATCGAGAACCTCCTATTAGGCAACGCAGAGGTCGGGTTGACCAGCAACGCCAACTTCAGTTTCCCTAGCGGAGTTAGCCGCGCACCACACTGGCACCAGCGTGCCGGGACACCGATCTACCGGCGGTGCTAGTGGCCCCGCCGCTGCCGGGAACGTCCTGCTAAAGCCGGTGAATCTGACCAACGCTGCGGCAGTGCCCACGGCAACTGGATCTATCGGCAACGCGATCGATAACCTCATACCTTGGTGTTGGACCATGGGTGCAGTACGGTGTCAATCTGCTGTCTTACGTGGTGAGTTGGGTACCCTGGATCGACATCTTGGCACCGCAAATCAACTTTTTATACTACCTGTTCGAGCCCATGGCGCAAAGCGTCTTGTTCAGCACAATCGACTGGCTAGGCGGAACAATCACCTTCAGTCAAGGGCTGAGTAATTTCTGGGCAGTCACCACAGCGTCGACCAAATCAATTCATCCAGGCTGAGATCAACTGGGTGCTTAGTTTCCCTCCCACTGCTGCCGCCCCTCCCGTACACCGATTCCATTAGCCGTAGCGATTACACCGCCAAAGTACACACGCCGGCGGCGAAACGCCCAACAAAATCAGCCACAGTGCTCCGGAGGCCATTACACTTTGCCCCGAAACGACATCAACGCCAGGACCACCTAAGCTGAGTAACCCGACGGTGAGCAGCCACACCCACAAGGGCAACGCAACCAACCACGGTGACCTCGTCCAGAGCCTGGCGGCCCATACCAGCACCGCATTGACCAATCCACTGATCAGACCGCTAATGGGAAACGGAACAGAACCGATATAGAGAGGCATCAGCATCGCCCCGACTACTGCAGACAAAACCCCATCGGCAGCAAAAAGCACCAGGACAACGATGCGCATGACAGGCCCTGACGCGGCGCGTAACTGGTTTCGGTCAAGTCGGGACACTGTCGATATACCAGAACACAGATGCGATTTCCCACGGCAGACTGTCGAGTCGGTCCTGCCAATGCTGCAGGTCGGGGTACACAACCAGTTCCTTCCGCAGATACCTTATTGGCAGTTTACCGCGCATCAAATCCATCCAGACATAGTCCCGCTAGCAAATCAGTTTCCCAACCGCGCTCATCGCGATTTCCCGCGGAGCCGGCGGCGAGAACATAGTGCTCTTGTGCGAAAATTGGCATCACCATGTTGTTCGACAAGGCACAGGCCCGGCCGGTCGGGCCAACGACGACTTGGGTGGCGTGTGCCGTCAAAGCCGCCGTCTTGGCTGCCCATACATCTGAGGTTGCTTCGACGACAGCATCTATGTCCTTATCTGAATATCCGAAATAGAACTCTTCACGCGGCGGGATCGTCCACTCGGGCCGCAAATCTTTGCCCTGCAGCGCGTTCATCCCAGCTTCAAATGCGCTGAGGGCGAAGACGGACCAGTAGAACTTCGGTACCTTCCACGGCTTGCCCGGGTATTCATCGGCACCGACCTCTAGGCCGGCCGCAACGCCAGAAGAAGCCACCGCGGCTGCGGTAATAAAGTGGGTGTGGACATGGTCGGGATGGCCGTACCCCCCGTGGGGATCATATGTCACCACGACGTGTGGACGCAGTTCGCGGATGATCGCAACCAGGGCCCCGACGGCCTCGTTTTCGTCGGCGTCGATGAACCGCTGACGACGCCGCGGCGCGGTGCCGCGCATGCCCGAGTCGCGCCAGCGACCCGCGCCACCAAGATAAATGGGTGCGCTGACCCCCAACGCCCGCAACGCTTCGGTGAGCTCAAAGATTCGGTAGCCACCGAGTTGGTCCGCATGATCGACGGTGAGCTCCGCCCAGCGGTCCCCGATGACCTCGCCTTCCTCACCGAGTGTGCACGTGACAACCTGCACTTGCGCCCCACGCGAGGTGTAGTGTGCGATGGTAGCACCGTTGCTGAGGCTCTCATCGTCGGGATGGGCATGCACGAACAGTAGCCGCGGCGTCTCAGACATGGACGCACCCTAACCGGAACACTAAACGTCGTCGAAAGTCACTTTAATTGCTTCTAATCCCTTACTTAACCCATATAGACGATGTCAAGTGCTCCGCGCTGCAGCATCCGACAACAGCAAACAGGAAAGCCAGCGGTTACTATCGAAAAATGGTCCAGCCCACCCGAAAGATCCCAAACGTCGGCCGAAGCCGCTAGTGAGACGAAGTCCTTGAACGTACCCTACTAAAGAAGCGACGTTGGCTGAGCTGGCTAAAGCCGGATACGGCAAGCTAACCACGAAGGGCGTCGTGGCACAAGCCCACACCGGCAAGGTGGTGTTGTACCACCGCTGAACCAGCAAACATGGCCTGGTACACGCCGCGCTGCGGCACGCGCTACCGTCATGGCCCGAACTGTGTATCAGTCGAGTTGGCAAAGAAGAACCTGCAGGTGATGTTTACCGCCCACCCTTGACGTCTAGGCCAACAAAACTGCCTTTCCCGGCCTGAACATCACAGGACATCACAGGCCAGCTCATTCACGAACCCGAGCTGCGGGGCAGCTTCGTCGACGCCGTGGTGACCCCCGCGTTTGAACATCGTCGATTCGATCCTGCAAGTCGCCGTTCACGACAACGACACGACCCAGCCACGTCCATTCCACTAACCGCCCAGACCGGGCCCGCGTTAATTAACCAGCACTTTCTGCTCACTGGGCTGTCGCCGAACCGACGCGAGCTGACGCTCATCGTCGACACTGTCATCCCGCCAAAAGTAGCAACGGCCGCGGCACAGACTAACTGACCTAGTTTTTGCGCGATTTTTTCTAAGACCCGATTTTGGTCCATTGGCCAGCGTCGCCGACGATACCGATCGGCACCGCTCCAGAAAGGCTGATGTTCTGCACACTCGGGCCAGCCACAACGATCGTGGTGTCCTGCAAGATCGGCAACACGGTCGACATGTTCCACAATCGTGGCTCAACCGCGGTGATCACGTCGTTGATGTTCTTGCTGCCATTGAGAGCGGCATCGATAGTCGCCTGTATACTATGATCGCAGATGCCAGTGAGATTCGATGGCGCCCGAACTAGCGTGCCGGGCTCGGGTGAGTGGCTGTTCGGTGGCTGCATCGGCCCAACAGGACCCACGAAACTGGCAGTCGGTGTATTGGAGGTCGACACCTCCGTTGCCTGCAATGCGGGGCAGCCGTACCGCGAAGCCAGCAACGTCGCCAGGTTTCCACCGGCCTGATGCCAGCCGACGATCGCATCCACCAGGTTATCGTTCAACGCGTCGCGATAAAGCACCACCGGATCTAGCGCCAGCACCGTGGCGGCGATACCGACATTACGCAACTGGTCGGCGGCCGTGTTAGCCACGGCCACTGACGTTGGATCGTTCGACGCGACGCCAATTACCAACGAAAGCTGTTCGCCGTCCTTGCTGATCCGGCCGTGAATGACTTCCAGCGGTCCGGTACTCACCGATGCTGTCGAGTTGGGCGTCGGCGAAGCCAACGTGATGGGATCGATCTGGAATCCAGACGCAATCAGCAACGCCATAGCCGCTGGCGTGGTCAGCGCCGGTGGCGCGGTCGGTTCATAGCCAGGGTCACTCGGTGATCGGGTCTGGGCCTGGTCCAACGTCACAGTGTTGTCGCTGCCCGCACCCACAGCGGCAAGCAAGTCAACGTCAAGCAATCCCAGAATCGCCTTGCGAATCCGGATATCGGCCAACTTGGGCACGTTGGCACGCAACGTGAACTGCATGACCCGCGGCGTCACAATCCGGGCAGTACGCACCCCGGGAATTGCGGACAACTGGGCAAAGGCGGCGGAGCCGCCATGCACCTGTGCCAGCTGAGTATCACCGTTGCGCACCGAATCGGCCAGTGTGGCTGGCGCACCAGCACGGCGGAAAAGGATGAGCCCGGGTTTGGCGGGAGGCCCCCAGTAGCGGTCATTGCGGGCTATCAGGATTTCGTCGCGCTGCGGGTCAATGTTCTCCACCCGAAACTGTCCGCCAGTGACCGGCAGCGTCCGAGCGAGCCCGGCCGCGAAACCGCCCGGCACGTCCTTAACGATGTGTGCCGGCAGGATATTACTGAATAACTCCCGCCAAGCCGGATAGGGTTGCGCGAAGGTGACGACCGCCTGCTTACCGCCCTCAAGTGACTGCACACCAGTGATCAGGTCATATCCTGCCGGATCGACAACGCCAGGCTGACTGACCATCTGCCGCCACAGGTACCAGAAGTCGTCGGCCGCGATTGGGGCATTGTCAGTCCACTGCGCCTCGGGCCGGATCTTGTAGGTCACCGTGAACGGATTTTGGTTGGTGACATCTGCGGACACCAGCACGGTCGGGTCCATGTCCCAGCGTAAGCCGGTAGGCGAGTTGGGATCGGTCGCCGGCCGAAATGCGCTCGGCAACACCAGCGCACTGATCGCCGCGTTCACCGCCGACAGATCAGACAGCAGATGCGGGTTGAAGCCAGCACCGATCGAGTCGATGCCCATGATGATCTGGGTTATCCGCGGCGGCAGTAGTGAACTTCGCGGCGTTTCGGTGCTTTGCGGCGCCGGTGGCGTGCTGACAGTGCACGCCACCAACATCAGATCTACCAGCGAAATCAGCACGCTCATCGTCGTTACAACGCGGCGGGCTCGTCTCGGCACGCCCTTCAGGGTATCGAGCACCGATCCAGCGGACCCAGTGTGCTAGCACAGCGCGCTACACTGGCACTAGCCTCGAACCTTGGCTCGGGCCCGGCCTCGGGCCCGGGCGTTGGATTCCAGTTCGATCTTGCGCACCCGCACAATCTCAGGGGTCACCTCAACACATTCGTCGAACGAGCAGAATTCCATCGCCCGCTCCAGGTCCAGCTCGAGCGGTTTGGTCAACGTCTCGATGACATTGGCGGTCGATGACCGCATGTTGGTCAGCTTTTTCTCACGAGTAACATTGATATCGAGATCTTCCGGACGAGGGTTGATTCCGACGACCATACCTTGGTAAGTGTCCTGGCCAGGCGACACGAAGAACTGACCCCGATCGGCAAGTTGGAGCAGAGCAAACGGCGTAATAGTACCCGGCCGGTCGGAAACCAGCGACCCCGTATCCCTGGCTCGGATCTCACCGGCCCACGGCCGATAGCTGTCGAACACAGCGTTAGCAATACCGGTGCCGCGTGTGAGGGTGAGGAAGTCGGTACGGAAGCCAATCAAGCCACGGCTGGGCACGATGAAGTCCATTCGCACCCAGCCCACAGCATGGTTGGCCATCTCCTCCATGCGGCCCTTACGGCCGGCCATCAACTGGGTGATCGCGCCGACGAACTCCTCGGGACAGTCGATCGTCATCACCTCGAATGGTTCGTGCAGTTTGCCATCGATCGTACGGGTGACCACCTGCGGCTTGCCGACCGTAAGCTCGAACCCTTCCCGACGCATCGTCTCAACAAGCACTGCCAACGCAAGCTCACCTCGGCCCTGCACCTCCCACGCATCGGGCCGTCCTATGTCCACCACACGGATCGAGATGTTGCCGACCAACTCAGCGTCCAGGCGGCCACGAACCATCCGCGCAGTCAACTTGTGGCCCGACACCTTGCCCGCCAGGGGCGAGGTATTGGTGCCGATCGTCACCGAGATAGCCGGCTCGTCTACGGTGATACGCGGTAGTGCATGAGCATGCTCGGGATCGGCCAACGTGTCACCGATCATGATCTCGGGCAGTCCCGCTACGGCTACGATATCCCCTGCCGTCGCTTCCTCTGTAGTGCTGCGCTCGACACCTTTGGTGACCAGCAACTCAGTGATCTTGGCGTCGGTGGTGACAGGCAGCCCGTCCACTTCACGCATCCAAGCCACCTGCTGCCCCTTGCGCAGCTTGCCGTTATAGATGCGGACCAAAGCAAGCCGACCGAGGAAGGCCGAGGCGTCCAAGTTAGTCACCAACGCCTGCAACGGCGCTTCGGGGTCACCCTTCGGCGACGGGATGTGCTCCATCAGCACGTCGAACAAGGGGTCGAGGTTGTCGCCCGTGGGCACAGCACCGTCAGCAGGCTGCTCGGTGCTGGCGATGCCGGCACGCCCGGACGCATACAACGTCGGCAGACCCAGCGCACGCTCGGCGGCCGCAGCCGCTTCCTCGTCAAGATCGGATGCGACGTCAAGCAACAGGTCGTGGCTGGCTTCCACCACCTCGGCGATGCGTGCGTCGGGACGATCTGTCTTGTTAACTACCAGAATCACCGGCAAATGCGCAGCCAGCGTCTTGCGCAGCACGAACCGCGTCTGCGGCAGCGGCCCTTCGGAGGCATCGACCAGCAACAACACCCCATCCACCATAGACAGCCCGCGTTCCACTTCACCGCCGAAGTCGGCATGGCCAGGCGTGTCGATAACATTGATCACCGTCACCGTACCGTCCGAATTGTGACAATGTACGGCCGTGTTTTTGGCCAGGATTGTGATGCCTTTTTCCCGTTCCAAGTCACCGGTATCCATCACGCGTTCCTGGACTTGACCGCGTTCGTGTAGCGCGCCGGACTGGCGTAGCATCGCGTCAACCAGCGTGGTTTTGCCGTGGTCGACGTGCGCGACAATGGCGACATTGCGGAATGGCACGTCGGTGATTGTGGCAGGTGCAGATTGCCGGCTCTCCCCCGCATGCGGAAATACCCCACCTCGGTCCGCTCGACGGCCCGCACCGCCGCCCAGCGCAGAGGGCCCAAAGCGCAAACCTGAGCTATTCGTGCTTCTGGACCAACTCACGACTGCGGTACACCAAATAACTACAAGGCCGAAACAGATAGCCGAGCGGCTCGCTGAATGTGTACACCAGCCGGGTACAGGCCACAAAACGTGGGGCAAAGTAGCACGTGTGCGTGTTATTAACATACCAAGGCGCCTGCGACATCAGATCACCGCACGGGTCCAGAGACCGTAACCAGATCGACCCTGTCTGGCGGCAGTCGTGCACCGCGCCATAGTGCGTAGCGCCTACCAGAGTACAGTCCGGACCGGCCGCCAGCGGCACACACCAGCACTAGGTACATCAACTTGTCGCTGCGGGTGGTGGCCATGAACACCGCGCTACGAGTGCGGCGCCGGTTGATCAGCAGCGCAATACCGGTCAGAGCAGCAAGGCCGGCTGGTGCGCCGAACAGCAGCGACTGCAGGTGGTAAAGGTGATCGCTCATCCCAAGCGCCTCAATACCAAGACTCCGGAATAAACAGACCCACTACGTGGCCCAATCATCACCATCAGGCTGCCGAAGTGAAACATCGGACTGTCAATCGAAAGACAACAAAACAACTTTGATTCACCACGTTGCGACAAATGTTTGGTTAAGCCGAACTTGTCGTAACGATACCACCCCCAGCCGGGGATCCCTGCGATCGCCAGCACAAGGTAGAGCATATCGTCTCAGAAGATCTTGAGTAACTGCATGCGCATCCAGGCTACCCTACTATCTGCGCTTCGGCGGCACACTCAAGGTCAATCGTTGCAAACCAACGGCCTCCGCGGGAGTGCTGGCTTGCGCCAAGCGCTGCGCCCTGAAGATTTCCTGATTGATTGCTGCCAGCAAGGTCTCGTAGACCGCGGTAATAACGTATTCATAGAGCGAATTGACTTCGGATAGGGCGCCCGGCAGCATGTCGATCGGAATCCGATGCTCGGTGAATAACCGGCACCCGACGTCGTGGTCGACAGTGGCAGTCAATTCCAGCACGAAAAGCAGTTGATCCGGAGCCTCGGCGTGCGGCAGCACAACACCAGCATCCCGATAGGCGTTGGCAAACTTCAACATTTCGCCATCTCGATTGCGGAGTCCCCGGCAGTCCAGTACGTCCAGTACATGATGGTGCGTCGGCGCATGTCGAAGGTCTCTACGTAATCTGTCACGCCGGCCATCAGCTCGCATGCATCCACTGCAGCGACTGTCCGTTCCAGCAACTCCGTCGCAGGACCGTTTATATGACCCAGCAGCTCCTCGACGATGTCGAGGAGCTGCTGGGTCATAGCCTCATCGAGATAAGCCAATAGCAACAAAGCCGACTGCCACACAAGCCGACCCCACATCGTGCAGACATCCGAACGTTACCGGACACTGAGCAACATCATCATGTGACCACTTCGGTGTCGGGCTCGGGATACAGGCCTGCGGGCATGCCGCCCCAATTGAACAGTTCACTCGGGAATGACCGCCCTCACCGTGCCCAACTGCCGTTCCGGCTTCGTCAATCTGACTTTTTGCAAGGCATGAAAGGTCTCCATGGTGACCGGAACCGGGGCACTGCTGTCCTCACCGAAGGGACCGAATTCATACATACCCGGTCCGCAGTCAAAAGATAACGAAAACCTCAATTTCGTTGGCCCCAAGCAGAATGAGTCACCACCGGCAGCTCCGCAGCATACAACGTCAGAGTCAGAATAACGTAGCGCTCTATCATATTTCGCTATAACCAACAGCCGGTACATCTAATACATCTGCTCTTCGGACATACCGACAGGGTGCGGTATGTGTGCGGTGGAGTTGCACAGCCCAGATTGATGTCAAGCATATAGGACCGCATCGCCGGCAACCGCCCGAAGCACCCGTTCAACGACCGCGGTGTCACCGGAGATAAACAGTTCGGCCAGGTACTGCATCAGGATGCGCAGTGCGGCCAGCGCGCCGAACAAGCTACCTAGATCCTCCCCGTCGTGGCTACCCGCGTAGACCACCGATAACAGGGGCGGAAAACACCAGACTATCAGAATAGCCCGGTACTCCGAGTGCAGTAAAAGCGCCAGAAGGTAAGTGTTGATCACTGCGTATACCAGTGACCGCCGGGCAATCTCGATCCACTCGGCCAAGATAGGCTTGACCCACGTACCGGCAATCGCGTCGGGACTGCGCGGGTTCAAGAAGATCGGACGTTACATCTTAAATACAGGTTCCTTACCGTTTTCCACTGACGCCGCCTCGAGCGCCCGGCCGACGTCATAGAGCATCATCCGAAGCAACGTAGCTGGCCCCACGCACCTCCCTCAGCAACCCGACCGCAATGCGCGGATAGCACAACGTGGACTATTCGGCCTTGCCAGTCTCATAGCTGAGATATACACCTTCTTGTAAGGACACCTGGAGACACACATCCCCGAACCAAGGCAGCGGTCCTAGTCAAGGATAGTAATACCATCCTTGATGCACTTGTACATCTTCCCCGAAGGACCACGAGGCCACGCACGACAATTCAGGCATTGCTCGCAGATTCGCGACAGGTAGAACATGAAGGTCTATTCGAGCTTAAGCTTGACTTCAGGCACTAAGCCTTTTCAGGATCGAGTCGTGGGGCACAATCTACGGCTACCCCGCGAGATTATCGTCCCAGTTCGAGCCTCAAGACACCTTCATCGGCCTGGCGGTAATCAGGCTACGCGGTAGCGCCGTCGGGAAGGTGTCCCCAGCCAGTTCCTGCGTCAGGTTTCCGTAGCCGTAGGTCCACGGCTCGTAGTAGTCGATAGTGGGCCAGTTGGGGTTAGCTAAGATCCATACAGCTTAGCCAAGCGGCCGCCGTAGCGTAGCCGCAACCGGCCCTTCTGGTCCGCTTACCCATCCCCACCCTACCGAGTCTTGGTCCTCATAGGTGCGCGGATAGCCGACAACCAGCCAGGTTTCGACGTTGTCGAACCACACGTATTCGTTACCGTAACGATTGGTAAACGCCTGCTTATAGGTTACCGAGCAGGTATGTCAGCCAATGCATTTATCGAGGTTAATCACCATGGACATCTGCGCCATAACCTTCACTAGTAGATCACCGCCTGGTTGCGGCTGCGCACCACAGTCACCTCACCACCCTGGTTGCCCGTCGGGACCAAGTACGTTGAACCCGAAAGCATGCCGGCTGCAGCCACCGGCCAGGTGGCTGGGCTTGATTCGCACCCCAGTCAGCGCCTTGTTATTGCCGCAGCGCTCATTATTGGTCTCAGTGCGCGGTGTATCGATGGTGCTTTCCTGCACGTGGTAAACAAACACCACACCATTAGGCATTCGTTGGCTAACGATCACCCGGCACACATAAATCCCGCTGGCGTTAACCGTCTTGACCCAATCATTATCAAGCACTTTCATTTTCACAGCATCTGAAGGGATCATCCACATTGTCGGGACGTCGCGAGACAACGGCAGCATGCAGAGGTTGTGCTGGGTAGGTCATAAAGAAAATACCACTTAACTAATACAGCGTCAGGTATCGTGCGGTGAGCCCGATGCCCTCTCATCGGTTGGGCCGAACTGTGGTTAGTTATCCAGCCGAACCATATCCAGAGGCCACCGATAAACGGGCAATTGTTCGCTAAGCTCCTTAATCTAGTTAGAGGCGAATGCTTCCGGTCGGCGTATGGAACGACTTGAGGTGCTCTATATAGTGATCATGAATGGGTAGTAGAGACGGCCACCGGTACTCACCGGCCAGATCACTCTGGACTGGTAACCACCTGGAACCAAACGCACCTGAATCTCGACGTAGGTGATACGCTTTTCCTCACTGCCCTCGGCCCGATGAGCCAACCGTCGTAAGGTGCGCTTGCCGAATTCTAGGAAGCCCTTGACAGCTACTCGGGCGTTGTACGTGTATAAGACAAAGCCAGTATCACGTCGGCCATTCGACTGACCGTGATGGTCGCCGAACAGCCAACTGTTGCACCGGACTTTCTCAATCCAAATTTGGCAGCCAATTTCGCTGATCTCACGGAAAGGATGAAAATAGAGCCCTTGACGCCCACCGACCTGGTCGATGAGCGGTCTCAGCGTCACCCACTTGTCGTAAGTCGCGGAATAGTAACGCTCCACGTCAGTGAGCTTGCTCATCGACGTACCCGGCACTGGCACCTGTCCGGTACGCAGCCAATCACATTCGTTACCATCCGGACACGCCATAGCGTCCGGATGGTCATTTAACAGCACGGCCAGCACGACATCGCGGCAAGTACCAAAGATGACGCTTGACCATCGCGCTGAAAGCGCGGGCAATAGTAGCTAATGCGTGGAAGTCCGAACGAGTTTTCCAGGGCGGGTCAATCACCGAGGTGAACACGTGCACATATGGGTGCATATCAGTGCTGGACAGGTCGTTCTTCTCGTACCAAATCCCGGCGGACAGTACTACGTCGGACACCAACGTCGTCGACGTCATTCGTAAGTCGATCAACATCATCAGGTCACGCTTGCCTTCTAGCATGCCGTCGTCCAGAGGTTAAGCCTGAACGTTGAAGTCGACTTGAGCATATTCCTTAGGAAGTACTCGCTGCCCTTGCCCGACGAACCGATCACGTTGTCTTGCCAGACAGTGAGCATCCGCGGCAAGTTGACCGGGTTATGGGAGTCGGTGATCGCAAGCTTGCGCTAAACGAGTTGTTCGGCAACGTAGTCAGCAGCATCGCACCCCGCGGCCTGTGCCTCCTGGGCAACGTGGAGGAGCAGAACCGTGGAATTGAGAGTAAAGCACGCTCCAACCTATCGCCGTCGCCAAGGTCAGCAAAGCTATCGTGTGCTTGCCGGTTAACCTGCCGCGATCCGACCTAGCTGACTAGTCGATCAGCATCGAAAATATCGATGCGCCACTGATCAGTGTGCGCATACCATTACGAGGCGGCAGGTACCTGTCGCGGCGACCGCACCCAGTCGGTAAATTGGTCATGGTCGGCCATCCGGTTAGCGGACGCACCTTTTCCTGACCGACATAGTGGACCCCAGCCGCCGTTGTGTCCCATCGAGCCGGTCAGCCAGCAGCTTCAGCACCGATCCGGTAGATAGCGTCGCTTGTGACTACCAGTGGCAGATGCCGCAGCCCATGATGACCATGAGTCGCCCGCGGATTCCTCTGCTTTGCGGGCAAAGTCCTTAGAGATCCGGGTAGCCTACTGAACCGGGATCCCGATGATCGCTTCCTGCCAAGCCGGGATGTTCTGTTGGGTGGGATGGCCTTAACCGGTGAACCACTCGCCGAGTAACACCAGGCGCACCACCCCGGAATGGTCCAGCATGAGATCGAACACCGTACACACCACGACACTTGCCGACCCGATATACCGGGACACCACACGACACAGCCTCACAATCGCCGTAGACGGTGTCAAAGCTGGGCAGATCAACCAGTTCTGCTTCATCTGTACCGGTAACGCTCAACGCGGGTAACACCCGAACCCAAGTCGTTAGTCCACTTGCCGAGACCATCCTCGCCGAAAAGGAACCCGGTGAGCCCTGTGGCACAACGACAGTGTAGGTAACTCCACCCAGAAATGCGGTTTTGAATACCAAATTCTCGACTGCATCACCAATATCGTCCGCTTTCAATAATTTTCCAAACACCAACGAATCACCGGACTTCTCCGGTGTGATCGGGAAGAGCAGGTCAGTGCAGTGGCGAACATAGGCCAACGGAGAACAGAACCTGTTTGTCTACATAGCATTACAACAGAATCACGTCACCCATTTCCACGACTAACGACACATCGGTTCCAGCTGAGCATCGCATACACTCGTAGGAAAAAATTTTGTGTTGTCGGCGTAATCCGACGCTTAACCATAACGATTTTAATGCAACGGTAGCGGGCTTCAGCCATCCAGTGCATCCAGTGTGTGTGTCGGACGTACGAGTGATCGGGGCATTGGAGGCCCACATGACCAAATACGAAGCTTACCAACAATCTCCGGATTCGGGGACATCAGTGTAGTCGCCGAATACCTGCTGCGAAGCCACCGGCAAGTCGGCGTATTAGCCCTAGAAAGACGTAATCACACCACCGATCAGCTCAACACACCGCGATCCCGTGACATGCTTGAACAGCGACATCGACAGGATCGGCACAAATCCAGCGACCCGGTCCGTCCGGATCATAAGCCTTAATGGTGTGCACGTAGATCGCAACGATCATCTCGCTGGCCTCAGCTCACCTGCACTAGCCCCATTTTACCCCGAGCCTGCTGATAGCGGCGGCAACACTCAAGATCGGCTTGGATATCGACCCACGCTAGCACGGGTTTTTTAAGCCAGGCTTTGGCGTCGCGGAGCATTTCGACCAGCACGCCGCAGGCATACGCGGTAGCCTGCCCAGGCAGGCGAAGTGCTTCTACCAGGAGAAAGACGCACCGCGGGGGCAACCACCACAGCTCGTGTTGAGGCCAGACTGGGGACATAGACGGATAGCCTGTTTACTGAGTTTCCCAGGTGATGATCCCGTCTTTGACATAAGATCTTCCACAATCACGATCCGATGCAGTTGACCCCGCAGGTGGACCGGACCCCTTGTCGGGCCTCCGCCCGGTCGCGGTATAAGCTTGTTACCTTCGCGGCCACTGCGTCGGGTGGCGATGCGCAGATCGACAGAGAACTCACCTAAAAGTCAATGAAGCGGCCGCTGCGTTCCAGTAGTTTTCAAGCTTTCCGCCAAGGTGAGGTGTGACAGTCACACGGATGACCCTCCTTGTCACTCGTGTCGTACCTCGTACTAGTTAACTGCTCGGCAGTGACCCCATCGATCCACCCGCCTGATCCCAGCCCCGTCGGCATCATGATATGCCTCGCGACCCAAGCGCGGATCCCCAACCATTCACCAGCATAGGTTGCAGTACCCGGCTGATCGCACCTACGACACACGACCTAGTTAACAGAATAGCGTGTCATCAACGTCGGGTTTTCCGCATGTAGATACGCCTCCCGGCACAGAAGCCGTTGACCACGCCATCCAAATAATCATCGGAATCATTACCGGCATACAAATCCAGGTTAAGGTGTTGTGACGTTATTACTGTCCAGTTAACGTCGGTTAGCTTCGTATATCGCTGTGCGTTAGTTGAATAACGACTGCTGACTTTCCCGGTACTCGCTCAAGGAACCCTAGACAAGTCGGATAGCCAACCCCAATCTGCCGGCACCCAGTCCACATCGTCCAGCTCCGCCACCATAACCCAACGCAACGTGCGGTGGTCACGCAGGTACGATGGAGCCTACAAGCAGAAGCACGCGATAGGCCCGCAGCGTCGTCGTGGCTCGGAACATAGCGAGTCACCTATTGCGATGTCACTGATTTCAAGGCCCAGCCTCCTCAGCCATTGCCTCACGCCCAGTGCAGCCCGGGCCACAACCTTGCCACCAGATAGCTCCCAACGGTCCGTCAGCTACGGCGATCGAACCCCTATCGAACCCCTTGGGGAACCAAAACCATTGTGCTGCAAAACTACCACCCCCAGCAACAACGATCTACCTCGACAGGCCAGTAACCGCATATCATCGATATATGACTGTGCTAACTGATGAGCAAGTAGACGCGGCACTGCTCGACCTCAACGACTGGAAGCATACCGACGGCGCACTGTGCCGCTCGATCAAATTTCCGACGTTTCTCGCCGGCATCGACGCTGTATGTCGGGTAGCCGAGCACGCCGAAACCAAAGATCATCACCCAGATATCGATATCCGTTATCGGACAGTTACGTTCATTCTAGTGACACATTATGCCGATGGCATCACCAAGAAGGACATCACGATGGCACGCGATATCGACAGGCTCATCGGGGACTAGCCACTACAGGGTGTTTCCCGATGACGACAATCCAGATCAACGTCACCAGCGCCACCACGATATAGACCAGGCCGCCCCACGCCAGATACCACGGTCTGCCTAATTGCCAGATGGTCGGTTGAGCAAAACTGAGCAACCACGGCACGCCGACGACACTCAGCGCCAACCAGCCCCAACCCACAATCTGGGCACCGGGGCGCTCGCCCAGCGGCCCGTGAATCAGCCAGATCATCAGAGGCACCAGCCACACCCAGTGATGAGTCCAGGAAATCGGCGAAAGCAGCAGTCCGAACAACTCGACCACCAGCAATTTGCCCAGTCGGTCGGGCCGATCGAGCGCTCGCCAAGCAACAACCGCCACTACAGCGGTGATGGCGATCGCAGCGAGGACCAACGGGCCCAACCCAGCGTCGTAGCCCATGATCCGCGAGATGCCGCCGCGCCACGATTGATTGAACGAGGTGGCGATAGGACCAACTCGATGCGCGTCGCCCAGCAGCTCAGTGAAGTAGTAACGAGCCTGATCACCAACGACGAGAGCCGACACCGCGACGGTGGCACCAAACACGGCCGCCGACAACGCTGCTGCGCGAACGCGTCGGGCCCCGAGGAAATAGACAGCTGCGATCGCCGGCGTTAACTTGATTCCGCCCGCCACACCGACCAGCAACCCCGATAGCCAGTTACGCGTGGTGTAGACCGCCCACAGCACCCCCAGCATTGGCAGCACATTGATCTGCCCGTAGTCGAAGGCGCTGCGCAGAGGCTCGATCCAGATGGCGATCGCCGTCCACAACAGCGCAACGCGGTGACCGGTATGGGAGGAAACACCCAGTAAGCGCTGGCTGATCCGAACCGCGCCATACAATGCAGCGATCGTGGTGATTTGCCACAGAAACGCCACCAGAGCAAACGGCAACAAATGCAGCGGGTAGAAGACCACTGCTGCAAACGGCGGATAGGTAAACGGGAGCGGGAAGTCCGGTGTCTGGTCGACGTACACGTAACGGTACAAGGTGCCGGGATGGTCGATCGTAGCCGCGCCACCCAGGTAAACGTGCAGGTCAACGAAGTTTGCTCCGTTGGGTGCCAGGTAGGTCCAAGCCAGTCGCACCGCGACGCTGAAGACCAACAGTAACGGCGCGGCAGCATTCAACCGGCTCGTCAGCCGTCGGACGCGGGGTGCCGACGCGGCGGCTGTGGTGTTAGTGGTGGTGGTGTCTATCTGCCCGACTCTAGCGACCGCGGCAAACGCCTTTGCCATGATCACTGCCACCACTCATCTGGGTAACGATCGAATAAATACCACATATGTCACTTGAGTCACATACGTATCAAAGTAGTTTCGGGTCCGGACCTGTCGTCAATCACCAGGGAGAGTCATGGCAACCATCTGGACCTACTTGCGCGCCACCGCCATCGTTGTCGGTTCATCCGCTGCACTACTAACGGGCGGTATCGCTCACGCCGACACGGCACCTGCACCTGCACCTGCACCTGCACCTGCACCTGCACCTGCATTGAACATTCCGCAACAGTTGATCAGTTCGGCGGCCAACGCGCCGCAAATTCTGCAAAACCTGGCGACGGCACTGGGCGCCACCCCGCCGGTCACGCCGTCGGCTCCCGGGATCAGCTTTCCCGGACTGACCCCGGCCGCGGCGACCGTACCCACCTCCTCCGCGGCGACACTCCCGTCCCTTCCCGGGATCATGGCACCAGCAATATCCAACACCCCAACAACCCCGGGATTGCCGGCGTCCACTCCGGGGTTCCCGCAAGCCAGGGTTGATATGCCGGCGATGCCATTCTTGCCTGTTAGTGTACCACCGCAAATTTCACTGCCAGGTGACCTACAGGCACTCGCCTCGAGCGCATCAGCCGCAGCCGCGCCGGTCGCGGCTCCGACGCTACTGTCCGCCCTGCCGTAAGCAGCCAGTTAGACGGCTAACCCACCATTGAAGACCGGAGGATTCGTGACAAGCGCTTGGAATCTACCCAAGGGTTTGGTCGCCGTCGTCACGGCATCGACTGCCGCGTTCGGGCTGTGCCAGAATGCAGCAGCCGACCCGGCCAACCCCTACGGCACACCGCCAAACCCCACCCAACAACTACCGGGTCTGCCCGCGTTGGCTCAGTTGAGTCCGATAGTCCAGCAAGCAGCCAACAACCCTCAGCAAGCGACACAGCTGCTCATGGAGGCGGTGTCAGCACTCACCCAGAATCCGACTGCACCCATCGCGTCCAAGAACCTGGCCACGTCGGTAAGCCAGTTCATGCAGGAGCCGAACAATCCGAATCCCGGGGCTTCGGCCCTGGACATACCCACTTCGGGCGTACCCGCTCCAGCGGCCAATGGCATCACCCCGTTGGACGTCGTCCTGGTGCCTCACCTACCATCGGCAGGTGCGGAGCCCGGCGCCCAGGCACACCTGCCTACGGGTATTGATCCAGTTCACGCGGCCGGCCCGGCGACCGCTGCAACGCCGACACCCGGAAGCCCCACTAACCGGACCGCTGCCCCACCCACGCCGGTAGCATCACCTGCACCGACCACTCCGGAACTGCCTGCGACGACCCCGGGTTTTGGGCCAGACGCCCCACCGACGCAGGACTTCATATATCCCTCGATCAGCACCAATTGCCTTGCAGACGGCAGTAGCTCGATTGCGACAGCACTGTCAGTGGCAGGGCCGGCGAAGATCCCACTGCCCGGTCCCGGTCCCGGTCAGGCCGCCTATGTGTTTACCGCTGTCGGAACGCCTGGACCCGCCGATGTCCAGAAGTTACCATTGAACGTCACCTGGGTGAACCTGACCACCGGCAAGTCTGGGAGCGCTACGCTCAAGCCACGCCCAGACATAAATCCGGAAGGGCCAACAACGTTGACCGTAATCGCCGACACCGGCTCAGGCAGCATTATGTCTACGATCTTCGGGCAGGTCACCACCAAAGAAAAACAATGCCAGTTCATGCCCACGATCGGCTCCACGGTGGTGCCGTAACGTTCTGAAGCCGCGAGCGCGCGCAAATACACGTCGCTTACGGCATAGAGTCCGTAGGCCATGAACAAATCGCATCGCGCTCGTACTACTACCTAGCCCGGGTACACACTCACCAAGTGAATCTGGGTGAGTTCGGACTAGTTCGTCTTCGTCCTTACCTATGATAGCTTGACCTCAAGGGCACGTTATGTGGAATCTTCCTGTTTCCGCTTTACCTTCGCTGCCGATATTCATCTGCTTCTTATGCGATCGCACCTGCACGAGCGAACAGGCGTCGACGATATCGACGACAGATATTGTCGCCATACCGGGTTGGTCGGACCCGCCGACAACCGCCCGCCAGCCTTTCGGTGTCACGCCGTACTGCTTGCTAAGCAACATCAGAAAGATCTGCACTTTACTGTCCGCCAAAACCGGGTAACCTCTTGAACCGCCTTAGTAGCTCGCTGTTATCGAGCTCACCGGCCGTCCACAATGCGTAAGGACCTGGATACTTGGCCATTGATCCCAAAAAATATAGTGTATCCCAGGTTTTTCTGAGTACAGCGCGGCGAACTTGTCCGGGTCATAGTCGGCGATGTCGCGGAAGTCAAAACCGCCCATCCGATCAACGATCTTCTTGGGTCCCGCGCAGGCTGTTGCCATCGGTACATGCTGCTCGATCAGCATGTACCGATGGCAACGCGAAGGGGTTAGCTGTCCAAGAGCGATTCGGAGGACGGATTTTAGACAAGCTGTAGTTTCGGCACTCAGATCTTTTTAGAGTCGTATGCAAAGCACCTGACATTAGAGGCGAATGACATCCCAGGTTCAAGATGGCCCAGTAAGCCAGTTTCGGAATGGTCTCAAGTTAGACGAATTACTTTTTTTAAAAACACTTTTCACCAACTCGGCTAACACGTCAGCGACAACCTGACGAAATGCTTCATCAGCCAATGACTATGACCCGACGACGAGTTATCAGGTCACTCCCGGCAATTCTCCACCAGACCATGAGCCCGTGACAGCTTGCCGCCGCCGTCCTCGTGGTCGGATCCGCTTAAATATTGCGTCACCTTGCAGTCCCCAGGGATTCACGGACCTTGCACTTGGTGTCATCCGCTGAATCCGACAACCCAGAAGACTTGGCATCTATCTTACGGATAGTTCTATTCAGCTATAAGAGCAGCCTAACCACTACCGTATTCCTGGAGGCAAACCATACACGTGTAAGATCGGCAACGTCAGCAACACCCGTCGATCGGTCACCATCGCCTGTCGATATTCGTCCCAGTCCAGATGCTCACCGACGATGTTTCGATATAAAACAATCAACGCCTCGACGGTGTCATCATCGGGTGCGGCCGCGGGTGGCGTCAGCTCCGCTGTGCCCTCAGCGACGGCATATGACCATCCGTCGTCGACATCGACCAGGATCGAAGCACGTGGGTCCCGGCGCAGGTTACGAGTCTTAACCCCTGGCTCGGTGATCGAGACCCGAACTGCTAAGTCACGCGGATCGAAGTGATACTGCACGTTCGACAATTGGGGACGCCCGTCACGTTTGATAGTGGCCAGCACCCCGATGGAGTTCCCACTGATCACAGCCAGCAGCTTGTCGTCGAAGACTTGGCTTCCCATGCCATAAAGCCTACGTCGCACACGTAACAAGCTGGCCCCGAAACGCATAGCCGCCCGGTGGCCTAATGAATATTGCGGATCATGACCCACGCCGCAGCGTTCCTTCACGATATCAATGTCGGCCACGTCAATCTGACAATGGCCGAGATGGCCACCGTGCTGACGAACACCGAATTTGCCAATGTACGCACCATTTTGAGCAGCAGCAACGTGCTGCTTCAGTCGTCCTTAGAGGTTGCCGCTGTGCGAAAGAAGGCCGAAGCCACCTTACGCAAGCAATTCGGTTGTCAAGACTGAGTGTTGGTCTACGACATTGCCTACCATGTGGACCATTTTCGAAACTTACTCTTGCGAACACCAAGGTCGGCGGGTACTAGTCCTACATCAGGTTGGCCGCCAACGAGCCGATGCTACAATGAATTAATCTCACTCGCCGACCACAATACTTGAGCCCGGACCAGCAATTCGGCCGCGGTGACAGCGTCATCTACTGGCAAGTTCCCAAGGGGGGTACCCTGAACAGCACCATCGTCAAGATGATGGGCAACCCGCGCTACAAGTCGTTGACCACAATTCGTAATCTGCGCATACGAGCTAACATGTTGCGAGGCCAAGCCAGGCTAGGGGCCCGTCGGCCACCGTGGTGGCACCGGCTAGAGCCTACCGACCAATCCACGGCTGAACGAAACCATTCCTAACGGCTAGTATCGTTAGGATACCAGTTCATCTGCTACCGACTGCTGGACGCATCTAGAATCCGAGAAATCGCTCGTTCCAGCTAGATTCCCCAATGCGCCAAGAGATGTACCTGCTGCCAGCCAAGGAAGCACGGCTGACACTGGCCTCAGTCATCGGGCACGTTAGTGAGATCGCGAATAGCATCGTACGTGATCAGCCCCACCACTCGAGCCACTTCGACATAGTCGGCGGGTAGCAGCCGCCACCGCAGCGTCGGTCGGATCGAAGCGGGAAATAAACGTGCCGAAACACCCTCGTGTTTCAACAATCGCCGCCGACTCCAGCTCACGGTAAGCGCGGGCCACAATGGTAGCCGGCTACACCGAATTGACCGGCCAGATCGCATACCGTCGGAAGGCGGGTGTCGGACAGCAACACACCAGCCCGGGCTCCGTCGATCACCTGGTTTTTGAGCTGGTCGAACAACGGTTTGCCCGCCTTTACGTCGATCCCGCCGCTCCACCCACCCATCCAGTATCTCCCAAGCCCGGCTATCTTTATAGCATGCGGGTGGTAGTGCTTAGCGGCGCGGGTATCTCCGCGGAAAGCGACGTGCCGACATTCCGCGACGACAAGAATGGATTGTGGGCACGCTTCGATCCTTACCAGCTGTCCAGCACGCAAGGCTGGCAGCGCAACCCTGAGCGGGTCTGGGGGTGGTACTTGTGGCGCCACTACCTGGTAGCCAACGTCAAACCCAACGATGGCCACCGCGCTATAGCCGCCTGGCAGGAGCAGATCGAGGTTAGCGTCATCACCCAAAATGTTGACGATTTGCACGAGCGCGCCGGCAGCACGCCGGTGCACCATCTGCACGGCAGCCTTTTCAAATTTCATTGTGCCCGCTGCAATGTGGCCTACACCGGTGCACTTCCCGATATGCCCGAACCCGTACTAGAGGTGGACCCACCGGTCTGCTACTGCGGCGGTCTGATCCGGCCTGCCATCGTGTGGTTCGGTGAGCCATTACCCGATGAGCCGTGGCGACGCGCAGTGGAGGCGACCGAAACCACCGACGTCATGGTGGTGGTGGGGACATCCGCGATCGTCTACCCGGCGGCCGGGCTACCCGAGCTGGCACTGTCACGTGGTGCGGTTGTGATCGAAGTTAATCCCGAGCCCACACCGCTCACCAAGAACGCCACGATCAGCATTCGTGAGACTGCAAGTCAGGCATTGCCAGGACTGCTGCAGCGGCTTCCCGCCCTGTTGAAGTAGGCGTAGCGCTCTCTCGGGGTTGAATTGTACTTTGTGTGCATGTTCTGTTGTGGGGGTGGAGTAAAGGGTGGCGGTGTGTTGCAGTGTTGTGAGTTGATGTGATCGATCGTTAACCGTTCGTTTGGGTTGGGTGGGGGTGGGGATCGTGCGTGAGATCACCAGCAAGGGTGGGGCCCGCGTGTTTGCGGGTTGCTTTGGGGGTTGCACTGATTCGACACCAACTATGCTGGCTAAGACGCTCAATCGGGTTACTGAGCTTGTATTGCTTAGCTATGCAGTGAGCAGTGGGCCCAGTGGCTTTAAAGGCCGGCAAGGTGAGCGTTGTGGGCAGCTGCGTACGGAGATAGACATGTGTGCTGGCCAAGAAGTACAGTCCCGAACAAATTGTGGGGGTGTTGGCCCAAAACCTATCCCGACCGGCCCGAAAGATGCAGGTGTCCTATAAAACACTTCAACATCGAGTCCAAGCTCAACCAACATGTGCGCACTGGGTGGATGTTCCGCACGCTGAGGGCACAGCACGCTAAAACCGGGCACCACCATTATTCTCTAGGTATGGCCACCACCAGTGCACGTCCCGCGAAAACTACACGACCGTGTGGTGCTCTAACCTCATAGCATTGGGCGGATGATGTAATCATCGGCAAAAATTAGACCCCCAAATCGGCGCCCTGGCCGAACACAAGTAGCGGATTCGTGCAGCTGCTACACCTATCCAAGGACCACAGCACTGATGTGATCACTGCGGCCATGATCAACCACAAGACAACGCCCTACCACAGAATCGCTGTACAACCCCAGCGTGAGACCAAGACCTCGAAACGACTCTCATACCCGCATCACCACGGCATCGATACCGACCTTTGCGACCTGACGCACCGACCCGCCAATACACTGACCCACCACCCTTTACTCCACCCCCACAACAGAACATGCACACAAAGTACAATTCAATAGTGCGCGCCCAGATAACCTCAAACCTCGATCACCGTCGGCACGATCATCGGCTGCCGACGGTAGGTTTCACCTACCCATTTGCCAATGGCGCGGCGCACGGCCTGGGCGATCTTGCTCGGGTCGGTCACGTTCTCGGCGAGCAGCGACTCCAGCTCTGCCTCGACCTTGCGAACTGCAGGCTCAAGCGCTTTGGGGTCTTCGGAAAATCCTCGTGAATACAGTTGCGGCACAGTAACTGGACGCCCAGTGCTGCGCTTCACCACCACCGTGACCGCGACAAAACCCGACGACAAGATAAGCCGCTCACCCAGGATAACATCGCCGACATCGCCGGTAATCAGCCCATCGACAAACATCTTGCCGACCGGCACCGCTCCGGAGACCGACGCCTTACCAGCAACCAGGTCGACACTGACGCCGTTCTCGGCGATCAAGATTGAATCCTCCGGCACCCCGGTGCTGGCAGCCAGCTTAGCGTTAGCGCGAAGCATCCGCCAAGTACCGTGCACCGGCATAACCTGACGCGGCCGCACGCCGTTGTACAAGAACAGCAGCTCACCAGCGTAGGCGTGGCCCGAAACATGGACCCGGGCTTGGGCATTGGTGACAACTCGAGCTCCAATCTTGGCGAGCGCGTCGATGACACCGTAGACCGCCTCCTCGTTGCCAGGGATCAGCGATGATGACAACACGACGAGGTCACCCGAGGTCAGCGTGATGCTCTGATGCTCGCCGCGTGACATCCGCGACAACGCCGACATCGGCTCACCTTGGGTGCCAGTGGTAATCAACACTACCTGTTCTGGTGCCATCATCTCGGCAGCGGCGATGTCAATCATATGGGAATCGTCTACTCGTAGAAATCCGAGGTCACGCGCGATGCTCATATTGCGGACCATCGACCGTCCGACGAACGACACCCGCCGGCCCAATGCCACTGCAGCATCTATAACCTGCTGCACCCGGTCCACATTGGAAGCAAAACACGCCACGATGACACGGCCATCAGCCCCCTGAATCAGCCTATGCAGTGTCGGACCCACCTCGCTTTCACTAGGCCCGACGCCGGGTATCTCGGCATTGGTTGAGTCGCACAGGAAAAGGTCTACACCAGCGTCACCCAGCCGGGACATGCCTGGCAAGTCGGTAGGGCGGCCGTCGAGCGGCAATTGATCGAGCTTGATGTCTCCGGTGTGCAATACCGTTCCCGCGCCCGTGTAGACCGCGATAGTAAGTGCGTCCGGTATGGAATGGTTGACGGCGAAATACTCGCACTCGAACACACCGTGCCGAGAGCTCTGCCCCCCGACGACTTCGACAAACACCGGTTTGATGCGGTGTTCACGGCATTTCGCGGCGACCAAGGCCAAGGTGAACTTCGAGCCGACTACCGGGATATCAGACCGCAACTTGAGCAAGAACGGGATTGCGCCGATGTGATCCTCGTGCGCGTGTGTCAACACGAGCGCCTCGATATCGTCGAGCCGGTCTTCGATATGGCGCAGGTCCGGCAGGATCAGGTCGACACCGGGCTCGTCGTGGCCGGGGAACAGCACGCCGCAGTCGATGATCAGCAACCGGCCCAGATGCTCGAAAATCGTCATATTGCGGCCGATTTCGCTGATGCCTCCCAACGCTGTAACCCTCAACCCACCTGAGGCCAGCGGACCTGGCGGGGCCAGGGCTACATCCACTTGTTAGCCACCTTTTAGTTCACCTAAGCACCGAGGCTGCACGCATATCGACAGCCAACTCATCGATCTGCTCCGCTGTTGCCGGCATCTGCGGCAACCGCGGATCACCGACGTCGATACCCTGAAGCCGCAGACCTGCCTTGGACATCGTCACCCCACCCAAGCGGTCCATCGCGCTGCACAGCGGGCCGATCGCGACGTTGATCTTTCGGGCAGTGGTAATATCCCCAGAACCAAAAGCGGATAACAGCTCTCGAAGCTGTCCTGCGGCTAGATGAGAAATCACACTGATGAAGCCGATGGCACCCACCGCCAGCCAGGGCAGGTTCAGTGCGTCGTCGCCGGAATAGTAGGCCAGGCCGGTGTCAGCCATGATCCGGGCACCGCTGTATAAATCAGCCTTGGCCTCTTTGACTCCGACGATGTTGGGATGCGACGCCAGCGCGCGAATCGTGTCAGGCTCGATCGGCACGACCGACCGCCCGGGAATGTCGTAGAGCAACACTGGTAGCTCAGTCGCGTCGGCCACAGCGGTGAAGTGCGCAAACAGCCCGGTCTGCGGCGGCTTCGAGTAGTAAGGGGTAACCACCAGAAGTCCGTGCGCGCCCTCACCCGCACAGGCCTTGACGAGTCGGACACTATGAGCTGTGTCATAACTACCTGCGCCGGCGATGACTCTAGCTCGGTCACCTACCGCCTCAAGTACGACACGCAACAGTTGGAGTTTCTCGTCGTCAGTAGTGGTCGGCGACTCGCCGGTGGTGCCCGAGAGCACCAGACCATCACAACCCGCGTCGACCAGGCGGTTCGCCAGCCGCGTCGCAGCCGCAGTGTCAACAGAACCATCAGCGTCAAACGGTGTCACCATCGCAGTAAGCAGGGTCCCCAAACGTGCGGGGACGTCGAATCCGACAGTGGTCACGGCCACAGGTTACCTGGCGATGCCAAGCTTTCAGCAACCGCGCAAGGGCGCGTGTTTGTCCAGCAACACGCCGCCTGAGTTGTACCTCCACGGACGCTGGCGACGGCCCTAGGAATCAAGCTTCGGTGGCTAAAGGACTAGTTGCGACCTCAGTACCATCAGCAAGTGCGGTGATCTCGAAATCAGCGAATACTGCGGGCGCAACGTCGACGAGCCGGCGCAGGCAGACAATGGCCAGCCGCCGGATTTCGACGTCGGCGTGCTCGCTGGCCCGCATGGCGATGAAGTGCCGCCATGCCCGGTAGTTCCCGGTCACAACGATCCGGGTCTCGTTGGCGTTGGGCAGCACCGCGTGGGCAGCTTGGCGAGCTTGCTTGCGCCGCAACACCGCCCTATTCCCGCCGAGCTCACCGGCCATTAACTTGGCGTTCAGCTTGACCAGCAGTTCAGTGTAGGTGGCCCGGCTGGCCTCTACGGCCGCAATCAGAATCTGTTGAAGTTCGTCGTCATCCTCCATGTCCGGTGGCACAACGACCTGGGCATCCTTTTCCGGCACGTAGCGCTGCGACAGCTGAGAGTAGGAGAAATGCCGATGTCGGATCAGCTCGTGAGTGCATGATCGCGAGATGCCGCTGATATAGAACGAAACGCTGGCATGCTCGAGCACCGCAACATGCCCGACGTCAATGATGTGTTTAATGTACGCGGCGTTGGTCGCGGTCCGGGGATTGGGCTTCGACCAGCTCTGATAACAGGCGCGACCGGCGAATTCGACCAGCGCGGAACCACCGTCGGCGTCGGTAGTCCACGACACGTCAGGAGGCGCCAGAAACTCAGTCTTGGCAATTAGTTGCACGCGTAGCGGCGCGATCTGGGCCACAGCACTCACCTTAGCCAGGGGCGATGCACGCTGTAGAGCGACACGAGAAACGCCCGGCAATCAGGCCGGGTCCGGGCCAAGTTCTCTACGGAACTTGCGTAGCAGCAGCGCTGCGGTAGCTACAAAGCCTGTGCTGCCCCCGATCCATACCCTGGGGGTACACCGCCCGCCGAAAAACCAACAATAGCGTCATCGGTAATCCGATCACCCAATATCTGATCGTGGATGCTCGTACTCCCGTCCAAGTGATCCCGATCCCCCAGAGCAACCCGACAGCAACGTTTTGCATGAATACCACCCTTGGCTAGGCTATGGGCAAAGAATAGGAAAACTTGGACAGCAACATCATGGCCTAGGCTGCAACAGGATCGAGAAATGGCCGCAGCATCCAGATTGGTGTTGTCAAGTAAAGCATTCCGATTGTGACCGTGGTGATCGCACCAAAAACCAACACAACTGCAGCAACCTGGTGGACCCGCTCTCGGTTGCCTTGGCCAAGAACACGGCTGATCGGAATTGACGATGCCTGAGACAAACCGATGCTGATTTGGAAGACGATGCGTGTAAAATTAAGTAACCAAATTAAACGCGGCCAGCATAACGAGGCCTGAGACCCTCATCACCACAGTTAGGGAGGTGAAACCGGGTCTGAGCTGTAAGTCAACGAGATAGGGAGCCGAGAAGTAAAATCTTACGAGCCGTTGCAATGTGGGCATTCCAGCCATCTACCGCTAGTAACGAGGCAAGTTGATCGTCCCGAGGCAGCAAAGTGTAATACACACCAACCGTGAAAACCTGCACAAGCGTTGTGGCCAAAACGATTCCCACCAAACCGATCTTCGGAAAGCTAGTAACTCCGCGAATGAACGCAATGTCTAGTTCCACGTTGGCTGCGACTACAACGACGCTGAACACTAACGACGCCCCGGGGCTGCGCATGCCAACTGGGAACTGACGCAATACATGCAATACATTGAGCCACACCCTCGATACCAGCCCGGGATCCATCGCGATCATAATTAACCTTGCCAGCGCCAGCGCGTTCCTAATCCACGCTGAGGAGTGGCAAGAGGTAGCCGAGTGCGATGAGCGCTGCTCCCCTAGCAGCACAGCAGTAGCGGCCTCCACCAAGCCAGACCACCGCCAGCAATAGCTGGCACGCTGATCAGCCCATCATGGCCAACTCAGTGGTGATCAACGCCGCTTGGGAGAACTGGACTGTAGCAGATCAATACCGCCAACGTGGTAATTTGCCGACCGGCGCACACCATGTCAACAGGACGCGCGCTGCCAATTTTATCCGGTGGAGCATCACGCATAGTTGATAGCAGTTTTCATCAAGTTGCCCGTGCAATTTACTTGATTACCGTGATTCATCACAATTTTGGAAGAAATTCTGAGTCCATGGAACTCTGATTCGTGCTTATCCATCCGATAGCAAGCCGTATTCGGGTACGGTTAGCAAGTCGCCATGGCGTAGTTCCCGTGGCAGCACAACTTGCGCCAGGTCAACACGTCGTACTCTAGGCAGCTGGCTCCGCACACACAGCTACAAACCGGACCTGCCAACTGACCGTCGCCGATCTCTTTTGCCGACCACAAGATCGGATCGGTCAGGAACTCGCTAAATTTCCACTACTCCGACAAGATCATGCTCAACCCGCGAACGATGATGATCCTGTAATCGCTGCTTCGCTTGACGCCCTCGATGAGGAAAACTGTGACCCCTGAGCGATCAAGTAATACAATATCCGCCCCGATTCCATGAGCAGCTTGGTACCTGTTTTGATGAACTTCTCTCCTGACCGTTGCTGAAAAGCAACCAGTTTAGCCGCACAAATCGGGGCCAACATGCCCGTACCGGTCGGCGCCCGACGGTAGGGATACCACCTGAGCTAACTACTTTCCTGCATGAAATCCGACTCGTTACTGTTAGACAAGAAACGCGCCCATGTCTCCGACTCGAAAGAGTTGACCGCAAACCCACCTCCGATGGAGATGGAGTTCGCTGCTAGCCCATGCACGCATCGACCAGACGGTCAAGCAAATGGTTGGCCAGCTGTGAGCGCGGCTGAACCTCGCATCCGCTGAGAAAAAAGAGAATCCCTATTTCTATCTATACTCGATGCCGGTGTGCAGCACATCGACTTAAGGCGATACCCATCTCATCGTGATCAAAGCCAAATCTGCTGTCGGGATTTGCCTATGGGAGCACGTGCCAGCAGGATGTGCCCACGTTCGCGGTATGGCACCAGTGTGAGCATCCAGTAAAGCTCATCCAAGGCGTCGATTGCGATGAGACAATCATAGCTAGCGGCCAGCCATAGCAGTCGTTCACTTTTGGCCGACCCGGTAACCACAAAGTCGGTTCCGAGCACACGACAGGAAAGTGCACCTCGACGCTGGTAACGTCGACCCCCACCTCCGCCTTTGGCGCCTAGCCAGCCGAGGCACAAACGACTTCTTAAACCGCGTCACTGGCTATCGTCCGATCCTGGACCCAGACCGGTCCGAACAGCATGAAAGGGAGCAGTCATCACGTAAGGTTGCCAGCTGAATAGACTCAGTACGTCGCTCATAACACAGTGCGCCTAAGTACACGAGCATCCGCGACTGTTCGGGAGCCAAACGGCGCACATATCGCACCAAACTTGAGGAGTTCCTGCGGTTGAATACGTTTGGTGACTTCCTGCGGTACCCGCGGTGTGCTGTCGCAAGGTTCGCACGACATCAGATTGCCGTATCGCTGACCACAGCATCAACGTATCGACGCCAGTTGGCCCTAGCACCAAGAAATTCGACACTCAACTAATACCATGTACGACATCAGAGTCACCACATTTCAGATTAGCGGAATTCTCGAATTCAGCTTCGCAAACAACACGCACGGCTCCAACAAGACGAACTTGCCGATCGTAACAGCTACGGTGGCGACTATTTTCGGTTTCACACCGTCGTCAAATTCCGGAAAGCTGAAATGGGCAACCACATAGTCGAATCCGCCCACGTTGAGAAACACCGTCGACCGACTTTCCGAGTCAGACAACGGCACGTACTAAGAGACCGACTCGACAGTAGTAAGCATTAAGATCTCGGCAGAAACAATAACGCCTTGGTTACCGGAAATTTTGTCATCGAGAACGCCGAGCAGCTCCGAAAAATTTTTCCGTTGCGACGTTGCGATCGCATTGATTGACAAGTCGCACAGAATCCGCTAGTTGAGCAGTGATTGGCCGGATTCTTCCCGGCGTTCATTGAGTCGGCAAGTCCGCAACACGTAGTACCAGTATCGCATCTCTATGGCTATCATCTGCCCAGCAAATCAGTGCGTCATCGGTAACCCAGAAATCGGATTCGCAGTAGTGCAAGCTAACGCAATATGACCCAATACGACCCACGACTATGAGCAGGACACGGGCATTGCACTGCGCAGAATAGCCTATAACCGCGTTGATGCCATAAACTGGATAACGATCACCTGACTTGCGCGCCAGCGAAGTATACCCCTTGTTGAAGTCGCGGTAATCACCCAGTCTGACCTTTCACCGCAGGCGCTCTACCTACTCGCGCAACATCCATTCCAACCGCGCTAATTCGTCACGCTCCGCCATCAGATCCTCTGCCAACCGTGCGACTTTCTCGACGACTGGCTCACCCGTCATTTTAAGTCACCAGAGTTCCCAAATACCGTACCGTCGTAATAGGCGTACCTTGAGGCTCTAATGTCATCCAACGACACGGATCTATAGAATCATAGGAAAACACTGTTAGATAAGGTCTTTCGCGGACGCTGATCTCGGCTCTCACCATACGTGGTAAGTACCGTCAATACGGGCAACTTCATCGTCTGTCAATGCACGTTCAGCGAGATCCAACAGATAGCCGAGCCCGCACGCGTCGATAAACAGCACCTGCCCGGATCTATCCAAGCCATACGTTTTGTCCATCGCGAAAACCACAGGAAAACCGGAATCCCGGTGCCGAGAAACAGCTATGCGGGCTTGCTTGATCATTGATAAACATGTTCGCCCTACCGCACGCCATCGTTATTGTCGAGGTTCATCTGTGCTATCCGCCAGGTCTGCTCGGCGCTTTCCCGCCCGTAGATAGCAACATCCGTCGGACTGCCGCCGTGATCACAGATGAACCTCTCGGTCTGCACTAGCACGTCGCCCAAGCCACAGCACAGGTCATACACCCGACCGCTGGATGGTTCGAGAATCTTGACAATTACCGTCACAACACTGGATGGAACGAAGAATTCGCCGCTACGCCATCCTTACTGTGTGAGCTAATTTCCCAAAAAGTTACTTGTCCATCTCCCCCATCAGGCCACGCGCGACACCTGCCATGCAGGCTGAACCGTACACTGCCAAGCAACTCGACCAACTCACCCAGCCCAGGCTGGTCAACGGTCGTATATATCTGCGAAAAAGTACCAACCAGCTCCGGATTAGCCGTCACTATAGCGTCCATTGCCTCATCGATGAGCTGGCCGATGTTCTTGTCTTTTGTGTTGTACGCCAAAAATTTCCAGTGCTCGGATGACGGCACAGCAAACACGTCTTCGGCTCGTTCGTCATCAGCGAAAGAAATGTATTTGAAAAATACCAAAATAAGGATTACACACTTGTATTAGTTGGCAGGTAGCGACACACGCAACTTGTCCACGGCCTTCCAAAGCGCGTCATTGATTTCTTGTACCGTCGACGGTGCCTCCGGATCGTGTTTCTTGCCTGGAGCCATCCAGCGAGTTCCTTTCTATCTTGCTTCGCAGATTAGTTGCATTCAATTGCGCGTAACTTGCCAGCCAAATCGCTCCGTCGGGACACAGTGACACCATCCCAGCTAGGACGCCCATCTACTCCAGCTCGCTGGCTAGCGCCGTGTTAACCCAACTACCCAGTACTTGGTTGGCATGCTGGTCATCAAAGAACACACCCATGACACGCAAAAGGGTTGCAGGCTCGGTCGACCGCGAGGTCAACACGCGCGGCCAACCGGCCGTTTAGCAGCAGCGACCACAAATATATAGCTGTACTGGCGTTTAACCGCTGATGTGTAGATCTCGATGCAGTAGCGAAAGCCGAACAGCCACTCCACCCACTGCCAAAAGAAGATCACCGGGTCGAACAGACACAGCAGAGCGGTGCCACGGTCAACGCGTGGCACCGCTTTCGCTGTGTCGCAAATATGCCTTGCGCCGACCCCCTGGACAGTGACCGATTCAATCTCACCGGCCGCCACCAGCTCAGCGACACCCAACTTAACCTACTCTCAACCTACCCGGAAGTAGTCGCGGATGTCGGCTTCAGTACCCATAACTCAGTGCGGTGGCGGTCCGCCGCGTCAACTCACGAACAGCCACGTCGTCAACCTCCCGGGCCCACGCACTGGCCGGCAACACCCTTTCCACCAAATCCTTAGTGACGAGCTAAACCCACCCAGGTAACTGTGGTGAGCATCCCGAAGGCAAACAGCGGTTCGACAACCCACTTAGTGTCGCTGCGATTCTACCAGGAACCCGTTGATGAGCGTGGTGCGGCGGCCAAATGCGCCTCGATCGGCCCTCGGTACTGGGTCAAAGCTCGCCTATAGCGGCCCACAATGTCGTCAACCGACTGCGGATTGGCCTTGACGATATGACTTGCCCCAGCGGCCATGCCGGTGCTGACACATCCGCCCAGCACAACAATGGCCAATCATCGACGGCCATCAGTCCTGCCTCGTGTGCCCAGTACTCCACCAGCAGCAGCACCAAGCGATTACGCTGGACCCCCACGCGGCGCGGTCCAAAACATCGCGGTTGTACGGCCCAAGTAGGCCAAAAACAGGCGCGTATTGTGCACCCACCGCCAGCAACACCGAATCCAACTGCAGCACCTGGATCCACCAGATCAACCGCTTCAAATGCGTACGGTGATTGATCCGGTCGTTTGAGCTCGGCGAAGCCTTGTACCGCGAACGCTACTCGACAGGCCTGTACGGTAGTAACAGTGCTCATGCAAACGCGCCGCAACGATACATGTGGGGATAACCCACCCTACTTGCCGCGGAAAACAGCGCTCATGAACGATGATAGCTGTGCAACCGGTACCGCAGCCCGGAGCAGCTCACCAGCCACTCTCCCGTCACACCCACCCATGTATCGTCGAGCACCGGGGCCAGCACGTCATCGTCCTCATGAAGCAGGTAGGTGTCTACCTCGGTGACCCCGCAACGGGTCGCCAGCGGCAACGCAAGCCGGTAGATCTGCTCACCGCCAATCACCCACATCTCAGGCTCGGTCTCGAGATTGGAAATGGTCTCTTCGAGAGAACCGAACACCTCCGCTCCCTCAGCCATAAAGTCAATTTGTCGGCTCAACACGATATTTCGGCGGCCTGGCAGCGGGCGAACCCCAACCGGCAACGAATCCCAGGTCCGTCGGCCCATCACCACCGGGTGACCCATCGTCAGCTGTTTGAAGCGAGTCAGATCCTCAGGCACTCGCCATGGCATGCCGCCGTCGCGCCCAATCACACCCGTCGTCGACTGAGCCCAGATCAGGCCCACCACCGTCATACGCACCACTCCTCGATCCCAGCCATGCTGGCACCATCATCGTCGGCGCGCGTCATATCGCGACTGGGGCTTTGATCGCCGGGTGCGGATCATAATTCGTGACGACGACGTCCTCGTAGACATAGTCGAAGATAGAATCACGCTGCGCTAAAAAGAGTTCTGGATATGCTCGGGGTTCGCGGCTGAGCTGCAGCTGTACCTGCTCGACATGGTTGTCGTAGATGTGGCAATCACCGCCCGTCCAGACGAACTCACCAACCAAAAGACCGGACTGGGCGGCCATCATGTGGGTCAGAAGCGCGTAACTGGCGATGTTGAACGGCACACCAAGGAACATGTCGGCGCTGCGCTGGTACAGCTGGCAACTCAGCCGGCCTTGAGCGACGTAGAATTGGAAAAACGCGTGACATGGTGGCAGCGCCATCTGCGGGATTTCACCGACATTCCAAGCCGACACAATGATGCGCCGAGAATCCGGTTCGGTACGCAGCAAATCCAGTGCGGTGCTGATTTGGTCGATGTAATCACCCGAAGAGGTCGGCCAAGATCGCCACTGCACACCATAAATCGGCCCGAGGTCGCCTGTGCTGCTAGCCCACTCATCCCAGATATTAACTCCATGCTCATGCAACCAGGCGACGTTGGAGTCGCCGCGCAAGAACCACAACAACTCGTAGACAACCGATTTGAAGTGCACCTTTTTCGTCGTAACTAGCGGGAACCCAACCGACAGGTCGTAACGCAACTGCTGACCAAACAGACTGCGAGTCCCGGTGCCGGTGCGGTCCATTTTGGCTACGCCGCAGTCAAGCACGAGACGCAGCAAATCCTCGTATGGCGTCGCTATCAGCACGCAGCCAGTTTAGCGGCGGTCGCAAGCACAGCGAAGCCAGGCGCGGCGGATCGACGCCAACAAGCCAATGAATTTACGCCGCGCCACGAAGAGTAGAACAGAGAACATGCCGAACCGCACCGACAGTCTCACTACGTCCGACAGCCGTTACCCCTCCCAGTTGATCATCCCCGAAGAGACGGGCCCTGGCCCAGCGTGGTCGTGTACCCCGACGCCAGCAGCGTACGCAACATTTTACTAGAGGGCGACGAAGCTGGCCGGGTTCGGCTACGCAGTGCTGCTGCCCGACGTGTACTACCACCATGCACCACGGCGACTGGGCCCCGATCAACATTGCAGCAGCATTCCGCGACGCGAAAGAACGCAAACGGGTAACGGACATGATGGAAAGCGTCACATTGGAGACGATGGCCAGCGACGCCGGCGCCTTCTTCGACTATATTCACTGCTTGCCCCGGGGTAACCGGGGAGCAGTTCGACGTATACGGCTATTGAATGGGGTGGGCGAATTTCAGTGGTGATAGCGGGGCAACAACCAGACCGCGTTGCCTGCCGCCTTCCTTCCACAGTGACAGCCTGGTGGCCAACACCACGGACAGACCTACACTTGCTGACCAACCGGATGAGGGCGACGGCCTACGTGGACGGTACCGAAGAATAATATGCGTTCACCCCGAACCACGCCACACAACTCTACAAAGCGCTGACGGCGGCCAGCGTTACCCAACACTATGGCCCGATGATACTCGGGGGTCTGCGGGTTCATAGTAGCAGACCACTCACCGTATGATGCCGCCGCACGGCACTGGACAGCAATGACCGATCTATTCGGCTTGGGGTGTTACCGCGTTAAAGCTAGCGGTGCCGCGGAGGCATCGTCAGTGCACAGTAACCGACCGGCGCTAAATAGATCACAAAACCGAAAGGTCCACCAATTCGGCCAGTCGGGACCGACAACGGTAGACAACGCCAAAGACCAACTGGCCGCTCTTGGCCCAATTCAGGTTGGGTGCGCCGGAATACTCTAACGCCATTCCAGTGTTGTCGTGAGGCTGTACGCGCTCATCCACGACATGAACAGAGGGAGCCTACGCGACGGTCGTGTTTGCATCGTCTCTGGCGCACGTATCGGCGGTGTAGCGGACAGCGACCGTAGCACCCCTGTACCGACCACAAACCACAGATCCGCGAGATGGTGCTTGATCGCCTGATATTGAGCCGATCGTACAGCCTAATTGCTTGCACTGCCTGGCGTAAGCCAATACGGTGTCAAACACCACTGCGCGACCCCAAGTTGCTCGGGGATTAGCAACGCCGCCCCGATCTCTAGAGCTGCCGACACGACCGCATACCCCCTGCCTACCCACGACAATGCCGCCGCCGAGAACCAAACGTCGGCAAGAAGTCTGGTCATACCCAGGGCTAGCACCGGATGAAACATCAGTTTTCACGGGCGGCCGCGACACTACGGACGGACCCAGTCAGACCATCGGAGGGCCAATACTGACCTCGGCGACCGAATCTCCCGGCGCGGTGCACAGCGGCACCACCAGCGCCGTGGTGACCGTACCCTGAGCCAGCGCCGACACGGTTTCGGTGTCGCCAGCCTGCAATAACACAACGGTGGCGAGCACAGTGCTGGACAATCACGGGACCAGCGTGACGGCCCGACCAATCTCCTCCATCACGATCGCGACCTCACGAACATCCGCACCACCGCCACCAAACGACTCAGGCACCAACACCCCAACATCCCAGCTCAACGGCTGCTCTTCGCCAAACTTCTGACAGAACTGCAGAACAAAGGAATCCGAGTCATATGTGCGAATGATCGATTCCGGTGGACACTTTTCTACGAACAAAGCTACGCACGTTGTTGCGCAATGATTCCTAGATGTCCGAGTACAGCAGGTCGCCCATGCTCATCTATCTAGATCCTTCCATGTCACTTCATTTGTCGACACGATATTCGTCGGGCAATCCGAGAATCCGCTTGGCGAGCGTATTGTGCAAGATTTCCGAAGTGCCACCCTATAATCGAGTTGCTGCGTGCGCACAGGTAGCGGTAACCGGACTCACACCCGATCAGGTCGATAATTTCTGATCGGCGCATGATCCAATCGTCGTAATTCAGTCCGGATTCGGCATGCAGATCGAGCTCAAAAACCGAGGTAGTTTACACCAGAAAAGCTTCTAAAGTATACTTTGACGCAGGAACCTTCAGGTCCGGGCTTACCCTTCTGAATACTTTTGTCCCACTACTACAACCGTTAACCCGCCAGCCAAAGAACCTCTGCTTCGACCCACAGTAGCATTAGCGCGTTGCGCATCGCAGGGTTACTCAGGCCCCCAACTGGTCTCGTCAAGGTGCGGTGACCTTGCCGATATTACCGTCTTACAGAGGTACGCCGGAGCGAGAGCCGATCGTGACGCGCTCCGTTGTTGAGCGCGGTAGTCGCAACCCGCTAGCCGCCGCCCTACAGGCCGAACCAAGTCGCATCAGGCACCCGGACGTCGGTGGAGAATACTTTCGTTGAACTCCGCCTCACCAGTGGTCTGGCGCAGCGACCGAATTTCTCCTCTCAGTTGCGTAACGTCGCACAGAAAATAAGTCAAAACAGCGTATTTAGGCTACCGTCGGACCGGTGCGCGGAACCAGGATAGTCTTTTAGCGTGCCACGCCATCAACGTCCATATCTTTTGCTCATTGACGATCCAGTCATCGGAGTGATAGCACGGCTCGCACACTGCGGGTCACCACCGCCACCAAGTCCGATCCCACACCTGGATCATTGAGCAGTTGGCAATACCAACGAATAACGGAAGCAGGAACTTTTGCTTCTATTCATCGATCCCAAACTGGGCAATGGTCGACGCCGCTACACCAATCCCGATACAGTTCTTTCCACCGCCCGCCGAGGGCGCTGCCGTCAACGACCAACTGGACATCAACCTGCTCCTGAGTGGCCTGCAGAAGAACCAGCCCACCGTTGCTTGGTAGAAAGTGAACCCAGTCCAGCTCCAGATCGAACCACGCACCAAGGAAATCGCACAGTTCGTTGATGGCAGGGTTGTGCTCCTCGAGGAGCAACTTCATCCACGCATCTAGGTCGACGGCAATACTCATTGCTTGGCTCGCGGCTGAACGCGGAATCCCTGATACATTGCCGAGCAATAGACCACCGTCTCGCCGATGATCTAACTAAACGTGTCCCGAAATGAGAAAGAAAACTGGACCCGGCACACCAACTCTTCCGAACGTGATGATCGCCACAAGTGAATTTTCGTGGTCTTTCCAGATGGCCTAAGCCAGCCTAGTACGAACGACGCCGGGGCAGACCAAAGTGACTCGAATAGCTGACGAACGTTCCAGCGCAATTGCTTGGTGACACAGATAAGCGCCTCCTTGGTGCATTGCACATACCCATCACTGGCGATGGGTATGTGCCGCCGACGGAGCCGGTAGTGACCACCACGCAGCCATGCTCACCCATCCATGCTTTCACGACGAGTGAGGGCCACAGCAGCGGAGTCCACAAGTTGACATCGAAATCTTAGCGAAGCAAGCGTGGTCCTGCTCGACCAGCGGACCATACCCAGGGATTGATTCCCACGTTGTTGACCAAGATGCCCACATCGCCGAAGCTCCAGCACGCGCTCGACGCAATGTCACGCAGCATCTCCTCGTCGACCGCGTGAACGCCAACGCCCCATCACCGACTTGTGATGCGGCCGCCTCCGCTGCCTCTTGCTTGCGGACGGTGAACATCCACATTGGCCGCCGACAGCCGCGAACTGTTGGACGATCACCAGCCCGATGCCGCGCGGACACTCCGGTAATTATGACTGTCCGACCGGTCAGATCCAGGCAGGTCATTTGATATGCTTTCTGTTAATTTGATGCCGAATCTCGTCAGCGGAGGGCACCGGTTGCACCCCGGTCTCTCGTTCCATGTTTTTCAGCCGCCTATATAGGGTAAACAGCCATAATGTTTAGTTAGTCAGATTAACTCTGATAAAACAACTGACAAGAACCGAGGTTGTTACTGCGGCGATGGCCGTCCACAGCCTCAGTCGAGGTTTTTGCGGCTGGCCCAGCAACGACCTACCATTACCAAGGCCATTCATTTTGTCCCTACGGACGACCCGGGCGGAGGTGACTGCGACAACACCAACTGCGGCTCCGGAGGCCAAAACGGAGACCCCGGCGGCGGAGGCCGGAGCCATATCGACGACAGCCGCCGGGGTGGCCAATGCTTCAGGCTGTGTAGTCAGGAATGACATTCCGTGCTCATCGTGTGAGACATGCCAACCAGTAAAGATACTTAGTTCGTATGTACGGCCAGCTTTGTCAGATATATTTCCTGGTCATACCTTGTGCGTCCCAAAAAGGCTAACGACCCGCAGCGACGTAACCCCACCACCGACAGACTCCGATAAAGGTGTTTTTACGGGTTCTTAACACATGTTCCCAGCAGATTTAACACGGCCTTATCGGATTAGGCTATCTAATGTCAAGCAACCACACAGGAACGAGTCATAGGCCGCGCGGTTCTTAGGTGTAGGTGCAATCGCCTGCACCGGTGCGCAGTGTTAAGCGCGCCAATGCAGCTTTCACTTTTAGAAACTATTTGTCCGAATGTGCCCGCAGCCGGACGATCCGTGCTGTTGCGGTAGCCGACCCGCTCACCGCCTGACCAGACCCACACCAACCTGCCTGCGGCAGCTTGCCCGTGAACAGTTTGCTATCGGCATTACGCGGCGACGCGTTGTCCACTACAACGACATATTGCGGCGCCTTTAAAGTCGCGCAAGCTACCCCCGACAGTTGTCAAGAACCACCATCACGGTCACGTCAATCTGTTCTGTACCGCGAAACAGCTCCGTTCTATACATTCTCCCCCATGAGGTGGTCAGGCACCGCCAACACACGGGAGTCCGCAACATGCGGATTCGCCAGCAACACCTCCCAGACCTCGATGCTGGAGAGGTTTTCGCCGCCCCGGTTGATGACATCCTTAAAACGATATGATATCGTACACCCGACCTAAGTAGTTAACCCGAGCCATGTCGTCGGTGTGTAACCCACCCGTCCTCGATGCAGATCGAGGTGGCCTGAGTCCGGTTCCAGTAGTCTGGTCGTCAGATTTCGCCGCACACTACACCAACCCGGCCACACCCGTGTTGTGACCGTCAGAGACCACACCAAGATCCACCGAGGGGACCCGCAACCCCACCGAATCGGTATACCCCACAGCATCCTAGTCAGGCAGGGCGGTCATCAGCGCAGCAGTCTCGATCATCCCGTATCCGTTGAACACCGTGTCCTACGGTAAAACGCTTTTCACCCGATGCACGAGAGACGGGGCGACGATGCCCCATCATAGACTAACCAGCACACACCGGAGACGTCTACGGCCGCAAAACCTTTGTGTCGTTTCGCAACAAGAACAATTAGACCATGGGGACGGTAACCAATGAACGAAATGTGCTCTGCAGGCAGTGCTGCGATCAACCCGTCGATCATCGATACGAGCATGATCACCGCCCTCCAAGATTCGCTGCCACCAACAGCTGCGAGTTGCAGCCGGTCACGTGGAACAACGGCACCAAGATCAACGTACGCAGCTCCTCACCGAGATCCCTTGACTGACAGAGACATCGGATCGTGTTCTCGGTATTGGTCAGGAAAGCCACGTGGGTGGTCAACACCCCTTTGAGGTGGACCGGTAGTACCCGAGTTGTAGAACAGCGCAGCGGCGTCTGTGTGGCGAAAATGATGAGTCACGTACGGTTGGCTGTCGGGTAACGCGGTCTCCCGTACCAGCTCCACCCGGGCACCTGCGTAGGACAAGATAAACTCGACTTAAGGCTGCACCGATCGAGTATTGACCGGTACCGCAACGCCGACGGCCATCACGGTGCCCCAAAACGCCAGCACCTAAGGCGACTCGTGGAGCACGCTGCCACAATTGCCGGTAGATCATTTGGTCACCACCCCAGCTCAACTATGGCATCACCGTTTGGGCGGTTGTCGACCTGCTCGGCAAACATGTTCAGCAGCTTGGCGGGCAAGCAATCGCAGTACGGGATGAGTGTTGCGGTCGCGGGAAACTCACGTCACCGCAAACGGATTGCTGCCACGGGAGATGTCAATAGCAGCAGGCATGCCCGCTCCTTCCGGTCATTCCATTAGCATCGCGGCAAGCGTGCCACCCAATTCGTGGGCTCGTTCGCACACCATGGCATCGACAGGACCGACGACCTCCAGGACGTCTGCAGCATGAGTCAGCGACAACCCGGTAGCAAGCTTGCCTACGGCGACCGCGGCGCCGACGGTGTCGTTGTTGCCATGCACCCACAAGCCGTAGGGACGTCCCGACACGTGGTCCAGAATCGGGTAGTAAACGGTGTCAAAGAAGTGCTTAAGCGCCCCGGACATGTAGCCGAAGTTGGCGGTGGTGCCAAACAAGTAGCCGTCGGCGTTAAGCATGTCCGGGATAGTCGCGGCCAGCGCCGGTCGGGAAACCACTTCTACACCGTCGATCTCGGAGTCGTTGGCTCCGGCAAGCACTGCCTCCAGCAGCTCGCGGGTAGTCGGCGACGGGGTATGGTGCACCACCAGCAGCGTCTTAGTCATTGGCAGGTCAGTCACGCCCATGTAGTTCGAGGGCTGTCTTCATGGCTTCCCGCGCACGACGGCGATCCCCTGCGTAGTCGTAGGCCCGAGCCAGCCGGTACCAACAGCGCCAGTTGTCGGGATCGCCGGCTAGCTCAGCGCGCACGGTAGCGAACAGCGCGTCAGCCGCGTCTCGCTGTATGCGGCCAGAGGGTCGCCGGAGTAGCACGCTGGTGTCGAGCTCCATTCCGTCTGCCGCTATCAGGCGGGCCAGTTTCTGGTGAGCAAATCCTGCTCGCAGCGTGGCGATCATCGCCCACAACCCGATAACGGGCATGATCAGCAGCGCCAACCCCAGACTTACGGCGGCCGCCTGACCTGAGCCGATCATCGCGACGGCCATGCGGCCCAACAGCACAAGGTATGCCAGCATCGCGAAGCAAAGGGCCGCGATGAGCAACTGAATATACAAGATATACAAGCTGCGCTTGGTCATGACGGTGTCGTTCATTGCAGGTTGAGTAAGGGCTCGAGGCCCACCGTGAGGCCAGGACGTTCGGTGATGCGACGCACCGCTAACAACACGCCGGGCACAAATGATGTCCGGTCCAGGCTATCGTGGCGGATGGTCAACGTCTCCCCCGCAGTACCGAACAGCACCTCCTGATGGGCGACCAGTCCGGCCAGCCGCACCGAGTGCACCGGGATACCGTCAACGTCGGCACCGCGAGCACCAGGCAGGCTGGTGCTGGTGGCATCGGGTTTGAGCGGCAAACCTTTTCGTGCCTCGGCGATCAGCGTCGCAGTGCGCGTCGCGGTGCCCGAAGGCGCATCGCTTTGTGCGGATGATGCAGCTCGATGACCTCCACCGAGTCAAAGAACGGCGCAGCCTGTCTGGCAAAATGCACCGAGAGCACCGCACTGATCGCGAAGCTAGGCGCGATCAACACTGATGTATTAGGCTGATTAAATAGCCATGATTGCACCTGCTGCAGCCGCTCTGCCGTAAAGCCGGTGGTGCCGACCACGGCATGAATTCCGTTGCCGATCAGGAACTCTAAATTGCCCATCACAACATCTGGATGGGTAAAGTCGATGACTACCTCGGTGTTGCCCTCGGTCAGCAAGCTCAGCGGATCACCGGCCTCCACCTCCGCGGACAGGGTCAAATCCTCGACGGCCTGTACAGCCCGCACCATCGTCGACCCGACTTTGCCTTTGGCTCCAAGCACGCCTACTCGCATAGTGTTCACCCTAGACCGAACGGTTGGAGAACCTTTAGCCGCCTTGACGGGTGTTTAGCCTGCCGCGGCAAACCAGTCACAGGCACGGTCCACTTGGTGTTCACTGCAAAACAAGAATATAACGGTGCAGCTCGTCGGGTCACAGCGAAAGTACGTCTTTAAACCGACGGAAAACGCCTTTTCCGCTTATCGCGGCCCCGAGTTAGAGTGTCCACTCGTAGCGATGAAGCGATGAACAACTCCCAATATCCTCCGGTATCCCGCTCACGAGCCTATGCACTCCAAAAATAGAGTCAGCAGCCCTCACCCTCGTCGAGACTGTCGTCTTTGTAGTCCGAGCCTGCGACCCACAAATAACCGGTCTTGAGGTCGATCCAGCCACCACCCCACACGGGACTTCCTTACAATAAGAAACGCCAGCTGATCCAGGTCGACTGGCCACAGACGAAGCATTGGCGTAGGGCTTTGGTTGAAGATTGCTACAAGTTGATCGGCCAACTCTTTCGTCCCCCGCTCAGGTGTACTCGTTTAGCGCAGCCATACACTTATCCGATTAGTCCAGCCGCGTCTGGTACATGCTGGACAACGGTGTCCCGGAGGTCATCACCTGCGAGCTGAAGGACCTCGTAGGTGAGCAGCTTGCGCCCAGTCTCAACAACAGACCCGTTACCGGTCAGTATCGCTGCACACAGTGCTTTCACGGCGTTTACATCCCACGTCCGCTGAACGCAACGGTAATGGAGCAGTCACGCGAGATCACAGAACGAGCTCCACGATCGTATTCGCGGATTTTTCCACAGTTAGCTGTTAATTCCACAGAAGCTAGCTGGGACATGGCTCCCGGCGATACATCGAAATAGAGTTCGAACATCTTTTCGGTTTAAAGTGCCACCTGCGGGTAACTGTCAAGCTCGACGCATTCAACGCCGCTGTAACAGACATTGGCAAGCTGAACTTCGACGGCCTCGAGCCTCCTGCCCGCTTACATGCGCTGGAACAAAATGGAAACGACTCGTTGGCGGCAGATCGCGGTAAGTCACGAGGTAGTTTCGGGCCTGGCCAAAGAGAATCTCGCTGTTGTCGGCGGCCCGGCTCACAAAGTGGTCGCCGATTGGCTACGGACCAGCTGCGCCAAAACTCGCCGCCGGCTGAAGGAGTTGTCGCCGCGTTTAACACTCACCCACCGGCATATTGCTGCCAGACCTATCGGCTACCGCCCAGGCGTAGTAAAATAACTTCCTCGATGGTGAACACCTGCGAATAATTCAGACCTTCTTCCACAAGATCCCAGACGCAACGCCGTCCTATACGCTTGCTCACGCCGAGCAATTTCTTGCCCAACAAGCGGCAAAATCGCGTCCTAACCAGGTGGAAAAGCTGGCACACAGGTATGCGTTGCTGATCAACCCGGACAGGAAATTTCCGGCTCCTACCGCGCGCTAGCGTGATTTTACCTGGTGCAGTCAACGGTCCAATGGGATGAGTAGCAGGATGCTGACCATATCCCCGGAATAGTGACGCGTGGCTGGCATGATTCGCCATGCCCAGCATATGCAAACCTGGACTACCAATTACCCCATGTCAACGGCGTCACCGGCCAATCCAACGAAAGAAACAGCAGCCACGGACACGCGATAGCCACACCCAACGCCAACACAATGCGCTCACGGCCTTGGACCGGGGCCAATTGGGCGATCCGAAACTTGGTGTATACAATGGACTCCCGGTGACAGTAATCGTGTGAACCACGCTTCAAGAGCTGACGTCGGCCGCGGACTGAGCGATAACGGACGGCGGTACACTGGTCCTGATCCGAATGGCCAGCTATACTTAACTCTATTTGGCCGTGTGCGACAAGCATTCAAGTTATCCACTTGTATCTTGACCCACCTCGCCGAGTGACCTCACCGGATCAACGAGCGGTCCTCTATGCTAAGGATCGCTGCTGCACACCCCCGGCTGCGACATACCCAGCGATTGCTCCGAAATTCACCACATAGATTGAATGGTCAGCCGGCGGTTTAACCGATGTCGACAAACTCGCCGTTGCACATAAGCCCAACCATAAGCAGGATGAACATGGCTAGAGGACAAGGAAACGCGTCCCCCCACGACCGGCACCGAATGGATCACGCCGCCATATCGGGATCACGGCCAAGCCAGAACGAACAATTATCACCGCCCAGAACACCTGTTCGACATCAGTCAGCACTGAGTGTTGATATGCGGCCTATCAGGCATCGATGACCACCCGACTGCTTTTCGCCCGCGATACGCAGACCAGCATATCGTCATCGCCCTCGACGACGCGTCCACGCCGATGGACCTGTTCCAGCAATAACTTTGACCTTGGATGTTCCGCAGAAGCCTTACTGGCACGAGTACACCGTGGTCGGGTCCCAGTCAAGCATGCTGTCAAGTGCCGACCGATTAGCCGGAACGCTGAGCACACGCCTCGACCGCGCAAGTTCCAACTCGAAAGAGAGCCCATCAACGAGTGGCGGCGGGCTAAACCGCTCGTAGTGCAGTGGCGCTTCGGCGTGTTCGTCACGAGCCAGCCGAACCCCCTCTACAATGGCGGTCGGCCCACACACGTAAACAGCCGTCATCGGCCCCTCACCGGTCAACAGATCATCTACAGTGGTGATGTGACCATGCCCCGTCGTCGGCCCATAACGGTGACCCGATCCGGGGCACCGCAACCACTTCAGCCAGAAACGGCATGTACTCCCAGCTACTACCGGCATATATTGCCCACCAGTTGTTTCCACGTTGCACAGCCACCTGGATCATCGACAGTATGGGAGTCACACCGATGCCGCCGATCACGAACAGCAAAATCACGCTAGGCCATGCCGAGATAGAAAGCGTTGCGAAGACCTTCGAACATTACGACGTCGCCCACATCGAATCCATTATACATCTCAAGCGAACCGCCACCACCATCGGCGATACGACGGATCACCGATGGTGGTGAGCCACACGGCGCCCGAGCGTACCGCATAGCGAACATTGTCGCCGACGGCCCGATGGCAGCTGAACGTCGATATGCCCGCCGGGCGTCCCCAGGACGGGAGTAAACCACGCTTGCGCGTCGGCCAACGTCAACGCGACCACGTCAGGGGTAACGAGCTCGCGTCTTATAACTACCGCAAATTGAGTCCGCCACACCGGCTTCACCCACGACGGCTCCCCACCACGAAGCCGAGGCGAATACGCCTAACACCACACGAACACCCCACAACAATGTGGCAAGCCGATCACGGTTGCACCGACCCTACACAGTACTGGCCCAGATACTCTTTGACACGATGCAATTCCACAACAGGCTCAAGCCCGTCGAATGTCCAAGCGCGTTAACAGCCGAAACACCGACAGGCTAATGCGGAGTATCGCGTACTCACTCCTTGATTCGGCAGCAATCGGCACGATCGCGAATCGTGCTTGTTGAACACGAGAATTCACCAGCTCCACGCACGTCGTAGACTACAAATGTTGTATCGGCCGTGGAAACGTTCACAGAACTCCCAAACCATTCCTTCCCAGACATAACCGCTTGGTCGGGCCAGCCGTGAACAACCAGGATAGTAGGGCGCTGCGGAATCAATCGCAATGTATCGATGTATCTCAAGGGTGATGCTGTCGGACGCCGTAATGTCAGCTGTCGATGTGGTGCTCTTCGATCAGTGCGAAGCACAAGCAACTGGTGAGACCGCTAAATGTCAACCACCCGCTCCAGCCGGCCTAAGTTGTGACGTGTGGAAACCCGGCTTGTGGCAGTCTCCAACGATCCTCACCAAACACCGTGGCCTGGGCCACCAATCCCCGGTGTGTTGCCACGAAGTAGTCGCCGCCAGTCCGGTTTGATCCCCTGCGGCAAGTAAGGATCCGCCGAGTGCAAGAACATACATGAATCGCACTGTGCGAATCCACAGCAGCATCACCGGCGTGACTGCCAGTTAATAAGTGCCGTACCTGCCGCCAATATCCGCCGCGCAGATCCTTCATAGTGCCGAACGCCACCGCTTTATACTCAACCTCTGCGGACCCGTGCCACCGAAGCATGTCCAGCATCACCTGGTCGGCGCCGACGCCATCGAGCTGTGGAAGTCTAAATCCTCCTCCCCAAAAAATGGCGGTGTAGTGCTCAACTGCCGCTATGCACGAAACCTGCTCCAGCAACCAGCTGCGCTGCCGTCGCACGTTCCAGCGCGGCTTAATCCCTAGCAGTTTATCAAAGAGCCACTTGATCTGATCGGTGTACGGCATCAGGTCGACGCCCTGCGCGGCAAAGTGGGCAAGCACTCCGGAATGCGCTTGGGAATACATAGCTTTCTGGCCGATGAATCCCTGCACAGCTAGCCGCAGCTGATCGTCCTTAATTCAGTGGCAACGTCTTCTTAAGCACCTAAACGAGAAACTCCTCGCCCGTGAGCAACTGCAGGTGCAGCAGATTGATGTGGGTAGCCAACGGATCGTTAGGCACGATAATATTTAGTGAAACGATAACTTCGCCCAATCGAACCCAACATTGCGCGCTTCGAGAACAAAACGCTCATGATCTAAAGAAGCGTCATATGGACCCGCTGCCTCGTCATAGACGGTGAACATCGAACATCCTTGCCTCTGTGTGAAAGTTTACACCAATTGAGCAAATATCAAATATCGTAGTGATGTCCGGGTTCCTGCGACATCGGCATCAGCTCTACCACGAACGCGAGCAAATCGTCGGTGTCGCGGGCAGCTAAGTGCAGGATGAAGTCTTCGGCGCCGGCCAAATATAGACATATCCATCACATGGCGCCTGCGGCGGATCTGCTGAATGAAGCTGCGGATCGTCCCACGCACGCACTGAACTGTAGGCTGACCGAGATCATTGCCTACAGCGGCAGTCACACTGCGAGCGGATCGATGTCGGTATAAAACCTGATAAAACCTGCTGATAACGCCGAGGTCACAAGCCGCCAAACCCGGCCATGACACGTTGACGGAGCACCCGACCACCTCCGGTAGCGCGTTGTTGGTCATCCAGGCATAGCCGTGCAGCAAGCCCAGAATTCTGCAATCCACCGCATCAATATCAGAAGGCCGACCATCCTTCGATTAAGTCACCCCGCTCACCTCACGGTTCTGTTAACCTACTAGATATATCGAAATAGTCATCGCCTATATCAACATCAGCGATATCGATATAGCATCAGAGGGATTGCGGACTATCCGAACTTTCTTCACACTTGAGCCATAACCTCAACGATCTTGAGCCAGGGGGAGTGATTATGCGAGTCGGCATTCCGACCGAGACCAAAAACAACGAATTCAGGGTGGCCATCACGCCGGCCGGCGTGGCCGCCCTGACACACCGCGGCCACGAGGTGCTTGTGCAAGCAGGCGCCGGAGAAGGCTCGGCAATCGCCGACGCGGAGTTCAAGGCAGCAGGAGCCCAACTGATCAGCACTCCCGAGCAGGTGTGGACCGAGGTCGACCTGCTACTCAAGGTCAAAGAGCCCATGCCCGCAGAGTATGTTCACCTACGACACGGCCAGATCCTGTTTACGTATCTGCATCTAGCTGCCTCACGCCCTTGCACCGACGCATTATTGGCCTCCGGCACAACGTCAATCGCCTACGAGACCGTGCAGACCGCCGACGGCGCGCTGCCGTTACTAGCTCCAATGAGCGAGGTTGCCGGACGACTGTCGGCTCAGGTAGGGGCCTATCACCTAATGCGGACCCACAGGGGGTGCGGGGTACTGATGGGTGGAGTGCCCGGCGTCGAACCCGCTGACGTGGTCGTGATCGGCGGCGGGACTGCGGGATATAACGCCGCTCGAATTGCCAACGGTATGGGTGCGACCGTCACGGTTTTTGATGTCAACATCAACAGACTTCGGGAGCTCGACGCGGAGTTCGGTGGCCGCCTCCGCACCCGCTACTCGTCGGCCTACGACCTAGAAGGTGCGGTCAAGCACGCCGACCTGGTGATCGGCGCCGTCCTGGTGCCAGGCGCCAAAGCCCCCCGATTGATATCGAATTCGCTTGTCGCACATATGAAGCCGGGTGCTGTGTTGGTCGACATCGCCATCGATCAGGGCGGTTGTTTCGAAGATTCGCAGCCGACCACCCATGATCAACCGACGTTCGCGGTGCATGACACGCTGTTCTACTGTGTGGCAAACATGCCTAGCGCGGTGCCCAAGACATCGACATTCGCGCTGACCAATGCAACGATGCCATATATACTCAAACTCGCGGACCAAGGCTGGCAGGAAGCCTGCCAATCGGATCCCGCTTTGGCAAAAGGTCTTTCGACGCATAACGGTGCACTGTTGTCTGAACAGGTAGCCACCGACCTGGGATTGGCCTTCACCGAACCGGCAAGCGTGCTGGCCTGACGTCAATCCCGCCCGGCCAGTAACCAGTAACTTGTCCGTTTAGACTTCAAGGTGTCGTCGTGATGGTCATTTGGTGGTTATTTTTTGCTGGTTTGGGTTTGGGTGGTGGTGTTGTGGTGGGCTGGTGGGGTGTGGGTGGTTGATCTGCGCTAGAAGGTTGCCGTATGTGCCGCCGACGGCCGGATCATCGATGCACTGTTCACTAACACGATACTGCTGCACCCGGCGGCATGCCTGCTTGCTGGCTGAGGGCCGGTCAACAAGCCGCCGACACCGATACCAGCGGCAGAAATGGTGCAAGGGATAACATCAGGTGCGAATAGTTATACCGTGCACGGGGACGTGCCTGTTCAGGTGCGGCCACATTGACCACGCCGACACCTCAAGGCCATGACATGCACACTAAAACGCCCCTACCCCGCGGCGCTAACAACTATCCTCACACTCACGCCTGCATCGATATCGCCTTCAGCACAGCCCAGGTGCCCAGCCCCTGGCATCATCAACATGTAGACCAAGCAGCATCCACCACCGACATGCTTACGTGCGCCGCGCTAATCGTGTCCACTGCGGCAAAGCACACGAAGCCTCATCGAAAGCAGGCAGTCAGCCACCCACCAACAAAAACCCCGCAACACAGCAAAACACGTCAACAGGATTCCGGGCTGCCCCCCACGACTACCGAACATATCGGCCAGTCATAAAACGCAAAAACAGCCATTTCACCCACCACCTATGAAACCAACCGAACAACTCACCGCCACAGACACAAGACCGAGTCCTTCTTTGGAGATGGGACCCAAAAGTGTGGATGGAACGAACTTGAGGAATTGCGTTATGGGCAAGCTTGTCAGAACCCCGATGTCGTTGAACTGCGTAGTAAAGTCAAGGAGAAAATCCTGATTAAGAAATACAGGGCGGTAAGTATCCGATGCACCCGGTTGGCCGAAAGGCCGTTGAAGAGCGCGTTAACGGTAACGATGTAGCCCAGCCGGTGGCAGGCTTGAGCCCCACTTGTAGCACCGAGAACAGTGAGTTGAGCATGTAGGCTATTGGCTAATAACAGCGTCTGGGCATTGTTAGTTGTGGTCGCAGCAGCTTAGGCCAGCGCGTCGGCCTGGCCGACTGGTGTGCTGGTGTCGGTGACTTAGAGTGGCGCGGTGAACACAGTCAGTGTAGTGGCAGCCGCCTAGGTACCGACGAGATGGTCATGGCCCGAGCGTCTTAGACACACATGTCGAGATAGCGGGCTTCGAAGACTGCAATCGCGGTGGTATGGTGCTTGAATACGAATAAGGGGACGCCACCATCAGAGCTAGTTGACTGCGGTTGGCTGCTATTTATTTCCGGTGGTGCGTAGTCGGCCAATACAGTCTCGTAGGCGCTCGCGGTGACATTGACTTGGATCGCCGGCTTAGGTGGTTTGTACGGTGGTAGCGTGTAACCAACTCAGAAAAAGGTGAGAGCGTTGATCCTGGATAGCGACAACGGACCCCTATCCAGGACAGCCGGTCAGAGTCGAGATCACTGACGAATACCAGGAACAGGATGGACTATAGTTCCCTGCCCAGGGAATCCCAGGCCACCGTGTCGACGCCGCACCCAACCCAAATCTGAACAAGCATAGATCCTGGCGAAGTTAATTTCGGGCGGAAACGCCGCGTAAAATATCTCGATCCCCCTTGTTAGTTGACGATAGGTGGTACTGAACTGTCACTGGCCACGATAGTGCCCAACGCCTGCCCGGCCGCTCCACAGCCAAGAAGATTCATAAACACGCCAATGCGTTGGGCAAGTGCAAAAAACCCGAACCCAAATATGCTGTTTCCCAGGTCGGGATTTAGCATGACACCCAAACCGATGTCACAGGTACCGTAATGTACGAATACATACTCAGAAAACCATCGATTCCCGTGGTGTAATTAGCCTAACCCTGAGCAAACGGATTTAACGTCGACCACGAGCTCACTGATGATTCCAACAAGACCCGACGATGGCGATGACAACCCCTGCAGTGCGACGGCAACAATGCAGAGCAACTAAGACAACTTGCTCTGCTGGGTGGCCTAGTCGACGCATCCGTACTTTGAGCCACCGCAGCGGACTGGGCGACCAATCCAGGGTCAGCTACAGCTGAGTGAGCGAGGTCAACCGGGTGGCCGCCACCAAGGAACCGGCATAGTCCTACATCGCGGCTGCGTCTTGGGCCCACACTTTGGCTTAGTCCCCCTCGACGGCTGCAATCACCGGAGTGTTTTGACCTAATGCGTTGTTTACGACCAGTGACATCAAGCCGATTGCGGTTTGCCAGGATGAGCGACGGGGCATCGTTTTAGAGAATGCGATCATCCATACGCCCCGGTGGCCGCCGTCTCTTGCGCAACGGTCTAGCTCCACCTGAGCGGCAGCCGTGCTCAGCCACACCGCATAGAGCGCGGCCGCAACCGCCATCGACAACCACCGGACCCCGACACTCCTCATTGGCCAGCTCTAAAACTACCGACCCATACAACACAGCGCCGCCGACCGCAACTCCGCGACCAATCCACACCAAGCCGACTCAGCGGCCAGTAGTGGCGTGAAGCCAATTCCCGGCATAGGCATGCGCGCGGAGCTGATCGGGTGGCAACGTGACAAAGTCCGGGGCTGCAGTCATCGTTACCCTCCTTTGTCTAGCTGACCGCGATCGCGTTGGCAGCTTCGGTAGACCGCATAGGAATCCCCGCTCGCGCCCAAAATCCCGACAAACAGCTCGTGCAATTACCATCGTTGGGCACTCGCCAACTGGTACATCGCGCCGTATGGGTTGACATCATGGTTGCGGTCAAAGCTGATATCTCGTCAACGACGAGTAGCAGGCAACCCAGCAGTCGCAGCTGCGTTTTGCGTAGCGATCACGGATCCAACCCTGCTTACGTGACTATCCTACTTTATCTAAGATAACACTTCTGGATGCGTAAAGACAAACGACATTGGACTTAGCCAAACGGAATGAGACCGAACCCGAGTTTGGTTTTACCTCCGAGGCTACTTCGGCGCACTTCACTCACACGAATCCGCTAAGTAGAAACGATCGGATCAAATCTTTAGGAAGGTAAACCGATGCAGACTACGGAAAAGACACCCAGGATGGGTCGCAACGAAATAATCGTCGACTTAGACTGCGGACTATCGTCGGGACTCATTTCGCTCTCACCTCATTCACGGACAAGGCACATGAAAGGGTATCACGCATTGCACTGTGGAGAGGACGGTCCGACACGAACACCCAAGTACGGCCTCCCTATCGTCAGAGCTTTGGCACCAAACGACATGTACAGCTCAATGAGAGCCGGAAACAATTTAGGCTCAAACTCCTTAATCTGGGAGGAACTGTCCTGCTCCTGGGCATCGTTCGACGTCAGTGGCCTATATCCGTGCAGAACCCTCACCTAACGAGGCACTTGCAAAGGTGAGCATGGCGCTCGTTGGGTAAAAATAAAATCAGTCAAGGAGACTGTCAAACAATTGTAACAATTGAGTCAGTCAACACAAAAAGCCATTCCCAATAGTGCCAGGATACGAAGTCCAGCGAGATGTTCAGCTGGAGCCGGCTCAAGTACACGTGATTGCTCAGTTAACAAAGGACGCTGCTGAATTGCCCACCGGCTATGACGACTTTCTCTCAGCCACCGCCGCGCTGAGGCCTTCGGTCAGGTCGGCACTGGTCAACTCCTTGAAGCGTAACAGCTGTTCAGCGCTGAATTGGGTGAGGTCACTGGCCAGTACCGCATCGAGGTCCTCGTCGTCCAGGCGGAAGCTACGGTGGTCGCGGGCCTTCTCCACTACATTGCGCACAAAGCCGGCATTACCGAGCATGTCGATACCACGAATTAGATCTCCATCTTCAGAATAGGTCTCGTCAAGGTAGAATTTTGTGTACGACGGCAACAACACCTGTGCCTCTTGCTCAGTGATGACGTCTTCATTCTCCTGGCCCATCAATTGGGTCAGCGCGATCAACTCCTCAGGGGTGTAACTGAAAAACTCGATCACCGTCGAAAACCGCCGTCGCAGACCCTGATTCACCTCGAGCATTTTATCCATCGCCTTGGCGTAGCCCGCACCGAACACCACCAGCTCGTCGCGATGGTTCTCCATATACAGCAGCAGCGTGTTGATAATCGCATTACCGTAGGGGTCTCCTCGGGTATAGCCCTTCTCATGTAGGGTGTGCATTTCATCGAAGAAGACCGCCCCACCCAACGCACCCTCGAGCATCTCCTCGGTGTTTTTCTCCGCATCAGCCATATGCCGGCCTAACAGCTTGGTGCGGCTTGTCTCGACTACAAGTGGCTTGCGCAGCACAGTCAACCCACACAGCTGCTTGGTGAAAGCACGTGCTACCGAAGTCTTCCCGGTACCCGGTGGTCCAAGCAACAAGGTGTGGCGCGATGTCACCGGTACCGGCAAACCCATTTTGGCACGGGCCAAGTTCACCCTTGTTGTCGACTTGATGAGTTTGATTTCTCGCTTGGCTTGTTCCATGCCCAGCATCGCGTTGAGTTCGGCATCGCCTTCCGCCAAATACTTTGCGGCTATCCTCGCGTAGCGAGCGGCCTCGGTCTGCGCACGGGTCGGGGCACTGTCCGGATCCCACGGATCAGTGCGCGCCTCAATTGTTTCCGGATCAGTCAGTGTCAGACGAAAGTTGTTATTATCCAATGCCTCTCGAGCCGGGGTAAACTTTGCGTCCCGCGAATACACCCGACGCAACAGCTCGACGGCCTCGTCTTCTCGACCAACATGTCGTAAGCACATGCCTTGGGTGTACAAAGCGATATTGGCCGCGCGGGGCACGCGGTCACCCTCGATTGCTTCCTTGCCACGCCGGAACGCCTCTTCAAAAACCCCAAGCGATGCCAGCGCAGAAGTAGCCATTGCCGCGCCCGCGGCCTTCAGGTCGGGGTGACGCCATTGCTTTCCCTCAGGGAATTGGGTAAGCACATCCGGCCAACGTTTGGTTCGGAAGTACAGCATACCCCGCACATAGTTGACCAGCTCGGTGTCGAAAGGATGCCGTGGCTCGACACTCTCAAGCAGTTTGGCCGCTTCCGCGTAACGTTTCGCCTTGACCAGCACGGCGGCATAAGCGCAAGCTAACGACTCCACACTGGTTACCGCTAGTCGTAGAAACAACCCGTCGGACACTTCTGGACGAAACTGCAAATCGGTGACCCCAAGGCGACGCGTCTCCCAACCGAATGTCCTGATTGAACTCCATGCGCCAGCCAGCACTTCGATGCTCTGATCACCTGCCAGTATTCGCGCCTGCCAGGCGTCACACATCCCTGGATCAAGCGTGGTGGCCGTCCTGAACATTTGCGACGCAACTTGTGGGTTGTGGCTGGGCTGCAGTCCGTTGACAGAGATCCCTGATGCCAGCAGGCCGGCAACCATAGCGTTGCGGGCGTCTTCGGCGGTTGACTGTGGGCGCGTCATTGCCCTGCAAACAAGCTCGCTGAGCCTTCCCGCCCCTGTCCCACCGGCAGCACCAGCTCATCATGGTCGCTTAACTCTCGGCTAGGCACGACCAATACGGGCCGGGTAGCCGGCGCCGGCAGGCTAGCACGCACCGCAGCTAACTGACGGCCGGTCAGTTGGTTGAGTCCTCTACATGCCTCCTTGGACAATCGTGTCTCGCTATGATGACGCACCCACGCCGACAGCCGGGTTTGACAACTACGACTGGCGAGACGGATCGTGATCACGGTGGCCTTAATGTCGGGGAGGTCAGACAGCCACAGCTCATTCAGTGTTTCGGAATCGATGTCTGACGGCGTCACCCAGAAACTAGTCGCGAATCCATTGACGTACTTGATATGGCGCCATCCCGGGTAGCTCCACGTTGGCTCCAGATCGGCCAGCACAGCACTGTCAACCTCGGCCAGCTCACCAGCGGCCAATGGCCGGGCCGCACAGTTTTGTCCGTCGAGATCTTGGGCAAGTCGCTCAGTAGCTGCCACCAACGTCGAAGCCAGCGAATCCCGGGCAGCCACCGCGACAACGTTGTGCTGCGGATTCATCCGCAACACCAGCCAGGTACAGCGCTGATAGGTTGGCGGGCAAGCACACACCAGCCCCCACTCTTCGGACCCCCAGTTGTCGAGTGCTGAAAATTTGGCCGCATTGCCGCCGCGGCGTATCTTCACCGAGACAATGTCGATACTATCGAGGCGGATATCGAACTGTCGCAACCCATCGGCAACAGCTTGTACCGGCAAACCTGCCGGCGTTGTTCGATGCCTATGTCGCCCCACTGGGTCGTCTTCGCCATCGTCCACCGCGATCACCGTGACGAGCCGGCCTTTGTACTCACGCACCCCAACCACGTCGCGTCCGAAGCGGCGCTGATGATCGATCGCGGGCGTACACCCCGCCGCTAGTGCGGCACGCGGATCGGCAAAACAATCCCATACCCACGTGGCCAAACCGGACATCAGCGTGATTCCATGGTAGCTGACCAACACCAGCACCATGACCACGACGGTGATTCCAACACCTACACACCACGCGACATGATGACCGGCCTGCCATAACTCTGGGACATGGCTCGCCAACACGAGGACGACAATAGCGACCACAAATACTGTCGTGACACGCGACCACGACAAAGCCAACCCCAACCTGCGCTGAGCCTTCATTATTTTCCCGCCTTGATCGGCTACTTTTGCGTTCGCCGCACCAGCATCGCTGTACCGAACGCCGCAGCGCCTATCAGTACTGCTGTGGTCAGTCCTCCGGCGGCCACCCACACAGGCACCATATCGCGGTGGGCAGGCAGCTTGGGGAGGTTCAGCGGTGACGACAACTGCGGCGGCGGCTTTGCCGGGCCCTCGGGTACATCCCACGTAAGTGCGGCCAACGGGTCGACAATGCCATAGCCGACCTGGTTATCCACACCGCGAGCAGGCGACCTGGCCGTGTGAATCAACCGGTTTATCACCTGGTACGCCGTGAGCTGAGGATATCTCCCGCGCACGAGCGCGGCCACCCCTGACACAATCGCGGCCGAAAAACTGGTACCAGTCGGCACCAGCAACGTGTTATCTGGACCGTCAATCGCATTGATCAGGCTATCATCACGCGGTGAAAGGCCGATGATGTCGGTTCCCGGAGCCGCGATCGATACCCACGGTCCAGCGATGCTCGTTTGGGTCAACGGCTGGCCATGCGAATCGACTGCACCGACAGTCAGCACATACTCGCTGAACCAGGAAGGCGTGACCACTGTATTAACGCCGTTCCAGCCGCGGGGGTCATTCGGCTGCAAAGGATCAAACAGCGGATTCTGCTTGCAGTTCTTCTTGCTGCTGTCGCCAGCAGCGGCAACGATGACAACGTTCTTATCGACCGCCGCATAGCGGACAGCCGCTCCCAGCGCGCGCTGATCGATAACATTGCGCGCACTCATGCACGTCACCTCGGAGATGTTGATCACTGTGGCGCCCATGTTGGCAGCATGCACTATTGCTCGCGCCATTGTCTGAATGTAGTGAATTGTTTGCGATGTCTGCGGATCTGCATCGCCGGTGTACAGGTCCTTAAAGCCAAAGGCCTGGCTTGACTGGCGTATTGAGAGGATGTCAACATCTGAGGCGATCCCTGCATAGGCATCGGGGCGCGACGTAGGAGCTAGCGGGGATGATGGTTGATTCGGCACTGGGGCGCGTGGGCTCGAGTTGGCTGGGTTGTCGATGGCAATTACCTGTCGGCCGCCCAAGTAGTTGGATATTGTCACGGTGCTACCATCCCACCTGCCTGACGAAGCATGCTGGCCAGATTGCAGTGGTGGCGGCACACCCGGAGGCGACAGACCCTCTTCCGGGGGCGGCGGGACCGGAATGACCGTGACGGTCTGAGGTAGTGGCGACAAGGTCACAGTCTGCGGCGGTGGCGACTTCTCAGTGGTGGGAATAGGGACAGGCTTGCGCGGTGCCGCGGGCACCGGTGCGCCGGTCGCCGGCGCCGCGCCGATCATTGACGCCACGATGGTGCCGTGGGCGTCGCAATCTGACAGCCCATCGCCCCCAGCCATCACATAGTCGCCACCGGCGATCAGATGCGGGAGCCTGGGGTGCGGAGTCACACCGGTATCGATGACGGCTATCTTCTGCCCACCACCACGACCGAATTCCCATGCATCGAACATGTTCAGCATGTCCATATACTTTGGCAGCAGCCGAAAGTCAGTTTCGGGCAGCACCCCAACCTCGGTGCAGTAAGAGTACTGTTTCATCGGTGTGGCCGGTCCGGGAGGACCGTCTGGCGGCACCGCACCTGGATCAATCTTCGGGGGTGAAATCGCATACGCTGGTGGCAGGCCAGCAAATGCTCCCGAGGTAAGTAACGCTAGTGCGACGAACACGCGAGACGAGCAACCGCCTCGCGCCCTCTTACTACCGGTACCGGATCGCGGTATAGACATCCATCAACCACAATGCCAGGGGGAAAATAGGTACCAGGCACAAGTATTCGATCCATTCCACAAGCTTGCGGAACAGCGGGCTATAGATCGTGTTAGGCACGACCGCCGCAGCTATCAGCCCTGCAGCAGGCAGCAGAACCAAGATTGCCGCCCCGATCGATACCGCCAACGGCGACGACAAAACCAGCGCGTACCGCACCACCACCGCAGCAACGATGAGTACCGCAGTCGCAGCCAACGTGATTGCTTGCCAGCGGTCGACATACGAGCGGCCCCGCAATAGTAGGAAACCGGAGGTAAACCCAGCTAGCAACAGCGGCAGCCAACGCTGCCCGACGTGGGGGTTGCTCAATGCGGTAAGTGAAACCACCAGCAACACGCCCAGCCCCAGGAGTAAACCCGATAAATAAGACCGGGCACGTTCGGATTGCAGCAGCACATCGCGCACCGACGCCGGCCCCTCCAAGACCGGCGGGCCTCCGTCGGAGCGCACCACCGTGTTAGGCAAATCGGGTCGCGCTTCAAACACCCACCGGCTGGTGGCCGATGGAAACACCGGTAGCCGAATGCCGGCCAAACGGCGGGACAGAGCTGGTGCGCAATGGTAGAGCAGCACGCAGGCCAGCATTACGCAGGAAAGCAGCGTCACCGCGCTGGTCATCGCGACCATCCGTGCCAGGCTCGCGATCGCCACCACCACGGAAATGGTGATCATCGCAGTGTAAATACTGAGTTGACGACCGGTGAATCGCAAGGCCAACATCGCGGCAATCGCGAACACCCCGAAACCCATCACCGCGTGCGGGGACCCCAACGGACCAGGTGGCGCGGCCGCTGCGGCCGCAGTCACTGGCGCAATCCCACTCAGCAGCATGATGTCACCGGCGCGTCGATCTTCCCGGGTAGTGGCCCGCATCAGCACCAACGTGGACATCACCAATATCAGCAACGCAATCACTGTGGCGTAGATGACCGAAAGCCAAAAACCGTGGTGCCAACGCCACCAGACCAACAAAACTGACGAAGCCAACACACCTGTTGCCACCATCAACGCGCCGACCTGCACAGCAACGATCGAGTCTATCGCGGCGAACCGCTTGCTGAGATTTGCCGAAACCGCAGTAGAGATATGCTCGATCACCTGCGATCGACGCTCGGTGTCGGCGATGAACCGAATCCACAATCGGTCGCCGTCGTAGACATCTTGCTCGGTCAACGACTGGGTGGGCCACAACGGGGTGCCGTCAATCAGGCACAGTGCCCATCTGCCGCGCCCGGTAGGCTCAAGCGTTCCTTCGCCAAGCTCACACAGTCGACTGTTTATTACTTTGAGCAGTGGGTCGGTCATCACTGACACCGGGGCGTTGGCATCAAGCAAAACGCTGATCTGGGCCCCCTCGCCAGCCACGATTCCAACTACGACCACTCGGGGTGACGATGTGCCCTCGATGTCGGTCCGTGGCGCGTCAGCTACCGCCGTCATCGTTCTGCACCCCCTGGTGTGGTGAATGTAGTATCCCGCACATCATGGTCGCGCGGGGGTGGCGCACCTGCACAAGCTAAAGCCCCGTGGCTCCCTGGGAGATGCAGCACGACCAATTCCGAACCCGTTTGCCTCGCGACTAGTGGTTATCGTCACAACACTTTTCGCTTTGCTGCCGATTATAAGACAGCATGGACGGTTTATATCTTGACCGCATACGTTTAGTCAAACACGACGCAGCATTTTACATTTCGCATTCGACATCAGACCCTGCTGTGAGTTTTCCAGTCGCCGTAAGGCAGTGTGTCCAACACAGTCTTCAGACCCAACTGCACTAGTTGTGGGGTAGCCGGGCAGATCGCTAACCACGCATCACCCAAACCCGCTGTCCGTGCTTGTTGATAAATCGCAATACGCCCACTGGAACTGTCCTTTAACGATAGCACCGAGGCACTGGGGCCCTTGGCATCGTCACGGTATTGACGCGCATACACCGCGGCCTCGGCCGCGGGGTCTGACAGCGCCTGGCCCAGCGCGGCCACCGTGGCGGCGCTGATGCCCATACGCCGTAGATCCCTGCCGGAGAACACGTTAAAGCCCGCGTCCTGCCACGACTTTGTCGCTTCCAGCATTTCTTCTAGAGGCACGTTGACCGCGTTAATCGCCGCAGGATCCGCGTGATGAATCGATTCCAAGCCATCCATCACTAGAGAAGTGATCGACGCGCTGTCCGCGATGGCGACGTCGTCAATGGTGATGTCGTTGCCAACCCGAACCGCTGACGCCCAGTGCGAGCCACGACGGACCAACACCACCCGGAACTCGTTCTCGGGAATATCGCGCGAACCCGGTGGTTGGTTCTCGTCGTTGACCGCTCCGTAGAGCAATTTTCCCCGCGACAGCAAAGCGACAACTTCAAGGTCGGGTGCGGCGAACACCCGCATTCGAGTCGCGACATGCTCGTTCACATTGCCGTTGACGACGATACCCTGCTCACGCATGACTGCCATCCCGGGATGTTCATGCAGCCAATCGTTGGAGTCGGTCGATACGAACGGCCTGCACCGCAGCTCCGGCGCGACATGTCGAATGTCCAAGAGCGCCTGGAGCAGCCAGAAACCATCAACGTTGACAGTGATATCGGTACGGGTGCTCTGATGGTCCATCAATAACCTCTATGGGGGTCGACATGGTCGGACATTGCAGAACGCAGGCAACACACCGACAGTCGGTGTGGCTGCCACGCATAAGGACGGGTGTTACGCGCAGTTGACACCAACACCACTATCAGTGCTACCCATGTTGATGCTGATCGTATCCACTCTCTGCCCATGGGCGTCGACATCGCCGAACTGGTAACTGAATCTATCTTTTGGTATTCGCCTAACGGCTATGAAGGGTACGCAGCCACGCCTTTCCGCGCTAGTCGCCGAAGGCTTCCTCTTACTGCTTGTATGTTGTTGGTGAAATGCCTGACTCATCTGCCCCATTGGGTCGTACAAAGGCACCTGAACAGCCTCACTTCATCATCCCACACCCGCAGTATTGCAGCGAAGACGCCTACATCTTGCGGGCCTCATCCTTGACCGTATGGGTATGATCCTAAATCAGCTTACCATATCTTGCATAACGGCCAGGTAGGTCATAAAAACATACATGGTGCCATGTTGGCTGATGGACGGCGCTGTGGCCGAATCGATTACGAGTCACGCAACCACCGCCCCGAGTAATTTACCGATAGATCCCCTCCTTTGTAGTTTAGTTTCTTTCAGCCGGCGACCGCCGAGCGTTGTAACACGGTTAAACCGCAGGACGGACCCCGACCGTGGTGTCCGCGTTGACGAAATCCTCGTGGTTCTTCGAGACACGGTGGCTATCCGCTCATACGGAGCCGAGATTACCAACTGGCTGGGAGGTTGCCATGACGCCTACAGCTTGTGGCTGTCCTGCCCAATCCTCACTTGCCAGCCGGATTAGCCTGCAGCAGCCACATCGGCGGCCTCGGTAGTTGCCGTAAGAGACAGAATTGGTATTAAGTTTTTGTCACAAACTACTCATGAATTTGCTCTGTCAAAGCATTAACTTCCCGGTCCATCTGGACATGTGCAGAAGAGCACTTTTGTTGCCGGAAAATAAAATTTACAATGGCTTACTACATACACCCAAGCTAAATTAGGAAAATTGCAAAGTCATATACCATGACCCAAGCAAACCTACCATGCTTTCGGCGCCGAACGTAAACTACCGTCTGGCCTAGCCGAAAAATTCTGGTATGCCCAAACCAAAATACAAAAAAACTGCGGCTGGCGCTACTAATTTTCGATGTTGACAATCACTAGACGCTCGTTTTTCCTCAAATCCGTTCGGCGCTAACCGCGATCTACCATAGCTAATCCTTATCGAACATGCTAGCCACGAGACTCTAAGAGGAAAATAGGATTCGTAAAATAGTTATGCATGATATTCATGCGGAGCAAACGTTGTTAAATCGCTGTTAAATTTTCGAATAGACTCAACCAGAGCCACCTGCATAAAGCACCTAGCTTCCGTGTAAGCCGATCGGAGGCCAGTTCATTCAGTCCTCTTCGAGAATGAACGCCATTGCTGAGCAAACTGCGACACCATCTCGGGTCAACTGTGCTTCCTCCGAACGTATCGCATACTCCTCAAGGGTCGAATAGCCCGAGTCACCGATCGGGAACAGTTGTGAATCACACGGCACAGCACTGCTCGTTCCCCATGCACATGGACTGTTCTAGAAGAACCTTCACCGGTATCCTCCCTCACGCACGTCGGACAGACGCCAAATCCGACCATATTTGGCCAATACGTAGATTATGCGGTTGGGCAAGCAACGCGACGGCAGCTCGCCACCGCAAACCACTCACCAGCGTTACAAACCAGCAGCCAAGGCAGGACTCCCATACGACAGCATGAAAAAGCGGCCTCTGCTAGCAGAGAACAGACAAAAGAAAAACATGAGCACTTCGGCGAAGGCCAACCCGACACATTTCACCTACTGCAGCTTGAATTACTCGGCATTGTCGATGATCACCGACAGAGGTGTGATATGGAAGACACTATGCGGGCGCAAAGCCAGTGGTTTTCATGAACGGCTGATATTATTTGAACGTGTCACGAAAATGTATTCTCCACACTACATCAATAACGAAAGGATTCTCCTCACGGGAAGCCCCACTGCCCCGGAAATGCACTGCCGGTGCTTCCGGCGAGCATTCAAACCGCCCACCTTGAAGCTTGAATAATTTGAATAAGGCGCTGCCGGCATTGCGCACCTACACTGTTACCATGGCCAATGCTATCACCAGCAGGGGTGAGTGGTGAGGCTATGACAGATTTCGCCAATACTGTTCCCTTTGCAGCTGTTCCTTGTCCTGTAAGGATTATACAGCGCAGGATCGTGACCACCTTATTGCCCTTTTGAAAGACGTCGTCATCGGCATGTCAGACAAGCCCTTCCTCTCCCAAGCTGACATTGCTGATCAGGGAGAATTGTGCGAATATCTCGTGGATACCATTGCCGAACGCAAACAGAATCCGGCCGGACGTGTTGTCCCAGGTTCTCATCGGCGAAGACCCGCTCAGCGAAATCAAGGTATTAGACCTTGAGTCACTATGTTGATACTGGCTGAGCTGGACACTGTGACGGCGACCGTAGGTTTCTCCTTGCTCCAACCCGCATGCAGACAACAGCTGCGCACGATGCTTCGTGACAAGCCCAAGCAGATCAGGATCTTGATCGAAGATAATCTTACAACTCGAGCCGCCAGCGCAGATAACACCTTACATTACCACCGAATTCGTCAACGTCGACGGGATGACGCTGTCCCCAGGCTCACGGGTGCGGTTGTGTTATAGTTGCGATCAACCGAGACAACACCTCCGATTTGGAGGTTATGGACGAAAAATGCACCGGAACTGAGGGTTGCGGTGTACCACTCCAATGCCCGGATCACATTTAGCGCGGCTGAAACTGACCCTTGCTGTCGATGAATGGCTGATAAATATCCGAATTCGAACTGTCCTCCGGGCTATCCGACCAAAAACATAAAGTCAATGCCTGTCGAAGAAGTTGTTCGCGCTCAAAGCATTGGCGCTACACTGGAGCTAATCAACCCCAGGCAGTGCAAACTGCGCTAACTGAGGCAACGCAACTTGCGCGCTATCGGCGCATATCGGTCTCTGCCACCTGCACCAACACACCGGTGTCTTCGGCCATCAACAGGCCTCGGCCGCGGGGCAAAGGACCGCCCTTCATCTTACCGCGGATGAAACCCTCATCGGGATCAGCGTCCATAACCAGCAATGGTGCGTTCGCCTGATGCAGGGCCCGCAACATCGGGTCACTGCCCGCCGAAGACCACCCCCCGAACGTACGGGTGGCAATGACATGCAAGCCGACATCGCCGGCCCGAGTCACCCAGGGAACAACCTTCTGCAGCGGTGAATCGAAACTGGGCGGCAGTTGCTGGATGTCATCGATGATCAAGAAGATCTCCGGGCCGCTCCACCACGATCGTGACAATAACTCTTCCGCGGACAGATCAGGCGGCGGTTCGCGGCTGGCCAACAACGCCGCTAACTCACCCACCATGGCGGATACGCCATCGAGGTTGTAGGCAAACTTCTCCATATAGTTGGAGCCCAGCATCGTCAGCAGCTGACGACGCGGATCGATCAGCCATACCTGCGCAGAGCGTTCTGACGTCGGTGGTGCGCTAGTACCTCCCGGCGCATAGAGCCGACCGATCTCGGACATTATGGTAGCCAGCACTGTGGTCCGGCCACATTCACGTCGACCCGTTATCATCAAATGCGCGTTCTCAGCGAAGTTCAGATAGACCGGTTGCAAATCCAATTCCGATATCGCCCAAGCTATTCCTCCTACGCCAACCCCTTGACGGGTGTCTCGGACAGCCCGCTCGCGCACTTGTTCCATACCGAAACGAGCCGGCAACCGGCGCACAGGTGGGGCCTGGGCACTCGTCAACCGGCTGACCGGTGCGACCACGCTGTCGGACTCGAAGACGTTAGCGGGGGTATTGGCCAACGCTGGCCGGGCGACTAACGTGTGCAAGCCCGCCTGTGGATCGCTGTCTAGTCGGACATAGTTGACCGCAACCATGCCGCGTCCCGACTGAACCGGAACGTCCTTGGCAAACCGAGAACGCACCAACTTGGCGTCTTCCACAGCAGCCAAGCGCAATTCGACTCGGGAACCGAAGCCGCTACGTACCTGCGGCCTCAGCTCTGATTCGCGATCAGCAGTGACGACCACGTGCACGCCGAACGAGGGGCCCTGGTTTATGATCTGGTTCACCTGCTCAATAAGCACCTCGTTCTCTTCGACCAGTGCCCGGTAGTTGTCGATCACCAGGTAGACATCACCGAACCCATCATTAGGCACCGGCCCCAGCTCACCACCGAACTTGCGGCGCCGGAACACCTCCATCGAGGCAATCCCGTGTTCGAGAAAGCTACGTTTGCGATCGCGAACCAGTGCCAGCAGTTCGGCCACAGTACGGCGCACACCGTAAGGATCTGTAGGACCTGCTACCTCGCCGACGTGGGGCAAGTGCGCCACCGTAGTCAACGCGGTGCCGCTGTAGCCCAGGCAGTAGAATTGAACCTGTTCAGGGGTGTGAGTCAGTGCTGCCGAGCAGATAATTGTCTGCAGCGCAGTGGTTTTTCCAGAACCACCGGCTCCCAGAACCAACACGTTGGAGCCGGGTCCGGAAGTGTCAACCGTCCACGCCGGCTGGTCATGCTTGAATGGCCGGTCAATGACCCCAATGGGGAACACAAGATTCCTGGCCGAGCCGTAGTCCTTTTGCCAGGGGTGACCCAAAAACCGGTTGACCAAATCGTCGATGGCAACGGGCTGGGTCAGCGGGGGTTGCCACAACCGGTAGGGCTCAAAGTCGATCCTGCGAAGCTGATCAATGATCACCGTACCGATTTTCGGTGTCCTGACCCCTCCCTCGGCTTCTTCCTCAGCGATCTCCTCGTCGAATTCCTGAGCGTTCGCAAAAACAGCCTCCGCATCGACCTCGGGGCCTCCTACGCTCACCTCGAGCGGCGTGAACAAGTTGGTAAACAATTGCGGTCGAACATAGTCGATGTTGTGCACCAACACTGGCTGTTCCTCGCCGTCGAGAGTGACGCCGCGGAAGTAGTCCCGCCACAGGAACTCGGCCTGGAACCGGATGACGTCTTCGAGGCTCTTACGAAAATATCCCAGACCCGCCTGAGCCGGCAGGTTCACCGCGTTCGGCACGCCGGCCGCCTGCGCCGCGCCAGCGGTACGTGCTTTCAGAACCAAACGGTAGCCCATGTTCTCCATGAGCTTTTCAGCTCGGCTCTCAATGGTCTGCGACGCCATCATCAAATGAATCCAGTAGGCGCGGCCCTGCCGGCCGATTGAGTCAAGCACGTCGACCGCCGTCGGTACGATGCGGAACCACTCGTAGAACTCGTCGATGACCACTACTAGCATCGGCAACGCCGGCATGTCCTGGCCGCGCGCCCGCATCCTGGTGCGCACCGAGTTGTATTCCTTGGCGTCGTCTACACCGGCGTTGTCGCAGACCGCTTTGCGGCGGGCGATTTCGCCCCACAGCGCGTCCAAGAAGCGCTCCATAAGCACTTGGTCTTCTTCAAGATCAGTGATGATCCGAGACACATGCGGCACACCGGCGAACGGCTTGACCGCCGACCCACCTTTGAGATCTGCCAACACGAACTGCAGCTCCTCCGGCGGATGAGCGAGCATCAACGATTCGATCACGGTTCGCACTAGCGTCGATTTGCCCGAACCAGTTGTCCCCGACATCACCCCGTGCGGGCCATCGCCGCCTTCATCAAGCGATTTCATGTCCAAAAACAACAGCTCACCGTTGTCGGATCGATTGCCGAACGGTACCCGCAACCGCGACTTGCCCATCGCATCGGTACGGCTGTTCCACAGCGCATCAAAGTCGATCGCAGATGGATCTCCAATTCCGTAGTAAGACAAGATATCTCGAGCACCGATATGGGCTACTCTCTGGCCGATCTCTTCGTAGGCTTCGGCTGGCCGCCAGTGCGCCAGCTTTTGTGCGAACTCTTCAGCTTCGGCGAAACTGAGTTGGTCGGCGAGGGCGAAAAACCAAGGCTTGTCGTCGATCACCATCCAGGTATCACGATCGCGGGGCAGCGCGTCGATCACACCTTTTTCGTCAAACCGCAACGTGCGCTTCGGTACTACTGTCCACATCGAAGAGCCGGTCAGGTCGAAGAACGTCACACCGTCGATACCTTCGACGCTGATCACGTACTCCCACTCCGGATCGACGACGTCCGCAACGATCAGGTGGTGAGGTGTCGGGGTTTGTGCCGACGAACTGGCGTGTCGCGGCGTAAACGACCCTCGACCGGCGAACAATTCGGCTTGTTCCGTGGCGAATTCCCGTACCGAACTGTACACCATCCGCGCGTTGCCTGCTGCGTCCTGACGTCGGGGATCACCAAAATGCGGTAACCACTTGACCCAGTCCCACTGCTCCAAATCGGAACTAACAACCACCATCTGCACGTGGTCGGGACCGTGCGAAAACGTCAGCTGGCAAATGATTGACCGCATTAATCCCAGTGTCTGCTCACGGTCCCCAATTAGCGCATACCAGGGTTCCACCAGTAGGGAAACCATTTTTGGCAGGTTGTAAACAATGCTTTGATAACGTCCGAACTCCTGTAGCGCCTTCCCGGTTACCGGCTCCAGCTCGATGTCGGTCGGCATATTCTGCGGTTCGCCCCACGTCACCTCGGGACGCGTCATGCCCACGCCAACTCGGACAACGCAGAAATTAAGGTCCTTGCCATCAGGTTTGCGTTCCCACATTCTGGACGATCCCACGGCAGCAGCCAACGTGGTGGGCGCCGGGTGGAACCACCGGTAATTGGCGTCCATGCTGTCGGCCGACTCATTCGCGGCCTCACGCAGCATGTCCAGCATCAACATGAACTGGGCGCGCATCGCGTCCAGCTTCGGCCGGCTCATTTGCTGCTGCCCACCCATTCGGCCACTGAACATCATCATCGCAACACCACCGATCATGAAGAGCGGAAAAATTGAGCCTGCACCCCCGAACACCCGTGAACCGCTGGCGAACGTCATGGCGACCATGCCGCCCACCAGACCGATCACTACGACACCGATCACGATAACCCACCAGGGTTTGCCCTCTGGTGGCGGAATACTCAAAGGTGTTGGCAGGACAATGTTTTCCGGCCTGATAACCGGAGCCTTTTCCGGCGTCGGGCGTGCAAAGCCACGTTTCACTTAGGTACCACCAACTCGGCAGGGGTCATGTCCATAGGTAGCGTGTCGTGCTCCATCAATGCATCTGCTCGGGACAGAGTCGGGCCTTGCGACAATAGCCGCAAGGCTACCCAGGGCGCCAAATTGGGCGTGCCGTTCAAACCTAATGCGTCACGAACGTCCTTGGTGTCTTCCACTCCAAACCGAGCTCCCGTCCGCGTGACCCACCACAGTGATTCCGTTGTTTGTGCCGCTGGATTGTTGCCGGTGACTGCAACGAAGTTGGCATAGTTAGAACCGAAGTAGACTTGATCAGCTTCGCGTCCAGTTGTGTCCGCCTTCACCAACGACACCACCTTCTTCACATCGGCTGAGTTAATTGGAATGGTTGACCCAGTTATCACCTGGATACGAGACCGGCTCTCACCAGCGGTCCGTTCCCACCACCAACAGGTCGACGGATTCTCTCGGAGGTCCACCACTTGCAACGGGGTGTCGGGGTAAACAGACAAATCCAGCTTATTGACCACCGGCATCTTTACCAACACAGACGGTGCTACGGTGATTAGTTTGGTGTTTCCTGGTTTACCTGCGTTTTGCATGATCTGAGCCACCAGTGGGGAGACCGTCTCCACGCCGTCAGCCAACACCAGCGAATACTGTTGCGGACCACTGATCTGTGGTGTGACAATCACCGTACCCACCGGTCCCGGAGCACCCGGAAAAGAGGCCGGATTGCCCTCGTTTGGTACGTCTGGCACCACCAAGTCGGGACCCACCGGCAAAGCATCGAACAACGCACGACTCATCGGGCGCGCTTGACTGACTTGCTCTGGGGTCAAGCCCAATGGCAACAGCACCGACCGGTTCATGGCGTCGATACGGGACCGGCGTCCCTGCCGGATGACCCACGCATCCCCACCGTAGTGCAGCACTACCGCATCCGAGCCGGTCAGCACCCGACGGTGGCCAGACAGGTCTGGGGATCCGTCGATCACTGTGACCGTCACCCCAGACGACGACCCAATCCCGGTCGAGGTGGCCACCGTATCGCACACCAGCCATGATGATGTCTGTGGAGTTTCAGGTGATAACTCCGACGGTGCGCCTGGGATGCCCACCAGCGGTCCGTGCGGTAGCGTGGCGATTTGGCTGGACCGAACCGCGTGCGGATTGTCCGGTCGTCCGGTGATCAGCCGTGCGGACGCCAGATTCAAAGCGGGGTACAACCTATCCCCTACCCGGACGTACAGCGCGCCAGAGTCACGGTCAATGATGATAGGCGACTCATTCAGCTGGCCGGATGGGCTTATAAACGACCACAGCAGCGCTCCCAGGCAACCCAACAATGCCGCGGAAACCGACGCCACCACCGCTAACGTCTGGCGGCGACCTGGTTCGACCTCCATGCGGACGCGCCACCGCGTCAACGCCATTGCGGTTCGGCGGGCAAGGAACTGATAACCCGTCACCTGAGTCCGTGTTGACAAACCAAGGCCGTACTCCGACCCCCGCCGCCCGCTGCTCTCTTCGGCCACGTTAGATCACCTTCCGGTCTAAAAAACTCCCGTATATTGACATGGCTTTAAAAGCTATGCACTGCTCATTATCGATAACCGTAAATCACCTGTATTTACCTTGGCCAAAGTGCGATACACTCGCCCATCTCGGCATCGGATTACATTATTGAATCGAATCTTCTTCAATACGGTCAGCCTGCCGGTCGACGGAATCGCACCAAAACCGGGGTAGTATAGTTGTCAAAGCGACCACTGAACTGCCACGTTCCATGTCCCCCATTCACGCCTGCACAGCATGGTAGTCGTGGATAGCTAGCTCGTCCTGTTGAGCGTCCGCTCCGTCCTCCGTCTTGCTGACTGTGAAATAGTTCATGCGGCAAACCATCCCAAGGGAGCCATTAGGCAGACCCCACCGTCACGGGGCACGTTCGGGACGCAATATGGCCGGTATGGCTGAACTTGAACCCTAGCTCGTCGAACTTGCCAGGCAATTTGGTATCGCGACCGCGTATGAGAACTGGACCGGCGGTCAGGTGCACGTCTCTGAGACAACACTGGTAGCTGCGCTTGCCGCCCTCGGTGTGGCCAGGGGCCGGTACCGAGGTGGAAGCGCAACATCGCCCTGACCGCGCAGGGTAGGTCCTAATTAGGTACGTTAAATGCCGGCCACGATCGTCGCCCGCGCTGATACGCAAACTAGATTCTGGATGCAAATGCGCCAAGGCACTCCCGCCGAGAAGTATGGTTGAAGCTCAAGAACGACAAGAAACCAAGAAACGGGGCGGGTTGCAGCAGGTCGACAACTTCACTCCGCCTTTCGATCTGGACGGACGCTGAATCGGCGAGGCCAGCTTTGCGACGCTCATCGATTTGCAGCTGGGCTACCAGCTATGTTCCGGCGACTTCCAGACCAACACAGCGCTCACCGTAACACCGGATTGAATCGGTCCTGCCGGAGCAGCTAGGCACCCGCTGGGCGTAGGGCCTAACCGCCCAGCTCTATAATGGGCGCTCCCAACAGTCGTGGGGTATCGGTGATTTCACCGATCTGACAAAACTATATTGACGTTGAAGCAATTCCGGAATTCTCTGGTCTGAAGAAGCGTGGCTCGGGTACAGGAGCTGCGGACCGAGCTCCAGCAACGCACCAGTCAACTCGACACTAGCGACCGTGACAGCGCATAAGTGACCAAGCGTGCAGCGCTCCTGCTGCTATCATCGAGTACCGCTATCAACAAGCCGCCGGATAACTTACACCGCCTTCTGTATAAAGTCCAGCAGGCGCGTTCGACTACTTCGCCACCTGGTGCGCGTTGGCCGAATGCTACGGTGGCAACTGACACTGCTGGTCGAGCTTTCTACAGCATCTGGCCGGCGCCGATGTCGCTCGTTTCGTCGAAAACATTCGAATACTATCGGATTTCCACCGTTGGCTACAATGGCAGCTCAACGAGGAACTCACCATGGCACAATACGCATGTAGTGCTCTGAAATTTGGGTATCGTGCACAACCTGATTGTCGGCGTGCACCCGAATGGAACCGGCGCGTGGACACGAAAGGATACGCTGACGCAGAGCGTAACCGCGGGCTCGCCGCAAGATGAATTAAATTAACTCGGCCAAACCTGGACGCAGCCGCCATGGCAGCCGGATCGGTTAGATTGAGCTCGAATATCAGCCCTTCAGTGTGCTGATCCAGACTGTGCTACGTCACCCCGGTGGGGTACGTATCGACCCCGGCTGTGGTGGATCGTGTGAGAGGGCACCGCCAACCCAAGGAACCTACGTGCACTACAAACATGAAACGACGATCGGCATCGTCGCCTTGGAAACGCACTGGGCCGGTGCGGTCGTCGGTGGCGAGGACCTCAGCACGGTCGAACCGTGATTGGGTGACTACCTACTACAGGATCTGTTAGACACCTAAGATTCTCTGGCTTGAGCTGGATCGAGACGGAACTGGCGGTCCATTTCCAACCAGATGCTGGAGTAAATAAATACTGCTTGTAAATACTGCTTGTCGTCGGTCATCCTCCAGGATCTGTCGCCAACCACCGGCCTACCCGACTGGCGACCATATGCCGCCTATGGGAGTCACTAGGTACCTGTTTACCCGGCCGGGCGAGGATAAAGTCGAGTCCAGCCACGCCGACCTGGAGGCCTAGATGTGTTGAGTTGCGCCGGGTCGGGTTGCTAAGAGACCTAGGAAAGCCACCCCAGACCAGAACAGATTGTTCTAGCCTTTCATAAGTATCTCTGGGCCGAACACCCTCACGACTGTTGGGGGTGATGCTGACCGACGCAGTCGATGACCAACGGACACAGATCAGCCAGGCACGACCCAACTAATGGGTTCCGCTAAACCTGCCCCTACGGCCAGCCGCTGCTGCTTGAAGACGTGGTTGCCAACTTGGCCTGAGTGGCGTCAAAAATCGTGCGGTTCCCGGGCTCTGCTGTCTTGTGTCTGTGGCGGTGAGTTGTTCGGTTGGTTTCATAGGTGGTGGGTGAAATGGCTGTTTTTGCGTTTTATGACTGGCCGATATGTTCGGTAGTCGTGGGGGGCAGCCCGGAATCCTGTTGACGTGTTTTGCTGTGTTGCGGGGTTTTTGTTGGTGGGTGGCTGACTGCCTGCTTTCGATGAGGCTTCGTGTGCTTTGCCGCAGTGGACACGATTAGCGCGGCGCACGTAAGCATGTCGGTGGTGGATGCTGCTTGGTCTACATGTTGATGATGCCAGGGGCTGGGCACCTGGGCTGTGCTGAAGGCGATATCGATGCAGGCGTGAGTGTGAGGATAGTTGTTAGCGCCGCGGGGTAGGGGCGTTTTAGTGTGCATGTCATGGCCTTGAGGTGTCGGCGTGGTCAATGTGGCCGCACCTGAACAGGCACGTCCCCGTGCACGGTATAACTATTCGCACCTGATGTTATCCCTTGCACCATTTCTGCCGCTGGTATCGGTGTCGGCGGCTTGTTGACCGGCCCTCAGCCAGCAAGCAGGCATGCCGCCGGGTGCAGCAGTATCGTGTTAGTGAACAGTGCATCGATGATCCGGCCGTCGGCGGCACATACGGCAACCTTCTAGCGCAGATCAACCACCCACACCCCACCAGCCCACCACAACACCACCCTTAGGCCTCAATCACCCCAACAATGCCCCGTCCGATGCTGACTCGCACAAAGACCGGGTGCAGCACCACCACCGACTTGGTCCGCGGGCCCTCGTCGCGCAGCAATGCAATGACTCGGCCGTCGGCGTCGCTGGCGGCATAGATGCCGTCGATACCGGCCGACGAAATTGGTCGCCCGTTGCTGGTTGCCTCGACCTCGCTTACCGTAAGGTCACGGCGAGGAAACATCAGCAAACAGGTCTCGTCTAGCGTCCGACTCAACCGCGGTAGCTCCGCCAGATCCTCGAGTGACCACGCCTGGTCCAGCTCGAAACGGCCGACCCGGGTGCGCCGCAACGACGTCAGATGCCCACCTACCCCGAACGCATCGCCGAGGTCGCGAGCCAGCGCACGAATATAGGTTCCCGATGAGCATTCGACTTCCACATCAAGATCGATGACATCGGCTAATCCGACTTCGGGCCCGGGTCGAACAGCCAGCACCTCAAACCGGTCAATGCGTACCGGCCGGGCTTGCAGCTCAACAACATGACCCTCGCGGACCAGTCGATAAGCACGACGGCCGTCGACCTTGATAGCACTGACCGCCGACGGCACCTGCTTGATATCACCGCGCAGCCTACCGATCGCGGTGGCGATCGCCTCGTCTGTCACGTGCCGAGCCGAGACACACTGCAGCAGTTCACCTTCGGCGTCTTCAGTAGATGTGGTCTGACCTAGGCGGATGGTCGCGACGTACTCTTTCGAGGCCCCGGCCAGCAGACCCAAGATCTTGGTGGCTCGATCGACCCCGAGCACCAGCACACCGGTGGCCATCGGATCCAGCGTTCCCGCGTGCCCCACCCTGCGAGTGCAAAATATTCGGCGACAGCGCGCCACCACATCGTGACTGGTCATCCCGGACGGCTTGTCAATGACCACTATTCCCGGACCGAGTCCTGCACCTGTGGAGCTTTCGCTCATAGCACGATTGCGGTCAGCACCAACCCGCGATCGACTGACCACCGACCAGTCAGCACCGTTAACGGTGGACCCGACAATGCCGATCCGTCGACCAGGATCCGAGACACGAAACCACCCGACGAACCAAGATTGTCCACGTCAAACGTAATGTGAGCGTCCTCAAAACCCAACCACCTTTTGGTCAGCGGAAACCACGCCTTGTACGTTGCCTCCTTAGCACAAAACAAGATTCGGTCCCAATACAGTACCGACGGCAACTTCCGACGCATTTCGCTGCGCTCCTCCGGCAGGCTGATAACATCCAGCACGCCGTTCGGCAACATCTCATGCGGTTCTGCGTCGATGCCCACTGAACGTACCGCGGCACTGCGCCCCACTACGGCGCCGCGATAGCCAGAGCAGTGGGTAAGACTCCCTACCACCCCGTCGGGCCAACACGGTTCCCCCTTGTCTCCCTTGAGGATTGGCACCGGAGGGACTCGGAGTCGGCCCAGAGCAATCCGGGCACAATAACGGGCGGTGATGAATTCGTTGCGCCGCTTAGCCACCGACTTGGCAATCAACAGTTCCTCTTCGGGCAACGGAGTAAGACCGGGTGGGTCGGAGTACAGCTCCGCGTACTCCAGATCCTGCGACGCGTAGTCGGGCAGCACCGATGACACCAACATGCTCACTGTCATCGTGACTGCTTCTGCCGCAATCGTTCCCGGAATTGCACGGCCTGTGCCCGCATCTCGGAAGTAATCACGAAGTGACCGCCGAAGTCGTTGAGATAGCCGGGTGCATACTGAGGATCAGGCAACACCTGGCGCAGCCAGCTATACGGCTTACGGCGCCGCCACTCCCGCGGGTAACCCACCGATACCTCTTCGAAGCGCACCTCGTTATACCAGGTGGTACGTGGAATATGAAGATGGCCGTAGACCGAACAAACTGCGTTGTAGCGGATATGCCAGTCAGCGGTTTTAGTGGTTCCACACCACAGCGAAAATTCTGGATAGAATAACGCGTCACAGGGTTCTCGCACCAACGGAAAATGGTTTACCAGCACGGTCGGTGTCATCCAGTCAAGTTGTTCGAGACGGGACCGGGTGACATCGAGCCTGTCACGACACCACGCCTCGCGAGTAGCGTACGGCTCCGATGAGAGCAGGTATTCATCAGTAGCCACCACATTGCGCTCCCGCGCTATGGCCAAACCCTTGGCTTTGCTGTCAGCGCCAGTGGGTAAGAAAGTATAGTCATACAGCAAAAACATCGGCACGATCGTGGCCGGGCCGCCACGCTCTGTCCAAAGCGGGAACGGATGTTCGGACGTAACCACGCCCATCTGGTCGCACATATTAATCAGGTAATCATAGCGTGCTCGGCCAAAGATCTGCATCGGATCCCGGTTGGTCGTCCACAGTTCGTGGTTGCCAGGAACCCAAATAACCTTGGCAAAGCGGTGCCGCAGCAGTTCAAGCGTCCAACGAATCTCATCGGTGCATTCAGCGACGTCGCCGGCAACGATCAGCCAATCATCTGGCGACAACGGGTACAGCGATTCAGCTACCGGCTTATTACCGACGTGACCGGTGTGCAGGTCGGAAATCGCCCACAACGTCGGCTCTACCCCGCACATCGGTTCCTGTTTTGCCACGGTTGCTCAGCCTAGCGCCACGACCTCGTCGACCTGCACACGTCACCACCGGTTATCGTTTTCCCACTGACGACACGAACGTAACTTGCACACTCTCGGCAAAGGACCGCAGCAAGTTACATGTTAGTAGTATCCTACTAGTCTGAGTCCGTCTGATCGGAGAGCCCGGTGCGTTAGTCACAACGGTCATCGGGGGCGCAGTGGGCACAGAGAACGCCCCGCTGCCAACCGCAGCTGGGACCGTCCTAGCTGCCGGTCGACCAGCGATCCGATAGAAACCACAATGACGAGTAACCGATTATAGCTACCAGTGACCCACGCCCGTTCGACCTATGTTAGGGGACATCCAGTTCGATGCCGTGCAGCGACTCGGACTGGCGTTCACACCACCCAAACGCGAAGTCGGGCTGTACTGCTACTATGACACCGATAACTATCAGATGGCTGTCGAGGCCAATCATCTGACTTGCTTACGCACAATTCCACCCGATGCCCATCAGTGGCCACCGTGCCGCACAGTATTAGGTCATGAAACCGACCGATCACAATAGTTTCTAGAACTACTCCTGCATGGTGACGTTCAAGACCCGCTACGGAGTAATCCAGCAGGCCCCATTACACCCCAGCCCCGACGTCGACTGCCCGTACACCAACCTGCAACAAGCTAACGATCTCTCCAGTACAAGTTCTAACCGCCAGTCGGCCAGTCTTACCCTGAGTTCGTGCGTACCCTAAGCACGCAATTCGGCAGCAACGCTGCCGGAAGACTGTTGAGACTGCCGTGGGCGACCACCCGTTACACCGTTAGCTGAGTACAAGTCCCGATACGCAACAGCCATACACCTGGTTGCCGACAACTATGCACCGATCACGTCAAGCCCCACAAGCACCTTGCTAGTCCGCTGACCCTATGAGCATAGGCTGTCGATTCTAGTTGATATTTGACAAGCTGTAAACTGCCCGCGGCTACCACATCGTGCTGCACAGCGTGCACAGGACGTTCGGGTCGGGCGGTGTGTTCGAGCCAATGATCAACGAAGCCGCCGACACCGTGACGTGGCCTCCGTCAGCCACCCTAATTCACCGGGATGGTTCAGCACCGTCGGGTTGTCCTACCTGGGGTTCACCCAGGAGGCGCTGTTGCACTATCCGCCACCAGAACTGACCGCGACCGTCATCACCGCGGCTCCACACGATTTCCACACCTCGGTGTGAGGTACCGGCTCGTTCACCATCAACAATTTTCTGCGCTGGCGCAATCTGATTTCGCACCAGTAACATCCACAACGCATCCGGAGCAGCATCGCCAGCTGCAGACATGGCGGAAGGTGACACGCGCCGCCAGTGACGTTCCACTGGGTACTGCCGCCAGGACACTGCTTGGCACGGGTACTCCGTGTTGCGCATCGTGGGGCACACATTCCGACCACAACGATCCGTTTTGGACACAAATACGGCTCGGCACCGCGCTGGACCGCATTCAGATGGCCGATATTGCTAGTGAGAGCTGGTAAGATATAGTCTCTCCGGCAAACCTGCACCAGTACCGGTTATCTGGTGCGGCCGAGGTGTCAACGTAACGCTAACGATCAGGCCGTAGACACACAACTCAAATGCTCACCAAAGGTCTGACCACCAATGCTCTCGGAATCGTTTACTTGAATGGACACTGACCTGGGCGAGACGCCGGCGCGACAAGCAAGAACCGATGATGGCATCCCAGCTGCTGACACCGGCCACCCCTCCGGTGTATTTCGGCCCCTTCCGGTTGGCCGGCGGAATCATACACCGACACCTCCAACATCGGGCGTACCACCAGCTAGTACAGCAGACGTAGTCAGGTGTACAGGTTGAGTCGCACCAGCTCGATCAACAGTATCACTGATACCATGAGCACCGCCAATTTGTGTTTGGGTCGAAAATCGATCCGGTAGACACGCACCGACTCGGTAGTCCAAATATGCAAATCCTTGATTGCACTAAGGCTTTCTGGGTATTTCACCGTTAGTGCGACAACAACTTTCGCTGCGACCCGCACCACAAGGTGCGCATCGGCGCTGTCGGCAGCCGCAGCTGCCAGTAAGTCCCGATTCTCGGGTCACACTCGCTCCACGTGTCCATGAGCGACCGTCGAAAACAGCAAGAACTCCCGGGTCGCCAACCTAGAACCGCTTTTCTCCGATGCCGCCTTTGCGCAGCAACACACGCTGATAAACATCCAGCAGTACGTTGCACGACCACAAGCCATTACTTCAGAAAGGTGTCACTGCGATCTCGCAAGCCGCGCTACAACGTCGAGCCGGCGCAAAGGCGACACGGTCTTCGGCGGCTGGCACCGTAACGACAACGCACCTAGCAATCGCGTCGTCGTCACGGTGACTTCAGCGACTGCCACCTCGGCATTCCGCGCTAATGGTTAGGTGATGCCACTGACCTTGCTCATATTACTGTCGGGCTACCAGCACTATACTCTTCTCGCCGTGGCCACGGACTGCAACCCGCGCAGTTCGATGCTGTTCTGGTAGGAGCAGACCACGATAGGTGCGGGATCGCTGCGGTAAAACCCGCCAGATATAAACCACGGCGAGACTCCTCGGCGAGTCGTCACCGCCCATTATTGTGTCACGAAAGACTAGCTAGCCTGAGGTCATGGCCGGACGATACCCTGCTGATCAAAACCAACGAGCAGGTGTGCACCCGGACCATCAACGGGCTGTAGGAGAGCAATGTGCTGTCTGAGATACTACGCGGTAGGTTTTTCAGGGACCTGACCGGTGCCGAGACCGACGATGGCTGCCATAGTCACCGGTGCCGATCCGGTATTTTGCGCTGAGCTGAATACCAAAAAGCTGGACAAACATTCGACGTTGTCCGATATCTCCCCACGGTAACCATCGATGACCAAGCTGATGATCGACGCGATCAATGGCGCCGCGGTCACCGGTGGACTGAAAATGGTCCTGTACTGCAACAGGGATCGCTTCAAAGCACACGTGCTTCGTCGACACCCCATGCCCAAGTTGGCCGGCTATCCACCTCAGGGCTGAGCGTGCGGCTGCCGCAAAAGGTGGGTATAGGCATGACCCAGCGGATGAACTTCACCGGACAACTACCTGCTGGCCGCCGCGCTGTGGACCGGCCTGGTCACCGAAGTGGTACCGCGCCACCGGCTGCTGGACAACGCTCACCAGATGTCAGCAACCATCATCGGCAACAATCAAACGCAGTATGGATATTACTGGCGTCCCACCACCGGACCGAAGAGTCGTAAACTTCCGGGGACTACGACTGGAAGCGATGGCGGCCAAGCAATTCCGAGCCAGCAACGACGACATAGCCGTCAACCGCGAGGCCGTTCTTCGACGTGGACGTCCACAAGTGCGTTAGGGTAGGAGACAAGCAACAGGCACCCAGCCAATGCGGATTGGTGCACGCCTTTCACCCTGTTAAGGGTTCGAGATGTGCAGTACGAACGGAATGGCGAGCCACGGAGGCTGACAAATAGACCATATAATTGCGTTTAATACATTGTTGTCAGGAGGCAACATCAACACCGCCATTATTACGCACGACCGGATGAAGCCGTCCATAGACCGCTACATTCCGGCAACGAGGTCGGCAGGTAGACTGCGCGATCCATGGGATGCAACAAGCGAGGCGTGACTCGCCAGGAAGACGACTTCTCCGCCTGGTACAACGAGGTCGTCGCCAAGGCAGGACTGATCGATCGAGGACCCGCCAAGGGAACCATGGTGATTCGCCCGTACGGCTACCGAATTTGGGAGCTGTTGCAGGACGAGCTTGATAGCAAGATCAAGGAACTCGGGCACGAAAATGCCTACTTTCCGATGCTGATCCCAGAGAACTATTTCAACCGGGAAGCCGAGCATGTCGAAGGGTTCCATCCGGAACTGGCGGTCGTCACCCATGCCGGCGGCAAGGAGCTGTCCGAGCCCCTCGTGATCCGTCCCACCTCCGAGACCGTCATCGGCGACATGATGGCCAAATGGATCACCTCCCACCGTGACCTACCGCTGCGGTTAAACCAGTGGTCGAATGTGGTCCGTTGGGAACTTCGGCCCCGAATGCTGCTGCGCACGATCGAATTCCTGTGGCAAGAAGGTCACTCGGCGCACATCGAGAAATCCGACGCTCTCCGCGAAACTTTGTTCGCTCTGGACATATACACCACGTTGGCTCGTGACATGGCCGCCATTCCGATTGTTTCTGGAGAGAAAACCGCCGGTGAGCGGTTCGCCGGTGCGCTCAACACCTACACTATCGAAGCGATGATGCGCGATGGGAAAGCGTTGCAATCCGCAACCACTCATTACTTGGGAGACAACTTCGCTCGGGCGTTCAACATCCGCTACACCACCGCCGAAGAACAACAAGCTTTCGTGCACACGACGTCTTTTGGGCTAAGTACGCGGATGATCGGTGCTATCGTGATGGTCCACGGCGATGACAAGGGCCTTGTTCTCCCACCCCAGGTGGCCCCCTACCAAGTTGTCATCGTGCCAATCACTACCGGCAACAAGGCATCCGAGGTCGGACATGCCGCAGCAGACTTGGCGCGACGCCTGCAAGCTGCCGGGGTGCGCACGCATGTGGATGCGCGTCCACAGCTGACGCCAGGCTGGAAATACAACGAATGGGAGCTCCGCGGGGTACCGATCCGCCTCGAACTCGGCCCGCGCGACCTCGAAGCCGGAACCACAGTCATGGTCAGGCGTATCGGTGAGAAAGCCAAACAGCCCATTGCCATCGCAGCTGCCCCGACCGAACTCCCCGGCATTCTCGAAGAGTTCCAACGCACCTTGCTGGAGCGCGCCACCCAATTCCGCGACGATCACACCACACTGGTCGACAACTGGGACGCTTTCGCAACAACCGTAGCCACAGGATGGGCACTTGCCATTCATTGCGGCAACCCGGAGTGCGAAGAGGACATCAAAGCCGAAACAGCGGCCACCCCCCGATGCGTACCTCGGCAAGGCGCCCCAGCTACCGGACGGTGCATACGCTGCGATGCACCATCTGCTTACGACAAGCGAGTCATCTTTGCGAGAGCCTATTGACCGGACGGCCCTGGCCGGCACATCGTTAGTCAAACGCTGCGCGCAGTGCAGTTCACCACATCATCGATCAGACCCTTGGTCGAATAGCCGGTGGCCACCGCCACCGAACCCAGACGCGACCGCCACCAGATCCATGGCAGTCTTGGCTCACATCTCAACATGGACCACCGTTGTGGATCGACCTCCTTGACCACCACCGCCACCTAGGCCTGCTGAATAGTCGGCAATGCTCTCACCCTCTTCTAGGCATGAACCTCACCCAGTCCTGATTGTCAACAACCGATGCAGGGCCAGCCCGCTAGCATCGACCACGTCGGGCAGCAACCGCACAGAGCCCAGCACGCGCGACAGTATCGACCAGCCACGCAAACGAATAACTGCCAATCAGCACTCGACTCACCGCGGCGTTATCCACGCCGATATCGACCAGCCAAGCCGCCAGTCGCAGGGCGCGCAGCTGGCCAAGCGGAAATGACCCGGTACCCGTGGTCAGCCTAGCATAGATGCAGCGTGCGACTTCGGGCCCGATTGGCCTCTCCCCACGCATCGAAAAGTTCAACAACCAACATTGTGGTGGAATCCGCCAACGAATCGACGAAATGCGCAGTGCCAAACATGTCGTTGGACGCGTGATGGTCAATAACCCAGCAACTGTTGACCCAAGGCGGCGAAGTCACTCAGCCTGTCGAGCCGATTCACACTCGGAACATCAACGGTCACAACCAAATCAACATAGCGGCACATCATGTCGAGGCTCGCCAGAAGGTGGCAGCCAGGCAGGCACCTCAGCGCCTTCGGTACAGCGAAATTGACCTCGACCTGCTTGCCTGTACCTATCCAACACCAGGTTCATTACCAGGACGGCGCCTATGGTATCTACATCGGCATGGAATGTGACCGTGTCCGATCGTCGTCGCGGACGACAACAACTTGGCTTCGACGACAGCGTCCACAGGAGCCCGCGTGAGCGAAGCACCGACCGGCTCAGTCATCGGTTAGATCGTCGTCATCAATGTCCGCGATATCGACCCCGACCAGTCCCGCCACTGACCCCTTGTCACGATACGGATCGGCCTCCCCCGCCGGCTTGGCACGTAGGCGGACCTGCGCCACATCGGCATCCGCAGCGCGGGCGCGGGCCAACAACTCTTCCATCCGCGCCACACTGTCAGACGTCGTGTCCCGAATGAACGTCAGAGTCGGAGTGAAGCGCACACCAGTACCCGCCCCGACCTTGCTACGCAGCGTGCCCTTGGCCCGGTTCAGCGCAGCGGTGGCGGCAGTGTAGTCGGGCGCATCCTCCAGCGTGCGACCCATCACTGTGTAAAACACTGTGGCGTCATGCAAGTCAGCGGTCACCTTCACATCGACGATGGTCACCCCGTCCAACCCCGGATCCTTGATCTCGAACTCGATGGCCGAGGCAACGATCGTGCAGATCCGCTTGGCCAGCCGACGCGCACGAGCCTGATCAGCCATTAAGAACGCCCTCCTACGCACGTTGTTTCTCTACCAACTCGTAGGACTCAATAACATCACCCTCCTTGATATCCGAGTAACCCAACGTCATACCGCACTCGAAGCCCTCGCGTACCTCGGTCACGTCATCTTTTTCCCGACGCAGCGAGGTCACCGTGAGGTTGTCGGTGACCACGATGTTGTCACGCAACAGCCGGACCTTCGCGTTGCGCCGCACCACACCCGAACTGATTATGCAGCCAGCAATGATGCCTACCTTTGAGGAACGGAACAGCGCCCGGATCTCGGCACGCCCCAGCTGATTCTCTTCGTAAATCGGTTTGAGCATGCCACGCAGGGCCTTTTCGATATCATCGATCGCCTGGTAAATGACCAAGTAGTAGCGGATCTCCACGCCCTCGCGGCTTGCCAACTCGGTGGCTTTACCTTCAGCGCGCACGTTGAAGCCAATGATGATCGCATCCGAGGCCGACGCAAGATTGACATTAGTCTCGGTGATGCCACCGACGCCCCGATCAATAACGCGCAAAGCGACTTCGTCGTCGACCTGTATGCCCATCAGCGCCTCTTCCAACGCCTCGACCGTACCGGCGTTGTCGCCCTTGAGGATCAGGTTCAGCTGGCTGGTTTCCTTCAGCGCCGAATCCAGGTCCTCCAGGCTGATTCGCTTGCGCGAACGCGCCGCCAAGGCGTTGCGCTTACGGGCGCTGCGCCGATCGGCGATCTGGCGGGCGATGCGATCCTCGTCAACGACCAGGAAGTTGTCACCAGCGCCGGGCACCGACGTGAACCCGATGACCTGCACCGGACTCGACGGTAGCGCCGCCTCGATGTCCACTCCGTGTTCGTCGACCATGCGGCGGACACGGCCATACGCGTCGCCGGCGACGACCGAGTCGCCGATGCGCAGCGTACCGCGCTGTACCAACACCGTGGCGACCGGACCTCGACCGCGGTCCAGGTGCGCCTCGATCGCCACACCCTGGGCCTCCATGCCGGAGTTAGCCCGCAAGTCCAGAGCGGCATCGGCGGTCAGCAGCACCGCCTCGAGCAGGGCCTCGATGTTGGTGCCCACCTTTGCCGAGATGTCGATGAACATGGTGTCGCCACCGAAATCCTCTGCTACCAAACCATATTCGGTGAGCTGGCCACGGATTTTAGCCGGGTCAGCACCTTCCTTGTCGATCTTGTTAACCGCCACCACGATCGGCACGTCAGCGGCCTGCGCATGGTTGATGGCCTCCACCGTCTGCGGCATCACACCGTCGTCGGCGGCAACCACCAGGATGGCGATGTCGGTGGCTTTGGCGCCCCGAGCACGCATGGCGGTGAACGCCTCGTGGCCCGGGGTGTCGATGAAGGTGATCAACCGCTCGCTGCCGTCGAGGTCGACTCCGACCTGGTAGGCACCGATGTGCTGGGTGATGCCGCCAGCCTCGGCCTCGCGGACGTTGGCCTTTCGTATAGTATCCAGCAGGCGGGTCTTGCCGTGGTCGACGTGGCCCATTACGGTCACGACCGGCGGACGGACCTGCAGCTCGTCTTCGTCTCCTTGGTCCTCACCGTAAGTGAGGTCGAAGGGTTCTAGCAACTCACGGTCTTCGTCCTCGGGGCTGACTACCTGGACGTTGTAATTCATCTCGCTACCCAGCAACTCGAGTGTCTCGTCACCGACCGACTGGGTTGCCGTCACCATCTCCCCGAGGTTAAACAGCGCCTGCACCAATGCAGCCGGATTGGCGTCAATTTTCTCGGCGAAGTCCGAGAGGGATGCTCCGCGCGCCAATCGAATCGTCTCGCCGTTGCCATGCGGTAACCGCACGCCGCCAACGACAGGAGCTTGCATAGAGTCGTATTCCTGGCGCTTCTGCCGCTTGGACTTACGACCGCGCCGGGGTGCACCGCCAGGACGGCCAAATGCACCGGCCGCACCGCCGCGCTGTCCGGGCCGGCCGCCACCACCGTGGCCGCCACCACCGGGACGGCCACGAAAACCTCCCGAGCCGCCACCCGGCAGGGCTCCGACACCCCCGCCACGGTAGTTACCGCCACCCGCATCGGAGCGACCGCCGACGGGAGCGCCCGGCCGACCCCCACCGGGTCGGGGTACGCCAGTACGTGGTGGACGGGGTCCCCCTCCCCCAACTGCACCTCCGGGACGCGGCGACATGCTGCTTGGCGAAGCGCTCGGGCGGGGTGCCGGCGGACGAGGGATGGGCCGGGCTACAGATTGCGCCGACGAAAACGGGTTGTTACCAACGCGCGGGGGACGACCCCCTGGCTTAGGTGCCGGCCCGGGGTGCGGGCCGGTCGGCATCCCCGGATGGCCCGGATGGGGCGCCGCTGGAGTGCCCTGTTGGCCAGGGAGCGGCACTCCCGGCTGCTCCGAAGGCTGTCCTGCGGGCGGCGCCAGTTCCTCACGATGCGCGGTTGAAGGACCCTCGCCAGCCACAATAGGCACCACTGCAGCGGAATGATCGACCTGTACCGGCGCAGCAGTCGTCGCACCGTTGCCTGCGACCGCCTTGTCGAGAGCCCGGTCAAGGGTTTGGTCGAGCGATTCGCCGAGGCGTTTGGCCTGGGCTTTTGTGGCTACCTGCTCAGCACCCTTATCCGCGGCCGGCTTGATGCCACCGAACGATTCACGGAGCCGGCGAGCGACCGGTGCTTCGACCGTCGACGACGCAGACTTGACGAATTCGCCCTGCTCATTTAGCCGGGCGAGGACTTCTTTGCTTGTAACACCGAGTTCCTTAGCCAACTCGTGTACACGGGCCTTACCTGCCACTACATCTCCTGTCTATGAGGCGACAGTGGTGGGCCGCGCCTCCGGGTTTAGCTATGACGCATTGTCATCGGGACTTCACGGTGTGCTCATGTTCTTTGCTACCTGTTCTGTTGCCGGGACGATCTAGTTCACTGAGAAACTCTATGTGCTCGACCACCGCGGATGTGTCCGGTGAACCGGCGATGCGCAGCGCCCCGGTGAAAGCCCGTCGCCGAATCGCTTGTTGCACGCACTGCATGTCAGGATGCAACCACGCACCCCGCCCCGAAAGGCTACTCGCTGTGTCAACGATCACGGCATAACTGCCCTTTCCGGTTGACGGCGCAACCACTCGAAGCAGTTCGACAGCCAACTCTCGCTTTCGGCACCCGACACATGTCCGCACCGGTCCATCAGTGTGGTGACGGGCCGAGGCCGAAGATTCACGCTGGATCACGGCTCAGTCTAGCGTTACCGCGCTGTTGAGCAGAACCACCCGGTGAGCTGCGCTCGAACCAAACTGCCCAGCTCGCCTCCTGACCACTGCGCTGGGTTGATGGTGATGGCCTAGTCGCGCCCGACTTCGCCGCGCTTGCGCTCAATCACTAGCGTTCGTGGGCCATCCCATGGCTGGCATTCTGTTCCGACTGGCCAGCCGAGCATGGCGGCGAATCACCGCGTATATCGATACGCCACCCGGTAAGCCGAGCGGCTAGCCGCGCGTTCTGGCCCTCCTTGCCGATGGCCAGAGACAACTGAAAGTCGGGAACCACTACGCGGGCTGCCCGGGCAGTCTGATCGATAACCGACACCGAGACCACCTTCGCGGGCGATAATGCGTTGGCGACGAAACGGGCCGGGTCCTCATCGTAATCGATGATGTCGATCTTTTCTCCGGAAAGTTCGCTCATCACATTTCGGACCCGTTGGCCCATCGGACCGATACAGGCCCCTTTGGCATTCAAACCGGGAACGCGGGAGGCCACCGCAATCTTGGAACGATGGCCGGCCTCCCGGGCCACCGACACAATCTCCACCGACCCGTCGGCGATCTCCGGGACTTCCAACGAGAAAAGCTTGCGTACCAAGTTGGGGTGGGTACGCGACAAGGTGATCAGCGGCTCACGCGCCCCACGAGTCACACCGACCACATAGCACCGCAAACGGTTGCCATGTTCGTAGCTCTCGCCAAGGACCTGTTCAGCCGCCGGGATCACTCCTTCGGAAGCCTTGGTCTCACTACCCATCCGGACGACGACTAATCCACGGGCGTTGGCCCGGCTGTCGCGCTGGATCACACCCGCGACGATCTCACCCTCGCGGGTGGAAAACTCTCCGTAAGTGCGCTCATTTTCGGCGTCGCGAAATCGTTGCAGCATCACCTGCCGCGCGGTAGTAGCCGCGATCCGGCCAAAACCCTCTGGCGTGTCATCCCATTCGCTAATGACATTGCCATCGTCATCGACTTCGCGGGCGATCACTTTCACAACGCCAGTTTTGCGGTCGATGTCAATACGCGCGTCTATCTGATGCCCCTGGGTATGCCGGTAAGCAGTTAGCAGGGCGGACCTAATCGTGTCGAGCAACTCATTGACCGAGATACCCCGATCCATCTCGATCGCATGTAGCGCAGCCATGTCGATGTTCATCCTCCGGCCTCCGTTCCGCTGGCCTGCCCCCTGATCAGCCCAGTCGCCAGTTCCAACTACGCTTGTGGTGAAAATTCCATCTAGACAATAGCTTTCATGATTTCAATAGCGGGATCGCGCATACCACACAGTCGCGGTCTTCGTGGATCACCAACGTCACCGTGTCGCCGCACGTCTCCCCAATTCGATCGGTCAGCTGGGATCCGCCCGACGGCGGCCAATTCAACCTTGCGGCCACGGGCGCGGCGAAAGTGTTTCTCGCTGGTAAACGGTCGCCCCATACCGAGCGAACTGACCTCTAGGAAGTAGCGGTCCACGATATTATCCAGGCCGTCCAATAAAGCCGATACCGAATGTGACAGAGTGGCTATTATGTCCCGAGCGAGGACTGTGTCACCGTCGGCAAGCACCGTAATCCAGAACGGTTGGGACCAGGTGTGGATGATCACGTCTTCGACCTCGTAGCCTGCACGGGCGACTCTCCACCAAGCAGCTCGATGACCTGTATCTGCGAAGGTAGCCCGGTGTTCACGGCGAGTTCCTCATCTTGAGTTGTCGGCGGAATCCAACGAACAACGATACGCCAGGAATCGTGAATCACGATGTGATCGTGTAGTCAAGATAAACTCATCACGCCTTAAACCGGTCCCAATGGCAGGATGTTGCTTGTGCCCAGTGCAGTACCCGTCATCAACAGGCGCGGTGTGCTCGCCGGTGGTGCTACCCTGACTGTGCTCGGAGTGTGTTTCTCCGCCTGCAGTAAGTCCCCGTCCAAGACCCCAGAGATCGAAGAGCTACTAGGTCCATTGGACCAGGCCAGACACGATAGTGCGCTGGCTTCCGCCGCCGCGGCTGCCATCGGCAACCTGCCGCAAATCACTGCAGCGCTGGCTGTGGTCGCCACCCAACGCGCCGCGCATGCCCGAGCACTGGTCACCGAGATCTCTCGGGCCACCGGCAAGCTCGCCTCCTCCTCAAGCGACACAACCAGCCCCGGCCTCAGCCCAGCTAGTCCGCCGTCGAAGCCACCGCCACCGGTATCCGACGTGATCGATGCACTGCGCACATCAGCGGAGGGTGCTGGTCGCCTAGTCTCCACCGCATCGGGATACCGGGCCGGCCTGCTCGCCTCTATAGCCGCTTCCTGCACAGCGTCCTACACGGTTGCGCTCGTGTCTGGAGGTCCATCGATATGACATCCATTGAGCCCAGCGCACCAACCCCGGTCGCCACACCCAAACGGACCCCGGTTAGTCAGGATTCCGACAACGCTGGGCTGAGTGAGGCGCTTGTCGTCGAACACTCGACCATTTATGGCTACGGCATCGTGTTAGCGTTGTCGCCCCCGAATGCCAACAGCCTGGTAGTGGACGCCCTTATCCAGCATCGCCAACGGCGCGACGATATCATCGTGATGCTGACCGCACGCCGAGTCAGTCCTCCAGTCGCAGCGTCCGGCTACCAGCTGCCCATGCTGGTCGGCAGCGCGGCCGATGCGGCACGCCTGGCCGTGCGGATGGAAAACGACGGAGCGACAGCCTGGCGAGCCGTCGCCGAACACGCCGAGACGGCCGATGACCGCACGTTCGCCGCGATGGCCCTAGCCCAAAGCGCAGTCATGGCCGCCCGATGGAACAAAATGCTGGGCGCCTGGCCCATCACCACCACCTTCCCTGGCAGCAACGAATAGCGCGGGTAGCACCCCGACGACGGCCTACAGTTCGCCGGCGTCGACCGCTTCCTTGACCTCCTGCGCGTAGGCCACCTGCTCGGGGGTGTACCCGATGAACAGCGCCGCCACGCCGACGATGACGACCGCTCCGGCCACCCACAGCAGGCCGTAGGTGTAGCCGTGATCAAGTGCACGCAACTGCGCGTCGTTCATAAACTTCACTGGGCCGGTGGTACCGCCCAGGTACAGCGTGCGCGAGGTGATGACCGCTTGGATGACAGCCAGCACGAGTGGCCCGCCGAGGCTCTGCAGCATTAGCGCAATCGCGGACACCGGGCCGATCCGATCGAAACCTACCCCGGCGATAGCAGACAACGTCAGCGGGACGACGGCCATGCCGATGCCGATTCCACCAACGACGATGGGTGCTAACAGGTTGGGAAAATAGGGAACGCCGCGGTTCATGAACGCCCAACCGTACAGCATAGCGACCATGAGCAGCCATCCACCACCTATCGTCAATACCCGTGGCGAAAACCGAGACACCAACTGTGAAGACACGCCCAGGCCGATTCCCATCGCGATGACGAACGGGATAAAGCCGATGCCAGCGCGTAGCGCGCTGTAGCCCAAGATGTCCTGTATGTATAGGCCGATGGATACAGTCAAGCTGAAAATGACGCCACCGGCCAGGAAAATCGCGATGAAGGTGACCAGCCGATTACGGTCCCGGAACAGGTCAAACGGTACGACAGGATTTTCAGCAGTACGTTCCACGACGGCAAATGCGATAGCGGCTACCAATGCCACCAAGCCCGAACCGATCGTGGTCAGCGAAATCCAACCCTTCTCCGGTCCCATCGAGAAGGCGAAAACGGCCGCGGTGCAAGCCAGCGTGGCCAGAATGGCCCCAGCCGCGTCCAGCTTCATCCGCTCCTTGTGGGTCTCATGCAAAGCGGTGCGGGCCAGGTAGATCATCACCAACCCAATCGGCACGTTCACTAAAAACGCCAGTCGCCACGACACCTCGGTAAGCGCCCCGCCGACCACGAGGCCCATCACCGAGCCGATTGCCGTCATCGCGGCGAACACCGCCGTAGCGGTATTGCGCGCTGAGCCCTTAGAGAAGGTGGTTGCAACCAGTGCGAGACCGGTCGGTGATGCGATAGCCGACCCGATGCCCTGCAATAGTCGAGCAATGACCAAGGTCACTTCGTCCCAGGCCACAGCGCAAAGCACCGAGGAAATAGTAAACAGCGCGACGCCGACGATGAACGTGCGCTTGCGCCCGATGGTGTCGCCGAGGCGGCCACCGAGCAACATCAGCCCGCCGAATGTCAGCACGTAGGCAGTAATCCCCCAACTACGGCCGGCGTCGGACAGGCTCAGCTCGTTTTGAATCTTGGGAAGCGCGACGATGGCGACGGTGCTGTCCATGGTCGCCAATAGCTGCATGCCACCGATCACGATGACCGCTGCAATGAAACGACCAGAAGGGAAACGACCAGAAGGCAGCAACGTCGGGTACTTGCTTGTGCGTTCTGAGGCGGGCTCCACCTGCTGCGTCAGTCGCGACGGGGCCGGACGATCCGATCGTGCAGCTGTCCAGTTGTGGACTGCCCGCTCATGGTCGTAAAGAGTCACCATAGCCGGTTACCCTACAGTAATCTTAAGAGAAGTTTAATGGCCGAATGCCGCGACAGCCCAATGACAGTAAGCGCGCGAGGGCAGATCCCTTCTGCACGGACCTTTTCCGGCCCTTTTCCGGCGTGTCGGCAAGGGTAGCCCGCAATGTCTGTTGAACGAGCCGTCGTGCCAATTTGAACTACCAGCACCGGCGCATCCACAGGTCGGTCGCCCTTGAGCACAGCATCGACGAAAAGTGTGATCCGTTCCACCGGTATCAACAAAAACTATAATACCCGATAATGCAGCCAATGCATTCCAATTTCACTAAACCGATTTCGGGATGACTGGGCGCGAGATGCCCGCTGAAGACTACAAATTCGTGATTTATCGCCCGGTGAGTGACCGGAAACGCCGACCAATGCGGGCACCACTATGGCACTGGTCACACCGGGCACCACAGTCACCGAGACTTCCTCATAACCTCATAACCGCGAGCGAAGACAGGGTGCCTTTGAGGCGGACCACAAAACGCCCGGATCGGACCCGTTCGATCATGACGTCATTGATTGCTTCCTGGGCCATGGCTCGGCCGTACGAAATATTTGGCAGTATCTATAACTTAACACGTACAGGGCGACAGCTCGGCGAGCAATTCGGGCGGAGCAAGTCGATCAGTGACCACAAAATCGGACCCGGGTCAATAAACGGCGGCCAAGCACGATGATCAACTCAGGGATAACCAGGACCACTGCCGACCCAACGTGCACGACGTCGGCGGAGCCTGCAAAGTCTTCGAGGGAAAGCAGGCGTCGTTTGCACACCTCAGCGAATGGCCGACCGGATCGCTACCGACCGACGGTGCTCGCCACCAACCGAAAAATCTACCGACAACCTCACGTAGCTGAACGACACCCGCGTCACCGCGGTCCCTTCGACAGCAATATCGGCGTGGAAGCAAAAGATTCGACAACGATCGATCTCAGCGACCACCGCCTCATTCACCTGTACGTCACCGAGTAGCCGCGATCGCGGACCAGGCGTCGTCAAGGGAGCCATCGCGGTATTCCCGCGCCGACAATAGTGATTCCGTTCATTGCCTTGACGGCGTGATCGCGGTACGGGAAATGATGTGCATGTCGGCGCCGCTGGTGATGAGCAAAGGTAACTGGCGCTGAGCAATCGTGCCTCCACCGATCACCACCTTCCTTACCTGCCAGCCGCAACCCTGCCAGGTAAGCGTTCTCAGTCACCTACCAAAGCTTAAGATCCGGGGTTGATCGCCAACCTTTCCAGCAACGTTACTTTCGATTAGCGACAGTGTGTGCAAAAAACCGCTCCACCACGGCCAGCGTAGCAACCGGATGGGTGTTCAGATACGAGGCGTGCATGCCGGAGTCCACGACGTCAGCATGCAAAGTGCCGTACTCACCGCCTACATCGCGAGTCCAAAAAACCCACGCTAGCCTAGCTATCGACAAATGTGACTGCAATTCGGTGAAATTCATCTCCAATCACTCGCTGAACAACCTAATACAGCGCCGATTAGGCCACCGCCACGGCGTGGCCGTATACCAATTGCAGGCGCCGAGTGAACTACGCCGATCCGGTCAACACACCGCACATCAGGTGTCCGTCAAGGTCGAAGACCATGTAGATATAGATCAGCCCCGCGCATCCGGCATGCACCAGTGTGCCAACGATCGCCAGTGCCTTTATTTTAGCGACGGCCGACATCGTTGGCAGCAAGCTACGCAGTGAATTATTCGGGATCCCGCCGTGCCAGCAGCACCGCGTCCATGCTGTCCTGCAACGAATCACTGAGCGGATCGAATTCGACCACTTCAACGCCAGTAGCCCGCAACAATTCGGCGTGCTCTGGGTAGCCGAAATTGAATACCTTCCCGTTGCCATTGCCACGATGGCGCACCCGCCGATCTCAGCACCACGCCCAACAACCTTGCCGCCGATCAGCAGCCCAGCACCTGGCGGCGGCAAACACAGCGACCAAGACCGTCATTTCCTCGACCGCGACGTACGCATGACGCTCGTACTCTGCGATGGTTTCATGACACAGATGTCTTGTCGGCAGCTCTAATTCAGTAAAAAGCAGAGTGGTGCCCAGCACCGCGACACCGACCTGCTCAGATGCCTGTCGCAGCACCTGCTCGTGGCCTGGCCGACTCAATACCGATTTAGAATCACACTGGCAAGCCTGGTTAGCATTATTTAACGTGGACAAGCCTTGCAGGAAAGCAGCAATGCTGTGGCTCTGGCCGCACCCATCGATCACCAGGATAACCAGGGCACCCAGCAGACCGATTACGTGTGCAGTGGACCCCCGGAAGCATTGTGTTAGCCGCAGCGTACGCCGCGGCTAACACAATGCTTCCGTAGAACAAAACCATCACACTTTCGATCACAACGATGTAAGCGCCAGCAGCGCTGTGCGCATACAACGGGACAATGAACTGCTCATCCACCAATACCGGGACCAGCATTGTGGCCGAGGCGGGACGCGGCCACAGTGTGGTAGCCAATCCAAACCCACCTCAAACGGCGCGACAATATGACCTGTCTTCCGCAGTGTTCCGATCAAAACCGTTGCAACCGTGATATCTCCACTGCCTAATGCGGGGAGGCGACAACCACCTCCGGTACTGGCGCCGCTTTGTGACCCAATGCCACAAACGTCCTGCTTCCATCCGGTTTTTCACTTTAGGTAATCCCGGTCGCTAAATCAGCAGACTCGACAAACAGTGGCGGAACATCACGTGCGATGATCACCACATGCTGCTGACCAGGCCAGACCAACAAAACGTCCACCACATCGTCTACGTCGACCCAACCCCAGTTCAGCAGATAGGTGGACTCAATCCCAGCCCATAGAAACCATTGCTTTGTCAAGCCATCCGTTGCGGCCTCCGCGTGATCGCGGTCGCTGCCCGCCTTGCACAACGTACGCGTCCAGAACCGGCCGGCACTCAATTTTATGCCATTCGACGGCCCCATCGACCCCGTTCTGGTCGTGCAACTGATCAAACTGACGAAAAGCCGGCTCTTCACTGACTTTTCCCTTGACGCTCTTAACGAACTGGAAGACAACGAAGTCCAGTCCACTATATCTAGGAACACAAGAACATTCCAAACACTGCCGTCGATTTGTCCCTTGCCCGCACCGGTATGGATGCTAGTATGAATGTGTTGCACCGAGCACGGAGCCGATATTATCGCCGGTTGCTTGGAGCCCATACCCCTGTGAAATAAGCGTTTACCGACTTCGGTCACCCTGCGCACAACGTACATCAGAATAATAAAAGCATTTAGTTGTTCGAGCAGCACCGTCGGTGCCTCGAGTTGGCAGGCCAGTTGGCCAGCCAGCTCCAGCCGCATATACGACGTCTCGCAGTCCACTACCACGGACGCATCCTCAGCTGCCAGCTGGTACGCCGTGATTCGACTGCGGACCAACGTGTCTGGCCCTAAAGCAGCCCAACCGTTGGTGAGTACGACGTTGTCCCCGTTCACACACCTTTCCCATATAACCAACTCACGCAACGCCAACAGACCTTTAGCGAGCGCTATTTTGCCGCCTGTGTCAAGTTGGGCTAGCCGGAGTACAGGAGATATACACTGACAATGTCAGCGGAGGAAGCAATTTCGCTTAGTGCTGACCGAAGGTGATCACCTCGACCGTGTAGCACCTTTGGTAGACGTCGCGCAGCAGCTACAGGGTGGCTCCGCTGACCACGGCCATGCGACTCCGGGCAGCCATCGAGCATGAAGCGTAGACAACGAAGATCACCCAGTTTGCCCTCGCGACCCTGACGGATGGCACGGCGTACGTCGCCTGGCTCCGACCGCAGCGGCCCACTCCGGTGGCGAAAAGCAAAGTGGCGAGCATGTAAACCGTGAGCGTCGACGTCACACGACACGTTCACGTACACGTCGAGGACGAACCGATCCAGCAGTTCCGGACACAGTTGACTCTCCTCCGGATTCATCATGCCGATCAACACGAAACGATCCTCATGCGAGTAGGAGATGCCGTCACGCTCGATGTGTACTCATCCCATCGCCGCAGCGTAGAAAAGCACGTCAACCAGATGATCGTGGAGCAGGTTGACCTCATCGACATACAACACACCACCTGTAAGCACAGGCCAGCACCCCGGATGAAAACACGTACTCACCGCCGCGGAGCGCGCAGCGTGGCGTGCCCCCGACTACGTACGTTACGTTTCGTGCACACAGGACAATCCGAAACGCTTTTTCGCCTCCGGAGTGTTCCTCCATCAGCCGCAGCGTGCAGATCCACCTCGCCGTCGGCCGGTGCCAACCAGAAGTGCCGAGTTTAGACTAGCCAGTCACGACCATCTAGCTCCGGATACGAGTACACCTGTTCTACGACGAAAAACTCCACCCGCAAATTGAGTAGCTCGTAATGAATCTGAGCGTCAAAGTTTTTAGCCCAAATGCTAAGCAAAGCTTCAGTCATAGGTCACACAGCCTTACAGCTATAACGCTCCATAACCACACCTCGTCGATCAATTCGAACTCATGAGATAGTTCGACCCCCAGTGACTACACCATGTCCTTGACATGTAGATAACCGAGCCTGATACCGCTTGGCAAAACAACACGCAAGCACGTTGAGTATGTCCTACGCTGCGGTCGACTGCTCCCGGGAATCCACCCAACAGCAAGGCGCGATGCTACTGTCGACGGATCCCAGCACAGAGGTGCTGAATTCGATTATTCAGCCTTTACACCTATCTAACCGGATCATCCGCACGCGTTGACCAGGTACCGTAAGAAAACAGTCTCAATCCATTGCACTGGAATCGAATTAGAACATAATACGGACACGATCGAGTTCGATGATTGTTTTTGGCTGATCAGTATAGTCAAGCAGAGTGATATCTATGATACCAACGTGGAGAATTAACAACAAGTTGTCAGGTTTGATCGAGCGGGGCAGGTCGGTAAAGTGATTTTTTCAAGAATTTTAGTGATCAACTGACATACGGACCGAACACCAGCCACTACTTGCCGTTGACCAACCGTTGGTCCAGATGCAGCGCCCCAAAAGATGGCGCACCAGGCTCCTGAAGGCCATATACTCTGGCCCGATGCGCAGCGGTGAATACAGGGCTGTCGGTGCGCAGAAACCGGCCACCGATCGGAAAGCCAGCTAACCCCTTGACCTCATCGATGCGGGACTTTTACAGCAACTACAGGATATTACCGCCAACTCCGATAAAGACAAATTTGGTGTTCAACTTGTTCCTTTCGCCAGCCCGGCAGTTGCTGACAGTTAGCGTCCAGCTGCCGTCGAACTGACGAGATAGGTTGCGCACTTCGTGACCAAACAGCGTGATTGTGCCGTTGCGCACGCAAAAAACGATGAGCTGTCAGGAGAGTGAACCGAAATGGACATCCGTGCCATCCTGAGCCTAGTGCAGCGCAATCAGCTCAGAGAAGTCCATTTTGGCGGCCACCAACGGTTGCAGGAAGAGCGAACTGGCCGGGGTCCTAAATCAGCTCAGTACGGACGAACAACAGGTTAGCAGCCAGCACCTGCTGTCAGCGCCGCGGGTAATAGACACGCTCAGTTCCGTGGACGAAACTCACGTGCGGAATGCGGTTGAGGAAACTACGTACGTCGATCAGGATGGTATTTTCGGCGGCCTACGCCCAGAACTGGCTAACCACCTGGAATTGTTTGTTGATATGCATCGCTTTAGTGATGTCGATAGCACCGGAAGAGTTTTGTGAGGTATAATTCTAAACTCATAGTGCGGAGAGTCTGAGGCCGGCATTGTTCCAAGAAGCTGCTGCGTTCGGCGGCAACCACATCCAGCGACTCGATCAAGGTAATCAACCAGTCCGGCTCTAGCCGCTCTAGCAACGCACTCAGCGTGGCCCTCATTTTTCCGGCACCAACGAGCACAACGCTGGTGCTGGCTAGCTCTGACACCCGTATCGTTGATCCTTCGTTTTAGCAAGACTTACTCGGCGATGCCAGTCCCCAGGTTATCGCGACCGGGCCTACCCCAAAGCGGCGCCACAGAACCAACCCGAGCTAACCATCGCACACAATCTGTCACCACACTACTAAGCTCACCTCGTGACCAGCTGGAATCCCGATGTTCTGCCCAGTTATTAGCAGTACACAATCCCGCTCAGAATCAATACCGACGGGAGGGAGACATCGTCGCAACCCTGATCCGTTGGGGGGAGCCGAAGGCGGCGCATGCGGTCTCTGTGGTGCACGGATACACCGATTACTTCTTCCACACCGAGCTGGCCAATCATTTCACCAACCTCGGCTAACATTCTCATGCGCTAGACCGATACAAGTGCAGCCGGGGATGATAGCTTAGGCCAAACTCCGCACTTCATCACCAACATGTCGCAACTACGACGCTGAACTCGAACACACCCTGTCAGTCATCGGCAAGCAGAACCTTTCAGCCAAAGTGCTGGCGTGCAGTCATTACACCGATGGACTCATCGTGGAGCTCCTGCTGGATAAGTTGCACCGGAGTGGTGCACCCGCGTGTGAGCAGTGGGATCCTAGTCCTTAGTAGCCCGTGGTTGGATTGCCAGGGCCCGGAGGTTCTGCATCTGGGCATGGCCGCGGCAGCAATCACGCCGCTATCGAGACTGTGCACAAACGGTGTATTCCGTTGCAGGGTAATGATGGTTACGGGTACATCCTGCACCGATAGTACGATCGGGGAGTTCGACTATAATCTGCAATGGAAGTCGCTGGAAGGCTTCCCGATTACCTTCGGCTGATTCAAATACCATGCGCCTCGGACAGGCACTGCTGCATTGCAGTCTCTCGACGTCAGGGTAACCGACTTAATTTTTAGTTGGGATCATAGCGTAAACGAAAGTAGTGTCCTGACGGCCCTGCAATACGGCTACGCGGTTTTCGACACTGCCCAGATCGCCTGGTAGGTGATTGTATGGACAACCGTAGTACCGTCGTTCCTGCAGTAGATGCCAAACGCAAAGTTTTCCTGTCACTTCCGCAACGGAGCCAGATGTCCTATCACCAAACGGACTTCTTATCTCAAACTATGGGACAACACCGACACCAGTGATGAGCGCAAGCGCGGCGAAGCTGAGTGCAGCGGGTCATCACCATCGATCTCAGCATCGTTACGGAAAGGGTAAGCAAAAAATAGGAATTACAACATCGCTGTAATCGGAACAAGTTCGGGAAAAGCATTCCAGCAGATCGATATGCCGAACAAGCGGAAAGCAATCTGCGAACAGGACTTCATGGGGACTTTCCTGAACTCCGGATGCATACCTACGAAGATGTTCGTCTCTACTGCCAAAAACTTCAATTTTATCAGACGTTCGGCATGATATGATATCGATACACGTATCTACCGGGTGCGCTGAGAATATATCGTCCCACGCATCTTCGGAAGGATCGATCCAATCAGGTTCAGCAGCGAGTACTACCACTATCGACAGTAAGCACCTAATATCCGACGCATACCACCAGAACACCAGGTTCGGAACCGTTAAAGCCTACGGGTTTTATCTGCTGAGCACCGAAGCTGGTGAAGAATTCACCGACGAACAAGTGGTAATCGTAGCGGGACCGCGGCTAGTGGTTCCGCCGGCCATCTTTGCATCCGACTTCAAAGTATCACACCAGCGATAACGTCATGCAGATATCTGAGTTGCCCGAACATACCGTGATCATCGAAAGAGGATTTTTTGCAGCAGAATTCGCGCACATCTTCTCCACTCTTGGGGGTACAGGTCATCCCGGTGATCCGGGACGGCACATTGCTTCGGCACTACAATGACACTATCTGCGAACGGTTCACCCGCACCGCTTTGAGCACATGGGAACTGCACACCTATCTTAACAGCTTAAGGACACAGAATCGTAGCTCCGGCGTCATCGTGACGCTCGACGATGGTTGCGAGTTGCACGCCGACCTAATGCTGGTGGCGATCAGCAAGGCGTCCAATGCCAATCGCCTTGACGACTAGCAGAACAGTATCGAAATCGAGGACAGTCGTGTGGTAGTCGACGAATATCAAGTACTTCCGCACATCGCGTTTTAGCTCTCAAGGATGTCTCGCTCCACATCTTCTCAAGCATGCTGCCAACCACAAAGCCCACATCTTGGCGCACAATCTCTGGTGCGATTGTTACGCCACTTGGTCGATGGCTGTGACCAACCTCCGGAACGTACCTTAGGTAGTATTTACCAATACCCATTGGATGCTATCTTGTTGACCGAAAATCAAGCTTTCGCAAGTTCACTCGATATTTCCATCAGGGTAAAGGACTACGGCAACTTCGCGTACGGCTAGGCCATAGAAGACGCCACCGGACTTATTACGCTCATCACCCAGCACGGCAGCCGGCGCCTGCTGGGTGTACACATCCTGGGCTACCAGGAATCCCCTATCACACAACCGCTGACTCAAGCTATGAACTGCGGGGCTAACCGTGCACCAAATAGCATGTGGCCAATACTGGATCCATCCTGCGCTGCCCGAAGGAGTCGAAAAAAGCGCTAGTCGGTCCGCGCTGACCTTAACGACGCTGCGGATGGCGAATACACCTAATCCGTTGGTAACAGCCGGGTCCAGAGCCGACGACTTGGGCGTCACCTGGCCAGAATCAGCCCCGATACCTGGGATCGCCAATTTTCAGCCGCAATAGGGAACGGCGTGACTCCTGTAATCCACTTGCATAGAGCCGGTGACTCAACTGCACAGTGGTGGCTGTTGCGTTTTGCCCGACCTACGTTAGAAGGACCGACATGATCGGTAAGGAGTTCGATAAAAGCCCATCGTGGTCATCACGGTTCTGCACAGCACATGGCTTCATAGCGCCAACAGAATGGCCGACGGCTGGAATTGATGTTGGTGGTTATCGTGCTCGCTGCACCTGGTTGGCTGGACCACTGTGGAGTGCTTCGTCCAGTCAGCACAGTTCTCCTTGGGCGGCAAGATATTTAGTATCGATATCAAGTTGACGGCATTACACCTTGGGCTTGCGGTACGCGTTCGGCACCGAACATATTACGGCGATCTACACCACCATCCGCAAGCTGATGAACGATGGGAAACGTCCCCTGGTGTCGGATCGGTGCTGCTGGGCCACGTCACAATGGTTTTCAGGATGGCGGTGCTGCTAGCAACCGGAGGTAAAACCATCGTCGGACCGGTTAAGGATAACTCCTCGTCGCTGCACCATTGCACAGCGCTGGTTGACAACAACGCCTCAAGGATGCTCCTCTACCGCATCGCGCTCCTCGACGTCATCATACTGATCGGCATGCTGGCGGAGGGTAATTAGCACAGTTGCGCCGCAAGCAGCTACGACGAAGCTAAGCTGGAACAACAGTTGGACAATCGAGTACTGATCAACCGTTTTGTCGGACGCTGGACTACAGCAATCAGCAAGTCCTGGCACGCTGTACCCGATCGAATTGTTGTTTGAGCTGGTTTCAATACCGCCACCGAAATCGCTCCGCTGGTCATGGCAGGGGCCACCGCAGCCAACGGACTATCGTGGCATGCTATTCTGCACCTGCGCGTACCGTTCACCGCCGGCATGTGTCTGCTGGACAACATCGGTGGGCTGGTTTATGAACTTTGCCTACGGTTGGGCTTTTGCCAATCCGATACACAAATTATCTACTACAACATCACCATCACCGTACTGTTGGCGGCTGTCGCCCTGCGGATCATCAACGTCGAATTATTCAGCCTGTTCGCCGACCCGTTCGGCTAGCAGGGAGGGTTTTGTAAATGTGTCAATGGCCTTGACCGCAACACGATCGGCTATTGGGTGGTCGGTATGTTGTCGTCACCTAGGCTACGATGCTACTGGTCTGGCGCTACGGCCGTATCGAAGAACGGTGGTCCTCACCCGAAAGCGCAACCTGATCCCTTGGCCGTCCGCGCCAGATATGCAATCACCGGCGTGACACTCCGACCTGTGCATGTGGATGTCTGGGCCAACGGCTGACCCACGTCGAGCCACATGCGATCTGCCAACAGGCTAGGGCGGGCCCATATACCTAGTCCAGTTCCGAATCAATCTGCGATGTACTGCCCGCTGCGGCTGCGCTGCTAGGGGTTCCGAGTGCACTCGACAAACTGACGTTGACAAATTGGTTGTGCCATGTCAATCAGGTCAACCGAGTCGGTCGCGTCACGGTGCTGGCCTGAGAGGTTTCTCGGCAATGGATTGACCTACGCAGCATATCGCGATGTGCGGTTTGTTCTCACAAACATGACCGAGGACTACACCCAGCAGTTGGCCGACGAGGTTTCGCGCAGGGACGGGTCTGGTCTATGGCTATATATTACCGAACTAGACACCGCAGCTCATGCGTTCGGTATCGGTTCTTACCAATGGCACGACGCAGCGGCCCACGTCAATGGATTGCTGACCCACCTGACTGAGGTGCTGCCCCGGAATGCAGTGCTGCTGGTGACCGCCAACCATGGCGTCCTTAACGTCCCCAACGACTCAAGCATCGACGTCAACGCCGACCCGACTAGTGCACGAAGGAATACGGGTGGTCGCCGGAGAGCCGCGAATGCGCTACCTACACACTCAACCCCAGCGCCGCAGTCGACGTAACTGACACCTGGCGCGAGCTACTGGACAGCTGAGTAAGCAAGTGTAAAGCCGCGATCAGACCGTGTCCATCGGACTGTTCGGGCCGAATGTTAACCCGCGGTACCTACCCCGGCATCGGCGATGTCGCCGTCTAGAACGGCAACAGGGGGTACAGACGACCGAGTATAATATAAGCCAGTCAGAATCGGCGCGATTCATCGGTTTTCACGTCGCGTGCGCCCCAGCCGAAATGGTAGTCTGGACACTCGTTTTGCAACCTCTTGCCTGCTGCTGAGATTTCGGCATGCTCAAATACTTCGGCAAGTCCTGCCATACCATCGTTGTCCAACCTCAGCGAACGGCTCCTGCAACATAACCAGTACCCGACCTTGGCAACGAGGTAGGAAATAGAGCCTCCGGGTAGGATTGACTGCTACCACTAGACCTTCCCTCTCAGATCGCAATGAACACAATTTTTTGGTCAGCTGTACTCTACGCATCTGCTATTAGCGTAGCGGCACGCAGCATCGACTATCGCGGTGAACAGCCGCAGGTCACTCAGGGCCTTCTCCGGATGCCATTGCACACCAAGCACAAAAGCATCCCCCGGTAACTCTACCGCCTCGACCACGCCATCAGCGTCCCATGCACTGACCACCAAGCCGTCACCGAGCTTGTCGATGGATTGATGGTGGTAGCACCGCGCTTCGACGAACTCGCCCAGCACAGCTGCCAACCGAGTACCCGGCACAGTGCGAACCAGCAAGTTGTTAAACACCGCATTGCCCACCCAATGCTTGCTATGACCGATCACTTCAGGCAGGTGCTGATGCAGCGTGCCGCCCAGCGCGATATTAAGCAGCTGCGCGCCACGGCAAATACCTAGCACCGGCAGCCCGCGCTGCAGCGCAGCCTCGAACAGCGCGAATTCCCAGGAGTCTCGGGTAGTACGGGGCTCGTCGGTGCTCGGATGCGGTCTCTGGCCATAGGTAGCGGGATCGACATCATAACCACCGGTGATCACCAGACCGTCCAGGCCATCGAGTGCGAGGCCAGCGATCTCGGGATCGACCGGCTGCGGCGGCAGCAGCACCGCGATACCGCCGGCCATGGCGACGCCTTGAAAGTAATCGGCCGGGAGATAACCTGCAGGGACGTCCCAGAGCCCAGTGTGCACCTGCTCCAGGTAGGCTGTCAAACCCACTACTGGTCTCGAGCCGCTCAAATCCACGTACCCCTCTCCGAATCGATGACCACCGCGTTGGATTTGTTCAGTTATTGTGCGACCACGTGGCGGCGGTCTCAGCCAGCGTAGCTGGCAGCTGTTCCGCGCCGGAAACGTCGTCGGCATGGCCAGCGCCGGCCTCGGGTGGCTGCAATTTTCGCTCTATCTCATATAACACTGCCGCGATCAAGGCGGCCACCGCGTGGTACACGTTGACATCGCCGCCGACGACTAGCGTAGCGCAACTGCGGTTCCCAGCACCCATGTACGGTGGTCAGCGCGCAGCTGCAGTAGTCAAATAGCTTGTAGGAATTATGTTCGGCGCGTATCGCGCGAAGACCGCAGATCTATCCTGCGGCCTGCAGCCAGAGATAGATGTGGCGACGCTACCAGGTGCTGGTGCACAATATGATCGCTGCGTCCACAACTCCTGGGCGTTGCGTCAACCCAGCAGGTCCACCATGCGGTAATCGGCGTGGACTGAACCACGGGCCTGTCTACCTATCATCTGCCCGAGCGTCAGGAAAACTGACCAGCACGGTGGTAGCAATCTCCACCGGCGGACAGTCTCCATCGCGAACCACGCCGTTGAGGTCAGCCACCAGCGGATGTCCGCGATGGATAGCGGCGAGACCAACGGCCGACCTAACCTGAGCGCCGCCAACTCCTCCCAGGCGAGCTTCACCGCCGACACGGTCGCTGACCACCACCGCCCAGGCGATCCCCAGGGCATCAAGGATGCTCGACCACCGACTTGGCCAGTCAGTCGCGGGTCAGAGCCAATAACGACAGGTCCACAGCGAAGCGGTATGTAGGCGCTCGCACACCGCTTCACAGGGGAACAGGCCCGCGCTGCGTACCACGACCATGACACCCGCCTCCAGACCGGCTATAAAGACCGGGACCGAAATATCCGTCAAACACGCGATATAGCCAATCAGCTTGTTTAATCACCATTTCCGCGAGTTGTCTCAACCACTGCCAGTTCCGGATGCGCCTAAGTTACCTACCATTAAATAAGTTAAGTCAGTATTTACCAAGCTGTTACGGATACAGCACATCACCGAGTTGCACGTGCACCAACAGTCGCCGCGGCGGTGGGGCAATCATGCATATCAACGACCAAATACCCAGGTCGAGGCGCGATTACCCGGCCAGATCACTGCACGGTGAGTATCTCGACGCCGGTGTCGGTCACCAACAACGTGTGCTCAAACTGTGCTGTCCATTTGCGGTCCTTGGTAACCACTGTCCAGCCGTCGTCCCAGACTTCATAATCTAGCGTTCCCAGGTTGATCATTGGCTCGATGGTGAATGTCATCCCCGGCTGCATGATTGTCGTGACAAAGGGCTGGTCGTAATGCAAAACAACCAGCCCATTGTGAAACGTGGTACCGATGCCATGACCAGTGAAGTGACGAACAACGTTGTACCCGAACCGGTTTGCATAGGACTCGATGACCCGACCAATGATGGACAACGCACGCCCAGGTTTGACGGCGTTGATCGCTCGCATCGTCGCCTCACGCGTTCGCTCAACGAGTAGCCGATGGGATTCGGAGACATCGCCGGACAGAAAAGTCGCATTAGTGTCGCCGTGCACGCCATCGATATAGGCAGTGACATCAATGTTGACGATGTCACCGTCAGCGATCACCGTCGAGTCTGGAATGCCGTGACAGATGACCTCGTTGAGCGACGTACAGCACGACTTCGGGTAGCCCTTGTAGCCGAGCGTTGACGGGTAGGCACCGTGGTTGACCATGTATTCATGGACAATCCGATCCAGCTCGTCGGTCGTCACTCCGGGTGCGACTGCCTTGCCGGCCTCAGTCAACGCACCAGCCGCTATCCGGCCGGCGACACGCATCTTCTCGACCACCTCCGGCGTCTGCACCCAAGACTCGCTGCCCTCCTGTGCGGTCGGCTTGCCGACGTATTCGGGGCGCGGAATCCATGCGGGCACCGGCAGGGTCGGGGACAAAAAGCCGGGCGAAAGCGCGGTGCGGGCAGGCATGCCGCAAGCTTAGTCACACGATTCTTTCAGCGACGATGCGCGCCACATCAACGGTGTGAGGTGAAGGCCACCTGCCAGTCCCGCAGTAGCTGGGAGCAAACCAGGCAAACAAACCTTGCGCCGTATGTCTGCGCACCGGTTTGGTGACGCAGGCTGGATGCCGAGGCGCGCCGAAAGCGCCGCTAATCGCGCTAGGTCAGGTAGTCTGGCGGCAACGATTCGAACATGACTTTGGTCATCCGGACCGCGTATTCCGAGCTTCCGCCCCCCACGATCAGCGCTGCAAACGCCAGATCGCCGCGATATCCGACAAACCAGGAATGCGATCCGCCTACGAACTCAGCTTCACCGGTCTTCCCGAAGATCGCACCGCAACAGCCGGCGATCTCTTTAGCGGTCCCGTTAGTCACCACCAGCCGCATCATCGGTCGCAGCGAATCGATCACCTTCGGGAGGATCGGCGTGCTGTCTCCTTCGACTCTCGTTGGCCGTCCGACGATCAGCTGCGGAACCGGGGTTTTGCCAGCAGCTACGGTGGCCGCCACCAAGGACATCCCGAACGGACTGACCAGCACCCGGCCTTGACCGAAGCCGTCCTCGGTGCGCTCAGCCAGGTCCACCGTTGGCGGCACCGACCCGGTTACCGTGGCGATGCCGTCCACCTGATAGTCAAGCCCGATCCCGTACTGGTTGGCGGCCTGTGTCAGACCGCGGGGTGGCATCCTGCTGCTTAATTCGGCGAACGTGGTGTTGCAGGAACTGGCGAATGCACGTGACATCGGCACCACGCCAAGATCAAAACCCCCGTAGTTGAGGATAGTGCGGTGCCCAATGTCAATGCGGCCAGGGCAACCTAACATCGTATTGGGGGTAGACATATCCCGGTCGATGGCCGCGCCGGCGGTGACCATCTTGAAGGTCGACCCAGGTGGGAACAGACCGGTAGTAGCAAGCGGGCCGTCAGCGTTTGCCCCCGCATTCTGCGCGATCGCAAGGATCTGCCCAGTCGACGGTTTGAGTACGACTATCATCGCCTTACCGCCGCGGCTATCTACCGCGTGTTGAGCGGCATTCTGCACGAACCGGTCTAGCGTGATCGAGACCGACGATGCCGGGGACGGTTCGACCTCGTGCAGCACCGCGACGTCGACGCCATTACGGTTGACACTGACCACTCGCCAACCCGGCTGACCGTCGAGTTCGTCGATCACGGCTTTCTTCACCTCGGCGATGACCGACGGGGCGAAATGCGAGTCGGTCGGCAGTAAGTCGGCTTGGAGCGTAACCACAACGCCAGGCAGCCTGCCGATCACCGAAGCGACCCGGTCGTTGTCATCAGGGCGCAGCGTGACCAAACTCAGTGGCTCCGTCACCGAGCTGGCTTTTTCGGCTAGCAGCTGCGGATCGTTGAGGGTGTCATCAAAAGGGTGTAAGGCTTCGACCACCGCACGTGCCGTCCCAATCAGGCTGGACCCGGCCAAAGTGGCGTCCAGCGCGTAGTGGTGCAGGTAGCCCGGCACCAACACATCGCTGCCCCCGAGTTCGTTCACTGAAGCGCGCCGCGGCGGATTCGCGCGCAAAGCAAACGTCTGATGCTCGCCCAATCTGGGATGCAGCCCGGTTGCAGTCCACCGAACCTGCCAGCGCCCCTCGTAGCGCACCATCTTCAGCTGCCCATCATAGCTCCACGTCCGGTTCTTCGGCAGGTGCCAAGTGAAGCGGTAAGCAATGGTGCCAGTGTCCTCGACGTATCTCGCACTGATGAGCTGTGCATCCAGGCGGCCAGCTTGTAGTCCAGCCCAGGCTGCGTTGAGCGCTTCATGGGCCTCGTTGGGATTGTCACTAAGTTGGGCAGCCGTCGCGGTATCGCCGATGGCCAGTGCGTCAAAGAACTTCGCAGCGGCCGGGCCCGGGCCGTTGGGCCGTGGGGTGCAGCCCGACACGGCGATAACTGCGACAAAGCACAGACCCGCCACTACCGAAACGAATGACCCTGGTGAGGTTCTTGTGACCATCATCGCTGATGTTAAGAACTGAAACCTGAACTACAGCATCGACACACCGAAACCCACCAATTATCGGACGTAGAGTCGATATACGAGACATACGCGTATATTAACCAGCTCACAGTCGTTGTAACAGCCTACACTTGTGGTAATTAGTTTATCTAAGTATTGTATGTATGTAAGCATTGTCGATTTCTAAGGTCAAAGACAAGTTGAATAGGGACCGCAGGAGCAGAGCACCATCATAAGGAACGGTGCGTCGGCAGCCGTTATTGTCGGAGCCGACGAGTAGAAATCGTTACATGAGACGCTTTACTCGCTGTCGCAACCCGGAACCAAAGAGTGGATTATCGAAGCCGACATTGCGGCCGACCGCACCTACGACGAAAGCGAAATCCGTACGGAATTCGGCGTCCCGCGACGCCCTCGCTAAACAGAGCCCTACACCGTCTAGTTTACCCCAACCGCGCGTCGAGATCTCCGCAAGCTGCCGCCACGAGTCCTGTCTGCAGTAGTCGAATTCACCTTGGGTTATCTATCTCATGAACTCCGTCGGGTCGGCAAGCCCCTGCGGCGCGAATTAGTCGGCACGTTCAGCGCACGCCGCCGAACCCTACCGCATGGTTGTACCACATCGACGACGGAAGGACGACGGCAACGACCGTGTGCGTCGATCACCGCGCAGATACATACCGGCGGTGAGTTCGGACTAGCCCCGGTGGATCACCAGCTAGGGAATATTCGGATGCCAGCAGTCCTATCATCACACCGTCCCGCGACTGCCACCGGGAGGCGTTTCACCACTAGTTCATCACGCCTACTCGCCGAAATCCCACAGATTCGTAACACTGAATAGCCCCGGCATTGTCCAAAGGCTAGGTCAATCGTGATGCGACGGTCGGTCTGTTTCGATGAACAGCCAGTTGATCAGCGTCTACAGGGCGTCGCTACCATACCCGCGGCGGTAGTGGTCGAGGTGCATAAATATGTCTAATACCCGCTAACCAAACCAACCAGTTCAACATGCATGGACACAAGACCATACAACCATGCGACGATGCTTCCCGACCAGGACCGGCGAGTCATGGCTAAGTGGTCCGATCCGCAACTTCGTCTAACGTCCAACCTACGTTACCTACCGGGCCGTTCTCAGAATTTTTAAGCTCTGCCGTCGATCTCAGGAGCAACGGTCTAGCCCCAGCAGCACCGTCACTACGGTGCTGACCTCGATGAAACCACTGGGGCCGTACGCAACACAGTGTTGAAATTTTTCTCCCATATACAAACTGGCGAAGCGTCCGCAGCCCACGATCACAGCAGCCAACGTTGCGGTGCCGCTGAAGCCCCAAGTCCAGCCCAGACACCACTCCGGATGCATCCAGACACCTCTTGAATCTGCCCAACCGCCGGAGACTGCGATCCCACACCAGCTTTGAAAACGACCTGCCCTTACTCGAAACGGTCCCACGCACGTCCGGCCGCAATGAGACTGGCCACCCGGCGACGATAACCGCGACCACCGTCGCCCAGCCGAGGGTCCACGCCCATTTCGCCGACGAACATGTCGATGGCGACACTAGGTAGGCATCCGGCGCTCCTCTGGCCGAACTTGACGCACTGCGGGATTGATCTCGAAGTTCGGGTGCACTTGAGGGCCGTCAGTGGTTGGTACTCGCGTACATCACGCTCCGGACCCCAGGCCAACTCGAGTCGACGCCACATCGGCATCACCAATTCGGTTCTTACTGACCAGAGACGAACAACGCCTCGACGGGTCCACAGTTTTTTCCCACCAATCGACTGGGGATCGATGCCGTGGTCTGACAATCTGGGCCACGACCATGCTGATCCGACCGGGTCGTCTTCGAATACCTTCCATACCGCGGTGGCTTAGCACACTACCGACACCCGTGGCTCACCGACAAAACGAAAGAAATATTGGATGTAGCCGATATCTGGCGAACTCTCTATAAGGCTAACTCGAAGCCAAGTCAAGCAGGCTAGCCCCACCTCAGTTTACGGTCACAACCGGTGAACCGCTCCTTGTCGTTTCTGAACAGTGATCACTGCCTTTCTCGGTCCCCATCTCGGAGACAAGCCGCATGGCCTCCTCGATCAGCGTCTCGACAATCTGGGCTTCGGGTACGGTCTTGATCACTTCACCCTTGACAAAGATCTGGCCCTTGCCGTTTCCGGACGCGACACCCAGGTCGGCGTCGCGGGCCTCACCAGGCCCGTTGACGACGCACCCCATCACGGCGATCCGCAACGGCACCTCGAGTCCGTCCAACCCAGCGCTGACTTCATTGGCCAGCTTGTAGACGTCGACCTGCGCACGGCCGCACGACGGGCAGGACACAATCTCGTGTGAACGTGGCCGAAGGTTGAGCGACTCGAGAATTTGGTTGCCAACCTTGATCTCTTCGACCGGCGGCGCCGATAGCGAAACCCGGATGGTGTCGCCGATGCCCTTCGACAAAAGTGCTCCGAAGGCGACCGCGGACTTGACGGTGCCCTGGAAAACAGGACCGGCCTCGGTGACACCGAGGTGCAAGGGGTAGTCGCACTGGGCGGCCAGTTGCTCGTAGGCGGCGACCATCACGACGGGGTCATGGTGCTTGACGCTGATCTTGATGTTGCCGAAGCCGTGCTCTTCGAACAGTGATGCCTCCCACAGCGCAGACTCCACCAGTGCTTCGGACGTGGCCTTGCCGTACTTGTCCATGAACCGTTTATCCAGCGAGCCGGCGTTGACGCCGATGCGGATCGGGATACCGGCCGCGGCCGCGGCTTTGGCAACCTCACCGACCCGGCCGTCGAATTCCTTGATGTTGCCGGGGTTGACCCGCACCGCGGCACACCCGGCGTCAATGGCGGCAAAGATGTATTTCGGCTGGAAATGTATGTCGACAATCACCGGAATCTTGCTGTGCCGGGCGATTTCGGCAAGTGCGTCAGCATCCTCTTGACGCGGGCAGGCCACCCGAACGATGTCACAGCCGGCAGTGGTCAACTCCGCAATCTGCTGCAACGTCGCATTGACGTCATGAGTCTTGGTGATGCACATCGACTGCACGGAGATCTGGTGATCACTACCGACCCCAACGTTGCCGACCATCAATTGACGCGTGATACGCCGGGGGGCAAGCCCGGGAGCCGGAGCCTCGGGCATGCCCAGACGCATGTTCACTGTTCCCCATTTCTCGGTTTTCACTATTGGCTTTCTCGTTTTTCACTATTGGCTATTGAAAAAGCCTGATTGGGTTTACCAGATCGGCGGTCACGGTCAACAGCACATACCCGACTACAAAGACCAAGACCACATAGGTCGCGGGCATGAGCTTGAGATAGTTCACCGGCGCGGCCACGACCACGCCACGTGCGGACCGGATGAGGTTACGGATCCTCTCGAATACGGCAATGGCGATGTGGCCGCCATCGAAAGGCAGCAACGGCACCAGGTTGATGGCACCCAGAATAAGGTTCAGCTGCGCCAAGAAAAACCAGAACGCCACCCACAGCCCATGATCGACGGTGTCGCCGCCGATGATGCTGGCGCCGACCACACTCATCGGCGTCTGCGGGTCACGCTGTCCACCACCGATAGCGTGCACCAAGGCACCCAGCTTGGTCGGTATGGTGACCAGAGCCTTGCCCACCTCGACGGTCAAATCCCCGGCGAAAGCGGCGGTGGCGGGCAAAGCGGAGAATACGCCGTAATGCGTGGGCAGCAGATGGTGTGCGCCGACTCCAATGGCACCGACCGTGGCTGGTTCGAGTTGACTACCCTTTCCTTTGGACATATAGCGCTGGGTAGGCGTGATGTCGACGTAGCTAGTAATCGCAGTGCCGTCCCGTTCGAAGACAATCGGCACCGTACCATGCAACTTACGCACCACAGCGGCCATGTCATCGAAGGTCGACACCGTAGTATCACCGATCTTGACGACGACGTCGCCAGCACGGAGTCCGGCCAGCGCCGCCGGACCTGGGCCAGTGCAGTTTCCGAGCTTGCCCTGGTCCAGTTCCGATGCTACACAAGCAGTTTCACCGATTACAGCCCTGGTAGGCATGTGCAGGTTGGGTAGCCCCCAGACCAGCGCGATGCCATAGATCAGCACCAGGCAGATCACAAAGTTCATAGCAGGTCCGGCGAACAGTACCGCCACCCGCTTCCAGGTCGCTTGTTTGTACATTGCTCGGTCAGATTCGTCAGGCTCCAGCTTCTCAACCGAGGTCATACCGACGATATCACAAAAACCGCCTAGCGGAACGGCCTTGATACCATATTGGGTTTCACCGCGCCGGGTCGACCAGAGGGTGGGGCCGAAACCAACAAAATAACGACGCACCTTCATGCCAGTGGCGCACGCCACCCACAAGTGGCCACATTCGTGCAGGGCCACCGAAATAAGAATGGCGATAGCGAACAGCACAATGCCGAGAGCGAACATCATCGAGCCTTTTAGGACCTTTCTAAGACCATGTCAGAGACCTTTCCAGAACTCGCTGTTGCTACCGCACACAACGCTCGCTCACGGGCCCAGCGCTGCGCGTCGAGTACATCATCCACAGTAGCGGGTCCCTCACCCCATTGGGGAGCCCATTGGTCGGCACGCTGCAACACATCCGCGATTGTTGCGACGATGGCGGGGAAGCCGATCCGACCTTGGAGGAAGGCCTCTGCAGCCTCCTCATTAGCAGCATCGTAAATGGCGGTCATACAGCCGCCGATCTGTCCAGCGTGCCGGGCCAGCTCGACTGCGGGAAAAACATCGATGTCCAGCGGCTCGAATTCCCAGGTAGATGCGGTAGTGAAAGCACAGGCTCGAGCAGCGCCACCCACCCGCTGTGGCCAGCCCAACGCCAAAGAAATAGGTAGCTTCATGTCCGGAGGGCTGGCTTGGGCGATCGTCGAGCCGTCGATGAATGTCACCATCGAATGAACAATTGACTGAGGGTGCACAACCACCTCAATGCGGTCGTAGGGAATGCCGAACAACAGGTTGGCTTCGATGAGCTCGAGCCCCTTGTTAACCAGAGACGCTGAGTTCAGCGTGTTCATCGTCCCCATTGACCAAGTCGGATGGACGCCCGCCTGCTCGGGTGTAACGCGCTCCAAGTCGCCGGCGTTCCAGCCACGAAACGGCCCGCCGGAGGCGGTTAGCACTAACTTAGCAACTTCGTCGGGGGTACCACCGCGCAGGCATTGCGCCAGCGCGGAGTGTTCCGAGTCTACGGGCACGATCTGGCCTGGCTGCGCCGCGGCCAACACCAGCGAACCGCCAGCTACCAGCGATTCCTTGTTGGCCAACGCCAATCGCGCGCCCGTGTGCAGTGCAGCCAGTGTGGGTCGCAGACCCAATGCCCCGACCAGCGCATTGAGGACAACGTCAGCCTCAGTCTCCTCAACCAGCCGGGTGACCGCATCGGTCCCGTGGTAAGGGATGTCGCCGGCCAGCTGAGCCGCGCGATCGTCAGCGATGGCGATATTGGTGACGCCGGTCGCGGCGCGCTGCCTCAGCAGCGTGTCCAGCTGCGCGCCCCCGGCGGCCAGCCCGACTACCTCGAAACGGTCCGGATTGGCGGCGATAACTTCCAGCGCCTGGGTGCCAATTGAGCCAGTACTTCCCAACACCAGCACGCGGAGGCGGCCGCCAGCGTGCCCCTCGATCGGATTGTTCACCCCAAGATTGTGCCCGTCCGCTGACTCGACAGGCTAGAAAGCGGACCACGATCGGTACTAAAACATATAAATTTTAAGCGGTACCCTAAGCCAGTAGGCCAGAATACTCAGGAGAGTTTTCACCAACACCCAATCAGATTCGGGAGGAATCGCTGTGGCCAGCACTGAGGGGGAGCACAATGCCGGCGTCGACCCTGCTGAAGTGCCGTCCGTGGCGTGGGGGTGGAGCAGAATCAACCACCACACCTGGCACATCGTCGGTTTGTTCGCCATTGGGTTGCTGCTGGCGATGCTGCGCGGCAACCACATTGGCCATGTCGAGAACTGGTATCTCATCGGGTTTGCCGCCCTGGTGTTCTTCGTTTTGATCCGTGACCTGCTAGGTCGCCGACGCGGTTGGATTAGATAGCTGGGGCCGATTGCCCGACTACCCGACTACAGTGTCATGCGCCGAGCTTCCCCGATGAAAGCTGACATCCTCGAAATCGCTGCGCACTTCTAAAACGAACGTTTCGTCGCCTGGCTGAGGGCCATCCGACGGCTGCAATTTATTGGTAACGATGCCCGATACGGTGGACAATGTCCAGCCTGAGCGGGCAGTACCTTCGGCACCCCCTCCACTACTGGTATACGGTGGGAGGAGGCCACAAACGGCCGCCGCGATGGCCCACCCCGATTCAGACGCAGTCCGCGACTTTGAACAGTGACACGCAGCCTTTAGACGACCAGCTATCCACTGGCGACCGTGGACTTCAGCTCATCGTCGAGGCCCCTGATCGTCACCTTGCCCGACATGGTTGCCACTACCGCGCTTGCCTTGCACGGTACGCACGGTAAACGGCCCCAGATGCGTTGACGGCCTTAGTTTTTTCCCGTGACCACCTCGACTTCGACGTAGCCACAGGCTGCCACGAATCTAGAGTCGGCGAAATTCACCTTCAGCACACATATCGTCAGATGCCACCGATGCATGCACCCGTGACGGCAGTGCGATTTCAAGGTCGATGACCCCGCCCCGAAAGAGTGGCAAGCTACGTTTGACGTTCAGCCACCAAAACAAACAGCTTGCCGTCGCGCACATACCCGGGTGTGTTCTGTCGCCTATACGTCGAAATTACGTGATTGGTCACGAGGGCGCACCTCGACGATCGTATCGGCATGCTCAGTCGCAAATATCCGGATCGACCCACCGTCGTCTTCGATGCGCACGGTGATCGGTTTAGAGGTTTCAAACGTCAGCATATTGTCGTCTCCGTCAGGGGTCCTGCTAGCAGCTCTCGTTGGATGTGTCGAGATGGCGTCAACGCACCCAGCCACTGACGTGATGTCTGGTTATGGCCGAGCAACCGGCGTCGGACCGACTCGATCCCTAGACTAGCTGTGGCGGCAGCGCGGACCAGCCAGGTATTCAGCGATGCTCCCTCACGACGAACGGCCGCCTCGACGGGGTAGCCCGCAGCCTCTCCGGCAGCCGAAAAATAACTCGCCAGGTAGCCGCCGTCATATTTGGCGACCAACACCCTGTCCATGCTGCCCACGCTGTCAGCGGGCACCTCGTCGAGCGGAGCGCTGACGATGAAATCCAAATCGCAGCCACACAGCCGAACGTCAACGGATCGTGTTGCCAGCTAGCCGGCGATTTCTTCGGTGGCTAACCGATAGCCCTTACTAACAAGGCCAGACCGGATAGCTGATTCCAGTGGAGAACTCAGCCGCTCGGCCAAACCCTGCACATCGATGACACCAGCTAGCCGGGACTACGTTCAACTCGTGCCGGACGGGTCAACATAGAGCTGGAAATTCCAGTTATCTATTTATCTATAGTGTCATTACATTTAGATTTAGACGCCACACACAAGTGTCACAATAGTGCTTTTGACGTCCGGGGGGGTAGCGTGACGGCCGCCGATGCCAGTCGTCGGCTAATGCACCGATCTACCAGCGCACCTTGCAGGTAACCGGCCACGGCAATCACCCCGTCATGAGGATGCACTTGGGCAGCCGTGGTCGCGCTGAACAGACACAGCTCGTAAAGGCAATAGTAGCCGACATGCATCCTGACTAGCACCAGCAGTGCACCACTGATCCGGTTGACTAACTGCAAGATTAACCGTAACTAGCTCGACCAATGGCGAACTTGCCATCACGGCCGCGATGGCAAGAACCCCGACAACCAAGGTCGGACTCGCCACGTAGACGAGGTAGATCACCACGCTCCCGATGATTAAACCGCCTCGAAGGCCGGCCGGGGGTGACCGCCAAAAAGGGCCCGATGGTGCACGACAACGAGGCGATCGCATCGCTTACCCCGTAGCCATACGTCTCGACACCATCCGGTGGACGGGCTCGGAGTCCATCACACACCGAACGAGCGAGGCGTCAGCACCGTTAGCTTTCAACCCGACAGCAACCACACACCGAGAGCGACCAGCACACAACACCGATCGCCACCGTGGCGTATGGCAAATCAAATAACGTTGCGCCAGCGAGCCCGCAGCTATGGTCAGCGTCCCGAACAATCCGCATACCTTTAAAGCCGAGTACCGTCCTCGACGGTAGCTGCCACCGTGCGGCCCAGGACGTTGAGGCTAGCACGCGGCCGGATGGTTGCCATCGATCGTTCCCTGTACGGCTGCTCGCGTATCACAAAAAGTTAAGTAGCCAGCATAGCAAACCCACACGAGTTGAGTGCTGCCACCAATTCGGCGGCAAACACCAAACCGACCAGACCCTGATCCACGAACTTAGGACCTAAGCGTCGCCACCGGGGCAGACAAGTTCTGCTGCAACCTCGCCGAGGTGGGATTGTTCACGCAAGTCGAGCTGGGCACGCGCGATATAACACCCACAACCAGCTGCCAGGGCATATTGTAACGGACACAGATCGAGCTGTGCTTCCCAATTTAAGTTGGTGCAATTCAGGCCCGGCCTGTTACTTAGAGACGAAGCCCTGCATCGCGCCGACAGCCGAGTATGCCGCGATGACCAACGAAGGTGCTTGTTTTGCAATCTCGACCATTACTGGCCTTAAGGCCAGGTAATGGTCGAGATTGCAAAACAAGCACCACAGCGTCCAGAACGGATAGCACACCACCGGCTTGCCCTACAGGGAAGCACCATTAACCGGAGCACCGCTGAGGATAGTTCCAGTGAAGTTCAGACTATCGTCGGCAGCCACCGCACTGGGTACAGCGGCCAGCCCCAACACCAAGGCACTGGCAAGAACAGCAACTAAATTTCACCGAGGACAACAAGCGAATAGTCGTGACCCGCCTTATTTGCTGGTTCTATCTCCTAAAGACCTCCTAAAGACGTGACAGCGACAGCTTGGAATCACTGGATCCACTACGTCTCGGTGGCCAGCTGACCACACCCCGGGCTGATCTCCCGACCTCAGGTGTCTCACACAGCGCAGGAGACTCGGTGCGACCAAACCCGACGGACGAACTCTCGCTCCACCACCTTAGGGCTGGCGTCCCATTCACTGCCCGAGGTCGGGTTGAACGGGATCAGTTCACATGCACCAACGACCAAAGAATAGGATGCAGCCACCTATCCAGTCAGTATGTCGCGGCCCGCCGAGCTTGGTAGCTGACATCACGACTGAAGGAGTATTCAGCCGATACCCGCCAACCAGTCACTCCGGTATAGTAGTTGACGGTATCAAGTACCTCGCTGATCTTCCATCGGTTGTTGATCGGAACCAGGGTGTCACGCGGCTCGTCGTCGGGCACATACAGCGGCAACGCCAGAGTTACCCTGAGCCGTTCGTCGGCTAACTTGCGGATAGCCGGTGCCAGCCTACGGTGTACACCGTCACCGATCGGGGCTAGATTCCTAAGCCAAACGGTCCGGTGATGCGCCGCACCGCGGCCAACATCCTCACGTAGTGAGCCAGCGGCTCTCCCATACCCAGAAAGACCACGTTCGACAGTCGATCACCGAAGTCGTCACGCAACACCGCAGCAATAGCACGCACCTACTCGAGGATCTCCGCTGACGACAAGTTGCGACTCAATCCGCCCTAGCCAGTGACACAGAACAGACAGGCCATGCCTCAGCCTACCTGCGACGAAATACACAGCGTATTGTGCAGCGGATAACGCATCAGCACCGATTCGAAAGTGCGGCCATCGAAGACCCGCCACCACCATCTTCCGACGTCTAGTCGGTATCACAGGTCACTGCGGCCACCGCAGTGAGCAATGTCGGGAACATAGTGTCGGCAATCGAATCGCGAACGGCCGCCGGGAGATCGGATCTGGCACGGATCCAGCTAGCAGCCGGCCGTAGTACTTGCGTGGGACAAGCTGCTTGGCCCGGAAAGCCAGCAGGCTCAGCTCCGCCATGGCCGATGTGAGACCGACCGCGTCGAGGTCGGCCAAGTGCCACGGCAGTCGGCCTGGACACGGCTCAGAGAACACCAACTCTTGGGCCATAATCTGTCCGGTACCAGCCTTGTCAGGGCAGCAACGTAAGCATGGTCCAAGCTACAACCGCCGACGGCAGCACACCATCAAGCCGGTCCATCAGGCCACCGTGGCCGGGTAGCAGCCGGCCCATATCTTTGATGCCGAGGTCGCGCTTAACTTGGGACTCCACCAAATCCCCCAGCGTGCAGGTGAGCACCAGTACAAAACTGAGCAAAGCCCCAACCCACGGTGTTTTGCCAGCCAGGAAGGTAGCAGTCAGGATGGTTGCGGTGGTCCCGCAGACCAGCGAACCGGCGAATCCCTCCCAGGACTTATTCGGGCTAATCCTTGGAACCAGTGGATGTTTGCCGAAAAGTACCCCTACTGTGTAACCACCCACATCGGAAGCTACCACCGCAATCATCAGGCAGAATACCCGGCCCGCACCATCCTTCGGATAAACCAGCAATGCTGCGAACGAGGCAAACAACGGGACCCACGCGGCCAAAAAAACGGTGGCCGACGCGTCCCGCAGGTAATTTGACACCGGCGGACCTGCCAAAGCTTCCCGAGATTCGTGCTGCTTGCTGTTGTCGTGCATGACAAGCCGCCAAATCATGCAGACCACCACCGTCGCACCGAAGCCAGCCAATGCACCAACGGTGCGATACGGCCAAGTTAACCAGACGGTGAACTGCCCACCGATGAGCAGCGGGATAGCCGGAATCACATATCCAGCTTCCCGTAGCCGCCGCACCACCTCATGGCTAGCAACGAAAATGGCGCCAGCGCACAAGACAACCCAGATTCGCGGAGCAAACACCAGCGTTGCGACGAGAACACCACCAATACTTAAGCCCACCGCGATCGCGGCGGGCAGATTACGTCCCGCCCGGGGGGTATTCTTAGTCGATTGCCGCATAGCCCTCTTGATCCCAGGCACCGACTCGTCAAGCGGGGTGCCTGTGCCGGGATCGGTGGAAGCCACGGACCTGAATGAATTAGCTGCTGAACGGCCGCTAGACCTCCAGCAGCTCACCTTCTTTGTGCTTGACCAGTTCGTCAATCTGGATAACGTACTGGTGGGTGGTCTTATCTAGGTCCTTTTCCGCCCGGCTGACCTCATCTTCGCCTGCCTCGCCATCTTTACGAATGCGATGCAGTTCCTCCATCACTTTGCGACGGATGTTGCGTACCGAGACTTTGGCGTCCTCCCCCTTGCACTTGGCCTGTTTGACCAACTCCCGCCGACGTTCCTCGGTTAGCTGCGGTACGGCTACCCGGATCAAGGTACCGTCGTTACTAGGGTTCACCCCGAGGTCGGAGTTACGAATAGCAGTTTCAATGGCATGCAGCTGAATGGCGTCATACGGCTTGATGACAACAAGCCTCGCCTCAGGTACATTAATGCTGGCCAGCTGGGTGATCGGGGTGGCCGAGCCATAATAATCAATGACGAGTCGAGAGAACATACCTGGATTGGCGCGGCCGGTCCGAATCATCGACAAATCTTCACGCGCCACCGAAACAGCCTTCTCCATTTTCTCTTCTGCATCGAAAAGAGCTTCATCGATCATTCGCGCCGTTCCTCCTCATCGCTGCGCTCTGCATCGTCACCGGCGCGGCGTCTTTGCCTTAAGTGGTAACCAACGTCCCGATCTTCTCACCAGCGACCGCACGGGCGATATTGCCATTGGTCAGCAGATTGAACACCAGGATCGGCATGCCATTGTCCATACAAAGACTGAACGCTGTGGCATCAGCTACCCGAAGCCCACGGTCGATTACTTCGCGGTGACTGATCGCGGTGAGTAGCTCGGCCTCCGGGTTGACCCGCGGATCCTCGACGAACACACCGTCGACCGCCTTGGCCATCAACACAACGTCCGCGCCGATCTCCAGTGCCCGCTGCGCTGCCGTGGTATCAGTGGAGAAGTACGGAAGCCCCATGCCTGCACCGAAAATTACCACCCGGCCCTTCTCTAAGTGGCGGACAGCCCGCAAAGGAAGATAAGGCTCAGCCACCTGGCCCATGGTGATCGCAGTTTGAACTCGGGTGGCGATGCCTTCTTTTTCCAGGAAGTCCTGCAGTGCAAGGCTGTTCATCACAGTACCGAGCATGCCCATGTAATCCGAACGCGTGCGCTCCATCCCACGCTGTTGCAATTGTGCGCCGCGGAAAAAGTTGCCACCGCCGATCACGACAGCGACCTGCACGCCGCCGCGGACCACCTCGGCGATCTGGCGGGCCACCTGCGCCACAACATCGAGATCCAGCCCTACCTGGCCTCCACCGAACATTTCTCCGCCAAGTTTAAGCAGCACCCTCGAATACTTAGACCGATGCCCCGGGTTACCAGCATGGTTGAGCCGTTCTCCACGGCCCGCTGCAGCAGCCGACACACCATTGGCGCTCATCAGCTGTGGCTTGGGAACCGCCGAGCCGGCGACTTGAGACTCCCAGGACTCCGTCATCAGACTCCTCGCATGACAATTGCCACCCCGGGCCACCATCCGGAACGGCATTTGACATCCTGCCCCATCACCACACTCAAGCATGAACGGGGTGCATTATCTGCACAATTGCCAACCTATGCCAACGTCGTTCGTCTAGGGACAAGCCAACCCACAACAGCCAACTTTGCGGTTAGCATCAGATGTTTGGGTGTCGCCCGGTATGGGAACCCGCTGCAACGCGGCGCAGAATCCATGGTCTTAAGAATGAGAGCCGTGAAGCGCCGTATAAGCCGTAGAACGGGAACGATCGACACCTCGATAGAGAACGATCGACACCTCGATAGAGATTGAATGTGACTAGCCCGAACCGCACGTCGGTTGAGAAGAAAAACCATGGCGGATGTCACCAACACGTTAGCTACTGAAGCTGTCAAGGCATTGACATCTATACCAAAGGCAAGTTCAAGGAGGCCGTAGCTATGGGCGGGTTACGACGACATCACTATCACTCGCGAGGACCAGGCTCAGCAAGACAAGGCGCAGGCACTACACAACGCGGCGAAAAAGAAAGCCGAAGCAGCGGCCGCCTGTGGCAGCGTCAAGGCAGCCGAGCGTGACCGCAGTCCCACCAAATAGCTTGACGGAAGGATGGGTCCTGCCCGAAAACGGGGCGGACCCATCGACTTTCTACCAGCTTGAACAAATGTCCGAAAAAGCGAGTTCAGCTCACCACGCTAGGCGCCGAACACGTTAAACCAAACTTGGAGTAATTCTACTGTAACTGGGTAACCTACGCTGCATTAGTAGAAACCTCCTCAAAGACACCTACAGACCAGAGCTAAATAGCATACACTAATGGAGTTTGGATATGGCTACGATATATGTTACTACTTTTTCGGGTAAGGACGAATTCGAATCGATCGAACCTACACTGAACTCGTTCGCGCAAACCATCCACCAAGCATCCCTGACTGAACGCTTCACCAGGGACGACTACGGCGACGACGTCGCGGTCATATACGCCCGCAACAAGTTGGCGGTGGCTCGCCGGGTGTACCGGCCTGCTGATGGGTCATGCGCTAATTGTGGCGGGTGGTAGCGACCGTGACCCTAGCTAACTTCATGCCCGTTGACGTCGATTGGCATTTCGACGATGCGCTGCTGCCTGCGGCCAGTGCGACCGAGTTGCAGGCACGTCTGCGGCTCGCGGCCACACGTCGTCGCAGTGCCCTGGATTGCACGCTGAAATTTTGGTGATCTCGTCCTTCACCCAACCAATTACAGCGGAACACTGTAAGGTAAGGATTCGGTCCTGATTACTCATCGAATTTAAATTATTGAATATCCTTGCGCAGCATCCCGATCGGTCATTGACCCGTACCCGGCTGATGCATGAAATATGGAGCTATGACTGCAACGATCGTATTCGTACAGTAGGCGTTCATGTGCGACGACTGCAAGCTAAGCTTGGAGTCGAGCACGAATCGATGGTTACCACCGTTCACGGTGTGGGCTATATGGCCGATGATACCTCCGCAACCGCAATGGATTATCCGCGAACCGATGCAGAGTATCGTCTGGACATCGACGCCGCACTGGAGCTTGATCGCTCGATAGATTTGTTCCCGCAAACACTTTGACGAACCCGGATGCGGCACAGACAGTGCATAACCGGTCCAGCTGTGCGGCAGCGAATTAGGCTCGGTGACTGATCGGGCGCTAGGCTTTTAGGGGACCCGTTCTTTGTCCAGACGAGTATGTCCTGCATGCCATCGTTGTATACAACGTTCATTCGGGGATGCACCCAATCAAGTCGAAATAAATCTTCACCGTTCGCTTAGCCACCCTGGTTAATCGGCGCGGGACTAAGACCGTCGGGCGTAGACAAGGCGCTGATCACTCAAGGTCCGATCGTCGTTAGTCCGCACATTGAAGTCGGAAACAACGGAAGTGACTAGGCCATTGGTCACTCGCGCATCCTATGTCGTCCTGCCAAAGCTGTCCTTGCAGCGTGTAAGCCAGGGAGAGATGACGTTGCTGGCAGTAGGTTGCTGACGGTAAAAGATAGTTACGAGCGGGCCGTCAACCAGCGTTTCGCTGGCGTCAAAGCTCCGAGTTACGATAATTTCGGCAGTAGCCACCGTAGTGAAACCACCGAAAGCTGCAATCCTGGCCGCTCCGGCCGCCAATTTAATGGCTGCCTTCGTAAGATAAGAATAGTCGTGAACTTCATTCAAACACCTCTCAGTTGAATCGCTCGAGCAATTCTTTCCAACAATTATTACCCCCCTCGCACGAGCGACCACCTAACCGTAACGTCCATTACCATTTCCGGTAGAACTCAAACATCAATCCGCTGATGGAATGAGGGGGATATCGGCTCCTTGTGTCTCGTTCCAGGCACACATGCTCAGGATTAGCTTGCCAGGATTCCTTGGAAGGCGAGCCAAATTAATGCGTAAACGTTGACATTTAACATACCAGCTCCTTCGACAAAAACACCGCTGGGCTGATGATGGACCCGGCCGGCACAGCCGCCAAGACGAACACCGTCATGTACGCCTGTGAGAGGTCATACAGCACGTTGCTGGTGAAGTTGAGTGCAAAAGTTGGCCACAGCATGGTGGACGGGGAGACTGGCACGACACGCTTAGCAGTGTTAGTTTGCAACGCTGCCAATTTGTATGCAGCAGAGGTATTTTCGCTGCGGTTGAACTGGTTGGTGAGAAGCATAGACATCAGCGTGGCACCCAGTGGCCTGCTGGTTTACGCTAATTAGCGTCGAGCGCCGCGTGACCTGATGTGGGACCAAGGTCTGCACCGCCGCCCAAGTGAGGGAGTCCATACCCATGAACGCAAGCCCTATAGCAAGGTCGGTAAGTAGTCTAGGCTTGCCCGGCGGATCCGTAGGCTATCATGGCCAGGTGCTCGCCAATCAGCGTTATGCAGTACCAGCACGACCTTACGGGGGCCGTATTTGCCCATGACGGCTCTGGCGAGGGACATGGCCGCTAGCCTACACGCATTCCTACCGAATCAAGTACACACCGGACTGTGGTAGGTGTTTGGCGTTCCACCTGTTGCAACAAATAGCTAGAGATGAGCAACAGGATGTTGAAAAGGTTTACAGTGAGCAATACCAACTCCGAGTTGGCAAGCATCACCACACGGTTCTTGAACAGCCGTACGTCGATCAGCGAATGATCGGCGCGACAGTAATAGAGTTGAAAACGAATCCGGTGATCAACGCCAGACCGATGCCCTACGGTATCCACACGCGGGGATCAGCCATTGAACCGTGACTCGGAATAGATGACACTCCGTAAAGGAACATCGCCAAGCTGAACAACAGCAGCATGCCTATAAAGGCAAACGGTGCCGATAGCATCGAATGCTCCTTTGGAACAACAACGCCGCCAAGAAGAACGCGGTCGAGTCGATCTGCAGGTTGATCCAGAAGATCCACTGCCAGCTGTAGGTGTAGATCAACCAGCCGTCCAGTACCGTGAACTCCAACCGGACCGATCAACACCGGTATGCTCATCAACCCATTAAGCGGACCCAATCGACTAGGACCGATGTTTCTGGTCAACATGGCTAGGGGAAGCGGAATCAGAATCCCACTGACGAGTCTCTGAACTATTAGAAATATGAAAATATGAAATGAGTGCAAAGATATTTGACGAGGTGAGGCACAGCAATGAGCCCAGTGTGAATACGAGGACAGACCCCATGAATAGTTGCTGGAACCTAATCGGTCAGCAACTCAACCTGCCCATGGGATCATGGCGGCCCGCGCAAGTGTGTAACCGGTCATCGTCCAGGCAACGGCAGCCTGCGTGGACTCGAACACGCAAATGTAAGGTGCACTGTGCAACGCTGACAACCATGGTGTCGAGGTTCGACAGGAATAAAACCAACACACACACCGACGATCCGGAGCAGCCCGGCGTCCAGCTTGCTGGATAGCTATATTCTCCGACATCTGACTGTTTGATGCCGGTGGCGGTTAGCGAGCCGAAGGTTGCTGCAGGATGCGCCTTCTCCATAGCCCTGCTGGGGATATCGACCCCACGACCGGCGTGCACCCAAGGACACAATCTCGCCTCAAAATGTTGAGGTAACGCAAAAAATGCGTCAACACACCGGATATATGTCAACATTGTTGACATATATCCGGTGTGTTGACGCGCCACTCCGTTACCTACCCTCTCGGGCGGGAGCCGCTTGTACGACCAGAAATTTCCGCCGTAATGCGTTCGGCTCAGCCTTACGCTCCCGAATTCTTTTGCCTACATATGCTGTCGACGTCTTCTGGCCTGTCGAGCGCCAAACTGTCACGTAACACAGGCATCACACCACAGGTTATAAATATCATTTATAAATACCATACTGCGCAAACCGGAAGACACTGACGTTGTGGCACGTCCCGCGTTGGCGTCCTCCGAGTGTGCACTACTAGCGACGCTGACCGGTCCGAGGGGCGCCTTGTTGAAACACGCGGATAGTGCGATCCGCATAGCTGATGGCCGCATCTTAGACAAACTGGGTGCACCGCAGCAGCGTGAGTTCAAGCGAATGCTCTACCAGCTCGGATCCAACTGACAGCTAGTCGCCAATTTGAATCCGCGCCCACGGCCGAGCCTCTTCGAGTTCAAATGCCAGTTCCAATAGTTGCGCTTCCTGACCAAAGTCAGCGGTGAACATCATGCCCACCGGCATACCATCAGCGGATTGGGCCAACGGCAGCGAAATCGCCGGCTCCCCAGTGACGTTTTGCAACGGAGTGAAAGCGACCCAGCCCATCAGCCGGTCCATCACCTGCTGATAGTCGGTGGGAGTGAGGTACCCTATCCGCGGTGTCTCGTCAGCGACCGTTGGAGTAAGTAATACATCGTAGGTAGCGAAAAAGTCAGCGGTGCGACGCCGCAGCCTACGCAAACGCATGATTGCCTTGGGGAGCCGGTGCATGTTGCGGCTGGCGTGGCGATCCAGGCCCAGCGTCAAACTGTCCAGCTTGGTGCGGTCGAACGTGTTGCCGAACGCGAGCCGGCCGGTCCGCACCTGCATCGCCGCCAACAGTCCCCAATACAGCAGGAAATCGTCCGGGAAATTAGGCGGCACCGGGGGCTCGGCAACCCGTTCGACGCGATGGCCCAGCTCCTCGAGCAGCCTAGCCGACTTCAGTGTGAGCTCGCGTAGTTCGGGGCTACACTCGCGCTGAACCGAACGCGTCACCACGGCAATCCGAAGCCGTTGCCGACCGGGCTGCGTGACGTCTCCGACCGGCGGCAGCTTGGGGTTGTGCCAAATACGCTCAGCCTCTCTATAGAAGGCCGCAGTGTCCCGCACCGAGCGGGTCAGCACGCCGTTGACTACGATGCCCACCGGAAGCCGGCGCAGCTCGGAATCCAGCGGCAATCGTCCGCGTGACGGCTTGAGCCCGACAAGCCCGTTGCAGGAGGCCGGAATACGAATCGACCCGCCACCATCGTTGGCGTGCGCCATCGGGACTACACCGGCGGCGACGAACGCACCCGATCCCGAAGACGAGGCCCCGGCAGTGTAGTCGGTGTCCCATGGGTTGCGAACCGGCCCTAGACGCATATGTTCAGCGGAGGCGCTGAACCCGAATTCTGACAACTGCGTCTTGCCCAAAGATACCGGTCCGGTGGCCAAATACAGCCGGGTGAACTCTCCGTCGTCGAACGCATTTCGGGGCACCCATGCGTCGCTGCCACGCATCGTCGGCTGTCCAGCGACATCGATGTTGTCCTTGATGAAGGTCGGGACACCGCTAAAGAAGCCACTGCCTGCTTTCGACGCGGTCTGCCGAGCCCACTGAAACGCCTCATAAGCCAAGCCACCCAAGGCCGGGTTAACGGCCTCGGTCCGCACAATGGCCGCCTCGATGACATCGGCTCTGCTGACCCAACCGGCTCGGATAGCGTCGGCTAGACCGACCGCGTCGAGATCGCCGAGGGCGTCGTCACCGAAAGCGTGCACACGTTGCATAGCAACAACGCTAGACGCTCGCGCTCACCGCCAAGCTAGGCTTGGCCCACCTCGAACCGAACGAATCGCGTCACCGTCACGCCGGCCTCGTCAAGCAGGACCTTGACGGTCTTCTTGTTGTCGAAAACCGACGGCTGTTCGAGCAGCACGGAATCCTTGAAGAAACCATTTAGCCGGCCTTCGACGATCTTGGGCAGCGACTGCTCCGGCTTGCCCGCAGCTTTAGCGGTCTCTTCGGCTATGCGACGTTCACTAGCCAAGACGTCTTCGGGAACATCGTCGCGGGACAGGAAACGCGCCTTGAGCGCGGCGATCTGCAGCGCGGCCGCATGTGCCGCCGCTGTGCTGTTAGCCGCGTCGGTGCCGGCACCATACTCAACTAGCACGCCCACCGCTGGCGGCAAGTCAGCCGCGCGCTTGTGTAGGTAGGTTGCCACGGTGCCGTTGAAGATCGCGGCGCGGCGCAGTTTCAGTTTCTCGCCAATCTTGGCCGCCAGCTCGGCGATCGCTTGCTCGACCGTCTTATCACCGACACTAGCCCCCTTGAGTGCGTCGACGTCAACGATTTTGGCTGCCGCCACCACCCCAACGATTTGGTTGGCCAGCTTTTGGAACTCGGCGTTTTTAGCAACGAAGTCCGTTTCGCAGTTCAACTCGATAAGCGCACCATCTTTAGCCGCAACCAGGCCCTCGGCAGTGGCCCGTTCGGCACGCTTGCCAACGTCCTTGGCACCCTTGATCCGGAGAGACTCGACAGCCTTGTCGAAGTTTCCGTCGGTTTCGACCAGCACACTCTTGCAGTCGAGCATGCCGGCACCAGTTAGCGCGCGAAGCCGCTTGACATCAGCGACAGTAAAATTCGCCATATCAGGCTTCCGTAGGGTTGGCTTCTGATAAGTCCGCGCCCGAATCGTTGAGGGCGCTGGAACCAGCACCGGCTAACAGCTCCTGCTCCCATTCCGGGAGCGGCTCAACGGCCTCCGTTTCGGGCTTGCCATCGCCGCACCTCAGACCGGCACGGACCTGCAAGCCTTCGGCAACCGCGGAGGCGATCACCGTAGTCAACAGCTCCGCCGATCGGATCGCGTCGTCGTTGCCCGGGATCGGGTAGTCGACCTCGTCGGGGTCGCAATTAGTGTCCAGGATCGCAATCACCGGGACGCCCAGTTTGCGGGCTTCGCCAACGGCGATGTGCTCTTTGTTCGTGTCGACAACCCAGATTGCCGACGGCACCTTCGCCATATCCCGGATACCGCCCAGGCTGCGCTCCAGCTTGTTCTTTTCCCGGGTCAAGCCCAAGATCTCCTTCTTGGTACGACCCTCGAAACCACCAGTCTGCTCCATCGCCTCCAGCTCCTTTAGACGCTGCAACCGCTTATGCACGGTGGAGAAGTTGGTGAGCATGCCACCCAGCCAGCGCTGGTTCACATACGGCATGCCGACGCGAGTCGCTTCGGCCGCGACGGACTCCTGCGCCTGCTTCTTGGTGCCAACGAACAAAACTAAGCCACCGCGGGCGACAGTCTCTTTAACGAACTCGTAGGCCTTGTCGATGAAAGTCAGCGTCTGCTGTAGGTCAATGATGTAGATGCCGTTGCGATCAGTGAAAATGAACCTCTTCATCTTGGGATTCCAACGACGGGTCTGGTGCCCGAAGTGGGTGCCGCTGTCAAGCAGCTGTTTCATGGTCACAACAGCCATAGTGAGCCCATGTCCTTTTCGTGTCGGTTGTTCGCCTGGCTTCAGCTGAAGCCGGGCCCTGGCGTCTGCTTGCAATGCCGGACCCAGTCGAGGAAACCCCCGGCCGGGACCCTCCCGGCATGCGGTGCGCACTCTCTAGTGGAACTCGAAAGACGCGGTACAGGCGCGCGAAACTTAGCCCGCTAACGAGCTGCAACCAGGAGTTTACACCGATCCAGCCGGCGGCTTGACACGTCCACAGCGACATCCACGTACAGAGAACCAGAAGCGGCGGCTGACCAAGCCTTCAGCGCGAAGCTGAACTAGTTAAGGTGCGTTGGGTGACACTAATCGTGAGTAATGACCCTGGTCAGCACGACATAGGAAGTTGCCGACGGCCCCTCGGCTGGATTGGCCTTTGCGTCCCTCACCGGCCATCGTGCTGGACTTGACGCCCCCTGGCCCAGGTAACCCCCTCGTGGGCACCAAGGTGTGGACTTATCCGTCGTTCCTTTCAGCCGGTATACGCGGCAAGGTCGTGCGACCGTCATGTTCGCCGGGCAGCTTGCCGGCCGGCTGTGTCGCTGGCGCACTTCGACGGTCTGTACACTAGCTATGAGCCCAGTCCGAGCGACCGTTGAAGTCGGTCAGCAAGTGATGTCCAAGACTCAAGAATGTGGTCGGCGAATTGGCCGCCGGGAACCTCGGCTGCCCAGCCGCGGCGTGTCTGCATTGAGGCGCTATGGGGTCCGGCGTCCGACGCTGATTATGCCGATCTGCTGAGCCTGCTTAAATCTTAAATATCGACTGCCATCCGACTCAAACCGCTGAACCATTGACAGCATCACGCCCGCGGGTGAGCCTGGTCGTGCACCACACGCAGCCGTGAGACCGCCACGTGGGTGTACAGTTGGGTGGTCGCCAGACTGGAATGCCCTAGCAATTCCTGGACGACACGCAGGTCAGCACCGCCTTCAAGCAAATGAGTGGCTGCGCTGTGCCGCAGCCCATGCGGTCCCATGTCGGGTGCACCGGCTACCACGGCCACGGTTTGGTGCACCACCGTGCGGGCCTGGCGCACGTCGAGCCGTCGCCCCCGTGATCCCAGGAGTAGTGCTGGCCCGGACTCTACGGTGACCAAAGCCGGGCGCCCGTCGTCCAGCCAGCCGCGCAGCGCGTCAGCGGCCGGTACCCCAAACGGCGCGGTGCGCTGTTTATTGCCCTTACCCAGGACACGCACCAGCCGGTGCCGGGTGTCCACATCGTCGATGTCCAAGCCGCACAACTCACTCACCCGGATGCCGGTGGCGTACAACATTTCTACGATCAACCGGTCCCGCAAAGCCAGAGGATCACCCTGCTCGGCGCCGGATTTTGCGGCCGCCATGATCTGCAACGCCTGATCCTGACGCAGCACCGCCGGCAGGGTGCGATACGCCCTAGGCACCTGTAACCGCGCGGCGGGGTCGGCCGCAAGTTGGCCACGCCACTTCGCCCACGCGGTGAATGCCTTGACCGCCGAGATGCGACGGGCCAACGTGGTGCGAGCCGCGCCGGCACCGGCCGCCGTAGCCAGCCACGACCGCAGCACCGGCAGGCTCAGTTGATCTAGCCTGGACCCACGTCCCTCTAGATGGGTCAACAACGACCGCAGGTCGCCCAGATATGCACGACGGGTATGCTCTGAGCGACCGCACCGCAGCGCTAGGTGCTCATCGAACTCGTCGAGGATCGCCACGCTGTGGTCCGACACTCGACTTACGTTTGCAGATTCAGCACGGCGTTTCGCTGTAGACGCGCCGAACTGTTGTCGTGACGTTACCATCCGAAGTTTTTGTTATAAACGAGGTGGTTTTCAATGGTCAGGGCATCGAGCAGCATCCCGGCGAACGCGCGCAGTGCATCCTCCGAGATGCAGACGATGGGTTCGCCGGGGCTGTTGAACGAGGTGTTTAGCACGACTCCGTGCCTACGCTGCTCGCGTAGCTCACACAGTAGGTCGGCGTAGCGACCGGTGCCGGGTTCACACGGTTTGCTGACGGACCGTTCCATTAAACATGTACAATTGCTCTATTATCCATGCCAGCTTGGTCGGTGAAGATGAAACTTTGCTCCATGTGATGGGGAACGTGTCACAGCCGAACAGGTACCGCGACTCGTCATGTGGCAAAGCGAGAGCAAACAGGCACCATTTTTCGCGCCGTTTGCTGTTGAGGTGGTCGCGATGCCCAACGCTCGTGGGCCGGACTCCATCCGGCCCTGGCACCAATCCAGCACCTGTTCCCGCCCCACACGCTCGACCGCCACTTCGACAGGATCATCGACCTCAACAACGTCAAAGCCCTAGTGCACCAGGTGATCGTGGATGGTATCCGAGGAATACCCGGGACCAAGGTCGGTGATACCATCATGCTTAATCAACAAACCATGCTGAGCGCCAACGTGCAGCACAGTTCCCAGCGCTACACCGGCATCGTGTAGTTCCGGCATGAGGTGCAGCGACACACCGCGGTCAACGAGACGGGTGTTAGTGACACTGTTCAACCCTATGCCGTTGGCGACACATAAATCGATGTTCGCCAACCGTCTCTAGCACGTAGCACGCCGACGAAAACATCAGATCGTCCACGGACACTTGAGCATACGCCACCACGCCTGGTTTTAAGTTCACCACGTCGACGTTGCACCTAATTAGGTGGGAACGTAGCTTGTCAAAGCCCAGCGCAATCCGCGCAGGCCGTCTAGGAGGACATCTCAGGACCGGTGGACCACACTGGCACGGCCACACGGTGGTACGGAAGTGACGAGATCGTCGTCGCGGCCTGATAAGAGCGAACGGGTGCCCACGCATCCATAGCAGGCCAATACCATGGTCTTGCCGAAGTCGTAACGCCCGAATCCGCAATGATCGCCGACCGACTGGTAGAACAAGACGAGCAAGTGTTCTACATAGATAACAGATAGGAGCGGATTGGGCTTAAGTTCGTTTCCGCGAGCCAGGTAGATCGATATGATCGGTAAGTATGTATCCTCACCACGCCCGTCAGCGATAAGGACTGCTGCCGAGACCAATCCGGACCAAAGGAACGCCGGAGCAGCATGCGCATTGTGGTGTGCCACTCAGTGCACTCAAAATATGCGACGCGGCGGCTGACCGGTAACGAATCGGACGAACTACATATCGTCCAGATCTCACGAATGTTATTGACCTGTAGCAGATCACATCCTTACACCAGCACATCGACATCATCGATTTCGATGCCCCTTCCCCGAGAAGCTAGTCCACCGCTAGCACAAGCAACATCTATCACGAATGCCGAACCCAGTTAAGCCGTTCCTCTTTCGACTTCGACTAAGGGCATCAGCTGCCCATCAACCATAAGTGCGGCAGCGGGATCATCGTGGCTAGCACCGCGGCATTCACCCCATACCATCGACACCGAGCACAATCATCTCAGCACATCTCTTAGTCACGTGCCAGTTGTCACAGCCGCACGGCACCGTTGAGCACGCCGCTTGTCCAATGTTCCCACAACGTGTTTCGTTCCGACCACTGCTCGATCCGGCGCAGCTGAGCTCGCACATCGGAAGTGGATAAGGTGAAGGTCATCTTCGCAACGGTTGGTCCCAGGCTTACTGTGCCGTGGTACATGCGGCAGCACTTGCCGGATACACCGAGTAGCTCGAAATGTTGGGTCGCGGGCAGTGGCCAAGGACGCGGCGCAACACACCGGCATGCGGGTAGGAAAGCGGGCAAAACCTTGTAACGGCTTCCGAACCGCATAATAGGACCGCTGCCAACGTCAGACCTCGCATAGCAGGCTGGCACCGTGTAGATCCACCCCGGACACTTCCTCATGGATATCGACAACGACAGCGGGGCCGGTGGCGCAACAAGCAATCTCACACAACACCAGTCGGTCATCAGGCGTGTAAAAAATCTCGGCGTGGAAAGCGCTGATGCCGGGAACGGTCAGCAACGCACCCAAGACCTGCGCAGTCGGCACACGAATACAGTCGGCCATCGAATTTGATTCCGAGAGTATGGCAACCAGGTAGGAGGCCGCATTGAAACCAACCGAGAACCGGTCGAAATGGGGTTTGCAGCTCGTTACTGGACTCATACGATGACGCCCATAGTCCATGAGGCAGTTGACGTAGTAGAAGTCGCCGTCTATCTACGCTTCGGCAAGCATCAGTTCACGCCACATTGAGTAGCTTCGCCCACCGAGAACCCTGTCCAAGTCGTCGACATCGCCCAGCAGGTGGATTCACACCGAAACCACCACGATAGACCGGTTTGACAAGCACGGGGTAGCGGCGAAGTCCCGTACCGTCACAGCGCTCTACACGCGACGCATTGGCGCCATCTGCAATCAGGCATCGGCGAAGATCAATTTCATCACAAACTTGTCCCGGCAGACAGTCGCTGCCGGAGGCATCGCCGCGGTAGTGCATGTACAGTGGACGCAGCAATAAAGAGCATTACAGTAAAGCCTTTGACTGGCGCCAGAATACAGTGGGCCGTTCAGCAGTAACAGATCGGCCATGAACTCCCGAAGATCGATTTCGCAGCCAGTGAATCGGTCCGCGACGACCAACAGCACCCCATCGGGGTTTACCTTTTCCGTGGGCACCACAGCTGGTTAACACGGCGCGATATTGGCCGACCGGTGATAACTGTACTCGGACCGAACCGGGCCCGCAATCCGGGGACCAAAATTAGACGGCGCAGTATATTCGGGCGGCGAGCGCGGGATCTGGGGGTTCGTCACGCAGTCCGGCGAGATTCAGCCCGAGTGAGCCGGGTCTGCCGAGTCACCAGGTCACCGGCACAGCGCAGCAACTAATTCAGCATCCGAGTCTCTTCGATCTCAGGGCAATTGGCTATCGTCACCGGCGCCCGCCAGACCACAGCAGACTCTATCACGATAACTAAAGCATGTTTGAAATCACCTACCCGCACATCGCTTTGCAGCGGCCGACCACCTTCGATAAGCAGGAGGTCGACGACAGCCGAATCCGTTGCAGCCCAAGCGGAGGCGGTAGCCATCATGGTTATGACAGTTCGGACAAAGTGAGAAATAACTGCATCACCACGGATAGGCCTTAGCAGCTGTTGAGCAAGAAATAAGGCCAGGGTAAATCGCCAAGTCCCGGGAACGACTTCGTCGGCAGGTGCATCGCTGGCGAGCACCTGCACGATCAGCGGACGAGTCGACATCGCGACAACCATCGTGCCGCCGACCCACCATGTAGCTCTAGCAGAGTAAACCCTAACCGCGGCGCAGCACCTCCAGCGCGGTATCTGACCGGCGAGAAAATACGTACGGAACGCCGTCGCGCTCGACCTCGATCGCGGCACCGGCCGCAGACTCACGAGCAAGTTGTCCGAACCTGTGCGTTCCATTCATCGGAGCCCCGCATGCAGAGATAAAACGCCACCTTGGGCGGGTCGAACGCAGCGAATAAATGCTCGGGCTGTCGGTGAAATCCACACACAGTCGTGCCTCCGGTGACCGCGAGGAGCGCAGCAAAGTGGACTGCGTTGCGCATGCTCCCCGTCGAGCAGCGCTTGGTCAATAGGATGAGCCTGCTTGGGCCAGTCGGGTACACCGAACCATTACGTGTCGTTGTAGTTGACGAAGAAGAACGTTCGAACTTGGATGGCGCACAGCTATGTCGCCTGGTCAGCGTCGACGCCGCGAACCACGACACGACAGCTGTTATCGTCGAGCTCTCTTAGACTGAGCGGATCTACGCCATTGCCATCGTACCGTAAACGCATCCACGGCCCATCGAGTTCATCCTGGATGCCATGGGTTCTATTGAATTCCTCGATTACAGCTTGCATCCAGTTCACCCACCACTGCAAGGAATGGTCGATAACACCATCCTTGTCTTTCAGACCCTCTTATCCGAAGTCCGCCGGCGAAGTAACTCAAAATTCGGCAACCGCATCGGCAACCTCGAACGTCGTGTATCCGGGTTTATGCAGCAAAACTATAGTGGTGAGTTCCGGGGCCCGGGTCGGAGACAGCGACTACCATTGCGTCGGAGACCCGAAAATCAGATGCAGTGCTCTTCAGAACCGCCATTCTTTCCATCCGCACGGGTGTATCCTTACGGCCGTCGACCGGATCGGAAGCAGTGCTCTTCAAAACAGGCATCCCGTTTATCCTGGCGGAGAGTGCGGTGTGAATTGCCGAAAGATACCATCTATCGCGTCACAATTAGGCTATCGGGATTTGTGGTACCTAGGCCATAGCTTGAATTGGACGACCACCATCCCCACCTAAAGTCAATTCTGCCAAAAATGATATCGGTCCTGCCTGGGAAGGAACTCCAAGCTCTAGCATGGTACTCCAGTCAATACATGAAGAGGTTTCGTCATGCAATTACGTCCATAATAGCATATTTTTTGGTCGCGCAGGCAACAGTTCAAATAATTGCAAATAATCGAGCGGTCGATGTCACAACGCAAGCACCGCACGACACTGATTGTCGAACACCGCCAACCCTGTCTCGTCTCAATCTCGAGGCGATGGCTACACCTCCACTAAGCTGCGGAATATCCTATCAACACAAGACTAAATACCGCGACGACACCTAGTGCCATACTTGACCGGATAAAACACCGGATAAAACCTTTAACACCAAACGCCAAATACGATAGGCGCCATTGGCTCCCCGGATTGTCGAAAATCGCCGGTTAAGCCAAACCAGACCACCAGTCCATAATGGACGACTCGTATATGTCGTCCTCAGAGCTCTCTTCCAGATAGCACCAATTTTCTTTCTTGGCTTGACCCTAAATTCGGGCGCCACAGTGAGTCTTTGTTGGCTCACAGATTTCCGCGCTAGATTCCTTAGGAGTATCTATTACTCTGCATCCGCAAACTTGTCCAGCAGTCCAGTGTGTAAGATTAAAACAATGCTTGACCGCAAAGAAGGAAGCTGTTTTCTTGTTTGTCAGATTATCGTATTCTAATCTACGCAAGCAAAAATAATTTCCCATCTACGTGAAACTGCCCATAACCCGGTACCATGTATGTGCATAAAATTCAGCATTTCCGATAGTAATGTGGGCGATCCTGGTGGCGCGCCGAACGGCACGCGTCGATTGTCAGCAAACAGCACAGATCGCCGATCTCTGGCAGCAGAGTAGTCACCAAGCAACGGATCGTCAAGCACCGCCTCGAATGTATGCAGGGTGACACGGTGTTCCGAATCGACCGCTTCCAGCTGCAGCTGTATGCCCTCGCGGGTGTGTCGACCGTGGAAAACGGTCGTGACGTCGATGTCCTGCACGGTGAATACGGGCGGTTCGGACCCGGAATTGCTAACCCTTGGACACCCATTGCGGATCTTCGCGAACGGATAGCATCAATCGTGCAGCAGTTTTAGATAGCGCTAATCGATCTCGTACACTGGCGCCGCTATGCTACCGGCGCGAGCGAGGCGTGATCAGACCATCACCCTCGGCATTCAACCTAAACACATACCAGAACCCTATGGCCATATAAGGAATCTGGCTGACTCAAACACGGAATCGGTGGGCAACTACTCCACTTTCGGGGTCGTAGTAGAACTCCGAGTTGGTAACCACATTAATCGACTAGCTGCCCGGGTGGTGGTCAATTGCCGTTAGCAATTACCCACCCGAACAGGCTCAGTCTGCCAACGCAATCAATACTTGATCATCCAACGACGTACCGGTGGCGATTACCACACCGGTCTGTTGAACAGCGAGGACCAAGGTGTGCAGCATCTGTCGCAGGGTGGGCATGTGTCCGCACGCATCGGAGACAATGCCCGTTACACGCCGAGGTCATCCATATGCCCGACAGCAGCAAAGACGACGCAAGCTTGCCAATTCAAATATATTCTCCTATTGGCGATAGTCACAGGAGTTCGCGGCAGTGTAAAAATCCACATTGGCCGCCCTCTGGTTCCAGCAAATCCAGATTGGCCGCCCGACTATCCACACAGCTCGCCATTACATATCACGAACTCGATGTGTTACATCACGGTCCCGGCTGGGTCAAAAGGGAATCGTTCAAAGCAGACGTTCGCAGATGCGCCTAGGAAAGTTACTGAATCAGCGACAAATCAGTATCATAATTTTCCCGGAGATTTGCTGCGGGAATGCGCTGACACCATACGTATGGCTGGATCGGCCGCGACGCACGGTTACGTGGCAGGTCGTTCGCCGATCTTTGACCCGGGTGATTCACGCACCGGATACTGTGGAGAAGCAAAGGGAAAACAGCATCCCCTTAGGACATTAGCACCTAACAGCACCTTCTTCTCCAGGCATTGACATGGATTCTTGCGCTACACCGACAGCACCGACGCGGTCAACGCCAAATCGTAGACCTATCCCATTGTCGGCAGCGTCGCGAGTGAGAGCGTGAGCCGGGCCATAGGCCAGCTGTTGCCGCAATTGGTTATCGCCGCCCGGACCCAATCCCGGGGCTCCTGCAGGGCGGCATCGGGTAGCCCCGCTAAATGCACACCCGGCAATCCCGAGGTGATGTCGGCTTCAATCTCCACGCTCTCGCTATCCAATACGCGCACCGCAACTGAGAGCGCCCCAGCGCCATCCAGCCAATCTCCTGCAGATGCGTGATCTCCCGGGGTACAGCTGTGGTGACCCGTCCGGATCTGCAACCCGATCACATCGATCCGGCTTGCTGCTCAAAATTCGTCTTGATTCGCCGGCCATAAACCAGCCAACCAACGCAGCCAACGAACCTTCTGCTCGGGCGCTGACCTGCGCGAGCCCTCCATAACCGTAGCCGCTATGGATCTTAGCCTCGACACCACCGTGCGGTGGGCCGTCTCGGAAGCGATCACATCGCATTCGCCATAGCGACAACGCCAGTTGCAGTGCAAACCCCGCAACCCCATCCTCGTCAGGTTATCCACCGCGAACACCTCGCCCATCGCCTCCAACTGGACTCGAGTCATAGCCTTGTGGGTCGTCATGGGAGACAATCTGCCCGGTAGCATCGACGCGACATGCCCAACCAACGGCTCATGCTGGCGCAAACACCGGTTTATTTATCCCCAGTGGGGTGTTCTGCCAACAACCTTTGGCAGTGACAGAATTCAAGCAAACGTCAATCAGGTAATTCGGTCGGGCCTGGTGTAGACGTTCATCAAATTCTCCCGAAGAAACACCACCAGCGTGACCCCGAACTCACCGGCCAACGAAATCACCAGCGAAGACGACGCCGACAGGGCCAGCAAGCACCGGTACGCCGGCCATCACAGCCTTTCCACATCAACTCAAATGATGCCCGTCCGGTGACCAACAACACCGACTGACCCAGCGATATTGGGTCATGTTCAATCGCCCAACCTATTTGGCCTTATCGACCGCACTGTGCCTGCCGATGTCCTCAGGAACCACAAGGCATCGCCCCGCCCACAATAAATTAATACACAGCATGTCTTTGCGGCACGCGATTACCCCTTCAATTAGCAAAATCTTTGTTCGAGTTGGATATCGAAAACCCGGCGCACGAATAATAGCAGTAACCGGCATTTCGTTGACGCGGATCTCCAGCGGTTTCCCAACGATCGGGGTTTCCGGCCGGGTGATTGCCTGCTCTGCGGCAAGATGCCTTACCCGCCGACACTGCGTTACCTGCCCCACTAGCTATTTCACTATTGCTTTCATCCCGAGACCACTCCACTCAATGATGATCGCTTTCGACACCAGATATTCGAGTTAGCCGCGTTGTGATCAAGTGGCACAAGTGGACTGGTCTCCTGATAGTAGGAAGCGGTATTGTCGATCAGAGTCGAGTAAACCACCATCAAGAAGGCATCTGCACGTCGCTCCTGCAGGCGGTTTTCAACGTCGGTACACTACGTACACCAGGTCGACGCGTTGGCCCCCTGTCAAGCCCAGTGCCTCGATGTCAGCGGAGTTGATAAAAACACCACTCGGTGGCTATCCCCCTTACCCCACGATAACGATCGTCTAACCCATAGAGCACAAAATACGAATCGTGGCTGCGCAATGTTTTCAGCACCAGCTAGCTCGACGGTACCGGAATCCGGTGCAGCTGATTTATTGTGAAATTGGCTTTGCAGATGTTGATATAGAATTCACACGCATCACACGGTGGGTGAGGTAGCCAGAATCCGTCGGGTACGCGCACCTTACGGTTGTAATCGGTACAGCCGAGGATCACCGCAGCGATCGCGTCGCGGAGGGTGTCTTAGTCATCGGCGAACCGTTCCCACAGCACCAAATGTTGCTCGCCGAACTAGAGTGCGGACCAACTGGCAAACGATCTGGACCTTACTACAGAGCCGATCGCTGTACGGATGGAAGCAGTCCCACGACAAATGCGCCATTGGAATCGAATCATCAAACCAAAAAACCTGTTTGGACCCACCACGGATATCGCGGTCGGTCCAACACAACGTCAGCAGGATCAACACCGTGGTTCAGTGGACGATGTGGACTGCGGTTTAATGTAGTCGAAACCTACACGGTCAACACACAACTGCGCAAGGCCGCTTCAGTGACGGAGGTTGTCCGGGGTAGCTGATGCAAAGTTACCCCCATGCCAATCAACACCGTTACACTGACTCAGCCGAGCCAGCGCTGCCGCGGTGCGCAGCACATCCATCTGCTGCAACCCACGCTGCAATGATACCATCGCCGCCCGCACACCGGCCACCTCATACTTACTCGAGGTAACCACTATCCCGTGCTCGTCATAGCTGACCTAGATGTCACGAACTTCAGCTGGGTACTGGCACCTAACATAGCCATCGTACATTGGTTACCGCGCTAGCGCCGCATGGCGCGCTAGACCTGGCGGACACTCGAGCTCCGCAATTTCGCGATGCGGACCGGCTAAGCAACCGCGAAATCGGTGAGGCCGTTGGGATGTTGATGCTGCCGCAACAGCATCTCCGAACCAACCGCAACAAACTCACGTTGGCCAGCGGGGATCAACTTCCGCCCGAGACATAACAACCGGATCAAGTCGGCCTATTCCGGCAGCCGTAGCTCGGGCTTCTCAACTTCTTCGATGTTGACATCCTTGAAGGTGACCACCCTCACTTGCTTCACGAACCGCGCTGGCCGGTACATGTCCCACACCCAGGCATCAGCTAGTCGCAGCTCGAAGTACACCTCACCGTCGGTGTTGCGCGGCATCATCTCCACACTGTTCGCCAGATAGAAACGTCGCTCGGTTTCCACGACGTAGCTGAACTGGCCAACAATATCCTTGTATTCGCGGTACAGCGAGAGCTCCATCTCGGTTTCATACTTCTCGAGATCCTCAGCACTCATCTGTTCAGACGTCCTTCTCTCTGGCCCTTTTCCCGACGTCCCTATTGGGCCCCTTGGACTCTTTGAGCCACACACGACCGTGACCAAGTGGGAATTCCGGTCCCATCTTTTCTCACCGGCATTCGCCGTGCTCGGCCGGAGGAGCCGGTGTGAATCCAGCCACCGCCCGGGTATTAGACCTGGTCACTATGCGCCGAACGTTGATGAACGAATAGCGGTGTTCTGGGCAAGGCCCCAGCTGGGTGAGCGCCAAGCTATGCGCGCGCGTGCAGTACCCCTTGTGTGCAGCGAAGCCGTAGCCAGGATAGTCAGCGTCCATTGCGACCATCAACCGGTCACGACTGACTTTGGCCAGCACACTGGCCGCGGCAATGCAGGCAACCACCGCGTCTCCACCAACTACCGGCAGCGACGGCACCGACAGGCCGGGTACGCGAAAACCGTCGCTTAATACATAGCCGGGCCGCACCGACAGACCGGCCACCGCACGCCGCATGCCTTCAATATTGGCTACCTGCACACCATGCCGGTCGACCTCAACCGACGGGATGAACACCACGTGGTAAGCCAGCGCGTACCGGCAGATCAAAGGAAACAACATCTCCCGCCCCTTCGCGCTAAGCTTCTTGGAATCATCAAGACTTTCCTCCAGTCGCCCCGGCCCGAGCACACAAGCTGCCACCACCAGCGGACCCGCGCAGGCGCCGCGACCCACCTCGTCCACCCCTGCCACCGGCCCCAACCCGCTGCGCTGCAGTTCGTACTCTAGAGTCCACATCCCCCGCAAACCCCCAGACTTACGGATTATCCTGCACGGCGGCCAGGTGGTGGCCATGGCTACTGCCCCTGCTGGGAATTCACCGAACCCACACCACCCCATCGTGACGGCGGCCACACGACGACCCTGGCCTTACCGATGACATTGGACACCGGCACAGTCCCCGAATTCGGATCACCGGTGCACGAAAGCCCATTCACCACGTCGGTGGAGTTGCAGTGGTAACGCGAGTCCGCGGAGTGTATCCGGTTATCACCCATAACCCACAGGCGTCCCTGCGGGACCGTGACTGGACCGAACTCGCTACCCAGGCACGGGGAGAATGACAGGTCGGCATTCATGGTGACCGGCCTGAGATACGGCTCTTTGAGTGGCTTCCCATTGACCGTCAAGCCCGTGTCGGACCGGCACTGCACCGTCTGTCCTCCGACCGCGATAACGCGCTTGACCAAGTCGTTCTCGTCGGGAGGCACGAAACCGACGAACGACAACGCGTTTTGCACCGAGCGCAGCACGATGTTGTTTGACCGGATAGATTTGTACATCGTGTTCCACGACGGCGGGCCCTTGAAGACGATGACGTCACCAGGTTGTGGTGAGCTGAAGCGATAAGTGATCTTATCCACCATGATGCGGTCGCCCACACAGCCCGAGCATCCGTGCAGCGTGGGCTCCATGGATTCCGACGGAATCAGGTAGGGGCGTGCCACGAACGTCAACATGACGTAGTACAAGCCTATAGCGATCACCGCCAAAATCGCGAATTCCCACAACGCCGAACGCTTCTTGGGCTCCGACACGCCTATTGCGGCTTCCGCGGCAGTCTCAGATACTTCAGCGGGCATATCAAGACCACAGATAGACACCTTCGGCTGCAACTGGTCAGCGTCGGACGGAGGTTCAGGTACGGAGTCCGTGGTTTCGGTCACGATGATCAGCGTAGCCAGCGTAGTGTGTGGCCTAATGCGACACCGAGGCGGCACGACCGGCAACCAGGGTGTACCCCAGTCAGCGCTTCTCCTTGATCTTAGCCTTCTTGCCGCGAAGTTCACGCAGATAATACAGCTTGGCGCGGCGGACATCGCCACGAATCACCATCTCGATGTGATCGATGTTCGGCGAGTGTACCGGAAAGGTCCGTTCGACGCCAACGCCATAGCTTTCCTTACGCACGGTGAACGTTTCGCGGATACCTCCGCCCTGCCGGCGGATGACCACACCCTTGAACACCTGGATACGCTCTTTAACGCCCTCGATCACCTTGACGTGCACATTGATCGTGTCACCCGGGCTGAAGGCCGGGATGTCGTCGCGCAACGACGCCTGGTCGACGAAGTCCAGCCTGTTCATCTTAAGAAAACACTTCCTCGGGTTCGCGGCTTTCGGAAGCCGCCCACGCGTAAGCATCAGACGGTCACCGAGCCGATGGGTTCGGGCTTATGAGCGTATCCTGCAGTTGCACCAAACGGCCCAGCGGACCGGACAACTGCTGGAGACAACTGGTCAATTGTGCCAAACAATCTGCACACAGTGAAAATCACAGGAAATCCTAATCCGTCTCAATCTCCAAAGGCGCTGGTGAATGGCAAATAATGACGGCTGTTAATTTAGCTCTAACGAACCTCAGCGTGACACTCCGGGCGGATAGCGATACCGCCTCGCCTACCTACCCACGCATGTGTCCGGGACACCGTTCAGAAGCCAAATGAGAGGAAATGCGCGCTCAGACCACTCTACCCTGCTCGCCCCGAGCGTATGCAGTGACGCTAGCATTAGTCGGCGGGGACGAAGCAAAGATGGGAAGCTACGGTCTACAGCTCGGCGGAATACAGCCCAGTGGACCTCATATTAATCCCAGAATCAACCACAGCTTACCTGAACTGATGCTAGATAACTATCCACTTTCACCCTCGGCGCCGTATACACTGCCGAACTTCGGGTTCGACGCACTGCAGGCCGATATTCAGCAAGCCACCCACCAACTGGCCTCCAGAGGTAACACTCAGATCACCGCTATCGAGCCGGTGACCAAGCTCTTCATCAGCCAAAGATCCGATTCTGCGGGACGTTCGAAGGGAAAGCAACACTGTCCACTGGCGACCGCCAAGTGGTGAACATCATGTTACACCCGTCTGATAACGGTGCCGCCGAAAATTCTGGGATCAGTGATGGCTGGAGAGGCCATCATCACGCGGATCGCGAACCAGTACGGATTGACCCGTCACGACGCCGTCGGGCGACAGTGGAACACGATCAGCTCGGCGACCGACTTGATGCGCTCGCTACATATGACATGCAGCTCAACGGGTCCGGCAGGCTCCACACCGGAGCCGGGCCAAGATCATCGTCAACAACCTTACCCAGTCCACCCCCACCGGAATCGGTGGCTATCCTCAGCGTTTCGGCATCCCGATCGTCCTGTATGTCGAACCGATGGCGGTTACGCAGAGCGGGATTATTGTTGTATCGTCAACGACTGGATGCACATGCCGACCGAGGTAGAGTGACGCGGACTGCCGCTGCATTATGGTCATCCAGTCGTTGCAGCCATCCGGTGATGTCACCGGGCGACCTACGATCACCTAGGCTGCGAAGACGATATTTCTCAACGGCCGGATCTGACGATTAGCTTACTTCACGACAAACCCAGCCCCCAGACAAACCGGGCCCCCGACAAATCGGGACGGCGTTTACGAGTTCTCCGGAGCGAAGCCTCTCGGCGCCAAGCGGCGATTCGAGCATGATCACCAGACAACAAAACCGGCGGAACGTCGAGACCACGCCAGGTAGGTGGGCGAGTATAGCTCGGCCCCTCCAAGAGTCGACCCAGGTCCGGCGAGTGTGAATCATCGCGGTGCGACGCAGGATTGCCGAGCACCCCAGCCACCAGGCGCAGAACAGCCTCGATCATTACCACGGCCGCTGACTCGCCACCCGGCAACACATAGTCACCGATTGAAACCTCTTCGACTCGCATTCGTCGTACTGCATCATCAACGACTCGCTGATCGATGCCCTCGTAGCGACCGCAGGCGAACACCAGGTGTCTCTCGGTGCTCCAGCACTGTGCGGTGGCCTGGGTGAACAGCGCACCAGCGGGGGTGGGGATCACCAACAGTGTCTCGTCGAAACAGATTTCATCTAACGCTTCCCCCCATACCGGCGCTTTCATCACCATCCCCGGACCACCACCATAGGGCACGTCGTCCACCGAGTGGTGTACATCATGGGTCCACCGCCGCAGGTCGTGCACCTGCACATCGACCAGGCCCGACTCAATCGCCTTGCCCGGCAACGATTGCCGCAGCGGGTCTAGGTAAGCCGGGAAAATCGTGACAATATCGATTTTCATAGATCCAGCAGGCCCTTGGGCGGGTCGATTTCGACTATGCCGTCGTCTAGAGACACCAACTTGACAATCGCACCGACAAACGGCACTAGTACTTCGCCGGAATCACATCGCACCGCCAACAACTCACCGGCCGCAGTGTGAAGCACCTCAGCAACGACACCAACGTCTCGTCCCATCATGGTACGAACCTGCAGACCTTCGAGCTGGTGGTCGTAATAAGTATCCGGCTCATCGATCGGCGGCAAGTCGAGGGAATCGATGACGAACAAACTGCCCCGCAACGCGTCGGCGGCGTCACGGTCACTCACTCCGGCCAATCGCACAAGAAGCCGCGCACCGTGCTCACGCGCATAGACGACGGTGTATCTTCGTTCTGGGCCACCACGTGGAAAATCCTTGGCGCGCAATATATTACCCGGACAGAACCGGGAAGCTGGATCGTCGGTACGAATCTCAACGACCACTTCCCCACCGATACCGTGCGCTTTCACCACCCGCCCGATTGTCAACTCCAACAAAGCACCATGAGCATGCACTCAGCTACTGGTCGGTGTCTACCACATCGACGCGGATACCGCGGCCACCGATGCCGGCGACCAACTTGCGCAACGCGGTTGCAGTACGTCCTCCACGACCGATCACCTTACCCAGATCGTCGGGATGAACATGCACTTCGACAGTGCGCCCACGCCGACTGATGACCAGGTCCACCCGGACATCGTCCGGATTATCGACAATCCCGCGGACCACATGCTCGACAGCGTCAACGACGACCGTACTCATTGCATTTAGTCAGCTTTCGCTCGTTTACTCGGACTGCTCGTCGCCCTCGGCCAGCGCATACGCTTTCGTGGCTTTGGCGCCCTCAGCGTCGGATTCTACAGCCTTAGCGGCTTTCTTAGCCGAAACCTTCTTCTTCGGCCGTGTGGCCTCGGTGGTGGGACCGCCGTCGGCGACAGCTAACGCGGCGTTGAACAACTCCAGCTTGCTGGGCTTGGGTGGGGCGACCTTCAGCCGGCCCTCGGCACCGGGCAGGCCTTTGAACTTTTGCCAATCGCCTGTGATCTTCAGCAGCTTGAGAACAGGTTCAGTAGGCTTCGCACCCACCGAAAGCCAATACTGAGTGCGCTCAGAGTTGATGTCGATCAGGCTTGGCTCTTCTTTCGGGTGATACCGACCGATGACCTCGATGGAACGACCGTCGCGCCGCGTCCGCGCGTCGGCGACGATGACACGGTACTGGGGATTGCGGATCTTGCCAAGCCTAGTGAGCTTGATCTTTACAGCCATGGTTACGCGATATCTCCTGTGTCTGTCACGCTGCAATTCAGCGACCCAAGCAAACTGCCCGATCCGGTTTTGCCTCGCGTGAGTGACCGCTGCGCAGCTAGCCCAAACCGACTCTGCTGCGCGGCAGACAGCCACCTATTGTGGCAGAACAAAGATCTTGACGAGGAATTCGCCCGGCTGACGCCTACATTGCTTTCCTGGAAGATTTTCGTACTTTCTGGATAGAGTTTCGGTTCGACCCCGGCGGGTCGTACGCCAGCCCTCCACGGTACGCATGAGCCAGTTACTATACCACAGTCCGCAAAACAACATCTTCATTCTTGTCGCCGGGCAGCACCATAGGGTTGAAGCAGATCACGCGCAACGACGCGGTGTCCCCTGTCGATGCGGACCGAGAAATTGTCTGGCAGATGAGCATACATCGGGAAGTTCGACAACACCCCCGAGAGTCACCGCTTGACTTTCGGGTAGCTTCCTTCGATCCCGCTCAGCGCCGTGCAGTCGATGTAAATGTCGTTGGTGAACACACCTTGTCCAGATAGTCGCATCAACGCTGGTCAATGGCGGTGGAATAGTCCAGCAACAGCTACTGGATCTCCTGAAGGTCGGATTTTTCAGTGAGGCGCAGCATGCATCGATTCTCGCCGCGAACGTGCGCAATTGCACACCTTTGCGCGGCGTTTCGAAGTCTGCGAGACCATTGCCAGGTCCGGCAGGGTGACCGTCGGCGGCACATCCCCCACTCCGGTAAGCCACTGCAGGGATCCGGATCACCGACGATCACTGGCCGCACTCAATGATTTCCACGGTAATGTCCATTTCGCCCACCAGGTCGCCCCTACCGCTGCGGCCGCGACGACAGCAGCCCGGTCATGGTCTGCGTCTGTGCTACCCCGTTTGGTCCGACGCATGGAAATCTCACTGTATTTCCTGCCGCGACTGCCATTAACCGTTCGTGAACTCCATGACGATCGAAAAACTACCGCCCGACGAGTTCGGCTACATGTGGTCGTTGTCGTCGAACTGCATTCCCACGGCGGTGCATGACACATGACATTGGCGTGCATGACAAGCAACCTGCCCACCAGGTATTCGATGTTCGGTGGTTGCGGATCGGGCACGTAATCAAATGTCTGCAATGTCTGCTTTGCGCGCTGGACTTCGATGCGATAGGCACCTTCGCCTGGAACAGGCAGGGTGGATGTATATGCTGGTAGGTGGTACCACGGCTGCGGCCGATAGCCTGAGCGCGGGGATGGGTGTGCTCAACCGGTGGCGCACCGGTGAGCAGGTGAAAAGCGGTGGCAGCCAGCGCGCATTGATCAGCGGTCTCGTCGGCGTCGACACCCAATTAACACCTCGGGAACGGCGTAGGCGACCGTGCTAACTGGGACATTGATCCCGCTGGTCCCAACGCCCCGGTGGCATCACCGAGTTGCCGGACTCTCCCCAAGTCGGCCAAGACAAGATGAAGTCGCTGTTCACCATCCCCGGGATTGGTCAGCATGATGTTGGCGGTTTTGACATCGGGATGTAGCAGTCCACACTGATGGGCGTCGGTCGAGAGCTCAGACCACAACGGTAACGATCGCGAGCACCTCACCTACCGGTGCAACAGTCAGAAATCGATCGGCAATCAGCCCGCGCAGCGTTATCTGCCGTTGACGTAGTCCACAACGGTCCTTCGAATTCGTCGCGATCATACACTTCCAAGATATGAGAAGTATTGGCGGCAGTGTCGATCTCCTGGCGGAATCGCCGGAGGAACCCGCCATCCGCGTACGGCACCACCGAAAAAACTTCCAATACATCCCAATGCGCCGATTGATGGTCCTGAACCAGCTAAACCTCACCCATCACTCTGGGACCCAGCCTCCGAACGATGGTGTAACCGGCCAAGAGCGCGCCGCTGGCCAACGTCATGCTGCGGGCGTAACCGCGATCGAGTCAGCCCACACGCGTTCAAACGCCTGGCTAACGCCGGCCTGCCTGTGCGGCCGAAACGTCTTGCCGCGCAGTACCACCAGATCGGAGTTGCTCAACACAACATACCGGGCCCCTGTCGCGGGTCCGCGGAGTAGCACAACAGGTCAGCGGATGCCCCATGGTCTCTCTAGACCGGAACGGTCCAAACAGCATCGGGCATCCCAACATGCAGCACCTAACACCTCGGTCGGGATCATCCCGATACCTTTGAGGGCCTCAACCTCGTCGGCGATTCGGCCATAATTTGATCATGGTGCCGGCGTACAACGGCACCTCCGCATCACGCACTGCGGCCACCCAAGCACGGCGGCGCCCATAAAGGTCGCGCATGTGATGCAGTGTAACTGGGGTAACGCCTGGCCGCGGCGGCGATGCCTGAGAAATTCTCTAGGTTGATCAGCGTGGTGGCCAATGCAGTGCCGTGTTAGAGCATAAGGGTGATGGTGTCGCCGGTGAGCCCGGTGCCGTGCTCGATGCAATCGATGTTGGCGCTGATCAAACCGGGCAGCGCGTCCTCACTGAACGCATGTGCGGTGACCCGTGCGCGCTGACGTGCGCGACATCGATCGTAGCTTTGAGGACATCGTCCGACCACAACGGGGCAAGATCGCCGGTCTGGCGGTCTATCCCAGTCGCCGATGAGCTTGATCCAGCCGTCACCGAACCGAGCTTCCTCGGCCACCACCGCAGGAAGCTGCGATTCCGTCTCCTCGAGCTCAACCGCAAAGCCGACTTAATAGCGCTCCAGCCCGGATAATGCTGGGCAGATCGGTGCGGTCATTGAGACCACAAGTCTCAGTCGGTGAGCCGCAGTCACGTAGCAGCAACACGGCCAGCATCGCATTCAGTCTCGGCTTGGACAATGACTGTATCGAGTTCGATCTCCCCGTGTTGCCCCAGGCCGACGTGACAGTGTGCATCCATCAATCCGGGCAGAATCGAACCACTATCAAAAACGTTATCCGCATGCACGACCGGCGCGGTGCTGATGCAAACATCAACGATCCACAGTTCGGTCACCGCCTCGTCGGGCAGCACCAAATCCCGCACGTGCATGCGCACAGCGCGGCTACGTCTTGCCTGGGAACTTCAGTTTGGACAAGTCGAAAGCGGCCAGCCCAGGCGGCAGCTCGTTGAGACCGTCTGGCATCTGCGACAGATCCGGGAAGCTTGGCGGCATGTTCATCATGTCCGGCATTCCGGGCCTGGCAGGCCCGAAAGGACTCCTGACCTTCGGTGACGTCGGACCGCGTGCCCTTTTCTTGCCTTTGCCTCCCTTGGACTTTCGTGTGGCAGACTTGCGTCCCATACCGGGTATACCCATGCCGCCGAGCACGGAGGACATCATCTTACGGGCTTCGAAGAACCGGTCGACCAGTTGGTTGACCTCAGACACCGTCACCCCGGAGCCGTTGGCGATACGCAGTCGCCGGGACGCGTTGATGATCTTGGGGTCGGCCCGCTCCTGTGGCGTCATTCCGCGGATGATGGCCTGCAACCGGTCGAGCTGTTTGTCATCGACTTGTTCCAGTACCTCCTTCACCTGACCCGCGCCGGGTAGCATGCCCAACAGGTTGCCGATTAGACCCATCTTGCGTACCGCAAGCATCTGCTCGAGGAAATCCTCTAGCGTCAGTTCACCGGCGACGATCTTCGCAGCGGCTGCCTCGGCCTGTTCGGCGTCAAAGACCTGCTCGGCTTGTTCGATCAAGCTCAGCACATCTCCCATGCCCAGGATGCGGCTGGCCATCCGATCAGGGTGAAAGACGTCGAAGTCGTCCAACTTCTCACCGGTGGTGGCAAAAAGGATTGGCACACCTGTCACCTCGCGGACCGACAAAGCGGCTCCACCGCGGGCGTCACCATCGAGCTTGGTCAGAACCACACCGGTGAAGCCGACTCCAGCACCGAATGCCGCAGCGGTGGTGACAGCGTCCTGGCCGATCATCGCGTCGAGGACGAACAACACCTCGTCGGGGTTGATGGCCTCCCGGATTGCCCCGGCCTGGGCCATCAACTCGTCGTCGATGCCCAGTCGCCCGGCGGTGTCGACGATCACGACGTCGAAGTGTTTGGCCCGGGCTTCGACCAGCCCTGCCGACGCGACAGCGACCGGATCACCGGGACCTGAATCGGGCGAGGCCCCAGGATGCGGGGCGAATACCGGCACCCCGGCACGCTCGCCGACAACTTGCAGCTGGTTGACTGCCGCCGGCCGCTGAAGGTCACAGGCCACCAGAAGCGGTGTGTGTCCTTGCCTGCGAAGGCGTACTGCCAATTTGCCAGCCAGCGTTGTCTTGCCGGATCCCTGCAGGCCGGCCAGCATCACTACCGTCGGCGGTGTCTTAGCGAACGCCAGCTGGCGGGTCTCGCCACCGAGGATGCCGATCAGTTCTTCGTTGACGATCTTGACAATCTGTTGCGCCGGGTTGAGAGCAGCAGACACTTCGGTGCCCCGAGCGCGTTCTTTGATCCGATGCACAAACGCCCGCACCACAGGTAGTGAAACGTCGGCTTCAAACAGCGCCAACCGGATTTCGCGGGTGGTGGCCTCGATATCGGCGTCGGTCAGCCGGCCTTTGCCACGCAACCCCTGTATGACGCCAGTCAACCGGTTAGAGAGCGATTCAAACACCCCACCAGCCTAGTGGTAGTACCGCGGAAGCGGGGAGCAGCGGCGCCAGTCATGTCCGAGCCAGGCGCAGCGGATCGATCATCGTCTGGGTATAACTGGTCCTGTGGATTTGCAGGTTACCTCGTCGGACGGATTGACATGAGCGCACAAGTCGAACAGCTGGAGTTTCAGGCGGAGGCACGCCAACTTCTGGACTTGATGGTCCATTCGGTCTACTCCAATAAAGATGCATTTTTGCGGGAGCTGATCTCGAATGCCTCCGACGCGCTGGACAAGCTTCGGCTTGAAGCGTTTCGGAACAAAGACTTGGACCCACGTACAGTTGACACCTCCGATCTGCACATCGAGATCGAAGTGGACAAAAATACACGCATTTTAACCGTCCGTGACAACGGCATAGGTATGACACGCGCGGAGGTGGTGGACTTGATCGGTACACTGGCCAAGTCAGGGACCGCCAAGCTGCGTCAGAAATTGCATGCGGCCAAAAATCTGAAAGACACCGCCGCCTCTGAAGGACTGATCGGTCAGTTCGGTATCGGTTTTTACTCGAGTTTCATGGTAGCCAACAAGGTCGAACTTCTCACCCGTAAAGCCGGTGAGACTGCGGCCACGAGATGGTCATCGGACGGTGAGGCCACCTACACCATCGAATCCGTCGACGAAGCTCCGCAGGGAACATCAGTGACGTTGCACCTCAAACCCGAAGACTTCGAGGACGAGTTGCACGACTACACCTCGGAATGGAAGATCAGGGAGCTGGTCAAGAAGTACTCCGACTTCATCGCCTGGCCTATCCGGATGGAAGTTGAGCGACGCGCGCCGGCCACCTCGGACGGAGAAGGGGCGGATGGTGAAGAGCAAGTCACCATCGAAACCCAGACCATCAACTCAATGAAGGCGTTGTGGACTAAGTCAAAAGACGAGGTCTCAGAGGACGAATACAAGGAGTTCTACAAGCACATCGCCCACGCCTGGGATGACCCACTCGAGGTGATCGCGATGAAGGCCGAGGGCACCTTCGAGTACCAGGCGCTGCTTTTTATTCCTTCGCACGCTCCGTTCGACCTGTTTAACTCCGACGCCAAAATCGGCATGCAGCTGTATGTCAAACGCGTCTTCATCATGTCCGACTGCGATCAGCTCATGCCGATGTACTTGCGTTTCGTCAAAGGGGTTGTAGACGCAGAGGACATGTCGCTCAATGTTTCTCGAGAAATCCTGCAACAGAATCGGCAAATCAATGCGATCCGTCGCCGGCTGACCAAGAAGGTCCTTTCAGCAATCAAAGATCTGCAGGCCGAACGACCACAGGACTACCGCACGTTCTGGACACAGTTCGGCAAGGTCCTCAAAGAGGGACTCATGTCGGACTCCGACAATCGAGACACACTGCTTCACATTTCCTCGTTCGCCTCGACACACAGCGACGAAGAACCCACCACCCTGGCCCAATACGTAGAACGCATGAAAGACGGCCAAGACCAAATCTTCTACGCCACAGGAGAGTCGCGTCAGCAAGTCATGAATTCGCCACATCTCGAAGCATTCAAGGCCAAGGGCTATGAGGTGCTGTTGCTGACCGACCCGGTCGACGAGGTTTGGGTAGGAATGGCACCCGAGTTCGACGGCAAGCCGTTGAAATCGGTAGCTAGGGGCGAGGTGGACCTCGAATCCGAAGAGGAAAAGACAGCGCACGAAGCTGAACGCAAGGAGCAGGAGCAGAATTTTGCTGGGCTGGTGAACTGGTTGAAAGAGACCTTGAGTGATCACGTCAAAGAGGTACGGTTATCCACACGCCTCACCGAGTCGCCAGCCTGCCTGATCACTGATGCCTTCGGTATTACGCCGGCGCTGGCGCGCATCTACCGGGCTTCCGGGCAGGACGTTCCGTTCGGAAAACGGATTTTGGAACTCAATCCAAATCATCCACTGATCACTGGCCTGCAACAGGCACACGAGAACGGCGGTGATGATACTCACCTGCGTCAACTCTCCGAAACTGCCGAATTGTTGTACGGTACCGCCCTTCTCGCTGAAGGCGGAGCACTAGAGAATCCGGCAAAGTTCGCCGGATTGCTCGCGGATCTTCTGTCCCGGTCGATGTAGGAAACGCCACAAAGGTCATAAGCATGCTGAAAAATGTTGTCGTTCTATGTTTTACAGTCATCACCTGACCGCACTGGCGTGTACCACTGTATCCATCGTACTTTCTGCTGTAACAGAACTAATGTGGCATAATGCGATAGCACGCACTGAAAACATGAGAAATGACCCAATCGGATCACCGCCACACGCGGCCAAGCAGCTACGGGGGAACTGTGTTGACGCAACGGGTCAGCCAAGCCACTGTCGAAGACAGCCGACCGTTGCGGGGTTGGCAACGTCGAGCAATGGTAAAGTATTTGGCCAGCCAACCACGCGACTTCCTGGCCGTTGCCACGCCTGGATCCGGGAAAACAACGTTCGCCCTACGGGTGATGACCGAACTGCTGAACAGTCACGCTGTCGAGCAGGTTACCGTCGTTGTTCCCACCGAGCACCTCAAGGTTCAGTGGACCCGGGCCGCGGCAACCCACGGTCTGGCCCTGGACCCGAAATTTTCCAACACCAACCCGCGGACCTCGCCGGAGTATCACGGCGTGACGATGACCTACGCTCAAGTCGCCGCACATCCGACACTGCACCGGGTGCGCACCGAAGGTCGCAGAACCTTGGTGATCTTTGATGAGATCCATCATGGCGGTAACGCCAAGGCTTGGGGCGACGCTATCCGAGAAGCCTTCAGCGACGCGACGCGCCGACTTGCACTGACGGGCACGCCATTTCGCAGCGACGACAAGCCAATTCCGTTCGTCACCTACGCACTCGACGCGGACGGGCTGATGCATTCACAGGCCGACCACACCTATAGCTACGCCGAAGGCCTTGCCGACGGCGTAGTCCGGCCGGTGGTGTTCCTTGTCTATTCTGGGCAGGCGCGTTGGCGAAATAGTGCGGGTGAAGAACACGCGGCTCGACTGGGCGAGCCGCTGTCTGCGGAACAGACCGCGCGGGCGTGGCGGACCGCGCTGGACCCCTCTGGGGAATGGATGCCGGCGGTCATCTCCGCGGCCGATCAACGACTGCGCCAGCTTCGTACGCATGTACCCGACGCCGGTGGCATGATCATCGCATCCGATCAGACCGCAGCCCGCGCGTACGCCAACCTGCTGGCGCAAATGACCTCAGAAACGCCGACGTTGGTGTTGTCCGACGACCCGGGATCTTCGGCCCGCATCACCGAATTCGCCAAGAACACCAGTCAGTGGCTAATCGCAGTCCGGATGGTCTCTGAGGGCGTCGACATACCTCGGTTGTCGGTGGGGATCTATGCCACCAGTGCCTCAACGCCGTTGTTCTTCGCACAGGCTATCGGCCGGTTCGTGCGGTCTCGTCATCCAGGAGAAACCGCAAGCATATTCGTCCCGTCGGTGCCTAATCTGCTGCAGCTGGCCAGTGAGTTGGAGACCCAGCGCAACCATGTGCTGGGCAAACCGCACCGCGAATCAACCGACAATCCCCTCGGGGGCAATCCCGCCACGATGACACAAACCGAGCAAGACGACACTGAGAAGTATTTCACCGCAATAGGAGCCGACGCCGAACTGGATCAGATCATTTTTGATGGATCATCGTTCGGCACCGCTACTCCTGCCGGGAGCGAGGAAGAAGCCTACTACCTCGGTATCCCTGGGTTGCTGGATGCCGACCAGATGCGAGCGCTGCTGCACCGCCGCCAAAACGAGCAGCTCCAAAAGCGGACCGCTGCACAACAAGCATCATCAACACCGGATAGGACCTCCGGGGCGCCGGCGTCTGTGCATGGCCAACTCCGCGAGCTGCGCCGCGAACTCAACTCGCTAGTCTCAATAGCCCATCACCATACCGGCAAGCCGCACGGCTGGATCCACAACGAACTTCGACGACGCTGCGGAGGACCGCCGATCGCCGCTGCTACCCACGATCAACTCAAAGCACGCATCGATGCCGTGCGGCAGCTCAACGCCGAGCCGTCGTAAACACGGATTTAGCTCACCGCTCATCGGCCGGAGCGCTCTGCGCAAGTGCCGTTCAACCCACCGTTCGCAGTGCTGCATCGCCACCCCCGGTCAGGCTTGGCCGGCAGCACCACACAAAACACATCAACCGCGGTTGAGCCGAACATTTTAACCTTCGCCCAGACGCTGTCTGCTCCAGCTCGCTTCAACGCCCGGATCAGCAACACGAGCAAACCCACCCAGTCCATGGCACGGACCCCGAGAATCAGCCTGTCCTTGGGCGACGTTGTCGAGCCACAGGCTGCGTGGCAGGCACACCCCCGCCAGCAACCCTCCTCCACCCGGGCGGACGACGAGCTAGCGGCCTCGCCATCCCGCTTCTCCACACATATCGAGGACGTTGATGTCCGCCGGCAAAGGCACCGAAGAACTGCGAACATGGTAGTTCGGCTGCTGCCGAGGAACCAAAAGTCGGTGACACCAAGAATTCGGTGACCGCTGCGCCTTGGATGCTGATGACCGACGCCGAGTAGACTCGTGGCGAATTCAACGCCAGCTTTCGACACCAATCCCCGCGCATCCGAGGCGACCATCGCGATGTTGTACATGCTGTGCGCCGTTGCCCAGCCTAATTTCCACGTGGACCCCGTGGTCGGCCGAAAGTGCAACATTGTGGAGCGCAGTCGGATTCGCCTGCGGCAGTGCATCACCCGCCATCACCATCGGGCAGCGATCGACCAAATCCTGAATCAGAGACACCGTCCAGCGCAGTCCACACCTTGGGGTCGATGGCCTTCGAGTCCACCTCCATCAGCGCGTACTTTACCTAAAGTAATACTTGTCAATACGTTCTCGGATCGTTCAAGTCACCTCGAGTAGCCGCGATGGGAAACAGCAAGTGGTAGTGGATCAGCGTGGCGAGCATCTCGACGTCTAAAGGCGAGGCCTCAAGTCGGGCGCCAATCTGTTGGATCAGTTCCCTGCCGACCAGACTATGATCAGTGACCCGGCCCTTGCCGATGTCATGCAGCAGCGCACCAAGCTCAAGCAGATCGAGTCGGCGCTACCTGGGTGGACAGCGGTGCTGCTTGGACAGTGGTCTCGACGGGGTTAACGGTCCACCATGCACGACGCCGCGGGGCGGAAGGTCGCTAATTGCACCCATTCTGGCAACAACCGGTCCCATACATAACCCGGTGCTTGAACACTTCGATTGTCACCACGGCGATGAGGCCAGCGCTTAGCACTACCAAAAGATCAGCTAAAACCTCACGACGACCACGAAGTTTGCATCTCAGCGGCATTGGTGGCCAAGCGACACTCAGCGTAGCATCGCTGATAAGTAATCCGATAGCGGCCGATGCAGCAGTGACACTACACTATCAGACCGAGGTCGTTTTCCAGTTGGGTATCACGGACCAGCAGGATTTCACCGGCGAATTCGATGACGCCCCCGTCTAATGGTCGTCGCCAACGCGATATGCCACGCCGCAGCAATGCGTTGACAGTGGTCCGCAGCCCAATTTCAATGTGATAAGCAATGGTGTGGCCGGCGTCCGACAGATCTAATCGGTCACCGATGCGCAAGACCGTACTGATGTCGTCCACGTGCTAAGCCGGCAGCAAATCATGTCCACGACCAGATACCCGATGCAACTCGGTACGGACATTGAGCAGGGTGAGGCAGGCGGCGTCCAGCAAACCTACGGTCATGTCGGGTTGCTGTATGCCGTGGACGATCAATGAGTTGGGCGACGGCCAGCGCATCGAACAACTGAACGTCGCCAAGACCGCCACCACCCGATTTCAGGTCAGATTCAGCGCGCTCCGCTATCCGCAGGCAACGCTCCCAGCGGACATGCGCGATGTCGACCAGTTCGTCCATTCGGCAGCAAATCCCGCTGCGCCACTGCGATCGTACCCCGTAGAGCAGTTCGGCCGTTGACCCCGCAACACCGGTGATGTGGCGCGCTTCCAACATACCCAGGGCAGCAAGCATATTGGTGTTAGCTATGCCCCATGCCCCGAAGAAGGTTCACACGCTGTGGTCAAGCCGAACATCGGCGTTCCACAACGGATACCACAGCTGATCAGCGACCCGCTGTAGCATGTCAACAGACATGCTGTCGTGCAATAGCATAAGGTCCAGGTCAGAGTAGGATAGTAACTCGCGGCTGTCCAGTCAGCCAATTGCCACGATCGCGAAATCACCAGTATCGGTGATTCCGATCTCGACCGACTTGGCAATCAGCCAGGACTCGTGCAGATCCAGCCACGCGTGGCGCAGCTGCGCTGCGTCAAGTTGACGATTCCCTTCAGACAGCAACTTTGGACGCTCAACAGCAAAATCTCTTGCTAAGAAAGCCGATACAGAGAACCCGGACGGGTCGTGCTGACTGGGGTTTCATCCCCACCCGGCCCTACACGGTAGATAAGCACTGTGCAGCTAACCTCATAACGCCTCAGATCCACATTCACCGGTGCGCACCCGGACGACAGCCGCTACTGAAACAACTCAGACTTTGCCGTCACCAATCTTGCCAGCACGCGGCATGGACGATGCTGTCCCCCACCTTCTCGGCTATGGAATCGTCGATGACGACCTCGATTCGAACCTTCGGCACGAAATCGACCGAGTATTCAGCACCCCGGTCTACCTCGGTGTGGTCCTTCTGCCGCCCATAACCTTTCACTGCACTGACCGTCATCCCCCAAGACCCCCACCTCTACGAGATTTGCCTTGACGTCGTCTAGCGTGAATGGCTTAACGATCGCGGTAATCAACTTTATTTCCGCTCTGCCGCCACTCGGTAGCCCAGCAGCTGTGCTACTAGCCGTTCAAGGTGTCCTCCACGTTAGATACTGGGAGGCTAGAACGACCCGCTGACTATCGCGAAACCGTAGCCGGGCTCAGCGTATTCGACTTCGTGGATGCTGACAACTTCTTTGTCAGCGCCCAGCCAGAACCCGATGGTGAATTTTAGGATCAGCGCCAAGATACGGGTAAAGACACCAGAGTAGAGCAGAACGCCGAAGGCGCCGATGGATTGCTGTTCCAGATCGGCGAAGCCGCCACCATAGAACAACCCCATTCGATACCTCCGCCACGCCCTTATGTGCTGGGCGGTTCCGGGGCTGCCAGCAAATCTGCCAACAACGTGCCTGCCAGACCACCAACCATGTGTACCCCGACCATGTCGAGGGAATCGTCAAAACCGAGCCGGAACTTCAGCCCACATGCCAGTGCACACACCACACCGGCCACCAATGCACCCAGCACGTTGACCGACGAACAAAGACAGGCGTGATGGCGACCAGTCCGGCGACAATTCTCGAGGCCGAGCCCAGCGTTGTTGCCTTGCCGCCGCGGATACGCTCGGGCGAACATCACCGCTGCTGTGGCGATCGGGAAGTATAAGAACGACGTTCATAGTCCGGCGAACAAAATCCAGGCATCGATCCGCATCCAGTCAGCTACGGCCCCAAGATTAGCGTGACCATGATGATCGCGAACATAAGCTGAAATGCCATAAATACGGTGGGCGGCATATGGTACCGGCCAACGGGATATTCACCAACGCAGTCTATGTGGCTCGGATCCGCCTCAGCGGCATTGACACCGATGAGACCCTTCAGGCCCCAGTATTAGGTCGGGTTGCCGGCGACGTTTCCGGACAGCATTGTCAAAAGCGAACGAATAGCCGTAGAGCACTCACAGCACGGTCACCACGCCTATTCGTGCTTGTGCTCATCATGAATGTTGAGCACATCCTGGCACACACCATACCGCCACAAAAACGCTAAATCTGACGTCACCAACAGCACAAACGCAGGGTTTTACAATATCCAGGCGGTGTCACCGGTATTGGGCTGCCCCAGGACAAGGAATTGGCCCCACTCGCTACCACCTTCGGTTGGCGGTTAACCCCAGGTGTCCGTCAGACTGGCCTAACAACCTGATCCAGAACCATGTGCAATGGTTGTTGCTGCGATGAGGCCGCCATGTTTAACGGGATTAACGTAGCCTGCGGCTGAAGAGTTTCACTCCAACAGGGCATCGACGAAAACGGCGGGTTCGAATGGCGCCAAGTCGTCGGGACCTTCACCCAGCCCGACCAGCTTCACCGGCACTCCAAGCTCACGTTGGATACGAAAAACAATGCCGCCCTTGGCCGTTCCATCTAGCTTGGTCAGCACGGCACCAGTGATGTCGACAACCTCGGCGAAGACCCGAACTTGCGTCAGCCCATTCTGACCGATGGTGGCATCAAGTACCAGTAACACCTCGTCAACTGCCGCGCGTCGAGTCACCACACGCTTGATTTTGTCGAGCTCGTCCATCAGCCCCACCTTGGTATGCAATCGCCCGGCGGTGTCGATGACCACAACATCAGCGCCCGCACCGATGCCTTTGTCGACGGCGTCGAACGCCACTGATGCCGGGTCAGCGCCTTCGACACCACGCACCAGCTCTGCACCCACCCGAGAAGCCCAGGTTTGCAGTTGGTCGGCGGCCGCTGCCCGAAACGTGTCCGCCGCGCCGAGGACAACGCGCCGGCCGTCGGCTACCAAAACCCGCGCCAACTTGCCGACCGTGGTGGTCTTGCCGGTGCCGTTGACACCGACGATCAGCAGCACTGCCGGATGGTCAGCGTGCGGTAGAGCTCGAATCGAGCGGTCCATATCGGGTTGCAGTTCACTGATCAATACGTCACGCAGCATGGTACGGGCGTCACTCTCGGTATGCACGTTGCTGTTGAGCAGCCTGCTGCGCAACGCAGACATCACCGACTCAGTGGCAACGGGGCCCAGATCAGCGACCAGCAAGGTATCCTCGAGCTCCTGCCAGGAGTCCTCATCCAGATCGCCGCCGACGATCAAGCCCAAGATGCTGCGTCCGAACGCATTTTGTGTCCTGGCGAGTCGCCCGCGCAGCCGATCCAATCGGCCTTCGGGTGGAACAATGGCATCAATGTGCGGGACCGCCGCCTCTGGCTCGTCAGGTGACGTAATGAGCTCAGATTCGGGAAGCAATACGTCCGAGATCGTGTGTCGCGGCGAGTCACGAGGCACGGTCGCGTCATCGCCCACCGCCGGCAGTTCTCCGGTGTCAATCCGGTCCGCGGGCTGAACGGGCAGTGCGGTTTGGCTGAATGTGATACCCGACGACGCAGTGTAGCTGCCGGAACGGTCGCTTGCACTTGGCCCAGAGCTCAAAGAGGAAAAGATCAAGCTAATCCGCCGCCGACGGTAACGCACCGAGCCCAGAATCAAGGCTGCGATGACAACCAGGACGGCGGCGACAGCGGTGGCGATCCACAAACCTTCTGACACGTTGCCATTGTTTCAGGGGGTGACACCCGGCGAACAGTGAGGGCGGACCGGACTAAAACTGGATTACCCAGTTCGCCCCCTCACCGCTGGAGATACCCCCTCACGTTGCGACGCTACGAGGAACTGGTTACTAGCGACTCTACCTGCTGACCGCGCATCCGCTGTGAGATCACCGCAGTGATACCATCGCCCTGCATGGTCACGCCGTACAGTGTGTCAGCGACTTCCATCGTCGGTTTCTGGTGCGTAATGATTATAAGCTGCGACTGGCCACGCAGTTGCTCAAACACACCAATTAAGCGACACAGATTGACATCGTCGAGCGCAGCCTCCACCTCATCCATGATGTAGAACGGTGACGGGCGAGCTTTAAAAATCGCCACCAACATAGCCACCGCAATCAGCGACTTCTCGCCACCGGACAGCAACGATAGCCGGCTAACCTTCTTGCCGGACGGACGCGCCTCTACTTCTATGCCAGTGGTGAGCATGTCATCCGGATCGGTCAACCTTAGCCGACCTTCGCCACCGGGGAACAGTGAGGTAAAGACACCGCGGAATTCACGCTCCACATCCACAAAGGCGTCGCTGAACACCTGCAGGATACGAGCATCGACTTCAGCGACAACGTCGAGCAGATCCTTGCGGGCACCCTTGACATCCTCAAGTTGGGTAGACAAGAAGTTATAGCGTTCCTCTAGTGCAGCGAACTCCTCCAGCGCCAGCGGATTGACCCTGCCCAGCTCAGCTAGTTCACGCTCCGCACGTTTGGCCCGACGCTCCTGGGTAGCGCGGTCGTACGGCATCGGAGCAGGCGAAGTCACCTGTTCACCACGCTCCCGGGCCTGTTGGAATTCAGCCATTTCGAGCTCGGTCGGCAGTAGCGCAACCTGCGGACCGTACTCAGCGATTAAATCCACCGGCGCTATTCCGAACTGCTCCAGCACCAGCTGCTCGAGCTGCTCGATACGCAGCGCCGCCTGAACGTTAGCCACCTCGTCGCGGTGCAGCGAATCGGTTAGGGTGGCCAACCGAACCCTCAGAGTGTTTACCTCGTAGCGCACAGCCGCTATTGCAACCGATCGCTGCTGACGCTCGGTGGCCAGTGCATCGCGGTGTCGCGCCGCCAGGTCGACAGCCTGGGTCAACCGGGACGCCAGCAACTGACCGCAGTCGGTAACCGCAGCAGCTACCGCGGCCGCGCGTATTCGTGCGGCGTGCGCTTGCTGGTCCCGCAACCGCACCTCACGCTCAGCAGCGGCCGCGCGACGCAATGAATTCGCCCGCCCGCACACAGCATTGACGCGTTCTTCGGCAGTCCGAACCGCAAGTAGGGCTTCCACTTCGACGCCACGAGCCTCCTCGGCCGCGGCGACAATCAGCTGCCGGGCCGCTGCAGAATTCTCATCGAGAGCATGCACATGCTGGATCTGCTCGACGTTATGCAACCGGGTTTCTAGTTCGACAACCTCTTCGAGAATCGAAACACGCCTGGCTTCTAATTCCTCGCGCTGGGCTAGCAGACTTTCCCATTCTGCTTCGGCAGCGCGAACCTCCTGCCCGAGCCGCCCTAGCTGGTCATACATTGACAATATTGCAGTGTCGGATTCATTGAGTGCGACCAATGCCTGCTCAGTGGCATCGGAATGGGCAACCTGCTCGGACAGTGCACCGGACAACGCGGCATTCAGTTGCGCCATATGTGCCTCGGCAGCGGCTAGCTCGGCACCAGCCTTATCGATCTCCGAAGTGACCTCCAGTGTCGACAGTCTGCGGCCAGAACCACCGCTCACCCAGCCGGCGCCCACCAGATCACCATCAACGGTGACCACCCGCAACTGCGGACAGATATCGACCACGCCCAACGCTTCGGCGAGGTAGTTGACCACCACGACACCGTACAGCATAGCGATCAACGCGCCCTGCAGCCACGGCGGTGCCTCAATCAAATCGAGCGCACGTTGAGCCCCATCGGGCAGCCCAGTAACGCAGGCCGGTCCCGCATCCGCCAGCCAGTCAGCCAAGACGAGGGTCGCGCGGCCTGCGTCGGCTTCCTTAAGCGCGGTGAGTGCGCTACGAGCCGCGCCCAAACTATCGACGGCCAGCGCATCTGCCGCGGGCCCGAGCACTGCAGCCAGCGCTGCCTCGTAGCCGGGGCGCACCTTCACCAACTTGGCGATCGAACCTAAGAGCCCGGTGTCACTGTAATTGCGTGCCAGCCAAGCCGCGCCGTCCTTACGCTCGAGTCCCATCGTCAGCGCGTCAATACGAGCTCGCAGCGAAACCACCTGGCGTTCGGCGTCTCGCTCAGCGGACTGCAGTTCAGCCACGCGTTCGTTAGCGAACCGCAATGCCGCCACGGCCCGTTCGTGCTGTTCGTCAAGGTGGACCTCGCTCTGATCCAGTTCACCGACGCGGCCCTGCACGGTTTCAAACTCCGCGAGAATCTGCTGGGTTCGTGCAGTAACCTCCTCGATGCGCTCGGACAACCGCGCGACGCTATCATCGATCGATTCGATACGCGCCCGCATAGTCTCCACCTGGCCGGCCAGCAGCGCCAACCCCTCGCGCCGATCCGCCTCCGCACGGACCGCCTCCAGATGCGCTTTGTCGGCCTCAACGGCGTGGCGCTCGCGGTCGGCCAATTCGGCACGAGCGGCCTCCAATTGGGTACGTGCTACAGCCAGCTCCGCCAGCAGCTGCTGCTCGGCGACCTCCATCTGCTGGGCCTCGGCCTCCAACACGTCGGGGTCGGTGTCGCTCGGTGTGGCTGGATCGACATCAAGATGGTACGCGCGTTCGCCGGCGATCCGAATCGTTGCACTTACCCGCTCGACCAGGGTGGACAACCCGAACCAGATCTGCTGGACCGACTCAGCCCGTCCCGAAAGCTCGGTAAGCGCAGCTTCATGCGCCGCCAGCTCTTCGGACGCTACCGCCAGCCGAGCAGCCGCCTCATCATGATCACGGCGCATCATCGTCTCAGCCTCGACGATCGCATCTCGCTGCCCTTGTCGACTTACCAGATCATCTGCGGCCAATCGCAACCGAGCGTCGCGTAAATCGGCCTGAATAGTCGCGGCCCGTCGGGCCACTTCGGCTTGACGGCTCAACGGCTTGAGCTGACGTCGTAATTCCGTAGTCAAATCGGTGAGCCGGGCCAGATTCGCCGACATAGCATCGAGCTTTCGCAAAGCCTTTTCCTTGCGCCTACGATACTTAAGTATGCCTGCGGCTTCTTCGATGAAGGTCCGACGGTCCTCGGGCCGTGACTGCAGGATCTGATCGAGCTTACCCTGCCCGACAATCACATGCATCTCGCGGCCAATGCCGGAGTCGCTCAGCAATTCCTGGACATCCATCAAACGGCAACTACTGCCGTTAATTTCGTATTCACTAGCACCGTCGCGAAACATCCGCCGCGTGATCGACACCTCGGAGTACTCGATCGGCAGCACGTTGTCGGAGTTGTCGATGATCAAAGTGACTTCTGCGCGACCCAACGGAGCGCGCGACAACGTGCCGGCGAAAATGACATCTTCCATTTTACTCCCACGCAGCGTCTTGGCTCCCTGCTCCCCCATTACCCACGCCAGAGCATCGACGACGTTGGACTTACCGGAGCCGTTAGGTCCAACGACAGCGGTAATGCCCGGCTCAAAACGTAAAGTCGTCGGCGACGCGAAGGACTTAAAGCCCTTCAACGTCAGACTCTTGAGGTACACGACCAGCCACATTACCCGCGCGGCAGATCCGCGTTACCCGGCTCTTCCCAGCATGTGGATAGGACCGAACTAGCGCTCGCTTAAGCAGCTGTCTTCGCGGATTGCTAGGACCAATCAACGATCACCTTGTCGACTGTGCCGTACGTAGTTTGGCTCTCCAGCACGGCACAGGCAACGTCTCGCACAGCTCCTGAACAACCACCAGCACGCAACCGTTCAACATAGCTGGTCGCGTTGATAGTGACGCGCAGCTCCAACACCCGGCAACGGGTACAACCCTTACAGGTCGAGCTCGAGGGTTTCTTGAAGCATCGAGGTCCTACCACGTGGTTGCCAACTTGGCCTGAGTGGCGTCAAAAATCGTGCGGTTCCCGGGCTCTGCTGTCTTGTGTCTGTGGCGGTGAGTTGTTCGGTTGGTTTCATAGGTGGTGGGTGAAATGGCTGTTTTTGCGTTTTATGACTGGCCGATATGTTCGGTAGTCGTGGGGGGCAGCCCGGAATCCTGTTGACGTGTTTTGCTGTGTTGCGGGGTTTTTGTTGGTGGGTGGCTGACTGCCTGCTTTCGATGAGGCTTCGTGTGCTTTGCCGCAGTGGACACGATTAGCGCGGCGCACGTAAGCATGTCGGTGGTGGATGCTGCTTGGTCTACATGTTGATGATGCCAGGGGCTGGGCACCTGGGCTGTGCTGAAGGCGATATCGATGCAGGCGTGAGTGTGAGGATAGTTGTTAGCGCCGCGGGGTAGGGGCGTTTTAGTGTGCATGTCATGGCCTTGAGGTGTCGGCGTGGTCAATGTGGCCGCACCTGAACAGGCACGTCCCCGTGCACGGTATAACTATTCGCACCTGATGTTATCCCTTGCACCATTTCTGCCGCTGGTATCGGTGTCGGCGGCTTGTTGACCGGCCCTCAGCCAGCAAGCAGGCATGCCGCCGGGTGCAGCAGTATCGTGTTAGTGAACAGTGCATCGATGATCCGGCCGTCGGCGGCACATACGGCAACCTTCTAGCGCAGATCAACCACCCACACCCCACCAGCCCACCACAACACCACCCAAACCAAACCAGCAAAAAATAACCACCAAATGACCATCACGACGACACCTTGAAGTCTAAACGGACAAGTTACTGGTTACTGGCCGGGCGCGGCTTTACCCGATAGCAGCGGACGGCTGTCAACGCGATACTTCACGCCCCCATGGCCAAGACGGCTCACTGAGCAATGATTTCAGTCACCGCCTAGAATCGCACTTCGCGCCTGGCAGATGAAATCATAGTCAGCTCGGGTAAGAACGATCGAGTCTATCCTAGACCCCAAACACCACACGATGTCGATCACGCACTGAATGGTCGGCAGCACGAAAAGTAGCTCCTCTTCGCTTAAGAATTCGACGGCAGCCAACCGGAACAGATTCCTGCTTCAACTACCAAAAACCTTGCGCACAAATGTTTTTGCACGTCGCGTCACCCGCAGATAGTTGTCCAGGAATTCGCTGCCGTCATCGCTTGGCCAGCCGGCGGCGACGGCGACCGCGTTAAGCTGGCGTCCAGGCCCTGGCAGCTGGTCGGTGGTCTTACCCCGGACCAGCACCAGCGCATTGCGGGCTCGAGTAGCGGTCAGCCACGCCTGCCGCAGCAGGTCCACGTCTGCTTCGGGGATCAGGTTGGCAGCAGCTATGGCGTCTAGGGATTCCAACGTCGAAGTCTTGTGCAGAGCCGGCAGCTCGTGCGCATGCCGCAACTGCATCAACTGGACAGTCCATTCGATGTCGGCTAATCCCCCGCGGCCCAGCTTAGTGTGCGTGTGGGGGTCGGCACCGCGCGGTAAACGCTCGGCCTCGACGCGCGCCTTCATCCGACGAATCTCGCGCACCGCCTCGGCAGATACACCATCGGGTGGATAGCGCATTTTATCGGCCATCAGCAGGAACCGCTGGCCCAAATCCGCGTCGCCGGCAACCGCGTGTGCGCGGAGTAAGGCCTGAATCTCCCACGGCTGAGCCCACTGCGCATAGTAGGCGGCATAGGCACCCAAGGTACGAACCAGCGGTCCGTTGCGACCCTCGGGACGTAGATTGGCATCAACGTCCAACGGCGGGTCAACGCTGGGTGTCCTCAGCAGTCTGCAAACCCGTTCAGCGATCATCCCCGACCATCGCAACGCCTGCGCATCCTCGACCCCAATGGCCGGCTCGCAGACAAACATCACGTCGGCATCTGAACCGTATCCCAGTTCAGCACCGCCTAACCGGCCCATGCCGATGACCGCGATGGCCGCCGGCGCCTTGTCACCGTCAGGCAGGTAGGCCCGGATCACTGCGTCCAAAGCGGCCTGCAACACCGCCACCCACACCGACGTCAGTGCCTTACACACTTCGGTGACTTCCAACAAGCCCAGGAGGTCCGCGGACCCGACCCGGGCCAACTCACGACGCCGCAGACTACGCGCGGCGTCTATGGCCCGTATCGGGTCAGTGTGGCGGCCCGCCGAAGTGATCAGCGCGCGAGCCACCATGGCTGGCTCAGCCTCCAGCAGCTTCGGGCCCGCTAGCCCGTCTCCGTAAGACTGAATGACTTCGGGCGCACGCATCAACAAATCTGGCACATACACAGAGGTACCCAGCACATGCATCAGCCGCCTGGCCACTGCTGGCTTGTCACGCAACGTGGACAGGTACCAGGTCTCAGCCGACAGCGCCTCGGACAAGCGCCGATAAGCCAATAGCCCGCCGTCAGGGTCGGGCGCATACGACATCCAATTGAGCAACCGGGGCAACAACACCGACTGCACCCGCCCTCGCCGCCCACTCTGGTTGACCAGCGCCGATATGTGTTTCAACGCGGTCTGCGAGCCCTCATAGCCCAGTGTGGCCAGCTGCCGCTCGGCTGCCTCCGATGTCATGCCGTGACGAATCTCCAGGCTGGCCGGCCCGATCGACTCCAACAGCGGCTGATAAAAGAGCTTAGCATGCAGCTGTGATACCCGCAGGTTCTGGTTCTTGAGCTCCTCGCGCAGCACCCCCGCAGCGTCGTGCCGGCCGTCCGGACGGATGTGCGCCGCGCGGGCCAGCCAACGCACCGCCTCTTCATCGCCGTCCTCGGGCAGCAGGTGAGTGCGCTTGAGTCGCTGCAGCTGCAGTCGGTGCTCAAGCAGTCGCAGGAACTCATAGGAGGCGGTCAAGTTCGCAGCGTCCTCACGGCCGATATAGCCGCCCTCACCCAACGCCGCCAGCGCGTCTACCGTGGAAACCACATGCAGCGACTCGTCGCTGCGGCCGTGCACCAACTGCAGAAGCTGCACGGCAAACTCCACATCTCGCAAGCCGCCACTTCCGAGTTTGAGCTCGCGGCCGCGGACATCCGCAGGCACCAGCTGCTCCACGCGCCGCCGCATGGCCTGCACCTCGGCCACGAAATCCGCACGTTCGCAGGCGGCCCAGACCATCGGCATCAACGCGGCCAGGTAACGCTCACCCAGTTCCGCATCGCCAACCGCCGAGCGGGCTTTCAGCAACGCCTGAAACTCCCAGGTCTTCGCCCAGCGCTGGTAGTAGGCGATGTGCGACTCGACCGTACGTACCAGTTCACCGTTGCGGCCCTCCGGCCGCAACCCGGCGTCCACCTGGAAGAACGCCTCCGAAGCCACCCGCATCATCTCACTGGCCACGCGAGTGCTGAGCGGGTCAGCTTGCTCAGCGACAAAGATGATGTCGACGTCGCTGACGTAGTTCAGTTCGCGGGCACCCCATTTGCCCATAGCAATGACCGCCAGCCGCGGTGGCGTGCGATCACCACACACAATTTTTTCGGCCACACGTAGTGCAGTCGCCATCGCGGCGTCCGCAATATCAGCCAGCTGGGCAGCGACCAGGGTAAACGGCAGCACCGGCTCGTCTTCGACCGTTGCGGCCAGATCGAGCGCGGCCAACACCAGCAGCTGATCACAGTATAACGTGCGCAATCGAGGCAGTACCGAGTCTGGCGCATCCAAAGGGTCATCCCCAAAATTACTCACGCACTCGTCGAAAGCCTGGTGCAGCTGGGTACGGGACGGCAAGCTGACCCTGCCCCGCAACAGCTTCCAAGACTGCGGATGGGCGACCAAGTGATCGCCTAACGCCAACGACGAGCCCAGCACGGCAAATAGCCGCCCACGCAGACCGCGATCGGTGAGCAAAGCGGCATTGAGCTCATCCCATCCGGTGGCCGGGTTCTCGAACAGCCGGACCATGGGGCGCAGCACAGCATCGGCGTCGGGTGCCCGCGACAGCGACCACAACAGGTCCACATGTTCTCGGCAATCGTAGTCATACCAGCCCAGTAGCGCGAGATTCTCCGCGGCATGAGGGTCAAACAACCCGAGCCGGCCGACACTGGGCCGCTTGAGGCGCTCTGTCGCGGGCTTTCTCACAACCACGACGGTAGTGCAACACACCCCAGTCGAACTGACCGGAGAGAATCTAGGCTACAACGACAGGTAAGTCTTCAGCTCATAAAGCGAGACATGACTGCGATAGTTAGCCCATTCCGCACGCTTATTACGCAAGAAAAAGTCAAAAACATGCTCCCCCAAGGCTTCCGCGACAAACTCGGAGACCTCCATGGCACCAAGAGCACTGTCAAGACTGGTTGGCAATTCTCGGTATCCCATCGCGAGCCTTTCTTCGGGCGTGAGATCCCAGACATTGTCCTCGGCCTGCGGCCCCAGCACGTAACCCTTCTCCACCCCACGCAAGCCAGCGGCCAGCAGCACGGCGAACGCTAGGTAGGGGTTGCACGCTGAATCGGGACTGCGCACCTCGACCCGCCGCGAAGACGTCTTGTGCGGCGTGTACATCGGCACCCTCACCAAGGCAGACCGGTTGGCCGCCCCCCACGAGGCAGTGGTGGGTGCTTCGCCGCCAACCACCAGCCGTTTGTAGGAATTGACCCACTGATTGGTGACCGCGCTAATCTCGGAGGCATGCTCAAGTATCCCAGCAATGAACGACTTGCCCACATCCGACAACTGTAACGGATCGTCGTCGCTGTGGAAGGCGTTCACGTCACCCTCGAACAAGCTCATATGGGTGTGCATCGCTGAGCCAGGGTGCTGCGCGAATGGCTTGGGCATGAATGACGCCCGAGCGCCGTTTTCGATCGCGACTTCTTTGATGACGTAACGGAAAGTCATCACGTTATCGGCCATCGACAGTGCGTCGGCGAAGCGCAGATCGATCTCCTGCTGGCCGGGCGCGCCTTCATGGTGACTGAACTCCACCGAGATACCCATGAATTCCAGGGCCTCGATTGCGTGCCGGCGAAAGTTCAACGCGGAGTCGTGCACCGCTTGGTCAAAATAGCCGGCGTTGTCGACTGGAACTGGAATGGGCATCGACCCGTCCTCAGGCCCCGCCTTGAGGAGGAAGAATTCGATTTCGGGATGGACGTAGCAAGAAAAGCCAAGGTCGTTGGCCTTTGTCAGCTGACGCCGCAAAACGTGTCGAGGGTCCGCCCACGATGACGAGCCGTCCGGCATAGTGATGTCGCAGAACATCCGCGCCGAGTGGTGGTGTCCGGCGGTGGTAGCCCAGGGCAGGATCTGAAAGGTCGACGGATCCGGATGCGCCACGGTGTCGGATTCCGAGACCCGCGCAAAGCCCTCGATCGAGGATCCGTCGAAGCCGATGCCTTCCTCGAAGGCACCTTCTAACTCGGCGGGAGCAATCGCGACCGACTTGAGGTAACCAAGCACGTCGGTGAACCACAGGCGCACGAAGCGGATGTCCCGCTCCTCAAGCGTGCGCAGCACAAATTCCTTCTGTCGATCCATAACTCGCACATTATGCAACTGTTGTTAATCCGGTATTGCCGGACCAGCCCATTAGCGTTGCTCAGTTCCCAGTTAAACAGCCGTTTATGAATCAGCTTAGGGCTGACATTGTAAGGACGCCGGTAGCAACGTCTCGTCCACGAAATAATGCACCACCGCGCTATCCACACACTGGTCGCCGTTGAACACCGCGGTGTGCTGGGTTCCGTCGTAGGTGATCAGCGGGCTGCTCAGCTCGCGAGCCAGGTCTACCCCGGCCTGATATGGAGTGGCCGGGTCGTGCGTTGTGGAGACCACGACAACCTTGCCCGGCGCGACCGGCGGCGCGGGGTGCGGCATCGATGTCGCCGGCACCGGCCACAGTGCACAGATATCGCGGGGAGCGTTGCCGGTGAATTGCCCGTAGTTGAGGAACGGAGCGGCCTGGCGTATCTGCTGATCGGCCGATACCCAGCTCGCCGAGTCGGTTGGCACCGGCGCGTCGACGCAGCGGATCGCGTTAAACGCGTCCTGGTCGTTGGTGTAGTGCCCATTGCGGTCCCGGCCGTTGTAGTCGTCGGCGAGCAATAGCAGGTCACCGGCGTCGGTGCCACGCTGCAGCCCAAGCAAGCCACTGGTCAGGTATTTCCAGTGCACCGGGGTGTAGAGCGCATTAATGGTGCCGGTGGTCGCGTCAGCGTAGCCCAGGCCGCGTGGATCCGACGTCCGACCCGGCTTGGTAACCAACGGGTCGATCAGCGCATGGTATCGGTTGACCCATTGGCTGGGGTCAGTGCCCAGTGGACAGGACGCCGAGCGGGCGCAGTCCGCGGCATAGTCGGTAAATGCGATCTGGAATCCGGCCATTTGCTGGATGTCTTTCTGGATTGAGCTAACACTCGGGTCAATAGCGCCGTCAAGCACCATCGCCCGCACATGGTCGCTGAACCGCTCGAGATAGGCGGTACCCAATTCGGTGCCGTAGCTATAACCGAGGTAATTGATCTGCTCGTCTCCCAGAGCCAGGCGAACTATATCCATGTCGCGCGCGGCCGAGGCAGTTCCCACGTTCGCCAAAAATGCGGTGCCGACCCGGGCAACACACTGTTGAGCGAGCTGCTTGTAGACTTGCTCGATGTGCGCCACACCGGCCGGGCTGTAGTCAACCATCGGTTCGGTCCGGTACGCGTCGAACTCAACGTCAGTGCGACACCGAAGCGCCGGGGTTGAGTGGCCGACTCCTCGCGGGTCGAACCCCACCAGGTCGAAGTGACGGCCAATATCGGTACGTTGTAGCCCTGGTATCATTTCGGCGACCATGTCAACCGCGGACGCCCCGGGTCCTCCCGGATTGAACAGCAGCGATCCGATCCGCTGGCCAGTCGCTGGAGCGCGGATGACCGCCAATTCGGCGTGCACCCCATCAGGATTGTTGTAGTCGACCGGCACCGACACCGTTGCACACCGTGCCGAGGGGATGTCGCTAGTGTCGGACAGGAACACACTGCAATTACCCCAGTTCTGCTCCGGCACCGGGCTAGGAGTCTGCTCTGGGCTGGCACCAACCACCGGCGGTGTCATTGCCGGTTGCAGCAACAGCCCTAACGAAAGCAGCGCCGAGCTCAACGATCTCAGGCTCGGCATGGCTACCATCGTTGCATTCTCGTATACCCACAGCAGCGCGAAAAGGTCACGCGTTGGTCACGTCAATCTGTTGTCGTCAGGCTTCAGCACTTCGCCCCGCTCGGCGGCGTGGTGCCGCCAATCAGATACTCCGTCACGTAGTCGTCAACGCAGCTGTCGCCTTGGAAAACCACGGTGTGCTGGGTTCCGTCAAATGTGAGCAACGAACCCCGAAGCTGGTTCGCCAAATCTACCCCGGCCTTATACGGTGTCGCCGGATCATGAGTGGTCGACACCACCACTGTCGGCGCCAAGCCGGGCGCCGAGACAATGTGCGGCTTGCTGGTCGGTGGTACCGGCCAGAACGCGCAAGTGCCCAGCGGCGCGTCACCGGTGAACTTCCCGTAGCTCATGAAAGGTGCAACCTCCCGTGAACGGCGATCTTCATCTATGACCTTAGCCCGGTCCGTAATCGGGGGCTGATCAACGCAATTAACTGCCACCCGTGCATCGGTGGCGTTAGTGTAATGGCCTTGCGAGTCACGACGCATGTACATATCAGCCAAGGCAAGCAGGGTATCTCCGCGATGGTCGACCAGCTCGGAAAGACCGTCGGTGAGGTGGTGCCACAGCGTGGGCGAGTACAGCGTCATGATGGTGCCTACGATCGCATCGCTATAACTCAACCCGCGCGGGTCCTTCGTCGGTGCGGGCCTGCTAACCATCGGGTTATTGGGGTCGACCAGCGGGTTGACCAAGTTGTGATAGACGTCGACGGCTTTGGCCGGGTCGGCGCCAAGCGGGCAAGACAGTTTCCTCGCACAGTCTGCGGCATAGTTGTTGAACGCGTCTTGGAATCCCTTGGCCTGGCGCAGATCCGCCTCGATGGGATCGGCGTTGGGGTCGACAGCGCCATCGAGAATCATCGAACGCACGTTCTGCGGATAGGCTTCAGCGTAGGCCGCACCGATCCGGGTACCGTACGAATAGCCGAGATAGGTCAGCTTGTCGTCACCCAACGCTGCCCGGATGGCATCGAGATCCTTGGCGACGTTGACCGTCCCGATGTTTTCCAGGAATATCTTGCCCATCTTGGCGATACAACGACCGATGAACTGCTTAGTCTCATCCTCGATGTGTGCCACACCCGCCGGGCTGTAGTCGACCTGGGACTCGGATCGCAACCGGTCGTTGTCGGCATCGGAGTTACACCAGACCGCGGGCCTCGATGCTCCCACCCCACGGGGGTCAAACCCAACCAGGTCAAAACGTTCGCGAACCCGCTTCGGCAACGTCTGAACAACGCCCAACGCAGCCTCGATGCCGGACTCGCCGGGCCCCCCAGGGTTGATGACCAGCGAACCCATCCTGTCACCGGTCGCGGGAAAGCGAATCATCGCCAGCGCCGCTACATCATCATCGTGGTGGTCATAGTCGACCGGCACGGCAAGCTTTCCGCACAACGCGCCACCGGGGAGTTTCACCGCGGGGTTGCTAGGACGACACGGTGCCCACGCCACCGGCTCGCCCAGTTTCGGCCCAGCCATCAGAGCACGCCCGCTAACAACACGGACACAGCCAGCGAGAACCAGCGCTACGGCCGCGATCGCAGTCCCAAGCAGCAGCATACGCGCGATCTTGTCACGATAAGACAGGGCCATGCTCACATATGCTGCCAGAGAGGGCTTCGGTTCCTGGTGAGCGGCCGTCACCTAAGTAGCTACTAGATGGCTGCGAGCAGTTCTCCATAAACCGATGCTGGACTCGTCCGACCATCTACACATAAAGTCCGGCAGCAGTTCCAGGCAGGATATGAGCCCGCATCGAAGTTTCCGTTCAGCGGTATCACGGTGACCTTAAGACCTGCACCGCAAAAAAATCGGCCCCAACGGATACATCGCTTTGACCTCACAACCCAGCATGTACAACGGCAACTGGGGACCGAACACATTGGAGACCATCGAGTTATGCACCAGCAGGCTCTCAGGCAATCGGGTTCGAGCGTAGAGTCGTATCACCACTTCGAGAACTCTAACACGGCAAACTACGACCAATCCTGCAACAGGATGGCGCTGATAGCCGAACTGTTTCTTGGCAACAGAATTCACTTGCACGATAGCGTTCAGTCGTTCTACTAGATCGGCAAAGTGGGTCTGTAATCATGGATACCACACCCCGAAACCCGTTTGCTAACAGGCTGATTGGACTGTCATGCAAGGAGATTGGCACCCGAGCCACCAGTGACGAATCGGGCAACGCGTTGCGCTCACCCGAAATTTTGTCAAAGCACCCCGAAAACAATTCTATTACCGCGTCATTGACCTTGACACCGAAGTGATTATTCACCGTTTTAATCTCCTCAAGAGCCAGTTCAACGTAAACGATGTTGCAGTGGCCGTTTATTGCGCGAATTGCACGGCGTTCGGGGCGCTGTGAACGGACGCGCCATGGTCAGGCCGTCGCGATCACCGAGGACACCGTTCCGGGCAACATATTGACCAGAGCCAATGGCCGGATGGCTAAACCACAAGAACCCGCCCGCGGCGATCTACCAGCCAGTGACATAGTCGACGCAATCTACCAGGGTCCGGCGGGAGCTTATCAACTTCTGTGGCACACAGCCGCGACATGAGGTTGGCGCCAGTCAACCCGTCCAGGCCAGCACGGTGCACCTTGGTCATCACCCCCACGCGGCCGTCGTTGTGATGGTAGCCGGTACCATCATGCCTTCGATCACCCACATCTCCCACAATGGTCGTCGGCGATCCACTGGCAGCTACGCTATATGGCCACAGATTTCCGAAAGTTTGGCCCGCTCTCCTGGAGGTGACAACCTGATGCAATGCAGATGGCGGTCCACATGGAAGTTCGGATCGTCCACCAAGACCGGACGGTCAAGGTTTAGCTAACTACTTTGGTGAGCCGTCCACGAAATTCCGGCATCGCCTTGATGCACAGCAATAGTGCGCACAGCCAGTCAAAGAGGTAGCCGGAAGGCATCGTCGAGGTGTCCACGTGCCATAATCGAACAGACATGCATGGGCTGCGAGGAGGTCACCGGGTACAGGAAGCTGGCATCTAGCCCACTAAACCGCTGCATGCGTCGATGGTATGTCTCACAGAGCCAGATGGTGCAACTGCGCAAAAGAGATGGCAGACTATACAGGGTCAGACGAACCCGGGGACCCTACCGAACCAGCTTCTTCAGGGCCACGAGAAGCGAACCCGACCTAACCACAAAGGCCAGTGATGTCTGAGCAGAATGTTAATGTTTATGGGGCTGATCCTTCTACATCCTCCATTCAATCAATACAGCGCACCAAAATACGCACCAAGCATCTCCAAAAAATGAAGGCCGAAGGCCACAAGTGGGCCATGCTGACAGCCTATGATTATTCGACTGCTCGGGTTTTCGACGAAGCCGGTATCCCGGTGTTGCTGGTGGGTGATTCAGCGGCCAACGTGGTGTACGGCTACGACACCACGGTGCCGGTTTCGGCCGACGAACTACTCCCGCTGGTTCGCGGCGTGGTGCGGGGTGCGGGGCACGCTCTGGTCGTCGCCGACCTGCCATTCGGCAGCTACGAACCCGGACCCACTGCCGCGCTGGCTGTCGCCACCCGATTTATGAAGGAGGGCGGTGCACACGCCGTAAAACTCGAAGGCGGCCAGCGGGTAGCTGAACAAATCGCGTGCCTGACCGCAGCAGGCATTCCGGTAATGGCGCACATCGGATTCACACCGCAAAGCGTCAACAGCCTCGGCGGTTTCCGGGTACAGGGCCGCGGCGGCGACGCCGAACAAACCGTCGCTGATGCCGTTGCCGTTGCTGAAGCCGGAGCATTTTCCGTCGTAATGGAAATGGTGCCGACCGAGTTAGCCACCCAGATCACCGGCAAATTAACCATTCCGACAATCGGGATCGGTGCGGGTCTTAACTGCGACGCCCAGGTCTTAGTTTGGCAAGATATGGCCGGTTTAAGCAGCGGTAAGGTGGCACGTTTCGTCAAGCAGTATGCTGATATCGCTGGCGAGTTGCGGCGTGCCGCAATGCAGTACGCAGAGGAAGTGGCCAGCGCGGTTTTCCCTGCTGAGGAGCACTGCTTCTGAAAAGCTAGCCGCGTCTCCGCGCAATCTCTCTAAAGTCGTTGGCCGACAAGTGTTTCCACACCGACTAGCAGGTCTTTTAGGTGTGGTCAGGATCGCAAAACAACGTACCTAAGCCAAGCTCAGCGCAGTGCCAAACGACATGACATATTGTACGACAAAATTTTCAGGCTGTCATCAGAAATGTCCTTGAGCTAACAGATACCATTACGCACTATGGCCCGTCGCTGCTGGATGATGCGCCGGCGCGCAGGCTGCGACATTCACCAGTAACCACGCATATGTGCTATAGCACACCAGGGATTCCTGTTCTACATCCACCCAGGACTACGCCACAGAACCTTCATCGGAGGCGAAAATGCGGATAAACGGGCCCAAAGATCGGGCCATTTGGAGGTGGAACGCAAGTTCGACGTGGTCGAGTCGACAGTGTCCCTGTCCTTCAAGGGCATCGCCGTGGTGGCTCGCGTCGAGAAGTTACCGACGCAATCTACTGGATGCTACTTATTTCGACACGCCGAAGCAGGACCTGGCTCGCAATAACATTACCCTGCGGCGCCGCACTAGTGGCCCCGACGCAGGTTGGCATCTAAAGTTGCCGGCCAGAAGCGATGCCCGTATCGAGATCCGCGCACGCCTTTGGTCGCATACGGCTATACGGTGCCAACCGAGTTACTGGATGTGGTGCTGACCATTGTTCGCGACCGCCAGGTAAAGCCCATCGCGCGAAGCACCACTCAACGGAAAAGCCAAGTCCTGTAAGGAATCAACGGCACCTTGCTTGGCGTAATTCAACAAAGACTATGTCACCGCGTGGTCTGTCAGCAATTCGGCGAGCTCCGGTTGGGATCCGGCCGAACAACATTGGCTCGAATGGGAACTGAAATTCGTCAATGGGGACGCTAAATACGAGCTGTTGGATCGGCTAAGCAACCGACTGCTCGATGAAGGTGTCGTACCCGCCACTCACGACTCCAACCTGACGTGGACGCCTGACACAACGTCGCATCCGCACGACACACGGCCCCCGAGGAGCCAATACACCAAACCTTAGCACAGCAAGTTGACGAACTGCTGGTCTGATACCGCGCCGTGCGCGCTTACACATAAGACGCCGTGCATCAGATGCGTGATTTCCGGGATTCGTTCGAATGGTCCAACGGCGCGTGGATCCTCAAAAACTGCGCGAGCTTGCTAGTTATCTTAAGCATGGCGCACGACACCGAGTTTCTTAGGAGCGGCTAACAACACCACTGAACCAGCGGGCACCGGAGCTGGTGCGTGAACCGGTACAGAAACGTCTGGTTGAGGGCGCGCAGCACCGCTATAAGACCGGTCTGCGGCAGTAGCTGATCGCTATGCAGTCGCAGCGACATTTCCGTCTGCTCGACGCCCTAAATTCGGTGATGGCCGACATCCCGGCCGGTCCGGTCGACGAAAAACCGGCACCTTGCACCGTTGATTCGGCCCACAAACGGGTCCGCAAGGCCGAGAAAGCTGCTGCCCAACAGAACAAAGCGGGCCAGGGCGGTAAACATCACATCGAATCCTTCAGTGCGCCAAGCTACTCCGCTACACCGCGGCACCGACCGGGGCGAACCACGTGTCACAGTAGGACAAGGCCATCCACACTTTGCTGGACAATCACCAAGACAGCGTAGTCAGCCGCGAACATCTGATTCACCAGACCGAGGCCATGAACACCGCCGGCGAGGACACCTTATACCTATGGTCTGCTCTTCCCAGTTGGAGGCCAACCTGGCCGACTGTTGCCGTAAACAACTCGACGCAGTGCTGCGCAAAACTCGATAAGGCGGTGCGCAAAGCGTGGCGCTGAGCTGGGCCATCAAACCAAAAGATGACGGGCGAGTTGGCCTATAAGCCGGATTCTGTTCCCCGCCAACGCGGCATTGCCTACGGTGGCGCGGCGGCGACCATCCATCTGGACACACCGTTGCCGGGTGCCTCAAGCGGCCTACCCGCAGGCTCGGGCGAGCAGCTCTCGAACGCCTGCGCGGCCGCACTTGTAGTGCAGCCTTCTTGACCTTGCTTCGGGTGGGGTTTACCAAGCCATCCCGGTCACCCGGGATGCTGGTGCGCTCTTACCGCACCGTTTCACCCTTACCACCGCGAGGATGGCGGTTTGTTTTCTGTGGCACTATCCCGCGAGTCACCTCGGATTGCTGTTAGCAATCACCCTGCTCTGTGAAGTCCGGACTTTCCTCGACTCGTTACCGGGCCTTTCAGACCGACACGAGCCGCGGCCGCCCAGCCAACTCGTCCGCAATAAGCACGGTACTCGTTGCGGAGTTCCGGGGCCAGGGACAACATAGCTTGTTATCGGCAACGACCATCATTGTCATTGGAAAATGATGGTCAAGTTGGCCAAATAACACCAGCCGAGCTGTTTTTCGTCGAACATGAATAGTCTATCTGAGTAAGATACGCCGGCTCATTCCCTAGCAGATCGACCCGACTGAGCACACGAAGTACCACCGCGTCCGCAACCCGCTATCACTCCGCGGGAAATAGCCCGCCGAGAGCTACCTGGTGCATAACGCCCACTAATGGCGCGTAGCTCTATACCCGAGAGCAACGGTCGAAGTGGCGGTCGTAACCGAGCTAAACCAATTCGACGTCGCGATACCCACGGCTACACCAGAAGCCGTTCGGCTGTGTTGACCAGTCAAGCATTGGTCGGGAATTCGGAACGTCGACAGGATCCGGCCATGCATCCAGGCGCACACGTTCATCCGGGATCCGATCCCGCATTAGCTGAAAACGCCAGTTGCTGTATCACCAGCCACTCAATGCACATAACTACTCGCTTTTAAAAATATAGCGCATGCAATATCAACATTCCAGATCCCGTACGATTACGTCGTTTAGAATCAAAAAAACCAAAGGTGGTACAATATGTGCAATCATTTTACGTAATCGATTCATGCCCAGTTTGTTGGGCTTGATTTGGTAGATATGACTGGACATAGTCGATATTCAGTGCTATACTTAGCATAGTGGTCCACTTTGCATTGATTGCCACGCACCTGCTTTGAACATACACTTTGCCTGGATGAAGGCTACATGTAGTGCTCAACGCGCTGCACCACCGTAGCCACCGAGCGACTCAAACTGGTTGAGTTAACAACTGAGGGGAATCAGTATATTTTTGTGGACCCGGTTGTCAAGACCCTATTCAAAACCTATTCAATCCAGCATTGCCGGCAGGATCGCCGAGCTCCTAGCGATGGTTGGCCGCATCCTTATTCTGCCGTACCCGACGGTATCGCCTCAACGCAGCCGGAACCCGTTGCTCCAATTGGACTTTATGGCACTGCAGGACATCCGCTAATTTACGGCGCACAACTTCACCGGCGAACCCGTTGCCAGCTACAAGACGTCAAAGTGCATTCTCACTCGTGATGCAACCGAAGGACTCAAACGCACACAACAATAATTGGATCAGCGAAACTTCATCTTGAAAATATACAATTGCTGCCGTACACAGTGGACAGTTAACTACTTTGCCTCGTGGGTAACGATCGCAGCGATCAGCGGATGAAAGTCCAATTCTGCCCGTGCATCGACAAATCGACCATCTTCAGCGTCGGGTAAATCGCCGAGCAGTCAAGACATAATCAGGGCAGCACGGTGGACTTCACGCTGGTGGCGCTCCTGGTCTATACCCGCCCAGCCGTACGTGGCCCAACAAGCCCCTAATCGATTACACCGCCACCGGGCCGTAGGGCGCGATTCTCAGACAAATCATATGGGATATAGGAATCAGCTTTGACTGCTTCAACGCCCTTGTCCATACGCTCGACCCGCGGATCCAGGGCGACCAACTCGCGAACCGGCTGACTACTTAAAGGACATACTTCAATCTCGAGGCTTCATCAACTACGAAAACGAGTGGCGGCATTACATCTACCAACCAGAGCGCCATCCTTACACCTATTTTACTTCCCGGTCTGCACTAATCGTCGCTTGGTTGATTTGGGTATGAGGATCGTTCCGACACGCTTCAGAGGTAGCCGGTTTGGTTCACCAACCGCACCGAAGACGCGCCATCGGGATAGAACTCAGCAATGCTCAACGATCCCAAGTCAAGATGAAGCCTGTACAGGATGCCTGCCCCGGCATCCAACGCGAGCCGCAGCAGCATCTTGATCGGTGTGACGTGTGACACCACCAGCACCGTTTCGCCCTGATATTCAGCGATGATCCGTGCACGCGCCGAGCACACCCGGCCCAGCACATCATCGAAGCTTTCACCGCCCGGCGGTAACGTGGCAGTGTCGTGCAGCCAACAATGATGCAGTTGCGGATCGCGCGCGGCGGCCTCGGCAAACGTCAACCCCTCCCAGGCGCCGAAATCGATTTCAATCAGATCATCATCAACCGTCAAGTTGGCCCCCAGCAAGTCGGCGACGGTTGCCGCGGTGTCGTAAGCCCGTTGCAATGGCGAGGAGACCACTCCGGCTATGCCGCCGCGCTGCGCAAAATACCGCGCCGCAGCTCGAGCTTGACGCCAACCCACGTTATTTAGTGCCGGGTTACCGCGTCCCGAATAGCGACGTTGCACCGACAGTTCGGTCTGGCCATGTCGCAGCAATAACAGACGGGTGGGCGTACCTCGCGCACCCGTCCAACCTGGCGCTGTTTGCGATTCCTTCGCAACAGCTTTCGTGGACTGAGCAAGCTGCGTAGCGGCTTGGTCAACTCGGCCTTCAGCGCAAGACGCGGCATCCATCGCTTCGTTGGCCAATCGGTCAGCGCGCGAATTCCGGGTACGCGGAATCCACGTATAACTAACACTCGCCAGCCGCGATGCTAACGTCTGGGCGTGTACGTATAACTCAATCAAGTCGGGATGCTTGACTTTCCACCGCCCCGACATCTGTTCCACGACCAGCTTAGAATCCATCAAGACCTCGGCCTCGGTGGCACCCATTTTCACAGCATCGTCCAACCCCGCTATTAGAGCACGGTATTCAGCGACGTTGTTCGTCGCTCTGCCGATTGCCTGCTTGGTCTCCGTCAGCACAGCCGAACGGTCAGCTATCCACACCACTGCGCCATATCCGGCTGGTCCGGGGTTTCCTCTCGACCCACCGTCAGCCTCGATGATAACTTTCACTGGAAAAATCCTTTGTCCAGCAACTGGATAGCTCCAGATTCCGGGTACTTCACTACTTCGTCGTCGACGTCCACCGAGATGCAAGACAGCTCTCCGCGGCCGATCTCGCTTCGACAGGCTCCGCAACGGTGTCCCTGCAATTGCCCGACACCCAACCCACCCCCAGCACACAGTCGTTCGTAAGGCGCGGAGAGAGCAGGGGCCAGTTCCGCGATCAGCACATCGCATTGTGAGGAATGCGGCTGGCCAACTTGGTCGATCTCAGCAAAGGCAACGTCAAGAGTCTGGCGAGCACCGACCAGGTCGGTCTGCATCCTCTCGATTGCCCCTAGCTCTGCAGTCAGCTGGTCCTGCAGCTCTCCGCGGCGCTTCATAACCTCCCGCAGGGAATCTTCCAGGCTGTTCTTACGGCGTTGCCAGGTCCCAAATTCGGGTTGCAGATCAGACAACTGCTTAGCGTCCGTTGCCCCCGAATTGAGCAGCAACCGATCCCGGTCTTCACGCTGTCGCATCGCGTCGATCTCCGACTCGAGTAGAAACACCTGGGTATCTACGTCCTCCAACGCAATTTGCACAGCTACCAGCCGATCATTGGCGCCGGTGCGCTCGACCCGCATCCGCTCGTAGGCCTCCCGCTGCGGTAAATAGTTGGCCCGGTGCGCGATCCGGGACAACTCATCATCCAACTTCGACAACTCCGGCCGCGAAAACGTTGTTGTTCTTGTTTACTTCGTCTTTCATTACTGATCTCTCCCACTATCGCTCACATCATTCACTCTTCTTGCGCCTAGATTCCACGGGTCAGTGCGGATAGTGCACACCCGCACCGACAGTGCTGTACCGAAATGGGATCGCAGCACGTCAGCAGCCTGACCGCACCACGGGAATTCGCTTGCCCAATGCGCGACGTCGATTAGCGCCACATTTGAAGCCCGCCGATGTTCGTCGGCTGGATGGTGCCGCAAGTCAGCCGTGACATACGCCTGAACGTCTGCGACAGCAGCGAGACTCAGCAACGAATCCCCGGCGCCACCGCACACCGCGACCCGCGACACTAGCATGTCGGGGTCTCCCGTGGCGCGCACGCCCGAGGATGTTTGCGGCAATGCGGCGCCAACCCTGGCAACGAAAGCGCTTAGCGATTCTGGTCGCGGCAGTGTTCCAATGCGGCCCAAGCCGACATCCCCAGGCGGAGGCACCAGAGCAAAGATATCGAACGCCGGCTCTTCGTAGGGATGCGCGGCGTGCATCGCCGATAACACAGCAGCCCGTGCGCGTGCAGGTGCTACAACCTCAACCCGGTCTTCGGCCACCCGCTCGATGGCGCCGATGCTACCCACCACAGGCGACGCCCCGTCATGCGGCATGAACTGCCCGGTACCGGTTACGCTCCAGCTGCAGTGCGAGTAGTCGCCGATGTGGCCGGCACCAGCCTCAAACACCGCCGCCTGCACCGCTGCTACGTGCTCGAGTGGCACATAGATGACCCACTTGTCGAGGCTGGCCACACCGAGCAAAGGCTCAAGTACCGCGTCGACGGTGAGACCAAAGACGTGTGCTAACGCGTCTGACACACCGGGTGATGCCGAGTCTGCGTTGGTGTGCGCGGTGAACAATGAACGCCCGGAGCGGATTAGGCGGTGTACCAACGCACCCTTCGGCGTGCTGACCGCCACCGTGTCGACCCCGTGTAACAACAATGGATGATGAACCAGTAACAAGCCGGAATCGGGCACTTCGTCGATGACCGCCGGCGTGGCGTCGACCGCGATAGTTATCGCCTCCAGCACATCCTCGGGGTCGCCGCATACCAGACCAACCGAATCCCAAGACTGGGCAAACCGCGGCGGGTAGGCGTGATCCAAGACTTCGATAACATCAGCCAACCGCGCACTCATCGGCACCTCCCAATATTCGCGCAGGCGATCACCTACGCAATAGCTTGGACTAGCAGCGGCCACTCCAAGCATACTGCCGGACTCAGATACCGCTAGCCGAGATCTAAGAATCTGTCATACAGATAAATCGTACTTCCATTGTTCTGCAAGCTCTTTCGTACTAGTTTCGCATCAGTCATGCTGAACAATATGAACGGAGCCACACCGTCGACACCTAGCGATTCCAGACCGGCCTCCATCTCGGCGCACCAAACCGCCAACCGTGCAGCACTGACCGCGGCGTTGGCATCAGCGGCGCAACAGGCCGTGGTAATCGTCAGTTGCAATGTACCCACCGGCCAATGCCCCCGTGGGGCAGCCAACCGCGCCAGCACTTCTGGCGAGCCAAGGGCATAAGCACACCCGCAATCCCACCAACGACCACGTCCTGGTCAGACTGCGCAGTACCAGCATGTCGGGGAGCGAACCGGCGAATACCTCCTGGACCACCAGAATCCAGCCGAGCCGGCGCAAAGCGAACAGCTGCTCACGCAGCGTACAATACCGGAGTGGACTTAGTCGGATTGCCCACCACAACAAGATCGGCGTGCTCAGGTAAGGTCGGTCCATCCAAGGCGAACGACGGCTCGAGAATAGTATGGCACAAAGGCACTTCGGCAGCAGCCAACGCCACGGTCAGCTCGGTAAGCGAGAGCGCAACGACCGCAGCCCGCGCCAGCAATAGGTTGGGCCACAACACGAACGCTACCGCCACCTTGGCCAGCTGCAGTACCTCATCGCGTCGCAGGCTCGGTGATAGCGGTCGGCGATCGCGTCTTAAGCTCTGGTACACATTGGCGCTACTAGGGTAGCGGGCCATACTCACTATACTCAACAGTTGCTCAGCCAGCCGTTGCACCAGCCATTGCGACGGCTGGTTAGGACGGACGTTGACGGCGAAATCCAACATGATGCGGTCATGACGGCCTGATCACCGTGATAGCGCACCGGTACGAAGTGAATTGTCGCACTGTGGTCCAGACGCGCTATCCGTGAAACAATAGTGCGAGTGCGCCACCTTGGGAGCCTGTCATGAACACCGTCCCACCCAGGTGCGCCCATCAAGGACAATGATCACGTGACAAGTACAGCTAATGGCACACCCCCCCTCCATGTGCACGGATCGTCGCTGAGTGCGGCGCCGCAGCGCGAACAAGCCGAAGACGCGATCGGAGCCTGCCGGACCGAGTACGGCACCCGAGGCTGGGCGATGAACAGCCTCTGCGATGGGATCGGTCCGCTACTGGCCGATCTACGTTCCGCCGATATCAGGCTAACCGCAGCCACCTCAACTTTAGAACTGATAGCACGGTGCGTTTTCGCCCTTGTCGGACTTGATCCGTCCACCGGCATTATACATGCCGCGCCAGTGGACGAGCTGAGGAGGGCACCGGGTGTTTGATTTGACTGCACTGCACGTGACGTTCGTCTGTACCGGCCACATCTGCCACTCGCCGATGGACGAATAAAATGTTCGCTGACCAGCTCCGACAGTGTAGTCTGGGCGATGCAATGCTGGTGATCAGTGCAGGCACCGGCAACTCGCCTGTGAGCGATGGAGCCGACGCACGGGTCACTCGCGGGTCCTGTGCGCCCATGGCTACCCCCACCGACCAGTGTACCGCCCAAGTCAATGCCGACCACCTATTATCGGCCGATCTGGTGGTTTCCTTGAGCCGCAATCACGTTGTGATGTTGCGACAGCCAGGGATCGAAAACAGCAGGATACGAATGCTGCGATCATTCGACCCGAGCTCCGGTGCTTATGCCCTTGACGTCGAGGATCCTTACTACGGCGACCACGATGACTTCGAAGAGGTTTTCGCCGTCATCGAGACCGCCTTGCCGGGCCTGCATGATTGGCTCGATGAGCGACTCGCGCAGAACGGACACAGTTAATGCGCCATTTGGCGTTATTATTGCGGCCAGGCTGGATCGCACTGACCTTAGTGGTTACCGCGTTCACCTACTTGTGTTTTATGGTGCTCGCACCCTGGCAGTTGGGCAAGAACACCAGGATGTCACGGGAAAACAACCAGATCGAATATTCCCTCAACACGCCGCCGGTGCCGGTGAAAACCTTACTATCGCACCAGGATTTGTCGACATCGAAATCTCAGTGGCGCCAGGTTACGGCGACCGGGCGCTATCTGCCGGACGTCCAGGTGCTGGCCCGGTTGCGAGTGGTTGATTCAGGCCAGGCTTTCGAGGTGCTAGCACCATTCGTCGTTGACGATGGACCGACCGTCCTGGTTGATCGCGGTTACGTGCGTCCCGAACCAGGATCGCACGTGCCGCCAATCCCCCGCCCTCCCAACGAGGCCGTAAGTATCACAGCTCGGCTGCGCGACTCCGAACCGGTCATGAAAGACAAAGAACCGTTCTCCAGGGACGGCGTCCAGCAGGTGTATTCGATTAACATCGAACAGGTCGCAAGGTTGACAAAGATCCCGTTGGCCGGGTCCTATCTGCAGTTGGTCGATAACCAACCCGGCGGACTCGGTGTGATCGACATACCGCATCTCGACGCTGGGCCGTTTCTGTCCTATGGCATCCAATGGATCTCGTTTGGCATTATCGCGCCAATTGGATTGGGCTATTTAGCCTACGCAGAGATCCGCACCCACCGTCAGGAGAAGCTAGCGAAACCGTCACAGGCTCCGATGGCCGTCGAGGAAAAACTCGCAGACCGCTACGGCCACCCACGGTAAATCGACAGCCCAATTAGTAGAGCGACCTCCGCCTGAACCGCCCGCGACAGCATCACCGCGCGACGCAAATCAGCGACATCTGCCTACGGGCCGTCATCGAGGTTAGGCCCTATCTGCAGCTCATAGTGGTACGGGTAGGCCCTCCCTGCCACACGCCAAGCGCCCCGACGAAACCCGCTTCGACAACGCTCACTTTGGGGCTGAGATGCCGGGCAGCGTCACGGCGCCGGGAACGCACCGCACCCGAAGGTGATCCGCCGACGACTAGTTCACACACCACCACCACCACCAACGCTGCGGTCGTCCGCTACGCGACGACATAGTTTAGCTACGGTCAACCAATCGCGCAGCAGCCCAGCAGAATCGGATATGTCGAGGCGAGCTGTAGCCAACCATTCAATCTAAAGTGTTGACCGCACGGTAAACCAAAACCCAGACACGCCGCCCACCGTCACCTACAGCAGCGACACCACCGCAGCGTCCGACGTGTTCTCTTCTACCGATTCGAATGCCGGACGTGTTAGGTCCGAGCTTATCCAGCCGTGCCAGAATCGCGCCCGCACAACAATGATAGCAGCCACGACATCGCCCGTGTGCACCCGGTAAGTTCCCCAATGACACCCCAACTGGCCGTAGCGGTAGCCACGATCAACCAGGGCCGAATCTGACATATGGTGCTGCATGCAGCACCATATCCGGCAAGCCGACCACACCGGCCAACAAGCCCACATGCATCCCACTGGCAATCCTGCTGTCGCGGTAGGTAACTTGCCCTAACTTTGCAGCCGCTTGGCCGAACATACGCGACCGTATGACCCCGTTGCGGGTCACCTATAGCACCAGATCAGCTCGGTAGCCGATCAGCACGCCGACTATACGGGCCTGCCGTGTGAGCGCAAAAATCCTTGCGCACAAGCGACGCTAGTGTCGTGCTGCGTGCAGACGAACGCGCGGACTTCCTCGACAAACAGCTCCGGTTGTTCAAATGCGGCAAAGTGACCACCGCACGGCATGGGTTGTTCAGTGTGTGATGTGGTAGCCTGGCTCGCACCCACTCCTCGGCAGGAGCAGAATCCCCTTGGGGAAAGCCCTGATACGCGTCGGGAATTCCGCCCCGACCAGGTGTTTGGAAGGCGTCGTAGTTCTCCCCGTACAACCGGGAAGCCGAAGCGTCGGTACTGGTCACCCTATAAACCATTACCATTACGTTGTCGAAGAGCTCATCCCTGCCGAGTATGTTCTTTGAATTCTCATCGCAGTCCATCCACGCCCAAAACTTCTCGACAATCCACCCCAGTTGTGCCACCGGCGAATCAAGGAGTCCACAGCTCGATGTCTAGGTTCGGGTCGACTGCTGTTTAGAATAACCGGTTCCAGTACAACGATGCCTGGCTAGCCCAGCCAGGATCTGCTGCTCTTCAGTGGTTAGACTGATGAGCGTCTCCGCTGGGAGCCGGCCGATCGGCATGACATGTTCAGATGAATGACAAAGCAATGCAAGCGGTTAGGACCCAGCTGCATGGTAACGGCTGCACCCCAGTCGCCGTCATGGGCACCGTAGCGGTCGTAGCCAAGGAACACCATGAGCATCTTCTAAGCCGACACGATACTTTTCAACGCCTCATCCGGTGCGGGCAGATCTGCCAGAGAAGCCGTATCCGGGCAGAGATGGACAGATAAACGTGTAATGTGTCTTCGGCGCGTCCACCGTGAGCCATCGGATCGGTCAGCGACTCAAATCACTTTGTGAAATTACCCCAGCTAGCCGTAGGTGATCAGCAACGGGAAGGCGTCCTCATGCCGGGACCGTTGATGGATGAAATGACTTTCCAGAAGGCTGATTTCGGTGATGAACTGATCCAGGTGGTTGAGCGCTGCCTCCCGAAACCGCTAGTCGTATCAGTAGGTTCAGTAGGTTGCCAAGCCGCGGGTGTAACCCAACGGCATCCCCTGGTGCCAGTCATCTACACATTCGGCCTAGGGCCATCGGGTGCGCGCTAGGCGGAAGCGTAAATCATCGAGAACATTGATGGGAAACGGTTTCACTGACGAAAAGTCTTTGCGACCCGGTGTCGGGGACACTAATCCTCCGCTAGCTTTTGCCCGACCTCGCCCTTGGTCTGCTCTAGATTCAGTCACCCGGCTGTCCGGTGCCTAAATCAACTTGCGGACATTCTCTACCAGTATCACACATATCAGCCGCGTAGCGCATCCACTGCGACTATAGATCCGCCTTGGTCGCCGGCTGTTGCTCGGACGACAACAGCACGACGGACGGTACTCGTCTTGCTGCTTTTCAGCACCGCCCTGCCGCTCGGAGAATCAGACCGCCCGTCCTACCGCCGCCGACGTTGCCATACAAACTCAGCACCGACAACGGACCTTCAGGGATACTGTCGTCTAGCTGTGCAAAGACGGTGAGCACGAACGACAAAAAAACCGTCGAACCACTGATGTGTAAATTCGGGCAAGGCCATCGACCGCATTTCACGCAGTCCCATACTCATGTCTTGGCACAGCGCGAGTTTGGTCGCCAAACGTTCGATCGCCCTATACATGACTAAACTTGCCTTTTCGCTGCGAAAACCTCACGATCCAGCTACCTAATGGTAGGTATATATTCACCATACACTGGGCCAAGAGGAAATGTGAGGTGCCATCGTGGCCATCAAGATGAAGCGCATCGAGCTTCACGCATAGTAAGCGACTCTGGACCGCATTCAGCGAGCCGCCAATAGTTCTGCATAAGCAAACCGCGGAAATGCGTGCAGAAAGCAGCGATGCAACGCATCGAGGACGGGCCTGCGGCAGGAGCTGTTAACGTTATGGAGCCCGAACAGTCCGACAAGCTGATGTCCTGGCTGGATGTTGCTGACGCCGCGTCGCTACTGGCAGCAGCCGCACGTATGCCGATACGTGTATCAAGGGAATGTTGACGAATGTTTGAGTCCACACGGCTGGATAACAACCACATGTTGGCGGGTTAAGCTATGATAAGGAGTTGCTGACCACCTGGCTGTTTCAGCAGGCCCGCCGCACGGATAGCAGCTAGTAGCGCACGTGTACGTTTGGACTTCGCTCGGGGAACCGAAAGTCGGTACCTCTTTCGCTATCTGTCCCACCAAGGTGGTACGCAAAGATGACAATGTGTCGAAGACCATGGCTGCGGGATTTTCCCGCCTACCCGAGTATTCGATTACTCGCCTAGCAATCGATGTAATACTACATGGAATGGACAGAGATACGGCAAACAGATGTTCCTAGATGCACTAAGGAAAGCCGTCGCTGCATCGGAAATCGGTGGAGGGACAGCTTATCCTCGTCAATACGATAGACGAGGATAAGCTGTCATTCTATGCGCATTAACACTTCATCCCTAGCAGGAACCGTGAGCTCCGTCTGGTAATGAAGGTGTCCACCGCAACGAAGGTCCTCGGGGAGCGCTGGAGGGACTGAATATATCTTTGCCATGCGAACGTGTTTGATCTAGGCGTTGTCGAATAGATGAATGCGCCCACTTCACCGCTAGTCAGATACAAGACGAATTCTTTTGTTTCGTAACGGCTCTCACGTTAGTGACAAACTCTACGTAGACCGCCAAGAGACGAGGGAGTGGAGGTCCAACCGAATGTTGACTTTTGCGACGGCGTCGGCCAGGAAGATCGTCAGCCGGGAGGAATCGGCGGCTTTGGCAAAGCTAGGACCCTAGTGCGAATAGACGGCCAATCTTGCAGACCATGTCCGCGATGGAGCATCGGTAGCCTTTGTTTCGGCGGCACGGTTCGCAAGGATGTCCTGGACCGCTGCGCCGATCTCGGTCAATGACGGATGCCCGGTCGTCTGAGTAAAGGTGCGCCAGTAACATAAAGGTCCACCAGGTCACAGGCACGGTTGTTGACAAACGCAGGCGGGGGTCGTATGGATCCGTGGAGACACGGACCTTCTGGGCAATCTGACAACGCATCGACCAAGCTGAAGGAGGTGGTCCGGGTAGGCCAGCCCGAATCCAGTAAATTAGGGTGAGGGAGTCTGCTCGGCGTTATCTCGGCCCGGCCTTCTTCGGGGGGATACTTCGATCTGGACTCGTCGCAAATTAACACTGTTGAGTAGCACAGTCATGTCGAAGCGCCGTGGCTTGATGAGCTTGTGTGGGACATCGATGATCTCAACTTCTCCGCGCACGAGCGTCAGTGGTCCCCAGGGTTTTCCGAAAGTCACGTCCAGTTCTGTTAGGCACCGATCAATGTCCCCACGTACCAGGTCGCCGATGTCTTGGGTAGGTCGAGTGACCATGCTGGGCAAACGGTATTGCATCGTGGTACCGCCCTGAATCAGGAACAACGCGGCGCCGGACTCATCTACGGGCGCGTTGAAGCGTGGCGGTAACGACTGTTGCAACGACCAGCCAGCACAAACGCGTACCGGTTGATGATCCGAAGCTGTCCTGGATTTTGGGTGATCCAGGTACGGAAGACTCGAGCAGACAACGGCAACTTGTCTTTCGGTTTTAGTCGATCCAGCAACTGCGCAAAGTTGAACGGCTCATCCACTGCCATCGCGAGACTCCAAAGCTGCGGCGAGTTGTTCGACTTCGGCCGGGCAGGCAGACAACTGGTGCAGTCAGTCGTCCGGTCCAGAGCTGAGCATATCAGGTAGGTCGGCCCACCGGAGGAAATGCGCTGGAAAATCGCCGTAGGTACGTTCACCATCGGTATCCCTTGCCACCATGTCACCTGTCTCGCGTCAAGGTCCTGTGTAGTGGACAATGTAAAGTCCACCAGCGGTACGACAGATACGCCGGCGACGAGCGACAGTGCGGTGGATACGGTCGAGATTGATGCCGCTGACCTATCCCACACAGCCAGCACCGAGTCGTGGCTAAGGACACGCCAGTACATAACACGGCCAGTTGGTACTGATCGAACTCGGTCTCCGCAACCTGTGGCTTCCGGTAAACACCATGGGCAACGGGGTCCAACAGGTCACGGGCAACCATCGCCGACAACTCGGCGTGCGATACACCTTCCTTCACAGCCTGCGCAGTTGTAACGAACCCATGCTGATCCAGCGCTACCTCACGTAGTCGCTCCAGCCTCGTCACCACAGCCATGTCAAAGCCTTAGCCTTATGTAAAATTTGACATTAAATGACCTGATGAGCTACCGCAGAGAAAACTTCCCGCGCCGGGCTCAAGCAGCCAGGTCTTGCGCTCGCCAAAGGCCATCACCACGGTCGATGCAGTTGCCGAACGCGCATGACGGCACGGATTGAAACGATGACGTATGTGAACGTCTATAAGCGCTGCACACCAGGACTCGATCCGTGTCAATCGGACCATCTCAGCAGCTGCACCACAATTTTAGTTCACAAAACGAGGCCCACGCTAGGCCTGATCGACCTGGAGAATCTAGGCATTGATCCCGGCAACGGCTGTGTCGAGCGACAGGTTCGATGCTCGTTGAGGCCGCGGCCCGCTTGTAGGGGTCACCCCAGGGGGTTGTCCGACCATGGTTGGCAGCCACGTCCTTGGCGGCTACACCAAGTTGCTTCTTAGCTTCATGAGCTCGGGCCCGAAAACAGAGCCACCCCGGCTGCATGGATTGCGGTCAGCGTCGGGCCTTCGATCTCGGCCACAAGGGCGCACAACAGGAACAAGTCGACTAAGTCGCAGGCATGCCCGCTGATAGAGTCTGACAGTTCGTAGGGGTCGGAGACCACATGGAATCTTTTGTGCAATCTGAAAGCACATGGCGATTCCAGCGGGGGTGTCGGAGTCCCGCAGGCCAAACTGACTGAGTGGCGGCGACCCAATTACTTCGAAGTCTTAACCGATACCTGACTCGCGGAATGAGACTTATTTGCCAACACCTAGGACGCATTCGGCCAAATTCTCGAGAAGTGGCTGTGACGAACCCCTTGACAACTGCTGGCTGTATAGAATGACTATATTCAGACCCATGGGTTTCTATCATGGATCCATCGCATCCTATTCATTGTCATCGGATCCGCTTTTCGTCAACGTTTGCTAGTCGTGCAACACAATACATTTGATGTTTGCGGACCCTCAATCGCTAAGTGGTTGCCCATCTCCGAGTAATAGGTCATCAGAAATATGACTCAGCAGTAACCATAAGCACGAAATTTAATTTGAGGTGTGACTGTTATCAGCAAACTATACTTTTGCGTATTGTCGTGCTCAGAAATAATTCTACATAACTCAAGTATGGGATCATTCAGAATGATAATCAAATGGTAACCCATTGTCAGTTCGAACTTCATCTCATCAAAGAAAAAGCTTTGGCGACTGGAACAATAATCTGGAGGTAGCGTGTTCCATGCTAACTCGACAGATTTATCTGCCGAATATTTGACGAAGGCTGACTCCGTTGCATCTCGCCGATCGCCAACAGCTTCACCACTGGTTCATCTGCTTCAATTCAACAATCACTGATTCCACATCTATAGCTATCTCGGCGGCAATCGTTCCATCAGGGAGTTACTATGTAGTCATCGCAGCATGCTTCACTCAGGCGACCTTCGTGCTGTGCCAAAATTTGACAGTCCAACTTTATACAAAATTTCTGACATAGTTTATCGAAGGTCTTCCAACAGGCTATAGTGTAATTCGCTAGTCTTAGTTACTAAATACAAAAGCATTCGGATGGTCTAGATACCATTTTCTTTCCCGTACATGTATGCTACTACATCGAATGGATAGGTCGGGATCACTTCAGTGGGCAACGTGATACTTGCCGGCCGGCAGGGCTGTCACACAGAAATATGTTGACATTATTTAGCTTTGACCTTTTTATCCACGTAGTGATGTGTTTTAAAATCCGATTATTCCACTGTGATTTCCGTCAGCGTGAATCTTTCCTAGCCACATAACAACGATAGTAATTCAAGTAGCGAAATGAATAAATTTATCAACTTCTCCGGCTGTATCTCTCCCAGAATAAATGTGGCAGCGTAATAATCCTAACGTTTTCCGTCGCAACTTCACGGTATTAATTTCCAGGAGCGGCATAGTTATGGAAACTGCCCAAGTATCCCAGCAGTCTAGATGGACAGCAACGCCCCACCCCAGCCTGCAATCCAGACGCGTCAGCCAAAGACGAGCAGGGTATGTTCATGTTGTCGTAGTTAGCCCCACTTGCAGATACCCAGTTTCAGGCAGAAGCGTTCGCGCCGAATCCCGAACACTGCCAAACGAACGTAACTTGCCAACGTCCGCGGCGATGCAAACTAAAACCGCCAGCCCACGGTCACGAAAATCTCTGATTTCATCTGTATAACTCGCTATCGTCGAAAAAATTCGAGTTTTGGACGGCACCGGCGAACGCTATGCTAGGCGGCGCGGCGTGCTAGGACGATTGAAGTTACCCCCCCCCCCCCCCCGGGGGGGGTGTCGCCTGGCAGGCTGTTAGCCTGAGAAAATGCTGTATCTGTGTGGACCGCACAAGCACTGGTGGGCGCGGACGGTATCGAACCGCCGACCGCTGGTGTGTAAAACCAGAGCTCTACCACTGAGCTACGCGCCCCATGCCCGCCGCAGGCTACACGCCCGAAGGTCAGCCACCCAAACTTCAAACCCTTAGAGCACTTAGAGCAGCTAAAGCTGTGAGTTTACAGCCGCTGATCGCGGACCTCACCGAGTTGCTTCATCTCGGCGAACCAAAATGATCCCCGACCGATCGACGAAAAAAGTACCACGGTTGGAGTAGCCGGTGGTGTCACTTGAACACAACGCAATGCTGGTTGACCTGACCATGCGGCCAGAAGTCCGACAACACCGGAAACAGGCATCCGCTCCGGGTCGCCCAGATCTTGTGGGTGGTGGCTCGACCGAAATGGCCAGCGCCATGCTGTCGTCGTTTTCGAATTCAGGCAGACGATCGCGCAATTGGTGCACCTCAAACTTTAGCAAATCCCGGTGAATGCCAGCGAGAAAACGCCACCAGCACATTCTTGGTGCCGTGATAGCCGCTGAGCATGACAGACCGCTGATTCTGGTCGCGCAGCGTGAAGTCGGGGCGGTGACTCCGAAGCCCAGCATCAACGCTTCCCGATCCGCGACTTCGGCTGAACTAACCGGCTAGCGCTCCAGTCACCCAAGTTGACCGAAGAGGTCAGCATCAGGCCGGCGGTAGGAGCCGCTTCCGCGATCTCGGCGGGTGGTACGTGACCGGGCTTTCCGGTCTTGGGAGTCAACACCCAGATCACGCCGTCTTCGGCGCGCGGGGTGATCGCGTCCATCAGGGTGTCCACTAGATCCCCGTCTCCGTCTCGCCACCACAGCAAAACGACGTCGACTACTTCGTCGGTATCTTCATCGAGCAACTCGCCACCACACGCCTCTTCAACCGATGCGCGAATGTCGTCGTCGGTGTCTTCGTCCCAGCCCCACTCTTGGACAACTTGGCCTTGTTGGATGCCCAATTTGCGAGCGAAGCTCGGGGTGTGATCCGCCGCGACCACCGTGGAGCCTCCTTAGACAACTATCTGCGAAACTGATCTGCACGCCGTTGCGATGGGCACTATCGTCGCACAAGCCGACCTCGACCCAGGAGACCACCTCAGCACGAAGCCCGGCATAGTTTCAATGCTTTACGTCTTGATGCCGTTAAGCTAATCGACCCACCTGGTGAACTCCAACGTCGGAGCGTACGTGCCAATGGTGTTGGCCACCAAACGGGCAGCGTCGACATACGCGTTGAGCACATCAAACAGCTGTGACGACAACGCCTCGGTGAAACCTACTGACAACCGTCGAAGCGCTGTCATTCGGCACGTCTATGGCCGAGCGTTCAGTCGGACCAATGTTGCAGCCCTGATTGAACGCCCAGACAAAGACGTTTACCTTGTCGATAGCGAAGCTTCTGGTGATAACAAGTTGAGTCACACGAGCTGCGAATTGTCTTGGTGGTCAGCGATTGTTGCCGCTGGAACTCTCGGATGCTAGACGTCGCCGCCGAAGCCGACAACGAAGCACAGCTAGGCCGAAGCGACCACGGTGTCCGGCGTCACTGTTCCATCGATGAGAGCGGTACAGCCCACGAGGCCCATCAAGGCCGCCGCACTACCGTCAAGCAGCAGCGCACCTCACCTTAGGCCTCTATTAGGACCGTCCCCCGCGTGCCTGAGCGGGATGGCACGTCATGTGATGAGCACAACTTGTTACGTTGCCGGATCACAATTCCAACCGCTCGCGACGCGTCAGGTTCGGGTCGACAAACGGTCTCTCGTGACGTCATTCACTCGAGGACCGCCAAGGGCAACCGGGGCGGCTAACGGCCCGAAATACCGGTGCGGCACGATAGGGGGCGATGGTCCAGATAGCCCCAAAGGCATCATCCCAAATAATGCCCCGCCAACTACAGGAGTAGTGCGTTGACAATCGAGTTCGCGCGCCCGGATCTGGCCAAAAACCCTAGCAGCACAAACGAATCCAACAGCGTTCGGGTGATCCGCGAAGGTGTGGCGTCGTATTTGCCCGATATCGACCCCGAGGAGACAGCGGAGTGGCTGGAGTCCTTCGACGAATTGCTGAAGCACTCAGGGCCGTCGCGGGCACGATATCTGATACTACGGCTACTGGAGCGGGCCGGCGAGCAGCGGGTGACGATCCCGGCGTTGACATGGACCGACTACGTCAACACCATCCCGACCGAGCTCGAGCCGTGGTTCCCCGGAGACGAGGACATCGAACGTCGCTACCGCACCTGGATCAGATGGAACGCGGCAATTATGGTGCACCGCGCGCAACGACCGGGTGTGGGCGTCGGTGGTCATATCTCTACCTATGCTTCGTCCGCTGCGCTCTACGAGGTAGGGTTCAACCACTTTTTCCGAGGAAAGTCGCATCCCAGCGGCGGAGATCAGGTATTCATCCAGGGCCACGCGTCCCCCGGAATTTACGCCCGTGCCTTCCTGGAAGGCCGATTGTCCGCAGACCAGCTTGATGGTTTCCGCCAGGAGCACAGTCATCCGGGAGGCGGGTTGCCGTCCTACCCACACCCACGACTGATGCCCGACTTCTGGGAATTCCCCACCGTGTCGATGGGTCTGGGCCCGCTCAATGCCATTTACCAGGCACGGTTCAACCGCTATCTTCATGACCGGGGTATCAAGGATACCTCCGACCAACACGTGTGGTGTTTTTTAGGCGACGGTGAAATGGACGAGCCCGAAAGCCGCGGGCTCGCACATGTCGCGTCCCTCGAAGACCTGGACAATCTGATCTTCGTCATCAACTGCAATCTGCAGCGCCTCGACGGTCCAGTACGTGGTAACGGCAAGATCATCCAGGAGCTGGAGTCATTCTTCCGCGGAGCCGGTTGGAACGTCATCAAGGTAGTGTGGGGCCGTGAATGGGACGCGCTGCTACATGCCGACCGGGACGGCGCCCTGGTCGATCTGATGAACGCCACCCCTGACGGTGATTACCAAACGTACAAAGCCAACGATGGCCGCTTTGTCCGCGACCATTTCTTCGGGCGCGACCCTCGTACCAAGGCTCTGGTGGAACATATGAGCGACCAAGAGATCTGGAACCTCAAGCGCGGCGGTCACGACTACCGTAAAGTTTACGCCTCCTATCGCGCCGCCGTCGACCACAAGGGACAGCCAACAGTGATCTTGGCCAAGACCATCAAGGGTTACGCGCTGGGCAAACATTTCGAGAGCCGCAATGCCACTCACCAGATGAAAAAGCTTACGCTGGAAGATCTTAAGGAGTTTCGTGATACCCAGCGGATTCCGATTTCAGACACCGAATTAGAGGAAAATCCTTACCTACCACCGTATTACCATCCCGGACCCGACTCACCGGAAATCCGTTATCTGCTCGACCGACGCCGCGCCCTCGGGGGTTTTCTGCCCGAGCGCCGGACAAAGTCCGGCGCGCTAACGCTTCCCGGCCGCGACACCTACGCCGCGTTGAAGACCGGATCGGGTCAGCAGGAAGTCGCCACCACCATGGCGATCGTGCGCACATTCAAAGAAGTGTTGCGACACAAGGAAGTCGGCCCACGGATCGTCCCGATCATTCCCGACGAAGCGCGCACGTTCGGCATGGACTCGTGGTTTCCGTCGTTGAAGATCTATAACCACAACGGCCAGCTTTACACCGCCGTCGACGCACAACTGATGCTGGCGTACAAGGAGAGCGAAGTCGGGCAGATCCTGCACGAAGGCATTGACGAGGCCGGGTCGGTGGGCTCATTCATCGCGGCAGGCACATCGTATTCGACGCACAACGAGCCAATGATTCCAATCTACATCTTCTATTCGATGTTCGGGTTCCAACGCACCGGCGACGGCCTGTGGGCCGCGGCCGACCAAATGGCGCGGGGCTTCCTACTCGGGGCCACCGCGGGACGTACCACGCTGACCGGCGAGGGGCTGCAACACGCCGACGGCCACTCGTTGCTGTTAGCGGCCACCAATCCGGCAGTCGTCACGTACGATCCGGCGTTCGCCTACGAAATCGCCTATATCGTCGAAAGCGGGCTGACCCGGATGTTTGGGGAGGACCCGGAAAACGTGTTCTTTTACATCACCGTCTACAACGAACCATACCCACAGCCACCCGAGCCGGAGAACTTCGATCCCGACGGAGTACTGCGCGGCATGTACCGCTACTACACGGCTAAGGAACAACGTTCCAACAAGGCGCACATCTTGGCCTCCGGGGTGTCAATGCCTGCGGCACTGACGGCAGCCGAGATGCTGTCCACCCAGTGGGATGTCGCTGCCGACGTATGGTCGGTGACCAGTTGGGGCGAACTGAACCGCGACGGGATGTCCATCGAAACGGCCCGGCTGCGTTACCCCGACCAACCGACGAGCGTCCCCTACGTGACCCAGGTCTTATCCGAAGCCCGCTCGGATAACGCCGGACCGGTAATCGCCGTATCGGACTGGATGCGCGCGGTGCCCGAACAGATCCGACCATGGGTTCCTGGCACCTACGTCACGCTGGGCACTGACGGGTTCGGTTTTTCCGACACCCGTACAGCCACTCGACGCTATTTCAACACCGATGCCGAATCGCAGGTGGTCGCGGTATTGGAGGCGCTGGCACGTGACGGTGAGATCGACCCGTCGGTGCCGGTCGCGGCCACACGTCAATACCAGATCGACGACGTGCAGGCCGCCCCAGAGCAGACTTCTGATCCGGGACCGGGAGTTCAGAACTGACATAATCCGGTCCCCGGTAAGACACCAGTAAGAGCCGAGCATTGTTTTGGGGAAAACTTCCAGAAATCTGGCGTAGCTTTTAGGAGTGAATCACAATCATTTTGTGCCTGCACCGCCTCGCAGGTTGCCGCTCGAACTACTGGACACCGTGCCCGATTCACTGCTACGACGGCTGAAGCAGTACTCGGGCCGGCTAGCTACTGAAGCGGTCACAGCTATGCAAGAACGGTTGCCGTTCTTCGCCGACTTGGAAGCATCCCAGCGCGCCAGCGTGACGCTGGTGGTGCAGACGGCGGTGGTCAACTTTGTCCAGTGGATGCAAAACCCGCACAGTGACGTGAGCTACACCGCGCAGGCGTTCGAACTGGTACCCCAGGATCTGGCCCGACGAATCGCGTTACGCCACACCGTGGACATGGTGCGAGTCACCATGGAGTTCTTCGAAGAAGTTGTGCCACTGCTGGCCCGTTCCGAAGAGCAATTGACGGCACTCACCGTGGGCATCTTGAAGTACAGCCGCGACCTGGCGTTCACCGCCGCCACGGCGTATGCCGACGCGGCCGAAGCGCGCGGCACCTGGGACAGCAGGATGGAAGCCAGCGTCGTCGACGCGGTAGTGCGCGGCGACACCGGCCCCGAGCTGTTGTCTCGCGCGGCCGCATTGAACTGGGACACGACCGCACCAGCAACGGTTGTGGTCGGTACCCCGACACCGAACCACGACGGCCCAAACGGGCAGGTCAGCAGCGAACGAGCCAGCCAGGAAGTCCGCGAGATCGCAGCCCGCCACGGCCGCGCGGCGCTGACCGACGTACACGGTACCTGGCTGGTGGCGATCATATCCGGCCAATTAGCGCCGACGGACAAATTTTTCAGTGACCTGCTGCACGCGTTCTCCGACGGACCGGTGGTCATCGGACCAACAGCGCCGATGCTGACTGCCGCCTACCACAGCGCAAGCGAGGCGGTTTCCGGGATGAACGCCGTTGCCGGGTGGAGTGGAGCGCCGCGACCCGTGCAGGCCAGAGAACTCCTGCCGGAACGCGCCTTAATGGGGGATGCATCGGCGATCGTGGCGTTGCATACCGATGTGATGCTGCCATTAGCTGATGCAGGGCCGACGCTCATCGAGACACTCGACGCGTATCTGGATTGTGGCGGCGCAATTGAGGCCTGCGCCCGCAAGTTGTTCGTTCATCCAAACACCGTACGGTACCGGCTCAAGCGCATTACAGACTTCACCGGACACGATCCCACCCTACCGCGCGATGCATATGTCCTGCGAGTGGCAGCGACAGTGGGTAAACTCAACTATCCGACTCATCACTAAAGTGCCGGCCACAAGACCAATGCCCTAGGCACAACTGCCAGTCACGCGAGGTGCCATGACACCGCCAGGACGATAGCGACCGCAGATCTCAAGATGCTATCAAACCCGTAGCTTACCGAACAGTTTTGTAGGTTATATACAAAAACCTAAGACGAGGTTCATAATCTGTTACACCCCGCAAAACCGTCTTCACAGTGTTTTCTTAGACACGTGATTGCGTTACTTGCACCCGGACAGGGCTCGCAGACCGAGGGAATGCTATCGCCGTGGCTGGGACTCCCCGGTGCCGCAGACCAGATCGCGACCTGGTCGAAGGCAAGTGGCTTAGATCTGGTACGTCTAGGCACCACCGCCTCGACCGAGGAGATAACCGATACCGCTGTCGCTCAGCCGTTGATTGTTGCGACCACGCTGCTAGCTCATCAGGAGCTGGCCAAGCATGCCTTGTTTGAGAATGCCCTCGACAACCTAATCGTGGCCGGACACTCCGTCGGCGAGATCGCGGCGTATTCGATCGCCGGTGTGATCGCCGCCGATGATGCAGTGGCGCTGGCCGCAACCCGCGGCGCCGAGATGGCCAAGGCATGCGCCATCGAGCCGACCGGCATGTCCGCTGTGCTCGGCGGTGACGAAGCCGACGTGCTGAATCGCCTCGAGGAACTTGACCTGGTTCCTGCGAACCGCAACGCCGCCGGTCAGATTGTCGCCGCCGGTCGACTGACCGCGCTAGAAAAACTCGCCGAAGACCCGCCAGCCAGGGCCCGGGTGCGAGCACTGGACGTGGCCGGAGCGTTCCACACCGAGTTCATGACCGCAGCTCTTGATGGCTTCGCAGAGGCGGCGGCCAGCATCACGATTGCCGAACCCATCGCGATGCTGCTCTCCAACCGTGACGGAAAACCGGTCGCGTCGGCAGCGACCGGTATGGAAACCCTGATTTCTCAGCTGACTCACCCGGCGCGCTGGGATCTGTGCAACGTAACGCTGCGTGAGCACAACGTCACGGCGATCGTGGAACTCCCGCCCGCAGGCGCTCTCACCGGAATCGCCAAACGCGAGCTTCGGGAAGTAACAACTTGCGCCGTCAAGTCGCCCACAGACCTGGACAAGTTGGCGAACCTCTAACCGCCGACCCGGCAATTTGCAATGGCAGGAACAACCACACAGGTCTAAACAGCAAATCAATCCGATTTGCACACAACACATTACGAAGGGAAGCAGACTGTGGCCGTCACCCAGGAAGAGATTATTGCCGGAATCGCCGAGATCATCGAAGAGGTGACCGGTATCGAACCGTCTGAGATTACCCCGGAGAAGTCGTTCGTCGACGACCTGGACATTGACTCGCTGTCGATGGTCGAGATCGCCGTCCAGACCGAAGACAAGTACGGCGTCAAGATCCCTGACGAAGACCTCGCGGGTCTGCGTACTGTCGGTGACGTTGTGACCTACATCCAGAAGCTCGAAGAAGAGAATCCTGAGGCCGCCGAGGCGCTGCGCGCCAAGATCGTGTCGGAGAACCCCGAGGCCGCCGCGAACGTTCAGGCAAGGCTAGAAACAGAAAGTAAGTGACCATGCCTTCCACTGCTAATGGCGGTTTCCCCAGTGTTGTGGTGACCGCTGTCACAGCAACGACGTCAATCTCGCCGGACATCGAAAGCACGTGGAAGGGTCTGTTGGCCGGCGAGAGCGGCATCCACGTACTCGAAGACGAGTACATCACCAAGTGGGACCTGCCAGTCAAGATCGGCGGCCACCTCAAGGAGCCAGTCGATAGCCACATGAGCCGCCTGGACCTGCGGCGCATGTCGTACGTCCAGCGGATGAGCAAGCTGCTCAGCGGTCGACTATGGGAGTCCACCGGCAGCCCGGAGGTCGATCCCGACCGGTTCACCGTCGTGGTCGGCACCGGTCTGGGCGGCGCCGAGCGAATCGTGGAAAGCTACGACCTGATGAACGCGGGCGGACCCCGTAAGGTGTCCCCGCTCGCCGTTCAGATGATCATGCCCAACGGCGCCGCAGCGACCGTCGGGCTACAGCTTGGGGCATGCGCCGGGGTGATGACACCGGTGTCGGCCTGCTCGTCGGGCTCTGAGGCAATCGCACACGCCTGGCGCCAGATCATCATGGGAGATGCAGATGTCGCCGTCTGTGGCGGTGTCGAGGGCCCGATCGAGGCGCTGCCTATCGCGGCGTTCTCGATGATGCGAGCCATGTCGACCCGTAACGACGACCCCGAGGGGGCATCTCGGCCATTCGACAAAAATCGTGACGGGTTTGTGTTCGGCGAAGCCGGAGCCCTGATGCTCATCGAGACTGAGGAGCACGCCAAGGCTCGCGGCGCCAAGCCGCTGGCTCGGTTGCTTGGTGCAGGCATCACCTCGGACGCCTTTCATATGGTGGCACCCGCGGCCGACGGCGTGCGAGCAGGGCGGGCAATGACCCGGTCGCTGGAGCTGGCGGGTTTGTCGGCGAAGGACGTGGACCACGTCAACGCGCACGGGACAGCAACGCCGATCGGCGACAGCGCGGAGGCCAACGCCATCAGGGTCGCCGGTTGCGAACAGGCTGCGGTGTATGCGCCAAAGTCAGCACTGGGCCACTCCATCGGCGCGGTCGGCGCGCTTGAGTCTGTCCTGACGGTGCTGGCCCTTCGCGACGGTGTCATCCCACCCACACTGAACTACCAAACCCCAGATCCCGAGATCGACCTAGACATTGTCGCAGGTGAACCTCGCTACGGCGACTACCGTTACGCGATCAATAACTCCTTCGGGTTCGGTGGCCACAACGTGGCGCTCGCTTTTGGGCGCTACTAAGCACGGGAAGGAATGATCGCTAGACTCATGACCACATCGCCGGAGCTGGTTACAGGGAAAGCCTTTCCCAATGTGGTCGTCACCGGCATTGCTATGACGACTGCGCTGGCAACAGACGCGGAGACCACGTGGAAGTTGTTGCTCGACAACCAAAGTGGAATTCGTATGCTCGACGACCCGTTCATCGAGGAGTTCAACCTACCGGTTCGCATCGGTGGACATTTGCTGGAGGAATTCGACCACCAGCTGACCCGCGTCGAGCTGCGCAGGATGGGTTACCTACAGAGAATGTCCACCGTGCTAAGCCGGCGACTGTGGGAGAACGCGGGCTCACCCGAAGTGGACACCAATCGGTTAATGGTGTCCATCGGCACCGGGTTGGGCTCGGCCGAGGAGCTGGTCTTCAGCTACGACGACATGCGTGCGCGCGGAATGAAGGCAGTCTCGCCACTGGCCGTGCAGAAGTACATGCCCAACGGTGCGGCAGCGGCCGTCGGGCTGGAGCACCACGCCAAGGCTGGGGTGATGACGCCTGTGTCGGCGTGTGCGTCCGGTTCCGAGGCCATCGCCCATGCGTGGCAGCAGATCGTGCTCGGCGAAGCCGACTCGGCGATCTGTGGTGGCGTGGAAACAAAGATCGAGGCCGTGCCAATCGCCGGGTTCTCCCAGATGCGCATCGTAATGTCCACCAAGAACGACAACCCCGCCGGTGCATGTCGCCCGTTCGATAGGGACCGCGACGGCTTCGTGTTCGGTGAGGCCGGCGCGCTCATGCTAATCGAGACCGAGGACAGTGCGAAGGCGCGCAGCGCCAACATCCTAGCCCGGATCATGGGGGCCAGCATCACCTCGGACGGCTTCCACATGGTGGCACCGGACCCCAACGGGGAACGTGCCGGGCATGCTATCGCACGTGCAGTGCACCTAGCGGGCCTCAGTCCGAGCGACATCGACCACGTCAACGCCCATGCCACCGGCACCCAGGTCGGTGACCTGGCCGAAGCCAAAGCCATCAACAAAGCCCTCTGCAACAATCGACCGGCGGTGTACGCACCCAAATCTGCCCTCGGCCATTCAGTGGGCGCAGTCGGCGCGGTGGAATCAATCTTGACTGTGCTGGCGTTGCGGGACCAGGTAATCCCACCGACACTGAACCTGGTAAACCTCGATCCAGATATTGACTTGGACGTGGTAGCGGGTAAACCACGGCCGGGTGATTATCGGTATGCGGTCAACAACTCGTTCGGATTCGGCGGTCACAACGTAGCGATCGCCTTCGGCTGCTACTAACCCGAACATCACTGACACAGGAGACCTGCGATGACAATCACGGCCCCAAAGGTGGTGGGCAAGTCCATTGATCCCCGCGATCCACTACTGCGTCTGAGCAATTTCTTCGACGATGGCAGAGTCGAACCGCTGCACGAGCGTAACCAGTCCGGCGTATTCGCTGCGACAGGCACCGTGAACGGTTTACGCACCATAGCGTTCTGCACCGACGGCACCGTCATGGGCGGCGCCATGGGTATCGAAGGCTGCGCGCATATCGTCAACGCCTACGACACCGCTATTGAAGAGCAGAGCCCCATCGTAGGCATCTGGCACTCGGGCGGGGCCCGGTTAGCCGAGGGAGTGCGGGCGCTGCACGCAGTCGGACAGGTGTTCGAGGCCATGATCCGCGCATCCGGGTACATTCCGCAAATCTCGGTGGTCGTCGGTTTCGCTGCCGGCGGCGCCGCTTATGGGCCAGCGCTGACCGACGTCGTCATCATGGCGCCAGAAGGTCGGGTGTTCGTCACCGGGCCCGACGTGGTACGCAGCGTCACCGGCGAAGACGTGGACATGGCTTCGCTCGGCGGCCCAGAGACCCACCACAAGAAGTCCGGGGTGTGCCACATCGTTGCCAACGATGAACTCGACGCCTATGAGCGCGGCCGCCGGTTAGTCGGATTGTTCTGCCAGCAAGGTCATTTCGACCGTAGCAAGGCAGAAGCTGGTGACACCAATATCCAAGCGCTGCTGCCCGAATCGTCCCGACGAGCCTATGACGTACATCCAGTCGTGACAGCGATCCTGGATGAGAACACGCCTTTCGACGAATTCCAGGCGAATTGGGCACCGTCCATGGTGGTCGGGCTGGGCCGACTGTCCGGCCGCACGGTGGGCGTACTGGCCAACAACCCGTTGCGACTGGGCGGTTGTTTGAACTCCGAAAGCGCCGAGAAGGCAGCACGTTTCGTACGACTCTGCGACGCGTTCGGGATCCCGCTGGTGGTCATCGTCGATGTCCCCGGCTATCTGCCGGGGGTTGACCAAGAGTGGGGCGGCGTGGTGCGCCGAGGTGCTAAACTGTTGCATGCGTTCGGTGAGTGCACCGTTCCGCGCGTAACGCTGGTTACCCGAAAGACCTACGGCGGGGCCTACATTGCGATGAATTCTCGATCGTTGAATGCAACAAAGGTATTCGCGTGGCCGGACGCCGAAGTGGCGGTGATGGGCGCCAAGGCGGCCGTCGGCATACTTCACAAGCGCAAGTTAGCCGCAGCACCGAACGACGAACGGGAAGCTCTACACGACGACTTAGCTGCCGAGCATGAGCGCATCGCCGGCGGCGTGGACAGTGCCATCGACATCGGTGTGGTTGACGAGAAGATCAACCCGGCACATACCCGCAGTAAACTCACCGAGGCACTGGCCCAGTCGCCTGTGCGCCGCGGTCGCCACAAGAACATCCCGCTGTAAACACCCGGTGATGTGCACAAGAACAATATCACATGTGATATTGTTCTTGTGCACATCAATGTATAATGTCACGATTCGGATTTTCGACGAAAGTAATGCGGTAGTTTCCCCAGCCCTGAACGGCGACATGGTATGTACCGAGTCGCATGACGTCTATCGGACTGCACCGTTGAAACCACCCGATGTCAAGCTGTCGTGTTTGTGTCTGTGGCGGTGAGTTGTTCGGTTGGTTTCATAGGTGGTGGGTGAAATGGCTGTTTTTGCGTTTTATGACTGGCCGATATGTTCGGTAGTCGTGGGGGGCAGCCCGGAATCCTGTTGACGTGTTTTGCTGTGTTGCGGGGTTTTTGTTGGTGAGTGGCTGACTGCCTGCTTTCGATGAGGCTTCGTGTGCTTTGCCGCAGTGGACACGATTAGCGCGGCGCACGTAAGCATGTCGGTGGTGGATGCTGCTTGGTCTACATGTTGATGATGCCAGGGGCTGGGCACCTGGGCTGTGCTGAAGGCGATATCGATGCAGGCGTGAGTGTGAGGATAGTTGTTAGCGCCGCGGGGTAGGGGCGTTTTAGTGTGCATGTCATGGCCTTGAGGTGTCGGCGTGGTCAATGTGGCCGCACCTGAACAGGCACGTCCCCGTGCACGGTATAACTATTCGCACCTGATGTTATCCCTTGCACCATTTCTGCCGCTGGTATCGGTGTCGGCGGCTTGTTGACCGGCCCTCAGCCAGCAAGCAGGCATGCCGCCGGGTGCAGCAGTATCGTGTTAGTGAACAGTGCATCGATGATCCGGCCGTCGGCGGCACATACGGCAACCTTCTAGCGCAGATCAACCACCCACACCCCACCAGCCCACCACAACACCACCACCCAAGGCCTCGCGGGTGAGTGCGATCGTTAAGCAACTTACCGAGCGTAAACACGCCGTAGAGATCCTCGGAGCCGAAGAATAACTGCACATCTCGCGCGCTGTATTCCGTTTAGCGGCGCTCTCCAGTGCGTTCGACCCCCAGGTCGGTCATGGCTTCTTTCTACCAGGTGGTCCTCGCACCGAGATCGACGGCAGCATGGAAAAGTTCGATAGAGCACCACACCGACGTCAATCTCGACGTGTGCACGGCCGAAGCTACCGCCGGGGCCGAGGTTGGCATCTAGGGCAATAGAAGGACGAGCGGTTCATGAACTTTTCCCGGTGCATCACCGCGCCGCAACGCCGGCAGCCTTCGCCTTCACGACCATAGGCATCCAAAGATCGGTCAAAGTACCCCGATTCGCCGTTGACGTTGACATACAGCGAATCGAACGAAGTCCCACCCTTGGCCAACGAGTCGCGCATCACATCGGCGGCAGCATCCAGAACCGCGGCCAGCTGCCGACGGGTCAGAGTGGCAGCAATTCGCGCGCCGTGCACTTCGGCCCGCCACAACGCCTCATCGGCGTAAATGTTGCCGATTCCAGATACTGTCTGTTGATCGAGGAGCTGGCGCTTGAGCTCGGAATGCTTGCACCGCAACACTTTCACTACAGCTTCGACATCGAACCGCGGATCGAACGGGTCACGCGCCAAGTGGGCGACAGGCACCGGCAGCACACTGCCGTCCACCGTCATTAGATCGGCTAGCAGCCATCCCCCTAAGGTCCGCTGATCCGTGAAGTTCAACACGGTCCCGTCGTCGAACAGCGCAGAGATCCTAACGTGATCGACGCGAGGCACGGTCCCCAGCAACATCTGCCCGCTCATGCCGAGGTGCACCACGAGCGCAATGTCTGTGTCCAGCAAGAACCACAGATATTTGCCGCGCCGATCAATTCCGTTAATACGGGTGCCGAGCAGCCGGTTCGTGAGGTCAGTTGGTCCAGCAACGTGGCGGCGCACAGCGCGCGGATGGTGCACCCGAACCGCAGTAATCGTCTTGCCTACGATATAGTCCTGCAGGCCGCGCCGCACCACCTCTACTTCGGGCAGTTCAGGCATTTAGTTATGATCCCAAGCCCGGCGAAACCGGGCGCAGCGAATCATAACCATCGACTACACGGACGTTTTCCCGACGCCGCCCAGCACATCGAGTGCTTTCCAAGCCGCTGATGCGGCTTTCTGCTCAGCCTCTTTCTTCGAGTGGCCAATACCTGACCCGTATTCGGTGTCCATCACGACGACAACCGCGGTGAATTCTTTGTCGTGGTCCGGACCGGTGGAGGTCACCACGTACGATGGCACGCCCATGCCGCGTGCCGCTGTTAGCTCCTGCAAGCTGGTCTTCCAATCCAACCCAGCTCCCAGCGTAGGCGCAGCGTCCAGCAGCGTACCAAACAACCGCAAGATCACCTGACGGGCCACCTCAATACCGTGATGCAGGTAGATCGCACCCAGCAGCGATTCCATGCCGTCGGCCAGTATGCTGGACTTATCCGCTCCTCCGGTGTTTGTCTCGCCACGGCCCAGCAGCAGGTAGACACCGAGACCACCATCGGATAAGTTTCGCGCAACGTAAGCCAGTGCCTGGGTGTTGACCACACTGGCACGCAATTTAGCCAGATCCCCTTCCGAACGGTCGGGGTGGCGATGGAACAACTCATCGGTAATGGTCAAGCTCAGGACAGCGTCACCAAGAAACTCCAGGCGCTCGTTGGTTGGTAACCCGCCGTGCTCGTAGGCATAACTGCGGTGTGTCAACGCCAGCGAAAGTAGCTCATCAGGCAGATCGACGCCGAACGCATCGAGCAAAGCTTGTCGAGGCTGGGTCACCACTCACTCCGTGATCCATCCGTTTCCGATGTCTGCGGGACGTCAGGCGCCAACATGTCAGTCAACTTGGCCCACCACGGGTCGATGCGGTCATGGGGATGACCGGGCTCGACGACCAGTGAAGTACCACATTCTGCGCATAATCCAGGGCAATCCGACCGGCACATCGGCGCGAAGGGGAGCTCGATCCCTACGGCATCGATGATGGACTGTTCAAGATCGATCGTGCCATCGACCACGTGTCCTACCGCATCCTCTTCGGTGGTCACCTTCGTCGCACTGTAGGGATAGGCAAACAGTTGGTTCAAGGTGACTTGCACGTGTCCATGGACCGCGGTCAAACAACGGACACATTCGCTCACCGTAGGAGCAGTCACCGTCCCAGCGACCAACACGTCCTCTGACACCGACTCCACACGCAAGTCGAGATTTATCGGCGCACCCCACTCGATCACGACCAGCTCCAATCCAATGCGCGCCAAGCTGGGCACGGTTTTTTGCAGGGCGATGATCGCTCCCGGTCGTCGTCCCAACGGGGTGATGTCGAACACTACCGGTGAGATCAGATGACGTTGCGTCGTGACACCATACTGCCGCGTCATAGTAGAAATCCTACGGCACCCATCGCGTAGCGCCAGAGCAACAGTCACCTTTCCTCGTGGCGATGGTACTTAAGCAGAAAGCTAGCGTGTCACGTAATCGTGCGTACCGGCCGCCGTGCGGAGCTGGTGGCGGCCGCGGCCAACCGAACGAAGCGTACCGTTGAGAAACTCTTCGAACTCGGCGAGCTTGTTGTCGACATAGATATCGCACTCGCCGCGCAGCCGGTCCGCCTCGGCGTGCGCCGTGTCGATCAGCCGGGTGGATTCGGCGTTGGCCGCCTGTACCACCTCGTTTTGCGACACCAAGCGCTGCTGTTCCTTGATGCCCTCTTGGATAGCCTTTTCGTAGGAGATGTTGCCGTTTTCGATCAACCGGTCGCATTCGGATTGGGCACGGTTGAGGCTGGCCTCGTACTCTCGCTTCGCTACTGTAGCGATGCGAATCGACTCCTCACGCGCATCCCCGAGCATCCGCTCACTGTGTTGACGCGCCTCGCTTGCCATCCGATCAACCTGCGATTTCGCGTCAGACAGGATCCGATCAGCCTCCGCGCGCGCGTGACTCAACAATGACTCCGACTCAGTGGTCGCTGAGGACACCATGGAATCGGCATGCGCTTTGGCGTCGTTGAGCATCGCATCACGCGCGTCGAGCACATCCTGGGCATCATCCAACTCACCCGGGATCGCATCTTTGATATCGTCGATCAGCTCCAGCACATCGCCGCGAGGTACCACACAGCCAGCGGTCATCGGCACGCCCCGGGCTTCTTCGACAATGGCACCCAATTCGTCCAGCGCCTCAAAGACTCGGTACACAGCCATACCCTCCTGGCCTCGTTGGTTGTTACCAGTGTGCCTGCTGTTACCGCTGTCACGATGTTGCTGGCTCGGTGTGTCGGACATTATGGCCTGAACAGCCACCTATGTGGCCGACATGGCGGATCACATTATACTGGTTCGCGGTTGAAATTATACCTGTAGAGGGTACATGGTGACGCTCTGGCGCAGGCCGTCCACCGAATACCATCCGTGGAACGGCCGATGACCGCTACGCACTCTGGCCATCGCGGCCGAGCGGGAAGTGACATCGTCATCGTATTCCTACACCGCTGCGGCGTTGGCTCGATCACTGTTCTGCAAGGGAGCTAACTTCTATCGCCGCCATGACATTTGAGATCAGCTACCACCAATCTCATGGTGAAGTGAGTGATTGTCCTGGCCCTGCTGATGAATTGGCAATTCATCAGAGCAGAGCTCATCGGCGAGCTACCGATGATCATGATATCTGGCCGTTTTACTCCGGCTGTTCGTGCGCTCTCGACTCATCGACACCGCCCGCCATCAGGCCATGGCATTGCTGACTCGATGAAAGCTGATGCCGCGATGGACATGTCCATCGCGGCATGAGCTCCAAAGGCGATAACACACTGCGGTGACAACTGTTTTTGCCCCAGGGTTTTACCTCGGTCTCCCATGATGTTCATCATGGGAGCGGCTAGCCACTGTAGGAGACCTCGTTGTCAAATCTGTTGCTCGCTGGTGTTATCGCCGCCTAGATACCCCAAATCATTTTGACAAAAATTCTTTTTCGCCTATTACCCAGTCAGGGTAGCACTGTGGGGGCCGATCGTGGCAATCAGCCGTTCCCGGCTTAATGCCGCATATCCAGCACAGTGCTGGGCTAGGAGCGCCGTCGACCGACCGGTTCGGAATAGAACAGAACCACCGTAGTAAACCACCGTAGTAATAGTAGTCCGAGGTCGGAAAAGGCGACTAATGATCAAGGAGCAGCGAATTCGCAAAGGCATTAGGAGGTTATCATGCCGGATGATGCGCCGCTGAATGGTGGTGCTCTGTGCAAGCAGGACCTGATGGACCCTAGCGGTAAGGATCGGAAATACAGGTCAAACGTCACCGATGGGCGACAGCCGATCCCGGCCACCGGTTCGATGATCTGTTCAATTCCGTCTCCGACCCAGTCACCTTGGTGGTGGCATTGATCGGGTAGCAACCAACCCGAGTGCCCGTACAACAGCAAGATCGAACGGGCTGACTGTGGACACCCGCATCAACTCCAAGGTGAAGTACCGATGTTCCTAGGAGGGCTACGCATACCGCTCAAAAGTGAGCAGTTCCAACCTCAACCGGTGCAGGATACACAAGATCCCCAAATCAAGCAGGTCGGGCAAGTTGCTGTTGCTGGAGATTCCCACGGTGGCCGACCATGTCGTCTTCCAGGTGACGCTAAAACTGTTGCTAGAAACCATCTTCGAGACCGACTTCAAGCCATTTTCCTGCGGGTTTCGGCCCGCCCAGCGCACACACGACGCCATCGCCGAGATCCATCTGTTGGCCACCCAGGAATACCGATGAGTGTTAGACACAGATATTTGAGACGTACTTTGACCACGTAGACCACCCGACCCCAATAGACCAGGTGCTCCAGCGGATCAAAGACAAGCGGGTGCTGCGGCTGGTCAAGTCGTTCCTCAAGGTCAGGATCCTCAGTGAACTCGGCGAACTACGAGAACACCCATATCAGCACGCCGCAAGACAGCCTCTTGGTCCCGCTGCTGGCCAACATAGCGTCGGCAGTACTCGATAAGCACCTACATATGCCGCGGAAACCGCGGCAACCAAGGTTGACCAGTACGCCGACGCCGTGGCTGGAAAGGACTGCCGAACTGGCGCCTAGTTGGTTACGCGGACGATTTTGTAGTGCTGGTCAAAAGATCCCAAAGCCACATCGAAACACTACGCAAAGACATCACTTGGGCGCTCGAACTAATGGGATTGCACCTATCCGAGACCAAGACCCAAACAGTACACATAAGTGAGGGGTTCGACTTTTTTGGTGCCACGTTCAGTGGCACCAAAAAACAGCAATAACCCAAACCTAGTTTTTTGACCGCGGCCTTAACTAGTGCCGGACATCTTTTCCCGGAATCGGCGGTTCACCGATTCCGGCAATAGCTCTGAAACGTCGCCGCCTAGCATAGCAACCTCTTTGACCAACGACGACGATACGAACGAATACCGCGGCGCCGTTGCGACGAAGAAAGTGTCGACGCCTGCGATGTGTTTGTTCATCTGCGCCATCTGCAGCTCGTATTCGAAATCCACGCCGGTGCGCAGGCCCTTCACGATGGCTGTCATCCCACGGGACCTGACTAAGGCGACCACCAATCCCTCTCCGGCCTCCACACGCAAGTTAGGCAGGTGCATCGTCGACTCATTGATCATCGCTATCCGCTCGTCGAGGTCGAACATGCCCTTCTTGACGGGGTTGATCAGGATCGCGACCACCACCTCGTCGAACTGAGCCGCAGCGCGTTCAAAAACGTCGATGTGGCCCAACGTCACCGGATCGAATGACCCCGGACATACCACACTGCTCATGATCGAAACGCTACACGGCGGATCAGGTCAGTTCGGCAAGCTCCAAACGGGTGTCACCGTACCCACGCGACTGCCACGAACTCCATCCGGCCGGCCAGGTCAACGGCACGCTCGCGGCGCCACGTTCTATCACCGCGACGGTTCCCGGTCGCGCCCAGCCGTAGGTGGTCAACGTGGCCAGCACCGCTTCGACCTCAGCTGTGTCGATCGCATAGGGCGGGTCGGCCAGCACAAGATCCATCGGAGACGCGGTCCCGGCGGCCAGGACAGTGGCCACCGGGCCGCAGCGCGGCCTGGCACCAACTAGACCTAAGGCCGTCACGTTGCGCTCGATGACAGCAACAGTACGCTTGTCGGATTCCACGAACAGCGTCGACGCGGCTCCGCGCGACAGAGCCTCCAGACCGAGCGCACCAGAACCGGCGTAAAGGTCTAATACCGCCAGACCGGTCAGTTCCCGCTGCGCAGCCACGATGTTAAAAAGCGACTCGCGCACCCGATCAGTGGTCGGCCTGGCCCCCCACTGCGGAACAACAATGCGCCTTCCCCGCGCTACGCCACCAATGATCCGGGTCAGCTCAGCACCACCAGCAAATCTCCGCCCTCCATCGCAGCGGTACCAGACACTTCCACCCGCACCACGACAGCATCCTCCGGGGCAGTGATCAGAGCTTCCATCTTTCATTCGCCTCGATGCTGGCGATGGTCTGGTCAATGTTGATTTTAGCACCAACAGACACTGCACACAGTGCCGACTCCGGCGAAGGGTGTCGCAATGTATCTGGGATTACCGTGATCGGCCTTATCGGCGGCCGGAACCGAGTTGGTGATGCGGCGGTCACGCACCAGAATTGGCTTCAGCTGGTCATTGATGATACACATCACCATTTGCATAACACGCTCGTCAGGATCAGAGATGGCCTCCAGCCCGATCATCAGCTCAAACCCACGTTCCAGTTCCACCCTGTTGCTCTTCATCCTGGCGAAGGCCGCAAAAGAACTGGTTGACCGACAATCGCGAAGTGTCACCGTAGGTTTTTCGATGCTCCTCGAATTCCTTTGCCAGAATCGGGAATAACAACCTACTAACGTGGCTTGACGCTTAAGACTGGCCAGGGTTCGGGCACCTCATCGTCGCTGGCTAATTGCCGAATGGACTTGGCCGGAGCGCAGCCGGCCAGCACCGTCGTGAACAGCGGTTCCGACCAGCCGCCGTACGGATCACCAAGCTCGCCGTGCAGTAACCCCATCACCAAATCTGGGATGTCGAATATCGCACTGGATCCGAGTCAAATTCGTCTGCACTTACCTCAGCGCCAACCAACACCAGCGCCAGATAACCAGCCATCGTAAACGTCGGCATGACCTTAACCAATCTGTTCAACACACGGTCGGCCCCCGCATAGGTCTTCTCGAATCGATTCACCAGACCCAGCGCAATCGCATGCTGACGCAGATTCGATAACTGGCTACTCAGAATCTCATGGTGATACGACCGTCCTGTCGGACAGGGTAGACCAGATTCGAAGAGTGCGTATACTTTTCGTAGAACTTCCCAGTACTGCTCCAATGCGCACGCGGCGAAGAGCGACAGATCGGTTTCGTACTCGCTGTGAGCTGCAGCAGCCACAATCGAGCTCAACGCAGGCTAGGCTGGTTGTTCCTGTTAGCGACAAGGCAGCACCGTCGACGGCGTCAGCGTGCCAAGCGGCCATATAGCTGACCAGCTGCCCACCCGGTGTGTCATGGATGTATACGTGCACGGACAGACCGAAACAACTGCGCAACGCAACGACTAACCACTGTGCGCCCGGTGTCCGCAACAGTCCGGCCGTATCCTTGATGGCTAGCACGTGTGCGCCAGCACCCACGATTTGCTCGGCAAGGTTCAAACAGTAGTCCAACGTGTAGAGTCGCTCCCCCAGTTCGGACAAATCACCGGTGTAGAACATTGCGACTTTTGCTATTGCAGAACACTTTTCATGTACCGGGTCGATCTCCTGGTGCATCGACTCAACATTGTTGAGCGCATCTAAAATTCGGAAGATGTCAACAACGATAGCTGTTGCATCCGCTACGAACACCGAGGTAACCACCTCCGGATACGGTGTGTAGCCAACCGTGTTCCGGCCCCACAGCAACATATGCAGACAGATGTTGAGCAGCACAACACGCAGCGCAGCCAGCCGCTCCCAGAGCGTCTCCTTGAGGAAACACGCAGTGCCACTTGGTACGTCGCACCTCCCCCAACACTCCATCGACCACAGCTGTGGCATTCTCCGGGCGAGATACTTTGCCACCCTAGCCAACCCGCCGACACTCACTCGGGTAGCCAGCAGCGATTAGTGGGTGACGCTAAACGTCGTATCGGTAACCCCTACTGCCGCCAATTCCCGCAACCAGCACGCAAAACGCTGGGACACCAACCCAACCAATCGCTGCTTAGATCCGTCGGTGGTGAAGCTTGCAGATCGATGTCGGGCAGCTTGTCGTGTAGGTACACCGTTGACGATCGCAAGCCATCCGGCCGGTTGACGGTGTCGGCTAGATAGTTGGGGATCTTGGTATCGCGATCGGCCGAGGCGCGCAGGGTCAACAACTGTGGCCACTCGTCGATGAACAATGTGGTGAGTCGGCCGGCCTGGAAATTCGGGTCATCCAAGACCGCGTGTAAGAAGAAAATACTCGTCGACATACCACGAATCCGGAACTCCGCAACCGCCCAGCACGCCCTGCCCACCGTCGTCGGAAAATCACGGCCCCAGTAGGTCAGCTTGACCAGCATGAAATCGCAGTCCGCGTTGACCGCGGCACCAGGGTTAGGGCTGTCGTCCAACCGGATGTCCACCCCACCGGGACTACGGTACACGCTGATCCAACCGGTATCGGACCTAAAAACGTTAACCGGATCCTCGATGGTGATCCGGCGACAACACGACACCGTGCGGCCGAGTGTCTTGCTGGCCTAAATCCAGCTCGTCTAGCAACGCTCTAACGGCAATCCACAGCTGGCTGAAGACCAGATCGACATCGACGATCTCCTCAGTTACGCTGCACTCCACCTGAATCCGCGGATTCATCTCGATGAACACACACTGGCCATCCTCACCCAGTAGAGACTCGGCCAGGCTAACACTACGTGTACCCGATATGCCAGGCAAAAGCGACCACGTTGGCGAACATTTGTCACGCAATTCACGCGGGCAAGCCCGGTACGGACGCCAGCTCAATGACCTGTTGATGACGACGCTGCAAACTGCAGTCGCGCTGGTACACTAGATATTAAGCGTGGACAACGTTGCCGAGGTTGTCGGCAAGGATCTGCGCTTCGACGTAGTATGGTTGCAGTATTACCTGTTCGTGCGAGTATAGGCCGTCGAATCCTCGAACGCGGATTTGGGTTCTCGGCTGGCGGTTTCGCGCAGCACGCTCACATCGTTGACACGGCGCATACCTCGACCGCCGTCGGCAACCACTTTGACGAACAACGGAAACCGGATGCCGATCTAGCCCGACTCGAGGGCCGACATCAGCGCATCGATCAAGACTAAATGGTGCCGACAAATGAAAACAGGCAGGCCAACTTCGCGGACCGCAGCGAACAATCACCCGGGACGTATTTCCTTTCAGCTTAAGCACTTCGGCGGTGGGGCCGACGTACGTGATGCCTACTGCCGCGCACACCGCAGCCAACTCTAGGTTCTCCGATAAAACTTAGCAAAAATAGACGGAGTCAATGTAACGAGCCGTGTCGACGATTTGATCGATGGACAGGTAAAGTCCGCACCGGATGACCAACGTCGCCGATAGATAAAGTAAGACTCGTCACCTTAAGTCGATACTACAAATTGCGGTGCTCGTAAGGATACAATGCCACCGTGCCTACACCCGGTTCGTAATCAACACGGAAAACGCGGATCGGGATCTCCCTGAGATTAGCCGACCAACACTTTAGGAAAACACGCGTGCCCCTAAAAGCCAGTAACTCATAAAAGTGTCTGCCAATAGTTCCAGAACCGCACCATGATCAGCAGAAACACCGTAATGAACCACAGAGTGGCAATCGACCATCGCCATTGGTAAATTCCCCGGGCTATGGCGCTGGTCCGGCCAGGCAGGACCTCGAGCAGCGGACGAAACACGATGGCGGTGACCACCACCAGTAGCGACACGCTGACAGCCCAGATCACCATGCAGTAGGCGCACAACGCCCCGATGCGGTACAGACTCTGAAAGATCAGCCAATGCACAAACCCCACACCAGCCAACGTACCAACCGCCAATCCAATCCAATACCATTGCGGCAGTGATACTTCCGCGACCGACAGCACACCGGTGACAGTCACCAACGTAAAGCCCACAATACCCAGCAACGGATTGGGGAAACCCAATACAGACGCCTGCGGTGTGCTCATTACCGAGCCGCACGCGACGATCGGATTGACATTACACGACGGCACGTAAGCCGAGTTGAGCAAAATCCTGATCTTCTCAACGGTTAACATCATCGAGGCGACCAAGCCAATCACACCCGCAATCAGCACCCACCATGCGGTGGGCACCGGCATCGGCAACACGCTAGCCGGAGCCGGTTTCAGGTCGCCGGGACGCTCGACAGGTTGTGCTGACACCGCGTAAGTTACGTTGTCGTAGCAGTGACAGCCACGTCGATGCCCGGGACGGCGCCCACGATTGCTTTAATCTTGGCCACCAGTGCTTCGGGTGTCAACGGGTCGTATTCGTCGCCGTTGATCTTGATCGTCGGGGTTGCCGAGATCTTCGCGAGCGCTGCTTCTGCGGTGACCTTGGCCAGGTACTTCCCGCTGTTAATACAGTCCGGGACCTTCCCAACCACGCCGGCTTCCCGCGCGATTTCGATCAACTTCGCATTCTCAGGGAAACTGCTCGCAAGTTCACTGGGTTGGAAGCTGCGACTGTACAACGCAGCACGGAACCGACGGTAAGCATCCATGGATTCATCGGCTACGCACAAGGACGCCGCACCTGCCCGTGACGGATAGTTATGGTTACGTGGGTGGTCAAGAATGGACACCACGGAGTAATCGGCCGCAATCGCACCGATGTCGATGAGCTTGGACACCGTAGGCCCAAAATTCCGCTCGAAATCACCGCACCCCGGGCACAGGAAGTCCTCGTAAAAAGACATCACGACCTTGGGGTCGTGGGTGCCGGGCTGGGTGACTAACTTGCTCGAAGTCACCCGCACCGTGTCACCCGAGCCGGTCAGCGGGGCCGCGCCATCTTGCTTGGCATGCTGCGATTTCATGACGGCGAAGACGACGACAACCGCGAAGATCGCGACAATCACAGTGCCGGCGATCACGACAGCCCGGCCAGACCGGCCGTCTACCGACTTTAGGTCGAATCGCTGAAGACGTTTGCGGTTATCGGCCACAGGTTCGCTGATCCTCACGTGCTCGATTTGGCCCGATCACGATCGGGCGACGGCGTCTCTAGAGTACCGGCGACGGTGAATTGGGTAACTATACCCGGCTCAGGTGAGCACGCAGTGCCGAAATCAGCACACTCGTCGCAGCTGCACAGCCGCCGAGCGGAAACAAATTGGCGAAGCCGCGCGACAGCGAACCGAAGGAACGCAGGTACACCGTAGTCTCGTCGGCCCGCAGCACCGGCGCGCAGCTCTCACCTCGGTCGCACGCAATAGGGCGAATCCCACTACCGCGATCAGCGCCGGCGCCAGCCCGGCCAGCGACTCGGCCTGCAACGGCGACAACCGCAGATCAGCGTGCTCGATACCGCAGTCCTTCAAGTATTGCGCTTGAAATGAAATCCCTATCCCGCTTGGTCAACAAAAAACCACGGGCTAACAGCGTCATTGACCGGGTAATGTGTGTGTGCGAGCGGATGAAGTCGGTCCGCGGGTAAAGCAGCCACTGCAGCACCGGAGCAGGGCCGTCGGCAGCTCGGACCAATTGGCACACCGTAGACGGCAGGTTACCGCCGGCGCTGTCCCCGCCCACCGCGACCGACCCGGAGCTGGCGCCGAGTTGCTGATACGCCTATTCAAGGCATCCTCGATCCCGGCCAGGGCCAGATACCCGGATACTCAGTCGCCAGTCGGTAGTCAATCGACAAGACGTGGATGTCAACTCGCGGCACGTCAACCGGCACAGCGCGTCCGTAGGTGTCCAGATCGCCGAGTGTACAACCACCGAGGCTAGAAACGGGGCAGCCACGCCACTGTCCGGGCGATAGTACCGTGCCGAGATCTCACCATCCGGCACAGGCAACGAAATGTCGTTTACTTCGACGTGGAGCTGCGAGCCCGGCAAACACAAAAGGAGGCCTAGCGCATTTTAGTGCGAGATGCGGCAACGTTGTCGTTGACGACCAAGCCGTCGGTAAATATGCTGAACAGCATCAGCTGCAGCATGGGGGCAAGTGTGTTTCCGTCGATAATGACCACCCGACCAACAGCACCCTCTTAACTACACTCGGCATCCACGGAAGAACCTTGGCGCCAACCGTGGCGATCTTCTTGCCTTGCATGCGACTTGTCCACCGCATTGGTTTACGGTTTAGCGCCAAGATGAAGGTCTACTGCGCCTGGCAGACTCTAACAGTTATGGTCATATCCCCGAAAAAGACCTTGTAACTCTGAACAACGGCAATTCGATCCCCGCCGTCGGGCTCGGCGTGTCCCGGATCGCGCCGGCCGACACCGAATAGACGGTCTACATCGCGCTACGCACCGGTTATCGGCACATCGACACCGCAACGATCTACCAGAACGAGCGAGAAGTCGGACGAACGATCGACCGAATTCCGGTGCACCCCGTAACCAACTGTACGTGGTGACCCAGTTATGGAATACCGACCACGACAGCACACTGACAGCGTTCGACGCCAGCATGGAGCGGCCTGGGCTCGACTACCTCGACCTGAGCCGTTGACCGCAGTCGGTGCTCAACAAGTTCATCGCTACCTTAAAAGATTGTAAGGCATCCGCCCGCCTACCTGACCAGAACAGGATCCGGTCCGTCGGAGTCAGCAACTTCGAGCCCGAGTACCTCAGTATTCCTGATCAATGCCACCGGCATTGCTTCAGTGGTTTATCAGATCGAGCTGCATCCGCGGCTGCCACAGCGAGAGTTGCGCAAAATTCACACCCGCCGCAGGATCGCCACCGATGCGTGGTCACCACTAAGCAAGGGGTCGCTGTTGGTCCACCAGACGATCACCGCCGTGGCCGAAAAGCGGCCACAGTTGTTGATTGGGTGGCACATGCAACTCGGTAATATCGTGATTCCCAAGCAGGTGAACCCCTCACGGATTGCGAGCAACTTCGACGTGTCCGAGTTCAAACTCAGCGCCGCGGAAATGGCATCGATCTCCTCGATCGATGACCGAACCCGGCTTGAACGCAACCCATGCACCTTCGATTTCACAGGCAGGTGAAATGATGCCGAGCACCCCCCGCACCTCTATACCCTCAATAACCCTTAACGACGAGAACACTATGCCGTTGCTCGGCCTTGGCGTCGCGGAATTGTCGGAGGACGAGACCGAGCGCGCGGTTTTGGCAGCGCTGGAAATCGGCTGCCGGCTCATCGATACCGCAGCAGCTTATGGCAACGAAGCCGCAGTCAGCCGCGCAATTGCCGCCTCCGGAATTCCCCGCGCCCAGTTGTTCGTCACCACCAAGTTGGCTACCCCCGACCAGGGTTTCACCAAGTCCCAAGATGCCTGCAACGCCAGCTTGGATCGACTTGGCATGGACTACGTCGACCTCTACCTGATTCACTGGCCGGCCCCGCCAGTGGGCCAGTATGTTGATGCCTGGGGAGGCATGATCCAATCCCGTGGCGAAGGCCATGCCCGCTCGATCGGCGTGTGCAATTTCACCGAGGAGCATTTATCGGCGATTATCGATCTCACCTTTGTCACGCCAGCGGTCAACCAGATCGAGCTACACCCACTGCTCAACCAAGACGAGATGCGCAAATCAAATGCACAGCACAACGTTATCACCCAGTCCTACACCCCATTGGTTCTTGGCCGGTTGATGGACAATTCGACCCTGACCGCGATCGCCGCCGAATATGGCAAAACACCTGCACAAGTACTGCTTCGGTGGAACTTGCAGCTGGGTAATGCAGTAGTCTTCCGGTCCGCCAAAGCCGAGCACATTGCCAGCAACTTCGACGTCTTCGATTTCGAATTGGCCGTCAATCACATGGACGCAATGAATGAGTTGCACGACGGCACCCGGTTGCGCCCAGATCCAGAAACCTACGCCGGCAGCTGATCTCGCCCCGTAACTGCTACCCGACCTGACAAGGTCACTACAACTTACAGGTAGTACGCTCATCGACACCCTCGTCTACCGGTAGTTGGTAACCAGCATAGCACCGCGACGAACTGCATGGCGTATTTGGCACGTAAACGCGGCGTTCGACGACATCTACCAGGCCGGTGGCGAATCGCTCTTTTTCTGGATTGGCCTGGCCATCAACAGCTAGCAAGTTGGCCAGATCGTTGGCAAACCGCAACCACTGTCGATCAGGCCAGCTGTAGGCTCCCATGTCCAACCATAGGCGAGCAGGACAATGTGGTCGATCTGCACTGATTCGCTGACCTTTGCGGCCGCGTTGGAAGGCGATGGCCTGATTGGTGTACGGATCATGCAGCGTACCGGTAGCCACCGCATTTGGACACCGCTTGATCCACACGAACGCCTTGTCGACGAGATCGCGGGTGAGGATTTCGTCGCTGGTGTCACACCCATTGTGCCCAAGAGAGGCATCGTTGTTGTCGTCCCACAGGTGACCGAACGCCGACCGATGGTAATCGCTGCGATGCAGGCGCCGCAGCAGCACTAACAACATTCTCCAGCACATCGGTACCCAGCTGCCACCTCGGCATGTCAGTGCTCGCGGCAAATTCATCAACGTGCCTGACTGAAGATGCTCCCAACGTCTGATAGGCAACTATTACCGCGCACACCACAACAACCGACAACCACAGCAGCACTTTAGCTATTCACCAGCTCCGCGCTCCGCCACAAGCAGATGGGGGGTACTTCCCACTTGTGAAGGGTTTCACCCACTGCATCGTCACTGGACGTCATGACTTGCCTAAGTATTCTATACGGTCGGTGTCAATGAATCGTGCTGCCAAATCTGCCAATCCCGGATGCGGGGCTAATCCGAGGTGCGGATACTCGTAGGCACGCGTGCAGAAATCCCTTGCGGCCTCAATGAACACCTGATGCTCGGCCAATGACAGCATCCGCAGGGTAATTGCCTTTCCGGATTGGTTGCGGCCCAGAACATCTCCTTCCCGACGCTCCTTGAGGTCGAGATCGGCGAGTGCGAACCCGTCCATGGTCTCGGCGACGGCACATAGCCTGCGCCCGGCCGGGGAGCCCGGTGAGACCCAGCTGGCCAACAAACACAGGCTCGGATGCGTGCCGCGACCGATGCGGCCACGCAGCTGATGCAACTGGCTTATTCCAAACCGATCGGCGTCCATCACCAGCATGATGGTGGCGTTAGGTACATCTACGCCTACCTCAATGACGTTGGTACACACCAGCACATCGATTTCGCCTGCACGGAAAGCCATCATCGCAGCGTCCTTCTCGTCAGCGGACAACCGACCGTGCATAAGCGCCAGCCGCACGTTAGCCAGCTCACCAGAACGCAATCGTGCGTAGAGACCGTCCGCGGTTTCCGATGGTCTGCTGTTTTGCCCCCCTTTCTGCGGATCTTCGGTCTCGTCAATCCGGGGCGCCACCACATACGCTTGGCGGCCCGCGGCGACTTCCTCGAGGATGCGCTGCCAAGCCCGGTCCAGCCACCCTGGCTTGTCCTTGACGAAGATGACGTTGCTGGTTATCGGCTGACGTCCGCGCGGCAGTTCGCGCAGTGTCGACATCTCCAAGTCGCCATAGACGGTAAGTGCGACAGTACGCGGGATTGGCGTCGCCGTCATCACCAACAGATGTGGCATGATGCCAGTGCGGGCCTTGGTACGCAATTGATCTCGCTGCTCGACACCGAAACGGTGTTGTTCGTCGACTACTACCATGCCTAGGTTGTGGAATTCAATCGCGTCCTGCAGCAGCGCGTGCGTGCCGATGACGATGCCAGTCTGGCCGCTGAAAATGTCGGCGCGAACCTTTTTCTTCTGGGCCATCGTCATCGAGCCGGTCAGCAGAGCCACCTGGGTGGCATTTTCCGCCCCGCCCAGCTGACACCCCATCCCCAACGGGCCGAGAACGTCACGGATCGACAGTAGATGTTGTGCAGCAAGAACTTCCGTAGGAGCCAGCAACACGCATTGGTAGCCAGCATCAATCATCTGCAACATTGCCAATACCGCGACGATGGTCTTGCCCGACCCGACTTCACCTTGCAGCAGGCGGTTCAACGGACGGGTAGCCGCTAGCCCATCGGACAGCACGTCACGCACCTCACGCTGTCCCTCCGTAAGCTCGAACGGCAACCGCCGCATCAGTTCTGCCATCAGACCGTCAGACCGCGGCGGCGCCGACGGTCCCGATTCCGACAGTTCACCATGCCTTCGGGTTACCAACGCCCACTGCAAGCCGACCGCTTCGTCGAAGGTTAGCCGCTCCCGCGCACGCCGACGGTCCGACTCGCTTTCAGCGAGATGGATGGCGCGCAGTGCCTCATCTTCGGAGACCAGGCCATGCTTGGCGCGCAGATCCGCGGGCAACGGATCGGCCACCGGATCGAGGACCTCAAGCACCTGACGCACGCAGGCGTAGATATCCCAGCTCTGCAGTTTGGTGCTGGCCGGATAGATCGGAAAGAATCGACGTTCGAACGCCGACATCAGCACTTCGCCACTGACAGCCTGTGAAGCATCGGCGATGCGGCGCAGCGAGCTACTGCCGCGGTTGCGTCCGTCCGGCGAGTCGAGAATGAGAAACGCGGGGTGCGTCAGCTGCATAACGCCCCGAAAAAATCCAACCTCCCCAGAGAGCATCACCCGGGTATCTTTGGTTAGCCCCTTACTGATATAGCCCGCATTAAAAAACGTAGCGATCACCTTGTTGCGTCCAGAGCCGACCGTGAGACGTAGATACTTCTTTTTCGAGTCCTTCTTCATCGGTAACGTCACCGCCTCTGTGATGACGTCGACGATGGTGATGTGTTCACCTGCTTCCGGCCGCTCGTCTTGGGCGCCCCGCACAGTCGCACCCTTAGTGTAACTGCGTGGGTAATGGCGTAGCAGGTCGTCGACAGTGCGAATACCAAACACTTCGTCGAGGGAATCGGCAGCCTTGGCGCCCACGATGTAGTCGAGCCGATCGGATAGTGACACCATAGCTACTCGACTCCGATCAGCAACGCATCACCACGATGCCCGCAGCGGTAAGTCACCAACTCAGTCTCCGGATGGTTGTTGTGCCCGTACTGTTGCAGGATGTCGTTCAACGTGGCGGCGTTAACTGCTGTGTCGATACCTGCCCCTAGCAACACAGTTACCAGTTCACCACCTGAGGCCAGCAAAAGATCAAGCAGACCGATCGCTGCTCTCACCGCATCAGCAGCCACGACCAATACCACGTCGCCGACGATGCCCAGACGATAACCAGGTCGACAGTAACCTGCCCAGGCCAACGCGCTCTCGGTCGTGACGCGTGCCGATCCGTGCCGAGCAGCACCGGAGGCACGGGCCATGGTGTAGCCGTCGTTGACTGCTTGACGACCCGTATCATGGACAACCAGCACGGCCAGGCCTTGCACCATCGACCCGGTCGGTATCGACACCACGTCGATGCCCCAGCCAATAGCCGCCGCAGTGCGACCTGCGACGAGCTCCTCGGCGATCTAAATAGCTGTTGAGCATCAGCATCACCTGAGCGGCGCCGGTATCCACTACAGCCCGCATCAGCTGGTGGGCACTGATATCCATGGCCGGATCGACAGCATCGGGCCACGGGTGCAGCACGCAGACCCCTGCACCGGCGAACAACTCGGCAGCACAGTCGCCATCAACAACAACCGGCCAGCACCGCCCGTTCCCGCGTCCAGCTGCCCACCGATAATCCGGCGGCGCCAGAGTCGGAGTCCAACGGCGAGACCACGATCCGGCTGAGTCGTCCTGCTACCAATCCTACTTCGATAGCGGCGCCGGCATCGTCAGTGTGTACGTGCACCGAGTAACTGCCGTGCGTCGCCACAATGGCTACCGATTCCCCCGAGCCGATCCCGAAGCGTATCCACCTCGTACACATAACACTCATCCGGCAGGTACATTACCTAGAATTGCGGTGCCCGGCGTCCGGTGACATCATCTTTTTCATCGGACGACACCGCGCACGGCGAAAGCTCGTACACTGTGCACGCCGGCACCCCGGTGAGGGGCAAGCGCAGTGTGTTCAATAGGACCAGCAGACCCCGTCCGCCAGCATCCACCGCACCGGCATCAGCAAGCACATCAAGCTGCTCGAAAGTCTTCTCTAGCGCGACAACGGTCGCGTCACCGACGGTGATTATCGCCAACACCATACCCTTCCCCGCGGGGGGCGCACTGCTCGACGGCATCCGCGGCAGCCCGCAAAACCGAAACTATGGCCCTTGAGATCTCCGCACCACCCGTGGAGTTGATGACCAGCTCAACACCACATTGCAACCCGGCCCGGAACAGTCTGACATCGATATCGGACAGTTCACCGCCGTACTGGGAGACCGCACTTGCGGTTAAGTCGGCTATGGCACACACAATCTGGGACAGGAGCACGCCGGAGTTGCCGTGGGCGACCGTTTAGGGCGCCTTCTGACAGAGCTGCCGTAACCCGAGCAACGTGGGTCCTAGGCAGCCCCCTGCACGTCGGCTCTCGCACTAACCTCAGCCAGTGTGGAACGCCTGGCGAAGAACATGTTGGCGGCCAATATCGGAGCCAGCGACCGGGAACACATTGAGCCGGTTGTCTCGTCGATGTGGGCGATAAAATCGCCGATGACAACGTGCGCCCCATATCGTAATGCCGACGCGTCCAGCAGGCTATCCTGTGAACTATAAACAGGCGCTCAGTGTGACCCACCTCCTTCACACCACATACCCGCGGGGGGGCGAACCGAATCATTGGGACTAGTAGCTAACGAGGATGGACCATACAGACCGTGACCGTCATCCAGCAGCTGTTGACCGTTTTTGGTGGTTGCCCACAACAGTCGCTATCCTGAGCTGGCGCTTGGGTCAGTCTAGGCTGCCCTGGCTCCCAAATATGTCAGTTGCCGGATTCCAGCAGAAGAGTTGAGGAGCATTCAGAATGGCCGCTGTGTGCGATATCTGCGGGAAAGGTCCCGGCTTCGGCAAGTCGGTATCACACTCCCACCGCCGCACCAGCCGCCGGTGGGATCCCAATGTGCAAACTGTGCACATGGTGACGCGTCCCGGCGGCAACAAGCAACAGCTCAAAGTCTGCACCTCCTGCATTAAGGCCGGCAAGGTTACCCGCGGCTGACTGTTGCGCCAGCGCCCCAGCGCCGAGGTCGGCGCGCACACAGCGACGCAACGGTCAGGTCAATACGGGACGACGATGAACGGTCTTGTCCGCGGCCGGCCCGGTCACCGGCAGCTTCCGACGAACGCGGCAAGTGTCGCAGGCTGGCCTCGATCTTGTCCGAGCTGTCATGTCGGTCAGGGTAGGCGCCAATTGATGGGCCCAGCACCCATCCCGACGAGTATCTCGTTGGTACGGCTGAACGGGCGCGAGCCGAAGAACCCGCGAGATGCCGACAGCGGCGAAGGGTGCGGCGACTCGATCACCACACAGTTATCGACAGTCAGCAGCGGCTTCAGCGTGGCAGCATCGCGACCCCACAAAATCGCCACCATCGGTTCTGACCGCGCAGCCAGCGCGCGGATCGCACACTCCGTGATCACTTCCCAGCCCTTGCCCCGATGAGACGCCGGGTTACTAGGGCGCACCGTGAGCACCCTGTTTAACAGCAGCACACCACGCTGCGCCCAAGGTGTCAGATCGCCACACACAGGCAAAGGATAGCCTAGGTCCGCAGTGTACTCGTCGAAGACGTTGGCAAGACTGCGGGGCAGCGGACGCACATCGGGGGCCACCGAAAAACTCAGGCCCACAGCATGTCCCGGTGTCGGATACGGATCTTGCCCAACGATCAAAACGCGCACGTTGTCGAACGGATAAGTAAAGGCGCGCAAAACACTATGCCCGGCAGGTAGATACCTGCGCCCGGCAGCGATCTCGGCCCGCAGAAATCGACCCATCTCAGCTACCTGGTCGACGACCGGCTCTAGCGCGGCCGCCCACCCTTGCTCGACAAGTTCACTCAACGGACGTGCGGTCATCCCAGCCCCTGCGCACACAGCACCAGCAGGTCCTTCACGATTTTCCGGTATTCAGGTGATTGCCGGTCGGTGAACTTCAGCGCGGCAATAGCGTAGACGGTCACCGCGACACCCTAACCTCCAAAGGATTGCCAACCCGCATGTCCCCGCCACTCCTGCCCATCGACAAGCACCCTGGCAGGCCCGTCGAATACCCGCCCGATGATGCGCCAGCCAGACAGTGCCGTACCGGCGAAACAGGCCACCAGGGCGTGGTCTTCACCGCCACCCAGCACCCACGGCCACGGATCACCGCCCACCGCGGTCGCGGCTGCAATCAGCGCGGCGTGGTCTGCAGCCAGCGCCGCGGTGGATAGGTCAATCGACACCCCGGATGCCCGCGCGACGTGACGCAGGTCGGCGATCAGACCGTCGGAGACGTCGATCATTGCTTGAGCCCCGCAAGCCGCAGCAGCAACCCCCTTACCATATGGCGGCTCAGGCACCAGATGACGGCGCCGCAGATCATCGAATCCGTCAATCCCTTTATGCCACAGGGCATAACCGGCAGCCGAGCGACCCAGGGCGCCAGCGACAGCAACCATGGAGCCGTTTTTAGCCCCAGACCGCAATACTGGTGCGCGGCCGTCAAGATCGCCCAACACGGTAACGGAGAGCACCCATTGAGGACAGCTAACTAAATCGCCGCCGACGATGCCGGCACCAATGCGCCCGGCCTCGTCCCACAGCCCATCGACCAACGCGTCCACCTGCGCCACCGGCGTATCACCAGGCGCTCCCAAACCCACAACGAATGTGGTGGCCCGCGCCCCCATCGCCTCTATGTCGGCCGCGTTCTGCGCGATTGCCTTACGGCCGACATCGTGCGGTGTTGACCAGTCCAGCCGGAAATGGCGATCCTGCACCAACACATCTGTTGATACCACGATGCGACCGTCGCTGGCAGTCACCACCGCTGCATCATCGCCGGGCCCGAGTGCGACCACAGCCGGCTGCCTGCGGCCTCGCACCAGCCGGTCGATTACCGCGAACTCACCGAGCTGCTCAAGCGTTACAGACTCCCCTAACGCCCCACATTCATGGTTGCACACGTCACTTCCTCCGGCGTGTCCCGGACCTCTGAGGCCAGCCGAACGATCGCCCGAACTGCGATAAGTTAAATCTCTGCCGACCCGCACGAGCGGACCGCCGCCAGTGTAGAGCCGGATGCGTACGGTACACGGCCCGACAATCAGCACAACAGGAAGGAATCAGTCATGGAGGTGGCTGGGCAGGTGACGAGCAACTCCGACGCTGGTTCTGCTGTCGACGCAGGCGGGCCACCACGCACCGTGATTATCGCCGCAGTGGTGCTGACAGCAGCAACGATCGGCACAATCTTGGTCCTCGCAGCAACCCTCCACGAGCCACCACAGCCAGTTGTCATTACTGCCGTCCCAGCCCCGCAGGCCACCACTGCCGCATGCCGATCGCTGACGCAAGCACTGCCTCAGCGGCTCGGCGACTATGAGCGTGCACCTGTCGCGCAACCAGCGCCCGACGCCGTAGCCGCCTGGCGAACCGGCTCAGACACCGAGCCAGTGGTGCTGCGCTGCGGACTCGACGGCCCAGCCGAATTCGTTGTGGGTTCCCCAATCCAAGCCGTCGATCAAGTGCAGTGGTTTGAGGTGGACGCCAAACCAAAACCCGCCATTGATGCCGGCAGATCCACCTGGTACACAGTAGACCGACCAGTGTATGTCGCATTGACACTGCCATCTGGATCGGGACCGACACCCATCCAAGAACTCTCCGACGTGATCGACCGGACCTTGGCGGCCATCCCGATCAGCCCGGCTCAGTCTCACTAGCGAGCATGCTAACGCATACCCACACCCCGAGCCAATGCCGTATCCACCATGGTCGCTAGCAACGTCGGGTAGTCCACGCTACTGACCGCCCACAGCTTTGGGTACATCGAGGTCATGGTGAACCCCGGCATCGTGTTGATCTCATTGATCACCGGCCCGTCGTCGGTTAGGAAAAAGTCAACTCGTGCCAGGCCCTGGCAGTCGATAGCCCGAAACGCCTGAATCGCGAGCTGGCGCACCTCGTCAGCAACGTCATCGTCCACCTTGGCGGGCACATCTAACTCGGCTGCGTCGTCGAGATATTTGGTGGTGAAGTCGTAGAACGAATCCTCGCTTCCGCTCACCCCGGCTACCCGAATTTCCCCCACCGCGCTGGCTGCCACAGTGCCATCCGGCATTTCGAGCACGCCGCACTCCAGTTCGCGGCCGTTAACCGCCGCCTCGACAATCACCTTCGGATCGTGCCGGCGAGCGTAGGCAATCGCGGAGGGCAGTTGACCCCAGCTCGACACCCGGCTGATACCGATAGACGAGCCACCGCGTGCGGGTTTAACGAATACCGGTAAACTCAACCGCTCACACTCCTGCCGATGCAGCGTTGGCCGCAACGGACGCAACACCGTGTACGCGCTCAACGGCAGTCCCTCCGCAGCGAAGAGCTTCTTAGTGAATTCCTTGTCCATGCCGGCGGCGCTGGCCAGAACACCAGCTCCGACGTAGGGCACACGAGCGAGTTCCAGCAGCCCCTGGATGGTGCCGTCCTCGCCATATGGACCATGTAACACCGGGAATACCACATCGACCGACGTCAGGACCTCTCCGGCCCCAAGGCCGGCGCCGTGTGAAAGTGACACCAGTTGACCGCTGCGCCGTGGATCGGCCGGCAGCGTCAACTCGATTCCCGATTCGCAGCTCACAGCGGGAAGCTGTCTATTGGCAATCGCCAGCGCATCCGGGTTGGGATCGGTGAGCATCCACGTCCCTTCCGGAGTGATACCAACCGCGACCACGTCAAACCGCTGTCGATCCAGATTGCGCAAGATGCTGCCGGCAGACAGACAGGAGACGGCGTGTTCGTTACTGCGCCCGCCGAATACGACGGCAACGCGCACACGGCCGCCGGATGGCAGCCAAGGCATCAAGGGCCGCTGGTAGACATTCACAGCCTAAAGAGGCTACCGGTCAAGCAGCTCCAAGAGCAGCTAAAACTCTGAACTAGGCCTTCTAGGCTACTCACGGTCCACCTGGGCGGGCCCCGTCACATTCCGGCGTGGTTACTCAGACTTAGTACTGCGGCCCAACAGCAGAGCCATCGCCTTCTCGACCGAGAGTCCCTTGTGACAAACTCGGTGGACGGCGTCAGTTAGCGGCATCTCGACGTCATAACTGGACGCTAGCGCGAGTACCGACGCGCACGACGTCACACCCTCGACGACGTAGCCGTCTCCGCCATCGGAACCATCCATACCGTGCAAGATCGACTGCATGATCTCGCCCCGGCCCAAGCGTTCGCCGAGTGACCGGTTACGCGAATGCGGCGATGTGCAGGTGGCCACCAAATCACCTACCCCCGCCAGACCGGCCAACGTAGTAACCTGGGCGCCTAGCGCCATCCCCAGCCGGATGATCTCCGCCAGGCCCCGAGTAATGATCGTCGCCGCGGTGTTTTCGCCGAACCCGACACCCGCAGCCATCCCGCACGCCAGCGCTATGACGTTCTTGCATACCCCGCCGATCTCGGTGCCGACGACATCGCTGTTGGTGTACGGCCGAAAGTAGCCACTGCTTAGCATGCGCTGCAAAGCGACGGCTCGGCCCAAGTCGCTGCACGCGATGACGGTGGCTGCGGGCTGGCATTGAGCAATCTCGCTAGCCAGGTTGGGTCCCGAAAGCACCGCGACCTGCGCCGGGTCCACGCCAGTTACCGAGACAATGACCTGACTCATCCGCATCAGCGTGCCCAGCTCGATGCCTTTTGCCAGACTCACCAGGGTCGCGCCGTCGGCCACCAAACCACCCCACCGCTCGAGGTTGGCCCGCATCCGCTGCGCCGGCACCCCCAATAGCACCGTCGACGCACCGCGCAGCGCATCTGCTGGATCGGCGGTAGCGCGGATACCTGGCGGAAGCAGTGTTCCCGGTAGATAGGCGCGGTTACATCGGGTGGTATTGATCCGCTCAGCGACATCCGGTCGCCGAGCCCACAATACGACTCCGGCCTCCGGTCCGCCGGCATCGATAAGCACCTTGGCCAGTGCAGTGCCCCATGCACCAGCGCCCATCACCGCGACAGCACTCTCTGAACGGACCACTATGCCGGCCATCTCCACCACCCCCGTAGTTGTTTAAAGCGGCATCTGCAGCAGGTACGGCACAGACCAACACGGGCTATCGTCACGCTAGTCACGATCACGCGCTAACGTGGCGCTGGGCTGCGGTCGTTACTCTATCGGTAAGTCGTATCGGTGATACGTGGATCAGGCAGCTTGGTCGATGTCGGCCTCATATTTCCAGCGGTCAGACTTTAGGTGCGTTATAGCAAATCCGTGAAACTAAGATTTTGCTGGTAGGGGCGTCGCCGATCCCTATGAAGACCAGCGTCACGCTCCTGTCGATCAACACGGAAGTGTATTGTGACACTTCCTGTTCCAATCGAAGTCTAATATCGAGCTGGCAGATTCGGCCGCCGCTTCGGGCATACAGTCGGCTGCTGGGTTGGTCGTCGAGACTGCAGTGCCGATACCCAAGTTAGACTTGGGAATCGCCAGTCATACCACGACACAACACTCTAGCGCGCAAATCGACTGCCACGGTCGAGCTCTCGTGACACTTGCAGGGAATGCAGCGACCAACGCTGGCAGGATGACCTCATGAGTGGCACACGGGCTGGAGGCACAGCTGATGTCGGCTTGATCATCGCCGTTAAGCGGCTGGCCGCCGCCAAGACCAGGCTAGGACCGGTCTTCTCGACTCGGACACGAGAGAATGTGGTGTTGGCCATGTTGGTAGACACCCTGACCGCAGCGGCACCCGTTTCAGCACTACGTTCAATCACCGTCATCACGCCCGATGAGGCCGCTGCCGCGGCAGCGGCCGAATTCGGAGCCGAGATTCTGGCCGATCCAACACCCGATGGTCATGGTGATCCACTGAATAACGCCATTGCCGCTGCGGAACACGCGATAGCTGGATCATTCTCCAATATCGTTGTACTGCAAGGAGATTTGCCTGCCTTACAGACACAGGAATTGTCCGAGGCAATCGCTGCCGCCCGACACCATCAGCGCAGCTTCGTCGCTGATCGACTGGGTAGCGGAACCGCAGCGCTCTGCACGTTCGGAACCGCACTCAACCCGCAGTTCGGTCCAGATTCATCCGCGCAACATCGCCGTTCAGGCGCGATCGAGCTTACGGGACCCTGGCCTGGCCTGCGATGCGACGTCGACACGCCTGCCGATCTGGCCGCCGCACGCCGTCTGGGCATCGGAGCCGCCACCACGCGGGTGGTCGCACATCTTTAGCCCCAACCAGCTACAGGATCCCAAATGGTAAACAGCACACCAACGCGGAATGAATGGCCACAGCGTGATAGCAGCACCATCGGATGATGAGCAATGATCTTTTGGTGACCGACATCGAAGCTGAGGCCCGTACCGAAGAGAATATATGGCATTCAGACAACTCCGCCCTCGCAGCACCGCCCGCGGCGACCACCTCTGCGAGTCAGGACCAGCTGCCCGACGACCGCTACCTCAACCGGGAATCAAGTTGGCTGGATTTCAATGCGCGTGTGCTCGCACTAGCCGCCGATAACTCGTTGCCTTTGTTGGAGCGAGCCAAGTTTCTGGCTATCTTCGCATCCAATCTCGACGAGTTCTACATGGTTCGAGTCGCCGGCCTCAAGCGCCGCGACGAGATGGACTTGTCGGTGCGCTCTGCTGACGGTCTCACCCCACGTGAGCAACTGAGCCGCATAGGCGAGCAGACCCAATGGATCGCCAGCCGGCACGCGCGGGTGTTCCTCGATTCGGTGTTACCCGCACTCGGTGAGGAGGGTATCTACATTGTCACGTGGACGGATTTAGATCAGGCCGAACGTGACCAGTTATCGACCTATTTCAACGAGCAGGTCTTCCCCGTCCTGACACCACTGGCTGTCGATCCCGCCCACCCGTTTCCGTTTGTCAGCGGGTTAAGTCTGAACCTGGCTGTCACCGTCAAGCAACCCGAAGACGGTACCCAGCATTTCGCCCGGGTCAAAGTGCCTAACAACGTCGATCGATTCGTAGAACTCGCTAACCGCGGGGCGGTCAGAGATACCTCTGCCGGAGATGAAGGTCAGCTCATTCACCGGTTCCTGCCCATGGAGGAGCTGATCGCGGCATTCCTTCCGGTGCTCTTCCCTGGCACGGAAATCGTCGAGCATCATGCATTCCGCATTACCCGCAACGCTGACTTCGAGGTTGAAGAAGACCGTGACGAAGACCTACTACAGGCGCTGGAACGAGAATTGGCGCGTCGACGGTTCGGTTCGCCGGTGCGACTCGAGATCGCCGACGACATGACCGAGAGCATGCTGGAACTGCTGTTGCGGGAACTCGACGTGCATCCCAGCGACGTCATCGAAGTGCCCGGGCTGCTTGACCTGTCGTCGTTGTGGCAAATTTACGGGCTGGACCGACCCGCACTCAAAGACCGCGCATTCATTCCCGACACTCATCCCGCTTTCGCCGAACGGGAAACTCCCAAGAGCATCTTCGCGACGCTGCGCGAAGGCGATGTTCTGGTGCACCATCCCTATCACTCGTTTGCCACCAGCGTGCAGAGATTCATTGAACAGGCCACCGCCGACCCCGATGTGCTGGCGATCAAACAAACGCTGTACCGCACCTCCGGTGATTCACCGATCGTGCTGGCGCTCATCGAAGCTGCCGAGGCAGGAAAGCAAGTGGTGGCACTGGTCGAAATCAAGGCTCGCTTTGACGAGCAGGCCAACATCCGGTGGGCGCGCGCGCTGGAACACGCAGGCGTGCATGTGGTGTACGGGATCGTTGGGCTCAAGACACACTGCAAGACCTGCCTCGTGGTGCGCCGTGAGGGCCCGACGATCCGGCGGTACTGCCATATCGGAACCGGCAACTACAACAGCAAGACCGCTCGACTGTACGAAGATGTCGGTCTGTTGACCGCAGCACCCGATATCGGCGCCGACTTGACTGACTTGTTCAACTCGCTTACCGGCTACTCGCGTAAGCTGGCTTACCGCAACCTTCTGGTGGCACCGTATGGAATTCGCCGAGGCATTATCGAGCGGGTCGAGCGCGAGGTGGCCGCCCATCGCGAATCCGGCCCCCAAACCGGTAAGGGCCTGATCCGACTCAAGATGAACGCTCTGGTCGACGAACAAGTTATCGATGCGCTGTATCGCGCGTCACAGGCAGGCGTGCGGGTCGAGGTGGTGGTGCGCGGCATCTGCGCACTACGCCCAGGCACCGAAGGTTTTTCGGAAAACATTTTCGTCCGCTCGATTCTCGGCCGTTTCCTCGAGCATTCACGGATCATCCATTTCCGAGCCATCGATGAGTTCTGGATCGGAAGCGCCGACATGATGCACCGCAACCTAGATCGACGAGTCGAGGTGCTGGCGCAAGTTAAAGACTCGAGGCTGACCGCGCAGCTAGATGAGTTGTTGAAGTCCGCGCTGGACCCGTTCACCCGGTGTTGGGAACTGCGACCCGACGGGCAGTGGACCGCTTCGCCGCAGAAAGGCCAGCAGGTGCGCGACCACCAAGAATCGTTGATGGAACGGCACCGCAGCCGCTGACGCTGTGTGATGATCTTTTCGGCCACATCCACAATGTGTGAGCTACCCTGACTCAATTGACCTGCAAGGATGTTAATGGTGGCGATCTGGAACTCGTCCTGTCAATGGCCAAAGAGTCAAATCGTGTACGCTGCGGGGGCGGTGTTGTGGCGACCAGGCAATTCCGACCCGGCCGTCGAGATTGCCGTGATCCATCGTCCCCGTTACGATGACTGGTCACTGTCCAAGGGCAAAGTTGACCCCGGTGAGACCGCTCCGATGGCGGCCGTGCGCGAAGTGTTCGAGGAGACAGGCCATCACGCTACCCTTGGCGCGCGGCTCGTCGTGGTGAATTACCCAATCGGTCAACACGTCAAGAAGGTGTACTACTGGGCAGCTCGCAGCATTGAGGGACAATTTGTCCCGGGCAGCGAGGTCGACGAGCTGCTCTGGCTGCCGGTTGTCGACGCAATGAAAAAACTTGATTACGTGCAGGATCGAAAAGTCCTGCGCCAGTTCGCTAAACAACCAGCTTATACGCGGACCGTGTTGATCGTCCGGCACGGAACCGCCGGCCGGAAGTCACGCTTATCGGAGGATGACACCAAACGACCTTTGGACAAACAGGGTCGCGCACAAGCGGAGGCATTGATTGGACAGCTGCTGGCTTTTGGTGCCACCGATGTGTATGCGGCCGACCAGTTACACTGTCATCAGACAGTAGAACCGCTCGCCGCAGAACTAGGTGTGCCGATCCACAACGAGCCCAGTTTGACCAAGGAGGCCTTCGCCAAAAACCCCAAACGTGGCCTACACCGAGTGTTGCGGATCGCGGCGCAGTCAGGAACACCGGTGATCTGCTTGCAGGGCAAGATAATTCCAGACCTGATCGCGTGGTGGTGCGAACGCGATGGAGTGCGCCCCAAAAAATCGCACAATTACAAGGGCAGTACTTGGGTGCTGTCACTATTAGCCGGTCAGCTAGTGGCTGTCGACCACGTCGGCAGCACGCTCGCAGCCAACGTACAGCCCTAACACGCAGATACCCTCCGGGTGAAAGTAACGCCTACCGAAAGGTATCTGCGTTAGACTGTCTATTTTCTTTACTTGCGACCCCGCTTAGCTGCGGTAACCTTCTTGGCAGGAGCCTTCTTCACCGCTGCCTTCTTGGCCAGCGCCCTGGTCGTGGCCTTGCGTACCGGAGCCTTGGCGGCGACCTTCTTGACCACTTTTGTCGCCTTTTTAGCCGGAACTTTCACGGCCGTGGTGATTTTCTTGGCGGGCGCCTTCACGGCCTTCTTGGCCGGAGCCTTGGTCGCCGCCTTCTTGGCCAGCGCCTTCTTAACCGGAGCCTTCTTAATCGCTGCCTTCTTGGCAGCGCTGGTCGCTACACCACGCTTGACAGCGGGACCTTCCAACGGGAGACGCTGTGCGCCAGCCACAACCGCTTTAAATTGCGCACCCGGACGAAACGCCGGGACGGACGTCGGCTTCACCTTCACCGTTTCGCCGGTACGGGGGTTACGAGCCACGCGCGCAGCCCGGCGACGCTGCTCGAACACACCGAACCCGGTAATGGTGACGCTGTCGCCCTTGTGTACAGCACGCACAATGGTGTCAACGACATTCTCGACGGCAGCGGTCGCCTGCCGACGGTCCGAGCCCAATTTCTGTGTCAGCACGTCAATGAGCTCTGCTTTGTTCATCCAAATCCTCCGAAGTCAGTGGTCCTCGTTTTTGAACCGACTAATGGACACGGTAAACCCTCAGCCCATTGATTTCCAAGAGCCACGCGCAATTTCACCGATCCTGCGGCGGCAATTATCGCAATCAGGTTGCCGCCCTTGACCGGTGGCGGGAACAGAAAATGGGCCTGGCTGTGTTGGTGAGCAAGCGAAAAATCCTGCCAGTGCGACCCGTCAGGTGGTGGGCAGGGTGCGCGGTTTCCACGCAGGACGCGCCGACTCAAACGCCTCGATCTCGTCAAGTTTCCGCAGATTAAGAGCTATATCGTCGAGTCCTTCGAGCAATCGCCAAGCAGTGTAGTCATCAATCTTGAACGGCAACACCACCGTTGCAGCATTGATATTTCGATCTTGAAGATTGACAGTGATTTCCAACCCCGGCTTCTGCTCGATGAGTTTCCACAGAAATTCGACATCATCTTGGGCTACTTGAGCTGCCAGCAACCCCGCCTTGCCCGCGTTACCGTGAAAAATATCACCAAATCGAGACGAGATAACCACCCGGAATCCGTAGTCCATGAGCGCCCACACCGCATGCTCACGCGACGACCCGATCCCGAAATCAGGACCGACGACCAGGACTGAGCCCCGATCAAAGGGGCTGAGGTTGAGCACGAATGAGGGATCGACCCGCCACGTAGCGAACAAGCCGTCCTCGAAACCGTTTCGAGTGACACGCTTCAAAAAGACCGCCGGAATGATCTGATCGGTATCGACATTGGACCGCCGCAACGGCACGCCGATACCGGTATGGACGCGGAAAGCTTGCATAATTTATCCTCCACTCCTCTATCTCAGTTCAAGCCGGCCGAGTTAGTTCAAATCGGCCGGAGCAGAGAAAGTGCCGCGAACCGCGGTGGCAGCGGCGACGGCCGGGGATACCAAATGTGTACGGCCACCCTTGCCTTGCCGTCCTTCGAAGTTTCGGTTGGACGTCGCAGCGCACCGCTCCCCGGGCGCAAGCTGATCGGGGTTCATGCCCAGACACATCGAACAACCCGGCTGCCGCCACTGCGCTCCCGCAGTAATAAAAATCTCACCGAGCCCCTCGGCTTCAGCCTGCGCACGTACCCGCATCGAGCCGGGGACGATCAGCATCCGCACACCGTCGGCCACCTTGTGGCCACGTAACACATCGGCCACCAACCGCAGATCCTCAATGCGGCCGTTGGTACACGACCCAACGAACACCGCATCGACCGCAATATCGCGCATCGGTGTACCTGGGCGAAGGTCCATGTACGCCAAAGCTTTCTCGGCGGCTTGTCGGGCAACATCGTCAATCATCAGTTCGGGATCAGGCACAGATGCGGCCAACGGCACTCCTTGACCGGGGTTTGTCCCCCAGGTGACAAACGGGCTCAACGAGGTCGCATCGAGATAGACCTCGGTGTCGAACACAGCGTCGTCGTCAGTGCGCAGCTGTTGCCAGTAGGCTACTGCGGCATCCCATTGCTTGCCAGTCGGTGCGTGCGGACGGTCACGTAAGAACTCGTAGGTAGTCTCGTCGGGAGCCACCATTCCTGCTCGAGCACCGGCTTCGATGCTCATGTTGCAGATCGTCATCCGTCCTTCCATGGACATCGATTCGATGACACTGCCCCGGTATTCGAGTACATAGCCCTGCCCGCCGCCGGTGCCAATCTTAGCAATCAACGCAAGGATGATGTCCTTGGCTGTGACGCCGGCGGGCAACCGCCCATCGACAGTGACCGCCATTGTCTTGAATGGGCGCAACGGCAGCGTTTGGGTAGCGAGTACATGCTCGATCTCCGAGGTGCCGATGCCCATCGCGATTGCACCAAAAGCGCCATGGGTAGAGGTGTGACTGTCGCCGCAAACGATCGTCATGCCCGGTTGAGTGAGGCCTAACTGTGGCCCTACGACATGAACGATGCCCTGCTCGATATCGCCCATCGGGTGTAACCGGACACCAAATTCGGCGCAGTTGCGCCGCAACGTCTCCACTTGAATGCGCGACACCGGGTCAGCGATCGGCTTGTCGATGTCGACGGTGGGCACGTTGTGATCCTCGGTGGCCACTGTTAAATCGGGGCGCCGCACCCACCGGCCGGCCAAGCGCAGGCCATCGAAAGCCTGCGGGCTGGTGACCTCGTGCACCAAATGTAGATCGATGTAAATCAAATCGGGACCCCGATCTTGATGGTAGCCCTGACCGGCTACCACAACGTGGTCGTCCCAAACCTTTTCGGCCAACGTGCGCGGTTTGCGGGCGCCACCCACTTGTTTCCTCTCGTTATCCATCTCCAAGCGCCTCGATTCGCCTCATTTGCGGCTCGCCGATCAATCCATATTGATATCGCAGAATACGAGACTGATATCTCTCTGTGACACAGACTAGCGGTATCGGGGTTCTCGACAAAGCTGTGGCGCTGTTACATACGATTACATACGACGCGTAATCTTCCTGCGGGTTGGCCGAACTGTACGACCGAGCTGGCTTGCCCAGAGCCACCACCTACCGTCTGGCCGCCGCGCTGGAGGCTCACCGTCTAGCAGCGCGCAACGACGAGGGCCGGTGCCAGCTTGGAACCGCAGTCTCCGAACTCGCGATCCATGTCAACGATCCACTGTTGGCTGCCAGCGCGACGGTGCTATCTACATTGCGCGAAAGCACCGGAGAAAGCGTGTAGCTGTATCGCCGAGAAGGCATCTCGCGGGTCTGCGTGGCCGCATCGGAACCTCCTGCGGTCCTTCGCGATACGGTTCCGGTCGGGGTGCAGTTACCAATGACGGCAGGTTCGGGAGCCAAAGTATTACTGGCCCATAGCGACGCCACCACCAGGGAAGCCGTGCTACCGACGGTGAAATTCACCGACCGGACACTAGCCGAAGTCCGCCGACGCGGTTGGGCACAAAGCGTAGCCGAGCACGAATCAGGGGTAGCAAGTGTATCGGTGCCCGTGCGCAACGGCCGCTGTGTCGTGACCGCTGCCATATCGGTGTCTGGACCCATCGACAGGATAGTCCGACGTCCCGGTGCACGATGGGCAACTGACTTACTATCAGCGGCCGAAGCATTGACTCGCCGCCTCTGAAAATTCTGCTGCTCGACCGTAAACCACGCGACACGTATCTCGATGCTGTTCACGTAGCAGGTCACAGTAGCGCTTTTCTTAGCCATCGACTCGGCGTTGGCGGTCGCCTGAAAGACTGGCCCAATAGGAACCAATCGGCACGCGCATGTCGTCATGGCCGAGGCTGAAATCATTCGACTGCGTCGTCAACATCCGCACCGGTACGCTAACCACCATCGGTCCAAACGGGCAGGCACATTTGACCGCTATGTAATACACTGCCATCGACAGCGCAATCCGACTGGAAATCAAAGATAAAATCACAGAAAGCAGTCAACCTGAAACGAGACCCGCGAGTGAGTTTTTTGATCGAGAACGGCCAAACGTATGACCCGCTGCGCGGGATGTTCTTTGAAGGAACTACGGAGAGTATCGGCCGATCACGATTCCCCTTTCCGGATCGGACCAGTTCGGAGTCAGCGTTTGGGAACGCTATACCGGTCCTACATCGACGACGCAAAGCCCATGGTCGACCAGATGATGAACAAGCGAATCGACTGTGCGCGGTGTCAGCCGTCTTACCCGTTCGTGGGATAACCACAAGCTCAGCTTGCCGCACATTCCTGTGAAGAGGATCGACCGGACCAGCCGCACTGGCAAATTAGAAACAAATAGGGTTCGGCCAGTAACCACGTTATCGACGGTCGCTTTGTAGCCCCGATGGGATTCGAACCCACGCTACCGCCGTGAGAGGGCGGCGTCCTAGGCCGCTAGACGACGGGGCCAGAACCGATCCGAGCTGTCTAGCATAGCTCACACCGCTAAGCCCACCCAATCGCTTCGAGACCATGGTTGACAGTCCGACGGACTTTTTGCTGGGGTACCAGGACTCGAACCTAGAATGGCTGAACCAGAATCAGCTGTGTTGCCAATTACACCATACCCCATTTCTACCTAGAACCTCTGGTCAGAGCACATTCTGCGGACTATAACAAACACGTATCAGCGTCTTAATATGTCCTGGGACTTGCTTCTGTCCAGCCATGATCGGCCGACGTGCAGACTACCAAAGACTCACCGCGCAAATACACACACCTTGTCTTACCTCGTTGCGTTCCTAGTGTGGCGATAGCGAGCGCTGGAAACGGCGCGAGTAAGCAGCCACGCAACCGGACTTAGGCCTGCAGCTAGGCCGAGGTGACTCGCGCTCGCGCAGCACTCAGCCGCTGCAGACTGCGAGCACGGCCGAGTAGCTCCAGCGATTCGAACAGCGGCGGGCTGACCAATGCCCCCGTGGCGGCGACCCGGATCGGGCCAAACACTTTGCGCGGTTTAAGACCAAGACCTTCGATGAGTGCAACCTTGAGGACGTCCTCGATACTCGCAGTGGTCCAATCCACCAGGCTGTCCAGCACGGCACAGGCAACATCAAGCACCGGCCCGGCATCGGCATCCAGTTCTTTGGCAGCGGCCTTAGAGTCGATAGAGTACTCGTCATCGTTGAGGAATTTCAACAGGTCCCAAGCGTCACCAAGCACAACGATGCGGGTCTGCACCAACTGCGCCGCGGCAACGAAACCAGCTTCGTAATTAGCGGGATCCAAAGCGATGTGGTAGCCGTGTGTGGTGAAGTAGTCGCGTAGCCTGCCAGCGAAATCCTCGGAGTCGAGCATTCGGATGTGCTCGGCGTTAACCGCATCGGCCTTCTTCTGATCGAATCGCGCCGGATTGGAGTTGACGTCGACCACATCGAACGCGGCTACCATCTCATCGAGACTGAACAAGTCGTGGTCATCGGCGATCGCCCACCCCAGCAAGGCAAGGTAGTTCAGCAGACCTTCGGGGATAAAGCCCCGGTCACGGTGGGCAAACAAATTCGACTGCGGTTCTCGCTTCGAGAGTTTCTTGGTTCCCTCCCCCAATACCGATGGGAAATGACCGAATTCGGGAATACGCTCAGCCATCCCGATTCGGATCAACGCCTGGTATAGCGCCACCTGTCGCGGAGTCGACGATAGTAAGTCTTCGCCCCGCAGTACATGCGTGATCTTCATCAGCGCGTCATCGCACGGGTTGACCAAAGTGTACAACGGATCTCCGCTTGCTCGGGTCAACACGTAATCGGGCACAGTGCCCACAGCAAAGGTAGTTGTCCCGCGCACCAGGTCATCCCAACTGATATCCTCGTCGGGCATCCGCAGCCGAACTACAGGCTTACGGCCTTCCGCCAAGTACGCTGAGAACTGCGCATCGGTAAGATCGCGGTCAAAGTTGTCATAACCCAGCTTGGGATTGCGTCCAGCAGCAAGATGGCGGTTCTCGACTTCCTCCGGTGTGGAGAAAGCGTAATAGGCCTCTCCTGTAGCAAGCAACTTTGCCACCACCTCGCGGTAGATGTCAGTGCGCTGCGACTGCCGGTACGGACCGTAAGGTCCTCCAACCTCGGGACCCTCGTCCCAGTTCAGGCCGAGCCAGCGCAACGCATCGAGCAGGGCCAGGTAGCTTTCTTCACTGTCGCGGTCGGCGTCGGTGTCCTCGATGCGTAAGACGAAGGTGCCTCCAGTATGTCGAGCGTAAGCCCAGTTGAACAGGGCCGTGCGAACCATCCCGACGTGCGGAACACCAGTGGGCGATGGGCAGAATCGTACCCTGACTTTTGCTGCTTGCGGGGTACCATCAGAGGTTACTGCAGTCACGACTTTCCTTTGCGGACTACGGGATTGGTAAGAGTTCCGATGCCTTCGACAGTGATAGAAACGATGTCACCGTCTTCGACGGGACCAACACCTGCCGGTGTCCCGGTGAGTATGAGATCACCGGGCAGCAATGTCATTACCGCCGAGATCCACTCCATGATGGCACCGATGCCGTGAATCATCAGGGAGGTGCGGCTGTGTTGTTTAACTTCGCCGTTGACTGCGGTTCGCAGTTCAAGATCGGCTGGGTCTAGGGGACCGAGGTCGGTGACGATCCACGGCCCTACTGGGCAGAAGGTATCATGTCCTTTCGCGCGGGTCCATTGACCATCCGCGCGTTGTTGATCGCGAGCCGACATGTCGTTGCCGATGGTATAGCCGAGAATGCAGTCGACGGCCTGGACTGCCGGGACGTCCTTGCACGACCGGCCCACCACGAGTGCCAACTCGCCCTCGAAATGCACAGGTGATGCGTTGGCAGGCAGTCGAATCGGAACATTTGGCCCGATGATCGCGGTATTGGGCTTGAGGAATATCACCGGATCTGCCGAAGCTAGTCCCGTTTGGCCACCCATCTCGACGATATGATCGGCGTAGTTCTTACCGATACAGACCACCTTGCTGGCCAGCATCGGAGCCAGTAGCCGGACATCGGCTAATGGCCACGAACGGCCAGTGAAGGTTAACTCGCCGAATGGGTACTCAGCGAGCTCACGGGCAAACATCCCATCGGGATCGTCAGGCTCACCTTCGATGCTGACGAACGCGACGCCATCTGGACTAGATATTCGACCAAGACGCATTTACTTGAGACTAGCGTAACGACAATGCATGCCGTGGAGCGGCGGTGCACGCACAAGCATGATCCGATGCCTGAGAATCCGAGTCACCCAAACCAATTGAGCCTAGGCGCACGCTGGTCAATAACATTCATCTCGGTGGGCGTGACATCTAGTAGCTCGTTCCTGTTTATCAACAGCGTTGCGTTCATGATTTCCGCATTTGTCGCCGCACGTGGGAATCTCGTTGGCCGACGCTGAACTATTGGCTTCGATGACCAGCTAGGGCCGGAGGTCGTTACGCTGGCTTTATGAAGTTACATCACCGTACGGCTGAGCAAGTGGATCGTCATAATTGTGGGCTCGGCGCTCACCGCGGCTTCGAAGTATGCCGCGGCATCGGTCCACTCGCTAGTGGCAACGGGCGCATTCCTATTCCTCGGTGGCATGCCCACCGCTAGCCGTAACACGGCTGGCGGTGGGCTGGTCTCCAATTGGCTACCACCAAAGTAAACTCAAAGTCGCGATGGGGCTTATCCGTCAGACCGTGCAAAACCGCTGAGAATCGCCATCGGCGCCTTGACGATACCCGAGATCGTCGAACGCAGGCCTGATGTTTCCGGCATTTATGTGCACGATATCCACGGTGGCCAGCGCGATCGGCAGATTGACAGCCGCGGAAAAGCCCGGACAGCAACAAGGAACTGGCCACCCGTATCACGAGGCGTTCACGTTGTGGCTAATCCACGCAATCTAGGCACTGCTGATGATGTCGCAGGCGATACCAGTGACGTTCATGTTGGTCTGGCTGGTAAAACACTACGGTTGGTCGGTCGCAGCAGCGGGCTAAGCCGGTGGCAATCTCGCAACTGCTCAGTGCACTGGGCCGCATCCTGGCTGGCCGCATAGGCTCACGAATGCGATTCGTTCGCATCATCACCACCCCGGCTGCTTCGGCCCTGTTTCTGCTAACCCTTGTCTATGACCAGGGTTCGCGGTACTACGTGTTGCTCATGATCGCCATATCGGTTACTGCAGTGCTTGACAACGGGTTGGAAGCAACCGTGATCACCAAATTGCGCCAGACCGTTCTGGAGCTGGGACGCTATATGGACATTCAGAACACCTACCAGCGGCCAATGGCAGCTGCCGCACCCCCACTGTTCGGTATCCTGACCGCCGACGCTACGTATCCACCGACCTGGGTGTTGCGCGGATTTTTCCCGCTCGCATCAGCGCCTTTGGTGCCGATGCGGTAGGTCCCGACCGGCTTGGAACCTAACCTAGAGTGCAGCGGCTATTCGTTCTCCAACTTCGCCGGTGGAAAACCGCCCGTTCCCGCGAGTCGCCAAATAACTCGCTACCGCCTGGTCCAACCGAGCAGCCGGCTCATCCTCACCGAGATGGGCGAGCAGCAGTGCCAACGACATTATCGCCGCGGTCGGATCAGCGATGCCCTGGCCGGCAATATCCGGAGCGCTGCCATGCACCGGCTCGAACATCGACGGATTGGTCCGGGTGGCATCGATATTTCCACTGGCGGCCAAGGCAATGCCACCACACACCGCTGCGGCCAAGTCGGTGATGATATCACCGAATAGGTTATCAGTGACAATGACATCAAAGCGACTGGGTTCGGTGACCAAGTAGATGGTGGCCGCATCTATATGCTGGTAGACAACCTCGACGTCGGGGTATTTTTCACCGACCTCCTGCACGATCCTACACCACAACGTCCCGGCATAGGTCAGCACGTTGTTCTTGTGTACCAGCGTCAGATGCTTGCGGCGCTGTCGGGCACGTTCGAACGCATCTTGCACCACCCGGCGCACACCAAAAGCGGTATTCACACTTACCTCCGTGGCCACCTCGTTAGGGGTTCCGACACGGATCGCACCGCCGGTACCAGTGTAGGGGCCTTCGGTGCCCTCGCGAACCACCACAAAGTCAATATCGGGCTTTCCCGCAAGCAAACTGTTAACACCTGGATACAACCGGGCCGGTCGCAGATTGATATGATGATCCAGCTCGAAGCGCAATCTCAGCAGCAAGCCCCGCTCCAACACACCACTAGGGACTGAGGGATCACCTACCGCCCCGAGCAAGATGGCGTCGTGCTCCCGTAGCTCGGCGAGCACCGACTCCGGCAATAGCTCACCAGTGGTGTGATAACGCCGGGCGCCCAGATCGTAGGTAGTCTTCTGTACGCCCGGCAGCACCACATCAAGAATTTTGACTGCCTGTGCGACCACCTCCGGGCCGATCCCGTCGCCACCGATGATCGCCAATTTCATCTGCCCCGCTCCTTCTCATCGCCTCGCGCTGGATCGTCACCGGAGTAAGTCATGACAGATTGACTACCTCAAGCTTGTTGGCACTCACCGCTGCCACGATCGCCGACCGCACATCACCCGGCACGTCTTGATCCAGCCTCAACAGAATCGTCGCACCTGGCCCCTCGGTGTCCTCAGACAGCTGAGCAGCTTGGATATTCACCCCGGCCGCGCCCAGCAAAGTGCCAATCTTGCCCAGAGCGCCAGGTTGGTCGACATACCTGATCACCAAGTTCATGCCCTGCGCACGCAAATCAAAGTTACGACCATTGACCTGCACGATCTTCTGCACCAGTTGCGGCCCAGACAACGTACCGGCTATGTTGACCACCGAGCCGTCGGAGGCGACCGCCCGCACGTCGACCACACTGCGATGGTTGGGGCTCTCCGAGCCCGTAGTGATTTCAGCGGACACACCTCGTTCGGCGGCCAGTGCCGGTGCGTTGACGAACGTCACAGCATCCTCTATGACCGTCGAGAAAAGCCCACGTAGGGCCGAAAGCCGCAATATTTCAACGTCTTCAGAAGCCAACTCGCCACGCACGTGCACCGACAACGACGCCGGCAGTTCATCGGATAACGCGGCTACCAGCACCCCAAGCTTGCACACCAAGTCCAGCCAGGGAGCCACCTCTTCGTTGACCACGCCCCCGTCCACGTTGACCGCGTCAGGCACAAACTCCCCCGCCAGCGCCAGCCGCACGCTTTCGGCCACATCAGTACCTGCTCGATCCTGGGCTTCGGCGGTAGACGCCCCCAGATGCGGTGTCACCACCACCTGCGATAGTTCAAACAGCGGGCTATCGGTGCACGGTTCGGTGGCAAACACATCTAGACCGGCCGCCCGAACATGTCCGCTGCGCACCGCATCGGCTAGCGCCACCTCGTCCACTAAGCCGCCGCGTGCGGCATTGACAATGATGACACCGGGCTTGGTTTTGGCCAGCGCCTCCTTGTCGATCAGGCCCGCCGTCTCGGGCGTCTTCGGCAAATGCACTGAGATAAAATCGGCCCGGGCTAGGAGATCGTCAAAAGACATCAGCTCGATACCAAGCTGCGCGGCCCGTGCCGGCGCCACATACGGGTCGTAAGCGATAACGTGAGCCCCGAACGCTGCTATCCGTGCGGCAACCAACTGCCCAATCCGACCCAGCCCCACCACGCCGACGGTCTTGCCGAAAATTTCGGTGCCGGAGAACGACGACCGTTTCCAGATGTGTGCACGCAGTGAGGCGTCGGCCTCCGCGATCTGCCGAGAAGCTGCCAATAGCAGCGCCAACGCGTGCTCAGCGGCGCTGTGAATGTTCGACGTTGGGGCGTTGACTACCAGGACACCGCGCGCGGTGGCGGCATCGACATCAACGTTGTCTAGCCCTACCCCGGCACGGGCGACGATCTTGAGCTTAGGAGCGGCTGCCAGCACCTCGGCGTCGACAGTAGTGGCCGACCGCACCAACAACGCGTCGGCCTCGGGTACTGCAGCTAACAGCTTCGTCCGGTCTGGACCGTCCACCCACCGCACCTCGACTTGGTCTCCCAGGGCAGCCACGGTTGATTGGGCGAGTTTGTCGGCAATTAACACAACAGGCAGGTCCACGCCGCCAGAGTATCGACTGTAATTGACATGTGGACGTCACCGTCGTCGACAGCGAACTCACCAAGATCTCTGCTGCCTGACCTGCGCCCGCGCAGGACGCAAAATGCCAGTAGTCAAGGCTCAGCGGTTAACCCCCTGACGCTGGCATCGCCGTTTTTCGTGGAGTTCGACTTGCGTGCCCGCGGCGTCACACTGGCGGTACCAAAGATTGCCTATGCAAACCCGCTGCCGAGCCGGCCCGCGGCCATCGCTTACCGCGATCTCGAACGCACAGTGCCGAGTTGGTCGACTACGCGTCCTGGCGGCGACTGCTCGGGCCACTGACGGCAGACGCCGACGCAGTGATCGGATTCGTGCTCGGCGACAAGCGTTCGGTGCCCAGTTAGATCTTGCCTGACCTGCGTCTGGGCTTACGAATGCTGGCGCAAAGCACCCCGACGTGGCGGTCACTGAGTGGCGAGTACACCCGATCCTTGTTCACCGGCGTTGCCGCCCATACGGTTTTGCGGATACCGTCGTTGGTATCGGCGGGCGCCGGGTTAACGCCGCCCACCCTCGCCTATGCAGTAGGCTAACCGCGCCTGGTGGTGGGCTACCCAGACATCATCGACACGCTTGCCTACCTAAGCGCGCGCAGAAGCGCGTTTACGGACGACGTGGAAAGCACCGAATCACCAGGACTCCTGAGGTGCCGTCATGTTTGACACGACCCCAACAATGTTGCTTCAGAAGTACGGCAACATCCTTCCACCTCGGTACGTTAAAGCATTTCGCCGTAACCGACTGGGCCAGATGTTGCCAAAGTCGACTTCGTGGTTAGTTATTCCATCTCGTGGTCGGATCCGCGGCTGCGGCAAGCAGCAATTCTTCAATCTGGGCGATACCCCGCGAATAGATAGCGCGCACCGAGGCAGACATCGTGGTTGGCCGCCACGCGCGGTGGCCAATGCTGCTAACCACCTCACCACACATCGCCGATCCGGGCCGCATCGCTACCAACGGCCGCCATCTTTTCTGGACTTACACCTACGTCCCGTCGAATTCCACCGCCGATCCAACCGAGACCGTGACCGGGGGTGTCGAGCAATTCACACCGAGCTTCCGCGACATCGTGGTTGTGGCGCATACGGTGTACACCGCGCTAATAACCGACTATGTCGGCGACCATATTGTGACGGGAGACAATTCCCTGCGGCGTGCGATCGCTAACCTCCACACCGAGGATCAACCCTTGGCACACAACGACTCCCAAGGTGTAATCTGTGTTCGGCTGCCCCCGGCAACAACGTGCACGGCATGGCCGGTTACTAAGCCGCACACACCCTGTTACTCCGAGAATTCGGGACCACCGACGTGCCCGCGATGGCACCGTGACAAGGCTCGCGGTCATCTATTATTTCGACCACCAGTCACGGCACCACGATGGCTGAGCGCGTCTCCGCTACGACCAAATCTGCGTGCACGGAAGTCCAATGCGCCACGTAGCCGAGACATGCGCCCCGGAATCGTTCGCACCCAACCCGGCCAGGACGGCTAACTACGAAGCCACCAAAGACTTGCCCCCAACCACCGGTGACGACAGTATCTGAGTCGACGCCTTGATTTTTCACTGGCCGACCTGATTCGGCTCTCCGGCATCGCAATTGTGCAACTTCCTCGACTCGCTGTACGGGCTGTGAGCCGAAGGCAAGCTGGCCGACAAGGTGCACTCGGCCTTCACATCGTCCAATACCGTACATGACGGACAGGAAACCACCCTGGTCACACCGTACTTGACCCTGATGCATTTCAGCGACATCATCGGTGATACTGGGTACACACCGATACGGTGAAATCTGTCGACGGCCACCCTGATAGAGGTGAGCTCAGTGTCCACCCACGACAACATCACCGAATCAAATTATGTTATGCGACCGGCAAACACCCTCGATTACCGGGCTCGCTGGGTGGTGACTACTGGCGGTTGTGTTGAGGTTAATGTTAGCGCGGACTCGTTGTGGGGGTGGAGTAAAGGGTGGTGGGTCAGTGTATTGGCGGGTCGGTGCGTCAGGTCGCAAAGGTCGGTATCGATGCCGTGGTGATGCGGGTATGAGAGTCGTTTCGAGGTCTTGGTCTCACGCTGGGGTTGTACAGCGATTCTGTGGTAGGGCGTTGTCTTGTGGTTGATCATGGCCGCAGTGATCACATCAGTGCTGTGGTCCTTGGATAGGTGTAGCAGCTGCACGAATCCGCTACTTGTGTTCGGCCAGGGCGCCGATTTGGGGGTCTAATTTTTGCCGATGATTACATCATCCGCCCAATGCTATGAGGTTAGAGCACCACACGGTCGTGTAGTTTTCGCGGGACGTGCACTGGTGGTGGCCATACCTAGAGAATAATGGTGGTGCCCGGTTTTAGCGTGCTGTGCCCTCAGCGTGCGGAACATCCACCCAGTGCGCACATGTTGGTTGAGCTTGGACTCGATGTTGAAGTGTTTTATAGGACACCTGCATCTTTCGGGCCGGTCGGGATAGGTTTTGGGCCAACACCCCCACAATTTGTTCGGGACTGTACTTCTTGGCCAGCACACATGTCTATCTCCGTACGCAGCTGCCCACAACGCTCACCTTGCCGGCCTTTAAAGCCACTGGCCCACTGCTCACTGCATAGCTAAGCAATACAAGCTCAGTAACCCGATTGAGCGTCTTAGCCAGCATAGTTGGTGTCGAATCAGTGCAACCCCCAAAGCAACCCGCAAACACGCGGGCCCCACCCTTGCTGGTGATCTCACGCACGATCCCCACCCCCACCCAACCCAAACGAACGGTTAACGATCGATCACATCAACTCACAACACTGCAACACACCGCCACCCTTTACTCCACCCCCACAACAGAACATGCACACAAAGTACAATTCAACCCCGAGAGAGCGCTACGTTATGCGGTCTCGGTGCTCTGGCGGTCAACCCAGCTCATCAGGTCGCGCAACTTTTTGCCGGTAACCTCGATGGGATGTTCGGCGTTTTCCTTACGGAGCACTTCGAGTTGCTTGTTTCCGCCCTCAACGTTGGCGACCAGCTTCTTGACGAAACTGCCGTCCTGGATGTCGCGCAGAATGCCGCGCATCCGCTCCTTGGTGTCAGCATCGATGACACGCGGACCTGACAGGTACCCACCAAACTCAGCGGTGTCAGACACCGAGTAGTTCATCCGCGCGATCCCGCCCTCGTACATCAGATCGACGATCAGCTTAAGTTCGTGCAGCACCTCGAAGTACGCCATCTCGGGAGGGTAGCCCGCTTCGACCATGACGTCGAAACCTGCCTTCACCAATTCCTCTGTACCACCGCATAATACGGCCTGCTCACCGAAAAGATCAGTTTCTGTCTCGTCTTTGAAGGTAGTCTTGATGACGCCGGCACGGGTGCCGCCGATAGCTTTAGCGTAAGACAACGCCAGCGCCTCGCCGGTGCCGGTCGGGTCTTGGTTAACGGCGATCAGGCAAGGCACACCCTTGCCATCAACGAACTGGCGGCGCACCAGGTAGCCGGGACCCTTCGGTGCGACCATCGCGACGGTCACATCGCCCGACGGCTTGACCAGTTCGAAGTGAATGTTGAGTCCATGACCGAAAAACAAAGCATCGCCAGGCTGGAGGTTGGGCTCGATATCGTTTTCAAAGACGTCCGCCTGCGCAGTGTCAGGCACCAACAGCATGATGACATCGGCCCACTTGGCGACCTCGGCAGGGGTATCGACGTCCAGGCCCTGCTCGAAGGCCTTAGGCCGAGACTTCGAGCCCTCCGGCAGACCGACCCGCACCTGGACACCAGAATCGCGCAGACTCAGCGAGTGCGCGTACCCCTGGCTGCCGTATCCGATCACGCCGACTTTGCGTCGCTGAATGATCGACAGATCTGCATTGTCGTCGTAGAACAATGATAGTGACTCATCCAAAACGTCTGCCACGTGACTATCTCCTTCGTGTTAGCTACCTGACTGTGCCGATACCGCGCGGACCGCGAGATAACGAGACCACTCCCGATTGGACGATTTCTCGTACGCCGAAAGGCTCCAGCACACGCAGCAACGCCTCAATTTTGCTGCAGTCACCAGTGGCCTCGACAGTCAGTGACTCGAGCGATACATCAATAACCCTGGCGCGGAACAAGTGTACCGCTTCGATTACCTGGCTGCGGGTACCAGCTTCGGCCCGCACCTTGATCAACGCCAGCTCGCGGGACAGCGAGTTGTCAGCCTCTTGCTCAACAACCTTGATGACGTTAATCAACTTGTGCAGCTGCTTGGTGACCTGCTCGAGCGGGGTCTCCTCGGCAGAGACAACGATGGTCATTCGCGACATAGTCTTGCACTCAGTAGCACCGACAGCCAACGACTCAATATTGAAACCGCGCCGAGAGAACAGTGCCGCCACCCGCGCGAGCACGCCGGGAGTGTCCTCGACCAGAACCGACAAGGTGTGCGTTGGCAACCCTACCATTATGCGCCATTCCTCCTCATCGCTAGGCTCTGCATCGTCGCCGACGCACAGTCAAACATGCCCTTCGCTTTCGTCATCAAAGAGCGGGCGGATACCGCGGGCAGCTTGGATCTCGTCGTTGCTGGCCCCAGCGGCGACCATCGGCCACACCTGCGCATCGGCGCCGACGATGAAGTCGATCACCACAGGGCGGTTGTTGATCGCCCTGGCCTGATTGATCACATCGACAACGTCCTCTTCACACTCGCAACGCAATCCGACGCAACCCAACGCCTCGGCCAACTTCACGAAGTCCGGAATGCGGTGTGAGTGGGTGGCCAGGTCGGTCTGCGAGTAACGCTCCTGATAAAACAAGGCTTGCCATTGCCGCACCATGCCCAGGTTGCCGTTGTTGATCAACGCCACCTTGATCGGCGCGCCCTCGATAGCGCACGTAGCCAACTCCTGGTTGGTCATCTGGAAGCAGCCATCGCCGTCGATCGCCCAGACTTCTGCCTCCGGGCGAGCAATCTTGGCGCCCATGGCCGCCGGAATAGCAAACCCCATGGTGCCCAGACCGCCTGAGTTGAGCCAAGTACGCGGCTTCTCGTAGGAGATGAACTGCGCCGCCCACATCTGATGCTGACCTACACCCGCGACATATACGGCCTCCGGGCCAACAATTTCACCAAGCTTTTCGATAACGTACTCCGGGCTCAGAGTGCCGTCGCTTTGTGGACTGTAGCTCAACGGATACGTCTTGCGAACACCGTCCAAATATGACCACCAGTCGGTCATTTCGATGTTGCCGGGGACCTCGTAATGGCGCAGCATCGCGATGAGCTCTACAATAACAGCTTTGACGTCGCCCACAATCGGCACGTCAGCGTGCCGGTTCTTGCCGATCTCCGCCGGGTCGATGTCGGCATGTATAACCTTGGCGTCGGGCGCGAAGGAGTCGAGCTTGCCAGTCACCCGGTCGTCAAAGCGAGTGCCCAGTGCGATCAGTAAATCGCTGCGCTGCAGCGCTGCCACCGCCGCAACGGTGCCGTGCATGCCGGGCATGCCCAAGTTCTGGTGATGGCTGTCGGGGAACGCGCCACGTGCCATCAACGTGCTAACCACCGGGATGCCGGTCAGTTCGGCCAAATCCCGTAGCTGCTCGGTCGCTTCGCCGCGGATAACGCCCCCGCCGACATACAGCACAGGCTTGCGGGCGTCAGCGATCAGCTTGGCTGCCGCACGGATCTGCCGGTTGTGCGGTTTGGTGTTCGGCTTGTACCCGGGCAAGTCCATTTTCGGTGGCCAGCTGAACTTGCACTGGCCCTGCAGCACATCCTTCGGGATATCGACGAGCACCGCACCCGGCCGTCCCGACGACGCGATGTGGAAGGCCTCAGCCAGTACCCGGGGAATATCGTCGCCGGCACGAACCAGAAAGTTATGCTTGGTTATCGGCATTGTGATGCCGGAGATGTCGGCCTCTTGGAAGGCATCCGTCCCGATCAGACTGCGCCCGACCTGCCCAGTAATGGCGACCACCGGCACTGAGTCCATCTGCGCATCGGCCAACGGTGTCACCAGATTGGTGGCTCCAGGACCAGAAGTCGCCATGCACACCCCCACCTTGCCGGTCACGTGTGCGTAGCCGCTGGCCGCGTGGCCGGCGCCCTGCTCGTGGCGGACCAGGACATGACGTAACTTTTTTGAGTAGAACAGCGGGTCATATACCAGAAGGACGGCACCGCCGGGAATTCCGAAGATGACCTCGACATCGAGTTCTTCCAACGACCGAATCACCGATTGAGCACCGGTAAGTTGCTCAGGTGAAACGCGTTCTAGTTTTGCGACAGCTGGCTTTGAGGGAAATTGCGTGGCGGGTTTCACGGTGTTTGGCACGCTGTTACCCGCCCCCTGCGGGCGGGCGTGTGGCTTGGTCGGTGCGCTCACTGTGTGTCCTCTTTAGTCCTTATTCGCTTCGACAGTCACGTTGACGGGCAACAAAAAACCCTCGACAGCTGAGCTAGCTGCACGAGGGTTGCGCGTTGGCTTTGGATCGCTTCAAATACTGAAGTGCTACTCAACCACCAACGCGCTGACAAATTACTACCAACATTCCGGGCTGGCCGGCGTTATCCATAACACCCGACGGTAGCCTTCGCAGAGCTCAACCGTCAAATCCGACACCGCCCAAGCAGCACCTCGGCCTGCGTGACAAGTGAAATTATGCTCGGGTGGCTACTCTGGTTCGTCTGGTTTTCTAGTTCGTCTGGCCAAACACCCGCTGGCTCTCGAATGGTAATCAAGGTGTCACCGGTGGCACACAGTGCCGTTGGATTCCCACCCCTCGGGCTGCTGGTGCCGGCAGCTGGCCTGGCCTGCCGGCCGTCCCACTACTTGCATTGTCATCCCGGCGGTATTGTCGGCGTTATTCTTCCGGCTCCGTATGGTCGCCGAAGACCAGGGCATATGTAGTACACGTCCCGTTGAGCAGCCAGGTAGTGCGCCGGGGTAACATCGACGGACTGCGTTTCAACCGAGGTTCCTGGGAACACACCCGGCTCAAAAGTGGTGCGTAACTGCAGATTGCCCGCAGTCACTTTCGCCACCCTGCCGCTGTTGACCGAAGCCCACTCAGGACGGACAAGTCCCCAACCCGTACCGACCCGACCCCGTACCGGATGAGCGCAAAAGGTACCTGTCACCGAGTGTAAGGCCGTTTCAGGCTAGGGGATTCACGCCGTTGAGCAGCACCCACACCGCGATGCCGGCGGCGATGCCGGCAATTAGCACTATGAAGGACCCAATGAACGGTCGATAGGCCCAGCGCCGACCGGCATCGAGGCCGTACCGACCCGGACCACACAGGATGACAGTAACATCCATTACGATCAGGGTGATCTGATGTTCATTCCCGTCCGGTAAAAAGAATGAGAATAGGGGCGAATGCGGCCATGCCGCGAGCAGACCATTGATCAGGAACGCCAGCGCGCCCGCAGCGACCACCGGCGCAAATAATCCCAGGACCAGAAGCACGCCGGCAACAGCCTCTCCGCCAGCGCTCACATAAGCCAGGATGTCGGCGTGCTGGTAGCCAACCTGGGTCAGCGAATTCTTGAATCCGGTCAACCCCTGGCCACCCCACCAACCGAACAGCTTATGCAGCCCTTGGGCGGCCAACACTACGCCCAGCCCGACCCGGAGTACCAGCAAACCGAGATGCTGGGTACCGCGCCGACCGACGGTGTGTAATCGCTCGTTGTCCTGGTCTGAATCGATCTCAGTAGGCTCAGCCACTGCATGCCGAGCCTGCGGCTGGACGTAAGGTAACGGCTCCTGCTGGTCGAGTAGGTTGTATCCCGTACCACCGGGACCCTTCAAGTGATCAGGGTCACTGTACGGGATGACGGTGGTAGTTCCGAAATCGCCTGGGTAGCCGACTGGCGTCAGGTCATCTTCGGGATCGACCAGGCTTGCTGAGGCAGGGCGTCCCGGGATTGGCTCCGGGCATTCGCCCGGCCGCCGCCAATGTTCGTCATGCGATTGACCGGTCACTCCTGCTAGAGTAAAGGCATTTGGGTCTGAATTGGGGATTTGAGCAACACTTTCGTCCAACAATCAACACTTAAACCTGTATAATTAAATGCAGATCGGACTCAAAATGGCCCGAAAATGGTGACGCATGCCTCTACGATACGACTAATCACCTGCACAAGTAGGGTTAGAGCGTCAACTTACGGGGAAAACGAAAGCACGCATGTGGCAGCAACACCGGCGATGTCCGTAGCCTTTCGGTCATGCGGATAGGGCGGTCAGTTCGGTCTGGTTTCACTGCGTTGTGTGCGGCGCTGCTGATACTGAGCAGCTGCGCACGGTTCAACAACACCCAGTCACAGCCCTTCACGACCAAGCCAGAACTCCGGCCACAGCCCAGCTCGATACCACCCCCTCCGCCATTGCCATTGACACCGTTCCCCAAACAGTGCCCAGCCCCCGGGGTGATGCAAGGCTGTCTGGAGAGCACTAGCGGCCTGATTATGGGCATCGACAACAAAACCGCACTGGTAGCTGAACGCACCACCGGCGCAGTCAAGGAGATCTCGGTCAGCGCCGAACCTAAGGTAAAGACGGTCGTCTCGGTCGACTCGTCCGGTGATGGTGGCTTGATGGATATCGTGCTGTCGCCCACTTACCAGCAAGACCGCCTGATGTACGCTTATATTAGTACGCCCACCGACAACCGAGTGATCCGAGTGGCTGACGGCGACATCCCGAAGAACATCCTGACCGGCATCCCCAAAGGGGCTGTCGGCAACACCGGAGCGTTGATCTTCACTAGCCCCACCACCCTGGTTGTGCTCACTGGCGATGTGGACAACCCGGCAATGGCCGCCGATCCCAAATCGTTGGCCGGCAAGCTACTGCGCATCGAGCAGCCGACCACCATCGGCCAGGCGCCGCCGACAACGGCGCTATCCAGCATCGGCTCAGGCGGCGGCTTGTGTACCGACCCCGTCGACGACTCGCTGTATGTCACCGACCGCACCCCCACCGCAGACCGATTGCAGCGCATCACCAAGAACTCAAAAGTCTCGACAGTATGGACCTGGCCCGACAAGCCCGGCGTGGCCGGCTGTGCGGCCATGGACGGGACCGTGCTGGTCAATCTGATTAGCCCCAAGCTGACGGTGGCCGTCCGGCTAGCACCATCGACGGGTGCAGTCACCGGTGAACCCGACGTTGTCCGTAAGGACACCCACGTGCACGCGTGGGCATTGCGAATGTCTCCAGACGGGAATGTCTGGGGAGCAACCATCAACAAGACTGCCGGTGACGCCGAAAAGCTCGACGACGTGGTGTTCCCACTGTTCCCCCGGGGTGGCGGCTTTCCGCGCAACAACGACGACAAAACCTAGCCTAGCGACAAGACAAAACCTAGCCTAGCGACAATGCGGACCGAGCAGCCCGCGGAGAAGATCAGCAAATCAAGACGGAGCCGGGCAAAAATCCATCGTCGCGTGTGACTCTCACGACACCCTAACGGTGTGTAGCATAGCGCGATACACACCTGAAGAGCCGGTTTGACTGCCGAAGAGTTCGGTGATCAGTCGGCAAGTTTGCAGGGCACCACGAACACATCGACCAATGCACCATTGCGCCACACCGTCATCTCGATCCGACACGCGATAGCATCCTCAACCATTAGTCGCTGGATCGCGGTTGCAGTGGCCACGTGTTAGCCGTCAACGCTGACCACAATGTCACCGCGGCGCAGGGGCAGTTGTGACGGTCGGGCTGCCAGGTACCACGCTGGCCGACTTGTAGACTATGCGTGGGTGCCCAAGCTTATTGGCAACCGCAGGCAGCACCGGGACATGTGAACCGGCGATGCCCAACCAGGCACGCAGCACGAGGCCGGCACGTATCAGCGGAACATGATCTTGTGGGTCAACTCGTTAACGGGCACAGCCAGCTCGACACAGGCGATTGGCGTGCTCATGCTAACCATCCAACCCTAGCCGTCAGCCAAGACATCAGCCACTATTTCCGGGCTCAGCGCAGCGTCAGTTTAGATGACCTGGCCGACGACGAGGCCACCACCAGTGGGTAGCAGCGACCGTCCCAGCCCGGAGAAGACGATGACGCTGGCGGCTGCCACCGCCGTTACCGCGGCTGCGCATCGCCATGCTGACCAACACTCAGCAACACCGTCTCTGCCACAGCGGTGACCACGCTGCTGGAGTACGCGTACAAAGTATATAAAGTAAAGTATATTTAAAGTATAGAAGACGTCATGCTAATCGTTACACAATCGCCTCAGCTTCACAACAGCTTCTGGTCTACTTAAACTGTTCAGTTACCCCTGCCCGCAAATGGCCAAGACGAGTTCACGCACCCGGGCAGCATCGGCCTGCCCGCGGGTGGTCTTCATCACCGCTCCTACGATCGCACCGGCCGCCGCCACCTTGCCGCCACGAATCTTTTCCGCCACATCAGGATCGGCGGCCAAAGCCTCGTCGACAGCAGCCTGCATCACCGAGTCGTCGCGCACCAAGGCCAAGTCGCGATCAACCATAACCTGCTCGGGTTCACCCTCCCCGGCAAGCACACCCTCGACGACCTGGCGAGCCAACCTAATGGACAGCTTACCCTCGTCGACCAACGCCACTACCACGGCGACTTGGGCAGGAGTGATGGCCAACTCGTCCAAGGTGATGTTTGCCTCATTAGCTTTCTGCACCAAGAAGTTTCCCCACCAAGCGCGTGCTTGTTCGCTGGAGGCGCCGTTCTTGACGGTCGCGGCGACCAATTCAACCGCGCCAGCGTTGACGAGATCTCGCATCACCTCGTCGGAAATACCCCATTCCTGCTGAATCCTCTTGCGGCTCAACCACGGTAACTCCGGTATTGTTTGACGCAATTGCTCGACCAGCTCGCGGCTGGGCGCGACGGGCTCTAGGTCGGGGTCGGGGAAATATCGGTAGTCCTGCGCTGTCTCCTTGGCGCGTCCCGGGCTAGTGTACCCGTCCTCATGAAAGTGCCTGGTCTCCTGGGCGATTCGACCTCCGGACACCAGAATGGCTCCTTGGCGCTGCATCTCGTAGCGTACAGCCATTTCAACACTTTTCAATGAATTAACGTTTTTGATCTCGCTCCTGGTGCCGAATTCGACCGTACCGATAGGTTTCAACGATACGTTGGCGTCACAACGCATTGAGCCTTGGTCCATCCGGACATCGGATACGTCCAACGTGCGCAACAGATCTTGCAATGCCTTCACATACGCCCGAGCGATCTGTGGTGCCCGAACTCCGGCCCCCTCAATAGGCTTGGTGACGATTTCGATCAACGGCACGCCAGCACGGTTGTAGTCAATCAGCGACGTCGTTGCGCCGTAAATGCGGCCGGTCTCGCTGCCTAGGTGGGTCAGCTTGCCGGTGTCTTCCTCCATGTGCGCCCGTTCGATCTCCACCCGCCAGGTAGTGTCGTCTTCCAGAGGTACCTCGAGGTAGCCGTTAATGGCGATCGGCTCATCGTATTGCGATATTTGGTAATTCTTAGGCACGTCTGGGTAGAAGTAGTTCTTCCGTGCGAAGCGGCACCAGGGCACGATTTCACAGTTCAACGCCAGCCCGATCCGAATCGCCGACTGGACCGCGGCCCGGTTGAGCACTGGCAGCGAACCCGGCAGGCCCAGACACACCGGGCACACCTGAGTGTTTGGTTCAGCGCCAAATGTGGTGGCACAGCCACAGAACATTTTAGTCACAGTGGACAGCTCAACATGCACCTCAAGCCCGAACACCGGATCAAACCGCGCGACTACAACATCATAATCCAGCAAATCCGCCCCTGAAGCCTTGGACGCCCCGGAAACAACAGTCATGAGCTCGATCCTAGAGGCCGATTGCGAGACCAGCCGAGCCGAACTAAGCGGGCCACCACCTAGGCGCCCGGCCGAGAGACCGCTATGCGAAGGTCATGCTCCGTTGCCTGGCCAGGAACATAGTGGGCAACGTGATCTCGTTCCTCTCATGCACGTGTCGATCTAACAACAGTACCATCCGTAGCAGCAACTTAGGCGGACAATCGCTCAAGTTCTTAGCTAGCCATAGTTTCCAGTTCCTCAGCCTCGACGTGAGTGTCTTGCCAGCGTTTGGTGCATATGGCCACCTCGAAATTCAGACAGTCGAACAGTTGACGCTACCGCGGTATTTGCAGTAGCATTCCCATCTTAACCGAAGAAGGCGGCGGCGTCGTCGTAACGGCTTTCGGGCACCAATTTGAGCTGACGCACCGCATCCTCCAGCGGTACGCGACCGATGTCTTGCCCACGCAGTGACACCATCTGGCCGTACTCGCCGGCGTGCGAGGCGTCGGCAGCATTAACCCCGAACCGGGTGGCCAGCACCCGATCGAAGGCCGTCGGTGTACCACCGCGTTGGACATGACCCAGCACAGTCACTCGCACGTCCTTGTTGATCCGCTTCTCGACCTCAGCGCCCAATTGCGCTGCCACCCCAGTGAAACGCTCGTGACCAAATTCATCCATCCCACCTTGGCGCAACGTGATCGAGCCTGGGACCGGCTTGGCACCCTCAGCGACCACGCAAATGAAATGCGAATCCCCGCGCTGAAAACGTCGTTTCACGAGGCAGCACACTTCCTCGACATCGAAGGGCTGTTCGGGAATCAGCGTCATGTGCGCACCGGAAGCCAGCCCGGAACTCAGCGCTATCCAGCCGGCATGCCGACCCATCACCTCCACCAGCATCACACGTTGGTGAGATTCGGCGGTACTGTGCAACCGGTCAATGGCTTCGGTAGCCACCGTCAGCGCGGTGTCGTGGCCAAAGGTCACGTCGGTGCAGTCGATGTCGTTGTCGATCGTCTTCGGCACGCCGACCACAGGAACGTCTTCCTGCGACAGCCAGTGCGCGGCCGTCAGCGTGCCTTCGCCGCCGATCGGGATGAGCACGTCGATGCCATTGTCATCCAGGGTCTGCTTGATCTGATGCAGCCCGGCCCGCAGCTTGTCGGGGTGCACGTGGGCAGTGCCCAGCATGGTTCCGCCTTTGGCTAACAGACGGTCATTCCGGTCGTCGTTGCACAGCTGCATGCGCCGATTCTCCAGCAACCCACGCCAGCCGTCCTGAAACCCGACTACCGACGAACCGTACCGGGCGTCACAGGTGCGCACAATCGCCCGGATAACGGCGTTAAGACCAGGACAGTCGCCGCCCCCCGTGAGAATTCCGATCCTCATGCCTTCATCTTGCATGCGAACGCCTCAGATAGCGCGAACAAACGCAAATATCTGCTCGCGTTGGCAGCTGCTCGTGACCGAAGAAACTCAAATAGCGGACGGCAATGGCCCGCGTGCGGCCTCGTAGGCGGCACCCACCCGGTAGAGTCGGTCGTCGGCCAAAGCGGGCGCCATGATCTGCAGGCCCACCGGCAGATCGTCATCCGAGGACAGCCCGGACGGCACCGACATGCCGCAATGGCCAGCCAGGTTGAGTGGCAACGTGCACAGATCGAACAGGTACATCGCCAGCGGATCGTCGGCTTTTTCGCCAAGGCTGAACGCGGTAGTCGGCGTCGCCGGGGACACCAGCACGTCGACGGATCGGTAAGCTTTGTCTAAATCACGCGCAATCAACGTGCGCACCTTCTGCGCCTGGCTGTAGTAGGAATCGTAATAGCCGGCCGATAATGCGTAGGCACCGATCATGATGCGCCGCTTGACCTCCGGCCCGAACCCGGCAGCCCTGGTCAGCGCAATCACCTCTTCGGCGCTGCGGCTGCCGTCGTCACCGACCCGCAGCCCGTAGCGCATCGCATCGAAACGCGCGAGGTTGCTTGACACCTCCGATGGCAAGATCAGATAGTAGGCGGCCAGCGCGTAGTCAAAGTGCGGGCAGTCGACTTCGCTGACCGTTGCACCCAGTGCGATCAACTGCTCGACAGCGGCCTGAAATGACGCCAACACCCCCGACTGATAACCCTCGCCACGCAACTGCCGGACCACCCCTACCCGCACGCCGTGCAGGTCACCCGACTCGCCGGCCTTAGCAGCACCTACGATATCGGGCACCGCTGCTTCCACGGAGGTGGAGTCGCGGGCATCGTGGCCGGCGATCACCGCATGCAGCAGTGCAGTGTCTAAGACGGTGCGCGCGCACGGCCCTCCCTGATCCAGCGACGAGGCACAAGCAACCAGTCCGTACCGGGAAACTGTGCCATAGGTGGGTTTGACACCGACTGTCGCGGTCAACGCGGCCGGCTGCCGGATGGAGCCGCCGGTGTCGGAGCCGATGGCCAACGGCGCCTGGAACGCTGCCAACGCCGCTGCGCTGCCGCCACCGGAGCCGCCTGGCACCCGGTCGACATTCCACGGGTTGCGGGTCGGGCCGTAAGCGGAATTCTCGGTTGAGCTGCCCATCGCGAATTCATCCATGTTGGTCTTACCTAGGATCGGGATGCCGGCCGCGCGCAACCGCGTGGTGACAGTGGCGTCATAAGGGGAATGCCAGCCCTGTAGGATCTTGGATCCGCAGGTGGTCGGCATGTCGACAGTGGTGAACACATCTTTGAGCGCCAATGGAACTCCGGCCAACGTTGACGACAACTGTCCGCCAGCGGCCACCGCCTTGTCGACGGCGGCCGCCGCCGACAGTGCCTTCTCGGCCGCCACGTGAAGGAAGGCTCGGTAGGTGTCGTCCGTCGCCTCGATCTGGTCCAGGCAGGCCTGGGTGATCTCAACCGACGACAGCTCCTTGGCAACGATCTTGGCAGCCAGCGTCGACGCGTCCAACCGAATGATCTCGTGCAGTGAACCAATCATTTGTTGTCCCCCAAGATCTGAGGGACAACAAAGCGGCCGTAAATGGCTTCGGGTGCTTCGGCCAGCGCCTGCTGCTGAGTCAGACACGGGACAGTCTCGTCCGGGCGCGTGATGTTGACGTATTTGAGCGGATTGTCGGTAGGTTCGACGCCGGTGACGTCAACAGCCTGAATCTGGCTCACGTGGGCCAGGATGACGTCGAGTTGACTAGAGAAGCTGGCCAACTCGGTATCGGTCAACACCAGTCGGGTTAGCCGGGCCAGGTGCAAGACCTCATCGCGGGAGATCGGGGACACGCGTGAAAGCCTACCTAGCCGCGAGCGTGAAGTTGGCCGCACAATAACTTTCTTTACCCAACAGAACTTTCTCTACCCAACAGAAAATCTAGATGCACGCTCGTCGGCAGAGGAAGCCAGCCGGTCAGGCCTCTGGGTGGAAATGCCGCTTACCCAACGCTATGCAACAGTGTTGGCCGTGCCTTCCTATCTGCTGCGCATCGAACTAGCCGACCGCCCAGGCAGCCTGGGCTCACTAGCTGTGGCGCTCGGTTCAGTGGGCGGCGACATTCTGTCGCTAGATGTGGTCGAGCGCAGCGGTGGTTACGCGATCGATGACCTTGTCATCGAGGTTCCATCCGGGGCAATGCCCGACAAGTTGATCACCGCCTTCGAATCACTTCCCGGTGTCCGAGTGGACAGTGTCCGTCCGCATAGCGGTCTGCTGGAAGCCCACCGCGAGCTGGAGCTGCTCGACCAGGTCGCCGCGGCCGACGACAACGCATCCAAACTGCAAGTGCTGGCCGACGAGGCGCCCAAGGTGCTGCGGGTGAGCTGGTGCACCGTATTGCGCAGTTCGCAGGGAAAGCTACTACGCTTAGCCGCTAGTGTTGGCGCACCAGAGACTCGGGCGAATTCGGCACCGTGGCTGCCGATCGAACGTGCCGCGCCACTAGACGGTACCGCCGAGTGGGTGCCACAGTCGTTGCGCGATATGAACACCACCATGATCGCCGCACCATTGGGCGACCCACACACCGCAGTGGTGCTGGGCCGTCCGGGCCCGGAGTTTAGGCCATCAGAGGTGGCTCGACTGGGGTACCTAGCCGGAATCGTGGCCACCATGCTGCGCTAACGCTAGTCAACGACTTGCTGCACCGGAGGTCCCTGCTCAAGCAACAGGCGAAACCCGTCCTCGTTGAGGATCGGCACCCCGAGCTCGACCGCCTTGTCATATTTGTATCCCGGCAAGTCGCCTACGACCACGTAGGCGATCTTCTTCGATACCGAACCAGCGACCTTGCCTCCGCGCGCCACGATCGCCTCCTTGGCATCGTCACGGGAAAACCCTGCTAAAGAACCAGTGACCACGATGGTCAACCCTTCGCATGTGGGCAGCACGCTGGTGTCACGCTCATCGACCATCCGCACCCCGGCAGCCCGCCACTTATTGACAATCACGCGATGCCAGTCGACGGTGAACCACTCGGTAACCGCGGCCGCGATGGTGGTCCCTACACCCTCGACAGCGGCCAGTTGTTCAGGGGACGCGGCCAAGATTGCGTCAACGCTGCCGAACTCGGTGGCCAAGGCTCGCGCAGCCGTCGGCCCGACATGCCGGATCGACAACGCCACCAGCACTCGCCACAGCGGTGCAGTTTTGGCTTTGTCGACGTTGACTAGCAACCGTTTGCCATTCGCCGACAACTCCCCTGCCTTGTTGCGGAAAAGCTCGGTGCGCAACAAGGCCTTCTCGGTGAGGGTGAACAGGTCGCCCTCGCTAGTGATCACTTGCGCAGCCAGCAACGCCACACCGGCCTCGTAACCCAACCCCTGAATGTCCAGAGCGCTGCGGCTAGCGACGTGAAACACTCGCTCTCGCAGTTGCCCCGGGCAGCTCCTGGCATTGGGGCAACGGATGTCGGCATCGCCTTCCTTTTCTGGCGCTAACGTAGTACCGCACTCGGGACACGTTGTGGGCATCACAAATTCACGTTCGGACCCGTCGCGCAAGTCAACCACAGGTCCCAAAACTTCGGGAATCACGTCGCCGGCCTTGCGGATCACCACGGTGTCACCGATCAGCACACCTTTGCGTTTGACCTCAGAAGGGTTGTGCAAGGTCGCCTGCCCGACCGTCGACCCGGCAACTTTCACGGGCGTCATGAACGCGAATGGCGTAACCCGACCGGTGCGGCCGACGTTCACCCGGATGTCGAGCAGCTTGGTCTGCGCCTCCTCGGGTAGGTACTTGTAAGCGATGGCCCATCGTGGAGCTCGCGAGGTGGAACCCAGCCTGCGCTGCAACGTAACCTCGTCGATTTTGACCACTATCCCGTCGATTTCATGGTCCACCTCGTGACGATGTTCGGCCCAGTATGCGATGCATCCCTGGACGCCAGCTATGTCGTTGACCAGCGTCGTATGCTCGGACACCGGCAACCCCCAGTCCCGTAAAGCTAAGTAAGCCTGATGCTGGGTAGCGGGACGAAAGCCTTCGATGTGCCCCAGTCCATGACAGATCATTCGCAGTTTACGGTGAGCCGTGACCGCCGGATCCTTCTGGCGCAGCGAGCCCGCCGCGCTGTTTCGTGGGTTAGCGAACGGATTCTTGCCCTCCTCAACGAGGCTCGTGTTAAGCGCTTGAAAGTCCACCACTCGGAAGAACACCTCGCCGCGGACCTCAAGAACCTCTGGCAGCGGGTAAATATCGCTGACGGTCAGCCGTTCCGGCACATCTTCGATGGTCCGCGCGTTCAGCGTGACGTCTTCGCCGGTGCGACCATCGCCCCGAGTCGTGGCGCGGGTCAGGCGTCCATCCCGGTAGACCAACGACAATGCGACACCGTCGATCTTGAGCTCACACAAATAATGGGCGTCATTACCGATCTCTGCGCGGATGCGAGTGACCCAGGCATTGAGTTCATCCCCACTGAAGGCGTTGTCGAGGCTGAACATCCGTTCGAGATGCTCGGTCGCCACGAAATCAGTCATGAAGCCAGCACCGCCGACCAGCTGGGTAGGTGAATCGGGCGTGCACAGCTCGGGATGCTGTTCCTCCAGCACAGTGAGCCTGTCCAGCAGAGCATCAAACTCCGCGTCAGAGATGATCGGCGCGTCACGCACATAGTAACGGAACTGGTGTTCACGCACCTCTTCGGTCAGCTTTCGCCACTGCTGCAACACCTCGGGTCCGATAGGGTCAGCTTCGGGGGAACTCACCCTCGCAGGCTAACTGAGCAATCCGACACGCGACTGGGCCGCTGGTGCGCCGACGCAACTAGATGGCGTCCGGGTCTTGGGCGAACGCTTCGGCGGTCTTACGCGCCAGCTCGATAGCGGTGCATGCCCAGTGCGGCGTCGCACCCGCCAGACCACATGCCGGGCTGACGCCGATACGATCACGCAGCGCTGAGCGACCAAAGCCGAGCCGATCGGTCACACCAACAACTGCGGCGGCCACCTGCTCTACCGACGGCAGCCGTTGCGGGGCGGTTGCGGGCACGACGCCCAACACGACCGTGCGGCCCGACTCGACGAATGCTGCGATGCCATCCAGATCCCCTGTCCGTAGCACGTTGACGTCTACCGACACCGCTCTAATAGCGCTGCGCTGCAAGAAGTTCCATGGCAACTCCGCAGCACAGCTGTGCAGCAGTACGTCGGCACCCACGGTCGCGACGCAACTGTCGAACAGTGTTGCCGCCAATGTTTCGTCGAGCGGGGCGACCGGGGAAAACGCAGTCACCCCAGTCAGCAGTCCCCCCAATGCCGCCGGCAGCGACACCTCATCGAACTGCACCACCACCTGTGTGTCGAGTCGCCGTGCCAGAGCCGCACGGTGCGCAGCAACACCCTCAGCCAGCGATTCCGCCAAGTCACGCACGGCACAGGAATCAGTGATCGCCCGGTGGCCGTTGGCCAGTTCTAGCCCGGCCGCGAGTGTAATCGGCCCAGGAGCCTGTACCTTGACGACACGCCCCCTACCGCGCAGGCCGGCCATCTCCCATGCCGCTTCGAAGGCATCCATGTCCTCGTCGAGCAGGCTAAAGGCCCTTCGTGTCACTGCACCGGGCCGTGCAGCAATTCGGTAACCGCGCGGCACCGTGTCGATAGCCACGTCGATAAGTAGCGCGCCGGCCCGGCCAAGCATGTCGGCGCCCACTCCCCTGGCGGGCAACTCGACGATATGGGCTAGCGCACCCGCCAACTCGCCAACGACAACCTTGGCAGCTGGGTAAGGGGATGAACCGGGCCACGACCCAACACCGCTAGCCGTTGCGAAAACACTCATCCGGCAACCGTATTCGACATCGCATCGACCGTCGCTCGTCAGGGTATCTGTTCTGTTGCGCGAACCAGCCCACAGCTAGCAAGTCTGACACGGCCGCTGGTTGTTATGCGGCGCAATTTTACCCCAAAGACGACATCACCGTAGACGTGATCCCGCTGGCCCAGTCACAGCTGCACGGTCGGCGACGACCTAGCAACCATCCCAGGCAACGGTGCCCCTACCCAGACCGCACTACAAGCCCCATGTTGACCCATGTTGAAGAGTGCCACTAACACGGCTGTCCAATACCCGCCCAAAGCAGGTCCTCTCGCCGAAGGTGGCACGGCAACACATCGACTACCCGTCTTTGTCAGACTCGGCTTAGCCGCACACACGGCGACGGTGGTGGACTCTACCGGCCTACGTCCGTCAATTCGGCCCACCAACCACATCCGGCTCCCAGCTAACCGGCACCATCGGTGCCAGCCCAACCGACTCCATTACCCGCGGTACCAGCAAAGTCCCACAGACCAACATCCTGGTCAGAATCCACTGCTGACAGCGACCTAGTCGTAGGAGCCGGCCGCACAACCAATACCAACCTGCTGTCCGATGCTACCGAGAGCGCACTAAAATAGACGACATTATTTTTACTGTGTTCGCCAACTTGACGAAACTCCTCGTACCTCGACTGGTCCGCAAAGTAGACGCTCGATGCCGATTGACAACGCAATCGACGCTCTAATCACGGAGTCGGCCAGCACGAATAGGGGCTGCGACTATCAAGAACAGAGAGATGAAGATTATCACGACGAAATCTGAAGTTGATCACCTCAGCGATTTCACATAACCGCACGCAAAAAAGCTCGTCACAGACCAATGCAACGACCGCACTGACGGGTTTTACCCCCAGATCCAAAATCGCTTTGCCAACTATCACGCCGACATGCTAGCTATAGTGGCGCTGCCAAGCACTTCGTCCCCGTCCGGATCCAAGCGGTACAGCACCAACGTCTGGCCGCGCGCCACACCGCGCAGCGGTTCGCACAACCGCACAAACAGCTCGTCACCAATCAACTCAACGACCGCAACGGCGGTTTCACCGTGTGCACGAATCTGAACCACACACTGAACAGGACCCAACGGCGCAGCTCCCGCGGTGAAGACCGGCGCCCGTCCGATCAGCGTATGCACACCGAGGTCGGCCGCGTCACCCACGTACACGGTCGCGGTGTCGGCGTCAATCGCCGTCACATAGCGCGGACGGCCGTTCGGTCCTGGCCCGACGATGCCCAGACCCTTGCGTTGGCCTACGGTGAAACCGTGTACTCCATCATGCTCGGCAAGCACCGTGCCATCCGCGTCAACCACACTGCCGCGGCGTATCCCAATACATTCACTCAAAAAAGCACGGGTGTTCCCGGACGGGATGAAGCAGATGCCGTGGCTGTCGGGCTTATCAGCGACTAGTAAGCCACGGCGGGCGGCCTCCGCACGAACCTGCCGCTTGAGCGTGTCGCCGATCGGGAACGCGGCGTGGCGCAACTGTTGAGCAGTCAATACCGCCAGCACGTAGGATTGATCCTTACCCCGGTCGACAGCACGACGTAGTCGCCCACCGGACAGTCGCGCGTAGTGGCCAGTGGCCACCGTATCGAAACCCAACATTAAGGCTCTGACAGAAAGCGCCGAGAACTTGATCCGCTGATTGCATTGCACACAGGGGTTAGGGGTTTCCCCGCGGGCATACGCAGACACAAAATTATCGATCACGTCTTCTTGGAACTTCTCGGCGAAATCCCAAACATAAAAGGGGATCCCAAGGACATCGGCAACACGGCGCGCATCTGACACGTCTTCTTTGGAACAGCAGCCCCGTGACCCGGTGCGCAGCGTACCGGAGACGGTAGACAGCGCCAGGTGAACACCCACCACATCATGTCCGGCGTCGACCATCCGGGCAGCAGCAACCGACGAGTCGACGCCACCGCTCATCGCGGCGAGAACTTTCACACCCCAACACCCCCGGCCCCTGCCGCTGCCAGCGATGCTCGGCGGGCGCGATCCACCGCCCCCGGCAGCACCCGCAGCACCTCTTCAACGTCGACCTCAACACTATTGTGCCCCAAAGAAAGACGAAGCGATCCGCGCGCACTAGCCGGGTCGGCGCCCATCGCTATCAGAACGTGCGACGGCTGCGGAACACCGGAGGTGCAGGCCGATCCAGTCGAGCATTCGATTCCGTTGGCATCCAACAGCATCAATAGCACATCACCTTCGCAACCACGGAAGATGAAGTGCGCGTTACCTGGAAGCCGCATCCGATCGCGGGCACCGTTGAGTGCAACGTCGTCAATCGTCGCCAGCACACCCTCGATCAAGCGGTCACGCAACACCTGCAGCCGGATACTGTTGATCTCCAATCCGTCCACCGCGATCTGTGCCGCCGCTGCCATCCCAACAACGCTGGCGACACCGGGAGTGCCGGAACGAATATCGCGCTCCTGCCCACCACCATGCAACAACGGAACACAGCTGATGTCCCGGCGCAGCAGCAACGCGCCCACACCAGGCGGGCCACCAAATTTATGCGCGGCCACACTCATCGCCGACAGCCCGCTGACACCGAACTTTACCGGCAGCTGACCCACCGCTTGTATCGCATCACTGTGCATCGGAACACCGAACTCGGCAGCGACGGCGGCGAGTTCGACGACTGGCATGACTGTGCCGACTTCGTTATTGGCCCACATCACCGATACGAGTGCGACGTCGTTGTGTTGCTGCAGCGCCTCCCGCAGCCCGAACGCCGATACCGAGCCGTCGGCAGCGGTGGGCAACCACGTCACCTCCGCACCTTCGTGTTCGACCAGCCAGTTCACCGAGTCCAACACGGCGTGGTGTTCCACCTCGGTTGTAACGATGCGTCGGTGGCACGGCTGCGCGTCACGGCGCGCCCAATAGATGCCTTTGACGGCCAAGTTGTCGCTCTCGGTGCCACCTGCAGTGAAAATCACCTCGGACGGGCGCGCAGCAAGTTTGTCGGCGATCAGCTCGCGGGATTCCTCAATCCGCCGCCGCGCCACTCGCCCACTGGTGTGCAGCGACGACGCGTTGCCGACAGTGCCTAGCGCGGTCGTCATCGCCTCGATGGCGGCGGGGTGCATCGGGGTAGTAGCGGCGTGATCCAGGTAGGCCATGACGCACTTTAGGATACCGGCGATCGGAGCCTGCCGGATCAAGAGCGCCTGCTGCTCACTCCAGCACCGACATGTCGAGGTTCCGCATCGACATACTGCCTAGCCCCCAGTCGCACCGTGAACTGACAGCGACGGGCCAGGGCCCGGCCAATCGATACCCGGCCGGCAACTGCAGAAATTCGACACGCATCTAGGCCAGCGTGCGACGCACGGTGGGCAATCGGCAGATTGACCGCAACAACGTGTCGTCACCGACGAAGAGCGGGCACGGTCAATACACATCCCGTCGATGTGGTTATACGTCAGTGAAAGTGGCTGCACTGGACAACCGGCATCGACCACGGCCTGCAACATTGCTGGATAGAAGAACCCACGCCATCAGTGCGATGGCGTGGAGAGGCCGCACCAGGTAGTGCCTTCAGGAAACACCACCACGGTTTGACAGGAGCACAGCCTACGGGCAAAGGTATCGACCACCTTAGGTAGACACCACAAACTGGACTACTCTATACGGGATACTATTTCAGGGATGCGCGCCACGATCGCAATGGTGGGCACGCTGAACATATCAGCACGGGCGACGAAAGACCCCGGCAACGTAGAGCCGATAGCGAAGACATTCCAGCTAAAACATGTGGCTGCTGACCACCAGGACTCCGCACAGACTGCAAATCGGGCTTCCCGACACCGTGGTGATTCGGACGCCGAATCGGCGCAGCATCAACCGGCAATAGGCGCGTTGCGTGTGCGTCCAACCCAGCAGCGTTTTATCCTTACACACACAGTTGATATCATACGATGTCCGCAACCGCCAAGCATGCTCACTTACTGCGGGAGTGCATTGTAAACTGTTCTATTGGGTTTCTATTGAGTCGCTGTGAGCAATAGTCGTACCAAACTATCTGTGCGGCCGCCAAAACCAACAAGTCGCCGCAGTGTAGTGGTTATCAGCGTACCACTTGTCCATCAGCACGCAGACCCCACCGAACCGAAGTCCGGGTTGTACGCCGGCTCACCGCAGACCCGTGCCCCCAGTCACAGGTAGCCACACATCAGCTGGCGGGTGGAATCACCGACCGTTGCGGCAGCGGAATATCGTCGATACCCCTACCCTCCACTTGCACTGGGCGCTACAGGTACACCTGATGCTGCGGCAAGGCAGTATGACGGTGCAACACAAAATCATGGACATCACGTAATCTGTCTACCTGGAGCAGGATCGCCACAGAAACCATCCCCATCGCCTGCGATCGGGACCGACGCACAGGCGGAGATGTAAAATTACATGCCATATCGATCCAGATAGGCCAGAATGCCCGCCCACATCAGCAGCACCACATTACCGTTGCGGTGACTTTCTCAACATCCACGGCGCAGCCCATCTAGACCAACGACGACCGCAACGGATCGAATGAACGAATATCGAATTCCGTTGAGGTATAAAGGCCTCTTGCCGCAATGGCACCCTCCGGCGACAACATTCGGCAACAACCCACCAACTCGCCGGTGCGGTCGCCACGCACCAGCGGGTGATCACAAAACTAGATCGAACAGTTCGACATCCAGGTGCTCACCACCTTGCTCCGAGTTCGCCGGCAGCAAGGCGAAGCCGGGAGTACTGTTCAACACATCGAAGCAGAACCACTATACGCAGCTCCAACGAGGATGGGTTCGGTGGACAGCAACAGAGAATAACGCGACCCGATAGACGAACTTGTCGCCGTGCCATGGGGCTTCTCGCTGAGTATCTGTCAGGACAAAAGCAATGCTCATACCAACAACATGACTATAAGTCATGAGCTAATCGACATCGATCCTGTGATGTAACATTGCACGCCAAATAACGACAATGTCGTGAAAAAATGTCACCTCGTACCGCACCAATAGGCGATTTTCGAATGCAGTATCACATGCGATAATGTATTCACGGATCGTGCGATGGTTCCCCTGGCGCACATGTGGCGGATGCACACCACGACGGGCCCGCGCGAAAACCTAGCCCTTACGAGCCTTGATCCCGTCGGTCAGCTGTGGCGCCACCTTAAACAAGTCACCGACGACACCGAAGTCCGCGATCTCGAAGATCGGTGCTTCCTCGTCCTTGTTGACCGCAACGATGGTCTTCGAGGTCTGCATGCCCGCGCGGTGCTGGATAGCCCCGGAGATACCCAGCGCGATGTAGAGCTGGGGCGACACCGTCTTACCAGTCTGGCCTATTTGGAACTGGCCCGGGTAGTAGCCGGAATCCACAGCGGCACGCGATGCTCCAACCGCGGCGCCCAGCGAGTCGGCCAGCGCCTCGACCACGCTGAAGTTATCCGCACTGCCAACACCACGGCCGCCGGACACCACGACGGTGGCCTCGGTCAAGTCTGGGCGGTTGTCGACAACCGCGGGCGCACGGGCGGTGATCTTGGTGGCGTTCTCGGCAGGAGCCGGCACTTCCACGCTGACCTGCTCGCCCGCCCCCTCGGCTGGCTGCGCCTCAACGGCCCCAGCCCGTACTGTGATCACCGGAGTGTCACCGTTGGCCTGCGCCTCTACAATAAACACACCACCGAAAACGCTATGGACACCCACCGCTCCTTCTCGAACGTCCACGACATCGACCAACAGACCGGACCCGATCCGGGCCGCCAGCCGGCCGCCGATCTCCTTGCCATCGGCGGTGGCGGCCAGCAACACAGCGGCCGGAGCCGATGACTCGGCCAACGCGGCCAGCACATCGACTACCGGCGTGATCAAGTATTTGTCGGCGGCGTCGGACTCGGCGACGTAGATTTTGGCAGCGCCAGCCGTCTTCAACCCGTCAACCAGCGGCGCCGACGTTCCCGGTGTACCGACCACGACGGCAGCCGGCTCGCCCAGCACGCGGGCGGCGGTGATCAATTCAGCGCTGACCTTTTTCAGCGCGCCTTCAGTGTGTTCGACAAGCACCAGTGCTTCAGCCATGGATGATATCGCTCTTCTCGTCTCGGGGATTGGTTTGTAGCGTTCGGCTTAGATGATCTTCTGAGCAACCAGGTACTGCACGATCTGGTTACCGCCATCGCCTTCATCGGTGATCTTCTCGCCCGCGGTTTTGGCCGGCTTGGGCGTCGACACCAACACCTTCGACCCGGCGTTGGCCAGCCCGACCTCATCGACCTCGACACCGATCTCGGCCAACGTCAACACCGTGACTTCTTTTTTCTTAGCGGCCATAATGCCTTTAAAGGAGGGGAAGCGTGGCTCGTTGATTTTCTCGTTCACACTGACCACTGCAGGCAGTACGGCCTCGAGGGTAAACACTCCCTCGTCCGTTTCGCGTTCACCGGTGATTTTGCCTCCCTCAACCGAGATTGTGCGCAAGTGGGTGAGCTGCGGCAGGCCCAGGTACTCGGCGATGATCGCCGGAACCACGCCGCCGACGCCATCGGTGGATTCGTTGCCGGCGATGACCAGTTCGGTGCCTTCGATGGTGCCCAACGCGCGTGCCAGGGCCCACCCAGTCTGGATGACATCCGAGCCGTGCATACCGTCGTCCTTAAGGTGGACGGCCTTATCAGCGCCCATCGACAGGGCCTTGCGAATCGCCTCGGTGGCGCGCTCTGGTCCCGCGGTTAACACAGTGACCGACCCCTTGATGCCGTCGACGGCCTCTTTCTCACGGATTTGCAGCGCCTCTTCTACGGCGCGCTCGTTGATCTCGTCTAGCACCGCGTCGGCGGCCTCGCGATCCAAGGTGAAATCGCCGTCAGTCAGCTTGCGCTCCGACCAGGTGTCTGGAACCTGCTTAATCAGGACCACAATGTTCGTCATAGGTGTGGTTAGTCCTCCTCGAAGGCGTCCCGCAGTCCTCGACTGCAGGACCTAGGTCACACGTTTCGCAACCATACAGCCCTGTTACTGTTCGGTAACTTCATACGGTATGCCCTCACACCATAGCGGGTCGCATCTGCGCAATTGCCTGCTGTTCCTCACCGCCGTTAGCACAGAAGGCTCTAGCGGTTCGCGAATCTGGCGGTTCGGGTTAGCCTGCCTTAACAATGAGCGCATTCGTCCCCGACGTTCCCAACCGCATACCCGACGACCCCTCGTCAATCGACTCCACCGCATTCCACGGCATGCTGACGCTGACAGGTGAACGCACCATCCCCGATCTGGATATCGAAAACTACTGGTTCCGCCGCCATCAGGTGGTTTACCAGTGGCTGGCGCAGCGCTGCACCGGCTGTGAGGTTCTCGAGGCCGGCTGCGGCGAGGGCTACGGAGCCGATCTGATCGTCGACGTTGCCTACCGGGTCATTGCGGTGGACTACGACGAGGCCACAGTGGCCCATGTCCGTAGCCGTTACCCGAGAGTCCAGGTTATGCAAGCAAACCTGATTGAGTTGCCGCTGGCCGACGCTTCGGTGGACGTCGTGGTGAACTTCCAAGTAATCGAACATCTGTGGAATCAGGCCCAGTTCGTCAGCGAGTGCGCCCGAGTGCTGCGTCCCTCGGGGTTACTGATGGTGTCCACCCCAAACCGAATCACCTTTTCACCGGGGCGTGACACATCGATCAACCCGTTTCACACCCGTGAGCTGAACGCCGACGAGTTGACCCAATTGCTTATCACCGCAGATTTTTCCGAGGTAGCCATGTACGGATTGTTTCATGGACCGCGCCTGAAGGAAATGGATGCCCGCCACGGCGGCTCCATCATCGACGCGCAAATCGCACGTGCGGTGAGCAACGCACCATGGCCGCCCGAACTGGTGGCAGACGTCGCCGCGGTTACCGCTGCCGACTTTGACATCATCGAGGCATCAGCGGGCCCAGAGGCCAGCGATGGTAGGGACGTCGATGAAAGTCTGGATCTAATCGCGATCGCAGTGCGCCGATGAACACATCCGCAAACCCAGTGCCCGGTCTGTTCACCCTGGTGCTACACACCCACTTGCCGTGGCTAGCCCACCACGGCCGCTGGCCGGTCGGTGAGGAATGGCTCTACCAATCGTGGGCCGCGGCCTACCTGCCGCTGCTGCAGGTGCTTCACACCCTAGCCGATGAAAATCGGCACCGGCTGATTACACTCGGGGTTACGCCGGTGGTGAACGCTCAACTCGACGACCCCTATTGTCTCGACGGTATGCATCACTGGCTGGCGAACTGGCGACTGCGCGCGACTGAAGCGGCCAGCGTGCGGTCCGGTTCGGAGTCGAAGCCGGCGTGCGCACCGCAAGCATTGCGGGCCTTCGGAGCTCGCGAATGCATCGAGGCCCAGCGGGCACTCGAGTATTTCGCTACTCTGTGGCGTCACGGCGGCAGCCCGCTACTGCGCAGCCTAATCGACGCCGGGACGGTCGAACTGCTTGGCGGCCCGTTGGCCCACCCATTCCAACCGCTTATCGCGCCGCGGCTGCGCGAGTTCGCGCTACACGAAGGCCTGGATGACGCGTGGCTGCGGCTGGCGCACCGGCCAACCGGCATATGGGCGCCGGAATGCGCCTACGCCCCAGGGATGGAACACGACTACTCGGCCGCGGGCATCACTCACTTCATGGTCGACGGTCCGTCACTGCACGGCGACACCGCACTGGGCCGACCAGTTGGCGACACCGCCGTGGTCGCGTTCGGGCGTGACTTGCAGGTCAGCTACCGGGTGTGGTCGCCGAAATCTGGCTATCCGGGACATGCCGCCTACCGCGATTTCCACACCTACGACCACCTCACCGGTCTCAAACCGGCCAGAGTCACCGGGTGCAACGTGCCGTCTGAGGCCAAGGCGCCCTACGATCCCGACCACGCCGACAAAGTCGTCGACGCCCATGTAGACGACTTTGTCGGCGTGGTCCGCAACCGGCTCTTCACCGAGTCCGAGCGCATCGGGCGGCCCGCTCACGTGGTCGCCGCCTTCGATACTGAGTTGTTCGGCCATTGGTGGTACGAGGGGCCGATCTGGCTGCAGCGGGTGCTGCGCGCCTTGCCCACCGCCGGGGTGCGAGTGGGCACACTTAGCGACGCCCTAGCGGGCGGGTTCGTCGGCAATACAGTTACGTTGCCACCCAGCTCGTGGGGGTCCGGTAAGGACTGGCAAGTGTGGGCCGGCGACAAAGTCGCTGATCTGGTTCAGCTCAACAATGAGGTAGTCGACACAGCGCTGACCACAGTCGATAAAGTGCTAGCACAGACGACATCACTGGATGGACTTCTCCCTCGCAATCACGTCGCCGACCAACTCCTGCGCGAAACGCTGCTCACCGTATCAAGTGACTGGCCATTCATGGTGAGCAAGGATTCAGCCGCCGACTACGCCAGGTACCGTGCCCACCTGCATGCCCACGCCACACGGGAGATCGCGGGAGCGCTGGCATCGGGCCGACGTGACACCGCGGCGCAACTGGCGGACGGATGGAACCGCGCCGACGGTCTGTTCGGCGCACTGGACGCCCGAAGGCTGCCCCGGTGAAAATCGGACTTCCCCGCGAGCGTGCGTGTTTATACAGCGACACGCCGTCGTGCGTGGCATTTTTGGGACGTTCGCGCCAGCGGAGGGGACAACGCTCATGAAAATCCTGATAGTGTCCTGGGAATATCCGCCAGTGGTGATCGGCGGGCTCGGCCGTCACGTCCATCACCTATCGACTGCACTGGCCGCGGCCGGCCACGACGTGGTTGTCCTGTCTCGCCGCCCCTCGGGCACCGATCCCTGTACCCATCCGACCTCCGACGAGATCAGCGAAGGTGTGCGAGTGATCGCTGCCGCACAGGATCCACACGAGTTCACCTTCAGTAACGACATGATGGCTTGGACTCTGGCGATGGGCCATGCGATGATCCGCACCGGCCTGTCCCTAACCAGGCATAGCAGCGACCTCCCCTGGCGTCCCGATGTCGTACATGCGCACGACTGGCTGGTGGCACATCCAGCCATAACGCTCGCCCAATTCTATGATGTTCCAATGGTTTCCACGATTCACGCGACAGAAGCAGGTCGGCATTCCGGCTGGGTATCTGGAGCACTCAGCCGTCAGGTACATGCCGTCGAGTCGTGGCTGGTACGTGAATCCGATTCGTTGATCACATGTTCGGCATCGATGTGCAACGAAATCATCGAATTGTTTGGTCCCGGTCTGGCCGAGATCACAGTGATCCGCAACGGTATTGACCCAGCACGCTGGCCGTTCGCAGCCCGCCGGGCGCGCACTGGACCGGCCGAACTACTCTACGTCGGGCGACTAGAATATGAGAAGGGTGTGCACGACGTCATTGCCGCGCTACCCCGGATAAGGCGCAGCTACCCTGGCACCACGTTGACCATCGCTGGAGAAGGAACCCAGCAGGATTGGCTCGTCGACCAAGCCCGTAAATACAAAGTAATCAAAGCCACCCGGTTCGTCGGGCACCTCAACCACAACGAACTGCTGGCGGCGCTGCAGCGGGCCGACGCCGCAGTGCTGCCGAGTCACTATGAGCCGTTCGGACTGGTCGCCCTAGAGGCCGCTGCAGCCGGCACTCCGCTGGTGACCTCAAACATAGGCGGCCTGGGCGAGGCGGTAATCAACGGGCAGACCGGGGTGTCGTGTCCGCCCCGCGATATCGCAGAACTGGCTGCGATGGTGTGCACAGTACTTGAGGATCCCGACGCCGCGCAACAACGCGCGCTAGCTGCCCGAGAGCGTCTCACCTCCGATTTCGATTGGCAGACAGTAGCTCAGCAGACCGCGCAAGTGTACCTGGCGGCCAAGCGTCGCGAACGACAACCACAACCCAGGTTGCCCATCGTCGAACACGCATTACCGGATCGCTAGTCTATACCGCGTCAGAGCCGAAACAGCCGCACAACATCAGGATGAAGTACTGCGCTCAGTTAGTATCCACCGGTGTTGGCAACCTAAATAACTCGTCCCCGCAACGTCGGCTACACGATCATGGCACTGCTGTTGGTATTGTGACTAGTCCGGTCGTTCTTGCGTTCGTACCCTACCTGTACCGGTTCTCAGTACTACTCAGTCGACTACACGCTGGGCTTTATACGACGCGTACTCGCCGGCGAAACGCTGCATTTGTTTCCCGCCAAACACTACTGCACCGGCCTGTATATCTTTTATTGGCTTTCATCAACATTTTCATCGGAGGCTTGGTAGCGGCGGCAGTCAGGTTCAGCCATTCCAAACGCCGACTACTGCTGGCGCTGTTCATCACTGCGCTGCCATTTGGCTTCGCATTCACAGTGTTTTTCGCGCATCCTGATCTTCTCACCGGGACAGCGCTAACCAGGTTCGCCGTGATACTTGCCTCCGCGAAGATCGACCGGTCAATCTTGTTCTCCAGTGCGACCCCTACCGTCACCGTCGCCGGTTCTAACATTAGCGCACAAAGCGATTCCTTTATTGTGTTCACTAGGTACCTTGCTGTCTATTGTGGCTCTCGCGGTGCACAGTTCGATCAACATCCAGCGTCCTTAGCGCGCTGCCTACAGTAGCTCCCGGGCCGGCTATAACGGTAACCACAGCATTGCTCAGGAACCGTGGAATTTCGCCCAATTGTGTGCGCTAGTACCGCGCATGGTACCGTTGACTAATCGGCTGCGGGCAAGCTCTCCACGGGCCAAATTCCTAGTAGCCAACACTTTAAATACATTGTTCTCACGACTGGGTGTGCTGAAAACAGCATCATAAATTTCGACCAGACGTTCAGCGACGCCACCAGAGTCGGCGCCGGGGTGCTCGCTTCGACCGCGTTCGGGATCACCCTCTTGACAGGACTGTCTTGACCATCAACAACGCGGCCGGCATTCCTTTCCGGCGTTTCTGCAATCTGCCATGCCAGCGGCTCTGGTTGGGTGACGTTCGCAGCGATGCTCATGCTGACGGTTTTTGCAACCTCAGTCGACTGAGTCCGGCAATAGGTCACCATCTCGTTCGACGCTGGGTACGTGTACTTGCTCTACGCGAGTAATCAGCCCGAAGCCACTCAAGAGCCGACCCGACGCACCTGCATCGTGTTCGCACTCAGGGTTATTTTGTTGGCCCTGTTCCCAGTCGGGGCCATCCCAGGACTCGGGGTCCCACTACCGGTGTGATCATTAAGACGAAGCCGGCGTACAGATAGCGGCTTCGGGTTCAATTTCATCGAATTCTGCTAAGATTTAAAAGTTTTAACAAAAAATAGCCTGATCAAGAAAGATTGGAATTATTGCCAATGAAGCCGCAGCACCGGGGTCATTATTTTCCCTATCGCTACGGCCAGATGCTCGCACCAATGTGGTTACCATTTTGGCGACCCAGCAACCAGAGCGTGACACTAACCGACAACGGTCAATTCGTCGTCCGCTACGGACCATTTCGTGTCGAGACCCCACCATCCGGTATTCGCGACGTCCATGTCACCGCCCCCTACCGTATAGTAGACCAACCGTGGGCCCCGATTGTCGTTCATCGATGACGGACTGACCTCCGGTACCAACGCACACGCCGGTGTTTGCATACACTTTAAGCCAGGATCCACCGCGTCCTGGAGCTGCACAACCACTCGACGTTGACGGTGATCGTCGCGGACACCGAAGGCCTGGTCAACGAGCTCAAGGGAGTTACGCAAAGCAGGCGCCGGGTCAAGGCTGATCGCTACGACACCTGCTAAACGACCTCACTAGTCGAGCACATCGACACTAAGCGGTATACCGCACAACTTATGCACCTCCTCGGCGGATATCTGCGATTTGCACCTCGTCGTGCCCGGGTTCGTCCTGGAGTAGTTTGCCGAGTACCAGCAGCACTCTTGCGGCGACCGCCATCGCCAGTCTCGGATCTATCACCTGCAACTTCCCGGCCACGGCCGCAATGTCGCGCTTGGCTCCAGGCACCAGCCCTCGGTCGGCGGTAATCAGGCGCAAACCTTGATTGAGAACGATTCGACTGTCCGGCCTATGAAACATCCGTCCAGTTAAGAGAAAACTAAACGCGTATATTTCCTCCCCATACCCGATTAATGCCGTTAGTGCGTCGAACAAAAACCCGTACGCGTAGAGGACTTCGTTAATAGCTGCTTCGAAGAATTCCTCTTTGCTCCCAAAATGGTTGTAGAACGAGCCGACACCGGTGGCTTGGCTGATGCCTGTATTGGCGCATTAAGCGTATCGTCGGCAACGAAAATGAAGGCTTGCGTAGCGGTGATCAGCGCCGCACGGGTGCGCTGCTTGTGCCTTTAGAAGCGGTGGGCAGCTTGTCGACCACAGGCACCTCCTTTGTCTTCGTCTTTAGCAAGCCTCTTCGGGCAATTACCTACCTCATTTATGAGGATTTTTCACAAATCTTTGACTGACAAATTATTCTGAAGTGAAGATGTCTTCAGCTACAATAGCTTAAAGAACCACTATGATGCACGGTGTTGGCGCGCACAACGGTTTACACAGCAATTGCGACGCCCACAGGGTTGAACCACTCTAGGCGCTCAACCTAACCCGTGATAGAAGTGCACGACACCGCACGGCTCAATTTCGGAAAGCCGGATCTGGAACGGGCCGAAAAATTCGCCAAGGCATTCGGATTCACCACTGCCGCATAGCACTCCCGACAGCATATGTTTGCACGGCGCCGATGCCGGCTCACCGGAGCAACCGAACACCAGACACGCAGCCTGACCCAACACCTGGGCAGCCTGGCCATCGACCTGACCGATTCAAACGGGCTCACGGTCCGGCGTGGTAGCGTGCACACACTAACTCGAGTCCTTACCGATTCAGACTCCACATACCTTCAATTTGGGCATCAATTTAAGTAGGTCAACGCGACCCGACCCAGCACCAATCGTAGCGACCCCCGACCGTGCAACAGCTGGGACACACATGGCGCTGCAAATCACTGAATACCTGGGCACGCTCAACTGGTACCTCCCCACTATTGGAATGATCGTCAGCGATTTTCTGTTTTCCCTGAACAGCGCGACCGGGAGCCCACCATGAACTTCATCCTCTGCGAGCACGACGTGACACCGACTGGCCACCATACGCTGACCCTGTCGTTGGGATCAGCGATCCACTACCCGTACTTAGTACTCAGGTGTACGATCTAGATATTTTGACGGCCTGAGAAGAACACCTCGGCGCCAGCACCAAACACCTACCACACGAAGCACTGTCAGTCGTCAGTGCGCTGCGCGCCGACAATGAATTCGATTCCTAACTGCTTATGGTCCTGATGAAAGCAGTTAAGTCATGACCATTTCGATCCTGGGCACCGCTGACGCCTGGTGGGTGCAAGTCACCCAGTGGCGCTGTCAAAGTCGCTACCGATGCGGCAAGCATCGGTGAATTGCTGACCGACCGTGCAGCCATCAACACCGCAGCCGACGACAGTGACACTGTGCCTGTTGAGAACCTTCAGCTTGTCTAGCCAATGCCCCCGTGCCGAGTTGTGGCTAAAAATGACCAACGTCGCACCACACATCAAAGACTCCGGCATAGCACCGAAGACAATCCCTTTGACGTTCCTCAGCAGGGCTTCGGGTTTGATCAGCAGGCCATTCGCCGACGTCATCAAACCCGATCACATCCGGTTTCGGGACTAGGAGGTCGAAATCGTTTTAATTACCTGCCGCGAGCTGCGCTTCGGTGCCACCGTCACCGCAGCCAACTTGTGCGACTGCGTTACCGATCTGACAGTCACCAACGATATGTCTGCTTGCGACATCCAATTTCCCAAACACCATCTCTACGAAGACAAATCGTACCCGACGTTTACTTCCGTTGGCCCAGCGCTGGTGCTGCTATATGGCTACGAGTTTAAGCATTGCAGCGACCTGCGGCTGCGGTTAGAAGTCAACGGCCAAATACGTCCAGACATAATGGTGAATGCAGGCATGACTTATTCACCGCTGCAAGGAGCTCACTCGGTTTCAGCACCTCCAACCCGGAGATTTGGTGTTGACCGGCACGCCGATGAGCACTGTGCTCCACCAAAACCGGTGCAAATCATGAATTCTCTACTGCTGCCCGCGGTCAAGTGGAAGGCCTTCTTCAAGGGGGAAGGGTAACAAGGCCAAATACCTGCATGACGGAGATATCGTTGAGATCACCAAAGCCGCCGATCAGACCGCGATAGACCTAGACACTCAAAGTTCGGTAATGCGGTACAAGTGAACTGGTTACCCAGGCCCGCAACCGTCGTCAGCGCCGGCACCATAGATCTCACCACGGCAGCCCTACTAGTCTAGTACAGCATATCGTGTCTCCGCCTCGAACGTTGGGAAACTGCGTACCCACGATCCGAAACGGTACACCTTAACGACGAGACAAAGTGGATAGTCAAACACCTCGGCATCGGCGATGAACTCGCACGATAACGCGGCAAGCGCTGAGTCTTCGACTTGTCGACAAGGACTTGCGAACCCTGGCCCAGTTTCACCGCGATCCGGCTCACAGCACGGCTTCCCGCAAGCCAACGTGTTCGATCAACCCGAACTTGAACAAGTGTTTCAGTCAAACCATTAAAAAACAGCTATTTTTGCTTTCAAAGCAATGCTGAGATCACCAACATTAACCAGCTTAACCAGCGTGAATCTGACGGTACTCAAAGTGAGTTTCATCGATCAGATGAACGGCGGCGAGCACGTCGTGGACGCCATTTACGTTGTGGGTTGCAACAGCGCGCGGTTCCTGGTCTCCCAGACAACTGACTACCCCGTCAGCATCAAAACAGTTCCTTCAGCTCTGCTTGACCCTCACTTATCCGCGGGGCTTATGGGAGTGACTAGCTTCTTCCGCAATCTATTACACGGCGTATGCCGTGCTGCGAATCCTCCTCTGGCCATTTCGCGCCTAGATGAAAAGAAACCGGCCCGACAACTACGCTGCCAGGTAACGGAAGTAGCAACCGACTTAGTGTGCCGCCTTCTTACGTTCGATGTCGGCCAATGCAGCAGCCAGCTCGGCGCGCTGCGCGGCCGATTGCTCCCAAGACAGCTTTCGATTATTGACCACCTTGGCCGGTGCACCGACCGCGACCGAATAGTCAGGGATTACCCCACGAACCACCGCATGTGCTCCCAGCACGCAACCCCTCCCGACTGAGGTGCCACGCAATACCGTCACCTTTGCAGCCATCCAGGTGTCCGGACCAATGCGGACCGGGGACTTGACGATCCCCTGATCCTTGATCGGGATGTTGATGTCATCCATCCGGTGGTCAAAGTCGCAGACGTAACACCAGTCAGCCATCAACGCCGACGACCCAAGCTCGATGTCGAGATAACAGTTGATAACGTTATCCCGGCCTAATACTACTTTGTCGCCGAATCGCAACGAGCCCTCGTGCGCGCGGATCGTGTTCTTGTCACCGATGTGCACCCAGCGTCCGATCTCGAGCTGCGCGAGTTCGGGCGTCGCGTGAATCTCCACACCCTTACCCAAAAACACCATACCGCGGGTGATGATGTGCGGGTTAGCCAACTTAAACTTCAGTAGCCGCCAATAACGCACCAGATACCAGGGGGTGTAGGCGCGGTTGGCCAGCACCCACTTCAGCGAGGCTAAAGTGAGGAACTTAGCCTGGAGCGGATCTCGCAACCGTGACCCACACCAGCGGCGATGAAGCGGTGCACCCCACATCGTCGTCATGGCGGGACAGCTTAGTCTGGCGACAATGCCCGCCGAAACGGCGGGCTGTGCCTAACCTTACTAGACAGAGAACGGCAGAGCCAATAACGCGGGCTTGAGCCGCGACAGGGTACCCTCACCTGTACTCGATTGCTGCATTGGTTGAACGGCCGGGTCCGTCCGGACGGCACCCACGTTGAATGAAGGGTTTGAAACCCTGCGAAAGGATACGGTGCGTGCCCAACATCTCTTCCTGAGACTTCGGCGTTGGTCGTCAGCGGCACTGGCGGCTGTACTCACGGTTGGGCTCGACAGTTGCGGCAACACCGACTCCTGGGTTGACGCGTCGGCCGCTCAAGGCTGGCCGGCGCAATACGGCGACGCATCCAACAGCAGCTACACCGCAACCAGCGGCTCCACCAAGTTGGCGCTACAGTGGACACGGTCGGTTAAAGGAAGTTTGGCGGCCGGTCCGGCACTTAGCGCGCGCGGATATCTCGCGATGAACGCGCAGACCCAGGCCGGGTGTTCGCTGATGGAGTGGGAAAACAACGACAACGGCCGGCAACGTTGGTGTGTTCGGCTGGTCCAAGGTGGCGGCTTCGGCGGTCCGTTGTTCGACGGCTTCGAGAATCTGTATGTCGGCGAACCTGGGACGATCTTCTCGTTCCCAATGACGCAATGGACACGCTGGCGACAGCCGGTGATCGGGATGCCGTCCACCCCCCGCTTTCTTGGCAATGGCCAACTGCTCGTCACCACGCACCTGGGGCAGGTATTGGTTTTCGACGCGCATCGCGGCATGGTTGTCGGTAGTCCACTGGACCTGGTGGACGGCGTTAACCCGACCGACCCGACGCGTGGGTTGGCCGATTGCGTATCAGCCCAACGGGGCTGCCCTGTTGCGTCAGCCCCTGCCTATTCGCCAGCCAGCCAGACGGTGGTGCTCGACATCTGGCAGCCAGGCGCACCAACCGCGGGGCTAATCGGGCTGAAGTACCACTCAAGGCAGACGCCACTTCTTGCCCGTGCGTGGACTAGCGACGCCATAGGCGCCGGTGTACTTGCCAGCCCGGTCTTATCCGCCGACGGATCAACCGTCTACGTCAATGGCCGCGACCAGCACCTGTGGGCACTGCACGCCGCCAACGGGAAACCGAAATGGTCGGTGCCACTGGAATTTCTGGCACAGACGCCGCCCACAGTCACCCCGCAGGGATTGATCGTGTCCGGCGGGGGCCCCGACACCCGCCTGGCCGCGTTCAAGGACGCCGGTGACCACGCCCAACAGATCTGGCGACGCGACGACCTCACCCCATTGTCGACGTCGAGCCTAGCTGGCGTCAGCGTCGGCTACACGGTGGTCAGCAGTTCGCCCGCAGCAGACGCACCTGGCATGTCGTTGCTGGCCTTCGATCCACGCAATGGCCACACCCTCAACAGCTATCCGCTACCGGCAGCCACCGGATATCCCGTCGGGGTATCTATCGCCAACAACCGCCGGGTGATAACCGTCACCAGCGATGGCCAACTCTACAGCTTCGCGCCCACCTAGTCAGATCGTTAGCGGTGGGATAGCGCTGCGAGGTACCCGGACTTGAACGGCGGAAGCAAAGTCCGGCAACATCTCACCCTGGGTGAAGTAGAAGATCAGCTGGTTATCAATTATAGTGAAAGTTCTGGTAACGAGACGAGTCAAGGCTGATAGAAGGTTATCATTGCACCCATCGCGTACTGCCGTTCCAGTTCGCGTTGAACGACCGGGAAGATGCTGTCCAGCGGCATCGTGCCAGGTGCAAACAGCGTGTCCAAATTGATGAGCTGGCAGGTCCCGAGGTTGTAGGAGGTTGTAGTTAAACACCTTGTACCACTTGTACCAGGTGGACGGATGTGCACCACCGAGGTCACGGAAGAACTTGAGCACAACACTGCAGGTAGTGCGTGACGGTTGACCGGGGCTGTGCTGTTCGGTCGTCACGTCCATTTGGTAGGGGGTGCTCGCAGACACCAGAAACCTGAGCTATGTTGACGAATCCATCGCGGTTTTGGGTGATGTAGTCGGTCAACGCCTATTGGTCGGAATAGTCGACGGGAAAGGTCAAGTTGAGAGTGTACTATAGGGCCTGCGACATATACTATGGCATATCTGGGCCATCTGGACACCGCCTAAGCTCTCGCACGACGCCGGCGCTGCGGCCGCCGGCCAGGCCAACAGAACTGCAGGTGCTAGTACCGCGGGCGCCATCAGATGGCGCATCGTAGATAGAATTGCGCGCAGACCACATGTGAAGGCGGGGCACCTCGCAAAATGACCACCGTCAGCGTATCCGGGTATTTACCACGACGGGCAGCAAGCAAACTCCACCGAATGACTGGTGGGCCCCGAACCGATGCGGGCGATGACCACGGACAGGAGCCGGTTGCCGCGTAGCCGGATACCACGGCACAGCGTATCAAGGTCGACCTTGATACTGCGAACCAAGATCTCTAAAGCACCACAATCCAGTGCCGGCAGTGCCTGCCGCAGCCAGCGCTCATCGAACCGCAGCTGTTCAAGCACTTCGAAACCCCGAACTGTGGGCGGAAAACGATCCCCGAACAGATAGGCAATATTAGGGGTCGAGTTGCCACACTCCGTAGTGACGTACCAGCTCGGCCCGCACCACGGCACCTTCGGGATCTAAGATCCATAGCCCGAAAGGCTACACTGGACAGTTGTCGGGCTTCGCGTCAGTGATCTATTCAGCGCTATCGAGCATGCTGGCTCGGCGGCGCACACCCGGATCAACCAGTTCTGCCGACCACAGAAACGCCACCCGGACCGAACCGCGGTGTAGACGTCACCTCATAAATTTCCACATCGAAACCCAGCCCGCGTCTCTGGCCGAAATCGATTCCGGTAAAACCCTTTATGACGAAGCCCCGGTCTTTGTGCGAGTCAGCATCGGACGGGGCATTGTTGGGGTGATTGAGGCCTTGGGTGGTGGTGTTGTGGTGGGCTGGTGGGGTGTGGGTGGTTGATCTGCGCTAGAAGGTTGCCGTATGTGCCGCCGACGGCCGGATCATCGATGCACTGTTCACTAACACGATACTGCTGCACCCGGCGGCATGCCTGCTTGCTGGCTGAGGGCCGGTCAACAAGCCGCCGACACCGATACCAGCGGCAGAAATGGTGCAAGGGATAACATCAGGTGCGAATAGTTATACCGTGCACGGGGACGTGCCTGTTCAGGTGCGGCCACATTGACCACGCCGACACCTCAAGGCCATGACATGCACACTAAAACGCCCCTACCCCGCGGCGCTAACAACTATCCTCACACTCACGCCTGCATCGATATCGCCTTCAGCACAGCCCAGGTGCCCAGCCCCTGGCATCATCAACATGTAGACCAAGCAGCATCCACCACCGACATGCTTACGTGCGCCGCGCTAATCGTGTCCACTGCGGCAAAGCACACGAAGCCTCATCGAAAGCAGGCAGTCAGCCACCCACCAACAAAAACCCCGCAACACAGCAAAACACGTCAACAGGATTCCGGGCTGCCCCCCACGACTACCGAACATATCGGCCAGTCATAAAACGCAAAAACAGCCATTTCACCCACCACCTATGAAACCAACCGAACAACTCACCGCCACAGACACAAGACAGCAGAGCCCGGGAACCGTCGCAGCTATGTACAGGCCTTGACCTCGCGATGATTGCGGAACACGCTCCAGGTGAGTGCTGCGCCGATGAAGAGCACGCCCACCGTTCGGTGGGCGGAGCTGCGTAACGCAGCGCATTCTGTGCCGATAGAGCAGGCCGCACCGTGAACGACACGATCTAACAGCCATTTCGCCCGGTTCAGGGCCGCCGGGCGCGGCAGTCACCTATTGAAATGCCTCGTCGGTGAACAGCCAGCTGAGATATCGCCTAACCCGGCCAGCTTGTCGAGGACGCTGCCGCACAGTAGTGTTATCTCCACCAGGATAGGGGCACGGTCACCGAACCTAGCCCGTACCGCAGCGGCGGCGGCAATCCGGGTGGTGTCGGTCAGCTCGAATTCGTCGACGTCTCTAAGCACCGCGGCACCCAATTGCGACCAGGACGGTAGCTGACGTCATCGAGCTTGAAAGTCAGGACAACACTCAGGAAGGTTTAACCCCGGTGATAATAATGTTGTAAAACCAGCTCTTCGGTATGACCCGCCGCCACACGTTGGCATCTACCCAGCTCAAGGTCTTCCAGCTGGTGAATGCGAAACGTGCCCAGCCCCAGCCAAGTTTGCTCGGCGGCATCGTCGACTCGAAGGTGCGCAGCGGCCAGCCCAGCATCGCGGCAGTGAACTCCTCGGTGACGGTCTTCACCTGCACAGCGCCGGCGTTGGTCGCCATTGTCTCCAAAACTTTCGGTTCGAAAGTGTGCAAGTCGACCACCCACTCCAAAGCCGCCGCACGCGAGTTCTCGTCGATCTCGACCTGCGTACGACGCCAGGCACTCAACCCAGGCAACTGCACCACGCGGATGGTAACCTTCCACGTTAAGTCCGCAAAGACACGGGCGTATCGGTTTCCAACGTCGGTGGGCTCGCCCGCGAACACAAATCGGCCGCCCGGCTTCAGCACCCGCAGCACCTCACGCAGCGACAATTCGACGTCGGGAATGTGGTGCAGCACCGCGTGCCCCACCACCAGGTCGAAGGTGTTGTCGTCGTACGGGATGCCCTCGGCGTCAGCGACCCGACCATTGATGTCCAGTCCAAGCGACTGACCGTTGCGAGTGGCGATCTTGACCATGCCGGGTGAGAGGTCGGTGACCGATCCACGCCGGGCGACGCCGGACTGGATCAGGTTCAGCAGGAAGAAACCGGTGCCGCAACCCAGTTCCAAGGCACAGTCGTAGGGCAGTTCGGTGAATAGCTCATCAGGCACGATGGCATCGAAGCAGTGCCGCACGTAGTCTACGCAGCGTTGGTCGTAAGAGATCGACCACTTCTCGTCGTAGTTTTCAGCTTCCCAATCGTGGTAGAGCACCTGGGCGAGTTTGCTATCCTTCCGGGCTGCAGCTACTTGCTCCGCAGTAGCATGCGGATTGGGCACAGCATTTGCAGAGATTTCCGTACTCCTCGTCATGAAGGGCAGCCTAACGAGCCGCCCGGATCACCCTAGTCGCAGCCGCCTAGCAACAAAGAGGGCTGAGCAGCGGCGAACACCTCGACATAACGGCGACGTTCGGCAGCGATCCGTTCAGCCGGTTCCAGATCGAAGACCTCGTTGATGCCAGCTTTGGCAGCGGCCAGCGCATGCGGCAGGCCGTCGAGGAAGCGGCGCGCCCAAGCTGCGGCGATGTCATACACGTCGTCGGGAGCCACCATGTCGTCGATCAGGCCCAACGCCAAGGCCTCCGCCGCATCAAAGAAGCGCCCGCTGAACACCAGGTCCTTGGCCCTGCTCACGCCGGCTACGCGAGTCAGTCGGGCCAATCCATCACCATCCGGGACCAGGTCGGCCAGGATCTCGGTAGCGCCGAACTTCACGTTGTCGCCGCTGACCCGCCAATCGGCAGCCAGGGCCAACGTCAGGCCCGCTCCCAGCGCGTATCCGGTAATCGCGGCCACGGTCGGCTTCGGGATCGTCGCTACGGCGTCAACAGCCTGACGGCGGACCTCAGCAGCGACGCCAGCCTCCACCGCGGTCAGAGTCCGCAGCTCTTGCATGTCGTCGCCGGCGGAGAAAATATCGTGGCCGCCAAACAATATAACCGCAGCAACGTCGTCGCGACGTCCAAGTTCGTCGGCGGCCATCGCTATTTCCCTGTAAAACTGGCGTGTCATCGCGTTGGTGGGCGGTCGCGAGAGGAGCAATATGGCCAGGCCAGCATCCTGCGAGCCGTCGCTAACCACAATATTGACGAATTCGCTCATGACGAGCGCATAAGTCGATGGTGTTTACCGGCTGTGCCCGGCTTCGCCGCGCTTGCGCTCACCACTACGGCTACCGCGACGATCCACCGGAAATCCGCGCCTGGCTGTAACGATCGTAGTCGAAAAACTCGATCTCCCAGTTGTCGTCCCGCTTCACCAGATGTGGCCGCAACGAAAACAACCTGACGTTCGACGGCCAGCACATCAGCTACGGTGTGGCCTATCAGCGCACCCAGCTGTGTCCAGTTCGGGGGAAGCAGGAAGTTACGGTTGGCGGCGAAGTCATCGGCCACCGCCTGAAACGTCCGATCGGATTCGATGTTCTCCCCGTGGGGGCGCTGCCCTTCCGGCAACACCCCCACAAAGAAGAAGTAGGTGTCGTAGCGGCGGGTCGGCTCGGCCTCTGGGGTAACCCAATTGACCCACGGCCGAAGCAGGTCGGATCGCAGTACTAGATTTTCGCGGTGCAGGAAGTCTGCGAACGACAGTGTCCGGTCGGCCAGTGCTCGGCGCCCCTCGCCGTACACCGAAGCGTCTGTAACAATGCCGCCCAGTGACGAAAGCGACCGGCCGACCGGCCCAGCGAACAGCACCCCCGTCTCCTCGAACGTCTCGCGAGCGGTAGCGCAGACCAGCGCCTCGACCAGATCGGCTGTAACGCCGAACCGTTGCGCCCACCACGCCAGCAACGGCCCAGCCCACGCGATGTAGACGTTGCGATCGCGATCGTCGACACCACCACCGGAAAACACCATAGCCCGGGCGACCAACTCCATCGCTGCGTGCCGGCGCATCAAAAAGACGATCAAGCCCTCTGGACTATCTGGAATCTCCCGAATCAGCATCACGGTCTCCGCCGGTCGCGGTGACGTCATAACTGCCTCCGGTGAGCTGCTCGGGCGCGGACTCTGCGAGCGAAATAGCGCCCGTCGATAACATCCAGAGCGATCGACTGACCGAACGCGGTGGACAGATTTTCTGCTGTCAGCACGTCGGACAGCAAACCCGCGGCGACGACCTTGGCCTCCGACAGCAGCAGACAGTGGCTAAAGCCAGGTGGAACCTCCTCCACGTGGTGGGTAACGAGCACTAGCGCCGGAGCATACGCGTCGGCGGCCAGATCAGCCAGCCGGGAGACCAACTCCTCGCGAGCACCCAAGTCGAGACTGGCGGCAGGTTCATCGAGCAGCAGTAGCTCCGGATCAGTCATCAATGCCCGGGCGATCAGCACCCGCTTGCGCTCACCTTCAGACAGCGTACCGAAGGTGCGGTCGGCGAGGTGTTCGGCACCCATACTCTCCAGCATGTCGACCGCTCGCTGGTAGTCGACACCTTCGTACCGTTCGCGCCAGCGTCCCAGCACCGCATAGCCCGCCGACACCACGAGATCGCGCACCACTTCATTGCTAGGCACCCGCTGCGTCAGAACCGACGAACTCAGGCCAATGCGCGCACGCAACTCGGAGATGTCTATGCGCCCCAACCGCTCACCGAGCACATAGGCAACGCCCGTCGACGGGTGGTCGGCCGCTGCAGCAATGCGCAACAGCGACGTCTTGCCGGCCCCATTGGGGCCGATAATCACCCAGCGTTCGTCGAGTTCCACTGCCCAATCCAGCGGCCCAACCAGGACACGCCCTTCGCAGCGCAGGGATACGTCCTTAAAGTCGATCAGCAGATCGGGATCGGCTGCGTCGCTGCCAGTTTCAGGGCCAAGTTGGGACACTCGGACATCGTGCCGTACCGCGATGCTGCGACGGTTGCCGGGTAGCCTCGACCAAGTCGCCACGGGAAGCGGCTAGTCGGGAGGGATCTCGACGCGGCGCACCCCGCCGTCGGCCGCGTCCGCGGCCTCGATCTCTCCGCGTGTCACACCCAACACAAAAAGCACCGTGTCCAGGTAGGGATGGCTCAACGACGCATCGGCGACGGCACGCAACGCCGGCTTAGCGTTAAACGCAATTCCCAGCCCAGCCGCTGTCAGCATGTCGATGTCATTGGCGCCGTCACCGACGGCAACGGTCTGCTCCATCGGCACACCAGCCTGCTCTGAGAAGTAGCGTAACGCCTTGGCCTTACCGGGCCGATCGACGATTGTGCCGACCACCCGGCCAGTAAGTATGCCGTCGACGATCTCTAACTCATTGGCCGCGACGAAGTCCAGCATCAGCTCGTGCGCAAGCGGCTCGATGATCCGCCGAAAGCCTCCGGACACCACCCCGCAACGAAACCCCAGCCGTCGCAGCGTACGCAGAGTGGTCCGAGCACCTGGCATCAGCTGCAACTGATTGGCCACCTCATCGACCACCGTGACAGGCAGTCCCGCCAAGGTGGCCACCCGCTGCTGCAACGATTCCGCGAAATCCAGTTCACCGCGCATCGCGGCCTCGGTGATCGCGGCGACCGTTCCCTGGGCGCCAGCTCGGGCGGCCAGCATTTCAATCACCTCACCCTGGACCAAAGTGGAATCGACGTCAAACACAATGAGGCGTTTGATGCGCCGGGCCAGACCGTAACCCTCCACTGCCACGTCGACATGTTCCTCGGTAGCCACCCGGTTGAGAGCTGTCCGCAGCGATCCCGCGGCTTCCAACGGCGCCGAGACTCGCAACTCCAGCCCGGTAACCGGGTAGTCGGAGATGCCTCGAATGACGTCGATATTGACATCCAGTGCCGCAACCTCACGTGCTACAGCGCCGAACGCCCGAGCGGTAATCGGACGGCCCAGCACAAAAATCGTGTGGGTCGACGGTTCCCGGATGATCGGCAAGTCGTCACTGCGCTCGATCGTGACATCAAGGCCGACCCGGCGAATCGCGGCTTGCACGTCATCTCGCAACGCGGTATAAGCGGCAACTTCCGGCGGGCACAACACCAGCACACCCAGTGTGAGCCGACCCCGAATTACCACCTGCTCGACGTTGAGCAGTTCGCCCCCGTGCCGCGAAAGCACCGCGAAGAGCGCTGACGTCACACCTGGCTGATCCACGCCGGTGACAGTGATCAGCACCGACACCTTGGGTGGCGTATTCACTCGCGACTCATCTGACAGCGCCGGCCAAGCCGAGCCGTATCAGTGTAAACTCACCTCAACGAGCTCCTCGGCGTGACGGCGCCCAACGTATGCCTCGTCGCGCAATCGTTCCACCATGTGCGGGTAGTGCAGCTCAAACGCCGGACGCTCCGAACGAATCCGGGGCAGCTCAGTGAAGTTATGCCGCGGCGGCGGACAACTGGTCGCCCATTCCAGGGAGTTGCCGTATCCCCACGGGTCGTCCACGGTCACCACCTCGCCGTAGCGCCAACTCTTAAATACGTTCCACACAAACGGAAACATCGACGCACCCAGGATGAAGGACCCGATAGTCGAGACAACATTCAAACCCTGGAAGCCGTCGGTGGGCAGATAGTCGGCGTAGCGTCGAGGCATGCCCATGTCACCCAACCAGTGCTGCACCAAGAACGTGGTATGGAAACCGATGAACGTCAGCCAGAAGTGCAGCTTGCCCAGCTGCTCGTCAAGCAGCCGACCGGTCATCTTGGGGAACCAGAAGTAGATACCGGCAAACGTGGAGAACACGATAGTGCCGAACAGCACGTAATGGAAATGCGCTACGACGAAATAGCTGTCAGTCACATGAAAATCCAGCGGCGGGCTGGCTAGCAACACGCCAGTCAAACCACCCAACAAGAAAGTGACCGCGAAGCCGACCGAAAACAACATCGGCGTCTCAAAAGTCAACTGGCCCTTCCACATTGTGCCGACCCAGTTAAAGAATTTGATCCCGGTCGGCACCGCGATCAAATACGTCATAAACGAAAAGAACGGCAGCAGAACAGCACCGGTGGCGAACATGTGGTGCGCCCACACCGCGACCGATAACGCAGCGATAGACAACGTCGCGTAAACCAGCGTGGTGTAGCCGAAGATGGGCTTGCGGGAAAAGACCGGGAAGATCTCTGAGACGATCCCGAAGAACGGCAGCGCGATGATGTAAACTTCGGGGTGGCCGAAGAACCAGAACAGGTGCTGCCACAACAGCACTCCGCCGTTGGCCGCGTCGTAGATGTGAGCTCCCAGATGCCGGTCGGCGGCCAACCCAAAAAGCGCAGCAGTGAGCAGGGGGAACGCAATCAGCACCAGGATCGATGTCACCAAGATATTCCAGGTGAAGATCGGCATCCGGAACATCGTCATCCCGGGCGCGCGCAGGCAGACCACGGTGGTGATCATGTTAACCGCACCCAAGATGGTGCCCAAACCGGCGACAATCAAACCCATAATCCACAGGTCGCCGCCGACACCGGGAGAGTGGATGGCGTCGGTCAACGGCGTATAGGCGGTCCAGCCGAAGTCGGCGGCCCCACCTGGTGTGATGAAACCGGCCATCCCGATGGCGGCGCCGAACAAGAACAACCAGAACGAAAAGGCATTCAGCCGTGGGAATGCCACGTCGGGTGCACCGATTTGCAGCGGCAGCACCAGGTTGGCAAAGCCAAACACTATAGGGGTGGCATAGAAAAGCAACATGATCGTGCCGTGCATGGTGAACAGCTGGTTGAACTGTTCATTGGACAAGAACTGCAAGCCAGGTGCGGCCAACTCGGTACGCATCAGCAACGCCAGCAAGCCGCCCACAAAGAAGAAGATGAAGCAGGCAACACAGTACATGATACCGATCATCTTGTGATCGGTAGTGGTGATCAGCTTATATACGAGGTTCCCTTTGGGACCAGTGCGGGCCGGGTATGGACGGATGGCCTTGAGTTCTCCCGACGAGAGCGCTTCGGCTGTCAACAGCTCCTCCAAAACATCCATTCCGGACAGGGGCGCACACTACGCATTGCATTACAGACTGTAATTTTAGCCCCCGAACAGGTGGGCGGTAGATCTGATCCGACAAAACTGTCGTATATGCCTCACCGAGTCGGTGCGGCACGCAGCGTCACCGGAACCGCGCTGGCCGGATGTTACGGTCGAACGCGTGCTATCCGTCGCAATACAACACCTATTGCTACCCACCAGGGCCATCGTCACAGTAGCGGCGGCGGTAATAGCAGTGGGTAGCGGTTGCGGGTCGGGACAGCCCGGAAGCAAACCATCGTCACCCACCCGGTCGCTGCTCACCCCCACCACCCAAATCGCGGGAGCCACTGTGATCGGAAATGAGCGCCGGCCGGACCAAGCCTGCGCACCAGAGCCAGCGACGGTTGATCCGGGGCCGCCGACACGGCCGGCCCACAACGTCGCGGGAGTCAAACCAGATGTGGTCCAGGTGCCAGCTGAAGCACAGCGCATCGTGGTGCTGGCCGGTGACCAGCTCGATGCGCTGTGCGCGCTTGGCTTGCAATACCGAGTCGCCGCCGCCGCATTGCCGAACGACTCCGTAAGCCAGCCCTCCTACCTGGGCAAAACCGTGCATGGCCTGCCCGGCGTCGGTACCCGCAGGGCCCCGGACCTGAGCGCTATTGCGGCTACTCAACCAGATCTGATTCTGGGCTCTCAAGAGTTGACGCCGCAATTATATCCGCAGCTAACGGCGATCGCCCCGACGGTGTTCACAGCAGCAGCACCGGGCGCAACGTGGGAAGACAACCTTCGTGGTGTCGGCGCTGCCACGGCGCGCAACGATGCCGTAGAAACACTGATCAACGGCTTCTCCCAACGGGCCACCCAGATCGGGGCCACTCATGACGCAACCCACTACCAAGTGTCCATCGTCCAGCTGACCACCAACACTATGCGGGTTTACGGATCCAATAATTTCCCGGCCCGCGTGCTAACCGCGGTCGGAGTGGACCGGCCCACGTCACAGCGATTCACCGACCAGGCTTATATTCAGAGCGGGATCACCGATGCTGATCTCGCGAAGGAGCCGGATTTCTCCGCGGTTGACGCCGACATCATCTACGTATCGTGCACCTCACCGGCAGTCGCAAAGCGCGCCGCCACCGTGCTCGACAGCGGCCCGTGGCGCAAGCTGTCCGCCAATCATGACAACCGTATCTTCATCGTCAACGATGAAGTGTGGCAGACCGGTGAGGGCTTGATCGCGGCCCGCGGCATCGTCGATGACCTGAGGTGGATCAACGCACCAATCAATTAACATTGTAAGCCTGAAGTTCGTTGAATATTCACAGTGAATAAGATCACAGCGACATTCTTCAGGGCATGTCACCGCAGCTTTGTCAATGTCGCGGTAGTCACCGGTGGCGGCTTTCAACAAATTAATAAAACGAACTTCAGATGCAAGGAGCTAGTGATGAGCGCAAGCGCGGTAAAGCCGGGCTAGCGAGTCACCACCATCGACCTAATTACTTACCCCGATTGAGGGGGCAGAGATAAGCTTTCGGTATTCACAGCTAATGAAGTCACACGTGTCAAAACACAGAAGAAAGAGAAGATTAGGTGCCATGACTACCGTCTCCGCTTACGCCGCCACGTCGGCGACCGAACCGCTAACCAAGGTCACCATCAACCGCCGCGCCCCGGGTCCGCACGACGTAGCAATCCAGATCAAGTTCGCCGGTATCTGCCACTCCGATATCCACACCGTAAAAGCTGAGTGGGGCCAACCGAATTACCCTGTGGTACCAGGCCATGAGATCGCTGGCGTGGTGACCGCGGTGGGCACTGAGGTCACCAAGCACAAGGTGGGCGACCGCGTCGGCGTGGGCTGCATGGTGGGCTCTTGCGGTGAATGCAGCAGCTGCCTAGCTGGCATCGAGCAGTACTGTAAACGGGGCGCGACCTTTACCTACAACTCGATCGGCACAGACGGCCAGTCAACACAAGGCGGCTACAGCCAGGCAATCGTCGTCGACGAGAACTTTGTCGTACACATACCCGATGCGCTACCGCTGGACGCCGCCGCACCGCTGCTGTGCGCGGGCATCACGCTCTACTCACCGCTTAGGCATTGGAATGCTAAGCCGGGCACGCGGCTCGCAATCATCGGTTTGGGCGGTCTCGGGCACATGGGTGTCAAGCTGGGCAGAAAGATGGGCTGTGAAGTGACGGTGCTGTCCCAGTCGCTGAAGAAGATGGAGGACGGACTGCAGCTGGGCGCCAGCAACTATTACGCAACTGCCGATCCCGACACCTTCCGCAAACTACGTGGCAGTTTCGACCTGATTTTGAACACCGTCTCGGCGAATCTGGATCTCGGCAAATACCTGAACCTGCTTGATGTCAACGGGACGCTCGTCGAGCTGGGCATTCCCGAGCACCCGATGTTGGTGCCGGCATTCGCGCTGGCACTCATGCGGCGCAGCCTAGCTGGGTCGAACATCGGCGGGATCACCGAAACCCAGGAGATGATGAATTTCAGTGCTGAACATAGTGTTACACCGGAAATAGAGCTCATCGAACCGGACTACATCAACGAAGCCTATGAACGAGTGCTGGCAAGCGACGTGCGGTACCGCTTCGTCATAAACATATCAAGTTTGTAAGGCTGTGACGTCGGCGCGGATTCGCCATGAACTGACTTCAGTCAGCATGGACGAATCCTGAGATGCCAGCCAACGGCTAGCCAGAGACGAAGACATATCAACAACTGCGGGTAGATCTGTAGGCACAAGCCGTGACTCAACATAACACCCGGTTGGCCAACTGTCGGTAATGCAAGCGCTTTTCCTTGGAACCATCAACGGCTACAACAAAGTTATAAATTATAAAGTTATAAGTTATATTGTCCGAGCTTTTCCAGCGGGAGCACTGGAACGTTTATTCCTAATGAATCTACAGTGTTTGGCTTGTCCCAACCACGAGTTGTGGCGGCCGACCAACCTAAAATTTGAGGTCGACACAGAACGGTTCAACGGGTGTCTGAACTGGTGAGACATTTCGACAGGCTGTCCGTCAGCGTGCTCCAGGGTGACATGTACGGAATATGCTTGGTTCATGGCAGTCCACAGGACTTCAAATACCAAGACTTTAGAGGATACCTGCCAGGATCCGGGTTGGTACGGCTGAATAACCGCTTGGTCTATGCCTCCTCCCGAGAACAAACAGCATGTTGTTCACGGCTTCGGCATGATTCCACAAGAGCCCGGTTACTTCCATCGCTAGCTCACCTAATATAAAGACGAATGTCACTTATTGCGGTCATACCGCATCAAAACCAGCGGTATGACCGTCAGGAATGGTGGTGAAATCGCCTAGTTGACGCCGAAATTCTTGAAATCAATGAGGCAACAAGGAGCATGTCACTGCCCATGGGGATGTCGGTCGTCAAATTCTACCAAGTATTTGAGAACCGTCCCCGCTGGGTAGCAAATAAGAAAGACCGAACTGCCACGTATTTGATGGTAGAGTGTATAAACGGACATCGGTCGATTGTTGCCGCAGTAATTTACAACGAGACTCGCCACGTAGTTCGTCCTATTACATCTCGCAAGTAGCGAAGGCTATGAGATTAAGTAAAGGGGCTCTGGAGGGGAGAGGATGATATGACCGACAACCACAAACATCGCAAGAATGACGCTCAACTCGCAGATAAGCTTGAGAAAGCAGTGATGGCCCGACGCGGAGTGGGGAGAACCGATTGACGAAGGTGGACCAAAGCGGCCTGAACAGAGGCAACGTGCGGCAATGGTCAGCATTCGTCTCATAGCCGAACAGTTGAGCGTTGTTCAGGAAGCAGCGACGACCATGGTCTCAGTGTGAGCCGGTACTTGTGCAACAACTCTCTGCACTCTCAGAGCTCGATGGACCTGCTCCCCTTGGGACTGCTTGTCGCCAATGGTAATTCGGCAAACAGACCAACACCCTCAGGCACGCTGACTGACCCAATCGATGTGGCCCTACCACGACCTATCCTTGGCCGAGCGTCTATCTCAAATAGACAGATGCCCCGGAAACCTCTTAGGAGATCCACTATGTCCGTCAAGCGGTGACCGGATCAATCCGCGATGCGCTACTTCGCCTCCGGCACAGCTCACCCAGCGGGCAAGCGCGTATCGCCACAAATGGATGGCTTCGGAACCGAAGACTAACCGATCAGGAGTTTGCTGGATCAGGCGAGTAGACCTGAAGGTAAAGCAGCTGAACTGCGACCTTTAGAAGTCCCAGTCCTCGTCCTCAGTGACGACGGCTTTCCCGATCACATACGACGACCCCGAGCCGGAGAAAAAGTCATGATTCTCATCGGCGTTGGGAGACAAGGCCGACAGGATCGCCGGGTTCACGTCGGTCTCGTCCCGCGGGAACAGCGCCTCGTAGCCAAGGTTCATCAACGCCTTATTTGCGTTGTAGCGCAAGAACTTCTTGACGTCTTCGGTCAACCCGACTCTGTCGTAGAGATCTTGGGTGTATTCCACCTCGTTGTCGTAGAGCTCAAAGAGCAATTCGTAGGTGTATTCCTTGAGTTCTGCCCGCCTGGCGTCGTCGACCAACACCAAGCCACGCTGAAATTTGTAGCCGATATAGTAACCGTGGACTGCTTCGTCGCGGATGATCAGCCGAATCATATCAGCGGTGTTGGTCAGCTTGGCCCGACTTGACCAGTACATCGGCAGGTAGAACCCAGAGTAAAACAGGAAGCTTTCGAGCAAGGTGGAGGCCACCTTGCGCTTGAGCGGTTCGTCGCCTCGATAGTACTCCATCACAATCTTAGCTTTGCGCTGCAGGTTGTTGTTCTCCTCCGACCAGCGAAACGCTTCGTCGATCTCCGCTGTCGAGCACAGCGTGGAAAAGATCGAACTGTAGCTCTTGGCGTGCACCGACTCCATGAATGCAATGTTGGTGTAGACGGCTTCCTCATGCGGCGTTAGCGCATCAGGAATAAGGCTGACCGCTCCGACCGTGCCTTGGATCGTGTCGAGCAGCGTCAAACCGGTGAACACCCGCATTGTCAGCTGCTTTTCACTAGCAGTCAGCGTGCCCCACGACGGGAGATCGTTGGACACCGGCACCTTCTCGGGCAGCCAGAAGTTTCCAGTCAGCCGGTCCCAGACCTCGGCGTCCTTGTCGTCTTGCAGCCAGTTCCAATTAATCGCCGAAACGCGGTCAATTAGCTTCATCTTCCCAGTCAACAAAACCCCACTTCACACGCTCTAGTCAGCTGACAGTCTTCTTACTGTACTTAGACCTTAAACACTACCCTTGGGGTCCGACATAACGCCGCAACACAAGAAGTAGTGTTTTGCGTGTCGACTAGCCCAGCCACCTAATTAGCCACCGTGAGCGGCGCATGCCGGTGCGATGCCCATCCCCACTCCAAAGAATTGGTACTCCGTGGGCTTGACCGAGCGGGTCCCACCCCAGTACTGTCAAGTGTAACTGCCCCAAAGCACGGTGTTCTTGCCATGTTCATCGAGATACCAGCTACTGCAACCGCCGCTGTTCCACACCGAGTTAGCCAGATTGCCTTCCAGTTCGTCGTTGAAACGGTCCTGCGCAGCACGCGTCGGAGCCAGCGCCTGTGCGCCTAACCGATCGCACGTCGCGATCGCGTCGACGACGTAGCGGATTTGGGATTCGATCATGAACACGACGGAGTTGTGCCCTAGTCCGGTGTTAGGTCCCAGCAAGAAGAACAAATTAGGCATATCAGCGACGGTGATCCCGCGGTGAGCGGCAATGCCCTCACGGTTCCAGCGATCTACCAAATCCTCACCGTGGCATCCTTTGATCTGGACATAGGTGTAGGACTCGGTGGCATGAAAACCGGTACCGTAGACGATCACGTCCACTTCTCGGAAGAACGCACGGCCAGTACCGTCGACAGTGACGATTCCGTCGCGCGTGATTCGGCTTATGGCCTCGGTCACTAAATTCAGTCTTCGGGTTAGCGACCGCCCGTTAATAACTGGAAGAATTCAGGATTCGCTTGCACCCGACGCGGTAGTGCGGAACTAGCTTACGACTCAGCTCGGGGTCTTTCACCGAGTGGCGGATGTTCCATTTGGCGAGAGCTTCGATGACCTTGAGTGTGTTCGGTCGCTTTGTCATGCCGTACGCCAACGCCTCATGCGCCCAGTAGATACCGGCACGCAGCAAGGCCCGTAGTCCCGGAACATTCGTCAGAACACGCTGCAGCCACAATGGCAATTCTACGTTAATGCGCGGCACCACCCAGGGTGGGGTGCGTTGATAGAGTTGGAGTTCGGCAACCTGGTAGACGATCTCCGGCACGATTTGGATCGCGCTGGCGCCAGTCCCGATCATCGCCACCCGCTTTCCAGTCAAATCCACACCGTGATCCCAGTGCGCGGAATGGAAAGCGGTGCCGCGGAATTCGTCACGGCCTTCGATGTCAGGGATCGACGGGATATGCAGCGCACCGCCCCCCGAGATCAAGAACTGGGCAACGTATTCTCGCTCATCGGAAGTGAACACATGCCACCGGTACTCGTCCTCGTCCCAGTGGCCACGATCTACCAGCGAGTTGAAAACTATGTAACGACGCAGTTCGTATTTCTCGGTCACTCCCTTGAGGTAGTCCCAGATCTCAGGTTGGTAGGAAAACAAGTGTTTCCAATCTGGCTTGGGCTCGAATGAGAAGGAATACAGGTGAGATGGGATGTCGCATGCACAGCCGGGGTAACTGTTGTCCCGCCACGTACCGCCGATGTCGTCGACTTTTTCCAGGATCACCAAGTCGACGCCTTGCCGTTGCAACGCAATCGCCATCCCCAGACCAGAAAACCCGGTACCAATAATGAGAGCACGGGTATGCACCAACTGATGACCCTCGATCCCCAGCTCGGCATGAGTGTCCGGTCGAGTCCCGGCATTTGTCACGTTGGATCAGTCTTCCTATGGAAACCTGTGCGCGACATGCGCATTTTTAGCCTAGGCATCTAGCTGTCACAAATATCCGGTACCCGGGGTATCGTACACAAATTTCAATATGATTTTTCGATCATCGTAACGATGTCAACACCGTCAATGCTCAGCTCGCGGAGCGATCGAGTGGTACCGCATCGTGGATCGGCCGATCAGGATTCATCGAGATGCCAAGCGTCTCTGCGGTTCCGACGATGACGGCCATCATGATGATCGTCAGATGCGCGACGAACTGCTCACGTGGCATCCGCCGCGGGCTATCGGGTTCGGGACCCAACCACCACTCTGTGGCCGACGCAACCGATCCGAAGGCGGCGAACGCGGCAAGTTCGCTAGCCGCGCGGTTTAGCTCCATTTCCCGCAGCTCGTTGTTGAACATCTCGGCCATGGTCAGGGTGATTTCGCGGCCTTCGTCGAGGGTCCGAACTGTTGCCTCGGACTGCGCCGAGAAACGGCCTTGGATGAAAACCCGCAACACATTGGGATGTTTGTCGACGAGGCTGACATATTCGTCGACGCTGCGCCGGATGATTTCGCGAGCCGAGTCGGTAGCTAAGTCGATAGCCGGAAAGATCGCCGCCCACAGCATGTCACGCAGACGTATGCCGATAGCTTCGAACAGATCGGACTTGTCGGTGAAGTGCCGGTAGATCTTGGGCTTAGCGGTTCCGGCCTCTTCGGCGATTTCCCGCACACTGACCTCAGGCCCCAGCCGGTCGAGAGCGCGGAAAGCCGCATCGACGATTTCGCCGCGCACCTTCTTACGGTGTTCACGCCAACGTTCACTGCGTGCGTCGATCTTCACCCCGGGTTTCATGCTGGGATAGGATAGGCTAATTCTCCCCACGTCAAATACCTTACCGGATCGCACATGCTGACCCGCACAGCCCGACCACTTCAACGGCTTGCGGGTATGGATACTGCGACGGGTCACGGACGTATCGCGTCGCAGTATCCATACTCGCGAGGAACCGAGGAACTTACAGCGTGCAAGACACGCAGCCCTCGACTTCGGTGCCTTCCAGCGCCATCTGCCGCAGCCGAATGTAATACAGCGTCTTGATTCCCTTGCGCCACGCATAAATCTGCGCCTTGTTCACGTCCCGGGTGGTGGCGGTGTCTTTGAAGAACAACGTCAGTGAGAGCCCTTGGTCGACGTGCTGGGTGGCCGCCGCGTATGTGTCGATGATCTTCTGGTACCCGATCTCATAAGCGTCCTGGTAGTACTGCAGATTGTCATTGGTCATATAGGGCGCCGGATAGTAAACTCGGCCAATTTTTCCTTCCTTACGGATCTCAACTTTCGACACGATCGGGTGGATCGACGACGTCGAATGGTTGATATAGGAGATCGATCCGGTCGGCGGCACCGCCTGCAGGTTCTGGTTGTAGATGCCGTGTGCGACCACCAACTCCTTCAGCCGCTTCCAGTCGTTTTGGGTCGGAATACGGATCGCTGCCTCAGCGAATAACTGACGCACTTTATCGGTCTTCGGCTCCCACGTCTGCTCGATGTATTTGTCGAAGAACTCTCCCGACGCGTACTTGGACCGCTCGAAACCTTTGAAGAAGGTACCTCGTTCGATCGCGATAGAGTTCGAAGCCAGCAACACGTGAAACAACACCGTATAGAAGTAAATGTTGGTGAAATCGACTCCCTCTTCGGAACCGTAGAAGATTCCTTCACGGGACAAGTAGCCATGCAGGTTCATCTGCCCCAGCCCGATCGCGTGGGAATCATTGTTACCCTGCTCGATCGAGGGCACCGACTTGATGTGCGTCTGGTCGCTCACCGCAGTCAACGCGCGAATCGCCACCTCAACCGTCTGCGCGAAATCCGGTGAGTCCATCGTCTTGGCAATGTTCAGCGATCCCAGGTTACATGAAATGTCCTTGCCCACTTTGGCATACGACAAGTCGTCGTTAAACAACGACGGCGTGGACACCTGCAGGATCTCCGAGCATAGATTCGAGTGAGTGATCTTACCTTCAATGGGGTTGGCCCGGTTCACCGTGTCCTCGAACATGACATAGGGGTAACCGGACTCGAACTGCAGCTCGGCCAGCTTCTGGAAAAACTCCCGCGCCTTGATCTTGGTCTTGCGGATGCGTGCGTCATCGAGCATCTCATAATACTTCTCAGTCACCGAAATATCGGCGAACGGCACCTCGTAAACCCGCTCGACGTCGTACGACGAGAACAGGTACATGTCTTCGTTACGCTTAGCCAGCTCAAAGGTGATGTCGGGAATTATCACCCCCAGGCTCAGCGTCTTGATCCGGATCTTCTCGTCGGCATTCTCCCGCTTAGTGTCCAAGAAGCGGTAGATGTCAGGGTGATGAGCATGCAGGTACACCGCACCAGCGCCTTGGCGGGCGCCCAACTGATTGGCATACGAGAACGCATCTTCAAGCAACTTCATGATCGGAATTACGCCCGAAGACTGGTGTTCGATGTTCTTGATCGGTGCACCATGCTCACGAATGTTGCTCAGCAGCAAAGCAACTCCTCCGCCACGCTTGGATAGCTGTAGCGCGGAGTTGACCGATCGCCCGATCGACTCCATGTTATCCTCAATGCGCAGCAAAAAACAGCTCACCGGTTCGCCGCGTTGTTTCTTGCCCGAGTTCAAAAAAGTTGGGGTAGCTGGCTGGAATCGGCCGTCGATGATCTCGTCGACGAGCTTCTCGGCCAAGCCGGTGTCACCGGCCGCCAACGTGAGTGCGACCATGCAGACCCGGTCTTCGAGGCGCTCTAAATACCGCTTCCCGTCGAACGTCTTCAGCGTGTAAGAGGTATAATACTTGAACGCACCAAGAAACGTTGAGAACCGAAACTTCTTGGCGTAGGCACGATCCAGCAGCGACTTGACAAAGTTACGCGAGTACTGATCGAGCACCTCACGCTCGTAGTAATTCTCGCGGATCAGATAGTCCAGCTTCTCGTCCTGGTTATGGAAAAAGACCGTGTTCTGATTGACATGCTGCAGGAAGAATTGGCGGGCCGCGAGTACGTCCTTGTCGAATTGGATCTTGCCGTCCGCATCGTACAGATTCAACATCGCGTTGAGCGCGTGGTAGTCTGTTTCATTGGACAACATGTGAGTGCTGGCGGTTACCGGCTCTGCAGTGGCGGTTGGTGGCACCTAATGTTCCTTCCACAAATTGGCCAAGCCCGCTCGGACAGCAGTGACGTCGTCCTCGGTACCCATCAATTCGAAGCGGTAGAGGTAGGGAACACCGCATTTGCGAGCAACGACATCGCCGGCATAGCAAAATTCTGCGCCGAAGTTGGTGTTGCCGGCCGCGACCACCCCGCATATTAGTGCTCGATTGTACTCGTTGTTCAAAAAGGCGATGACCTGCTTGGGGACATAGCCGCCTGCTTGAAGATCCGGAGCGGTCCGGCCGCCACCATACGTGGGCAACACCAATACATAGGGATCGCTGACCTCGATACGACTATGCAATGGTATCCGCATGGCGGGAACACCCAGCTTCTGCACGAAGCGATGAGTATTCTCCGACACCGAAGAGAAATAGACCAAGTTGTGCGCCTGCACCGCAACCTCCTTACCTATAGTCATCTGGCTACGCGGTCAGCACGGCCCCGGCGAGTGCCTTGATGCGATCGGGCCGGAAACCCGACCAGTGGTTGTTTCCGGCCACCACAACCGGCGCCTGCAAGTAACCCAACGCCATCACGTAGTCACGCGCCTCAGAATCGAGGCTGATGTCGACCGTCTGGTAGGGGATACCTTGTTTATCCAGCGCCTTGTAAGTGGCACTACACTGCACACACGCGGGCTTGGTGTACACGGTGATGTTCATCACAGAAATACCGCTCCTTTGCGAAAGTTGGAAAGGCTATATGGACTGGCAACTACTCAGGTACAACGTGTGCTGTGTTCAGCGGTCCGCCAAGCCCCAAGATTCCCGTCGTGCGGCCGCCCACATCACCTGACCTGGCGATACCGATTCTGGAACGATCACCTGCCTGGTTAGCGTAGTGAACCTGGGATCTGCCGGCACCTTAAAACACTACACCTAGTGGGTGGCAAGGAGAATAGATACAAGATGTTCTGAACAACAGTTACGAAATTCCCTGGTAGTCAGCCATGCCCTGCGAACCATCCGGCGTGTCGGAACTTACATATAGTCGCCCAACAATCACCACAGGCGCCCATCCGCATCGGTATAGCACTGGCCACCGACAAGACTGGTGTCAACGGCACGCCCCTTGTAGCCAGCAAAGCTGCCAACGGCAACTGGCGGCTCTGCCGCTCACCCAATGTGTCCAGCTCACCTGGGCAGCAAGCTTACCGACGATGTCACACAGCTTTGCATAAATCTCGCGGCTGTCCGCGGGAGCCTTGCCCGCCAAGGACAGAAACGGCACGGACAACGTAATTTCGTCGATCACGTTCGAGCTGGCTATGCCGAACGACTTGTGCGCCTCGTCGCGCGCCCACACACCACCGTATTGATCCACTGACACAACACCACTAGCGGCTTGTTCTTCACCGCGCCATCGCCAAATGGTCGTGACAGCTAGTCGACCGCATTCTTGACCATCGCGAGGGTACTGCCGTTGTATTCCGGGATGACAACCAGGACACTATCCTCGTCAGTTGCGACTTCTCGCAACGCCGTCACCGAAACCGGCACAAGTGTCGGTATGTCGATGTCCTCATTATCATTATACAACGGCAACGCCCCCAGCCCCTCAACCACCGTGACGGTGAAGCCGTCCGGGGGCAACCCTTATGTCCAAGTCGGCCATAAGGTGGTTGATCGACGCTACGCACAGGCTTCCACTACACTAAGACGTTGATGTTAGAGTCCTCCGGCACCATTCCATTCTCTTCGTAGGCCATGGGCTGACCTTCAGCCTTGGATATACAAAAGGGACCTACGGTCCGTTTTTTCCAACCACGTTACAGTACAATTTATGGGATCCATGGCGAGCGATTGAATAGAATTGGCTCTGTCCGCTTCAGCAGAGCTCCCACAAGAGCGCAGTGACGCGGCCCGTAATCGCGCACTATTGTTGCAGGTGGCCCACCGCTTGGTCACCACACACGGTGCGGATGCTGTCACCATGGACGACGTCGGCGTCGGCAAAGACACGCTATTCAGCCAGTTCGACAGCCGAGCCAGCCTGATGATGGTGCTGCTCGAAGCGGACGAGCGCGCTAGCCAGCAGACGTTCCTATCAGACATGTTCCTATTCGGAGCGCTGCCGTTGGACCCGATGCGCCCCTATGGATCGACTAGTCGCGTTCAGACGAGAGCGGATCTGCTTCGCCCATACCCACCACGCGCTGTGCTGTTGGCAGCCAACCGCGACCCGCTTACCCGCCACGTTAGGGCGGCCGCGGTGTAGCGCACCCATGTGCGGGTACTTTTGCAGTCAGCAAAGAACACTGGCAACCTCGATGGCCAGACCGACGCCCTGCTAGCGCTGCTCGACGCCGACTACGTAGAACATCAATTGAACTATAGCAGTCACACCTGGAAACTTTGGGCCAGGCGTGGGAGAGTCTGGTGCGCAAGCTGTGCGGACAGTGACTAACTCGGTCCTGCGATGTCTACCTCGACCAATTTTTGGCGTCGGTCGAGCTTCGCTACCACTACGAAGTGACCGAGCTGTCAGTCGTCGTCGGCGCCGACTATTCAACCTCAACCGAACCACCTCAAGATCGTCACCTGCGACTAACATGAGACCCGCGAATTCGGTTGTGCACACGAGTAGGTCACTACGGCCGTCCGCTCGGTGCTGCCCCGGCCACATTTTTAGGGTCCGATCCGGCCGCCTACGACCACGTTATGGAATTGTTGCGCGACTTGGTACACCCGGGCAGAGGTCTGGGGCTGGACGAAGCTTATGCCGAGTTGACCGCAGCCGAGACAGCTCAGGACACTGAAGGTACCGAGCCACATCCACGCCGTCATCTTCTCGGAAACCGGGCTATCCTGCTAAGTCGGCCATCAGCGACAACAAACAGCATGTCAAGGTCTCCACTGGCTTGGCGAAACCGGCCGGGATCTTTACCATCACCTACGCGAACGGGATGACCCTGACAGCCACCCGACCTGTCGAAAAATTGTGGACTGTGGGATAGTCGAGCCTAGGATCGCGAAAAATCTTGAAGCCCTTGGGAGAATAACGGCGCGGCAGCTTGTACACAGCGACAGCGAGTTGCTGACTTCCACCTTCGGTCCGCTAACCGGCTTGTGTCTGCCGCTGCTCGCTGAGGGGGTGGCCACACCGCGGTCAAGTGCACAATCATGGATTCCGCACTCTTGCAGCCACATAGTCACCTTTCCACGTGACCTCACTGAACGAATCGAAATGGATTTGGCGGTAAAGGAATTAGTGCAGCGAGCGCTGACCAATGTGGTAGCTTCATCTCGAACAGTAACCCAAGTGGCGGTCACCGTGCTCACCGCAATTTTCTACGCCAACAACAAGATCCGCAAGTTAGACGCGCACACCACACCATCCCAACACCACCACCACCGCGACATTGCGCGTACTGGGTTTATGGCGTAGCTGGACCGCCCGATCCGATTACTCGGTAGGCGGCTCGAACTCGAGACGCCCCCGTAGCGTCAGCATGGTATCGGTCCGGGTTCAATTGCCCGACTTGCCCCCCTCACCGCTGCGCGGCTGGGAGTACACCCCCACCTTGATCGGCTCCACGCACCGCATCGTCGCCGGACTGGGCCGAAGTGCCCGCGTGAAAACTACGTTGACTTGCTTCATCACCACTCCGTACGGCCACCACGCCAGCCGCTTGAACCCATACAGCACCCGAATATCGTGCGAGGTGTAGATCAGGTACCGGTTCTTTGCGACCCCGGCCAAGATCTTCTCGGCGGCCCTTTCCGCTGACACAGCATGACCACGGAAGCGGTCAACCCATCGACTGAACCTCGGGTCCTGGCGGTCAACCCCGGCAATTTCGATAGTATCGACTAGCGGCGTCCGTACCGCACCGGGCACCACAACCGACACCCCGATGCGGTACCGGGCTAGGTCGAAGCGCAGCACCTCAGAAAGTCCGCGCAATCCGTACTTGCTGGCACTGTAGGCCGCATGCCAGGGCAGGGCGACCAGCCCAGCCGCCGAAGAGACATTGACCAAATGCCCACCCCGGCCGGCGGCCAGGATCGCCGGCACGAACGTCTCGATGATGTGGATCGGTCCCATCAGGTTGATCGCGACCACGTTGCTCCACTGGTCGTGGGTGAGTCGGTCAACAGTCCCCCAGACCGAGACGCCAGCGATATTCATCACGATATCCATGCTGGGATGCCTTGCGTGGATGTCAGCGCCGAATGCCGCCACCTCGTCGTAGTCGGAAATGTCCAGGGCACGATACTCGGGGACCTGTGCACCGAGAGCCCGTGCTTCGGACACGGTTTGGGCCAAACCATCGCAGTGGCGGTCGGTCAGATACAGCTCAGCACCGTAGGCGGCGAGCCGCAATGCGGTGGCTCGGCCAATACCACTAGCCGCGCCGGTGACAAAACACCGCTTCCCCACGAAATATTGTGCCGTCTTCACCATGGCTTACCTTTGGCCGCCGCACCATAGAACGTTTAGCCACACCTGCTCGAGCACCCGCACGCAGCGCCCCGTACCACACCACTGTCGCAACCGATCAGCATAGGTTAACCGGTCAGCATCAGCGCGGCCGGACCCGCCAAGCGTACGGATCAATGCCGAGATGTCTGCACAGATCGGATGCGCGATCCCCGCGCCTCGAGTAAATCAATGATCTAGCAAAGCACCACTTCAAATTGCCGTTCGAAAATATGTTGGATCTCAATATCGGTGTGGCGGACGACAGATGATTACAGGCCGTCATCACCGAGTCGTTGTGTGCGTAGACAACGGCGGCACTGCCCACCATTTGCTTGGCGAACTGCTCGAGTGATTCGCCCGACCGACGGGGGACGAAATATTAGGTGGACTTTTCGAGTTCTTCGGCTGCCTTCGCCAGAATCTTGGCAAGCACAGCGTACTTGGAGTCGAAATAGGAAGTAAGAAGCCGGATCGGGTCACCCCGACGCGGTGGCTAATGGTGCTAACCGACAGCTCCAACATGCGACCTCTCCTCCAGAAGCTCACGCGCTGCCTACAGGACCGCTTGTCGGTGCTTGTGATCATGCTGTCGCACAGTTGGTATCCCCCCGCTCCTGGCTGCTTAGCTATTCACATTGTAATCATCCCATCTGACCTTGCACCATGCCGCTCGAAAAGGAAACTTGACAGCCATCAAACCTGTCCGAAGGATCATTTTTTAGTAACATTGTCATAGCCTGTCCAGGCAGGCAAATGAAGCGTTCATGGCCGCCATCATAAGCACTTAGCACTATAAGCCGGACCAGACACAGGACATCGATGCCCCCAACGCTTAACACCATCCTCAGTATGGAAACGTTCCAAGGCGCTATATTCGCCCACGACTGGAAGACAGCAATCCTAGCCAAACCACCCGCCGGTAACAGTCTCAAGCTCATCCTCGGCGACTCAGACGTTGCCCATGCTCGGTCACTTCATCGAAGTATTCCAGGGGAGACATGGACTACGCGCTGTTCCTGTATCAAGCACACAATCCGCTGATTTATCCCGCTTCGCCGGCCCTGCCGTCGGTTACTGGTGTTGGGACCGACGCTACCCAGGCCATATTCGCCAATTAAGAACTAAGGACTTTCGTAAAAGTATTTAGCACACGGCGACCGGCCCGTTCTTGAGCCAGTACCTTATATTGCTACGCCTCGAAAAGTACATGTACCACCAGCACATCATGCAAGAGGTCTTCATCCGGCCCCACTTAGCCGGGGGTACGTCGAGCTCACTGACCGCATGGCGTCGACCACCATCGCCAACTGACCAACCAACGATGCACGGTTCCTGTTACATCCCGCGATGACGCAACTCACCCTCAACGTCGCATCAACAGTGTTCATAGGCCATGAACCCGGTACCGACAGCGACCCGGCCACCAAGGTTAATCCGGGCCTTTACCACTACAACACGCGCCGGTGGCACGAGCATCCGCCAGTGGGTACCGCCGTTTAAATGGTGGCGTATACTGCGCACCCGCAAGGTGCTCGAGGAGTACTTCATCGACCACTTCATGGAGCGCCGTCACGCTCGTGGCACCAACATGTTAACAGTGCTGTTCCAAAACCAAGAATGACAACGGTAACAGCTTCACCGACGAAGACATCGTCAACCACATGATCTTACTGATGATGACCGCCCAAGACACCTCGACATCAACAACCACAACGATGATCTACAACCTGACCGCGCGCATCCGGAGTGGCAGGAGCAAACACGCGAGAAGTCGGCTCAGCGTGACGATGCACCGTTCGACATCGATGCGCTGGAAAAGTTGGAAGCTCTCGATTTTGTAATGAACTAATCTCTTCGCATGGTGACCTCACTGCCCTTCAACTTACGCCAGGCCGTTCGTGACACCAACCGGCTGGGCTATCATACGCCAGCCGAAACTAACGTAACAATACGGATGGCTCGGACTGAACCACCGAATACCCGAATCATGAAGAGAGCAAAATAATTCGACCCGGAACGCTTCGCAGAATCGCGGTCCGAGCAAAAGAAACACCGGTAAGCCTTCGCACCGTTCGGGTGCTGGAGCGCACAAGTGCATTAGCATGGCATTCGGACAACTGAAGGTCAGGACCGTCGTGTACCGACTGCTTAGCAGCTACCGGCTGGGACTGATCCGACCCGACTAACAGCTACTATGGGACAATCAGCTGGATGCCGATTATGCTGCGTCCGTTCTAACCCGTACCCCGAACAGACGCCAATCACACGGACAGTCAGTTAGCGCACACAACACGAACTACGTCGGATTTTCCGGCCAACAAACACCAACGACTTGATGAAATCAATTGCAGTATAGCGGCTTCCGGAATCACAATATCGGATCCCGCCGTCGGACCGCTAGCCCTGACGGACGCAGATCAGGGGACCTTCGAGCAGCTTCTCCAACCGCTACCAGTAGCAGGTACGCTCACTACCCACCTCTCGGCTCCAGTGGACTCGACGGGGGGGAATGCCCCTGGTGTGGCGAGTCCCAGAATTCGCTCCACGTGGCGAGTTAATGGGCCTGGCAAGACAAGTCCGACGCCGAGTCTGATGAATGATACCCAGGACCACGTCTTCCGATACGGAATAGCCAATCAACCTACCCATAGCCTCTAGGTATTCCTCCCTTATTTGTAAACTCGTTGTCGGGAACCGCTAGCAATCAACCATAAAATACGTCCGGTGACTTTTAAGCTGCGGTGGGCCCCGAACTCAAAACTGGTCGTAGCTGAAAATTGGATCCCTTTCGCCCCATCCCGAGATCGTTATCGTCTACGGAACTCTGCGGGACGTTCGCCGGGTTAGCGGCCTCCGAAGTAGCGCCGATGGCCTGGTTGGTGACCTCGGTATCGGTATAGGAATCCGCGCTGGCGGCAAGGGGGGCAACAAACTGCTCATGCATCTTCTGGCCTGAGCGGAAAATACCGGATAAAGCTCAGCTTGCGCGCTGTAGTGAGCGGGTTGAGCACCGACACCTCGTCGGCGGAAAGAGATAGAGTACCAGTCGTTGCGGGAGCTGCGCCTACATTATCTGGTAACCATCTGCGCATCGATGCCCTGCAGGTTGCCGGCAACTACCCTCGGGGCTTCCGATGGTCCCGTCACGACGGGATGGGGAAACGGATGGGACACGAGAGTACCTCCTCGTACAGCTAACCAGCGATGGCTACGTACTGTTAGCGGACCCCGGAAGTCTAAATGCGCTTGCGTTGTATGCGCCGACTGTTTTTACTTACTTGGGCGAACCGCCGCACAGACTGCCCGCCGCGCCAAGCCTGCGACAAGGGAAAATCACTCACACCAGCACAGCCCGAAGCACCAACAATGACACATTCCACACACCAGTCAGCCAGAATCACACCCCCACAACCACCACCCCAAACATTTCTTGAAACGACCTTGACCGCTTGTTGACGTCACTTCGCGCCACGAGAAATGGCTACAAGTCTGCTGAACCTCGTGCAGGGCATTCTTCAACAGCACGGTTACCTGCTCAGCGATCTCCCACAACCCAGGATCTTAGGTTACCTCGATCCCCAACCTGGGGTCCATAGCGTCGATCAAAACCGTATCCGGTGCATCCGAGTCTTTGCCCATGACGACGTTGCAAGGCAACAGAACTCCAAGCGTCCGGTACACATTGACCTCCTGTTACACAAACGTGCGATTACACGCACCAAGAACCATATAATACTCCATATTTTTCTAAAGCTTTTCAGCGTCACGTTCATGTCGATCTCGATTAGCACAACGAAACCTTGCTGCGTAAGCACTTTCCGAGCTCGCTCGACTGTGTAATCAAATGAGGTGTGTAGTGTGGCTGATCGCTAAACGCGCATGATGCTCTAATCCTCACTCACGGAAAATCTCTCACGATCGCTTCTTTGAACTTTCGCTCGAGCTTTGTCGCAGTTAGTGCGAAGAACCATTTCTTCCATTCTTCTTCATACTGGTTAAGCGGACCGGTCCCTTAGGCTATATTAATTAGAGCTCAGATCCTTGCTGCTCTCGCTGGCCGGACACCGGTTAACCCCTACAGCCACCAAGATGCAGCAGCGTACAGATGGCGATGGATGCGATAGCGCGCCAAGCTGTCGTCACCGTCGCTGATTGCCTCGACAATCCGCTGTTTAACGTGCTCGACAGCGACGACATCGCGCCAAGCCGGCAGCGCATTGCCGGCCAACTGCGCCAATCTGAGGTGGAACCGTGACTCACCGGCCGCGGCCATATCAGCCGGCAGCTGTTTGAGGGTATTGGTTGCGAATACCCCGATGAACGGCAAGAAAGGCCGCCACCTCGGGCTCGTTCCGCCTCCTCAGGATTTTGGCGATGGTGTCTATCTCGAAAGCACCCCGGACTCAACGTAAGTCTTCGCGGTCCGGTTTTAAGTACTCTCGGTAAAGCGCTATCGTGTCCATGCTGGCCTGCTCCTGGGGTTTTATGATGACCAGTCTGCGGCGCATGTGTGTGATCGCGTAATATGCGAGTAGCACCGCTTCCAGAAGCACCGCGCGGCTCACCCGGCTGCGTTACAGCAGCACTGTCTCGGTCCCGAAAGACGGAACGGACCTACCAGGAACTACCCGCGATATTGTCGACAATGGTGGTCGCCAATCCCTCCGCCAGCTTGCCGTGGGGTGCCTCAAGATCGACCCCCGGCACCTCGCGCAGCTGGCGTGCCCGACCCGGGCTCAGCAAGCCGCCGGTCTCAGTCCACAGCGTGGATCCGCAGTGCGGTGTTGACTTCGTCGGACTCGCCAAACCACATAAGCTGTGGATAACAGCTAATATCGTTGACTGCTAACCAGATTCAGTGAAATGCGGGATGATCGTTGATATCTGACCCGAGCTGGTAGCCGCCGGAGCAGTTGGTTAAACCGAACACTAATCTGATTAGCAGGGACAAGTTAGGCTAGTCAGCACTTGCGTACGCTCCCCTGGTCCGTGGTTTGCCTTGCAAGAGTCGCGGAAAACCACCCATACAGTATCAATACCTTCACCGGAAATACATTGCAGAATAACGACTTTCTGCATATACCTTCAATAGTCGTCAATGGTAACTTTGCAGCCGGTAAAAACGTCGGCGACTGCCTCACCTTGCCAGCTTCATTGAACGTGGCCTTGTGTGGCTAGCCCGCTAAACTGAGCAAGCCCAGTTTCGTTGGTGATCAGCGGTAGCATCTACCCACGGAGTCATCGACGACAACGTTGAAAGAACCACTATATTCTTATAGCGCCACATCACCGCGACTCCATGGTCCCCGTACTGTATGTATTGCGCATCGAGGTCTGCGATCGCCGGAGTATTTAGCCCAAGTTGGTTGGCCGTTACCCCACTTATGCCAATCAGCACGTTTATCGGCGATCCCAGCCGAAAACGATCATTGCCCGATGTGCATCGAAATGGCCGTGCAGAGATAAACTAAACGTCCTGTTGATGGGCCACTAAGAGCTGCTTTCGCAGCGTACATAGCCAGCTCAGAAACTACGTAGCCGCCTCATACATCCATCTCACCTAACGGCTCAACAACTCCGGAAAACATCATTTCAGTCATGTGTTGCCGCTCCCCGGCGGCGACCATCGAGCCAGTATCTGTCGGCACCGCCGTGTTGGTGGTACGTAATAACTGCGAGATTCACTGTGCTGGGACGGATCCCAAGCACCCGGGCAACCTAACAAAGCACCCGGAATCTTAGTTAATCAACGGATCGCGCGGCATGCCGAGAATCCTCTCGGCAATTTGGTTGCGAGTAACCTCCGAGGTGCCGCCAGTGATCACCATACCGCGCGCGCCCATGATCAACCGGCCGACCACTGTGCCAGGACCGTCGAGCAATGCAACCTCGGGCCCCAGCAGCACCGCCAAAATCGCCGCGCCCTCAACCATGTGCTCCGCCAGCTTCAGTTTGGTGACGTTGCCTTCCGGGCCAGAACCCACCCCTTCGACACTGCGGGCGACGCGACGCAGGTTCAGCAGCCGCAGCGCATGGTCTTCGGCGAGGTAGGTTCCGACACGGATTTCCGCACTCGCCAACCGATCCACCCGCTGCTGGGCTAGCTGCACCAGTTGCGCCGCCATCCCCTCGTAGAACGAGTCACTACCGCCGAGACTGACCCGCTCATTGCCCAACGTCGCCCGCGCGATCGTCCACCCGGAGTTGGGCACACCAACCACATCCTCATCCGGAACGAACACGTTGTCGAAAAACACCTCATTGAATTCCGACCCGCCGGTAATCTGCCGCAATGGCCGCACCTCGACGCCCACTGCCTTCATGTCGATAATCACGGTGGTGATGCCCGCATGCTTAGGTGCATCCGGGTCGGTACGTACTGTGGCCAGGCCGCGGCGACAATACTGGGCCCCACTGGTCCACACCTTTTGCCCGGTGATCTTCCAGCCACCGTCCACTCGCGTGGCCCGGGTCTTAACGGACGCTGCATCCGAACCAGCGTCGGGTTCGGAGAATAACTGACACCAAATTTCCTCTTGAAGCAACGCTTTTCCCGCGAATCTTTCAATCTGCCAAGGCGTTCCGTGTTGGATCAAGGTTAGGATCACCCAGCCGGTAATCGAGTAATCCGGGCGTTTGATTCCTGCTGCGCAAAACTTTTCATCGATCACCAACTGCTCCACAGCATCGGCCGAGCGACCCCACGGTTGGGGCCAGTGCGGCATCACGTAGCCGGTCTCGATCAGCTTGTCGCGCTGTGCCTTCGTATCCAGGGCGGCGAGCTCGGCGGCGTCGGCACGGATCTGGGTACGCAATTCTTCGGCTTCGGCCGGCAAATCCAGGCTGTTGGTCCGAACAGCACCAGCCGCGGTGCGATCGAAGACATCCACGGCCGGCGCGTCACCACCCAGCAATGCCGCACTGACTAGCGCCCGCCGCAGGTGTAGGTGCGCATCATGTTCCCAAGTGAAACCGATACCGCCATGCACCTGAATGTTGAGTTCGGCATTGCGAGTGTAGGCGGGGAAGGCCAGCGCAGCCGCTACCGCGGCAGCCAGCCGGAATTGCTCTTCATCCTGGGATGCCGCACGTGCGGCATCCCAGACCGCGGCGACCGCCGACTCGGCGACCACCAGCATGTTCGCGCAATGATGCTTGACCGCCTGGAACGTGGCGATGGTGCGGCCAAATTGCTGACACAGCTTGGCATACCCGACGGCAGCGTCGACACAGTCGGATGCTCCGCCCACCGCCTCGGCAGCCAGCAAAGTGCGCGCCCGAGCCAGCACCGATTCCCGTGCCCCAGGCAAAAGGTCGTCGGCGGTGACGCTAACGTTGTGTAGCCGGACGCGCCCGCAGCGCCGAGTCGGATCGAGATTTTCCGGTCATGTCCACCGACCACACCCGCGCGGTCGCGTTCCAACACCAGCATGTCGTCACCAGCGGCAACCAACAGCAACTCGGCGAGCCCAGCCCCCAATACGATTCCGGCCTCGCCATCGGCAGTGCCACCGTCTTTGACCCGCACCTGGCCGTACAACCCGATTCCCGCAGTGACGCTACCGTCGATCAACCCCGACAGCAACCGCGCCTTGTGACCAGCGGTGCCGTCGTTGGCGATCACTGCCGACGCGATCACGGTCGGGACAAATGGCCCCGGCGCCACCGCGCGCCCGAGTTCTTCTATCACCACCACGAGTTCGGGCAACCCGTAGCCTGAACCGCCGTACTTTTCGTCTACGTGCAGACCGGGCCAGCCGAGCTCCACCATGTCGTGCCAGAATGCAGGCCGGACCTCGTCGGGCGTATCGAGCAGCGACCGAGCCGCCCAGCGCACCTGCTGCGAGATCAAGAACGCGCGGGCTACCTCGGCGAGTTCGCGATGATTGTCGGTCAGTGCGATACCCATCAGGGTCCTCCTCGCACCGCTTTCCGATTGGAAAAAGCAAAATGTAGTGTACTTAATGTGACAAGAATCGCCGATGAGGCTACTTAGGCACGAATAACTGTCCAGCATCCAGGCATAAACATTTACCGTTGAGCATCGAGTTATCCACTATGGCTGCACCAACTTCGCTTATTACTCAGGCCGTCCCATCCGCTTAGCGAAGACCGTATCGCGGGTCAGCATAGCCGCCCTCCCGTCGGAACCTCACAGTCAAGTCGGTCAGAAACAAATTCGGAGCGATCGCCAGCACCCCGTCCCCAGCGACCCAAGGTCGCGCATAATAATCCTCGGGCTCGTTCTTGCTCATGTGAGCAGCTGACAACCGACTCATGTTGAACGTCGCGATGAGATTGAGATCCACCACCGAGCGGAAGGATTCGAGGTCAAGGAGACCGGATTTGGTGAACGTCCGCTTGGCTATACCGCCGCCGGTGGTCACTGCGACTTACAGACCGCGGAGTTTGTCAACCGTGGGCTCAGTGCGAATGAAGTCGGTGACATAGACACCTACTAAAATAAAACACACCACCGAGACCTTCGATAACTGTTTTACCGTCGGCAACCCTCGCGATCAAGGACAGTGACCTGTGCGCCACGCTCGGCCAACCACTCGGCAGTAGCCCGCCCCATACCTGACGCACCACCGACGACGGCAGCCTCTTTCCCGGTGATCTCCATTCAGCCCTCCATTGCCGTAGCCTTCTGAACATCTAGTACGCACGCTAGAGCGCCCGCGTAACCAAGATGACGGCAAGCCTTGGCGAGCTGAACTGTGCTGTTTTTCGATGTGGCTACCATATCACACGATGTTGGCGGCACCTCGTCGCGGTTGTTCTAAAGTCGCGCGCATCGCTAGCGTAGTCGCGATCATCATGTCATGGCTCTCCGGTGAATTACACCAACGCTCCATATCGCCGTCAGCTAGGTATCGCTACAGTCACGACCAACGGCAGCATCGCAGCCAGTACTGAATGCTACCAACATCGACACCACCTTATCTCCCAAGATCAGCGTAGTGTCCGGCAATAAGACCCAAGCGCGGCGTGACGAACTCGTCGTTCGGTTACTCGCTGCCGCCACCAAAACCGAAACAACTCTTTCTGCGCCAGTTACTAAAGCAGTGAGCTGTGCCGAGGTGCGCTGGTCAGGCTCATGACTAACACTGTCGTCATCGCCGAAATCCCGACTGCCACAGTACAACGCGCGGCAACGCTTAGCAGAAGTCTGCTCGCGGTAGCCAGCGGCAACTGGATCGCCGAAACATCCTGAAAAACCTCCTGGTTCAGCCTATCGCCGGTTACCTTGTAGCTGGTATCTAAATCATTTACGATTGCTCCGCGGAAGTTCTTCGGATGTGGTTGCTGCTTGCGCTACGCAACTACCTGTCGATATTCATGAAATGTAGACGCCATCGCTTTACTCGCGATCGGCACTCGCGATCGGCATTCGCACCGCCCAGCCTACCACGCAGACACTCGGGTGAGCTGCTTCATGCTTTCCAACACCCTCGGTAGTTTGAGCGGCTTACTGGCCAAGCTGCCAAATCCGAATTGGCACCCCGACGTATAGATTAGATCTGCAGCCTGGTGATGATCAGCGTGTGGAACAGCATCCTGCTGTTGAGCAGTAACCGATCCGCTCGGTGTTATCAACACAACTGTTCCCGCTGTTCGGTATTGCTAACTAGCTCGCAAGTATTTTGCTGACCGTCATCATCATGGTGGTTATCAGGAAGAGCCTATTGAAAACGGTTTTTAGCTTCCAGGAGTTCCGCTACTAGGTTATACGGTTGTCGCGCTGACAGCGTCTTGGCAGAAAATCTTCTCCGCAGATCTGGCCATCGGCTGCTGGGCACAGCATATCCGATATCTAGCGGCGAACATTTGGGCAAAATGACGTTAGGTGCGACGAAGAACCAGCATCAGCTCGACGAAGTCATCGGAAACACCTCGATTCAGGGAATCTTGTCGATTATTTTCTCCACGGTTGTCATCCTTGTGTTAGTTGCATGAATTATATTCGCGGTCAAATCAATTCAAAGTGCTGATAGGACATTAACCGAGGATGATCCTATGCCGTCTAAGTTGTTCACACCCTCCGGGTTGCTTAACACCATAACGGAGTAAAAGTTGCAAAAACGACGGTACGCTCGGCCATCGAGTAGCGATGGTCATGACTAAATTCGTTACAACACAATAAAAATGTGCGGTAAGGAAAAATATCAACCTCGGGATCGTGTGTTTATTCAGCCGTTCTCACAAAAGACAACATGAAGAAAATAACCAATTCGTGTGACCAAACAACCGACGCATCCCAAAATGGACATCTGCAGCTACCCAACCTGAAGAAGTATCTAAAGTAGAGCCCTTAGACAGTTGCCTCGATGTCGTACAGTATCATCGATCCTCACCTCAGACGCGATTCGAGGAGCTTCGTAGTCGTGCAAGCTTCAAATATTTCCCCTCACAGGTTAACGCAATCTGGCAATCCTCACTACTGATGCCGTAACACTGCACGCCGATCGATTACAAACAGCTTGGTGTCCTCCAACGTGGTAGTACCAGGGCCGCGAAAGTCCCCTAACTCGGTGTTGCGGTCGAAATCTATTGGACCAAAACATTTCAAAAGCCAATCCTGATCCTTGCCAACCGCGATTGACGCCAGTTTAACTATTGCGGCCCCCGGCCACGTCACCGATATACGGTTTATCAATAACGATATCGAGAACGGTCTTGTCGCAACAGACTTCGCTCTCGCCAGGTTCGTCGTCGACTACCGCAAAATTCTGATCGATACGACCGCTGAAGAGGATGCAACGGGATCGGTCGCCGCTTGCCTAGCAATAGCACGCATGGATTTCGGCTGGCATGGCCAATGAAAGATACAGATCCAGAACGTCATTACTTACAAACCGATATAGCGGATAAGTAACAATTACAAGGAAGGCCAGCTCATTGCGGAACAGCATTACCGCCAGCTGCTCGACCATTCTCCCGACATGATCCTAGTACACAAAGACAGCCGGTTCGTGTATGTAAACCCGGCCGGGGTTAGGTGGCTAGGCAAGACCTCGTAAGAGCAATTCGTCGGCCGTCGGGCCACCGAAGTCGTAAATCCCACCGAGACACAAAAGGGCTTGGCACGCATCATCTCGTTGCGTCACGTCGGGGGATACTTCCGACCCAGCTCCGGAGGCCTTGCTGAGCTTGGGTGGCACCACGATGGACGTCGAGGTGGTGTGCAATGCTCAACTTCTATTTGTATTTGGCCATCATGCGTGACCTGAGCACTCTAGAAAGCTGCCGAAAAGACGCTGCATTATCAGGCAGGTAGCCCTGGTAAGCCACACCAGTGATGCGACTGTCGCCGGTATTGTCAACCCAGTTGGCATCCGGCAACCTAAATGATTTACTGCCGACTAAGCCGCCATGGCGTTGGGGCTTCCAATTCCAGTAGAGCAAGTACGGTCGGTGCATTTGTTGGATCCGGCAGTCATTGTCACCAGTGAAAATGTGTTCCGTGCCGCACAGCACACCTCAGACAGCACTGTTCTGTCAGTGCAGGTAGGTCAGCTCAGCCGCAATGGATAGTAGATTGTTCTAGAATGCGCCGATCAAACGCCCCTGCTGCAGGCTGAGTAGCACTTCCAAACCGTCGTCGCTTCACTTGCGGAGAGTGTGTTTGTATTTAGACAGTGATGGACGCGTTAAAGCGATGAACGCAGCTGCACTACAAATTCTGAACGTCGATTCCAGTGACTAGGTTTACGATTTCGGGAGACGCGTTGTGATAGTTCTGATCTTCGATTCCGAAGGCCGAATACTCAACCCGGATCAACGAACCCTATTTGGGTTCCTGCAAGCGTAAGCCGTTCAGACCTGCAAAGCTCGCCCGGTGCTGCTCTCCTTGGCTTTCCTATGAGGCCGCTCACGATGGGCTGACCGGGACTACCCGATCACAGACATATACTTTTCATAGTACGTGTTTCCGACACCTTGATCTGGATAAATTCAAGATCGCTTTAAGCCAAGAGGAGATGACGCAAGCAAGGTTGGATCAACTAGCCGAAAGGATCCTTGCTGCGCTGGCTAAACCTGTACGTATCGGAAGTGCTGAGGCGGTGGTAAGCGCCAGTAACGACATCCTCGTAATTACTGAAGATTACCCATGCAATTCTAGACAGATTATACACGACACCGAAGCAAGAATTCGGCATGTTAAATCATACGAAGGAAATATGGCTCATTATTTTACACTATCAATATCCCTGCCAAATATGCACTAAATATCGCGTTCTTATGATCAATTTTCACTTGATTTTTCCGAGCAAAATATGGGGTCATTACCAGGTTAACGGAGTGGCTCGTTCGTTACAGCTGCGGATATAGGTGGCGCCATTATATGCATTGCCAACTTAGGGACAATGAAATAAAAAAGGGGGGTGTACCTTTTTAGTTCTAGCCGGCCAGTGTGCGGGTCTTGTCTTCCACTGCGCAATTGACACTCTATTAGTGGCACCGGGTTAGATATAGCGGTTGCGTTTGACCGGAGAGCGCCCATCGATGACACGCTGGGCCTTAGTGACCTGGTCATTGATGCCACCCAGCGTTTTTCGGGACCGATCGTGGCGGTATTGGTAGTGGAGTGACCCGGTCGGGGATTTTACGGGCTTTTTCTGAACTCGTCGGCGACCACCGCTGGGTAATGAACCAGCCCGTCGGGGACCGCCTCTCTGGGGTGTTTGTCACACACTATTAGCGCACCACGTCAGGCGGGTGCGGAACGCTAGCACCGAAGATATAGGACAACCCGGCAGCCTGTAGGACGACCTGGTTGGCTTCGGAGATCATGCCGGCGTCAGCCCACCACGGTCACGTCGGTCAGATTGCGAGCGGTCTTAAATGCATTGAGGACCGGCACCATCGTGGTGGTCTCGGTTCGGTTGCCCTCGAACGCCGCGACATTGAGCAAAACCCGGTAGCGTCAGTGAACGCCCCAGGGTGATCTACGGGTCCAACCGGCGTTCCTTCGAAAACCCAAGCTCGCAGAAACCATCCCCCACACCTTCTCGAAGTACAAGGTTGTCACGTCGTAGAGCACCAGACTGGCTGTACTCAACTTACGCATGAGCAGCTCACGGGGTCGAACGTTGCTGCCGGAATGCAGGTTTAGCGAAGACTGGTACTGGTAGGAGTCGATTCAGTGTCCAGTAGGCCGCCGAATCAACTCCTGTCTCCTTGAACACACATAGTGTATCGACCTTGTTCGTCGGTTCGATGACGTGTACCGTATACCATGGCGCGAACTACCTCATAGCCGCCAGCGGCGGCATCGAAACCCAGCACCTCGTAGTCTTGACACAACGCCTTCCACAGGTGCGCTGGCCTGGACACCATGATCTCCAACGGGGCGCCGGACGACTCGGGACGATCCAGGCTTTGCTGACTGGCAGCCAGACATTACATTACATTGATTCGCCACAGTCTTGAGCACCTCCAACTCCACTTCTTCGTGCGCAGAACCCAGGTGCCCGCTCTTGCGTGAACCCCACCGTGGGAACCAAACAGCCTACGCAGCCGTAGCCCCCGAAGCCATCTTCACGGTGCGTCCATAAGCCACCACCGCACTCCTAAAAACCTTCAATTAGTAGCCCAGATTCCGTCCCGCCAACGACGAAAACACCAATTCAAAAGCCTGCAGACAACCGATCACCGAAGAATGGCCAAAGTCAGGTCTGATGTGTTCGCTAGTGTTGTGTGTTGGTGATTGTTTTAACGTTTGATTTTGTTGAGGGGGTGTCTGCGGTCTGGGTTCAGGTGAACGGTGTGGTGTGTTCGTTGTAGGTGGGGATCGCGGTTTCGAGGTTGTTGATATCGGTGAACGTGTTGTGGCGGGTGATGGTGGTGAAGAAGATTTTGGTTATGTGTCAGCTATGAGCAGCTTGTCGGTGTGAAGTGCAGTGTGGCTTGCTGGTTATCCTGTAGCCAGGATCGGCTGCTGGGGGTTTGTGGGTTGGCGTAGTTGTCGCAGATTGGGGAATTGCACAAAACCGTGGTCAAATACTGGCAGATCGACTAGATCCGTCCAGCGTTCATATATATATATGAAACTGCCACCAATTCTCAACCTCACAATCCCACCCTAATGCAATCGACGATAACGGTCAGGCAGAAACTACCAAAATTCTTGATCAGCGCTTACAAACCCAAGCAAGTTTGGGGTCGGCGTTCGGGTTTTACGATCGGTGTATCTGGTGTTCGCTCGGCTCCGGGCTTTGACATGTGCCAAGCGCCATGGGTATCACACCTTTTGCCAGCAGAGATTCCATCGCCGCACCGTCGACGGGACGTGAGAGCAGAAAGCCCTGCGCACGGTTGCACCCTAACTCCAGCAGCACCTGCGCTGCAACGGCAGTCTCGACGCCTTCAGCGACGACTTCGAGTTCAAATTCCTTGGCTAGCGCCATGATCGCCCGCACGATCGCTAGATCACTTGCGTTGCTGCCCAGTTCGGCCACGAAGCTCTTATCGATTTTGATGGTGTCCACCGGCAGGGATTTCAAATGGGTCAACACGCTGTAACCGGTACCGAAGTCGTCGATAGCCAGGTGCACTCCGACCTCCTTGAGTCCGGCAAGTGTCTTGCGAGTGGCATCGATGTTTTGGACCACAACATTCTCTGTGATCTCCAGACACACCATGCTGCCGTCGAGACCGAACTCGTCGAGAGTGCCAGCCACGTTGTCAACGAAACCTTCAGCAACCAACTGTACTGGCGAGACATTAATGCGCAACAGCGCATCAAGTCCCACGCCGGCTGAGCGCCATCGACTGAATTCCGCACATGCCGAGTGCATCACCATCCGGCCCAGCTTGCCTGCTAGATTAATCGATTCCGCCACTGGGATAAATGAATCGGGAAATAGCAACCCCCGTGTCGGGTGCTGCCAGCGCACCAAGGCCTCGGTGCCCAAGACTTTGCCGGTACTCATGTCTACCTCAGGAAGGTAGTGCAGCACCAGGTCAGTATCGATCATCCCTGCTAAGTGCAGTTCAACCTCAGTTCTCAGCGTATGCTGTGCGCTGATCCCGTGGTCAAGAACCACGACCTTGCTGCCGTCGCTTTTCGCCGACAGCGCCGCGTGATCAGCCCAACGTAGCAGATCCGACGTGGTATCCCGTCCCGGAAGACCGGTGGCAACACCAATGCTGACGGTGCGGGTGAGTATTTCGCCGTCGATCACCACTTGCTTTTGAAGCCGCGTCTGCAAGCGATGGGCAAACGACTCTGCAACATCAACCGACACCGACTCAGCGGGCACTACGACAAACTCGTCTCCGCCGAAACGGGCAATAACCGTTAGGCTTTCAGCAGCCTCGCGCAGCCTATCGGCGAAGACCTCGATCAGCCGGTCGCCGGCATTGTGACCCAGGTAATCGTTGACCGCTTTGAGCCGATCGAGGCCAAGGAACAGCAACGTCACCGGGCCGCGCTGACCGTCGGCCAGCCTCTCATCGAGGTGCGCGATCAGGGCTCGGCGATTCAGCAGCCCTGTGAGATCATCGTGTTCGGCCAGGTAACGCAATTGTTCTTCGGCAACGATGCGGGCCTGCAGCTGGGCGAAAAGAGTTGCGATCGCCTGCAGCGCGCGCAACTCATCGTCGTGCCATTCCCGGTCGCCGTACTTAACGAATCCGAGGACACCGGTGGTGATTTCTCCGGACAGCAACGGAACACACGCCAGGGAAACAGCCGGCACAGAGGCGCCCTCCTCGATGCGACGCTGATAGTCGGCATTGGCCGGCTCGGGCCGCAAAACCGCCGGTTCTTTGAGATACTCGGCCATAGCAAAAACCGGGTCGGCGTCGGCGAAATACACCACACCGATCGGGTCAGGATCAGGCACGTAGTCACGCGGCGGCCATTCCACGATCAGCTTGGTCGCGTGAATATCGTGGTTATTGTGACGAAGAAAACTCACATCGACGCCGAAGTGCTCCACCAGGATAGCCAGCACCCCTTCGCTGATCGTGACCGCGGTGGCCGCTGTTGCAGCCATTAACTTCGAGGCCACCCTAGTGACGAGTTCGTCCAGGGACCGGGTCATGGTCTTACCATAACCGCTTAGCCCGACAGCAACCGGATGCGTTCAAAACTTCGGCGGCTCCGCACCGACGCAGGCCCCGCGACAGTCAATCGCAACACCAACACGAGGGAGTTATCGGCCGGGATACGCGCCAGACTGCGGAAGTCTTTGCCCAGTTGACCCAATTCATCGGCGAACTGTGCAGATAATGCGTGTAGCTCGTCGACACTGTGAGCGTAGAGGAACACGGGCGAAATCGGCTGTACTGCGAACCCATACCGCTGCGCAGCGACCCATATCGCCTCGACAGCCGATCCACCACGAGCGTAGTCCGCCAACGCGTGCCCGGGCACCGAGATCACGGCAAGCGCCGAACTGGCCACCACACGATCATGGGTGTCTTGACCCAGCGCGGCGCCGACGTTCCACTGCGCAAGGAGTTCCATAACGTCCGTACGACGAAGCACGTCGAACGCAGCCAACTGATGCCAATCCATTTCGAGGCTACGCACATCAATACCAGTGTCTGGAAACGAATCTCCCGGCCAACGCAGCTCCGAGATCATCTCCTCGTGAAGCCGTGGCGTAAGATACCTCGACCGGTCGGCAGCAGCCAGAATGGTTGCAGCTCGGACGATGTCATCTCGCGCAGTTAGCAGGTGCAGCCGTGCACCTTCGGCCACCGCGGCCGCGTGCAACACATCAATCGTCTCGGTCAGAACCATTGTTGGCTTGCCATGATTGCGATTAGTTTCGCGGACCAGCATCGGCTCATAAACTGCTGCTAAGTCGGGGTTCCACCCATCACCTAAACTTAAGGTGACCCGCAGCGGCGCACCGTCAACATTTTCAGCCAGGCTTACCGGCCCGAGCACACCATGGGCAGCAGCCGCAACCCTAGCGTTGAACAACGCTGCACCCACCGCAACGGCGCTGCCGCGGAAGCCGACGTCGAGGCTGTCAGTATGTTCTGGAGCAATTCGAATCACCAAGGCATCAGGCCCGGCGTCGATGTGCCAGGGCTGTAGGTTTCCACCCGACGGTGCGCGGATCGCAGCAGTGGCAATAACCCCCTCAATACCGGACAGTGCGAGTTCTGAACACTGCGTCGGATTCGCGGGACGATGTCGGGCCATGTCCGGCTCGGTGAGCTGATTGAGCGCCGAGGCGACGTCAATACGCGCTCGCCCCGAGCGCAACTCCTCCCCGAGACCGATTCGGCGTACCGCCTCGGCCACCGCAGTAGCTCCCAGCGCCACGTCCCCTGCCAACTGGGGCCAGGTCGACAGCGAGCGATCGATCTCGACCAACGTCGTCGCAGTGCGCGGCGACAACCGTTCGGCCTCCAGAAAGCGCAAAATATACGGAATTTTCTCGCGGTTGCTCATCTCTGGAAGCAACCGGATATCAAGCTCACCTAGCAGACCGTGCAGAATCGAACGCCGCGGCTCCAAGTCGAACCGCTCAACATCAATCAGGCCGCGGTCACTGGTCGCCATCAGTACCGGAATACCGTGGCTGCGGGCTCCCTCTCGCAGGAGAGCCTTTATGTCCAGCGAATCGCACTGCTCCACCACGACATCGAGGCCCTCCAAGAACTGATCAACGGTGTCGAACGTCAAACCATTGTCAAACACTCGCACTGTCAGATACGGGTCCAGTTCAGCGATGCGGCGCGCAGCTACCTCAGCCTTATTGAGCCCAAGATCGAACACCGTGGCAGGAACTCGGTTGAGGTTGGATAGTTCGAGGCGATCGAAATCGGCCAAGCGCAGTTGTCCGCACAGGCCCTGGGCGGCCAACGTGTGGGCGATCACATGTCCCACACTTAGCCCAGCGACGCCGATGTGTAGTCTGCCCAACGCAACTTGCTCCTCGGCGGTGATCTCGTTGCGGTTGCGGTCCAACCGTACCGCCCGAAACCCGCGCGGACCCAGCATCGATACGACCACATGCCGCCATGGGTAGTACACCCACCTACACGGTTCGGCGATCAACTGCGGATCGGGCGTGGGCAGCAAGCTAAGCAATTCCTGCAGCTGTCGCTCATGATGGTCGACAAAGTCAACCTTGGAATCAGCCCGCAGCCGCTGCAGCACCGCAGCATCAGCGGGGTCGTCAAGGGCCAGAACCCGAGCGTACGGGCTCACATCACGCTCATCACTCACCCTTGCGGCTCCCCTTGGGTTGCACCCATACGCCAAGCCGACGTAGCCGGGTGCCAGTTTCGATCATCTGGCCTCCAATCGACGGCTCAGCTGGAAGGTTGCAGGTCCAAATCGAGCCGTCGACAACCACAGTAAACGTTGCCACCAGCGGGAAATTATCGGCCAGCAAGTGCACTGCAGCTCGCCGAATATAACGTAGCTAGCCCCAGAGTAGCCTCCGAGCCCGAGCCCGCAAAACGCCCCCCGATGTACACTCCGGGACCGGCGGCGAGTTGCTGTGCAGGTTGATCACTGGCCGGCTTCGGCGGTCGCTGTGCAGATTCCACTCTATGTGTTCGTGTCGCGCAACAGCTCGCGCGTCTCAGCAAGCATTATTGATAGTTGTTGCGGTTCAGCATGGTTAGCTAAGGTACGGCGGTCCCACCAAATCATCTTGGTTCGGTAACGTTCATCCGGGTATGCAGCCACCGGGATTTTCGCTGCTACTACTCCCCCCGATGAACGCCACCGGTCCAGCACATGGGCTGCCGCGGTCGCCATAATGAACTGCACCCCTAACAAAGCCATGACTGTAAACGCGGGGCGCGCTAAGGCCTTGGCAATTAAACCACTCTGATGGGAGTCGCTGTCAGCCCATGCGGTCTTTACTTCCACGACCCCAAACGGCACGCGATCATTGATCATCTTGCGCACTGCGGTCAGTCCGGGATTACCTGCCCACTCAACCACGGCATGCGAATCCTCAGCTGACCCCAGCGGACCAATCACGCGCATTCCCCCAACCACCTGTCTTTGCATGTTTACCGCAGCGAAAAATAGCCGTGTGTCATCACCCGCGTCGGGGTCTAGAGTACACTCGACTCCATGTTTGCTGTAGGTACGAAACGCACCGTCAAGATATTCATTCCATAACTTAGGATCAAGGGTGGGCTGCGATACCACAAGCTGACATTGTGCATCGGAAGCCCAGACACTAAGGTTTTCCCGAAGGCACAACCCTTGCGGTACAACAGGATCCAATTGGGCGGTGACCATTATTCTCCAATCTGTATGAATATTAGGTAGTTATGCAAAACGTCATTGCATTTGCTATTAATGGCAATAACTGGTAGAAAATTTCCTATCTTTGGCAATATCCAGCCAGTTTTTCTACAGCATGATTTGAACTGTTATCGAGCCGTTTTAAGCACACTGCACGCAAATTTATCATTTAGCTGAATATTGCTATTTCTGCGCAGACATGTTGTCTTTCGATATCTGAATCCACGACCATAGCGTGTAGAAAATAAAGCTAGATAATACGTGGTTACTTAACTGATCAGTAGTTCCTGACCCCGGTTAGCACTGCTATCGTCAATCATTATTTCAACAGGTCTGCGTCGTTAGGCGCGATTCGTACAGAATTACTCGAGATAGCACATCAACCTTAAATTTGTCCTACTTGCGATATTTATCGCTCAGCACGACCAATTAATTACGGCTATCGTCGCGAGCTCCGATCTCTAACAAGCGACGCTGTTAATATTGCGAAGGTGGTCTGTGAACCCCCATCGATCACGCTCGACGAAGGTCATGGCCCGCCCTAGCCACTGGGCCTGGTGAGCCTATATATGCAGGTAACCGAGAGCCCAGATCTGAACCAAATCGGATCGAAAGCGCTTGCGGGACAAACGATAAACCCGAAGCTACAGCCAAGCCTTGGTCAGCAAAATAAACAGCGGCGACTTACAGTACCCACACCTACCGTATCAACGGGGAGAACCGTTGTCGCTAACCGGAGAAGGTCTCAATAACGTCCTCGTCGACCTAATCTGCGAACCGTTTCACATAGTCGGCGACCTCCACGCCAAGATTTGTCGAGGTCAAGCATTATCACAACCATGCGTATACTTTCGCGAAACGAGGCAGCAAAGCGGTCCTCATCAAAGCTACCCCAAAATTTCTGTGGTTCCCCGGCGGGGAAATGCGTCCCCTCTACGCACCGCCCCGCCGGGTGTCATTTACAAACCTCAGCGATTTGCTCGCAATATCATTTGAGGTTTGTGACAGTTGATATTTGGCCTCGTCAATGAGGCCAATACAATATATGGTGGCCCTCGCTCGCCGCTACAACTAATTGACACGCGCCGCGGTTTGCTAGCTGCGAGCCACCATAGATTTGCTCTCACTATTCGACCTACTACTCAGTGAAAAAATCGGCCGGTAGCGCTTTCGCAAAATGCCAGCCTTGGGCAGCGTCGCAGCCGAAATCACGCAACCTAGCAGCTTGACCGGGCGTTTCAACTCGCTTGGCGCAAACAATGATCCCAAGTTTGAAGGCAAGGTCAATCATTGCCCGGGTGATCTGTTCATCAGCCAACCGGCCACGGATATCACCACCGAGGTTCTCGATGAACTCGCCGGCGAGTTTGACCATGTCGACGGGTAAGTTGCGTAAATAAGCGAGGCTGGAAAATCCAGTACCGAAGTCGTCGATCGCGATACCCACGCCTAACGCGGACAGCTCCTGCAGCCTGGTGATCGATGCCTCATCTATGCTCAGGCTCGCGTTCTCAGTGAGTTCGAGCCGCAACGCGTGGGCAGGCAGACCAGTTTCGCCAAGCACCCGCTCGACCATCGAGAGAAAACTGGGATCACGAATGTTGCGGGCCGAGACGTTGACGCTGACGAACGGTCGCGGATTGGTGCTGTCGTCACGCCAGTTGCGGATATGTCGGCAGGCCTGCTCAATCACGAAGGTAGTGAGTGGTACTATCATGCCGTTTCGCTCGGCAAGGCTGATGAATCGCGCTGGGAGTAGGGTACCCAGCGTCGGATGCGCCCAACGCAGTAACGCCTCGACGCCGATGAAGCGTTTGTCATTAAGCCGGACAATCGGCTGGTAGACGAGGAAAAATTCTCCGCGATCCAGTGCAGCAGGAATCACCTGCAACAGACCATCGTGGACGCTCCGCTGCTCGCGATCGTGATGGCCGTAAAACCATCCACTACTTCGGTCTTTTACCTCGCCACTGCCGCGCGAATCGGCTGACCTGTCACTACACCCATCCGGCAGCGAACTGCTCCGCATAGCACCCTCGATAGGCAATGTCGACAGGCATTCAATGTCGACGTACCGCAGGGCATCCGCAGATACGCCACCCGAATCGTCGCAACCCGCAATTTCCGATGCTGACATCACGCCAGTTCATTCTCGTCTGAATTTACTATAGCTGGGCCACGATGCCTAGCTATTAACAAACTCTAGCGATGCTGCGCAGTGAAGATCATCAGTAGTATTACGTACAACTTGCCACTGTTCCACGTAGAGGACTCAAAGGCTGCTTGCCTCCACGCCCGAGCTACGAAAACAAAGGCGCAAACCGTGCCAGTCTGCAGCAGAAAAATGACCTGATAATGAGTAACTCCGACTGACGAGCACTGCCAGCTACATCAAGACTGGCCTTAGTTGATTTAACTAAAGGTAGGCCAAATTCAGCTCCTTAGCTGCCGAATTTCCCTGTCAAACAAGTCAATACCTTACTGTCATCTGAAAATTGTTTATAGAATTATTAATTTGTGTGAAGATTGACTGTGGAATGCCCTTCGGACTTCGCTGCTGAGGAGCATGTCACAACCACACAGTGACACGGTGTGCGCAGCAAAATCTGTGCTGGATGCAAGCAGATGCGCTAATGCTTATTGTTCGGCGATAGCAAATGATGGGCTCTCATTTACAAGATTGATCCGAGAAACAGACGTTGTTGATGTTACCAAACATTTCAACACCCTTGAACCATGGCGAATGCACGATGAGAACACAGCTTCGGCAGGAACTACACGATTGCGCTGTCAAGTTGCGCAAGCTGGCCCACAACCTCCCGCACGGGGTAGGCGAGTTCGGGCTGCTGCGTTTGTCTGAGCATATGGCAGCAACCGCCGGCCAGCCGGTGCTGCAGCACTAGTTGGGCCGCCTCGACAGATCGTCACGCTCTTCAGCGATAACCGCCCGTAGAATCGTGCACCAACACCGGCTCCTATGCACGGCAAGCAGGCATGTTCGCGCTCCAAATCGTTCGGACAAACGGCACCCGAGCGATACGCTGCTGACAGCACGCACGCGAACCTGCACCCGCAATGACACGGCAACGATACGTGAGCTGAGTCGACTCCAAACATTGCTGCGATACTCACGTGACAACGATCCCAGCCCCCCACATCACCAGATGCACGAGGTGCTGTGTAACCAAAGTCAAACCTGTCAATCGTCACACGTAACCTGCGTACCGGCCACCGCGCTGTGTTCACCGATGAGGTTCCGCTGTATCTGTATAGAAACAGCATCATCGATGCGCACCACAGGCCACCAGCCCTAATCGACCACGCCTAATTACTTTGACGGGGGTATCGGTTCTATGCTCAACGCCGATCTAGCGGTGCCCGCCGACGCCGCGTTAATCCTTGAACCAGTGCCGAACGGATCCGGTCGGCACTGGTTCAGTTGGTCGCTAATGGGACACACATCCAGGTGCTATTCCCACAACGCCGCCTGGCACAAAAGTCGAACTCGGCGAAGTAATCGCCGCGCCAATCAACGGGGGCACAGCTATGGAGAGCACACGTATAGCAGCCGTAGAGAACGTCGCAACCTAGTTGTGGCGCGCAGCTTCTTGCACGAGTTGGACGCGGGAGGTGAGGCCAAGTTTAGAGTAGATGCGTGTGAGATGGGTATGTACGGTTCGAACGGAGACGAAAAGCCGTGCCGCGATATCTTTGGTATCTAACCCCTCGCTAACGAGCCGTATTACATTGTGTTCGGCAGGGGTTAGGGATTCCCAACCAGTGGTCGGTCGTTTACGGTTGCCACGCCCGCGCTGTGCGTAGGTGATCGCGTCGTCGATGGGCATGGCAGCACCCTCTGCCCAGGCGGAGTCGAAATCCTTGCAGCCCATCGCGCCACGAAGCACCGCCACTGCGGACTCATAGCCTGCATCCCAGACTTTGAAGCGGACCTCACCTGTCTTCTCACGTTGCGCGGACGCCGCACCGAAAAGACGCCCGGCTTGACGATGGTTGTCACCCTGGCTGATCAGCTCGGCTAACAATTCCATGCTGTCTGATATGCCCAGAGACGCCTGGATGTCGGCACCGCACGCAAGCGCAGCATGGATATCAGCTCGTGCCAGTTCTGGTTCACCCTGCGCCATAGCGATGCGCGCACGCGTTGTCAAGGCCGCCATTTGATGCCACCCAGTGGTCGCAGAAACACTATTGTCGGCGAGGCGTCGCGCCACGATTACATCGCCTCTTGCCAAAGCGACCGCCGCCATGAGTTCGAGGTGTATCGCTACCAGGCCGTGGTCAGCACCCAGGTGCGGCCGGCACGCCTCGCTGGCCTCGACAGCCGCGGCAACATCGCCCATAGCCAACGCCGCAAAAACCATTGCTGCATAACCAATACCTTGGTACACCCCACTTAATTCCGCTGCGGCTTCAACGACCAGGCCGGCCGTAACCAGGGCCGCGCTGACGTCGCGATGCACCAGCGCCCGAGTTTGGACGTACAGACCGAAAGTTCTCGTCACTGTATCGTGGGCAGCTTCAGCACCGGCAACAACTTCACCCGATCGTACGATCGCTCCGTCCATATCGCCCTGCCATAACTGTGCAATGGAGAGCAGCAAACGACACTGTAGCGAAACGAACCGATCCCCGATTTCTTGAGCGAGATCGTCGGCCGCCTCAGCTGCTGCTCGCAAAGCAACCGGGTCACCTGACACGCAGAATCCAACAACTCCCCAAAGCCGAATCTGGCTCAGTGTCCATTTATCACCTTGCGTTCGCGCGAGCTCAACCGCCTCGGCAAAGTAGGGCCGAGCCACCTCCGTGTCATAGCCACTGCTGAAGCCGCAGGCAGTAAGCGCCCGAGCCAAAACAGCAGAGTCACCTATCTCGCGTGCCATGGTCAGAGCTTGTTGAGCTTGAGTGACGAGGTCACTGCCGTCTGGTGGACTGCTGGCCAATATGGCGTGGAGCATAACCTTGTTGGCAACCGCCCGAGCTAAAACCTCTTTGGGTGCAACAAGATGCTCGATGTTTTTGTGTTCAAAGATCGAGTCGAACCAGGCCAACCCCTCATACATGTGGCCCCGACCAAACCAGATCGGCTGTAGTGAAGACGCGAGTTGCAGTGCGCCAGCGATATCGCCGGTTTCGCGGCTCCATGCGAATGCGCTACGCAGATTGTCAAGCTCGGTCTCAACTTGCTCAACAAGCTGCTCGTGGTCGATGTCTCCCGGAGTATCCAGCAAAGCCCCAAGTGCCATGTAGTGATCGCGGTGACGGGCAAGCACAAGGTCGACCTCATTGGACTCTTCGAGCTTCTTCATCGCGTACTGGCGCACCGTTTCCAGCAACCGGTACCGCGAGCCACCCTGTCTGCCTTCAACTATGACCAAAGACTTGTCTATGAGCATAGTCAGCCGATCGAAAACCTGATCAGGCTCCTCAAGATCATCGTGTCCAACCGCATAGGCCACCTTGAGGTCGAACGTCCCCGAAATTGCCGACAAGCGACGAAACAAGGCCCGCTCGCTTTCGGTCAGCAATGCATACGACCAATCCATCGAGGCACGGAGCGTCTGTTGACGTCGCACCGCGGTACGCGCACCACCAGTCAGCAGCCGAAACCGGTCATCCAAACCATCGGCTATCTCAGTTAACGATAACGTACGTATCCGTGCAGCGGCCAGCTCAATCGCCAAAGGCATGCCGTCAAGGCGCTGACAGATCTCGGTCACGATCTGACGGTTGCCATCGGTAACACTGAAACCGGGTTGAACCAAGGCAGCTCGTTCTGTGAATAATTCGACCGCTTCGTCGGCAGGAGACAGCATTGAAACCCGCCATATGACTTCGCCGGCCACCCCGATCGGCTCACGACTGGTCGCCAAAATCGTCAACGACGGACAAGCGCCCAACAGCGTAGTCATCACATTCGCGCACACATCGAGAAGGTACTCGCAGTTGTCCAACACCATCAGCATGCGACGGTCACCGATGCACCGGCGCAGATTGTCTAACACCGTAATCGGAAAGATGTCGTGATCGGTGTCCGGAGCTAGGTCGAAATACGACAGCTCACCACTAAACTCGTCTGCGACCCTAGCGACGACCTGTAACGCGAGCCGCGTTTTTCCTACTCCCCCTGGACCTACCAGCGTTAACAACCGTTTTTCGGTCAACAGCTCTTGCAGTTCTTTGATCTGCGCAGCGCGACCAACAAAAGTGGTGAGCGGCACCGGAAGACTTGGTCCGCCAGGGACAGTCCGGATACCTAGCTCGTGAAGATTTCTGCGCAGATTACGGTGACACAACTGCATGACACGTACTGGCCGAGCCAGATCCCGCAATAGGTGACTGCCAAGATCCACCAGCCAGGTATCAGCGGGGAGCCCATCAACGACGAGATCTCCTGTGATAGATGACAACACCGTTTGTCCCCCGCATGCCAAATCGAGCAACCCTGCAGCCTGCACCATCATAAAAACCACATTATTGACATCATCGTTGGATATCTGAACCTCACCGGTGTGCAGAGCGATACGAAACCGAACTGGTACGATCGGGGCCAGCTGCAGGTCTAATGCGCACGCTGTGGCGTCGCTAGCACGGGCAAACGTTGCGAGAAAGTTTCCCCTTACCCCTTGGACAACCTGTTGCACCCCGCCGTGAGCCGCGACAGCTTCTGACACCACACAGTCCAGGCGTGCGATTGCATCCGCTGCCTCATCGGGTTGTGTTTCGGACAGCTCTGCCAAGCCTTCGACGTCACCCAGAAACAACGTCACCGTGCAACCGCGATGGAGGTCCGTCGGTACATCGGTCGATCTCAGCCGCGCCACCAGACATGAAGCCAGATAATCAGCGCCAACGGGTACTGGTTTCTGCATCTCGCCCAAAGAATACATGTCTCCCGACACACATTCGGCCGTACATGTTAACCACGGTCTTGTTCCGCGGAAATGCACAGTCTGCGCCAAATATTTGGAGAGAAACCGATTCTCGGTCGATCAAATTGCTGCCGACATCTCACAAGCCGGCAGACTTGGTAACCTGCGGCGAGTCGACATCTTACCGTGGGCGCCATCACCTGTGCCCACTCAAAACCCCAGAGCCGATCACCCCAGCGGTCCAAGGCAAGACATCAGAATACCCAATGGCGTGGTCTTGTTCAACGCACTGCCACGCGGCCGGGCTGAAACGCTGGCGTGTGACCACCACTTCTCCTGTGCTCCTGATCTTCCTGGACTCAATCATCAGCACGCCAGCGTCATCGATGGCATACGACCCGGACGTTTCATGCCCGGTATCATCTGTTTCCAACCTAATGACCTGTCCGTTGCTCAAAGTTACGGTGACCATCATGTCCAACCTTTCCTTTGCTGCCGTACCACGACCCGCGCGCATCAGATACGACAGTCGCTGCATGGTGTTCGACCTTGAATTCCGTGCACAACGATCAGCTGCAACGAGGTTTATTTAGTCGAATTCCGGTGCCGAGGCAGCGTTGCCAACGGCGGTTTTGAGAATCTTCACCCCTATCCTCGCAAGCTTCGTGTAACACGAGTCCAACTACATCGGCGCAGCTACGTATTTGGTCCAGTCTCTATACGTAGAGTAAACGGGCATGACTAGCCCTCAGAATGGCCGCTGAACTGGCCAGCAAGCACTAGGCTACGGCAAATCCAAGTCGCTAATGGTGGGTACTGCAGGAAGTTGATAATGCACCGGGGTCGCATTCCGTCTCAGCCACCGCTGCGGTCGCTACACTCAGCGCGCCACAAGATACTAAAGTCAAGCATACAGCACTAACAGCGTTCGACGTCGCTTCTGGACTAGACGATGTCTTCTTCGTTGCGGACGGGGGTGCATGAGATGCGCCGGAAGAAGTGTCGGTAGAAACGCTGTTGGTCATGAGGGCCTGGCAGCGTGCAGTCGGGTAGGTCAGCACAGACGTATCAGCTGGCGGCTGCTTACGACTTTGCACAACGGCGATTAGGATGACGGTGCCGCATTCGACTGGCCTGGTGTCGCTGTAAATTGCGGCCGATTTTAGCGTGGTAGGTGACGAATGTGTTGCGGTAGCCATTGAAGAGGGACGAGTAGTTCGGCAGTAAATGAGGTAGGCGTTGATGTAGTTAAGTCGTTGGTGCAGTTAAGTTCTGAGCAAACTATACCGCCGGTGATACTGTGGTGGTGTCGCTATGTGGGGGTTTAGCGTGACGACACCGGGAAAGGTTGTGTCTGGCCTGCCGACCCACTAGAGGCATCTTCGATGTTACTGAGCACGGTGCCTGGACCAAACCCACTATTGGCGACAGTGGAAGCGTGGAATTCGCTGAACACAATACGCTTCGGCGGCAGAAGAACTCGGTGTAGTCCTGACTGGGGTGCAGTATGAAACTTAGCGGCGTACCAGCGCTGAACGTTATGTGGCTGAGCATATGCCGTATCAGAAATGACTGACTCATAACAGCATCGATAGCAGGATGCTGCGGCTCAGCATGAGGTCATGCCAACGGCCTATGTGAGTGCGCTGGAGACAATGCCGACAGTGGGTGAGTTGGTAGCCAATCACACAGCACATGTAACACGTACTAAGTACGAATTTCGTTGGTAATAAAAAGATTCCGATTGACGCTAATGAGGACAACTTGCGCGGATGTTGATCTAGGCTCCCACCACTATGGACACCACTATGGAGTTCTATCAGAAAGTCTCTACCGCGGCGGTGGTCGCAATCCCCGCACATCACACCCGCGTCAGCGATCGCAAAACCCGATATGAGTAATAAACTAACTCCCTACTTTAGAGGACCATCGCGGCTCAGGACGACACTGTTGCGGTAATCAGCAGCACCTGGGAATTAACTCATCGCGACCTGGCACAGGTTCGTACAGATCATGCACTTCAATCGAACTAATGGCGAGTTACCTGTTATTCCTGCTGGCCTTCGGGACTCGGTGGTTGGTCGCGTACCTAATTGGCTTGTTCGGCGGCTTAGTCGAAGCTCTGACGGCCCTGGTTATTGCTATTACCGCGGTTCTGATCCTAGGAGTTGGCCCGGTTAGCACAGTCGCCGCTATGAGTACGGTAGCGCTTCCGCTGAGAATTGGGATACCGGGCGGTGTCAATTACCTGTCTTACTTGGAAGCAGACTTTGTAGACACGACCATCACCGATAGTTTGGCCACATCAAACAACGACGAGGCATCGAGCAAATTTCAAGTGCCACCCAGTGATGTCATGTCAGCGGTGGCACTCTCAGCGCAGGGTGGTGGGATTGTACCACCGCTCCTTCGCCGACCACTGCTGGTGCTTCGGAGCTGGTCACGTTGGATGGCAGGTTCAGTGGTGACCCACAGGTACCGCTGCTACCGGCGACGTGGGGTTGATCAATACAGCGAATTGATGGGTGTGTCGGTTGCCACCGGCGATTACGCACCCGAACTTCCGCCGGCAACCGCGTCGGCCGGTCAGCATTCGACGATGTTGACCGCGAGGGCGAGTCCGCCCGCGGCAGTCTCCTTGTACTTGAAATTCATGTCCCGGCCGGTTGCCCTCATGGTGGCGATCACCTCGTCAAGGCTCACCCGGTGGGTACCGTCGCCACGCATAGCCATCCGAGCGGCATTGATCGCTTTGCCGGCCGAGATGGCATTGCGTTCGATGCACGGAATCTGGACCAGACCGGCGATCGGGTCACAGGTTAAACCGAGACTGTGTTCCATCGCAATCTCAGCCGCGTTCTCGACCTGAGCCGGTGTGCCACCAAGGATTTCAGCCAAGCCCGCAGCGGCCATAGAAGCCGCCGACCCCACCTCACCTTGGCAACCGACCTCCGCGCCGGAGATAGACGCAAGCTCCTTGTACAGCGAACCAATTGCCCCCGCAGTTAACAAAAACCGCACACTTGTATCGTCTGGGTCTGCCCGCCCAGCGGGACAGTAATGCTGTGCATAATGCAAAACAGCGGGAATGATGCCCGCCGCACCGTTAGTCGGAGCGGTGACCACTCTTCCGCCCACGGCATTCTCCTCGTTGACTGCCAGCGCGACCAGGTTCACCCAGTCCTCGGCGAACACTGGATCGCGATTCGGATCCTCGGCACACAGCCGCTCGTGCCAGGAATGTGCGCGGCGACGCACTTTCAGCCCACCAGGCAGGTAGCCGCCCTGAGCAATACCACGCTGAACGGATTGCGTCATGACGTCACGAATATTTAGCAGACCGGCACGTACCTCCTGCTCGGACCTCAGGCTTTGCTCGTACTCGGCCATCAACTCGCAGATTGACATTCCTCGCGTGGCCGCCAATTCTAACAACTCACCCGCCGAGCCAAAGGACACCCCACCAGTGGTCCATTCCGCGCCCTCGGGTGGATCGCCGTGTGCCACGACAAATCCGCCACCGACCGAATAATAAGTCTCGGCGGCGAGCTTGGTTCCGTCGCGGGCGAGAGCAACGATCGTCATGGCGTTGGGATGCCGGTCCAGCACCGTCTGTGGACGCAGTACGACATCGGCTTCGGTGAACTTGATCACGATCAATCCACCCAGACAGATTGTCCCGGCAGCGCGCATACAGGCCAATCGGGTCACCATGTCATCGGCATCAAGCCTCTCGGGATGCTCCCCCTCAAGCCCTAACAGGATAGCCGACATGGTGCCGTGGCCTGCCCCAGTTGCCGCCAGCGATCCGAACAACTCGACACGGATGTCGCACACGTCCTCGAGCAAACCGTTGGCAGCTAAGCCATCGACGAAACGTGCTGCGGCGCGCATTGGACCGACCGTGTGTGAGCTGGACGGCCCTATGCCGATCGTAAACAGATCGAACACGCTGATGGTCATGATGAAGCCTCGGATGTCTCAGGTCGAGCAGCCATCATCCCCCCATACGTTGACAACGCTTATCGGCAACCTCCGCCCGTCTGGCCACTGCTGGTGAAAATGTGTATGCGTGAAGCCGATATCATACCAGTAGCGGCACTGTGCAATTCCGCAGATGAGCCAAACTATCGGCGAGCATCATGGCATCGACAAGCTGTCCGCTCCAGCAAGTCATTCGCCCGCTTTTCTCGTGTACATTTGTAGAATAGGGAGGCATTGTGGCTTATCTGTTCCTCTTTTGCGCGATCTTTGTGGAGGTGGTGGCGACCACCCTGCTCAAGAGCACCGAAGGCTTCACTCGGCTGGTGCCAACCCTGGCTTGTCTGGCCGGCTACGCAGTAACTTTCACACTCCTGGCGCTGTCGATCTCACGCGGCATGAAGACAGACGTCGCCTATGCGTTGTGGTCGGCCATCGGCACGGCTGCCATCGTGCTGATCGCGGTGCTATTCCTCGACTCACCGGTATCCGTGGCGAAAGTCGTTGGCGTCGCGCTGATTATAGTCGGAGTGATCACGTTGAACCTGGCCGATGCCCATTGACCACCGCCCCAGATCGCCGTCCACGCGACCCCACCGGTCGCCAACAAGCGATCGTCCAGGCAGCTGGACGCAATAATCACCTGGGGGTCTCGACGAATCAACCCAGCGCCGAGTACATCCGCCGAGGCGGATGTGCCGGTCGGGTACCACCTAATTACTTCAGCTATCTCGAAGCGCTGCAGGATGCCCCGCTCACGCACGCGGCGACCACTGCGACCGCATACCTCAGTCAGTGACGTCACGAACTTGAGACGAAGCCCGAGCTTCCCGCCGCACTCCCCCAGCCCACCGTAGATTACCTGGCCGACCGACACCGCGCACTCAACAGTTCTGTGTATTGCCACCACCCATCGACCGGAATTGCAGCACCTGGCGCGGGGAGTGGCATGAGAGCCTAGTCTCGTGCTGCTCAAAACGCACATAGGGCGACGGGACACGGAAACGGTCACCATGTTTCTCGACAGCGCCACTCTGAACTCGCTGATCACCGATGCCTCGCTCAGCACCTATTGCACTCACCGACGCCATAGCCAGACTGGCCAAGAATTGCCCCTAGCGGTTCCAAGGGTGCGCAGATTGCGTCTGGCGCAGCAATTCGCTGCATGGGCCCCAGGTTCTGTTCCAAACTGGCGATGTTGCGCTACCATTACCCCTCACATGAGGGCCCGGATGTGCTGTTGCACTCGGTAGGTCAAGCGCTAGGTATTCCTTTTGCACGATGTCTTAATCTCCCCTTCAAGAAAGTTCAGAAATATGTCATCATCTCGATGATAGCCGGGTTCTCCACGGAGTGGAGCAAAACATGCCGCGCTGCGGACATCTCCTGGGGTAAGAGTTCGTAACGTCAAATATCACAATGCTGTCTCAACGAGATCGAGAAACGCATCCACATAATTGTACATTATAATTATATATAGGTTTTACACGAGATAGCCTGGAAAAAGCCGCGTGTAGATATCCTCCCGGAGCAAGTGGATTGTGCGCCAATTGATGCCACGCTGCCCAGCCACCTGAATCATCGGCAGGATTGGCATCACTCCGATGCCACCGATCGCGAACAACACGTCTTGTTTATCCATGACGAGATAAAACGTGTTGCGAGGACCTTCGAACTCGCATATGTCACCCACCTCGAAGATGTCATGGATCGCCGTGCACCTCCAGGGAGAACCGCGCAGCGAGTACTGGCGTCGGCCATACTGATGTGCACACCTGACGTCCAGGACGGCAGCAATCCACCTTGCGCATCAGCCAAGGTTAACGCGACCACGTCGGGCGTGAGCAATTCACGTTGGGTGGATTACCGCGGTGTTGATCCGCTGCACCGATACCACCCGCGCTGGCGACCACTGTGACGCCGACACGAATCAGCCGAAGAGAATACCTGCACCCCACAACGCGATGTAGGAACTGTCGCACTTGTGGCAACCGTACAAATTAGCAGATTTATTATATCCAAATGTTTTGTTAAACAGCAAATCTCGCTCTGCTGGTCGAAGACCTTCCGCGGGAACGACACTCTCGATGGCCAGGTCGACCCACTTGCTGGTGAGCCGGCCGACGACGCCGGGAGGTGAGGTAACGATCTAGTGCCCAACCGCGATCGGGACGATTACGCTGCGAGCCGGTGAGCCGCTGCAGGGCAGGTGACACGAAATAGAAATAATGTAGTGAGGCACACTATCAGTAACCTGTATCGGGACCGGAATTTACGGCCACTGCGCCCCGGGAGCCAACTCCGGCCCGGGAATGTTGCCGCGGTCAGGATTGAGTCCATTGAGGTAATCATCAATCGACCGGTACACTCACATTGAGCCTGGCGTTCGAGCTCGGCGGAGTAGTCAGCGAACTGGCCGAAAGCCAAATCCTGCACCTGGATGCGATCACTATCGTCCGGGGGGCGCGGCCAAAAAGACCGGACCGGCAACGAGATCGCCTTCCACCGCCACCAGGACGACGCCTTCGAAAACGTTAACCGACACGGACATCCCGCAGCTTCGCATGCATGATTTGCGTCACCCTGTTGTTTACTATGGGAAAGCCCCGACCACCGTGCAGCGGATTCCTGGCGACACAGTTCGATTAGGCTGTGCAGCGGCGCTGCGCCCTAGCCTCGATAGGCACTTTGTTCGAACCCGTAGGTGAAGAGTCGTCCGGCCGGTTGTCGTCAGTGAAGCCGCCGTTGTAGTCAAACGTTCAAGAACGAAACTCACAACACGGCTTCTTCCGTAGTGGAGCTAAGGGGACTCGAACCCCTGACCCCCACACTGCCAGTGTGGTGCGCTACCAGCTGCGCCATAGCCCCGAGAAGTTGTGCTCGTCGAAGCTACACCAACTGCCAGGCAGCGTTCAAAGTCACTGGCCAAGTGCCCTTACCCGATAGCTTGATTGACCACCTCGCAGGCGGTCTTTTGCACTTCGGCCAGATGCTCCGGTCCGTTGAAGGACTCTGCGTAGATTTTGTAGACATCCTCGGTACCCGATGGTCGTGCGGCACACCACGCGTTGGCCGTCGTCACCTTCAAGCCGCCCAGCGGAGTAGCGTTGTCCGGCGCGGCGGTGAACTTCGCGGTGATCGGCTCACCCGCCAACTCGGTGGCTTTCAACCTGATCTGCCAACACCCTGGCCAGCCGAGCTTTCTGATCACGGTCAACGGGCGAGTCAAGCCGAGCATACGACGAGGTGCCGTACTTGGCGGTCAGCTCCTGGTAGCGCTGTGAGGGGGTGCAACCAATGACGGCCAAGATCTCAGAAGCCAGGATGATGCCGTCCTTGTCGGTGGTCCACACCGATCCATCTCGCCGCAGGAACGACGCCCCCGTCGATTCCTCGCCGCCGAAGCCGATCATGCCACCGAGCAAACTGTCGACGAACCATTTGAACCCGAACAACACTTCGACCATCTCACGACCGAGACCGGACGATCACCCGGTCGATGATCCAGGAACTGACCGCGGTCTTACCGACCGCTATACCTGTTGGCGCTATACCTGTTGGTAAGGACGGCCGGTGCGTGTAAAAGTAGTCGATTACCACCGCCAGATAATAGTTCGGATTCACAAACCCGCATCGAGGTCACGATATCCGTAGCGATCGGAGTCGGCGTCGTTGCCGGTGGCGATCTGATCGTGGTACCAGTTGACGATGAGCGAGGCCATCGCGTCGGTGCGACCGCGGTTGTAGGTCAGGATCGCATGACTGATCGCCGGCATCGGCGTATAGCGGTTACGGTAATCCACCACCGCTAGCACTTCACTAGCGGCGAGGACCTCCAACTCCGAAACACATGCCCGCTCAGAAAAGCTGTGCGTGTCAGGGCCTAGGAATAATGAACCAGTGTCACCTTTACCGTGCACGGGGACGTGCCTGTTCAGGTGCGGCCACATTGACCACGCCGACACCTCAAGGCCATGACATGCACACTAAAACGCCCCTACCCCGCGGCGCTAACAACTATCCTCACACCCACGCCTGCATCGATATCGCCTTCAGCACAGCCCAGGTGCCCAGCCCCTGGCATCATCAACATGTAGACCAAGCAGCATCCACCACCGACATGCTTACGTGCGCCGCGCTAATCGTGTCCACTGCGGCAAAGCACACGAAGCCTCATCGAAAGCAGGCAGTCAGCCACCCACCAACAAAAACCCCGCAACACAGCAAAACACGTCAACAGGATTCCGGGCTGCCCCCCACGACTACCGAACATGTCTTACTGTCTCGGCAAAAGATGCGCTGACCGCCGTGCGCGACCCGCGGGCACAGGCAGTCGGAACCGCCAGCCAACAATGTTCAGTCATATGAACACAGCGGGTAAACGCTAATCACGATAGTCCAATCGTCTGAAGTGGGGGCTTGGGTGGCGGGCAGGGCTGAAGTGGGGCGGGCGGGGCTCGAACCCGCGACCAACGGATTATGAGTCCGCGGCTCTAACCAACTGAGCTACCGCCCCCTTAATCTAATCTAGTGCAAGTCCAGCTTGCGTCCTCGACATATTCAGCAGCTACGTCCGCGACGCTATCCAGTCGCTTAACGAGTGTCCGTTGCGGTGAAGCGCACTAGCAGCCCGTCGCGTGCACAAGAAGTCTCTGCACAGGCTTGACCTCAGTGCCTGCGTTAATCGCCAACGACACCATAGTCTGCTGTAGTCCGTGTAGTACGGAACCTATTGGCCACCAACGCATTGCAAGCTTTAACGAACGCTCTGCAGTACTCGTCGACGGGTAGATACGCAGTGACGACTTGGGAACAGGAGTGCGTTCAGAAACTAACCACCCTTGAAACTTGCGAACCCCTCAACCACCCCTCAGACGTCGTGTTTGATCTCAGTGCTCCGTCATATCGGCGATAACCGAATAGGAATATAATGTACGAGTTTTGTTTTCAAGCCTTCGAGTGACTGCACAGCCCTTTATTCCGCGCTACTCGAACCCTCGGAGTTCACCAACCGTGATATCCGCGATTCTATATCGTCAAGCATTATTAGCGCGATCGCGTCTCGAATGAGGCCGACGGCGCGGACCATCTTGTCGGTGGTGCGATCATGAAGTAGCTGGCACAAGAACGGCGAATACTTTCGACGAAACAGCAGCACCGTAACCTTGCTGTCTAGATGCTCATTGAGCACTTGAGCTATCAACTCATGTGCGACCCGAATCAGGTGGTAATCCGGGCAGTTGACCACCCGCAGCGGCGTGTGGTGTTCAAAATGCTCCCAGCGTTCCTTGAGCCACGCAGCATAATCAGCTTCGATCAAGGAAGTGCACCGCGGTGAGGTCGCCGGAATGCAGGCCATTTCCGTAGCGCAGTGCCTCGATCTCGGCGAAATCAACCGAATCCACGAAGCCCAGTACCCGAAGGCGCAGATGCTTGGCTAGTAGGAACGTTCGGTGTGGAACATCTCCAGAACGGGAGCCTCAGCGCGGTATTGTCGGTTGAACCGCACCAAAGCCAAAACCAGCACGGGAAACATAACAAAGAGGAACCACTCACTTTTGGTCAAATTAACCACCGCGAAAATTCCCACCATGATCGTCTATAACACTTCCGCCAGCAAGTTGATCACCAGCTTGTCCTGCAGCGAGTCAGGTGATGTTTAGCCATGCCGTAGCCAGCCATCGAAAACCCGGTGAACACACCGATTGCGAAGAAGCATTGACCCAGCAGCCGGTGATAACCAGCAACGCCACGGACATCACAGGTAAGCGTCGAAAGTCCGTTAGAAAACACCAAACGATGGTTATGCTTCATCAACATCAACTAGGCGCGGCAGAAAACGTTCCTCAGCAACAAAATTGGTCAACGCGGGAAAACCCTTAAACTCGTGTTGCAACCGGTAAAAGGATGGCCGCAGACGACGCTTGCACCAAAAACACAGGATGTTGCTCATCACACCGTGACCGAAGACCACCCGGGTAATCTCGGATAGCATCGATGGATACCCGTCAACACTAGGGCGTGGCGTGGGTAACATACGCCAACCAGACCACGCCCACCAGCAATACCCCGAGAATGCAGGCCAACGCGGTCAGCGCCCGATGCGTGTTAACACCTTCGGGCTGAAAGAAATTGCTGATCGCGTTGGCAATGGCCTCAACACCGGTAAACTATGAGCCACCGTTGGCGAATGCCCGCAACACGGCCAACAACTTCACACCCATCAATAGATCGCCACCCTGATGAACCGGCACCGCCCCGACAATCTGCTGCGGATCATATTTCGTTAAGCACCAAGCAATTTAACAAACAAAACCGACCACGATCGTCAGCGACGACCATAGCTACAAAGGCGTAAGTCGGTAACGCAAAAAGCACTCCGGCCTACCGCAATTCACGGAGATTCGTCAGACACATCAGCAACACCACACCCACCGTGCTCTCCAGGTTGCAGGGGCCTCGCACCGGTATCGCCAAAACCATCGCCACTGTCCCGTCCGCGCACTGCACCACGACAGTGACTACGTCCATCTACCAGCCGCATGCGGCGGCGATCCGCACCACACGTGGCCCGCGGTTGTTCCTATACGACCACGTATTATCCACCGGACCGGGTATAGACCATGACGACTTGGACGATTTGCCAATATGACGCAGCCACCAACACCAGAATCAACAGGATGACATCGGTGATCGGCAGCAGCAAAGCGAAACAGCCATCCCGGCTGCCGACAGCAACTCAATCATGACTTGTTCAGGACCGTAGGCGGTCGAGAAAATCGCTTCCAGCGAAAGGACACCGAGAAAAACAGGATTCGATAATCGTTCGTGTTGCAGCCGGTCGGTGATCAACGCTGCTCCCGAACAAGCCGTGCTTACACACATCGAAAGAATGTAACCATGTACTCCATCTGTCAATCAAAATCGTTGTCAAGAGTCAATTTTTCTTTTCCGGCACGTATACTTCGAAGAAAACCTAAAGTCTTCGTGCGCTACATAGATTTACGGAATATCCAGGAGCAGAATGTTGTCAATGTATTTCGGAATTCAGTTGATATCTATATAAAAAATCATGGCTCCGAATAGGGAAGAAATTCCGCTGCATAACATGTGAACCTGCCGCCAACAACAGTCTTGGCTATCAATTATTTTGGCACTTAAATTAGCAACACGGTTTCTCTAGTAATCCAGTCCAGCCGGTAACAAACCGGTAACTATATTTGTGATGCAGAACAATAAAATTGATTATATTTTAGCAAGCTTATCAGACCATTCTTGTACAACATGGTTAATTTGTTTCTAATATCGACCAAGATGTCCGATTAACCGAGTTACTAATTAATGTTATCGTAAACAAGAAAAGACCTATGCCAGCTGTAAAAATTATTGCTATGGAATCGTTTTTCGTACGATTTGACACCATAAGAATTTAATGTGGTTATCTAGATCAATGTTTCACTGAGGAGTAGAAACCCGTGCGCCAGCACAATTATTGTCAGAGGTGACTAAGTATTGGCTACGACAAAAATTTAAGAGGGCGAAGGCAAGTATCGCCAAACTCCTCGGTCCTGAATTCACCGGAGCCCGAGTCAAAACGGAACTCGCCAAAGCGGGGGTAACAAAAGCAACCACCGTCATCTGTTCCGGAAATGATAACGTGACGAATTTTTAAATTAATTTCCTAGCAAGGAAATCAAATAAAAATATTTGCATGGTGGCACGGTTAGCCAGCGAGGTGCTGCGAGAAACGGTGGCCGACGACGACAGGTCCAGCGCGATCTTTGACGTCGCAGCCCCCGCGACGTCGGTGTTTGTCGAGACATTCCTGGGGCGCACCACACACCCCGTCGGGGCTGCGGGCATTGAATTCATGGCTTTAGCTCCGAAGCAATCACGTGACGTGACGCTACGCGAAATCTATCACTAGCTTGCCCCGATAGCTATAGTTCGCGACCAGAACAACACCACCACCAACCCCCAGCAATGTAATACCCAGGTCCGGGGCGGGATGTGCAAGTGCACGCCAGTGACTGGACAGCAATGATAGACAGGCGACTAGCTAGGCCTATAATATTAGGGTTAGGCGTCCGGACAAAACACGTTCATGCCACTTTCGACTGCGTCGAGAATTGAACACCGCGCGCACTTTACCCAACCACGAAGTCAACTCCGCGTTCTAGCCAGTGATCGCCGCCCTGAATATCTTAATTACTCAGCTCGAGGGCTATTGGCTATAAGCACCCCGGGAGGTAGTAGGTAGACACGTTCTGCCTCACCAACGAGACAATCACGAAGCTGGGTTATGGCGACTTCAGCTTTGCCCAGCAACCAACCTGGCTACGAATGTACACTGCCATGTTGATGTCGAGTGGCGTGACCACCACGTTGCTTGTAGCTTTTGTCGTTGACGTGCTGCTGTCGCGTCGATTCGTCTGCCCGAACGAATGCCCGCGAGCGCGCCACCCAGGCGGCCACATAATCGGTCGTCAGGCTAAGTGCACTCGGGATCCGCGTCGTCACTGAGTCTAACCGCAGCCGGATATGACGTAGCGGCGATCGAGCGCGATATAAACAACTGTTTCTTGTCGACGGCGGACCAACTCGACATGCCGGTAATTTTCAGGGAAGTCAGTTTACGCCAAACATTGGAAGCGGACCGTGTCGACCAAGCCCGCGTCGTGGCGGCGCTGACCCGCGATGACATGGTCAACATCGAGACCATGATCGTCATTCGTGAAATGCTGGGACAGCAGGTGGAAGCCGCCGCCATCTGGCAGGGGCAGCTTCCCGTTAGAGCTGCAGGGGCTGGGGGACGTTTTCGTTAGGAAAACGCTCTTTCCGGATCGGCGTAATGCATGTACAAGCCGACCACGAACTCGATGGGCTGCAAATGTTCGAACTATCAAGGCAAATCCGTGTCATCACGATCACCCGGGAAGTTGCGCCAGCCCAGCTGGACTCGGGACAGGACGCCTTGCTCAGTGCCGGCAACAGCGTTTACCTTGTTGATCCGTACCGCAAATAATTCGCCAGCCTACGTAAGGGACAGCCTATCCCGGCAGCATCTAATCAATGATGAACGTCCGCCGAGAGATCAACAAGTGGACGCCAGGCTTGTTTCGTACCCACCAAGCCTATTCGAGCCGACACCACGCACCCAGTTATCAACTGGACACGGCCTGACAGGCGGTGTCCAGCACGTAACGCTCGGTGCCGTACTCAAACCCGTGCAGCGTCGGCCACCCAACAACACAGCAACCTTGTGGGCTGGCGTTACTCATGATGTCAAAGTTCAGCGCGAAGGCCTCAGTATCGGAAAAACGGGTGCGCACCTCGGCGACGAGGTGCGTCGGCGTCCAAACTAACGCACTCAATTATACCGCAGCGCGGTTTTTGCGCGGTCATCGAGTAATAGCGAGGTTTCAAGCGCTCTATGACGACATAGAGCGCTTGAAACCTCCGACGCCGAACGCGGTGCTTCCCGCAGTTACATGCACAGTCGGCAGTTGTGTTGAGCGGCGCCACGTGTTCGGAGGTGACCAGGTCGAGCACATGCATCCGGGCCACGGCGTGCAGAAGTCATTGAACATTCAGCCCGCACCCGCGACAAAAACCGGAATCCCATTTCTCACCCGGTGGGACGTGCTTCGCCGTTCGGCAATCGGCCGTTGCACCTGATTCACCGACGACATATGCAAGTTTGGTATCCATAGCGAAGGCATCGTTGCACAAGCGGGCCAGTCCCCCATTCCCGCGACAGGGTAATCTCGCTGACGCCGACCTGCGTGTCACGTCATAGCAGGTCAAGCCGGCTTTCATTGAACCGGAAGCTGTTGACCGCTGCTGTCAGCTTGCCGTCTTGAATAAGGTACACGCCGTCGGCGAGTTAGCCTGGCGGGCAGTAGCGTGGTTGGGTCAATCTCCCGGATATATCACAGCGTGGTCAACAATAGGCCGTGCTCGGTACCCGTGATCATGCCAGCAAGATAGGTCAACCTGCCTTGTCATCATCGGGTTGTCGGTAACGACCGCGAGCGGGGCATTGAACTAAGCAGCAGTGGCCCGCAGATAGGCTAACGCATTGATCACCCCAACCTCATCGACAACTGCTCGAGTAGCCAGACCGGTTGGCACGTCCACGAAATTGCGTGAGCCGACACCCATCCAAGCACTTCTGTCGTTCCGTTTGGTGTTGATCTCGATAGCCCTTATAGCGTCGACGCAGTCTTGTCGGCGACGCTAAAACCTCGTCTAGACACTGCGATGCGCTTAGCTATACAGTCTGTCGATGCCGCGGAACCCCCAGCTCAATGAGTCGGGGACATCGGCGAACACTTCAGCTCCATTGCCAGACATATACAGCGTACCAATCGTCGGATGTACCGGCAGCGGCGCAGCATCACCGTTCTTTGGCACGGACCGTGCTACCTCTTGGAATGCAGGAACCAGTACAGGAAGCATTAATGAATCCACTTCCTCCGATACCACCGTGCTAATCAAAACGCTATCACCTTGGTGAACAACAGAAATCACAGTCACACTTCGATTGACCGATGACCGACATTCCATTGATGGTCATCGAATTGTCTGCCCCAGTGCAAGTTCGCTTCGATGCGGTCGGTGACCACGACCATAGTCTCGTTGGCACGTCCAGACTTCTCCTCCTGATCTAACAGAAGATTGACAACATAACTGCACCGTGATTATCAGTCACTTTCGGTACGGATGTTGAGTACGTTTAGGTCCCCGAAATAACGCTGTCGGACAGCCATGGCTCACGGCAGCCACCTAGCTGGGCTGGGCCTTGCCGCAATTGAATGCGTCGCCAGGCCGACGGGTCGCCCACAGTTTCCATGGAATTCCAGAAATCGGTGGTTGCCTGATAAGCAACAGCGTGCAGCTGATCATTCAGACGGCTGTCTCGGATGCGAGAATAACAGCTGTCCGGTGAACTGAAAACTTTAACGCTGCATATCGATCGGCCATGACTTGTCGCTGACAATTTAGATGCTGTCGTCAGCCTAGGCGATCAGGTCAGCGGTAGTAATCTCGTCGGGGCCAGGCTGCAGCGACACAATGGCCATCCGCTGAATTCGGCACGTGATGCGGCAAATCAGCATACGAGCACCCGTTGGAGCGCTACTGCCCCAGCCGTGGAGCGAAGACCCGGTCAAGCTGATAACCGACAAACACCCTGTCATGCAATACTATCCAGCGCTGCGCGGCCATGCCCTCGTCCTCGTAACCGACGCGAGCAAGACCGAATTTCACGGCACGGTCCACTGTCAGGTTCATTACCGGAGAACCAGATTACATGGTTCCGAGTTTGTCTCGGCTGTAGCGAACGAGGTTCTGACGTAGGAGGCCTCGTAGCCGACAGCGCGCTTGTATTTGATTGTGTGTATAGTGGCTTGGTGAATGGTCAACCACAGGTTGGTCGGGTCGATCACCAGATCCTCAGTCCCTGAGGTCACACTGTGCTCGTTGAGCTTTGCCGCCAGCTGTGCGAACTCGTCGGTGCAGTTCCACACTTCATCATCAGCTAACACTTCCCAGCCCCGGGCCGTCGGTGGCGCCAACGTATGCATCGAGTCGAAATCGCCGCCGTAGCGCCCACCGCCTCCACCGACGGCATTACCCTCACCCGTTGTTGGGTAATTGATGACCCGAAAGTGTCTGCATAGAATTCCGCCTGGACTGCTCTCAAACCAGGCGACACGTGGTCAATGATGTCTGCGTCCAGCAACTGTCAGGAAAACTCCTCGAGCACGGCGATCTTGTCCGGCGCGGAGATGCTGAACGAGTCGATCCGTAATTCGACGCACAGCTGGCGTTGGTGTAGACTGACGCGAGCGGAAGCACGACACCGCTCGCTGTAGAGCGCCGCGAGCGTGGTGGTCATCGTACTCCGCGGCGTGCTGTGCTGGATGCCACGGACGGCGCCAACTCGGCGTCTGCGGCAAACCCCACGTGTCGCCCACACTAACCCGAACCGCCAAACCCGATCTCGCGGCTGACCACCTCGGTCTCTAGCCCATCGTCGTCACGGAGCTGGATGATCTCGATGCAGAGGCGGTGAATGCACAGGTACGCATAGTTGGCCCCGGCCACAGGAGCTGCCGACAACGCGACTTTGGGCAATTCCTGGCGCAGAAGATCCAATCCAAGAAGTCAGCCTATCGATCTCCCGGTTTAGTGTCACGGCTACACTGTAGCAACCAGCCATGTGCGCCCACTTTAATACCTCCATGACCAACACCGGCGACGATACAGAGCAAAGCGATGAAGTGGGGAGCATCTCCCGCTTGCGGGGGAGAAAGACACACAGGACCCGCGCCCTAACGAAGAACCACCCACGATCCATCGCTCTGGCCTACGCCCTGCTGGCCCCCAGCCTGTTCGGCGTGGTCACCTTCTTGCTGCTACCCATCATCGTGGTTATCTGGCTTAGCCTGTTCCGGTGGGACCTGTTGGGACCCCTGCACTATGTCGGCCTGGCCAACTGGCGGTCAGTGCTGACCGACCCCAATTTCGCCAATTCACTAATTGTCACAGCCGTCTTCGTGGCGATTGTGGTACCAACTCAGACGATGCTCGGCCTGCTTATCGCGACAATGCTGGCCCGCCAACTTCCGGGCACCGGCGTGTTTCGCACGCTATACGTGCTGCCGTGGATCTGCGCCCCTTTGGCAATAGCGGTGTTGTGGCGCTGGCTCCTTGCTCCCACCGACGGTGCGTTCAGCATGGTCCTAAGACATCGCATAGAATGGCTCTCCGATCCCAGTCTTGCGCTACCGGTCGTTTCAGCTGTCGTCGTCTGGACCAACGTCGGCTACGTCTCGCTGTCGTTCCTCGCCGGACTGCTGTCTATCCCAGAAGACATTAACGCTGCCGCGCGCACCGACGGTGCCGATGCCTGGCAGCGGTTCTGGCGCATCACTCTGCCGATGTTACGGCCGACGATGTTCTTTGTGCTGGTTACCGGAATAGTGAGCACAGCACAGGTTTTCGACACCGTCTATGCGCTGACTGACGGTGGTCCTAAGAGCCGCACCGACCTGGTGGCGCACCGCATCTATGCCGAGGCATTCGGCTCTGCGGCCATTGGGCGAGCATCGGTGATGGCAGTGTTATTATTCGTCGTCCTATTCGGCGTCACTGTTGTTCAACATTTGTACTTCCAGCGTCGGATCAGCTATGAGCTCACCTAGTCGCTTGTCCAACGCCGTGACTTACGCCGGCCTGACACTCGGTGCGCTGATCACCGTCGCACCGTTCGCACTCGGCTTACTCACCTCGTTCACGTCGGCGCATCAATTTACGACCGGTACACCGCTGCAATTGCCACGACCACCCACGCTGGCTAACTACGCTGGTTTGTCCGGTGCTGGATTTCTGCGCGCGACCGCGGTTACCGCGTTGATGACGGCGGTAATTCTTCTTGGCCAGCTAACCTTCTCGGTGCTGGCTGGCTACGCGTTCGCACGGTTACGGTTTCCCGGGCGCGATACCCTGTTTTGGGCCTACATTATGACATTGATGGTGCCGGCGACGGTCACGGTGGTGCCGATGTATATGATGATGGCCCAAGTCGGCCTCCGTAACACATTTTGGGCGCTGGTGCTGCCGTTTATGTTTGGCTCCCCATACGCAATTTTCCTGCTGCGCGAACACTTTCGCATCATCCCAAATGATTTGATCAACGCGGCACGTCTCGACGGCGCTAACACTCTGGACGTGATCGTGCATGTTGTGATTCCGTCCAACCGCTCGGTTCTAGCGGCCTTGACACTTATCACAGTAGTCTCGCAGTGGAATAACTTCATGTGGCCGTTGGTGATCACTAGCGGCAACAAGTGGCGTGTGCTTACGGTAGCGACAGCTGACCTACAGTCCCGATTCAACGCTCAGTGGACGCTGGTAATGGCCGCTACCACGGTTGCAATCGTTCCGCTGATCGTACTTTTCGTTGGATTCCAGCGGCACATCATCCCCTCGATCGTCGTCTCGGGGCTGAAATGAGCTGCCTTGACACCGAGATTGCCTTCAGGCTCGTGACCTTCGCGGATCCACGACTACAGCAGCAATTGCAACGTGCGTGTAGGCATACGACGTGACCCGGCCCCGCTATTCAACATTAGTTGCCGAAGCACTTGCGTTGGCCACCGTCCTGTTGACTGCTACAGCAATGCTGATGGGCTGGTCAGGAGGCCAGCTACGTGGCGGTAAGGTCGTCGTTACAATGCGCCTGTGGGCTGACCAGATTTCCACAGCATATAGTCAGTCGTTCCAGGCCTTTACCCGTACCCATCCCGATATCGAGGTGCACACCAATGTCGTTGCCTACTCGAAGTATTTCAATACCCTACGCACCGACGTAGCCGGCGGCAGCGCCGACGATATCTTTTGGCTATCAAGCGCTTACCTCGCAGCATATGCTGACAACGGTCGGTTGATAAACATTAGTAACAGCCTCGGACAGAGGGCCACTTCAGACTGGGAGCCAGCAGTGGTAGACCAATTCACCCGAGCCGGAGCGTTATGGGGTGTACCGCAGTTGACCGATGCCGGCATCGCTGTATTCTATAACGCCGACCTGCTCACTGCTGCCGGTATTGATCCGGTCCAGCTCAACCGCATGCAATGGACTTCTAACGATGACGACACCTTGCGCCCCTTACTGACTCAGCTCACCCTAGACACCAATGGACATGTCGCTAAAACACCAGGTTTCGATTCAAGACGAGTCCGTCAATGGGGGTATAATGCGGCCAACGACCCCCAGGCCATCTACCTTAACTACATCGGGTCAGCCGGTGGAGTATTCCAACGCGGCGACGAGTTCGCCTTCGATAACCCTTCGGCGGTCGAAGCCTTCCGATACCTAGTCGGTCTGATCAACAACGATCACGTGGCACCGCCGGCCTCAGAAACCAACAACAACGGCGATTTCTCGCGCAACCAATTTTTGTCTGGCAGGATGGCACTCTTCCAGTCCGGCACCTACAACTTGGCACTAATAGCCCGCGAGGCCCGGTTCCACTGGGGTATCGCAATGATGCCGACCGGCCCGCAGGGACGAGTGAGTGTTACCAATGGTATTGCCGTAGCTGGTAATTCAGCAACCAAGCATCCGGATGCGGTGCGTCAAGTATTGGCCTGGATGGGCAGCAGGGAGGGCAACGCGTACCTGGGGCGTCACGGTGCCGCCGTCCCAGCAGTGCGGTCAGCTCAGTCGGTCTACTTCGACTACTGGGCCGCAAAGGGCATCGACGTCACACCCTTTTTCTCGGTGCTGGACGGCCCTCACATTCCGGCTCCGGGCGGCGCTGGCTTTCCCGCCGGAGACGACGCGTTGCAAAGCTATTTCGACGAAATGTTCCTAGGTCACGGTGATGTCGAGAAAATCCTGTGTCAAGCTCAAGCGGCAGCGAACACCGCAGCTCACCGCTAGCCAGAAAACACATGAACCGGGCTGTAACGGATCATTTTATCACTGTGCGAATCGCGGAATACCCGTTGGATCTCGCCGCCTTCTCCGTTCACAGTGCCGAAAGCCTGCTTCCAATAGCAGAGTAACCACTTGCAGTACAATGTCTTCGTCGACTATATCCATAAATCTTCAATTTTCCAGTTTTTCTCACACCTGCGACGTCCCAAGCGCTGAGGAACGAATCCTCAGCGTCCCAACCAATCTCCGGTGGATACATAGTCCAGTCGCGCACCGCGAAGCTGACCACTCGCGACGATACTTCGAATTGTTTGGCGGACTGAAAACAGCGCCTCACCAAATCGACTACATCCAGGATAGCCGATTAGACACACTTCACCCGCGATAGCTTGCAGTTATAACCACGATATCCGGGGGGAGTGATCGTTACCGACACCGCCGACGAATGCAGCAGCCAGTCAGCCGTCGAGCCGATTACCATCTGCCCTTGCCCACGTCCACCGCTCAGCAACAACCCCAGCACCAAATCTCAGCGTCGACTTCCTCGATACACTCAGCCACGACCGAGTGGTGCGCGCTGTGGCATTAGTTGATCTCGATCCCGTCGGCTACCTTGTCGACATGCTGCTGGGCCTCCTTCGCCGAGTCCGCGGTAAGACAATCTACCTATTGCACGTATTCGGCGTCGATACGCGCCCGTGGCGGGGTCAGCCACAGTTTCAACATGATGGTACCGACGGTTAGCGACGTTCTCAGCATCCGCGCGGTGCGCACGGCCAGGTACAACCCTGACAACCCGATTTGCCAGCCAGGTAGCCGGGCAACGACAGTCACAAGGCTTTCTTTGACGGATTGTTGAGCACTTCGTTTTGCTGGGCTCCTATCGCGATGCAATCGGTACCGCGAGTAAGTTGAGCGCGCTACGATAGCGACCCCACGCCAGGTAAAAGATCTAGAGTCAGCGCGACCACTGGCTGAACAGGATCTAAATTATAGCAGAGCAGACTGACGAGATGATATCCACACGCCAGCACTGCAAGTACCGATGTCACCGGATAATCAGGAACTTTGAACGTACGCGGCAGGTTGAGTGCGCACACGCACAGGATGATCACCCCTGTAGACACGACGATGAATGAGATAAGTGTACCGAGGGACACCCCATGTCCGCCAAATCAGACAACGGTACGACAGCAGCCAGCATCAACATGGCCGTCGCGACTATGATCGTATTGGCAACCGGAATCATCGTGCGCGGATTAACCGTCACAAGCCACGTCGGCAAAAAATCCTTCGCGGTCCACGGCAAGCAGGATGCGCGTCTGGCCATACGTCGTGACCAACATGACGGTGAAGATCGAGATCACCACACCGGCAGCCATAGTGATGGTCACCCACTTGCCGTGCGTGACGTGGTCGAAGATCGTCACCAGCCCGTCCTCTTGCTGCCCACCAAACTTCTGCCACGGCTGAGTACCCAACACAGCGACCGAGGCGAGCACATAAACGCTTGTGACAACTATCGGCACCACGATCAGTTCCTACGGCATCGTCTTCTGCAGGTTTTTCCCCCGTCACCCGCGGTCAACCCGGTGTCAAGGCCGATGAAAGAGAAAAAGATCGTGTCCGCCTCCGCACCGATGCCGGCAACGTCGAATGGCGCTAAAGCATTGATATAGTTGACGTCGTAAGCGCTGAACGCGATGACTACGAACATGCCCAGTATACCGAGCTTGATTCAGCACCATGATCGCGTTGACCTTCAACCGACTCGCTGGGGCGCAGATCACAAGAGTAAGCTGCATATTCCGGCCAGGATTGACGACCGGCAGATTCACATAACCCGGCGCCGAGTTCCACGGCGCAAACGACAAAGCCTACGGTATCTCGAATCCGGATAAGTTTCGCAGCAGCTTGTTGACGTAACCGCTCCAAACGGCCGCGGCGATAGCCACTCCGTACTCCAACAACAAGCAAGATAGATCATCCCAGGAACTGATTCTGGCACCTCCTGGGACAGCACAAAGAAGACGCCGATACCAATCGTCGGGCCGACACCAAACATGTCAGATCGAACGTGCCGATACTCCGTTTGAAGTGGGCAGAGGCCCCGACATCTGCTCTGTCAGGCTGATCGACAGGAACGTCATTGCACCTCCAGAGTTGTTAGATCAGCCTGATTATCAAACCTCCCTTAACACGGCGGTGAACTATCGTACCGACCCGTCGATCTCCTCGGCAGTTATGGACAGTTATGACTAGTGCAGGTGCGCACCGTAGCGCCGAACCACGGGTGTCCTTCACCAGCACACCACAGCTGGCCAACCGCATGCTCATTCCTTGCCGGTGGCCAACGTCGGCTCTATATCGACGCTGCCCACAATACCAGGCCGCGCACCGCCAACACACCATCACCGATCAGGCTCCGCAGATACACGCACAATTCAGCCGAGCGAGCCTGGAATTCCTCACGCGTCAACATGAAAAAAACAACCGTCGTACCAATTGCCGCGGCCAACGGGTTGCCAGCGAACGTCGAGCCGTGCTCACCAGAATGCAACAAGCGAGGATCCCGAGGTCTGGCTACCACCGCCGACAGTGGAACCACGCCGCCGCTGACCACCTTACCAAGCAGGCAATCTACCAATATTACCGCTCAAAGCGGTCACCCACGAAACATATAGCCTGTGCGGGCCAACGACTGGATTTCGTCGGCGATCATCAGCACGTTGTGCTCGCTGTACAACGCTTGCACGGCCAGCAAGTAGCCGTCTGGGGGAACAATGACGCCGGCCTCTCTGGGAGAGGCTCAAGTCGCGCCGCTACAGTGTTGTCGTCGATCGCTTCAGTCAAAACCGCAGTATCACCGAACAAAATCCCGATGTGAACGACCCAACTCTGCGTCGCATTACCGGATCGGACGAGAAGCTGACGCCGCGGATCATCCAACCATGGAAGTTGTTATCGGCCAAGATGATGTGTGCCCGACTCTCAGGGACTCCGTTGGCTTCTACACTCCACTTGCGGGTGACCTTGAGGAAGCTTTCCACTGCGTCAGCGACGGAGTTAATCGGCAACACCATTGTCTTTTTCACACACCTAAGCAAGCGCAGCGCAAAACGGTCCTACATTGCCGGAATGGAAGGCTCGACTCAACAATCACAACGGTGTCGAGTTGAGCGTGTGCCACCGCGGTGATCTCCGGATTGCGATGGCTGAAGTTAACCGCAGAATAGGCGGCCAAGCAATCCAGGTAGCACCTGCCTTCGATATTGGTGATCCACGAGCCCTCGGCTCTTGCCGTGAGCACCAGTAGCGTCGCATAATTATACACTGCATTCTTTTCCGCTAAAGCAATGAATTCTTGAATTCGTTCTGTGGCCACTAGCACTTAAGCTGGAACGCCAAAAATTTCCATGGGAAAACATCCGACATGCAACACTTGACTGAACCGCCGTCAAAGCCTACTTCACGAAGCCGCGTAGCGAAATTTTTTGCAACAGAATGAAGAACAACGTGTAAACCATAGGACAGAATATTAATATTCCGAATATATAGGCGTCGACATTACCGAAAACAATGACGTCGGGAAACAGCGTGTACAGTGATCCTGCATAGCTGTACTGTACTCCGGAGGATAGAACACATTTGTGTGATAATCGAGAATCCCTAGTGCGGCATCTAAGTGATAGAAGCCGGGGCAACCAGTTCGAAGAAACTACCGGTTTCCCCAATGCCACGGAGATTTCGGCATGTGCGCTTCGGTAGGCGCGAAATCCATATCAAGCCAACACTATTTCTCCCATCAACAGTACCGTCTCCCTATCCCTCATTGACGCGACGAGCGGTCACCGGCTGATTGCATACTCGACTGCGAAATAGGTCAGCGGGGTCATCGCGTATCGACGAGATCGGGGCGTGTGACCGCGCTGCTCGGCAGCTTGCCATGTCAACGTTACTATGTTGAGAACAGGCGGTCTCGACATAGTAATCGGTCATGAATTAACAATAATTTTGCCTTAATTGACAAGCAAAAAGACAACCATTATGTTCTCAGCGAATTCGTAGCGCATGATTTGAATTTGCGAGGATCATTACCCAAAAGGATGGGTGCAAGGTTCCTATGTTGGACCTCCTAGATAACACAGAAGAACGTATTCTCGCCAAGCTGGCCAAGCATGCGCGAACTACCTTTGCCGATATCAGACAGCAGGTGAATTTATCCGCACCGATAATCAAACGATGTGTCGATCGAATCCTTGACAAGGACATGACCAAGGATTTCACAACTAAAGTCATCCGCAATACACTGGGCTGTAACACCGAGACCTAATAATACTCGGAGATTCTGCCATGGCAGGATTGCTTACGATCAGTTGCAGGCGGCGTGGGTTAATATTCTCGCAGTTGGCAGCATCGCTGACGGTTACCGGAACCTCTGACGTCTTCCTCCACGTACTCGCCCGTAACATGCAGCACCTCGCGACAGCGCTCGAACGCATCCTTTCAAGCGCTGGTATCGAGCACAGCGAAAGCGTCGCCGTTCTATCCAACGCATACGGACATAGCGTGCCGAGCGGCTGGTTGTCCAATCCATCCAGACGCGTCAACCCAGATGCTGATGTGATTAGCCATATGCGATATAAGTAGTATTTCTTTCATATACCGAATTGGTCATAATGTGCTTAAGCTGCATCGGCAGGTACTGGAACAGATCATGCGGTATATGTCGGCCACCCACTTACGTTATGCGAAAAACTATCTTCTAGATTTACGGACTAAACGCGTAGACGTGATCTTGGGGTACGATCTTGATGACGACTGCAGCCAGCTTCATATTTGTGGTGTCGTCAATATAATCGATATTGGTATTGGTGAGATTGACGAGCGTTAGTTACTTATTCGGTAAGTAGACCGCCACGGTTTCGTTACCGGGCAAAGTGCCGTTGCGCACGATCTATACAGCAACGTTACAAATTCCTAACCAATATCGGATCCTCATTGACACACTGGCTCATACACAGTCTCCGGCCGTTGCCGTTGCATCTCCGTACTGAAAAGCTTGCCGATGGTGGAACAGCGACCGTCCAAGCATGCCAGTCTTCGAGCGTGAAAATCATCTCCCTGGTGACCCAAGTTGAGGACGGATCCCAGTCGGTTTCCGTGGTCTATGCACCGTTGACAGTTAAGATGGCTTAGCCCTGAGCGTGTGGTTCCGAAAACCCGTTCGTTATAGAAAAATCACGATAAGCGGTGTGATGATGCGTTAACGCAGATAGTCGCACCACGACTATCTGCTGACCTTTTCCACCACCAGACCCAACAGAATAATATCGGCGTTTAAGTCGTGAGATGTCTCTCCGGCAACTGTGCGAATGCGTATCCGAGCAGCTCCCGAGGACTGAAGCGGCGATGCAGATCAGCGAAATATGCTTGCCTAAAAGCTTGATTGTTGGCGCATTTATACAGTTCACTTTGCATCCGTGTCGACTGTAGCAAGGTAATCCAGTCTTCCAACAAGGATACCATCGACATACTTCACGATCGAATCGTCGATGTGGATCATCGCCTGGTCGGCAAACTGCGGCAACGCCATCACGGTAAAGGTCTTTGTTTCGCTGCGAATTCGGCTGCAGAAATCTGCATTCATCACAGCACCGGCTGCTTTATAAGAAACCTGAAACGCTCGAATATATTCGACCTTGCTGCCGCTATAAACCCACGATAGCACCTGGGATCAATGCCGTTCGCTGGTTTGGCCACCGCTGCTTCCCTTGAACTGCAGGTTGCTGTCTTGTGTCTGTGGCGGTGAGTTGTTCGGTTGGTTTCATAGGTGGTGGGTGAAATGGCTGTTTTTGCGTTTTATGACTGGCCGATATGTTCGGTAGTCGTGGGGGGCAGCCCGGAATCCTGTTGACGTGTTTTGCTGTGTTGCGGGGTTTTTGTTGGTGGGTGGCTGACTGCCTGCTTTCGATGAGGCTTCGTGTGCTTTGCCGCAGTGGACACGATTAGCGCGGCGCACGTAAGCATGTCGGTGGTGGATGCTGCTTGGTCTACATGTTGATGATGCCAGGGGCTGGGCACCTGGGCTGTGCTGAAGGCGATATCGATGCAGGCGTGAGTGTGAGGATAGTTGTTAGCGCCGCGGGGTAGGGGCGTTTTAGTGTGCATGTCATGGCCTTGAGGTGTCGGCGTGGTCAATGTGGCCGCACCTGAACAGGCACGTCCCCGTGCACGGTATAACTATTCGCACCTGATGTTATCCCTTGCACCATTTCTGCCGCTGGTATCGGTGTCGGCGGCTTGTTGACCGGCCCTCAGCCAGCAAGCAGGCATGCCGCCGGGTGCAGCAGTATCGTGTTAGTGAACAGTGCATCGATGATCCGGCCGTCGGCGGCACATACGGCAACCTTCTAGCGCAGATCAACCACCCACACCCCACCAGCCCACCACAACACCACCACCCAAGGCCTCAATCACCCCAACAATGCCCCGTCCGATGCTGACTCGCACAGGTCGCTGCGGTGCTGTGGCCCGTGTGTCGAACTCATTGGCGTGGTCGGCAACATCCAATGCACATTCATAGGTCACCGCATATTCGAACTCCGCCTGAGTCACGTCAATGCCATCGATAACCAGCTCGGTCGGCCGTGTGCAAGTCGCAGTGGCGATGACGTTGTAAGCCTCAGCCCTATAACGTTGTGCCAGCGACCTCGACACGCCGACGCCCGGCCCCATGCTGCAGCCAACAACGCGGCCCGGGGTTGGCCAGTATTCCGATCAGCGGTAAATCGCGGGTCCGACAATTTGCGGCGGGCAGGTGCCACAGGCGGATGACGTGATCCAGCACGTCCCTTGCCGTGTAGCGATATTCGGTCAGCTTGCCGCCTATCGCGCTGATCACGTCGAAGGGCAACTCGACCACAGCGTAGTCTCGCGACACATCTGCGCTGCGGCCTTCGCAGGTGTCGATCAACGGCCGCAAACCAACGTAGGAACCGATGACATCAGTAATCCGTAACGCCGCCCCCAACGCAGTGTTCACTGTGTCCAACAGAAACGTGATCTCCTCTAAGAAGGATTCGCAGTACATTGGGAATCGGTCCTGGAGCCGCTTCATCGGTCAACCCAGAGAAGACTGGATTAACTGTTCGGGCATGTGAACACGAAGCGGTTGAGCCCACCAGGAATCGGAATTGTCAACGCTGCAGTCGGATTGGCGAACAATCTAGCATCAAAGATAAGGCTTGTCCCAAAGCTAGGCCGCAACTTCAGCGATGGGTTCTCGCCCGTCCACACCCCGACAGCATTGATGACGGCAATTACCGACACCTCGAACAACTATCCGGCGAGCTAGTCAGTCAACCGCACCGAGTTTCCAGTGGCCTTTTGGATGCCGGCCACGTAGGTGAAAATTCTGGCGCCATGTTGCGCCGCGGTGCACGCGACCGCGATAACTAGCCGGGCCTCATCGAGCAATTGCCCGTCGTAGGCTAGCAATTCACCGTCAAGCCCGTCACATCGAACCGCAGGAGCCATATCCACGACACACTATGCCTAACCCTGCATAATAGCGGCAGCGTCGACGGCGGTGTGCCCGTAAGAATCCGCGACGCGTCGCCGTCGAAAAATCCAGCATGCACTAGTGCTCGCGTAGTGTGCCCCATCGACGGCAGCAACGGAATCAGCGGCAGCATCGCGTCACGAGATTAGGGGACGTTGCATGTCATGAAGATTCCGTGCTCGACGGCGCTGCGCCGGATGATTCCCACGTTGCCGGCCACCAGATGACATAGACTCTATGATCCAGTTTAGAACTTCAATGGCTGGTGCCAAAACGCCAGAGCATGTTTTCCGCCAGCGCTACCCGAAGCCCGCGCGACGCGACATCGAGAGCAATCCCGACGCTGGTAAGATCGTCACGGATCACGATGACGTCGGGCCGGTCGCTGTCAGCGAGTGCTTGCAGTTCGATCACGCGACGTTGAGCACCGTCAATTTAGTCATCAGGACAGGTACCCGTTCAGCGAGTAGATGAATTCGGCGGCCAGCGCATCGACATCAAAATCGGCCACAACCTGCTCCGACTGAATGGTCAACTGAGCGATCAGCAACACCATCGTGGCCATCCTGTTAGGAGTCGCCGGCGCGTACGCTGCCGTGCCGCTGGGCCACCCGCAACCGTTCTGCAAGAGCGTCGATCAATATCTGCTGACTAGCCCCCAAGCTTTCGTTGATGTGGATCTGCACCAGCTCCTAGTGCATCATCAACATAACCAGTCTGTCCTGACACAGCAGATTGGCGACTGTAACGATCCGATGCACAAGCGATTCGCGATCGTCGTCGAATAATGGCGCGTCGCGCATCACGTCGGTGATGCGCGTGGTCAGCAGCGCCACCATAATCGACCGAGTATCAGGCAATCACCAGTATACCGTTGGCCTGCGCACACCCGCACGCCGTGCTATCCGGCAAGGACCGCCCTGTCCACGCCGAAATCAACGACACATCTGGCCACAGTACCCGCTCCGCGGTATCCAGCGAAGCATTCTTAAAATTGATAGCATATGTAAAATGCAATAACACGTGATCCATGTTGAGCAACTCACTTTTCCGCCGATGAAATGGAACGCATGAGGAGATCCGGCCACAACCAAACCACTTGCCGAGGGGAATCCGGTCTTTGCTGAAGCAAACCTTGAACCTAGCGGAACGAGAAGAGACTGAGCTCGAGCCCGACAAGGTGAAGCTACGCCTAGCCGCATTATCGAAATGCAGATCACGATGCGCTAGTCAGGATCATGGGCGTCGATTGCTGCCGCACTTCCGATGCGTGACAGGTTGTTGGACACCGACGGTAAGTCCACCCCGGACATGTTGCGGCGAAAGGACACCGGAGTCCAAGATGCATCCGACGCGGTGTTGCTGCCCAGCAGCCCCAGAGGTGAAGACACCGTCACCGTCATTTTGGATTACTGTTCTAAGCACGGCATCGCAGTCATCCCGTGCGGAGGTGGCACCAACATCGTCGGTGAGCTCAACTCATCCCACGTCACGTTCGATGCCGTAGTTTCCCTGGGTTTGCGGCGTTTCAATCAGCTGCTCGCCCTAGATGAGGTATAAGGCACAGCCAAGTTATGCACCGATGTCATTGGACCGGAAGCCGCATCAGCTTGACGAACACAGTTTCTCGCTCGGACACATCCCACAAAACTTTGAATTCGCCACTATCAGAGGCTTCGCGGCGACCCGGTCGTCCCGCCAGGACTCGACTGGCTACGACCGGTTCAACGACATGATTCTTGGGTTACGGATAATCACCCGGTTGGCACGCTGGTGCTGGGCGGCGCGCCCACCTCGGCCGCGAGTCCGGATCTGCGGCAACTAATGCCATAGGCTCCAAGGGCACCCTTAGACGTCATAGCCCAGGTATGGTGGTGCATGCATCGCACGCCGCAGGGCGTCCATTACGAAGCATGGTCGTTCTCCAATTTCAAGACCGGGGTTACCGCGCTGCGGACGGTCCTTGACAATGGCCACCGTTACCATCGTTATTCGGCTCTCTGAGGAGGCCAAGACAAGGGCCAATCTCGTCACCAACAAGTCAATCGGCGAAAACCAAATCACTAACAACTGCTTGGTCATCACCGTGTTCGAAGGCATCAAGGAACGCGTCGAGAGCCAGCAGACCAAAAGCAGTGCGCTGCTGGCCGGCCCAGAGCGGCACATCGTTGAGAGAGGGGCTGGCACAGAACTGAGAAAGCGGCCGATTCGCCGTGCCATACCTGCACCTGCGCTACACTCTGCTAGCCGCAAGAGTGCTCTGCGAGCCGCTCGAGAACGCCACCGTATGGTCCAACATGCCCGCGCTTAAGGCCACAGTCACCGACGCGCTGACCACCTCGTTAACCACACCGGGAGCAACGGCTCTGGTGATGTGTCACGTGTCGCACGTCTACCCCAGCGGTGATTAACTGTACTGCACAGTCGTCGCCAAGCAGCGGAACAATCCGATCTAGCAGTGGCGGACCTCCAAGAAGACCGCTTTGGATGCGATCCGGCCTCCGGAGGAGGCATAACCCACCACCGTGCGGTCCGCACCGACCACCGACCCTGGATGCACGATAGGGGGTCGGCTATATGAGTGTACAGGTGTTGCGTGCGGTCAAGATGGCGTTGGATCCGGACGAAATTCTCAATACCGGCAAACTGATTCTGTGACCCAATTACGCCAGCGCGAAATCGCCCATGTGACCGTGCTGACCAGTCCCCTGTCGAGGCATGGCAGTGCAATAGAAGCGGCACGACGCGCGATCACCCGGCTGCAGTAGCACGACTTAGAAGTCGTGGAAATCATCGGTGATGATGCTGAAGATGCACAGTATCTCGTCTACGCGGCACTCGAGAAGGGCACCGAAGCAATCATAGTGACGGGCGGTGACGGCTTCATCTCCAACACACTGCAGGTCCTGGCAGGCAACGACATTCCGCTGGGAATCATCCCAGCTGTAACCGGTAACTATCATGCTCGTTAATCCGGAATTTCCACAAAGGATCCCGAAACTGCTGCCAACATCATCGTTGCCGGCTGGACAGAAACCGTTGACTTGGTTAGGATTTTAGTGTCGCCAGGTACGCAAAAAGTGGGTCAAGTGGTTCGGCAGTGTAGTGGTAACTGGATTCAATTCCCTAGTGACCGATCGCTCCAACTGAATACGCTAGCCACACGGACGATTGCGCTGCTATCTGGTGATAGCAGCCGAACTGTCGTAGCTGCGACTCTATGCGTTATCGGTCGATCCTCGACGAAACCAGGAGCCAGGGAAGTCGAGTGCGATATCGTGTTCGCGGCCTTCGGCAATACCCTCAGTTATGGCGGGGGGACTGCTGATCTGTCCCAACGCCGATCACAGCGACGGCCTGCTCGACATCACCATGGTGAAAGAAGCATCCCGGACCAAGCTGATCCGCTTATCCCCCATTGTAATAAAAGTAATAAAAGGCATCCATATTACCTCGATGGGGTCAGCACGGAACGTGCCAAGTCAATCCACGTTAAGTGCCCCGGAATCCACGCCTATGCCGACGGCGATTTCGCGTGCCTGCTCCCCGCCGAAATCTCCGTGGTCGCCGGTGCTCTGCAAATTTTTCGTCCACACCAACCACCCGTTATCCGACCCCACGGCTGAGCCAGGTCACCTCACCGACGTCACCGCCGTCACGATACACTTCGAGCGCGTCGTCCCACGCCGTTCCCAGTACCGAATCCAGTTCGGCGGCAAGTGTGTCGGCACCGTGAGCCATCATCGCCCGCAGTCGCATCTCCCCGACCATGATGTCACCGTTGGCACTCATCGACCCGCTCCACAACCCTAGCTGCGGTGTGTGACTGAACCGCTGACCGTCGACTCCGGGGCTGGGATCCTCGGTGACCTCGAACCGCAACACCGACCACGAACGCAACGCGTTGGCCAACCTGGCGCCGGTACCCACCGGTCCGGTCCAGTTGGTGACCGCACGCAGCTGCCCCGGCATCGCCGGCTGCGGTGTCCACACCAAGTTCGCCTTAGTCTGCAGGGTCGACGACAATGCCCACTCGACATGCGGGCATACTGCCGCGGGTGAGGCGTGGACATACACCACACCCGCCGTGGCGTCAGCGAATTGATTCGACGCACGCATCTGCTACTCCTTCGGTTCCACGAGGGACGTCTTCCCCAACGACCTGGTGAACCCGAAGAACAAGATACTTGCCGGTATTTGTGTGTCTTGCGTGCCTATTGTGCCTTGTGAGACCCGTGTTGCGCTAGTCTGCAATCTCTATCGGGCGTACTCGGATATTACGGCGTCGGAAATCGCCGGCCACAGCTGCAGTGCCCACTCACCGAAATCGCGGTCCGTGAGGACCACCAATGCTAGCTCCGCCTCCGGATCTGCCCAGATAAAACCGCCTGATTGACCGAAATGGCCGTATGTTCGGGCGGAGTTGAGGGTGCCGGTCCAATGCGGTAATTTTGAATTCTTGATCTCATAGCCTAGTCCCCAATCGTTGGGACGCTGCACACCGTGCCCGGGCAGGACGCCATCCAAGTCGGGGAATTGCACAGACGTGGCTTCCGCGTGAATTTGCGCCGAGACCGTCGCAGGACGCAGCAAGTCATTAGCGAATGCGGCCAGATCGGCCACGGTCGAGGTGGCCCCAAACCCGGCAGCCCACGTACCATCCTCTAGCTTGGTGGCTGTCATCGCCAGTGGCTCCAACACCGCCTCGGTGAGGTAACGGCTGAATCCAATCCCCGCCTCCCGCTGCACAGTCTCGGCCAGCACCCTAAAGCCGTAATTCGAATAAATCCGACGGGTGCCGGGCGGAGCCATCACGTACTTGGAGTGCATCGCCAAGCCTGATGCATGCGCCAGTAGATGGCGGATCGTGGAGCCAGGCGGACCGGCCACGGTATCGAGGTCGACAACCCCTTCCTCGATGGCGATTTGCACGGCGCGGGCCACCAGTGGTTTGGTGACTGAGGCCAGCGGGAACACCTGCTCGGTGTCGCCGCGAGCGGCTAACACGCCGGTGGGTCCGACCACCGCGGCAGCGGTAGTCGGAACCGGCCAGTCATCAAGTGCGTCCAGAGCTACCATTAAGTTAGGCGGGGTAACTTTGTGGCGATGTAAATGTATGTAGTTGTTGATCGGGTCGGACTCGATATCGACCACCCGCACGTCGTCCAATCCCGCGTCGCCGAACATCGTGGTGGCCAGCCACCTTCCCCACACCGCATCCAATCCGGGGCACCCTGTAGCGCCAAGGACACCGTCATGCAATGCATCAGCGAGGCCGTATACAGATAAATGCTCATCAGGACATCGACATTGTCTTCGAGCTGGCTTGACACCTTGATGCTGGCCATTAGGAGCACATCGCCGGGTCGCAGGGCTTGATAAATATTTTCCAGCACCCGCACCGGCTGTGCATGATCGTGACTAGCGTCAAAAACGGTGATGACGTCATAGGCGGCAGCCTTATCTAACCGGGCCAGATTGTGGCTCTCAAAGGTCACTGTTCCTAGACCGAGTCGATCCTCCTCCGCGGTGTGGATCGCAACGGCCTCATTGGAAAAATCGATGCCGATGAACCAGCTCGCGGGAAAAGCTCGTACCAACACATTGACCACATGACCACTGCCGCAATCGAAATCGGCGACGCCGGCTCCAGACCGCAAGCGTTCCGGAAGGCCGTTGGCCAACGGTAGCACCACATCGACAAACGCTGCATCAAACATCGCACCGCTCATCTCAGCCATCAACGAGTAGAAGCGCGGAAACTCGCTGTAGGGCCCGCCAACGTCGTCGCAGAAACCCCCGATGAATTGCTGTTCAAACCCGCTGAACAGCGGAATGAACTGAGCCACCGAGGCGAGATTGTTTGTCCCGGTCGCCCACACCAGCACGGCCACGCGGTGTACTGATAACGAGTAAGTCCCGGTCTCGGCGTAGTAGTCGACGACATGCCCTGTGGTCATGTCACCCAACCACTCCCGGACGTAGCGCTCGTTGAGCCCGGCGACGTACGCGATCTGGGTGCTGGTGACGAGCGAAAGCCCGACCATCGTTTCCAGCAAAGCGGTTTTAATGTCCGACGCTCATGAACAGTGCCAGTCTGGCGTTGTTCATGAGCGTCGGACATCCTCTCGATGAATGCTTCGGTGGTTGCGAAGCCGGTCTCGGGCGCCGTCATACTAAGCAACGCTACAACCGTAGGTTGGACACCATGAGTCAAACAGTACGCGGAGTAATCTCGCGCAAGAAGGACGAACCCGTGGAACTGGTGGACATCGTCATCCCAGATCCCGGGCCGGGGGAGGCCGTGGTCGACGTCACCGCGTGCGGAGTGTGCCACACTGACCTGACCTACCGCGAAGGCGGCATCAATGACAGGTATCCGTTCCTGCTCGGCCACGAAGCAGCCGGCACGGTCGAGGTCGTCGGGCCGGGCGTGACCGCGGTCGAACCGGGCGACTTCGTAATCCTGAACTGGCGAGCCGTGTGCGGGCAGTGCCGGGCCTGCAAACGCGGCAGGCCAAGCTACTGTTTCGACACATTCAACGCCCAACAGAAAATGACACTGATCGACGGCACCGAACTTACCCCGGCGCTGGGCATCGGAGCCTTCGCCGACAAGACGCTAGTGCACTCTGGTCAATGCACCAAAGTCGATCCCGCTGCCGATCCAGCGGTCGCCGGCCTGCTGGGCTGCGGGGTGATGGCCGGGTTAGGCGCCGCAATCAATACCGCCGCAGTGAGCCGCGACGACACCGTCGCGGTGATCGGCTGTGGCGGTGTGGGTGATGCCGCAATCTCCGGGGCCGCGCTGGTCGGTGCCAACCGGATCATCGCGGTCGACATCGATGACACGAAACTGGAGTGGGCACGCACGTTCGGTGCCACCCACACCGTTAACGCCCTTGAACTCGAAGTCGTCAAAACCATCCAGGATCTCACCAGTGGCTTCGGCGTCGACGTGGTAATCGACACGGTCGGCCGACCCGAAACCTGGAAGCAGGCCTTCTACGCCCGCGATCTCGCCGGAACCGTTGTACTGGTGGGTGTACCGACACCCGACATGCGCCTGGACATGCCGCTGCTAGACTTCTTCTCTCATGGCGGCTCGCTTAAGTCATCGTGGTACGGTGATTGCCTACCTGAACGCGATTTCCCCACCCTTGTTGACCTCTATCTGCAGGGACGCCTTCCATTGGGCAAGTTCGTCTCCGAGCGCATTGGGCTGGGCGACGTCGAAGAAGCATTCCACAAGATACACGGTGGTAAAGTGCTGCGCTCGGTGGTTATGCTGTGATTGAATGGGTAGTCCCCCAAAGAACCTTCGAACTCGACAGTAGCAGTTAGGAAATCGATAACAACATCTGGATAGTCGGTGACGACACCGAGGTCGTGATTTTCAATGCCACCCCCCATTAAGCAGCACCGATCGTAGCGACAATCGATGGCCGCACAACGTAGTGGCAGTGGTGTGCACCCACGGCCACAACGATCACATCACAGCGGCTCCCGAGCTTGGACTCGATGTTGAAGTGTTTTATAGGACACCTGCATCTTTCGGGCCGGTCGGGATAGGTTTTGGGCCAACACCCCCACAATTTGTTCGGGACTGTACTTCTTGGCCAGCACACATGTCTATCTCCGTACGCAGCTGCCCACAACGCTCACCTTGCCGGCCTTTAAAGCCACTGGGCCCACTGCTCACTGCATAGCTAAGCAATACAAGCTCAGTAACCCGATTGAGCGTCTTAGCCAGCATAGTTGGTGTCGAATCAGTGCAACCCCCAAAGCAACCCGCAAACACGCGGGCCCCACCCTTGCTGGTGATCTCACGCACGATCCCCACCCCCACCCAACCCAAACGAACGGTTAACGATCGATCACATCAACTCACAACACTGCAACACACCGCCACCCTTTACTCCACCCCCACAACAGAACATGCACACAAAGTACAATTCAACAATCTTGCAGCAAGTGAAGCTAAAATCAGGTCGCATCAGTATCGAATGGCGTCTGGTGATGGTCGCGGTCCTGTTGTTTAGCCGCAGCCGACTAACTTTTTGAGTCACTCAAGGCGTACACCCTAGTCAGGGAGTTCCTAGGCTACGGCCGGTGTAGTCATCAAGGATTGAGACACCAGCGCCGAAACAGCCTTCTGCCGGGTGCGGGCCACCCAGGTCACTGACAAAGCTAAATCGATCAAGCTGACCACAACAAACACCTACACCAGAAAGCCGTACGAACTTTAATAGCCGAAGGCAAGTCGCGGGTTCATGAATCTGCGACCTGACCGTCGGTGGTGACGTTGTAGTTACCATCAGCGAAACCGGCGACCAACACCAACAACATAGCGATGGCGGCAGTGAGCGAAATCCGGGCGAGCCGCCTGCTCTTCATCCACGCAGTATGTCTATCACGACAGAAACGGCGCCAACGAAACAGCGCAAAGCCCAGGATCCGGCGAACACCGGCACCAGAACCCAATCTCCTAGCCGTTGTATACAGGAGGCATTCGACGCCAACGAAACACAACCACACCCTGGTAGCCCGACGGGCACCACACCAGACAGCGACCCCAGACGTCGAAGGCCAAGTTATCGCCCGACAATCTGACATGCACCGCCGAACGTCCTACCTCGGCGGCGTACAGCGCGGGCAAAACAGCCAGCTGCTGCACCCAAGTCCTCTGAATCGTTGAAGTGAAACTCTGATTGACTAACAACTCAGCGCCAAACTGCGCCTCATGATGAGCAAGGTCAAAAAAATTGTCTCGTAGCTGATCAACGGCCCGATCACGAACGTAGTCGGCGAGGTAATTCATAGCACAACCAGACGCAACGGCACCAGGCCGAACTAGGTTCAGCCACTATCACACTGGCACGGGAAAAGCGAAGACAGGTACTACACCGACGGCCAGCCGAGGATTTGCCCTCGACAGGCTGTCGAGCATGTGCCCATTTCACCAGAACGCTGCCCGGATTCCCTGGAGGCCAGGTGAAGAGGACGCTAAGAGCCATCAGCAAGAGACGGCACCAAGATGGCGACCGGCGATCAGGTTCCACTGTGGTACAATTCTGCCAACTACGACGAGTCAAAGTTTGTTAATCCATCGACTTTGGACGTCGAACGCAATCCCAATCCGCATGTCGGTTTATGTGGCCGAAGTACCCAATTCTGTCTGGGCGCTAACATAACTCGGAGCGAGATCAGAGTCGTGTTCGACGAAATTAACCGATATAGTCGCGACAGGAACACCCTCACGCCTTTTGTCGCAATTCATCCACGGCATCAAAAGTCTGAGGGTCGCCTGGACTCCCCCCTTAGCATGATATCAGCGTTGGCACTTACTCCAGTTTTCCACGGAAACATGCTTATTGGCAACGTAATCGGTTCTGTCGAGGAGACCTGACGGTGTGCTCTGCGTTGTCCGATAGCTGGTAGGTCGGCAGCTAGCAGGAAACGAATTCTTAGCGTTGAAGCTAACTTCCGCCTCTTCTCATTCTCAACGTATAGCGTACCCAGGACTTGCGGTAAGCCCTGGGGCATACTGGCCAAGACCAGAAGCTGCGCAAATGGAGTCGTGAAAGATGGTAAGTAATGCATGCCTAGGTGATCGTCGTGGGCTCCAAGCTCACCTGTCTGATACTGGCCGTTAAACTGAGCCTGGCCGGCGTGCGACAGCTGATGCTGGAACGCCCATCCCAATTCCGGCCCACTCTGTGGTCCGGCGGCACTGTCGGACAGGTCGTGCAACTGCTGTAATATCGAGGGCTGCTGAAACGGTTCAGCACGGTCAGTACCGAACCGGCTGTACGACTCTTTTCGGCAAGGTAGATCTAAACCTCATGATGCACCGTCATCGGCCTGCTTCAAGCCGCAAACGGCCAACCCCCCTACTGGACTCAGTGCATAGCTGAAGCAAGGACTTATCTGGTGCCAGCCCGTGACCGGCTAAATACAACGTGGCCGACCATGTCATTGAGTAGACTTTGTCGACGACAAACAACCCAGTCCCCGATGAGCCCTGCAAAGTACCTCTTGGCCGATAACACCACCATGCCAACCGGTGAACAACACACCAACGACGAAGCAGAGATCGAACCCGACTATCGGTTCACCCTGGCTAACGAGCGGACTTTCTTGTCCTGGCAACGCACTTCGCCAGGGCTGCTGGCTGCTGCAGTAGCCCTGGCTCAGCTCGTTCCGGAGCTGACCTGTTCCCGGCGCGTGCCGTTTGCTTAGCATGAGGGTTACAGTTCCTGACCACCCTCCACCAGCGGAATGAGACTGCTGCGCTGGCGGCAACCTGAGCATTCCATGCACCGCGGCCTGTGTAATTGCCCCGTCACCTCACCCCCGGCTACCTAGCGCTAAGCCCTCAAACTGGTCTGGATAATCGCGCTAGTTCTGGTAATCGCCAAGGCTGTCATGAATTGAGCCAGACGACGTCAGTCGGTCAGCCAGATCCCGGACTACAGTCGGAGCGAACCGCCCGGACCTCTTTTGCGTTGCTGGGCAACGGCGCGATGATGATAGGCAAGAACCTGCACGGCACTGACGAACTCACCAAACAATTCCCGCCGGGTTGGCGATCGTCGCAACATCATGCTGCCACGTGATTGCTACATAACGCCAATGAACATTGGGACAACGCCCAATCCCGCGTACATCACTCCGCTCTGTCACGTGCACGTCGTCGGTATATCGGTTGCTGGCACTCATGGCCGTGAACACGCTTGCCGTATTGCACTAACGCCCGTCGACATCAACGCTGGGAACGATGTTGCGCAGTTCGTCAGACAGCCTCCGGATTTCGTACCGAAACTCACCGATGTGAGTATACATTAACAATCCGTTATTCCTATAATAGGATTAATTTGTTTCCGATACACATTGGATTATCCACGAAGTCAGCAACATCACCGTGGCAAAAACCCACTCCGGCACGGTCAGCTGTCCCAACGTCGACCGCATGAACAAAGCGACGAAATAATCGTCACCGAACAGCGCAGCACCATACTCAGCCAGCAGCCGATAAATACTGACCTCGGGTAGCTTATCACCCAACAACAACACGTCATCAAATGATCCCTCATCGATTTTTATATCCTAAATCCACCCAACGATCCTGAAGGAATAGCCGAGTCGAAAACACTCAGGCAAAAAGAAAATCGCGTAACTAAATCAGCAGCGTCCTCGTGAATACCACTACCTCATGGGTTGTACCCCCAGTTGGGTCAAGCACCGTGACGCTAATAATGAGTAACCAAACTCGAAAACACATTCGAAACAATGGATTTAAGTACCAAGGATACGAACGGTGTTCGGGGACACCACTTGGCGGTAACAGACACCCGACGTTTCTAGTGATCCAGCTGCACCTCACTCGAGCCGTTTTGACCAGCCACACTTTCGGCACGATCGCCTGGCGGGCTATACAAGCTTTTACGGAACCCGATAACACACGCGCTATCAGATCCCGATGTTCACCGCATAAGACGGAGCTGAATCTTCTTCTGGCACAGAATCTTCTGTTGAACACGCAAAGTTGTCCTAGTCGATCGAGTCGATATGTTTACGAAAGCGTGCAGCCGGGTAGGCTAATGCACCCACCTCCTGAACCCGATCGGTCAACGCGCTATCCGATGTCACGACACAAATTCCTTGAGGTTCAGGATCGGCTTGCACCAGCCGGACGATCTCGTCGTCGGCTGAGTCAGGGAATGCCTTGGGTGCGTGTGCTATCACGATCACCGATGAACGAATGGAGGGCGACGGCGGCCGCTCAAACACCACTGTCACGTGGTTCCTTTCGGTTGACGCCCAGCGCTCGAGCTTACCTACCAGACGAACCATTGCGCCACGGCGGTCCTTCCACCAACAATCCGGGCGAGTCCCGATCACGTTCATCGCATCGACTATCCAGCGCACACGTCTGACAGTACAGGTTATGGCTTGGTGCGTAACCGTCGGCAACATAATAAAAATTTTTCCCAATTGTCGGCCACCCGCGGCTAAGCCAACACCAGAAATATGGCAGCAATGACGATGGAGCTCTCGGCCTCGACCTCGAGTTATTTTCCTAGCTTGCCTACTTGGAACCAGTTGCGAAGGAAAAGGGACAAAGCCATGCAGCGCGAGCCCGATGGCGATGCTGTTGAAGATCGCCGTGGTGCGCCCACCTTCAGCGCCGTGAATGGCCGCACCTCAGTACCAGGAGCTTCCATCAAGCCAGAAGTTGATCAGATACATTCGTGATCGGTTGCTGCACGACACTAGCATCGCCAATCTTGGCGTTCGCCGTCCACCGTTACGGAGTGGTGTGATTCGAGCCCAGCGTCACTTTACTTTCAGTGTGTCGCCAACTGTCAGCGTCATGTCTCGAGAGATGTTGCTCTGGTTAAAAAAGTCGTACATGGGGACGTCGATGGTTTTGGTTGCCAGCGGGCTCTCAGTGGATCTCAGGTAACCCAACACCACTGTGAACCGAACATGGCGAACATCACCAAAACCCTTGTCTTCCATGAGAATAAACCCTCTAATTCAGTTTTGGAGCATAGCCCGTTGCACGGGATGTAAGCGCGCTAAATCACCACCATCTGCTGCTACGATTGCTGGATACCAACACACCGCTAACCAGACGTATGAAATCGATTAAACTGTACAGCAGATGGGCTAGTTTTTGGCTTGTCATTGTCGTCGAGTTGGTCTCCACCGTCATCGTGGGAACGGTCTTGGAACAGCGCTATCGCGTGAATCCCCCCAATCTTGCGTATTGTCCTGCTGGGTCTGATCCCTGCCGTCTGGTGATGTTCGGATCAACGAGGAGATGGTGCTTCCACTATTTTTGCCGGTTATACCCCATATTGGGGAAAGCATGAACATGAACTTTTCGCTAGATCCACGCGAACCTAAGCGTCATCATGTTTCTCAGTGTCGCCCTAGTAATTGCCACCGCAGTAATGATGTCGTGGACAGCACGAGCGCTCGGTATGGCGTCGGACACAATGGCGGTGCTGTACGCTGTGCTCTCCCCCACCACCGCCTTAGCCGGTCTGGCCAAGCAATTGCCACGCCTTAACCTCACCGTGCTGCGCGCCGCAGAGTACCCTCCCCGAGGGAGCCCACTGGTCGTGTTCATCGTGACTGTAAAAGTCACGATTGGCGGAGCCGCTATCGGACCCGTTGATTCGGTCGCCCAATTTATTGGCTCCCCTACCTCGGCAGTATCTCCGCCAAGCTACTGGTCGGCGGATTGGTACCCCTGCTACGTCAACGGAATCGACGCCCCAGTAGCGGAAAAAGCTCCTTGAGCGCGCTGACACCGTTAGCAACGTTACTTGATAATCCAATCAATCCACTGCAGCAGTGTGGTCGCGGTCATGGTGTCGGCGCTAGTGCTTGTTCGTCTATTCGGAACCGGTCGTGATCCGGGCTCGTTCCCAGCCGCAGGCTTATGCATTCTGGAGACATGGCGACATTTCTGATGAACGGCCCGTTGTGGGTGTTTATTGGAATCCATATCTCGGGAACGCTGCGCAGAATACCCAACGTCGACGGGTGGGTTACACCACACCACGTTTATTGCCCTTGCCATCACCGGCGTCATCATCGTGTCCCAAATTTTCTGAGGACCGCTCACCACCGCGCTGATTAGTGTCATCGACCGAAGCGAGGTGCAGCTCACCCGTCGAGTCAACTGGCGTCAGCACATCGTTAACGCCGAGGCAGGATTCCACGGTACAGCGTCACTAGCCGCTGCGTTAACCGTCCCGTTGACCACGCTCAGCAGCACACCATTCCCAGACCGCAGCCTGATCATTTATGTCGTGACGGCGATCATTCTTATTACCACGCTACTCCAAGGGAGTACGCTACCCGTCGTCATCCGCTGGGCCCGGATGCCCGAAAACGTAGCTCACGCTGAGAAATTGCCATTGGCCCGCAGTGTTGGCGCTCAAACCGCTCTCGATGTGTTACCGGCGGTTACCAGCGAACGCGGGTTCGGTTCGAAACTACTGAGCTGCCTACAAAAGTAAGACGAAGAACACGCCGCAGTGGTCAACGCCAACGCCGACGATTCGGCGACAAACGATCTGGTTAAACGAAATGATCTGGTGCGGCGGGTACATCTTGGCATGATCCAGCACCAACACTGGGTCGTTACTGACCTTCGACACCAGAACCTCATCAACGACATCGTACTACGCGAGTTGCAGGCCGAACTAGATCTAGCGGAGGCACAACTTTTCGACGCTGCCGATACCGACTAAGCGCACCACCCACAGTCAGTCGACACGCGTCGACAGTCCCAAACCGTACAGTCGGCTACATGTCACAAACGATAGTGATTCGCGGATGCCGTGCCGCGCGAGGTAGTCCCCCCGTTGGGTCAGCTGTCGATCGTCACCGGCGCCAACGGTGCAGTAAAGTCGTCTCTGTACCGCACTCTGCGGCTATTAGCAGAGTACGACCGAGGCGAAATGATCGGCTCAGTCGCTCATGAGGGCGGACTGTAACCTGTGCTGTGGGCCAGGACCGAGGATGTGGGAGCTGCCCGAAGCACTGGGAAAGCGAAGGGCACGGTACATACCAAACCCGTAACACTTGACTACACTTCCGCAGCAAATGATTTCGTTTATCTAGTAAAACTAGGCATCCCACCATCAGTCGGGCATAACTCGACCTTCGCCCGCGATCCAGAAATCAAATGGGCAGCGGTGTTTACTGGCCCGATCCGGCGGACCAGCACCATGCTCGTGCGTCGGACCCGAAACTATGCCGAGGTCAGCGCAGACGTAGGCCGCACTTTCAACGAGTTGTGCCGGTCCTTGCCGTTTAACCGCAATGTGCTCGCAGCAGTATGCCCCTACCCGCAAGCACTTTTCCGAACTGGCAACCGTGCGCGAGCGGCTACCCGTATGGCGGTTCTAAGAAGACTTCGGCATGAATGCGACAGCACCCGCGCGGCCCCCACAGGGGGATACACGTACCCCGGTGCTTGCCGACGACAACAGTGACTTGGCCGCCGCGATTCGACGATCATCAAGTCAGGATTCGATGAGCGGAGACTCGCCGTCGCGGACACATTCGATGCGTGCCACGGTCTCGGTTGTCATCCACGACGGGCTGTTCGACCTTCAGTTGCAACAGCACGAGATGCTGCGAGCTGCCGAGTTATACGACGGCACATTACGGTTCCTGCTGTGGACCGCCGCACTGTTTAGTGCTCTAGCGTTATCGCTAATATAACTCAACGAATCAAAAATCTAACTGCAACCAAACTTGGCTCGTCCGCTTGCATCGCTGACCCGGACCGTGGCCACACGGACTCAGGTTGTGATGGTCACCCACTCCCTTGCACCGCTGGAGTTCTTCGACACCGTAACCGTAGTGGCGGCCTGCCCATTCGGTACCGACGCTGCCGACCGAGCAGTCGAGATCGGACCGTACAAGGAGTGGGGTGATACCCGTATCAGCGGCCAGGACCTGCTGACAACACTGCGATAGGACTGGAGCAAACGCTGAAGAACACAGAATTGTCCTGATAGGCACTTTTACCCACCAACCAACGTTCTGAAGTATGTTGGTTATCATAATGGGTCAGCTGCCCATACTGCGGGAACGCAAGAAAGCCGACACCAGGCGTGTATTCAACGCTACCGCGTTGGATCCGACGCCGCAACGCGGGCTGGCCAACGTTACGCAAGACGATATCGCCATCCCGGCGGGAGTATCGAGGAGCAACTGGCGCTACCCATTGATATCATCATAACTAATGCCAAGGATTACCTTCCGCTGACCAACCTCACAGTGTTCCAAAACGTGCTTCTCGACCCCGCAACGGCGCGCACCACGGTAACAGCAACCACGCCTGAGGTCTTGGCCACTGGTCTGGGAAAATGACCACCTTCACGCCGCACCCTGGACGATCCCGAGATCATCGCGTTGGCACAGTGCCTTGCCCACAACAATAGAATCCTGGCACCGTCAAACACCATATATTATGCTGAAACAGGTTAACGTGAAACATTTTCCAAAAATTGGTTAACACCACTCTGGTATTGGGACCTACACGACAACCTCGCGCCGCCAACCACGTATGGCAGAGATATATAAGAAGCAAAGTCGGTCGAAGCTGCTACTGAATGATACTGACCGCCGATCACTACCTCCAGTACTTGGCCCAGATCGTTCGTCTGACTAGCAGAAGTGAGGAGATTGGCTTCAAACACTCGGGAATCAACCCAACGACGCGGTACTGGTGCATCAAAGCCAGCCATCGGACTAGCCTATGCAAGGCCCCAGGACAAACTGTCCTGTACCGAGTCCCTACTCGACGCGTTCAACGCGTAACAACTATGTCAAGGATCGTTGAGTCGATCACTTAGCTCTCATAGGGTCCCGGGTCAACAAATTGGTGACATACAGCCTGAACCGAGTAGCTTGCTGCAAGCAGCATCAGAACCGCGGTGCCGTGCACGGTGCAAGGTGGTGACTTCGTCGAGGTGCAGGATGAGGTAGTGAATATGCATCGGATAGCCGGGTGGGTGGCGGTGCAAAAAAGCTCGGTGAGCCCAGGGCCTTACGATGCCGCCCACGATCACCTGGTAGCCGCCGGTGACGTAGATGGCAGCAGCACGTACCAGCGCGGTGAGCACCACGATGTTCTGCCGGTGTGCCTTGCAGTACGTACGGCGGTACAGCCACCACAATAGACGAAGCGCCAAAAGACGTCCGCGTATAAGTGTAAATGTACGGCAGGCATGTAGTGCTGCACGAAAGTGGTTGCGACAGTGGTCTTGCCCGCTCCTGGCGCCCTGATGGGCACAATAAACCTGCCAGGCTCGGCCGAAAGATCGTGTTGTGCCGAGGTCATGGCCAGGCTGCTTCCCTCGATACTTTCCCGCCCCGGCTCCGACGCCAGTGCTGGTCAAAAAAACCGTCTGAACTTTTCAAAGGGTGGTACCGCCCGCCCTTGGCCCAGTACACCTTACCGGCCGGGAAAGGAGGAGGTCAAAATCCGGATTTCGCCGACAGCACAAGTCGAAACCACCCTGTCAGTACGACAGGAGTCTATACGCTCGCATGTCGAAGCGCAACGTGAACAAAGCAACTCCTAGATAACCTAAATCTTTTTCTCACGTAAGCTAAGTCAGATCAAAAAGAAAGATCAACCACGCTGGCTCAGTCACAAGCTGACCACCTGGATCAGCGATCGCTGTATCCGGCACAGTGTCGGTTGGCCCGGCCGTGCGCTTTGCACGGCGCTGCCGACAACACAGCGGACCCCCGGCAACATCTGTTGACCAAATCACTTGGTCACTGAGATCGTATCGACGTCATTGTCCAAATCATCACTGCAATCGAGGTCAGTGGACCGCAGACAGGGAGTCTAACGCCGGCCGGGACAACAATGGTTGCCGATTCGTCTAATCTGCCTGAGTGACTTCTAATCCGCTCGAACAACTAACGATAGAACAACTGCAATGCCGCACCAGTATGAAGTGGCGCGCACATCCCGAAGACGTGTTGCCATTGTGGGTCGCGGAAATGGATGTGCTGCTAGCGCCGACGGTGGCCGAAGCCGTCCATCGTGCTGTCGACAACGGTGATACCGGTTATCCTTACGGAACCACGTTCGCCGAGGCGATAAGTGAATTCGCTTCGCAGCGTTGGCAATGGCACGACCTAGACGTCAGCCGCACAGCAATCGTTCCCGACGTCATGCTTGGTGTCGTTGAGATGCTACGCCTGATCACTGATCGGGGTGACGGCGTCATAGTCAGCCCGCCAGTATACCCCCCGTTCTACGCCTTCGTGACACACGATGGCCGTCGGGTGCTCGAAGCACCGCTCGGCCGCGACGGCCGGCTTGACTTGGCCGCGTTGCAGGACGCGTTTTCGCGTGCCCGACGTTCGAGCGGACCCAACGGAAAAGTCGCATACCTGTTATGTAATCCGCACAATCCGACCGGATCGGTGCACACCGTCGCCGAATTGCACGGGGTTGCCGAACTCGCCCGTCGGTTCGGTGTTCGGGTGATATCAGACGAAATTCACGCTCCGCTCGTCTTGTCCGGTGCGCGATTCACCCCATATCTGAGTATCCCCGGAGCAGAAAACGCGTTCGCCCTGATGTCAGCCACCAAGGGGTGGAACCTGTGCGGGTTGAAAGCGGCCATTGCCATCGCCGGTCGTGAAGCGGCCGCCGACCTTCGCCGGATACCAAAAGAGGTCAGCCACGGCCCCAGCCATCTGGGCATCATCGCGCATACCGCAGCCTTCCGCACCGGCAGCAGCTGGCTCGACGCGTTGTTGCAAGGTCTGGAAGCGAACCGCGCGTTGCTCAGAGATCTGGTCACCAAGCATTTACCCGGAGTGAGATATCAACGACCGCAGGGCACGTATCTGACTTGGCTGGATTGCCGACACCTCGGTTTCGACGAGCAGATCAACGAAGGGCTTGCGGCAATCTCCGATCTATCCGGACCAGCCCGCTGGTTCCTCGACCACTCGCGTGTGGCCCTCACTTCCGGCCACGCCTTCGGAACAGGCGGAGTCGGACACGTACGCGTGAACTTCGCGACCTCCCAAGCAATCCTCATCGAGGCCCTATCGCGAATGGGTCGAGCACTCGTCAATTTCCGATAATCGTCCGGTAGCGCGCTGCAAACCACGGCATCAGTGTTACGCAGCCTCGGCTAGCATGCGTGGTAAAATCACAGTACGAACGGCTTCGACCCTTTGAAGCTGACCAAATCTCGTTAGCATACCGACCCGGGTCAGAACCGGTTTGATCGTCGCAGAGAAGGTGATCTGCAGCCCATTTCAGTACAGCGTCCCGGTGAGAAGTACCCTCAGGCAGGGAGCTCGCCGTGGGCGGGTCTGGACGACACCATCTATATCTATCCCTGGCACATCTCAGACGGCATCGTGGCAAGTCGATTCCGCACCTAAATCCACCGACGTTAGCTGAATGTGCCCAACGAGTTACCAGCGACAAATGTTCGAAGTGGTGCCCCGAGCGCCTGGCCTAGCAGGAATCGCGGTGGCTATATCACTACGGCGATGCCGTTGCTTTCCCGGGTCTGGTTGGCTACCCGGAGCTAGGCGAGTTCCCGAACGCTTTAGAATGCCTACGTAATGATATGCGTAGCTCGAACAGCCCTGCCGCAAGTCCTTATGGGCCTATCCACGACCAGAACATCAAGTTACCAAGCCATAGATTAGCTGCGTGAAAACCGCCAACTCAACCTCAGCCTAAGCGATCACCGCCGCATTCTGGCGACGATGTCATTCGACTAAACAACAAGCACACCATCGATCGACTCGTAGCAACGCTGACTCCATAGCGCACAGCGGTAAAGGACTTCCAGCACCCACAACCGGATACAGGTGCCCTCACCAACGGAATTGCAACTTGATACCGTCTGTCTTCCTCGTGACGCGTTCTTCAAACCGACCGAAATACCCCCCGCATTAAAAGCCGACGGCCGCATCGCGGCAGAACAGACCACCCCCGTATCCACGGGGCATACCCATCAATGGTCGTCCCAGGCGAGCGGGTCAACAACGCCGTGATCGACCACCTGCGGTCAGGCGCAGAGGCGCGCATAGCCCTGCCGGATCCCGCCGATCCCAATGCGTAACAATTCCGTGTAGTTTTTTAAACAGAACCGCAAAGTGCCGCGTACTAAGGTTCACGGCGGCGGCCGGTCGTATGTGGGCTTAGATCCCGTAGCCTCCATAGCGTTACACAACCTACTGTTGGTATATCACAAATCGGTATTAGTTTGCGATAGCGCTGCGTTGTTGTCTTCAAGGTTAAGCATACGAGCAATACCAGCCAGATTGATACCGGCGTCTACCAGCGGACTGATGCGCTGCAACCGGGCCAAATCGTCGGCACTATAGCGCGCCGGGCTCCGCTGTCACTTCGAGCCGGCCTGAATAGCCCGCAGCGTTCATAGAGCCGCAGCGACGGCACCGGGAACGCCGGAAAGTTCGGCCGCTACCGATGATGTCGTATACGCTGCGTTGCAGTGCCGACGTACCCGTGCCGGCACTACAATCGGTCATGAGCAATCTCCTCAGCTGTTCAGACAGAAAACTTGTCTATCACAACTTGCATCAATATATCGACCAGTGCTATATCAAATCTATGTAGTCAGGAACAGCTATATAGTTATAGTTTGTCACAACAGATTGGAGTGCGAGGTGACCACACATGCTGATGCGTACTGACCCGTTCCGTGAACTGGACCGCTTCGCCGAGCAAGTGTTAGGTACGTCTGCCCGCCCAGCAGTAATGCCCATGGACGCTTGGCGTGAGGGCGAAGAATTCGTCGTCGAGTTCGACCTTCCTGGCATCAAAGCCGATTCACTGGACATTGACATCGAACGCAACGTAGTCACCGTGCGGGCCGAGCGCCCAGGCGTCGACCCCGATCGGGAAATGCTTGCTGCCGAGCGGCCACGCGGTGTGTTCAATCGTCAGCTGGTTCTCGGCGAAAACCTCGACACCGAACGGATCTTGGCTTCCTACCAAGAAGGTGTCCTGAAGTTGTCGATACCAGTAGCCGAAAGGGCTAAACCGCGCAAGATCTCCGTTGATCGTGGCAACAACGGACACCAGACCATAAACAAAACCGCACACGAAATCATAGATGCCTAATCGACTGTTGTTTGCGCAACAAGCTAAGCACGAAGCTAAGCACGCCGCTGCGGTCAAAAGCCCGTCTTAGCCATGGATCTTTAAAGTATCCGAACATTTCGGTTGCTGGCCGCAGATGTGCGAGAATCACCACGACAACAACTAGGCATTTAAGTGAATCGGCAATGCGATGCCATTTGACGACAGCGTCATAATTGGTGATACGGGCGGCTCCCCAGCTAGATACTTCGGGAGCTGTCCCTGGCTTCGACGGGTAGTGTAGTACTGTTTGTCCTGATGCTGCTATCGGCCGGGTATCTGGTGGGGATACGTGTACACCCCTCTTATAGCGGTGTGCTGATGGGTATAGCCTCAGTCATCCACAGCGACGTGGACACGAGGAGGCAAGTTTGACGATGAATTGGAAGTTCAACGGCCAGTCGACCGAGGTCGAACAGGCCCTGCCGAGCTGCTCACCACAACAAATAGAACAAATAGGGTGGTTCTGCTTCTATTGCACCGACCAACAGTAGGAATGGTCTGAACAGGTGCAACGGATACACAGGTACAAGCCCGGCAATGTCGTCCCTAACTACCGACCTGATGCTCACCCACAGGCACCTCAACGACCGCGGTCAAGTAGCGGCCACCATTGACGAAATCCTGAACACACATAAGTTATTCAGCACCCGTCACCGGATTATCGACACCAGCGAAAATGTGGACAACGTCATCGTAATTGCTGATCAGCTGTTCGACGACCGAGGAGCAACGATCGGAACGTATGATTTCTACATCGATGTTTCGGCCCTACCGGAACAAGTGCACGAGGGCATCGTCATAGCGAGACTAGCCAAGAGCACCCAAAACCGAGCGGGAATCGAGCAGACCAAGAGCATGTTGATGCTGATCGATGGTATAACCTACGACACCCCGTTCAACCTGCTCAAATACGCTGTCCCAGGAAACCAACATCAAGCTGCGGCTGGCTAGCCAAAAAGATCTGGGAAGGTTTCCGCGGCGCCGGACCCGGTTTCAGTGCCCAAGCAAGGCTCGACCAACTACTGTTGACAGGGCATCTTCAAGTCCTTCTTGGAGACAACCTGACCGTACTCCAAGAAGCATGACGAGCGCGCACCACAACACGTTCACAGCGGAACAGATGTCCACCGATCAGACGTACCCGTAACCGGGTACGGCCTGCAAACTCCGCGTTATTTGGGTTACAGGTACAGAATTGCTAGTGGCAAAGAGCAGCCGGGCTGCACTTCTCACCACCACCGTGACTCAGGGCGTCAGAACCAGAGCAGAGGTCGCAGTGGATCGTGCCGGGTGACTGGCAGGCCACACCGAACAGCGTAGCGGCAGATTGGCATGGTTGTCACAGTCGACATAGCGAACAACTACATAGCAGTCTCCGTATCCCACCCCAGTTGAGTCACCGTGCTTCCTGTAGTACGGATTGCCGCGAGTACTTCGAACTGGGTTGTCCACATATGATCAGTGACTCGAGCGCAATCTTGCCCCAAGTGAAGCGGGACAATGCACAGTTCCAACCCGCAACACCCATCATCTCGTGAAAGACGTTGTTTTTCAAGTCTTTTCAACGAAATAACTCACTCAATGAGATCACCCGCTAGCCAGCACCATAACAGTTACGCCGTGCACGTATGTGCATCCCCAGCCAGTCTTCCTTGGTGGTGCTGCGCAAACCCGACCAGCCGGCGTGTTGTTTAACCACCTCACGAACGGTCAGCGCTAACTTGCCATTGGCTCCGAACAGTTAGCCAATACTCGTCAACCGGCGCGTCATACTCGATCAATCCCCCAGCCGACGAGCCGGTGAATGACGTTAGCCGCCAACCTTTTGGTCGCAGAGAACACCATCCGGACAGTATCAGCCGCTCGTAAGCACCTGGCCGCGCCGATCCACGCACCCGGTCCGACATGTCGACGATCAGTTGAACATGGCCAGTGCTCCTCCGCCGAATCAACGCCCGGGGAACAGGGTCACAAAACTACGAACGACGCAAGCAAAGTTTGAGTCCGCCGCTCCGAACAAACGATGACCAGCGTTAAAGGCGTCGTGAGGACGGGTACACACGGCGATCGACTTGAGCTTACACCTTCACACTTCGTGAATTTACGATGATTGCACATCAGTCATGAGCAAACGATAATTAACTTACCTTTCCATTAGCAGGATGCTGCCTGCAGGATTTGCTGGGCCGCCATCGCGGGAGTCAGCTCCCCTGCTCGCACCTGACACTCCAGCTCAGCACGAATCTCACGCACCGCGGGGTTGGACAGCACCCGGTCTAGCACCGCGTCACGGACCATCTGCCAAGCCCACTCGACTTGCTGGGCCAGTCGACGGTTCTCAAACTCGCCGGAGGCAGTAAGCACTTGACGATGACATTCGACCGCTTCCCACATCTGGGTCAGACCGGTCCCCTCAGTCGCACTAATCGTGAAAACTTTTGGTCTCCAAATTTTTTCGTGTGTATAGATCAATCGGAGTGCCGATGACAGGTCCCGAGCAGCTAGCCGAGCATCGCGCAGATGCTCCCCATCGGCCTTGTTCACCACCACGATGTCGGCCAGCTCCAGCACGCCTTTTTTGATGCCCTGCAACTGATCGCCGGTACGCGCCAAGGCCAACAAAACGAAGGTGTCGACCATATTAGCCACCGCTACCTCAGACTGTCCGACGCCTACAGTTTCGATCAGAATTACATCAAAACCAGCCGCCTCCAACAGGACAACTGTTTCCCGAGTGGCCTTCGTCACCCCGCCCAACGTGCCCGATGTCGGCGATGGCCGGATATAGGCGTCCGGGTGTACCGCTAGCCGCGCCATCCGGGTCTTGTCGCCAAGGATGGATCCACCGGTACGGACCGATGATGGGTCGACGGCCAGCACCGCCACTCGATGACCCCGTTCGATCAGATGCATGCCAAGCGCCTCAATGGCGGTGGACTTTCCTACCCCGGGCACCCCGGTGATGCCCACCCGATGGGCGTTTCCAGCATCCGGTTGCAATGCCAGCAGCAGCTGCTGCGCCTGCTCACGATGGTCGGAGCGAGTGGACTCCACCAACGTTATAGCCCGCGGCAATGCCACGCGATCACCACTACGGACAGCAGCGACTAGTCTGTCCACGGTGCTGTCCCCCGCCATCTAGGTGAGAGTGTACCCCAGCCGGCCGGCGAGCTTATGCAGCAAGCCAATTGCGGCGTAGGCTATCACCGTCCCAGGAGGGAAGATGGCAGTAGCCCCGGCAGCATACAACTCATCAAAGTCATCAGGCGGGATCACGCCGCCCACCACAATCATGATGTCAGGCCGGCCCACGTCAGCAAGCGCGTCTCGGAGCGCCGGCACCAGCGTCAGGTGGCCAGCGGCCAGCGACGACACACCTATCACATGCACATCGTTGTCGGCAGCCTGGCGGGCGACCTCTTCGGGCGTGGAGAACAGCGATCCGACATCGACGTCAAACCCGAGGTCGGCGAATGCCGTCGCAACAACCTTCTGCCCGCGGTCGTGGCCGTCCTGGCCCATCTTGGCCACCAGAATCCTGGGTCGACGACCATCAGCCTCGGCGAATTTTTTGACTAGTTCTGTAGCGTTTGCGATATCGGTGGCCTTCCCAGCTTCTCCCACTTCCCGACGGTAGACCCCGGTGATGGTACGGATCTTCGCTTGGTGACGCCCATATACTCTCTCCAGCGCATCGGAGATCTCGCCGACAGTAGCTTGAACCCGGGCCGCGTTGATAGCAAGCGCCAACAAATTATCTCCGGCACGGCCGTGGGCCCCAGCGGCACCAGACAGCTCGGCCAGAGCCGCGTCGACCGCCAACTGATCCCGGTTTGCCCGCAGCTGCTGCAATTTGGCCACTTGTTCAGCACGCACCCGACTGTTCTCGACTTTGAGTACCTCAATCTCGTGATCCTGGTCGACTTGGTACTTGTTGACCCCGACCACCGGCTGACGCCCGGAGTCGATGCGGGCCTGGGTGCGCGCAGCAGCCTCCTCGATGCGCAGCTTGGGGATGCCGTCGCTGATAGCCGCAGCCATGCCGCCATGCTCGGCAACCTCGGCGATATGAGTACGAGCACGGGCAGCCAGTTGATGGGTCAGCCACTCCACATAGTAAGAGCCTCCCCACGGGTCAATCGGCCGCGTAGTGCCCGACTCCTGTTGCAATACAAGCTGAGTATTGCGGGCGATCCGGGCGGAAAAGTCCGTTGGCAGCGCCAACGCCTCGTCCAACGCGTTGGTGTGCAGCGACTGGGTATGGCCCTGTGTTGCGGCCATCGCCTCGATACAGGTGCGGGCTACGTTGTTGAACGGGTCCTGGGCGGTCAACGACCATCCAGAGGTTTGCGAATGGGTGCGCAGTGATAGGGATTTTGGGCTTTGGGGTCCAAATTTGGCGACCAGTTCACTCCATAACAGCCGGCCAGCACGCAGTTTGGCAACTTCCATGAAGAAGTTCATCCCGATGCCCCAAAAGAAGGACAACCGCGGCGCAAAAGTGTCAATGTCCAGCCCAGCGTCCAAGCCCGCCTTGATGTAGTCGACACCATCGGCCAAGGTATATGCCAGTTCCAAATCCGCTGTGGCGCCTGCTTCTTGTATATGGTAGCCAGAGATCGAGATGGAGTTGAACTTCGGCATCTTGGCGCTGGTGTAGGCGAATATATCGGATATGATCCGCATCGATGGCTCAGGTGGGTAGATGTAGGTGTTGCGGACCATGAACTCTTTGAGGATATCGTTTTGAATAGTGCCTGCCAGCTTCTCCGGAGGAACACCCTGTTCCTCAGCTGCTACCACATACAGCGCCAGGATCGGCAGCACAGCACCGTTCATCGTCATCGATACCGAAACCGCTGAGAGGTCTATGCCATCGAACAATTGTCGCATGTCGAGGATAGAATCGATTGCCACACCAGCCATTCCGACATCACCCTGGACACGAGGATGGTCGGAGTCGTACCCGCGGTGAGTAGCCAGGTCGAAGGCTACCGACAGGCCCTTCTGGCCGGCTGCCAGGTTCCGACGGTAAAATGCGTTGGAATCTGCGGCGGTGGAAAACCCAGCGTATTGACGGATTGTCCACGGCTGGTTGACATACATCGTCGGATAAGGTCCGCGCAGGTAAGGCGGCTCACCGGGGAAGCTATGCAACGGGTAGCCGCCGGCCTCGGCGGCGGCACGGTCGGCAGCGATGTAGACCGGTTTGACGTCGATACCTTCCGGCGTATGCCAGTGCAGTTGATCAACTGTGTACCCGTGTGCTGAAGCGGCTGAGAAAACATGCTTTTCGACCGCAGCTTCGGAGGGTGGCCACACGACACGATCGCTGCGCAGCGGGATATCGGCGAAACTGCCGACCACGAATGTAGTTTCTCTATCCTGCTGGCCGCCGACGTCACGCACAGTCATCGTGGCTATGCCCCCAATCGAGTGAGCAGATTTGAAAGAGCTTCGACCGCATTAATTTTCGCAGTTATATATTCATCTGGCCGACTCTTTGCGTTGTTGATATCACCCAGCGCTTTCTCAGGTCCCGCCAGGTAGACCCACGACACCCCGGCGCCTCGCGCCGCCTCCACCACATCTGCGGCCTCATCCCGATAGCGCAAGTCTGTGCCACAGATAACCACCACCATCGACGACCCGGCCATGAAACCAGCCTGCGCGACGGCTTGCACGACACCCGGTGCGTCCACTGATCCTAGGTTGATCGCCGCTATGCCGCCCGAAGCCAGCAGATTCGTCGCAAACGTCGCCCGAATGTTGTGCTCAGCCAGCGGGCCCAGCGGCAGCAACAGCACCTGCGGACGTGCACCGGTGCGGGCCAGATAAGCATCCGAACGATCCCGCAGCGCTTCGAAACCGGCAGCGTAGCGCAGCAGGTTTCCCGCAGCAGTCGCCACAACAGGCGAACCGCCGTGCAGCAGAGCAGGCTCAGCTAAGTTCGGATATTCGTTGACACCGGTTATCGCGGTACGGCGATGCGCGATGTCGTCGGTACGGCGTGCGGCTGTTTCGTGGATCTGGCCGGCAAGGTAGTCACCGGCATCGACAAATCCACCGTAGGTCTCGATAGCCTGAAAATGCTGCCAGGCCTGCTGAGCCAGTTGTTCGGTGAGGTTCTCGACGAACCAGGACCCTCCGGCCGGATCCAACACCCGGCCAACGTGTGACTCTTCCAACAGCAGCAGCTGGGTGTTACGGGCAATCCTACGCGCGAAGCTAGCCGCCATGCCAAGAAAGCCACCGGGAATCGCCACATCGAACGGGAACACCAACACGGTGTCGGCACCACCAACGCCTGCACCAAACGCGGCCAGCGTGCCGCGCAGCATGTTCACCCACGGGTCGCGCTGAGTCATCATCGGCAGCGACGTTTCCGCGTGCACAACTGCCGCGCCGCCTTCGGGGTCCCCCGCGACTTCTGCGATACGCGCCCACAGTTGACGCACGGCGCGTATTTTAGCGATGGTCAAAAACTGATCGTCGTCGGCAGCTAGCCGAAAACTGATTTGCCGTAGCGCCTCGCTGACCGGCATCTTGGATTCTGTGAGCACCCGAAGGTAGGTCACCGCAGCCGCAATCGCAGCGGCGAGCTCCCATGTCGCGCTGGCCCCCAAATTGTGGAAAGCAGGCCCGTCGACGGTGATCGCCCGCACGCCACGGTCGCCGGCGACCCGTGCTGCGACTGCAACCACCTGGTCGATCGACGGGGCAGGACGACCGCTCAGCGACGCAGTCAGCGGGTCGGCACCCAGATCGATCGATAGCATTGTGCGCCGACTCGAGTCCAGCCTGGCCAGCAGGGCCAACACCGCATCACAGGCTTCGACGTAGTCAGCGCCCGCGTCAAGAATCACCGGGACCAAGTCCACGTACACACCGAGAAGCAGGCTGTCCAGCTGCCCAGGCGCTACCCCGGACTGGCCCACCCGGATTCGCAGCGCGCTGACTCCCTCTGCTAGCGCAGCCAATATTGTAGCGTTGCTAGCCGTGCCCTCGTCGGCAGCCACCCCTGCGGTTGCCGGGTCGACCGGAAACACTTCGGTGACCTTCCAGCCGGAATGAACATCGCGTAACGCATCGCCACCGCGGCGGTAAGGCCACTCTCCTGGCAGCGACGATTCCGGCAACTCGTCGAACACGGTATACAGCGGCCGGATGGCGAACCCGTCGTAGGTCGCGGTGTCCAGTAGCCGCTCAGGCTGATCCCCAAACGTGGCAGGGTCTCTCCGCATGCTCCTCGAGAGCACACCAGCGACCGCACGTCGCCACCGCCCGCGAATCTGTTCCAGTTCGGCGAACTCGGGTACATCTACGAACACCGACTGCTCCTATTTCCCAGCAATTGGCGAGCCCTTGATGCAGGGCTTCGAGGATGCCATTCGACCAATTAAAGCTAATTGATCGCGGCGATCGTAAAGCGCCGAAGTGAAGCGAGCCGGTCGGTCGGCGGCGAAACGCCAGCTATGAGAAACTAGATTACTTATCTGCCCCTCTTAGCCTTAGTAGACGTGACGAGGGCCGCCACCTGTAAAACAGTCAGCAAGCTGCACAATCCTGCCGCTACGCAAGGCGCGGCCAAGCGTCAGATGTCCTGGCTGCGGATCATCACGACCGTGGTTGGAATCACAGTTCTGGTTGCGCTGGCTATGTAGGTTCCGACGCACACCGCAGTGCAGTTACGCAAGTGGGCAACATCGCTGGGCTCATGACTTCCGCTAACGTTTTTGATAGCGCATACTGTCGTCACGGTGGTTCCTATCCCCCACACGACGTATCACTCTGGCTGCCGGGCTACTGTTTGGCCCGGTCGTCGGTGTGCTGATCGCAGTGCTGGCGGTCCGAGCAGCCCCGGTTGGCAGCTGCATCGCCTGATTCGGCACCAAAGCGGCCGGCATGGTAAACGAGCACTGCAGGAGCGAGGCTGGCTAACCGTACTGTCGCTGAGGTTTATATTTTTCTGTCGTGGCGTTTTCCGCGATCAACTATGCCGCCGTGTGCCGTGCGAATACCGCCCTACACGTTGCCCACGCTGGCTGGTCCTGCTGCACGGCACCGCGGCTGTAGTGACACTCGGCTACACGCTCGCCGGTCACGTGAGCTTGACACGATATATCTGGTGTCGCTGTGTACAGGCGACTTGGATATGGCGGAGCTGATCGTCGAAATCCGCCGCTATCGGCAACACCACCACCGCACATCGAACCAAAGCTGCCGCGCGGGGACCGACACGCCCCCGAACCGCAGCCATCCACTAAACCGACCGGTGCAGTGAACACTTATAGGCAGCTCCCTGATCCACTCCCCTCACAATCACCACCGCATCTACCGGCCTGGAAAATTAGGCGCTGCATAGGCTTTCGTTGCAGTCAAAACACTCATACACAAAACCTATCAAGGAAACTCGGGGCGCAAACCTATCTATTCGTCGACTGGCTGGTAAACCATCGCCTCAGCTTTGGCGACCGCTTGAGCGATCGCCGGATCGGTCTCAACGGAGAACCAGTCCGCGACTTCGGCGTCATCCTCGTCGGCAGCATGCTTGACAACCTGATCGGAAGAGTCAACGGGGGACGGCTGGAACCGAAATACCCCGTCTTCACCCGGGGCGCCCAGCAGTTTGGTGAACCCTTGCAACGCCGTGCTGAAGTCGCTGGGGACAACCCACACCTTGTTGGCGTCACCACGCGCCATCTGCGGCAGTATCTGCAGGTACTGGTAAGCCAGCATTTCCGGGGTCGGCCTGCCGGCTTTGATCGCAGCGAACGTCTTCTCGATGGCCTTGGCCTGCCCCTGCGCCTGGAGATAGGCCGCGGCACGCTTACCCTGAGCACGTAGCATCCGCGACTGCCGGTCGGCCTCGGCGGCGAGAATCACGGCCTGCTTGGCGCCCTCGGCAGCCAGGATCTGCGCCTGCTTGTTGCCTTCGGCCTGCTTGATGGCCGCTTCCCGGGTGCCTTCGGCGGTCAGGATCATCGCCCGCTTCTCCCGGTCGGCCTTCATCTGCTTTTCCATCGAGGTCTGGATCGACGGCGGTGGGTCGATGCTGCGCAGCTCCACCCGGGCCACCCGCAGTCCCCAGCGACCGGTCGCCTCGTCCAGCACACCCCGCAGCTGAGCGTTGATCTGGTCACGGGAGGTCAGAGTCTGCTCCAGCGTCATGCCACCAACGACATTGCGCAACGTAGTCGTGGTGAGCTGTTCAACGCCGACAATGTAGTTACTGATTTCATACACTGCCGCCTGCGGAACGGTGACCTGGAAGTAGACCACGGTGTCAATGTTGAGAGTCAAATTGTCCTCGGTGATCACCGGCTGCGGCGGGAAGGACACCACCCGCTCCCGCAGGTCCACTCGGGCGCGGACACGGTCAATGAAGAGCACCAATAAGGTCAGCTGCCCGCTGACGGTACGACCGTACCGACCTAGCCGTTCGACTACCGCAGCTTCGGCTTGTGGAATCAACACAATCGACTTGGCCACCACAACGATGGCGAATATCGTCAGGACGGCAAGCAACACCAGACCTGCAACCACACCTTGCACTGGGGTTCCTTTCTTCGCAGGGTTCTACCGACGCTCTTACCCGTTCCTAAATACCATCGCCGTGGCGCCGTCGATGTGCACAACGATTACCGACTCGCCGGCTTCATACACATCATCGTCGCTCAACGTGCGGGCCGTCCACACCTGGCCATCCAGCTTGACCTGGCCCTCATTGCGGGCAACGCGATCAAGCACCAGGGCGGCCTTGCCTTCTAGCGCCTTTATGCCCAGCTGTGTTCCCAGAGCGGGCGTTAGCCGCCGCACCGCAGGACGAACCAACGTCAGTAGCAGAACCGAGACGATCAGGAACACCGTCCCGTCGACCCAGATTGGCCAATCCGTCAGCCAGCCACTTACGGCCGAGGCCAGAGCACCGCCGCCGAGCATCAACAAGAACATGTCACCCGTTAGCGCCTCAGCACAGGCCAGCACCAGCGCAAAAATCAGCCAAACTAGCGCGACAGGCATGCGGCCAGAATACGCATAATCGGCCTTCTTAGGGCCGAACAACTACACTGCGAAATCATGTGGTGTCCCAGTGTTTCACTGTCCGTGTGGGCCAACGCCTGGCTCGCCGGCAAGGCTGCGCCCGACGACCTATTGGATGCGTTATCGCTCTGGACACCAATGCAATCAGTTGCCGCATATGACGCCGTCGCGGCCGGCCATACCGGACTGCCGTGGCCCGACATTCACGACGCCGGAACAGTCTCGCTGTTACAAACCCTACGTACCGCGGTCGGCAGGCCGACGAAATCTACGCCCAATGACCCACATCGGTTGCGTGGGACAATAAATGTGGTACTGCCGGTACCCGGCGACGTGCACGGGCTGGTCACGGGCACGCAATTCGAGCATGATGCCCTGGCTGCGAGCGAGGCGGTAATCATCACCAACCCGCACGATTCCAGCACCGCCGTCGGACTCGTCCCGGAGTACTCCTACAGCAATCCCGAGCAGTACACCAACAGCGAAGAGACACGTCTCTCCGAATTGTCTGCGCTATCTTGGGTGGTGTACTCACTACCTGGCGTACCCTTGTTCGACCATCACGAACTGGGTGACGCCGAATACGCACTGCGATCCGCGGTGCGCTCCGCCGCCGATGCGCTCGGCACCATTGAACTGAATTCCGCGACAGCCGACATAACCGATCCGCGGGGGCTTGTCGAACAATTGCTGGAATCCTCACGGCAACACAGAGTTCCAGACCACGCGCCATCACGTGCATTGAGGGTATTGGAGAACGCTGCGCACGTTGATGCGATAATCTCGGTAAGCACCGGCCTAACACCAATCGGAACCCACTCATTGTCCGACATCGAGATCGCTAGCAATGCGCTGCGACCGCTCACCGCGGTGGTACGTTCGGCAAGGATGGCGGCGGTCAACGCAATCCTGCACTCGGCCTGGCCCGACTGATTGTACCGCGCCATACAAATCCACGCCGGACTCTACCTACGCAACACAGTGCGGTAGATCGCACGGCACGCCATTGATGCTGGCCAGGCAACCCGGCACCGGATCGGAGCCATTCACCCGAACGGGCACGCGGTCGTGCGTGAGTTCGTCGATCAAACTTGCGGCCAGCCGGGCGAACCGCCGATCGGCGTTAGGTGTAGCGGCCCGGGCGAACGCGACGCCCGCCGCGTCTGCTTGAGATCGCAATTCGTGATCTAGATCCCACACCACCTCAATATGGTCAGCGACAAACCCGATTGGACAGACGATGACGGCTTTGGTGCCGGCGGACGCCAGCGTCATGAGTTGATCGCCAACATCGGGCGCTAACCACGGAACATACGGCGGCCCCGACCGAGACTGCCAGGTCAGGTCGTAGTCGGCGTATCCAGCACCGGCCGCGACGAGCCTTGCAGCATAACCGACTTGGCGGCTATAGAGCGCAGGACCGCAGCGTCGGTCAGTAGCCACCGGAACCGAATGCGCGGTGAACACTAGCCGCGCTTCGCTGCGCAGCGCAGCGGGCAAGCTGGCGGCAGCAGCCGTGATGGCATCGACGAACATCTCGACGAAAAGCGGATGATCGAAGTAGGGCCGCAATTTAACCAGATTGGGCGCGCCCGTACCAGCTCGCCGACGAGCACGGGCAATGGCTTCAACATATCGCGTGCAACTGGAATAGCCACTCCACGCCGACGTGATGAACACAGCAGCACAACGAATACCATCGTCTCGCATGGTCACAACGGAATCCTCTATGTAGGGTTCCCAGTTACGGTTGCCGAAATAGACGGGCAGGTCCAGTTCCACTTGCAGCTCATTGACCAGGGCGAGGTTGATCCCATTGATTGGCGACACTCCACCGAAATGCAGGTAATGCTTGGTAACTTCATCAAGGCGTTCGGGTGGCACGTTGCATCCCCGAGTGACGTTCTCCAGAAACGGCCGCACCTGCTCGGGTCCGTCCGGACCGCCGAAGGACAAAAGTAGAGCTGCATCGAAAAGCATTGCCGTTTAGAGTAGTTGGGTGCTAGCACCGCCGTCGGCATAGATGATGCTACCGGTAGTAGCCGGCAACCACTCAGACAACAGCGCGCACACCGTCTTAGCGACTGGCGTGGGATCCTTCATGTTCCAGCCGATCGGGGCACGCTGATCCCAGCCCTCCTCGAGCAGCTGCATCTGAGCACCGGCCTCCTCGCCGAACGCACCACCGACGATAGCGCTCATCGCCAGTGTCCGGATAGGACCCGCCGCAACGAGATTGGAGCGTACACCGTACTTGCCAGCCTCGCGCGCAACAAAACGATTGACCGACTCCAGCGCGCTCTTAGCCACGGTCATCCAGTTGTAAGCCGGCATGGCCCGGGTCGGATCGAAATCCATGCCCACGATGGAGCCGCCAGAGTTCATGATCAGCAGCAGCGCCTTGGCCAACGAGGCGTACGAGTACGTCGAGATGTGGATACCCTTGGAAACGTCCTCATAGGGCGCATCGAAGAACTGGTTGGTGCCCATCCCGGTCTGCGGCATGAAGCCGATCGAGTGCACCACGCCGTCGAGCTTGTTACCTTCTCCGATCTCGGCCGTCACCCGCTCGGCTAGCGTGGCCAAGTGCTCTTCGTTCTGCACGTCAAGTTCGATCAGCGGCGCCTTGTCCGGCAGCCGGTCGGCTATACGCTGAATCAGCCGCAACCGGTCGAATCCGGTCAGCACCAACTGCGCCCCCGCTTCCTGGGCTACCTTGGCGATGTGAAACGCGATCGACGAATCGGTGATGATCCCGCTGACCAGAATCCTTTTGCCTTCGAGCAGTCCTGCCATGTTCGTCCTTGTATGTGTTCGATACTTTCTCAGTGGCCCATACCCAGGCCGCCATCGACCGGGATCACCGCGCCCGAGATGTATCCGGCATCCTCGGATGCCAGGAAACTGACAGCACCGGCGATCTCCTCGACCGCGCCGATGCGGCCCAACGGAATTGCTTGCAGCGCGGCTTCCTGGTATTTCGAGTCCATGGCACGGGTCATCTCGGTGTCGATGAAGCCGGGCGCCACTACGTTGGCGGTGATCGACCGCGACCCCAGTTCGCGGGCCAACGACCGGGCCATTCCGATGAGGCCCGACTTGGATGCGGCGTAATTCGCTTGTCCGGGTACACCGCTGAGCCCGACGACCGATCCCATAAAAATGTAGCGACCGAACCGCTGCTTGATCATGTTGCGTGAAGCCAGCTTGGCGACCCGAAAAACACCGGTCAGGTTGACGTCGATGACTTTCTGGAATTGCTCCTCACTCATCCGCATGATCAGCATGTCGGACGTGATACCAGCGTTGGCCACCAACACCTCCACCGGCCCCTGGTGCTCTTCGACTGCTTTGAAGGCAGCACCGATGGCATCGTTGTCGGTGACGTCGCACTCGACGCCGAAAAACCAGTCAGGGACGACGGACGCCCGGTGGGTCACCGCCACCCGATGCCCATCAGCGACCAGGCGGCGCGCCACCGCCAACCCGATCCCCCGGTTTCCGCCAGTGACCAGTATTGAACGAGACACGAATGCGGGTTTACCCCTCCCAGGGGCTGCTGAGACCTTGGCAGCGGCGTCAGTCACCCCGCCAACCTATCGCCTCACCGCGGCCGACCCAACACCGGCCGGTCTGACTCTGACGCAACTGTAACAAAACTAGGTCGGCAGCCGGCGGTTGATCAGCAGCGCCGTCAGCGCAGCCAGCGCAAGCACCAGCACACCCAGCCGCAGCCAGCCAGCGCTGGCGTCACCCTTGATGGTCTCGTAGCCGATCTGCTGCTGCAGTGACGCATAAACGGCTTTTAGTTCCGCTAAGGTCGCCGCATTGTACGAGTTACCACCGGAGAGCTGGGCGACCTTCTTCATCGTCTCGTCGTCGACGGGCACCGGCTGACGCTGACCGTTGATCTCAACGAAGCCGTACACGGTGCCAAACGAGATCGTTGAGATCGGCACGCCCTGGTCCTTGGCGGTGCGCGCAGCAGTATAAGCGCCCTTGGGGTTGTCCGGGTTGGTCGGCATCGTCTCCTTGCCGTCAGAGAACAACACGATACGCGCCGGTGGTGGCATTTCACCGCCGCCTATCACCGCACCTACGGTGGCGATGGCCTGCAGCGCGGTAAAGATGGCCTCTCCAGTGGCGGTACGGTCGGCAAACTGCAATTTGTCGAGCGCGTTCTTGGTGGCGTACCGATTGGTGGTTGGTGACACCAGCACCGTTGCCGTGCCCGCGTAGGCGATCAGGCCAAGGTTGATGCCTGGAGTCAGCTCGCCGGCAAACTGTTTTGCAGCCTCTTGCGCCGCAGCCATCCGATTGGGTTCGACATCGGTAGCACGCATCGACTGCGATACGTCGATAACCAGCATGACCACCGCGCGGTTACGCGGAATCCGAACGTCGTTCGTCGGCCCCGCCATCGCAATGGTGAACAGCAACAACGCCAACATCAGCAGAATCGCGGGCACGTGGCGCCATTGAACAGGTCGGTTGGGAGCTACGCTTTCCAGCAACTCCATGTTGGCAAACCGCAGCATGCGTCGCTGGCGCGCCACCTGCATCATGACGTAGAACGCGGCTAGCCCAAAAACGATAAAGATGAACAGAAAAAACCACGAGTGTTCGAAACCGGACAGCGACATCGGCCCCAGCAACGGCAGCGTCATAGCCGACCCGCCTTAAAAGGTGCGAGCGTGTGTGCCACATCAGTCACTGGCGTCCCGCCAATGCCCCACGCCGACGAGATTCGACGAAACGGACTATGTCAGCGATCCAGTCCCGGTCGGTGCGCAGCGACATCAGCGGTGCCCCACAATTGCGCAGGCTGCGGGAGACATCGGCGCAGTGGGCGGCAGCGGCCCTCGCAAAATCGTCACGCAACGCTGCATCGATGGTGAACTCTCGGGTGACACCGGTTTCGGCGTCCTGCAAGACAACCTCGCCAATGTCGGGCAGTGCTACATCGCGGGGGTCGAGCACCTCGATACCGAGTACCTCATGCCGGGCTGCAATCGCGCGCAGCGGGCGCATCCAGTTAATCGGGCCCAGGAAATCGCTTATGATGACGGCCATTCCGCGGCGGCGTTCCGGCCGGCGTAGTGCGTCGATGGCAACCGTCAAGTCGCCACGTACCCCGACCGGCGCTTTAGGCGTGGTAGCGATGGTGCGCAACAGTGTCTGCTCATGTTGGCGTCCGGAACGTGCCGGTACCCGGGTCATTCTCGCGCCATTGCAGATCAGCGCTCCGAGCCGGTTTCCGCCACCACTGTTGAGGAAGGTGATCGCAGCAGCCGCCGCCACAGCCAAGTCACGTTTCTCGCAGATGGTGGTGCCGAAGTCCAGGCTAGCCGACATGTCGATCACCATCCAGGTCTCCAGTTCACGGTCAGCGATCATCTGCCGAACATGCGGGTGAGTCGTGCGTGCGGTGACCGCCCAATCCATCCGGCGGACGTCGTCGCCAGGCTGATACACGCGCGACTCTCCCGGCTCTGATCCCGGGCCCGAGATCAGGCCGAGGTGGTCACCATGCAGGACTCCGTCGAGTTTGCGTTTGACTGTGAGCTCGAGTGTCCGCAACGCCGCCGACAGCTTCGGGTCGTCGATCTGCCCGCGCTGCATCGAAGGCGGGTGGAACACCCCTGGCTTCGCGGCGGGGTTTGGATCGATCACCGACCGCTGGCCGCGGCCGCGGCCTGCGTCACCGAAGGTACTGAATGGCCTTGTTGCGGAAAAGAATTCACCTGTGGCAGGGCAACTGTCTGCAGAACACGGTTGATGACAATTTCCGGGGAGATTTCGTCGGCAAGCGCGTTGTAGGTTAGCACCAATCGGTGCCGTAGTACGTCGGGAATAACCTCGATGACGTCCTGCGGGATCACGTAGTCACGTCCCCTCACCAAAGCCAGCGACCGAGATGCCTTAATGATACCCAATGAAGCACGCGGGGAGGCGCCGAACGAGATCCACGTCTTAACATCGTTCATGCCCAGTTGCTCGGGGTGGCGGGTGGCGGTGACTACGCGCACCACATAGTCAACCAGCGCATGGTGAACGAAGTTGTTGGCCGAAATCTCCTGCAGCCGCAGCAGATCGCCGGCATTCAAGATCTGTTTGGGCACTGGTGGGGTGACACCCATCCGGTAGATGATCTCCCGCTCCTCCTCGGGTGAAGGGTAGCCGACGTTGATCTTGAACAGGAAACGGTCGCGCTGCGCCTCGGGCAACAGATAAACACCCTCGTGCTCGATCGGGTTTTGCGTCGCCATCACCAGGAACGGGTTGGGCAATGGGAACGTCTTGCCCCCTATGGACACATGGCGTTCCTGCATAACCTCCAGCAGCGCCGACTGCACCTTAGCCGGGGCCCGGTTAATCTCATCGGCCAGCAGGAAATTGACCACCACCGGGCCAAGCTCAGTGTCGAATTCTTCCTTGCCTTGCCGATAGATACGGGTACCGATGATATCGGTGGGAACCAGGTCGGGGGTGAACTGGATGCGCGCGAAGGTCCCACCGACCACCCGCGCGAAGGTCTCCACTGCCAGCGTCTTGGCCACACCGGGAACACCCTCAAGCAGGACGTGTCCTTTGGACAGCAGACCGACTAGCATCCGCTCAACGAGTTGATCCTGGCCGACTATGACCCGCTTAACCTCGAAGATCGCACGCTCCAAGGTGTGCACCTCGGCAACCAACCCGTCAGCGCCACCCGGAGGCGCCTCATGAGCCCTCGGGCCTGATTGCCCACCCGGGCCCGAACAACCGTCGGCGCCCACGGGCAACCCTCCTGCTGATGTCATCACGCTCCTTTCTCGGCTCAACCAACAAAGCCCAATCGGACACGACCCAATATCACGACATGTCCGCGTTCAACTATTCCAGGCCTCGTGGATTCCGTCGACGCCGCGGTTCCGTCGATCAATCCCCCAGTTCTTGAGCGGGCCGGAACGGCCCTAGGTGGAGAAACCCCAGCCGGAACAGCAGCTAGGTGCAAACCGTGCCGGCCCGGACCACCAGCTTGACAACGCACCGAATCAAGACTCGATGATCCGAGTCACAAACGGCGTCATACCAGCCTTACGCACCGAGCTGACGGTGACTTTGCCGACGCTGCTAGATGCTTCCAACATCTGACCGTTGCCCAGATACATGGTGACATGCTGACCTCCACCCGGGCCGTAAAAAATCAGGTCACCGCGCTTGGCCTGGTCGGGAGTAAGGTGGCGACCGGCATTGTATTGATCACCGGAAAACCGCGGGATCAGCACGCCAACGCCAGCGAACGCATATCGCATCAGACCCGAGCAGTCGAAACCGGTAATGTTGGCACCATCGCCGACCCCCTTGCTGGGACCCTGCAGCGAGCCGCCACCCCACGAATACGGCACCCCGATCTGTGCCCCACCCCGCTTGATCACGTACTCGATGGCCTGACCACCGTAGACCCGCGGAATCCGGCCTCCCGGGTTGCTGGATGTGGTCGCGGCGTTGGAAGGATCGCCACCGAAATTGATCCCTAGCCTACCCAGAAATTGCTTACCCAGATCGAGCGTGGTCTGGGTTGCTTGAGCGGTGACCTGCAGCGAAGCGTTGGCAACAGCGAGCGGATCTCCCGGGGCCCCCGCACTCACCGCTGCTGGCAATGTCGGATCCCACTGGCCAGGGTCTGCCGTAGCAGGTATCGTGACAACGATAATCAACCCGGCCACCATCGCGGTGAGCCCGGCTAGATTGATCAGGCGAAAATTCTTGTGGCGCATAGCTCCTCGTTGATATTCAGCCTCGTTTAGTATTCGATGTAGCGGACCACATACGGAGTCATGCCACTGGTGCGCACAGGTGCAACACGCACCCTCAAGCCGATGTCCGGAGCCTCGAGCATCTGGCCATGGCCGAGGTAGATCGTCACGTGCTGGCTGCCGCCCGGGCCGTAGAAGATGACGTCGCCGCGGCGCATCTGAGCAGACGGGATCTTGCGGCCCAGGTTGTACTGCGAGCCCGAGTAGTGCGGCAGCCTGATGCCCACCCCGGCGAAAGAATACAAAACTAGCCCCGAACAGTCGAAGCCGGTAATCCCAGCACCCGAGTCTATTCCCCTACTCGGGCCAGCTGCGTTGCCACCACCCCAGGAGTAGGGCACGCCGATCTGCGATATCCCGCGACGGATCACGTATTCGGAGGCCTGCCGCCCGTAAACCCGCGGAATACGTCCCTGCGTCGAACCAATCGGGGCGTTAGTGATACCAGTGTCGTTCGGTTTCAAGATGCCCAGTTGCTGCAAGAAGTTGCGCCCCATGCTGGCGGTGACCTGCGTCGAAGTCGCCGCGTACCCCAACACCTGGTTGATCACTGCGATCGGGTCTCCCGGGACGTTGGCGCTGGGTACCTGCGGCAGCGTGGGATCCCAGCCGTCCCATTTGCGGCCCCCGGCCGGGCCAGCTGAAGCTGGCGAACCAGGTTCCCACCGGTCACCGAACGGTGGCGTGCCATGCCCTCCCATCCCTGGCACCCACGTTGCTGCCGCTATTTGGGCCACTTCGAGCCTGGCCTGAGCCTCGTCACGCTCAGCAGCCAGGCGATTAACTTCGTCCCGCTGCTCATCAAATTTGCGCTTGGACGCGGTGAGTGCCGCCACCGCGGCATCCATGCTGGCCTTTGCATCGTCAGCGGCCTTATCGGCCTTTTGCTTGGCCAGCCGCGCAGCCGACTCCTTGTTCACCTGCTCAGTCCGGGCCCGCTGCAGATTGGCCATCACCGCCTGGGAACTGGCAGTGAGCGTCCTGGCGGCGGTCGCGGTGGCAATAATGTCATCCGGGCTGGTCGCAGTCAGGTAACTGCCCGACGGGCCATTCATATATGTGGCTGCTGCGAAGCTATCAAACCGATGCTGAGCAGCATTGATGGCCGTATTCGCGTCCTTGACCGACTGTTGGCTAACCTCGCAATCGTGTTCGGCCGCTACCGCGTTGTCCCGGGCCATCTCCACACTAACCATCGCCTTGTTGACACTTTGCTCTTCGGTCTCGATGGCCGCGCCGAGATCTTCTAGGCGCTGGTTGACCTTGGCGACGTCGGCAATCAAGGTGCCTAAGTTGTCTCCATCTGGATCAGCGGTCGCCAGCACCGGGAGGGATACCAGTAGGGCCGCACTCACGAGTGACGGAATGGCCGGCCGCACAAACCGTGCGGTCGGTCGCGAAACAGAGCCACGGCGGGGCCGTTTCATTCGACTGGAATCTCCTATGGCTCAACACGGACGGACGGCGCCAACCACGACTTTCGCGAAACGCCGATGACAACATGAGCATTATTCGCACCGTACGTCACATCTGACACTGAGGAAACGCAAGTCACAAACTGCACTCTGTACGTGCGATTACTGTGACCGAACAGTGACCTACTGGGTTTGCCGTAAAGTGGGCCGCAGCCAGGGTTACAACACTGAAAGAACCGGACTTAGCCTGACTAATCAGCCCGATTAACGTCTTCTGCCAGGATGCCGGCGGCATCTAATGATGTTGCTAATCGCTTGCTGCGCAGCTGCATAAACCGAGTGCCGATGGCTGCCACCAGCACCCCGATCAACAATACAATGGTCAACACGGTCCAAGGAAACTCGGGGACATTTAGTTCACCCAGGAAATTCTGCGCGGACTGCACGGGGTTGCCGGTCTTGGAGATATCTTCCCCCGCCTCCAAAGTGACACGCGGGTAATGCGTGCTGTAGCTGCCGACGTAGTTAGGGCTAAGCGTGAGAACCGTGACATCTGGGTAATCGGCGCCAACCACGGTGGCGATATCGCGCAAGGGCGTGTCGTTCGGGAGGTTGTGGTCTAGCAACACGATCTTGAGGTTGATACCCTCGGCCTGCGCATGGCTCACTACCTCGAGTAACCCCGGCATGGCAGCCGGTGACGCACTGACCCCGGCCGCGGCGACTTCAGACTTAACCACGGTCATATCGACATCTTGCGGAATATAGATCGGTAGCATGGGAATCGTCTGAGGTTGCTGAACGACAACATCTTGACCGGTCATCGATGTCTCCCTCCCGCCGTTTCCTATCCCAGTGCTTATAAGCACCGTACGCGACACTCGACGTCGAGATTGCCGTGAGGGTTGCAATTTGTGGTCGCAACAACGCGAGTGGCGGCAATTTCGCTGGAACATGAAGAGGAAATGAGGTTCAAACACACGCCTAACTCGACAAGACCGACACAGGTACATGCCCAATGCAATGCAGGACAAGCGTACTGTTAACGTGGCAGGGCGCCGTCGACACGGCCCGTCAACGGGTGAATGTAATCCCAGGGAGTTGATGTGATAAGTAGCAAAGATTCGGTGAACTCGTTTTCAGCCCGCGACACCCTGAAAATCGGCGACAACAGTTACCAAATCTATCGTCTGGACGCCGTCTCCAATACCAAGAGACTTCCATACAGTCTCAAAGTACTCGCCGAAAACCTACTACGCAACGAAGACGGCAAGAATATCACCAAAGATCACATCGAAGCGATAGCAAACTGGGATAGGCAGGCGGAACCCAGCATCGAAATCCAGTACACGCCGGCCCGTATCGTCATGCAGGACTTCACAGGCGTGCCGTGTATCGTCGACTTGGCCACCATGCGGGAGGCCATCGGGGATCTCGGCGGCAACCCGGAAAAAGTCAACCCACTGGCGCGGGTTGACTTGGTGATTGACCACTCAGTGATCGCCGATCTGTTTGGCCGCGCCGACGCGTTCGAGCGCAATGTTGAAATCGAGTACCAGCGCAACGGCGAGCGTTATCAGTTCCTGCGCTGGGGACAAGGAGCGTTCAACGACTTCAAGGTGGTACCACCGGGCACCGGCATTGTGCACCAGGTAAACATCGAATATCTGGCTAGTGTCGTGATGACTCAGGAGAATACCCAAGGAACAGTAGTGGCATACCCCGACACCTGCGTAGGCACCGACTCGCACACCACGATGGTCAACGGGCTCGGCGTCCTAGGCTGGGGCGTAGGTGGCATCGAAGCTGAGGCCGCCATGTTGGGCCAGCCGGTGTCGATGCTGATCCCGTGGGTGGTCGGCTTCAAGCTGAGTGGTGAGATTCAGCCAGGTGTTACAGCCACCGACGTCGTACTGACTGTCACCGAAATGTTGCGCAGGCACGGTGTTGTTGGCAAGTTCGTCGAGTTCTACGGCGAGGGCGTGGCCGAGGTACCGCTGGCCAATCGCGCCACTCTGGGCAATATGAGCCCTGAATTCGGTTCCACTGCAGCAATTTTTCCGATCGACGAAGAGACGATTAACTACCTGCGGTTCACCGGGCGCACGCCTGAGCAAGTTGCCCTGGTCGAGGGTTACGCCAAAGAGCAAGGCATGTGGCACGACCCCAAGAATGAGCCGACGTTCTCCGAATACCTCGAACTAAACCTCTCCGATGTGGTACCGTCGATCTCCGGACCGAAACGTCCGCAGGACCGAATCTGCTTGGCGCAAGCCAAGTCCACGTTCCGCGCGCAAATTCCTAAGTATGTTGACGGCAGTTCGCTCCACAACCAACATTCGAAGTTGGACGAGGTAGTCGAGGAGACATGCCCAGCCAGCGACCCGGGGAAGCTGTCGTTCACCAACAACGATGAGGTGGTAATGCAATCTGCGGCCGCGCATGCGAACGGCCGAGTAAGCAACCCGGTGCGCATCAAGACGCAAGAACTCGGTGAGTTCGTGCTCGACCACGGCGCGGTGGTGATCGCCGCGATCACATCTTGCACCAACACCTCCAATCCTGAGGTTATGTTGTGTGCGGCGCTGCTGGCCCGCAACGCCGTCGAAAAGGGACTGGCCTCCAAACCATGGGTGAAAACCACGATGGCGCCGGGCTCGCAGGTGGTCAACGACTACTACGACCGGTCCGGTCTGTGGCCGTATTTGGAAAAGCTCGGCTTCTATCTGGTCGGCTACGGCTGCACCACGTGTATTGGCAACTCTGGCCCACTTCCCGAGGAGATTTCGAAAGCGATCAACTACAACAACCTTTCGGTGACCGCTGTGTTGTCGGGCAACCGAAACTTCGAGGGTCGCATCAACCCCGATGTGAAGATGAACTACTTGGCCTCGCCACCACTAGTGATCGCCTACGCACTAGCCGGGACAATGGACTTCGACTTCGAGAGCCAGCCGTTGGACACAGATAAAAACGGCAAGGCCGTCTACTTGAAAGACATCTGGCCCTCGCAAAAAGACGTCACCGACACCATCGCCTCGGCAATCAATCAAGAGATGTTCACCAAGAACTATGCCGACGTTTTCAAGGGCGATGAACGCTGGCGCAACTTGCCAACACCGAGCGGCAATACCTTTGATTGGGAACAGAATTCGACGTATGTGCGCAAACCTCCTTACTTCGAGGGAATGTCCGTAGAGCCCAAGCCAGTGCGTAACATCACCGGCGCTCGAGTGCTAGCGCTGCTGGACGACTCAGTGACCACCGACCACATCTCCCCCGCCAGCACCATCAAGCCGGGTACCCCGGCAGCACAATACCTCGACACCCATGGCGTCGACCGCAAGGACTACAATTCCTTCGGGTCACGTCGCGGCAACCACGAAGTCATGATCCGTGGCACATTTGCCAACATCAGACTGCGCAATATGCTGCTGAACGGCGTTGCGGGCGGGTACACCCGCGACTTCACCAAACCCGGTGCTCCGCAGGCGTTCATCTACGACGCGGCACAAAACTATGCGGCAGAAAACATTCCGTTGGTGGTACTCAGCGGCAAGGAATATGGGTCCGGGTCATCGCGCGACTGGGCGGCCAAGGGCACGTTGCTGTTAGGAGTGCGTGCGGTGATCGCCGAGTCGTTCGAACGCATCCACCGCTCCAACTTGATTGGTATGGGTGTGATCCCGCTACAATTCCCGCAGGGCGAGTCGGCTTCGTCGCTCGGACTGGACGGTACCGAAGTGTTCGAGATCAACGGTATCGATGTGTTCAATAATGGCAAGACACCAAAAACTGTGCATGTCAAAGCCAGCAAGGCTAGCGGAACCACAGTGACGTTCGATGCGTTGGTGCGCATAGACACCCCCGGTGAGGCCGACTACTACCGCAACGGCGGAATTCTGCATTACGTGTTGCGCAACATACTGAAGTCAAACTAATCCAGTACCCGTGCCCAAGACTCAGTGAAGACCATCTGGCGACTCGGCGCCATCGAATCCTCGATGGCGCCGAGTCGCTGCTTTGCCGAATATGGCTATGACAAGACCACCGTAAGTCAGATGGAACAAGCGATCGGAACATCACACGGCGCGATCTTCCACCATTTCCGGAACAACAGACACATTGTTTTTCGCCTTGGCCCACGAATATGCCCAGCAGATGGCCTATATCGCGGCGCGCTCAGATCTGATTCAGATTACGCGCGACATATTCGCTACGCCCGACCAGTTCGACTGGCTTGTCACCAGATTGGAAATCGCTCGAAAGCCTCGAACCGATCCAGCATTCAGCCGCGAATGGACAGAACACCCCGCGGAGTTGGCCGCGGCAACAACGGATCGGCTACATCGACAAAAACAGGCCGGCAGGGTGCGTGACAATGTTTCGAGCAACGTACTGCAATGCTAACTAGGCCTGGTTCTGGATGGATTGGTAGCCCGACTGGCGTCCGGCGAAGATCAGCAGCGGCTCAGCGCGATCCTTAAATTAGTAGAGAACTCGTTGCGCCGCAGGTAGATTCTGCCGGTGGTGAAACCGCTAGCTGGGGAACACCGCCCACTTGCGTGGGAAACGGCACTGCGATCAAAGGGACAAGATCTCGCAGTAACGCTACACTCGCGGCTGACCCACCAACATGACTAACTTGGCCGAGCGCGGTGGTTGGGACTGCTACAACTGAGCAGTGTGGTGCCCGACTCGCGCAGCATGCTGTGAATGGATCCGTGTGACTTGCCGGTGGTGCGGCCACCAGGCTGCGGATGCTGGCCCCGTCCTCATAGGCATGCCGCACCCCATCGCACGCCTTCTTCGAGTTCCTCATCGCGCCTCCACGCATCGACAGACCCTAAGCTCATAACGTTATAGAACCCGTCGTCCGCTGCGAAGCCACTTTGGCCGAAACGTCCTGCACGGTCCGGCTTCGATTGGTCAGGCCAACTCAATGAGATCCCGATATTCGTCGGACCAATAGTCCTCAGTGCCGTCAGGCAACAACACGACGCGTTGCGGATCCAGCGCTTTTGCCGCTCCGGGATCGTGCGTCACCAATACCACTGCACCCTGATAATTACGCAACGCGTCGAGCACCTGCTTGCGCGACGCGGGATCGAGATTGTTGGTCGGTTCATCGAGTAGTAGCACGTTAGCCGTGGACGCTACCAGGCCTGCGAGTGCGAGTCGGGTCTTCTCACCACCGGAAAGGGTGCCAGCCAGTTGGTCGAGCTGTGGGCCGCTGAACATGAACGCGCCGAGCAGTCCGCGTAAATCCTGTTCACCGAACTCGGGTGCGGTGTGCCGAATGTTCTGCCAGACGGTGTCTTCGTTATCGAGCGTGTCGTGTTCCTGGGCGAAATAGCCGATCCGCAAACCGTGTCCAGGTTCCAGCCTGCCGACGTCGGGCTTCTCAGCTCCGGCCAGCACTCGCAACAGCGTGGTCTTGCCGGCGCCGTTGAGGCCCAGTACGACCACTCGCGAGCCACGGTCAATAGCCAGATTCACACCAGTGAACACTTCAAGGGACCCGTACGTCTTGCTGAGTCCCTTGGCCACCAGCGGCGTGCGCCCGCACGCCGCTGGTGTAGGAAACTTGATCTGGGCCACTTTTTCGATGACCCGTTCCTCGTCAAGTGCTGCCATCATCCGATCGGCTCGACGCAACATATTTTGAGCCGCAACCGCTTTGGTTGCCTTAGCACCCATCTTGGCAGCTTGTGTTCGCAACGCAGTGGCCTTGCGTTCAGCGTTGACGCGTTCTCGGCGGCGGCGCTGCTCGTCGGTGGCCCGGGAGTCGAGGTACTTGTACCAGCCCATGTTGTAGACATCGACCTTGCCGAGCACGGCATCCAGGAACCACACCCGGTTGACGACAGCGGCGATCAACTCGACGTTATGGCTGATCACTACCAGTCCACCAGTGTGCGACCGCAAGAAATCCCGCAGCCACCCAAGCGAATCGGCATCGAGGTGGTTGGTCGGCTCATCGAGCAACAGCGTGGTTCCCGAACCGGAAGCACCAGTTCCTGCTCTGGATGCCGCGAACAGAATACGCGCCAGCTCTACCCTACGGCGCTGACCTCCCGACAAGGTGCACAACTGCTGGACCAGCACCCTTTCAGGCAGACCTAGACTCGCGCATATCCTGCCAGCTTCGCTTTCGGCGCTGTAACCCCCCAACGCAAGGAATCGCTCCTCGAGCTGGCCGTAGCGACGGATCGCACGGTCACGCGCATCGTCGTCGGCTACCTCAGCCATCAAAGCCTGCTGCTTCTCTAGATCGGTTAGCAGCACGTCCAACCCGCGGGCGGACAGCACCCGGTCTCGGGCTAACACGTCAAGATTGCCCACTTTGGGATCTTGTGGCAGGTAACCAATCTCGCCGGTCCAGGTGACTGACCCGGCATAGGGTTCAGTTGCCCCTGCCAAAATGCGCAAGGTGGTGGTCTTGCCTGCGCCGTTGCGTCCAACCAGCCCAATGCGGTCGCCGGGCTGTACGCGCAGGTCCGGACCGTCGGATGAGAGCAAGATGCGCGCACCAGCGCGGACCTCAAGGTCCGTGGCCGTGATCACATTCGCTCCCCTTTTTGTTGTTTATCATCGTCACTTGTCTTAGGTAAACACTGCCGGTCGCTTCTCTGCACACGCGGCAAACGCTTCTTCAACGTTGACGGTGAGTAGCCGAACGAAAAGCTGTCCCAGACCCTCAGCCCTTGCATGTAGCTTTCTAGGGTAGCCGTACTGTCCACTACAGAGCGTGCGGTTGGTCAACTCGATTCCTAGCCGGAAGAACGCCACGATCCACGCAGCAATCGCTTAACAGGCGTTTAACCGCTGCTCGTCCAACACCTGGCAGGACACCAGGCCGATCCGTTCGACCTTCCTCGGCGGCAATACTGCGACCGGCCAGCATGATCTCGACCGCACGCGAAGATCCAATGTCACGGGACAATGAATAAAATTCAGCCTTAGTTCGCTGGCAGTTAGCCGGTTGTTAATGCCCGCGACCCAGAAGTAGGAAGTGGTAGATACCACTCGGATAGCGGCCGCCAGTGCCAAGCATAGCCCACAACCGATGGCTGGACCATTGACCGCGGCAATCACCGGTTGATGCAACCGACACAGCATCAAGATAACGTCGTCGAGAAGATCTATGCTCTATGGAGCGCAGCGCATATGTCGGCTGGGGCAAATCCGTCAACGTGCGGCACCGCTCCCGCGGACTTGTGATCGGCACCCGACGAACAACTTCTGCCTAACCCCAGTCAGCACGACTACTCGCACCGAATTGTCGTAAGTGACTTTCTCGAGCTCGCTCTTGAACGGCACCACGACATCAAACGCAATGGAGCTCATCCGCTTCAACCAGTTGGGGGTTATTAACGCGACACCAGGTCGCAGGTAATCAACAAGTACAAAAGGCACCGTTGAAAATTAACGCGCAAAGCGCCTCCCACTGTACACGGTCGATCCGTGCCAACGCCGCCCACGCACATTCTGATTAGACCTGTTCGTCTGGCACGACCCCATCGTCGGAGACGTCGAAGGCCTTGATTTGTTGCACCAAATACCCCGGCACCGCCGGCGTCAGATCCCCAGCCTGACTCAACAGCGGCTTGCCCTTCTTGAAGGCCACCAACGTGGGGATGGACCTGATCTGAGCTGCTAATGCCAGTTGCCTTTCGGCTTTGGTGTCTACGTTTAAGTGCACGACATCAGAGTGCTTATTCGACGACGCGTGAAACGTCGGCACAAACAATCGATCTGGTCCGCACCAGGACGCCCAAAAGGCGACAAGCACCATGTTGTTGACGTTGATGGTTTCGTTTAACTGTTCAGCAATAAGGTCACGTCTAGTCCAACGTCGCACACCGACGCCATGTTCCCGGACCATTCACCGGCCTCAGCACACTGGTGGACGCCGCGGCCCGCCACGACCGGTTGATGGGCAAACACATGCCGCTGAGCACTGTCGATCCTTCGTGGCCGGCCGTACTCAGCGGCAACCGGCAACTGCCCGAACAAGTCCCACAACACCAAACGGGAATAAAGGCGGTAGCGATCGCAAAATTGACGGTCACGACACGACGAGCGCGTCGCACTAACCCGATAGCCGAGATCATGCGCGATGATTCATAACGGACGATGACACCGTCGGCGGTTTTGAAACGCGCGGTCGGCCCTGGCGCCAATCGCAACGTACAGGTAAGCCGCAGCTATAGTGGAAGCGTCGTTGACACCAGGGCCGACGACGAGCACCCGGTGACCTGCGACAGCTTTTGGGTAGCGAAACCGCCGGTCCGTCGGAGCACAGTACTACGGCCTGCGAACGCTCGAATCCGACTGTCCAGCCGAGCAATTAGCAGGCTACCGAAAGCGTTACGGGAGATTTGCCGCGCAGCTGGCTGAAGTCGGAGTCATCGCATCCGGCACCGTCATCCAGCTCAAATACCCACTGCAGCACGCCCAACTGCCGTTGACACGGCAACTCACCCTAACTCCACGTCCCCTACTACCAATGGAGAACCATGGTAGCCGGCACGGCCGTCACACGACGGATCACGTAGCGCAATAACGCACTTTACACAGAATGGACCCTGAACAGCCGGCGGGGCTTTCAACTTACACCACACAAATGGGTGCAATCAACGTTGTGTAGTTAGAATCTACCTCCTATCCGACAGACCGGACAGCGCAACCTCGGGTCAAGAATCAAGCTTTAGAGCGTGACCGACAAGTTAGGATGACGCCATCATGATCATGATGGCCAAGAAGACGTTGGCTCAACTCTTAGACCCAATGCTAGCGCTATAGTGATGTGACCGGCCAGAGCGACCGACTCACCCGCACCCCGGCTTACAGCTCCTAGCTGCTCAGGCAAGTCTGGTAAGACCAGACAACATCGCCACAGATGCATCTAAGTCATCTTGGCCGTTTTCATCACCGAAACGAACCTGACCAGAATCGCCGTCGTCGTGCTGCTGATGACGGTGAGCGTTCCCAGAGCGAGCGTGTTTAGTTTAACGAAGCGCCGTTGTGGATAACGGTTGTCGCCGTCCCCGCCTACAGTGTCCCGGCAATCGCTCTAAGCACCCATGTTGATTACCCGGCAAAATACGCTCACGCTGCGCTGAACGATCGAGAATAGCAAACTGCGCCCCCGCAAGCCAAAAGCAACATCTTCCTGGCTTCATCGTGCATGGCGATCGCCTACCTGACTCTGTGTGGATAGAAGACGAAAAAACAAATGCTACTCTACGTACGAGCCAACCATATGTTCATTCCGCGGTGTCTCTTTTCGGTGAGCGCCTCCGGTATCTTGGGCACCAGCAATTGCTTTCTGAATCACTGAATTAGCTCTGCGCCCAGTGACTACCCAAGCACTAAAGGCAAGAGACCCCCACGGCAGATAGCCGCTGGCATCATGGTCCGGACCATCATGGTGTGGCTAGTCGGTTCCGGCGTTCCTGCCGTCAGCATCGCCCTGACGATGATCGCCCAGACATTTATGCACAATCTCATCACAACCCAGTTCGGGTTCAGAGTGCTGCTCGTGTCAGCGACAACACTGGTCTTCGGGTTCATCCGAAGTCTGATGTAGACCCTAGCCTGGTAGACAGTGACACCGCTGTGGGTGTGGTGTGCACGGCGCTTAAGCGCGTGTAGGAGTACTACTTGGAGCGATAGCACCGGGACCCGAACTTGGTGAACTGCAGCGTGATTTCAACACGATGGTCGACGGCCTGTGTGAGCGCGAACAGGTGCATGATCTTTTCGTCCACCGTGTCGGGTGTAAAGTCGCCGCTGCCGAACGCGAACGACCAAAAACTTGGCGCAGCTGAACGCCACGTCACCGTGGCTTTCGTCGATATCGTCGGCTACGCGCGGCTGACTACCAGCATCCAGCCTGCGGCCAACATCATCGAACTACCCAACCGGTTCTTCGCGATCGTCGTCGAAAAAGTGGACGCTGCAAAGGGTGTGCTATACCACGTTTTGTGTGGACGTGTTCTCCCACCCCATCCTGGGCTGGCAGGTGATGACCAGCAAGACCGCGGGTGCTTGGTCACATCGGTGCTTGAGCAGACGCTACTCACCCCCTATTGCACATAGCTCCATTCTCTATAACCGATTTGATTCATCACTTGGACGCGGGATCAATATACGTCGATCGCGTTCACCGAGGCGCTGCACGAGGCCGGTATCGCCGGATCCATCAGCAGTGTCGGCGACGCTTTGGACAACGTGTTTATGGATTCTGCTATAGGGACGGTACAAATCTGAATTAATCGACCAACATGCGACCTTCACCGGTCGCGTCGAACTGGAACGGGAAACCACCTCCTGGGTGCACTAGTACAACACGATCGAGACTCCACCTCATCAATATCAATCCAATACCGACCACCAGTCGCATACGAACAGCGCTACCAGCAGACAGCCACCCCGACCGAAGTGACATGAACCAATAATCTCCGACAGCTCCAGAACAGTTCACTTTCGATCGGTGGTACACCTATAGTTCCACATGCCATGTGTGGTGCACGCCGAAATGAATAATTGAAATATAGTCCAGGTCAAGTTTCGATCACCTAGATTTGATACGGACCGATTGTTAGCACCCAGGAGAAATTTGATGGCGAAGTCACGCACGGAACCATCGGCAGATTCTAAGCGCTAAGCGGAGTCCCTGCGACTAGCTCTCACTATGGAAGCGATCCGCTGCTCTTGGCTTTACAACGGTCGTCAAACCAGGTCGTCGTCAGACCGTGTGGGTCTGAGGCGGTGGAAAGTGGATATTTAGTGAGCCTAACTGACCGACTTTGACCATCCACACCTGCATCAATCGGTCGATGCACGTCCTCGCTACCCTGGTTGGGGAACCACAGGACGGCTAGCTTTGCGCTGAGTTCGCCACACCCATAGACACCAACGTAACCGTCATTGTGCCCAGCCCAGACGCCGCCATTGCGAGGCAGGCAACGTGTGTCGCCGGCGAGAACAAGTGCGAAACGAGTCTGGTGTGACAGTCGGTTGGACAGGCGGTAGCTGACCACCATAAATCACCCGATGTAAGCACTTGTCCCACGGATTGTCAACGCCCAATAGTGATTTGGGCATGAACAGCCACCAAATACCGACCCTTGCCGCACTTGGCGAACAATAACAAATGTTATTGGCCACTGCCGATAACGGCATTGTGCAATCGTTAACGGCGAAGACATTGACCTGCGAAAGTACCTCTTGGTAAACGTTTATCGGTTGGCTACCGGATCCCACAGCCACCGCTATGATCACGTCAGTGGGTGCCAGATCAGCAACCGCCAATATCCTCCTGATAAGAAAACGCTAGCGCCATCAGGGAAATCAGCAGTACGACCAGCGGCAACATACTGTCCACCGGGTGCGCAGCTCCAACATCCTCCGTCACTGAATTGGTTAACTTGTCCTTCCTAGGCCACGTGGCGTCGTGCACAGATCTAGCAACAGCAAGTACATGAATCGCTAAACATCATGCCCCGCGCTCTTTGTTTACCTAAAAATAGACTACTGCTAGCGTAGCGGCAGTTTCGATCGCAGTAGTCCTTACGGTCTACTGCCGCTGGAGTACCTCCGGGGACGTAAGGGCCACATAGTCGGCTACTGAGGCGAATTGTCCGCAGATAGAAGTCGTCTTTACCCGTGGCCGGCTGACATCACCGGGAACGGGCCATACTCGGCAATGCGTTCATCAACGCGCTGGAATCCAAAGCCAGCGATAAAAAATATTGGCGTATACACCGTGAAGTACTCTGTCGATACGACAGGTTAACGTAGGCGCCAATGACATGAACCGACATATATCGATTACATAGTCAATGGCTGTCTAGACACCCGGCTGGTACTGGGCGGCTACTCAACGGGGTGCGGCGGTCACCGACGTGGTGTTCGCGGTACCTATCGCGGCGTTTAGTTTTGACCAGCCCTTCCCGGCCAATGCCGACCAGCACATTGCCGCCGTCGCGTTGTTCGGCAACGGGAGCCAATGGATGAGTCCGATCACGAACTTCAACCCGCTCTACAAAGACAGGAGCATCGAACTGTGCCACAGCACCGATCCCGTCTGCAACACGGCTGACACGCACACCTGGCAAGACAATTGGCCACAACACCTCACGAATGCATACGTTCAGATAGATATGGCCAACCAGGAAGCCAACTTCGTAGCCAGTTAGTCCTAGGCGGCTCATCCGCACGTCGCGTGTGGAAACGATACACCATGCGCCCGCTGCCACGATCAGTCTCGTATGGGTTAGCACGATCTGATCAATGTAGCGAATGTACACCACTACGGCTGGTGTCGGTTCAGGTTTGACGTCGAACTAGCTAAATTATACTAGCACTTTGTGACACAGCATGATTCAAATCAAGATTCGAAGTTCGGCAGCTGGCTAGCTCGACCTCTATGCGCTGCTACTAGCCTTAAAGCAACATCGCTACTACCAACATGCGTTTCATATGGGGACCGTCAGGAGGTCGGTTCCAGCTGCTTCTAGCAGCTAAACCGCTTGAGGACACCTGTCAACGTCAATACGGGATAAACCCTTAAGCCAGTGTATTTTCAAGCTGGAGCATACCCGAAATTTCGGACAACAGGGCCGAGGTCACCCCCGTACGGCAACGCGCTGCCGTTCCAGGAAAGAAGGAGGCGACACATCGCTGCGTTGCAGTGCATACCGCTTAGCGGCATGCACAAGCCGGATGCACTTGAAGGAAAACCACCGTTGTTCCTGACTTATTCGCCACGATTGCTGAACTTCTCCCAAGCCAACGAATTGCGCTGTACTGATTGCGTTATCCACACCACGTGGTTCTCAGACTGTCGTTAGCCCAGAGTGGCTAATAAAACTGTGACAAAATTTTTGTCATGTTGAGAATTTAGCCGTGAATTAAGCATTTACTGGGCCTCGTTTTTCGAACAACATGGTTGATACATTAGAATAGGGATATTATTAGATATTACCAACTAGCTATGAAATATTCTACTTCACAATGTATTTCGAGTGGTAGGCAGTGTCTCTACGTAGTGGGTTGGGACAATTTAGTGCACATTGTGGCTGTTGATCTTGGCCAGCACGTCGACGAGGTTGGCGGGTAGGTGATGGTCAGGATTTGTTGTCCGGCCTCGATCTGCATGGTGCGGTAGCCGGAGGGTAGTCCGCGCGAATTTCTTAATGTTCCAATCGTTTTGGTGCTCAAACTAGTGACTGAAGACCATCGCGGCAAACACCACGGTTAAGTGAGTTTCGATGGAGTCGCGGATGCGGTGGTACATCGGGTGCACCTGCAGGTCGTGTTTGGACATCCGGAAAGCCTTGTCGATATTCTACAGCTGGTGGGAGACATCAATTAATGAACGTCGCGTGATGGCCGACGAACGAGGTTGGGGGTGTACCTTTTTAGTTCTAGCCGGCCAGTGTGCGGGTCTTGTCTTCCACTGCGCAATTGACACTCTATTAGTGGCACCGGGTTAGATATAGCGGTTGCGTTTGACCGGAGAGCGCCCATCGATGACACGCTGGGCCTTAGTGACCTGGTCATTGATGCCACCCAGCGTTTTTCGGGACCGATCGTGGCGGTATTGGTAGTGGAGTGACCCGGTCGGGGATTTTACGGGCTTTTTCTGAACTCGTCGGCGACCACCGCTGGGTAATGAACCAGCCCGTCGGGGACCGCCTCTCTGGGGTGTTTGTCACACACTATTAGCGCACCACGTCAGGCGGGTGCGGAACGCTAGCACCGAAGATATAGGACAACCCGGCAGCCTGTAGGACGACCTGGTTGGCTTCGGAGATCATGCCGGCGTCAGCCCACCACGGTCACGTCGGTCAGATTGCGAGCGGTCTTAAATGCATTGAGGACCGGCACCATCGTGGTGGTCTCGGTTCGGTTGCCCTCGAACGCCGCGACATTGAGCAAAACCCGGTAGCGTCAGTGAACGCCCCAGGGTGATCTACGGGTCCAACCGGCGTTCCTTCGAAAACCCAAGCTCGCAGAAACCATCCCCCACACCTTCTCGAAGTACAAGGTTGTCACGTCGTAGAGCACCAGACTGGCTGTACTCAACTTACGCATGAGCAGCTCACGGGGTCGAACGTTGCTGCCGGAATGCAGGTTTAGCGAAGACTGGTACTGGTAGGAGTCGATTCAGTGTCCAGTAGGCCGCCGAATCAACTCCTGTCTCCTTGAACACACATAGTGTATCGACCTTGTTCGTCGGTTCGATGACGTGTACCGTATACCATGGCGCGAACTACCTCATAGCCGCCAGCGGCGGCATCGAAACCCAGCACCTCGTAGTCTTGACACAACGCCTTCCACAGGTGCGCTGGCCTGGACACCATGATCTCCAACGGGGCGCCGGACGACTCGGGACGATCCAGGCTTTGCTGACTGGCAGCCAGACATTACATTACATTGATTCGCCACAGTCTTGAGCACCTCCAACTCCACTTCTTCGTGCGCAGAACCCAGGTGCCCGCTCTTGCGTGAACCCCACCGTGGGAACCAAACAGCCTACGCAGCCGTAGCCCCCGAAGCCATCTTCACGGTGCGTCCATAAGCCACCACCGCACTCCTAAAAACCTTCAATTAGTAGCCCAGATTCCGTCCCGCCAACGACGAAAACACCAATTCAAAAGCCTGCCAGTCGCAGATTGGGGCATGCCTGTATGTGTGGGTGTGTTTTGGTGGCGAGTTTGAAGGTAGTGGCAGAATCGGTTTGGGTGTGATCCAGCTGCTTGGGTCTGGGGCTTCATTGTCGACGCTAGAGCATAATCGCGGCCGCGGGTTGAGTAGGCCTGGGGCGCGGTGTGGGTGTATTACTTTCGGTCCGTTTCCCAGACTGGTCGCCGATCCTGGTGTGCGCGTCTTTGCGCACCGGGCTTTTCATGGTCACTACCGTTAGGCGGTGGGAATACTGGTCCAAGGGTTGGGTATTGTGGTGATTTGGTAGCGGTACCGGGTGACCGGTATCGAGGTCGGGTTCAATAGGGTGGTCTCTTCTGCGTCAATCGGTTTTCACCGTTTTTCGGAGGTGGTGAACTGCCGGCGAATGTCTTTCCATCTCCGGCGATACAGTGCTCGAAACCACCGATGGTTGATCTGTGCCAGCACGGCCCCCGGATTGCGCTGTGATTTCCTGTTTGCCAGGGCACGGATCTTGGCTTTGACCGACCGTCGTGCCCGGTCGGCGATACAAGTCCTAGACATGCCCACGTGGTCGTTGCCTTCTTGGGTGTCCACCCGGTGTGGAAGCCGCGAAAGTCCATACCAGTTACCGAAGTGCGCGGTCTTTGTCTTTGCAGTCGACAGCTGCAGACCTAGAGGCGTAAGCATCGAGTTTATTTCGTTTTGCAGGCCTCTGGCGTGTCTGGTCGCCATGTGCTGAGTACAACGCAGTCGTCCGCTACGCGGGACGACTGCGTTGTACTCAGCAGGCCTGTGACGCGGCGCCGACTAGGCAGGTAAGCAGTGGACATCGAGCCGCACGGTTTCCATGGCTGCATCCGATACTCATCGAGCCCAGGCAAGGCGATGTTGGTCAGCACCGGCGACAAGATATTGCCCTGAGACGTTCCGGTGTGAGTGTTCTGGTGCTCACCAGACTCGGTGAGCACACCGGCCTTAGAAAACGCCTTCACCAGGACCAAGTACGCGTTTATCCTTGACTGGCAATAGCATCCGCTCCAACAGAGCAAAATGTGAGATAGAGTCACAGCGCACCTCAATGTCTGCATACAGCACCCACCGATAGCTTGTAGTGCTGTATTGGTGAATTTCGGCGATCGTGTCCCTGAGATCGCCGCTTGGGGGCGGAATCCAGGGGAGATCGGCTCGAAAGCGGCCTCGACGACAGGCTCCAACACCAGCTTCAACGCAGCCTGAACGACTCGATCCGCAGATTGTCCAACAACCCGCTACCTCGACGATTTCCTCAACATGGGCTCCGGTCCGGGCGTCCACACCAGCAGTATTCGCCCCATAGTTGCCCGTGACCCAGTCAAACGCCACCAACAATGTTCGCCGGGTCACACACGAGATTGAACAGGTCATCAAACCTGCGGCCACGATCGACCGACGATGACCCCAACCCGATAAATCGTGTTGGCCACACAACACCCAAGCAGGACCTAGGACGATTCCTCCCCTTCCCGACGCCACCCAAGGCCAAGGTGCCCCCGCTTCACCGTTCCTGCTGCGACAGGCCCGGCGGCGAAGATCTCTCACCTTCACTGCCATGCCAATCATCAGCACTTCGTGACGCACGTGGATCCAGGTCGAGCCCGACCACATCACGCCGTTTGGTCTCCCACGTCGGGGTCGGTAACGAACTTGAAGGTCTTCACGCGATGCGACTGGATGCCCCCACTTATGCCAGATCCGCGCGACCAAGGAAAACGAAATCCCCCACAGCCATCAACTGCTCCGGTGACGGGCCGCTCCGACGCTGAACGGCCGATTCGCATAACATCGCCGACCAACGTCTCTACGAGCACCATGACCTCATCGATCACCGAAGCACGTCCCGTCCCCGGCGTACCCGAACCGCGATATCAGTATCTAGCCACTCCATCGGACACCAACCACACAATCCACGCCCGTGTCACCTGCCCCACCAGCACCCACAACACCCTCGTCAACCACCCCAGCCGACCCCGGTCGCCATCGCGCAACTCCAAGACAGCAACCACATACACCGCCCACTTACCTCAACCAACCACACCTAAACGCCTCAAAACCACCCACCACTAGCTGCACTTTCAACCACTCTCGTCAACGTTATAGGGACTCTGGATACAAAACTCCTTCTCAAAAAACCCCAGCAATTACCAAGGATGGTCAAGTAACCGTTTGCCTGCAGTGTCGGCACTGGCAGTATTTTATGGCGCGATGCGACTATCACTCGCACGCAGTTATGTGACGGGCGCAGTAGGTTAAACCCACCCGAACTGTCGCAGTCGAACGTGGGAACTACACACACACACACACAACGAGTCTCACTTACAATCGGGACTAGAAGGAAACCAGCAATCCGCAGCGCTAGACGCTCTCTGAAACTCCAGAATCTGGACTGAGTGCCGTTATAGGCATGTTGAATCGCTGCACCACCCGGGTTTCGGTGCACGACGGACACGTTGCTGACCATATGCTGTCACATCATACCAGCGTCAATAAACAACTGGCATTTCTATCGAAACAGGGAGCCCAGAACAAGCCCCACTCGGTAGCTACGCCGGCAGCCGATCCGCACAACTGCGGCCGCTGAATAATTGGCCGAATCACTAATATAGTCATACATATTTACTGAGGCATGCGGCCTGATAATCGCTTTGCTCAACTATCACAACGAATTCATCGTATTCGGTCGATCCTGCTGCGGCAATGTCGGTAGTCGACCCTTAAAGGGTGAGTACCCGTCCCGCGACGACCAGATGCACTTCGTCGCAGACAGCCGCCACGCGTTGGTTGATCTCGCCAAGCAGATCCCGAAACAGCACACCCGAACAGATGGGCAGGCACCACACCGAGGCCGACCTCATTCGTCACCACGATCGCGTCTGGCAATCCGATCAACGCCCCACACAACCCGTCGAGTTGTGCCTCGACCGCAGCGTAGATGTCAACAGTAGCAACATCCCATAACACCCTCGCGATCCATGAGAGCCGTCAACCAACTGCCCAGATAGTCCACCCAGGCAGGATACGAGATACCGTGCCTCGGACAAAACTTTTACGACGTCAGCTGTTTTCACCATCAGCCAAGTCGCTGGACGACGAGCCCGATGCAGCGAGTCCGAGCGTCTCGTGCAGGAAAGCCGGGCGGAGCACATCACCTTAACTAACGAGCGAGCCGTGCCACATCGTTCCGAACACCCTGTCCGTTGCGTGCACCACCCAGGCATTCCTCGGTAGCGTCACCGCGGGTAATCTTGCTGTGGTGAATCTCGTACCCTGAGGCGGAAACTCCCAAGACCTGGCCTACGCAGAGTAGCCGCAGCCCCTTCTGGACAGAGCAGGCCGTCTCCCCTGCGAGAAAACCCATATCCTCGACCTCGGCCACCAGCCCTTCGACATTATACGAATCGCGACCTATCCGGACCGGTAGCTGGAATCCACCGCAAATACCGAGCAATGGCTTGCCCGCCGCGGCGGGCTAAAGCACCGCACTCTCTAGGCGTCGTACCCGCAACCAAGCGAGATAGGCGACCGTTGCACGGGTACCCTGGCGTAGCACGGTCAGGTCGACATCGCCCCGCGCGAGGGCCGGAATGCGAACACTATGAGTTATCGGACATGTTCCACGCTTTAAAGTAAATGCTTCACCCGTACGTCACGTCGAGCCAACGCGCGGCATAGCCCCGCGGTCACGACGCTCTTATCTAGAGTCATTCGTCGTCCCAGCCACCAGCAGGACCAATATCAGCCGCATTGTAACAGAAAGTTGGGTCAGCACCCCAGGTTCGCGGCAACATTGGCGCGCGTGGACTGTCGCTGAACGTACCGTTGGACAGAGTGACCAATCCTGTGGCGGGTCCGGAACTGGCCTGGCGGGCAGTTCCGGCTAACCCCAGAGTTCCTGCGCCTTGATCCGATGCCGTCGGCGCGGCCTTCGGGTTGGGCGAACCGCTCGAGTCGAACGGTGTGACCTTTGCCCGTCGACGCCACCGCGATCGAGCTTGCTCCTGGGGCGTTGCCGCAGCGTCAGGGGCTTCGATGCGGTCGGGTGCTGATGACTGCTGTCGGACGCTAGTGCCCACCACCCCCCTGGCCGTCGACGGCAGGCGACCCACCAGGTAACCGAAGCTTTCCACGCCCGCACCGGTCACCGACGGTGGTGCGGTAACCGGCGGCGGACCAGGCGGCGTGACGACCGGCGCGGTCGAGGCTGCTGGAGCCGGCATCGGGGTCGGAGTCGGTATCGAAGCTAAGGTGGGCATCGAAGGCGGGACGACCGGGGCCACCGCTGCTACGGGCGGAGCGGACGGCAACCCGGGTGGTGCCACACCAACCAGGCCCGCCAGCTCCGACAAGCCCGCGAAACTGCCCGCTGCACCCGCGGTGGCAACCGCTAACGGAGCGGTCAACAGCGGTAGAATCATCGGGAGCAGCACAAAAGACTGTTCAATCATAGTCTTAACCAACGCGATGGTATCGGTGATAATCGTGCCAATGGCTTCGATGGTGGTGAACAGCAGGGTGAAACCGATAGTCACAGGATTACCCGAAGCGAACGCCGCTGCAAGATCGGCCCCGATAAAAGCGAAGGTCTGGGACAAATAACCGACATATGAACCTATGTCCATCGGAGTGCCTAGGGCAAACGCAATGTTGAAAGGGCTGAGGAAACTAAGCGGATTACCAAGCGAAGGCAACCAAGGATCAAATCCGGAAAACATCCCTTGGAAGAAAGGGTGGTTCGTCAACGAGGTTATTAGCGGTTGAACCAAAGTGTTGTAAAAGTCGGTGTAGCCGATCTTCTGCAACCATTGCAACCAATTTTGGACCTGAGGGGACTGGCTGGGGGCTGTCGGCGACGGCTGGTCGGAACTGGCTTCCAGCGCGTCGCTTGCCATGATCTGGGGGGCGGCGATGGCCTCCGGGGCGGAATCCACCACCACCGTAGAGACCTCCTGATAGGTGCCCATCGCAATGGCGGCCTCGACCCACATCCGCACGTAGTCGATTTCGTTGCGAGCGATCGGGATAGTGTTGATGCCGAAGAAATTAGTGGTCACCAACACCGTGTGGGCAGTACGGTTGGCGGCTAGCTCAGCCAACGTCGGCATCATCGCCAAAGTGGTGATGTAGGCTGTGGCCATGGTTTCATAGTGGGCTGCCATCACAGCGCTATCAACGCTGGCTTGCCTCAGCCACCCTAAATACGGCAAATAGGCGATCACATATGCCTCGGCGGCCGAACCGTCCCAGGAGCTAACCGGCACCACCACCAACAGCGCGACCAGCTCGTCGGCCATCTCAGCGTACACGCTACTCAACGAGCGCCACGCTTCAGCTGCCACTAGCAGTGGACCGGATCCTGGGCCTCTGCTTAGCAGCGCCGAGTGCACCTCCGGGGGTGACGCCATCCAGATCGGCGCACTCACCGCGAGCCACCCGTAATCGGATGCGATTCAACGCTCCATAGTGGCGACCGGGCCGAAAAAGTATAAAGTTGCAACGTCACGACTAAGACAGCTTTCTCCGGGATACGCCGCCCCGGGTTAGCAGGACGCGATGACGCGAGTTTCCTGGCTCTCGGATCACCGCTTGCCTCGCCTTCCAGCCAATGGCCGTGGCCTACGAGGGTCGCTCCCCGATTACAGTGGCGGGACCGCGCCGGCTTTGCACCGACTTCCTGCATCGTCATCGCCTTTACAGATACACAGTGTCGCATATAGTACAGCAACGCTGGGGCAATCCGCTCAGCCCGCAGCCTGATTTGCTACTACACCGTGGGCCCGATGGAGTGTGGCCCACCCCGATTGCACGTCCCCTGGGTGACCCTAACCGTAATAACCAGCCTAACTACTCGCCATGGCTGGATGCGTTAGCCCCTCTAGCCCATCTGGACATCAGCGCCGCGCCAGATGCCGGCTAGCCTGACTGACTTCAGCCCGGAAACTAGACTACTTCCCGAGAAGTTGACGGTCACCGACGCTATGAATTTCACCGTTAGTTACCACAACAGTTGCCAAATCCTGACGGTCGAGCAACCCATATCCGGGCAGTTAACCCGAGTCGTATGTGCTGGTGCGCTGCAGCGCTTCGGCCCCGGGGCTAACCGGCGACCTGGCACACGGACAACAGATCACGGTACCGGTCACAAGACCGTATTCGGCGTCGACCACTCACTTGGGGATGATCACCACACTAAAGCAGACCGCTGGTGTCGCTGACACCGGCGACACCGTCACCCCGCGGATCCGCCAACGCGTCACCGTCGGGAAGATCACCGAGTACACGCCGGGTCAGCAGGTCAACGTGGCGGCTGTGATCACAGATCACCCTGATATGATGGTCACCACGGCTCCAACAATCTGCATTATGCCATTCGGCGTCGACAACCACGTCGACGCCGAATGGCTAAAGCTCACCTCGTTAGGCCTTAGGCCGCGTGCAATTAGGTGAAGGTGTTAGCCGTGTTGACCGGCACCGGAAAAGAAAGCCGGCAAATTCAATGACCAATCCCGGGGCGAACTACCACATGATGGCCAACAAAACCACCGGAGGTGCTATCCGGAACCCCGTATCAGGGCACCTGGGTAGTGCCGGCAGGCGGCGACTCTGCCGGCCAGCTAATCATCGACGCGGGCAGTAGCTATCTCCGTAGGCCGATGACCAACGCACCGGAAACTTGCAGCTGATCTTAAAATAGGTCTACGCTACAGTAGGTTTAAGTCTAGGTACGTACAGAGCCCCTTGGTCACTAACTACATGGAAAACCCTCAACTACGATCTGCTCAACTACGATCTGGTAGCCGGCACCCCCTACAGTGGGCTGGCTGGGGGTGCGCAAGGGCTACAGCTTAGTTTGGCGGCCGAAGCGATCAACCCCGGCAACGGCAACAACGATTGGCAAAGCTATGTGGGCGCACCCTGATCTAGCGCTCAGAGATCTGGTGGCGATCCTACATACCGAAATTGCCTCCAATCACCAGTTCGAGTTCTACCGACAGGTACCCCATCGACGATCGGTATTTGCTGGTCGTCTACGCCGTTCAACGACACATCCGCTATAATAGTTATTTACGGTACGGGGGGCTGGGCTGGCTTCGCCAGCACCAGCCACACGTGCGGACCGAAGCACACGCTCGGCTTTCCAGCTCTACGATCATGCCACAGACTTTATCTACCGCAGACAACACCGTAAATACCGACACTCGATTGTTTAAGTTCACGGTGATTCGTGCACCGCTATTCGGATAAAATCAGGCCCGGAACAGGCCGCGACAGTAGATCACACCATATCCGACCCTTCTTTGCGAAGCCAGGTACATGAAGTTCGCATGAGCGTGGGTGTTGAATATCCCCAATACGCTTAGATATAGCTGACGTTCAGCCGTTATGAGCAGGATCCATGGCAGCAATTCGTCTTAAACATCGTAGGCAGCCGCGACCTCAAGCAAACTGGTGATCACGATACCGAAGAACAGCTGCTGAACCCACAACGTCCGGGCTAGCTCAGCAAACGCCAACCCGTAGTCGATCGACAGTCCCAGCAACCCATACGCCTTGAGAAGACAATGCTACCACTTTGAGTAAACACGCAGTCAGCGCCGCTAGCTGTTTCCGAATAGGTTGACCCGGTGCTCAGGCGAGGCGAATTCGATCTACACCTCATCGAGCAACACGACAGTATGTCGCAGCACCCAGCGTAGAAATCTCTATAGCGCGCCCGTCGACTCTAGCATGCCGGTAGGGTTTGTGCGGACGACACACCACCACGCAAGCAGTAGTGGCGGCATCGGCCAGCCTATCGAGGTAATTGCAGCCATGCTTGTTGAGAGAAAAAGTCACCGGGATCAGCCGCGCCATCTGAGCGATGATCGGATAACCGTCGAAGGTGGTTGCCGCGGCGACTATTTCGCCCACCCGCGGTGGTCAACACCTGCAGGGCCTGTAACACCACACCGGTCGCACCGGCGCCGAGAACCACCTGATCCGCGGGTAAGCCGATATTGCCGGCAATCAAGCGTAACAACCGTTCGGGCAGAAACTCCGGGTACCGGTTGGCCGCGTTGATCGAACGAATCGACGCCGATCGCACCGCAGTGAGTTGCAGAAAAGTATGCTCGTTGCGCGACAAAACAAACGGATCAACGTGTCAGGTACTCAGTATTAACCTCGTCGATTACGGGGCTCACAATGGGTTGCATCAGCCCCTATCTCCTAAACGCACCGGTGTGCGCAAAGGCTGCTGTTACGACCACCCCCCTAGTCTTGATCTGACCATCAGATATCGCGGGCTCGAGGTTGATCATTATACCGGAACCGAAGAGGTTGCTGCACTAAGCAAATCAAATGTATCCCTATGTCTTTCCCAGGTCCCCTGGGGAAATTACCGCCAATTACGCAGAAAACACGGCTGGTTGTTTGGTAACCAGCAGATCGATATCTTTGGAAGAAAAGATAATTCGGTAGCATACTGCCACCGACACTTCAGGAACCTACCGGTTGCCACGAGTCAGCACTTTAGTAATCTTACTTTCGGTGACACCGATGCAAAGCTCATCGGTCCCGGGCATCCACCACTTGCGGGTGGGTTGGGAGAAAACGTAATTTCACCGGTGGTATTCCCCGTAGATGCGGCACTCGATAACCAGAATCGGCGACTGGTTACTCACCCGTGACCAGGACCACCACGGCGCCGGCACCTAAGCCTTCTGGCGAATCACCTGTCGATCGGACACCTGGCCGGCGGCATTTTGCGCGATAGCTATCACCACGGTGCGCCCCAAACCTGGGGTCAACAGTCAGCGAGCCTCGTTGAGCACCAATACAAACACAGCGCACCCGCCATTGTGCATATAAAGCACTCTAGGCTAGTCGCATGCCCAAACGGTGTGCAACACCCTCGCTAGCGTCGTAGAACGGCAGTTCAGGAGCCTCGATGTAGGTGATCAAACACACCTGCACCTCGATGAGGTCGTCGCCTTACCGTTCAATCAAACCCCGCGACTCACTCGCAATCACGTCAATCACCGTCTTGTCCGGCACAACATGGTGGCGGAACTTGGGGGAAACGGAACATTACGTTGTCACGCAGATCATCGGACAGCGCGAACTGCGCTTAGTAGTCTGCGCCGATCGGCTCACCGGGCAGGTAAGTGGAAAGTTGGTCAGACTGACGCTGGGTTAGCTCACGATGTCCTACTACCCTCTTGCCTCATCCTAGGTCATTGATTTCGGGGTCACCGGAAGGCCATTGTGGTGGACGGTACTCGACAATTGCTTTAAGGTTTTTTTATTTTCGGCAGGTGTCCTGCGCCAAACAGGTCTCAGAAATCACCGACCAAGGACAGTAGATTCGGGCGGTACTGCCCTCCGGGTACGGGTTGTGGTCGTAGAACGGGTGATATCCACAGTACAACCACACACTGCTTGTCGAGAACCATTTGGGCAGCTATGACACGCATCAAGCAAATCGTCCACAGGCTTTTCCTTGATCCCACGCCAGTGGTAGTCGACGGTGCGAACCTGCGAGTTGACAACGATGCGGGTGTTAGATTTCGGTCCCTGAACAGCCCGGTGGGAGCCAGCCACAAACCCGGTTTATCTGCGAGGATAAAATCACGTGGACTGTCGATCCACTCCTCGAGACTGCGGGTACCAGCAACATACTAAAACAACTCGTCGAGCGTACAGTCACCGTAATCGTTTACGGTGCAGTACTCGCCTAATACTTGGTCGTGCGGGTAGACCAACTACATCATCTACATAATGATCGGAGTGCCCTTTTCAAAGGGGTAGGTATCGATGCCGGTGACCTCGTCGATTTGCGTGGTGATAGCGTCAAGAGCTGGCAGCTACATTGGTTCGGTTTTTCTTCGCTGTTAGATTCTCTACTACAGCAGTGTTTCCAACCGACTGCTAGATGAGAAATGTTGCTAAAGTCGGGATTTCGTGCGAAGTCGCACTCCACACTCACCATCGCAGGGCTGTCCACGACAAGTGCCGAACGCATAGCAGCGGCAAAATCGTCAAAGTCGCTGATGTCAAAGAACGTTAGCTCCGGGAAAATCTCTGCCAGAACGGCGTTCAACCGGCTGTATATAGAATCGATTGTAGCTCTGGCGGTCTTCAGAGAACAGCTGCTCCCACAGGAACACACATGGCGTGAGTATTGTTGTTGAACAACATAAACTTCACCGGAAGCCGTTAATGCACGGCCGTGTGCACTACCATGCCGTGCAGAAAAACACACTGTCGCCAGCAATCACCACTGTACGTCCGCTGTTGACACCCCGAACGCCATGCCGATCACGACGCCGAAATTGCGGAACCGATGCGCTACATCGATCCCCCAATGATCATATTGCGAGCAACGATCAATATCCGCACGCCGAGCGCTCTGTGTCGCCGATCACTTCGGGATGCTACCAGGTTTGCAACAAGGTCTCTTGTATTATGCCTTCGGCTGGCTCGCACGGCGGATTAACTGCAGCAAGTATAGCGCACTATATAACAGGCAGCATACTCGTCGTAGAGCGGCTTCCGCAGCCGCAGTGTCATCCTACCCGCAAGTCATTTGATCACCTCCACTTACTGGATACGAGTAAATGCTTAGTTCACCGCCCCCCTAGAGGAAGATTCACCAGAGTACGTGTGCGCTAGAAGTGTCAGGCCAGAGTAAGAACGCGAGGTCCGTCCTCGGTGACGGCCACAGTGTGCTCCCAATGAGCCGCACGCGAACCGTCAGCAGTCGTTACCGTCCATTCGTCGTCGAGCACAATCGTTTTGCCGGTGCCAAGCGTCAACATCGGTTCGATGGCCAGTACCGAGCCAGGTACCAGCAGCGGGCCGCGCCCAGGAGCGCCTTCGTTGGGCAGAAACGGATCCATGTGCATGTGCCGGCCGATGCCATGACCCCCGTAACCTTGCACGATCCCAAACGTAAGTCGGTATCGAATCTCGGACGTACGGGTACTCACTTCGATGGCATGCGCCACGTCGGTCAAACGATTGTTGACAATCATCGCCGCAATGCCGGCTTCCAGCGATTCTCTGGTCGCCTGGGACAAGGCTTCATCCACGGAAGTGAGGGTGCCCACACCAAAGGTTATCGCCGCATCACCGTGCCAGCCGTCCAGCACCGCGCCGCAGTCGATCGACACGAGGTCGCCGGGTGCGAGAATCTCAACGGCAGAGGGGATTCCATGAATCACCCGGTCATTAACCGATGTGCAGATGGTAGCGGGGTAGCCGTGATAACGGAGAAATGACGGTGTAGCTCCGGCTTCGCGGATCACTGACTCGGCAATTTCGTCGAGGCTGAGACTCGACACCCCGGGGCCTGCAGCGTCCCGGACGGCGTGCAGTGCTGCCGCGACCACTGCACCGGCTGCGGCCATCGCGTCAAGTTCGCCAACACTGCGCTGCGGCACAACCCTGCGACTGCGCAGCCGTGTCAACGCGCCCACAGCTACTTTACCTACTTTCCCAAGGCGTGCAACGCACGGGCAAACACTTCGTCCATGGTGCCGATGGCGTCAATAGTCTTCAATTCGCTGCTATAGTACTCCAACAGCGAAGCAGTCTCGTCACGGTAGATGTTCATCCGATTGATGACGACGTCGTCGGTGTCATCGGCGCGGCCCCGCCCTTTAAGCCGCTCCAGCACCACCGCCTGCGACACGCGAAACTCCAGCACGGCATCAATGTCGGTACCCCGGCGTTCCAGCATTTCATGCAGCGCCTTGGCTTGCTCGAGCGAGCGCGGATACCCATCCAAGATAAACCCGTCGACCGTGTCCGATTTGTTCAGACGGTCGTCCACCAGCTGATTGGTCAGGTCGGCAGGAACCAAGTCGCCGGCGTCCAGGTACTTCTTGGCCTCGTGCCCGAGTTTGGTGTCTTTTTCGATGTTGCGCCGGAACAATTCACCGGTGGAGATCTGCGGGATACCAAGCTTCTCGGCGAGCCTTTGGGCTTGCGTGCCCTTGCCTGCCCCCGGCGGTCCCAGCAAAACAACTCTCACTTCAGGAACCCTTCATAGTTGCGTTGCATCAGCTGACTCTCGATCTGCTTGACCGTATCCAAGCCAACACCGATCATGATCAACACAGCGGTTCCCCCGAACGGTAAATTCTGGACCTCGCCGCCATTGCCGATCTGCAGGAATAGATTGGGCAACACCGCGATCGCTCCAAGATAGATCGATCCCGGCAACGTAATTCGGCTTAGCACATAACGCAAATAGTCCGCCGTCGGCCGTCCCGGTCGAATGCCAGGAATGAAACCACCGAACTTCTTCATCTCGTCGGCACGTTCGTCGGGATTGAATGTTACCGATACATAGAAGTAGGTGAAGAAGATGATAAGCCCGAAGTATATGTTGATATAAACGGGATCGGCCGGATCCGATAGGTAGGTGCCGACGAATTTGTCCCACCAGCTCTTGCCCACACCACCGCTGCCGCTGCGGACCAGCTGGGTGATCAGATGTGGAATGTAGATTAACGACGACGCGAAGATTACCGGAATAACGCCGGCCTGATTGACCTTGAGCGGCAGGTATGTTGAGGTCCCGCCATACATCCGCCGACCCACCATGCGCTTAGCGTATTGCACCGGGATTCGGCGCTGGCCCTGCTCAACGAAGACCACGCCAACGATGATGACCAGTGCGGCCAGGCAAACAGCGGCAAAGATGACCCCACCCCGGCTATCTAGGATCTGTTTGCCCTCGGCGGGAATGCGGGCAGCGATACCGACGAAGATCAATAACGACATGCCATTGCCGATACCACGTTCGGTGATCAACTCACCCATCCACATCACCAGCGCCGCACCGCCCGTCATCACCAGCACGATGACGACCAGACTGAAGATGCTCTGGTCGGAGATGATGTCCTCCTGGCAACCCTGCAGCAGTCCACCGTTGGCCGCCAGCGCCACGATGCTGGTGGCTTGCAGGACGGCTAGTGCGATAGCCAGATAGCGGGTGTATTGGGTCATTTTCGCTTGGCCTGCTTGACCCTCTTTGCGTAATTCTTCAAAGCGCGGGATCACCACGGTCAGCAACTGCACAATGATACTGGCGGTGATATAGGGCATCACCCCTACCGTGAGCTTTAGCAGCGCACCACCGGAGAACAAGTTAATCAGCGAGTAAATTTCCCCGGCTTCGCCGGCGGTGGCCTCTTGAATGCATTGCTGCACGTGCCGGTAGTTGACGCCCGGAGAGGGCAGTGCCGCACTGACGCGATAGAGCACGAGGATGCCCAGCGTGAAAAGGATCTTCCGCCTTAAATCGACTGTCCGCAGCGACGAGATGAAAGCCGAGAGCACTCTTCCTCCTGCGCAGCCAAACTCTTTTCGCGACATGCCAACCAGGCTGGTCCGGCTGGCATCGATTTCCGGGGGTTATCCTGCGTCTCGCGCATCATACCCGCAGGCAGGGACATACCGCGTCGCCCGTCAAACCGTGTACGAGACTAACAGCTGGTCTGTACAAGCCCCCTTGCGGGCCGCCGGGAAGCCCCGCGAATCAGGCCGGCAAGGCCGCCGAATACTCCACCATCACATGCCGGACCCGGCCAGTCAACAAACGTAAAGTTTTGGGTAGGTCATTACAGTTGGCTAAGCATGAAGCGGCAAAACATCAGTATAAACGACGAAGGGCAACGGATGACGGGGATTGAGCAACGCCCGACTTGAGATTGACCCTTGGGACCTGGCTACTGTATGGAGATGCCAACATGGCCGCCAACGGATCAGCAGTCTTGATCAACGATCAGTTCGCGGAAGCGACGGATATGGGAAACAAAGATATCTCGCGTCGGCGATTTTTCCTAAACACCGCACGAGGCAATATCCAGCAAACCGTCATTTTAGCAGCCGGCCTGGATGTCTGCGCCTATCGGCTGCTCTGGCCATCCCATACCACAGTGATCCAAATCTATCAACCCCAGGTGATCTGTATTAAAGATCACGACGCCAGCCGCCCTAAGGCGCCCAGCCGACGGCGAAGCAACGCGCCGTGGGGATCGACCTGGACGACGAACGTGGAGCGCGGAAAGCTTGCTGATGTACCTTCCACCGGATACTCAAGACCGGCTGTTCTACAACATCACCGCGCTCAGCGCGCCGGGAAGCCAGCTCGCCACCGAATACCATCCGGATTCGGGTGCGACGATGTCGCAGAGCGCGCAGGACTTCAGGCAAGCGGTGGGTCAAATTGGGTTGCGGCATCGACCTGTCCGGACTGTTCTGCGACGGCAAGCGCAGCAATGTCATTCATTACCTGGCCTATTGCGGCTGGCAGGTGACGACCAGGCCACGGCGTGATTTGTTAGCCGATTACGGCCACGTCTTCCCAGACGACGATGAGATGTCTCAGTTCCGCAATGTTGTCACCGTTACTGCAATTCTGAGAACTGAACTCCGCCGACAGCAGACTTGATCTGCGTTGGCCAGCAAGGAACCCAGCTGTTAGTCAGCCGTGATACGGCTATGCAAGTCGGCGGCGGGCGCTCGGGCAACCATTGGCACGGCGGGGAAGCAGTACGCCATCTCTGACCGTGACTTGCGCAGCGCAGCGGTGCCGTAACCCTTCTTTCGGTGATCGGGGCAAATCCAGACCCGAACATCCACCTCGCCATGGACGAGTTCACCGAACACCATCCCAACCTTCGCGCCTGAGTCTACGGCCACAAACCACGCAGCCTCTTCGTCGGCGACGCGGACCAGCGCCGCACGGATCTCGTCATCAATGCTGCCGGCCGGTCCGCCAGACCCATCGCCGGCAGAATTGATTTCCGCGGTGCGGGCAGCGAAGATGTCACGGTCATCTTCGCCGGAAAAAGGTCGAAGCTCGAGACTTTCCCCCAGGCTTGCCGGGCGCTCCTGGAGGGTGAAACTCAGCTGCTTGTTCAGATCTTCCAGCTCGGCAAGGATCTTTTTGCGGGAGTCTTTGGTGAGCCGGTCGAACGACATGCTCATGACCGCTTCGGCAGCCAGGCGAGACGTGTCAAGCAGCTTGACGATCGCCTCGACTGCGGCGGGCTTATTTTCGGCCTCCACCACGGCGTCGGCTATCTCGTGGCGACGTTCCAGCGCCTTCAACAGAGCGTCAGCTGTCTCTCGTCGGGCAGCGGTTTGGTCGTGGTCAGTCATGGCATAAGCCTAGAACGCCACCTCGATTGTCGCGCTAGGCCACGAGGCTAGACGCCAAGCAACAGCCGGTCTGCTAGCGTGAAAAACCCCAACCCCCAATGCCGCTCCCTCAGCCACCTGCACCGGTCCGACGGGTCGCGTCGGCGATGGCCTGATTCCAACGCCAGACCACAGTACCGCCGCCAGCGACCACGATGCGCGATACCGATATTCCACTCAGTTCGATGAGCTGGCGAACCACAAAGCCGGACACCTTGTATGCACCCAGCCGAGGAATAATCTGCCGGAATTGCTGGCTCGTCCGATCTGACTCTTCCCGGCGGCTGGGTGCGGGGTTGCCCACAGCCCAGGAACCCGTCTTGGCTCCAGGGTAGGGATCCATACAATCAAGGTAGTGCTACACAGCACCAGCACGTCGCCGGCGCGGTCAACGCCAGCCACGATCCGTTAAGCACCAACGACACTGCCGGTCGCCAACACGGAGCTGCTCTCGGCGAACTTGGCCAACAGCCGCTCCGATTGCCTCCGCTTGAGCATGCGGTCGACGGTCACTCCGCAGCCGTTGCATGCCATCAAGCTCCACTCGGTGCCGCCGAAGAGGGGCCAGAACCGTGATAGCTATGGCAAAGTCTATCACTGCCTCGCCGGCCAGCATGTAGTTGGCTACCGCTGGTGGCGGGTTAGTAGCTGACCGCCTCAGCGGCGGCCGTCCAGCACAGAAACTCGGCGGCCTCGCCCACCGGCGGAAGCAGTTGTGCCGGTGAGACCAAGTCAGCGGGCACCCGGTCCCAGCTGTTGCCGTACAGCAGTCCCGACACGACGAGCCTGCCTGCGGAATCGATGGCGGTCAACGTGGGGACCATGGACGCAACGGCCACCACCTTGATGTCGGTCCGAATCAATCGGTCCAGGGCCGCCAACGGACCCTGCAGCCATGCCTGGTTGGCGTCGTGTTCCAACCGATCGGGGGTCGGCACCTGCAGCTGGTGGCCAATCCACTGCCGAGCCTTCACGTGACCGTTCTCGTCTGCAACCACCGCTTTGAACGCGATGCTACCGACGTCGATGCCGATTGTGACGCCTTTACGCGATACAGACGTTGCTGTACAACAGCATTGGCTTTCGCCGACGTCTCTACCACGTGCCTTGGTAACAGCTCAGCTGCAAGGACCGGGCTTCGCTAAGCTTCGAGAGTTGGCCTACGTGGTGTACAACCCTTGGATAGGTGAGCGCGATCAGACCCCGCTTAAGCTCTACAACACAGCTGGCCAACCGGATCGCACACAAAGGCATCGATGTGGTGGTAGAAAGCGACTCGGTCGGTACCCGGGTCTTTTACCAGGGATGGCGCGCCGTACTCTCCATCGCAGCCCCCGCGGGGATCCCACCAACGTCGATATTCCTGACACCATCGCAGCCGGCATTCCGGTGCTGAACACCCTGGCCGACAACGCCGACGCGGTCACCGAGATGGCTGTGACTTTGTGGCTAACGGCCACCCGTCATCTGCTGAACCACATATGTGAATATCTTCAGCGGCAACATGTTTCGTGATGGCAACATTCCCTATCAGCAGTTCCATTGAGGAGAAATCGCCAAGCGCACAGCAGGGCTGGTTGGCCTGGATGCGGTTGCCTAGCGTTACAGTGGCGGCTATCAGGGCTGGGCTTGCGGGTCATCACCACCGACCCTTACAACGACGAAGCCCGCCACAACCTCGACGAGCTGCGCAACGAGGCTGATGTCCCCTCGCTGCACGCATCGATCACCGACGAAACCATAGAGATGGTAGACACAAAACAACTTCGGACCTTACGTGATGGTGTCGTCTTGCTCAACACCGCTCGGTCTCAGCTGCACGACACCTACGCACTGGTAGACGAGTTGCGCCAAAACCGGGTAGCCACCGCAGGACTCGACCACTTCGTCAGCGAGTGACTGCCGCCCCCGATTACCCGTTGGTGGATACGCCCAACGTCGTACTCACCCCGCACATCAGCCGCGCGACGTGGAACACTGAGGACCAGCCGAGCACAGATAGTTGCCGACGATCTAGAAGCGTTGCTAGTCAGACAACACGCCCGCCTACATTCTGAACACAGAAGTACTCGTCCTGATGACAACTGCGAAAGCCGTCCCCACCCCGAAGCTACGGCTGGCGACGAACAAAGACATGCTGATCCGGGGACTTGGTCGAGGGAACGGCGGGCAACATTTCAGCCCGGAACTGCAACGGCAACATCGTCATCACGCTGTTGTCGGTCGACTACCGGGACATGCTACCCGACGATCTTATGCTGATCTATCCCGAAGAGGGAATCATAGGAACGAAAGCCAGCCGGGTGCCGTCGTCGCAAATCAAGTTGCATATGGCGTGCCAAAAAGCGTTCAACGACATCGACAGCGTCATTCACAGTCATCCTGGTGCGGTCGACCACGCTCGCCATCGCTCATAAGCCGATTCCAGCTTGCATTGACGAGTTCGCAGTCTAATACGGCGAGCACATTCAGTGCCCTGGCAACGGAAAAACCGACACGCCGCGGATGTCCCTTGCAATGCAGTGGAAAACCTCTCTAGAATTCTAGCACACCTAATCTAGGTTTAATGGAGAGCTACGACGCGCGTGGGATCGCGAGTCGGCGAATTGGATAGCAGAAACAGCCACACAGCATCAGGCGTGACTGTGGCACTGTTTACCGGTTGTTCCAAACTGACCGCCAAATCGGCCCAGAGCATAGCACACGCCTGTACGCGGGTGCATAAGTAACGTGGATACCTCCGGAGGATATTACCACTAACCGAAAAAGGTGGAGGACGCAAAGAACAAGTTCGAGGTCAACGCCCCAAGAGAGCGCTGCCCTCGAAAAGAAGGATCAGGGATCCTGGGATCGGGAAGCCGAGGCAATGGCCACCTTACGCACGTAAAGTGCAGGCTTAGCTGTCGAAAGTAACTCCATTTGGAGAAGTGTCACAGATCGTCGCCCCGTCACTCTGACTAACCGTTTTCAACGAGATGAGCCACATCGCTAAGACTCTCAAAACCGGTACTCCCCCAACCACAGCACTCTGACACCGCTTAACGCTTGCTCGACCTGTTCGAGTATCCCGGCAACCGAGCGTCCTAGCAGCGTGGCTACCGCGTCTGGCAACGACGCAGCCCCGGGTTGCGACGACGCACGGGGTCGTACCATGTCCAGCAACGACGAGCCGGGGTAACTGACGATGCGGACATCGACGTCCGCATCCAAACCGGCTAGGACCTTGGCTCTGCGCACCGCGGTTACAAGCCCGCCGAGTTCGTCGACCAGACCGCGTTCGAGAGCATCGGCACCAGTCCAAATCCGCCCTCGCGCAACATCATCCACTGCATCAGTGGTCATGCCGCGGCCTTCTGCTACGCGTTCAAGAAAGTCAGCATAGCACAGGTCCGCCTCGGCCTCTCGATGGGTGTGCTGCTCCGGCGTGAACGGCACGTTAGCCGACCACGCATCAGCATTGGCGTTGGTGCGCACCGTATCTGACCCAACGCCCAACCGACCTTTCAGGTCCCGAATCACCAGCTTCCCGGTGATCACGCCAATCGAACCGGTGATCGTACCGGGATTGGCCACAATCTCGTCAGCGCCCACCGAGACGTAGTAGCCGCCAGAGGCAGCTACCGCCCCCATGGAAACCACTACCGGCTTGCCGCGATCGCGGGCCCTTTTCACCTCACGCCAGATGGTTTCAGATGCGGTAACCGAGCCACCCGGGCTGTTCACCCGCAGCACAATCGCGGACACTGAATCGTCGGCAGCGACCTCGCGGAGCGCCGCCGCAATGGTGTCACCACCGCCGGTAGAGATACCGAACGGCAGAAACTGCGGTCCACCGCGCCCGTTGACAATCGGACCTTCCAGAGTGACCACGACAACCGTTGGCTTGGATCGGCGTCCGGGAATCAACGGCATGGGGGGCATCAACCGTGACCGGCCCGCACTAGCGTAGCGCGACAAATACAGTCGCGGTAGACCGTCGTTGGCCTCTGTTCTCGCCTGCGGCTCGCTTGAATTTGGTGTAATACTTTCAGCACCAACAAGTTCCGCTATACGAGCATAAGCTTCGTCGCGGAATCCAATACGGTCGACCAAACCGGAAGCGACCGCGTCATCGCGTAACAGAGGAGCCCGGTCGGCCAACGGATTGAGCGCTGCGGGATCGATCCTGCGTGATTCGGCGATCCCCTGCCACACCTGGCCTTGCAGACTTTCCAGCATTCGGCTGACCGCCTCGCGGTGAGCGTCGGTGAAGCCGCCTTCGGTGAAAAGGTTTGCCGCTGACTTGTATTCACCCCGTGCGACGAACTGCGCTTCGATCCCTACCTTGGCCAGCACGTCGCGTAGAAACGTGGCATTGCTAGCGAAGCCGACCAGCCCGACACTACCCGACGGCTGCATCCAGACCTCACCAAAGGCCGAAGCCAGGTAGTAGGACAGCGTGCCAGGATAAGTCTCGGCCCAGGCCAGTGACGGCTTGACCGCACTGAAAGTGGCGACGGCTTCGCGCAGTTCCTGCACTGCCGCAGGCGGCGACGCACCAAGCTGAACGCGGGCAATCATACCGGCGACCCGGGGGTCGGCGGCGGCGCGGTGAATCGCGGCGACAGCCTCGCGCAGGGCCATCGGTCGGCCACCCCTAGTGATAATTGTGAAGGGGTCAAAGCTGGTCGTTTCCGGCGGCAACGACCGCAGATTGACTTCGAGCACGCAACCATTCGGTATGCCATGGTGACGGGCCGTGTTAACCCGGTTGGCCAGGGCACGCACGTCATCGATACCAGGAAAAGGGGGCAGAAAGGCGGACATGCTTGCAGCGTACCGATACGTGGCGTCGGACATCTCAGACCGCTGCTCAGCCGTGGTGAAGCCACCCACCGTACAGTGGTGAAGTGAAGTTCTCGATCACTATGATCCCCGCAGACGGACTTCGATGACGCCGAGCTCCACACCCAGGTCATCGGGGAAACACTGCAACTGACCCTCGGCCGTAACCACCGTCGTCAACCGGATCAGCCACAGAGTCGCACAAAACCGAGCTGACTTAGAGCTCGGTAACAGAGCCGCCAGCTACGGTGATCTTGTGACGCGCACTGCCGCTGAACTTATGCGCGGACAGGGTGACTTTGACAGTCAGCTTGCCGTCACCTAGAATTTTAACCAATGAGTTTTTACGAATAGCTTTCTTGGCGACTAAGTCGTTTACGCTGATTGTGCCGCCTTCAGGGAACAGCCGGCTTATGTCACCGACATTGACGACCGCATATTCTGTCCGTAATCGATTCCGGAATCCCTTCAGCTTAGGCAACCGCATGTGGATTGGCATCTGCCCGCCCTCAAAGGTCACTGGTACCTGCTTACGGGCTTTGGTACCCTTGGTACCGCGGCCAGCCGTCTTGCCTTTCGAGGCCTCACCGCGGCCGACCCGGGTACGTGTAGTTTTCGACCCGCGCGCAGGTTGCAGGTCGTGCAGCTTAATCGTCACTTAATCTCTCCCCCCACCCACAGGAGTACTACCTCCGGTGGCCGGCTCCACCTCGACGAGGTGACGCACCACAGCGATCAGCCCGCGGGTTTGGAGGTTGTCTTCGCGAATCACCGAATGCCGAATCCGCCTCAGGCCCAGGGTGCGCAGGCTCTCACGCTGCTTCCACCGCACCCCGATCGTGCTACGTACCTGGGTAATCTTCAGACTTGCCATGGTTATGCCTGTTCCCTCACGCGCCCCACTGGCCGATCAACGCTTCGCTCTCCCGCCACGCCTGCAGGATCCCAGCTCCGAGGCAACATACCCGATCGCAGGCCGCGCCGGGCCGCCACCTCATCAGGACGCTGCAGCAGCTTGAGCGCAGCCACGGTGGCATGCACCACATTGATCGCATTGTCACTGCCCAAGGATTTAGCCAGGATATCGTGCACCCCAGCGCATTCCAGCACAGCACGTACCGCGCCGCCGGCGATAACACCGGTACCAGGGCTGGCAGGGCGCAACAGCACCACGCCCGCGGCTGCCTCGCCCTGTACGGGGTGAGTGATAGTGCCATCGATCAGCGGCACCCGGAAGAAGCTTTTACGGGCCTCTTCTACGCCCTTGGCAATCGCGGCGGGGACTTCCTTGGCCTTACCATAACCAACGCCAACCATGCCGTGTCCGTCACCCACGATGACCAAAGCGGTGAAGCTGAATCGCCGACCACCTTTAACGACCTTGGAGACCCGGTTGATGGCAACAACCCGTTCCAGGTAGTTGCCCTTCTCACCATCACGGTCCCGATCGCGACCGCCGCGGCTACCTCCCTCGCGCCGGCTACGACCCTCGCGGCTATCACCTAGCAGGCCAGCTGACTGCGCCGCCATTATAGCAGCCCTCCAGGCTTGCTTGTCATCAGAAATTCAATCCGTTCTCGCGCACGGAATCGGCCAGCGCCGCGATGCGTCCACCGTAGGTGTATCCGCCACGGTCGAATACCACCGTGTTAATGCCAGCGGCCTTGGCCCGCTCGGCGATCAATTGGCCGACCCGCACACTGCGGACTTTCTTGTCACCTTGCAGACCGCGCACGTCGGCCTCGATCGATGACGCAGCAGCCACCGTAGTGCCGGTGACGTCGTTAACCAGTTGCACGTGAATGTGCCTCGCGGACCGGTTCACCACCAACCGTGGACGCTCCGAGGTGCCTGACACTTTCTTGCGCAGCCGCGCGTGCCTACGCAGCCGAGAGACCCTACGAATCGCGGAAACTGACTGCACCACGACTACTTACCTGTTTTTCCGACCTTGCGGCGAATCTGTTCGCCCTCGTAACGCACGCCCTTACCCTTATAAGGGTCAGGACGGCGCAGACGGCGGATGTTCGCCGAGATCTGACCAACCTTCTGCTTGTCGATCCCCGTGATAGTGAACTTCGTCGGTGACTGAACCGCGAACGTGATACCCTCGGGAGCCTCGATCACCACTGGATGGCTATACCCTAGCGCGAATTCCAGATTGGAGCCCTTGAGCTGGGCCCGGTAACCGACACCGAAGATCTCCATGCTGACAGTGTAACCCTGCGTCACACCGGTGACCAGGTTGGACACCAAAGTGCGCGACAATCCGTGCAGCGAGCGGTTGCGCCGCTCATTGTCGGGACGGGTGACCACGATTGCACCTTCGTCGTTGCGCGCCAACATGATCGGCTCAGCGACCGTCAAATCCAGAGTACCCTTGGGCCCCTTCACCAAGACGTTTTGACCATCGATCGTGATGTCGACTCCGGCGGGGACCGGAATCGGCTGCTTACCAATGCGCGACATGATCGTTTACTCCATGCTCTCACAGCTACCACACGTACGCGAGGACTTCGCCGCCCACACCCTGCCTGGCTGCCTGACGGTCGGTCAGCAGGCCTGAGGAGGTCGAGATGATGACCACGCCCAGACCGCCCAGCACACGCGGCAAGTTGATCGACTTCGCATACACCCGCAACCCCGGCTTGGACACCCGGCGCAAACCAGCGATGCTACGCTCCCGGCTGGGTCCGTACTTGAGTTGGATGATCAATGACTTGCCGACACGAGCGTCTTCGGTACGGAAGTCTCGGATGTATCCTTCGTTCTTAAGGATCTGGGCGATGTTGGCCTTGATATTGGAGTGCGGCACAGTCACTTCGTCGTGATACGCCGAATTGGCGTTGCGCAGACGTGTCAAAAAATCTGCGATCGGGTCCGTCATGGTCATGACAGCTCCTGTCACCTTCCTCGCGGTGGTTCCCTGTGCTCAGGACTGCCCGCGTTAGTCCTGTAGGCCATGTGTTGGGCCGTTACCAGCTGCTCTTCTGCACACCGGGCAACTCACCCGCATGCGCCATCTCGCGCAGGCAAATCCTGCATAGCCCGAATTTGCGGAACACTGCACGCGGGCGACCGCACTTGCTGCAACGAGTGTAACCGCGCACCGTAAATTTTGGCTTGCGTGCGGCTTTGTTGACTAGTGCCTTCTTCGCCATCTACTTCAGTTCTCCTTGAACGGAAAGCCGAGGGCCCGCAACAACGCTCGTCCTTCATCGTCGGTCGTCGCCGAGGTGACGACGTTGATGTCCATGCCGCGAACCCGGTCGATCTTGTCCACATCGATCTCGTGGAACACCGACTGCTCAGCCAGCCCGAAGGTGTAGTTACCGACACCGTCGAACTGCTTAGGCGACAACCCACGGAAATCACGAATACGTGGCAGCGCGATCGACGTAAGCCGGTCCAGGAATTCCCACATCCGGTCGTCACGCAACGTGACACGGACACCGATTGGCATGCCCTCGCGCAGCTTGAATTGCGCGATAGACTTCCGCGCCTTGCGAACCTCGGGTTTCTGCCCGGTGATCAGCGCCAAGTCACTGACTGCACCGTTGATTAGCTTGGCATCCCGGGCTGCGTCACCAACTCCCATGTTGACGACGACCTTCACCACGGTCGGGATCTGCATCACGTTGCCGTAGCTGAACTGCTTGTTCAGCGCCTCCCGAATCTCGCTGCGGTAGCGCTGTTTAAGGCGCGGCTGCACTTTTTCTGCGGTACTCAATCAGATATCCTTGCCATTGCGCTTGGAAATACGAACTCGCTTGTCGGTCTCCTCGTCTACCCGGTAGCCGATGCGGGTGGGCTTGCCGTCTGAGTCAACCACCATCACATTGGAAACGTGGATCGGGGCCTCCTGGGTGACGATTCCTCCTGCTTGAGCTCCGCGCTGGTTGGCTGAAATCGCAGTATGCTTCTTGATCCGGTTGACCCCCTCAACCAGTACCCGGTTACGGGCCGGGTAGGCCTGCAACACTTTGCCTTTGGCGCCTTTGTCTTTCCCCGCGATAACCAGAACGGTATCGCCCTTGTGAACCTTCATCTACAGCACCTCCGGAGCCAGCGAGATGATCTTCATGAATCGTTTCTCACGAAGTTCGCGGCCGACCGGCCCGAAGATGCGAGTTCCGCGCGGATCGTTGTCAGGCTTGATGATCACAGCAGCGTTTTCATCGAACTTGATGTAGCTGCCGTCGGGACGCCTGCACTCTTTGGCGGTGCGTACCACGACGGCTTTGACGACATCTCCGCGTTTGACGTTGCCGCCAGGAATAGCGTCCTTGACGGTGCCGACGATGACATCACCAATGCTGGCGTAGCGTCGGGACGAGCCGCCGAGCACTCGTATGCACAAGATCTCCTTGGCGCCGGTGTTGTCGGCCACCTTCAGTCGCGATTCCTGCTGAATCACTCGATCTCCTGACCTGGTTCACAATATGCACGGCAGGAGGAACCCACAAAACCTGACGTGCGCGGTCTTTTGTCGCCGAAGGACCCGCGAAGCCAGCTTGCAGGCTCGCCGCTTACGCATGCCGGCCGCGGCCAGCACGAGGCAACCACTAGAGTTTAGGGGATGACCAACTCGGAGCCAAATTCTGACCACAGCCATCTAAAACGTCGCTGGGTTATCGGTTCCGGGTGGGCCGGTCGGAGGTAGCTCGAGCACTCAGCCCGCCGGACACAAGCCGTGTGGTTGTGTCGGCGTTCGGTGGCTATGCGATGGGCCCGGTCTTGCCCGCGAATACGGCGGCGTTGGGCACCAAAGCGCTCTGGTTGCCTCAGTAAAATTCAGTAAAGGACCGGCTTCGGTGCCAGCATACCGGCCGGTGGACAGGCACAAACTCGGAAACAGCAGCGCGCTGCCCGACGCGGTGACGTCGGTTCTCTCCGATAGCGAGAGCAAAGTCGTCCTTCCGTCGGGCATCTACTGGCCACCACCAGCCCCAGAACGTCTTCACCAGATGGTGGGTTGCAGGCAAGAGCACTGCAAGTTGAACCCATGCGTTGGCCAGCCATCGGCGTACGCAATGGTGTAGTTGAGATCGCAGTTCAGACAGGCTGGCAACAGCTGTGCCAACGACACGTCAAATACTGGCAGAGCGCACAAAAGCTGCCAACGTCCTCAACGGCACATACCCCGGCTCGGGCGGAGCATCGGTCGGGTGGACCAACGACACCAACTTGGACCAACTTATAAACCAGCGCTGCAACGACGTCGAGTGCGATAAGCTCATCAGCGTCCAATTGGGACGCCGGCGCCGAGCCGCCGCTCTCGATCATGACTTGCTCAGCAATCATTATGAATCACCACAGACGTTGAGGCAGGTCACTTCCCAGCCACACAGTCGTGCCGGCCGCAACAACACCCTAGCCGATCAGCACCGGACCCCACCAACGACGGGCCCAAACGTCAGCGCAGCAGCGCTGCTCAGGACCTCTTAGATCATACCCTCACACATCCATCGTGGCCGCCAACGCGGTCAACCGTTTAGCGAAGGCGTGCGCGTCGAGAGTCAACAGGCTGCTGTGGATCCCCGAGACACCCTCTGCGCAATCCTCAAGCCACATCCCGCGATCGACCTGACACTGCGCACACCGCATCGGCCTTAGCCACGATTGGCCGGCCAGCCGACCCCTGAGTCATCGACGACCAACGCGGCATCTTGACGACAGCCAGCTGTTCAGGACCAACAGCATCGTCTAGTAGCGCAACCGCACGGCGGGATCGGTGTTCACCAGGGCGGGCTTACGGTCCCACTGTGGCTCGTAGGTCAACAAGGTCGCCCGATCCAGCAAAATCGAACGCACTCCCGAAGAATCAAAAGCCCTTTCACCGTTAGCCAGCTCCGCTGATTTGGCCAGAACGAGGACACCGATACCGATTGATTGCCAGAAGCCACCCCTTTTGCGATTTCTGCGGCGAAACCGCGGTGTACACCGATCGCGTCCGCCAGCTCAGTCCAGCAGAATCCAAGATCCGCCACGCAGCGAAATCCGATGTGAGTGGTAGCGGTATCCTATGACTGTGACAACCGCGCAGCAAGTCGGTACCGGTATCAGTATTCCGGTGCGCACAAATACGAACCACCCTTTAACGTTTGACCGATACCGGAATCCATGAAGCCACGGTAAACAACAGGCTTTTAGGCCGATGGTGCGCGTAACATTCGGTGGTGGTCCACTCCCACACGTTGCCGATCATGTCCACCAACCCGAAAGGGTTGGCCAGGAAAGCCCCACGGTGAGGTTCCCATCCAGCCGAGCATACCGTCGTTCTGACACAGGAACCTACCCTGCCAGGTGTTAGCCATCAGTTGACCGTCTGACCCGGCCTCGTCACTCCCCACGATTAGGTAGTCGCACTCCCGGCGCGGGCGGCATACTCCCACTCGTCCTCGGTCAGCCAACGCCACCCGGTTCATCGCGCGTACGCCGTGGAGTCGGGGTATGCCACCTGGCCAACTGGGTGATGGCGCGGGCGACGGCGCGACCGCTGGAGGGCTATCTGGACTCTCCGGGTGATCCGAACCAAACGGATGACACCAGTTAGCACCCAACACCCATACTCCCACCACTGCAGCCAGTCGAGCAGGTCTACCAGGGCCGATGTCGGGCGGAAAACCATGGCACCAACACGCAGCTCATCGGATACTATTCCGGAGCACAGCGCCGCATCGATCGGCTACTTAACGAATTCGGCGAACTGCGTATTCGTAACGGGGTGCCACTCCACCGCGAAAGAACCTACGGTCACAGTATGTACCGGCACCTCTTCGGGGTAAAAACTCGTCGAGCCCATGCGAGAATGATCCGGCCGGCAGCTCGATCAACTCGGTGAGCACGACTTAACAAGTAGGACGACCGCAGAGTACCGTAGCACGCCGCTTTTCAGCGCGCTTCAGTCCCGACCCCGGAACCACACCACGATTAACAGTCTCATCGCCACCACCAATCAAAACACAACAGCTTGGTCTATCTACGAGCCCGACAGGGTAGAGCCCGGAAAGAAATTGTTCAGCGGGACGATGGCGAACGGGACCACAGTGTACCACGTTGCGAACTGCGGAAAAAAATTCTTCCTGCCCAATGCCATTAGAATGGGCATCACCAGCACCAGAGTAGGCAGACTGACGAGGACCAGGCAGATTCCCAGATCGAAAAGCAATGACCCCTTGGCTCTCTGCAAGGTGACGATCACATCGTCAGAATCATTTGAGGCTTCGCTGACTCTGCGCTCGGTGTAAACAGCCCAACCGTACAACGATCCGGCTACTTCGACCCGAGCATCTACGTATCACCCCACTCCCAACCAACACGTCAAATGTCGCAGACGTTAACGTAGTTGTTGCGGATCTTCCCACGCGCCACAATACCATTAGACCACGAGATGACTGTCGGCCGGACGATACCACCCTCATGCGACACGTAACACTTATACTCCTTGTGGGGTTGTAGGGCGTCTTGGAAGGCCATCGCTCCACCCAATCAGGTAATGGGTTCTAGGTCTCGGGCCCACCAAGCCGGTTAAGAAACTCCAGGCTCTCTTCCACGGTGTCGATGTAGCCGTTGAAGAACTTGCTCTCGTTGACCAATCCACTTTGCCGACTCTCATCTCTGGCTCCGTTGCCAGAGATCACCACGATGATGGTATCCAGCGGATCAAATTACTCCAGCTAGTCTAGTATCCAACCGATCTGCGCATCGGTGTAGCTCAAAAAAACCGGCTAACACCTCAGCCATCCGGCTGAACAACTTCTTCGCTTCATCGCTGAGCGAGTTCCACGGACGCACCGTGTCCCGAAATGGCCACGGCAAACCGTCCGGTCCCTTCAAGCACTCCCTTCAAGCACTGGAGGGGTGACCGGCAACAGCTTGGTATCCAGCGGCACGACGATGTCCATCGACTTCTGCTTGTCCAGCACAACCTCACGGTAACGCTCGTAGCCATGTTTTAAAGCGGCTGGCGTACTTATCAGGCCATTCTTTGAAGACGCGATGCGGCGCATGCCCGGCGCCCGGGCAAACATAGCTAAACCACGGTTTTAGTCAACGTGATCATTGGCATCACGGATGAATTCAATCGTTTTATCAGCAATATCCTTTGGACTTTCGGACAGGCAATAGCCGCCGCCGGAAGTGGCCGGTGATGTCATCAGGTCAGTATCGGTACACCCAGCCGGTATACCACTGATCGGTTTCCCGCCCATAACCACGTACAATCGTGCGAAGTCGGCCAGTGCCGCTCGGTCGATGCCAGATTGGACTCTTCCAGCGGTGCCAGATGCCATTTGTCAACACAGTAGGTGTTGTAACCACGTTCGGCGAGCACCTATGAGATCAGCGTGGTGTCTCCCGGGATCCGTGCGTTGCAGTTAGGGAAAACGGCGGTGCATTCTTCGATGGTGACCCGGCCCACGGTAGTGGCGTTGCGACCAGTCAGCAGGGCAGCCCTGGTCGTTTAGCACAGCGCGGGCGGTGTGAAACTGCAACAGCCGCACACCGCCGTTTGGCAATCAGCATTATTGCGGGCATCTCAACCAGGGGCCCCCGAAGCAGTCCCAGGTCGCGACACCAGTGTCATCCCAGAGCAGAGTAAAGGATGTTTAGCGAATTCTCCGGTGTCCTCGGCACTGCGCACGGGCGGAGCCCAATCTGGCTCCGAATCACAGATGTCCAGATCGATCTGGCCGTTAAATTCCGCCATCGTCAGCCTCGCTCTCGTTGTGAACTTACCTGCCAAGCGCGACGTGAAGACTACACCTGAACATGGCGGTAGTCCGGGCATCGAGGCCTCGGCCTGATCACATAACGTCGCCAACCAGCTAGCGGCCGCACCATACGACATACATAGAGATCTGTGGCGTCCCACCACGTTGACGGACGGCGAGACATCAGACCGCCATCGACGTCCTCGGTGTCGTCATGGCGTGCCACCGAGTTCCAAAAACAGCTACCGCAATACCCGCAGCTCCATCCGGGCCAGGGTTAGGCTTTCGGGCGATCTAGAATTCGGTGGTGCAGTTTAACACGCTGACGTCGCAGTTGGCCGAGCCCGCCCACCGATCGCGATGGATCTCAAACAGTGGAGCTCATATCGTTCCAACATCGCGCTGATGTGCACGTGGCCGCCTCCGGATACACATCACACGCTGGTCTATTAAGGCCACCGTGGCACTGTCGGCATTTGCCGATTCAGACGGGACACACCGCGGATAGCAGGCCTGGACGAGAAGAAATTGCTCAGCGGGAATCTGTCCGCGTGTATAAATCAAATCCCCACCGGCGAGTCAGGAGCACAAGCTAGTGCTCGGCGCTACCGGGTGTGCGCCGAAAGTTCAAAACTCAAGCCACCTGACAATAGGTTCACTCAGTGATCTCATCAAGGCAGAGAATGAGAAACGAGTAGCCTAGTTATCATTCTAGGAACAAAAACTCGGTGGGACATTGGAATCTTACCTCCCGAAAGGGTGAATGATGTTAGCATGCATACAAATATATGCATGCAGAAACGTGTTGTCCAACAGGCAGGGCCAGCGACCACAAGACACATTAAGTCGACCCCGCTGTTAACGAACAGACCCTACTTGGCCTTTTCGAGGATCTCCACCAGCCGCCACCGTTTGGTCGCCGATAGAGGCCGCGTCTCCATCAGCGAAACACGATCACCAATGCCCGCAACGCTGTTCTCGTCGTGCGCCTTGACCTTCTTGGTGGTACGAATGATCTTGCCGTACAAGGGATGGCGCATGCGGTCTTCCAGTTCAACCACAATGGTCTTCTGCATCTTGTCGCTCACTACATAGCCAATGCGCATTTTACGTCCCCCACGTACCTTCGGAATACTCGGAGTGTGCTTGGGACCCTTGTCTTTTGATACGCCACCCTTGACAGCTCCTCCCTTAGGAGCGGCTGTGGTTGCCGAGGGCGCTGCCTTAGCGCTGGTCTTAGCTTCTGCTGCCATCATGATTCCTCACCATTAGCACCACCGGGTCCAGAGGCTAGACCCAATTCCCGTTCACGCAGCACGGTGTAAACACGCGCGATCTCATGACGAACCGTACGTAGCCGTCGGTTGTTGTTGAGCTGGCCTGTCGCCATTTGGAAACGCAGATTGAATAACTCTTCCTTGGATTCGCGCAGTCGCTCAATCAGCTCCTCGTCGGTGAGCTCACGCAGTTCGCCAGGGGAAATTCCCACTGCCATCAAAACTGCTCCTCTCGGGTTACGATGCGTGCTTTGATCGGCAACTTGTGGATTGCGCGGGTGAGTGCGGCCCGGGCAGTCTGCTCATTCGGGTAGCTGAGCTCAAACAGCACTCGACCCGGCTTGACGTTGACCACCCACCACTCCGGTGAGCCTTTACCCGAACCCATTCGGGTCTCAGCAGGTTTTTTGGTCAGCGGGCGATCCGGGAAGATGTTGATCCACACCTTGCCACCACGCTTGATGTGTCGGTTGATGGCGATACGAGCGGACTCGATCTGGCGGTTGGTGACGTAGGCGTGCTCGAGGGCCTGGATACCGTAATCACCGAAATTCACCTTTGTGCCGCCACTAGCGATGCCGCGCTGGCGCGGATGGTGCTGCTTACGATGCTTGACTTTCCGGGGAATCAACATGATTCAGCTCTCCGCGATCTGCGGTTCGTGGGTAACCACGCTGTCGTCAGAGTGCCCAATGTTGGTAGCAGCGCTTTCTTCGCCACCCACCGCCCGTCCAGCGTCGGTGCCAGTTACGGTGGTGCCCGCCGCGCCACTGCGGCGCGGACGCGTGCCCGACGGCCGCTCGCGGCGCGCACGCTCAGCACCAGCCGGCGCGACGGCTGTCACTTCACGTTTGCCACCGACAATGTCGCCCTTGTAGATCCATACCTTCACGCCGATCCGGCCGAAGGTAGTCTTGGCCTCATGTAACCCGTAGTCGATATCAGCGCGCAAGGTGTGCAACGGCACGCGGCCCTCACGGTAAAACTCCGAGCGGCTCATCTCCGCGCCACCAAGCCGGCCCGAGCACTGCACCCTGATGCCCTTGACGTTAGGTTGACGCATCGCAGACTGGATAGCCTTGCGCATCGCCCGACGGAACGCCACCCGATTGCTCAACTGCTCAGCGACCCCTTGGGCCACCAATTGTGCTTGCGACTCAGGGTTTTTGACTTCGAGGATATTGAGTTGAACCTGCTTGCAGGTCAACTTCTCTAGATCTGCCCGTATCCGGTCGGCTTCGGTACCGCGACGACCAATGACGATGCCGGGACGGGCGGTGTGGATGTCCACCCTGACCCGGTCACGGGTGCGCTCAATCTCCACGTCGGCGATCCCCGCGCGCTCTAGGCCGGTGGATAGCAGCCGCCGGATCGCGACATCTTCCTTGACGTACTCGGCGTACTGTTTGTCGGCGTACCAACGAGACTTCCAGCCGGTGGTGATACCCAACCGGAAGCCATGCGGATTAATCTTCTGGCCCACTAGTCTGAGCCTCCCTTCGTTTCAGAAGCCTCAGAAGTTTTAACGGATGCCTTCTTAGGCGGCATCTTGGTTGCCCCAGAACTGGCCCCGGCCTTTTTCGCTGGGGCTCTGCCGGCAGTCTTGCTGGCCTCGGCCCGACGGGCCTTCGTCGACGCCGCCGACCGTTGATCTTTGACCGGCCGACTTTCAACCACCACCGTGATGTGGCTGGTCCGCCTGCGTATACGGAACGCGCGTCCCTGGGCTCGCGGACGAATCCGTTTGGCGGTCGGGCCTTCGCCAGCGTAGACGGTGGCAACCACCAAAGTCTCCGGGTCCAGTCCGTTGTTGTTCTGGGCGTTGGCCGCAGCACTCGCAATCACCCTAGCGACCGGCTCACTGGCGGCCTGCGGCGCCCAGCGCAGAATGTCGAGTGCGTCTGCCACCGACCTTCCGCGCACCAGGTCGATCACCCGGCGCGCCTTTCTCGGCGACACTCGCACAAATCGTGCTTTGGCGATCGCCGACGGAAATTCAGTCGTAGTCATCGTCGTTTGGCCTTCCGGTCATCCTTGATGTGTCCCTTGAAGGTGCGAGTCGGCGCGAATTCGCCAAGTTTGTGACCCACCATTGCCTCGGTAACGAAAACCGGAACATGCTTGCGTCCGTCATGGACCGCAAAGGTATGACCAATGAAGTCCGGAATAATCGTTGACCGGCGCGACCAGGTCTTGATGACCTGCTTGGTGTTCTTTTCGTTCTGAACGTCGACCTTCTTGAGCAGGTGGTCGTCAACGAACGGACCCTTTTTCAAGCTGCGAGGCATAGTTTGGCTACTCCTAAAACGTACTAGCGCGCGTGCTTTTTGCCGGTGCGCCGTCGGCGGACGATCAGTTTGTTGCTCGATTTGTTCGGCTTGCGGGTGCGGCCCTCAGGCTTGCCCCACGGACTGACCGGGTGACGCCCACCCGAGGTCTTACCCTCACCACCGCCGTGAGGGTGGTCTACTGGGTTCATGACGACACCACGAACAGACGGACGCTTACCTTTCCAACGCATACGACCGGCTTTGCCCCAGTTGATGTTTGCCTGCTCGGCATTGCCCACCTCACCGACCGTCGCGCGGCAGCGCACATCGACCCGCCGGATCTCACCACTGGGCATACGCAACGAGGCGTAGCTGGATTCCTTGCCGAGCAACTGGATGCTCGACCCGGCCGATCGTGCGAGCTTGGCACCACCGCCCGGCCGGAGCTCCACGGCATGGATCAAGGTACCGGCAGGAATATTGCGCAACGGGAGGTTGTTACCTGGCTTGATGTCAGCGTTAGCACCCGACTCCACCACGTCACCCTGCGAAAGTCCTTGCGGAGCAAGGATGTATCGCTTCTTGCCATCCAAGAAGTGCAGTAACGCGATGTTCGCTGTGCGGTTCGGATCATATTCAATGTGCGCGACCTTGGCGTTGACACCGTCTGTGTCGTTGCGGCGGAAATCGATCAACCGGTAGGCGCGCTTATGGCCACCGCCCTTGTGGCGAGTGGTGATCCGGCCGTGGACGTTGCGCCCACCATGGCCGTGCAGCGAACGCATCAACGCCTTCTCCGGCTTCGTACGAGTGATGTCGGTGAAATCAGACACACTGGCGCCACGACGACCGGAAGTCGTCGGCTTGTACTTGCGAATTGCCATGTCTAATCAGGTCCTTCTCTCGCGTGCTGCTAAGCTGGTGTTCCGAACAGGTCAATCGACTTGCTGCCCGGCGCCAGGGTGACGATGGCACGCTTAGTGTTCTTGCGCCTACCGAATCCAGTCCTGGTGCGCTTGCACTTACCCTTCCTATTAGAGGTATTTACCGATGCGACCTTGACTGAGAAAATCTTCTCGATAGCGATCTTGATCTGCGTCTTGTTCGAATCGGGATGCACCACGAATGTGTACACATTGTCGTCCAGCAGCCCATAAGACTTCTCCGAAATGACCGGGGCCAGGATGATGTCGCGGGAGTCAGCGATAGTTGCCATCAGGCCGAAACCTTCTCGGGTGTAGAAGTGCCGGCTGCTTGCTGAGCGGCGATATAGCTGTTGAGCGCCTCAACGCTGAACACCAAGTCGTCGGCGCGCAGCACGTCATAGGTGTTGAGCTGGTCGGGCGACAGGAGATGCACACCGGGCAGGTTGCGCACGCTTTTCGCACCAGTCTCGTCGCTACGGCCGATGACTACTAACACCTGCTTGCGATCTGTCAGTGTGCCCAGGAATTCCTTGGCGCTCTTAGTAGACGGAGTCTTACCCACCACTAGTTCGGTGACTGCGTGTATGCGGCCGTTGCGTGCCCGGTCGGATAACGCCCCGCGCAACGCCGCGGCGATCATCTTCTTGGGTGTGCGTTGACTGTAGTCGCGCAATTTAGGACCGTGCACAATACCGCCACCGGTGAACTGCGGGGCCCGCATCGACCCCTGCCGAGCGCGACCGGTCCCCTTCTGCCGATAAGGCTTGCGACCACCACCACTGACATCGCCGCGCGTCTTGGTTGAGTGCGTACCCTGCCGAGCCGCTGCCCGCTGAGCGGTGACCACCTGGTGCATTAACGCAATATTCGCGGGTGCGTCGAACAGCTCAGCCGGCAGCTCGATGGTGCCGTCGACTTTGCCGTCTGGTGTCTTGACATCGATTTTCCGGATATTGGAACCGTTCTCAACCTTGGCTGCCATCATTTCTCACCTCGTTTGATCGCGCTGCGGACCATGACGAGCCCACCCGTGCGGCCGGGGACGGCACCCTTGATCAGCAGCACGCCGTTCTCGGTATCAACCTTGTGCACCAACAAGTTCTGGACCGTCACCCTGTCGTTACCCATGCGGCCAGCCATCCGGGTGCCCTTAAATACTCGGGCAGGAGTAGCGCAACCGCCGATCGAACCCGGACGGCGGTGTACTGCCTGGGCACCGTGACTGGCGCCCTGCCCACGGAAGCCGTGCCGCTTCATAGTGCCGGAGAAGCCCTTGCCCTTGGAGGTCCCGGTCACGTCGACGTACGTGGCATCGGCGAAGATCTCCGCCGTCAGTTCTTGGCCGACCTCGTACTCAGCCGCCGCGTCCGGGTGGTCCAGACGTAGTTCAGCCAAGTAACGACGCGGGTTCACCCCCGCAGAGTTGTACTGGCCTGTCACCGGCTTGTTGACCTTCCGCGGGCTGATTTCGCCGTAGGCCAGCTGTACAGCACTATAGCCATCGCGCTCCAGTGTGCGGATGCGAGTCACCACGTTCGGGCCGGCCTTGACCACAGTCACCGGTACCACTCTGTTGTTTTCGTCGAATACCTGCGTCATGCCCAGCTTGGTACCAAGAATGCCCTTTCGCGCCATCACTCTGCAACCTCACTACTGGATGTTGACATCGACACTGGCCGGAAGATCGATACGCATGAGGGCGTCAACCGTCTTCGGTGTTGGATCAAGGATGTCTATCAGCCGCTTGTGGGTGCGCATTTCGAAGTGCTCTCGCGAATCCTTGTACTTGTGCGGCGAGCGGATGACGCAGTACACATTCTTCTCAGTCGGCAGTGGCACCGGACCTACGACGTTGGCACCGGTGCGTACGACGGTCTCGACGATTTTGCGAGCCGAGGCGTCAATCGCCTCATGGTCGTAGGCCTTGAGCCTGATGCGGATCTTCTGTCCCGCCACGCTTTTCCTACCTCATTCCACTTGAGGCCCGTGTCCGGACCTGGTGCCTCCAGCGCACCGACCTACACCCGACCAACTTGGGCCGATCTAGCGTCGCGTCGGAGACTGAGCCGCTGTTTACCTGTCGTGGTTCACCGACCCTCCTAACGCTCGGGCATACCACCCGCACGCAGCCTTGCCGCACTCAAATTTCAAGACCGAAATTAAGTCGCACGTCAAGGATGGGACCGGGCGCGCCCCTGTGTGGGCGCTGGTCGTATGCCCGTCCAGGCGTAAACCTGGCGCAAGGCAACCTGAACAGTATGCCCTACTTCGCTGTATCGGCCAAATTATTGGGCCACTCGGCGGACGGTGCCGGCCACACCACAAATGAAGATGGGGAAGCTCGTAAGGTGTTGCTGTACAAATCTCCCAAATAACGAACAGGGCCGGGGCCTGGGTAGCAGACTATAGCCTAGCACCCGCCCACCGAACGGCCGGCGCCTTGACCCTGAGCTTAGGGCAACAGTTGAAGGTGCTATTCGCTTTCCCTCCGATAACCACGATAATTCGTGCGTCCTTGCCATGATAAGATGGCATTGGCTAAACCTCGATGCTGGAGCATCGCGCGGTCGGGATATCATCGTCTTCCCAAGCCACCCACTCCGTTTTAGCGGGGTCTATAATAATGCACGGTTCATTAAGCCAAGAACATGTCGTCGTCAAACTGCGGCACGCAGCCGAACGGAGAACTCCTGGGCGCCAGGTATACAGCCACCTTAATCACAGGACAAACATAGTGGTTGAACAGGGCAAATTCGGCCAGGTTGCACTGTTGAACGGCAAACCCAGAATCGGGATGTACAACCTGGGTGAAGCGCTCGCTGGGGCCGCCGACGGGATTGCTGAGATCGCCAGTCAGCACGAAGGCTAGGTGACTGGGGACTTAACTTGAACCATGAGGGACCGTATTTCGTTTGGTTGGGATCACGGGGCTCTGGAAGTAGCCGAAAACGACGGCGCTATCTGCCAATTGGCTGGGTTGTGCGTTAATCAAGTTGTTCAGCAGATTTAACCTCTAGGCAGCGGACTGGCCGAGGCAAGGGGTGCGCCACAACTTCTCAGGTACGACCAGTATACTCAATGTAGTGTATCCGGAAAATGGGGGCTCAACATAATAGATTTTCCTGAATAGCTGCCATGTATGTCGGGTCAGGGTTATAAGGTATCGGTGTTCCACCCATTATGAACGCCATTTGCGGAGTAGACTGGATCCGCCAGCGTAGTCAATGCGGCAATGCTGCTGGAGATCAAGGACTGGACTTGCGCGCTGAACACGCCCAGAACATCTGACATCGTGATGGCGACCTCGGCGTTGTGTGTAGGCGCTCCCCGCAGCAGCCGGGTATGTCCCAGGAGAGCGGCCGACACACCGTAGTGAGCACCTACGCGATAACGTCCATATCGGTGGCAGCCGTCAGCAACGTCTCAGAGGCAGTGAGTTATGTACGACATCTCCCATCCTGTACAAACCGGATCATTCTGGTCGACCCAGGACGGCGGGTATCGGGTATTGAGATGAGGTTAGAACGCTCTTGCCAAGGCATCTGGCGATCGCGCATTTTTCAGCGGCGCGATGTTCCAGCATCACAATGGTAGCGTCGGGCACACGACTAGTTAGCGTGGGCAAAATCAACCCGTCAATCACCCCAGAAATTCTCGATACCGCGGACCCGACACGATGGTCCATGACAGCCCGCGGGTTACGCTCGGCGCCGATCGGAGCACTGCCACAAAGATGTGGCGATAGAAACTATATGCGCTGCCACACTGAATAATGCGCTATCTTAACACAAGACCGCAACATCAGCGGGTTCACGCATTATAGCGGTGTTCAATGCAAGCCGGCACCTGGGGATCAGGCGAGGCCAGGATAATACACCCTCATACCCACGGCTACATGAATGCCATCTTCCCATGAGGCCAGTCGCGGTGGACAACACTACCGTCACTGGCCATTGCAACGAAACCAGCTGTATACAGGACATATCTCGATTCCATTAGCGGTGCTTAACACTACCGCTAATACTGGTCGATCCACAGCCAACGCCTAATTGGTAGACATCACCCAGTTCAGGAGGACGCCGCATTACTTTCCCCACCACCACTGTCACACCGTCAGCACGCTGCATAACCTAATCACCAACGCCCGAAAGCATCAGCAGATGATCGGAATGAACCGTTCTGGAAAAGAATATGATTCAGTCAGCAACCAGAGCAATCGAGCCATCTAGGCCTACCGGGTTGACAGCTGCCGCGATTGCGTCGGAGAAAAGCAGCAGCAGTTCCCACTTCTGGGCCAGCAACGTCAGATTAAGTCGCCTCAGCGTGGTTATTAGCATAGATGGCAACGGAACTGGTGCACACACCGTCAATAATGTTGAGTGGAACCGCTCCGACAGCTGAAAGCATGTGTAGTCCCCAACATCGTTGAGGTTAACGATGCACAAGAACTCCACGCACTGGGTAGCCGCTGGAAAAATCTCAATGACGCCTGCTATTTCGCGAGTCAGCTGAACAAGTAGAAAGCCGGTGTTATCTTGGGCGGGGCCATCGAAATCCAGATCCTTCTCGATAGCTCGGAAGCGGTCGCGGACGTACGAGCACCCCCAGTCGGGTGTCGCGACGGGATCGAAATCGTAAGGCAATTCACGACAGAAATAGCCGCCGCTGACCGCGCCAGAACCGCCGACCATGACTCCGCGCACGATGGGCAAGTAACAAGCTGATTTATCGGTGAGTTTAGTCACATAGCACTGTACCAGCAGGTTGCTAACATCGATAAGCAACTGCAAGCCGTTGGCGTTCTGAGCCAATAATTGGAAATCGGCGAGCCTAGGACCTACCTCGAGCACGGTCACCACGTAGTAGAGATCGGAGGAAAGACGTTAGGCAACAATCGATCTAGCACTGCCAGTACCGACGACCAGCACATCGCTATGCGAGACGGCCGTGGCTAACACGGCGATCTGTGGCTTGAGCACACCAACGTTGCTTTCGCACACCACACCCCACGACAGCCCGATGTCGTAGGCTAGGTAATCGACCCGCTTGAGCGCCAAATAGTGCAATTCGATACCGAGAACGTGCTGCCAGCAACACCCCGGCCAGTAATGCCAGCAAATGGCCGACGCCAGTTGCAGTGCCGCCGACCATAGACAGCGGGTGGCGATCGCAACAATATCGCGCAACGAGTCTCGGCACTGTGCAAGACTCTGGTCATTCGTCGACCCGTCAGGACGGCGATCACCAACGACGTTAGCTGCATGATGCTCGTTTTCCTACAGCCATAAGAATCCAGGCCATCGGTGCCCAGCAGGAAATCACCAAAGGAACGGTCTTGTCAGGGTGACGCACCGATAGCTCCGCCGTCAAGCCGCCATAGAAGAATACTTTGTGCACAATCTAATCTAGCAATTCGATGTGGTGATCGTGAGCGACCAACGTGATGAGCTCGTAGCGACAGCCAGGCTGCTGCTTCGATGAGCCTCCGGCACAGGTTGACCTCCTAGCCGTACTACAGCGTCTCATCGAACCCGCCGATCCTGCAAATGGCCGAGCAACGCAGATGATCGCCATGCTGGGTACATTAGGACATCGTGCTGTGGTGCCACACTGAAGCTTCTCGCTGACCGAGGACCAGTTACGAATACACCCGCCCTATAACGAGCTACAGCATTCACGCCTTGCAAGAAACCAATTATGCGTGATAAGATCACGGCGATGGTGGGATCGCAGAAGTGACCGAGCAGAACATTTCAGTGAACCACGCCATGGCGACACACCGGAATCCATAAACGTGATGAAGTCTGTAGCGCAGAAGGCCAGCCTAGTAGTTGCGCAACACTTCGACGTCGCAGTGCATACCCACGCAATCCCCCGTCCTAAGTTCCTCCGAAGTAGGGCACAACAAACCGTCTTCCACCAAAACAACGCGTAATCCGCGTAGTGAGCTCACCAAGCGCCGCACTCCAGCGGCGTTATCACGCATCGGCTACCATCGCGGTCACGTCACGGTGCGAAGGGCCAGCCGCGGGCCGGGAGATGCGTCACTGTGGCATCCAGCAGGGCACGTGCCAGGCCTGGGGGCTGCACCCTTCAGCAAGGGCCATCAGACAACATCTCTTAGGCCGCCAGAGCCAACCCGCAGCAGGCGGATTGGTGATTCCCGAGCAAGGCCCTAACCGTCGCCAAGCATGAACACACAGCGATCGACCTGAACGGGGAATCCGCACGGCAGTTGGGCCTGGATCAGGCCAACATCCCGTCGGACCCAGGAAGCCAGCGGACAACTCAACACACACCAGTCGACCAGCTCCGCGAAGATGCGCTTGCCCTCATCTACAGTAGCGGTGGTGGGACCCCAGCACCTCCACCGCGACTCCCCCGCAGCGCATGGGCAGGAGCAATTCAGCCAATGGCGCGCCGCTACCAGCTAGCCACCGATCAATCAGCACTCCGGCTGGTGAGCTATGCAGCAACACCGATGTAACGGTGCGCCCAGCATGGACATCGCCGCTGGCGGCGGTACACGCGAACCATGCTACGTCAAGGCCTTTAGCGCGAAGTCTGCCAACGGCACGGTCCAACACACCGACATTATCTACGTGGCCGTTGATGAAGACAGACACTGCGGCCAGCAGCAAATCGAGCTACCGTACTCCACCAGCAGCGCAGTCAAGACCTCGCTACCGATGGAGATCGTTCCGGAGAAACTTTGGTGCTCACCGCTTGCACCGTAGGCAAGCTCCGGTGCCGCCAGCCAGTCTTACTCAACGTGGGTCATGTTCCCGGCCAAAGCCCGGTCGAAACTAGGGTGTCATCGGGGCTGATTTCACCGACGCTGGCTTGCCCCAGAACCATCAACGCCGAGTCGAGACCGGAGCGCAAAATATCGAGGACGTTTTCGACACCGGTTTGCCAGGCTGTGGCAAGCCCCCACAGGTACGTTCGGCCGAACATAACCGCCCACGCGCCCAGCGCTACAGCCTCGATAACATCGCTTCCGCGCCGAAGGCCACCGTTAAGCAACACCTCGATTTGGTCGACCACGGCTGCCGCTACTGCATGAAAGCATGAATAGCGGCAGGCGTTCCGTCCAGATTGCTGCACTATAGTTCTATACCAAATCCCTGAAACAGCAGTCTATACAGCCTTTTGGCATAGTAAACTCGCATAATGCCCTTAATCATGAATGATCCACCCCACAGTTCCGTAGCCAGGCGGTGTCGTCTCAGGTCGACGGCGGTGCGCTAATCCACTCTCCATAGGCGGCAAAGAACGCGGGGCCGGGATCGCCACGTCGGTCCTAGTTCGGTACCCGCAAGTCCGGTGATCGCAGCGTCTTGCCGAACCGCCATAGCCAACGTGAGCCAACAATCGCCTCTGGCGATAACGTACCGATGGTACGCAGATTCATATGCTCGGTAGAGATCTTCGGGCCGCCCCAATATCGACCATGCGAGAACGTCCCGGTCGATGGTGACGATAAAGCCGACCACGCCTGCCTGACACACCCGTTCAACACGCTCTGCGATCGTGTCGCAACCACCGAGCTAAGACAGGCCTTGGGATTAACGGCAATAACCTCCTCGACCGGATTACTGGTGAACGAGTACGATCCCATCGCGGTTACCTGCGCCGTTACCGCCCGTACGACAGCAACCTCGCCGTCTGGATCAACTGCCTGGACACTGATCGGCGAAATGATAACCTACAGCGAAAACATGTTGTTCTATATTGATAGTCAATAAATCACACTTTTCCACCATGCCAATGACATAGAAAAACCGAATTCATCGAAAGCTGGGGGATTGTCAGTGACAATTAATTCCTTCTCCCTGACTGAAATCAGGTAATAGAAAAATTTATGCAAGTACAGCATAGCGCGGTACTGGGCAATAGCAAAGGTGTCCAGCCATTCGTCCACTATATGTTACAGAGGGCTTTCGCTACAGAGAAACAAGGCACTAGTTCGCGGACCCATCTCCCATGAGAAAGTTCGTACCGAGGTAGCAGCATGTCACCGGTCGCGAACCAGTGCCTAAGCGCTTCACCTTTGGACCTATTCAGGATCTGGTTCATTAATCGGAAAGCCGTTGAAAAACTTGGCCGCCATGCACCCTGACCGACAATTATCGGAATGCCAATAACTACCGCAGGAACCCGCGGAGTGCTGCTCACGCAACTCACGAAACAGCTTGGCATTCTTCCACACGTTAACAAAGCCAGTACCAAAACCATAGTAAGACAAAGCTTTTGCCGTAAGAAAAACGGTCATGGATGACGACCATTGAGGCGTAAACATCACCCACTGGGTCAATGAAACACACCAGCAGGACCGCTACGCACATATTCAAACCAGCCAAAGCACCCGACTGGCAGAGTGGCGACAGATGAAAGAAGGAACCACCGGAAAGCACCCACTCACTGTTAGCAACCAACCAATCGTAAAGCTGTATTTGCTAAACAGTGTTGTTGAGGTGCACGTCTTTCCAGACATCGGCGTCACGGCCGGAGGGTCGCAGCCGGGTGATCCGCAAAGTGGCGCCATACCAGCCTGCCAACGTGGCGAATTCGTCGAGTTCGTCAACATTGTGCCGAGTAACCACCACGGCGGTCTTCGCATCGGAGAAGCCTTCTACGGCAAGTTTTTCCAATGCACACGTCGCCATGGCGAATGACCCGGCACCGCGGCTGGCGTCGTTGGCCTCGGCGACGGCACAGTCGAGCTAAATTTGAACATCCACATAGCAACGGGCTGCCAACCGCACGAAGAATCCGGCTGTGATCCGGACCCCTTTGGTAGAGAACTTCATTTTCTACATGGTACGCGGTCACGTCATGAACCAACTCCCAAAAAGTCCATGAGTAAGGTAGGTTCACAGCCACTGATGTTGACATAAAACAGCCGCATGCGTTCTCGCTCGTCAATGATGTCCTTGTATGGCAAAGGTAGACAACTCTCGGAGATCGAGCTCACCTGAAGACGACAAGCAGTGCACGTACGCGAGATTGATGCATACATCATATACCAGGTTAGGCAGATGGGAGCATCCAGCCGCTCCTCGAGCTACTCTATCAGAAAGGGAACTCCGGCCTTCATTGGCGCTGTCATTTGCTCTCCTTGAATTCCTGTTGAGCCACAAGCATGTTGGCACTTGGCCAACTCTTGGAACGCATACCAGTAGGGGGACCTGCCTGGATTCGTCAACCCCGGCAACGAGGCAATTGGATAGGACATCAAAATGGTAGGCGAGCGATTGCACCACTGCAAGGATGGTAAGATTTTTCAGGAACGATAGTTTGCCGGCGCCAAAGTGGTTACAGCAGAGCACCAAAAAGTTCTCGACGAATCGCTAACTGTGGTTGTAACTTCCACCCGAGATTGGGGTCTCACAGCCACTAGTACTACGAGTCTACGTGGGTGCGGGCACCCTCAGCAGATATCGCACATACCATCGGTAGACATCTCTTCAACAGGATTTCTGTGACGAGATCTGCGCCAGCATCGGTCTCGTAGTCCATGCGAATTACTTTTTACCAAAGAGACTGAACAACAGGTCGATCTGGTCACAATCGCCGCTGTAATATGGCATAGAATGCCGAAAAGAGTGCGGTTCAGTGCTGCCGTAGTCACGGGGTGGGCAAACGACGTTCGACAACGCCACATCAACATCTCCGACACGGCCTTCAAGTGGTGTTTGCCGCTCGGGATTTTGCCGAAGTGAGCTTCAACGAAATCACGGAGACAGCGGGCATCGCCCGCTGTCTCCTCTTCTGCCAATATGCGGCCAAAAGCTATCCCCCAGAGACGGCTTCAGCACCCGACTCGCTCAGCTAAAGGGCCTACTCAACAACGTTTGATCCGCGTATTCCGCTGGAAGAAGCACTGTGCTCGGCATCGTTGGCCTTCCTTTCAATATCTTCGACGAGTCTGAGACAGTACTGCACCCCTAGCGCATCCGAATCATCTCCTGCAAACAACGGAACTGCAGACTTACTCGATAACGATGTACGCCGGCTGGCGTTAGATGACCGCCGAGTTTGTCGCAGGCCAGTTGGGCGTCAAGATGACCAACCTACTATCCCAAAAGATCTCCTGGCAAGGCTGTGGAGTCCGCACTACGGCCGCTACAAGCACTGACTGACTGATGAATCGGTGCAGTTGCCCAAGGCGCACTCGCTAACGTGTTAGACGTGGTCGAGGCCCAACTCGCAAAGCTCAACCCTGAACCACACCGGCTACGATACAGAGCGAAGCAATGAGAATACTTCCTGCTTACGCGAGGAGAACGGCGCATATGCTTGCCAAGCACCTGTTGCACACGCTGCGATCGCAGAAGAGGTCTGTACAACCTACTCTCCGATGCACTCCGCGGTGCTGGAACTCGCGGCCAACGACGTCGAAACCGGGCAGGGTCTTCGCGACCATCTTGGCCGGACACGAAAACGCCCCAGCACGCCAAGGGGTGCCGTTTCGGCTGCTCGGCGGACTGTATCGATTGCAGACGGATAGTTGGGCAACAGAAGAATTATGTCACTGGTATCCCAGCGTCGGCTGCTGCTGGTACGCCGAATCCAGCTTGCCCTATAGCATTCCACACCGCCACCGACCGGATCGAATCACTACTTGCAACATTAGGTCAACCACCACATACCAACGAGGTCGGTCAATCCGGGGTGCTGATCAGTGGGCTGCTGCACCTGATTCATCAAGAGGGTCACCAATTCTCTTTCCCGGAAAGATCTTTCGATTTCTGATCGAACGCTGAGCTTAATCTGCAGGCAGACCCTACTGGCAGGTTCGGTTCGGATCGTCTAACTGAACGGGTAAAACGTCACGACCCTCGAGGTCACCAGCTCCGACGGAAAATGACGGTGTTGAGCTACGCCTAGTCCGACCAGAGCGCACGGCTGCAACGGCTGTAAGGCGTCATCGCTGTAGGCTAGGAAGATCCCGACGTGGCTGATATGCTAAACGGCAGACGAGGCGGTCGCCGGTCTGGTGCACTGGCAGTAGCGATCTGAACAAGCTGCAGCATTTCGAATATAGCTTGCCCACGGCTGTTCTGGAGTTTATTTTCATACTTTTGCCCAAAGTCCCTCCGCCAACAACGCTGAACCAGTACCCCGTCGCGGTCAGGAGAGACCAAGAATATGCAGCCATCTTCCTCGACGGGATGGACGCTATCGGTGGCGCGCGACACCCCGGGACATTGAATCTTGACGTCATATTGGTCGCTCCAGAAATATGGAACAACCACGGTCGAAGATACGTCGCGACCCGGCAGCGCAAGCGCAACAACCCAGTCCTGAGCAGCGTAGTTGCTCCAATGTTCTACCCGAGCTTAGTGTCCCATCGGATCCACGCCAGAAGGCGACGTCACCGAGCACCCGTACATTCGACGCGCCGGTGCGTCCGTCCTCGTCACAAATGACACCGTTATCGACCTCGATTCCGCTTCCGTCTAGCCATTCGGTCGCCAGACGTGACCCGATCCCGACAACCACCAGATAAGCCAGCGCTTCCGTACTGGCGGTGAGCAGCACCGTGTCGACATACCGCTGACCACGCACCTCGGCATTAAGCCTGTCGCGATGATGAGTTAGCCGTAGCCGGGCACCATCCCGTCGTCCAGAGTCACCGTCTGGTGATGGATGTCGAGGCTGTTAGCGGCCGAGCCCAACCGCAGGGCGATGTCTTTCTCGTCGTACCACTCAACATAGTTTGTAGAGTGACGTTATAGACCTCCTTGGAGAGCGGCAGCCGATCTCATACGGCAGATCACGTCGTTGCCGATAATAGGATAATAGATGGGATCGGTATAGTCGGCTCTGCGCAGTTACTTAGCGGTTCGAGCGGTATCGGCCCCTCGCAGGGGATTACGTTGCCCTTGTCAGTTATGTGCAGTCCATACCCAATCGCCGGTCAATATTTTGAGGTGCCCTTGTCGACCGGAATCTGCGTGATCGACACTGCGGTTGATCCGGCTCCAGCAAACTATAAAACAACCTCGAGTGCTGTCCTAAAATCTTTATACCGCAAAATACTTTGCCTAGAATTACATTGGATACTTGGCAAGTACATCAGGTCCTCGCCTGTGGCTCGATCATCGGGGGTATCGACCGAGTAAGGGGTGGGTGGAGTTGACCCAGATTCCGAATACGCCGAGATCGATCGCTAACGCGTTGGTCAGCACCACCAGTCCGTGTTTGCCCGACACATAATGGCCGTTGTCCCGCAGTGGTCTTCAAACCGGCCGACGAGCTTACGATCACGATGGAACCTCCACCCCGTTGCCAGCCTCTCGACCATCGCGGGCGCCACGGCCCACAGGGTGCGCCAAGTGGCCGTCAGGTTGATACTCGATGACGCGGTGTCCACTGCTCATCTGGGCTGAAGCCCCATAACCGCCTCAGCTTAGTACGCTAGTGTTGGGCAAGCAGAAGAATTTGTCGAGCCGGCCGAATTGCTCGGCGCCGTCGGCCACCCAGCTGCTTTAGCGCTGCATCGGCGCGGTCTACCTCGCTGGCCAACAAAACACCCTGCGGCCCTAGGCTTCTAGCCGCACCAGGCGAGCTCGTTGAGGTCCTCCAGACATGACCGTCGGGTAGATTACAGACTACACTACTGTCTGTATACCGGAACGCATATATGCGAGGGCGCATAATATCGGCGCCTTCGCGGATTAGCTGCACCGCACGCGAGTGTACCTGGGCACAAGCGGCGCCAGTGACAAACGTAACCTATCCATGCAGCGATCCAGCCTGCATCGCCACTTCGCCAATTCTTTCGCCGTCGCTGCGCCAACTGATAGGCCAACAGCAAAAAATAAAACTGTTATAGGCTATCCTGCGTAGTCGGAATTCAGAGATAATCTGAACCCAGCCTGGCATTGTACTTCTGTTTTGGCCAAAACACCGCTGACGCGGAGCGTCTCGAGCTCCTGGAGCCATTGCTCGATCGACGGTTGCGACGGCGAGACGACCAGTACCAAGTTGGACAGCCGATGCTTACTGTTCGGTCACCCCCAGTGCACAAACGCTTAGATCTACTAATCTAGTCTCAGATACGACCGGATGTCAACCATTCAGTTGAGCAGAACATTGTTGATCTAGAAGATCTGTAGGATATCCATCAACGGGCCAGTTTGCCCATTGAAGTCCGTAGGTTTGGTTGGCTTCGGCCACAGTGAAAAATTGCGCGGGCACCAGCACGTTGACCAAAGTTCCTCGCTCGCCGTCTATTTCAGTATTCCTAGGTGGTCGGGTTAACCAGATGACGAGCTTATGTGCATTGAAGTTGCCCAGCCGTATAGCGCTGGCAATGACCAAGTCTTTGACTACATAAATGGCAAAAACCAGATCCGAAGACTGCAAGCTTACCTTCCACCACGGGTTGTTCATTTATACGAGCACCCGTCTCGGTGAGCCCGGTAATTTGGGCGAGCGCCAACACCCCGTGCTGCTCAAGCTCCGCGGTTTTGTCAGCGGATTTAGCCCCGTAGTTAGGTGAACACCAGCGCTATCAACACGTCAACGACGGTGATGAGCAGACCAACATAGGAACATATATTACAGCAGGATGCCCAATCCCAGGACGAATTAGACAACCAGAAAGATCTGCCCGACTAGGCCACCTCACAGCAAGGCCAACAACTGTGTCTTAAGACAGCGTGCTAGTACCTGCATCCCCTCGCCGCGCAGGTAAGTACATGCTACATTAAGCGCCAGCGAGACTGCCACGAGCCGCATAAACTCAAAAGAAACGGCGCCTATCCTTTCGGATGAGCGCCGTTTCGCAAATGTGGACCGTTGTAACCACCTGGCCCGTTGATGCGACTTACTTGATGATCTTGACGACCCGGCCGGCACCAACAGTGCGACCACCTTCGCGGATCGCGAAGCGCAAACCCTCGTCCATGGCAACGGGCTGAATCAACGTCACCGAGATGTTGGTGTTGTCACCTGGCATCACCATCTCGGTGCCCTCCGGCAAAGTCACCACACCGGTCACATCAGTGGTACGGAAGTAGAACTGCGGACGGTAGTTGTTGAAGAACGGTGTGTGCCGACCACCTTCGTCCTTGGACAGGATGTATACTTGGCCTTCGAACTCGGTATGCGGGGTGGTGGTGCCGGGTTTGATGACCACCTGACCACGCTCGACGTCCTCGCGCTTGATGCCACGCAACAACAGACCAACGTTATCACCGGCCTGACCTTGGTCGAGCAGCTTACGAAACATTTCCACACCCGTGACGGTGGTCTTGGTGGTCGTCTGACGAATGCCGACGATCTCAACTTCCTCGTTCACGTTGACCACGCCGCGCTCCACCCGACCGGTGACCACGGTGCCACGACCGGTGATAGTGAAGACGTCCTCAACGGGCATCAGGAACGGCTTGTCAGTCTCGCGGACTGGAGCCGGGATCGACTCGTCGACAGCGTCCATCAACTGTGTGACAGACTCGACCCACTTGGCGTCACCCTCGAGCGCCTTCAATGCCGAGACACGCACAACCGGGGCGTCCTCGTCGAATTCCTGGGCAGCCAGCAACTCACGGACTTCCATCTCGACAAGCTCGAGTAGTTCCTCGTCGTCCACGGCGTCGGACTTGTTAAGTGCGACCAGGATGTAAGGTACACCCACCTGACGAGCGAGCAGCACGTGCTCGCGAGTCTGCGGCATCGGGCCGTCTGTAGCAGCGACCACCAGAATCGCACCATCCATCTGGGCCGCACCGGTGATCATGTTCTTAATGTAGTCGGCGTGCCCCGGGGCGTCGACGTGAGCATAGTGACGCTTCTCGGTCTGATACTCCACGTGGGAAATGTTGATGGTGATACCGCGCTGACGCTCCTCGGGCGCGTTGTCAATCTGGTCAAAGGCGCGCGACTCATTCAGGTTGGGGAACTTGTCATGCAGGACCTTGGTAATAGCCGCGGTCAATGTGGTCTTGCCGTGGTCAACGTGACCGATGGTCCCGATGTTGACGTGCGGCTTCGTCCGCTCGAACTTCGCCTTCGCCACTTCTGTGTCCTCCTGGACTATTGGTGCTTGTAAAAAGCAATGTTAGTAATTTATCCGCGGTAGTGACCGCGTCAGCATAACTCGTAGGCTTTTCCGACCACTCAACTCCTACTCGCCCGTCGCCTTCGCGATGATCTCCTTCGACACGTTCGCCGGCACTTCGGAGTACGAGTTGAACACCATGGAGTAGTTCGCCCGGCCTTGCGTCTTGGACCGCAGGTCTCCGACGTAGCCGAACATCTCCGACAACGGCACGTGCGCCCTCACGACACGCGTGCCAGCGCGCTCCTTCATTGCCTGAATCTGGCCGCGGCGGGAGTGCAAGTCGCCGATCACGTCACCCATGTAGTCCTCGGGCGTAGTGACCTCGACGGCCATGATCGGTTCCAGAATCACCGGCTGTGCTTGCGCAGCAGCCTTTTTCAGCACCTGCGAACCAGCGATTTTGAACGCGATTTCCGACGAGTCGACGTCGTGGTACGCACCATCAAGCAGGGTAACCTTTAAGTTCACCAGCGGGTAGCCGGCCAGCACACCGTACTGCATGGCATCTCGCGCACCAGCTTCCACAGAAGGGATGTATTCGCGCGGGATGCGGCCACCAGTGACTTTATTCTCGAACTCATAGGTCGCGCCGTTCTCGCCGCTAAACGGCTCGAGTTTGATGATGACCTTGGCGAACTGACCCGAACCACCAGTCTGCTTCTTGTGAGTGTACTCGACGGTCTCCACGACTCGGCGGATGGTCTCTTTGTACGCCACCTGCGGCTTGCCGACATTGGCCTCGACCTTAAACTCGCGGCGCATCCGATCGACCAGGATGTCCAGATGCAACTCGCCCATTCCGCCGATCACAGTCTGACCGGTTTCGGAGTCCAAGTGCACCTTGAAGGTCGGGTCCTCTTCAGCGAGCTTCTGGATCGACAGGCTGAGCTTCTCCTGGTCGCTCTTAGTTTTCGGCTCGATGGCCACCTCGATCACCGGGTCGGGGAAGGTCATCGACTCGAGCACGATCTGGTTATTCGGGTCGGCTAGAGTGTCGCCGGTGGTGGTGTCCTTGAGTCCGATCACCGCGTAGATATGACCGGCTGACGCAGTCTCCACCGGGTTTTCCTTGTTGGAATGCATCTGGAACAGCTTGCCCAGACGCTCCTTCTTGCCTTTGGTCGCGTTAATGACCTGACTGCCGGAATCAACCTTGCCAGAGTACACCCGGACGTAGGTAAGCTTGCCGAAGAAGGGATGTGTCGCCACCTTGAACGCCAGCGCGGATAACGGTTCATCGGTCGACGGCTTACGGACGATCTCCTCGTCCTCTTTGCCCGGTACGTGGCCGATGGCCGCCGGCACGTCCAACGGCGAGGGCAGGTAGTCGATGACGGCGTCGAGCATCGGCTGGACACCTTTGTTCTTGAACGCGCTACCGCACAGTACCGGGTACGCCTCCGAGCTGATAGTCAACTTGCGGATCGCCCCCTTAATCTCGGCGACCGTGAGCTCTTCGCCACTGAAGTATTTTTCCAGCAACGCCTCGTCGGTTTCCGCGACGGTCTCGAGCAGGTTGGTACGGTACTCCTCGGCTTTCTCCTGCAAATCTGTCGGTATGCCAACGACATCGTACTTCTCACCGAGCTTGGCCTCAGTACTCCACACCTTGGCCTTCATCTCAACCAAGTCGACGACACCTTCAAAGTCCCCCTCAGAGCCGACAGGTAGCTGAATGGGAATGACGTTGGCGCCCAACCGCTCCTGCATGGTGCGAACCGAAAAATAGAAGTCGGCGCCGATCTTGTCCATCTTGTTGACGAAGCAGATACGCGGGACCTCATATTTATCAGCCTGCCGCCAAACCTGCTCGGACTGCGGCTCGACACCTTCCTTGCCGTCGAAAACCGCAACGGCGCCATCAAGAACACGGAGCGAACGCTCAACTTCCACAGTAAAATCAACGTGGCCAGGCGTGTCAATAATGTTGATCTGGTTGTCATTCCAAAAGCAAGTAGTGGCAGCGGAGGTGATAGTGATCCCGCGTTCTTGCTCCTGCTCCATCCAGTCCATGGTTGCGGCACCGTCGTGAACCTCACCAATCTTGTAGCTGATACCGGTGTAGTAGAGGATGCGCTCTGTCGTCGTCGTCTTGCCGGCATCAATATGCGCCATGATGCCGATGTTGCGGACCTTAGTGAGATCGGTCAGCACGTCCTTTTGTGCCACAAAAGTCTTCCCACTCTATTCGGTTGCTTGATTAGCTATCAGTCTGCTTTGCTGGCTCCTCGCTGATGTTGCTCTCTCCGGTGGCGCCATCCTCTACCAACGATAGTGCGCAAACGCCCGGTTTGCCTCAGCCATCTTATGGGTGTCTTCGCGCCGCTTCACGGAGGCTCCGAGACCATTGCTAGCATCCAGGATCTCGTTTGCCAAACGCTCAATCATGGTCTTCTCCCGACGTTGCCGCGAGAAGCCGACGAGCCAGCGCAACGCCAGCGTGGTCGATCGGTCTGGCCGAACCTCGACAGGCACTTGATAAGTCGCACCGCCAACGCGACGGCTACGCACCTCGAGGGCCGGCTTAACGTTGTCGAGAGCACGCTTGAGAGTGATGACGGGATCGGTGCCGGTCTTGTCGCGGGCGTGCTCGAGCGCACCATAAACAATGCGTTCGGCCAGCGATTTCTTCCCTTTCAGCAGAATTTTGTTCACCAGCTGGGTGACCAACTGCGACCCATAGACAGGGTCGTTGACCAACGGACGCTTGGGTGCGGGCCCCTTGCGTGGCATCAGCTCTTCTCCTTCTTGGCTCCATAGCGGCTACGAGCCTGCTTCCGGTTCTTGACACCCTGGGTGTCGAGCGAACCGCGAATGATTTTGTAACGCACACCAGGCAGATCTTTCACCCGGCCACCACGCACCAACACCATGGAGTGTTCCTGTAGGTTGTGACCCTCGCCTGGTATGTACGCTGTGACCTCAACCTGACTCGTCAGCTTCACGCGGGCAACCTTGCGAAGCGCCGAGTTCGGCTTCTTCGGGGTGGAAGTGTACACACGGGTGCAAACACCGCGACGCTGTGGGTTGCCCTTCAGAGCCGCAGTCTTGACCTTGCCAATCTTGTCTCGACGACCCTTGCGTACCAGCTGCTGAATGGTGGGCATATACCGGCTCCCAGGTAAATTGTGTTCGTTGTTAACATGTTGGCGTAGTGCAATTATTCCCTGCCGCAGTGCCCTGTGATCGGGCATGTCGCATATACTCGCCCCGTAACCCTAAATACTAAAATCCGTTGCATCATGGACATGCGAATTAGCCCGGCATCACACCCCTAAACATCAGGCGCCGTAAGCCGTCAGGAACGAGAAACACAATACCCGTCCCTGCTCGGGCAGGTCAAAGCGACCCAACGGCGCATCCGAAATGCCCACCGATGCCGACAGGTTGCGCTAAAGCTCAGCCGGCGGCCATACCACTTGCCACTGCAAAAGCGCCCACCACAGGAAGCGAAACCGCTACAGCTCGTCGAGATTACTATCGCACTCAAAGCTACGCAACTGCTACAGACGCGCGTGGCAAGTCAATTCGGTGATGACGGAGTAGTTGAAGGCGAGGCCAAGATGGCGGCGACTGCCACTAAGACCACCACCGACCGCCGGTGGCGTGCCTGACATGCCGAACACAAAAGCTACCTGGAAAGACGGACCATCAAACAAATTCGGGGTGCAGCCCAGAAACCGAGAGAGTGCAGTCGGCCAGCACAGGTACCGACGCTCAAAAACTGCTCCTGTAAGCCCACCGCAACAAAATCCTCGGCAACTCTTAAAGTCCATATCCATAGTAGCAAACCAGTAACGCTTTGTACGTGCTGTACAATCGAGCTTGTCTCAACAGAACTCACACCTTGTGCAAACACAAAAGCGAAGCCGCGCAGCCCCGTCAACAGCCCAACAGTTAGAGCACTACTCGCGATCAGAGGCACAAAACGCTAGTACCCAAGCTTACGCATGATCCGTTTCCGAGAAATCAACAGCAGCGCAACGCCCACACCCACTGGGGCAAGCCACCACGATAAGCGCCAGCACAAACACTTACTACCATTAGCAAGACCGCCTTATGCTGCCAGCGAGCCTGCTCATTCTCAATAAGAGGTATCATTCACCACTTCGTGCCCCTGCTGCTAGGCACAAACGTTCCAGCGTCATACGTAAACCCACCGTCTCAATCATCGAAACAACACTCTAATTCGGGAAGTGGTCAGCAGCGTAATCGATTACCACAACAAATATGGGGTAATCGATTAGTCGTGTGCACGAACACAAAAGCCGCATACGAATAATTGCTCTTCGCTAAGCCACCAGGCTAATATTCGCAACACCAAGCTACCGTGGACTGCACAACCGCCTCAACCGAATCGAGAAGGCCAGTGCGTAACACATGCGTATCAACGCTGGCAAACAACAGTCAGAACGCCGCGACATATCATTTTTGACGAAGCAGTACATCCGATAGGAAAATATCTCGCTTTCCAGCGCATGACGGGAGATCGATACCCACCTAGCTGCTAAATCACAGACTAAGCGTTGCAGCCAAGCTGATATATTAAGTATTCAGTCATGCCCATCCACTGTTACGAATTTTTCCCTTGCCCACGCCTAACCTCGGTGATAGCATCCCTGTGCAACACCACTCGCATCGGAGCGTCAGCCAACATCACCTCCTATGCGACAACACCATTGTTGGGGACCATTGTTGGGGCTAGAAATCGGCGTATAGGAAACGTCCTTCCGACCGCAGCACGCCCGCCACCATTCGGCAAGAAATCATGGAAGACCGGAGATAATTAAGTCGAGGATTCGATGTTGACGACGGCATCGAAAGATTGCTCGGAAAGATTGCTCGGCAAAGGGCAAGATTTGTACGTCACCTCGCACGAAATCTAGGCCAAACAAATGATATTATTTATCGACCAAAGGGACACCGGTCGAGTTCAAGTCCATACCGATATATAACACCGGATGCAAAGTAAGCATCAGTTATAAGGCTCCACTGCCGCGGCCGCAACCGACTTCCAGGACCCGTTTGTCACTGATATCCGCCTGGAGTGGCCGTGCGCGATGGTAAAGCTGGATCACACCCCCATTGGTCTCGTCGAAGGCAGCCAACTGCAAAGACATTGACGTATCTTCCTCGTAGCCAAAGTTAAGGAATACATCGTCGGCGCCAAGTCGGCGGGTGACAAGGGGATAAGCCCACTTGTGGAGCTTCCGATCGACCAGCTTCCAATAAAAAGTGAGCTGTGCAGCACACGATCCCTGAAATAGCGGAACGGAATTATGACAGAACTGAAAGGTACTCAAGGCCACTTCCACCATTCAACTCAGCTTATCACCGCCGAGCCTGGTGGCACCAACCAGACCGGCCTCGCCACCGAGCTCAGCCGACATCACATGCAGGCCAGCCCAAAATCCAGCCGTGCGTAGTTGGCCAATGCCGTGTAGAAAGCTTCCTCACCGTTGAAGTCTTAGGATAACAACACCACAATCATCGGTGTGGCCACGCCCCCTAATCATAGCAGCATACTTAGGATTATCACCGCCCAACGGCATACGGGTGAACACCGAATACCGACCGGGGTGGTGGACATAGCTGCAGTAGGAGCAGGCCATAACCAGCACCGCGTCATCGCGAGAACGACCCACGCCGACCCAGTGCAACATCGATGATGCCGTCGCGGCTCAGCTTGGTCGGGAAAGCCATGGATTTCCCTGCTTTCGCCACGGGCTGGCGTCCACCAGCTGACTGGGGTTCCGGCTGAGCTGACATGGGGGGCGCACTTCGATTGCGATGACAAGGCTGGGTCACCACCGCTTTTCGGTACACTCTGGATTCAACTAGCGACTCTAGGTAACGAACTCGGTAAAGAATTGCAACCGGCGTGGAGTGGCTGGCGTCGTGCCGGCCGAACGAGCAAACGCACGTAAGCTCAGTCCAGCTAGACGCCCACTACAGCAAAGAGGCCCGCCGCGAATTTGACAACTGGTGCCGAGTCGCTGGCTAACTGCGTCATGACCGATCGCTACTACCCCCGCTGCCCCACCACCAAGTACCAAACGCGAACGCCAAAAAAGGCGATACCCATGTCACCGAGGGAAGCATCGAACAGAGTCTGGACTGCAGCGATTCCACCTTGATGGTCGATAGCCAGGCGAATGTCTTCCGAAAGAAACCTGCTGAGCGGCCACATTAATTAATAGGCTCGTCCAACACCGTGATAGGAAGACACCGTGCTGAACGGTATCACCGTCTACGGCGGGGACCAGACAGTGTTCTTCCACAACGGCAAACCGTTCATCAAGAACCGCGACCGCAAACTGGGCATGGTCAACAGACTTCAGCAGGTACCCAGCTAACTTACGACACTATCAACACCAACGCCTAGTCCAAGGAACCGAGGAACAATGCGCACCCACATCAATGACTCATCCAGGCTGGCAGCGCTAGCCTTGGCGCTTGTGGTTGTACTAACAACTTTCGAACTGGCCAGCTGCAACTAGACGGCCCCCAGCTGACTCGTCGACGAAAACCACAAGCAGCGTAAACCACAACGAGCGTCGGAACCGCACCAACGACAGGGGATGACTGGCGAACCCGCTATTGCTTCGGTCAAGAGCGGAAAACAATGCACTACGGATCTCTTGGAACCACGACTACCCTCGGCTGCGGCGATGACAAATCATTGAACGCGGCCAACTCGATCAACACACTGACCGGCAACGGCACCTGTGCAACGGTAACCATCGGTGGTATGAAGAAAGAAAACCACCTTCGACAAAATCGACCAAACACCTAAGCGTACTGGGCCTCGACAACACCATCATGTATAGAGACGACCCGAAGGTAGACAACATCGGCTCGGACAACACAACCAACAAGGGTGAATGACCCGCTAGCTCACCTCAGGACCCACCCGGGGCGCCATGGCTGCTGCCCCCCGCCCGCGGCGCGTCGAACTCGTGGAAAGCAACGCACGAGATACTGGCAAATGCGAAGTCAAACGTCACAGATCCGCGGCATCCCCCCCATTAATGTAGCGCCGACAACCGATCCGATCGCATGCATTGCTGCGGCAGCACAGGCAGTTAAGCCGCCAGTTCCTCAGCTGCTTTCCTGGCTTCGCCCTCGGGAACGACTCGATCGGCCAAGCCGGTAACTAGCGCTTAGTCGGCTGCCACCGCGCGGCCGATGAGAATCATGTCCATCAATCCGGCTCTGCCCGATTCGATTAGCCGAGGCAACCTCACAGTACTACCGTCAATTAGCGGCACTTCCCACCAGTGGAAAAACACCCCGAACACGGCTTTCCTCCTGGGCTACCCGAAAATCACACCACGCAGTTAATTCCAGACTCCCCAGCAACGGCGTAACCACTCACCACAGCAATCACCGGTTTGGACAACAGCATCCGCTAAGGTCCCATCGACCCGGGACCGCTCGAATGCACGACGTTAGCCTTCGTGGTAGCTAAGACCTTCAAATCGTCTCTTGCACATAAGGTTTCGCCTTAGCCTCACGATACGGCCATCGACGCTGTGTCGTCGCGGTCGAATTCCTCAAACGCAACGTAGAGGGCGGCAGCCGTCGGGTCATTGATAACGTTGCGCGCCGACAGCCGGCTGAATGTCACCGTGATCACCAGGACCCTGCGGCTCGACACGCACCGAATTAGTTCATATCGTCTCCACGAGTTGAGTTGTGTCATGTCGCTCCGCCAGTTCAGTGGCGAAGTCATAGTAGGCGGCACGCAGCTGGGCACTTGGCTGCCGTGGTGACTGCCAGTCCGTCCACGCTGGTGGGGGTGTCGATGATGCTGAGCGTCTACCTGATCGTAGCGCTGATCATGATCACGTTTGCTGATATCGGTAGAGGCGATGTACCGTAAGATCCCAAAGAGTGGGGGCGGCACGCCCCGTCGATGAACGGATGGTTCTGAAGCAAGCTGTGCAGCAACACGGCCGCTTTCTCGTGCAGCATCGGATATATGTCGTTACCGAACGTAGTAACCTGGAGTCGCAGCCTCCAGGAGGCCGACATCCCGCAGCATATCAGGGCCGACAAACCGACCGGGAACGTCAGGAGCTGCTGCCATCTCGTATAGCAGCCGGTAACAGTACATGTGGTATAAAATCCCCCAGCGCGCCGGCCAGCTCATCATCCCGATGCACTCGATAGTCCACCCTCGGACCGCAACCTTGGGATCCAAGTCCAGGTCGAGGTTATCGGTCCACATCCACACCTTTTTAACGCAATTCACTGAAACGCTTTAGTTGCACAGGGCAGTTCGCAGTGCGGCCCGACTGCCGGCATCGGCGACAACGCTGGTGACGATCAACAGGACCCAATATCTAGATCACGACCGTACCGATGGGCACATCGCGTCGTCTGGGCTACACTGGCGTGCCAGCAACCGATTGGAGAGCCGATAACCGTCAGCCGGCCGTGGTCATCCACCAGGCAGAGCCGCTCATCGGAACCGGCGGTAAACCTGATCAATTTAATCAATCCTCTAGCAGTCGCCGATGCAGGATCGGTAACTGAGCACCACCGAGCGGACAGTCTATTCGTCATGGGTACACCTACGAAGCTGGCGGCCATAGTCGCCAAACGGCTTGTCGCGGTATCGCACGGCGTCCCGAAAACCATGCTCAACCGCGCCAACGACGAAAGAATGACCCTCAGGCGTGGTGGCCGCAACTCCATAGAAAATGGTACTGACCATTCCTGCTGGTGGCCAAACGCTTGTTACAGCAGAGCGAAATTGAGTGCGAGCTTGATCACGATCAGCTGGCTGATAGGCATCGCAGCAATGACGGGCCATTAGCCATTGGGTACGCTCATCAAAGTCTTGTGAATCCGGCACTTCGATATCCAGAGTATCATTCGACAGCTTGCATGCCGGTTGATGTAATCACCAGTGAATAGAAGAAGTTTGACACGCTGATCACTTAGACGATGCGCCCACAGAATCGCAGAGGGTACCCCATACACACCCGTGTAGACGTATAGCCAATTGCGGCATCAGCGGCGGTACTCACCCTGGTCGGCGTGTAGCGCGATGTCTTCGAGCTACACAGCTACGCAGTAACCGTGGATCTTGACCGCAGTCGACTTGTCGGCATGCAGCAAGCTGGAAACCCCGCACATGCACAGGTGCATCATCTGATCATCTGGTAGTCGAGCAGCAGGCCCCACGGCTGGTTCGCGAAGTGGTTGATGGCCTGTGTCTTGCCGTCCAGCGCAGTGCTTTTGTGTGCGCTACCACCGCCTGTCGACGACTGTCCCTCGGCGTAGGCAAACAGGTTCAAAACCCACACAAACGCCCCCGCCACAGCGGGATATCAGAATGACATGTATGTTCGGGTCCACACCGACACCCTCAACCGAGGCGGACAACTCCAGCAGCGGCTCAGCGATGATCGCGTTGTCCTTCGCCGGACGATTGTAGGTAATCCGCACAACCCAGTCGGCGACCTCGTAGATCATAGTTATCAAGTTGTCAACGTGTACTGTCCTGACTGCGTGAGTCATAGTGTGACTCAGATTTTTACCAAGGCACGTTCTAGGATATACACAAAATCCAATCCGGTCGGCAGGGTATCTAACACCATCCCACTGACCGTCGAGCCCGGGTGGCCAGGAACGCCTCGGAGATGGCAGAACGCCGGTAGCGCACCAGCAACACCCCCCTACAATGCCAGGCAGATGTCCTCTACAACCTTGCGAGCGCAGGTACTGGATAGTTTAAGTTGTAGCCACAACCCTTCTACATAGACGTCCAGCCGGGGATCTCCTGACCCGAGGATCCAGCCAAGTCAAACCGAATAGCACCTCGACGCATTCGCGTCTAGGTGGGGCTACCTATGGTACGCAAGGGTATCTAGTGCGCTGACCGTTTCCTGAACCCTCCCAAATACCCATCAGGTAGCGCCTCTGTCTATTTTCCACGCACCGCATTGTCGGGGAAGCACTGGACCCCATCCGCATCACGACTATCGTGGAGTCCCCAACCTCAACGACCAGGGCCTCCAGCACGTTGCACATCAGCTGCTGGTTGATCAGATAGGCACCGAATGCCTTTAGCATGCCGCATGGTTCGAGTCACACCGGTACGCATGTGGTGGCACTGCCCAGGGTGGGGTCCAACCCAGATGCGGTTGACCATCTCGATGGTATATCGTCAAGTCCCCCACGTCCCTTTTCACTTACTAACCAGGCAGTGACACCGTCGTATTCAAACTCACTCGAGGCAGTGGCATGGTTATTGAGCTGGTCCTTGAATCGCTGCAAAAGAACATCCTGGTTGCAGGTGCCATCGGGGAGCACCCGCCGACAACATGAAGTACGACAGTCCGGCCGTTGGCAGGGGAATGCCAAAAAGATGTCGAACATTGATACCAAGATGAACCACTAGTGGCCCGTGAAGCTGCATTTACCGTCGGCGTTTGGGGTCCCGCCTGGGTTCATGCCATCGCGGACATCGGAGCCCCCTGGGTATCAGTCATAAACATGTCCACGGTAATAACACACGCTTCGTGGTGGCCAGTTTTAGTTCTGGGTCGTACTCGCTACTGGTCAGCAACAACTCATAGACCGCCACCAACTCGGGAGGTATACCGCAGCGTCAAGATAGTAGCGTAGATCATCGCAATCAGGCACATATGCCCTGGCTCGATGGTCCATACCGAGGCCATGATGACAAGCACCACATACGCCCTGGCTACTCGTCGGACCACGGCGCAGCTTACATGCTGTGGGAGATCGCCGTGCGCATCGTCTCGTAGTGGGCTGGGTCGTATTGCAACTCATCGACGCAGTCACCCACATCGGTCGTAAGTGTGCAGGACAGGGCTGGTTGCGGTCGGTGAGCTCGCCCCAACGCTGGGCTCATGGTGGGCGTAAATCGCTCCCAACTTCGTTTATCTTCTCAGGCCACACAGACCGCCCTCGCGATTAGGACCTCGACAAGCGCCGGGAAGATCGCCGGGTTGTAGTGGGCCAGCAGCGTAACCTGATTGGTGGACGACATGTGTGTCTGACATGTCCACCTAATACATTAGATTTCTCCGACAATCGCATAATACACGTCACACTAACGCGGAGGCATTGGGGAAGGGGACCATGAACGCCCTCGAGTAGACGGAGCGATCCCGCTGCTGCGTCAGCCGCTGGTCTTTTCGCGCAAGAACGCAATGTCGTCTTTGCGACCTTCCTCGGCGGTTTCGCAGATCACCGGCGCACCCGCTACCTTGACTGCTGCTACCAGCAACTCGGCATCGATTTGACCACTACCCAAGTTGGCGTGACGGTCACGACCAGAACCCGCTTCGTCCTTGGAATCATTGCAGTGCACCAGGTCGATCCGACCAGTGATGGCCTTGATGCGATCCACAACATGAATCAGCCCCTCGCCAGCCGCCCAAGCATGACAGGTGTCCAGGCAAAAACCGATACCGGTTTCACCAATAACATCCCAGAGTCGGGCGATGGTATCAAAGCGGCGAGCCATCGCGTGATCGCCGCCGGCCGTGTTTTCGAGGTAGACCGGAACGTCAGTTTGCAGTTGGTCGAGTGCTTTACGCCAGCGTTGGAAACCATCCTCGAGGTCATTGTCATCGGCGACGTACCCACCATGCACGACCACGGCAGCAGCGCCGATGTCGGCGGCTGCGTCACAAGTTTGCTGCAGGATCTTGCGTGATGGGATCCGCACGCGGCTGTTAGCCGACGCGACGTTGATCAAGTAGGGCGCATGAACGTACACCGGCAAAGCCGTAGCCTTCAGAACATCGGCATCGCTACGCAGTGTGGGCGCCTTCCAGCTCTGCGGGTTACCGAGGAAAATCTGCACTACGTCAGCGCCTTCAACCTCCGCTGCGGCGAGCGGATCGGTGGAGCTGACATGCGAACCGATGAGCACACCGCCCAGTTTAGCGAAAGATGCCTACGCCCAGCGCTACCGTCACAATGTGGCCATGGGTGTCTAACTCTTTGGGGGCACAACAAGCACCAGCGCCCACGCCGGTGCTGGGAAGCAAGCCACCCGCTGATCCTTGGAAGTCATGCGAGTTCACCCGTCTACATCAGGCAGATAACCGATAGACGACTTTCGAATTCGGACATAACCGGCACAGACAGATGCGCCAATCAAGTGATGGCTCCTTGGCTGGTGTTAATGTCGCGGACGTATTGATGCAGCACACGGAAGAGACTCCGGTCACTAACCGGAGTTTTTCGTTGCCGACTAACGGTAGTCGCTGTAGCCGTAGTCGTCCAGTGGAACGGCAGCACCGGTGGCCTGGCCGAAGTCCGGACTGTAGTACTGATCCTCGTAGGATGGAATCGTGTACGCCGAGGCGCGGGCCTCCTCGGTGGGCTGCACCTGGATGTTGCGGTACCGGTTAATACCGGTACCGGCCGGGATCAACTTTCCGATGATCACGTTCTCCTTAAGACCGTTGAGCTTATCGCTGCGGCAGTTGATCGCCGCATCGGTCAACACCCGCGTCGTCTCCTGGAACGACGCCGCAGACAACCACGAGTCGGTGGCCAACGACGCCTTGGTGATACCCATCAGCACCGGACGGCCGGCAGCGGGCTCGCCACTCTCGGCCACCACCCGACGATTCTCCGACTCGAACTCCGCACGGTCGATCAACGAGCCGGGCAGGAATTCCGTCGAACCCGAGTCGATGATGGTGACCCGGCGCAGCATCTGGCGAACGATCACCTCGATGTGCTTGTCGTGGATCGACACACCCTGCGCACGGTACACCTCTTGAACCTCGCGCACCAGATGGATCTGCACCTCGCGAGGGCCTTGCACGCGCAGCACCTCGTGCGGGTCAGCGGAACCTTCCATCAACTGCTGACCCACCTCGACGTAGTCACCGTCGGAAAGCACTCGCTCGGAACCGTCTGCGTGCTTGAACACCCGCAGCCGTTGGCGCTTGGAAAGCTTATCGTAGACGACTTCTTCTCCACCGTCGTCGGGAACAATAGTGATCTTGTAGAAGCGTTCACCGTCCTCGAGACGGACTCGCCCAGTAACGTCGGCAATCGGCGCCTTGCCACGCGGCACCCGGGCCTCGAACAGCTCCTGAACCCGAGGCAAACCACCGGTGATGTCCTCACCGACACCGCCTTGGTGGAAGGTACGCATGGTCAGCTGCGTGCCGGGCTCACCGATGGACTGGGCCGCGACAATACCGACGGCCTCACCGATGTCGACCAGCTTGCCGGTAGCCATCGAACGCCCGTAGCATGTAGCGCATACACCGGTGCCGGTGGTACAGGTCAGCACTGAGCGCACCTTGACCTGCGTGATGCCCGCCGCCAGCAAGGCATCGATCTCCGGGTCACCCAGGTCCTCACCACGCGCGACGATCACGTTGCCAGCTTCGTCGACCGCGTTGGCGCCCAAAGTCCTTGCGTATGCCGACGTTTCGATGTACAGCTCGCGGATCAGGCTGCCATCGGGCACACGCACGGCCAGCTCAACGACAATGCCGCGCTCAGTCTGGCAGTCGTGTTCGCGGACGATGACGTCTTGCGACACGTCCACCAGACGACGGGTCAGGTACCCCGAGTCGGCGGTACGCAACGCGGTGTCAGCCAAGCCCTTTCGAGCACCATGGGTGTTGATGAAGTACTCCAACACAGTCAGACCCTCGCGGAACGATGACTTGACCGGGCGCGGAATGAACTCACCCTTAGGGTTGGTCACCAAACCCTTCATGCCGGCCAGCGCCCGGGTTTGGGTGAAGTTACCCGTGGCACCGGAATCAACGATTGTGATGATCGGGTTGTCGACCGGGTAGTGGTCCCGCAGCGCCTGACCGACCTCGTCGGTGGCTTCTTTCCAGATCTCCACCAGCGCCTCATTGCGTTCGTCGTGGTTCAAAGCGCCACGTTGGAACTGCTTTTCGACTTTGTCGGCACGCTCCTCGTAGTGGTCGAGGATCTCCTTCTTACGCGGCGGAACCAACACGTCAGCCATCGAGACCGTAACGCCGCTGCGGGTCGCCCAGTAGAAACCGGCGTCCTTGAGCTTGTCGACAGTCTGCGCGACGACTATCATCGGGTAGCGCTCGGCTAAGTCGTTGATGATAGCGGCCTGCACTTTCTTATGCATCTGCTTGTTAACAAACGGATAGCCCAGCGGCAGTAGTTCGTTGAACATCACCCGACCCAGCGTGGTATCGGCTATCCACGGATCTCCTGGACGCCAACCATTGGCGCCGAACCATCTAGCCTCGATGTCGGCCGGCGGACGCACCTGAGTTAACTGGACTTTGATCTTAGCCCGCACCGAAAGCACCCCGCGGTCGGCCGCCATAATCGCTTCGGCCGGAGAAGAGTACACACCCGACTCTGGACGATCCTCGGCTGCCGGCCGGTAGGCGCCAGTGTCGCCGTCGACCGCGGTGGTAAGGTAATATAGTCCAGTCACCATGTCCAGTCGCGGCATAGCCAGTGGGCGGCCGGAGGCGGGTGACAAGATGTTGTTACTCGACAGCATCAGAATGCGGGCCTCGGCCTGCGCTTCGGCACTCAGAGGCAGATGCACCGCCATCTGATCACCGTCGAAGTCGGCGTTGAACGCCTCACACACCAACGGATGCAGCTGAATAGCCTTGCCTTCCACAAGCATCGGCTCGAAAGCTTGGATACCCAGTCGGTGCAGGGTGGGCGCACGGTTCAGCAGCACCGGATGCTCCGCGATGACCTCTTCGAGCACATCCCACACCTGAGGCCGCTGCCGCTCCACCATTCGCTTGGCGCTCTTGATGTTTTGCGCGTGATTGAGATCAACCAACCGCTTCATCACGAACGGCTTGAACAGCTCCAGCGCCATCAGCTTGGGCAATCCACACTGGTGCAACTTGAGCTGCGGGCCGACCACGATGACGCTACGGCCCGAGTAATCAACACGCTTACCAAGCAGGTTCTGCCGAAACCGGCCTTGCTTGCCCTTGAGCAGATCAGACAGCGACTTCAGTGGACGGTTGCCCGGCCCCGTAACAGGTCTTCCCCGGCGTCCATTGTCGAACAGCGCGTCCACAGACTCCTGCAGCATCCGCTTCTCGTTGTTGACAATGATATCGGGCGCACCCAGATCGATTAACCTTTTCAGCCGGTTGTTACGGTTGATCACCCGGCGGTACAGGTCGTTCAAGTCGGACGTGGCAAACCGGCCACCGTCGAGCTGCACCATCGGGCGCAGTTCCGGCGGTATGACCGGGACAGCGTCGAGCACCATGCCCATTGGCGAGTTGCCTGACTGTTGGAAGGCAGCGACTACCTTCAGTCGCTTTAGCGCCCGAAGCTTCTTTTGCCCCTTACCGTTTCGAATCACTTCACGCAGCGACTCAGCCTCGGCCTCGATGTCAAAGTCCTGCATCAACTTCTGAATAGACTCCGCACCCATGGCGCCAGTGAAGTATTCGCCATAACGGTCGACCAATTCACGATAGAGATTTTCGTCAACGATCAGCTGCTTGGGAGCCAGCTTGGTAAAGGTGCTCCAGATATCTTCTAAACGATCCAGCTCACGCTGCGCACGCTCACGGAGCTGGCGCATCTCGCGCTCACCGCCATCCCGGAACTTACGCCTGGCGTCTGCCTTGGCACCCTCAGCCTCCAGCGCAGCCAAGTCGGCCTCTAATTTCTGAGCACGAGCTTCCAGGTCGGCATCGCGCTGATCCTCAACAGACTTGCGCTCCACCATCATTTCAGCCTCGAGCGTCGACAGCTCGTTGTGCCGCATCTCCTCATCGACCGTGGTGATCACGTACGCGGCGAAGTAGATAATCTTCTCAAGGTCCTTCGGGGCCAGGTCGAGCAGATAGCCCAGGCGCGACGGTACACCTTTGAAGTACCAGATGTGCGTGACAGGTGCGGCCAGCTCGATATGGCCCATCCGCTCACGACGCACCTTGGCGCGAGTCACCTCGACGCCACAACGCTCACAGATGATACCCTTGAAACGCACCCGCTTGTATTTGCCGCAGTAGCACTCCCAGTCGCGAGTAGGTCCGAAGATCTTCTCACAGAACAGGCCATCCTTCTCAGGTTTGAGCGTACGATAGTTGATGGTCTCTGGCTTCTTAACCTCGCCGTAAGACCATTGACGAATGTCCTCCGCGGTAGCCAGGCCAATGCGGAGTTCATCGAAGAAGTTGACGTCTAGCACGTAACTCCCTTTCCCCTTGCGGGTTTAGTGACGATAATGCCAAGTTCGCTAAGCCAGATCTTCTATGGACGCCGATTCGTTGCGGGACAAGTTGATACCGAGGTTGGCCGCAGCCCGCTCGAGGTCCTCATCCTCACCTTCGCGCAACTCGATCGCCGCACCGTCGGACGACAGCACCTCGACGTTGAGACACAGCGACTGTAACTCCTTGAGCAGCACCTTGAACGACTCGGGGATGCCCGGCTCGGGGATGTTCTCACCCTTAACGATAGCCTCGTAAACCTTGACCCGACCGACGGTGTCGTCGGACTTGATGGTCAACAGCTCCTGCAGCGTGTAGGCCGCACCGTAGGCCTGCATGGCCCAGCACTCCATCTCACCGAATCGCTGGCCACCGAACTGTGCCTTACCACCCAACGGCTGCTGGGTAATCATCGAGTACGGGCCGGTGGAGCGGGCGTGGATCTTGTCGTCCACCAAGTGGTGCAGCTTCATGATGTACATGTAGCCAACCGTCACCGGATAAGGGAACGGCTCACCGCTGCGCCCATCGAAGAGCACCGCCTTGCCGTCGCCGCCCACCATCACATCGCCGTCGCGGTTGGGCAACGTGGAGGACAACAGGCCCTGTAGTTCCTCTTCCTTGGCGCCGTCGAACACCGGGGTCGACACGATCTGGTTGGGCGCAGCGTGCAACAACTCCTCAGGCAAGTTGACCGCCCAATCCGGTATACCGCCGGCCACGTCGATCTTCCAGCCGGACTTGGCTACCCACCCAAGGTGGGTTTCCAAGATCTGACCGACGTTCATCCGCCGCGGCACCCCGTGAGTGTTGAGGATGATGTCCACCGGGGTGCCGTCTGGCAGAAACGGCATATCCTCGGCAGGCAGGATCTTGCCGATCACGCCCTTGTTGCCGTGCCGCCCAGCCAGCTTGTCACCGTCAGAGATCTTGCGCTTCTGGGCTACGTAGACACGGACCAGCTCGTTGACGCCGGCGGGCAGCTCGTCGTCATCCTCATGGGAGAACACCCGAATGCCGATCACCTTGCCGGATTCGCCGTGTGGCACCTTCAGCGACGTGTCACGGACCTCGCGGGCCTTTTCGCCGAAGATCGCCCGCAGCAACCGCTCTTCCGGTGTCAGCTCAGTTTCCCCCTTCGGGGTGACCTTGCCAACCAGGATATCACCGTCACGAACCTCCGCGCCAATCCGCACGATGCCCCGCTCGTCCAAGTCGGCTAGCACCTCATCGGAGACGTTGGGAATGTCCCGGGTGATCTCCTCAGCACCCAGCTTGGTGTCACGGGCGTCGATCTCATGCTCCTCAATGTGAATCGAAGTAAGCACGTCCTCTTCGACCAGTCGGTTAGACAGGATGATCGCATCCTCGTAGTTGTGACCCTCCCACGGCATGATCGCCACCAGCAAGTTCTTGCCCAACGCCATCTCGCCGTTCTCAGTGCACGGACCGTCAGCAATCACTTGGCCGGCCTCGACCCGATCCCCCGCATCCACGATCGGGGACTGGTTGGCGCAGGTGCCGTGGTTGGAGCGCGCGAACTTACGCATCCGATAAGTCCGCCGGGTGCCGTCATCGGCCATCACGGTGATGTAGTCGGCGGAAACCTCCTCGATCACCCCGGACTTCTCCGCAACGACGACGTGGCCAGCGTCGATGGCCGCGCGCAACTCCATACCGGTACCCACCAACGGTGCTTCGCTGCGCACCAACGGAACCGCTTGGCGCTGCATGTTAGCGCCCATCAGGGCACGGTTGGCGTCGTCGTGCTCAAGGAACGGAATCATCGCTGTGGCCACCGACACCATCTGGCGTGGCGAGACATCCATGTAATCCACCTCGGACGAGGCCACGTACTCCACCTCGCCCGCCTTGCGGCGCACCAACACGCGCGGCTCGAGGAAGCGGCCGGCCTCGTCGATCGGCGAGTTGGCCTGCGCCACGACATGGCGGTCTTCCTCGTCAGCGGTCAAGTATTCGATCTCGTCGCTGACCACACCGTCAACCACTTTGCGGTACGGTGTTTCGATGAACCCGAAGGGGTTGACCCGCGCGTACACCGACAATGAACCGATCAGACCTATGTTCGGGCCCTCCGGAGTCTCGATCGGGCACATCCGGCCGTAGTGCGAAGGGTGCACGTCACGGACCTCTAGCCCGGCACGCTCACGCGACAAACCACCCGGGCCCAGCGCCGACAGCCGGCGCTTGTGGGTCAGGCCCGACAGAGGGTTGTTCTGATCCATGAACTGCGACAGCTGGCTGGTGCCGAAGAATTCCTTGATAGCGGCGACCACCGGACGGATATTGATCAGCGTCTGCGGCGTGATCGCCTCGACGTCCTGGGTGGTCATCCGCTCCCGGACCACCCGCTCCATCCGCGACATACCGACCCGGATCTGGTTCTGGATCAATTCGCCGACCGTGCGCAGCCGGCGGTTGCCGAAGTGGTCGATATCGTCAGTTTCCACTGGCACTTCTACCCCACCTGGGACAGTCATTGTCGACTGACCCTCATGCAGACGAACCAGGTACTCTATGGTGGCGACGACATCCTCTTCGGTCAGCGTGGACGACGTGATCAACTCACCGGCGTGCAACCCGAGCTTCTTGTTGACCTTGTAACGACCAACCCTGGCCAGGTCGTAGCGTTTCTCCTTGAAGAACAGGTTCTCCAACAGCGTCTGCGCGGACTCCTTAGTCGGCGGCTCACCTGGGCGCAACTTACGATAGATGTCTAGCAGCGCCTCGTCGGTGCCAACTGTGTTGTCCTTCTCCAGCGTCGAGCGCATGATCTCGGAGAAACCGAAACGCTCGGTGATCTGCTCACTGGTCCAACCTAGCGCTTTGAGAAGCACCGTGACGGGTTGCCGGCGCTTCCGGTCAATGCGGACACCGACGGTGTCGCGTTTATCGACATCGAATTCCAACCAGGCACCGCGGCTGGGAATCACCTTGACACTATGCAGCGTCTTTTCTGTGGACTTGTCGATCGTCTCGTCGAAGTATACTCCAGGGGAGCGCACCAGCTGGCTAACGACGACACGCTCGGTCCCGTTGATGATGAAGGTTCCCTTCTCAGTCATCATAGGGAAGTCGCCCATAAACACCGTCTGGCTCTTGATCTCCCCGGTGTTGTTGTTGATGAACTCGGCCGTGACGAACAGCGGGGCCGCGTACGTCATGTCCTTGTCTTTGCACTCTTCGACGGGCGCCTTGACTTCGTCAAAACGGGGATCGGAGAAAGACAATGACATTGAGCCGGAGAAATCCTCGATCGGCGACAGCTCGTAGAGCACCTCTTCGAGACCACCCACCGGCTTGAGATCGCCGCGGCTTGCGGCCGCTGCACGCCAGCACGGCGATCCGATCAACCACTCAAATGAATCAGTCTGCACATCAAGTAGCCCCGGAACCTCAAGCGGTTCGCGGAGCTTGGCAAATGAAATTCGGTTGGGCGCGCCGGGCACGGAGTTGTTGGGCGAACTTTGGGGGCGACTCTGGCTAGGACTAACGTCTGTCTTGCTCTGGCCGAAATCTGGCAAGATGCATCCTTCCAGCACCTCGTGCGGCTCAACAGTGAACTCCAGAAAACTGGTGTACGCCGGTTCGCCGCGATAGTCATGTTAGTTAGGCCGGCGAACAACCCGGCCCAGATCTCACGCGCGCAACCGAATAGCTGAGCCACCTAGAGGGCTCGCGCTAAGACCACGGTATCAAAACGGCGGGTGAGGTGGGCAGGAAGTAGCCAGCGCAAGACCCAACAATAACGCAGGACGGCGCATTTCTCAACTACCCAATAACAACCGACCCCACGAGGTATAGGCGCTGGCTAGTATCTCGACTTTCCTCGTGTACAGATAACTATTCAACAGACTGACCCGTTTAGTCTCTGCCGTCAAGGGGGCAGCGCAGGCAAGTTACGCCAAGTGGCGATAAATGGCCAGAGCGCATCTTATGGACCCAGTAAACGCGGTTTGCCTGGATGCCCATCGGGGGATGGCCAGACTAGCGCACTTAGTCGCCGAATTCGTGCGCTTGGTAATTGTGGGCGCCCTCGAGATCATCGAGGATCGCCGCCTGGGCACCCTTGGGCAGTGTAGGCAACATCGCCCGCACCCGGGCCTGGCGGCGTGCGACCGCTTTGCGCTTCGGCATCCCCGGTGTCACGGTGATCTGCGGCGGCACACCCTCGACTTCCTCGGCGCCACCCGCGTAGTGACCTGCTTCGAGCAAAGCTGCCTCTTCAGCCATGGTGGACTCGTCCTTCTCCTCGGACATCCCAATCGGGCCGATACGACGGCCGTTGAGGAATTGCCGTACAACCGGCTCGTCGCTGGTTAGCAGCACCTCACGGGGTCCGAACATTACCAGATGCTTGCGGAACAACATGCCCATGTTGTCGGGCACAGTGCGGGCGATGTTGACGTTGTGCGTCACGATTAGGATGGTCGCATCAATCTGGGCATTGATGTCCATGATCAGCTGACTCAGGTAAGCGGTACGGACCGGGTCCAGACCCGAGTCGGGCTCGTCGCACAGAATGATCTGCGGGTCAAGAACCAAGGCTCGCGCTAGACCGGCACGCTTGCGCATACCGCCGGAGATCTCGCCGGGGAACTTCTTCTCGTCCCCACCAAGGCCGACCAGCTGCAGCTTCTCCATGACGATGTCACGGATCTCGCTTTCCTTTTTCTTGGTGTGCTCACGCAATGGGAACGCAGTGTTGTCGTAGAGGTTCATCGAGCCGAACAGCGCGCCGTCCTGGAATAGCACGCCGAACAGTGTGCGGATCTCGTAGAGTTCCTTGGCTGAACATTCGATGATGTCCGTACCATCAATTAGGATCGAGCCACGTTCCGGCCGCAACAGACCGATGAGGGACTTCAAGAACACTGATTTGCCGGTACCCGACGGCCCGAGTAACACACTGACCTCTCCTGCGGGAATGTCAAGCGTGACGTCTTCCCAAATCCTCGAAGATCCAAAAGACTTGGTTAGTCCCTTAACTTCGATCGCAACGCCCATGGGCATCCTTCCGTCGCCACCAATCGCTGCCACCTGCCCTTATTGTGTGGTGTGAGTCACTGTAGCGCACTATTAAGACAGGACATCACTGTTGCACAGCGCCACGAAAAGCCGGTGCAGCCAAACCTACCCGACAACGCGGGGAAGATCGCAGCAGCGCCGCGTCAGACACTTGGCGCCCAGTTGCCGTGACAGCCCATTGGTATTCGCTGGGGCAGATACACCGTGGCCACCGTCTCGATGGTCGATACATCTAGCCAACAGCAATTAGCCCTCGTTACGGCCACGGTGATACCCCAAGCCCATCAGGACACTGTCGTCTTCGGCGACAGCACCCGAATTGATCAAAAAGGACATCTTGCCGAAGAGCAAGTTGGGGGTCGAGCACGCGACGTCGCTGGATCCGCTCGCGTAGTCATGCTTACAGAAGGACGTCGACATATTGTCTTCCGTGACAAACCCGCCGTCGACGTCGACGATGTAGCCCACATCGGTGCCGATAGCCCGTGCAGTTCTAGTTGATCAGGTGAAACTCCTGCGACGATCGTCGCGGTATTCGGTGCCGACCTCACCGGTTGTCAGATTGATCCTCCAACGGTCCAGGATGGGCGAGCTCGCTCCGATCGCGGTCAAACATCCGTTGAGTGGTGCACCATGTCAAGCACCAGCACCTCCACTCCTATCCGGATTTTAGAGTAGGGGTTGAGCAGATAATATACCGTTGAACAGATAACATTAGGTAGCAGTGATCGATATTGAGCCACTGGACTGGGGGCTTTACCGGCGGTATTATGTCGCCCTCCACGGGACATAATACCGATGTGCGACGGATAGTTCGGGGTACCACATGTATGACCGGCCGACTGCGCGACGCGGTTGGCTCAAGCCGCAACCGGACTGAGGGGGGCGGACTCTTCTCCTATTCACCCCTGTGGCAGCCTTAGCACCTAAGCAGGCAATTGCAACCAGCTCAGCACAGCCGTACACAGCACCAGCAGTAAGGGGTCGAACATCGCTGGCAGATCATAAATTATATAAATTATTGAGTATAATTGCTTGGTCAGCGCAAAGTCATACATCATCGGCTACCCCGACACATTGATGTCAACCGGATGGCGATCGCGACCCTGGATGTCAATGACCGAGTACTGCAGGGTCCGCTCGCGGGTCAAGCCGGCCGGGCAGCAGCTCACCGGGGGAGGCACAGATAGTCGGGCTGCAGGACCCAGCGGTAGGCAGTATCAGCAGGCTTTCCTGTCGCACAAAGCTACTCCATACACTATGCCGTCGCGGGGATAGACCAGTGATACGAAGCCGGATCGACCTCGGTAGGCGATTGGGCCCGTTGCATTAGGTATCGCCTGTCCAGATGCTCTGGAATGCACCCGATCACCGCCAGATCGGTATCAGTCACTTCAGCAGAAACCTGCTCCAGGAAGTCTTAGGAAGTCTTCGAGATACGGTAATTCTCGGATTCGGCGATTTGCTCGTAAATAACGACTAAAAAATTCTGTAACGCCATTACTTCAATGTTACAGAAATGTTACAGACATCATAAATTCTACCAGATAACAAAGTGTAGCCTCGGAAATGACTGCAGAGCCCGAAAGCAGTACTCGTGATGAGATGCCACATACCGTGGTCGGGCTGCTCAACCACCACGAGCCCGATGCTCTGCAAATCCGCAAGATAGCCGGCGCAGCCAGCACCTGGGCGATAGCAGTATACAACCATTTTGGCGGCATACGTACGCCGATCGCCGAGGGGGCTTGCAGCAGTTCGGCACCGTGTTAACGGTATCACAAATCGCTGACCTGGCGGCCATCAGCTCTGTTTACCGCCGCTATCTCACCGAGCGTCCACTGATATTTTCAGAGTATCTCCTGATGTTCAGCAGCTGACGACGAAATAATGGTAGCCGTAACCCGCCCAATTCTAGAGCACTGATACACAGGTTTTTATGATGCTGGATCTGGCCGGGTACTACGGCAACGACAGCGCTGCCGTCGATCCGGTACGTGGCTCAATGAGCTCGAATCTGCTTGCCGCTTTAGGCGATTCACCCAGGCGCGCGTGCATCAATCGCAACGCCCGGCGGCCAGCGTGAACTGAAAACACGAAACCCCAGGCCCTGCGCGGATTCCAGGGTGTTCGCGAATTGACCTTACTTGACACTGACAGTGGCGCCGGTGGCCTCGAGTTTGGCCTTGGCGTCGTCGGCGGCCTCCTTGGCGACCTTCTCCAGCAGCAGCTTGGGCACGCCGTCGACCAGGTCCTTGGCCTCCTTGAGGCCAAGGCCAGAGACGATCTCGCGAACAACCTTTATGACGCCGATCTTCTTGTCGCCGGCGCTTTCGAGAATGACGTCGAACTCGGACTGTTCCTCGGCAGCTTCGCCGGCCTCGCCGGCCGCGGGTGCACCAGCAACGGCAACAGAGACCGGAGCGGCCGCGGTGACCTCGAAGGTCTCCTCGAACTTTTTGACGAAGTCCGAAAGTTCCAACAAGGTCATTTCCTTGAACACGTCCAGCAGTTCGTCACTAGAGAGCTTTGACATGGGGGTGGGGTCCTTCCTTGATTTCTGGTGCTTGGCTATTCGGCTGAGGCCGGTTCGAAAGCTTTCTTTTCCTGCAATGCGGCGGTGAGCCTTGCCATCTGCGAGGTCGGCGCATTGAATAGTCCGATCGCCTTGGCGAAGGTGCCCTTCATGGCGCCGGCCAGTTTGGCTAGCAACACCTCACGGGACTCCAGGTCGGCGATGCGCTCGACTTCGGCGACAGTCATCGGATGGCCATCCATGTAGCCTCCCTTAATCACCAGCGCCTTGTGTTCCTTGGCGAACGTCTTGATGGCCTTGGCGGCATCGACCGGCTCACCGGTGACGAACGCGATCGCCGTCGGGCCGGCGAATAACTCGTCGAGCCCCTCGATGCCGACTTCGGAGGCCGCCCGCTTAATGAGCGTGTTCTTGGCCACCGCATAGCTGGCCGAACCCGTGAGCGACCGGCGCAGCTCGGCCAAGTTAGCCACCGTCAAGCCGCGATATTCGGTAATCAACGCTGCCGTCGCAGCCTTAAACTGCTCGGCGATGTTTGCAACGGCGGTGGCCTTGTCAGCCCTAGCCATGCATACCTCCTGAGGTGAAAGTCGGGTTGCGACTGGAGTCTGCAACCTACCGGGGAGAATGACGAACGCCCCGGAGCAGGAAGCGGCCGGGGCGTTAAAATACGCCGGCGCACGCCGGCGGGGGTGCCTCGTCCTCCTGCGTGGGCCGCCCGGGATGTTACCGAGCCTTCAACCGACTCTTTCGGTCACTGACGGTCTTAGGTGGATCAACTATCACAATAGTGCGATGCCCCGGCATCAACCAAAACATTAACGCGGTAGTCCTGCCATCACGGTCCGCACTACAGCCCCTCGAGCCTGGCGGCACCAACCAGACCGACCTTGCCACCGAGCTCAGCCAACATCACATGCAGGTCAGCCCAAAATCCAGCCCTGCGTAGTTGGCCAACACCGCGTACAGCTAGCCGAAAAGCAACCGACCAAATTTAGGGACGCCATCGCCGACCACGACGAAGTCTAGATCCCACACCACCACAACCGAGGCGATCGTCCTCGCAAGCGCGGCGGTACCTAGGTGAAATGCCCACCCCGCTGCATCGGCCACTTCCCTGACGCCGGTGACCCAACGAACAGTTCCGATAACTTCGCCGAAACAACCTGGATACCCGCACGTTACGACACTAGCCGGTGGTAGGTTCCCGTCTCGGACAAACAGACCACTTTAGGATTTGACCATGCCCGTCCTCGCCTCCCCCGTAGCCGACGAACACAGCACCCTGCGCGCGTTCTTGGCCTTTCACCAGAGTGCTTTCTTCGCGATGTCCTATAGCCTCACTGATGAACAGGCCCGGTGTTCTAGGAAATCATCGTAATTTAGAGTAGGTAGTCAGTGACGCCCTGGCGTCACACTGAATTGGGACCCAACACCACCAGTTTGGCACACTACACAGAATGAGTTCCACCAATAACCACCAGGTGGTCAAGCTAGACCGAGTGCCCTTACCTGTCGAAGCGGCCCGGATAGCAGCCACATATTGGCAAATCACCCGCGCTGCCGCTCGCGTCGCAACCAAGCTGGCGGGCAAGGGTCCGTGGCAGCAAAAGGTGATCAGGGAAATCCCGCAGACCTTTGCTAACCTAGGGCCGACGTACGTTAAGTTCGGACAGATCATAGCGTCCAGCCCCAGCGCATTTGGTGAGTCGCTGGCGCGCGAATTCCGTGGCCTGCTCGACCAAGTGCCACCAGCCGACACGAACGAGGTGCACAAGCTGTTCGTCGAGGAGCTTGGCGACGCGCCTTCCAAACTGTTCGCCAGCTTCTCCGAAGAGCCGTTCGCGTCGGCGTCCATCGCTCAGGTACATTCCGCGATCCTGCACAGCGGCGAGCACGTCGTCGTAAAGATCCAGCGACCCGGCATCCGACGCCGAGTCGCCGCCGACCTGCAAATCCTGAAGCGCTTCGCGCAAGCAGTCGAACTAGCCAAGCTGGGCCGTCGGCTCTCGGCGCAAGACGTCGTAGCGGATTTTTCCGACAACCTTGCCGAAGAGCTGAATTTCCGTCTCGAGGCACAGTCGATGGAAGCGTGGGGCTCATACCTGCACACCTCGCCGCTAGGCAAGAACATCCGCGTACCGAAGGTGCACTGGGAATTCACGGGCGAACGGGTGTTGACGATGGAGCAGGTACATGGCATCCGCATAGACAATGCGGATGCCATCCGCAAGTCTGGCTTCGACGGCGTCGAGCTGGTCAAGGCGCTATTGTTCTCGGTGTTTGAGGGCGGTCTGCGACACGGCCTGTTCCATGGCGACCTGCACGCGGGCAACCTGCATGTTGACGACCAAGGTCGCATCGTGTTCTTCGACTTCGGGATCATGGGCCGCATCGATCCGCGCACCCGGTGGTTACTACGCGAACTGGTATTTGCCCTGCTGGTGAAAAAGGACCACGCTGCTGCTGGCAAAATCGTCGTGTTGATGGGCGCCGTGGGCACCGTGAAACCCGAGGCTCGGGCTGCCAAAGACCTGGAAAACTTCACCACGCCTCTGGCCATGAAAACCCTCGGCGACATGTCCTACACCGATATCGGCCGGCAGCTGTCGGCGCTGTCCGACGCCTACAACGTTAAGTTGCCCCGCGAACTGGTGCTGATCGGCAAGCAATTCCTCTACGTCGAGCGGTACATGAAGCTGCTGGCGCCGGAATGGCAGATAATGTTGGATCCGGAGCTGACAGGGTACTTCGCAAACTTTATGGTCGAAGTCAGCCGTGAGCATCAATCCGATGTGGAGATCTAGTGGAAGTCCGTAGCGGTTACGCCACCTCGGGCGACTTGAAGCTGTACTACGAGGACATGGGCAACGTCGATGACCCGCCGGTACTGCTGATCATGGGGCTGGGTGCCCAACTGGTGCTGTGGCGGACCGCCTTCTGCGAAAAGCTCGTCGCTCAGGGGCTACGAGTCGTTCGGTACGACAACCGCGATGTTGGGCTTTCCAGCAGGACTGACAGCACTGAGCAGCCCTGCCCCAGTCAGCCACTGACCGCACGGCTGATCCGCTTCTGGCTCGGCCAGCGCAACGCGTGTGCGTACACGCTTGAGGACATGACCGATGACGCCGTCGCCCTGCTAGATCACCTCAGCATTGAACGGGCCCACATCGTCGGGGCATCGATGGGCGGCATGATTGCCCAAATCTTCGCGGCACGATTCCCCACGCGAACAAGGAGTCTAGCCGTCTTCTTCTCCAGCAACAATCGCCCATTCCTGCCGCCACCCGCCCCGCGCGCCTTGCTGGCGCTTCTCACCGGCCCGCCGACCGGATCGCGGCGCGACGTGGTCGTCGATAACGTCGTGCGGGTCACCAAAATCACCGGCAGTCCACTCTACCGCATGCCTGAAGAACAAGTCCGCACCAACGCTGCCGAGATATACGACCGCAGTTTCTACCCGTTGGGTGTCAGTCGACAGTTTAGCGCGATCCTGGGCAGCGGCAGCCTGCTGCACTATAACCAACGCATAATCGCACCGACTGTGGTGATTCATGGCCGAGCCGACAAACTGGTGCGGCCCTCCAGCGGCCGCGCCGTCGCCCGCGCCATCACCGGCGCCCGACTGGTGTTATTCGACGGAATGGGCCATGATCTACCGCAACAACTGTGGGATCAGGCGGTCGGCGTATTAATGAGCAACTTTGCCAAAGCCAGTTAACCAATAAAGTCATACCAACTCGCGAAGTTGTACGGTGAGTGTAGGAGGTCACTTCACATGGCCAAACTGAGGCCATACTACGAAGAGTCGCAATCGGCATACGACATCTCGGACGACTTTTTCGCCCTTTTCCTTGACCCCACCTGGGTTTACACCTGCGCATATTTCGAGCGCGACGACATGACCCTCGAAGAGGCCCAACTAGCAAAATTAGACCTAGCCCTGGACAAGCTGAACCTCGCACCCGGGATGACGTTGCTCGACGTAGGTTGCGGCTGGGGCGGGGCGCTGGTCCGGGCGGTTGAGAAGTACGACGTCAACGTCATCGGCCTCACCCTCAGCCGCAACCATTGCGCGCGCAGCAAAGCCAGACTCGCCGAAATCCTGACGAAGCGGCACGCCGAGGCTCGACTGCAAGGCTGGGAAGAATTCGAAGAGAAGGTCGACCGGATCGTTAGCTTTGAGGCGCTCGATGCCTTTAAGAAGGAGCGGTATCCCGCCTTCTTCGAACGCTCATATAACATCCTCCCCGATGACGGTCGAATGCTGCTGCACAGCTTATTCACGTATGACCGGCGATGGCTGCACGAGCAAGGCATTCCGCTGACAATGGGGGACCTGCGGTTCCTGAAATTCCTGCGCGAGTCGATTTTCCCGGGCGGCGAACTCCCTTCCCAACCCGACATTGTCGACAATGCCGAAGCTGCGGGGTTCTCCGTCGAGCAAATCCAGCTAATGCAGCCACATTACGCGCGAACCTTGGATATGTGGGCAACCAACTTAGCTGCCGCCCGGGATCACGCCCTCGCTATACAGCCCGAAGAGATCTATGACAACTTCATGCACTACTTGACTGGGTGTGCGGACCGCTTCCGCCGGGGGCTCATCAACGTGGCCCAGTTCACGCTGACAAAATAGCGGCCACTATGAATTCTTGATCCGAGAAAACTCGATCGAGGTTTAACGATCCAGTCATGAAGCGGATAGTATGCCTCGAGCAAACCAGGTGAATTTTTTTCTGCGCCTTTCGTCCAAACACCGGCGGGCCGATGCGAGTGTGAAAAAGCACACGAGACCATGACCAGGGAAGTGACGCCACAGTTAGCCAATGTCAGACGCATAACGATCTATCTGACGACTTCTTCTGCCTGTTTTTGGACCCCAACCAGACCCACAGCTGCGCATACTGCGAACATCGAAGAACATGGATGTTGGAAGAAGCCGCTACTCGTCAAGATCGACTTGGCCGCTGGTCAAGCTGGGCTTGAAACCCGGAATGACGTTGCTCGACAGGGGCTATGGCTGGAGCGCCACCATGCGGCGGACGATCGAGAAGTACGAAATGAACGTCATCGTCCTCACGTTGTCGAAAAATCAGACTGCCCAGACTCAGAAATCGTTCGACCAGATGAACAGCCCACACAGCAAGCGTATGGTGTTCGATGGTTGGGAACAGTTCCGTGATCCTGTCGACCGCATCATGTCAATCGTCGCATTTGAGCACTTCGGCCACGGTAGCTACGACGATTTCTTTGAACTAGCCTACAGCACCCTGCCTGACGACGGTGCGATGCTATGGCACACGATCACCGGGCTGACCAAACAGCAGATGATCGGCAACGGCTTTCTGCTATCGCTCATATATAACTCATATATAACCCGTTTCTTCTGGTTTATTTTCACCGAAATTTCCCAAGCGACCGGGTGCCAACTATTGAAATGATGGAGGAGAGTACGCCGAAAGCTAGCTTCAAGCCAGCCTGTCGCCAGTCGCTGCAGCCACACTACGCCCGAACTCTCGACTTGTGGGCCGAGACGTTCGAGAAGAACCAAAGTGCGGCCATCGCGATTCAATCCAAAGAAGTTTACGAGCAGTACACCATGAAGTACCGCAAGGGATGCACCAAGCTGTTCCACGCCGGCTAAATCAATTTCAAGCAGTTCATCCCGGATGAATATAATGATAGCGTCAGTCGGACTGCAATCTGACCGAACTCCAATCGAGATAAATTAACTAGAGTTAGTGTATAAGATATCTTTGGACCCGTGTAGATTTCCGGGGGGTCGCCTCGTCAAGGTGCCTATCCACCGGGGAGAACACAATGCCTGACAGTCCAGCAGGCGCCGCACGGACGCAGTTTAATGTAGACGACGTTCAGGCGTACTACGGCCTTTCGAACGAATTCTTCGCACTGTTTCAGGCCCCGACTCGCACCTACAGTTGCGCATGTTTTCGGACGAAGACATGACCCCGCACGAAGCGCAGGTAACCGAACTCAGTTTGGCGCTCGACACGCTGGAACTGCAGACAGGAATAAGATCCTGCTCGATATTGGCTACGACGGAGACTCGATGATGAAGCGGACCATCGGGTACTATGACGTCAACGTCGTCAGGTTGACCTTGTCCAAGAACCAGAATACTTACCGCCGGCAGGTGCTCGACGAAATTGATGTGAACCGCTCGCAGCGAACGCCACTGTGCGACTGGGCTGACGTCGACGAGCCGGTGCGGTGGACCGGCTCGTCATCATCAAAGCGTTAGAAAACTTCGGTTTTGAGTGCTATGACATTTTCTTCAAGTTCGCCTACAACGCGCTCCCCGCTAACGGAGTGATACTACTGCACTCGATCACCAAGCTGCATCCAAAGCAGGTCATCGAGCGCAGCATAGCTATGCTGATACAAATAACTAAGTTCATCTCATCAGGTTCATAATCAACGACATCTTACCGGGTAGCCCAGCTGCCGATGATCGAGACCGTCAAGGAACACTCAACGCAGGTCAGCTTCAGGATAGTCCACATCCAGTCGCTGCAGCCGGACTTCGCCAAAACCTTTGACCTGCGTGCCGCAGGCTCTCCAGATAAGCAAGAACAAAGCTATCGCGATCGAGTCCGAAGAAGAGATAATGAAGTACCTGACCTTCTGCGCCAAGGCATTCCGGATGGGCTACATCGACGGCAACTAGTTCACCCCCGAGAAGCAGAAGTTATGGTTGCACGTCATATAAACACTTCATATAAAACCGACCTTGGTACGTGCGTCAGGCAATGAACATCATGCAGGAGAACAAGACGACAATGACTGAGCAACCGACTGGCCCGACAAAAACGCGGACGCGCTCCGAAGATATCCAAGCGCACTACGATCTTTCGAACGAATTCTTCGCACTGTTCCAGGACCCCACCCGCACCTACAGCTGCGCCTATTTCGAGCCACCAGACCTCACGCTCGAAGAAGCCCAGTACGCCAAGATCGACCTCAACCTGAACAAGCTGGACCTCAAGCCGGGAATGACTCTGTTGGACATCGGCTGCGGTTGGGGCACCACCATGCGGCGCGCCGTTGAGAAGTATGATGTCAAAGTTATCGGCTTGACTTTGTCCAAGAATCAGCACGCACGTTGTGAGCAAGTGCTAACCGCCCTCGAGAGCAACCGTTCACGTCAAGTGCGGCTGCAAGGCTGGGAGGATTTCACCGAGCCGGTCGACCGGATCGTGTCGATCGAGGCCTTCGAACACTTCGGGCACGAGAACTACGACGACTTCTTCAAGCGGTGTTTCAACATCATGCCCTCCGACGGTCGGATGACGGTCCAAAGTAGTGTCAGCTACCACCCCTTCGACATGGCTGCCAGGGGTAAGAAGCTCAGCTTCGAAACGGCTCGCTTCATCAAGTTCATCATCACCGAGATATTTCCAGGTGGGCGGCTGCCATCGACCAAGATGATGGTTGAACACGGCGAGAAGGCAGGATTCACCGTCTCCGAACCGCTGTCGCTGCAATCGCACTATGTCAAGACACTGCGAATCTGGGGCGACACCCTAGAATCCAACCGGGCAAAGGCCATCGAAGTCACCTCTGAAGCGGTCTACAACCGGTACATGAAGTACCTGCGCGGCTGCGCGCACTACTTCTCCGACGAGATGCTGGACTGTAGCCTAGTGACCTACCTCAAGCCGGGCGCCTTAGACTAGTGCCGCCCTACACTTCGGGCAAGTGGTTGGATTACCGGCTGCGCCGTTCGTCGAATAAGTAGTTACTAACTTAGTTTAGAGTGCAGCACAAGACTTCACTCACTAACGTTCGGTGACGAACATGCAGTACTTCGCCCTCTTTGATCAGCAAGGAACAAAATCTCACGCCCGACGAACGGGCCTCATGACGGGCCGCGTTTGAGAGCTTCCATTTCAAAGCTGCCGCAGTAATCCAGTCCGGTGCTGTCTTTACCACCCACGGCTGTCAGAGTGCAGATCACCAACAGTCCCTTCGCCGAGGTGGGCCCCTGCGGCTAACTACGTTTTCGAAGCCAAAAACTTCGACGAGACACTGACGTTGGCGCTCTGCATCCGGGTCACCTCGTATGGCGCCGTGGAGGTGCGGCTGGCTAATGGCGGGCTGGAGGAGCCCGACGCAACTGCTGGAGGGCATCAACTGGATCACACTCTGTTGGAGCCGCCAGACTGGCCGGTGGATCCCAGCTCGCCGCACTGGGAGGCGATGGTGGTAATGAACGCCAGAAGTCCGAGGCCACCATCGGCGTACGTCACATAAAGGCCCAGCACCAGCCTAAATAAGCTATCCACCACGACCACCCTGCTGGCATGTGACAGCCGAGCTTCTCATCACGAACGAACCTTACGTGGAGGGGGCACCGAAGTCGCCAACGGCTTCTATGTGTTTAGCGCAAATTACCGCAACGAGGCAGTCAAGGTCACGTCCATGATCCCCGCCTCCACCCTGCAGCAGCTAGCGGGTGTCTCGGTCCTGTATACCCAGCCGAATGACCAAACTGGCCAGCGTCTTTCGTCGGGAGTGTGAGACTGGCCTTCGCCGTGCTCACGCGGTAGTCCAGGGACCTCACCATCACGTAGAACGCCGTATAATAAACTTGCGTCGAGACGAAGAGTTCCGCAGCTGGCCCCGCTATGGCGTTCCCGATCACCCCGGCAGGACGGCTCTACGTCGCGAATCAACAAGTCCCGGGAAGAAATTGGCGGCCGTGAAAAGCCATGTAGTAGAAGACATCCGGGTATTTACCGGTCGCTGCAACCTGCATACGGGCCGCGATAAGGAGTGGTGGATAATGTTCGCTTGCGCGCACCCGGCACTGGATCGTCAGTCACTACTCGCACTCACACTGCGGTTGGTGTCCGGGGTTGGCCTTCGCCGAGATCGCAGTGCGCTACTGCAGACGGATACCGTGGTCGGACAACGAATCACCGGCGTCAAGAAACAAGATTCGGCACACCAACATCCCATTGCAGGTGCCGCCCGTCGAGCTGCTGCCTCAGCGCATGCCTAACGCGCTCAGTTGCATCTACTCAGTGTTCGCAGAAGGTTATTGAGATCGACGGCGGAATCGTCCAGCGATTCGTGACAAATTGCACGACGAAGAGATCCTGATAGCCGGAGAGCTGTGCGCGCTGATACCCAACGAGCTGGAGGCGCATGCTTTACTTTAACAGCCCTGATGCTGCGGCATGATTCACGACGACTAACGCGGGTGAATGACGCCGACACACTGGGCTCGCTCGAGAATCAAGACCACCCGTCAGTGGTATCCACGGCCACATCACCGGTGGCCTGGACCGCTTGCAACAGGCTCAAGCAAGGGTCGACGGGCCAACATCTGCCGCCGGCAGCGATCACCGCACTGCACATTACGGCACCGACACTGGCCTAGCCACGCTGAAACAGGTGACACATGATCCCCGGGCGGTCTTGCCCGCTCGAATCTCATCGCATCGATGCGCGGCTACTCCTCGGTGAAATTCCGGGTTATCGACGGGTCGACCGGAATGCCAGGGCCCATAGTCGTCGACACGGTGACCTTCTTCAGGTAACGGCCCTTCGACGACGACGGCTTGAGCCGAAGCACCTCCTCAAGCGCGGCGCCGTAGTTCTCCGCCAGCCGCTTCTCATCGAACGATGCCTTGCCGATCACAAAGTGCAAATTAGCCTGTTTGTCCACCCGGAAGTTGATCTTGCCGCCCTTGATGTCAGCAACGGCCTTGGCGACATCGGGGGTGACGGTGCCGGTCTTGGGGTTCGGCATCAAGCCACGTGGACCCAACACCCGAGCGATACGACCAACCTTGGCCATCTGATCGGGTGTCGCGACCGCGGCGTCGAACTCCAGCCAGCCGCCCTGAATCTTCTCGATCAGATCGTCGCTACCAACCACATCAGCTCCCGCGGCTACGGCAACATCCGCTTTTTCGCCGACGGCGAACACTGCGACCCGAGCGGTCTTACCGGTACCGTGTGGCAGGTTAACCGTGCCACGGACCATTTGGTCTGCTTTACGCGAGTCGACACCCAGCCGTATCGCCACCTCGACGGTCGCATCCTGCCTGGTCGACGACGTCTCTTTGGCGAGCTTGGCCGCCTGAAGTGGAGTGTAAAGGTTGGTGCGGTCCACCTTCACGGCGGCAGCGCGATAAGCCTTGCTGCTTTTGCTCATTGAACTATCCAATCTTGGTGATGGGTCGTGGTTGGTAAGCGGGCCGACGCTGGCCCTCCCACTTAATGTTTCGTCGAACTCTCACTCAGGCAGCGAACAGCCACGCATCGTTGCCCGACAGGGGTGAGTTATTACTCGACGGTGATGCCCATCGACCTGGCGGTACCGGCGATGATCTTGGCGGCTGCGTCGATGTCGTTGGCGTTGAGGTCAGCCTTCTTGGTTTCAGCAATCTCCCGAACTTGATCCCAGCTGACCTTAACGACCTTAGTCTTGTGCGGCTCGGCCACCCCCTTGCCCACCCCGGCAGCATCGAGGAGCAACTTGGCGGCAGGCGGCGTCTTGAGCGCAAAAGTGAAGCTGCGGTCCTCGTAGACCGTGATCTCCACCGGTATGACCTGGCCACGCTGGTTCTCAGTGGCAGCATTGTACGCCTTGCAGAACTCCATGATGTTGACGCCGTGCTGGCCGAGCGCGGGCCCGACCGGCGGAGCAGGGTTGGCCTGCCCCGCCTGAATCTGAAGCTTGATCAGCCCGGCGACTTTCTTTTTCGTGGCCATTGGGTTTCGTTCTTCCTTCCTCGGGGGTTAAATCTTCGAGACTTGGCTGAAGGTCAGCTCCACCGGGGTTTCGCGACCGAAGATCGAAACCAGCACCTTGAGCTTTTGCTGCTCGGCGTTGACTTCGCTAATCGTAGCTGGCAACGTCGCAAACGGTCCGTCCATGACCGTTACCGATTCGCCCACCTCGTAATCGACCTCGATAATCGAACGTTCCAACCCACCCGCCTCGGCGGCAGCGGCGGTACTGACTGCACCCTTGGCGTCCTTCTTTGCCGACCCCGACGGCAACAAGAACTTCACCACGTCGTCAAGCGCAAGCGCCGACGGACGCGACGTTGCACCGACGAATCCGGTGACCCCCGGAGTGTTGCGCACCGCCGCCCACGAATCGTCGGTCAAATCCATCCGCACCAGGATGTAGCCAGGTAGCACCTTGCGGTTAACCAGCCTGCGCTGGCCATTCTTGATCTCGGTGACCTCCTCGGTGGGCACCTCCACCTGGAAGATGCAGTCGCCGACGTCTAGGTTCTGCACACGGGTTTCGAGGTTGGCTTTCACCTTGTTCTCATACCCCGCGTAGGAGTGGATGACATACCAGTCGCCCGGCTTGCTACGCAGCTCTGCCTTGAGCGCGGCGGCCGGGTCGACCTCTGCAGCCGGCTCCACGTGACCGCCACCCGCGGCGAACTCGTCGATACCGGCCTCTTGCACGTCAACCGCCTCACCTGAAGACGCATCACCGTCGAAGGTAGTCACGGTTTTCAGTCCTCTCTAATCACTTTCGAGCCTCAGCCGAACACCAACAACACCAGCTTGGCCAGGCCAAAATCAGCAAGGCCAACCAGTGCCACCATAAAGGCAAGAAACGCCAACACGACTGAGGTGTAAGTGAGCATTTGTTTGCGGTTAGGCCAGATAACCTTCCGCATCTCTCCAACGACCTGCTTGAGGTAATTGTAAATGAATACGATCGGGTTAGCCGAGCGATCCGCCGATTTCTTCGGCTTTTTGACCTTGCCTTCCTTGGCAATCGCAGCCTGAGTCGACGACTCTTCGACCTCGACGTTGGCCCCAGTATTCGAGGCATTCGCTGCTCGCTGCCGAGACCGCTTGCCGGTAGGGCGTTGCGGTCGAGTTGCCGGTTTCGTGACCACGGTCGTCCGGCCGCGGGTCCCACTACCGACTTCGGTTCCCCCGCCGTCGCTGGCAGCGTACCTCTCGTCGCTCACCGCGTGCTCCTTTGTTCGCTAACTATTCTCGCGAGCTTTCCCGCTCTGATTGGATACCCCTAGTGTCCACCATGTCACGTCTTCGCCTTCAGCAGGGGCGACAGGATTTGAACCTGCAACCTGCGGTTTTGGAGACCGCTGCTCTGCCAGTTGAGCTACGCCCCTTCGCGGCTGGTCTGGCCAGCCAGACCTATCCAGCCAACCCACATACACCGGGGCTTACATGAAACGCGCGCCCCCCGCTCGTTACAACTCACGGAAAGCGCGCTGATATTGGGAAACCCCTAGGCATGAGTGTACTCGATTCCACTCAAGCGCAGAAAACCTGATACCAATTACGCGCTTCTGATGACCTGTCCGGATTCCTTGTCCCATTTTAGCTGACTGGAGTTGTCGCCTTGCTGGCCCATCAACGTGGTGTAGGCCTCCATCACCAACTCGCCATCATCACTGGTACAGCTGTTCTTGGTTACCACGATATCGGCACCAAAACGTTCGCTCACCGAATGGATATCCATTCGAGCCCACAGCTTGTCCCCGACAAGTACCGGCTTGTGGAAGACAAAGCGTTGGTCGACCTGCACGATCTGCATGGTCTCCATTCCTACATCGACATTACGGAAGAAATCCAACTGAACGTACTTAGCGAAGATCGTCACAAACGTCAGCGGAGCAACGATCGCATCGTAGCCGAGTTCAGCGGCCGCATCCTCGCTGAAGTAGGCGGGGTGATCGCACTTGATAGCTCGGGCGAACTCGCGACATTGCTCGCGGCCCACAATGAAGTAGTCTGAATACCGCCAGACCATCCCGCGGATATCGGTTTTCAGCGCCACAAGCTACGCCAGTTTCGCTGAAGCGATAGCCCGGCCGAAGATCTTCTTGCCACCGGTTGTGGCCGAGAGAGCGATGGTCACCGACTTGGTGTCCGGATCAACCGACTTCACCTTACCGCTGAACACCAGCACGGCACCTTGGCCGTCGTTGGGTACCGGCACTACCGCAGTAAACCGCACGTTGTATTCGATGACCGCACCTGGGTCACCGACCCACGAGGTGACGTATCCGCCGCCAATACCCATCGTCAGCATTCCATGAGCGATCGCGGTGTCTAGCCCCACCACCTTGGCGATTTCGTCGTCCCAGTGTATCGGATTCAAGTCACCCGAAACCCCTGCGTAATTCACCAAATCCTGGCGAGTAAGTGGATAGGTCTTTTCCGGCAGCAGGTCACCAACCTTGACTGAACTAAACTCACGCCGCGCCATCAGAAAATCCCTCTTCTCCACCCTCACCTACACGACCCGCCAGGGTCGTGTAGGTCTCCTGGACGATGTCACCGACCTCATTGGTGACGACGTTCTTGGTCACGATTATCTGGGTGCCGTGCGCCTCACGCATCGAATCGACGTAGACGTCGCAATACAGCTTGTCGCCCGCCACAATCGGCTTGACGAATTTCAGCACTTGATCGATTTGTACGATCTGCTGGTCGGTTACCGCGATGTTTGCGTGCTTGAAAAACGCCGACTGCGCCTTGTAGCCGAATAAACAGATGAACGTCAAAGGCGCCAGCAGCCCCTTGTAGCCGAGTTCGGCTGCCGCGTCCTCCTCGAAGTATGAGGTATCCTCATTTTGCACGGCTACCGCGTACTCGCGAATCTTTTCGCGCTCTACTTCGTAGTGGTCAGGGTACCGGTAGTGCATCCCGACGATGTTTGTGGTCAACCCCACGGCTGTAAAACCTACCTAGTCACTCTTGGTAACCACTTACGAGCGGCTACCGTGTCTCACGATGGGACTGGTGCTTACCACAATTTCGGCAGAACTTCTTCAGCTCCATCCGGTCGGGGTCGTTACGCCGGTTCTTCTTGGTGATATAGTTACGGTGCTTGCACACCTCGCATGCCATTGTTATTTTCGGCCGCACATCGGTACTGGAAGCCATGACGGTTCTCTCTCAAGTCTGGTGTCAAACATGTCGTTTTGTGTTGTAGCGATGGCCGGACTCGAACCGGCGACCTAACGATTATGAGTCGTTCGCTCTAACCGACTGAGCTACATCGCCTCTGGCCAACCTCATCCTCGGATTCAGGGCCGCCTACTATTCGGCGTCCGCCGAGCCCCCTAACGGAATCGAACCGTTGACCTTTTCCTTACCATGGAAACGCTCTACCGACTGAGCTAAGGGGGCCGTTCCATCCGAAGCGACCAGTCGCGCCGTGGGCCTAACAGAGGATACAGCCTGGTGCACAACGGCACCAAACCACAAAGGTGCGGCGGCGGGTAGCTTAGAACAGTCAGTGAGGCGTTAACAGGATGAACAGGCAGTGGACTATGCCGAGGATCACCCGGTGTCGCTGCTTCGGCGTGTACGCCACGCATCAGGGTTGCTGAACTCGTCATATTCTGGGTCCTGTTCTGAGAGGCCCCCGACACCGGGTTCGCCAAGGAGAGCCTTGAGCGCCAGATGGACGGCCTCTCGCCTGCCCAATAACCCGTACCGGCGTATGACCTCTTGGACTAGGTCGTCGTCAACCTCTATCTCGACCTTCTTCAGCATGGGCCAACAATAAACCAATGCGCTCAGCCCGCAGCCCGCCTAATATCGGCAACACTTAATATACGCCACCAATCGGTAGCCTGCCGACAATTTATGCAATGGTGCTCTAGACAGTCTTGGACGAGTATTTAGACGAGACCTAGTCTAGTGAGGTGTCAGATTCGGACCGGCTGTACTTTCGGCAACTGCTCTCCGGACGCGATTTCGCCGTTGACGATGTTGTCGCAACGCAGATGCGCAATTTTGCCTACCTGATCGGCGACCGCCAGACTGGGGACTGCGTCGTGGTCGACCCGGCGTACGCCGCTGGTGATCTGGTGGACGCACTCGAAGCGGACGGTATGCGGTTGTCTGGAGTGCTGGTGACTCACCATCACCCCGACCATGTGGGCGGGGTGATGATGGGCTTTCAGCTAAAGGGATTGACCGAGCTGCTCGAGCGAGTAACTGTGCCCGTGCACGTTAATACCCATGAGGCGCTATGGATTTCACGAGTCACAGGAATTGACATCGGTCATCTGACCACTCATGAGCACCGCGACAAGCTCAGCGTTGGCGATATCGAAATTGAGCTGCTGCACACACCGGGTCATACGCCGGGCAGCCAGTGTTTTCTGCTCGATGGCCTGCTGGTCGCCGGAGACACGTTGTTTCTGGAGGGTTGCGGCCGTACCGACTTTCCGGGTGGCAATTCCGACGAGATGTACCGCAGCCTGCAGCAGCTCGCGCAACTTCCGGGTAACCCTACAGTGTTCCCAGGGCACTGGTATTCAACCGCTCCCAGTGCCACGCTATCGATGGTCAAGTGCTCCAACTACGTGTACCGTGCCGCGGATCTCAATCAGTGGCGAATGTTGATGGACAGCTGAGGAATTGCTGTGCAATGCACTGACCTACCAGAACTACGGACCACAAGGGAAATGCGTCCGACATATTACGCGCCGGGATCGAGATCCAGCCCCTTACAGCAGCGTAACGTCAAATCTTATTCAATCGACGGGCTGTTCGTATCGAAGGAACACCTATGAGCCACCCTGTTATTTCCCTTTATTTCCTTGTTATCTATAGCCATAAAGATTCCAGCGCGATCATCAAGATGGATAACAGCAAAGTCAACGCGCTAGGCCCGACCATGCAACAAGCTCTCAACGAAGCGATCGACCAAGCCGACAAAAACAACGTTTGTGTACTAGTGATCACTGGGAACGACCGAGTTTCCAGTGGTGACTTCGACCTTAAAGGGCTGACGTCCGGACAGGATCAACGCGCGACCGACATGTTCAGCGGTGACTTCGATGCTAAGCCATACCGACTCTTGTCCTAGCCCAAGCCGGTAGTGATGGCCTGCATCGGCCACACGATCGCCATGAGACCTTTCCTGTTATCCGTTGGGCGACCACCGGGCGGCAGACCACACATACAACATTCAGGCCAACGAAGTCACTATCGGCATGTCCATCACCTAATCGGCACTAGCGCTCACAAAGCTACGACTAAAGCACCGTTACCGGAACAGCAAGCCGCTGTTCCGGCCAAGACGTTATTTGATGAAACTTCCATACCTAACGGGCAGAATTCATCGACAACGATCATACTTCCTGAGATGGCGCGATGTCCGCGCCGAAAAAGCGGAACAGGCATTCGCCGACCTCAACCAGCCGGCTCAACCTTGCAACCAAGTTACGCACCCACACCGACGCGCTCACAGCCATCCACGCCGGCATCGGCAAGATATAAGCCGAGTTCGGATTGTAATTCAACGGCTTTATTCAAGGCTTACTGGGCAATCGCTTCCCACTCTCCTCCACTCGTAAGTGTGATACGTCGGCGTCGTAACGTCATTTTGTACCGATACCTTCAAAAATGAGCCAGTAGAGACCACCTATTGCTAAATTTTTTCTAGCGTTACGCCAAAACACATTGGTATATAGGGAATTGACTGTCAAAGGTCAATACTATGCGATAGCCCGATGGATGTGACTTCTTTTTCAGGTTGAGATTGAAGTTGATGACGCGCATGACGCCGTCGCCGCACTGCTCATTGATCAGTTTTTTGACAACGCCGCCGTACACCTGGATCGCTTCGCATTACCGAAACCCCGATCCACCAAGGCGATCATGGTTCCCCCACAATCGATCTGCCAGTACCCTCAAGGCTGGCAACTGCTCAACGAAAGCACCGACGAGCCATCGAGGCATCGTTTTGGCCCGTACTGCTGATCTCTCGGATCCGCTCACCATCGTGGCGCTCGTCTCCAAACTCACCAGTGACGTCGACCAAACGAAGTTTCTTCAATACACCCCAGACGAGTTGCAGAACTTGCCTGGATACCAGGACTCTGGAGACAGAAAGCGTCCAGGCTCGGCGCTTTTCAAGCGGGGCAGCTATAACTAGTTCATACATGAGAAAGATGGCAAGAAACAGGAAGTCACGCAGAAGACCGTGATGATACCCGGCTAAATAAGGTGCGGAGTTCGTGTTGCAACTCAATACCAACGCCCTAGACATCGATTCAGGACCGCTGATGGACGATACCCGTCGACATCGACGAACAAACGGCCATCACCCCCCTGACTCTCGCAGCAAGACGTCAACCCCCCTACCGTCGTTCAGGCATCGGGACTGTCTACGTCGAGTCAGACTAGACTGAACCTACATACGCATACAATCCAGAACAGCGCCCCAGTCCTGTCGAATCAGTTGAACACACACAGACGTGTACTGTGTTTTTACCTCTACACTCACCGTCATGGCACCAATCTGGGAGGTGCTAGCCTGGCCGCATTGATAAAACTAAGCCACGTTACTTCCGTTACCGTCACAATTTTTAACGGTCAGCCCGGCTCCGAATATTACAAGGCCACCGGCCGCAGCCAAATCGTCTTTCTGCCGTCGTCGCCAGGAATTAAAAACGGCTCTATGAAGCTGCCACCACATTACATTGCAAAAACAGACCCTGATGACCGTACTGTCGTCCCGACACGCCCATCTACAGCGAAATACCGTCATCGCCTCTGGCCCCGAATGGCTCTCGCTGATGGTCAACTTGGTCAGGCCAGCCCACAACACGGAAGCCGTGATAAAACTGTTCCAAGCAGGTGCTGAACCCCATCCAAAATTGGTTTACGAGTTACGGAGCGCTCGCGGCCGGCGTCGCCACCCCGCAACAAACTGACCAGGTTGCCCGGATACTGGCCGAAGTCGAATGTCATTTCATCATCACCGAGCATAGTGGCCACACGGACGAACAGGACGACGCCCTGACGCGCATCGCCGAAGCCATGGCGGCTTCGGTTTTCGAGTTCATGTCTCGGGTCTACCAACAATTTCCGCGCTGCCATCCGCTCTACGGCGCGGGTCCCGTGAAGGCCGTTGTGGACGACGTCAACGCAATCCTTTTGACCGGAAGGCAATTCACCCTGACATCCGCCGGACCCCAGTAGCTACGACCGGGATGCGTCATCATTCAACCCACTGTGTCCACGGGAAACGTATTGGGACTCCCCGACCACGCAAGCGATTCCGGGAAACCTCTCCCACAACCTTTGCTGGCAGCCAGCCTGGCCCAGTTATCGACCCGGGCCGGGGTTACTAAAACCACTGCATAACGATCCTGTCATAGACAGAACGTTCGCGACTAGTACATCGAAGATAACGACCAATCTGGTTCGCAGAAAACAATTTCATGCCTGCAGCCAAGTTGGGCTGTTAGCAGAACTTACACGGCACACTGACCTACGATGCGATTTGCGTCGACGAGATCACCGCCCAAATGCCACAGATGATTTGGCTCCTCTTCGAGTGCAAGTCCATTCGACAATACCGCGGCTGGGTCAAAGCTCTCGGAACCAACTTGGGCACTGCGTTGGGCGTCGAACTTACCCACTTGCACCAACTTGTCTTGTCAATACTTGACAACAGTAACCTCCGGCACAACGTATCTGCTCTACGTGATAATCGACCTAATAGCTAGCCCTATCAGCCTCGAAAACCAATAAGAGAAGGCGATGCGTCGACTCCTTCCTGGAAATGCGGACCCAGCAGGTATCCTGGTGGTAGTGCTGGCCACTGTGCTACCAGTTCGTCGCCGACCCGACGTATACAACGCCGATTTCAATGGAGGAGGGAACCCACAATCGTTGCGTCACAGTCAGTAACGATGCGATCGGAGCTCACGTCGAGATAAAAGCTACCCCTCCCGACGACCTTGTCGAAGACCTGACAGCAGATCCGGTGATCAGGTTATTTGTCCGGAAATTCTTCACTGGCTACCGCCAAACCGATGTCAACGGAGCAGGAGACGCCGGCCTTGCATATTCTCTATTTGACCCACATCCAAAAGCGCCAACATTCTGCTCCCTTGACTCAGTAACCCCGCACATTTCCTTCGCCAAGTTCTCACTAGGCCATCGCGATCGACCCCCAACTGCGACCACGACGCTACTCGGACTGACGTTCCAAACTCGGCTAACTTCGAGAATCGCGGTTATTTTAACGGCGTGCAACGACACCCCCGATTGGTCTTACGGTGTTGACATGACAGAACAGTTCGGATGCCATAGATGTCGGACACCCGCCGAGGGCGGGGTTATTGTGTGTCGTCAACCCGATCTTAGACGCTCTGCTGAGCACTCCGCTCGTGGGCCCCGCCAGCAAATAGTCGATGGTATGAAACTTCACTGGGCAAAAGACATCGCAGCAGTTCTCAATTCCGGCGAGCACCCACCTGATCGGCAACGGCCTCTATGCGTTGACCGGCATACTTTGGAAGCAGAACTTCCGTGGCGACACTGCCGCTAAGGTAGTCTATACTGGAAAGACAACCGCTATTCGGGGCCAACTGCTCCGAGACCGTACGGTGGTCTCTGATCTTTACCTGCGGTACACCCAGAACTACGGTATCAAGCGCACAGCTGACGATGGGACTAAAATTCCGTGCACAGTACATCCGACTACTCGAAGAATTCAGCGAGGCAGTGGACCGGATGCAACTGGCGTCCATCCGGTTGACACCAGCGGGTAAGCGATCCCCAGCGAGCCCGGTAGACGACGGGAGCGGTGAGACGTCAGTCAATTGGTCGCGCAGTCGTTCGACTAGTCGGACCAACCTTAGCCTGATACGACCCCTGCCCAGTAGATCCGATCACCTACTTGGCAGCGGCTGAACTCGTTGATAGTACCGTCGGGTCAGCGGCTCGAGTTGGTTAATCACCTCATATTTAGCGACCGGCCAGTGCAACCTCCGTTGTCCCGCCCGGCCAGTAACCAGTAACTTGTCCGTTTAGACTTCAAGGTGTCGTCGTGATGGTCATTTGGTGGTTATTTTTTGCTGGTTTGGTTTGGGTGGTGGTGTTGTGGTGGGGTGTGGGTGGTTGATCTGCGCTAGAAGGTTGCCGTATGTGCCGCCGACGGCCGGATCATCGATGCACTGTTCACTAACACGATACTGCTGCACCCGGCGGCATGCCTGCTTGCTGGCTGAGGGCCGGTCAACAAGCCGCCGACACCGATACCAGCGGCAGAAATGGTGCAAGGGATAACATCAGGTGCGAATAGTTATACCGTGCACGGGGACGTGCCTGTTCAGGTGCGGCCACATTGACCACGCCGACACCTCAAGGCCATGACATGCACACTAAAACGCCCCTACCCCGCGGCGCTAACAACTATCCTCACACCCACGCCTGCATCGATATCGCCTTCAGCACAGCCCAGGTGCCCAGCCCCTGGCATCATCAACATGTAGACCAAGCAGCACCCACCACCGACATGCTTACGTGCGCCGCGCTAATCGTGTCCACTGCGGCAAAGCACACGAAGCCTCATCAAAAGCAGGCAGTCAGCCACCCACCAACAAAAACCCCGCAACCCTTGACCACTATAAAACCTGGTTCGATGAGTTCAGTAGGTAACTGTCCCGGGCCGGGATTGAGGACTTCGTCGCATTTCGGGATGTGATTTTGGTTTGGTACATCGGCTAGTTCATCGACTACGACATGTTAATATTCGGCAGCGTCGGGACGGCAGAATGAAAAGCTGTATAGGCGGCAACGACGCGGCGCGGGAACTGATTGTGTGCGACTACCACGCCAGCCTCGAGCCACAATCCAAAACAATTGACGCCACTCTAGACCTGTTATTCTCTTTCGGAGACCGAACTACTCGAACTCACCGCGCTGGTGAAAGTCTTAGGAATCCGACGACAGCAGAGGCACAGGACTCAGCGCTGAGTCCGTGTGTCTACCACGTGGTGGCCACTTACTCTCAAGTCTGCAGTTCGCCCACGTCGATCTCCTGACCCTGGCGTTTGGAACGCTGCAGGACCTACTGACAGCCAGCTCTAAGACCTGCAATCGGTGAACGGCATAGGCGCGATGCGGGCCCGTTACATCCGAGAAGGGCTCTACACAACACAGCTGGCAGCAGAGGTAGACAATCGCGAACCCACTCGACTGAGCGTGGTTATCCGCCGGAAACGGGGACATTGGCCGGCGGAGCTTCAGGCGACGGCGCGAGCGCTGGCCCGCTAGATCCCGGCGGCGGTGGCGGCTGGTTGAGGATGAACGGGACCGGCATAGAATGCAGGTTACCCAGCTGTACGACGAGGTTGTAAGTACCCGGACCGATCGCTGGACGAGGTAGCGGACAGTGCGGCGACGACCCCATCCCGGTCCAGGTCACCGCAGTTGTTACCTGTTCGCCCGGCGTGAAGGTTTTAACCAGGGTTTCGTTGGACGGCGCGCAGTCCAGGTTGGACCATAGCCGCTTGTTGTCTAGTGAATAAACGTAGGCGGCCAGCACTGCGGCGCCAACGTCACGTTTACAGGACACCAGCCCGATGTTAGTGACGACCATGGTGAATTTCGGCTGGTCGCCAAGGAAGTATTGGGGCACGTTGGTCAGACCTTTGACGGCCAGTGTCGAATCGGGGCAGTCATCGCCTTCTCTCAGCACCGGCGGCGGTTGCACCGCGGCGGTGGACGTGGAAGACTCCGGGTTGCGACCTTGCGGCGGTGCGGGTGCGAGGTTACCTTCGTGACCATTCGGGGGAAGCACCTTAGGCGTTGCCGAACCCGGGTGGTTCTGTGAGGATCCCGGTTTGTCAACATTGGCAGGTTGAGCAGCGGCACCGTTGCCCACGACAGCAACGATCGCTGCGATCACGATCACGATCACTGTAATTCCCACAGCAAGTCCCCTGCGTCGCCAGTAGATCTCGGTAGGTAGTGGGCCACGCGGTTCCAGATCCAGCACAGTCCCACGGTAGGGCCAGGTCACGTCGACGTGGTCGACCTGGCTCGGCGTGTCGCGCGGTTAGCCGCCAACTGTCTGTTTAGTGACGACCGCAAACTCAGCACAGGCGAGTGCAACGGTTCACCACTAATACGAACCCTAGGAGCAGTGTGAAAGTTGAACTTCCTCACCGAGGTTGCCGATGTGAGTGCGCAACACCGCCCGTCCGTCAGCGAGGTGATAGGTCACGCCGACGATCGCCAAGGTGCCCGCAGCTACCCGCTGCGCGATGGCCGTGGAACGGGCCATGGCCTGCGCCACCGTCTCATGAACGTGCCGTTCTTCAAACTCGTCGACACGAGTCAAACCGTCGCGGCGGCCCAGCAGGACCGACGGCGCTACCCGTTCCACCACATCCCGGACATAACCACTTGGCAAATTGCCCTCGTTGATGGCTGCCAAAGCAGCCGTTACGGCGCCGCAGCTGTCATGCCCAAGGACCACGACAAGTGGCACGTCGAGCACTGTTACCGCGTATTCGATGGAGCCGAGCACCGCCGAGTCGATGACATGACCGACGGTGCGCACCACGAACATGTCGCCCAGGCCCTGGTCAAAGACGAGCTCGGCGGCAACTCGACTGTCCGCGCAGCCGAATATCACCGCGAGGGGTTTCTGAGTATCGGCCAGGCTGGCCCGATGCTCGACGCTCTGGCTGGGATGTGCCGGTTGGCCGGCGACAAATCGCTCGTTACCCTCTTTGAGTGCTTTCCAAGCTGCTATGGGGTTGGTGTTAAACATGGCACACATTGTGCCTCAGATAAAAATTTCGACCGGCGGGTTGCTCGACTGGTACCGACAATCGTGCCGTGATTTGCCCTGGCGACAGCCCGGCGTCACCGCATGGCAGATCCTGGTCAGCGAGTTCATGTTGCAGCAGACACCAGTGGCCCGGGTGTTGTCGATCTGGCCGGATTGGGTGCAGCGCTGGCCCACACCGTCGACTACCGCCGCAGCTAGCGCAGCAGACGTACTACGTGCCTGGGGCAAGCTGGGCTACCCGAGGCGGGCAAAGCGCTTACACGAGTCCGCTACCATCATCGCACGTGAACACGATGATGTGGTTCCTGATGACGTCGATGTCTTGCTGACCATGCCAGGCATCGGCAGCTACACTGCACGAGCCGTCGCGTGCTTCGCTTACCATCAGCCGGTTCCAGTGGTGGACACCAATGTACGTCGCGTGGTGGCCCGTGCCGTGCATGGCCGAGCGGACGCCGGCCCGCCATCTGCAACGCGCGACCATGCCGACGTCTCGTCACTGCTGCCGGGCAAGAAAGCTGCGCCGCAATTTTCTATGGCGCTGATGGAGTTAGGCGCGATCGTGTGCACGGCCCGGTCGCCGCGATGCGGGTTGTGCCCACTCAACGAATGCGCATGGCGGCATGCCGGCTATCCGCCCGCACAAGGGCCAGCGCGGCGCGCGCAACAATACGCAGGAACTGACCGCCAGGTTCGCGGTCTGTTGCTGGATGTGTTGCGCGCCAAGGATTCTCCAGTTACCGGCACAGAGCTTAACGTGACCTGGTTAACCAACTCCATCCAACTTGACCGGGCGCTCGATTCGTTGCTTGCCGACGGCCTGGTGACCCGAACAACTGATGGCCGGTTCGCTTTGACTGGCGAGGGGTGAATACTTTATCAATCACGCCCAGCGCAGCCCGCTAAGAAAGACACGACAGCCTGCCGATATACCTGCGTCGCTTCATCGTGAATCAGATGACCGGCTTCGGGGACATACAAGTAGGTTGTTCGACAAGCTGTTTTGGTCATGGCGAGCATCTGGCCGTGCGGCGTTACTGAGGTACCCGCCTCGATCAGCAACACTGGCGACCGCACGGCAAGCCAGTGTTCCCAGTAGTCGCGGGTACCCCATTCAGCGGCGATTTCGATCCATCGTGAGGTGTGACCGTGCAGCTGCCAACCGGTGGAGGTACGGTCAAAGGCATCCAGAAAGTACTGACCGGCTACCGGCCCGAATTCATCGAATACCTTTTCAACAGAGTCAAATTCAACCGGAATCCCACGCAACCAAGGCTCCCAAGGACCGGTGCTGCAGCCACGAAAATCTGGCGCCATATCCTCGACCACCAGGGCCGAAACTAAATCCGGGCGCTCAGCGGCCAGACACCATGAGTGCATAGCACCCATCGAATGTCCGACCAGCCTGGCCGGCACTCCCAACGTGCTCACAGCATCTGCCAGATCGGTCACGAAACGTTCGGTACTGATCGGGTATGGATCGACAACGTTACGGCCCCGGTGCCACGGCGCGTCGTAGGTGTAAACGGTGCCCAGCTGGCTGAGCCACGGCAGCTGACGCGACCAGGTGTTGCCCCGGCCCATCAGACCGTGGACCAAGATCAGTGGTTTGCCGCGTCCGCCGCGGAGGGTCAATAGATTGGTGGACACACAACAATCTTGCCGGGACTAGTCCTCGAGCAAAACAGGCTTGTCCCGGATTGCTCGCCTGCTACCGAGGGCCGCCGAGTCAGCCCGCATCGTCCACCCAGCGCAGGCCGCGGTAGCCTAGCTGAATGCCAGTGGTGAAGATCAATGCAATCGAGGTATCCACCGATGTTGGCCTCGAACTGGAAAGGCGGTTCGCCCACCGCGCGCATGCGGTCGAGAACTCTCCCGGCTTTCTCGGCTTTCAGCTGCTCCGCCCAATCAAAGGCGAAAACCGCTACTTCGTGGTGACACACTGGGAGTCCGATGAAGCATTCCAGGCGTGGGCGAACGGTCCCGCTATCGAAGCCCATGCTGGTCACAGCGCCAACCCGGTGGCGGCTGGTTCGTCGCTGCTGGAATTCGAGGTTGTACTGGACGTTGCCACAACCAGCCAGACGAACTAACCAGCGCCCCCCACGGCACCGCACAGTGGCGTTGGCCGCCACCGCCGCTCTGGTCGTTACTATGGCGCCAGGTTGCGCCCATTCCGCTTCCCCGTATGCGAACACCGCGGATCCAGGGCTGCGGATCGACACCAGGACTCCTCCCGGTGTGCGTGCCCAGCAGATCATCGACATGCTTAACTCGGACTGGCCTATCGGCCTGGTCGGAGTTCGCACCTTCGCGTCGCATGACATGGTGGAAATAGTTAAAACCACCTTGGAAGAGCTGTGGTGGGATCGTCCCTTCACCCTCGAAGGTGTAGACATCGGCGCTAGCGTCGCAACGCTGCACCTCATTTCCTCCTACGGCGCACAACAGGACATCCGAATTCACACCGACGGCAATAGCTGGGTTGACCGGTTCGACCTCAATACACAGCCACCGTCGATTACCTCGTGGTACGACATCGATGCCGCGTTAAGCAAAACTGGCGCCCGCTACTCGTATCAGGTTGCCAAGGTCGATAACGGTCGATGCGATCCGGTGCAGGGCACCAATACCGCCGAATCCCTACCTTTGGCATCGATTTTCAAGTTATATGTGCTGCACGCCCTGGCGTATGCGGTCCGCAATGGTACGGTGTCCTGGGATGATCAGCTAACCGTTACCGACAAGAGCAGAGCTGTGGGCTCTTCCGGTTTGGAATTGCCTATTGGAGAACATGTTTCGGTTCGTACTGCCGCCGAGAAAATGATCGCAACTAGCGACAACATGGCCACCGACCTGCTCATTGGGAAGATGGGTACGCATGCCGTCGAGGAAGCGCTCGTCACAGCCGGCCATCACGATCCAGCGAGCATGACTCCGTTCCCCACAATGTACGAGTTATTCTCAGTGGGCTGGGGTCAACCAGATCTACGCAGCCAATGGAAACAGGCATCCCAGCAACTGCGCGCCCAACTGCTGCAGCAGGCGAATTCCACTCCTTACCAACCGGATCCAACCCGCGCTCACACCCCGGCTTCCAATTACGGTGCTGAATGGTACGGAAGCGCCGAAGACATCTGTCGAATCCACGCGGCGCTGCAAGCAGACGCCATCGGCCAAGCCGCACCTGTCAGACAGATCCTATCCGCCGTCGCGGGTATCCAGCTAGATCGCAGCAAATGGCCGTATATCGGGGCGAAAGCCGGCGGCCTACCGGGTGACCTAACCTTTAGCTGGTACGCCGTCGACAAGACACAACAATCTTGGGTAGTCAGCTTTCAGCTGAACTGGCCACGCGACCATGGACCGACCGTGACCAGCTGGATGCTCCAGCTCGCCAAACAGGTGTTCGCACTGTTTGCACCACGATAACATACGCTTTCAACCGTCCCCGTGGTAAGGCATGACGGCGCAGTTGACCGGAGCGACATCGATACACTTTAATCGTTTCAGGTGAGTGAAAGAGGCCGACAGAACCCATCCGAATCACCGCTGGGTGTGTCATCATCACCGTTGTTAATATATTCCAGGTCAACGTCTCCAAATATACCTTCTAACCGGTCAATCAGGTTGACAATCGACTCACCACCATGCGGCGCCTGAACTGGATCGGTCAGCCACACCGTTAGGTTGTCGGGCCTGATGTACTCAATGGCCTGCTCATGGCACCGGCCGTAATCAAGATCGGCCAGCCGTGGCTCCGCGCTGACGTGTAGATTTAGCACTTACGCGATTCATGATACGCTGATAAGGTCTGGCACCGCGGTAGGCCAGGTTAGCATAACATTTGATGTCCATGGCTTTACATATCGCGAACAGCTTCGGTCTGGCGGAGTTGAGCGGTTCATCGACAGGAAACCTTCCGGCGGTCACGGCATCCTTCATCGCGTGCGACACCAACGTCAGCCGGACGACCTCGCACACCCCGCAATAATCGATACCTGTCCGTTCACGAACCGCGACTGTCGGCGAGCGCCCGGTGAGTGTCGCGACGACTAAGCCAGTAGTCACCCACAACACCAGTTGCGTAACTAATGCAAGCTAATCTGACCTCATAGAGAAACCTCGGAAAGAAAACCAGGATAGACAATCGCACCCGAGGCGTTTCTCATCGGTTCAGGTATCTCGTAAAGAGTTGGGCAATAGCACAAACACCCCGGCGATCATCGATATATGCGCTCCTACCACAAACAGCCTGGCGTTCCATGACCCAACTCTTCCGGTGAACCGCCGGGGCCAGCCATACCTCGGCGACAGCAAGCCCCACCAAGATCAGTGCCGCAACCAGATACCATCCAGTTCACGTACCGAGATTGTGTCCGCTTGACCTAAAGTCGTAGAAGTAGCCGAATATTTCATGAACGGTACAGGTATACTACGACGAAAATCACGTCGCTAACAGCATAGAAAATAGCTAGCTTCCAGGGTTTTACGCGCAATTTTTGGTACAGAGATACACCCCGCATATCAGGCAGAACAGCACAGCCAAAGTGCACCCATCGCGACACCGAAAACCAACATACCGAAACCAATCCTGTATTCTCCTGCACAATAGCGAGTAAACAACTCAACGCCATGCTCATACACACCTGGGCCCGCTCAGCGAACTCGACCCCGGTCGTGTTAATAGAAATGCCAATAAGGCGTCGACCGCATACACCAGCAAACCGCAGGCGATAAGACACTTCTCCACGCTGCCGCCAGGTCAGTGGCAGAGGAATCCGAACAGATGCCTTGCGTTGTGCACAAGCTCGTGCACATGTGAGTCGCTTCCAAACAGCGACACCACACCTTAATCCAGACCAACGAAATACAGCGCGAATAACGCTAGGAAGGCGACGCCGCCAACCAGAGCACCGCATTCGCTGTCGACAAATCAACCGATCCGGACATGCGTGCCAGTTGTCGGAAAATTGGCCACAGTTCACTTCTTCTCAGGATCTCGCATCACGCCTGGGTGTTCATGACGGGCATAGGGTTTGACTTTAAACAGTGGCCCGACCGTTCTGGAATCGCACCAGGATTCTGGTATCCATCAACAAACACTGGACAACATTCGTTAATTTAAATCGTGAGCCGTTGCGAGCAGGTAGGCTGGGGCCCCGGAGGCACCCAGGCTGCCCGTCAAACCTGGGAGACCTAGAGCGCCGTAGCTGGCTTGAATCTTGACTGCCGTTAGGCCCGAATCCACCCACGCCACCGCTGCCGTACAACAACCCCCCGGCCCCACCGGACTGGTCCACACCGTTAACAGTCACCTCAGTGGGTGTGTTCAACCACATCCAGCAAGGCCTGCTAAGCGCTAGCTACCTCATTCATGAGTTTTATAACGAAACACCGCCGGCGTCGCACTCAGCGCCTAACACCCTGGCTCGTGTACCGTAACGTTACCACGACGTTCGCCAACACTTCATCGGCACCATCGGCTAACACACACTGGTGGTCGAGGCCAGCGACCGGTTGCTCTATGTCCGACACGCAGTACTGGTGCTGTGTTGTGGGTGTTTCATAGGTGGTGGGTGAAATGGCTGTTTTTGCGTTTTATGACTGGCCGATATGTTCGGTAGTCGTGGGGGGCAGCCCGGAATCCTGTTGACGTGTTTTGCTGTGTTGCGGGGTTTTTGTTGGTGGGTGGCTGACTGCCTGCTTTCGATGAGGCTTCGTGTGCTTTGCCGCAGTGGACACGATTAGCGCGGCGCACGTAAGCATGTCGGTGGTGGATGCTGCTTGGTCTACATGTTGATGATGCCAGGGGCTGGGCACCTGGGCTGTGCTGAAGGCGATATCGATGCAGGCGTGAGTGTGAGGATAGTTGTTAGCGCCGCGGGGTAGGGGCGTTTTAGTGTGCATGTCATGGCCTTGAGGTGTCGGCGTGGTCAATGTGGCCGCACCTGAACAGGCACGTCCCCGTGCACGGTATAACTATTCGCACCTGATGTTATCCCTTGCACCATTTCTGCCGCTGGTATCGGTGTCGGCGGCTTGTTGACCGGCCCTCAGCCAGCAAGCAGGCATGCCGCCGGGTGCAGCAGTATCGTGTTAGTGAACAGTGCATCGATGATCCGGCCGTCGGCGGCACATACGGCAACCTTCTAGCGCAGATCAACCACCCACACCCCACCAGCCCACCACAACACCACCACCCAAGGCCTCAATCACCCCAACAATGCCCCGTCCGATGCTGACTCGCACGGTGATTGACATATTCTTCGGCGACCCCGACGGTGTCGCTAGTATGAAGCACCGTAGCAGGACATGTCGGAGACCGCCGCCAGCTTCTCGACACAATGCAGCGCTTTTGCGACCGGCTCTAGTCGGGTCAGGACACCAGCAAGGTCCTCGATAAGCAGTCGCTCGTTACCATCAGCGTCCAAGATGACCACCGCGTCTAACCCATAGCAGGCAGCGCACCACTTATTTTCCTGGACATGCCAGGGCGACATTGTCGACAGCGCCTCGCCAGCATCTGGCCTGCGCTCTAGATCGACAACAAGGCAATACGTCAACGCGCCCAGCTCACGCAGGTTGGAAAGACAGTCGCAAATTCTCACCTCCAGAGTGTCCAGATGCAGCTATGGTTTTACATCCCAAAGGATTTCGTCGATATGGTTGATGATTCCGATCTTTTTCTAATCGTAGACAAAACCTTCGAATTCCGCCCACGTCTGAACGTGAAACGGAAGCACGGCGGTGGGCAAGTGCTGAAACATCATTGCCAGATTGCTGGCATAGCCGGTGTCTTCGCTACCCCACCAAGGTCACCAAGGTGAGAACACCGACAACGCCAACAAGTGCGGATAGTAGTTGAGCAACGCCGTCATGATGGGCATCACCTTGTTAGCCAACGTAATACCGACATGTAGGTGCACCCCCAGATCGGCATCTGGCGGCCCCACCACTGAGTGCACTTTATTAGCTCAGCATAGCACGACATGTCAGTGAGCTTCTGGGCTAGATAACTGGGCAAATGGTTTTGTGGCCAGCGCAGAACAATTCCATGCCGCGATCCCGGACAATCTCTTAGGCGGGGCGCAAGGTGTTGTGCAGATCCTCTATCGCCGCTGCGGAACATCCACAAATACCGCTAACAATTTCGACGGTGTTACGCAGCAATTCCTTGTGCACGCGCGGGTTTTCGCCAATCTCGATAATGACCGCTGTGGCGTCGTTGCTAAAGTCCCGGGTCTGCGCATCGACGAGCGCAAACTCCGACTCCACACTAATAGTCGGCCGCGGTGAGCGGACCGAAGTCGATATGGGCACGCATCCTGTTGACCGGTGAGCTAGTCGGCGCCGATGACACCGCACGCTACCCGTTTGCCGGCGTCACCAGTGCTGATCGTCGTCGCGTCGGGACCCGGTGTGCCGTTGACCTGGCTGTAGCGCTCCGGCGGAATGTTGCCGAAGTTGTCGGCACCTGCGTGAATGATGATGGCGGTTTTCTGGCCGGCTAGTAGATCATTCATGGTGAACGCGTCCGTGGTGGTCACCAGCGTCCCGATACCGTCTTTACGCACTTGAAGTGAGGTAAGATTGCCGCTGGCAGGCTCGACGGTGTGTCCAGGCACCTGGAAATGCCCGCCGGCGGATAAGAAGTCGCCGGGCGCGCCACCGGTTGGCCCGGCTGAGCTGGGCTCACATTTACCCACCTTGTGAATGTGCACTCCGTGGAATCCCGGAGCCAGATGACCTACGCCGGTCGTCGCGATCGTGATGGTGGCAAATCCGTTGTTGAACTCGAACTTCGCCGTAGCGACCTGGGTGCCGTCGGGAGCATTCAGACGAGTGATTATGTTCGGTGGCCCCATCGATTCGGCCTCGGCACCCAACATTCCTGACGGCGCGGGTGATCCAGTCCAAACCGTTGGAGTGGTACCCGGCAAGGTCGCTGGGGGTTGGTTCTGGATACACGCGCTCAACAGTGCGACGCAGGCGGCCACAAACGACAGGGACAGCGCTGACCTGGTAACGGCAGCGACATTGCGGTGACCGGCGAGTTTAGACATAGCGAGAGCCTAGCCTGGCGTTCCCGACATTGGCAGCGGGCCGCAAGAGCCCCTCAATAAGGTCTCAGCTCGTCACCAAGACGATGACACCCGGCGGCTGGTTGGTGATTGCAGCAATTCGCGGCTCAACAGGTGCTCCTAATTTCTGACCCACTGCGTCAGCGGTGGCGTACTCTCCCTCGGCATCCGAGTAGTACACCGTGGTGGCCGAGACGTCAGACACCACCAGGTTATCGACCTCGGTGACTTTGAAACCGGCGGTGGTGAGCTGGTCGCGAGTGCGCGCAGCGATACCCTCTTTCGAAGAGATATTGTACACGCGGACCTCCGCCTGGTTCGCCGCAGAGGTGCTGCTTGTCGAAGTGGCCGCCGGGGTGGTAGGGGTATTGGGCATGCTCGACATCGGCAACGCCGAGTAATCATCAGAGTTTCCGGATGAACCCAGAGCCTGCCACCCGAGCAGCAGGAAAATGACACCAAGAAACAACAGCACCATAACCATAGCCCGCAGGGGAAGACCCGAAGAATCGGGGACACACTTATTCACCAAGCCCACTGTATCCACCAATAGGTTAAAACCTGCAAAACCACAGGGCTGTCAGGTTACCTCGAAGCCGAGACGACGCGCTGCACGCGCCTTTTGACGGCTAGCTCGCAATCGGCGTAGCCGCTTCACTAGCATAGGGTCAACAGCAAGCGCCTCGGGGCGATCGACCAACGCATTGAGCACTTGATAGTAGCGCGTCGCTGACATTGAGAACAACTCTTTGATAGCTTCTTCCTTGACGCCGGCAAATTTCCACCACTGACGTTCGAACGCAAGGATGTCATGCTCGCGACGGGTGAGCCCATCGACGATCTCAACGTCGTCTCCCGCTCGATGTGCCCGCGCCATGGCGCCGTCCATATCGTTTCCCTGGACCTTTCCCGCGGATTCTCAAATTGCTTGATGACTCTTGACCCACATAAAGGCATGTCTCGGCGCACATTTAATCATGCCGGCAAGTATTAGCACGTAACCCAGACCCGCGAGTCGGCCAACTTGCTTGGAATGTTCGAACAGATCGTCCGCCACCGCCGCTATGCGATTGCCATGGTCGGCGGGCTTAAGCTAGCCGACCATGGCAATCGCACCCATTCGCATTGTGGGAGATCCAGTCTTACACACACCGACGGCACCGGTGCAAGTCGCCGCTGACGGTTCGCTACCAGCGAACCTTAACGGATTGATCTCCACAATGTATGACACGATGGACGCCGCCCACGGGGTCGGCCTGGCCGCTAACCAGATCGGGTACGGACTACGGGTGTTCGTCTACGACTGCGCCGAGGACTGTAGACAGACCGCCCGCCGGCGCGGTGTGGTCATCAACCCGATCTTGGAAACTTCCGAGATACCCGAAACAATGCCCGACCCGGATACCGACAACGAAGGTTGCTTATCGGTTCCGGGAGAGTCATTTCCTATAGGGCGTGCACAGTGGGCACGTGTTACTGGCCTCGACGCCGATGGCAACCCGGTTACTACCGAAGGCACCGGCCTGTTTGCACGGATGCTGCAACACGAAACCGGGCACCTGGACGGTTTTCTGTACCTGGACTATCTCATTGGCCGACACGCTCGCAGCGCCAAGCGAGCCATCAAGTCACGCCACTGGGGCGTTCCCGGACTATCGTGGATGCCGGGCGAGGTGCCCGACCCATTCGGTCCCTAATGGTCTCGTGACCGAACCCCGAAACCAGGGTAACGGGCCCGGTACCGTCCGTCCTGCCGGTGCGGTCCCATCGCTGACCGGTGCCGTAAGACACTTCCTGGCGATCGATCCAGTAGTGCGGATCGAGGGATCCAAGACAGGCGCGGTCGTCAAGTGCGCACCGGCTGAGGCGGCCGGCACTGAGAGTACTGACCGACTCACCGGTACACACCGCACAGTTCCAGTGCCTTGGGCACGGAGCGGCCGCGAGTTGGCCGAGCGTCGAATAAACTTGGTCCGACGGCTGGCTGCTGCAGACCGGATACAGAGCCACATTTGACGCCAATTTAGCAATGCCACTAAACATTTTAGCTTATACTGCTGCGATTCCAGCAACTCTCAAGTGGTCCCGCAGCCGCGTCCAGACACCACTGCCAGCTATCCCCGATCGCTTGCTACCAGTGTCCGTCGACGTGTTCACGCAGTCATCCACTGCGAACTAGTGTTCGGCACCCATCCAAGTGTTGCTGTCGCAGCGTAAAGCCTATGCTCGACACACCTGACGGCACCCTACGTCTGGCCACCTGTAACATAAATTCAGTTAGCACCCGTCTGGATCGCATCATCAGCTGGCTGATATGCGCCGACGTCGACGTAATGGCCATGCAGGAGACAAAGTGCTCCGATAGCCAGGTCCTCTCTTGCTGCTGTACAAACTTGGCGACGAGAGCGCCCACATCGGCTGCAACCAGTGGAATCGCTTCGCGATAGCCTCTCGCATCATCCTCGATGACGTACAGATCGGTTTCGACGGCCAGCCCAGCTGAAGTAGCTAAACTAGAAGCGGACGTTACCACGGAAACTGGCAGCACTTGCGCCGGCGTGCGCGTGTTGAGTCTATATTTGTCTAACGGCCACACGCTAGACAACCCCCATCAGACCATACAAGCTAGATCGGGTTGCCACGTTCAATAATACAAAACGAAGACTGGCTACGCTACAATTCTGCCGCGCAGATCACAGCTGGTCGATGACTAGAATGTCGCTCCGACCGACAAAGCTATCTGGAGCACCGAAGTCTTTACCTGTTGCACCCAAATGTCTCCGAGCCGGAACGCAAAGCGTTTCAATGCCATCGTCGATACGCTATTCATCGACGTGGTATGAACCTCCATCGCAGTACCCGGCTTCTACAACTACTGGGACTACACCCGACTGCGGTTCCCCAAGAAGCGGAGTATGCATATCGACTTCATTATTCTTCCTAGCCAACGTTAGCTAGCCGGGTGACTGACGTGCAGATCGACCGCAAGGAGCGCAAGAGCAAGGCGCCCAGTAGACCACGACCGGTCCTCGTCGATCTAAAGCACTGACCTGACGCGTGTGCAACGCGGTTCGCCGAACGCAACGTTGACCGCGCAGCAGGGTAGCCACCAAAAATTGCATCCAGCTGCTCGTTGTCTGCGCGTTTGCAACATGGCAGGCTTTCGATTGTCAGATGCGTATAACAATTTGCATTGTTGCTGTTCACTGTGCGTTCAACGGGCATACAACCGTTGCCACGGAGGTTTGCAACGAGAGCGACTGAGACCAGGGAGTGATCATGAGCGTCGTAGGCGGGGCAGTCCGCGGCGTGGGTAGAGGTCTAGGTAAAGCGGTAAGTCGTGCGGCCATAGCAACCACAGCAGCCGCGGGCGCGGTGGGTGGTGCCGCGGTGAATAGCATTGTCGGCGGTGTAACGGGAGCCGCGGAGGGTGTTAAACGTGGAATCAGAACAGGCAGGCACTCGACATCAACAGCCGCGTTAGTCCTGGGCGCGCTTGGCGTTGCCGGATTGGTCGAGTGGCCTATACTGTTGGCTGTCGGCGGCGGTGCGTTGTTATTGAGCAAAATGCGCCCAATACCGGACCCGGCTGCACCGGAAGCAAAAGCTAAACTCAAGCCAGTACCCACCAACTCGACGCAACGCAAGAGTACCAGCAAACCGGCGGCCAAGAAAACGACTCGCCGCCGCACGGCCACCACTGAACTGCAGGGCACCAATTGATCAGTACCTTCAACTAGAACTGAGTAACCGTTGAGCATTGGTGCATCGATACGACGGTCTTTGCCGGTGTGCCTTGTCGCAGCCGGTGTTCCAGGTAACCACCACGCTTGCCGATGACTCAATGACCACTGCGACAGCGGTCGTCGGAACGCTGGTGAAGTACCGCACTCTACCAGAGATAATACTCTATCCGGCGCTGTTTCTTGGTGCGGCAAGAACCGTTCCTGGGTCAAAGTACGCAGCCTTAAACGACACTGGCAACGATGAACTCGGCCGGGTCGTGCTCCAAGTAGTGCAAGCCCAAACTGGTGTCACGTCGGCCAACTTGAACTATCTGCTGTCGTGTATCCTCGTCGGCATCGGCTATCCCGCCATTTCAGCACGCCCTGTGCCGTGTGGTCGATAACGCCGAAAAGCACAGCCACCCAAGCTAAGATGCAAGAAATCCGCCGTCGCTTACGGCGAGCCTGCCTAGTAACAGCTTAGTATTGGCTGCCAGAGCCATTGACAATAGGCACCACCGCTGCCGAGTTAGGTGTCACACTCACCGGCCAAGCGTTACGCTGGCCGGGATTGCCGCTGAGTATCCTGGTGAACGGGGTCACCGTGGACTACCAACCCCGGATATACCCGATTGTTTGGAAACGGCGTCGGCCAGGACAATACTGGGGTCTGGCCGTTGCCACCCCGGAAACTGTCACATTGCTATGGGCATCCTGGACGACGGATGCAGCTGATACAGACACTGTACGGTTTCCGAGGCGCCAGCTTGACGTCGCTCGACCATTTCAGCCGCCGGCACGTCCTGTGTCGTTACCTCGGAGCCCACTCGAACACACCGCCGATCGGCTCGCAGTCATACAAGCCTTCGTCGCCGAGTTGATTGACAAACCGCTACCGGCAAGGTCAAGTTGGCCGGCACAGCGGCGTTGGTGGCCATGCCCAAGGCCTGCTGGATGTCGCGTGCCGTAAGGCGTTCACCGCCACGCTGGGGCAAAGCTTAGCCTGGCCAGCACTCGGGACTGTATATCTTTTCATTCTGCCTAGGGGTCTAAATCGGCTGGACCGGGTCTACGCGATCGTCGTCATAGATCCGCGGTGTTATACACCGATTCGTTACGAGTGGCGCACAGATCCGCGGTGTCGACGATGAACGGTCCACGGCCTGTAACGTGCCCAGATCATGCCAGCTAAAGATAGCCTTCGTCCGTCATCCGGGCTAACACCGGGTGCCCGGAGTATCAGCCAGCCGGATGCGGAAGTGTAGGCGCTGTTCCGCCCCAACCTCCAGCCGTTAGCCACTGCGGTGATCGCCGAGGCGCAGCGCGCTGAGGCAGAGTTGGTCTCCGCCGATGTCGACACGCTGGAAGAGCTGCGCGCAGCCTTCGACGACATCCGACCTCTCAATGACGAAGCAGACAGCTCCATCGACAAAGCCCCTCGCCAGCGTGGTAGCAACCCTGCAGCAGGCGGGCCGCACGGTGGCAGTGGTGTCCGTGACGGGCACCCAAGTGATGGCGTCAGCCGGACATGGCGTTGGGCGTGATGGCAACACTCAGATCGCATTCGCGACCCTAGTGTAACCGACGTCACGCTGGCCAATCTAGCAGGCGTCTGGCGGATGCTGCACACACTTACAGCAACCCGTGCTGCAAGCCGGCGCGGAATCAAGATATCCACCAACGCAACAGCTTTGAACTACAAATGATACTGGCGGGCGGCCACAACCGGAGGTCAGGAACCGTTGTCACGGTAACAGTGGCAGATGTGTTGTCAAGGTACCTGCTAGCCCGTAAGGTGGTTGGCGCAGCCACTCCACACCCGGCACCTGTCTACGAGTAGCACACGATGTCAGTCGAACAGATCCGCAAGATGTGCTTCCGCTTGGTGGCCCGCACTCTTGCGACCGCAAAGCGTGGCGCGCAGTCGACCGAGCCGCCCAGGCATGCGAGTCTGACAATTCTTAAGAGCCGTCCGTGCAGAGTTGTCGGATCCGCTGACTCCCATTCTGGCCCTCGGCTCAGTGGCCAGCGCGATCGTGATGCTAGGTTCGCCGATAGACGCCGGTTATGGCCAGTTCGATCCTGACCCGGAAACTCTATTCTCGCGACCAGCTCAGCGGTTGCGCGCCAAAAGCCGGCTCAACCGCTGGGTTGGCTGCCCCAGATGCCGCCGGCTAGAAAAGCCTGCAGGACCGGGTCCCTACTGGCCTAGCCGGTGTTACACCGATGTCATAGCCGAACAACTGTGCCCCGGGCGATGTCATCGAAGTCTAGCCCCACGAGGTGATACCCACCGATGCCCGAACGATTCAAAGAGGTCGATGTCGAAGTAGATGAATCCTCGCTTACCGGCGCGACCAACTAGCTCGAAGCCACTCCGAGCACCAACCTGACCGAACATCGCTACATGTTGTTTCGGCGGTACCACCATGGTGGCGGGAACAGCTGGTCGCGGCGGTGACCGCGATCGGGACCGACACCCAGGAGCGACGCGCCGCCGAACTCCTATCAAACAATCTGTCCGACGTCGGCCTACACTACTATAACTATAACCCTATACCCGATTCGGGTTCACCAGGGCTTACGCCAAGCCACAGCCAACGGCATCCCCGTTACGATAGCCAACGTCCCGGAAAGGATGCCCCCTGGTAGCTACGTTGACGACGCAGGCATAGGCATATGAGTTTACCAATTCGGGCTTTAGTCCGTGTCCTACGTTCATTGGAGACGCTCGGCCATGTAGAACGTTGTTCTTGTTCCGGCCAAGACCGGAACGCTCAGAGAGAACCGTGTACGGGTGGCACAGATGCACCCAGCTACCGGGCTCGCATACAAGGAGGCACTGCGCTGTGCGGCCTACACCGCTCCGTCATCGAACGGCGCCCCGCAGATCCATGCCACCTACGTAGCTCACGTTTAGGCCGCTGCGATCGTCAGCACAGAACCCACCGCTCACCTTCCATTCCTTTCCGGCAGGTCGTTCTCTGCGTCCATGTCTGGCACCGAACTCACCGTCAAAGGTGCACCGGAAGTGGTGTTGGCCTTCTGCACGTACGCGGCATCGAACTCGCCAAACAACATGGAACACACGGTCGCCTAGCTGTCCGCCGGCGGCTTGCGAGTGATCACAGTGACGCGGCGTCCACTGAACCCGTAGCAGGTTCAATGTATCCGGGACGACCCGGCCGACATTACCGGTTTCTATAGCGACGGCTTGTCCTTAGTGGGGTTGCTCGAGCTATCCGATACCCCGCGCGCGGAATAGGCCAAACTACTTGAGGATCTTCATGAACACGAGCTAGATGTGCAGCTGGTCACCGGCGATCATCCAATCAATAACCGCGGGATACATCGCTTCAGAATTCGGCATGGCGGTGAACACCACCCAGATCATCAGCGGTGCCGAGTGGGACGCCTTGTCGCGCAAGGACAAAGAGCTTGCTGGGACTGAGCGAGTCATCTTCGCCCGGATGACACCAGAGCACAAGGTGCAGACCATGCAGAAGTTAGAACGCAGCGTGCGGGCGGGCGTGCGCGATGGTCGGCGACGGCTCCAACGCCGCCGTCGTTATCGGTGTTGTGAGGCAGCAATGCCGACGAGGTAGGGCGCCATCACTGGCAGCGCAATTACCGAAATATCGCCATTGAACACCCGACAGTTGCTGCTGGTGAACATGCTGACCGACACGCTGCACACTACCGTCTTCGCGGTCAGCAAGCCCAGCGACCCGGTAAGTCCCGACACCCGCGGCCCGGATCGACGCACCCTCTGTCGTACTGTCGGCAGCCGCGGGACGACCACCGCGGCGTGAACCTTGGCCAGCTTCACCGGACTGCCGCTCCAGGCATCCACGGTAGCGCTGGCCGCCGGCCAGTTGGGTGCAAACGCTGCTGGACTCGGATACCGGGCTGGTTGTGCTGACCACTCTGGGATCGCTTGCGACGATGGGGACGTTGATCAGCATTACCCCAATAAACCTGCTACTGAGCTACACCCCGCTGGGTTAGACGCAGGCTGCCAGGAACAGCCGCTAACGGCCACAGTTGCCATGGCTGTTCTAAACAGTGTACTGCTGGATCCGGACAAATCATCCCCCACGAGACCCACGCCCAATCGGTCTCGCACAATCTTCACCATTCCGATGCGCTACAGCAGCGCATAGAGTTGCAGCAACGACATCTCTAGCACACGACCCACCGACGAAACTACGGGGTCGACCAGGCCGTCCGTCTACAACATATGTGATACGTTAACCACACGATCAGGAGAGCCGTCAAATCTTCGTCACTGAAAAGCAAATGAATGGCGGAAAACAAGTTCTCGCCAAACGATATTCCCAGCGTCAAGCTATGAAAAAACCCGCGGAAAGCGAAACCTTCGCCGTGAACCTCCAGCTGCTGAGCCATACCGAGACACAGCAGCCCGAACAACTGGCCTACTACAGCGGCCTGGCCGCGCTGGCCGCACTCTAACTCGTCGACTGACCGGTCACCTTGATTATCGCTATCGGACACCTGTTGGCGAGCAACCACCACAACCAGATCCTCGAAGAACTTGGTGAGCCAATGGAAGAGCTCGAGTCAGCCCCTTACCGTCTCACCTACGTAAACCAGTCTGCGATGAAATGCGAAGGTGCGTCGTTGCCGCTTGACAACAAGCCACCAGGTGATAGTGGTGTCGTTGGTTCGTTGAGAACCGGACCTTCCCGACTGCCGCACTTCATAGACACATTACCGTTGTAACGTAAGCAAATTGTGCTGGTATACCCGCCGGATCGTCCTCGTGGACATCACCCCTTCAGCGGTCAACGCCACGTTAGTAAAGCGTACCTGCAGTTATCCTCCGGCAAACGGGAATGACATCATGCTGTGTTCCACACCGTATCGGGGCACCACACCGGTGCGCCCCGCACCCGAGGATGACATCCCAGGCAACCCAGCAGCCGTATCGCCGGCTTCTAATGCAGTAAACGGGGTACCCTCAAATGCCTTGACATTAATAACAGCCCTCAGTGCCCGCCAAGCGGACGGCACCGAAACATCTGTCCGACCGCACCCGTGCTTCAGAATAGAGGCGAACACCTCACCCCAGGCCTGCACACACTCCCGCGCCCACAAGGGCAATATTTTAACTCGGCGCCCCTCGAGAATATGTTTTGGTTGCGAAATCTTTGTATTGTATATACCGTCAAGATGCATTTAAGGACTAAAATAATCATCGAGTAAATTGGGCAACCCTTGCAATATCGACTCAAGCAGCAATTCCCAGATGCCTTGGAGCCTGGCCGGCGGTTTAGACAACCGCGGCGCTCTGAGCCGGACACACTGTCAGAGTTGGTGTTCTACTGCAGTGACACGAATGGCGTCAACCCCGGCGAAGCGTCTGCTTAGTCGGCTATCTCGGTGGTGTACCTGACTCGGATGGTGCCCTGAGCCCATATCCCCTCGTAAACGAGATCGGTGCTCGGGATCACCACGCGATGTTCTGGCCAAAAAAGTTCGTCGCTATCAGGAACACCAGCTGGACACGATTGGTCGTGATCACGACTAGGAGGCACCGTACATAATGAACGCTGTTGTCTGTCGCCGTCACCTGGAGGGTCGTCACTTTACTTGGCCGACGGTTGCGGCCAGCCGTTGTACATAGGGAAGAACCTCAGCCGCCATCGACGCCGACTACGCATCCAACCACTGCGAGTTGGTAGCAAACCCGACACCACCGATGCATAGGTCTCAGCCATAAACTGCCACCGGCGGACAGCCCCTCTACAGATCACTGCGATGGTCCGCATTGAACCCGACCCCAGGCGTGCATGCAGCTGGAGTGCACCTCCGGCAACAAAGCCCCAAAATCCCATATCTCTTTATTCCCATGTTCACCGGTGTTCACTTGCACTACATGCGATCCGGTCGCGTGCGCCATGCGCACCAACTGCAATCAGTAGTGCGAACTGCAGCTAATAACTGCCTGTTGTCCAACGCCCGTAACCAGGCAGAACCACCCAAAACATGCCCAACCGAGGACCGCAATGATGCACGATGCACACATCGGCCCACCCAAAGTCACATTCGGCCAACGCGAACAACAGCAACCTGGTCAGCGATGAAAGACTCGACTTAGGCAATCTCGCGCAGGCTACAACAAGTCCGCGATAGCCCGCTGCCCAGGCCAGCCATTGCCGAGTGTCAGAAGCCAGCAGACGTCTGGAACGAAGTCAAAGATCCGCATTGACCGACAAGTGCAGCGAGCCACAAGGAAACAGGCGCCCGATGATCTGATCAAGATGCTAAGCGAGTGCATTCAACGCAGGTACTGGGCGACAATCCACACAGCTGGCTGTTTCCCGGCAAATGTGAGCCAGTTGCATCGAGCTCGGTGTGGCAAGGCTCGCCTACAGGACAACGCCAGGGACCGTGTTTGCCAATCTGACCGGGTTGTTGCGCAACCACACAGTGCACGGTAGAACGGCCAGCCTTAGCGAGAAGTAGTTCAAAGTCTCGGTGCCCACGCCAACTCCAAAAGATACACGTTGATTGTGTCTTCAAAAACACAACAAAGTAGTAGCACGGCCAGCACCGAGGGTACTGCTTTAGTTTTGATTCCTCAGTGCAACAGATGCCCCTACCGATCAATAAGTCACGATATGGTTAATCCTACCGTGCGTCAACTTCCTGCCGTTCCAGGCTGGTTGCCGATGTAGCTATGCGGATTGAAATGGCGCGTAAGGTAACCCGATATTGGTATTGTATATTCAAATACTACACCCAAGCCAGCCGAACAACATGTCGTAGAAAGTGATGCGGTGCCCCTAGTCATGCAATCCTGCAAACTCAATGTGACTAAACACCACACCACAGCATTTTTCCTTTCCAGGTTTAAATCTACTACGTTATAAGTAGTAGATAGAGATGGCGGTCTAGGTAAATCCCAGTTAGTTCCTTCGGACTAAATTTTTTGACGTTTATCCGTGCCGGAACTCCACCACATCGCCGTCGGCCATCACGTAGTCCTTGCCTTCCGTTCGGACCTTACCTGCCGCCTTTGCTGCCGACATTGACCCGGTAGCGATCAGGTCGTCATACGACACGATCTCGGCTTTAATGAAACGCTTCTCGAAGTCGGTGTGAATCACCCCGGCTGCCTTCGACGCGGTATCGCCCTGATGGATGGTCCATGCCCGCACCTCCTTTGGTCCCACCGTCAGAAAAGTCTGCAGCGCCAGCGTGCGGAAACCGGCGCGAGCCAGGGCATCGAGCCCCCGCTCGGTCTGCCCGATTGACTCGAGTAGCTCAGCGGCCGACTCGTCATCCAATTCAGCCAGCTCGGCCTCGATGGCGGCGTCCAAGAACACCGCATCCGCGGGCGCGACGAGCTGGCGCAGCTCAGCTACCCATGCGGCAGCGGTCAGCACTGCCTCGTCAGCATTGAAAACGTAGAGGAACGGTTTGTTGGTCAGCAGATTCAGCTCCCGCAGCGCAGATCCGTCTACACCGGCGGCGAATAACGTCGTCCCGACGTTTAACACCTGTTGTGCGTTGATTGCCGCGGCGTAGATGGGTTTGCGTTCCTTGTGGTTGCGAGCTTCTTTCTCCAGCCGCGGCAGAGCCCGCTCAAGGGTGTCCAGGTCAGCCAGGATCAATTCAGTATCGATAATCCCGATATCAGACTGGGGATCCACGCGTCCTGTGACATGTGTGATGTCGTCGCCGGAGAACACCCGAACCACTTGGCAGATTGCGTCGCATTCGCGGATATGGGCCAGAAACTTGTTACCAAGCCCGGCCCCCTCGGACGCACCCTTTACCAGGCCGGCAATGTCAACGAAGGTCACCTGGGCCGGCAGGATACGCTCCGATCCGAACAACTCGGCTAGTTTGGCCAGCCGCGGATCAGGCAGGGAGACGACGCCCTCATTCGGTTCGATCGTTGCAAACGGATAGTTGGCAACCACCACATTGCTCCTGGTCAACGCGTTGAACAATGTCGACTTGCCGACGTTGGGTAGACCCACGATTCCCAAACTCAGGCTCACAGGGAACCAAGTCTAGAGTTCAGCTCAACAATGGTCGGTCCCCGGCTGGGATGGAACGCCCGAATGAATACATGGCACGCCAGAGGTCAATACTAAATAAAGTATTTACGGGCTTTTCGGCCTATTGCCGGTACGGTCAACATGTGTCGAAACAACAAGCTCGGTCAACAGTGGAATCTACCTACCGCTCAATCCTCCCGAATATCCCAGGTGTGCCGTGGTGGGCAGCCCTGCTTATCGCTACGACCGCGTCGGCGATCGGATATGCAATCGACGCGGGTAATACGGACCTGACCACTGTCTTCACCGGTTTTTACATTACGGGGTGCGTAGCAGCAGTGCTGGCGGTGCGGCAATCGGGACTGTTCACCGCAGTCATTCAGCCGCCGCTGATACTATTCTGTGCGGTACCCGCCGCCTACTGGCTGTTCCACGGCAGCAAGATCAAAAGTCTCAAGGACCTCCTGATCAACTGCGGCTATCCCCTTATTGAGCGTTTCCCGCTTATGTTAGGTACCGCCGGTAGTGTGCTGCTGATCGGCCTGGTCAGGTGGTTCTTTCAGCTAATGTACCGGACAACCGCATCGTCAAACAGCGAGGACGACACCGTTAGCAAGCCAAACTCTTTGATCAGCGGCATCACTGCGGTACTGAACTCGATTCTCTGCATCTATTCCAACGACCAGAATCATCGGGCCAACCAAGACACCGCCGACACGGAGCTAATGCATTCAGATCCTCCCCTGAGAACCCGACAAACAGCCCGGGACAATCGTTCCGCCCGAACCCACTCCGGACAGGCTCGACGTGTGGTGGAGTACACAAGCGAACCGTTGGTCGAGCCCTGGCAGCACTCAAGCCAACGTTCCTCGGAGCAAGCCCGCGACTTTGACGCCGGCGAGTCACCTCGTCGATCACGTCGCCAACCTACGCCGCAGAGTGATCCAGAGCTGCGTAGCCAGCCACCACGAGAAATCCGTCGAGACGCTTACGGACACCGCAGCGGTCCCTACGAGTGGCCGACCAACCATAGCAGCCACTTGGAGCCATACAGAAGGTACAAGCAACCCGGACCACCCGAGCACTTCACTGAGCACGGGCAGCTCTACGAACGCTACAAGCAGCCGCGCCGTCGGGCCACACCACCCAGAGCAAGCAGCGTCAACCCGATCTCGCAGGTCCGCTACCGCGGGTCAACCGCCCGAGACGATCCTCGTGTCGACCGACAACGATCCCAGACACCCCGCCGACCCGTGACCGAATCCTGGGAATTCGACGTTTGAGTCCGGTCGCTTAGTGCGCAGACCGGATCTCCCGGGGCAGCGCAAACACCAGTGCCTCGTTGGCAGTCGTCACTGACTGAACCACATCGTAGCCGCGTTCAGCCAACCACTTCAGTACGCCTTGCACTAGTATATCGGGAACAGATGCCCCCGAGGTGACACCCACTGTCGTGACCCCGGCCAGCCACGCCGGGTCGATATCCTTGGCCCAGTCAACCAGGTACGCGGCACCAGCGCCGCTACCCATTGCCACCTCAACCAGTCGCACCGAATTCGAGGAATTTCGAGACCCGACGACGATGACCAGCTCGCACTCGGGAGCCATCGCCTTGACCGCGACCTGCCGGTTCTGGGTAGCATAGCAAATGTCGTCGCTAGGTGGGTCTTGCAACTTCGGGAAGCGCTGCCGCAACCGCTCGACGATCCGCATGGTCTCGTCCACCGACAGCGTGGTCTGTGACAACCAGACCACCTTGTTCTCGTCGCGAACCACTACCTGCTGCACAGCGGCCAGCCCGTCGACAAGTTGCACATGCGTGGGCGCCTCTCCGGCGGTTGCGATGACTTCCTCGTGGCCCTCATGCCCGATCAGCAGGATGTCATAATCGTTACGGGCGAACCGCTTGACCTCGTTGTGCACCTTGGTGACAAGCGGACAAGTGGCGTCAATGGTCCGCAGATTCCGCTCGGCCGCGGCCGCATACACCGTTGGTGCGACCCCGTGAGCGGAGAAAATCACGATGGCGCCCTCGGGAACGTAGTCGGTCTCCTCGACAAAAACCGCACCGGCCCTTTCCAAGGTCTCGACCACGTGCCGGTTATGTACGATCTCATGGCGCACATAGACGGGGGGGCCATACTTCCGCAGCGACCGCTCGACCGTTTCGACGGCGCGATCCACCCCTGCGCAGTAGCCACGCGGTTCGGCCAACAGGACCCGTTTGCGCTTTAGGTTTTCAACTATTGACCTCGAAGCACCGGGAATTCCCATGTTCACAGTTGGCGGCATGCCCTTCACGTTACTTCCCGTCGATAGAGTACTTTATCTGCCTACCTAGACGGCGCCTGGGTTTGATTGAGTAGCGATCCGCTGCACCCGGCTCCGGCACACTTACGATCATCACTAACGCCGTCAGCTGGCACCAATGACTTGGAGTTGGCCGTAGGTTAAGGCAGTCTTAGACGTATGGCTACTGCACCGTATGGGGTTCGGCTTTTAGTCGGCGCTGCGACAGTCGCTGTCGAAGAGACGTTGAAGTTGCCGCGAACCGTCCTAATGTGCCCCATGACGTTGGCCAGTCAAGTGGCACACATTGTGATGAGATTCCAGCAGAACCTGGCTGGGCTGGTGACTAAGGGCGACGGCACCCTAGAGACGCTGTTTCCAGCGAAAAGCGAACAACCGGAGTGGGCCACGTTTGATGAGGACTTGACTGACACAGTCGACGAAACCCCCACCCCATTGCCCGTAGGTGATGTCATCGAGATCGATTGCCGATCCGAGGAACGATTCGCCTTGTACTCGGTGTCCGACACATCTGAGCCTGAGGACGCCGATTCGTTGACTCAGTCCATGCCCACCAGGCACGTGAAGAAGGCGGCGGCTAAGCTGATGGTTCATGCACCGGAAGTTGCCGACGATATCGACTATCCGGCTCTGACCCTGGCCCAGCTACGGGGCAAGCTGCAATCGCTGGATCTTGGCGAGCTCGAAGCCCTGCTGGTTTACGAGCAGGCCACCAAGGCTCGTGCTCCGTTCCAGACGCTGCTCGCCAACAGGATCACCAGCACGACTGCGAAGTGACGGAAGCGGTGCCGACTGACTCAGTCGACTCGAAAGCCAGTTCACAGGTAAATTCGGCCGAGAACCCGTTCCCAGTTCGCGCGGTGGCGCTCCGGATCGCGGGATGGATCGACAAGCTGGGCACTGTTTGGGTAGAGGGACAATTGGCGCAAATCACCATGCGGCCCAACGCTAAGACCGTGTTCATGGTCTTACGTGACCCGGCTGCCGACATATCGCTGATTGTGACTTGCTCGCGCGACTTTGTGCTACGCGCGCCGGTGAAACTAGCCGAAGGCATTCAGGTAGTGGTATGCGGCAAACCCTCATTCTACATCGGGCGCGGAACATTTTCTTTGCGCCTCAGCGATATTCGCGCAGTCGGCATCGGAGAGCTGCTAGTACGCATCGATCGGCTACGCCGACTGTTGGACTCTGAGGGGCTCTTTGACCCACGGCTTAAACGGCCGATACCCTTCCTGCCCAACATGATCGGGATCATCACTGGCCGGGCCAGCGCTGCCGAACGCGATGTAACAACCGTGGCTAGCGCGCGCTGGCCTGCGGCGCGTTTCGCTATCCGCAACACCGCTGTCCAGGGGCCCAACGCGGTGAGCCAGATTGTCGAGGCGTTGCGGGAACTTGATCGCAACGTTGATGTCGAGGTGATCGTGGTTGCCCGAGGTGGTGGCAGCGTCGAGGACCTGCTGACGTTTTCCGATGAAACGCTGTGCCGCGCGATCGCAGCGTGCCGCACGCCGGTGATCAGCGCAGTCGGTCACGAACCCGACAACCCGCTATGCGATCTGGTCGCCGATCTGCGCGCCGCCACGCCCACCGACGCCGCCAAGAAAGTGGTCCCGGATGCCGCTGTCGAGCAGCGACTGATCGAGGACTTGCAGCGGCGCAGCGCGCAGGCACTCCGCAATTGGGTATCCCGCGAGCAGCGGACGCTAGTCCAACTACGCAGTCGCCCAGTGCTGGCTGAACCGCTGCGGACGCTGACGACGCGCTCCGAAGAAATTCACCGCGCCCAGTCGGCGATTCGCCGCGAGATCATTCGGCTGGTCACCACCGAGACCGAGCGGGTCGGTCATCTGGCCACGCAGCTAGCCACATTGGGCCCGGCAGCCACGTTGGCGCGCGGCTATGCCATAGTGCAAGCCTTGGAAGACGGGACGCAAACCGTTACTGCGGCAGTGCTGCGGTCAGTCGATGATGCACCCACAGGCACCAGACTGCGGGTGCGGGTCTCTGACGGCGCCATAGTGGCAGTTAGTGAAGGACGGGCCGATGGTCCCTGAAGACGATACCGCCGCGATGCGCTCCACTACTCCTATTAATACTACACCTATTAATCAACTTGGCTATGAAGCTTGCCGAGACGAGCTGATCGAAGTTGTGCGACTCTTGGAACAGGGTGGGCTAAATCTCGATATGTCGCTGAAGCTTTGGGAAAGAGGAGAACAGCTCGCTAAAAGATGTGAAGAGCACTTAGATGGCGCTCGCCAGCGAGTCGCCGATGTGCTCTCCGCCAGGCAGGTCGAAGAAGCCTAATGCCGATCAAATTAAAGACCGGTTTCCTTTAACTTAAACACGTGTCAGTTATGCTTCGCGGCGTGGGTAACGCATCGTTGACGACCGAGCTCGGACGCGTCTTGGTCACCGGCGGTTCGGGCTTCGTCGGCGCTAATCTGGTGACCGCCTTGCTGGAACGCGGATACCAGGTACGCTCTTTCGACCGCGCCCCGATGCCGCTGCCGCAGCACCCGCAGCTGGAGGTGCTGCAAGGTGACATCACCGACGCTACGGTCTGCACTACAGCGATGGACAGCATCGATACAGTCTTTCACACCGCGGCAATCATCGAGCTAATGGGCGGCGCTTCGGTGACCGACGAGTATCGGCAGCGCAGCTACACGGTCAACGTGGGCGGTACCGAAAACTTGCTCCGCGCAGGACAAAAGTCCGGAGTCAAACGGTTCGTCTACACCGCATCCAACAGTGTGGTGATGGGGGGCACTCCCATCACCGGGGGTGATGAAACAATGCCCTATACCAAGCGGTTCAACGACCTGTACACCGAAACCAAAGTGGTCGCCGAAAAATTCGTACTCTCACAAAACGGCGTACCCGATGGTGAAACCATGCTAACATGTTCGATCAGACCCAGTGGCATATGGGGTCGCGGCGACCAGACAATGTTCCGTAAGGCATTCGAAAGTGTCGTATCCGGTCACGTCAAGGTACTCATCGGGAGTAAGAACGCCAAACTGGATAACTCCTACGTGCACAACCTGGTGCACGGCTTAATCTTGGCTGCCGAGCACCTGGTCCCAGGCGGCACCGCACCTGGACAAGCCTACTTCATCAACGATGGCGAGCCGATCAACTTCTTCGATTTCATGGGGCCAATCATCAAGGCGTGTGGTGAAAATTGGCCACGGGTGCGGATCTCCGGTCGGCTGGTGCGCAACGTGATGGCTGTGTGGCAGCGGCTACACTTCGGCTTCGGGCTTCCGAAGCCTCCGATGGAACCGCTTGCGGTAGAACGAGTTTACCTCGACAACTACTTTTCCATCGAAAAGGCGCACAAAGAGCTGGGCTATCGGCCGCTGTTCACTACCGAACAGGCCATGGCTGAATGTCTACCTTACTACACAGAGTTATTCGAACAAATCAAGGTGGCTGCCAAGCCCCATTTGGCATCCATAGCCGCCACCCCGCGGCCCGAGTAGCGGGCGCACAAGCATTGAAACTGCAAGCTGTGCCAATATTTTCGGGTGGGTGCAACCGTTTAAGTGTAGCGGCAGCTCCGACGCATGAATGTGTTGCGCTACGTCCTCGGGCTTACCCTCAATGATCATACGGATGATGATCACAGCCGAGTTTTTCGAGCTTGCGCCGCTGGTCCTGATCGCTGATGTACTGACCGGCGAGTTGGTGCGATGGTGATAGCCGTCATACTTGACAACCACCTTGTACTTCTACAAGACCATGTCGACAACGACAATCAGTCGCCAGTTTGGCTGCACAGGTATTTGCGTGGTGGGAATGGGCAGATAGGCGTCGATCAGCAGTAAGCGCAGCTACATCTCCTTGGGCGACGCGGCGCCCGGATCGGTCAGTGGCACCGTCGCGTGTAACCTACGCAGGCGCTCGCGCACCCGGGTATCGCTTGGCTAGCAGCACGTCCTAGCTCGAATACGGCGTTGCCTGCATCAGTGTGTCGAGCCGCGTAACCGCCTTGCCGGTGGGCAATTGTACGGCTAAGTCAAACGCCGTTTTTGCGCAAGTGGTCACCAGCAGACCGACGATACGGGTAATCTCGTCCGACTTGACTCGCTGATTACGGGTGATCACGCCGATCGGGGGATGTGGTTACGCCAGATCAATTCGATGGACTCATCGTCGTCATTACAATCCGAACCGTGCAGCGCCGCCGCGGCAAGACCGGCCAGGACGTCGCGTCGACCAGAACCACAACCACGCCCCAACCGAACACGTTCGCAGCGATGACGAGGTGCAATCCTGCAGATAAATATCGGGGTAGATCGCACGTAACCCGGTTACATAACTGATACGTGCCTAGTCTACCCGGCCACACGGCCTAACGGCCCACAAAACGTTGTCCACAAAGGAAATGAAGTCACGACGGATCTGCAAGATTGTTGAATTGTACTTTGTGTGCATGTTCTGTTGTGGGGGTGGAGTAAAGGGTGGTGGGTCAGTGTATTGGCGGGTCGGTGCGTCAGGTCGCAAAGGTCGGTATCGATGCCGTGGTGATGCGGGTATGAGAGTCGTTTCGAGGTCTTGGTCTCACGCTGGGGTTGTACAGCGATTCTGTGGTAGGGCGTTGTCTTGTGGTTGATCATGGCCGCAGTGATCACATCAGTGCTGTGGTCCTTGGATAGGTGTAGCAGCTGCACGAATCCGCTACTTGTGTTCGGCCAGGGCGCCGATTTGGGGGTCTAATTTTTGCCGATGATTACATCATCCGCCCAATGCTATGAGGTTAGAGCACCACACGGTCGTGTAGTTTTCGCGGGACGTGCACTGGTGGTGGCCATACCTAGAGAATAATGGTGGTGCCCGGTTTTAGCGTGCTGTGCCCTCAGCGTGCGGAACATCCACCCAGTGCGCACATGTTGGTTGAGCTTGGACTCGATGTTGAAGTGTTTTATAGGACACCTGCATCTTTCGGGCCGGTCGGGATAGGTTTTGGGCCAACACCCCCACAATTTGTTCGGGACTGTACTTCTTGGCCAGCACACATGTCTATCTCCGTACGCAGCTGCCCACAACGCTCACCTTGCCGGCCTTTAAAGCCACTGGGCCCACTGCATAGCTAAGCAATACAAGCTCAGTAACCCGATTGAGCGTCTTAGCCAGCATAGTTGGTGTCGAATCAGTGCAACCCCCAAAGCAACCCGCAAACACGCGGGCCCCACCCTTGCTGGTGATCTCACGCACGATCCCCACCCCCACCCAACCCAAACGAACGGTTAACGATCGATCACATCAACTCACAACACTGCAACACACCGCCACCCTTTACTCCACCCCCACAACAGAACATGCACACAAAGTACAATTCAACCCCGTCAATCCGAATACTCTACTTAGGCTTAAGGCAAAGTCCGAGTGAGGAATTCAATTCACCCACTTACGGTCCTCGTAGGATGGCTCACCATCGACTTGGCGGATCTAATCGGTCAAGCACCAAATGCGCCGTCCTGATGAAACCATGTGGCCCGGTCTCGAGGCGATCTAGATCCCCTCGAACGGCGTCTCCGAGCCGCTGCTTGAGCATCGTAAACCGTTCGCACGGCAACATCCTGTCCTCACCGAACCGCAGTCCCATGACGCACAACCCTTCATTGGCACACCTTCATTGGCACAGCGGTCGGAGACAACAATCAGATCGGAGGGACTCCATTCGAGATCGCTACGGCTCGCGGTGGGCAGCGGGATTGGTAGCGACGGCTTCCTGAACACCGTCGCCAGCGCAAAACCACCGGTTAAACACTGGCTGGTCACGCCGACACCCTTGCCCGGCGTTGACACGTTAAGGTCACGCGTCAACGCACGCAGAAACAGCACCACCGGACGCTGTTGATTGGTCGCAAATACCGTGAATTCCCTCGCTAAACAATCCCGTACGGTGGAGGCGATGGTGTAGCCGGCTCACATCATCTTACCCGACTCACCGAACAACGACGGGATGGTTACGATGAAACCGTTACCCACCAGGTGATTGCCCAGGACCGGCACACCGGGATGGATACAGGGCACCTCGGGAATCAGCACCGCTAATGGCCGGGGCCTTTGCGGCAGACGTCATGGATGTAGCTGGCTTCCGGTAAAACGGTTTCACCGACCACTCGGACAGGTCCGCTTGAGGTGCAGGCACCAGGGTGCCCCTTAATCTGGTTTTACCTCAACGCGCCGGCAACGGCTGCTGTGATTGCGTCGCCGACGCCAGCATCCGGAACTGGCTAGAGCAGCCAGCCCCGGTGATCGCGATCTGAGCAGCACCGACCGGGCTAGCGAACCTGCTGGTCCATACTGGCTCGGCGGCCGCACCGCTGTGGTCTTTCTTCTGGTCCGAGCCTTGATAGACTACCCACTTGGTGCCAGCCACATCGACAGTGCCGGTCGGATGTGAAGAAGGATGGATCGAGGCGACCAGTCTATCCTCGTCGGCATTGCTCTGGGTCAGGCTCAGATACATTCCTGTAGGGGTGATATATCCCACGGTCGAAGTAACCGCGGGCAGCCGCTTACCGGTGGATAGGTCCATACGCCCATCTTCTATACTGCCGCGACTACCGGAGTTAGACCGCCAGCCCGTGGGTAACTCAGGCAACCGAACCGGAAACCCCAACGCTCGAGCGTCTGCCCGCAAGGCCGCTGCCGCGTCGTAAGACGAAACCGTGCTCTTGGTCGTGCCGCCCGGGGCAAACGTACACGTCCCGGCCATGCCGGCCAGCAGGATGCACCCAACCACCAGCGGCACCAGCGACCAGAACATGTCACGACCGTCCTGCAACAGTCGCGGTTTAGCCGACCATGACACCGAACCCGGCTTATTGGCGACCTCGGAATTTGGCTGCCACTCAAAGGTCACCCGTCTAGTATCCCAGCCCTGCTGGTTAACAGCTAGAGCCCAGCTCCAAGTGGCGGATCTACTTCTGGGACAATCATTAACCATGACAGCTGAGGGCGACGGCTCGTTCAAACCCGGTCCGCCGACGGAGCGGCGTGGTGAAGCGCCAGACCGCAACCTGGCCATGGAACTTGTCCGGGTTACCGAAGCCGGTGCCATGGCCGCCGGCCGGTGGGTGGGCCGCGGCAACAAGGAGGGCGGTGACGGCGCGGCCGTCGATACGATACGGGAACTGGTGAACACAGTCTCGATGCGCGGTGTCGTTGTCATCGGCGAAGGCGAGAAAGACCATGCGCCGATGCTGTACAACGGCGAGGAAGTCGGCAACGGTGACGGCCCAGACTGCGACTTTGCAGTCGATCCGATTGACGGCACCACGCTGATGAGCAAAGGCATGCCCAACGCCATCTCGGTGCTGGCGGTCGCCGATCGGGGCGCGATGTTCGACCCTTCGGCAGTGTTTTACATGAACAAGATCACCGTTGGTCCTGACGCCGCGCACGTCCTAGACATCACCGCGCCGATCGGCGAGAACATCCGGGCGGTCGCCAAGGTCAAAGACTTATCAGTGCGGGACATGACCGTGTGCATACTGGATCGGCCACGACACGCCCAGTTGATCGACGACGTCCGCGCCACCGGCGCCAGGATCCGGCTAATCACCGACGGCGACGTCGCCGGCGCAATCTCCGCGTGCCGCCCCCAATCGGGCACCGACATGTTGGCTGGTATCGGCGGCACCCCGGAAGGCATCATCGCAGCCGCGGCGATCCGGTGCATGGGCGGGGCGATCCAAGCTCAACTAGCGCCACGCGATGACGTCGAACGCCGCAAGGCTCTCGACGCCGGCTACAACCTAGACCGGATTTTGACTACCGAAGATCTGGTTTCCGGAGAAAACGTCTTCTTCTGCGCCACTGGGGTCACCGACGGCGATCTGCTCAAGGGGGTGCGCTACTACGCTGGCGGCTGCACCACCCAGTCAATCGTGATGCGTTCGAAGTCGGGCACCGTTCGGATGATCGAGGCCTACCACCGGCTCTCTAAACTCAACGAATACTCCGCCATCGACTTCACCGGCGATAACAACGCCGCCTACCCCCTGCCGTAAACCACGCAATGAAGAGGACCCAATTCATGGCCGACAGCGCCGAATACCGCATCGAGCACGACACCATGGGCGAAGTCCGGGTACCGGCAATAGCATTGTGGCGCGCGCAAACCCAGCGCGCGGTGGAGAACTTCCCAATCTCCGGTCGAGGTTTAGAGCGCACCCAAATCCGAGCGTTGGGTCTGCTGAAAGGCGCTTGCGCGCAGGTCAACAAAGACCTGGGATTGTTGGCTTCGGAGAAAGCCAACGCAATCATTGCCGCGGCGGCCACAATCGCCGACGGCTACCACGACGACCAATTCCCGATTGACGTATTCCAAACCGGATCCGGCACCAGCTCCAACATGAACACCAACGAGGTTATCGGCAGCATCGCGGCAGCCAACGGTGTACCGGTGCATCCCAACGACGACGTCAACATGTCGCAATCATCCAACGACACATTCCCGACCGCTACCCACATCGCAGCCACCGAAGCCGCGGTACGCCATCTGATTCCGGCGCTGCAAGAGCTGCACGCCGCACTGGCGACCAAGTCCAGCGAGTGGCACACGGTGGTGAAATCGGGTCGCACGCACTTGATGGACGCCGTTCCGGTAACACTCGGCCAGGAGTTCGGTGGATACGCTCGCCAAATCGAGGCCGGAATCGAGCGCGTACGCGCCACGCTGCCACGGCTTGGTGAACTGGCAATCGGCGGCACCGCAGTAGGCACCGGCCTCAACGCTCCCGATGGCTTCGGCGCTAAGGTGGTCGAGGCACTGATCGCTACCACGGGTCTGACCGAACTACGACCGGCAGCAAACTCATTCGAGGCACAGGCCGCCCGAGACGGGCTTGTAGAGGCATCCGGGGCGCTGCGCACTATCGCGGTGTCACTGACTAAGATTGCCAACGATATTCGGTTGATGGGATCCGGTCCGCTGACCGGCCTGGCGGAGATCCAGCTGCCAGACTTACAGCCGGGTAGCTCGATCATGCCAGGCAAGGTAAATCCGGTTCTTCCGGAGGCGGTTACCCAGGTTGCCGCGCAGGTGATTGGCAATGATGCCGCCGTTGCCTGGGGCGGTGCAAATGGAGCCTTTGAGCTCAACGTCTATATCCCGATGATGGCCCGCAACATCTTGGAGTCGTACCAGCTGCTAACCAACGTGTCCAGGCTGTTTGCGGAGCGTTGTATTAAAGGGCTTTCCGCCAATATCGAGCACCTGCGCGAGCTGGCCGAGTCGTCGCAGTCGATCGTGACACCCTTGAATTCGGCCATCGGATACGAGGAGGCTGCCGCGGTGGTCAAACAAGCACTCAAGGAACGCAAGACCCTCCGTCAGACCGTTATCGACCGCGGCTTGATCGGGGACAAGCTGTCCCTCGAGGAGCTGGACCGCCGACTTGATGTGCTGGCGATGGCAAAAGTCAAGCCAGCGGATTCCTAACCGAATTGAGGAAAATTAGTCGAGGCCAGATGGCGCCAAGACCTACCTGCGTGGCCTCCGAGCGCCCGCACAGCACCATGGAACAGCGTTCGACCCAGTACTCGACTTCGCTCGCTCGGTCGATGGCTACCTTACAAAGATCAAGATCCGGTGGTCTGCGGTTTGGGCCAGGTCGGCTAGCCGTGCAGCCTCATTGACCGCATCACCGATCACGGTGTATTCATAGCGGTTTCCGGCACCAATGTTGCCCGCAAAGAGTCGACCTGTCGATACGGCCAATACCGAAGTCCACCGGAAGTTAGCGCAGCTGAATACTGAGGGCACGTGCGGCGGCCTTGGCAGCCGCTGCGGGTTCGTTGATCTGGATCAGCGCGCCAAACACGGCCAGCGCGGCATCGTCGGCAAATTTGTTTATCAGCCTGTGATGATCGTCAACGGCGCCGACAACGATCCGGAAAAGTCGTGGAGCACCTCAGCAACTTCTTGTGGGGGAGGCTGTACGCCAACTGCGTATAGCCCACCAGGTCGATGAAAAGAACTGCGACCTCAACCACAGATTCACTGACAGCTACATGCACCTCCTCGATAGCGCTATGGGCTACGCCCGTCCCAACATAACGCCCAAACAAGCCATGCAACCGGTCACGTTCGGCAAGGCCAGCTACGATGCGGTTGAATCCTGTTTGCAGGAGACCAATTTAGGAGCGCTCGTAGGAACCGACATACGTTCCCATGTGGGCCGCACTCGACTTCCACCATCGCGTTGACGACCTCGCCAATTGGATCCGATATAGATTTCGTCGTCAGGATCATGATCGGCAGCCAACAACCATCGCTGCTAGTGGCACCACTAATCGCGGCACAATCCAATGACGCAGATTTTTGAATAAGCCAGCCGTATTTACGCAAAACCACAAATGTCATAGTGGCCCCGATAGAAAGTACGCTGCACAAGAATCACAGGAGAATCATTTTCACCAACACGCCGGGCATTGCCAGGCGCAGACTCGGAACCCGAGTGTGGTGACCCGCACGATCGACCGCAGGGTGCGTTGTGTAAGTTGTTTAATGTGTTATAGGAGTCAACTCAGTGCCTTCTGGCTGGCCGGTCTGCCAAGCAACACAACAAGCCCCATATGGGCAGCAGAAGCGTAGCCCCGCAAGCACGATTTAGCAGCATCAAGTATAGCCGCCAACCAACCAGGCCCAAGGTGACAAACAGAATTGCCTACTGGCGTCCTGGAATTTTCATGACGGTGTCTCGTTGATCCAGAGTCGGCTCCTCCCCCGCGACAAACCAACCCAGCGTGGAAACCAGGATCAGCGCACCCCGACCCGCAACGCCGATGACCACCAGCACCAGCAGAGCCGCAATAGCGTTGGCATTCTTCTGCACGAAGTCGAGGTATGTGTGGCCCCTGAGCGGAATCAAAATGGCAGACGAATCGATGACAGCAAACGTAGGCCGTGGCGCAGTCGACGGCGCACTGAATCGACAGCCCGCCAACCGTCTTTCGCTGGCCTTTGCACCTCCCGCCGGATCTGGCAGCAAGATTCCACCGCAGCCGCGTACCCCAACCCAGAACACACCCCGCGTTGCTCACGCTAACAAGTTACCCGAACGTATCGCGAGCCCGTGCTTAAGCACCGTCATTCGATCCACCCGAATTCTGGCCAGAAATGTCGGTTATCGGGAAGTTGGGCATCGGCTTGGGCGACGAGGTGTTGGGCAACGCCGGGATCAGGTTGGCCGGAATATCATGAAGCTGGTTAACTGGCGGACCGTTCTCCCGACGACCGTAGCTGCTGCCGGGCGCTCGAGGACCAAGCAATTCGGTAACTGTCACCAGCCGGTAGCCGTTGGCCTTGAGCACCGGGATGAACTGATACACTAGGTCGACGGTGCTCGAGTACGTGTCATGGAACAACACTACCGACCCCGGCTTGATCTGCATCATCAACATACAACGCGTTGCTACTGTGTCGGAGTCGTTAGTCCAGTCGAAAGGAATTACATCCCAAAGGATTTCGGCTTGACCATAGCGGCCGGCAACCTGACGCACCGCCTCATTGGACAATCCGCCGGCAGGACGCCACAGCGTCGGCGTCCTGCCGGTTGCCACGGTAATAGCGTGATTAGCTCTGGAGAACTGGTCGGCGATGTCCTCGGTCGAGAGCATCGTCATATTGGGATGTTCCCACGTGTGGCTGCCTATCTCCATGCCCGCATCAACGATGCGCTTGGCTCCCGCCGGGTTAGTTGCCACCTTGTTGCCGATAAGGAAGAACGTGGCCTTGGCGTCGTTGTCCTTCAGGATTTGCACAAGCCGGTCCGTGTACGGTCCCGGACCATCGTCGAACGTCAACGCTATGCACTTGACTTGCGCGCAACTCATGTCGTCGGCCCGCGTCACGTGACCGGTAAGGGCGCCGATCACCAGCACTGCCCCGGCCGCGACGACGCCGAAGACGGTCCGCGAATAGCGCCAAGCCTGAGTGTCAGGTCGTTTCAACACGATAGCAGCCTACCGAAGAGCAGCGCCGCCAGTGAGTTTGGAATCTGGGAGCCGTCAGTGCGGACCGGCGATCTCCTCGAACATCTCGGTGACCAACGCCGCAACGGGTGACCGCTCGCTACGCTGCAAGGTGACGTGAGCAAACAGAGGATGGCCTTTAAGCTTCTCGATCACTCCCGCCACGCCGTCGTGGCGGCCGACGCGCAAGTTGTCGCGCTGAGCGATATCATGGGTCAGCACCACCCGCGATCCCGTGCCCAGCCTAGACAACACCGTCAGCAGGACATTGCGCTCGAGTGACTGTGCCTCGTCGACAATGACGAACGAATCATGCAATGAACGTCCCCGAATGTGGGTCAATGGCAACACCTCAAGCATGCTCCGGGAGAGAACCTCCTCAAGCACCGCGGGACTAGCCAGACCCTCGAGAGTATCGAAGACAGCCTGGGCCCACGGGCCCATCTTCTCGCTCTCACTGCCGGGCAAATAACCCAGCTCTTGGCCACCGACGGCGTATAACGGGCGGAAGACCACTACCTTGCGGTGACTCCGCCGCTCCAGCACCGCCTCTAGACCGGCGCATAGTGCCAGCGCCGACTTGCCGGTACCGGCTTTGCCGCCCAGCGACACGATGCCCACCGATTCATCAAGGAGGAGATCGAGCGCTACGCGTTGTTCAGCGGAACGACCACGCAGCCCGAACACTTCGCGGTCACCGCGAACCAGCTGGACTCGTTTGGCAGCAGTGACGCGGCCCAGTGCATGGGAGTTACTGCCCAGCAGTCGAATCCCAGTATGACAAGGCAGGTCTCTGGCTTCGCCCAGGTCGATCTTGCCTTCGGCGAACAGTGCGTCGATGTCTTCAGCGCAAGTCTCAATCTCGTGCATCCCGGACCAGCCGGAAGCGACAACATCCTGCGCGTGGTACTCGTCGGCGGCAAGTCCGACCGCAGCGGCCTTGACCCGAAGTGGAAGGTCCTTGCTGACCAGCGTGACGCGCCTACCTTCGGCGGCCAGGTTGGCAGCACAGCTCAAGATCCGGGAATCGTTACTGTCGGTGCGAAAGCCGGCAGGCAGCACCGTGGGGTCCGAGTGGTTGAGTTCAACATGCAGCGTCCCGCCTTGCATTCCTACCGGTATGGGCTGATCCAGCCGTCCGTGATCGAGTCGAAGATCATCGAACAGACGCAACGCCTGACGAGCAAACCACCCCAGTTCATGGTGGTGGCGTTTGGCCTCCAGTTCACTGATTACCACCAGCGGCACCACCACTTCGTGTTCGGCGAACCGACTGCACGCCCAGGGATCAGACAACAACACAGAGGTGTCGATCACGTACGTCCGGATATCGGTCACAGAACGCTCCTCGAGCTAGTGGTCCCGCTCTTCAACTGGGGCCCCCATTCCACGGGCCGCGTCGGCGGGCTTGACTTGATCGCCCAGCGTCTGCACGGTCCAAAATTTGCGACCCACATCATCGCCAGACTAACTCCGTGCAGCCCCACACAAGCATCTTGGCTAAGGCTGCGACACCAGGACCGGGGCCCGGTCCTGGTGTCGCCGTGACCGGAAGTGTCGCCCTGGCGGCAGGGCATATAGCTGGCCATCGAATACAACGCTACTCTCGTGGCGGCACTGCCGTTGCGCAGGCGCGCCGAGACCGGACTGGCGAGGATTCCCAGCGTACGTCGGGAGGAAAAGCGACTTAGCTGGTGACGAATTGCGCCAGTTGCGGTTCGTTTATCAAACCCCATGCGGTGATGCGGTCGGAGATCACTTGCCGCAGTTCGACAGATCCGAAAATACCAGCAGCGGAGATGTTTTCTACTTTGTCGTGGTAAGCGTCAATGTCAGCACCGAGGACATCTAGACCGGCTGCACGAGCGGCAATCGCGGCGACCGTCTCGTCGCGATTGCACTCCAGACAGTGCGCGACGAGGTTGGCGAAGAACTCCTCGTGACGTACTTCGTCTTTGACGATCTGGTTGATCAGTCCGAACAAAGCGGGCTCCTTAATCTGCGCTGCCAAGCTGCCGCAGAAAAAGGCGTAACTGCGCTCCAGGAACGCCATGTAGACCAAGGTTTCGATCTGCGTGTACGAGTTGACGCGGTAGCCCTTCATCACGTGCTCGACTCGAACCTGTTCGTTGGCTACCGGATCGACTTCTCGGGTCACTACCAAGTATTCGCGCAATGCGATGGCATGCAGATGCTCCTCCGCGGTCCACCTGCCGAGCCAACGACCCCACCAACCTTCGAGAATGAAATGCTCGACGAGTTCGCGGTGATAACCGGCGAGGTTGTCTTTAAGAATCAGCAGGATCTCGCAGGCGTCCGTGACGGCCTTGGCCAACGTCGCCTGGGACGGATCCCAATCGCGGCCGCCAAGGAAGGCAAAGTTTTCACCCCGGTCGAACGGTACGTAGTCGTGGGCGAACCAGAGTTCCTCGTTTGCGAAGTGTCGAGCCATGTTGTCTTTCACCACAGGCTCAAGCTGAAGGATCAATGCGTTAGGTACAGGTTTCTGTGCCATAAGGTAACTGTAACCCGTTTACACAGTTTTTGTTAAATCAGAAGATTACGTGTAACCTAGCGACCGGCCAAGCTCCAGTCCTCAAGTCCCCCGTAGAGCGGGAAGTCCCTGGCAAGTCGGGTAACCTGCTGCCGCAGCGCGGCCACATCGACACTGCCACCAGTGGTCAGCACCGTCGCGATGATGTCCGCGACCTCGGTGAACTCCGCTTCACCGAACCCTCGGGTTGCCAGCGCGGGGGTTCCTATCCGCAGGCCTGAGGTCACCATCGGCGGCCGGGGGTCATTGGGAACCACGTTGCGGTTGACAGTGATGCCGACCTCGTGCAGCAGATCTTCTGCTGCCTGGCCGTCGAACGGGGAGTTGCGCAGGTCGACCAGCACTAGGTGGACGTCAGTGCCACCACTGACCACCGACACCCCGGCCTTGGTGACATCAGCGGCGGTAAGCCGATCGGCGAGAATCCGGGCGCCGGCCAGCGTGCGCTGCTGCCGGTCGGTGAACTCAGGCGTGGTAGCAATCTTCAGCGCGACCGCCTTGCCCGCGATGACATGCATAAGCGGTCCACCCTGCTGGCCAGGAAACACCGCTGAGTTGATGGCCGTGGCGAACTCCTGCTTGCCCAGGATCAAACCGGAACGGCCCCCGCCAAGAGTCTTGTGAACGGTCGTGGACACCACATCTGCATGCGGCACTGGAGACGGGTGCAACCCCACCGCAACCAGGCCCGCGAAATGCGCCATGTCGACCCACAGCTTGGCGCCGACTTCGTCTGCGATCGACCGAAAAGCAGCGAAGTCCAGAATCCGCGGATAGGCCGACCAGCCAGCGATCAGCACCTTCGGGCGGAATTCGAGCGCCTTGGCCCGCACCGCGTCCATATCGATGAGATGCGTTGTCGCGTCGACGCCATAAAAGCCGGTTTCATACAGCTTGCCGGAGAAGTTCAGCCGCATGCCATGCGTCAGATGACCGCCATTGGCGAGATCCAGACCCAGCAGCCGCTCCCCCGGAGACATCAGCGCGTGCAGTACCGCGGCGTTGGCCTGGGCCCCCGAGTGCGGCTGCACGTTGGCGAAGTCGGCACCGAACAGCGCCTTGGCCCGGTCGCGGGCGATGTTCTCCACGACGTCGACGTGCTCGCAGCCGTCGTAATAGCGTCGGCCGGGCAACCCCTCAGCGTACTTGTTGGTCAGCACGCTGCCTTGGGCCTGTAGAACCGAGCGCGGCACAAAGTTCTCTGAAGCGATCATCTCCAAGGTGTCCCGTTGCCGGCCTAGCTCTTTGCCCAGTAGCTCGGCGATATCCGGGTCGACTTCAGCCAGCGGCGCGACCATCAGAGAGGCGTTGCCGAAAAGAATGGTACGAGCATCAGATGCGGCAGTCACAGCCGCCAGTCTATCGCGTGTTAGCTTTTAGCCAGCCCAGCCGTCGTGCGCACGCCTTATCCTGCAAGACTGGCACTATGCCACGGCTTAGCGAGCCGAGCCCGTATGTCGAGTTTGACCGAAAGCAGTGGCGCGCGCTTCGCATGTCGACGCCACTAGCCCTCACCGAAGAGGAACTGATCGGCTTACGTGGTCTTGGTGAACAGATCGACCTGCTCGAAGTTGAAGAGGTTTACCTACCACTAGCCCGGCTGATTCATCTTCAGGTAGCCGCCCGCCAGCGCTTGTTTGCCGCCACCGCGGAATTCCTCGGCGAGCCACAACAAAACCCTGGCCGGCCGGTGCCGTTCATCATCGGGGTGGCTGGCAGCGTGGCAGTCGGCAAATCAACCACCGCCCGCGTGCTGCAAGCACTGTTGGCTCGCTGGGATCACCATACCCGGGTCGATCTGGTGACCACCGACGGTTTTCTCTATCCCAACGCCGAATTGGGTAGGCGCAATCTTATGCACCGCAAAGGTTTTCCAGAAAGTTATAACCGCCGGGCACTGATGCGGTTCGTGACCTCGGTGAAGTCCGGTGCCGATTACGCGTGCGCACCAGTGTATTCACATCTGCGCTACGACACCATCCCCGGTGCCAAGCACGTGGTCCGCCATCCCGATATCCTGATCTTGGAGGGTCTCAACGTATTGCAGACCGGCCCCACCCTGATGGTGTCTGACTTATTCGACTTCTCGCTCTACGTGGACGCCCGGATCCAAGACATCGAGCAGTGGTACGTGTCGCGGTTTTTGGCCATGCGCGGTACGGCATTCGCCGACCCAGAGTCACACTTCCACCACTACTCGGCTCTGACCGATTCGAAGGCAATCATCGCCGCCCGAGAAATCTGGCGGTCGATCAACCGGCCCAACCTGGTAGAGAACATTCTGCCGACCCGCCCCCGCGCCACCCTGGTACTACGCAAAGACGCTGACCACTCCATTAACCGGCTACGCTTGCGCAAGCTGTAGCGCAAGAACAAACTGAGGCGGGTCAGCGGCTCGAGTTGGTTAATCACCTCATATTTAGCGACCGGCCAGTGCAACCTCCGTTGTCCCGCCCGGCCAGTAACCAGTAACTTGTCCGTTTAGACTTCAAGGTGTCGTCGTGATGGTCATTTGGTGGTTATTTTTTGCTGGTTTGGTTTGGGTGGTGTTGTGGTGGGCTGGTGGGGTGTGGGTGGTTGATCTGCGCTAGAAGGTTGCCGTATGTGCCGCCGACGGCCGGATCATCGATGCACTGTTCACTAACACGATACTGCTGCACCCGGCGGCATGCCTGCTTGCTGGCTGAGGGCCGGTCAACAAGCCGCCGACACCGATACCAGCGGCAGAAATGGTGCAAGGGATAACATCAGGTGCGAATAGTTATACCGTGCACGGGGACGTGCCTGTTCAGGTGCGGCCACATTGACCACGCCGACACCTCAAGGCCATGACATGCACACTAAAACGCCCCTACCCCGCGGCGCTAACAACTACCCTCACACCCACGCCTGCATCGATATCGCCTTCAGCACAGCCCAGGTGCCCAGCCCCTGGCATCATCAACATGTAGACCAAGCAGCACCCACCACCGACATGCTTACGTGCGCCGCGCTAATCGTGTCCACTGCGGCAAAGCACACGAAGCCTCATCGAAAGCAGGCAGTCAGCCACCCACCAACAAAAACCCCGCAACACAGCAAAACACGTCAACAGGATTCCGGGCTGCCCCCCACGACTACCGAACATATCGGCCAGTCATAAAACGCAAAAACAGCCATTTCACCCACCACCGACAAAACACCCACAACACCCTAGAACGATGATCGCAGATCCCGGGTAATCACGGCCCGCTCAGCCAGCTCATCGTCAGGTGGATAATCCACGCGAATAAACGTCAAGCCATGTGCCGGCGCAGTTGTGAAGTCGCTGGACCGGCTTGCCTTTGTGAGCAACTCACCACACCAGCCGATGGTGCGTCGGTGATCACCCACAGCCAGCAACGCTCCGATCAGCGACCGCACCATCGACCAGCAAAATGCATCAGCAGTGATATGGGCGGTGATCAAATATCCTTCTCGCGACCATTCCAGCCGCTGTAACTCACGAATGGTGGTAGCACCGTGGCGATGACGGCAAAACACCGCAAAGTCACGTAGCCCCAACAAATCTCGCGATGCAGCGGACATAGAATCCAGATCCAGTTCACGAGGCCAAGCAGTGACGTAGCGCGCCTGGTTCGGCTGAACTCCGTAGGGTGCCGTCGATAACCGATACCGATAATGCCGCCGCAAGGCTGAAAACCTGGCATCGAATCCTACTGGTGCACAGGCTATATCGAGAACTCGGACGTCAACAGGCAGGAGCCGGCTGAGACGCCGCAGCAGAGGCAGGAATTCCGGATCACCGGTATGTGGTGAGCGTGGATTGGCTTTCGACAAGGCAGTTCCGGGAATATCTACATGGGCCACCTGCCCGGTGGCGTGTACGCCTGTGTCGGTGCGCCCGGCAGCGCGCAGTCGCACCGGTGTGCGGAAAACAGTCGTGAAAGCTTCATCCAGCACGCCAGCGACTGTGCGCTGTCCCGCTTGGACCGCCCATCCTGCGAAATCGGTTCCGTCGTAGGCGATGTCGAGCCGAAGACGGACATCCTCACTAATGTTCGGCGGCCTTGTCAGGCTCGCTGGTGTAGGCCACCTCGTCCGACGTGGCTTCGACCTCCTCCTCTTGAGCCGGCTTCTCTTGGGCCTGCGCTGCTTTGGCCGAAGCGGCGGCAACTCGGCGGGCTCGGTCGGCCTCGGACGTTACCGTCTTCTCCCGCACTAGTTCGATCACAGCCATCGGAGCGTTGTCACCCTTACGCGCCTCGACCTTTATAATACGGGTGTATCCGCCATCGCGATCGGAGAAGAATGGCCCGATCTCCGCGAACAGGGCGTGCACCACATCCTTGTCGGGGAGCTTTTTCAGGACCTCTCGACGGTTGTGCAGTGTGCCCTTTTTCGCGTGCGTTATTAGCTTCTCCGCATACGGCCGCAGCGCACGAGCCTTTGGCTCGGTCGTCTTGATCCGGCCGTGCTCGAACAGCGACGCGGCCAGGTTGGTCAGAAGGGCCTTTTGGTGCGAAGACGAGCCACCGAGGCGAGGGCCCTTGGTGGGCTTGGGCATTGCTGACACTCCTGTCTGTTCTGTTAGAGCTGTTCGGTTTCGGCGTAGTCCTGGCTGTCGTAGGCGCCGTCGGTGGACCACGTGCCGGTGGTGACGTCGTATCCGGCGACCTCGGACGGGTCGAAACTGTCCGGGCTGTCCTTGAGCGACAGACCCAGTTGGTGCAGTTTGACCTTCACCTCGTCGATGGACTTCTGCCCAAAGTTGCGGATGTCGAGCAGGTCGGACTCGGTACGCGACACCAGCTCGCCAACGGTGTGCACACCCTCGCGCTTGAGGCAGTTGTAGGACCGCACGGTTAGATCCAGGTCGTCGATCGGCAGCGCGAACGACGCGATGTGGTCGGCCTCGGCCGGAGACGGCCCGATCTCAATTCCTTCGGCCTCGACATTGAGCTCGCGTGCCAGACCGAACAACTCGACCAGCGTCTTACCCGCTGACGCTAGTGCGTCGCGAGGGGTGATCGAACTCTTGGTCTCCACGTCGAGGATCAGCTTGTCGAAGTCGGTCCGCTGCTCCACCCGAGTGGCATCCACCTTGTATGTTACCTTCAGCACCGGTGAGTAGATGGAATCGACTGGGATGCGTCCGATTTCGGCACCCAAAGCCCGATTTTGCACCGCCGGCACGTAACCGCGGCCACGCTCGACAACGAGCTCCGCTTCGATCTTACCTTTGTCGTTTAGCGTCGCGATGCGCATACCAGGATTGTGCAGGGTGACGCCGGCCGGCGGCACGATATCACCGGCAGTGACCTCACCAGGACCCTGCTTGCGCAGGTACATCGTGACCGGTTCGTCCTCCTCCGAGGACACCACCAGACCCTTGAGGTTCAGGATGATCTCAGTGACATCCTCCTTAACCCCAGGCACCGTGGTGAACTCGTGCAAGACGCCGTCGATACGAATGCTGGTAACGGCCGCTCCGGGAATCGACGACAGCAGCGTGCGCCGCAGCGAGTTGCCCAGGGTATAACCGAATCCCGGCTCCAACGGTTCGATGACGAACTGGGACCGGTTGTCGGTAAGGATGTCCTCGGACAAGGTGGGGCGTTGTGAAATCAGCATCAGGTTCTTTCTCCTTCTCGGCACCCACTATTTGATGCCGTTAGGTTTCCCGCCGGTGCGGATGCAGCGGCGGGAGTCTGCACTCTACTTCGAGTAGTACTCGACGATCAGCTGCTCGATGAGCGGCACTTCAATCTGCACACGCTCGGGCAATTGGTGGATCAGGATGCGTTGATGCTCACCAACGACCTGCAACCAGCTCGGGATCGGTCGGTCACCCACTGTCTCCCGCGCGATTTGGAACGGCACCGTATCTAGCGACTTGTCCCGAATATCGATAATGTCGTACTGCGACACCCGGTAGCTGGGGACATTGACATGCACGCCGTTGACGCTGAAGTGCCCGTGGCTGACAAGCTGACGGGCCATCCGGCGGGTGCGCGCCAGTCCGGCACGGTAGATCACGTTATCGAGCCGACTTTCCAGGATCTTCAGCAATTCCTCACCCGTCTTACCAGGTTGCCGCACAGCCTCTTCGTAGTAACGGCGGAACTGCTTTTCCATTACGCCGTAGGTGAAGCGGGCCTTCTGCTTCTCCTGCAGCTGCAGCAGATATTCACTTTCCTTGATCCGCGCGCGGCCGTGCTGGCCGGGCGGGTAAGGACGCTTCTCGAACGCCTGATCGCCGCCGACGAGGTCGATACGCAGCCGGCGCGATTTGCGGGTGATGGGTCCAGTGTAACGAGCCATGATTATCTCCTAGCCCCCCTAAATAAACTAATACTAGACTCTTCTGCGCTTGGGTGGACGGCAGCCATTGTGCGGCTGGGGGGTGACGTCAGAGATCGCGCCGACCTCTAGGCCAGCAGCCTGCAGCGACCGGATCGCAGTCTCCCGGCCCGAGCCCGGGCCCATCACGAATACGTCGACCTTGCGCACCCCGTGCTCCTGAGCCTTGCGTGCGGCGTTCTCAGCAGCCAACTGCGCGGCGAACGGAGTCGATTTCCGCGATCCTTTGAAGCCAACGTGGCCCGATGACGCCCAGGCAATGACGTTACCCTGCTGGTCAGTAATGGTCACGATCGTATTGTTGAAGGTGCTCTTAATATGCGCAGCACCGTATGGGATATTCTTCTTTTCCCGCTTACGGGTCTTCTGTCCCTTCTTGGGACCCGCTGCGTTTGCCTTCTTCGGCGGCATGGGTTACCTGGCCTTCTTCTTGCCTGCAATGGTGCGCTTGGGGCCTTTGCGGGTCCGCGCGTTGGTTTTGGTCCGCTGGCCACGCACCGGCAGGCCGCGGCGGTGTCGCAAACCTTGGTAACAGCCGATCTCCATCTTGCGGCGGATATCGGCCTGCACCTCGCGACGCAAGTCACCTTCCACCTTGAGATTAGCTTCGATGTAGTCGCGCAGGTGGGTCAGCTGGTCATCGGTGAGATCCCTGGTCCGTAGGTCCCGTTCAATGCCGGTGGCCTCTAAAATTTCGTTGGCACGGGTGCGTCCAATACCATAGATGTAGGTCAGGGCGACCTCCATCCGCTTGTCGCGCGGCAGGTCGACGCCGACTAGTCGAGCCATAGGTGGTAGTTCCTTTTATCTCAAACGAAGGTTTGTCCCCAGCCCGTTCCCTGCGCCCAAAAAAGATTTGGGTACGAGGCCCGGCCTCCGTCCGGGCGTAGCTGAGCGGACCATCTGATCGATGCCAGCCGCACAGTAGGACTGGGAGGTCTGCTTTCAGTTGTTTGCGCTAAAAACTACCCTTGTCGCTGCTTGTGCCGCGGATCCACGCAAATCACCATGACCCGCCTATGCCGACGGATAACCCTGCACTTGTCGCACATGGGCTTTACACTCGGGTTCACCTTCACGGCAGTCTCTAATACCTCTTCTCCGGTCTGGATGTTTTTTTACTTGTATCGGTACACAATGCGTCCCCGGGACAAATCATAGGGTGACAACTCCACCACCACCCGGTCCTCAGGCAGTATGCGGATGTAATGCTGCCGCATTTTACCGCTGATGTGGGCGAGGACCTTGTGACCGTTCTCCAGCTCAATGCGAAACATCGCATTGGGCAGAGGTTCGACCACACGACCTTCGACCTCGATAGCACCATCCTTTTTGGCCATTACCTACTGGCTGTCCTTACTCTTCCCGCTCGTCCCAGTCTGGATACCCTGATCGGCGCAACATTCACTCCAAAACTTATAACGTGAGCCGATAACTGGAAATTCCAGAACTGAACACGCAAAAAGTCGTCGCGATGAAGCACCGTTTGCCCTACAATACCCCGTCATTCGGCTTCACCAAAATTGTCGCTAAATGCACGGCACCGGGTGGAATAGGACCGGAGTAAGGGCAGCATGCCGTCGGGTGGTGTCCACCATGACCGACTCTAGATACCCGTGCTCGTGCCAGTGTTAAAGCCAACAATACTAGTCTACGCCGTGGTCGCCTATGACACTCCGTACGCGATCGCAGTGCATCGGCGCCAGCACTTCGAGACCAGCGCCGACCACGTCCCTGTTTAAGTCCTCACCTAAAAGGAGGATCACCTGGCTTCAGCACTGGCCGAACTGACAGGGCCGCTCTGACTGATTCACCTGTGACCAGGCCCTTACCTGGTTAACGTTCCGCTAGGGTTTGACCATGCGGTTATTGGTCACCGGCGGAGCGGGCTTTATCGGAGCCAATTTTGTGCATAACGCGGTGCGCGACCATCCCGACGATACGGTGACGGTGCTAGACGCCATGACTTACGCAGGCAGACACGAGTCGCTGGCCGATGTCGACCATGCTGTCAGGCTGGTGCAAGGCAATATCACCGACACCAAGCTGGTTTTCCGACTGGTCGCCGAGTCCGACGTGGTTGTGCATTTCGCCGCCGAAACCCATGTGGACAACGCGCTCGACGACCCAGAACCGTTCCTACGCACCAACGTCATCGGGACGTTCACCATCCTGGAGGCAGTGCGACACCACAGTGTGCGGCTGCACCACATCTCGACCGACGAAGTCTATGGCGACCTAGAGCTCGACGAACCAACAAGGTTTACTGAGTCAACGCCCTACAACCCGTCGAGTCCGTACTCGGCAACCAAAGCCGCCGGCGACATGTTGGTCCGGGCTTGGGTGCGCTCCTACGGCGTGCGTGCGACGATTTCCAACTGCTCCAACAACTACGGACCATACCAGCACGTCGAAAAGTTCATTCCGCGCCAAATCACCAATGTGCTCACCGGCCGCCGGCCCAAGTTATACGGCACCGGCGTCAACGTCCGCGACTGGATCCACGTCGACGACCACAACAGCGCCGTCTGGCAAATCCTCGAGAAAGGCCAGATAGGCCGCACTTACCTCATCGGAGCCGAAAACGGGCATAACAACCTGACCGTGTTGCGCACACTGCTACAGATGATGGGCCGAGACCCCAACGATTTCGACCATGTCACCGACCGCGTCGGCCACGACTTACGGTACGCGATCGACCCAACACCGCTGTACAACGAATTATGCTGGGCTCCAAAGCACGCCAACTTCGACGAGGGATTGCGCGCCACCATTGACTGGTATCGGAACAACGAATCGTGGTGGAGACCGTTGAAGGACGCCGTGGAAGCGCGCTACGAAGAACGAGGTCGGTGAAATGAACGTCAAAGAACTGGATATCTCGGGCGCCTGGGAGATCACCCCTACTATTCATAGCGATTCCCGCGGAATGTTTTTCGAATGGCTCACAGCCAGTAGGTTCAGCGCATTCACCGGTCACCGCTTAGACGTCCGGCAAGCCAACTGCTCGGTGTCCTCGGCCGGTGTGTTGCGGGGCCTGCATTTCGCTCAAGTGCCACCGAGCCAGGCCAAATATGTTACCTGCGTGACCGGTTCGGTGTTCGATGTCGTAGTCGATATCCGTTTAGGATCACCAACATTCGGCTGTTGGACCTCAATTACGCTCAACGACTCCAACCGGAAGACCATTTATATCTCCGAGAGTCTCGCACACGGATTCCTTGCACTGCAAGATAATTCTACAGTTATGTACCTATGCTCTGCTGAATACAACCCTGCGCGCGAACACGCCATCTGCGCCACGGATCCGGACCTGGCAATCGACTGGCCGGTGGTCGACGGTGTTGACACGCACTTGTCCAAGCGTGATGCCACAGCCCCCAATCTTGATGACATACGCGCGTCTGGACTACTGCCGACCTGGGATGAAACGCAGAATTTTATCGCCAACCTCGGCAGCAAATAGCAACGCGGCCATCACAAGTTACTACCGACATAAGGAGAATTTTGGTGAGGCATAAGTTATTGGCCGCCATCTACGCCGTCACGATCATGGCCGGCGCGGCGGGCTGCAGCGGGGGCACGCAGGCTCCCACCCCTTCGGTGAGCAAAACCACAAACTCCAGCCCCACAACCGTAGCGAGCAGCATTCCCGACGCAGCAGCCGGAGAAACGAAGGTCACCATCGGCGGCCAGCCACAAAAAGTCAGTGGCCCGGTCGTGTGCTCAACTACAAACGGCAAGTTCTCGATCGCGATCGGTGACATGATCACCGGAGTCATCGTTGGCTTGGAGCCGGACGCATCGGTGGTCCATAACGCCGGCCTCGGCACCATAGACGGTGTGGTCATAGCCTTCACCGAGGGCGTCCCCAGCGAGAACGCCAATGCCACCAAAAACGGCAACACATACCAAATCACCGGTACAGCCAGCGGTGTAGACAATACCGGCCAGCAGATCCATAAGTCTTTCGAAATCGAAGTCACCTGCCGCTAACACCGGTTGCCGAACCTCGCCACCTGGTCACCAACCGGCCGGCCCCTGAGCAAATTTGTGCCCGTTATCGATCTACCTGGGCACGAGGGCGGTGCCCCGGGTACACTCTCAGAGAGCCACTTCAGATCGACTCCGCAAGATGCCCGAAAAGTTCGGCCATGGCAGCCGATGTCCATGCAGGTCCAATTCACGAACAACAGAGCAAGCCGCACATGGGGCTAATCGTTCCTACCGGCCAACCACAGCAATAGAATGAAAACTATACTGGCATTAGGCGACAACGTATTAGCCTTTTCGACCACACGGCACGTGTGTGTATCACGATGTAGAGCTGCGACAACACCTTGACTGCTAAGTCGCCGAATTTCTTTATCTCCCTATGATTTTCATAGGGAGAATGCCACAGGCGATTCATGGCTTGCTGCATCGGTAACCATAAGACCTTCGGAGTCTTGATGCCAACCTGCGCGGCTGCCGCACCGCTTCAGAGTGCACCGGTGTAATTACGGTATCAACCACCGTGACAGTTCTCACCTGGCTACACCACCACGGCATCGATACCAGTATCGTGCGCGTTCTCGCATGCCGATTAACTCACCGATCTACCGGCTACCGAAAAGACACTGGGTCAGTTAAGGCTGTGGAATCAACTCAAGTATCCGCGTTGTCGACGGAACCACCAGCATGACTGCTTGTTCTCCTTACCAGTTTGACACCAATGACATTATAACCACCATGCGCGATACTTAGCTCTCAAGTATATTCTAGCGTCTTCGGAGGTAGTGGGATACATGCCCGAAATGCTATCACCACATTGAGAAAGCAATTCCCTGGGCAGGGGTTGTACATGTCGAATTCGTGTGCAGTGTAGTGGCTTTGACTCACGTTGGATGACCCAAAACCATTAGCGGGTTTGTGATAAACCCAATACGCGGTTGTCGTAGACGCAAGCTCGAGGGCACTGTTAGCACTGCTACTGGCCAAGAGTAACATCGCCGTTACCCTCGTGAAGCACGACGACAAGCTGATTATAGCAGCCGAAGCGTCCACCTCTCATCCATCAACGTTGAATCTCCTTAGAACACTCGTACCTGAGCGCACTTCCGACACCTAGGCCATCACCGTGACCTAAGTGCAGTGGCGCTACAACCGCAGAGACATTCGCGCGGAACTTGATTACCGGTTACTCGCCATAGTGCAATACTAACAGCCCGGGTTAAACGGCCAGGAAATCGACATTCATGGTCTGATAGCCGCCAGCATCGCTACATCCTTGCGGACGCTCTCAGTGGAGGTTCCTGTAGCAGTATGCTATCAAATCAATTATAGTGCAAATGCTTGGGCGAAAATGGTCACTAACGTTGCGGAACCGCAAGCGATAGCGTCGGCCAGCCACAATGTCAGGCGCTGACTGATGTAGCATCCATTGCGAACGGAGTGCCTTTGATGGTCCAGATGTTGAACTCATTGCTGTCGACGGTGCTTTTCTCGATGAGCATGTCAATAACGTAATCGATCGGCGGGACGATACGGTCCGGTGGTGGTGACAACGGCTGGGGGCGTGGGCGCCGCAACGACTAGTATATTCGACGACAATACCCATGCCTGCTTGATGATCCTCGTCGGAAAGGTACCCAAGATCCAGTTACCGGAATTACTCATTTCCTTTCCACGATCGCAGGAGATGCGTTCGGTAGCGACCAGCCACAACGCTTGCACCGTAACGGGTTTAGTCACCAGGTTGCCATCGAGTCATTATCACGGCAACGGTAAAAGGTGTGCCTAGACAGGGCAAGACTGCAGTTTTCGGTGGCGCTGCCATTGAGCACGTGCATCAGAACCCGCTGTCCTGATTGATACACGGATCAGATCGCCATGGCCAAGACTACGACCATTGACGGTAAAGGGTGTCGTAGCCAATCTCGTAGCCGTGCGGTGTTCCCAAAGCCAACGAGTGGCCATGGCCCACTCCACGTCGTAGCGCAACTCTGTGATCAGGGCACTAACGAGAAAAAAGCTGGGCATATCGCTGGCCCAGCTTGGGCCCGAACTCCTTAAGAGTTAGGAACACTTTAACTAGTCGTAAGCGCTCAACTGCTCCGTTTGCGTAAATCACGTCTATGAACGAGCCGAACTGGCATCACCTGGCTGGCCGGCTAGACTGCGGCAAACCCCTGAACCAACCCGGTCTTATAGTGATTTCCGGCGACTTAGGCCACGAAGTCACCTTCGACAACATATTCAACACGTCAATTGCATAGGTGCCCATTGCCTTAGCATTCCAGGCCCAGAACTGCGTATATTGCGCCTCGCGGGCTACGATCGCCAAAGCGTTCTCTCCGAACAGGTCGGACTGGACCAGCCCCTGCAATCTGGCGCGGTTACTAGGCGATCACCTCTGGAGACACCACAGTTTTACACGCTAAAAAGCAGGCCGCCCACCAGGCGGAAGGCTTGTTTAGCGGTCCGAAAGCTTTCGTGGACGAACGTATACAACCATTCCTGATAGAAGCACAAACACCTCGACCAGCCGGTCCGCTGACTGACCTGACCACCCCGCATTCAGCTTCGTGAGCAATTCCTGAACAACTTTAGGGGTGCGAGCCATCTAGTTAAACAACTACTTCCCTTTTTCGGTCGACGGCAAACAGTTTGTTAGGCCCCATGCCAGTATACAGGTCGTCTCCGACGATAACGCCTCGAATGCGAAAACATCTCTTTGTTCGTTATTCCTTACCGACCGGTAACGACTGCTGCTGGTATCGAAGTCTGCGGTGCAGGTATCGCCTTAAGTGAGATCAGACTAAAGGTTTCAGCGTGGGCTTCCCGAGGCAATTTAATATGCAGTGGAGTTTATCGCCAAGACCTCTGAAAACTGGTTAAGAATCGCCATGCATCGAGCCAGAGTCTGCTGATACTGTTCGGCGTATATCCTCAGGTAAGCTCCCGCCTTCTGCAACAACGCGTCTATAGCTGCGGCCGTAACACCGTTCAGATCCGGGAACACCTGGGTAATTAGACTCAACTACAGGAGTTCTAGTGTTGTGTGTTGGTGATTGTTTTAACGTTTGATTTTGTTGAGGGGGTGTCTGCGGTCTGGGTTCAGGTGAACGGTGTGGTGTGTTCGTTGTAGGTGGGGATCGCGGTTTCGAGGTTGTTGATATCGGTGAACGTGTTGTGGCGGGTGATGGTGGTGAAGAAGATTTTGGTTATGTGTCAGCTATGAGCAGCTTGTCGGTGTGAAGTGCAGTGTGGCTTGCTGGTTATCCTGTAGCCAGGATCGGCTGCTGGGGGTTTGTGGGTTGGCGTAGTTGTCGCAGATTGGGGCATGCCTGTATGTGTGGGTGTGTTTTGGTGGCGAGTTTGAAGGTAGTGGCAGAATCGGTTTGGGTGTGATCCAGCTGCTTGGGTCTGGGGCTTCATTGTCGACGCTAGAGCATAATCGCGGCCGCGGGTTGAGTAGGCCTGGGGCGCGGTGTGGGTGTATTACTTTCGGTCCGTTTCCCAGACTGGTCGCCGATCCTGGTGTGCGCGTCTTTGCGCACCGGGCTTTTCATGGTCACTACCGTTAGGCGGTGGGAATACTGGTCCAAGGGTTGGGTATTGTGGTGATTTGGTAGCGGTACCGGGTGACCGGTATCGAGGTCGGGTTCAATAGGGTGGTCTCTTCTGCGTCAATCGGTTTTCACCGTTTTTCGGAGGTGGTGAACTGCCGGCGAATGTCTTTCCATCTCCGGCGATACAGTGCTCGAAACCACCGATGGTTGATCTGTGCCAGCACGGCCCCCGGATTGCGCTGTGATTTCCTGTTTGCCAGGGCACGGATCTTGGCTTTGACCGACCGTCGTGCCCGGTCGGCGATACAAGTCCTAGACATGCCCACGTGGTCGTTGCCTTCTTGGGTGTCCACCCGGTGTGGAAGCCGCGAAAGTCCATACCAGTTACCGAAGTGCGCGGTCTTTGTCTTTGCAGTCGACAGCTGCAGACCTAGAGGCGTAAGCATCGAGTTTATTTCGTTTTGCAGGCCTCTGGCGTGTCTGGTCGCCATGTGCTGAGTACAACGCAGTCGTCCGCTACGCGGGACGACTGCGTTGTACTCAGCAGGCCTGTGACGCGGCGCCGACTAGGCAGGTAAGCAGTGGACATCGAGCCGCACGGTTTCCATGGCTGCATCCGATACTCATCGAGCCCAGGCAAGGCGATGTTGGTCAGCACCGGCGACAAGATATTGCCCTGAGACGTTCCGGTGTGAGTGTTCTGGTGCTCACCAGACTCGGTGAGCACACCGGCCTTAGAAAACGCCTTCACCAGGACCAAGTACGCGTTTATCCTTGACTGGCAATAGCATCCGCTCCAACAGAGCAGAATGTGAGATAGAGTCACAGCGCACCTCAATGTCTGCATACAGCACCCACCGATAGCTTGTAGTGCTGTATTGGTGAATTTCGGCGATCGTGTCCCTGAGATCGCCGCTTGGGGGCGGAATCCAGGGGAGATCGGCTCGAAAGCGGCCTCGACGACAGGCTCCAACACCAGCTTCAACGCAGCCTGAACGACTCGATCCGCAGATTGTCCAACAACCCGCTACCTCGACGATTTCCTCAACATGGGCTCCGGTCCGGGCGTCCACACCAGCAGTATTCGCCCCATAGTTGCCCGTGACCCAGTCAAACGCCACCAACAATGTTCGCCGGGTCACACACGAGATTGAACAGGTCATCAAACCTGCGGCCACGATCGACCGACGATGACCCCAACCCGATAAATCGTGTTGGCCACACAACACCCAAGCAGGACCTAGGACGATTCCTCCCCTTCCCGACGCCACCCAAGGCCAAGGTGCCCCCGCTTCACCGTTCCTGCTGCGACAGGCCCGGCGGCGAAGATCTCTCACCTTCACTGCCATGCCAATCATCAGCACTTCGTGACGCACGTGGATCCAGGTCGAGCCCGACCACATCACGCCGTTTGGTCTCCCACGTCGGGGTCGGTAACGAACTTGAAGGTCTTCACGCGATGCGACTGGATGCCCCCACTTATGCCAGATCCGCGCGGCCAAGGAAAACGAAATCCCCCACAGCCATCAACTGCTCCGGTGACGGGCCGCTCCGACGCTGAACGGCCGATTCGCATAACATCGCCGACCAACGTCTCTACGAGCACCATGACCTCATCGATCACCGAAGCACGTCCCGTCCCCGGCGTACCCGAACCGCGATATCAGTATCTAGCCACTCCATCGGACACCAACCACACAATCCACGCCCGTGTCACCTGCCCCACCAGCACCCACAACACCCTCGTCAACCACCCCAGCCGACCCCGGTCGCCATCGCGCAACTCCAAGACAGCAACCACATACACCGCCCACTTACCTCAACCAACCACACCTAAACGCCTCAAAACCACCCACCACTAGAGCGCCTGAATTGCCTACCGCGTGCGAGAAATGGTTTGAGGTGAAGAAAGTAACGAAAGATCGACGCGACTGACTATGCCCGAACCTGTCGGGCGTGGCTTGCATGTTTGCACACCCACGAATCACCGGCGGACCGCGATTTCCTCGACCATGAGCGATCCACGTACGGTGGGCTATCCCGTCTCAACAGGTGGAGGGCAACCGCACTCCATGCCCTGCTACCAGGATGACGCGGATCCAGTTGAGGAAGCCAAGCAGGTGCATGAACGTTAGTAATCGATGGAACCTGTGAGCAGCTGTAACATAGTGATTCCGCCTCTACGACGTGCCAGCCGAAATCTTCGAAAGATAATAATTCGTTTTCGGGTGCGAACTTGAACGGCGCATTCTGCAACATGCCAGCCATCTTCTTATTCATCATTTTTTGAGGCCTGGGCCGGCTAAATCGAGCACCCACCAGGTGACTTCGGATCGTGTAATCACCTCAGATAAAAGGATGACGTCACGGTCATCGAGGTACATAACCAGACCCTCGGTGATCATCACCAACACTTTCGTAGCGCCGCCCAGTGCTTCGTTGAAGAACGCTTCGCGGGAGTGCGAGTCGGTCAGGTCAACCACATTGGCATCGCGGTTCCTGCTCGGCAAGCAAGTGGTTCTTCTCCGTAAGCAACTTCGGTAGATCGTCCTCCAACCATGTTAAGCCAGCCTAAAGATTCAAAAGATACGGCCGGGTAGCCAAACCAGCGGACAGGTTAAGCACTCAGTCACAGCAGCCGGCAATCACTTCGACAATGGCGTCGTCGATGATCTTGGTACATGCGACGAGCCACCAAACCGCTGAGACTCATCCGTGGCACTCGGGCGACGATGGCACGTCTCTGTTCGCCGGCAAGACGTGTGGCGAGCGGATCACTGAACAACCCATCCTGACGTGCCGACTCGGTTGCCCGATACAACGCCGTCCAGCGAGTTGTATCGGAAACGTGGGTAGTGTGCCCGGTGTATAATGTATTTTGCGTCATAGCATTGCTGCCTGCATTATGCGCGCACGTACACAGGCTCGTCGATAGTAGCTTTGATCCGGTAGCGGCTGGTAACGAAGGAGAATCCGGGTATGAATCTGAGTCTGTATCCAATCAAGGAACCCACAGATCGGGATCCTGCCCAGCGAACCGGTCCAGCCCGAGAACGACGATCTGTGCGCAGCGGATATCGGACAGTTACGAATCACTAAATTCACCAGAATGATAATTCAAAAAATTTGAAGCTCAAGACTCCGGACATACGTGCCACTAAAATAGTGACATGCATCCTCAGACGGAATAGAGAAGAATCACTAAGCTAAGCGCGATAGATCTGCCCGGTAACCTTATGCAGTAAGGGTATTAAGCAGGCTGGGTGGAATGGCTACGACATTTTAATTTAATAACGTCTAATGACTCCTGAAGCTAAGAAGACGACTAAACGGTTCGGAGGTGCGTGTCCAGTGGCACACCCGTGGTCATACAAATGATTCGGTCCCACCGCTAGAGTGCCTATTACGGGTGGAATGGTGATCGTCGGTTGCAGTGGAAGCCTTGAACTGCTACGTTGCGACGGTCAATTGCTTGTGAGGCACCATCAAGACGTTCGCGCTGTCACGTTTCAATGCTGTACGTCCTGGGCAACCATCATCCTTTCCTTATGCCTGGTATGAATCGTCTCGGCATGATGTTGACGACAGGGATCAGGCATCCTAGGCAGCATGCGATCCCTGTCTCAGCGGCCTGGGCTCACCCATCTCGACAGGAGACGTGGGCAGGTCAACTCCCTCCGCCAGCCGCACAGTCCGATCAAACCAGGATTTACCTTCGCCCAACCCGTGGAAGTAGACCGTTGCGCGAGCCCGCGCGCAAATTAAGAACCCGACATATTGGAAAAGACCGGAGAACGTCGTGCGGTCCTGTGATGATAGCCTAAATATGTTCCCCTACGCGGTAAGTCCAACCTTGTACTCTGTGCAGCGAAAGAAGACCCCGAGTAATACAGCAACAAGATTCAAAGTCACTGGCGGGGCGGCGTCGGCCACATCTAGAAAGCCCAGATCAAACTTGATACCTGACTGCCGATAGTTGGTCCACCTTCTGGCTGAGCAATCAGGATCAGGGCGAAGTCGACATACTTGAGCAACAGCAACCGGCCCTCCGCCACTATCGTCCCCGCAAAAGCAAACGGCAATGCGTGAAAGACCCGCAACATAACAGCGGACAGCTGCTGGCATACGTGGCGATGTCATGTTGGATGAGGTCGGTGTCCGTTTCTGGAAAGACCATGTTGACGGCGCACAACCATACTTTGATGTACCGACAAGCTCTCTACTAAATGGCCGCTTAACACCCCCCGGCTACACCGTTTTCCCGGTGCTGAATCTTGCGGTTGCCGGTTTCGGGTGGCGGCGATACTGGACCGGGAGCCTATCCCACGGACATGCTCTATACGTATCTAACGTATTTGTTAAAGACGCAGCCCACGAAACCAGCTAACCACATACGTTATGGTTCTGTCACCTTGACCCGGTGTTTCTAAGCGCTGACGTCAGTTGCATTGAGATTGTGGACATCAATTGTTCCGAGCTGCGCAACGATCGACGCATACCACCACAGTTAGCACTCTTCTGCACGAACGCCGCCAATAAGGCAGAATCGGCTGTGACGAGTCATGGTCAACTACCGATTATGGCAAACCGTCGCTGGGCTCCGCATACTAGAAGACAGAGTGGTCGCGCTACCTCAACTTGCTCGTCACTCATGAGATTCTCAGCAAGTGAATCTAGAGCACATTCAAGGTTTGAGTGCTACACCCTTGTGAGATGGTCGATCCGCGGACAAGGAGGACGTGCGATTAGCAAGCTTGGTTTCTGGAGTGTTGTTATGCTTGGTATCAACTCGATAATCGGAGCGGGTATCTTCATGACTCCCGGTGAAGTGATCAAGATTGCTGGACCGTTCGCCCCGATCGCATATACTCTTGCAGGAATTTTCGCAGCCGTACTGGCAATCGTCTTTGCGACAGCGGCCAAGTATGTCAAGACGAACGGTTCCTCCTATGCCTACACTACAGCTGCATTTGGGCACCGAATCGGTATCTATGTCGGTGTCACCCATGCAATTACCGCCTCTATCGCATGGGGGGTTCTGGCTTCCTCGTTTGTCTCAACACTGTTGAGAGTGGCTTTCCCCGAAAAGATTTGGGCCGATAACGACGAACTTATCAGCGTGAAGACACTCACGTTCCTCGTCTTTATCGCAGTTTTATTAGCAATAAACATATTTGGAAACCTCGTGATCCGGTGGGCCAACGGAATCTCAGCGCTGGGAAAGATTTTCGCGCTATCAGTCTTCATCGCCGGAGGATTGTGGACAATCATAACACAGCACGTGAACAACTACGTGACGTCCCGATCAGCGTACCAACCCACAACGTACTCGTTGCTCGGTGTCACCGAGATCGGTAAGAGCACCGCAGCGAGTATGACACTCGCAACGATCGTCGCGTTGTACGCATTCACTGGTTTCGAATCTATCGCTAACGCCGCAGAAGAGATGAACACACCGGACCGCACCCTTCCCAAAGCCATACCACTGACAATCCTCACTGTCGGCGTCATCTATATACTCGCCTTAGTCGTCGCAATGCTGCTGGGATCGGACAAAATTGTCGCTACTAACCACACCGTGAAATTGGCCGCGGCCGTCGGAAACAATACTTTCCGCACCATCATCGTTGTTGGAGCTTTAGTATCTATGTTTGGCATCAACGTAGCGGCATCGTTCGGTGCTCCCCGGCTCTGGACCGCGTTGTCGGACGGTAGAATTCTGCCAACAAGGCTGTCGAGCAAGAATCGATTCGGCGTTCCCATAGTTGCCTTTGGAATCACGGCGTTTCTAACGCTCGCCTTCCCACTGTCGCTTCGATTCGACAGCCTGAACCTCACCGGTCTGGCAGTGATCGCTCGATTCATCCAATTCATAATCGTACCGATCGCGCTCTTCGCGTTGGCACGTTCCCGGACAACGAATTCTGTATATGTGAAGCGAAATGTGTTTACTGACAAGGTGTTGCCGATCACTGCAGTTGTGGTCTCGGCCGGGCTGATGGTATCGTTTGACTACCGGTCCATTTTTCTCACGCGCGGAGGCCCTAATTACTTTTCGATTTCTTTGATTGCGATTACGTTTATCGGCATACCGGCAGTCGCCTACCTTCACTATTACAGAACCAGTGGAATTAAGTGACCCAACGTCAGTCGAGCATCGCCGAGTAGGATTTTGCCTATAACTTAATGACTATTAAAATGTAATCTACATAGATATTAAATAATGTGTGGCTCAATTTTTGAGCTAATAGTCGTGATTCAGGAAAGTTAAGCATTGAATATCTTCTGGCACTGGAAGAGTATAGCGAGACGGCATTGTCCTTGACCATTTCGGCCGCGCCCCGAGACAACAGCAAGATCACCACCCTCATCGCTCGGACTAAACTCACGACCCTAGGAGGATTTCGAGCAGCTAACGACAGCGATCAACATGTTGTTCGACGATAAGATACCTTGACAAGTTGATTGTCAAGACGTCCGTGGATGGAGGACAGCTGCGCGGTGAGTTCCAGCGGACCCTGACCCGCTGGTCCTTGTCAGTCACTGTGACGGCAGCCTTTATGGTGCGGTGATTGGTATCATTGCGACGGTCGCGGCCATTTGGTGTGACGGTTGCCAAAGGACCTCAGACACACTGCGCAGGTGTATATTCCGAATAGACTTTCACGGCAGGACACCCCTTCATCACCGGAGCAACTGAAAGCTTTGGGCAGGCGATCACGAAAGACTAGCATTACTCGAAGATAAACTCGTCTTCAGCTTGTGTAAGGCCGAGGACTTGGATCAACTCGCAGGCTCGCTCTCGGATGTGGCCCACGAGGAGGTAGTTTGTGACTTAATCTCGGAAGGCGCGGTGTTTGAGTTGCTCGAGCAGGTTGGTGATATTGATGTGTTGGTCCCCAATGCCGGTTTTCCTAAGTCGGGCCTCCTGGAGGGTTCCAAGCACGACGAGATCAACCGCACGTTTCGTGTCAATCTTGAAGCATCGGTTCGCATGACACGTGATCTGTTGCTCGGCTGACAGGGGCTCGATAGTGGGTACCTTGTGTTCATTTTGTTGATCTCGGTGGTAACCGTTATGCTACGGGCATCCGGATAGGCTGCGACGAAGTTCAGGCTACGGTGATTCGCTCTCAATTTGCGAGAATACTTGTGGGGCGGCGTGGTCGGCGTTTCGGTTATTTCTCCTAGCGCGATTTCGAGGTCGGGATGTTCGCGGATAGCGTCTCCTCGCCCCGCCCGAGCATAGGCATACCCAAGCGGAGGGCCAACACTGTCTTACGGGCGATCGAGCGCAGCAAGCCGGCTCCCCGATAGACTCTATATATCAACCTGCTCGCTATGCTCGCGTCCGAGATTTCCGGTCGAATCGCTGGCTTCGTTGTTGCTAAAGGCGCCAAGGCGATTCTAAGGCGCTCGTGTCTGGCGATACTGTTCTTGTGATCGAAACGATTGAAGTAACAGTTTTGCCTTCTAAACAGATTCAAGTGATGCCTGCATCGTTCTTGAGGTATAATTGATTTCGGCATTATCATCCATCGTCTCCACGACAGAGAACAGCTCGTCTCGCCGCACCACTTACAAACGGTCCGCGGGGTGGATTGGCACCCGTTGCCACGGCTGAATCACGAGTGCGTGTCAATTGCTCTTTCTTCTTCGCTGTTGCGTCAATAGAGCGACGAAATACTATATACGCGACAAAACCCTCGTTGCGCCAGATAGGATGCGTGTCAGCAACGGGTGAATCCACATCCGTCTTGTAGATTCCCCACCCCGCGACATAGCTTGGTGCGGTAGATTGCCGTCCTAACTATGGGTTCGGCTGTGCTAAGAACCTGGCTAGGTTGTTTGTGGTTACACTGATCGGACTGTCGGCAATCGTTGCCGCGGCTAAGAAGCGGTTCTTCGACTAAACCATCCTCAATAGATGGAACACATCGGTTGGGTCGCGCTGGAGAGATATATCGGATTTTATTGGCAACAAATGAGTGAACTGCACTGCATTGGGGGGTCGAGCGTCGCATCGGCTCAGCCGCGTTGATTGCCGGCGGTCGGCATACCCGCACCGAAGTGTTCACTTCCCTGATGGTGCTGTTCTCCACTAGCGTTGTCGTGCTTGAGTTTCCACTGGCCGATCCCATAATCGGCATTGTTATCATCGTAGCCATCCTGACCGTGCTGAGCACCGCAGCACGTGACGTGTGCTGTCGGTTGGTCGACGAAATGAACCCGGCCAATGGTCGACGCCGCCGAGTAAGCGTTGGCGGCCTAACCCGGGGTGCAGGCGGTGCGCAGCGTGCGGATGCGTTGAATCGGTCACCTCCGGCACACTGATGTGAAAATTCATATCGATCTCACCTTACATTTCGTCGACGCGAACGGGCTCAGATTCGCCTAATTTCTAGGAAGGCTCGGGGGCAACTTGTGCGCATGCTGCATGGCTTTCCGGAACGGCCGCACTCCTGGGACGATTTTCGTCCACGGATCGCCGCGCAAGGGTACCCGCGCGGTCAGCCCGTTTGTGCGCCGGGCACCATCCCACAAAAATCCCTGATCGCGAGACAAATCAAAATATCCTAGCGCGATCTGCTTGCCTTGATCGAAGCGTTCGGCGCCCGCGATGTCACCATCATTGGACACGATTGGGGCGCCTCGGCCGGATACGGCGCCATGACGCTCGATCGAGATCGAGTGAAAAAACTCTTTGTTATCGACATTCCGCACCCAGCAGCGCTCAAACCCTCGCCAATGAAGTGTTAGGGAGTGTTCAGCACTTTCGTTGACATACCAGCGGCCGGTAGCTCCAAACCTATTCGCGAGCTATGACTTCGCGGTGCTACCTACCACCTATCGGATATGGTCCACCAAGGTGGAACCCGAATCCAATCAAGTTTGACGCCGTACGTGCCAGTTTCTCAAAACCCCGGCGAGCGTAAACGCGGCGTTCGGCTACTATCAAAAGCTCTCCCCTATACTCAACCACATCGCTGAAAAGCGCAGATCACCCTGCCAGTGGTCGCGTTTGCGGGCTTCGGTGGTCCGATTGCCGAAACACACGGACCACCGGGGCGCCGCTCAGATGGTCGAAAATAAGTACGTCATCGAGGAAGTCCTTGGGCATTTAGCATTCCGAGGCGTTTGTCAAGCGGATTTTGGTTCATCTGTGAGCTCAGATCGGCACTGCACCGCTTCACCATAAGCCGGAATCGCCCTCGAATCGCAACCGGACTTTCGCACATTTTGCTCAACAGCGACCAGGTTCGTGGCCTATCAGAATGGACGGACATGAGTCTCACGTGACGATCACGAGGCAGGGAAGCTTGACGACCCATCATGTTGCCATGCCAGCGTGCGATCCATCTGCTGTGTTCGATGTGTCGACCTCACGTACACTAGGGGCCGCGGTGGCGCGACCCGGCTCAGAGCGCAGCCAGGATGTAAGACTACATGTTCCAATCGACCACAGAACGTGGATCCATTTTCAGGTGCTTCATCGGTTGCGGCGTTTTCTGTTAGACTTCTAGAATCTGGTCGACTGGAGTTGACTCCATCGCTCAGCGAAGCTGAACTTCAAGTCCTCGGTGGTAAACCCGTCACGGTGCAGGGTGCGTTGAGGTGACAACGCACGCACGTTTTACGTACGCTTGCAAGTATGCAAGAGCAGTACATAAATGAAATCCATAGGCCATAATCCGGCCTCTAGAAAGGTTAGTTCATAACTAGCCGACATCGCTGGGCAAGACCCGGACCTTGGTGCTTCGGTGTTATTCGCTAATACCAGCGGGCAGTGAAGAAGTGTCGATGCAGGATGCACTAGCGCCCATCTAACGATACCACATAGATGTTGGCTTCCAATAGCTCTGCGCAACAAGAACTCTTGCAAACCGACATGGTGTTGATAACTATCTCGCGCACGTATTTCGCAGGTTGACGACACCGCAACAGATACTTTGCCGTTCGGCGTGGCGACCCATGCGGTCTCGAATGATTTTGTCGAATAGATCGGGCGCAAGCACGGACGCGTATATGATGCGCGCGAAAGAGTTAGGTTCCGGCACGCACGACACCGATGATGAGCCAATTGGTCGACACCCCAGTTGCCGGGAGACAACAGGAACGACTGCCCCTGCAGTCACCAACGCTGCACCGTCGGCGCTTGGCACCGACATTGCCCCACTGAGCTCGATGGGCCAGAGCACACAAGCGAGCGCCAGCTCCACATCATGGCTAGTGTCGTCGTAGTCGCCCAAGGTCAGGACGACTACGACGACAGCGAAGAGCCCGAGGACGAAGAAGCCGGTTACGGTCACATGCTGTATCAGCCTTCTGCACAGGAAGACTCGCTAGAATTTGGTGGGGATGATCAGCGTCCTCAACCTTGCCCGGTAAGTTTCATCGTCTGGGCGGTGCCGTGCTCCTACTCGACAGCGGTGGCGGGGTTCCGGCGTATTCATACGTCTCCGCTCAAAGCAACATCATAGGCAACTGTTGCACCGGTAACCATTGGCGGCAAGCACCCGTCAAGAAGTAGCAACCGATGTGCTCATCCCTGGACCCGAAGCGTCTCTTACGCTTGCTCTGCTACTCGAATGGCAAAGGAGATGCCGTGACCAATCCCGCACTGGCCACAAATGTTGCGCAACATGATGGTCCCGGACCGCATGACTGGGTAGCCAGGAGCTCTGTGCCTTCTTGCTCAAGCACTCAGAGAATGCGCCAATGAGCACAGACGAACTTCAGCAATTGAAAGGGTTGATCCTCATTTCGCGCCTAGAGATGGTTAACACCCTTGGTGTAGTAGCGGAAAAGCAGAAGGTGGTTTAGCTCCGGACGAGAATCCGTCCCGATTTACAGCCCGTAATAAACCTGCCAACCACGAGTTTCCTAGCCTATCGCTCACTCGCTGTGGGTGAACAAGCCGAGGAGTAATCCAGAAAACACTTCACTATTCGAGACTATCGATGGTTTAACGACAGCTGTGTCAAGCTCGCAAAACTGCGCTATGTGCGGCGCGTGGCCAGCGCCGCTTTATATTGCCGTCGGCGTCAATAACCACGACAGCTCGTGCCAGAAAACCGAACATCGGGCTATCGGCGATGGTGACAGCATGGAGTGCCCACTGTATACTGCAGAAAGCCGATCATCGATAGGACTCTGGCTGGTAGAGTGATAACCACTTGATAACGTGGATATTCCGAGTCAGTAGGTTGATCGACAGGATCATCTGCACCAGATCGGCACAGACCGTTCGATGGGTAATATCCACTCGTACCGAGGATCGGGTAGAGCCCGAGATGTATTTGCAAGTGGGAAATATCGTTGCTGTCTAGCTTGACAGGGATGAAGCGTTCCCCCGTAAAGTCTGACATCTGATTGATTACGGTGATTTACGGCCTCCGTAGGTGTGGGAGGCTCATCAGAAAAATCTTCAACCGCGTCTTTTGGCTGCTGCGGTCGTAAGTACAGCGGCGAGCTCGCGATCGCGCAGCACGGCATCGAACTGTTCAGCGTGGCGCAGACAGCTCTGGCGTGAACAACGGCACCACTATGGTGCCCGCCTTGACCGCTACGTAGAACCCGGCAACGTAGTCGATGCTTTGCGGCGCACAGGATGATAACCCGATCGTCGTGACCTGTGAATTGTTGGATATGTACACCGATGGTTTGCAGTCGGGCACCGCATTAGGCCCAAGTTAATTCAATGGCCTGTCCGATCAGCGCGGACGTAATCCAGGTACCCGATACGCTGTCGCGTCACCTACATCTGCCACGTTCAGCGTTCGATGAGAGAGATCAGCGTGGTGTCAGGCGACCAACACAACACTACCATCGGCATCCAAACAGTCCTCGATCACTAACAGGCCTTTTGGAGCCACGGAGTCCTGCCCGGTAACCGTAATCTATAGACGCAACTATAAAACCCGCCAATGAGACGCTAACTGTTACGCGACAGACTTGAAACTTGTTTCGTGTATTCGAGTTTCGAGATCCAGCCGAACAGAGCCAGTGCCAAACCCACCACAAAATCGGCTTCAGATGGACGCCAAGCAGGAGCATCTGTGGACCCTAACGACCACAACATCTCAACCACGACCACCGAAAGCGCGCAGGCTTGGGTACTCACCTACCGCGAGCTGTATCGGTCCAAGCTAGTGCAAGCAATCCTCACCGTTCTTGGTGACGTGCTGCTCGTTGCCTCAATTCCGATGATCGTACTGCTTCCCGAATTAGGCATATACCGGTGCTGTTGGTGGCGCTTCGCTTTCCTACACTCTAAGCTGATTCAGTCACGCGCCTATGCGTGGACGGATTGGTGCTTCATCCAGCTGCAGTAACTGGCTCCACCGGCAATCACAACGTGTCCGCGTGGCAATCCTGATCGGGTTGCTCATTGCAGCCGCACTTGTGTGGTTGATCGTCTACCAGTTTGTCCAATGTCGTAGGTTGGTTGATCTCCCTAAGACAAGATGTCACCCATCCAGAGACTCCATCATAGCGCAAGAAAGACGGCAGGGTAGTCAACCTGACGAGGAGACAGGCCCGACAGTACACACGACACGACCTAATGTCGCACCTCACCAGGCTATGTGTCCGCTACGTCAAACGCTTTATGCCAGATCCGTACTTATTCGCTGCCATCCTTACCATCATTGTGGTGATGCTTACCGCGCCGCTCGTCAGAGACACGACGGCCGCCAGCATGTTCAAAGCGCGGTACAGCGGAGTATGGGGATCGCAGCATATCTTCCACCTTCACGTTACAGATGGTGCGGGTCCTAGTGACTGGGCTACACGCTGGCCTAGGCTACCTGTTCTGAGTAGCGCCATCGTCCATATCGGAGTAAACTTAAGAATTAGGTGCAAGGCACTCTAACCTGCGTTTCGCCCTCAACGCCGCCCTTTTCTTGCTGAACCGAGGACTTGGTCTCGTATCGGGTACTCTAGTCGCCCACCAGGTCGCGAAGCGACTAGTGGGCGCCATTTCAGCTATCTCATCACAGCGGCATTTATGGGCAGCAGTGGTCTTCGTATGCGCTCTGGCTCCGTACATCGACATTTAATGGTGAACCGTTCGCGGCACGGGAAGATGCAGTGGACGACGTAGCCAACATGTGAATATTATTCACACGGCTGAAGAGAGACGGCTACACCATACTGTGAATAGATTACATCTAGGGTTCAACTACCTTACTGCAGTGGTGTTTTAAGTAGAATTCTAGCTATGTTCCGACGATTCGTCCCGACATTGTGATGCCAGCATTGCAACCGTGGCAGCGTGATTCGCCTGGTGAGTATGCACGTGGCATAACCCCGCCAGGTTCACACACGATTTCCGAAGTAAGTTACCCAGCAACACCATTCAGCTTTCTCACCAGGGAGAAAGACATGTCGAATCGGAAATTCTCATTCGAGGTGACCCGTACTAGTAGCGCTTCTGCCGCAGTCTTATTCCGACTTGTGACGGATGGCGCCAACTGGGCGAAGTGGGCCAAGCCGATAGTCCTTCAATCAAGTTGGGCACGCCTTGGTGATCTGAGACCAGGCGGCATCGGAGCAGTCCGCAAGATAGGGATATGGCCCATACTGGTACGCGAGGAGACCGTCGAATACGAGCAGGATCGTCGGCACCTCTACAAGCTGATCGGACCTCCGAACCCAGCCAAGGACTACCTCGGCGAGGTACTTTTAGCGCCGAATGCAGCAGGTGGTACCAACATCCACTGGAGTGGTTCGTTTACCGAGAACATTCCTGGAACAGGGCCGGTGATGCGGGCAGCGCTAAAGGGTGCGGTTCGGTGTTTAACGGTCCGGTTGGTAAAGACGGCTGAACGCGAGTCGGACGGTGTTCAGTAACTTTAATACCTTCAGGATCAAGGTTTTTCGTTTCGCTAGTCTTGGTAACCAAGATAAAAGGTCGTCACATTCGTTTGGCTCAGTCGCCGATCAAGCTCGTTGGGATCTGAGGGAATTGCGCCAGCAGTGGTGCAACATTTGAGCAGTTACGTGCAGCCAACCTAGTACTGGTATTTCTTGGTCATGTGCTCGATGACCTGTAGCTACGATTGCGCTCAGTTATCCCGTGCCTGGTTGGCTCGCATAGCGGCATCACGTGCCGGTTGAGCCTGGCCCTGAAAGTGCGACATCATTTCAGTGGCGAACAACTCGACAGACCATTTGTATGCTGTCGATGGGCTGCGTGTGGGCCATCGACAGCATACAACCGAATCCGCCAGACTGTATCCTACAGCCGCTGTACCGACACAAGTACCCGCCCCAGGGTACATGACAACGGTTACCCGATTAATTCATTATTGATGATGTCGATCACTTCGTCGAGCTAATCACCCGACATAGTCATCTGCGGGCATGCAGTTACTATTCTGTAAGTGCCGAAACCACGCCTCGAAGCCGAATTTCACGTAGGCTCGAGCCTACTCATCCGTCTCGGCGATATGAAAAAGACTGACTAGAGGACCAGTTCGTGCTGTCGATTTTCGTCCCAAAAGCTGCGGCGCACTCTTCGACGACGCCCCAGTGGTAGGCGAGCACGTAGAAACTTTCAATTATCAATGTTGTTCTGATGGACAACAGACCGATACCGTGCTTGCCCGCCACCCGCATACCGGTCAGTGAGGCGACTACAGCAACCGGCCACTGGAATCCCGCCGCTGGAGTACGCAGCGAACTGCAGCTGAGCATCGAATAACTGATTGTGTGGCGGTCTTGGCAGTAACAGTTTCCCCGGCCAGGAGACCACACGAGAATGTCCCTTGGTTGGTTTCGAAAAATTCATGCTTATCAATGGAAGTTAACCCGATCCAGCAGTATCAACCGGTCGACTACCCAGAACTGGTTACGGTACACGAACGAGATGACCCCAGTACCCAGGCCGGACCAGCTTGGCCCGTTGCTCAGCGGCAGCGATGAAGCCTCGGGTACACTAATGATCTCGCTACCGGCCGTGTGATGCTCACCCGTAATACTTCGTCGAAGCCGATAGACGCAAGACGCTCTATGAACTCCAAGTCACATTGGAGCGCGAAAGTGGGATTTGTGCCCGCGCGGTGGAATGAGGCGATGAAATATTCAAACTCGAGCTTGGCCACTGCGGTCCCCCGCACTCTAAGTGACAAAACATAACCCCAACACAACGGCCAGACCAATGCAACGGCTAGACTTTAGAGTCCGACAGCCGACCTCATGGTGTGCTCAGCCACGAGCAAACAGTTGCCGAGTGGGTATGCCTAACGATATCGACACATCGCACCCTTATGTACCAGCCGTCACACACGTTGGCAATGCGACCGACCGCCACCGACGCCAAGGGTGGTGCCCAGCCTCCGCCATTGGGGCCACCAGCTTCTGACGTTGTGGATGGTGTCGGCACAGCTCTAGAAGACAAAACGTCGCCGTAGTTGTTGGCGCTGTGGTGCTGCTTGACGCCTTATTACCGTCACCACCGCATCCAGAACCCCGCTACCAACCGAGCGTGACTACACTGGAAAGAAGTACGAACGCCATCATAGGCTGATGTGCCCACCAAACCCATTTCCGTTCCGCCTGCTTTTCCCACCCCCATAATGAACGTGAGCAAACGGATTGTGGGCTACTACAGAAGACAAGCAACTGGTATAGGCATTTTTCAAATCGAGGCGACCTAGTATCACTCACCTAGCACCGCTATCGCAAGTTCCAATACTCCAATATAATATTCAATATTTCTCCGATATTCCGCTTGGCCTTCCCCGACCGGCGGTCAGCGGTGTCCTTTACCCCTCCTTGGTGATCAACCGCCGCAGCGCGACGCGATCGGGGGTAAGCAGCTCAACAAGCCGCGGGTGGTTCACCTCAGCGACGATGATCTCGCCCACCTCCTGATAAACCTCGCTGAAGATGCCGTGAGATTTCATCTTGGAAGTCTGATAGAGATTATCCTCGGTTGGAGTGACGTAAATCACCGTGTCAGCCTTGAAGCGGTGCACCAGCCAGAAATGGATCAAGGTCATCAGTCGCTTCTGGCGAAGCTTTTCGGCGAAGGTGTTCTGGTCGCGCACTTGAAGGATGCTGCGGCCGCGGCGATCCTTGATCGGATCAACGATGACGTTGGCCAGCTGCTCGTCACCGTTGCCGTAGATCCCGAGTTCGAGCACATCCGAGCCGGCGCGGCGTGGCCGCAGTTGCACGCGGAGTTTCTCGCCAAGCTGGTAGTGCTCACTCCACAATGCCAGCCATTCCTCTAGCAGCTTCTTCGGCACCTCGGTCTGCACAAGATGCTGGTGCTGGGTCGAACCTTTGCCCATGGCCTTGGTTGTCGCCGTACGTCCGGAGGACGCAGCCAGCGCTGCATCGCTACGCGGGCCGCCGACCAGGGTCTGCGGTGTGCGGTAGGGCGATTCGACCAGGCGCATCTTGCGTTGCAACCGAGCCAACGCCAGCATGCCGTCCTGCCGCAGCGCGGTGGCGAACTCCTCGGCAGCGACGCCGTCGATCTGATGTCCGCCATAGGTAATGAAGTTGAAGACGAAGCCCATTTTCCCAAGCTCTTCGGGAAAGCGCTTCATCTCCTCATCACTCATACCGGTGGTATCCCAGTTGAACGACGGCGAGAGATTGTAAGCCAGCATTTGCTCTGGGAACTCGGCGTGGATCGCCTCGGCGAACTGCCGGGCGTCGGCCAAATCAGCGGTCTTGGTCTCCATCCAAAGGATGTCGGCGAACGGCGCTGCCGCTAACGACTTGGCTATCGCATACTGAATACCGCCGCGGATTTGGTAGTAGCCTTCTGGAGTCTTCGCCAGCTCGCAATCCCAACCGGGGTCGACACCCAATTCCTTGGCCTTTTCGCGTGCAGCGTACAGAGACGCCCGCCCAACAAATCGCCGCCACTCCTCGGGGCTCATGCCGATCAGCTCGCCTTCGCTCTCGCCGAATTGGAGCATTTCTTCCACGGCTTCGCCGTAGGTCATCAGCCCGGCGTCCTTCTCCCAAGCGGCCAATAACCGATATTCAACTTGTTCGAAGAGATCGTCGATCGATTGCTTTCCGTTTTCCTGCCAAGCATTGACGGTACCGGAGACCTGGGCCAGAATCCCTTGGCGATCAAGCCACGCGCTCGCAGCAGCATATTCGCCATCGCCTAACGCGTAGAGGAGATGGCCATGGAGTTCCTTAACTCCCAGCTCGTAGAAACACCGCACCAACGCCAGGAAACAAGCCTTGTAAGAAGGAATCTTCAGATTGGTGGCGCCCAGCAAGAACGGCTGGTCTCGCTCATCGGCGCGACTGTCGATCAAGTTGGCCGCCTCGGCATCTGTACGCGCGACGATGATGCCGGGCACCCGCATAATGTCGAGCTGGAAGCGGGCGGCGTTGAGGCGCTTGATTTGTTCGTCCGAAGGCACTAGAACCTTCCCGCCCTGATGGCCACACTTCTTGGTACCCGGGCGCTGGTCCTCGATGTGGTATCCTGGAACGCCGATCTCAACAAATCGGCGGATCAGGTTGCGTACGTGCGAGTCACCGCCATGTCCCGTGTCGGCGTCGGCGATGATGAATGGGCGGTAGTCATACGCCGGAGTGGCGGCACGCTGCTGTTCAGTCATGTGTAACCGCAGGTACTGCTGATTGCGGTCAGCAGCCAGCAGGGCGCGCACCAGTACCGCGGCATCATCTGGCACCTGGCTCAGGGGGTAGCTGGCGAGATCAGGACCGGGATCTTCGGTGATGGAACCCTTAGCTGAGGTTGCCCAGCCGCCTAGATAGATCGCCTCGATGCCCATCCGCTTAAGGCTGACTGCTTGCCCTGGCGAATAGGGGCCGAACGTCGTAACGCTCTTGCCGGCCGCGAATAGCTCGCGCAAGCGAGCGTAGAAAGCTGTCGCGGCGTCTCGTGCCACGGTGTAATCGGTGGGGATGGTGCCGCGTTGTTCTACGACCTGGCGGGCTGTATAAAGGCGAATAATCCCGGCAAACCGTGGGTCGTCAAAGTATTGCTGCGTTGCGGCGACTTCCTGCGTAAACAGTGTGTGGACCTCGGTGTTCGTGTCCATGATGGCCATGGGATTGCGCTCCTCCTTAGCCCGGTCCCCTAACGGAGAGTAGTGTAGTCTATCGTCCAGGTTAGTTGAGTTACATCGCTGGACGACCGTGGCCGGTATGCCTGCCAATCGACATCGGGGGCATTCCCGCGGACTACTCCATCACGTTGGTTGCCAGAGTGATAGGAAGGCGGGTTGCTAGACAACGACACCCGGACTGTTGATGCACCAACGGTTCCCAATTTCCAGTGCTTAAAGTTTATAGACTCGACAAGCGCTAAGACGCACTGTCTGAGAACTGGTATTTTGAACGGCAACAACGGATTTCCAGTGGGTGTCAGTGCGCATGCGGCCAGCTGCACCCTGCTTTTCTCGCCAGGCAATGTTGCTGGCCGGTAGTCGGTGCGGTGCGCCATATCCACCTTCGAGGTTGGTCGGCTGCAACACTGGTCTGGAAGTCTCCTCTAGCACGGGTTTCGGCAACCATAAACACATGGGCTTCCTCTGTCCAGGCCGAACCAGAACATCATGTGGATGGCGCCTGCCATCGGCCGTGACATGAATGAAAAAATTTCCAAGGCGCAGGGCGCGCGCTACGCTGACTCGGAGTAGACTTCGTAGTTGATCGCCGGCAGTAGATTATCGCGAACGCGTGCCACCCAGGAACGACCACCCGGCAGTGAATGGCGCCGACGGGGCACCCACAGACCGCGACCGGCTTCGGTATAGGTACAGACCCAGCACCTGCGTGAGAACCAGCGCTTCGCGACACTCCCACCCCAGCCCATCAAGCAGAATGCGGATTTCCGCAGTGTTCTCGACCTGACCCCCGTGACAGCCCAGCCCAAGCGGGTCGTCGAGATCGGCCACGTGCGCGGTTCGTGATCTGCTTGCGTTGTAGCAGATCTGATCAACGACTGCGCGGCGGGCAATCGACAACAGCTGTCCGAGCCGTCGACCGTCCTGCGAAACAGGAGCAGGAAACAGAATGCCTACAGAAACGTTTCCTGGGTTAGGTCATCGGCGCTGTCGTAATCGGTAAAAATTGGTCACCATACGCCACACATCGCGCTGTGTGGCAGGGATCAGCTATGACAATGTGGCCCGATAGCCCTGTCCGGCAGGGTTTGGCGAACCGAGTAATATTGTCGTCATCTATCGACATGCATAGCGCGTAAGCCACGCGTCCCGGAAACTTGTGGATAGGTCGTGACGACCTTATTTCTGGGTAGAGTCTTCCAGGAAAATAGTGTGCAGGAGGTGAAAAGCTATGATGTCGGTGACGACCACCGCAATTGGGGGAGAACCCTTTGCCTGTGCAGCGGATACAGCTGAACATCACCGGGATGTCCTGTAGTTGCGTGCGCCAAACGGGTGGAATAACTTGCCCAACAAGCTGTCGGACTTTTCGACGTTAGTTAATTCCGCCACCCGAGTGGCGGCGATTAACCTCAGCGAGGTCACCCAGACCGCTGAGGTATGTGAGGCGGTCCGTCGAGCAGCACTGTGCACAGATGGCGGTGAGGCCTTGCAACGCAGGCAAGCCGACGCCGATAACGCACGATATCTACTGATTCGGTTAGCGGTCGCTGCCGCACTCTTCGTGCCCCTAGCCCACCTGTCGGTGATGTTCGCTGTGCTGCCCAGCACCCACTTCCCCGGCTGGGAATGGATGCTGACCGCGCTGGCCATTCCGGTCGTGACTTGGGCGGCGTGGCCATTTCATCGAGTAGCGATACACAACGCACGCTATCACGGTGCTTCCATGGAGACACTCATCTCGACCGGGATCACCGCCGCCACGATATGGTCGCTCTACACCGTGTTCGGCCATCACCAGTCCACAGAGCACCGCGGCGTTTGGCGGGCACTGCTGGGCAGCGACGCCATCTACTTCGAAGTCGCCGCAGGCATCACGGTATTCGTGCTGGCAGGTAAGTATTATACGGCTCGTGCCAAGTCACACGCGAGCATTGCGCTGCTGGCCCTGGCAGCGCTGAGCGCCAAGGACGCCGCTGTTCTGCAGCCTGACGGTTCAGAAATGGTCATTCCGGCCAACGAACTCAATGAGCAGCAGCGTTTCGTGGTGCGCCCCGGGCAAACGATCGCCGCAGACGGGCTAGTCATCGACGGGTCGGCCACCGTCAGCATGAGCCCGATCACCGGAGAAGCCAAGCCAGTCCGGGTGAACCCAGGCGCACAAGTCATCGGTGGCACCGTGGTGCTTAATGGGAGGCTGATTGTGGAGGCCGCCGCAGTAGGTGACGAGACACAGCTCGCCGGCATGGTCCGTCTGGTCGAGCAGGCACAACAACAGAATGCCAACGCCCAGCGGCTGGCTGACCGCATCGCTTCAGTTTTTGTACCCTGCGTGTTCGCTGTCGCGGCCTTGACCGCTGTTGGATGGCTGATCGCCGGGAGCGGACCCGACCGAGTGTTCTCGGCCGCAATTGCCGTTCTCGTCATCGCTTGCCCGTGCGCACTGGGACTGGCGACCCCTACCGCCATGATGGTGGCCTCCGGCCGCGGCGCCCAACTGGGAATATTACTCAAGGGCCATGAGTCGTTCGAGGCCACCCGCGCTGTGGACACTGTCGTGTTCGACAAGACCGGTACGCTGACAACGGGCCAATTGAAGGTCAGCGCTGTGACAGCTGCACCGGGCTGGCAGGCTAACGAAGTCCTCCAAATGGCGGCGACAGTTGAATCGGCGTCCGAGCACGCCGTCGCGCTCGCGATCGCCGCGTCAACGACTCATCGAGAACCAGTCGCCAACTTCCGTGCAGTACCCGGCCACGGAGTCAGCGGCACCGTGGCCGAGCGGGCAGTGCGGGTTGGCAAACCATCATGGATCGCTTCGCGGTGCAACTCGACCACGCTAGTCACGGCCCGACGTAACGCCGAATTGCGCGGCGAAACAGCGGTTTTTGTCGAAATCGACGGTGAACAATGCGGTGTCATCGCGGTCGCCGACGCCGTGAAAGCTTCGGCGGCAGACGCTGTCGCCGCACTCCACGATCGTGGTTTTCGGACCGCGTTGTTGACCGGCGACAATCCAGCATCAGCGGCCGCTGTGGCTTCCCGTATAGGTATCGACGAGGTGATCGCCGACATCCTACCCGAAGACAAGGTCGACGTTATTGAGCAGCTGCGCGACCGCGGGCACGTGGTTGCCATGGTCGGTGACGGCATCAACGACGGGCCTGCACTCGCACGCGCCGATCTCGGTATGGCCATCGGCCGTGGGACCGACGTCGCGATTGGTGCCGCCGACATCATCTTGGTCCGCGACAATCTCGACGTCGTACCCATAACACTCGACCTGGCCGCTGCAACGATGCGCACTATCAAATTCAACATGGTATGGGCATTCGGCTACAACATAGCCGCCATACCAATTGCCGCCGCTGGATTGCTCAACCCACTAGTAGCCGGTGCGGCCATGGCGTTCTCATCGTTTTTTGTCGTCTCAAACAGCCTGCGATTGCGGAACTTCGGGGCCATACTGAGCTGCGGCACTAGTCGGCATCGGACAGTCAAACGATGGCGTTGTCCACCGCCCACTCGGCTCCGTTCAACTGCGTGTAGTCCTGTGGACGCTTCCCCATTGCGACCCGTCGCACACAGGACGGGGGTTAAACCGCCGACCCATCGGTAGGCCATAGATGACCGCGTCGTCGCCCACGAGAGGCGTTCCGGGGCAACACAATATCGAGATCGACGTCGACTTCATCATCGAATGTCGGCCGTGGAGTCGAACTGTGTCGCCACACTGCGATAGCAAGGACCGCACCGATCGCCACCGGCAGATGCATCAGAATTCGCAGCGTGATGGTGGCACCGGCGACTACATCTACGACGACGTAGACTGTCAACAAACCGACGAACACCGTCAAAACGCCCGCAAGCCCGGCAGCGACACCCGGCCACAGAACCGCTGCCATCATGATCACACCGAGCGAAGCCGACCACGCCGTTGACTCGTGGAGCAGGTAACTCCCGAAACTCATCGCGCGATCGTGTGTCAGTCCGACGCTTACGCCGAGCCCCTGCACAGTTGCCAGGACGATTTGTGCGATGCCCACGCAAAGCAACGCCCAGCGCTGCCACGTCATTAATGGACGTCGCCGCCGCGGCGGCGCCACGATCCCGAGAGCATCAACAGGTGTGATAGCAGGCCGGGAGTCGACCAGCTGACGCAGGTCGCGTGCTTGGTCAGCTACCTGATCAAACCACGCACGACACGCACTGCACTCACCAAGGTGCTCATCGACACGCACCGATGGCACGGCCTCTCTCTCGCCATCAAGTCGGGCCGACAATGCTTCTCGGGCCACCTCGCAATCCATACCCCTATCGTCGCGCATACGCCAACGGAATGTCCTGTCGGTGCTCATGTCGACGCGCAAGATGCTAATGAGACGGCAGGAGCGTTCCGCCGAATTTCATTCGGCCTAATCCCCGAATCGTCGGTTGAAGTGACTGCTCACCCCGGACTGATGCTCACCACCGCATCCACTGCGATTGCACCGACCATACCAGCGTAATCACATCCATAGGCCAAAACCACCATCGTGCCGGTAGCACCAGATCCAATTCCACCTGGGGTCGTGCTGTGCTAGTTAGGTCATTATGTTGCGACAGTTGAATAGGCAACGTCGACAACTATATTTTTAGCTTTATTCCAATGGTCGACAAATTTACGTAATTTGTGGATTTCGTCGAGTAGATCTCTGGCTGCGGATTGCTGTGCAGCAAATCGTCGGATGGGCTGTTGCTGGTGGTTTTCGCTGACCATACCAACGCGAGCCTAACCATTTGTTGAAGCAGCAGATTGCCGTCAGCTGCGCGGATAGCAGCTTCGTTTTGATGGCCAGCGTAGCGGAACAGAATCAGGATGCAGTCGCGAATCGCTACGACGGTCCGGTGCAAGTAAACGTCGGGAGCGATTGCTCGCCAGATTGCCATACTCCCAGATAAACGATCTCCGAACAAGCAGTCGCCAAATCGCGCCACAGCGGCAGCAATCTGCGGCGCTGGAGGGAGAATCTGTCGAGAAGCAGTTCCTCAAGTAGCCGTGTGTATGCGGAAACAACTATGGACTCTCCCACCCCTGTGGGGGGTAGAACAGCAAGCTCCATGCGTTGACGAATCCGACAGTGTCAACATTAAAATTAATAGTGTTGTGTCGTCCGGTTGCTACTACATTGGTAGCAATGGAAACCGCTGCGGCCTGTGCGAGAAATCCGACAGCGATAACTGTCATGCTGACAGTTATCGCTGTCGGATTTCTGTATATTTCTCGAATGCATAGAATGAAAAGCATTACGGAAAACAAATATCAGAGGAGCGAGTTGTAGGAGATCGCCGCCTTCACAGTGGCTTCCGATGAACTGGAACATGAATTCTGGCCTAGCCTAGCTGGATGGCTGGATACGCCACATTACGATCACGCATCCCACTGCAAAATTAGATCGACGATTGTGCTCACAGTCACGGTAGAATAAGTTAACAAGCTCACCTTAGTTAGATAACGAGACATCGGATCGCTTGAGCCAAATGTACGCCACGAGAAAAAGGATGTCGCGGTCGAACATTGCTGCGAGTTCGCCGCGTGCATATAGCAGCTTAGGTCTATAGCCGTGACAGCGACCAATTGATGATTGCCGTCTATACTGCTCGGTTTTGAAGAGCACAGCTTGCCACCACAAACTCAGCAAGCTATTGAGCCGTTTGTCCTTCACAATCAAATTCAGTAGCGCAAATCGCAGAATCAAAGAAATGAGCAAAAAATAAAAGAAATACGCTCAACAACAAAGCGGCAATCGCTGAATTCGTGCCACCTGTAATTGTGGCTCGGCATGCGATTTAACGTGTGAAGTAGTGTAGCACGGTCGATAGCAGATAGCAACCCCTAGGGTCGACGCTGCATCACCAGAATCAAGACCAGTAGGGTGTTCAAGCAACGGGTGCCCGAGGCCGCGCAAAATGAGCAAAGTGATTTGTTGAACATGGCAATCCAAAGTGGAGTTAGTTGCGTCCGCGAGGCGACGGTCTCCAACGAGTTCTGCCGACTCCAGTTGCTAGACGCACAGGTGCAGCCGCACCCTGGCCGGTGTTTTCATCGATCTACTTTAAGACTTTAGGCCGGGAATGCGCTGGCGCCTCAGGCTGCCCCCGCCCAGCTGCGGCGACTGAGCGTTATCAATATCAGCCGCAGCCATAGGTCGATGGCGAGTGTCAGCGCGCCCCCGCAGACAATCGAGTGCTGGGCATCACATACGTTATTCCTAGGCAGGGGGAACTTTTTGCGCGCTTTCGCCGACCAACACCGGGAAGTGACGGCAAAGCCATGCTTTGAGTGCATACAGTCGAGCGCTCTACACCCATGAAAGGAGGTGAAGCTCTGACAGGCCCGATGTGGATGGCCATACCTCCGGAGGTGCACTCGGTTCTGTTAAGTGCTGGACAGGGGGCTGAATCATTGCTTGTTGCCGCTACTCAGTGGCAGGAGCTTAGCAAACAATACACTTACGCAGCTGCCGAGCTGACTCGGCTGCTGACTCATGTTCAGGCCACCAGCTGGCGGGGAACCAGCGCCACACGGTTTGTGGCGGCGCATGGTGCCTATCTGGTCTGGCTCGAACAAACTTCAATCAACAACGCAATCACCGCTAAACAGCATGAAATCGCGGCAATCGCTTACAGCAGCGCGCTAGCCGCCATGCCCACGTTGGCAGAACTTACCGCTAACCGCGCAACTCGTGGTTTCTTGATTGCCACCAACTTCTTCGGCATCAATACCATTCCCATTGCCCTCAACGAAGCCGACTACGTTCGGATGTGGGTGCAAGCCGCCGACACTATGGCGACCTACCAGGCCATCAGCGAGGCGGTGACGGCAACAATACTACCTACCCAAGTAGCGCCACCTATCCTTGCGCCGGGCAGCGCAACCCAAAACGTCCTGCAGTCCGTACCGGATTGGATTGTTCAACTACTGACGGACATCTTGGATTTTATCGCAGATCCATACAAATATTTTCTAAGATTTTTCCAACGATTGGGATTCAGACCCGCTATTGCTGTTGTCCTTGCCATTATTGCTTTGCAATTGTACGACTTTCTTTGGTATCCCTATTATGCCTCGTACGGAATGCTCTTGCTTCCCTTTTTCGCGCCGGCATTGAGCGTCCTGGGTACACTGTCCGTGTTGTGGAACGGACAGCTTTCAGCCGGACTGCCTCCCAATCCCGCAGGATCTCACCCAGACAATAACGCTGGCCCACGCATCCACGTTGGAGTCGCGCCACCTGCCTCGGCTACTTCCAGTGGAAACTCATACACGAGCAACTCCGCACCCAGCACATCCGCATCGGCTACGACTGACAACCCCCTATCTTCACCCAGCATCAGATACGCCATACCCGGCTTGTCGCCACCAGAGGTCAGCTCTGGCCCCAAAGCCGGCACAAAGTCACCTGACACTGCCACCAACACGATCGGGATCACTGCCGCGGCAAGAACAAACTCGCCTTCCGCCCGGGCGCACCGTAAACGAGGAAACAAGACCAGAGGTGGCGCACGCGGTTACCGTTACGAATTCGTTGAAGGAACCGCCACCATGGCCGATACTGTCGACGCCCCCGACCACTCCGAACCCACGTCGCACACAATAAGTAACCACAGCGCCGGCCCCATCGGCTTTGCCGGCACCGTGCCGACAACCGCCAGCACTCCCACCGGAATGGCTGCCAGTACAAGCAGTAGCGTCCCACTGCTCCCCACTACCTGGATAACTGGCACCAGCGAAACGGCAGTACACGAATAGAGAAACTTTCACTAGCTTGTCCGACTGCTTACTCTTCGCATGAGCAAAATGCAACCGATTTTTCATCAAGGAGGTATGGATCGTGACGGCGAGAGATGCTCAAAGATGTGGACCAAAAACAGTAAGTAAATGAGGAGAAAAAGAATCAATGACGCTCGATGTGAAAGGTGATGGACTTGGTGCACAGGTCACAGGGGTTGACCCCAAAAACTTAGACAGTATATCCACCGCCGAAATCCGCAAAATAGTTTATGTCAATAAGCTTGTTGTTTTAAAAGACGTCCACCCAACTCCAGAAGAATTTATAAAACTTGGCAGGATAATCGGAGAAATCGTTCCTTATTACGAACCTATTTATCGCCATAAAGATTATCCTGAAATATTTGTTTCTTCTACCGAGGAAGGGCAGGGTGTTCCGAACACCGGCGCCTTCTGGCATGTCGACTATATATTCATGCCGGAACCTTTTGCATTTTCTATGACTCTGCCTCTTGCGATGCCCGGACACGACCGCGGGACTCATTTTATCGACCTCAGCCAGGTTTGGGAATCGCTTCCCAACGCTATGAAAGACTCGGTGCGGGGAACGTATAGTAATCATTCTCCTCGGCGCTATATCAAAATACGCCCAAGCGATGTTTACCGACCTGTAGGAGAAGTCCTAGCCGAGATCGAAGAGGTCACTCCCCCGCAGAAGTGGCCTACAGTGATCAAGCACCCGAAGACCGGGCAGGAAATCCTTTACATTTGCGAAGCAGCCACCGTTTCGGTCGAGGACAAAAACGGAAATCTACTTGACCCGATGGTGCTGCAAGAGCTCCTAACCGCGTCGGGCCAGCTTGACCCCGACTGCAAATCGCTGCTTATACATACTCAACACTACGAGGTTGGTGACGTCGTCTTGTGGGATAACCGGGCTCTTGTGCACCGGGCGAAACACGGCACGGTCTCGGGCACCTTAATCACGTACCGTCTGACCTTGCTGGATGGCCTCAAGACACCGGGATATGCCGTATGAGCGCCGAGTTGGCCCCTTCTCTGCAGAACGCGGCGGAATCCACAAACACCTTTCCTATGGCAGAAGATTTGCTTGGCAGCATACTGGAACCCTACTCTTACAAGGGATGCCGCTACCTCATTGACGCACAGTACAGAGCCAGCCCTGATTCGGTCTTCGCTTATGGCAATTTCGGGATTGAAGAGTCCGCTTACATTCGAGGTACAGGCCACTTCAATGCGGTGGAGCTGATGCTGTGTTTCAATCAGTTAGGTTACAGCGCGTACGCTCAAAGTGTCGTCAACAAGGATATTTCCGCACTTCGAGGTTGGTCAATCGCAGATTATTGCAGGAACCAGCTTTCCGGCATATTGATTAAAAACACATCATCGCGATTTAAAAAGCTGATCAACCCTCAAAAATTTTCTGCACGTTTGCATGTATATGATCTCCGCATCGTCGAACGAACATGGCGCTATCTCCAGTTATCGAACACCATCGAATTTTGGGACGATAACGGAGGGTCTGCGATAGGGGAATTCGAGGTCGCGATACTTAACATCCCGTAATTTACTTGTAGGAGATTCGCTTTACAGCTATGTCGCACTTACCGCCTACAGTCCTGGAACGGATACTGAAGCAGGCACACGAGCGTCCGGAGGCAATCGCCTTGCGTCGCAGCGACGGGACAAGCGAGCTGCGGTACGGTCAGCTTGTTGCCGAAGTCAATGGGCTTGCCGCGCATCTTAGTGCTCAGTCGGTTTCTCAAAGATCCCGGGTTCTCGTCATTTCGGACAACGGTCCCGAGACATACCTGTCGGTGCTGGCTTGCGCGAAGCTCGGAGCGATCGCAGTCATGGTGGACGGCAATCTTCCGCCCGCAACCATCAGTCGTTTCAGCGAAATCTGTGACCCCAGTGCGGTCCTTGTCGCGCGAGAGTGCAGAATAGACTCTTCCTCGCTGCCGGAAATACTACACTCAATACCGGCCATAACGGTCAATACCACCGCTGATGCAACGTATTCCGCTTGCTCGTTGGATATAGATTATTTAGCCGGTAACCTAAACTACGGCACCGATGACCCGTTGGCGATGACCTTCACCAGCGGTACAACCGGCGAGCCAAAGGCCGTGCTGCTACCCAATCGCACCTTCTTTGCTATTCCAGACATTTTACGGGAAAAAGGTCTGGCCTGGATCGATTGGGTCGTCAACGAAACCACCTACTCACCTCTGTCGGCGACGCATATCGGCGGCCTCTGGTGGATACTCAACTGTTTAATGCATGGAGGGTTATGTATCACCGGCGGTGAGCACACGTCGTCGTTAACGGAGGTTCTTAACGCGAATAAAGTCGCAACAACATGCCTAGTTCCAACCCTTCTTTCGAAACTGGTTTACGAACTGAAGTTCGGCGATGTGGTGACTCCGCCGTTGCGACTAATTGTTTACGGTGGTTCGCGGGTAATTGCAGCTGATGTGCGATTTATTGAAGCTGCGGGTGTGCGCACCGCACAGTTCTACGGTTTGAGCGAAACGGGCTGCACCGCCTTGTGTTTACCAACCGATAATGGATCAATCTCCAAAATCGAGGCTGGCGCTGTTGGACGTCCATACCCTGGTGTGGAAGTGTATCTGGCAGATCCAAATGGTGGCGGACCCACTGTCGCAGACACTGCTTCTTCCGCATCCTTCGGCACGCTGTGGATTAAATCACCAGCAAACATGTTAGGGTACTGGAATAATCCGGAACGCACCCGAGAAATTCTAGTTGACGGGTGGGTGAACACCGGCGACCTTGTGGAGCGACGCGAGGACGGTTTCTTCTATATCAAAGGAAGATCCTCGGAGATGATCGTCTCCGGTGGAGTCAACATTGTGCCCGATGAGGTTGATCGCATCGCCGAAAGCGTTTCGGGCGTTGGTGAGGCCGCATGCTACGAAATACCCGATGCGCATTTCGGAGCGCTAGTCGGTTTGGCCGTAATCCCATCGGCAGAGCTGAACGAGTCAACAGCGATCGAGCTCAAACGAAGGATTGCGGCTCGTTATCGGCGTGAGTCGGAATCGATGGCGCGCCCGTCTAAGATCGTGATCGTTGCGGATATTCCTCGCACGCAGTCCGGCAAAGTCATCCGTGCAACACTAGCAGCAGCGCTGAACGGAGAGCAACTCGGAATGGTCGTTCGTGACTGAGACAGCACGGGAAAGGATTCTCACGGCTGTCTGTGAGGTGTTGTACATAGCAGAATCAGATTTGGTTGACGGCGATGAAACCGATCTTCGCGACCTCGGGCTAGACTCTGTTCGGTTCACGCTCTTAATGAAGCAACTCGGTCTGAGCCAAGAAGCTGAGATGCAATCCAAATTGATGGACAATTTTTCGATTGCAAACTGGGTTCGCCAGCTGGAGAGTTCTACGTGACGGCGCCAAACACACGTCGCGTCGATCGTGTTCCCTTGAGTCGATCTCAGCAGAACATTTACAACGGAATGTTGCAGGACAACGATCCCGCTTTGTATTTTATCGGTAAAAGCTATCGATTCCACCAGCTGGAGCTGTCGGTGTTCCTGGCGGCTCTGGAAGCAACGATCCTCAAAAACCCTGGGCAACTTTGCGTTCTTGAGGCGCCCTCGACAGAGGGTGACTATCCGGATCTCGTGCCGAGGCTGCAGTTCGGCGACATCGTGCGCGTGCGGTCCGACGAACAGCCGCAGACAGACAGTCGTGACTACGACCTTATGCACGCCTGGTCTCCTGACATCCTCGCCAAGCCACTCGTGCGGTACACCGTGCGGACCGACAAGAACGGCTTTGTGGCACGTCTCGATGTCTTCACCCATCACATACTGGTTGATGGCGGCGCGATTAGGATCATTGAGGAAAATTTGGCACATCACCTTGACACCGATAATCGACTCGAGATCCCTTGTATCCGACAAGCTCTGGACAAACTTGCAGAAGCACACCGTCGTGAGGCGACCAAGGTGGAGGAATCGCTACAGCGTCTGGCCAATGTCGTGCAACGTGAGCTAGCCGACGAAGTGCGTAACGGTGGGTATGGTCAAGTCTCAAACGACGCCCCCGGGAACGCTGCCCGGGGAGTGCTTCACGAATCAATGATAATCTGCGGTAAGGCATTTGATAATATTATCGCCTTGTCAGAGACTAAACAGGTGCCACTTAACATATTGGTGGCCACGGCGGCAGTAGCAGTGGACGCTAGCCTTAGGCAGAGCACCGAGGGCCTGCTGGTTCACGCTGTGGACAACCGCTTCGGAGATCCCTATCTGGACGTTGCTACATGCCTGGTCAATTCGGTTGCACACTCGATCCGTTTTCCTCCATTTGCGTCGGTGCAAGATGTCGTCCGAACACTTGACCGGTCCTACGTCAAGGCAATTAGACTCCGCTGGCTTCGCGAGGAATATTACCGACGAATATATTTGGCGCTCAACCAGACATCTCACATTGAGGCTTTGACGCTCAATTTCATACGCGAGCCATGCGCGCCCGGCCTTCGCCCTTTCTTGTCGGAAGTACCGACGGTGACGGATATCGGTCCGGTCGAGGGCATGACCGTGGCTTGTGTTCTGAACGAAGACGAGCGCACACTTGATCTGTCGATCTGGAACAGAGTAGATCTGCCCCAGGGAAAGTCATGTACCCGTGTCGCAAAACGAATCGCTGCAGCGTTGGAATTGATGGCAGCGGCGTGGGATCAGCCGATCGCCATGATTGTCAACGAATGGTTTGGGATCAGTTCAGACGGTGCCCTCTGCCTAGGTAATGAAGTTACCCAGACAACGCGACCACTGGCTCCGGCATGGTTTCTGGACCCTGGGGGAAGCGTTCACCTGACTGTTGACAAACGTCGCTACGTCCATCCATGGATTGCCTGGCTGGTAAGGGGCAGCGTCGTGCCAGGTGACGTGCTGGTGTTCACTGACGACAACACGGACAAGACCATCGACCTCTTGATCGCGTGCCATCTTGCGGGCTGCGGCTACAGTGTCTGTGACACTGTAGCCGAGGTTCCCTTGCGGGCGAAGGCGATTACCGACCACGGTGGTGGTGTCTCTGCCCGCGTGATCGATGTGGCTGCTACCCAGCTCGCAGTGACCCCGGATAACGAGCAAAGCAAGCTCGCTGACAAGCTTATTAAGCAAGCAGCACAAGATATTTCACTAGCAGACAAAACCGCGTACATCATGCCGACATCAGGTTCAACCGGGCAGCCCAAACTCGTCCAAGTTTCACACGGGTCGCTTGCGCTCTTTTGTGACGCGGTGAGAAACGCATATGGGTGGGGAGCACACGACACCATACTCCAGTGCGCGCCATTGACATCGGACATCAGTGTCGAGGAGATCTTTGGTGGAGCGATTTGTGGATCGAAGTTGGTCCGATCCACCGCCATGAAAACTGGTGATCTAGCGGAACTCGCACGAGATATCTTCGTGCAGAGGGCAACAGTCATCGACCTACCGACCGCAGTGTGGCATTTGCTGTGCGACCACAGCGACGCGATTGACGAGATCAACCGTTCTTGCCTTCGACAGATCGTCATTGGGGGTGAAGCCGTTCGTCCCTGCGCTGTCGACAAGTGGATTGATTCCGGTGCTTCACAAGGTATTTCACTTATGTCGACCTATGGACCGACAGAGACTACGGTCGTTGTCACGTATTTGCCGATCGTCTGCGCTCCGATGACCGTCGAGAGTGACGCTCGCCTCAGGCTGGGCTGGCCGATAGTGCCCAACACGGTGTTCATCGCCTTCGGCGAACTCGTTATCGTTGGTGATTTGGTCTCTGTTGGCTATCTCGGGATCGATAGCCGCAACTTCGGCACTGTGACCACCACGGACGGTTCGTGCCGTCGCGCGTTTGCTACTGCCGACTGTGTGATCCTCGATGACGAGGGTTTTCCGGTGTTCTCCGGACGCAAAGACGCCGTCGTCAAAATCTCCGGCAAGCGTGTCGACACCGCCGAGTTAATTCGGCGTATCTCCACGGACCCTAACGTCTCCGATGTTGCTGTCGAAGTTTACAACGGTCGTCTCGGAGTGTGGTTCGAGACGAAGCTGACCCGCGAAGGCGTCGACGATGCTGCGGCAGCGACACGGAGCAGGCTAATTCTTGCGAGCTTGGGAGTGTCCTCGTTTTTCGTGGTAGGCGTGCCGTGTATTCCGCGGAAGCCTAACGGGAAAATTGACCGCGACAACCTGCTGGTGATGCCCCAGCTTGTCGACTCTGTACAAAACTATGCCGGGTCGGGTGAGGGGGCAGCCGGTCTCGCGGAAATCTGGAGTCGGCACCTAGGCAGGGCTATCCTCCCGGACTCATCGCTACTCGATGAGGGGATCGGCTCGGTGGATCTCATCAGGATACTTCCCGACACTCGTAGACATCTGGGTCGGCACCTCTCGCTTCTGGATCTAATCAGCGCCGATAACGCCGCCAACCTGACTGCCGCGCAGACAGCCAATGTATGGATGGACGTCGGCACCGCCGCCGAGATAGAACGTGATCTTGCTTCACTGTGCAGGCAACGAAACGCTACGGAGTTCAGCGTCAAACAGACCCGGAATAGCCACCAAAAACAGGCGATCGTCGTGCTGGGCGCGTCGGGAATTTTGGGCACTGGCTTTGCCCAAGCAGTCCTCGATCTAAGACAGTCAGGAGTGTTGTGTCCCGAGGTGGTCTTGGCTACGAGGGCGAGACTCCCCGAAGGCGATCCATGGACAGCGCTGCAAGGCGTTGATGGGGTTCGGATCGAACGTATCTCTTTTGAGAATGGCCCTGGAGAGCTGGAGGCACTAATACGTGACACTGACGCCGGAACCCTGGTGAACGGTGTCGGCAATACCAACATGCTAGTGCCATACCGTGAACTGCGGCTGGCCAACGTAGAGCTGGTTTCCGCGATAGTCGATATATGCGCGAGTTATAGTACCAGGTTGGTACATTTGTCGTCATTCGTCGTCAATGCGGATGTCACTGTGCCTCAGGTCACCGATCCCCGTGAAACGCCTTATCCGTATGCGGCATCCAAGTCACTCGCGGAGCTAGTCGTTGCCGGATCACCATCTGCGCTCGATTTCACCATCGTGCGCCTGCCCCGGGTACTTGGCGAAGACTATCAATTACGCAATTCCTCTGACATTCTACTCTCGATTGTTGATGCCTGTATTGCGTTGCGCGCCTACCCTTCCGCAACAGTGACGGAAGAAGTCACTACCGGCCGAGCCGCGGCGAAGGCGATCTTGGGCGTGGTGTCGGCGTTAGCTAGATCGGGTCAGCTGGGGAGCGGAATTTCCGTGGTACGTGGCGAGGCGGTGGCATACGCGGATTTTCTCAGTGAGTTCGCTAGCGATGAACTCAATATGGCGGAGTGGAAGTATCGACTGGATCAAAGCGACTGGGCGAAGAGAAATCCACGAAGGTGGTCGGTGATCGATGCGTGGTTCACCTTGGGTATGATGTTCGAGATGCGATCCTACGCAGAATATCCGACCATGGCCCTCGGCGTCGAGTCCGTCGCCGAGCTTGCCGCGCCACCAGAGTCGATTCGAGCCCTACTAGCGCACGGATGTTCACAGCCACTGAAATATACTGGCAGATAGCAACTGCTAAACGTGAAACAGCAGAACACCGAACATAATAGCCATCCCGGTCGACATCATAGCCTGACCTGAGGGATGCAGCGAACAATAGCGACTGAAGCCTGCATTCCTTCGCGATGTCGCGAAAGAACGGTACGTCCAGAAGACTGTCGCGATACAGAAGAACGCGAACCAGAGCCAGTTTATAATACTGATCCATCCAGGTATTCCGCTTGCCGGCACCACCGTTGTAGTCATGTCCACGCCCAGCATCGACGTATGGGGCGATGTATGATGGCCAGTGGCCCAATGGTCGTGAAGATGACTGTCCATGATGACGTACATCCAGACCATAGCCAGCATCATGAGAGCCGGATATGCATATGCCGCCCGTTCAGCGATCCTTCGGGACGAAACGGTGGCCAAGATCACGAACCACGCCCCAACTAGCCCGCAAAACACCACGGTCCCTGTCGTTGGTAGCTGAGCACCCCGCGGCCAGGCCATCACTGCCATCGCGATTGCCATCGCAAAATGCAATCCATTGCTCGGAACCAGTGTCCACGGCCGGCGGCAGGCCAAACACGCGAAGCCACATTCGGCAGCGCTCAGCACGAACAGCCCGGTGACAACCCAACGCAGCAGTAAGTCATCAATCATGCGAGGTGTCGCCGCTCGGAGGGAGGCATCTGGCTACTGTAGGTTGGCGTTGACCAACCGACGCTTGCCGGCCACCTACGTGGTCTGCTGTTAGCATCCGTAAGCTCAAGCAATGCAGACTGACGAGCCGACCGGAACAGCGACGTCAGCTATACGGATTCCCCCGCTGATCTCCTTGAGAACCACACTGATGGTGGCTGGCCTGCTGGGTAACGTGGTCGCCGTTGCCGCCTACGGACTGTTTTCGCGAACTGAGCGTTATGGCGCTGTCGGCAATCCGGATCCCGGAAGTTTCATCGGCGTTGCCGAACCCGTGGGGTACTTCGGTGCGTCGCTGTCAAGTGCGCTGTGTCTTGGAGCATTGATTTACTTCGTGATGATGGTCTGGCCGCAAGCAGACGGCTTGATCGATGCTCAGGCTTTTCGGATTCACCTTGCTGAAGAGCGTGTTTCGATCGGCTGGCTGGCGTTTGCACTGACGATGGTGGTGGTTCAGGCTGCTAACGACTCCGGTGTAACACCGGCTGAGCTTCGAACTGGCGCAGCACTATTCAATGCCATTACAACTTCGGAGACCTCACGGGCTTGGATCGTTGTGACGATCTGTGCGTTGCTTGTTACGTTGACGCTGCGAGTCATCATCCGATACTCCGACCACTTTGTGCTGCTGATCCCCGCAGTGATTGGTGTTATCGCGACCGCGGTGACCGGTAACGCAGGGCAGGGACCGGACCATGACTACGCCACCAGCGCTGTGATTGTCTTCGCACTCGCCATTGCCGCATTGAGCGGGCTCAAGATTACCGCTGCGCTGACGGAGGTGACGCCAAGCCGCGCTGTGCTGATTGTGCAAGTTGTGTGTGGGGTGCTCGCGCTAGCGTATGGAGCCGAGCTGGTCTATCTACTTAGCCCGGGCGCGGCGATGATCGATTCGGACTTCGGTCGGCTCGGTCTGGTGGCCGGAGTGCTGGTGACCTTGGTGTGCTTCTCTGACTGCTGGGCGTTGGTCATGGGTCGGCCGCACTCGGATCACCGGACACGTCTTACCGCACTGGCCATGATGGCCGTCACGGCGGCGACGGCGGCAATGTCTGTTCAAACTGCGCCGCGATTCCTCACCCACAGGTTCACAGCCTGGGACGTTTTTCTGGGCTACGAGCTGCCGCAGCCACCTAACATTGTTAGGTTTTTCACCGTGTGGCGGTTCGACAGCCTCATTGGAGCTACTGCCATCGTCCTCGGGATCGGATATGTAGCGGGCTTTGTCCGTGTGCGGCGTGCCGGCAACACTTGGCCAGTGGGGAGACTGGTGGCGTGGTTGACTGGGTGTGTCGCACTGGTATTCACCAGTAGCTCAGGCGTGCGAACGTACGGTTCGGCGATGTTCAGCGTGCACATGGCCGAACATATGACGTTGAATATGTTCATCCCGGTCCTCCTTGTTCTGGGCGGTCCGGTCACCTTGGCGCTTCGTGCTTTGTCCGCGGCTGGTGATGGACAACAACCCGGACCACGTGAATGGCTAACATGGCTAATGCACTCCTCCGTTACGGCCTTTCTTTCCCACCCGGTCACAAACTTCATCCTGTTCGTGGGGTCGCCGTACATCGTTTACTTCACACCGCTGTTCGATACCCTGGTTCGCTATCACTGGGGACACGAATTCATGGCCATCCACTTCTTGCTGGTAGGATATATCTTCTACTGGGCAATAATTGGTATCGATCCAGGGCCCCGACGACTCCCCTATCTGGCACGAATTGGATTGTTGTTTGCAGTGATGCCATTCCACGCCTTCTTCGGGATAGCGTTAATGACAATGACATCGGCAATCAGTGCCGAATTCTACCGCTCCGTCAATCTGCCCTGGCTGGCAAGCATTGACGCTGACCAGCATATAGGTGGAGCGATCGCCTGGAGCGCAACGGAATTACCTGTAATCATCGTCATAGTGGCGCTGATGGCCCAGTGGGCACGCCAGGACCATAGAGTCGCCGTCCGTGAAGACCGGCATGCGGACAGCACCTACGCCGATGACGACCTAAATGCATACAACGCGATGCTACGAGAGTTGTCCCGGATGCGTCGATAGACAAGACCACCCGTTGTCGATGATACGACCTGACGCCCAGGCATGTGGTAGTCATTGTCGAGGATGTGACTGTCCTGGTCAGGTCCAAGATTGCGGATTAAAACGTTGCAGGCGTATTGCCCTCCACGAAGTAGTGGGAAAAATCCTCAAGGTAACATGTATAATCGAAGGCAGGTACCAGGCGGTAGGCTAACACTTTGGCGCCGAGGTCAGCGAACTGACGTGACGTTAACTAAAGGTCTTTCTCTGGCAGCTGCGTTAAAAACATGTTATGGGCACATCAATAACCTGAACTGCGGGGTTTCGATCTCCTCCGGCGTTTGTAGCATCTCGTATCACAATCAGGTAGCCGCCAGCGTAGGCGTAGTAGCGGGCTCAGTGCAGAACCTTGTCCAACCCGCTGTTCAACCAGGCATCAATGCGACCAAGTTATCAAGAAACTCGGCACTACTACGCGCGGCGGTCATGGCTTGAATCTTGGTGGCGTGATCTTCAGCGGAGGTCAATTCGATTCTACCCATTGCACCGCGCAACTTAGAGAAGACCGTATCATCCAGATAGATCACGGCCACGCCACTGGCTCCGTACTCTCGCACAGTACGCGCACCATTGTTGCGGTTGCCGTAGCCGATGTCAGCATCGGCGATCACTGGCACCTGCACCGTCCGAAAACCGGACCGCTGAAAATTCTGGCAGCCAAACCATCATGGAAACCGGTTACCATCAGCAGATCCTCACACACCAACAGCGACTTCAAACTTTCCACCGCATAACGACAATTAGCATGCCCTGGCATGACCTGACCGAAGTAATTACAGAAGCTCATATTCGAAGTCTTTACTTCGCACTTTGGCCATCACGAAGGCAAAGATTGCTACCTCCTGCAGTGGGGAGAGTCCGCGCTGCAGGAGCGATCACGCGGTCCTTACAGCTAGCCACCTTAGCCAACTACCGAAAAATTGCTGTTTAGCTCGATATTCGTGCAAATCCTTATGGTCGAGAAGGTCAAGGCATGGCTACGCATCTCTGGCAGTGGAATCCCTTGATAAAAGAAGTTTGTTCAGTCTGACGTTTGGGAAAGACCAAAATTACTTAGCCGCAAGCTGTTTGACACCACGAAAAACGACGAAAACGCCATGGCAGCACCGGCGATCAAAGGATTGAGCAGACCACTGGAGGCGATGGGGATTGCCGCAACGTTGTAGCCGAACGCCCAGATCATATTAATCCGAATTGTCCGCATGGTAGCACGTGCCAGATCCAATGCCACCGGAACAACACCCAGGCTGTCGCGGACCAGAATGAGATCGGCGGCGCCGATCGCGACATCAGTACCGCGCCCCATCGCCAAGCCTAAATCGGCACATGCCAAAGCGGGGCCGTCGTTGATGCCGTCTCCGACCATCGCGACGGTGTGCCCCTGATCACGCAGTCGTTGAATAACGTCGACCTTAGCTTCGGGCAGCATATCGGCGATAACGGTGTCGATTCCTACCTGTGCTGCAACCGCACGCGCGGCGGCCTGATTATCACCGGTGAGCAAAATTGTGTGCAACCCGCGGCTGCACAGTGCTGAGATGGCGTCGGCTGCTGAATCCTTGACGGTGTCGGCGATCGCGACAGCTCCACATGCAACACCATCTACCGATACGAAAACTACTGTCTCTCCCCGTGATTCGCCTTCTCTCCGTGCGGATTCGAGAACGACGTCGCATGGCGCATTCCGGGTTACCCAGGACGGCTTGCCAATTTTGACATGGTGCTCAGCAACAACTCCCGATACACCGCATCCGGCAAACGCGACGAAGTCGGCAACCGGACGTGGATCTGCATAAGCGGCCACAATAGCCGTTGCCACCGAATGTTCAGAGGCCGCTTCGACTGCGGAGGCGAGCGCCAGAACTTCCCCAGAACACCACCCGCCGGTTGACGTTACCGTGCTAACGCTCAGCTGCCCAAGTGTCAACGTGCCGGTCTTGTCGAAGACCACGGTGTCAATCGCGTTGATAGTTTCCAGCGCTCGGTAACCCTTGATGAAAATCCCCAATTGAGCGCCTCTGCCGGAGGCAACCATCATAGCGGTGGGGGTAGCAAGCCCGAGCGTACATGGACATGCAATCACCAAGACCCCGAGCACCACAGAGAAAGCGCGATCTGGGCTGGCTCCAGCCAACAGCCAAGAGGCACCCGCCAATCCTGCGATGACAAAGACCATCGGCACGAACACGGCCGCGATGCGATCGGCGAGGTGCTGCACACGGGCCTTCTGTACCTGTGCGTCCTCGACGAGACGGACCATCGCCGCAAATTGAGTATCGCCACCGACTGCGGTAGCCTCGATCACTAAGCGGCCGTCAAGCACTGTGGTGCCGCCCACCACGGTGCTTGCCGGCGACGCGTGTACTGGTCTGGCCTCGCCAGTGATAGCGCTCATATCGATCGTCGCAGTGCCATCGATGACCACACCGTCGGCAGTAATGGTCTCACCGGGCCTTACCAGAAAGTGCTGTTGCTTTTTGAGCTCTCCAGCCGGTATAGTAAGTTCTGCTCCATTGGGCAACAAGACCTCCACATTTTTGGCACCCCGAGCAGCGAGCGCTCGTAATGCACTACCAGCCTTGGACTTGGCGCGAGCCTCAAAGAACCGACCCGCAAGAACAAAGACGGTGACTCCCGCAGCAACCTCAAAGTAGATCGAGTCGCTGTGCAGGATAGCCTGCCAAATTCCATGAGTCTGCCGTGGCTCTTTGTCGACGAAGATCGTCGACAAAGACCAACCGGTGGCCGCTAGGATACCAGCCGAAATCAACGTTTCCATGGATGCTGCCCGATAACGCGCGTTGCGCAACGCAACACGGTGGAAAGGCCACGCAGCCCATGTCACGATCGGGGCTGCTAACGCGGTAAGCAGGTATCCCCAGCCGGGGAATCTGTTCGTCGGCACAATCGCAAACATGGTCGACAAATCGGCCAACGGCACGAACAGCAGCGCAGCGACAATGAGCCGCCGCAGCAGGTTGCGGGCATAGTCGGCGTCAGGATCAATTTCTTCGACGGCAGACTCCGCGTGCGCAGTAGCACGATATCCAGCCTGTTCAATCACCTGACGCAGCTCATCAACCGCCACGTCGACGGCATCGATGGTCGCAACTCGGGTAGCGAAGTTGACTGATGCGCGGACACCGGGAATCTTGTTCAGCTTCGTTTCAACCCGGCTCGCACATGCCGCGCACAGCATGCCTGCAACATCCAGCTGAATACGTCGCACGGACTCATGATTATTATTAGTGTCCTCCACAAGCGAAGCTGTCACGACCTTACCTCAAATCGGCGTTGGAGCACCCTACTAGCTTACAAGTGCAACCGCAGGCGGCTTTGACAAAGCACCCGCAGTTAGCCGGGCCCGCGGTCCGCGCGTTCCCGCAACCACTCCCGCTGGCGAAGGACAATGCCGCATCGACGACATGCCCATGACCTGGTACGTAGATGGAATCGAGGCCACCAGTTACGACTAATCGTTCAACGTTGCCGGCCACGCGGCTACATCGGAATCGGCGTCGACTGCGGGGTCGACGGACTCCTCGACCAGATCACCGGTAAAACACCACAACCGCGCCGCTGTCCGCGTCCATGCGAGGTACCACCGCAACTAGATCCGAAGTGGTGTGTCCACGGCCCCAATGATGAGCAATGGTCACACTCCGGTCGCCGAAATTGATGACAGCGTCGTAGAGTCCGTGGTGTGGCGGGAGCATCGCCGCATAGCGGGTCGGTAGTCGACGACAGGTATTCGACCCACCTGAGGTGCACAGTGCATTTCAACTCCGACACAAACAGAATCGCCTAGGATGTTGTCGAAGTTCTTGTGCGTCAACACAACACGGAAGATCGGACTGCTGACAAGCTGCCAAACGTCGGTGTCGATCGCAGCCGCTTCGGCGAGCGTGGTGCTCGTGTCGACCAGCACTGCACCGGCATGGCACGCACAGCATCAGCCCGACTGTGATGTCGCAGACGGAAAGAGTCGATATGTCGGGTGTTTCCGACGTCGTGTACACATCTCGCGGCATCTTGACCAGGCAGCCGTTGTCCACGGAGGCTGGTGGCTGACGAACCGCAGAACCGTCAACACATCTACCAGCTGACCGCTGAACTGTCGACGGAGCTAGGTGAATGGTTACATCTGTTAGAAACAGTTTCTGGCAGACAGGACTGGATGTACTCACCGAGACATCAAAGCCTGTTACGATCCTTAGTAGACCAAATTCATGGCGGCTCCGCTGGCGAAGGCGTGGCGGCTGCTAACCGAACCGGTGTTACGAGACTCTAGATGGGCAGCGGGTGAGGTGGCTACGGCGTTTGGCCACCAATTTACCCTCGACAGAACCGGTTACGGCAAACAACCCTAGCAAAGTGCTTGAAGTGGATCCACCCCACCGCTTTGTGTACACTTTCACTCCAAGCCTAGACGCTCACCTGGCACCTTGCCACGGAAGGTGCTGATACCAGAAGTATTTCTGAAACAAACGGTACGGGCTTTGATTTGGATGACAAACGTATGACTACGGCCTTCAAGCGCATGGGCCCTGGGTAGCGCGACGTCGTCCTCTCCCGTCTTGCCGAGGCTGCTTTCGCAGGCCGTTGCAAGGGCCACTTGGAAAATCAACTGACCGCTGCTTGCTGTACAACGCGACGCGTGTGCAACGATCACCAGGTGATCCTGCTAGCAGTATCCGGGTAGGAAACGATGCTCGCAGTCGCCATCACCAAGCACGGCAATTCATCGGTCTTACAGGTGCCGCAGCGGCCCAATCCACCCCCCCGCCGGGACAGGCCAGCGCGGGTCACTGTACGTGCCGCTGGAGTAAATTTTGCTAACAACCTCATCCGCATCGGCCTATATACAGACGCAGCAAAACTGCCGTCAGTAGTCGGTTACAAAGTCGCCAGGTCGGTGTAAGCCATTTAGAGACGGCGTCGATGAAAACCTTGTCGGAGAAAGAGTCTTGGCCGGTACACAATTCGTCGGCTACGCGGAAATCGTCAACGTTCCGGCGAGCGACACGACACGATAGTGTTCCCCGACGGGGTGAGCTGGCGCATAGGGAGCCAGCGATCCCGGTTAACTACGCGACTGCATAAGCAGCGCTGCTAACGCTACGAGTCCTGTGTGCCGTTGAGCAAGTACTAATTTCACGCAGCGTCGGGTAGTGTCAGCATCGTGGCCGTTCGACTCACTAAGGTCGCCAGCGCCGAAGTGCACGGCACCGCGTCGCCAGGAAAGCACCAGAAACTTGCTGAGTTGGATGTGAACCGGGGCGCCATCAACTACCGCCGCAACGACTTGATGGAAAGGCCTCAGCCCCTATGATCTTGTTCTCGACGCACTTGGTGACACCTCGCTGCGGCATTCTTATGGATCTGCTGCGCGCTGAAGGAAGGCTTGTCGGTTATGGGATTTCTGCGATACAGCAGAACGAGAAGCGTTCGCTGCTCAGGGTGGCTCCACACACGTAGTCGATGCTAAAATCGATCATAGAGTGCTTAATAGGCGGCGTTGTGACCGGGCATGACGGTAGTGACTTGGACTCCATGGCATCCCTCACCACCGAGGTGGTAGCCGCGCATTGGAATAGGAAGATCAAAGAAGCCTTTGGAGCCAAGGCGATTTTTTAGTGACCACCAGATTCTGGCGCAATAGACCATAACAAGCAATCACCAGTGGAAACAGATAACATGGCTTGCATACGGTAAGGAGCAAATGTGATGTACCGTAACATGGTATCTTTGAAATTGGTGACGAATCTGACTACAGTTTCGATGAAACTTTGTTTCATATCGTTTTTAAGTTGTTCCGTGCTGCTAGCGACTGGCTTCGGTGGGAAAGTGTAAGCAAACACATTTGCGGCGTGCTTACCGGGAGGAGTCAATACCTGTCTCATTCAACAACTCATGAGAGTGGAGTGCATTCGGTTAACCCATCCAGGACCAAGAGGATCTGCACGAAGGAGGCACGGTGATCACGGCAGGACACATGCAAGAGCAGTTCCACAGAGGCATGTTCGGGAACCGATGAGCTCGGTCAGAACAACGTCCGGCGCTAGGTTGGACACCACGGTTTAACCTTGGCACGGAATCTGATCCCGCTGCTGTGGTGCAGTTTCACTACGCCCGAGTGCGATCTGTGCAGTCGTACTCCCGCGCTGTCTACGCCCACGCTCATCGTGTCGTGTGGGGGAAGAAAGACATCGTGATCCCACTAAGCGCTGGGAGCGCCACCCATGACGCGATTGCTAGATCTCGGCTCGAGATCCTCGAGACTGGCCATATGTTTTTCTTGTCAGATCCGTACGGCTTCTTCGCGGTCGTCGAGCAGTTTCTGCAATCGGTGGTGCTGCAACCATCCTCTTGATCGCTGATGCGTTCAAACTTTCAGCTCTCATGCGCCTGAGTGGCTAGCTCAGCCCAGGATCAGCGGAGAGCCGACGTGAGGATAGCGATGCCGCTTAACACCCCTCTTACACAATTCTTCTAGATCGAACACCCCGTCCTGCTTGCACCGATGACCGAGGTGTCCGGGGACCGGTTGGCCGCGATCGTGACCGCGGCCGGCGACCTCGGTCTCATCGGCGGAGACTACGGCGACGCAAACTGGCTGCAGCACTAATCCGGCGAAGCGCAGCAGGAAAAGGTCGAAATCGGATTTCATCACATGCAGCCTCGCCCTTAACCCTGAGCGCTAAACGCGATACTAGCGCGGCAACCAGCAACGCTCCATGTTGTCTTTCACTGATCCAGAGGCATTCGCCGTCCGTATTCACCAAGCTAATATTCCACTCTCATCTGCCAAGTGCAGACACTCAAGCAGGCACGCTTTGAACACCGAAGCGGACATAGTCATAGCCCAAGGCGGCGATACAGGTTGGCATGAAATAGGAGGTCGTTCAGCCTTCACCCTGGTGCCCGACGTCGTCGACCTCGTCGCCTAACAGTCGGCCAAAACGCTTGTGTTGGCCACAGGCGGTATCGCCGATGGTCGTGACGTCAAGACCGCACCGACCTTCGGTGACTATGGTACGCCGGTCGGGAGCCGATTATAATCCAGCACTGAGACGCCGGTTATGCCACAAGCTCAATAGCCAATTATCCAGGACAACAGAGAAGACAGTGCCCGGACCTGAGTCTATGGCATTGTGCGGCAACGGAATTTATCCGAAATTACTACGCGCAGCTGGTTATTAACCCGTTGATCCAAGCATGGCATGGCAATGAGGATGGACTGTTTGGCGTTCCTACCGGAGACGGTGAGCGCCTTTGAGAAAGCGTTCGTCGAGTCAGGACTGCGATGTCGCCACTTCACTAGTTGGCGAGACTATAGGACTCATTCACGAAGTTCGCACCGCCGCACTGCTGTCGCTAGCTCGCCATAGTTGATCAACCGCTCGTCGATTATTAGCCCGACCCGGGCGAGATAGCCAGCCGCGGCTGCGTCGAGGACCGTTCCCGTGTTTATTGCGGCACAGTATCCTTCAATAACACCTTAATGCAGAGGTAAATCACTCGGAGGTTAGCAACAACCGGATGGTCGCCTACTAAATGCGCTGAATAAGAATCACCTCACAACGGCACGTAGCTGCCTAGGATGGGCTGTAATGCAGCGTGCATTGTCAGCATGGACATCAGCTCGAAGCTCGTGGGTGCACGTCGCCGCATCTGACCATGTATTCCTCGCACTTGTCCTCATAGGGCCACATGGCGCCTTCCACGCAAAGACTTATCTCGTGCTCTCGTCCATCGACCGACATCTCATCGAACAGATTTCAAACAGTGGCGACAACGGAAGTGCTACCAGCAGCTTCGCCTCCACCTGATGGCGAAGGGTGTTCAGGTCTCGCGTCTACTCCCGGAGATCACCTTTCTGGACCCACCGGGTACAAGCACTCCCATGCCATTCCGTCACGAACCACGGTTACCGTGATCACGGTGTAGGCGGGGCCGCTGCCGTGCGCTTGATTGGTGTACCACACCAGCCGGGCTTCGTCGCCCTCGACCAACATAGGCATCCAGCATTCTCGAAATGCGTTCTCGAACTCACCTTCCGCGCACCCGCCGTACCTTGTGCATGAACAGCACGCTGTGACCTCCCACCCCCTGACGCTGGAACCGGAGAACACCATCGTTCAAACGGACGTTATATGCCAACCGTTTTTGGTTTCAACGCTGGGTCTACATATGCACAACAATGCCCAGTGGTGACCTAGACCGGTGCGTTGAGAATCTGATTTCCTCAAGTAGGTAAAAATCTTCACGTAACAGACGTTCCTCATGGCTCGACTCGACGTGCCCGACGTCCTCGGTGGCGAAGCCGTCATGATCTGGACACTACGGCTGCAACTCGGTGGCATGATCGAACGGATGATCCGCGGCACATACCAGCAAAATAGCCCTGCCGGCCGGCGAACGCGAGTTAGCCGTAAGGCGAATCGCGCAGATCAACCACTGCGTCGCGTACTCTAGCTTTCGGGACCAATTGGTACTGGACAGCCGATGTCTCAGCGGGGCTTTACGCCAACGTCGCCTCGATGGACAAAACGTTCTTCGTGCGTCTACGGGACCTGTCCTCCAATGAGGAAATTCTCGATCTCACGCTTGTGCGTCGCGGTATAGATTGCGTGAACATCGCCATCGGTCGACGAACTGCTAGCCACCACACGGTTGGTGCGCAAACGCCTTGACCCGACCCAGCCGGTCGCAACGTCGTCCTCGAGTGCGCGCGCCGGGCGATGCAAGCCCCCACCGCAAGCAACGCACAAGATCGGCGCTGGCTGGTGATCACCGATGCCGACAAACGTGCGGCGATCGCCGAGATCTAGGGCAGTGTCGACGCTGAGTACATCACTACAACCGCTAAAACCTTCTCAGATCAGCAGACCTGACGCGAGTATAGCAACATGGTGAGTCTGACCAAAACGCTGGACCACGTTTCCGTACACATCATCCCTTGCCTGCAGTGCCGTTTCCATGACGCCGATCCGCTGTTCGAGCGTGGCGGGATCACCTATTGGGACAGCTGGATAGAAAGCTGATGCAATCCAGCACAGTGCGATTCCACATCTACGCATCCACGAAGAAAAGTGGGCAGGTACTGCGTCCACCGGCGCCGCCAAACGCACCACGGCCACGGGTCCTCAAGTGGCCAAATAAGAGCATGTAAAATCCTGAAAGAAGGCAACTAGGCGGGTGAGGTCTAGTCCGCACTTGCATCTTCGAAATGCCCAAGTACTTGCTGTCCGGCGGCAAGAGGCGGTCGTGGGAAACTCGTTCCTGAAGCGGAGATCAACAAGCTGTCACGATATGTGGCGGTCAGCGCGCCAGTGTTGTCCGGTGCCGGAGGGCTATTACCAATTCGAAGAGTAGCTCTACGGCATCACGACGCTGACCTTCAACGAGACCTATGAGCGCAGGCTTGGCTACGCCGGCAACGTGCGGCGGCTGACCTAGACGTCAGAACTGCACGCCGTCTTAGTTGTGCCTGTTCTCACAACAGGTTTCTTCGCACAGCTGTACGCAGCAACCGTCGTCGGTGAAATAGCAGATTTTACAGGCAAGGTGGTGTCAGCACGATGACCGCCACATGAAAGGAACAACAATGTGCTGGATATGTGACCATCAGGGCAACACCAAAGACAATTACTGGACGATGTTGTAATACGTGGAAAACGACCGAGTGCTCTACACGTATATAGTCGTCCTGACCCATCATGGGTTGCCCGAATTCTTGGTGACTGGCGTCTAACCCCAGCAAACTGCGCGAATGTTGGGCGGCGTTGCCCGATCAGCTCCCGTTCTTCGCCCACCGAATCGCGGTGAATAACTAAGGTTAAGCGTCAGCACCGTGGTGGAAGTCGTCGCGATTGAGTATCCCGACGCGCACATGGACACCGCGACTGTGATTTACAGCAGCACAGTCAAAGCATTGCAGCTGGTGTGGACTTACAGACGTAGTCGCTGGCCCTGGGAACCGGGCTTCAACGATGGTCGAAGTATCCAGCCGGTGCTAGGCGTACGGTCCACACCAAACTCTTGATCTGCTCCAGAAAAGTCTAGAGTCATATCGGTCCGTGTTGTCCCCGATGTCGAACTACGCAAAGCAGTTGCGCATGGCTTATTTGCGTGTGACCCGTCCACAAATCGCCGTGTCCGAAGCAGTGCACACGCCCCCGCACGCCAACATTAAAACGAGCCGTAATGCCGTTCCGTGTTGAACTGCCCGCAGTGTCCCGGCAAACCGTGTACGACGTACTGCAATGGCCTGACTACCACAAGTCTGGTAAGGAGCGAATCTCTGGTAAGGAGCGAATCCAGTCCTCGGGTTCGGTTGCTTGCTACGAGTTACAGGCCGGAAAGAACCACCATCACATTGTGTGCCAATACTGCAGAGCGCAATCGCAGACGCTAATTATACGACCGGTGAGGCGCCGTGTCTCTGACTACCTCAGACCCTAACAGCTTCCCTATTAAGGAGGCTGAAGTCATCTACTGGGTCCTATGCCCGGACTGTTCGACATCAGACACTCCCGAAAGGAATGCCGTACTCGAGGAACACCCGCCCATTAATGAAGCCAACACGGAAAACGTTGAGAGCGGCGGCCCCGGTTATCGGTCACATCAAATGCCCCGTCCAGAAAGATAAAGATCCCGTCGAGGGCGACAGGAACCAGGACTGGTGGCCGAACAAGCTCAATTCTCAAGATTCTGCATCAACATCCCACCGTAGCCGGCCCTATGGGCGTTGTTCATCCGGATGGCGTGACACGCACCTTAGACACCTACCGCATCAAAGTTAAGGCCGCGGCGCACCGGGGCCGGTAGGCAGCGGTTCGCGTGGCTCAACAGCTGGCCCGACAACGCCAGCCTAAACAAGGCTCGCCGGCTGCTGTGGCCGGTCAAGAAGAAAATACAGCAAGAAGCTTCTCGTGGGCCGACCTGATCGTCTTAGCCGGCAACTGCGCACTGGAATCCATGCGCCTCAAGAGAGCTTTAATTTTCGGCGCAGTCTAATTTACGTGAACCCGAAGGGTCCCAACGACAATCCGGACTCGATCGCCGCGGCGGTGGGTATCCGCGAGACATTCGGCCGCATTGCGATGAATGAAGTCTAAACGGCTGCGCTGACCTTCGAAAGCCACACGTTCGGAAAGACCCACGACGCCGGCGACGCCAAACTGGTTGGCCCCAAGCCCGAGGCCGCTCCGTTGGAGGAGATGGGCCTCAACTGGAAGAGTTCCTTTAGCACCGGTGTGAACAAGGACGCGATCACCAGCGGCATCGAGATGAGTGTGTTACATCCACTCCGACGAAGTGAGACAACAGCTTCCTTTAGATCCTTGTACGGCAACAAGTATGGAGTTGACGAAAAGTCACGCTGGGGCCTGGCAGTACAGCGTAAGGGACGGTGCCGGTGCGGCACCATTCCCGACCTAATTCAACTCATCCCAGCAGCGTGGCAACGTACCCCCAGCCATGCTGACGACCGACCTGTCGATGCGGTTCGACCCGATCTACGAATGAATTATACGCTGCTGGTTGGAGCATCGTAGGAATTGGCCGACAAGTTCGCCAAGACCTAGCATATGCTGATCCACCGAGGCATGGGGCCGGTCGTCCGCTACCTCAGACCGGCTAGCTCCCAAGAAAGTCCTGTTGCGGCAAGACCCCATCCCTACCATCATGTACGACCTCATCTATGCAGCCGACATAGCCGCCCTAAAGAGCCAGATCCTGTCGTCGGGTTTGATTGTTTCGCAACTGGTTTCCACCACATGGGCAGCTGCGTCGTTCCGCAGTAGCGATAACCGCGGCGGTGCCAACGGCGATCGTATCCTCCTGCAGCAACAAGCTGGGTGGGAGATCTATGAGCCCGACAAACTAGCACGTATGATACGCACCCTGGTAAGGGATTCAAAAATCTTTCAATTCCTCTGCGACCGGTAATACCAAGGTGTTATTCGCTGGCCTTATCGTGCTCGGCGGGTACACCACAATGAAGAAGGTGGCATTAACCACTGGACCCCCGTTATTTATGGTGCTCTTCCGGCTGAGCCGCGCGGATGCGTCGCAAGAACAGACCGATGTGGAATCCTTTGCCATACTCGAGCCGAAGGCAAATGACTTCCACAACTACCTCAGAATAAGGTAACCCGTTGCCGGCGGAACACATGCTAATCGACAAGGCTAAATCTTAATCTCTTGACGCTTAGCACTCCCGAGATGACGGTGTTCTTTGGGTTTTGCACGTACGCGGTACGAACTACAAGCACTCGCCTTTAGACGTGTTCACCAAGACCTCTGGGTCCTCAAAAGTCGCCTTGACCAACGACTTCTTCGTGAATTTGCTCGACATGAGCACGACGTGTTCGCCGTCGGCAACCGACGACGGAAGTTACGAGAGCAAGGATGCCAACGGAAACGTGCATTGACGGGCAGCCGCGTGGACCTGGCATTCGGGTGAAATTCAGAGTTGCGCGCGATTTCCGAAGTCTATGGCGCTGATGACGCGCAGCAGAAGTTGTGTGCAGGACTTCATCGCTGCGTGCAACAAGGTGATGAATGCTGACCGGTTCGATCTGGCCTGACGGCCACACGGCACCGCAGCAAACTGAGCCCGGCGTCCCAGCGGTTCGAAATCCCCCGCACACCAGGTACGCTGGGGTGCTATGTGGTTGACAGCAGCACCTGCTGCGGCGAGATTTGTCGTTGCGAGTGTGATAGCTGCGAGTTGCGCTGCGTCGACGGGTGTTGCCGGCGCCGATCCGCAGTCGCCGTCTGCACCGAAGACAACCATCGACCACGATGGCACATATGCGGTGGGAACCGATATCGCGCCCGGCACGTACAGCTCCGCCGGACCTGTCGGCAACGGGACATGTTATTGGAAGCGGATCGACAACCCCGATGGCCCTATCGATAACGCCATGAGCAAAAAGCCGAAGATTGTGCAGATTGAAGCGAGTAACAAAGCATTCAAGACCACCGGCTGCCAGCCCTGGCAGCAAACGAGTAACACCACCGTATCAACGGATCTCCCCGGGCCGATCGCAGGAATCCAACTGGAAAGCAATCTCGGGATCCTCAATGGGCTGCTCGCCTCAAACGGCCAGCAAGTGCCGCGGTCCTGATCGCTACTGGCCACACCCAGACAACTGAACCGGTTTCTCGGTTACGGTGCTGCCATGGCAAGTAACGGGCAACAAATTGTCGTCATTGGTGCCGGCGTGAGTGGCTTAACATCGGCCGTCTGTCTGGCCGAAGCGGGATGGCCGGTGCAGCTGTGGGCTGCCGCAATGCCACAGCAGACGACCTCCGCGGTGGCGGGGGCGGTATGGGCACCGCCACGGCCAGAGGAACGTGCCTCTACATCGCTGGCTTGGACAGGACACTCACTGCAGATATTTCGTGAACTGGCTAACGACCCCAGCACCGGGGTGCGTATGGCGCCAGCGTTGACCGTTGGCGATTTACCCGGGGCGAACGCGATGGGGCTTGCTGCCAAGCTGATCCCCGACCTGCGGCCGGCGGACCTGGCCGATCTCCCTGACGGCTTCGGTGCCGGGTTTTTCGGCACCATGCCAATGATCGATATGCCCCAATACCTCGATTACCTGACAGCGCGACTGGCGGCAGCCGGCTGCGAACTCGAAACTCGTTCAGTACGGTCGCTAGCTGAGGCCGCAGACACTGCACCGATAATTGTTAACTGCACTGGTCTCGGCGCAGCAGCCCTCGCGAACGATGACACGGTGCGTCCATTGTTTGGTCAACACGTAGTCCTCACAAATCCCGGTCTGCAGCAACTCTTTTTGGAAGTCAATAACGGTTCGGAATGGATCTGCTACTTCCCCCACCCTCTGCGCGTGGTGTGCGGCGGCATCAGTATCCCCGGCCGCTGGGATACCACCCCAGACCCCGCGGTGACTGACCGAATCCTGCAACGCTGCCGAAGAATCGAACCACGGCTCGGCGAGGCCGCGGTGATCGAGACAATTACCGGGTTGCGGCCAGACCGTCCGTCGCCGCGGGTGGAGGTTGAGCTGAGTGGGTCCGTGCGGTACATCCACAACTACGGCCACAGCAGCAGCGGCGTGACCTTATCGTGGGGGTGCGCACGCGACGTGGTGCGCCTTGTCAGCGACTGATCATTGACCCCGAGTTCTCAGTCGCAAGTGCGGCGCCCAGCACCTCGAATCAGCATCGACAGCACCCAGCTCACAATTGACAACACGATCGCAGCCCAGATTGCAGTCCACCAGAAGTGGTCGATTTGCAATCCCCAGTGGGTGGTGTTCCCCGTGATTCGGGCCGTTATCCACAGCATCAACGCGTTAACGACGACGTGAAACAAGCCGAGGGTCAAAATGTACAACGGGATCGACAAAATTTGCACGATTGGCTTAATGATCGCGTTGACCAAACCGAAGATCACCGCCACCACGAAGATGATGCCTACTCTCTGCAAGGTCGTGTTGCCACCGACAAAGCTCAGGCCGTGGACGAACTGGGTGACCACCCACAACGCCAAACTGGTCAACGCAGCGCGAACAAGAAAAGGACCCACGGCGGGAGATCTTGCCATCGAACGCTCTAATACAGAGCGTAGAAACGCTGCACATTCAACCAGCCAATCTTTACGCGCGCCTCGTAGCTGATTCGGTGCGGGTACGCAGCAGCTTGGTGCTTTCCGGCCATTCGCAGTTCCAATACGGGTAGTAGCTGGCGAACATGATTAAGTCGGAACTGAGCACGTCGACCACGCTGGGCAGGATCGGCTCTCTCAGCTCACAGGTAACCCAGATGTTGCCTTCGGTCAGATAACCGCGCGGATCACAGCGCCAACCGCTCTCAACCTAGTTTTCCCACTTCATCGTAATGATCGTTCAGGCGATCAATGAAGAATGGGACCAACCCGCACCGACTTCCATGAAAACGACTCGCAACTGCGTATGGCGCTCGACCACTCCGTTTGAGACGAGCGCAGTAATCGCCGTCACCCAGTCTAACGGAAAGCTAATGCAGGGCACCTAGATGTAGTTCTTGAATCGGTCAACACCAATCTGCGGCAAATGGATACCGGGCGTGAATGCTGATCGCCATCCCACGCTCTACGGTGGCTGCGTAAAACGGGCCGAGGTAGGGGTGGTCGAGGTTGCTAGCGTTCAGAACCGGCGGGATCAAAGTCACAGCGATCCCAAGTTCCTTGACCCCGTTCGTGATGTCGATAGCCACCTGGCCGCGTTCCATGGAGGTCACACCACCACCACGCAACCAACCGTTTGTCGGCGCGCAATAATCCCCGATCCACTGGTTGTAGAATCGGGCTAATCTGGTAGCGAAATCAGGGTCATCGAGTCTGAGTATGCAGAACCCGAGGCTGGGATACAACACCATCATGTCGATGTGCTCGCGGTCCACATCTCTCAGCACACCCTCGGCCGACCTGCAGTTGATATCGGGTACCTTGATAATTTCGTGCTCGGGCTGGCAACCAGCGCTGGAGCCTCTGGTCTTCAGGGGTAGTTGCGGCCTTCGAGGGTCAACCGCAGCCGCCTGTCGGTACTGGGTTTCACGCTATTAAGTCAACGCTTGATGGCTTAATCACCAGTGAAGAATTCTCGGCCGACGTGTCCGTCGACATCCATGATTCTCATGTATCCGAAACGTACTCGGGCAAGTCGCGCATGCGCCATCGCTTCGTGTACGCAACGATGCTTCCGTGACAATTCAACGTGATCACTGGTGATCCACGTAACTCGTTCATTGCGGCAATGTTGGGCCATGCTACGGATGGCTTCGATTACTTCATCGTGGTGTTCGTCTATGACGACATCGCAAATAATGTCTACCACAGCAAGGCCGAAGTCGCGTTCACTACCACGGCCACCCTGATCATGCGTCCGGTGGGCGCATTGTTGTTTGGGCTCTGGGCTGACCAGACCGGTCGGCAACTCCCGCTGATGTTGGACGTGATGTTCTATTCCGTGGTGAGATTCTTATGCACGTTCTCGCCAAACTTCACCGTGCTGGTGATCCTGCGGTTGCTCCACGGCATTGGTATGGGCGGCGAATGGGGGCTGGGTGCAGCGCTTGCGATGGAGAAGGTTCTCGTCGAACGTCGGGGCTTTTTCTCCGGACTGCTGCAGGAAGACAGCGCGTTTGGCTGTTTGCTGGTAAGTATGGCATCGCTGGTGGTGATGGATTGATTGCACTTAACCATGGCGATGGTTGTTCGGCCTAAGCATCATCCCGGCCCTGATTAGCCTGGTCATCCGTTACCAGGTGCAGGAATCCGAGGTATGAGAAGCCGTCCAGGCCGGATACAGCTGACTACTGACTAACACCAGAATCCGTAACGTGCCTCGCTGCGAGGCGATCGTCTGCCGGTTCACCTATCTGGTGCTGCTGATGATCGCATCCAGCCTGGATGAGCCACGGCACCCAGTACATCTACCCAACATTTTGGTAGCAGCTTCCAACCACGGTGCCGTCCTGTCCAGCTCGACCGTCAAGTGGATCGTGATGGTCTACAACATCGGCACCATCATCGGCCGATTACACTTCGGCACGCTGTCACAGCGGTTCAGCCGACGCAATACCGTCGTGTTCTGCGCGCTGCTAGCACTGCCTATCGTGCCGCTCTTCGCCTACTTACACGCCGCGGTGATCGTGGTGATGTTGTGCCTCGGCTCCTTCCTGATGCAAGTCAGTGTGCAGGGTGCGTGGAGTGTCTATCCCCGCGCACCTGACCGAGATGTCGCAGGACGCCATTAGTGGCCCTCTACACTGGCGTCACCTACCAGCTCGGCAATTTGCTCGCGGCGTTCAAGCTGCCCATCCAGGCACACCTGGCCGAGCCCCACGGCTACCCTTTCGCGTTGACCGGTACGATAGTGTCAGTTTTACTTGCCGTCGCGATACTGACGCTGACCAGCAAAGACGCGACTGGAATCCACTTTGGTACTGCCAAAACCACTTCTGTCCCAACCGAAGTCACGGTACCGAATCGGTATCGCTGAGCGCATGGCGCAGGAGATGCATCGCCACGGTCGTCGAACGCTCACGGATGTCGGACCGGTTCCCGGGTAGCCGTAGTGTCCGAGTGAGCGTCGGACCTCCGTCGGCAAGCATCACGGTGAAGCAGACAGTTCCAATTGGCTTTTCCGCAGTCCCCCCTCCCGGACCAGCAATTCCGCTGATCGCGGCGGCCGTATCGACATCGAAGCGCTGCAGCGCACCCGCCGCCATCGCTTCGACCACCGGCTCGGACACCTCCCCATGCTCCGCAATCAGCGCCGGGTCGACGCCGAGTAACGTAACTTTGGCCTCATTGGAGTAGGCAACCAAGGCACCCGCCACATAGTCAGATGAGCCAGGCCGCTCGGTCAGCCGTGCCGCCAGCAGCCCTGCAGTACATGATTCGGCTGTCGCGATCCTCCGGCCGGCCAGTAGGTGGGCGATCAGATCATCCACACGAGCACCATCTTCGGAATAGAGCTGATGTCCGTGCCGGTCACGCAATAACTGCGTTAACTCCACATAGACGTTGACGACGTCCGGTTCGTAGCGCGTCACCATTTCGATCTCCCCGCGCCGCAAGCAGGTGGTGATCTCGAGCGCATCAAAGCCAGGGATGGAGGCCTGCGCATCACGCAGCGTCTCGGCGAGCCCCGACTCGGAAAGGCCGAACATCCGCAGGGTCTGCTGCCGGTAAATGGTTCGGTCGGCGATCGCTTCCCGCGTGGCTGCGGTCATGACCGCGCGACGCCACATCGGTTGCAGCTCACTTGGCGGTCCGGGAAGCACCATCACCGTCGGCTTACCCGGCACTACCAAACCCGGCGCAGTGCCAATCGGGTCAAGCACCTGCGAACCGGCGGGAATCATCGCCTGCTTGCGGTTGGCGGCGCGCACCGCCTCAAAGTCACCGGGATTGAAGCGCGTCATCAGTGAATTGAGAATGGCGGCAATTTTGTTCTCGAGCTCGACATCCAACACCATCTCACGATTACAAAAACGTGCCACTACCTCGACTGTCATGTCGTCGGCGGTGGGTCCCAGGCCGCCGCTAGTAACGATCAGGTCTACGCCTGCCTCTGCCATGAAGCGCAGCTGCGCCTCGATGTCAGCAGGGCAATCACCACAGATTGTAATGTGTGCGAGCTTGACGCCTAGCTCGAGTAGCCGATCTGCGAGCCAAGGGCCATTTCTGTCTCGGACACGGCCGGTGAGGATTTCCGTTCCAGTGACCACGATGCCTGCACGTGCGCTCACCACCATTAGCCTACGCATGAACTAGCCTGGGGCCGTGGCGAATGCGCCCCGAAGTGACAGAATTCGCTATGACAAAGTGCGGCGACATGGACACCGCCTACTAGATCCTTGGTGGCGGTCCGACCGACCTTCTGGTCATGTCGGAGCCGTTCGCCCCGATCGACTCGGTCGACGATGAGCCGCCAATGTATGATTTTACATCGACGCCTAGCCTCGTTCAGCGAGGCAGATCCAGTTAACCATCGCGGAGTCGGTCTCTCGTCGCGGCTTCCTTCGATGAACCTGTCAAGATCGACGTTTTGGGCCGAGAACGCGATCGCTGTGATGAACGCAGTTGGATGCCAGCAGGCAACGATCTTCGCGCTGAGGTTTCCCTGCGATGAACGAACTTGTGCTCGACGCTGACGCTCACGAGTGGGTGCGCAACTTGGCGGTCGTCAACAGTGCTGCACACACTGGGGGCGCCTTACTACCCGGTCGGCGCCCAGGCCGCATCGTGCTACTCCGTTCACGACGGTAGCGCTCGAACCCGATTCGTTGGAACAGGGTTTCGACATGTTGGCGACCATCGCACCGAGTTTTGCTCACGACGGCGCTCCACGCCTGGGTGAGATCTGGCCAGCAACCGTACGGGGCCACCTAGCATGGCTAGCGCCGTCTCCTAAGATCGTGACCAGAAGGTGACATACGAGAAAACCCTCGGGCGCACTAGCGTCCCGATCTTGATCCGTCATCGTGTCGGTTCGACTTGCATTCCCGTTGGGCACGGTCTTTACCTGGCCAAGCAGATTGCTAGATCCCGCTTCGTCCAAGCTACCGGGCGCCGATGCCCTCATATACTTGGGTGGCGACACCGCGTTGATGCTTGACGAGATCGAAGAGTTCATCACTGGTGTGCGGGGCGGATTCGAGGTCGAACGCGTACTGAGCACCATTGTGTTCACCGACATCGTTGGCGTCACTGAACGCGCCATGCTGCTCGGTGATAAATCAGTGGCGCGGCCTGCTGGACAACCACAACATCCATGGTGCGACACGAATCGCAGTGGTTCGGCGGTCACGAAGTCAACACCACCGGCGACTGAGGCAACTGATGTGTTGCGAGGTTCGCTAGTACCAGTGCCGCGATCGCCTGAGCAAACAAAATCGTGAACGCTATCGGTGTGCTGGACATCGAGATGCGGATGGTTATTCATGTAGGCGAAGTTGAGGTGCGCGGCGTGGTTAACGATACGCTTTTTCCTGCCGAGCGATCACCGTTGTGCGACAGTGCGAGGGTCGGTCAGTTAGGGGAAGTATGGATATCCTTTCTGATCGTGGCGCCGAAGTACGTAGCCTCGGTGGCAACTGATTTGGCGGCTGTATGCGTTTAATCCACACTCGCTCCCGCTTAAGCTGATCCCGGGCGCCGGTCTGCGAGACAATGTGGTGATAATCAAGTAGTAAGGTGCGGCAAGCTAACGTGAGCAAGCTCGATGCGATCGCCAACGCAGCCAATCCCAGCTGCGCCACGGTGGCGGCGTTGCCACGGCAATCGCTCGCGCCGGCAGGCCGTAACTGCAGCAGGAGTCGATTCGGAAGGCGCCGATCGAACTCGGAAAAGCGGTGAAGACCACAGCACGCGAAATGCCGACACACTACGTGATTCACACAGTGACGATCGAGGTAGGAGGTCTGCCCGCAGCCGAAATCATCACCTGGGCTACCGGTTCGACCTTGCGCAAGGGCCAATGAGCTCGTTTGACGCTCGCGGGCGCTGGTGGCGTTTGGCACTGGTGTCGGCAGCTTCCCGCTCGAAGACACGGGGCGGCTGATGATCAACGCTGTTCGACAGCATCAGGCCAGTTCGCTGCAGGGAATGGTGTTCACCATGCACGGTGGCAAAACTGAGCAGGCGTTCCGGGCCGTCATACAGGGTATAGCGTCGATCGGATGTTGCGGGTCGATCGCCGACGACTTAGGACAGATAACGCTCGATGAAATCCACCTTTTGCGGCATAACACTCGGCAACCCCGGACGCGGGTCGACCTTGATTACTGCGGTGCACAAGCAGCCACGGCCTCCACCGCACGCTGCACCACCCCATGACTTGCTCCCAGATATCACCTTCGATCATACGGCCAGCACAGAGACCTAATGACCTACCCAGTAACCCTGTACTCGGCTTGAGGAAGGCCTGGCAGTATTCGAGCACTATGTGGGTTCTGGTACAACGCATGTCGTCAGCAGCGATGTAGTTCGATTGCCAGGTGGTCGGAGCTATCCAGCCCGACCTCCAAAACCTTTTCACGTTCGTGGATTTCACCCACAGCGACGATGGCGATCGTCAGGACCGCCAGCACGGCGACTACGGATGGCAGATAAGCTCTGGAATCCACGGATTCTCGCTGACGAACAGTCCGCTGCCGACGTTAACGCACCGATCCTGGTGGTGAGTTACTTCACCCTCTACGCTGATACTGTAGTAGGGCCGTCGGCCGTCATGGAACACAGCCGCTCTGGGTGCTGCCGCTGAGCCATTGATTTCGTCTGTCGCTGCGACATTACGGGCACTGGGTGCTCAGGTGGAAATTGGTGTGTTCGGCGCCGACATGCAGGTCGAATTGGTCAACAACAGTCCGTCCCCCTGTTGCTGGAGCTGTGACCGTACCTTACCGTTGGAGGCGTTGGTGAATACGTGGAGAGAAGGCCAAAGGTTGCTAGACACTAGAAACTTGTCCCGGTGGTCAAGGGTTGATGGCAGCCACACCTGAATTTGGGTCACTTCGTTCCGACGACGACCATTGGGACATCGTCAGCAGTGTGGGTTACACCGCTCTACTGGTGGCAGGCTGGCGCGCACTGCACGCGGTAGGGCCGCAACCATTGGTTCGCGACGAATACGCGAAGTATTTCATTACCGCTTCACGAGACCCGTATTTGATGAATCTGCTGGCCAACCCGGGAACTTCCCTCAATGAGACCGCGTTTCCTCGCCTTTACGGCGTGCAAACTCGGTTCTTCGACGACTTCTTCAGCTCCGCTGGTGACACAGGTATACGACAGGCGGTGATCGTCGCTGCCGGGTTAGACTCTCGAGCATATCGCCTCAAATGGCCAAACGGTGCAACGGTTTTCGAAATCGATCTACCGAAAGTCCTCGAATTCAAAGCTCGCGTGCTAGCCGAGCAAGGCGCTATACCCAACGCCGGTAGGAGCGAGGTAGCAGCCGACCTGCGCGCCGATTGGCCCAGAGCATTGAAAGCAGCCGGCTTCGATCCGCAAAGATCCAGCGCCTGGTCAGTCGAGGGGCTGTTGCCCTACTTGACCAACGACGCGCAAAGCGCCCTATTCACTCGGATCGGCGAGTTGTGCGCACCGGGCAGCCGAATTGCCGTAGGCGCTTTGGGGTCGCGTTTAGACCGCAAACAACTCGCCGCGCTGGAAGCGACCCATCCGGGGGTGAATATTTCTGGTGACGTAGACTTCTCCGCTCTCACCTATGAGCCAAAGACTGACTCGGCGCAATGGTTGGCTGCGCACGGATGGGCCGTAGAGCCCGTTCGTAACACCCTGGAGCTGCAGACTAGCTATGGAATGACTCCGCCGGACGTGGATGTGCAGATGGACAGTTTCATGCACTCCCAATACATAACGGCAACTCGATGACGAAGTTTCCCCCACCGTTAGGGTCCTTTATCATAGATTGCTTAGGAGTTCAGGCTGTTCGTGGTCAGGATCCAGGCCACCGGTTTGACCGGGATACCGCAATCTACAGTCCGCCTGACCAAACCCGGTTTGAGCATACCTCCGGTGATTTGACGCAGCCCCAGATGACTAGGGCCATAGCGCTTGACACACTGGAACAAAAATCACTGGCCCCGTCAGGACACTCCATATTCAACTAGAACGTGTTTCAGTTCAGTTAGCATCGATCCAACGCCCCAGGGGCAGGCATGCACACTGCCATTGGTGACAAACTCGGTATCGAATTTCGAATTTGCTCCTCCACCCACTGCCACAATGTCGTCGCTGTCAGCAAGGTCGACGGTTTCGTGATGCTTGGGGCGGTCAGTTTCACACTCGAACAACTAAAGTCCGAGCTCAACTGGATTGATGAGCACGTCCGCAACCATCCCCTACTGGGTCGCGATATCGTCACCCCGAACAAGTAGGAGAGCATGGATTCCCACCTTTCGCCGAATGAACGCTGCGCTCGATGATGTCGCAAGGACATTTGGATTTTACACGCAAAATGCTCGCAGATCATGGTGTCCCAGTCAAAGATAGTGACAAGGACAGTTTGCAGCTGCTCGGCTGGACCGAGGCGATCGCCATTCCCCAGGTCGAAAAATGACGTTGCGGCACCCGAAGATGACGATGGTTGCCAACGCGCCCGGTACCCCAACCACCGACATGATCAAGCACATTGACGACTCTAGTCGCAAAGTAGCCGCATTATGCGGCTTCCCCACGTAGACTCAAAAACACGTCGACATCATCATCGCCTAGAACAGCGAGACGGGTTGGACACTGCGGTGAAGTGGACTCAAATTGTGCTGTAGCCACAAGTCGTCAAGGAGATCGCTTCAAGATCGATGTTGGCTGCGTGTGGTATCGACAGCCGCCAACAGATCGCTGCGGACCTGGTCCTGTAGGGCACCTAAGACGCGTGGACGGGCTCACAGTAGCTGATGGTTGGGGAACCCGCGAACACCCTAATCCAGCAAACGGCATAATATAAAAATATATAAAGACCACCAGCTACGACACCGTCAACAGCTGTTCTTTCACCGACAAACCGACTCGGATGCTGCTCAACGACTGGACCGAGGCCTGGAACACCCGCAGCCGCTCGTGTATTCCACTACCAGTGCATGGTTTCCGATATGGCCGTTAAGACCACGCACAATATACACGAACGAAATCGTCGGCGTGGCGTTCAAGCCAGTCAGGCAGGTCATCGGACAATTCACCAAGGTGGAGAAGACGACCACAGTCATCACGCGGTGGGTTAAGGAGTACCCGGTAGACTACGATGAGGGTGGACGAACTCAATGTCGCCACTGCCGCCGTCTATCAGCTACTCTAATTCGTCGTATTCACCTTTGCCGATGAAGATTTCTTTCGCCTTGTCGACCGCGTGAGTGGCGATGTCAATAGAGTTCTGGACGATATCGTTGGCGCCACCCGCGATGTCACCTTTGATGATGTCACTAACGTTTTCGACAATGTCCGAAGCCTTCTCGACGAAATTAGTCGCAATGTCCCTGGCCGCGTTGACTGCGTTTTTAGGATCGAAGGTCATCTGCGTCTCCTTTGGCTGCAAGATCTTCGGTACGACTGTAGCTTTGGCAAAGACCTGGGTTTTTCGGCGCGGTCCGGAGCTGACATCAGTGGGTTTGCTAGGTTGCGCCAGTATTTTTCCGGCATACTCGGCACCGTAGCGCAAGATTTGCAATATTTGTTTCAGCCCGAACGGCCATGGCGATTCCAAGTAAACTCGACCATAACCCTGCCAGCCCAATGACTCCCCACAACGTGGCTGTGACGATCGGTCATGGGGACAACACGGCAAGCATCGACACGAAGAAGATGGCCCCGACATACCACGCCAAACTAGATCAATCAGACACCAGCACAAAGCGCAGCCATCTCGGGATCGGTGAACCGTTGCGCATATCTCCAAAAATAGGCTGGTCGTTAGCCTGCAGGCGGAAAAAACCCTTTGTCGGTGAACCAGCCCGGTTGCCACCCTTGACCACCCAGACAGAGCATGGGCAGACCGTCAGCTGACTGTGCCGCTGCTTGGGTCTTCGGGCACGGCGCTCCAGCTTGCTGGACTCCGTATAACGGGTATGAAATCACCCAGTATCCGGTGTTTGCTGGCGGGAACTGGTTGGGAGGAGGGAAATGACACGCTTCGGCCTGGCCGCTGGGGCCTCGTCCAAAAATATATCGCTCCCAGCTAAAACACGGAGCGCTCAGCGAAGCATCATAACTCATGCCCGGTACGTCGCCATCGTAATGCGGATTAGCCGCCGCGCGCGGCGCCGAATTGACCGCGCCACTCGCGATCGCAGAGATGGCGAGTAGTTCGCGAATCATGCTTCCACCCTTCGCACTAATGTCACCTGACCCCCACCAAGCCGGCGGTGGCGTGCACCAAGCATATCGAGTGCGCCGCACACCACAAGACCGACTTGTAGAACCGGGTCACCGGCACAACGACGTCGGTAGGCGGGGTGGTGCTGTTAACTAGCTTTTCTATGCATACGGAGAATACGGACGACGTACCCAAAAATCACCGGCAACGCTTGTCATTTGCTTTGGTAGTCTTGCTCTGATGCTTGCCAGCCGGGTATAACAATAGATTTATTGGCATAAGAATTGTTCTATCGATAAGTGGGCTATACTATCAACCCAAGTAATCCACCCAACCAATTCCTCAACTTAATCTCCCGGATTCGATTTTCCTGACCCAGAAATCTACACCGAACAGCTGTCGGTGTAGGAACCCGCCGAGATGTGCCAAGCCGAAACGATTTAATGAAACGAGCAGCCAATCGGAAGGAGCGGGTTTTATGACGATGATTATTGACGTGGTGTCCAAGCACAAGGACGTTTCACTGTCACAGCGGCACCTTCTCCAACCTGGAAAAGACCGCCCTGGCCTGCTACCAAGAAGGCATGAACGACGAGCAAATCAGCAGGGGCAAGTTGGTTCTGCTCAACATAGACGCCTCGCAGTACACTCGGCTGCACAAAATCATCTCGCCCGGTTTCATTCCCTGAGCCGCTGAGCAACTGCGTGATGACCTGACTCGAGTGGGCCTGCCGCATCGTCGCGGCTACGGCATCTGTAGAGTTCCGGCGACTTCGTTGAACATGTGTCTTGCGAATTGTCACGGCAAGCCGCAATCGCCGGCCTGCCGAGTGGTACCCCAGGAAGACTGCAAGAAACTATTCCATTGGTCAAACCAGACAGTTGGTGCCCAGGATCCCAAGTTCGCCACGAATGACCCCATGGTCACATCGGTGAAATTGATTATGTAAGCGATGCAGATCGCCGCCGATAGGGCCAAGCCTCTCGGTCAGGTCATCGTGACCAACCTGGTTGAGGCCGATATCGAGGGCCACAAGCTCTCCAAAGACGAGTTTGGCTCCTTTCAGTCATTATGCTGACGGCGGCCGGTAAAGAGAACACCAGAAATTGCATCATGCAGAGCATGATGCAATTTACCAACTTCCCTGATTAGTGGGAGCTGTACAAGCAAGAAAGCCCCCGGCACCACGGCCGACAAGATCATCCGACAGGCCACCCTGGTCATGTCTTTCCAGCGAACGGTGCTAAAGTAGTACGAGTTATCCAGCGTATCGATCAAGAAGGGCCAGCGAGTGGTTGTGATTTACCGCTCAGCCAACTTCGATGAGAAAGTGTTGACGATCCGTTTGCCTTGTAGCATCATGCGTAATCCCACCCCCACGCGGGATTTAATGACACCAACGTGCATTACTGCATCGGGATCAACCTAGCACGTATGACCATTGACCGGATGTTCCATGCGATCGCCGAGTCCATGCCGAATCTGTAATCGACCGGCAAACCCAAGTAGCTGCGGTCGGGCTGGCTCAATGGGGTCAAGCATTGGCAAGTCGACTAAACCATAGCCAAGATTAAACTATAATACCCTGTAGCCCATTAGGACATAGACTTAAACAGGCGAGTTGATGGCTAACTCTAAGGCTGTCCACATACAGACTGCTAGCGCGCCCTTGCGGTTGGCCTGATGTCGAAATGCTGTCACCGGGTCGAGACGAAGTTCAGCTAACTGTCTCGGTGTGTAGCATCTGTGTCCGTTAACCACCGGGAACGAAATCGCTTTAACCATAGAAGAATTCGACGATGTGGTAGAAGATTTCACGGTTGGCGACCACGTCACTGTCGACTGGCTCGGAGGACACTGCAACCACTGCCCCCCCTACCGCAAAGACATTTGCATCTGCTATGCGAACATAAAGATACCTAGCTGGCATGAACCCGGCGGATATGCGGAGTCGGTGACAGTACCCGCCAATGCGCTGGCTCGGATCCCGACCAAACGATCCTTTGTCGAAGCCACTCCGATGGGCTACTCCGGCCTTCACCACTTGCTACGCGCTGCGCAAGACCAAAGCATTGACCGGTTGGCCGGGTTATAATACTTAACGTTGGTGTACTCGACCATCTTGGTGTGCAGTTTGCCCGGGCAATGGGCTCGAGACCATTGCGGTCGCTCGCGACGCTGACAAAGCTGTGGAGGCTAGGAAACTGGGCACGCATAAACTACATCGACTCCACCATTACGACGTCGCCGAAGCCATGCGCACCTTGGCGAAGCAGCGGTAATTCTGAACGTTGGGCACTGCCGGTAATTCCATGGCAATAACAGACACAATCGGCGACTTACTACCCCAAGACGAACTCGTCGCCATCGATGTCACAATGTACCCGCTGCCGATCAGTCCCGTGTAGCTGATCATGCCGGAGCTCAGCGTTACCGGCCATCCCTCCTGAACGGCGCGCGATGTCAAAGCGGCCATGAATTTCGCCGTCGTGTCGGGCATGGAATTAAAGTTTCGTGCGATACCAAACACAGTCCGGTCTGTGACCCACAGAGTTAACGGTGTAATGTAAATTATGGACGCATCCGACGGTGATTGCTAGTTTGGACCTGCGTCACCGGAAAAGTTGCGCAGCTGGGTCATAGTCTCACCATTGCGATGACGCGCTGGCGGGTCACGGTAGACTGGACCAGTGCCAAACCGGTAGCCGCGGAACTTACGGTCGAAACGAATTCGTTCGAGATGCTGCACAGCGCAGGGTGGGGTCAAAAGGCTGTCTGGGCCGGCAAAAGCTCCGGTTCGGGCAAACCGCTGAGGTCACTGAACGCCGGCCGCTTTCCCCAGATCCGCTTTGTTGCTGACCACTAGCGACAAGATTGTCAAGATCGGCAACAGCTACCGTCTCACCGGGAGACTGTATGTGCGGGAGAAATAGCGGGAGCACGTAACCGATTTGCGCACAGAAGAGCTCGGCAACTCATAACGAATGTTCTCCCAGTCCACGGTTCGCCAATCCGACCATAGCATCAAGCCCGATTCGTTATTAATGAGCTCAATACAGATAGCTGAGGAATTGACGGTATGCTTTGCCGCCGTTCGAGTCTGTACTCAGACTTACAGGTTTTTGTCGGGTCGTCTGTCGCTTGATCGCGGTAAACTACCGGGGATGTGCTTAAGAACTCTCGTTATGTACGGTGGCTGACCATTTGGATCCAGTTCGGGATCACACAGTAACGCGCTTTGCTGTTCCAGCAGCGCAGTGGGTTCTGTTCCCGATTCAACGGTTCTGTTCCCGATTCAACGGAGGCGAGGCTGATCAACGGCTGCACCTATGACACGGATTGATGTGCTGGACGCCACCGCCTGGCGAACGCTGGTATGGCAGACACAGCAGCTTCTGCAATCTGTGGCAGCGACTTAACGCATCGCGCGTGCTTAGGTGCAGTGGAATTCGCACCCGAAGCCAGCTGGCAAGCCCACTGCTAGTGTACAGCAAAGTTACGTAAAATAACCGCGGCGGCGGCCAAAGCGGTAACAGCCCCGGCGTAAGACAACCGCTGAGGCCGTGCCGGCATGGTGGGTTAGCTGGTGGATGCCACCAGCCGCTCGTCGGTGAACTCGATGCTCTGAACCGCCGCCAGAGCGGCACCTCGTGCGATCGTAACCTGCGCCATGGTCCGCGGAAAAACCGGCACCAGCAAAGCTTTTTCGAGTTGCCATGACAATCCATCAAAGCCGATATGTGCGCCTACACGTTCGACGCAAATGGGCCCACATCGAACAAGAATCCGCTGGTAGGAACGGCTTCCGTGCGTCGACCAAACGGTTGCGGTATCCGTGACGGGTAACCGATACAGAACTGAGATCGCTTCGCGTCTCGATCGACATCTGGGCTATTCGCAGGGTAAATTCTGCCGAGAGCACCGACAACATACGATAAGGGGTATTAGGTTTATGATTGACGTGAGCGGGAAGATCCGAGCCTGGGGGCGCTGGCTTTTGGTGGGTGCAGCTGCGACTCTGCCGAGCCTAATCAGCCTTGCTGGCGGAGCGGCGACCGCAAGCGCGTTCTCACGACCAGGCCTACCCGTCGAGTACCTACAGGTGCCGTCGGAGGCGATGGGGCGCAGCATCAAGGTGCAGTTTCAAAACGGCGGAAACGGCTCTCCGGCGGTGTATCTGCTGGATGGTTTGCGTGCGCAGGACGACTATAACGGCTGGGACATCAACACCTCCGCATTCGAGTGGTACTATCAGTCGGGACTCTCGGTCGTGATGCCGGTCGGTGGGCAATCCAGCTTCTACAGCGACTGGTACAGCCCAGCGTGCGGCAAGGCAGGTTGCACGACCTACAAGTGGGAAACATTCCTTACTAGCGAGCTGCCTAAATGGCTATCCGCCAATAGGAGTGTCAAATCCACCGGCAGCGCCGTGGTCGGCCTCTCGATGGCCGGTTCCTCGGCCCTAATACTGGCAGCTTATCACCCCGATCAGTTCATCTATGCTGGCTCGTTGTCGGCGCTGATGGACTCCTCCCAGGGGATAGAACCCCAGCTAATCGGCTTGGCGATGGGTGATGCTGGTGGCTACAAGGCCGCGGACATGTGGGGACCACCAAATGACCCGGCCTGGCAACGAAACGACCCCATTCTGCAGGCTGGGAAGCTGGTCGCCAACAACACCCACCTATGGGTTTACTGTGGTAACGGCACACCGTCAGAGTTGGGTGGAACCAACGTACCCGCGGAATTCCTGGAGAACTTCGTGCACGGCAGCAACCTAAAGTTCCAGGACGCCTACAACGGTGCTGGTGGCCACAACGCTGTGTTCAACCTCAATGCCGACGGAACGCACAGCTGGGAGTACTGGGGAGCCCAGCTCAACGCCATGAAGCCCGACCTACAGAACACCTTGATGGCTGTACCCCGCAGCGGTTAGCCTGGCCCTGTCTGTTGGTCCTTGCACCGATCGCCCGCCCAACTAGTCGCCCGGAATTTACCCGTGATATCAATCCATCCGGTTGTGTTGTTGGCATGGCGCTGGTTGTTCATGCTCCGACACTGGACTGTAGAGACGTACCACTCACACGTTCGGATCATTGCTCGCGTTTGCCGTTAATGTCGGCGCGACTGCAGTGTCTACATATCCGTATGTCAGTCAAGCTAGCTCTCCTACAACGGATCCTGCACGGTCCCGGGTCACGCTCAACAGAGTTTGGCCATCCGGGCCAGAATCACAATCACAAGGAGCCAACGATACTGATGGGCAGCACTAGTAATCGCATTTACCGAGATCGACGCTGCGCCGTTTGGGCCACTTCGCCCGAAGTGCTTGGGCACGCTGGCCGTGCTAGTCGTAACGCTGATTGCCAACTCACCGCAGGCGAGCACCGGTGGCGGTAACCTGCTGATCGAATTGACCGACGGCGCCGCACAGCGGTTGGTGGTCGCCGAGCCGGCCGGCCACCTTGAAATGGATCAAGCACGGCGACATTGAAGATCCAAGCCACGTCCAGCAAGTACTCGCCAAAATGCGCGGCGAAGACGTGACTGCCAGCGATCCGGAGTACATTGCACGGACCTTCGGTGACCAGATCAACGCTACCAAGGCCGTCGAATACAGCCGGTGATGGATTGAGAAGTTCAATCCATCCAGTGCGCCAACCACGTCACCGGAGCCTTCAACGTCGCGATCGTTGATCGATGTTTTCAACGAAACGAATACCGACCCAGATAGCGCTCAACTGGTACTTGCTGTATTCGCCAGCATGCGTCATCCAACTCGATGCCGCTCGAAACGACGTCATCCGGAATAGCCAACTCGCCGGCCTCTATCAGCAAACCCTCTCGTTGGCGACTCAGTCGCATTGTTAGGGCTCCCCGCTGACCTGATGCACGGGCCACCTCTCGTTGAGCTGCTTACGGTGCCGATCCCGGTTCGATATATAAGCTATCTCACAAGCTTTGCAAAGGGGTAACGTTTTGGACATGCCGGGAGAAATGCTGGACGTGAGAAAACTTTGTAAGCTGTTCGTGAAGTCCGCCGTGGTCAGCGGGATAGTTACGGCGTCGATGGCACTATCCACATCCACTGGTATGGCGAACGCCGTTCCTAGGGAACCTAACTGGGATGCGGTCGCGCAGTGCGAGTCCGGCAGAAACTGGCGAGCTAACACCGGAAACGGCTTTTACGGTGGACTGCAATTTAAGCCAACCATCTGGGCCCGATACGGCGGTGTCGGCAATCCTGCCGGCGCGTCCAGAGAGCAACAAATCACGGTGGCCAACCGAGTTTTAGCTGATCAAGGGCTAGACGCATGGCCGAAATGCGGTGCCGCCTCTGACCTGCCGATCACGCTGTGGTCGCATCCCGCACAGGGCGTGAAGCAGATCATCAACGACATCATCCAAATGGGCGATACCACACTAGCGGCGATCGCTCTCAACGGCCTATGAACGAACAGAAAACTGTGTTTAGATCAAGCCATGGAAGGTTCGGTGACCGTTCATATGGCGGCACCCGCGGACAAGGTCTGGAATCTAATCGCGGACGTCCGCAACACCGGACGGTTCTCTCCGGAGACTTTTGAGGCCGAGTGGCTGGACGATGTGACTGGCCCAGCCCTCAACGCCAAATTCCGTGGTCATGTTCGACGAAATGAAATCGGACCCGTGTATTGGACAACATGCAAGGTGACCGCGTGCGAACCCGGCCGTGAGTTCGGCTTCACGGTCCTGTTGGGCAACAAACCGGTAAACAATTGGCACTACCGATTGGTGACGTCTGGCGATGGCACATACGTGACCGAGTCATTTCGGTTCAACCGTTCGCCACTGCTCACCGTGTATTGGTTGCTTGGCGGTTTTCTGCGGAAGCGCCGCAACATCCGTGATATGACCAAGACGCTGCGGCGCATCAAAGACGTGGTCGAGGCGGAGTGACGGTCCGTCCGACAGCAAGTAGCGTCCGCTGGATCGACCAGCTCGAGGCTCTAGCCCGGAATTGGTGCATAACCGTATTGCCACGTCCGTACCTACGCTTATGCCAAATGCCAAAAAGGCCGTAATGTGTCGGAATTGAGACGAGCTGGTGCAGAACTAATAGTCCAGAGTAGTCGAGGTACTTGTGGTTATCATCGCCCTCGCCTTGGCGTGCGCGGAATCCCCCTCCCCCGACGAGCTACACAACTGACCATCGACGACAACGTTCATTCGACGCATTCCGTTGCATGCAGCTAAAGCCATCCTAGCGGACGATCAATATCCGCGAAAGCAGCAGCCAAGTCAAAGCCGTAGAGCTTGTTCAGTGCCGGCAAGGCAACTTCCTCAATAGGTCAAGATCCGCAACGTCGACGGATTCACTGGCAGCTTCTGGGCAGACGGAGTGGGAGACGCAAACGCCGAGGGTTGCCAAACACGTACATTATCACCCGCTAGTGCCTCCGACATCAACAGCAGTGATCTCAACAAAGTCGTAACCACAGAGTTCAAGATCACCTGCTGTAGCGCTGAGCCCGCCACATTCTTGCTGCTGCCACCCTGACTGGGGCTGTCAGGGTGGGCCAATTGGCGCGCCAACAAAGCGGCACCGGCCACACTCAAAGCCGCTTTGAGAACGACGATTCCGTTTGTCGACTCATCCCACACTCACAGCAGGTTCGGCTTCCGTAGGCAAGATTGACTTCAACAAACGCAACCTTAGCGGCTTGATCCTTATAACTCAAAAACCGGCCTAGTTGCGCGAATGCCTAAAAAAGCACCTCAGCTCGTTTGGGGCGTACCCGAGCCCGGAGCCCCGTCAGGTCTTCAACGGCAATACTGCGCCTGGTGGGTTGAGCCTCGGCCACGATACGTTGGGCAATCTGGTGGTTGACAATCGGCAGCGAACCACTGCTTACTTGCGACGACGTTTGTTTAACAGTAACCACGCCGGCGGAGAGGTAGAACCACCCAGACAAAAACTCAAGAGCGGCCAGCTAACGCGGGCCGAGCAGACGGGATCGGCTTCTTCCCGACCGCAAATGGTCGGGATTCCACTGAAGAAAGCTGGTGAATTAGCATCTGTAGTCCGGCCGACTGATGGAGGATCTGTACGGCAGCGTTTGCACTGGTTCGCACAATATGGATTCATCCGCGGTATCGCGGCAACTCACCACCCGGCGAAGTGACCCGTTGGCCCGCTTGGATATCGCTCTGGCCATCAAGGCGAATCCCGTGCCCTTACTGCCACAAACCGCGTCCCCGACGCCCGTTAGTGCAGAGCCGCATCAGCTATTTGACCGCCAACCGTGCAATCACACATGAACTGCTGCAATCAGAGGACTTCCACGTGTTCTGGCTTAACGTAACCTTGCCGGCGCCGTCGCACTGGCTATAGAACCAGCAGCCAATACAATTTGTTGCATCCGTTGCTGGCTATTCAATGAGCCTATCACATCCACTACCGCAAGACGGTATCGCCGCTGTTCGCGCCCAAGGCAGTCGCCACGTTACGGGATCGGATCGAGCAGACCACATTAGCCCTATTGGATCAACTCGCCCACCAACATGACGTCGTTGACGTGGTCAACCGGTATTGTTCGCAGCTTCCGGTCGCGGTGATCAGCGATATTTTAGGGTACCCGATCGCGACCGAAGCCACATTCTTAAGTTCGGCGAACTGGTCGCACCCAGCTTGGACGTTGAACTGACATAGCAATAGTACCAGCAGGCATAACGAGAGGTAGCGGGTTTCAACTTTTGGCTCTCAAACACTTACCGCAGTTGCAACGTACCCCAGGCGATAATCTGGTACGTCACCTGAGTCACTAGGAAGACAACAAACCTACCGAAATATCTCTCAGCAAAAGCAAACTTCAGGCAATCTCCGGGGCTGGTGTTGGCTACCGGGGGTGAAACCACGGTGAACCTGCTAGGCAGGGGTATTATTCGTAATATTATTGCTGGATACACCTGAGCATATGGTGATGCTACAGGCGTGCCCCGAGCCGGGGCACAAACGCGGTTAAGAGATCCTGCGGCTCGATTCGCCGATTCAGATGGCCGCTCGGGTAGCGCGCAAGGACGTCGACCTAGCAGGTAGCACGATCAAGCGCAGCCAGGTAGTGGTGCTTTATTTTGGCCGCAGCCAACCAGGACCCGTCCGTCTTTGCCGATCCAGATAGGTTCAACATCGAACGCCTCAATGCGGGAAGGAATCTCGCATTTTCCGGTGACAGGAATTTTGTTTGGAAAATGCTCTTACCCGCGCCTACAATGCAGTGGGGCTGCGAGCCTTCTTCGACCACTTACCGTAGACGCGGGCAGCTGGTACCAGAAGTAGGCTGGACACGCGGGTGCTGAGAGGTTGGTCGACACTGCCGATAGCGTTGGGACCGACACGGTCGATGGTATCTTAAGTGATCGACGAATTCTGTGAGTCTCATGGTGTCGCGCCTGGTGAACAGGCCAGCGGCGCCTTTTGACATCGGTACAACAACCGAATGTTATTGGCCACTATGCGAGACGACTCCTAGGTCGCCGTCCGAGATGTCCTACTCGAGCTTTGACAGGCACTTTGGCGTCGCGACTAGGAGGCAGTAAAACGTTCTTACCGGCCGACTGTATCTATGCCGACCTTCCGGTTGGTCCAACTTTGGCAGCTCGGGGCCTAACGATATCGTGAAGCGGCTCCAGTTCGGAACTCGAATCTGCTTAGCTGAGAATACCAAAATCACGACAGCCCGCTGGTGTGCAACGGCGCCGACGCCATGTCTCGGTTCACCTGGTAGCCGAAAACAGCAGTGCGCAGGTCGCACTGTGGAAGGACTATTTGGGACACGGCCAGCATGGCCGCTCAAAGCACCGTGGACCTACTTAGCGGAGCTCGCCGCAGCCGACACGTCTTGGGTGCTCAACGTGACAGGTCTGAATCTAAGTCGGCTGTCATTTAAAAACCAAAGCAGCGGAAACGCCAGCGACGATTCACTCAACTAGTAGAAGCTAGCATTCTCGAATTGAAGATGTTACGCACGGGATACTTTAAGAAAGTAAAGCACAAAGTCTACAAAAGAGGCAACTCATGACCAATCAGACCGACCATGGCTTTCGAGGCTCTCACTATAGAGAGTCCGAGCGGGAAATAGTTCCGTTGGGATATCGGTAGTTCGCAGCCGGTAGTGCAACAGCTGGTGGCCTTCGGCGGTCAAGCAGGCTAGGCATAAAGCTGACAGAGTCAGGGTCAATTTTCAGATAGGCTTACACTACAAAACTAGACAACAGGCTTGAGAGTTAATTTGACGCGTTGGCCGAGAATGTATTCTACCACGTGTTCCTCGACGAGGAAGAGACCCATTACGTGCATGCCCTGCACCTTGCCGCTCGGCCAGCGGCGCGCCTATATAATATCCAAATTCGGATGGCACAATGTTAACGACGTACAGTGGGAAGGGTTGCCATCCAACAGCTTCGAACGGAGGTTCACCGCTGGAGAGCGGCTTCTGAACTACCTGGAGACCTCGACCTAGTGTGGCTCGTTTCGGTACTGACGCCCTGGCACATATAGAGAACATGGGTTCCAATCCGGCTTGGAAGAAGCTGCTGCAGGATCAACTAGGCCGTTATTGGGCTCCTGCCGAATGACTTCCAGGTGCACATGCCGATCTGTGCGGTCCCAGCGACCCTCGTCGATTGACTTAGGCAGCGATGGCCGCGGGCCGTCTACCAGTGCATGCGTACAGCGCATCTCGGTGACGTACAAGCCGCCCTCGAGGATCACATCACGCACCTAACTTGGTCGCGCTAACAGCGTTCAAATCTATCAGACACACTAGTTGCGAGCTCTACGCACAGGAGCACTCACCATTGCACACTCGGCAACTAGGGGCAGCTTGACCGATCAGGCGCATAGACCGCAGATTTGGCGTAGCTGCCCGATCATAACAAAAGCAGGACGCTCACGAGCAGTAGGATGGCTTCATCACCGCACCTGGCCTCGATCGTGGTCACGCTGACCGCCTTCTTAGTGAACAGCAAAGTTTTTTCCTCTACTGTAGGAGATCGGCAGATCTTCAGCTCGGGTGATTCCACCGGGAGCGCTGTGTCTATATCTCGGCATCTTGCTTAGTCTGGCACATCTAAGTGCGCGAAGAGCATTGCTGATCAAGGGCTTCTGACTATGTGCCGCTTGCCGTGCTCTAGACTGGACATCCCACGACACGCCAGGACTCCGCTATTTGATGTACCGACTACCCCAAGAATGCAGACTATCGTAATAGCCGCAGGTGCAACGTTTGACGAAGTGTTCGCCGCGGTGGCGGCCCACGTGGTGCTATTCTATGGCTATAGGGATCTATGGCTATAGGGAGCCTTGCGCGTGCAGCCATGGCCGGCGACCTCCAAATCCAGCCGGTCCGAGCAAGCAGCAATGCTGATCCTCATCCTTGATGAGGATCAGCAGGAACTCCACAAAGCGTGGGAAGCACCAACCTACAATCGATGAGGTTCAACCGAAGTCGGGTTACATGCAGTCGGATGCGGACGCGGTCAAGGACTGCGACTGGACAGCTGCGAGTGCGAAGTCGTCCTTGATCGTGTCGACAACAATTGCCGACGGGTTGGCTCCGACGAACCAGTAGCCCGCACACCCGCTACCAGACTAAGTAACCAGAACTTCTCGTTTATCCGCTACAACCTTGGCAATCGAGTTATATCGTCGACCGGCCAGTGCAACTTATGCTAGCGGTTTAGCACGGATTTCCGATATCGGTAGGCTCCGCAAATCAGACTTCTGCTACGGGATAACGACGGTGCCGGAGATGGTGTTTCGTCACGCTTTAGACACTGGTCTCGTATGTCAGATATAGCATGCCAATCATGCCGCCGTCGGAACCGGCATTATCGTAGTATAGGTGAACCGGATCCGGACGTGTTGTCTTCATCGCTGATTGCCACGCCGCTACGGTGGGAGTTGTCGTAACAGACGATCCAGATTCAATTGGCCGACAGTCCGCAACACCATCAGATCGGTAGCAAGCTGCGTCGGTTCATCTCTTTTCAGTCGATCTTTTTGTCAAGGCGGTAGAAGTGGGCGATTGCCATGAGCAACAGCCGGCAACGCCTCAATGGTGTTGGCCCCGCTCCAGTCACCGTCCTAGGCAAATACACGCAGTAAGTGGTGCATGCCGGTGCGCCACAGCGCTGTACCCAGAAAGTAGAGTTCCGCGGGACCGAACCCGTACGACGGGTACAGGATCCTGCAAAAAGACGCCATCTCAATCACCCAGGCGATAAATGTTGGTGGCCGAGCCTCTAGGTAATTCATTCTCAACTCACCGTCGAGATAGAAATTGTTAAAATCCTTTTCCAGATAGCAAGATTCACATTGATAGAAGTAGCAATACAGAAAAATTATTGAGTTTCCCAGACTGTCGAAGAAAGTCAAGAATATACAGTGGATTGCTCTTGTATAAACCACAGTCTCGGTCTTCGAAACCGAAATGGAATTGAAGCAGCTTGCCAAGTCGCAACGCTTGCTGTAGCACAAAACGCAGCAGCCTCCTATACGCATAGACAAACACTACCGGTATAGCGCACCACGCGGCTTGCGTTCTCAACAGCTTGTGATACTTATGGCTCGGTCAAGTGGCCGTCACACCTGGCCCAGTAGGCCAGGATAGACTTGGAAACTACCGAGGTAGCTCAGCTCCGGATGCAAAATCCCCCTCCCGAACACCGATGCGTAGGCACCGGACATCTACGCGGCCTGCTCGGCTACCTACTCAAGACAAATCACCTAGTGCACAGAACCTCCAAACAGTGCGTTCAGATCAAAAGCATCGGCTATACCCTCGCCGATTCCGGTGTCGATCAGTCAGTCATTCACTCTAGCGGTTGGCAAAACAGCCGAGTCAATTCGACTTCGCTGAACTGGCAGTGTAGATCCAATACAACCTGGAGATCAATGTGTTTAACCAGATCTAGGATGGGGCTGCAGGGGGTGCAAACAACGAAACCGATCCATGAATTGGACGTAGAGTCGAACTTTGCAAGCGGTTCGGTGGGTTCGGTGTTAGTCTCGTTGAAAGCATTTTCGAATCGTCTTTAGTCCCTGCGGGAAATTAGCAGCCTTAGACACACTGATCAATGAACACCACTTCGCCGACATGTTGCGCTAAGACCAATACATCAAACACCACGACAAGTTCCCAGACCATACAGCCAGAATGATACGCCAGCTGCTCGGGACTCAGGAGCATGTAGCGCTCCTGCCCTATAAGACGAACGCAACCACCATGTCTATTGCAGGATCGCCGATGCATATCTCGCATTAACTGCGAATTATCAAGTGCAGCAATCACTTAATCCCGAAACTCGAGAAGACCGTACTACAACCACCCTGCTGACGGCAGCCGGCCACCGCCTGGATCTACTAGCAGGAATTCGATTTCTCGACCAATCACCGCGTCGATTCCTGCTGCAACAAGCAGCAGCCTCAACCCGGCTCAACGTCACGCGGCTGCACGCGGAAATAGTTACGTCGTCCTACTCGAAAAACGCGGCGGGCGCCCCCAGACAAACCTGTCGCCGATGATGCGTAGTGCGGATAGGTCTATGGCGGTGGCGACACTTCTGTATTCAGTGGGGCGACAAGCTCTGCAGCAGCGAGCGAGTTAACCTGTCATAGCGGCCATTCTGCAGCACCAACTGGCTGCAGCACCAACTGGCCACTCCATGCTGACGACAGGTAGTGCGGGTCACACCACCCTGGCTGGGCAAGGTCAGCTTGCAGGACTGCCTTAATATCCCTTATATCCAGAGTCCGCAGAACCCGCCCCGGGCCGATACACAGCGTGTACGATATAGTCATAGTCAGGACAACGAACAACTCGTCGGAGAAGTACTTGTGGCGAACTGGTGGGCGGCCTCGGCGGTCAACCCCTCCCGTCCACTGTAACCGGACCAGGTAAGCCACTCCATCACGCGGCCGTACAACTCTTCATCATCAACCCCTTCGGCAGCACTTTCTGCATCGTGCAGTGTTTACGCAAACGACGCATTCGTCGTCGTGGGCGATCACCGCTCGTGCCAGTTCGCGTGCGTGTCAACAGCCAGTGCTTGGTGTAGACTGCCTCTAGACTGAACCCGGGCAACGCGGCCAAGATCGGGCAAATGCAGAATCCAACCCGTCAAATCGTCATCCGCAAATGTACCGATTCGGCTCATGGCGTGATATTACCCCGCACATTTCCGCAGAATCGTTTTGCGACTGCTGCCTGTGAGCACCCGAGAGCCATAGTCAACGAATCATCGTGCCAACCACGTTGGACCATAACCCGATGCACGAAGCGTTGCAGGGCAGCTTCGACCTCACGGTAGCCCGGCCGACCCTGGTAGCTGATCGAGGCGGACCAGCTTGTCGACAATCCAGGCCAGCAGCAGCGAGCACACGTAGTTCAATGGTCACATCCCTAGCTGGGGGAAGCCACAATTAGTCGGCGTCGTACAGCGGCTAGCCAGAGTGGTCCGACAACCACATAACAGCACGACCGTCACCGCAGCCCGATCAGCGCGCTACCGAACGCAGGATGCACGGTGGGTGAGCCTCGACTAGGTCCGCGGTCCGCTGCTCGCGGGTACGTTATACTTACCAGTGGACTAGCGAGGTTAGCCTCGGGCTGGTTAACTCGGCGGCCGGGAGACGCATTGCGCCGAGTACAACTCCTCCCCTAGCTGCCCCATAAGCGCTAGTTGCGTTTCCAAGTAGTCGATGTGTTCTTCCTCGTCAGCCACGATTTTCTCCAACAGTACAGCGCTGGTGCTGTCCTGCTTTTCCCGGCACATGATGATTCCGGGCTTGAGCCGACTCATCACCTCGTATTCGATCGCCAGGTCTGCCTCGAATTGCTCACGCAGCGTCTGACCAACGCGCAACGACCCTATGCGCTGGTAATTCGGCAAGCCGTCCAGAAGCAAGATGCGATCGGTAATCGCCTCGGCGTGCCGCATTTCGTCGAAGGACTCCACGCGGGTGCGCTCTGCTAACTCGGTAAAGCCCCAGTTTTCTTGCATCTTTGAATGCAGGAAATACTGGTTGATAGCGGTGAGCTCACTGGTCAGTTGCTCGTTAAGCAAGCGCAAGACATCCGGATCACCTTGCATGAACACTCCTATAACGTGGGTAAGAGATCATGTCGAACCGCTAAAGGTGGACCGAAGCACACCTCGGCTTTAGTTTATCCTCACAAATAACAATACACTATGGTAACAATACACTATAGCCGGGCCTGGGTCAGATCTAGTACAGCAGGTACGGGTCAGTGTGGGATTTTAGTGCACTGTCGGCGCATCACGTGCAAGCCACCATATCAATCGCAGGTCACTACGTTAAATTTTAGACGAGACTGCACTAAAAACCTACTTAGGCCTACTTAGGTTAGACTCCACTAATATGCGACCTGTTTGCCCGACGGCATCGCCTGGGTTTCTAATCAAGCGAGATACGATGAGCGCGCATCTAGTGAGGCATGTCACCTGCGGTCGGGAACTTTGCTGATGTACGTCTGTCTGTGTGCCGGTGCCACCAACCAAACTGTGTGCGATGTCGTCGCACGTGGTGCGACGACGTCCAAGGAGATAGCAGCCGCTTGCGGAGCGGGCAGTGACTGCGGACGCTGCCGACGCACATTGCGGGCGATCATCGCCGCCTCAAACCCGACTGTGAAGCCTGACTTAACCCGACCAGCTAAACAATATGTCAAATTGCGTGGCGGTCGGTGAAGTCCACTCAAGCTACGGCGGTGGCCTGAACGCCCATACAGATCAGCGAAGTGAGGACTTCCTCGCACGGGTCGCTGCGGCGATCTCAGCACAGATCGGTTCGATCCTCGTGGTGCTTGACTGCCATCCAACTTGAAATTGGCCTGGAGGCAAGGATTCGGCATGTCGGCAGGCTTCAGACAGCAGAACTTCCGGGTCGCACACCCGCCAGACCAGCCCCATGGGCAACGCTTCGTAGGCGTGAATCCATCTCCCGAGGGCATCAACAGCCAGGCAGCCCGCCGACCCCGTCACTAGGTCTCTCGCTGTGATGTTTAACCGTTGCCGTGCATCCGCGTTCGCGCGATCAACACCACACAGCACACCGTTCCTTTGGCCATCATTCGGTCGTACTCTTGCCAGCTGTCATTGCTGCCGCTCGTAGCGGTAAAAACCTTATTACCTTGAACTTAAATTTTTAGAGTACAAAGCTGTAATTAGTCGGCATCGGCCAGTCACGGCTGTGTCTCATCCGACCCGCTCCGTGCAGTCATCGACAGTCCCCCACTGCCATTCGCTGGGGAAGGTTATGACCAGCTACGACCGGGCCTGCAGATTGGCGATTTTCACTTTCCTCCAGGCGGTAGAACCTATAAAAAGAGGATTCGCCACTGGCGGGGTTTGGCAACAGGACGACATTAACTAACGAAGTCTGCACCGTTTCGCCAGAGTGAACCGTGGAGACCACCGCTAGATCGTTTTCTATCGCTGCGAACGCCACAGTATTAGTTAAATGTTGTTTAGTATCCTCCTAGGAGGTCCTCGCTCATCTGAAACGGTGACTTGAACATGTAGCAGCTAGTTGGAACAACGTCAATATTTTTGTTCACGCCAAATGCAGTTGTGCTAAGTAATTGCTCAGCTTAGCCCATGTTGCAGATCGTTGTCGTAGGTGTCCTCGAAGAAAGCCTTCAGACCGATGATCGCCTCCGCTAGGAACAACTCTTTGACGGTACCCGTGCTTCCCGGCGAGTGTGAAGTGAGAGTACGTACGACCCCAGCCTGGATGTACCCAAATGTCAGCTATATCTCAATGATCACCTACGTGTGGCCACGTTGCCAACGACCCAGTCAAGTCCCCCTGTTCTAGGGGAATGAACTGGCATGGCAGAACAATGTTTCCTAAACACGTTGTACGAATACATGATTCAGTAACAATCGGCGTCAGTGGGATCGATTCTGTCATCAAATACACGCCGAGTTGATCGCACTCCTAAGCCAGCCACTTAAGTGCTATCGCCGTCTGATCAGCAGAGCATTGCTGAGTCCACAGAGTCACCACCAGCAGCAACGTTGTAAACGTCATGAATTTGAGTGGCGAACCGCGCTATTATGTGGACGTCGATCAAGAACCCGGGAAACCGAACCCAACAGCGCATCGGCGACCGCGCCCCCCTGGGAGCGTACCAACCATCATCGGACTCAGCACGCATAAGCAGGGCGATTATCTTTTCCTACTAGGGCGAGCTTACCGTCGCTGGCATGGGCATGAGGACGATCTCTGGTTTGCCGGTACCCGAACTGCTATGCGACCAGCCGCACATGATGCTCTGTACTAATCAACTCACCAATGATCTTGGCAATCTGCCGATAGGAAGCACTGCGACCGCTAGCGGAGCGGAAAGCCAGACCAATCCGTCTCCCGGGGCAGGGGGCAGCGAACTGGGCAAGTCCAAGTTTGCTACGCACCGACTCGACAGGCGCAGCACTCTGCGGGAGCAGCGTCACCCCCAACCCGCCGGTCACGCATTGCACAGCGGTCGCCAACGACGCTGCGCGGGTGTTAGCCAGCTCGGCCTGCACTCCCGATTTCCGGCAGATATCGAGGGTCTGGTCTCGCAAGCAATGACCCTCATCCAACAACAACAGCGGCAATTGCGCCAGTGCCGTTGTCGGCACCCGGCGCTTGCCGGAAAGCGGATGCCCTGGGGGTAGCGCGAGGACAAAATCCTCATCATAGATTGGTATCTCGGCAATCCCGGCAGTTTCAACCGGTAAGGCGATCATTGCAGCATCTAATGCCCCCTCACGCAACGCGGTCAGCAGGTGCTCTGTCTGGTCCTCGACCACTCGCAAGGTTAACGTCGGCAGCCGATGGGTGAGTCCAGTCAACATCGTCGGCAGCACATACGGCGCCACGGTGGGAATCAGTCCAAGGCGCATGCCACCTCGCAGCGGATCCGATTCGCCGGCAGCTGCTGCGGTGAACGCGTCCATCGCCTCGATCGCAGCCTGGGCGCGTGGTAGTAGGTGCCTACCCTGCGTCGTCACGAAAACCCGTCGGGTAGAACGTTCGATCAGCTGCACACCAAGTCCGGACTCCAGCGCCGCTAACGCCTGCGACAACGTCGACTGCCTCACGCCGAGAAAGCTTGCCGCGGCGCTGAAGTGACCCTTCTCAACCACTGCGACAAAGGCGCGAAGCCCAGCGATGGTGGGCTGATAACTCTTATCACTCATACCGATAAGTATAGTGTGATATATCACCTTTACTTCAGACCAAACTCACGGCAACCTTGAAGGATAGTGTAAAAATCTGATTTTGAATCAATCCAAACAAGGATCGGATATGTCATTGCTATCAATTGGCCAACAGTTCCCCGCCTACCAACTCACCGCGCTGATCGGCGGCGACTTATCAAAGGTTGACGCACAGCAGCCTGGTGACTACTTCACCACCGTCTCCAGTGACAGCCACCCAGGCAAGTGGCGCGTAGTGTTCTTCTGGCCGAAGGACTTCACCTTCATTTGTCCGACCGAAATCGCGGCGTTCGGCAAGCTGAACGAAGAGTTCGAAGGCCGTGGAGCGCAGATTCTCGGAGTTTCGATCGACAGCGAATTCGTGCACTTCCAGTGGCGTGCACAGCACGAGGACCTCAAGCGGCTTCCCTTCCCGATGCTCTCGGACATCAAGCGGGAGCTTTCTGCGGCCAGCGGAGCACTCAACGCCGATGGTGTTGCTGACCGTGTGACGTTCATCGTCGATCCCGACAACGATATCCAGTTCGTCTCGGTCACCGCGGGTTCCGTGGGACGCAACGTGGAAGAGGTGCTGCGGGTGCTCGATGCCCTACAATCCGACCAACTGTGTGCATGCAACTGGCGCAAGGGCGACCCGACTCTGAACGCGACTGAATTGCTCAAGACGTCAGCCTGACCGGGGCAGGCCTGATCTCCAACTTAGATTGGAAGGCATATGAGCATCGAGGACCTCAAGGTCGCGCTGCCGGAGTACACCAAGAACTTCAAGCTCATCCTGGGCTCAATCGCCCGCAACACCGTACTGAACGAGAAGCAGCTATAGGGCACGCTGTTCCATAACGTTGCAGCGACGCGGAACGCGCAAATGCCTACCCTAGAGTCGACCGCCGAAGCAGCCAATTCGTCCGGGTTCTACCTCGGCCGTGGCTTCCTCGACAGTCAACATGGCGATCTGCATTCTGAGTTGCGGATGAATATCATCGCCAACCCGGGAGTCGACACAAGACGCTTTCGAGCAGTAGTCCTCTGCGGTATCGCCGATCAATGGGTGCTCGCACTGCGTTGTAGACCATGAGCACACGCTGCGTGAAGCAGGTACGGATCGAAAGGCGTTATCGGAAGCGTTGTAAGGTCACGCAGTTATTGTTTCCGATGTAGCACAGTGGATTACCACCGCTGAGATACTGTCCACGATCGGCTGATCATCAGCGCGGTGAAGGTGCCCACGCGGTTCCACTTAATGTGATTCTGGTAGCAGGTCTATACGCTGGGTTTCTTAGGCCCCTTCCTCGCGCCCCGTCACTGGGCCTACCGGGCCCAGGCGAACATTAGCTCATTAGCTGCGGCTGCTGGTCGGCTGGTTTGATCACACCATCGAATATTCGGGGGCATCTGGGATTGCGTTGGGGAATCGATCTTTCCCTGAGTCACAGATGGCTACGACACCACCGACCACTACATGTATCGATCCCAGGCTCGGTGACGACGCCGACTTCGACTAACTGCTCGCCGAAGCGCACCGCCGGGGCCTGCGTGTTCTGCTCGACAGCATGTTTAATGACGTCAGCGTGCACTGGAAACACTATCCGCAATGCACCGCACAACAGCGGCGTCGGCACGCTAGTTTCGGGGAGCACGATCGTTTCCACACACTCAACACACGCTCAAGGGGCACTCCGGCCTCGTGACCCTCAACCACGATAACCTCGAAGGTTGCAGACTACGTCACCAACGGCATGGGGCACTGATTGCAGCGTGGCGCTGACAGTTAGCGACTAAATGCAACTTATGCTGTACAGCAAGTATTCTGGAATACAACAGTACCAAAAGTCTGCGAACTGCATCCGGATGCTTGGTGCGTCGGCGAGTTCATTCACAGCGATTATGCATCCGTGGCCGGCTCCGCCGGATGCAACTCCGTCACCCAATACGAGCTGTGGAAAGAGCTCTAGAGCAGCCGCAGCGATGGCAACTTCATCGAGCTGGGTTAGGCGCTGCAACGAAACAACAAGTTGCTGCCGAGCTTTGCGCTGCTGAACTTCAGCTGTAACCACGATGTGAGCCGTATCGCCAGCCAGCTTGGACAGCCTGAACATCTGACCCATGCGCTAATAATCTTGCTGACCGTCGCCGGCGTACCCAGCGTGTACGCCGGCGACGAGTTCGGGTTTCGCGGTCTCAAGGAAGAACGCTACGGCGTTGACGACGCGGTACTTCCGGAGTTCTTCTCTCCCCCAATGCAATTAGATGTATTCGGCGTCCATGCGTGGGCGCTGCACCAGTATCTGATCGGGCTGCGTCGGCGCCACCCGTAGCTGCACTTCTGCATCGACTGTCGCCCTGCGGCTGGACAACCGGAACTACGTCTATCAGCTACGCAATGGCCGGAATCTGCGGGAAGCACTGCTGGTCACATCCAACATGGACAACGAGCCGTTGCACCTAGTGCTGGCTGAGATGGTCACCAAGCAAGCACACTTTGTCGCCAGATCAGCAACACTGCCCCAAGAGATCGTCGGCTCGGTGGTCGGCGAGGCTCACGGCTGGTAGATCTTGCAACCAACATAGGTTAGATTGCCCAGGCGAGCATGGGTCGACCACAGTAAGGATGGGAAACGATGGCAGCCAAACGGCGGATGCCCAGAGTCCACGACCTGGCCCCGCTGATCCAGTTCAAACGGCCCAAATTCGGAGCGACCAAACGCCGCCTCGAGGCCGCGCTGACCATTCAGGATCTGCGGTGCATTGCCAAACAGCGCACCCCAAAGGCCGCGTTCGACTATACCGATGGCGCCGCCGAGGACGAGCTATCCATTAAACGAGCCCAACAAGCCTTCCGCGACATCGAGTTTCACCCGGCTATCTTGCGTGATGTCACGAACGTATGCGCCGGATGGGATGTGCTCGGGCATTCGGTCTTGTTGCCGTTCGGAATCGCGCCAACCGGATTCACTCGGTTGATGCATACCGAGGGTGAGATTGCCGGCGCGCGGGCTGCTGCTGCAGCCGGGATCCCATTTTCGTTATCCACTCTCGCCACCTCTGCGATCGAAGATGTAGTGGCCGCCGTTCCGCAGGGCCGCAAATGGTTTCAGCTGTACATGTGGCGGGATCGTGACCGCTCAATGGCGTTGGTCGAGCGCGCCGCCGACGCAGGGTACGATGCCCTGCTGGTCACGGTCGACGTTCCGGTCGCCGGCGCGCGGTTACGTGACACCCGCAACGGCATGTCGATCCCGCCGGCGTTAACACTGCGAACTGTGTTCGACGCGCTGCCACACCCGCGCTGGTGGATTGACTTGTTGACTACCGAGCCTCTGGCATTCGCATCGTTAGATCGCTGGTCGGGCACTGTCAGCGATTACTTAAACACCATGTTCGACCCCAGCGTCACTTTTGACGATCTGGCGTGGATTAAAACCCAATGGCCCGGCAAGTTCGTAGTGAAAGGAATCCAGACGCTCGACGACGCTCGCGCCGTCGTTGAGCGCGGTATCGACGGTGTCGTGTTGTCCAATCACGGCGGGCGGCAACTTGACCGGGCACCGGTGCCCTTCCATCTACTACCTACGGTGGCGCGTGAATTCGGCAAGGACACCGAGATACTGTTAGATACCGGTATCATGTCCGGCGCTGACATTGTGGCAGCAATTGCACTGGGAGCCCGGTGCACACTGGTCGGGCGAGCCTACCTCTACGGGTTGATGGCCGGTGGCGAAGCGGGCGTCAGGCGCGCGATCGAAATCCTGGAAAGCGGGGTGATCCGCACGATGCAACTTTTAGGTGTGACCTGTTTAGAGGAACTCTCGCCCAGACATGTGACGCAACTACAGCGACTGGGCCCCATTGAACCACCAGCATGACGTAACTAACGTGACGCGGGCGCCGCAGTGTTTCTTACCCCGCATCGAAGCAACCAGCCTCAATCATCGCAGAGCTCACTGGGCTTCGTCTCGTTAGGTTCGGAGCGAGCTCTACTCTAATATAGACTATGAAGACCACTAATTTCCGTACCAGATGATACGTTCGATCACGTTTCGTGGCAAGCGCGTGATCTCCGCATGAGCCGGTCGGAGTTCTTCACACGAGCCGCATAGCGCTAAATGGACAAATGGGACGGCCAATCTTTGACCAGACAAATTGACAACGTTTTGGCGTACCTGGGTTATGGACCTGATGACAGCGATGACATGGAAGCCGCCGTGGTGGCTGTCGGGCACCTGGTGCCCGACAGCCACCACGGCGGGTGATGATCACCCGCGGTAGATATCTACTGGGCCGATCTCGGCGCGCTCTCTGGTAACGGACCTGGCAAACGTCGTCCGGTGGTCGCGATCCAATCCGATTTGTACAACGCCAGTCGCCTTATCGCGGTGTTAGCCGCCGTGATAGCCGGCCCGTACAAGGCGAGCAACCATGCCAGGCAGCATGTTCCTAACCACTATCCATAGCAGGATTGCCACACGACTCGGTCGTCAACGTCACCGCACTTGTTACTCTGCACAAAGCCGATCTAATCAGGGAAATACCGTCGGGCTTGATGTACGAAGGTCGACCGCAGACTTCGTCGCGTGCTCAACCTTTGACATAAATCGATTGTTTCCTAAAAATTTTCGACGATTACTACCGAACCCCTGTTTGGGATCATCCTGGTCACGATGGTTGCACAACTCGTCCGTCAAGCTCGAACCGCTTTCAGATAGCCTCCTCCACACTTTGCAGCTCCCGCTGCCACATTGCTGGGTTGATATTTTCGTTGGCGTTTTCCATCCCGGCAGATAACGCCAGGAATAGCGTGTCGCTGAAACGCAGACCGACACACGTTTGCCGCCGCGTCATCGTAGTATTTGAGACAATCACAGTCATGACCAATTTGTGGGATTTGAAACAGAAGGTAATTTACAGCATTCAATGGCTGGTGGTCAATTCATTAGGTCACCAGCTGCCGAGGACAATGCTGGAAACTATTCGCCGTAAAACTGGTCAGCCGTGGCGGACCGCAGCCGGTGTTCACCCGGTAGACAACCAGTTCGGAATGGTTTGCGAAAACAGCGAGTATTCGGATTACGTCTACAACATCAAGGCTAACACCGCTGTGCGAACGCACAAAAGTAAGATCTAGCCAACCAGATTAGCAAACTGTTTGGTCCGGAACGCGGCGTCAAGGAGAAGCGAATGTTCGGTGGGCTGGCATTATGAATTAACAGCCATACAATCGGTGGCTGTTAACGGCCAGGGAGGGTTGCTGGTGCTGCCAAAAAAACACCGAGCAGCTGCTTGACCGGGAACATGTCAGCTCGATGGTTATGGCCGGTCGAAAAGCCCGAGGTTGTTTACACATTGACGCGGACGAAGTGAAGACCAAAAGCAAACTGCAATCCTGAGTTAGTTGCGGAGCAGACTATGCGAGATCACTCAAGCCAAAACAATACCTTCGGTAAGTTTACGTCCACCAGGACGGTGCCATATGTTTGTAAACATGGGCATCACGGTACGGGGTACGTCGTACCCAGCAACCAGCACACTGGGTACGACGACTGCTGAAGGTCAACTGAACCACATACTCGGCCGAAGCGGGAATCCGGATCAGCGGCATTGGCTTGCCATTGATCCGGTTGCTGGTGCTGTGCATGTTTGCTAGCAAGCCGATTGATACGACGATGGCGGTGCGCGACGCGCAGGCACTGTTCGAAGCCGGCCTGCGTACGCAGCAGGCCGTGCTGACATCCGGCCAGCGTACTATGATCAGCGCATTTGGTCGGGCTCACTAAGTGCGTTATGACGAAAGCTCGTCCACCCAGCCCGGTCCAGCGACCGACATCGCGTAGCACATCCACGACGAGTACACGAATAATCTTCGCTAAATGACCCATTATAGCCGCAACGATGTTCCTACGGCTAAGCGAAGCAACTCTATCAAGAAGTTGAAAGGGATTAGCAATAACTAGTGCTGACATTTATCTAAACGAAGTCCAAGATATATGGACAGGGTGCGACCGTACTTCGGTGAACGCGCCATAGCGACAACCAAAATATCAGGACTGCCCAACAACCCGGCAAAACTGGATACCTTGGCACCGCGCACTCATGCTTGTCTGGCTGCCAATCTAGTCAGGTCGACGCTCGACCACGACGTAACCCAGCACGTGGCCGGATAATCCTTGACTCCATCCCGTAGTAGACTAGGGGGGCTTGGACAACAGATATGGAGCAGCGACCATAGCCAACTCGATCACATTCGTCATTGTTGGCAGAGGACTTGCTGGAGGCAAAGCAGTAAAAACGTTGCACGACAGTGACTTTAACGGTAAGTCACTGCGCTCACCGAGGAGCAACAGCTGCCCTACGAGCGATCTCCGCCATAACAAAAAGCATCCGGCCGGCAAAAAGTCACCAAGCAGCTTCACCGTCCAGACGGTCTATCGGTACCGCTAACACGATGTCAACCCGAGAATCGGCGCACGAGTATTGTCGTCAGATCATGCCACATACCACCGTCGGGCTATCCGACGGAGCTGCGGTGCAGGACGACAAGCTGTTGTTGGCAACCAGATCGGCGTCGCGGCACCCAGCTATACCTGTATCCGACGCGGCCGGAGTCCACTATCTACACACCTAAATAAAGATGCTTAGTCGATGAATTCTGTTCTTTTCGAAGGGTATTCTCTCGCTGTGCTGGGAACAACTAAGTAGGTAGATTGTGTTGTGAAATGGCTGCCGCCGTCCTGCAGCGCGGGGTCAACGTCACTGTCGTCAAAACAGCCAAACAATCACTGGTGGCTGCGCTCGACACAAAACCGTAGGTGAAATGTTCGCCGCCCTGCATCGCGATCGCGGAGTGAATCTACAGTTACAGACGCAGGTCGAGGAAATCACCAGGGCCGACGGAGCGGATGACAAAGCCACTGGGGTCAAGATGCGCGACAGATCCACGGTTGCCGCAGATGCGGTGCTGGTGGCCGTCGGCACCAAACCGAACATCGAACTCGTCGAACAAGCCAGGCTATCAATAGATAGCGATGGCGTGTGCTCGTCGACGCATCCGCTACGTACCAACGATCCTGACGTCTACGCGGTCGGTTATCTCACTTCTGCCGAACACCCGCTGTTTACCATCCGGATACGCACCGGGCACTGGGCCAATGTGCTCAACCAACCCGCGGCGGCCGGAAGGCGCTTGGAAGTCTCAACGCCGCTGATACTGTGTCGCAAGTTTCAAGGATGCCTGAATTTGAGCCAGTGGATCAAGACCTTCACCCAAGCGGGGAAACCTGGTGCCTACGTACGGGTGATATCGTCCGCAACAGTGCGCGTCGGCGACATGATCACGATCGATTACCCACCCACTCCGACCCACTCCGATAACAAGGTGACCGTCGAACTCGTCTTGCGCGTCATTACGACTAAAGTTGACACCCACCCGCTAATGTCGCATCTCGGCGCTGCACCAGTTCCGGAACCAGGTCGCCGTCATCGTGGGTGCTGGTGCAGGTGCCAACGAACCTGATCGCGCACTTAACCACGACATAGGCAAGCATCACTACCATCCCTATTGGCGCGTTCGTACTGGTGACGTCGGTGCCCTGCAATGGTTTCAACTGGGCTGAATTGGGTCTTGCCCGGGAAAACTGGAAGTCCAGCGTAAATTATACGCTGGCCGCCGTGGTGATCATGGCGTTAATAGCTTTCCGTCGGTGTCCTGTTCCCGATGATTCGGCTGACGTTCATGAACAATCATTACGCTCGGATCTCTGAGATATCCGGCACGCTGACCGCCTCGATGGTCTTCATTACACTGCAAACCGTGATCCCTGAAAAGCTGGCCCCTCGAGGTGTATGTACTGCACGGCACGTTGAACCGGGCCTGGGGATTCCGTAGCGTTATGGTTGCAACCTCACTGCCGTTTGATCTTTGCCATGTCACGACATACGTTGGAGTTGACGAACAGCAATATAGACTTTACTCGGCTACGGGATCGTCCTAATGTTCGCCGGGGTAACACTGGCAATGCCGGCTACCGGCTTAGCAGGGTTCCTCTTCAGCTGGCTGCGCCGACGTAGCGATAGCCTCTTGAGCCGATAGCGCTATATGGGTCACTGAACGAATTGGGTGACCTAGTAGCTGCGTTGGTCTGGCATCTATCGACTTGACTCGGTTACGCCAGCAGCACAGCAGCGCCTGAGATGCGGCCGACGCTGAGATCGGTCAGCGCCTGATCGGCTTGCTCAAGCGGATATTCCGGCGTGGTGACCGCGATGTGATGCTGGGCCGCGAAGTCGAGGAACGCACGGGCATCAGCCCTAGTGTTCGATGTCACCGACCGAATCTGACGCTCTTGAAACAAGTGTCGCTGGTAGTTCAGCTGCGGAATATCGGAAAGATGAATCCCTGCGATCGCCAGGGTGCCGCCGCGGTTCAGCGCCTCGCACGCGGGCAGCACTAGATCACCAACCGGCGCGAACACGATCGCGGCATCCAGCGGTACCGGCGGCAGATCAGCGACGCCTTGAGCCGACGCAGCGCCGAGTTCTAACGCCAGCTCCTGCGCCCGGGCTCCGCGGGTCATAACATGCACCTCTGCGCCTTGCACCAAGGCAACCTGTGCTGCGATGTGAGCGCTGCCCCCAAAGCCGTAGATACCTAACCGGCCGCCCGGCGGTAACTCGGATCGCAGCAACGATCGGTACCCGATGATGCCGGCACACAACAACGGCGCAAGCTCGCAGTCACTATAGCCGCTCGGTAGGTGATGTGCGAAAGCCGCAGGAACAGTAGTAAATTCGGCGTATCCACCGTCGACATCCCAGCCGGTATAGCGGGACTGCACACACAGGTTCTCGGTACCGCTACGGCAATAGTTGCACACGCCGCAGGTGTAGCGCAACCAGGCTATGCCTACCCGGTCCCCCACATCGAACCCAGCGGCCGCATCCACGTCCGATCCCACCCCCAAGACCTCCCCCACTACCTCGTGGCCGGGAGTCACGTGCTCGCGGTGCACGGGGAGGTCACCCTCAGCGACATGCAGATCGGTACGACATACCCCACACGCACGTACAGCAACCAGAAGTTCAGACGGTTCGGGACACGGCACCTCGGTGGTAACCCACTCGAGCGGGCTGGTTTGTATCGGGCCGGGCCGACGCACCCGCCACGCATGCATCATCCTGGTCACTTTCGAGGCCATCACGCCATCATGTCGTGATCCGCCGGCGACCAGTTGAAGTCATCACAGCCAAGTTAGGTCTTTCGTACCCTGCCGACAACCCAAAGCAGGATCACCGAGCCTAGGATCGAAGTGAACAAAGTGAACCACCAACCGCCGGCAGCGGTGTTAACGAAGAAGCTCAGTAAAAAGCCGCCGATCAACGCGCCTACAACACCGATAACGATGTTCATCAAGATGCCCGATCCGCCGCCTTGAACGATTTTGCCTGCGATCCAGCCCGCTATACCACCGATAATGATGTAACCAATCCAGCCAACACTAGTCAACGTCGTTGAGCGGGCGAGGTACTCGGTAGCTGCCATGACGTCCATGTGTAATCTCCTTGCACTCGATGGCATAGCTCAGCGCAGATGCGGGGCTGTAATGTGGGTATACACCGATGAGTGCCTATTGTCGACAGTGGTTTGCTCTGCGGGCGGCGGGTCAAGGAAACACGGTCCGCAGTGGCAGCGGAGTGGATGTCGGATGGCCTATCCAACAGGTGCCGGAGCGGAAACCGACGCCGGGATCGGAGCCATCTCTGACCGGATAGACTCAGCCAGCTCTTTGGCTGCGCCCTTGTCCACCGGGTTATTCGAGGTTCCGAGCCATACCACAAACCAACGCTGCGAGGGCCCCACGTCAGGGGTACTCGCCGCTGGCGAGCCGACTACGCTCGTACATATTTGGCCAATTGGCTTATTGGGATCGCTGAATTTGACCTCGTAGTAGGAGGCGCTTCCAGCTATCCCGTTGGCGTGGAGCGGAATGGTTTCTTGGTTGATCCGCGTACCGGGGTATGGCAGGTAGAACTCACCCATATCCGAGCCCAGTCGGACCGCGGCCTTAATGTTGTCGGCTTCGGCACTGGCGTAGAGCTTTTGGTCCAGCCGGCCGAGCACTATACGGGTGTCGGTAGCGACCACCGTCGGCTGACCAAGCACGGGCGGCTGCTCGATGGCTTTGCTGAGCAGCACCGAACCGTAGTCAAGATGTGAAGCCTCTGACTCCACCCAACCGGCAGGAAGGACGAAGCTAAATCCACCGACAGCGTTGGTGATTCGGCCGGCGTTGGGATCGACTGCAAGTGGGTATGGTGCATTCGGATCGAGCGACGGCGCATTGGGATCACCCGGTTGGGCTTCGGACGAGACAGGGGCGCCTGGAAGGGGTGTAATGATCTCCTGCGCAGGTGAGGGAGCTGCCGTAGCCGTCGATGGCGGCAGGGGCGCGGGATCGGCGTTGGCGGCCGCAGGCAACGGCATCGTAAAGGCACTGGCGCTGGCCACCACGGCAATCGCCAGTATCGCCCACAATCCTTTGCGATGTGTCGAGTCCAGGTCAACCTGATTCATGGCGACGAACCTACCGTGTTACTACTGCGACGCAAGGACGGCTTGCTTATGTGCGGTGGGGGTTTTCCGGTTTGCCAGTTCGAGACGTGCCGGTTCACGATTGGACGCATCGCTGCAGCGCCGAGTACAACGCCACTTTATGAGCTTTGACATTGACCCACACACGCTCTTCGGGCATCAGCCGTAACTCCCGTGTTGGCGTCGACGATGATTTCCGCGGCCAGGCTAAGAGCCCCATAAGGTTGCTTCGGACCGCGAACCAAGGACAAGCGAGTCCCCCTCCCCCCGCCCCGAGGTATCTAATGCCACCACAGTAAGTTCGACGGTAGTGCGTGGGCTGTCCATGCGACGAATCGCACTGAACGGCAACCGCGGTAGGCGCGAACACAGCGGCTGCGAACCGTCGGTACCGACGGTTCCATTGACCAGTTTGACGCCTGCGATCCAGGCGCCGCAATGATTGCACGACGCACCAAGCAGATCGGCGACCTTCCCGATCGCGGAAATCCTGCCGGACTCAAGTACTAGCATTCAGATCGGCCATGGTGACCACATACAACAGCTGGTGGGTTACCAGGATGATGGCGCAGCCGCTTCGGGGTTAGCCGGGCTGCGCAACACCGGGCGGATAGCAGTGGCCACGGCCACATCAAGCCTAGTTAGCGGCTCGTCGAGGAGTAGAACCTCCGGTTGGGCAGCCAATGCGCGTACAATAACGACCCACTGCGTTTGACCACATGACAGTTGCCATGGTTTGCGGTCGGCGCCCTGCTCAGCTGTTCACCTGGAGCAGCCAACCCTAGCGCCTTACCCCGATAGATATATGCCTTACCCCGATAGATATATAGAGCCTTGTCCTGGACGCCGACGGTCCGTAGCATGCTTAACATCTTGTTATGGCTGCGCGGTCCGAAAGCCACGTTGGCCGTGACAGTCATGAATGTGCGTTAACAGCAACGGATACTGCAAAAGCAACCCGGCCCGACGATCATGCGTTGCCACATTCACCCCGGCTGCAGTGTCGGTCAACACGCGGTCCCCCAAGCGCACCAGACCCACTACGGGGCAAACAGGCCGGCGATAACTTGCAGGGCGGTGGACTTGCCCGCACCTTTGGCTCCAAGTACGGCAAGCACCTCGCCCGGAACTACCGAGAACTCGACATTCAGATGGCAGTCTGTCACGACCGGCGGAAGCTGTAACTCGCTCACAGTGGCTACCTCGTATCGGCCAAGGTCATTCCGCGAACAACCAAGCCCAGGACCACCAGCGCTGCCCCTACCACAAGCAGGATCGACAGTGCCACAGCCGGGTCCGCGTCGGTCACCCGCTGTAGTTAGATTTCGAGCGGCGGCGTGCGAGTGACTCCTTGCCGGGAGCCGGCAAGGAGTTCAGTGTCGCGCCAAACTCCCCCAGCGAAAGGGCAAATGCCATTACTGCCCCGACGCCATCCCAGACAGTAGCGACAACGTGACCCACCACCAGACGGTGTTGGGTCGCGCCCCGCGCATAACCGCCACCACATTCATATTCATAAGCGACCACATTCATATTCATAAGCGGCTCCAACGATACGGGCAACATCTCCGTGGGAGATCCCCAGAAACGACAACGAAATGAAAGTGTGCGCCATCACCACAGCAGTCTTGTTGAACGCTATGCTAATGTCGGAGGCTTGCAAACAACGCCCGATCAATCCGAGTCGGCCGAATGCATTAGAGCAACGCAATGCCACTAACCACGGGGGCAACACCAGCGGCAGCAGAATCAGCAGTCGCAGCAACCGCACAAGCCGTGCCGCGCAGCGAGCCAGTATCAGCTATGGTCACCCGAGCAGCACACACAGCACGGTGCTCGTGACAACGGTCTCCAGGCTCAGCAACAGTGCCGTCTTCGATAAAAAGCTGGTGATCAACGACCAGAAATTCTGGCTAGTCCACCTCGATCGCTATCGCCAACAGGAGCAATGCCACAAAGACGGTCCCCGCTGCGGCGGGGACATATGTACCACGGGAACATCGGTGCACTTTGGTCGTCAAAGTTTGACTAAGCCCGACTGGGCCAGAATTTGCTGACCTGCCTCACCCATGAACATCGCCTGGAGACTTCTGCACCAGCGTGGGTAAAGGCACCTTCTTGAGCACCGCAATGGAGTAAACATTCACTGCAACGGCAACCTCCAGGAAAGTTGATGGTGGTCCCCTTGCCTGCGACACTGCGCGCGTCGGTACCATAGACTAACGGGACGTCGGTCTGTCCGGTGGTGAATCTTGTTAAGGGCATCGGTCACGCTTGGGTTCTTCACCGACTGATTAGTTAAGTGCACGCCGATGACGTCTTCGATGCACTGGGTCGATGACCCACATGGCACTGGCTGCCGACCACACCACCACGCTGAACTACGGCTTAGCCAGGTTCGGCGAAGGATCCCGATCTTTTCGGATTGCCCACCACAGTCACGATGACCAACGTGTTCGAGGTAAAGGTTTGTCGATGTGCTAACCAATAATCGGACCTTGGCGACAGTGTCCATCTGCGTGGTGTCCGCGCGTTCGCGCCTTGGGGCAACTGGGTCGAAAGCTCCTAGCAACCCGCGAACTCGACGTCGACGCTGACACCCGGATTGTCTGCTTTGAACTGGCTGCTGATCTGCGTAAACGCAGACTCGAGCAGAGCCGCGGCGAACACCACAAACTACCTGGAAATTTGGGGTAGCTGGGATGGTGACGACGAGTGCGAGTTCGAACTGCACGCCGCTGTTCCAGCTAGCAATCCACCCAGCAGCATCGTCGATACCAAACCGGCGAGCACCCCGAAGCGGGCTAGGGTTCACCCAACTTGTGTAGGGCTTCCGGTGATTCGGAATTTCGCTCAGTAGCTCCAGTGGTTACTGTTTAGTAACATTTAAGCGAGATGGACGCCACAACACGCTGAGATACTCGGCAACGATCCGATGCCACTATCCTAGAGCCAAGTTCGCCGCGCCGAGTGCAAAGTATAGGTGCCGTTAACCTGCCAGGGTCTGCGTTCAGCGGTGAACACGAGGAGGTCATGGCAGTGGATGTGCTGGTTACTGGGGGCAACACCGATCTGGGGCGCACAATCGCTGAAGGTTTTCGCAACGACGGTCACAAGGTGACCCTCGTGGGTCCGCGCCGAGCCGACCTCGAGGTCGTCGCCAAGGAGCTAGACGTGGACACTATTGTCTGCAACACTACCGATCCAGCCAGCCTCGATGAAGCCCGCGGATTGTTCCCCCGTCACCTAAACACCATCGTCAATGTTCCGACGCTGGGCTTTGATACCGGAGACCCACGCACTTTCTCACTATCCGATACAGCCAATGCCTGGCACAATGAGCTGGACGCGACGGTGCTCTCGGCGGTGCTGACGGTACAGTCCGTTGGTGATCATCTGCGCTCCGGCGGTTCGATCATCGGCGTGCTGGCGGAAAACCCGCCAGCGGGCAGTGTCGACGCAGCCATCAAAGCCGCACTGTCGAGTTGGGTGGCCGGCCAGGCGGGCGTTTTCGGCACTCGTGGCATCACGGTCAATGCCATCGCCTGTGGACGTAGCGTTCAAGCCGGATATGAAGGCCTTTCACGCATGCCTCCGCACGTCGCAACGGAAATCACCCGGTTAGCGTTGTTCCTCACTACCCCGGCGTCTCGCCACATCACCGGCCAGACGCTGCACGTTAGCCACGGCGCGCTAACTCATTTTTAACTGAAAAACTCTGTGAGCTTAGTTAAAACGGTTAGCCCATAGCCACAGGATACACTGTGGCTATTCGCTTGGTCTGCAGATCCCCACTTTGAACTGCTACCCGGGGGAGAAAGTTTTTACGACGGTCATCGCCCAAGCACACGATGCCGAGCCGGCTGGATTCGACTTGACTTTAGTCAAGTCATGGGCCAAATTCTACCAACTACCCAATGTTAGGCTCACCCACCCAACCAATGTTCGAGGCCTAACACCACCCTCAACACCTTCAGCGCGCTGGCTATTATCTGCCAAACGCGTGCAAGCTGGGCGCTTTGGTAGCCGGCAACACCTAACTGCAAGGCAATCCCTGCTGACCAACGTCATCACCACACTAACACTGGATTTGGTCAGCAGAGCCGGGCGATTTTAGGCATCGGCACCGACTAGTTCGAGCTCGAGCATGATCAACTTCGGCCTCGAATTCAGCACCCTCGCCGATAAATTCAACCGGCTCGACGAAGTGTTACAGATTCATCTTATTCATCCTGCCAATAATCAAGAACGATCCACCCGGCTTCTCGGGCAACTGCTACCACAACCAATGAGGTGCTGGCCAATCCCCCCCTTCCGCGACCACATTCCGCTGATGGTCGGCGGCAGCGGTGAGAAGAAAACGATCCCGCTTGCCGCACGACACTTCAACGTTATCGCCGGGTTCGACGCACTACAAGGCAAGGCAAGGTGCAAATGATGCGGCGGCAGTGTGAGGAAAATCGGCCACAATCCGGTGACGCTGGAAATCAACACGCTGATCACAGCCATTATTGGCAAAAACATGAAAGTCGACCAAATCCCCTCCGAGATGACTCAACGAATGGAGATAGGCAACACCGAGCCTATCGCCTACCCGATCCAGGCCAAGGTCCTCGACGCGGGAATCGAAAGTCTGAAGTATCAATATGCCCAGCTACACGCCGGGTAGCATCAACAAAGCTGGCAAAGCGCTGCATACGCTAGTCGGCCTGCCGCGGGGGTGCCGCATCGGCGCGGCCATCAAGCTTGTCACGTCACCGTGACCACAGGTAGCTTACTCTGCCGGTGTGGCTAATTGCACACACTCCCACCTGAGATTCTGGAGAGCAGCTTGACTACCTTAGTACTTAGTAGCTAACTGCAGTCACCATCACGGAGTCCCGTCAGGAGCAGCGGAACATGAATGCCCAGCCAGCAGCCACAGCTGCTCAGGACCGCCGGCATCAAGTCGTCATCATCGGGTCAGGATTTGGTGGTCTGAACGCAGCGAAGAAGCTCAAGCGAGCCAACGTCGACATTAAGTTAATCGCCCGCACCACCCATCACCTATTCCAGCCATTGCTATACCAGGTGGCCACCGGCATCATCTCCGAGGGGGAAATCGCGCCGCCGACCCGAGTCGTCTTGCGTAAGCAGCGCAACATCCAAGTGCTGCTCGGCAATGTAACCCACATTGACTTAGCTAACCAGTGCGTCGTGTCGGAGTTACTCGGTCACACCTATGAAACCCTCTATGACAGCCTTATTGTCGCGGCCGGAGCTGGCCAGTCGTACTTCGGGAACGACCAATTCGCTGAATTCGCACCCGGTATGAAGTCAATTGATGACGCGCTGGAGTTGCGTGGGAGGATTTTGAGCGCCTTCGAGCAGGCCGAACGGTCAAACGATCCGGAACGACGAGAGAAACTGCTAACATTCACTGTGGTTGGAGCCGGCCCCACCGGTGTCGAGATGGCTGGGCAAATCGCCGAATTGGCCGACCATACGTTGAAGGGAGCCTTCCGTCGCATCGACTCAACCAAGGCCCGGGTAGTTTTGCTCGACGCTGCCCCCGCGGTGTTGCCGCCGATGGGCGAAAAACTAGGTCAGCGTGCGGCCGCTCGATTGCAGAAGATGGGCGTGGAGATCCAGCTGAGTGCAATGGTCACAGATGTGGACCGCAATGGCATTACAGTCCAAGACTCCGATGGCACAGTCCGGCGCATCGAATCGGCCTGTAAGGTGTGGTCAGCGGGGGTCTCAGCAAGCCGGCTGGGAAGAGACCTTGCCGAGCAGTCCTTGGTTGAACTCGACTGGGCTGGCCGGGTGAAAGTGCTGCCCGATCTGTCCATCCCTGGATATCGAAACGTGTTTGTGGTCGGTGACATGGCCGCCATCGACGGCGTGCCTGGAGTCGCGCAGGGTGCTATTCAGGGCGCTAAATACGTGGCAAACAACATAAAGGCTGAACTCGGTGAGGCCAACCCAGCCGAACGCGAGCCGTTTCAGTACTTCGACAAGGGCTCCATGGCCACAGTGTCACGGTTTTCCGCGGTAGCCAAGATCGGTCCGCTAGAGTTCAGCGGCTTTATCGCCTGGCTGATGTGGTTGGTGCTGCATCTGATGTACTTAATCGGCTTCAAAACCAAAATCACCACGTTGTTGTCGTGGACGGTGACTTTTTTGAGCACTCGGCGAGGTCAGCTGACCATTACCGAGCAGCAAGCTTTCGCGCGAACGCGGCTCGAACAGCTGGCAGAGTTGACTGCCGAATCTCAGAGTACAGCGGCAGCTAACAGGGCCACCATGCGGGCGAGCTAGACAGTTAACCTGTCCCCCTGATTAGCTGTGAGCAGCCAAGCTTAGCTGTCGTTGGACAGGTCCTGGAATCTCCACCTGGCCGCAGGTCACCCTCGTGTTCGGTGTCGTTGGCTCAGTGTGACTAGCCATAACTAGCTGACGCCGGCTGCGATGGATTGGTGGTGTACGCCACCCCAGAACCGATGATGGAGCGAAGGAAATCAATATTGTTGACACCCAAGCACATTTCCGCAGCTGCAGCAACTATTGAGCCAGGTGTAGGCCGCCATGCTGATCATGCTTTGGCATGATCAGCAGTAGACACCGCCGGACACGAGGACCATCAGTCTTGCAATAGCTTGGGCTTCACCTCGAACTGGACGCAGGCGTCATCGAGGCTAATTCGGTGAACTGCAGCCCCAACGCGCTGTCAAATGGTGCGTTAGTGCTCAAACTTTTCGGTACATCGACCCGTGTCTACATCATCACCGGATCCACCTATGCGCATCAAAGCACAACCAACAGATACTGGAGTTGTCCAGGCAGACAATGTAGCGAGTCAACCGAGGGTCACGGCCGCCCTCAGGACACCAGCACTGTCATTGCCGCTCGACCAGCCAAAAATAGGCAAGGCTGCCCTAATTTAGCAAAAGTTGGGTGTGAGTCACGACGATAGATCTCGATGGTGGCCACTGTTAATAGTGTCACATTAGAGTCCTAGACAGCTGATCTACTAAATCACGTCTGTCGACCGCCGACTCGGCTACCGCCGGGCCGACGGCAACCGACTTGGATACGACAATCGGTAGTAATCCGGAGTAAGCTGGCTTCAACGCTCAGGAGATGAACGAACTATGGCCAAGCTGACGCGGCTGGGGGATTTAGAACGTGCCGTGATGGATCATTTGTGGTCCAGACAAGAACCCCAAACAGTTCGTCAGGTCCACGAAGCGTTGTCGGCGCGACGCGACCTCGCCTACACGACTGTGATGACCGTGCTGCAGCGATTGGCTAAGAAGAATCTGGTCTCGCAGATTCGTAACAACCGGGCCCACCGATACGCGCCGGTGCATGGCCGGGACGAACTGGTGGCTGGCTTAATGGTCGACGCGCTGGACCAAGCCGAGGATTCCGATAGCAGGCAAGCCGCGCTTGTGCACTTCGTCGAGCGGGTCGGGGCCGACGAGGCGGACGCGCTGCGACGCGCACTTGCAGAACTGGAAACACATCAACGCCATGTCCGTCATCTGGTGGCACTCCAGCGGACAACTGAGGGAGACTAGCAGCGTGTCCGCACTGGCCTTTACCATCCTCGCGGTGCTGCTGGTTGGCCCCACACCGACCTTAGTAGCACGTTCGACATGGCCGTTGCGCGCTCCACGCGCCGCGATGGTGTTGTGGCAGACCATTGCTCTGGCCGCGGCACTTTCGACGTTCAGCGCCGGCATTGCGATCGCCAGTCGGGTGCTCATGCCCGGCCCTGACGGGCGGCTCACTGCCAGCGTTATCGGCGCCGCCGGCCGGCTCGGTTGGCCACTGTGGGCGGCATACGTCGCCGCCTTCGCGCTGACAGTGCTAGTCGGTGCACGGCTGATCGTTGCGATAGTGCGGGTGGCCATCGCCACACGGCGGCGGCGGGCCCACCACCGCATGGTGGTCGACCTGGTCGGGGTCGGACACAATGCGGCCCTCGCGCAGCCGTGCGCCCGCGCGCGCGACCTTCGAGTCTTGGAGGTGGCGCAACCACTCGCCTACTGTCTGCCGGGCGTGCGTAGCCGAGTAGTGGTCAGCGAAGGGGCGCTGACCAAGCTGAACGACACAGAAGTCACGGCGATCCTCACCCACGAACGGGCTCATCTGCGTGCCCGGCACGACTTGGTGTTGGAGGCATTCACCGCGGTACATGCAGCCTTTCCACGGCTGGTCCGTAGCTCCGCCGCGCTGAGTGCGGTGCGGCTACTCGTCGAGCTGCTAGCCGATGACGCCGCGGTACGTGCTGCGGGGCGCACTCCCCTCGCCCGGGCATTAGTTGCTTGTGCGTCCGGTCAGGCGCCGTCAGGCGCGCTAGCCGCGGGTGGCAACACCACCGTGCTGCGTGTACGCCGACTGTCGGGGCGAAGCAACAGCGCGGTGGTGTCCGCAGCCGCATATTTGGCCGCGGCAATCGTATTATTAGTGCCTACTGTAGCGCTAGCCGTACCGTGGCTGACGGAGCTACAACGGCTGTTCAATATTTAACCCAGTCTTAGCGCAAACGCTGAGCGAAAAACCTTATGGATGACCACAAGTACGCTATGCCACAGTGTGCCGGAATAGCGTTGGCGACAATTTGCCGCACAAGTTCTCCAACCTGAGAGGCGCAAAGGAGATGCAGGACATGAGTGCGCCGGAATCGAAGACGGCCATTGCGCAGATCGGCGTCACCGGGCTAGCCGTGATGGGTTCGAACATCGCCCGGAATTTCGCCCGACACGGCTATACCGTGGCGTTGCACAATCGGTCAATCGCCAAGACCGACACACTGCTCAAAGAGCACGGATCCGAAGGGAATTTCGTGCGAACCGAAACGATCCCCGAGTTCCTTGCCGCACTACAGACTCCGCGACGGGTGCTGATCATGGTAAAAGCCGGTGACGCCACCGATGCCGTCATCAATGAACTCGCCGATGTTATGGAACCCAGCGACATCATCATCGACGGCGGCAATTCGCTGTTCACCGACACCATTCGCCGCGAAAAAGCAATGCGTGAGCGTGGCCTGCACTTCGTCGGCGCCGGGATCTCCGGCGGCGAGGAGGGTGCACTGAACGGACCGTCGATCATGCCCGGCGGGCCCGCCGAATCGTATACCTCGCTGGGCCCGCTGCTTGAGGAGATTTCCGCGCACGTCGACGGGGTGTCGTGTTGCACCCACATCGGGCCAGGCGGGTCGGGCCACTTCGTCAAAATGGTCCACAACGGCATCGAGTACTCCGACATGCAGCTCATTGGCGAGGCCTACCAGCTGCTGCGCGACGGATTGGGCATGAGTGCACCGCAAATCGCTGACGTGTTTACCGAATGGAACAGGGGCGATCTGAACAGCTACTTGGTAGAGATCACCGCTGAAGTGTTGCGCCAGACCGATATCAAGACCGGCAGGCCGCTGGTCGATGTCATCCTCGATAAGGCCGAGCAAAAGGGTACCGGCCGGTGGACCGTACAGTCCGCCCTGGACTTGGGCGTGCCGATAACTGGAATAGCCGAGGCGGTGTTCGCGCGCGCGCTGTCGGGTTCGGTGCTGCAACGCAAGGCCGCCATCGGGCTGGCCTCCGGCAAGTTGGGCAACAAACCCACAGATCGCGAGACATTCATCGAAGACGTACGCCAGGCCCTGTATGCCTCCAAGATTGTGGCCTACGCGCAGGGGTTCAATCACATCCAAACCGGTAGTACCGAGTTCGGTTGGAACATCACACCGGGTGACTTGGCGACCATCTGGCGCGGCGGCTGCATCATCCGGGCGAAGTTTCTCAACCGCATCAAGGAAGCTTTCGACGCCGCCCCCGACCTGGCCAGCCTGATCGTTGCGCCGTATTTCCGCAGTGCTGTCGAATCGGCGATTGACAGTTGGCGGCGTGTGGTGTCCACAGCTACCCAGCTAGGTATCCCAAATCCCGGCTTCTCGTCCGCGTTGTCGTACTACGATGCGCTGCGCACCGAGCGACTTCCGGCCGCACTGACCCAGGCTCAACGTGACTTTTTCGGCGCGCACAGCTACGGACGCGTCGACGCGCGGGGCAAATTCCACACACTATGGAGTGAAGACCGTAGCGAAGTTACGGTCTAGTTGGCCAAGCTAAGAGACATCCGGTGGCCCCACACTAAATACAAAATCTTTTAGAGTGAAACGAGAGCGATGAGGTTTCTGGACGGGCACCAGCCCAGGTTCGACCTAACCTATAAAGACGTTTTCATCGTGCCACACCGGTCGGATGTTGCGTCGCGATTTGACGTCGATTTGTCAACCTATGACGGCTCCGGCACCACTATTCCCGTAGTGGTCGCCAACATGACCACGGTGGCCGGGCAACGGATGGCAGAGACGGTAGCTCGCCGGGGCGGCTTAGTAATTTTACCGCAGGATCTGCCGATTGCAACAGTGCAGCAGGCAGTGGAGTTCGTCAAGAGCCGTGACCTGGTTATCGATACCCCGGTGTTACTGACACCTAACGATTCGGTGTCCGACGCGACCACACTGATCCACAAGCGCGCGCACGGTGTTGCGGTGGTGGCCTTCGAAGGCCGCCCAATTGGTCTGGTGCGCGAATCGTCTTGCCTAGGTGTGGACCGCTTCACTCGGGTGCGGGATGTCGCGACTACCGACTTTGTAACCGCCCCGGTGGGCACCGATCCACGCAAGATCTTCGACCTGCTCGAACATGCCCCGATCGACGTCGCGGTGCTGACTAACGCCGACGGCACGCTGGCCGGAGTACTGACCCGCACCGGGGCGATCCGCGCCGGCATCTACACCCCAGCCACCGATGCCCGCGGACGGCTCCGCATCGGTGCTGCTGTCGGCATAAACGGCGATGTAGCCGGCAAGGCCCAGTCCCTCGCCGAGGCAGGTGTCGATGTGCTGGTCGTCGACACCGCACACGGATACCAAGTCAAGACACTCGAGGCGATCAAATGCGTCGCATCGCTGAACTTGGGTGTGCCGTTGGTCGCGGGCAACGTGGTGTCGGCTGAAGGTACTCGCGAGCTACTCAACGCCGGGGCGACCATCGTCAAGGTCGGCGTCGGCCCAGGAGCAATGTGCACAACTCGGATGATGACCGGTGTTGGCCGACCGCAATTCTCAGCTGTACTCGAATGTGCCTCTGCTGCAAGGAAACTCAATAGGCACGTGTGGGCTGATGGAGGAGTCCGCCATCCGCGTGACGTGGCGCTGGCGTTGGCCGCAGGAGCATCGAACGTGATGATCGGGTCGTGGTTCGCCGGGACTTATGAGTCACCCGGGGACCTCATGCGGGACCGCCACGACCAACCGTACAAGGAAAGCTACGGCATGGCGTCCAAGCGAGCGGTGGTTGCCCGCACCGTTGCCGACAGCTCATTCGATCGCGCTCGCAAGGCGTTATTCGATGAAGGCATCTCGACCTCACGGATGGGGCTGGATCCCGACCACGGTGGTGTCGAGGACCTGATCGATCACATCACCTCCGGCGTGCGCAGCACCTGCACCTATGTCGGCGCGTCGACCCTGGCGGAGCTGCATGAGAAGGCTGTCGTCGGGGTGCAGTCAGCGGCGGGTTTCGCCGAGGGCCATCCACTGCCCTCGGGGTGGTGACACCTGACCTCGGCGAAAGTCGCTACGATGTGAACTTCTGGATTTCAGGGCACACAGCAATGTGCGCTGCTCCGTGGCCCAAACCGTTGAAGAGCGAAAGGGACGACGTGCCGCAGGCACCCGTTGAAGCCGTTGGCTCCCGGGTCGAGCAGCCACCCGCATCGTTGTCGGCTCCTCCAGCATCGCGAAAACCAAGCATGTCATGAACGTAGCCGTCACTGTGTGCAGCTTGTTGGCCATCGGGTTGCTCATTTTCGAGCAACGCGGTGTTCGTCGCGGAGAAATTATCGTTGACCGCCCTGGACCGCAGCACGGTCAAGGCCAATGCTCGCAGCGGTACCCGCCAGGATCGCTGTATTCTGCACGCCCAACACAAGTTGTCGTTCCAGCTTTCGGGAACTCAGTTGGGTATCTCAATCACCACTTTGGCAACGGGTTACCTGACCGAACCGATGATGGCCGACCTACCGCATCCGGCGTTAAACGCGATCGGAATACCTGACCGAGTAGCCGACTGGATCACTACCTGCTTGGTGTTGGTGATTGTCACGTCGACGTCAATGGTGTTCGGCGAGCTGGTATCGCAGTATCTCGCCGTAGCGCGTCCGCTGCGCACCGCCCGCACTGTCGTAGGCGTGCAGCTGCTGCTCACTCCAGCCATTCGATTGACCAACTGGGCAGCGAACTGCATTGTGCACAACCTGGGCATCGAACCGGCCGAGGAGCTGCGGTCTGCCCAGTCACCGCAGGAAACTGCTAGCATCTGATGCAAACCTCGGCGCGCAACGGCGCCCTGGACGCCACCACGGCGTCGCTGGTGAGACGGTCATTACAGTTCAGCACCCTGACTGCCGCGGAATTGATGACGCCCCGGTCCACAATCGTGGCACTGCAAACCGACCACACTGTCAGCGACCTGGTTGCGACCGCCGCTGCGTCCGGGTTCTCGCGTTTCCCAATTGTCGATGGTGACCTCGACGCAACTGTTGGCATTGTTCACGTAAAGCAGGTTTTCGAAGTTCCATCCGCCGATCGCGCTAGCACGCTGTTGACCACAGTCGCAAAGCCAGTCACGGTTGTGCCGTCAACGCTGGACGGCAATGCGGTGATGGCGCAAATCTGCACGGATAGTCTGCAGACCGCATTGGTTGTCGACTAGTACGGCAGCACTGCCGGTATGTTAACTGTCGAGGATTTGATCTAAGAAAATCGTGAGCGATTTCCGCGACGAATATGACGACGCCACCCCAGACGTAGTGGCGGCCGGCAGGTATCGGGTTTGCTGCGCATTGACGAGGTGGTCAGCGCCATCGGATATCGAGCCTCCGAAGGGCCATAGGAAAAGATTGGTAGGCTCGTGCTCCGGAAGCTCGGTCACATTCCGGTAGTTGGGGAAACGGTGGAGCTGGCCGCCTTAGACGCAAATGGCCTGGCGGACGCAGGCACGGCAAGCCGCCCGTGGTCCAGATGGACAGCCGTCGGATCGACTTGCTTGCGCTGACTAAGCGGGGCAATTAACCGGGCGATTATCACAAATCCAGCCTAGGACTGGGCTGATGCAAAACATTCTGGTACTGCTGGCGGCTACCGTGCTAATCGGAACCAAACGCGTTTTTCTTCGGCGCGGAATTCTCGCTGATCTCAGCCCCGTCGCGACCGCCTTGAAGCGTTGACCGAACAGGGCAGAACGAGCGGAATCATCGTGATGCGCCAGCGAGCAGCTCTCGTCTATGCTGGCAGGAGCTCAACTAGCTGTCACCGTAACCCTCGATACTGCTCGCCAAGATTAGCGAGGCGGCAGCGACCAAGCTGTTGCGGACATCGTGTCAGCTGACCGGTACGTCACCTCCGCTGCTGCACATCCTGTCGCTGGTGATTACGTTGGCGCTGTTGGTCGCCCCTACATGTGCTGTTCGGCGAGGTAGTACCCAAGAATATCGCCCTGGCCGATCCGGAACGAACAGCAACGTTGCTATTACCATTCTGCCTGATCTACGTGCGTGCTACCCAACCGTTCATTGTTCTCTACAACAACATGCACCAACGCGGTATTGCGCGGGCTGGGCGTAGAGTCGAAAGACGAACTCGACATCACAGTTTCCACAGCCAAGTTTAGCGAGATGATTTCCGAATCGGTATCAAAGGGTCTGCTGGATCAAGAAGAACACAAGTGGCTGACGCGAGCACTGCAGATTCGCACTAGAGTGGTCGCCGATGTTGCACGGCTGCTTGCTGATATCCGAGCAGTGCCGGTAGCGACAGCCGGCTGTAGCTCAACTGTTGACGCGGTCGAACGGGCCCTAGCCCAAACCGGCTATTATCGGTTTCCGGTTGTTGGTCTCGACAGCGAGTTCGTGGGATATCTGCACATAAAGGATGTGTTGACGCTCGGCGATGATCCGCAGACCGTGATCGATCTGGCACTCGTACGTCCACTGCCCGAGGTGCCCGAATCACTGCCGTTGGCCGATGCTTTTCGCAGATGTGTCGCAGCAACAGCCATCTGGCACTGGTGACTGCCGATGGTGGCGAGGTAGTCGCGTTGGTGGCGATGGAGGATCTAGTGAACGATCTACGGCACCATGCACAACGGGACACACTGAAACTAAGCACCGGGTAGAGCCGCCAGCAGCCCGTATGAGCTTTAATTGTTACACCTAACTAGATCGGTTAGGTGTGTTATCAACACACGTTTCGCAAAACCAAGCCTCGGGCGACCGATGAAGCTGTTGACCTGCTGTTGCGGGTCGGCCGGAATACGCTCGTCAGGCTGTTGGCCGGTAGGCTTATGCGCGTAGACCGTGAGAGCCACATCGGGGACCGTTGGGGCCGCCAGTAAGCCCAATATGGAGGAGAACCATGACTGATCGCGTGTCGGCGGGGAATTTGCGCGTCGCCCGTGTGCTTTACGACTTCGTCAACAACGAAGCCCTGCCTGGCACCGACATCAACCCAAACAGCTTCTGGTCGGGCGTCGCCAAGGTCGTCGCCGACCTCACCCCGCAAAACCAAAGTTTGCTGAACTCCCGCGATGAGCTGCAGGCCCAGATTGACAAATGGCACCGCCATCGTGTGATCGAGCCATTCGACGTGGATGCTTATCGGCAGTTCCTCATCGATATCGGCTATCTGCTGCCTGAACCCGATGACTTCACCATCAGCACCTCAGGAGTAGACGACGAGATCACCATGACCGCCGGCCCGCAGCTGGTGGTGCCGGTACTTAACGCACGGTTCGCACTCAACGCCGCCAACGCCCGCTGGGGCTCCCTTTACGACGCTCTATATGGCACCGACACCATACCGGAAACCGAGGGAGCCGAAAAGGGCTCTGAGTACAACAAGATTCGCGGCGACAAGGTGATCGCCTACGCACGCAAGTTTATGGATCAGGCCGTCCCGCTGGCTTCTGACTCATGGACTAACGCTACGGGAGTGAGCATCTTCGACGGCCAGCTTCAGATCGCCATCGGCACGAATTCCACCGGATTAGCCAGTCCCGAAAAGTTTGTCGGCTACAATCGCCAGTTGCGATCCTCCAACTGGTCGGTGCTGTTGGCCAATCACGGCCTGCACATCGAGGTCTTGATCGACCCGGAATCACCAATAGGCAAGACTGACCCCGTCGGCATCAAGGATGTGATCCTGGAATCGGCCATCACCACGATCATGGACTTCGAAGACTCAGTCACTGCCGTCGACGCCGACGACAAGGTACGCGGCTACCGCAACTGGCTCGGCCTGAACAAAGGTGACTTAACCGAGGAAGTCAACAAGGACGGCAAGACCTTCACCCGCGTGCTCAACGCCGACCGCAGCTACACCACGCCCGACGGCGGTGAATTGACCCTGCCCGGGCGCAGCCTGTTGTTCGTCCGCAACGTGGGCCATCTGACGACCAGCGACGCGATTCTCGTGGACGGAGGTGACGGTCAGGAAAAAGAAGTGTTCGAGGGCATCATAGATGCAGTGTTCACCGGTCTGGCCGCAATCCACGGACTCAAAACCGGCGAAGCTAATGGCCCACTGACCAACAGCCGCACCGGTTCCATCTACATCGTCAAGCCGAAAATGCACGGTCCCGCGGAGGTTGCGTTCACTTGCGAGCTGTTCAGCCGCGTCGAAGACGTGCTGGGGTTGCCGCAGGGCACCTTGAAGGTCGGCATCATGGATGAGGAGCGGCGTACGACACTCAATTTGAAGGCGTGCATCAAGGCCGCCGCCGATCGGGTCGTGTTTATCAACACTGGCTTCTTGGACCGCACCGGCGACGAGATCCACACCTCAATGGAGGCCGGCCCGATGATTCGTAAGGGTGCGATGAAAAACAGCACCTGGATCAAAGCCTACGAGGACGCCAATGTTGACATCGGACTAGCCGCAGGCTTCAAGGGCAAAGCACAGATCGGCAAGGGCATGTGGGCAATGACCGAATTAATGGCTGATATGGTCGAGCAGAAGATCGGCCAGCCTAAGGCGGGCGCCACCACCGCGTGGGTACCCTCGCCCACTGCGGCCACGCTGCATGCGATGCACTACCACCAGGTCGACGTGGCTGCCGTGCAACAAGAACTGACCGGCCAGAGACGTGCCACCGTTGACCAGCTGTTGACCATTCCGTTGGCCAAGAAACTGGCCTGGGCTCCCGAGGAGATCCGCGAGGAGGTCGATAATGACTGTCAGTCCATCCTCGGTTATGTGGTGCGCTGGGTGGACCAGGGTATCGGTTGCTCGAAGGTGCCTGACATCCACAATGTGGCACTAATGGAGGACCGCGCCACCCTGCGGATCTCGAGCCAGTTGCTAGCAAACTGGCTGCGCCACGGCGTAATCACCAGCGAGGACGTGCGGGCCAGCCTGGAACGGATGGCGCCGTTAGTCGATCAGCAAAACGCCGAAGACCCAGCATATCGCCCGATGGCGCCTAATTTCGATGACAGCATCGCGTTCCTAGCGGCGCAGGAACTGATACTGTCCGGCGCACAACAGCCCAACGGCTATACCGAGCCGATCCTGCATCGCCGTCGTCGCGAATTCAAGGCACAGAACCGGTGACGGATGCAGGCTGCTGGCGGCCAGCTGTGAGAGCACCACCAGCCGCGCCGCGGCTAAGGACAGAATCGGGTCCATCTAGATAGAACCGCTGCCTTACGCCAGCTCGGCATACGGTTATGTAGTCGATGACTAAACTCGGCGCCGAGTTCAAACCAGATCAGACACGGATCAACAGAAAGGCGGCGAATACCGGTATGGGTAGGCACAGCATGCCCGACCCTGAGGATTCCATCGATCAGCCATCTAACCAATTTGCTGCATCCGGGCCGGATCAGAGCGACGAGATAGATCACGGCTACCAAAGCAGGATGGGGTACCCAGAGCCTGTTTTTGAACCAGCGGCTACCGGCTCGCCGAGCTACCGGAGCTACCCGCACGGAGCAGAGCATCCGGCTGACTCCACACCCGAGGCTCTCGACGAAACCATCGATTACCAGAGTTACTGGGCGGAAGACCGCAACGAGGACCTTTTTGTCGATGGTGCAGCCGACGACCACCCAGACTTTCCTCCCCGACCCGCGGGCTCGTCGACTAGCTCACAGGCACCGACCAGCCTGTCGCACCTATTCAAAGCTAGCCACCGTAGCGTCGGCAAATGGCAAGGCGGACACCGCAGTGACGGCGGACGACGAGGGGTCAGCATCGGCGTGATCGCGACCCTCGTCGCGGTCGTGGTGCTAGTGGGCGCGGTGATCATGTGGAGTTTCCTCGGCCATATCTTGAACAATCGCAAGCACCAGGCAGCCGCACGCTGCGTAGGTGGTCACCAGACGGTCGCTGTCGTCGCCGATCCGTCGATCGCCGATTACCTGCAAGAGTTCGCCCAAAGTTACAACGCATCCGCCCGACCGGTGGGCGACCACTGCATGATGGTGACTGTCAAACCTGTCGGCTCGGAGGCAGCCCTCACTGGTTTCAACGACAGTTGGCCAGCTAATTTAGGGGACAAACCGGCACTGTGGATACCGGGCAGCTCGATCTCCGCAGCACGGCTCGCCGTGACCGCGGATCAGAAGACAATCAGCGAAAGCCATTCTCTGGTGACGTCGCCAGTGCTGCTAGCGGTTCGGCCCGAATTCGAGCAGGCCCTCGCCAACAAGGGCTGGGCAGCACTGCCCGGCCTGCAAACCAATCCGAACTCCTTGGCTGATTTGAACCTGCCGGCCTGGGGATCACTCCGGCTGGCCTTGCCGATGAACGGCAACAGCGACGCCACGTTTTTGGCCGGCGAGGCGGTAGCGACTGCGTCGGTACCTGCTGGTGCACCTGCAATCCAGGGCGTGGGAGCAGTGCGCACCCTAATGAGCGCCCAACCCAAACTCGCCGACAGCACCTGGGCAGAAGCGATGAGCACACTGCTCAAACCCGGTGACGTAGCAACTGCACCAGTGCACGCTGTGATCACCACCGAGCAGCAGCTATTCCAACGCGGCCAGTCATTGTCAGACGCCAAGAGCGCTTTGGGATCCTGGCTACCGCACGGGCCTGCGCCTGTTGCTGACTATCCCGCGGTGCTGCTCAACGGCTCGTGGCTGACACAGGAACAAGCCGCAGCGGCCAGTGAGTTTGCTCGGTTCGTGCAAAAACCCGACCAGCTAGCGAAGCTGGCTAAAGCTGGTTTTCGAGTTAACGGCGTCACACCGCCGAGCAGTTCCGTTACCAGTTTCGCGGCGGTGCCTTCCACCGTCTCGGTAGGTGACGACGGGATGCGCGCCACACTGGTCGAAGAAATGATCCAGCCGTCTAGCGGAGTAGCAGCGACTATCATGCTAGACCAGTCGATGCCCACCGATGAGGGCGGCAAAACCCGGTTGGCCAACGTCGTGGCGGCCCTGGACGACAAGATCAATGCGATGCCGCCCACCTCAGTCATGGGCCTGTGGACATTCGACGGCCACAAGGGTCAAACAGAAGTGACAACCGGTCAGCTGGCCGACCCAGTCAACGGCCAGCCCCGCTCAGCAGCGCTGACGGCTGCGCTGGACAAGCAATACTCATCCAACGGCGGTGCGGTGTCATTTACCACGCTGCGAATGATCTACCAGGAGATGCTGGCCAATTACCACGTTGGCCAAACGAATTCGGTATTGGTGATCACTGCTGGACCGCACACCGACCAAACCCTGGACGGAGCGAGGCTGCAGGATTTCATACGCACCAGTGCCGACCCGGCCAAACCGATCGCGGTAAACGTCATCGACTTCGGGACCGACCCCGACCAGGCAACCTGGAAAGCTGTCGCCCAGATCAGCGGAGGAAGCTACCAGAACTTGTCGACGTCGGCCTCTCTTGACCTCGCTACCGCGATCAACACATTTTTGAGCTGAGCTCGTCGACGCGGTACGGAGCGCAATGAACGTTGAATGCATTCCAGATCCCCAGCTGTACCTATTTCCGTCGGACTGTTTCGACAGCTCACGAGGGCGCATCCATTACATCGACGATGGAGATGCCCCGGCCAATGTTGTTGTGCCACGGCAATCCCACCTGGAGCTTCATGTACCACAACATTGTGGTCGCACTGCGTGATCGGCTTCGCTGCATCGCGCCCGATGATCTCGATTTCGGGTTCTCTAAGCGTCCCGCGGGATTCAGCTGCAAAATACACGAACACCTCCCCAAGTGGTGGGCAAGTTGGTCGTTGACCTGAACCAAGACCGCAGACAACTACCTGACGATGAACGAGGACTGGGGTGGAACGGATCAGCATGACGGTCGCGGTCGAGCGTGCCGCTCGGGTGCGCGGCATGAATTTTAGGAAATACCTGATTTTAGCCGACAGACACGTGGACAACAAAGACCGTCAGCAGGAGTAGTGTACAGCCTGCCGATGCAGCTACCCGATCCTGCGATAAAATTTCTTTGTCGAGAGGCTGTATCCCCACCAGAACAGAGCGCCGACTCAGCACCGCGGTGATAGCACATTACTGGGCGGTATAACCCAACGCCACAGCACGGTTGAGCATAGCCGAAAATGCCCAAGCAGATCCTGCCTGGCCGCCCGTCCTCTGCGGGCACGGCACGTGTAAGAAGTGTCAGCCAAACTCGGTACCAAACCGCCCTTGTTTGTGTAGGACATGAAGGATTTTGCCTTCAGACTTGACCCTACGCTGCCGTGTATGCGCGAGACGCTCCCGAATAACATCCTGGTCGAACATGCACACTGCCAAGTAATTTCAAGCCGGCGATAATCCTCGAGAGCTTAGGCTGGATGGTTCGGGGCCGGCTCAGACGAACGCCTCCACCGGCAGGCACGAGCACACCAAATTGCGGTCGCCGTAGACACCGTCGATACGACGCACCGGCGGCCACACCTTCGGCCGGAACGCTTTGCCAAGCGGATAAGCGGCCTCTTCTCGGGTATACGGATGATCCCAGTCGGAGGCCAGCAGGCACTCAGCGGTGTGCGGTGCGCCGCGTAGTGGGTTGTCCTCAACAGACCACTCCCCTGCACCGACGCGGGCGATCTCGCCACGGATGGCGATCATGGCCTCGCAAAATGCATCAATTTCGGCCAGGCTCTCACTCTCGGTGGGTTCCACCATCAGCGTTCCGGGCACCGGGAAGCTCATCGTGGGCGCGTGAAAACCATAATCCGCCAAGCGTTTAGCAACATCGTCGACAGTCACACCAACCGACTTGGTGATCGGTCGCAAGTCCAGGATGCACTCGTGGGCGACCATTCCGTTCTCGCCGGTGTACAGCACCGGGAAGTATTTGTCGAGCCGACGGGCTATGTAGTTGGCCGAGGCGATTGCGGTCAGCGATGCCGTTCGCAGACCGTCGGCGCCCATCATCCTGATATAGGCCCACGTGATCGGCAGGAGTGAGGCGGACCCATACGGCGCCGACGACACCGGCTGACCTTGCGGCAGTTCGGGAGCAAAGGGGTGACCCGGCAGAAACGAGACCAAATGCGAACGAACCGCCACCGGCCCGACTCCTGGTCCTCCGCCACCGTGCGGGATGCAAAACGTTTTGTGCAGGTTCAGGTGGCTGACGTCGCCACCAAACTTGCCCGGCCGGGCCAGGCCGACCAGCGCGTTGAGGTTGGCCCCATCGACATAAACTTGACCACCGGCGTCATGCACCGCCGCGCAGATCTCGGCAATGTCATGCTCATAGACGCCGTGTGTGGACGGATAGGTGATCATTAACACGGACAGCCGGTTGGCATGCTCGCTGAGCTTGATACGTAGATCGTCAAGATCAACGTCACCGTTATCGTGGCAACCCACCACGACCACGCGCATACCGACCAACGCCGCCGATGCGGCGTTGGTGCCATGCGCGCTTGACGGAATCAAACAGACGTTGCGGTGCGGTTCCCCTCGGCTGACGTGGTAGTCGTGAATCGCCAACAGACCAGCGTACTCCCCCTGAGAGCCCGCGTTGGGCTGCAAGGAAACCGCATCGTAGCCGGTAATCTGCACCAGCCAGCTCTCCAAGTCGCTAATGAGACGACGCAGCCCGGGGGTGTCTGATACTGGTGCGAATGGATGCTGGCGCGTGAATTCCTGCCAGGTAATCGACTCCATCTCGGCGGCGGCGTTGAGCTTCATCGTGCACGAACCGAGCGGAATCATGCTGCGGTCCAGAGCGATATCCTTATCCGCCAAGGCACGCAAGTACCGCATCATTGAAGTTTCGGTGCGGTACTTGGTAAATGTCGGATGCGTCAGGAACGCCGAGGTTCGGGTCGCGATATCCGGACCGGCGAAGCTCGCCCGCGCCGGCGTCGCTGCGAACGCCGCCAACACGGCCGTGATGTGCTCATCGGTGGTGGCCTCGTCACAGGCCACCGAAACATGGTCGCCGTCCACGAGCCAGACATTGATACCGCGCTCCTTCGCAGCGCCCTGAATTTGCACCGTCCGGCCGGGTACCCGGGCCAGCACGGTGTCGAAGAACGCCTGGTGTACCACCTCAACACCGGCTGCGGACAGACCGGCCGCCAGGGCGCGTGCCTGTGCATGCACCCGCCGCGCGATACCGGTCAATCCCTCGGCACCATGGTAACTGGCGTACATCGCAGCCATCACCGCCAACAGCACCTGTGCGGTGCAGATGTTGCTTGTCGCCTTGTCTCGGCGGATATGTTGCTCGCGGGTCTGCAGCGCCAACCGGTAGGCCGGTGTGCCGTCGCTGTCGACAGAAACACCTACCAACCGACCCGGCAGCTGACGGGCATGCTTAGTGTGCAGGGCGAGGTATCCAGCATGCGGGCCACCAAATCCCATTGGCACGCCGAACCTCTGAGTAGTACCGAATGCGACGTCGGCGCCGATCTCGCCCGGTGGCGTAATCAACGTCAGCGCTAACAGATCGGCACCGACAGCGACCAATGCGCCGCGGCTGTGGGCCTGGGCGATTAAAGCGGTCCAGTCGGTAATCCGGCCGCTGGCTCCGGGAAGTTGGGTGATGACGCCAAAGAACTCACCGTCCGGTAGTCCTTCGCGTAGGTCGGCCACAACGATGTCGATGCCTAACGGTTTGGCCCGAGTGGCGAACACTGCGACAGTCTGGGCAAACACGTCGACGTCAACGACCACCCGGCTCGCCGTACTGCGGGCAGCACGGTACATCAATGTCATGGCCTCGGCTGCTGCTGTGCCCTCGTCGAGCATCGATGCGTTTGCGATCTCCAAGCCAGTAAGATCGCTGACCAGAGTCTGGAAATTCAGCAACGCTTCCAGCCGACCCTGACTGATTTCGGGCTGGTACGGCGTATAGGGAGTATACCAGGCCGGGTTCTCCAAGATGTTGCGCGACAGCACCGCTGGCGTGAGGGTGTCGTAGTAGCCCTGCCCGATCATCGATACGGCAACGGTATTAGCACGAGCAAGCGCACCTAGCTCGGCTAGCGTCTCGGACTCGGTAGCCGGCGGCGGCAACCGGTCCAGGCCCGGTGCAACGCCGGTGTCGGTGACATTATCGAGAATGTCGCTAGGAACTGCCTTAGCTGCCAGATCGTCTAGCGATTCGACGCCGATGACTGCAAGCATGGTCGCAACGTCCTCGCTGTTAGGGCCAATATGCCGGGCTGTAAAGCAGGTCTGCTTGTTCGATGAGTTCGGTACCGACACTCAGAAACTCCTGATGTAAAGTTAGAGCGCAACGCGATGATGTTGCCAACATCGCGTTCGTAACTGACGGTCACAGAACTCTCCCGCGTGAGGGCGATGCAGATCCAACTTTACCCTCCGCCTCGCACGCGAGGGTAAACAATAGGAAGCCGCTAACTACGCTGCAGTTAGCCAATTTTACGGTCGCGATGCTTGCGCCGGGAAGCCAGTTCGTCTTCCGGCGCAGCTATCGACTCGCCACCATCGGCGCGCTCACCACGGAAGTCGTCGATCACGCCGGTCAGCTCACGCATAGCGCCGGACACGGCAATACCGAACACGCCCTGCCCGCCTTGTAACAGGTCGACAACCTCTTCTGCCGACGTGCACTCATACACCGTAGTGCCGTCGGAGAACAAAGTGATATTGGCTAGATCCTGAACGCCACGCTGGCGTAAATGGTCAACGGCAACCCGAATATTGTGCAACGAGATACCGGTGTCGAGCAATCGCTTGACGATCTTGAGAACCAGGATGTCCTTGAACGAGTACAGGCGCTGGCTGCCGGAGCCAGCCGCACCCCGGATAGATGGAACCACTAATGACGTCCGTGCCCAATAGTCCAGCTGGCGGTACGTGATCCCGGCGATCTGGCAGGCGCTGGGCCCGCGGTAGCCAACCAACTCGTCAGGCACGGAGTCGTCAGGGAAGAGTCCGGGTTGTGCTGGTCCGCTTACTGCGGTAGGGCCATTGAGGCCAATGTCACCATGGGTTGTAGCGGTCGGGGTGTCCCGGTAGTCCGCAAGGTCCAGCTGACCTTGACGTGGCTGCTCGCTCACGGTGTTTCCTCTCGCCGATCGCGCTCTGGTCACTAGATGCGTCATTGGCTCCCCTCGGTAGCCATGTTTGGTCAGGCCCGAGTGCTAAAAAGCATACGCTGTTCGGTAGTTGCCCTACCTGAAGTGGTCATCAAAATATGACCGTCGCTAAAATCTGTCAGCACTATCCACTAGGCGTGTCGCATCGCAGTGCTATACGAGACGCATTCGTGATGTTAGCGCAAGCGTCCGTACCCGCCTTCACGCCCATCGTTACACGGCGCGCATCGTCGCTGGGCTAGGTCGCTTTGAAATCGTCAGGCGACACGCTGTCGAGAAACTCCTTGAACTTCTCTACCTCATCCTCGCGAACAGCGCCGCCGACCTCCTCATCATTTTCGTCGGGAATCAGCAGGCCGGCTTGAGCAAGCACGACGTCCTCGACGTAGATCGGAACACCGACCCGCAAAGCGATCGCCACCGAGTCCGAAGGACGCGCCGAGACCTTGATATTGCGATCGAAGATCAGATCAGCGTAAAAAGTGCCTTCCTGTAGATCGACGATCCGCACCTCTTTAAGTGAATGCCCAAGCGCGGCAATGACGTCTCTGATCAGATCGTGCGTCAGTGGACGGGGCGGTTCGATACCTTGCTGCTCCAGCGCAATCGCGGCGGCCTCCGACTGGCCGATCCAGATTGGCAGATAACGGTCACCATTGGCTTCTCGCAGCAACAGCACCGGCTGGTTCTGCGGCTGCTCGACACGAATGCCGACAACACGAACTTCACCCATCTTTGTCCGCCCTCCGCACTTGCCGCTGTGTTCGATTCAGGCTCGGCACGACGACACGGTAGACACCGTGCCTTGCCACGCCGCCGAACACCAAGCTGTCGAACGAAGTCTAATCCTCAGCGGTGTAGAACGCCGCGAACCGCAGATTTGATCAACGAAGTGTGCAAAGTGATGGCGAGCGCAGCAACCTCACGCGCCAAGTCGTCGGCGCGGTCACGGGCACCGGCCTTACCGGCTTTGACGATCGGCCCGGCGATTTGGACGATCAGGTCGGACTGGCGGTCAGCCGCTGACCGGAAGGCTCGCAGATGCCGCGGCTCAACACCGTACTCGGACAGCGCCCGCGCGCATTGGAGGATCACGATTGCATGCTCATCGAAAAATCCGCCCGGCCCGGTGGTAATCACACCGGCCTTGAGCAGCGCCGTCAACAAGTCGTCTGCCACTCCTGAGCGGTCCAAGAGGTCTTCTCGACTCAGCCGGACGCCGGCGGGCGATACCGCCGGGATGTCGGATCCGACCCCCGATCCGACACCGGCACCCGGGCCGCCCGTCACCGAAAACAATCGGGGTGCGACATAAGGCGACCCGAATGATGGTAACTCACCATCAGGCTGGGCGTCCAGCTGCGCCCTAATAACCTTCAGCGGTAGATAGTGATCGCGCTGTGCAGTTAGGATGAACCGCAGCCGTGCACAATCATACGCGGTGAACCGCCGGTACCCCGATGCAGAACGCTGAGGGGTCACGAGCCCCTCAGCCTCCAGGAAACGAATCTTGGAGATTGTCACATCAGGAAAATCCGACCTCAGCAGATCCAAGACCGCCCCAATCGACATCCCGACCAGTGCCGGGCTATCGGGCGCACTCACTTGCCTGCGGTTCGCCCGGTGTCGTCATCCTGCTTGGAACCGATCAGGAACACTAAGCGGAATTTGCCGATCTGCACTTCGTCACCGTTTGCCAATACCGCAGAATCCACCGGCTCACGGTTGACGTAGGTGCCGTTGAGGCTGCCAACATCGACGACATGGAACTCATTACCTTCTAACCGGAATTCGGCGTGACGGCGGCTCACCGTGACGTCATCGAGGAAGATGTCGCTGTCAGGGTGTCGGCCGGCGGAGGTGATGGCCTGGTCGAGTAAAAAGCGCGATCCGGCGTTTGGCCCCCGTTTGACGACCAGCAACGCCGAGCCCGCCAGAAGTCCTTCAACCCCGGATACCACGCTCTCAGCACCTGCCTGTGCTGGAGCGTCCAGTTCGTTGAGGAAGTCGGCGCGGAAGACCGAAGTCGTCTCCACGGTGACTTCGTCAGAAGTCTGGTCTTCTTGTCTTCCTGAGTCCATGTCCGTCACCCGCTGCTCCTTACTGGCCGCTGTGGCGTTGCCTGACCCGGGCCACTCGGCCCGGCTTCCCGCTAGGTTCTCCACCTGGTACTGCCGATTACAGCCATCTAGGGCTCATGTGTCGACCGTACCGCGCGGCGGTCTGCAATGCGCCAACCACCACAGGATCGGACCCTCATTGCCCAGCTCCTCCTCGAGCAGCCCGGCGTCCGCATCATCGTCACGTGGGATTGCCAAGCACCCTAGCAATCATCATTTGGTTAGCGTGCCGCGATAAGTCTCGGCGTCAAGCAGCGTTGCGATAGCTGACTCCAAAGCCCCGACGTCGGAGACGTGAACATCCAGTAGCCAGCCAGCGCCGTATGGGTCAGAGTTCACTAGTTGGGGACTGCCTTCCAGATCGGTGTTTACCGCCGACACTGTACCCGACACCGGTGCATACAAGTCCGACACCGATTTCGTCGATTCCACTTCGCCGAAGGATTTGCCCGCCGCTAACTCAGCGCCAACTTCTGGCAGCTGGACGAAAACCACATCACCCAGTGTCGACTGCGCGAAGTCGGTGAGCCCGACCCGGACGGTGTCTTCGCGACTGCGCCGAATCCACTCATGCTCAGCAGTGTAATGCAGATCGGACGGGATATCACTCACGGTAATCCTATTCTGGTCGGTGATCTACTTGACGGGCTGAGCGTATTGGTGCGATTTTGGTGGCCGCAAGGCGGTTACGTCCACTCGATCGACTTGTTGCACCGACACCACGCGGCCAACGCATTTGACGCTGTCCTGACCACCCAGGTATCGATACCGACCCGTACCGACTGGTATGCATCATTGATCTCGATCGCCTCGGCGCCGGCGGCACACAACTTGTTGATCACGTCAAGCATTGCTTGGGGCACGACCCCGGGGCCGGTATCGTCGATCGTCAACGTGACACCCGGCCCAGTGACGCCGACGGCACCGACCAGTATGAACAGCACAGCCAATCGAGTCTGGGCGCTTTGGATGGGATGGCGGCCTGATCGGTGTTGCCTGATGCTTGCGACACGTTCAACATGTTCTGTAGTTCGGTCACTTAGGTGTTAACGTGACCTCGCGTTGCCGTAACGGACCTAGCAGCACCAACAGGTCGGCAGAACGCGCAGTTTTTAAGGAATCATCGGACTTGGTCTGGCAGACCTGGGTGACAATGGCGATCCCCAAGAGCAAGCACAACAGGATCACTAGCGTTCCAAACGCCAGACGCGAGCGACCGCTCCGCAGTGACCCGGACAGTCCCGTGCGGCATAGCGACCCGCTAAGTTGTCGCGGATAGTCGGCGGTAGTTCGTTGCGCCCATGGCGCGCCGCTTCACGAGCTTTGGGGTCGGTGTTGGGTTGAGTCATGCCGATTTGGCTCGTCACAACCTTCCCATTCTGGGGGACCAGCGTGTACCAGGGGATCCTGGTACACGCTGACCTCATATCGGTCATGGCACCGCTTCTCTTCCCACATATCACTCTTTCGCTCTGCATCGTCACCAGTGCATGTCACGCCCCGAACAGCCTGCGCCGCAGCGTGGCGGCACTGCCAAAGATACGAATACCCAGCACCACAATGATCGCCGTGGATAGTTGCGTACCAACGCCCAGCTGGTAGCCGACATAGACGATCAGGGCAGCCATCGAGACGTTGAATACGAACGAAATAACGAACACCTTCGGGTCAAAGATCCGCTCAAGATAGGCACACAGTCCGCCGAACACCGCGTCGAGCGCAGCGACCACAGCGATCGGCAAATACTGGTTAGATGAGCTCAGGTTCGCTAGAGTGAAAAGCTAGGCCCAGGACGATGCCAATCGCAAGCACTACGAGACCGTAGCATAATGGTCGGATTCCCTACGAGTTGCCCCAAGGGGAATCATTATCACGCGGACTTTGTCTCAGACTTTGTCTCACTAGGACCCAATTGTTTGGCCAATTTGATACCTCGGATCGCTCCAGCGGGCAACGTGAGACCGTAGGCGATGTTTTCTACGCTGACACCGACGCCGTAGGAGGCTTCCAGCAGCCTGAGGCGCTGGACAACAGGGGCTGTCGTCGAACACGTCCAGCATGGATTGCGGTGACCCCACCGGCGAGGATGTGTAGGGATTGTTGTCAACCAGGATCGCTCCACCGGCCTGCCGAATAGTCACATTAGGCCCAATCCGTGCGCCATCAACTGAGATTGTCTCAGCACCGCTCGCTCACAACGGGTTAACGATAAGTTGCAGGTCGCGGTCTAGAATGATTTACCGACTGCCCTTTATATGCGTTGCTTGGAATATGCGTTGCTTGGACACATCGGAAAGATATTAGAGCCTAAACTGGGGTTGGTTACACTCACCGTCAAACCAGGCCCGATGATTTAGTGTGCTGGCGGCCGCTATGCTAAGCACATCGAGGCGGTCGGCAGTCGTCGACCCTCGGCGTTGTGTGCGAGCCCGAGCTGCTGCACATCGTCGACTTGAGCCGAAAGCACACTGCGCTGTTGATCTAGCTTGGCCGCAACAGGCCTGGGTAGAACACACTTGCCACCAGTAACTGCTGGGCGGCGCGCACACCAGGTGTGACCAAACAAGCTTGTGCAGCCACGACAGCAAATACCGTGGTGACCAGAGCCAGCTACCAACCCTTGCTAGATCCAACTGAAAGCGCAGGCGCGCGGCATGGTTGAGCAGCCACGCTCAGCAGCTGCCGCGGACGTAACCGGGATCGAAACGTACGGGACAACGAAGCACACGGCAGCGAGGGCACACCGGGACCTTCTTGGGCGGGCTTCCGCGTGAAGATTCTAGCCCGCTTTCGGGTCATAGCCGCTGAGCTGTCGCTCACGTTCGGCCATATTCATCTGGCCTTTCCCGCAAACTGACGATGGGCTTGGTGCTTGATCTTAGGCATCCACCGCACCACCATCGTCATCTGCACCACATACAGCACGAATGCCCACAGGTACGCATAGGTACCCCAGATCAGAAACGCCCAACCGCAGGCCCCCAGAACACGGCTCCACAACGTGTCCCAAGTTCCTAGAAGAACGAATGGAAAGCCGACCATCAAGCTGAACGTCGCCGCCTTACCGATATAGGTCACCGGTAATGACAGCAGTCCGCGACTCCACAGCAACGGCAGCGTTGCGGTCAGTAGCACGTCACGTGCCAGTAGAGCGACGACAAACCACCACGGCACGATCCCGCTCAACGCCAACACGACGGGGATCGTCACCATGTACAGCCGATCGACAGCGGGGTCAAGCAGCACACCCAACCGCGAATACTGATCCAGCAGCCGGGCAATCTTGCCGTCGGCCCAGTCCGAGACACCGCTGAACACCAGAATCACCACCGCCCAGCCATCGGCGTGCATGACCAGCAGAACGTAGACAAACGCCGGGATCAGCGCCAGGCGGACAGCGCTGAGCAAATTGGGCACTGTCAGCACCCGATTGGGCGGACACACCGACTCCATGAGCAGTGACCTTAGCCTGGCGATATGACGGTCCGGATAACGGGCCGAAAGCAATCGGACCTCAGCGGAAAACCCCGGGTAGGCTCAAGGGAGAAAGCGTGTCATCGGACAGCGGGGCATCATTGACCATGTAGGTCCACGTCGACGTCGGCCGCGCTAGTTTGGACAAATCCAGTCCTGGCGCCCCATCAAGGATATTCGCGGTTTCGAACGTCTGCTGGGCCGCCTCGATCGCGTCGGCGGCCAGCAAAGCAAACGCGTTCACCGCCAACCGGTGAAACTCGTCCAGAGGACTTTGCCGGCCGAGCGCGCGCAAATGGATACTTTCACGAATGTCAGCCAGATACGCCAGATGATCGGCCCAGCCACGGTCGAGGTGATACAACATGATCAATCGGCAGATCGTCTCGAGCCGTTCTTCGGCCTCCTCTTTGGGCAGTGCCTGAGCCAGCTCCTCGTAACGCTTGGGCGCCAGCTCTGCGAGCTCCTCGCGCGCGGTTGCACTACTCAGCAACGCGTTTCGCCGATCCACGATGATGGCGCGCTGCTGGGCTATCAACTGGTTGTAGCGCCAGGTATTCGCATGCACGTCCAGCAGCCGACCCTCCGCAACACGCTGGGCATGGTCAAGCAAACCGGTGGTTTTGAGGCTGATGATGCGGCCATCCTCGTCGGTCTGCATCGGCAACTTGTTGCGGTCGAGGTTGGCCGCAATGACATCATCTTCCCAGCTGGAGAAGAACACCGACGATCCAGGATCGCCCTGGCGCCCAGCCCGGCCACGCAACTGGTTATCCAATCGCTCGGTATGGTGCCGCCCGGTGCCGACCACGTGCAGCCCACCTAGCTCGACGACCCTGTCGTGGTCGGATTCGTCAGATCCACCAAGACGGATATCGGTGCCGCGCCCAGCCATCTGGGTGGACACGGTGACCGCACCGAATTTGCCGGCTTCCGCGATGAACCGCGCTTCTTCGGCATCGTTTTTAGCGTTGAGCACGACCGCGGGCACGCCGTGTCGCAGCAACCGCTCGTGCAGCTCCTCGGATTCGGCAACGTTACGGGTCCCGACCAGCACCGGTTGACCCGTTTCGTGCACCTCAGCGAGGTGCGCCACGATCGCGTCATTCTTGGCGGCCGCGGTGATGTAGACTCGGTCCGACGCGTCGTCACGAATGTTGGGAGTATTCGGCGGTATCGGTGACACACCGAGCTTGTAGAACTGGCGTAACTGCTCACCAGCGGCCAGCGCTGTGCCGGTCATACCGCACACAGTGGCGTAACGATTGATCAGTGCCTGCACTGTGATGGTATCGAGCACTTCGCCGGTCTCGGTGGTCTCGATGCCCTCCTTCGCCTCGACCGCGGCCTGCAGGCCGTCCGGCCAGCGTTGCAGCTGTGCGATGCGGCCGCGGGAGGCGTTGACTAGATGTACCGCGTCGTCTCGGACAATGTAGTGCACGTCACGCTGCAACAGCACATGGGCGTGCAATGCGACGTTTACCTCGGTCAACGTGGTGCCAACGTGTTCCTCGGAGTACAGATCGATGCCACCGAGCGCCTTTTCGACCTTGCGCGCCCCGACATCAGTCAGGTGGACGTTGCGGCTGTCGGAATCGGTGTCATAATCGGATTCGGCGGACAGCTCGCCGACCAGCTTGATGATCTCGAGCCGCGGCGTCTCCCGATGCGTGGCACCGGCTAACACGAGCGGCACCAATGCCTCATCGACCAGCACGGAGTCGGCCTCGTCGATAAGGGCCACATCAGGATGGGGCGATACCAGGTCGTCGACGTCGGTCACCAACTGATCGCGCAGCACATCAAAACCGATCTCGTTGACCGAGGCGTAGGTGACGTCGCAGCCGTAAGCAGCCTTACGGTCCTCGCGTGTTGACTCCGCGGTGATCCAGCCCACCGTCAGGCCTATGGCCTCGAGCAGCGGGCCCATCCATTCCGCATCACGGCGGGCCAAATAATCGTTGATCGTCACGACGTGCACATGCCGGCCGGCAAGGGCGTATCCGGCCGCCGCAATCGCGCCGGCGAGAGTTTTGCCCTCACCGGTGGCCATCTCGATCACGTCACCAGCAAGCATGCGTAGCGCCCCGAGTAACTGCACATCAAAAGGCCTCAAACCCGTGGACCGCTCAGACGCTTCCCGGACGATGGCAAGGAATTGGGGGACGTCGCGAGAATCGGCGAGATCGTTGAGATTGAGCAACCCGCACGCCTTGCGCAACTGCTCATCGCCCAGATCGGCAGCTTCCTTGTGGTAAGCCGCCGCAGCAGTGACCTCAGCGGAAGAGTAGTTTAGGTTCTTGTCCGTGCTGGCGCCGAGTAGCCGCCAAAATCGACTACTCAGACGGCCAGGCTGAGTGCGAGGCGTCTTAGACACAGGTTAACGGTACGCTAGCCACCGATCACCTCAAGCAAGCGCGCCTGTACACCGACACGCCGCTAACCCCGGCAATCTGCGGACATTCGCGGCCCGGGCCGGCGTGATCAAGCCAGGTTGGACCGGCGAGGGTAGGCGACACTCGGATCGGTCAGCACATTCACGACCGACGGCAGACCGGTGACGAAAGCACGTTCGAGTGCAGGCCGAAGCTCACCGGGCACCGACACCAGCTCGCCGTGACCGCCGAGGGCACGAACCACCTCGTCGTAGCGAGTACCCGGGCGGAGTTCCGCTACCACCGAGTAGCCGTACAACGCTTCCATCGGGTGTTTCTCTAAGCCCCAGATCCCGTTGTTGCCGATCACCGACACGACGGGAACATTGTGCCGAACCAGAGTGTCCCATTCCATGCCGCTGAAGCCAAACGCGCCGTCGCCCTGCAGCAGGACAACTTGACGGTTGGGCCGGGCGAGTTTAGCGGCCAGAGCGTAGCCAGGGCCCGAACCCAGGCAACCGAACGGCCCGCTGTCCAACCAGCAACCCGGTAGATAGCTGTCGATCACCCGGCCGGCATAAGACCCGAAATCACCGGCGTCGATCACGACAATCGCGTCGCGGTCCAGCAGCGACGCGAGCTCAGCGTACACCCGCATCGGGTGCAGCGGGAGCCGGTCGTCGTCCAGTTCAGCTTTCTCAAGGTCACGCGTGGCGGTCTCGGCCGTCCGCAGCGCGCGGATCCAGTCCTGACTGTCGGTCCCACCGACTCCAGCCAACGCCGAGAGAATAGCTGGCAAATCTCCGTAGAGCCCGGCCGCGACGGGTCGCGGATAGTCGCGATCGGGTTCAGCACGGTCCGCCACCACGAGCTGTGTTTGTGACCCGAACACCTTGCCGAAGCCCAGCCGGAAATCCATCGGCACCCCAACAACCAGTGCCACATCTGCCTCACCCAATGCTTTTCCCCGCGCCCGCGAGAAAGCCAACGGGTGGTCGGCGGGCACTACGCCGCGTGCCATTCCGTTCATCAGCACAGGGATCTGGCATTCCTCGGCTAGACGTAGTAGCGCGGCCTCGGCGTGCCCCCACCAGACGTTGGTCCCGGCCATGATCACCGGCCGGTGCGCCGCGGCTAACAGGCCGGCAGCCCGGTCCAGGGCTTCGGGGTTGGCAGCGGGAGCCACAGGCAAGTTGGCCAAAGCGCCAGGACCACCGCCAACGTCGTCAGCCATGGAAAACACATAGTCCATCGGGAAATCAACGAAACCCACTCCGGACGGGGCAACCACCGCGGCCTGCAATGCTTCGTCGACAAGCCGGCCGGCGGCATCCGCCGACTGTGCGGTGGCGGCGAAACGGGCTAGCGGAGCCACGAACGGCACGTGATCAATCTCCTGTAACGAGCCCATACCCCATCGCAGTGCGGGTGCTCGGCCGCCGAGCACTACCAGCGGCGACTGGTTCTGCTGCGCCGCCGCCATCGCGCTCATACCGTTGGTGACGCCCGGCCCCGCGGTTAGTACAGCCACACCTGGCTGCCTGGTCACTTTCGACCAACCCTCGGCGGCGAAGGCCGCTGTCTGCTCGTGGCGCGTGTCTATGAGCCTGATACTCTCGCTACGGCAACCGTCGTAAATGGAAAATAGATGCCCACCTGACAACGTAAAGACGGTGTCGACACCGCTGGCTTTGAGTCGACGTACGACGAGCCGGCCGGCGTGAATGCTGTGGGTCAGGACAGGGTCGGTGCTCATATCAGCAGCCTATCCGCGACTTTCGGGTACCTTCGCCGAGAGATTTCTGTATTGAGGTGCTTTCAGCGCCTCAATCGCGAGGAGACATCAAACGTGGAGTTAAGACCATTCTATCCATCTGTCAACTGGGGCTACGCGCTGCCAGACTCGTTGTGGTGGATCGCCAAGGCATGGGCGATCAGTGCCGCTTGCGTCGTTGTCTTGGTAATGCTCAGTTTTATCACCCGCTGGGGTCGCCAATACTGGCGGATTACCCGCGGCTATTTCATCGGACCGCAGTCGGTCGGGGTGTGGCTGATGCTAGCTGTGCTGCTGTTCTCGGTCGTCATCAGCGTGCGGTTGAACGTTTTGTTCAGCTACCAAAGCAAAGACTTGTATAACGCGCTGCAAGCAGCCTTCGAAGGCGCCGGCGCACAGAACGACCTGGTTAAACAGTCAGGTATGCACGGCTTTTGGATGTCGCTCGGAATCTTCTCCATTTTGGCAGTCATATTCATTGCCCGCGTGATGGCCGACATTTATCTGACCCAGCGGTTCATCATCGCCTGGCGAATGTGGCTTACCAACCACCTCACAACTGACTGGCTGGACCAGCGCGCCTATTACCGGGAACAATTCATCGACAATACGATCGACAACCCCGACCAACGTATCCAGCAAGACATCGATATCTTCACCGCCGGCGCCGGCGGCACCCCCAACGGTCCCTCCAACGGAACGGGCAGCACACTGTTGTTTGGGGCTGTCGAATCGGTGATATCGGTGATTTCGTTCACCGCGATCTTGTGGAACCTTTCCGGTCGGCTCGCCGTGTTTGAGTTCGAAATACCGCGCGCCATGTTCTGGATCGTCATTGTCTACGTGCTGTTAGCAACGATCATAACGTTCTGGATCGGCCGCCCATTAATCGGGCTGAACTTTGCCAACGAAAAACTCAACGCCGCCTTCCGCTATGCGTTAGTGCGGTTGCGCGACGCTGCCGAGGCGGTTGCATTTTATCGGGGTGAGGAGGCTGAACGGAAGCAATTGGAGCAGCGCTTCACACCGATTATTGACAATTACCGCAGGTACGTCAGCCGCACTATAAGATTCCTAGGTTGGAACGCCTCGGTAAGCCAGACCATTGTTCCGCTACCGTGGATTCTTCAGGCACCGCGGCTGTTCGCCGGGAAAATTAACTTGGGGGACGTCGGCCAAACCGCGACCGCATTCGGCAATATTCACGACTCGTTATCGTTCTTTCGCAACAATTATGCCGCATTTGCGGCTTTCCGGGCCGCAATCATCCGGTTGCATGGACTCGTCGTTGCAAATGCTCGCAGCCGGGAGTTGCCCCACGTAACAGCTAAGTCGACGAACGATGGTACAGTTCATGTGGTCGCTGTCGAGGTGCGAACGTCGGCAGGCGAGCAGCTGATTGACCCGCTCGACCTGCAACTTAATTGCGGTAGTTCACTGGTCATCACTGGGCGCTCCGGGGTAGGCAAGACCACAATGCTGCGCAGCCTGGCCGAATTGTGGCCATACGCTTCCGGGACCCTAAGCCGCCCCGACGGCAAGAACGAAACGATGTTCTTATCGCAGTTGCCCTATGTACCACTGGGCAACCTACGCGGCGTGGTGTGTTACCCAAATGCGCCCGCCGACATCCCTGAAGACACTGTGCGGGACACCCTAACGAAGGTAGCCCTCAACCCGCTGTGTGACCGGCTAGACGAAGAACGGGACTGGGCCAAGATACTATCCCCAGGCGAGCAACAACGCATTGCCTTTGCCCGTATCCTGCTCACCAAACCAAAGGCAATATTCCTCGACGAAAGTACGTCCGCGCTTGACGAAGGGCTGGAATTCGCACTCTACCAAATGCTGCGAAGCGAACTGCCAGACTGCATCATCGTCAGCGTTAGCCATCGGCGCGCAGTCGAGCTGCTCCACGCACAACAGCTGGAACTGCTTGGCGGCGGCCAGTGGCGACTGGGCCCAGTGGAAAAGGAGCCGCTGCATGTCTAGCTAGCGCGGTGCTACCGCACGCTAACAGGTAGCACCCTTGCAGGGTTAACGAGTACAGGTTCGCATGCCCGAGCTCAAATTCACGGGACGAAGTGTCCATGTAGAGCACATACGGACCGTGCTTTTCTCGCCGGCCAGAGGAAATCGCGGTCCGCCGGTGATTCGTGGGTGTGCAAACATGCAAGCCACGCCCGACAGGTTCGGGCATAGTCAGTCGCGTCGATCTTTCGTTACTTTCTTCACCTCAAACCATTTCTCGCACGCGGTAGGCAATTCAGGCGCTCTAGTGGTGGGTGGTTTTGAGGCGTTTAGGTGTGGTTGGTTGAGGTAAGTGGGCGGTGTATGTGGTTGCTGTCTTGGAGTTGCGCGATGGCGACCGGGGTCGGCTGGGGTGGTTGACGAGGGTGTTGTGGGTGCTGGTGGGGCAGGTGACACGGGCGTGGATTGTGTGGTTGGTGTCCGATGGAGTGGCTAGATACTGATATCGCGGTTCGGGTACGCCGGGGACGGGACGTGCTTCGGTGATCGATGAGGTCATGGTGCTCGTAGAGACGTTGGTCGGCGATGTTATGCGAATCGGCCGTTCAGCGTCGGAGCGGCCCGTCACCGGAGCAGTTGATGGCTGTGGGGGATTTCGTTTTCCTTGGTCGCGCGGATCTGGCATAAGTGGGGGCATCCAGTCGCATCGCGTGAAGACCTTCAAGTTCGTTACCGACCCCGACGTGGGAGACCAAACGGCGTGATGTGGTCGGGCTCGACCTGGATCCACGTGCGTCACGAAGTGCTGATGATTGGCATGGCAGTGAAGGTGAGAGATCTTCGCCGCCGGGCCTGTCGCAGCAGGAACGGTGAAGCGGGGGCACCTTGGCCTTGGGTGGCGTCGGGAAGGGGAGGAATCGTCCTAGGTCCTGCTTGGGTGTTGTGTGGCCAACACGATTTATCGGGTTGGGGTCATCGTCGGTCGATCGTGGCCGCAGGTTTGATGACCTGTTCAATCTCGTGTGTGACCCGGCGAACATTGTTGGTGGCGTTTGACTGGGTCACGGGCAACTATGGGGCGAATACTGCTGGTGTGGACGCCCGGACCGGAGCCCATGTTGAGGAAATCGTCGAGGTAGCGGGTTGTTGGACAATCTGCGGATCGAGTCGTTCAGGCTGCGTTGAAGCTGGTGTTGGAGCCTGTCGTCGAGGCCGCTTTCGAGCCGATCTCCCCTGGATTCCGCCCCCAAGCGGCGATCTCAGGGACACGATCGCCGAAATTCACCAATACAGCACTACAAGCTATCGGTGGGTGCTGTATGCAGACATTGAGGTGCGCTGTGACTCTATCTCACATTCTGCTCTGTTGGAGCGGATGCTATTGCCAGTCAAGGATAAACGCGTACTTGGTCCTGGTGAAGGCGTTTTCTAAGGCCGGTGTGCTCACCGAGTCTGGTGAGCACCAGAACACTCACACCGGAACGTCTCAGGGCAATATCTTGTCGCCGGTGCTGACCAACATCGCCTTGCCTGGGCTCGATGAGTATCGGATGCAGCCATGGAAACCGTGCGGCTCGATGTCCACTGCTTACCTGCCTAGTCGGCGCCGCGTCACAGGCCTGCTGAGTACAACGCAGTCGTCCCGCGTAGCGGACGACTGCGTTGTACTCAGCACATGGCGACCAGACACGCCAGAGGCCTGCAAAACGAAATAAACTCGATGCTTACGCCTCTAGGTCTGCAGCTGTCGACTGCAAAGACAAAGACCGCGCACTTCGGTAACTGGTATGGACTTTCGCGGCTTCCACACCGGGTGGACACCCAAGAAGGCAACGACCACGTGGGCATGTCTAGGACTTGTATCGCCGACCGGGCACGACGGTCGGTCAAAGCCAAGATCCGTGCCCTGGCAAACAGGAAATCACAGCGCAATCCGGGGGCCGTGCTGGCACAGATCAACCATCGGTGGTTTCGAGCACTGTATCGCCGGAGATGGAAAGACATTCGCCGGCAGTTCACCACCTCCGAAAAACGGTGAAAACCGATTGACGCAGAAGAGACCACCCTATTGAACCCGACCTCGATACCGGTCACCCGGTACCGCTACCAAATCACCACAATACCCAACCCTTGGACCAGTATTCCCACCGCCTAACGGTAGTGACCATGAAAAGCCCGGTGCGCAAAGACGCGCACACCAGGATCGGCGACCAGTCTGGGAAACGGACCGAAAGTAATACACCCACACCGCGCCCCAGGCCTACTCAACCCGCGGCCGCGATTATGCTCTAGCGTCGACAATGAAGCCCCAGACCCAAGCAGCTGGATCACACCCAAACCGATTCTGCCACTACCTTCAAACTCGCCACCAAAACACACCCACACATACAGGCATGCCCCAATCTGCGACAACTACGCCAACCCACAAACCCCCAGCAGCCGATCCTGGCTACAGGATAACCAGCAAGCCACACTGCACTTCACACCGACAAGCTGCTCATAGCTGACACATAACCAAAATCTTCTTCACCACCATCACCCGCCACAACACGTTCACCGATATCAACAACCTCGAAACCGCGATCCCCACCTACAACGAACACACCACACCGTTCACCTGAACCCAGACCGCAGACACCCCCTCAACAAAATCAAACGTTAAAACAATCACCAACACACAACACTAGCGAACACATCAGACCTGTACGGGCAGTGCCGACATTCCGCGCATTGCCACATTTGGCTTATAGACCAATTCACCGGCCAGCTGTACCTGTGGGAAACGCGCACTGATCGCAGATAATGTGACAGTCGCTTCCAACCGAGCCAATGCCGCTCCTAGGCAAAAATGTGAGCCGACGGCAAATGCCAAATGTCGTGAGCTGGGACGGTCGGGGTCAAATTCATCGGGGCGTGAGTAAACCGCTGGATCGCGATTGGCGGCGGCAAGCAACAAAACCATTGTATCACCCTCGGTTAAAGTTGTCTGACCGATCGTCATGTCCTTAGCAGCTACCCGACCGATTAGATGGATTGCTGGATCATAACGAAGCGTCTCCTCAACCACCAGCGGCGCGCGCTGCGGGTTGCTACTTAGCGCTTTCCACTGCGACGGGTTGCGTAACATCGCCAGGACCGCATTGGCAATCAGATTCACCGTGGTCTCATGACCAGCAACGAGCAACAGACCGCACGTTGCGATGATCTCTTCCTCGGTCAGCTGATCACCCGACTCGTCCAACTCAATCAGCCTGGATATCAGATCCTCACCGGGTGTACCGCGTCGACATTTAACTAGCTGCTCCAAGTAATCCCGCAACCACACACCAGCCCGCAGCCGCTCTTCAGTGGCCTCCGGCGGTTCACCGGTAATGGTAATGAACGGGTCGACTGACTGCACCAATAGTGCTGAGACGCGACCGAACTCCGGCGCGTCTTCGTACGGCACACCCAGCAGCCGACAAATCACAGCCACCGCAAGCGGAAAGGCTAGGTCAGCAATGACGTCAAACTGGCCAGCCGCGGCACCCTTATCCAGCAGGGAATCCACCAGCGCAGCAATATCACCTTCCAGCGCCTGAACGACTTTCGGTGCGAACGCCTTGCTGACAAGCTTGCGTAACCGGGTATGATCTGGTGGATCGAGAAACATAAACGACGAGGCATAGAACGGTCGCGGTTCTGCACCAGCAGCAATGGCCTGCTGCGCTAGTGTCGCCTTGAGCCGATCGCTGGCCGACAACGGATGGCGCAATGCCTCGTCGCAGTCAGAAAACGACGAGAACACTGTCAACGGCATACCCGGTAGCTGCATCGGCCCGTAGTCAATTAACGCGCGATAAACCGGAAACGGATCCGCCCGGGTGCCCGGGTCAATCAAGCGTAGCAACAGCATTTGTGCCTCAACAAGCGATGGCGGGTTCGTTCCCATCGGTCGATTATGACTCAGGTACTCGATAAATGCATACACGCATGTACGAGTTGGTACGCACGTCCGCATGATTGAAGGTGGCTAGCCGAACACGTAATTATTTATCGCTACGAGCCACGACGTCAGTCTTGGGCCAGATTCAGAGCCCTGCTCAACGGTGTTGCTCTGCAGCGTATATTTGCGGCATCGAATGGTATGGTGGGGACCACCCCTTAAGGGCCCTCAACGCCGTTAGCGGCCGGCTCGCCGTCGACTCCAGCACAATCATGGGGACACGCACAGCAGCAAGCCCAGACCATGACCGAGGACTGGCGGCGACACGGACTCGACATGGACATCGTCGGCTTGACCTACCCGAATGAATACGACAGACATGGCCACATGCCTGCAAACGTATGGACGGACGGCGGCACAGTCCAAGCTCACCTAACCTCTGCACAGCTGCAGGCCTGTCCTAACTTCAAGCCACTGACCGACAGGACCCGGCCAACACAATCAGCCAATCAGCTTCGTGCAAGCCATCCGCGCTTAACCGCTTTTGCAGTTGAACTTTCGCGATCAAAAGCAGCGTTTAGCCAACCATTCGGCCTGCATCACCAGCAGGGCCAGTATTTGTAACTGCTGGGTATCAAGGTCGAGTTGACGGTAACGCTGATAAACATTGACAACCACTCGTTCGGCGTCCAGCCTGGTCGCGTACTCGCCTAAGTCGGGGGTCTCAACGGCCTCAACCCACGACAAACCCCTGAGCACTAGGAGGCTTCGGCTTGTTCGGCGACGTAAACAAGTATAGCCCGGAGCACAAGTCCCGCCCGAATCGGTGACTGGACAGTGGCCAGGTACCACCACCAGCGCGTCGAATGTTAGCACTGCTTAGCACGCGGCGACCTGGCTGGCGATCGGCCCGACCCACACGACCTGGGTGCACCCAATGGACAGGAGATCCCATTGTCAACAATACGCCAGTGTCAGGCACGTACGCCACGGAGTCCGTAGCGGTATAGGCTGGACCCAAGTTCAGCAGATTGACCTGCCGGTCGCTAACTTCAACGATGAAGTTGTATTCGAACATCTGATCTGCGTTGCAGACCTTGATGCGGTTGAAGTCTAAGTGCCCGAGACGGTCTCAACTTGTACGGCATTGCGATCGGGCCGAGACCGCCAGTTTGCATCATGGCTAACATCTGGAGCGCCCCGTCGTGTGCGATCTCGTCAGCAGTGTCCTTGGCGGCGATGATTTAGCACCGATCGGGTCCAGCAGTTGATTGCCGTGCATGTAGTCACCGTTGGCGTGGATGATCAACGCATCAGCGCAGGGCAAAGACAAGATGATGGACTTCATCGCGGTGAGCATCTCCCAGGGTAACTCCAGGTCAATCCAGGTATCGACAAGCAGTAACGCGCCGTAGCGGCTATCAGCCCCGCACTGCTCCAACTATACCCCCGTCCGACAGCGTCCACGCCCACACTCAAGTTGGCGACTTCGTTCAGCCCACGGATGTTTGTTGTAGAGTATCTGCGGGGTGCTCGGTTGACCCGACCGGAAGCGACCGTGGCACCGGTATTGGGCTGAGCCTCTAACGGATGTGGCAGGAGGCGCTCACGCGGAGAGTCTGTCGAATCCAGACCAGCCCTTGCACCTGGAATATGACGAAGTCACAGTCGTGCAGCCATCCCGGGAACGACTCCCGCACCGTCAGGCTCAGGTGTTCGACGAATGTGCAGGTGAGTAGCGCACCGAAGCCAATAACCTCACCCGGCCGCAGTGTCACCCCACGTGAGACGTGAAAGATAACTTCGCCGAAAGTCCCAATCCATCTGGGCGGTCAAACCTGGTCTCATCACGGTGTCGTTAACCAGAGAGCGCACCCCATAAGTCGAGCTTGCCGTCACGGCTGTACAGCTCGAGCTCATCGGGCCTAACCAAGTAGGGGCCCAGTGTTACTACACTGCTTTTGCCCTGCCCGATCCCTAGACGACTTTCCATCTGTTGCAAGTCGCGTACGGACCAATTATTGAAGTATGGTTGTAACCAACGATGGCCTGTTCGGTTTCCTCAACAGTCAGGTCGCCGAGGTTTTTACCGATGGATCCGATGACCGCAGAAATTTCCAATTCGAATTTCTACCAAGCACTTCCGGTAACCGCCGACACTTCGTCGTATCGAACCAAAATAGTTGCTGAGCAAGCGAAATAAAATCCAATACGATACCAGGTATCGCTAAGCACCCCATCAGAAGCCCAGCTCAGCTTGGCAATTGCACATATGGTACAAAACACAACGAGTCACGGAATCAACAGTGGGAGCGAGATCGGGGCCATCAACCGCACGTCGACGAGTTGTACTACCGCCCAATGGCGAACGTTGCATATCTTCGCCAGCTGCTCGCAGCCAGTCAACGCCACTGGCTACCAGATAAAGTAGCGTCACGTCCGGCGACATCACGTAGATCACATACCCGGCGAGCACTCCGGTGCGTTCGCTGTCACCACGACACGTCACCCATTGCATTCCCGCACCACACTCACTTGGTTTCTTTGTCTGGCCCGCAGCCCACACCAACTCGTTTAGCGCAACAGGTTATCCGCGGTCCATTCGCTATAGCGCACCTCGCCGACCAAAACCGGCTTAACAAAAATCACACCTTTAGCGTCGCGTGTCGGAACCAAGTCACCAAACGGAGATTGGTCGCTGCGCAAAAGGACGAAAGTCTACTTGAGGTTGGCCAGGTCACACTCGGCGAAGCAGGCACCAACCCACTCGGCAAAATGCAGCCCACCGGCGGTGGGGATACCCATCAGCAACGCACCGATGCCACAGCTACGTCCGCTTTTCCCGGCACGCCAGCCACCTATGACGACTTCCTGGGTTTTCCAGTGTTTGTCTTTAGCCCACGACGCAGAACGCTGACCCTGCTGATAGTTGGAATCACGCTGCTTGGTAAGCAAGCTTTCCAAGCGTACTTGCGGTAGTACTCGAGCGCCTCGGTGCCATCTCCGGGTAGCAGCTCAAGTACTATGGAATTGCTTGCAGTAGGAAAGATTTCAATATTTTGCGCTGGTCAAGATAGCGCACTCGCAGTAACAAGCTGCCGTCTAGCTAGAGCAAGTCGAACATCCAAAACACGATACTGGTGGCGCAGTTGCGGCTGTGCATCTCGTTGAAACTGGGCACACCGGACTAGCCGTCTAGAACCACATGGTGTTATATGAAATCGGCTACCAGTGAGCGCAATGGAAATATTCTTCGGTAACGTCACATCCTTTGCTGAACAACAAGAGTGACGATCAGTAGTCAGCTTCGATCAGGAGTCGGTAGCCGTCTCATTTGTCTTGGAAAGCCCACTAACCCCCCTTCAGTATCACCACCAAACCGTGCTTAGCGAGCACAGAGGGACGATGTCGTTCGTCGAACATAAAGACTTTTTAGTCCTTCATCCTACTGTGCACCAGACACCGGTAACTGTTAGTTAGCATCAGTCCATAAATCCTGATTATCCGGATCTCGTGCAAGATTACGATGAGCTCCAACGTTTTTCAGGGAAGTCGCGGAACTTCCCGGTGTCGTAGATTCCCTCTCCCAGAGGATTATCTGGTCAGTGCCATATTTACCTTTCGGTGATCTCACTACCGAACATGGCTTAGTCCAAAGGATGATCCTCAGTGTGTACCGCCAGGTGGTTCACCGATGTGGTGTGCGACAGATTTTTCAGCACTGCACACGACACCAATACGCCATCTCGCTCCAGCCGGAAGTCTTAGTACGACTATAGTCCGTTATGCTCCTGGATGACAAACGTATTGCCTTTACCAATTATTTTTTTTCGCTGGTTTTGTTGAAATTATCGGATCAGGAATCTTCGATGTGTCACACATGCTATGGTATTTCGTCAACCGATCCGAGCTGGTAGCTCAGGGCTCCGGGGCGTCCATCCTCGCCAACAGTTCACCGTAAGGAGCGATTCGGCAAAGTACCTTGTCTTAGAGACAGCTTTCATAGTGCGGGATCGTCAAGTTATTCCCAGCTGCGTAACGCCATCACCTTCGAGGGCTCTCAGTTGCACAGCTAGTAAGGCACAATAGTGCTCTTCGAACCTCGGTTTTGGCTCCAGTCCACAAAAACCTTCTCCATCAACAACCTTCGTGTCATGATCGACGTCACCAAGGTAGGAATGACGTTTTCCAGTTGCTGAGAAATGTTTTTAGCAAACAACACAGCTCCTCGACTACTCACTTGATGGTCAAGTGGCGTGTATGAGGTGCAACCCCTTTGCGATCGCTGGTCAGCGGGAAAATAGTCAGCCCGATATCGGAGATCAGATCCCAGATTGCGCAGTCACTTTCGGCCAGCTAAGGCATTGTCATACCGTCACCGGATCCAGGTCGAACACCAATCGTGCCACCAGGCTAAGTTGTAGCCTGCCAGGATCTCCGACGAACAGCTACTGCGGCACATGTACCTCCAGCGCGGCCTGCTGTGCGATCCAAGCTAGCCCGGTGGGACTGTCGATTAACCGGATAGGTCGTGATTCCCGACCGGTGGGTCACGCTGGCACGCTACAGCCAGTCCAGCGTCACTAGGACGCTAACCGCAATGGCCACAATTGCCTATGACGAGTCAGCTACCTAGACGTTCGACCTGACCATGGGAAGCTCACTCCGGGACGCCTCCGGTCTTGCCGCCACTGTTTGTACACACCGGTATGTATCGCCGCCGTGCGCGAGCCGGGCTGCTTGGCGGTCACGACTCTGCTCGATGCCTACCGAGTGCCGGCACCACAGTCAGTTTCGACTCCAATGTACGTCCGTCACTAATCGTGGACCAGGATCTGGACCGCGAGCGTATCGAACATATCTCGTTGAGTGCAACGATATCGTCAAAGTCATCGACGAAAACCTACGCTAGATCGATCCCAACCACGCACTGGAATGAACCGCCCTGACCTGGTTGACATCTGGACCGGCGATCGTTGCGGCGAGCAAGGCGCGTTGGCGTTATGCCTGGCCGGCAAGGCCCGGGTGGACATCAGGAACTTCCGGGTCGTGGACACCGTCTGCACCAGTGATGAGTTCATGGTCAGACTGCTCGACGGGTTATGGGGATATGGCTTATGAAGCGCTGATCGGCGAGCCAATCTTCAGCGAATCCGGCTCGACGCGCTGTCTGTCGCGCTGGACGCAGCTGACCTGTCGTCGAGGCTGACTATCGCCTACACCGGTACTGACCTAGCCGACCGAGCGGCTATGGATACCTAAAACACTCTATCCCCAATATGTTTTACCCAACAGCAACTCATATGTAGTATCTAGGGATTAGTGGATTACCCACCGACAAAACGCACTATATCGTACTTTGCCGCCTGGCGTGCTGTTGTGCGACCTAGAGTGTGGACATACTGACTGTATGCACTTCATCTGGAAGGGTTCGATTGCTTCTGTGGCGGGTAAACATCCGGGTCAAAGCGTACAAGCTAATCCAGGACCACGATATCAAGTTCCACGAGGTGCACGCCAACGCTAATGGGAGGATCCGATACAAACGAGTATGCGATGTAATGTGGATAAGTCGTCGAATACTGTGATCTCACCCAGGCCCACGAATTCGACGAAGGCCAATTGGTGGTGATCACCGATTACGACATCGCCACACTGCCCTAGGAGGGCAGCCGCGAGATCAAGGTCCTGGAGTTCGTCCCGGTCCGCCACGTCGACACCATAGTGTTCGACCGCCACTACTTCTTGTAACAGGATTCGAAGCCGTGGAAATCATAGGTGCTGCTAGCTAAGACATTCGCCGAAACCAACCAGATGGCAATCGTGAATTTCGCGCTGCATAACAAGAATAGATCGGCGACGCTGCGCGTCAGGGACTTCGGCAAGCGCGAAGTTATAGTGGTGCACACCTTGTTGTAGCCAGACTAAATGCGCTACCGCGACACCTACCAGGCACAGATTCAGTAACTAATTGAAGCGAAAATTGAATATAAATAAGTATTTACCGCTGAGTAACAGCCGGAAAATTTGACGATACCGAGGATGTGGCTGACCTGCCCACAAAACTGGAGGCCAGCATGAAGGAGTGCTCCGGTCACCTGAAATCCCCGGCGCAGAAAACTGCTGCCGAGAAAATCGGTTCGAAGGCGGCGTCAAAATCCTGACCTGCAGCTCTGAATTCCTGAAGTCTTGAGGACGATACAGCGGGGCGGTCTACCCAGACGCGTATCGTGTCCATCCATAATTACGGCGAAATCATCCTGATCACCAGCAAGGACTTCGCTTATATGGTGGCTTTCGGGATCGCATCAGCACGGTTGCCGAGCGAGGAGACCAGGAGACCTAACGCGCCCGGTGTCACCGGCACCCGCTGCACCGCCGGGTAGCCAGGAAGCGGAACGCCGCGCCGAAGAGATTGATCCCGGCAACCAAGATGATCAGAGTCAGTGCCGCGCCCCAAACCCGCAGAAAACCCGCGTATTCGGGATTGGTCAGTTCGGTGTAGATCAGCAGCGGCAACGAGGCCATGTTGCCGTCAAAAATGTCGAAGTTGATGGAACGGCTGTACCCAACCAGGACGAGCACCGGCGCAGTTTCGCCGATGACGCGCGCAATGGACAACAAGACACCGGAGATGATGCCCGGCGTCGCGATTGGAAAGACAATGCGCACAATTGTCTTCCATTTCGGAATACCCAACGCGTAGCAGGCTTCTCGCAGTTCGTCAGGAACCAACCTCAGTATTTCCTCGGTAGACCGCACCACCACTGGCAACATCAACAAAACCAACGCCAACGACACAGCGAAGGCAGATTGTTGGAATCCCAGGGTGGCGATCCACAGGCAGAAGATAAACAACGCCGCTACGATCGAGGGCACTCCGGCGAGCACGTCAACCATGAACGTGGTCACCCGTACGAACGGGCCAGAACCGTATTCCACCAGATATACGGCTGTCATCGATCCCAGCGGCACGGCCATGATGGCGGCCACCACAGCCTGCACCAACGACCCATACAGCGCGTGGTATACTCCGCCGGCAAACTCTTCTGGCATCACACCGCGTAGCGAGTGGGTCCACCAGTCGAACCGAGTTACAGCGTAGAAACCTCGCGCGACCACGACTGACAACAGCCAAACTAGCGGAACCAGCGCAATGAGAAACGAGGTGAAGAAAAACATTGTCGCAACGTTGTTTTTGATGCGGCGTCGCACGCTGATGGGGCGCAACACTACCGCTTTGACCGGTCGGTCGAGGGTATCAAGATTCATCGAGAGCTCACCGCAGCTTATCCGTTCACCCTTCCGCCGGAGATTGCGCGAGCGACCGCGTTGACGACGAACGTCAGGAAGAACAGTGCAAATCCTGCTGCGATATATGCTCCGGTCGGCAGCGGTTGGCTAAATTCTGATGCCGCGGAGGCAATCTTAGAAGCGAACGTGTAACCACCGTCAAAAAGCGACCAATTGCCCGAGCGAGCGGCCGAACGCAGGATTATCAGAACCGCCAGGGTTTCTCCTAAAGCACGGCCCAAACCGAGCATTGCCGCCGCGGCAACGCCGCTACGGCCGAACGGCAGTACGGTCATCTGTACCACTTCCCACTTGGTCGCGCCCAGCGCCTGAGCTGCTTCGATCTGAATGAGTGGGGTGTGGCGAAACACTTCGCGCGACACCGAGGTGACAATTGGCAGGATCATCACCGCTAGGACGATGCCGCTGGTGAAAATGGTGCCGCCGCCAGCCAACGACACATTGCCCTGTTTGAACAGAAACAGCCATCCCAGGTTGTGGTTGAGAAACACCGCTATCGGCTGAAGCTTCGGCGCCAACACGAATACCCCCCACAACCCGAAGATAATCGATGGCACCGCAGCCAGCAGATCAACCATCGCACTGAACAGACGCGACAGCCGTGCCGGAACATATTGGGTAAGGAATACCGCGATTCCGATAGCCACCGGCACAGCCAACACCAGGGCACATATCGAACTCAGCACCGTCACCATGAAAAGGTCGCGGATACCAAACGCGAGATTCTTATCACCGGTGGTGTCGAATTTTGCGCTGGTGAAAAAATTTGCATGGTTCGCGCGCAACGAGGGCACAGCACGAAGCAACAGGAATATCGCGATCAGCAGGATCGCGGCGACGACCGTCGAACCAGCCGCGGCAGCGGCCGATTTGAACAGCCGATCGCACCGCCGGGTTACATATGAACCGACTGCTGCTGGCGTGGGCTTTATCACAGTCGCAGGTACTAACGAATTTGTCGCCGTGACGATGTCATATCAAGCGATGGCATTAGCCGCAGTCGACAATCTGGATTTGAAAGAATCCGGAATAGGTACATATCCGTTGTCCCCTAGGCCATTCTGGCCTCCACCGATGGTGCTCTGCAGGAATGCCTTCACAGCCCTACCGACCTGGGCATCGGGATACTTCGAGCAGACAATCTCGTAGGTCGCCAGCACGATTGGGTAGGAGCCGGGCTGAGCCGGCTTGTAAAACGAGACCGTGTCAAGCACTAAATCGTTACCCTCTCCAATGATCGTAGCCCCAGAAATTGTCTTGCCGACCGAGTCGACGCTGATCGCAATGGGTTCTGGATCGGCCGACGTGGCGATCTTGGCCGTGTTCAGCTTCCGCGCCGAAGCGAACGACCATTCGTTGTAGGTGATCGACCCTTCAGTGGACTTGACGGCCGCCGACGTACCGTCATTGCCCTTGGCACCCTCACCAACACCGCCTTTAAAGGTCTTGCCGATACCTTTGCCCCACTCACCGTTTGATGCGACGTCAAGGTACCTCTGGAAATTATCCGTGGTACCGGACTCGTCGTTGCGGAACACGACATGAATCGGCTCAGCCGGAAGGGCGACGCCAGTGTTCAGCGCTTGGATCGCGGGATCGTTCCAACTGGCGATGGAACCATTGAAGATCTTCGCGGTTGTCGGACCGTCCAGGTTCAGTGAACTCAGGCCGTTCACGTTGTAAGTGATCGCGATGGGGCCGAAGACCACCGGTAAATTCCACGCCTGCGAGCCACAACGTTGCTCTGCTGCGGCATACTCCTTCCTACTCAACGGTGAGTCTGAGCCACCGAAATCTGTTTGATTACCGTTGAATTCGCTAACCCCCGCACCGGAACCATTAGCCGTATAGTTCAACGTCTGTCCTGGACATGACCGTTCGAACGCATTAACAAAGCGGGTCATCGCGTTGGCCTGGGCTGTCGACCCGCTAGCTTTCAGTGTCGGCTTCCCACCGCAGCTCACCTGGCCTGACGATGGGCCTGTCCGTGCACTTCCTACAGCTGCGTTGTTGTCGCTGCCGCAGCCCGACAACAGCGCACCAGTAGCCAGGAGCCCAATCGCGGCACCAAACTGGTTGAGCTTCAATCTAGCTCCTCACGGTAGCGTAAATCTGACTGCCCCCAGTAGAGCCGGCGCTCCAACTAGCCGTCTTATCCGGAGTCATGAGGCTACATTAACAAGGTTTACCTGCGGAACATTTTGACTGGCCGTTGCTGATAGACAGCAGAACTCCCCGGGCCCACACACTCTACTCGAACATAATTTCGATAAACTTTTCGCTGGGGCGGGCGGTCATCAAGGCGGAGCATTGCATTGGCACGCCCATACGACAAACTAGTACCTATTCCACTGACCGAAACGGTGAGGTTCTCTGCCCTGTCGGTTGACATGCCCTGTCGGCTGACAGTTGCATGAGAAGGACCGCAATGATCCTTGGCAGTTTCCGTCGCGACGACAAAGTCGCCGTCATAACCGGTGACGACCGCGACCTCGATGCAGCCATCGTGGTAGCTTTCGCCGAAACCGACACCGATGTCGTAATCGCGTCGCGAACGCAATCCGCACTAGACGCTGTCGCCGAACAAGTCCGGTCCGCCGGCCGGCGCTCTACACACCGGCGCCGGCGACCTGGCATATCCCAACATCACCACACACCTGGCCGGTTTAGGCCGCCGAGGCGTTCGAGAGACTAGACATTGCCGTCAACAACGTCGGACGGGACCATGCCGAACATCTCAACTAAGAACCTGAAAAACGCATGCACGTTCAATGTCGGCACCACCCACGCGTTGACCGTCGCAGCGGTGCCGTTGATGTTCGAGCACCCCGATTGCTGCAGCGTGATCAACATCAGCTCCACGATGGTCCGATTGGACGGACACGTGGTTTCTGCCGCCTACGGCACCACCAAAGCCACATCGTCGCAATACACGCGACTAAGCCGGCACTGGACCTATTCCGGGTCAACGCCATCGCACCTAGGTCCATCCGCACCTCCGCATTGGATTTAGTTGCCGCCAACGTCGAGCTACGGGCCCCGATGGAGCAGGTGACACCGATGCGCCGCCCCGGCAATCCCTGCGACATCGCGACTGCGACAGTGTATTTGACGTCTCCTGCCAGCATCTATTTAACTGGCATGATCTGGAAGTCGATGGTAACTTCACTTGCTCGAATCTTGACCTAGCCATCCCGGACCTGTGCCTCCCCACCATGAGGGAGCCAACCATGTTCATACCCGTCATCCAATTGGGCACCGGTGACGTCGGCGTCCATACGCTCAGAGCACTTATCCCCAAGCGAAAACCGAGCTAACCGACGTCTAGGTGTCATCGGAAGCCAATACAAGTAAGGACGCGGCATAGCTTGCCGACGCGATGAACGTGCGAGCCAGCACTGACCTGGACGCGATGCCCGCCACCGGGCCACGATGCGCCGTCTACGGCGCTATGGCCGATAATCGGCTACCCGGAAGCTTTGGCGGACTATCGTCGTGTACTGGCCGCAAGAGTCAACATTGTCGGCAGCGATCCTTGTCTTCCTGCAGTATCCGTGGCAAGTAATCCCCGATCTCATCGGATCCTTAGAAGACATTGCGTGCACATAACAAGGTAATCCGAGCCTGTACGTCACACGGTATCGATCCGGGCTTCGCAAACGACCTGTTGCCGCTGGCATTGCCCGGCACCTACCAGAACCAGAGCATCCAGCAGCAGGTGCGTTGTATGAAGACCATAGACTATGGGGGACTACGCCACCTACGACAGCACCATCGTCATGTTCGACGTGATGGGGTTTGGTAAGCCACTCGACGAGATCCCGATAATGTTGGAACCTAGTGCACTGGGCTTGGTATGGGGATCGGTAGCCCGACAACGTGCTGCGGGCCAGCATTATTTCGTTCGACGAACTCACCGAAAAGCACGTCCGGGAAACGGCACCCGAAGCCATCGACATCGCGTCAAGCCACATTCCCCAGGACAACGCTACAACAGTACGATTCGAAGTGCTAAAGATGGTCAACGGTGAGTCTTAAGAACACGCCACCCAGTTATACGCGAAGACCTGTATCCCGATTGACTGGAACCCGCTCAGCTTGACGGTTCATACCGCATCGAAGCCGCCTATAAGACCATCCTACGCAATGAACATCTGCCTGCGCAGCCAGGGCCCAGGGCTATCACAACCGCACCGGACTGGTGACCACCGCGACGCGGGCCTTCAACGCGACCCCTGCGGTGGTGGCCACCCCGCCGAAGTATCGTGGACGATCCCTGGACCTGCCGCTAAGCACCGATTGGGGGAGCTACCTCCCCCGGGCAACGTGGTGACCAACCTGTCCAGACAGACCCTCGGTAGGTGCCCAGGGCCAATCCCGACTACCGCTAACCCGGCCCTCACCATAGCAAGAATTGTTCGTTAACCTCACTTGCCTATCGGAGGGTAATGGATCGAGGGGTAAAGCGTTGGCAGAGAGCACCCAGGCCGAGCTTAAAACGAGCTGGTATTTGCTCGGACCAGCTTTCGTCGCCGCGATCGCCTACGTCGATCCCGGAAATGTGGCAGCCAACGTCAGCTCCGGCGCACAATTCGGCTATCTGCAACTGTGGGTGGTCGTCGTGGCCAATGTGCTGGCCGGCCTGGTGCAGTACCTGTCAGCGAAGCTTGGGCTAGTGACCGGACAGTCACTTCCCCAGGCAATCAGCAAGCAAATGAGTCATCCGTTCCGACTGGGCTTTTGGTTGCAGGCCGAACTGGTAGCGATGGCAACCGATGTTGCTGAAATCGTAGGCGGGGCCATCGCCTTCCACATCTTGTTTAGAGTATCATTGCTGCTCGGCGGGGTGATCACTGGGACGGTGTCGTTGCTGCTACTGATGGTGAAGGACCGTCGAGGCCAACTCTTGTTCGAGCGCGTCATCACTGGACTGCTGTTTGTCATTGTCGTCGGCTTCACGTCCAGTTTCTTCGTCGCGACGCCCTCACCCGAAGACATGGTAAACGGCCTACTGCCGCGCTTCCAGGGAACCGAAAGCGTACTGCTGGCCGCCGCTATCATAGGCGCCACCGTGATGCCGCACGCGGTGTACCTGCATTCCGGTCTTGCCCTGGACCGGCACGGACACCCCCACGCGGGCCGTAGCCGGCGTCGACTACTCCGCGTCACCCGCTTGGACGTCATCCTGGCGATGACGATCGCCGGAATCGTGAATACGGCGATGCTACTAGTGGCCGCGATCAACCTGCAGCATCATCAGGTAACCGCTTACATCGAGGGCACTTACACCGCCATACAGGACACCTTGGGAGCGACGATCGCGATGCTGTTTGCGATCGGGTTACTCGCCTCCAGTTTGGCATCCGCATCGGTGGGCGCCTATGCCGGTGCCTTGATCATGCAAGGATTGCTACAGCGGTCCATTCCCATGCTGATACGGCGCTTGATCACATTGTGCCCCGCGATCGCGATCCTGGCGCTCGGTTTCGACCCCACTCGCGCATTGGTGCTATCCCAGATAGTACTGTCCTTCGGTATACCGTTCGCGGTGCTTCCACTGGTCAAACTGACCAACAACCGCGGACTGATGGGTAACGATACCAACCATCCCGCCACAACTGTTCTCGGCTGGGCCGTCGCGATATTGGTTAGTCTGCTTAACGTGGTGCTGATCTACCTGACCGTGACCAGTTAAATGCCGGCCGGCATACGTATCTCGCATATGGCCGAACCTGTGCGTAAGGAAGATGACACCGAACAGCTCGACAGCAGGTAGACGCGCTAAACCTTACCGGTTCAGGAGTTGACCAGGCAATGTGTGCCGTTGCATTCGACGGAGCGCAGGAACGCGTCGGTGACTCTGACCGACAGGTTGAAAAAGAAAGCTCACTGTGTCTTTACATTTTGATGGTAACGAAGTAATAAATATCCGAATGTGATTACGTCGAGGACCGCCATGCATGCACCGTGGCAACGACCACCGATCGAAACCACATATGCCGCCATGTTAAACAGTTAAAGGTAAAGAATTCGGCACCCTCGCGGTGCCGGCTGTAGTGGGACACTCGATCCTCGACGGGTCACAGGTAAACAAAAGTGTAACCAACGCCCCCGCAAGTGCGTTGGATCCCGACAGCATGTCCAAGAATCATGAAGATCGAGTGCAGCTAATTTTCCACAGGCAGAGCCAAACATACAGAGAGCAGGCCGATGTTGGTGCCCGCGTTCATCAGCATGGGCGAGTTCGGCAGAAATTCAAGATCGCGCAGCAGCGCCGAGAAGCGCTCTGCCCACCACACCGAGGTGACACTCTGGTCCCCATCCTTGGCACCCGTGGCGAAGGACGCCACTTAGTCCATTATCTCTACCAATCGACTCGGTCGACCTAACGTGCTCGTCGCACAGGAGATAATCGTTTCTACGGTACCACCACTGCATACAGGCCCAGTTTCAGCTCGTCACACACCCCGAACAGGGCTTTTGCCATGCGCAACTCGCTGCGCCGCTACTGATAGATGATCTAGACCCGAACGATGTAGTCCAGGTTGGATTCGCCGAACCCACACCTCAACAAAATCCTGAATACGTTTAATGAGTAAAATTGAGGACTCCAGCGCATAAGCAACAGCCCGGACTAGCGTGGCCGGCATGTAGAGGCCGTCATAACCCACCTAGCTGCTGGCGCGCGACCGTTGCCTCAATCCGTCTGACGTTGCAGCGAGGGAGTACCCGATCGCGGCACCGGACCGGCACCAGCCACACCGATTTCATCGGCTCCGAAAACGCCTACTTGCTCTTATCGTGGGAGAGGGCTGGCTGCACAGCATCGAAACCGATGTTGGGCACGCTCGTCGGTGTCCTTCTGCTCCGCAACCGTGACGACGACCGCGTCGACGCTAGGAACAACGATCCCCTCATGGTCGGTGGCTAGACATACGAGACATACGGTAATACCCATCTGGGAAGTGAACCGCCGGTAATCAGTCCCCGGTGGTCTGGTTGATCGATTGTGGTGCCCTTGATCACCAACCAGTCACCGCCCTTTACCTCCAGGCGATTCATCCTTATCTTCGGGAATTCCATTGTTCATGCGTTCGACCCGTCAGCGGAAAGGGTATAACAGTAACCACCTTAGATGACCAAAGATCCGTCGCTGTCTCGGCTGAGAGTACACGATGGGGGTTGATCTTTGAGCTCGATCGCGCTACGAACGATCGCTGATCACGACGCTACCCTGGACGGTGCGGCATGTTCCTAGGCCCCAGGCAACATTCCCCAAACCACGTATCTTTTCCACGAGCCGGATGGGGTACACCATCGCGAGACACGCTAATGTGCCCGGACATACTCAGTTTATCATCTGGCCGCAGCATCGGCATCAGCCAATCAGCGAAGCTTTCCACATCCCCGCACAGCATTTTAGCCGGTGAGCTCAACGCCCGCGAAAATTTATTCGCTGATATCTGCGGCCACGGAAAGACGGACATGACCCACCCTAACGTATGCGCTGTAGGTTAGCTGCGGCATCGATGGCTCAAACGTGGTTAACACCACATCCTATTGGGCTGCTGACGAAGCAATCACCCGAGATGTGGTTTTTCCTTAGATGTAGCAGCCGCCGACATCGCGGCTATCCACTCGAGCGAGCATTTCAGGCTGCAGATCGCAAGGCTGAACCACCGCCGCGGTGACGCCTGTAGCCGCCGCGGCGGACAAGCCAGTCAAGATCGAAACCGACATTGTCGGAGCGCTACCGTGGCTAGCGTCAATTAACGAATCGTCTGCGGCAGAGATGCTATGCGTGGGGTCACTCGAATTAAGGCGCGCAGGCGACGTGCCAGGACCGACGGCAACAAAGACAGCAGATGGCGAATGGACTGCTATCAGCACTGAATAGTTCACTTGATAGCGACTTCAGCATTAAAAACAAGTTCCTCGAATACAAACCTGTACCTCACCCCGATCTTGGTACTCAGGGCCAGGACAGAACCCGTTCAATTGGGCTGCATCGGTAGCGGCCAAATCGCTTCGCCAATGCGACCTTGTACCGCCGCAACCATATCAGTTGTTGACTTGTGTTCGGTGCTGATGGTGCACCACTAAACCGAGCTGAAGTCCTAAAAGACGCTGCTGAGGAAATCAGCATAGGATCACAACGACACCGATTCCAACATAGTCAAGTTGCTCGACCAGCGTCACAGTGTCGGTACCGGCCCCGATGCGGACCGGTACCGACACTGTTAAGCGCGGCCAGCATCATCATATCGTGGATCACCGATCAAGCTTACCGATGTGATTGCGTTGTGGTTCAACGAATGTTGTCACTCTATATGGCGCTGTTGTGCGCTGGCATCGCTTGTAAGTCGTCTACGCACCCAAACGACGCGATCATGCTCGGGCTGTGGCTGTGTGCGATAGTGACTTCTAACCCCTTCGAGAAGGGACACTTACGAACGCCGACGCCCAGGCCGTCCGGCACTCGTCTGCCTTGCTTAATAGTCAATTTCAATTCTGAACTCCATAACAAGGTAACAAGCACAGGCTGCTTGCCACTACGATAATTGGCTGCCTGGCGGTGTCCACAGGGCGACTGACGGCGATTCGCTTGCTCTATCCGCAGTTTCGCCAGCTTGTTTCCGGAACGTCAACTCAACGGTAGCGAGCTGTCGTTATACCTGGACGGCACACCGGTTGTTGACGGGTGGACCAGATGGGCCAATAGTCGTGGCAGCATGCCGTGGTCGACTGACATGGGCACGATGGTGATTTCCGTAACCAAGGGCTTGGCATCCCTAGTCATCCATCGGCTTGTCGACCGAAGGATGTACTTGCCTACGATATACCGGTCGCCGAATAGTGGCCCGTGTTCGGCGCGAACGGCAAATCAGCCAGCACCCATTGGCTACAGGATACGGCGCCGGACCGGGCTGTCCCACTTGGGCGGGGGAAATACCACCAACTTGATGTACCACCACCTTATGAAAGGCTGAACTGGCGGCAGCGACGCCAGAACGGCCGCTGGATAAGACAACCCTACCATGCCTTGACCTAAGGATGGTTGATTTTCGAGTTGGTGCGCGCAGTCAAGAGCAAGGAAAGGCGCGAGCTGATCCGAGTGGAGCTGACCCAGTCACTGAACACCAACAGACTGCATCTGGGCCGGCCACCAGCCGACGCGCCGACCCACACAGCACAGATCATCACCCCGCAGAACACCAAAACAAACCCACTGTTGAACTTCGTGGCACCGAAAATCGCCGTCTTCTCGTTCTCGGCCACTTCCGGGGATAGGTACTTTCCACCATGCACGCTTTGTCCAAGAAGATATTATGGCACAATACGTGCAAGATCAGCAGCTAATGAGGTGTGCACCATATGTGCGCTGGCACGCGTCTATGGTGTGATCACCAACAGGGGATAGCTCGACGGAATACAATAAAAATATACTGTCTTAATTGTCACCCGGGCGGGTGGCCGGCTTAACCGGCAGGCCCAGCCTGCAACCCGACCACAACTTTTTCCTACCGCTGGCCTGCCACGTGAGATATCACGCGGTGCCCATATCCATGGAGCATTGCCCGGATTCGATCACACCCAGCATAGGCGGGCCAAATAGGATGAACCGGTCCGGCAAAGCCGAATCGCATTCGGCTTTGCCGGACCGGCCACCAACCCCTATGATCTTCGACCATGCTACCTTCACCGGGCTTGGCACACTGCTACACCGCCGTAGCCCAAAAGGGCGACTATGAACAAGCCACTCCCACCTCATAGGATACCACTAAAACATAGGATCATCCATAGAGGGTCACGGCCGGGATAGCCCCCATGACGGTGCCGTTTCTGGCACTTGCTGCGGCTTGGACGTACCTACGGCGATTTTTTGGTCAATAGCAGCTCAAACTACGGGTGGAAAATGCGGAGGTACAGGGCCCAGATAACCAAAGCCGAGGAAGACGGCGGTTGCACCCCGGGAGCCAGGCATCGGCCCGGGATGGCTTTAACTGAACGGCGCAGTAGTTTTTAGCCACGTACACGACGAATGCCCACAGCCCGGAAAGTATGTTCCGCGCTCCCTAACCCCAGTGTGGCGGGCTGCACCGTGCAGCTCCTTTCACCCTTTGATGCCACAGCTTTGGATCTATCGGCCTGCGAGCAGGGGGATCAGCCCTTTCACCATACCCAGGAAATAAAGCGGACGACCCTGCGAGCTAGCCCGGCGAGGTGGCTGGTTTCGATGACAGCGTCGATGCCCTTATAGTCCTAGGGTCTTCCCTGCGGAACTTGCCACGCACGAGTATGCCATCCTCCCCGAGGCTTCTGCTCAACACCTCGGCGTTGGTGTTACGGCCGATTCAGTGGCGGCTTTGCACTCTGCCGGCGCTGCGTGCGGTGAAAAGAAAGCGGGATTGTACGGTGCACCGGCCAGCCCTTACGAGACGGTGTCCATCGGTCCGGGGATAAGCACCGATTTAGCCGACCACGGCCAGTTCAGCCGGCACATCGGGATGTTACAGCCGGTAGCGAGCCGGCAACACCCTTGCGATGCACGCATAGGGTGTGTATCTGGCCGTCGACGGGGTGCTCTTCGCAGTTTGGCTCGGCTGTACGATGCATTATAAAACAAGTCCAGCAAGGTCGTGGTTTGCTTGTCGAACACCCGACGAGTCGCTTCGGTGAACAGCTGACGGTTGGCGCGTCCGTAGTTGGCCACCGCGGCCAGGCAGACAAACTTGGCCTTTGGGTGAGCGGACGGACACGCACGCCAACTGAGGGTCTTGTACTTGAATACTGCAACTGTCCAAGGCAGTTTGCCATCTGGTGTACGTTATCGGTACAGATCTGGTGGCCCGAGCCGCGTGAGCAGGTACGGATCATGCCGCACGCGGTGCCTGAGGGGAGACCTATCTGTGTGGTGGTGTCGTAACACGCTTTCCACGTCCTGCACTTCCAAGATACAGCTGCCCGAATTCAGGTAGCCAATCTGCTCAAGCCTTCGTTCGATCACTCGCTAACTAACCGCCGCCGCGTCGGTCCCCATGAGCACGTCGCCGTCCTCGCAACGCTACAAGTCACGCGCAACACCGTGTCCCTGTTGCACCACAAACTTGGCGCCGTCGATGAAAATATCCTCCAGCACAGCGCAGTTGGACAACAGCCACACGCCATTGGTGCCCAAACCGCACGGTATCGCGACATCGAGGCGCGGTGTCGAGGTGGTCCAATCATCACGCGGATCTTTGGTGGCAGCCGCTGGCGATCCAGGCTACTGACTAAACGCCTTACCCAGCAAGAGATGTCAAAGCCAACCCCACCGGGGGAGACAACTCCGACGGCGTCGATATCGGTTACGGCCACACCGCCAGTCGAAAACCCATAGCCCCAATGCACGTCCGGCATCGCATACGACGCCCGAACAATCCTGGGCAGCGTGGGTCCCCACAGTGGCCACCTGAACCAGCACCATATCGGCCCTCGGACAACAGTAACCTGATCCCAGGCACCCGGACAGCTTGTTCGATCCGGAACCGGTCTAGAGTCTCCTCGACGATTTGCATACGAATGATCCCCTCACTCAACACATCCAATGTCACCACACACCGCAGGCCATGCTCGGCGTACGAGAAGCGAACATCGTTGACCGACAACATCTTCAGCAAAGAACAGATCTGATGCAGTGTCGTTGCATCAACCATCAAAAGTTAGCGTCGACGGCGCTGTCTGCACCGTTCGGATTGACATCAACCGGCACCTCACGCTTACTATCCAGCAAAGTAAATTACCTCATCCAGCACCGCTGCCAGCAGATCGTCGTCCCGGTCGGTAGTCAGCCGGCTTAGGCGGGTATGGCGCGGCTTAATCTACGAGGAATCCAGGAAACTTTCTACCGTGACGAGCACAGCCTCCCTGATACAGCCATCACGTGTCCAACGAATGCCCACGCCTCGATCCGCAGCACACTACGATGCCCTGATGGCTGCTCTGCCAACGCTTTGCGTGGGTTTGTTCTAGGAATTTGCGGTGCGCCACCCGGCTCAGGTGATCAGTGAACCGGTCGCGGGGCAAACACCGCGACCCACTCGAGGGTGCCTGGTTCTTCGAAGAGGTGGGTGGAGCTGGGAAACCACGACGATTTCGTGCGTGCCAGGTATCACCGACCCCGCCCGACGATTCAGACTTCACCATATCAGCTCACAACCTAGCAGCGTGGGTGAGCGAACCTTGGTCAAGACCTAGCCTAGCCAGGTCAGGTCACCCGCCGCGCTACACCACCGCCGCTACCCTCACGGCGGGGATCGGCCACGACGGCCAGCGCAGCACCTGCCCCGGTGCTCGCACCTCATGGCCTAAAATCGGATCCCTAAAGCACCGAAGCTGTGTTGACATCGCTGTCTCGTTTATGCGTCAGCACTTTTGCGGCAACATCCCGCAACGACAAATCGCGGATCAACCACACCACGGGCCAGTCGTAGCGTGTAGCTCATAGAGTCCGGAACGCCAGCTGACTTCATCGCCACTGAGCCGACGAGTACATGTCGTTTACCGTGAGCGCTGACCATAGCAGGGGAGCATGCGGCGGGCAGGTCAGCTACCGCCCTGACACCCTGGATCTACACCGTGGTGAAAGTCACTACAGTGTCAGTCAACCCCTGGTAGCCGAAGTCCAGAATGTGGTTGTTGGCTAGGACACACATTCGGCCGTAACGCCGCCAGTCAAGTTATCCGCGTGCATTCGATAACAGGACTTTTTGTACTCGAACAGACCTTTTCGTACTCTACAAATTCACCGCCAGCGGTGATCGTTGTCTCCAGGTTGACCCTGCCGCGCATCGGGGGCAGCCGCATCGAGGAGCCCCAGCATCTCGCCCCAGGGTTAATGCCAATCCACCGGGCACGGAATCGACCGGTTCACGTGCTCGACCAACCGAACGTATCCTCAAGCAAAACGCATGATGCAGCTCACGTAACTCCGTTTTGCCAGAATATGGTAGGATATGATCAAACATTTCGCCCAAGCATCACATCACCGCCCAGTAGCACCGTAACCGCATCTTTTAGGGTTATCCGAAGCTCCTCGACAATTGACCCGGTTTCCATCCCGTCGACGTTAGTAGAGTCGGCGACTGCCGGTTAGGAAGCTTTGGTCCCCACCGCAGTGGCCTTACGGGCCTTCGGAGGGCGGACCCGTCACACCCACACTACAAGGAATGACAGAACGGACCGGTAGCAACGATAGCGGGCGTCCGTTGGCTTGGCGGCTGGCTTCATTGCGCAACAGTATGAGGTTGTTCGACGATCGTGTCGACGCTGGACGGCACCTTGCCGAACGCTTGGAGTCGTTGCGCGGCAAGGACATGGTTGTGCTAGGCCTGCCCCGGGGCGGGGTACCAGTGGCTTTCGAGGTCGCCAAGGCGCTGCGGGCGCCGCTGGACGTCCTGGTAGTGCGCAAGCTGGGGGTACCATTTCAGCCCGAATTGGCTTTCGGCGCCATCGGTGAGGGCGGTGTGCGGGTGACCAACGACTCCGTGGTGGCCGAAGCCGACCTGTCACAGGACGAGATGGCCGCCATCGAAACGGAGCAACGTGCGGAACTAATGCGTCGTTCGGAACGGTTCCACCGCAGGCACGACCGCGCCCCGATCGGGGGGCGGATCGCGGTGATCGTCGACGACGGCATCGCAACCGGCGCGACCGCCAAGGCCTCCTGCCAGGTGGCCCGCGCCCAGGGCGTCAGCAAGGTGGTGCTGGCAGTTCCTATCGGCGGACGCGATATCTTCGCACGATTCGCCGGATACGCCGACGAGGTGGTCTGCCTACACACACCTGCGTTCTTCTGCGCCGTGGGCCAGGGATATTGCAATTTCACCCAGACGTCCGACGCTGAGGTGATCGCGCTGCTCGATCGCGCTCGGGAAGGCTTTGGCGAGTCTGCGACCACCGCCACACTCGGCGACCCACAGATACGTGACGAGGAGGTTTGGTGAGCGCCGGACCGGTAGTTGGTGGCCGGATATCTGACAATTCCGGAGTATCCGATCAGTTACGTAGTTTTCGCCCACGGCAATGGCAGCAGCTCCCGCAACCACTATAAGTATCCGAGGTCTTGAATACAGCAGGTTTGCCACCCTGCTGTTCGATCTGCTCACCCCTGACGAGGAGCGCGACCGCGCCAACGTCTTTGATGTCGAATTACTGGAGCGACGGTTGAGTAGATATCACCGGCTGGCTAGACAGCCCGATACCGCGACACTTCTGGTTCGGCTACTTCGGTGCGAGCACCGGGGCAGGTGCTGCGCTGGCCGTCGTGGCCGATCCCCGCCGTGAGGGTAGCGGCGGTGGTGTAGCGCGGCGGGTGACCTGACCTGGCTAGGCTAGGTCTTGACCAAGGTTCGCTCACCCACGCTGCTAGGTTGTGAGCTGATATGGTGAAGTCTGAATCGTCGGGCGGGGTCGGTGATACCTGGCACGCACGAAATCGTCGTGGTTTCCCAGCTCCACCCACCTCTTCGAAGAACCAGGCACCCTCGAGTGGGTCGCGGTGTTTGCCCCGCGACCGGTTCACTGATCACCTGAGCCGGGTGGCGCACCGCAAATTCCTAGAACAAACCCACGCAAAGCGTTGGCAGAGCAGCCATCAGGGCATCGTAGTGTGCTGCGGATCGAGGCGTGGGCATTCGTTGGACACGTGATAAATACCGTGTCGTCGTCGACCGTCTCGGCATGGCCGCAACTATGCATAACCAGGTAGAGCCATCCCGGACCGAGGGGCCACTTGCAACATCCGCACTGTGGGTCGGCGGCCATGGCTTCTTCTCTACCCGGCCTCACCATCACGGCCACCGGTCCGAGCCCGGGAATTCCCATTAGAGCGCGCAGACATGCGGGCAGCTAGATGTGGAGTGCCTCAAAGGTGACGATACGGCCCGTCTGCCACAGACTCTAACAGCTTGTCAGAGGTGTGCGCGCCGAGCGCCAAAATCGCCATCAAACCCTTCCGCTCCGAAATGTCCAGATCAAGCCGGTAACCGGCGACCGAACGGGCGGCCTTTCCATACCAGCGCACCCGGTATGGATCGCCGCCAGAGATGGCAATCAGATCGGCCAAATCATGCAGAGCAACGGCCGCAGTTTAATTCGAACGCATGAAGCATACCCGCGTGACCCGAACTAGCGCGCCTGTTCACCAGAAGTTGCGGGCACAATTACACAGCAGCGTCCTTTGTAGTCATGGAAACAGATACAGAATGGATCCCGCTATATATGCTCACCAGCGGCGAAAAACCTTACTGTTGGACTTGTGACCCCGATGGGGAGAACCTCTGACTTCGGCAATCTCGGCGTCGCAGCGGTAGCTTCAAGAATCCCGATCGACCGATGCTAAGGATTACCTTCATTATGAAAAATGTGGATCCAAATTGGAGGCCACGATGAAGAAAACGAGTAGCAGATGACTCTACCTATGACCTGCTAACGGTCTGTAAGCCAAAGGGATTCAGCAGCAAAGATATTCACTTCACAGTACGAGGTACTGGCAAAAGATCACGATCGATATCCAACCCACGAGTCAGTGCGACACACAAAGCCTAACAACTCGACAACGAGCTCAAACAGCAATCATGACCACAACAGGTAAGCGTGTATCGAAATCTCCTTGGACCGCAACGCAGTCTTTGCTTACCTGCGTCGGCGGTACTCGACTCACATAGCACGGTATCCCGTGCTGTGTGAGTCTTCGCCTACTGGCGCACCACCACGCCGCCGCGCACCAAGGACCCCCGATTCCCGACAGCGACATAGAATTCCGTTACTACACCACATTGCAGCATGCTTTCCACCACCCACAACAACAGGGTCGTCCTCGACGTCGACACGGTGTCCAGTGAGCGCTGGCTACTGCAACGCATTCCGCGGCGACCACATCGACCACGCCATGACTTTCGGTCTGACTGTGCTCTCACCCTTACACGACAGCACCCGCAAGCCCGTGACCTCTGATCGGCTCTAACTGCGCCTGCGGCGCGGTCCGCAAACTGGTGGAACCACGATGGACGCATCTGCTAACGACAAATCCGCGACACCGCGAAACGCATCTATAACTCCGCCCAGGCACCAAGACCTATTCGCACAGCAATGCCGATAGGGCGAAGAAAGTGAAAGCGTCAACAACACGCTCGATCCGATCGCACCTCCTACGTTGAACGGACGATCGCCTGCAACGCAGTTAGCCAGCCGACTCTCCTTTGTCCACAACGCAATATCGGCGTACCTAACACCGTCGACAACAACCGAAGAGCGAGCCTCCTTACACTGGCCACCATGCTAAGCACATACCACGCACGCGCAAAGCGTCGCGGAGCTATAAGCGTGCACACTACACTCACACCTGCCACACACCGACGAACTAACAGGGGCCGATCGCGAGGAACGGCGCCAGGACGCCAAGAACACCACTGAAGACCGTCCACAACCTCCAATCGGCTAGAGTTTTAGCCACGTAATCAGAACATCCCTGGCCCTCGTAGCTCAGGGGATAGAGCACGGCTCTCCTAAAGCCGGTGTCACAGGTTCGAATCCTGTCGGGGGCACTTGTCCGGCACGCAGGATTCACGTAGATGAACGCTATTTTCAGACACCCATCTACTGGATTCGGCTTGCTCTGTTCTGATCGTGCAGTAGCCGGTTATAGTTCGGTGCCAGGTTACCCAGCCTGACACCGATAGTCAATCGCGCCATAAGCTCGAGTCGAGAAGCAAAATCGTCCAGATCTGGTCGCCGCTGAGTCGCACCTAGAAAGTCGAGCACGCCATCGAACACAGTGGTGATTTATGCCCAAACGCCAGCCGCTACCAAAGCCAACCCACACCCGTCGCCGTAGCCCTGCCACGTTTTCATCGAAAGTCCTTAGCCGACGAGCGCGCGTCTTTCATCAACAGCATCAGGTACAACAGATCGGTCGGAGAGGCCTCGAACTCGAAGTAGGCGTAGAACGCGTGGACCTCATCGTGTAGCACACACACACAAGAATCGCCCACATCCCCCCGATTGAGTCCGTGGCCTGGGACACAGCGACCGATCGCATCACGCAGCCAGATGGCTACCCAGGACCCCGCCCTGTTATTTGTTTACGATCAACTGCCAACCTCGACAGCAGGATCACCGGAACCGGTTCAAGCATATCGCTATACATCCTTCCCGGAGCATTAGCACACGCACCAGACCCTGACACTAAGCATAGAAGCCGACCATCCGACCGTTGCGGCACATCACGAAACAGCGCAACCCGACCTGGGACATGGTTGGCAAACCCCCGATTGCGCAAGTAACCGTCCCAGATTGGGCTTCCCACTACTAAAGTTCGCGACGTCATCGGCGCCGTTGATCAGTCGCGGCACACTATAGCCGCTCACACCTAGGTGTCGAAAATGGACCATTCGGCAAAATCGCTTCTCTAACCGAGGCTTGTGTAAGACGAATCGGTCCAACACGGCCAGGAACTCAGTCCACACGGCGTCGGGGAGCACGAAGAGTCGGCGGTCGGCCTATAACAACGTCGCGCGCGTGCGCCAACACCAAGGTAATTGTGAAATTGGTGAAGTCAATCCCCTCAACCTCAGCGGCACAACGAATCACCGCGTCCTGCTTAGAGTTCAGAAGCGCTGCAAGACGCTCAGGCCTTGGTAAGACCTTCTCTATTGAGCACCTAAGACAAGCGTACAAGTCAACACCGGTGGCCTGTACAATGGTTCCTGCTTGACATCAACAAATTCCAGTGGTGTCGATAGCGCTAGCAAACGGTTACTTGACCATCCCCTGGCAATTGCCGGTGTTCTTTGAGTAGGCGTTGACGTGTCGTTTGTAATCACAGTCACCACGGTGTTAACGACAGCGGCCGAAGGGTGCAGACCCTTGGACATCGTTGTGCAGTAGGGATCCATAACGAGGCGACCGCGACGACAAGCGGCATTTTGCTCTTGGCTGTCTGCGCGGTGTCGAAGACGGCGGCAGGGTATCTGACGATGTACACGCAGAAATATCAGGAGAACATCACTATAGCCGCAGCGATTCTTGACCATTTTTCTGCGGCCTTATCGACGAATGCGTCTGAGCATTGGGCCACCAAGGCGACACCAGCAAAACCTGCGGCTGACCCCAGCGAAGCTGATACCAGCACAGCAGACCTCAACACCAGCAACAATCGTTACTATCCGAAAGGAACAACGAACAAAGAAATACATCTCCAAAGCACTACCAGGGACTAACTTCGTCAACATCTTTGGTATAGCAGGATCTAACTCGAGGTATGCCGCCGCCAAGAGGCAGGAAACTGATTGATGAAATTCGTCAAACATCTGAGTGCTTCGGGGACATGCTCACTAGGTTGAACACGGAGTGGTTAGGTCCGTCAGTGTTACCGATGACCCAGGCGACTGCTCCGCACCAGGGGTGGCGCACTGCCCTCGCAGTAGATCGAGCAAACCGTCGGAGAGACCTTCCGCATCGTGGATGCCTATGACACTTCAATAAGTGCGGGGAGAAAGCTGCGGCGATCACAGTCTACTCAAAGCAATGTCAGAACTTCTGAGGCCAGGATGCCCAGAGGACGGATACCGATGCAGCTAAGGTGGTGGATGCGTTGTCAGAGTTGACTCCGTAACAGGAACCACCAGAGATCACCGACTAAACCGGGTTGGTCCAGAGGCCTTCGCAATATCGCATGACAATAACGGCAACCTCGATGGCGCCGATGACTCAGACATTCAGGCTATCGGGATCGCCCGATATGAGGTGTGTGACGAACCGGTTCGTAACGCCAACAACTGCCATTAGCATAGAGCGGAACCTCACCACAAGTGTCGGGCAGCCGTGCTTTTCCATGTGAAAAACAATCGGACACGGCGACCAACTACCAGTTTGGTGACCTGGACAATTACGGCACCCAAGCGGCGTGGTTAGAGGCCGAGTACCTGACCAGCGCCTGTCACATGAGGGCTGCCGCTGACTTTTGGGATGTTACCCAACTGTACGGGCCTAGACAGTCCGGTGACCGCCGGTTTGGGCCAGGCAGCTTCAGTCGGCTGATCGTCTGGTGCCGCAAAGCTGGATGGCGACAAACCAGGCGGCCATTGGGGCTCCTACCTAATGGACCTATAGGCCTATCTGGCCAGCCGAGAAAAGGCAGATCCTTACAGGATGACGATGGAAAACACGGCCGAAATTCCCCATAACCCGCACGACGTATAGTGGCTGCGACCGTCCAGGACATTCCCCGCATCTAGCCGAACCTGACCACCAACTAGATGAAATCATTGACAGGTGCCCCGGCACATGGTGTTCAGTTTTGCTGGTGCTGCGCCTCCGTTTAGCACCGCAGGGTTAGTTAAGTCGCGGATGGCATCTACAACAAGTTTAGCGCCATGCTCCGGTGCAAGGAGACAATTGTAATGGTACTACTCCCGTCATTGCCGAAGCTCGGATATCACGACCAGTCTGCAAATAGCTTGTTGATGAATGAAATTCGTGGCAAACTGGACAGAAGTTCCCCGCCATTGCCGTGACGTCAGCGGGCTGACCAGAGTCCCCTCTGAGCGTATTGTCGGGTGTGCTACCTCGGCTAATTGACATTTCGGCACCGGGTTACGCGCGACAGTGTTTCGGCTGATATCTGACAGTTCCTTGGGCTGCCCCTGCCCAATTTGACCACCGCCAGGTTAGACATTCAGACTTGTCTCCCACTACCAACTGCAACGCAGCAACCAAGTTGGGTGCGACATCCGGCCGTACGCACCCGCTAAAGTCTCAGATTGGGTCGAATAGAAGAGTAGCGTGCAGCGTATAGACGGCTCGACTGATATGCCGATTCTCGGCGTCTACCAAACTGATTTCGCTCGCAACTCCAGCAGAGAAAACCGGGAGCTAGCTGGAGAAAACAGTTCCCAGTAACGCCGTAGAATAGCATCTCGGCGCCGCAGCATGGACCCAGTCCCGAGGGGCCGAAGCGCGCTATCGGTGACCATAGATGGTCGCACCGGTGGCCGACGAATACGACCTTAGGTACGGGCTAAACAACTCCCATCTGCGCGCCATTGCGCAGCTCAACTTCGCCAACGCTCGCCGCACCCCCAACGCTCAGATCCACGGTTGAACGATCCCGACTTGACTCAGATCGACGACACCGCCAACCCGGTCATCGACGGTTGACTGCAACGGTTCGACTGTAGCCAGATGACCGACGGCGGAGCCGAATTAGTTCTCGTCAGCGACACATATCTGCGAGATCATCCTGGTGCACCCCCAGTCGGTCGCATCCATGGCTGGGGATATCGCCCCGTCGGGCTGGGCTTGCGGGAAAAGCACTGCCGCGCTCCTAACTACCCGTACGTGCTGCCACATATGCGGGCTGCGGCACTGGATACACTACACCGCACACAGGTGAGCCGGAACGACATCGACGCTTTCTAGGTGCACGACTTGACTACTTTACCCCTAGCGAATACCTGGCCATCAACCACATAGGGCTGATCGGCCTCGGCGAGTCGTGGAAGGGTATCAAAAACAGTGAGATCGAGATAGGCGACCGGTTGCTGATCAATCCCAGAGACAGTCATCCGGTGGAGGAATCTGGCGTGCGGATGCTACTGGACGCGACGAGCAGGTCAGTAATTCGTCCGGTGACTACCAGGTATCGAATGCAAAAAGGTTCGCTACGTTGAATTTTAGCAGCAACACTGTCAGCACAGTCAGTTTCGTTGTCAGCACTATAGAGGGATCACGACATGGATGTCGAAATTGTCAGCAAGTTCCTGTCTACCCTGTCCGAAGACGACAGCCACTCGCGCCGGATTGTCCCGTGGCGACCGCAGACGATCGAATGGGACGCCAACGACCTCAACGCTTTAGCGGGAGAAATACCCAGCTACCTAAAAGCGTACCTACCGACGCAACACTAAAAACCACTGCACCCGGAGTTCACAGTGTATCACCCGTTCGATGAAGACGGCATGCTGCACATGGTCGGCTTCCGCGATGGAAAAGCCTTTTTTCGCAACAGCTTTATACGCACAGACGGATTTTTGTCCGAGAACATCGCAGGCGAGCCGCTGTGGCCCGGTTGGGCAGAACCGGTGCAATAATTGACCAAGCGTGAACAGGGCTGGGGATCCGCAACCAGATGAAGGACGGGTTGAACACCGACGTCACCGTCCATCGAGGCATCGCGCTGACCAGTTTCTACCATTGCAGCGATCTGTACCACATAGAACCCTATCCCGCCAATACGCGAGGCAAGGAGATCGGGGACGGCCGTTTACAGTTGACTGGAGCGTGGCGCACATCTCAAACTGGACAACAGGACCGGAGAACTGCTGTTCTTTAATACACAAGCAGGACCCGTACACATCCGCTATGGCCTCAACCAAACAAGCAACGAACTGACACACAACAGTCGACATTCCGCTGCTTGGTTCGCGTTTGCCACATGGCATGGCGTTCACCGAAAACTACACGATCCTCAATAATTGCCCATTGTTCTGAAGTCCAAGACTGCTCAAGAACAATGTGTGCTACCACGATTCTATCGTGACATGCTGTCTCGCTTCGCGGTGTTTCAAGCACCGGCGACATCCGGTGATTCGAGGCGGAACTTATATTCTTACCGCATTTTCTCAACGCCTACGAAAAGGGTGACGAGATCATGCGCGATAGATTCTTCGAAGACTAGCCACACCCTTTGCACGCGGCGCCACTGACCAAGCCCGGCTGCACAGCTGGCGATTCACCCTAGTCACCGGTGCTGTAACAGAAGAGTAACTGCCGGAATCTATCACCGAGTTCGGGATGATCAATGCTGACTATGCCTCCAGCAAGTATCACTACTCCTATACCTATGCCGCCACCGGCCAATCGGGCTAGTTCTTCTTAGACGTATTGGCTAAACACGTTCTGCTGACCAAACACCAGGAGCGCTACTCATTCGGCGATGGCATCTACGGAAGTGAGAGGGCGCTGGCTCCGCGGTCGGGTAGTACCGGTGAAGATGACGGCTAACTGGTAACCCCTACCACCGACATGAATGCCGATAAGTCTTAATTATATGGGCTTCGAAGCAGCCAGGATCACCGACACGTCCAGGTGAGTAAACTTCAACTGCCGAAACGTATTTCCAGCAGCGCGCGTTCCACCTGAATGCCCGGAGCCAAATTGTTGCGACGGAATGCCGCAGACTCCGCTGCAAGCGCAATCGGACTATGAGCGGCCTGCAAATGTACAGGATCAGGAAGTCGGAGTAACAGTGGACAACCAGAAAGGGCGCCGGACAACACATTGACCCAGGGAGTTGGCGTCGGTCGACACCATTCCGTTTTACTCGCCGCTCGTCAAATTTCAAAGATACAGTGCAGTCTTACTGTGAACTGTTGAGGCTTCACACTTTACCATACGGTCGTCCTGAGACTTCACAGACTGGACCGACCGGCGGCCACTGCCGCGATTACTGCCCACACCGAGCACACCATAGCGCATACCGCTCCTGCTGCACCGAGATATAACCCGCATTCGGCGACCACCGGCGGATTGACATTGAGCTGGTAATACCACACCACAATCACCACGATGAGCAATGAAATGATCAGCGCAGCAATCGAAGCAACCTTGACCGATAGTCCGCGACCCATCATCGCCCCGGCCACCAGCAGCGTCGACGACAGTAACACGATGAGCTGGCCCGCACCAAAGCCGGACGGAAGTTCCAGATTGCCGTGTGTGCCGCCAATAGCGTTGGCCCAGCCTTCGTCGTTTACCTTCGTCGTAAGCCACGGTATCCAGACGCTGATCAAGACGATCGTGGCAAAAAACGCTACCAGCCAACCAAGGCGCAGTCGGTGGATCATGGTTGCGACCCTAGTAGAGTGTCCGGCCAGTCTTGCGGTCGGTGTGCGGCGTGTGTAACTACTTCTGCAGCAAAGACAAGCCTAGAACCACACCATGTCGGATCGGTCACCTCAGCAAACTGACCGTAGGGGATGTCCTCAGCCGCACGCAAAACGACGCTGCTATGTTTTATGCTCACCTACAACGTTTTATCAATACCCCCAGCAGCAAAAATAGCCCAATTCGACGAAATACCACCCAGCACAAAAGCAGCGCTGTCCATCACGCTGAGAAGTTGTTACTAACCGAAAAAATTCCTTGGTGGAACGGAATTCTTCTTTGTCAGAATTCTGCTAGGCCCGTCAGCCGAAGAGCTCGCGAAAGAACCCGAAAGCGGCTAAGTAATCGCATGTGGAACATTGGTGCCAGACGAACACGGCAGTTTCGCCGATTACCTCGACGCCACGGTGTTCGAAGTGGCTTTCACAAACCAAACGACGCTCCCGACCAGTCAGTCGCCATGAAGCCCTTAGCGGGTATTTCCATCGTGACCATACCTATCGGGCCATTCGCCGCAGGGACCGCGAACACGATTGCGTTGATATCGCTGGTGCGGAAGTCAGGTGGCCCAGTTGTCAGGAGACTGCATCTCAGACCGGTTGGCCATAAGGACAGCGACCCGGTGACCGTCCTTTGGGACAATTGATGTATCCACCTTACTACGGTCCGTCAGACTCAAACTTACAGCTAAGTACCGTGCCGTAGAATCATGGGCGCGTTCAACATCCGACGACATCAAATCGACCAACAGGGGGGCGCCCAGCAGTACACTGTTACGGCTGGGCATGATGACTTGCTCGTGGTGTATGTCTCTGACAATGAGGGTTGAACGATCGACTCGCACCAAACCAGAAAGTCACAGCCCGGCCGATGCTGACCGCTGTTCGACGACGGCCCTACTATGCTGGTCAACGACGAGCGCCCGACTCCTAATCAGGCCAGGTTCCGGTCGCGAGAACGCCGTGACAAAGTTCTGTAACGATTCGCGGATATCAGTTCGCAGCGCAACGGCGACGATCATCCCTATCGGTCCAAACAGCGCGGAGCCACCCAGATGCACATCAAAGCTGACGACAGAGCCGTCGTCCTTAGGCGAAACCTTAGCAATCAGCTTGACCTTGACACCGCCAACACCGTCGCCGTTGAGCGTCATGGCCTCAGGCGCTTTGTAACGCACAACCGTCCATCTGATCCGGTTGGGCATGCCCTTGACCTCGACATAGGACTCGATGACCGTGCCCTTCTCCACCACTTCAGGCAACTTGCTGCGCCACGCCCGGTGAATCGTTAGCCATTCACCGAAGCGGGCCAGATCGGAGGCACACATCCAGGCCTCATTCGGTGGCAGTGGTACGTCGATAGATCCGGTGAGTTTCGCCATGCGCTTAATTCTGCTGGTCACCCAAAAGTGTCAAAGCTAGCGGCCTTCTTGGTCTCTTCAGCTACCTGATAGATAGTGTCAGTGTACTTGCCTTTCGCCTTTTCGTCGACGAACTCGCCGGCCTTATCGAGCACCGTTTCGACTTTGTCAGCATTCTGCACCAGTATGTCCTTTGCTTTGTCCAGCACTCTACATACCTATGTCCTTCCCCATCAATTCCCCGGGACTCTTAGTGCTGATGGCATCCTACTTGCCAGATTGTTATCAGCCTAGCTAGCCCCTGCCGGGTTACCTTAACAACCACGGTTGTACACCAAGCTTCCTGTCCCAAATCGCCATATTGCCTCGATCACTATGGAGCCGAGACAGCCGATGCCCAGTACGGTTGATATCAACCACGAGATTCGACGGGCCCAGGAAGAACTTTTCTGAGTCAGCGGCACCCTGAAGATCGCCACATAGACCAAACCCGAGCCAATGACCAACACCAACCACCACCGCCGGCATGCAGTGACATCACAGCAAATACCCATAGCGCAGTCACCAACAACGTGAACAGCGCCGCTGTCGACACTTGATCCTGTTAACAACGCCCGTATTAGGCCAACAAATGGGAGACAAAAATCGCGTCGCCGACCGACTAGACCGGACGGCAGCACTGACTTCCGCACCCGGCGGGCGAAGCCATGGTAAGCGCACTCGTTGTTAGGTGCCAACGAATGAATGACGTATTCCGATCGTGAACCACACCACGATGGTGGCGTGGATTGGCCGAAACGGATACAGCAGCAAGTCGATGTTGAATAGTTTAAAAAGCAAACATTCGGTGGCAACCAGCAGAATCAAATACACCGTCTTAGCCAAAACCAGATCGACCACCCGCTCGATGTTCCCGCTTATCCGGAGGCACTAGCAAACAACGTAAAGCAGCTTGGCAAAAATGTTATCCAGCAACACCATCTGAGCCACCGTGCAGGATACGGAGCTGCCCGCACCCATCTTGACGCCGATATCGGCATCCTTAAGCGTCAACACGTCGTTGAAACCTTCGTTAGCCATCACGATGGTATGACCGGGCGATGGCAGGGCACGCACGGCGACGCGTTTTTGCTCGGATCGCACACGACCGAACATGGTTCTGCTTCTCCAGCGCGTCAGCCAGTTCGGCTTATCCCGGAGGTAGGTTAAGAAAGTCCATCGTATCGCCATGCAGCCTGAGCTTACTGGCGATGACACCGACAGATACAGCGTTATCTTCTAAAATTTCCTACACCAAAACATACTGGACAAGAGAATATTTCATAGTCTCTCAGGAATCTTGTCGCACCTTGCTCCAGCACCACCAGCGCGACCGGGGCGACACGGCCCGGTTCGTTAGGATGATCGACAATCACGTAGCTGGCATTGGGGCGGGCACCGGCAATTACCAGCAAGGACAACACCTCCGGACCACCTTCTCGTTAGGACCTTTGGACAGTCAGATCCTCAACAAAGCAGACACGCATGCCGGTTTCAGTCAAGGTGTCGTTCTTGTACACACAGATCACATCGACCCGGGCTAACCCTTCGATAGCTGGCAACTCTTGCACCAAGCATTGACGTTGATCCAGCCTGATGCAGCAGACCGCGAAAGCAATCGACGTGATCAATACCAGTTCTGCTAATACCATCGGGACCAGCGCACCCACCATCCGCAACACAGACAACCACCACCCTGCAAGTGCGGTGAACAACTGTGTGTAGATAGTTAGCAGACACGCCGGCACCAACAGTTAAGTGATGAACTGCAGGAACCGGCTAATAGCTTTGTGCAGTTCGAATTTCACCAGGGTGCACTTTCTGTCCTCCCCTGCCAGTTGGACGGCATAGGCTTGCAGGCCCACCATGGTGGCGCAATAGGAACCGGTACCGGGCACGACAAAACTACCCGACATCACCGCATCACCGATACCCTTGGGAATCAGCTCCGCCGCGCCGGACAGAAGAATTCGAGTGTTTGATTACCTGCGCACCAAAAATTTCTCCTACCCAACGATCGCCAACTGGTCCAGCGTCTGCTTGGCCCGACCCTTATTGGATCATGCCGATGTTACTGAGCAAACCAAACAACCCGTTGATCGCCGACCGTCGCCAAAGCGATCATCAGCAACACGCCCAGGATCACATCGATCCGGGTAAATACGTTGACCCGCAGGGTGTCCGTTATGTTTCATACGGAGCGTCGCACAAGGCGTTGCTCTTGCCCTCGGCAATGCTTCACGCCACCTCAGCATCGGTCAAGCCACCTGGCGACGATAAGGTCATCGTATGCATGTGCCCAGTTTTTCTACGTCATGGTACTCAAGGCGCAGCATGGCTCCAAGAACCTGGAGAAAACCGTCTTGGAAATCATTCCGGAATAGAAAATTTCGTTCGTCAACGGGAATATGTAAGATATCGCCGTCCCAGTGTGTTAAACCAGCTTTCTGGCCCTATCGCCAGCTGTGGCACGCTGTACCGCTTGGTCACGAATGGCCGGACCCCAGTAGCCACTGGCGTACACGCCGAGGTAATCGCTCAGCGGTCTGGCCGGAGCAGAGCTGACTGGGAGCTGTTGGCCGAAACATCATCCCCTCCGGGTTGTTCATCGAGCCGACCTCATGGTTGGACAGGACCGCCCAGTTCTGGCGAATCTGATTGCAATATAACAGATATATGAATTCTGCGGTCAGTGTTTCCGACGTGCCGTACGGCGCGACGTTGGTCAGCATGATGATGCCGATCTCCTCAGGTAGTAGCACCGCAAAGTTCGTCGCTTCCCAGAATCGAAGCCAGTTGAAAGACGTCTCCGCGTCAATCTTGTTGTCTTGACCATCACCCTATGCTTATGCCCTTGGCGCCGAAAAGATTAGCGTACAATTCCTTTCCACTGTTAACGATGACCATTGCCATGCCCGGTATGCCGCTGCTTTTCATCAGGTCGCTGACCAAACCGTCGACCTTGGATAAGGCGACGTCGAGGCGGCAGGTCAGAATCTGCAAACCTGACACCTCATTGGGAGAAGGATCAAACAAAGTGTACGGCGGGTTCGACAGTGGTTAGACAAAATGACATCCGCTTAACGCCAACAAGACCATCACAATAGCGGCCATTACCGCGCGCTTCGTCATGCCCGCAGACTCTAGCGTGGGAACCCGAAGCGCCCGAGTCTACCGGAAAAGACCGAGGAGAAGGTCCTCCAGCGGCGAGACCCAACCGGATTTGCTAGCCGAATCTATAGCCGCCACCAAGGATTGAATCTCAACGGCGCTGCTGGATCGAAACGCTGATCGGGGGTGAGTGTTGCGACCTGGATCTATGCAGCTTCGGCGGCAGCGAGCAGCTGTTGGACAAGTACAACCCACGGGTGAAGCGCCAGCCGGAAGGTGACCCATCGGCACCAGCAGCCCTGACCGCGAGTTCGTGACGTCCAGATGCGCCCGGACCGCTTACGCGGGATTCATGTTAATAGAATATCCACCCACGCCGGGTGGTAGGCCCCGATGGGCATCAACGTCAGGTCGAACGGTCCGTGGTCAACGCCGACCTGAGCGAAGCTCTTGGCGTAGCCGGTGTCACCGCCAAAACATGCGCGACGACTTGGACCGATCAACCCCCACGACGCTCACAGCGTGGTGTTTCGGTTCAGGAAGCGTCCCCGAGAAGTGCCGTGCCGGCACGCAGATCAGGGTGAGCTCGTCGACCCGAGCACTCTGATCCCAGTCAAGTTCAACGATGCGATGACCAGGTATGCTCCACGGGCGAAGGTGGGCACCGACACCAATCGGCACAAAAACGGGGCCCGATGAGTGCGAGCAAACCCGACAACAATGTCGATATCGAGATGGGCCGTAGTGGTCGTAGCTTATGATCACCACGTCAACGGTAGACAGTACTTCCAGTTGTATCAGCGACGGGTGCAGCCGGTGCGATCGGACCACGTCCGAGGGCGAGCATCGGTCACTCCACACCGGATCGGTTAGCACAAAGTAGCCGTCGATCTCCAGCAGAATCGTGGAGTGACCGAGCCAGCTTACCGAGCGACGGCCGGGTGCAGTCTTGAAAATATTCGGTGCAGCCGATGGGATCGGCGCCGCCGACCGGCTCACGCCTAATCCACCGATAAACTCCCATGGGATTAGCTGCAGTTGCTTGTGGTCCATGTCGAACACCGAGGCGGATTCGAGGTCGATCAAGACGCCATCTCGGTAGTCCGGAGACCTTCGCCATCGCCTGGATCGAAGCTAGGTCGGCACTGAAAGACTGCCTGCACGCCGTGCAGTGCTTACAACAGCAAACCATCAGGGCGGACATACCAGCAGCCAATCACAGCGCTCTGCGCAGCATGCATGAATGTCATGCCCCCTGAAACTTAGGTGGCCGTTTCTCCACCCGGGCGACCTGCGCTTCGATGACATCCTGGCTGGTCCAGGCCTTGTCAAAGAGCTTCTTGTGCTCCGGCCACGCCTCTTCGATAGAGCCGTCGTCGTTGAGTACCCGCTTGGCGTGCTGGATCGCCAGTGGTGCTAGGCCGGTGACCTCGGCGGCCCAGGCCTGGGCGTCGGCCAGTGCACCGATGCGATTGGCCATCCCGGTCTGCAGCGCGATGTCGGCGGTCAACTTCTCCGCCGTCAGCAGCATCGCGCGGGCCCGGCCGTGACCAACCAACGAAGACAGTCGGCGAATACTCCAGTTGTCAAGGGCCAAACCATATTTCGAGGTAGGAAACTGAAAATACGCATCCGGTGCAACAACCCGCAGATCACATTGCATGGCCAACTGTAGACCAGCACCGATGGCGGGCCCGTTAATAGCGCCAATTACCGGCATCGGAACAGCATCCATGACCCTGTGTAACTCGATCAGCCGGTCAGGGTAGTCAGCGGCAAACGCATCTCCGCTCAGATCCGCGCCGGCACAGAACACCGTGCCCTGGCCAGTCAACACAATCACACGGGTAGACACCTCACTGTCGGCGCTACTAGCTTTCTGCACAGCCTCCCGCAGCTTCTCGATAAGTTGCGAATTCAGGGCATTGCGGCGCTCGGGACGCTGCAGCTCGATAGTCATAACGCCTTCGGCCTGAGTAATACCTATCATTAAGCCAGCCTATAGAGCCTCGTCGGATGAGTCGTACTACGACCGATCAACTCCGCGAGGCAGTGCTAGACGTTGGTTCATTCGTTAGCTGAGACCGCGAACCGCTAGCGCTGCCGATAACCAAATCCCACGCGCGGGAGCTGACTGACGCCCAAGCCGCCAGTGGCTTAGACGAATCGGTGCTGACCAGCCAGGGGTGCGTATTCGGGCGACGGGTAGCGATAATTGTCTGCAAATTCAGCTTCCTCGGTGGCCGTATCGGGGTGGCAGCCGCGGAGCGAATCACCGCCGCCGTGCAGCGGGCGACAGCTGAGCGGCTGCCGCTGCTGGTCTCGCCAAGTTCCGATGGCACCCGTATGCAGGAAGGCACCGTCGCGTTCCTGCAGATGGTGAAGATCGCTGCGGCCGTCAAACTCTCCAAACGGGCGGGTCTGCCCTACTTAGGGTACTTGCGTAATCCGACCACCGGCGGGGTCTTCGCGTCGTGGGGCTCGCTGGGCCATGTAACCGTCGCCGAGCCGGGTGTTCTAATCGGCTTCCTTGGGCCTCGGGTGTATGAGTTGCTGTATGGCGAACCTTTCCCGTCCGACATCCAGACAGCGGAGAATCTGCAACGGCATGGGGTAATCGACGCTATCGTCACGCTGGACGGACTGCAACTGACGTTGAATCGTGCGCTGACGATGATCGCCGATGTTCCCAAACTAATACCGACGCCACAACGACCCGAACCGATACCGGATGTGCCAGCTTGGAACTCGGTTATGGGGTCGCGACGGCCTGAACGGCCAAGTGTCGCACAAGTACTGCGGCACGGCGCCACCGACCGAGTGCTGCTGTCCGGACCCGGTCACGGCGAGGCAGCGACCACCTTGCTGGCACTGGCCCGATTGGCCGGCCAGACCGCAGTGGTAATCGGTCAGCAACGGAAGGACGGCGGTAATCGCCCAGTGTCTGGCTGAGCTCGTCACGCTGGACACACCAACAGTGTCGGTCCTACTGGGTCAGGGCAGTGGCGGACCGACACTGGCCATGGTGCCCGCCGACCGGGTACTGGCGCCACTCCCGCCGGAGGGCGCCAGCGCGATTGTTTTCCATGATACCGCTCATGCCGCCGAATTTGCAGCGGCCCAGGGCTTCCGGTCGTCCTGACCTGATGAAGTCCGGAATCGTCGATGTGATCGTGCCCGAGCACACCACCGCTGCCGACGAGCCGGTCGAGTTTTGCCAACGACTGTGCAGTGCTATCGCCACCGAGCTACACGCGCTACGCGAAGTACCCGATTCCCAACGTCTTGCGACGCGGTTACAGCGTTACCGCCGCATCGGGCTGCCCCACGACACTTAAACCAACTACCTACGCACACAACTCGCCGCAACGCATGACTGTAGTTTATATCTGGGTGAACGTGTCCAGTCGGTCATGGCAACTTTGCCCATGGATGACGCTTGGTGGGCGGCGAAACCTTGTGGCGCGGAACGCTGAGCTGCTATCGACTGCGAAGACAGGCTGAAGCCGGGTGGCTGTGGTCAGTCCGACCCGGCGTCATTGCCGGGCTGGCCGCAGCAGCGCTGCATGACTCGGATTTCATCGACAACGACGAACCAGTCGAGCTAATCTGGCGTAACCAAAACTTACCGGCCGACATGATCACCCGAAATCAGCGCATCGATGAATGACAAGCTTACTTGCGTCGGCTGACCTTCGGTGATGACGCTTGCGCGAACGGTCACCGTCGAATATGACGGGAACCATCACCGCACCAGCCGACGCAAGCACATTTCGGAACCAGTGGCGGCTACGCAAGCAGCACACAGCTGGAGTGGATCGTTGTCCGAGCGATCACCGAGGATATTTTCGTTGGGTACGCCAAACACTCTACCGTCGCGGATCATCTCAACCAGGGGCGGCCGCCGCAGCGCCAACCAGCACACTCTGGCCTACCGGTGATCCGGCCAGGTAGTCAGCGGACCAGCACAAGGTTGAGAAGTTGACTGGCCCATCTACGAGCGGCGGCTTGGGTCGCTATCGAGCAGGTTGAATGCTCACCCCGTCGTACGCAGCGACGACAACGCAAGCAGCGTTGCCCATTGTCCCGATTGCATTGGGTAACTCAATAGCGCTGCTGAAACGGTCTTCGATAGCTACTCGCAGCTTAGCGCGCTGAGCAACCAAGCATTGGATGAGGTCAGGGTGGCACCCGGCGTGCATCAGGAAGTCGGTTTTGACGAGCAGCCAGTCGGGATCGAGCAACAGGGTGGCCGCAACCCTGTCCACGAGCTCGACCAGATCGGCGGATTCGCCGGCGCCCGCGATAGCGGGCTGAGCTGTTCGGTGATTATGGTCGCGTGCTGGTCGTAAAGCGCGAAGAACAATTCCTCGAGGCGATCGAACAGCGAGTAAAACACCTCGTGGGTGTAGCCGGCCACCGTACACACATCATTCTATGCGTACATACCCAAATCCCTTGTCGTCGAACACCTGAAACGTAGCCTCGATAAACCGGATGCGAGCTTCTGCGTCACGGCTTGACACCTGCATCGGCTTGGCGACGTCGGCAATTGTGGATGCTACCTGTCTATAACTCTATAACACTCCAATACATAGGAAGATCAGATTCAATGATGTATCCGCTTGGCGCTCAGGGCGGCATCTGTACCAATCCGTAGGGAGACCATTGCATGGACGCTGATGTGATCGCCATAGGCGGCGGTTTAGCCGGACTGGTCGGCGACCCACGAACTGACTGCTCGGGGCAATAAGGGCGCACTGATAGACCATGAGAGCTAAGCCACCTGGGCGGTCAAGCCTTCGGGTCGTTCGGTGAGAATTTTCTGGTCGAAAGTCCCGAACAGCGGCGTTTAGGGATCCAAGACTCCATTACTTAACACACTGGCCTGGAACGACCGTTCGGGGAAGTGCAGCATTCGACTGGCTCAACTATGAAGATTTTTGGAAGAATTTTGTGTAGTGAAGTGAGCTCGGTGCTACGTTAGAGTTCGTCACCACAGAGAAGCGCAACTACCTAACTGAACAGGGCATTCAGTTCATGCCCATCGTGGGGTGGTGTGAGCGTCGGGATATACTCGTCAGCGGGCACTACAACTCGGTGCCCCGCTTGCAGATGACCTGGAAAACCGGCCACCGGAGTCGTGGAGCAGTTCATGCATTCGGCCCGCCAAGGGGGCGGCGCGCAAGCTGGTGACATCCTATCATCGCCACCACGTCGACGAACTGGTCTTCACCAACGACGCTGCCACCAGGGTCAAAGGGCATAGTGCTGGCGCCCTACAGCTCGGTGCATGGCGCCCCATCCAACCGCAAGGTACAAGCTCTCGGCACAAACGGTAATCATCTCCATAGGAGGGACTGGCAGCAACCACGACATGGTGCGTAGCTACTGGCCGCAGCGGATAGGCACCGCACCGGCGCCCATGATCACCGGCGTGCCGTCCTACGTGGACGGCCGGGTGCTCGCTATCACCGCTGACAACGGCGTGCGGCTGATCAACCGCGACCAGATGTTTAACCACGCCATCCGAATCCTTTCCGGTCCATCGTCGATGTGGTTCGACACACTGGACCGGCTGCTTCCCGCACCTCTACCTGCCTGGTTACGACACCCTGGGCACCGTACAGTATTTACCGCACCACCACCGATATCGCACATTACGAACAATTCTGGTTCATCCTGATCCAGAAGATCATCCAGAAAAAGTCGCGCTATTCGGCTCAAAGCAAAACCCGGACATCACCCCTAAGAGCCGCAAAACAGTTCTGTGAGAACGGATCTTCAATAAGCAGAAGCCGAGCCCAGTCGAAGCGTTCAAAATCTATGGTGCCAACTTCGTAGCAGCCAAAAGCCTCGAAGAACTCGCCGCGCATCAATACCATCACCGACGAACCCCTCTTGGAAACGGCCGTGATCCGCGCGCAGAACTAATCCCGGAACCTACAGATGGCCAACCCGTTCAACAAAGACTCCCAAGTCCAGGACATCCGCAACGCTCGTTGGCCAAACGGCTCAGCCGGGCCGCCACCCCGCACCGCACTCTCGCGCCTAACACGGGACCGTTGATTGGGGGTGACATTGCACATCCTGACACAAAAAATTTTGGGCAACATCCAAATCTACCTCGCCTACCGCTAGCTAGGTAACCGAAGGTAAAATCAACCCCGGCCTGTACGCCGCCTAGGAGGTCGCCGGATTCAGCGACGGTGGAATGCACGACTGCAACACACTGGAAAGCACGTTCAAAAGCGGCTGCATCTTCTCCGGACGCACCGACATCGACTCCCTCCGACCTAGCAGCATGTCTTCGACAAACTGCGCCGACACGTCCAAACACCAGCACCACGCCCTAGCTGAATCCGTTTCCCGATCCAGGTACGCAAGATTGCGCACTAAAGTTCAAATCCCGCAACATCGGCGGTGATTAATACACAAAATATCGTTGTTTATCAACTGATTTCAACGATTACACGATCAGTTCCCAAACAGTAACCATTTAACCGAAAGGACGCCTTGTCGAAAAGCAGACAATGCTTGGAGCAGCCGTGCAGTGGAGCACTCCCCCGTGACCCGGCGACTGGTACTCCCACCGCCGTCGAAAAAGATCCGGCAAAATAGGCCGCATGGACACTGGTGTAAGCTCACCTCGAGTGTTGGTCGTCGACGACGATTCCGATGTGCTTGCCTCGCTGGAGCGAGGCCTACGGCTATCCGGATTCGAGGTATCGACTGCTATCGACGGTGCCGAGGCGTTGCGCAACGCCACCGAGACCCGGCCGGATGCAATCGTGCTCGACATCAATATGCCGGTACTGGACGGTGTAAGCGTCGTCACGGCATTAAGAGCCATGGACAACGACGTCCCAGTCTGCGTGCTGTCCGCACGCAGTTCGGTCGACGATCGAGTGGCGGGCCTGGAGGCCGGCGCCGATGATTACCTGGTCAAACCGTTCGTGCTGGCCGAGCTGGTGGCACGAGTGAAAGCGCTGCTGCGCCGCCGCGGCGCTACCGCAACGTCTTCCTCGGAAACCATAGCCGTGGGCCCGCTGGAGGTAGACATCCCCGGTCGGCGGGCCCGAGTCAATGGCGTCGATGTCGACCTGACCAAGCGAGAGTTCGATCTGCTGGCAGTGCTGGCTGAGCACAAGACCACCGTCTTGTCACGCGCCCAGCTGCTGGAGCTGGTGTGGGGCTATGATTTCGCCGCCGACACGAATGTCGTCGACGTGTTCATCGGGTACCTGCGCCGCAAGTTGGAGGCCAACAGCGGGCCCAGGCTACTGCACACCGTTCGAGGAGTTGGGTTCGTACTGCGCATGCAGTAACCGGATCGAAGCAGGCCATGAATATCCTGTCGCGAATCTTCGCCCGTACGCCGTCGTTGCGAACCCGGGTGGTGGTCGCTACGGCCATCGGTGCAGCGATTCCGGTTCTCATCGTCGGCACAGTCGTCTGGGTCGGGATCACCAACGACCGCAAAGAGCGGCTGGACCGCAAACTGGATGAGGCAGCCGGTTTCGCGATCCCGTTCGTGCCGCGCGGCCTTGACGAAATTCCGCGCTCGCCTAACGACCAGGACGCCATCATCACCGTGCGCCGCGGCAACTTGGTCAAGTCGAATTTCGACATCACGCTGCCCAAACTGACAAACGACTACGCTGATACCTACCTCCGCGGGGTACGCTACCGAGTACGGACGGTGGAGATCCCAGCACCGGAGCCGACATCAATTGCTGTCGGCGCGACGTACGACGCCACCGTCGCCGAGACCAACAACTTGCACCGCCGAGTGCTACTGATCTGTGGATTCGCCATCGCTGCGGCGGCCGTTTTCGCCTGGCTGCTGGCCGCATTCGCAGTGCGCCCGTTCAAACAGCTTGCTCAGCAGACCCGATCAGTCGATGCCGGCGGTGAGGCACCACGGGTGGAGGTGCACGGCGCCACCGAAGCCGTTGAGATCGCCGAGGCGATGAGAGGAATGCTGCAGCGTATCTGGAATGAACAGAACCGGACCAAGGAGGCGCTGGCCTCGGCCCGCGATTTCGCTGCAGTGTCCTCCCATGAACTACGCACACCATTGACTGCGATGCGCACTAATCTCGAAGTGCTTGCCACCCTGGACTTGGCCGACGACCAACGCAAAGAAGTCCTGGGCGACGTGATCCGCACCCAGTCGCGGATAGAGGCCACCCTCAGCGCGCTGGAGCGGTTGGCCCAGGGAGAACTGTCGACGTCGGACGATCACGTGCCAGTCGACATCACTGAGTTGCTCGACCGTGCCGCCCACGACGCGACTCGGAGCTACCCTGAGCTCAAAGTCTCGCTGGTGCCGTCGCCGACCTGCATCATTGTGGGGTTGCCAGCCGGGTTACGACTTGCCGTCGACAACGCGGTCGCCAATGCCGTGAAACATGGCGGCGCCACCCGAGTCCAGCTGTCCGCGGTCAGTTCGCGGGCCGGGGTAGAAATTGCCGTCGACGACAACGGCAGTGGAGTGCCCGAAGATGAGCGCCAAGTGGTGTTTGAACGGTTTTCTCGAGGATCGACGGCCTCCCACTCGGGATCGGGTCTGGGGCTGGCGCTGGTGGCCCAGCAGGCCCAGCTACACGGCGGGACGGCTTCATTGGAAACTAGCCCGCTGGGCGGCGCGCGGCTGCTGCTGCGTATATCCGCGCCCAGCTAACCGAAAGAACCTCGCTGAATGCCTTTATTTCCGTGAACTCTTGCGCCACGGCGTGAAGTAGGCCCTTTTCGCGTATTCCGTATCCTCGAACCCTATCTGGGCGACGGCCGAATCATATGTGCGGTCGTCGAGCATGTAGTAGAATCTGATATACGATCGACTCTTTACCAATTCATCTCGCCGGCCCGCTGCCGTCGTCACGGGCACAAGTGGAGCCCGGGCCAAAAGGCACATATGGCGCCATGGCAATCTTCGTCGGCAACTCTTCTGCAACCGGAATACTCGTCGTTGGTGAACCAAACTCAGCGCACCCAATTCACCCGTCGACATCGGGACCGACACTTGATGCTTGACGCGACGAACCATCAGCGCCAAGGTCAATACCAGTCTAATGACAAAGGACAACGCGACTAGTCCTGCACCGATCCGTGGTCAATCAACACTGTACGCCCATCTCATTCGAGCCAGACAATCCTGCAGGAGCTGTGTTTCCTTGTTGTCGCTCGTTTGATCTACAAGGTGATAAACCACCGATCCCGCGACGAAAGCAAGCAGGTACGACAACCAATAGACCACCAAATCCATGTCGGATTCCCCTTAGTTGACCACGATTTCGACGCGGCGATTCTTGACGCGGCCGTCGGGCGTGTCGTTGCTGGCGATCGGGTTGACCAACCCTTTACTCTATAATAGCTAGATGGTCGTAGACCATACCTGGACAACTAGGAAGTCGGCGACTGTACCGGACCACTGGGCACTCAAAGAAATATCGATGCCTGAATTGTCAAGTGTAACCATTGAGCATCACATGCGCATTGAGACATGGCTTAAGTTTGCTAGCAACCCGAGTCAGGATATGGTCGTGACTCGAGGTCAAGCTAAATGTGTCGTTCCCAAAGAGAATCGGCTCACCCGTCACTGCGTTAATGGCAGGCCGCAAATCGGCACACAGATCAACCGAAGGGAGTCCAGACGGGGCAAAGTCGGGAGGTTCCAGCCGGAGAAATCTGCCCCTTAATCTGAATTAATCAACGATATTCAGACCGTACCAGATGTGCACTGTGGCACGGTCGAGGGTATTTTTCTGGTCCATCGATACCGATGTTACCACCAAAGCAACAATGTTACCGTTGACCATGAAAAGAAATCGATCAGGGACGCGCTCAATTTAAAAAGAAGCCCCGTGTTTTAGAAATCAAGTGTGTCAATATTAAGGTTGATCTGACTTTGGTCGACGACGCTGATATCTGGGACGAGAGAGCCCTTAAACGCGTCCAGTAGCTCCGCTTTGGTAGAGTCGTCGAAAAAATCACAGCTGAACGTAATATTGTTGGCATTGCGTCACATTGAAAGCTGTGCCAAGGAGAAACTTGGAAACGCCAGAACTGTTCAACGGCGCAAGTGAAAGCAGCGTGCCGATTGGCCCAGGTACAGACCGGGGATAATCGAAGGCACCACAATCGACTGACCCTATTAGCAAAAGAATAACCACCACGCCGGTCAACCACGGAAGAATGGGCGAGCGCCGATCGAATCGTACAATTCCACCAGGAGTCGGTGATGGCGGCAGTTGTGCCGACATTCCACTGATCATCCACCATCGCATTCTCCGCTAAATTGTTTGACGTTACTCGTCCGCACTGTAAGCGATATGTCACCTACCAAGTCGGCACGAGGACACTGCCTAGACCGGGCACACTAATAAACGATGGAAAAAGGAGGAAAAAGACCGCGCCACATCGGGCATTTGGCGAAACTCGCGGCGACCCGCGCGGGATGATTATGCGTCCAGCCGGACAAGTCGTGAGCCATACCGGTTAGGGACCGGCTAAAAAATAAGCCCCGAATAACTAACGTGGGACTTCGACACGACGGATTTCGATGTCATCGTCGTTGGCGGGCGACCCCCGCACCGGCCTACTTGGGCCCGTGCGGGCCTGCGGTTGCTGGAACGGCTGAGGCAGCCTTGGCGAAGCTGCAGTGCCAACCCAGGCTTTCGACGGTGTCGAGATCCAAGTGTCGATTTGGTCAGCTGGCTGCTGTCACGCACCGTCGACAAGCCGGGCACCCAAGTGCACTGGGTCCTGCGACGCTATTCGTCGGTATACCCAGCAACCGGCTACAGCCAGACGCTCTGGCTTGCCGGTCCAAGCATACCGCTAACACATTCGCTGCGATCGGCGCAGCCGACGATGGGAGCGGATTCGCCGAATTCTACCGAAGCTACCGACTGGTGACCGAAACGACTGAAGCCGACCCTGCTCGAACCCCTGCGCACCCACTAGCAGGCCTGCCAACACGCTGCGGCAGCCGGTGGACCCGATGCGGCGGCCATGTGGCAGGCAATGGTCTCCGATACACCGATCAGAGACGCCATTGCCCGACATGGTGGACAACGTCCTGGCCCGCGGGGTGATAGCCATCAGCGCAGACGTTTACGCCGTGAACCCGAATGGCAGAAATGCACTACCGCACCTGCGATGAAGAGAACCTAGTCCGCGGCCGGTCCGTTCTGACCGGCGTAACCTCGGCCGGTCCTGGCCGACCCGTCACCACTAACCCAGTTCACACAGGTCAAGGTAAAGATGTTGCTGCACCGACTGCCTCGCTTGCGCGACAACAGCGTCACATCAGAGCAGGCGTTCGCCAACGTGTTCCACCTTTACTAAATGTGGAGCCAACTGGATACGGCTTTTTCGCGTGCAGCTGACGGGCAGCTACTGGATCTATTGCCGTGCGAGGCCTACTGCCAGTCGTTGACCCATCCGCGCATCCTGTCGGCCGGTTTACACGGACGTGCACACAATGGCAGCGTCCAGCTTACACACACCGCACTCGATGTTCTGCCACCGCAGGACCGGATTCCATACACGACCAACTGACCGAGCTAGTACAGGCGTCTCTGAATCTCTTTCTGGACAAACCCATTCAGGAGATACCGATAACCTACGCACACGGCCAGCCGTGCATCGAGACAACGACCACCCTGATTTTGCAACGCACACTGCAGATAACTGTAAGAAACATCCTCCACGGTGCGTTGCACTAGCCGTTCACCAAAGACGACGACCCGCTAAACACCTCGGCACGGCCATGAACAGTCGCCACGGCCCACGAGGCGGATCATGCTGTGCAGCTCGAGCGCCCGCTACGGCGGGGCAGTTTCAGACATCGGCCGGCCATAACACTGCCATGGCTGTGCTGGCCACCAGGAACACCCAGCTCGCCCCGGTCAGTCACACTCTGGCTCCCAGATAGCCGGCAGCATCGTCACCTGCGGAGCACCACCAAACACACCACCGTCCAACACTGTCAACCCCGTAGGTCACGCGACCGTCTCGTCACCCGCGGTCCCAGCAAACCCCAACAGGACAGCATTCCAATCAGAAACCAACACCGGCGACGCCTCACACACCGCCACCAGCCGAGTCAAGGGCGACGCAGTCTGTGAGCGCACGAAACCCCAGATTCGTCACGTTGTGGCTCTTTACAGCCGAACATTTTCTAAACACGCTCCTCTCGTACCATAAGAAGCGCTATTCGGATACCCACCAATTCCCAGCGACAGCGCGAGCGGCGTGACACCCACTTTCGGGTATGGACAAGCCCAAAGAGTTCAAATACTAAAGCGACCTGGCCGGAAGAAACACATTCGCCTCAGCCAGCAGCTTCAAAAGTCCGAACAGCAATCGTAGCAACGCCTCGAGCCAATCAATAAGATACCAGAGAAGCGTGGTGAGCCAATCGACACCAAAAAGCGCAATAAGGCGAATCAACGCGTAAATACGCTTCCATGAGCACCGTACGCAACTCATAAAGAATGCAATCTCGGAAGACGAGGCGTGAGCAGGCAGGGTTGTGATAGGCACAGTATTGCCGGCACTGGCTTCGGCAATCCCCATCGCCGGGACAGTGTGGGGCACCAAATCCAACACCATAGTCGAAGCCGCCTGATAAATGCTCATTTTGGTGGCATCCTATGGATCCACATCTGCGCATACTCAGCCTCATTGAGCATGACAGGGATCATGTTGATCCCCAAGAAATTCGTCGCCAACCACACCGTGTGAGTGTCAAGGTTGGCGGACAACTCCGCCAACCTTGACATCATCTCCGATGCACTTACATAACATAAACCGTCCCCGCAACCTCATGCTGCGCAGCCATTCCCACACAGTCGGCATTGGTTTGAGTCAGCCAGGCTAGATATGGTGCGTGCGCGGCCACGCAAGTCGCCGCACTCCGGCCCTGCCACGTCCCAGCCTGCACCACACCCAGGTTTGCAGTGAGTTCTATTGCCGAGGAAGCATATTCACACCCAACGAATTCCATACCTCAGCGGCGTGGTCACTTCATATCACAAAGCCCCGTACGACGACGCGGCTGCAGCATAATCAGCAAAATACCTAATATCGGCCTAAGCGAGGCTACCCCCGGAACAACCAAGTTCTTCGACCCCTTCAGCATGCTCGTTGCACTAAGCGCTAAACTGAACCGCAGTCTGCACCGACACCAAATCAGCCGCCGACGACACCACCGACGCTGCAGCAACATGCGCAGCCACCAGGCGAGCTGGCGGCGCTTGTACCGCGGCACCGGCCGCCGCCAAGCCTTCCGGAAGCACGCATAGCGTCACCACCGCCACCACTTTCCCCTCGGACTCAATCACCTATCCGGCAGGTGCCCCCCGCACCAATCACACACTCGGATTCCACACGTTACCCATGCGGTGCCGCAATAAGATTGCAAAGAACACCTTGTCGACATAGCCGACACTACTTACTGTCTTACTGTCGATAATCGTAAACACCACTCTGCCAGGACAAGCAAACATCTATGATGGGTGGCAGGTTTGCGGACTACATGGTTCATGCCCCGGGGAGGCTTCACTGCTCAGCAGCACCAAACACAGACCTGGTTACCGAGCATGGCGCACCAATCAACGCGACCAGTCCGTCGACACAGTGCTAACAACAGATGCTGGTGTCTTTGCCGACATGCTGGCGTTCCACTCAGAAGCGGATGTCAGTGACCTGGACCGCCTAAGGCTGTGATCTAATGCGGCCGGGCGACACAGTTTCAACACCGTTGAATCAAGCACTCCGACTCGTGGCCGGTGGCAGAACCATCGTGCATAAATGCATACACCTTGCGTCAGGCTCCACTACACGGTATCCCTTGACACCCGATTCAGATCTTTCTACGCCCGATTCAGCTGATCGGATTGTTCTCATCCTGCCCACACCGCCAACTAGACACCTTTGAACACCTCTTTGACCAACCTGAGCGCACACACCACCAATATGAACATCCTGATGGTCGAGGTTAGCCAGTCTAGATTATTTCCGGTAATGTCGTCGACCGCAAACCATCGGGATGAACTAAGCAGTCACCACTGCTATAACTATCGTGTTTCAATTGCGGTGTAGTCACGCTCTGTGTAGCCGGTGTATATTTGGCGCGGACGGCCAATCTTACTGTCACCCTCGTCGTGCATCTCACGCCAGTGCGCAATCCAGCCTGGCAGCCGACCCAAAGCAAACAACACGGTGAACATCCGGGTCGGAAAACCGAGGGCCCGGTAGATCAGACCGGTGTAGAAGTCGACGTTCGGGTAAAGCTTGCGCTCGATGAAATAGTCATCGGTTAGCGCCGCCTCCTCGAGTCCCTTGGCAATGTTCAGCAAATCGTCATCGCCACCAAGTTTGACCAGGATCTTGTCAGCCTGTTCCTTGACGATGCGGGCCCGCGGATCGTAGTTCTTGTAGACGCGGTGACCAAAGCCCATCAATTTCACACCGGCCTGGCAATTCTTTACTTTTTGGACAAATCCACCAACGTCGTCGCCACTCTCGCGGATACCTTCGAGCATCTCAAGCACCGCCTGGTTGGCACCGCCGTGCAGCGGTCCCCACAGCGCGTTAATGCCGCCCGAAATCGAGGTGAACAGGTTGGCTCGCGACGAGCCCACCAAACGCACGGTTGACGTCGAACAGTTTTGCTCGTGGTCAGCATGCAGGATAAACAGCATGTCCAGAGCCCGGACCACCTCAGGGTCGGGCTCATAGGGCTCAGCCGGCAAACCAAAAGTCATTCGAAGGAAGTTCTCTACTAGAGAAAACGCGTTGTCCGGGTAAAGGAACGGCTGGCCTACCGACTTCTTGTATGCATAGGCAGCGATAGTGGGCAGCTTGGCCAAGAGTCGGATCGTCGACAGCTCTACTTGGCCGTTGTCCATCGGGTCCAGTGCATCCTGATAGTAAGCACTCAATGCGTTGACCACGCTGGACAACACCGGCATCGGGTGCGCGTTGCGCGGGAAGCCATCATAGAATCGCTTAAGGTCCTCGTGCAACATGGTGTGGCGCTGGATCCGATGGGTGAATTCGGCCAGCTGATCGGTGGCTGGTAACTCCCCATAGATCAGCAGATAGCAAACCTCTATGAAGGTCGACTTCTCGGCGAGCTGCTCAATCGGATAGCCGCGGTAACGCAGAATCCCGGCGTCACCATCAATGTAGGTGATGGAACTCTTGGTGGATGCGGTGTTACCGTAGCCGACATCAAACGTAGTGTAACCGGTCTTGGCCAATACCGGGACGATCGCAATGCCGTCATTACCTTCGGTGGCACGGACAATCTGTAGATCGATCTCGCCTCCCGGATACTTCAGAGTGACGGTGTCGTCGGTGTCGGCCACGAAAACCCCTTTGCGCTCTGGCTGATATTCCTGTTGGTATAGCTGTGAAGGTAGTCGTTACCTCAACAGAGCGCCTGCCCGGGGTCGGGTCTAGAAACCTCACAACAGTCCGTCCAGGCAAGCCCCGATCCGTCAAGGCGTGAGCTGGCCCTCAGCGCCCGGTAGCTAATCAATGCCGGCGCTAGCGAGGCGATTAACCATCGCCCATCACTTCCTGATGCCATTACCCGACGCACATCCTCACCTAGTTAAGGCTGCAGACGCTCGATACACCCGCCTGTCACCCGAATCCTGTTGTGCACCCGGTTTTCCCGGCCCTGCCAGAATTCCACCACCTCGGGCACAATGAGGTATCCGCCCCAATTCGGCGGCAACGGGATGAGCTCTGAATCAGCAAAGCGCACGGTTACTTCTAGCAGCTGATCAAGTAACGCCGTCCTCGAGGCGATCGGCCGCGACTGATGCGACGCCCATGCCCCCAGTTGCGAGCCACGCGGCCGTTTGGACCAGTAATCCTCGCTAACCTGCGGGTCGACCGTGCTCACTGGGCCGCGAATATGCACCTGCCGCCCCAGCTGATACCATGGGAAAGTCACCGAAGCATAAGGCGTGGCTGCCAGGTCGTCGCCCTTATCAGAATCATAATTGGTGAAGAAAATAATTCCTGCCTCATCGGCGCCCTTACACAACACCGATCGGCTCACCGGCCTGCCGTTGGCCACGGTTGCCAGCACCATGGCATTGGGCTCGGCAACTCCGGCGCGCTCGGCGTCGTCAATCCACTTGCAGAACAGCGTAAGCCAACCATCATATAGCCAATCCGTGTCGAGATCGGGGCTGCCGTCCTTCTCGACGGAGCCGTACTCCACCCGCATACCCGACAGATGCTGGTCGTCTGGTCCTGCCACCGCGCCAACACTACCCGCAGGGTGTTACTGGACAGTAACATCGGCCCGGGGACAGGTGGGAGAATTTTGCCTATGCCCCTGTGGTACCAACAGACTCTGTGCCTAACCTGTACGACTTGGTCGTGGCCTTTACCACCGGAGATCACCAAGCCGGACAAAGACGGTGACGCGCTGCGCTACCGCGGTATTGCCATCAAGAATCCGGTGCACCAACGAATAACATTCGGTGACGTATAGGCGTTGCTGATCGACAGAACATTCGGCAGCAGCCCTCCCCCGGAGGAGCCATTCCCGCTGCCAATCCACACTGGCTATGTGCGTGTCGATGTCCAGGCAGGCCTGATGATGCCGGCGCCCATCTGAGGAAAGCCGTTGGACATCGACGACGCCACCACTCGTGAGCAGCTGTCCCGGGCATCGACAATAGCACTGCCCTATGTCGCGCAGTCCGTACGCGACATCTATCAGCTAGCAGTCCCGCAACGAACAATTGATGAATGCCAAACGGCCACAGCAGGTTTTATGACTCGCTGGCAGGGCGATCCCGACCCCAAACATATCGAGGCCATCGACGTCTATTAGGTGGTAGACGCCGAGCACAGCATGAACGCTTCGACGTTCACCGCTCGGTTCATCACCTGGACTGGCAGGGACTCGGCAGCGGCATTGTCTGGAGCAATCGGTGCGATGAGTGGACCGCGCTGCACGGTGAGGCGGCGGCCCGGATGCTGCCAATGCTAGAGGAGGTCGAGCGCAACGGGTAGGCACGTAGCCTGGTAAAGGGGATCCTGGAGCGCGGAGAAAAGCTGATGGAGTTCGGGCACCGGATCCATAGCGCGGAGGATCCCCGGGCGCGGGTACTGCAAGCCACCTACGAACAGCTGGGCATACCGCGCCACGAAGTCGCTGTCGCGCTGGAGCAAGCCGCGCTAGCGGAGCTACGGGAGCGCTGTCCGGATTGTGCCATCGAGACTAACGTCGAATTCTGGGCAGCTGTGATCCTGGACTTCGCCCGGGTTCCTGCCAATATGATGCTGGTGATGTTCACTTGTGGTCGGACCGCGGGCTGGTGCACCCACATTCTCGAGCAGAAACGACTCGGCAAACTCGTCCGCCTTTCAGCCATCTATGTGGGATCCCAAGCACGTAACCCAAAGTCCGTTAACGTCTGGTACCACATTCTCTGCGCGAAAGCCTAGAATAGAATTCCTCAGCGAAGTCATATATCTGCGATCAATGGATGCCCGGTTTTCGCCGACTCACCGAACTTATCCCAACCTGCAGAGCTCATCCAGTCTCGTGGTGCGACGATCAATTCCATTAGCCACCGCTATGTCGCCGATAGCACCAAGAACCGAAAGTACCACTGGCTGCAATACTGCAGTGCTTGCGCCACATAGCGGTCGGTGCCCAGTGATAAATGGCCAGCGCCCGATAAATGTGCATCGCACGCCGGTCAAGAGACATTGACCCCGATGCGGAGACTGGTACGGGACTGGCCTGCAAAATCGACGGCAAGAAAATCGCCAGGGACATCAACGTCGAGCCCGAATTGTCCCCACATCTGGTAGTTTACGACGTCACCAGGTCGTTTAATTCTACGCAAGGCTTTTGGCCGGTGTCGAACTAGCGCGCGCCCGGTCCCGACGGCAAACTGATCCATGCACCGTGCGCATCAACGGCTTCGCGGTGCCGCTCAACGACCACTTGCCGGAAACATGTGGCAGCAAGTCGATGACTCCGACGTCACTGGGCGGAACACCGGTAACTATTCACCTAACAATGACCGACGTGGACAATAAATTCCAGCGAGCGCTGGCACACTGGTGCCACCGTGGTGGTGTCGCTGGCGGACCAGTTCTGGGATGACCGTTACAATGTGACCGCTGACCTGTTCGGTCCAACGCTGGCCCCCGGGACAGCCAGTCCGCAAGGCCAGCATAGATGAGATCGGAGCGGCGATCTCTGGGCAGATAGGCAGTTAGTTCGAGCTGACTACGACAGGGCACGCAGCCGCAGCGGCGGCGCGCCGGCTGCAACCGCCAGCATGTCGGCGACATCGGTGAACTTGCGGCGTGGCCGGCCTTCGGTACTGCCCTGCGCGATCTCGGCGGCGTCGATGGCCCGCCATCCCACGGAGTCGACAGTATCGGGTTGGCGGGCGTGCACCAGCTTGGCTAGCTCCGCCGGCTCAGCCACCGGGTCGGTCAGCCAGCCGGCGTTGAAGTCGGCGACCACGGCCTGAACGGTTTGAACCGAGCACAACTTGTTAGTGCCGATGAAGCCTGTTGGTCCACGTTTGATCCAGCCAGCCACATAGGCGCCGGGCATCGGACGGCCCCGACTCGGGTCGACCACACGGCCACCGTCATTCGGGATTACCGCCGCTTCCTCGTCGAATGGCAGATCGCGAATCCGTTTGCCGCGGTAACCAACCGATGTCAGCACCAGGCCCGCATCGAACCGACGTGATTCTTCGGTGCCGGTAACCGAGAACTCAACACCGGTAGCGCGCTGGTTACCAAGCACGCGCTTGGGCGTGAGCTGATAGGCCAGCCGGATTCGCCGCCGCGAAGTCGGCTTCGAACTATCAACAAGACTGCTCAAGACCTCCAGTTTCTTTCTGGTCAAACTGTCTGATACGGTCGCGAAATCACCTTCCACCAACTTGCGGTCACCGGCGTCGAGTACCACCTCAGACGTGGCCTTCAACCCGATCAGCTCGGGCAAGGTGAACGCCGAGTGCGCGGGGCCACGACGGGCGGCGACCACCACTTCGCGGACCGCGGAGCCGCCCAACACGTGCAGTGCAAACTCGGAAATATCGGTCCGGGCCAAGTTGTCCGGATCGGCAGTGAGCAACCGTGCCACATCGAGGGCGACATTGCCATTACCGATGACTACTACGCGTTCATGACTGAGATCGACTGGTAGATAAGCAAAGTCGGGATGAGCGTTGATCCAGGCTACTAGCTCGGTAGCGGTTCCAGTACCCGGGATACCCATCCCGTCGATGTTCAGACGACGATCATCAGGCGCACCGACCGCATACAGCACAGCATGGTGATGGGCCAACAATTCGTCGTGGCTCAAGTGCCTACCTATCTCGACGTTGAGAAAAAAACGGAAGCGGCGATGCTCGGCGACCCGGTCGAAGAGCTCAGTCACCTTTTTCGTGTTCTGGTGATCGGGCGCCAACCCGGCGCGAACCAAACCGTAAGGGGTAGGTAACTTCTCGAACACATTAACCCACACCCCAGGTTGAGTAAGCAGCTCATCGGCAGCATACATTGCCGCTGGACCGGACCCGACGATGGCCACGGTCAGCGGGCGACGACGAACATGTACCTGTGCGGCCGGGATGACCGGAGCCAACTTCGAGGTCGGCGGAAGTTTCAGGTCAATGGGCCGCGCCGGGTAATACGACGCGTTGATCTCGATAAACGGCAGCTGCTTAGGCGCCAACCGGGTGTCGGATGCAATAGCACCAACCGGACAGGCGCTCACACAGGCGCCACAATCCACACAGGCTACAGGATCGATATAAAGCATCTCCGAAGTAGCGAACCCCGGCTCGTCCGGTGTTGGGTGAATGCAATTCACCGGGCAAGCAAACACACAAGACCCATCGTTGCAGCACGACTGGGTGATGATATACGGCATAGAAACTCGTAAAGCTTAAGCGGCAGATGTCGTCGCCGGGTGCTGACGCTGCGGCTCACCACGATAACGCGACGGCTGCCCATCGATCTTGCATATATGCCACATGAGCCGCGCAGAGCGCGTCTCCATAAGCCTGGTGTCGTAGGCCAGCATCCGGACATCGGCGAAGATGTCACGCAACAATTTTCGTGACTCCGGTGACCGGAAGAACAGCTCCTTCTTGACTTCACGCGGAATGTTGAACTCCTGCCAGAAAGCCTTGGGCGGAACCATGATTGCGTTACACAACACCCGCATCGTTAGTGGATAATACAACGAGACCCAGAAAAGCTGTCGCTTGGTCAAGTGCGTTAACCGCTTACGCAAGAACTCGTGAGCGAAGGAGATGTGTCGCGCCTCCTCGGCCACGTGAATGGCCATCACCCTCTCCATGATCGGATGCAGCGACTTGCCTTCGCGTAGCACGTTCTTCTGCATGTGGTCGATGGGTTCCTCACCGGCGAGCACACCGATGAAGAAAGCCACCGGCAACGGCCCGGCGACCAACGGCACCAACGGCGAAAGCCAACGCAGTCTGCGCGGCATGCCCGGAACGTCCGCGCCAACGCGGTTGACCATTTCCTGGAACATCATCGTGTGGTTGCACTCTTCAACACATTCATGCAAGCAATACCGATACTCCGGTGATCCGTTCGGCATCCAAAACGTGTAATTCATCAGACCTCGGACCAAAATGGATTCGAAGTGCAGCCCAACCTTGGCCACGTTGGCCTGACGCCACATCCCGATCTCGATCTTGCGTTGTTCCGGCTGCGCCAGATACCAGGGATGACGACCCAGCGGGTCAGTATCCGGCAAGATCCACCGCGGGTCGTTGTCCTTTACCGCGAACGCTGGTGATTCCCAATCGATATCGGTGTACGGATTGAAGTTGCGCCGCACCGACCCCTCAGACAATGTGGTGAGCATGCCCACATAGTCGGTGTCATCGCGCACCTCCATGTTGTTGCGCCAACGCCGAACCATTCGCGTCCTGGCCATCACAGCCTCCTCGATGAGGTTCATAAATTAATTCTGGACGTGTAAAGTATACAGTACCGTAGGTACTGGGAATTCTCCAGATCTTTCTTGGTTGCCGGGACCCGTGCCGCAGTGTGAATTGTCTCACTCTACAGCGCCGTCGCGCGTAGCTAGACTAACTTTCGGCGAATCCAGCTAATCGGCGTGCTGGAGCAGCTCACTAACCTTGGTGGCATGGCCGACCAGTTAACTCCTTCCCTTGACATTCCCGCCGCGCTGAAGCCCCGTGACGGCCGCTTCGGGTCGGGACCGTCGAAGGTCCGGCCCGAACAATTGCAGGCGCTTACCAACACCGCGGCCACGTTGTTCGGCACCTCGCATCGGCAGGCGCCGGTCAAAAATCTGGTAGGTCGGGTTCGGGCGGGGCTGGCCGAGCTGTTCAGCTTGCCAGACGGTTACCAGGTCATTCTGGGCAATGGTGGCGCAACGGCGTTCTGGGATGCCGCAGCTTTCGGGTTGATCGACAAGCGCTCGCTACACCTGACGTACGGTGAGTTCAGCTCGAAGTTTGCCTCCGCCGTCGCTAAAAACCCGTTCATCGACGAACCCATCGTCATCAAATCGGATCCGGGCAGCGCGCCCAAACCAACAGGCGATCCGTCAGTCGATGTGATCGCGTGGGCACACAACGAGACGTCAACTGGCGTCGCGGTACCGGTCCGCCGTCCAACCGGTTCGGGTGGCGCGCTGATCGCCATCGATGCGACCTCTGGCGCCGGCGGGCTACCCGTCGACATCGCGCAAACCGATGCTTATTATTTCGCACCGCAGAAAAACTTCGCCAGCGACGGTGGCCTTTGGCTAGCCATCATGAGTCCGGCCGCACTGGCCCGGGTCGACTCCATTACTGCGTCCGGTCGCTGGGTTCCTGACTTTCTTTCGCTGCCAATCGCGGTAGAGAATAGCCTGAAAAACCAAACATACAATACGCCGGCAATCTGTACCCTGGCGCTGCTGGCCGAACAGCTCGACTGGTTGCTGGGCAACGGGGGACTGGAGTGGGCCGTAAAGCGCACGGCAGACTCATCGCAACGGCTATACGCATGGGCGGAAGACCGGCCCTACACAACTCCGTTCGTCGTCGACCCAGCGCTGCGTTCTCAGGTGGTGGGTACAATCGACTTCACTGATGACGTCGACGCGGCGGCAGTCGCGAAGATCTTACGGGCCAACGGCATCATCGATACCGAGCCGTACCGTAAACTCGGCCGCAATCAGTTGCGGGTTGCGATGTTCCCCGCGGTCGAGCCCGATGACGTCAGAGCACTCACCGAGTGCGTTGACTGGATAGTCGAGCGCCTTTAACGCGGCGCTCATCGACCCCCAATAACTCAGCGTGTCAGCACGGCTCCGGGCATTTGCTGTACTAAAATGCGCAACAGGTTCAGTGCTGACCCTGCACGGAGTCTGCGAGGAGAAGCCATGCGGGAACTCAAAGTCGTCGGGCTCGATCCCGACAGCAAAACCATCCTCTGCGAAGGTGACATCCCTGGTGAACGGTTCAAGCTGCCGGCTGACGACCGGCTACGTGCAGCCGTGCGCGGCGACACGACGTTGCTGGACCAACCGCAGCTCGACATCCAAGTCACCAACATGCTGAGCCCTAAAGAAATTCAGGCCCGAATTCGGGCTGGCGCCTCCGTCGAACAGGTGGCCATGGCGTCGGGGTCCGACATCGCGCGGATCCGCCGATTCGCCCACCCGGTGCTGTTAGAACGTTCACGCGCAGCTGAGCTGGCCACTGCCGCACATCCAGTCCTCGCCGATGGCCCGGCCGTGCTGACACTCTTGGAGACCGTCAGCGCTGCGCTGGTGAAGCGTGGCCTCGAACCAGACAAGCTGAGCTGGGACGCCTGGCGCAATGAAGACAGCCGCTGGACAGTGCAACTCATGTGGCATGCCGGCCGTTCCGACAACCTCGCACATTTCTGCTTCACTCCCGGCGCTCACGGCGGAACCGTAACCGCAAGCGATGACGCGGCTAATGAACTCATTGACCCGGACTTTAACCGTCCGTTACGCCCGCTGGCACGGGTAGCACACCTCGACTTTGTTGAACCCGCGACACCGGCGACCGTCACGCCGGACAACCAACTAGTGAGCAGCCGACGAGGCAAGCCCACCATTCCAGCTTGGGAGGATGTCCTGCTCGGAGTGCGCTCAGCCGGGCAGCGCTGATGACTTGATAAACCAGCCCAGACCGGTAGACCCGACCCAATGCAATCAATACGAGCAGCGTCTCAGCAACACCCCCCGTCACACCAATTCCCGTGCTTAGCACAAGATCGCGGTGCGCCGCTAACCCCACAACGTCGGCGCCAGCCCGCCACCCACGACGATGTTAAGCCCGACTGCCAACAGCGGATGTACCCGAATCAGGCCGAGACACTCAGCACCACGACCCCGGAGACAATAACCACGACATCAATACCCTGCCCACCGTCAAATCGTTGCCCAGGACTGAGATTGGTCGTGCTCGCTGCCCCTCTCACTCACAAGCACTCACAAGCCCAAGCCGAGCCTGATCGCTCGACTCCCTTCACTCCTGGCCGCGAAGTTCATCGTCGCCGAACCTTAACCCTCTAGTAGAAGACCCACAGCCGAAGCGGCATTAGCGAGTCAATGCCCCGCGACATTAGGATACGAACCGGCATACGCCTTAACTAACCGCAGAATAGAGGTCAATCCCGGACCCTCTGCACCCTACCAGCACTGCAATCCATTCATCGCGCACCGCCGTCATCACCTCCGGCAGCGCGCACGCTTCGCGGTTTGGAGTCATCGTCAACACGAGAAAGCATCGTCCTTTGTTTAGAGTCACGAAACCGACGAGCCAGCCGGTTGCTCGTCGGGCAGACCACAGTAAAAATCAAAGCGTGAGCCCATAAATACCTGTACCACACGCTAGTGTAGCAGATCAGCGCAGCCGGGGCCGAACACCACCGTGTCCACTCCCAACCCCACCGCGTTGCGAAATATTGAACCCAGGTTCTCGTGGTTGTTGACATCCTCGAGCACCGCTACCTTCCGGGCTCCGACGACCACCTGCGCCACACTTGGCTCGGGCACCCATCTCACGGCGGCCAACACTCCACGGTTGAGGTGGAAGCCAACCACCCGAGTCATTGACACCGGCGTACACTTGTATAGTAGGGCACCTGAATGTCGCTGGCATCGGCCAGATCGTCCTTGCGCTCAACCAATCTGCGGTCGATACCCAGCCTAAATGGGGACGCTAGCATGCGCCGTACAACCAGCACGCACTCGACGATTACCAGTCCTACCAGTCCTCTGCCGGTCGGCAGATCCGAACGACGATCGATGCTGTTCAAGTCGCGAAAATCATCGAGTTGCGGATCCTCAGGATTGTTGACGCCTTGAACATCGAGTTCATACAGACCAGCAACGCCATAAAAGCGTGAGGTCACGGGCTTTCGTCAATCAACTCCAAGATCAGATCGGCGGCATTGCGCAGGATGTCACGTTTATCGCTATTCAGCGTCATCAGCCGCTCGACCAGCCATTCCTGGCGGGCGCGCCGGGCTGCCTTAACCAATTCGGCACCGGACTGCGATACCGAGACCAGCACTTGTCGCCCATCGACAGGGTGTGGCTCACGGTCCACGAACCCCATATCAGCCAACGATGCGATCACCCGAGTCATCGACGGTGGCCGGACTCGTTCGCGAATCGCTAAGGCGCCAGGCGTCATGGCGCCCTCGTTGGCCAACGTCGTCAGCGCAGACAGCTGCGACAGCGACACCGGCGATTGCGGGTTCCGGAACCGTAGTTGGCGGGCCAGCCGCATTACGGCCAATGATAAGTCGCTGGCCAGCCGCGCATCGCTGTCAAGCATGGCGCGAGGTTACATCGGAACCTAAGAATTCGGGTCAGAAACGACGAACGACGGACTTCGATCCTTTTCGCTGTGCTGCTGCAATTGCCGACGTTTTTCATTGACGCCCGGTCTAGCTAAGTGCCCAGCTCTCTCCCACGAGTGTGGGACATCACCTCAGGCCGCAGCACCGTGTACTTCGTTGCCGAGCTAAATTGGATAAGATGCTGGTCGAACCTGATAGAAGCCGCGAGCCGCCTCCGCTACCGTCCATGCTGCTCGAGGTCTGGCCGGTTATAATGGTCGGCGCTCTAGCCTGGCTGATCGCTGTGGTCGCTGCGTTCGTGGTGTCGAGCCTACAGAGTTGGCGCCCAGTGGCATTGGCCGGACTGGTCGTCGGATTGTTTGGTACCGGGATTTTCGTGTGGCAACTTGCCGCTGCCCGCCGCGGCGCACGAGGCGCACAAGGCGGACTCGAAACCTATCTCGACCCGAGATAGCTTGCCAAGGTCGGCAAGTCAAAAAACCCTACATCCCCGCGCTACCGGATCAGCCCATTCGACCGACCACGCCATACCACCACGATGACTGAGCACCACCAGTCGAAAAGGCTAGTCCGCCGGGGACTCTGGAAGCTGCACTGTAGACGGCTCCAAAATGTCGAGGACACCGTCGTCGTACGGCTCATACACGGATGAGCCGCTGCCCGCTGGAGCCGGGGTGTCGGAATGAGCACCACAACCGTACAACTTGTCGACAACATGCCCGTCGGCGGACATTTCGTTGCCGCATACCCCGAACATCGCGCCAAGCGATCCCACCAGCGACAGAAAGAAACCGCAATCGCGGCACACACGCTTGGTGGACCGCGCCATCGGCGAGTCGGGACCGTAATCGCCACCATGCCACCGCTCGGCCGCCGCCGACCGACCCCAGACACTCATTACCCAGCGTCGACCCAACCCAATTTCGGCGGCGATCTCGTCCACCGCCGGGTCACCACTGGCGTTGTAACCAGGAACCAACCGTAAGTCCTCCGATGTCGGCGCAAGCAGATCCCCCGGGCCCAAATCCCCCGGTCTGACCCGCTGTTCCCACGGCACCCACTCTGGCGCGAGCAGCGCCGTCGGCCCGGGGACCAGTACCACTTCACTCACCGTGGCGTGCTCGGCACCAGGATAAGCAGCGACGACAACCGCCCACTGCCATCCCTGGTAACCGGGCAAATGCGCCAAGAACCGGTGAGTGGCGGCATTCGGATCTTCGTAACCGACTCCTAAGTAGTCCCCAACCGTCACAGAACCGCTGAACTCCTCAATAGCCGCCCTGGCATCGTCGGCCGCATTCGTGAGCACCGCCGCCAATTCTTCGGGCCACTCAGCCACGGTCGCGACGGCGGAATCCTCGACAGGCCCAGTCACGCTACCTCCTCTTTGCAACCCATAATCCAATTCTGCCGGAAGACACAGTTTGCAAGCGACACCCGGCCTCCTGCACACGCATGAAGTCGACATAGGACAGAATTGATTCGTGTCTGGACGGCGGCGTAATCATCCGGGCCGTTTGGCCTCTATACCAGGCCTCCGGACCCGCACCGGCTCGCGTAACCAGCATCCAGGCATTGCGAACTACCCGGCCGACAGCTCTGACTTTCGGCCAGCCCAGCAACGGAGAGCGCTGGAACAGCGCGAACAACAAGCCGGGCAGTTGGACCCAGCGCGCCGCTCGCCGTCGATGCCCAGCGCCAACCGCTATCTCCCGCCCCTGGGCCAGCAGCAGTCAGAACCCCAACACAACAGTGCGCCACCATGCGGTCCGTACCCTGGTGAACGAATTAAGGTCACTCGCGCTGCCGCACAGCGAAGCCGTGAAATGGGCTACCGAATGTACTGGATGGTTCAGCGTGCCGCCACCGCTGACGGCGCTGACAAATCCGGGCTAACTGCATTGACGTGGCCGGTGGTCACGAACTTTGCGGTAGACTCCGCAATGGCCGTTGCACTGGCCAACACTTTGTTCTTCGCCGCGGCCAGCGGGGAGAGCAAATCCAAAGTCGCGCTGTACCTGCTGATCACCATCGCTCCGTTCGCGGTGATCGCGCCGCTCATCGGTCCGGCGCTAGACCGGCTGCAGCACGGCCGCCGCGTGGCGCTGGCAACCTCATTCGTGCTACGCACCGGATTGGCAACACTACTGATCATGAACTACGACGGCGCCACCGGCAGCTACCCGTCCATGGTGCTCTACCCGTGCGCGCTGGCCATGATGGTGTTGTCGAAATCGTTCAGCGTGCTGCGCAGCGCTGTCACACCAAGAGTGATGCCGCCCAGCATTGATCTGGTACGCGTCAATTCTCGGCTGACCGTGTTCGGTCTGCTCGGCGGCACCATCGCCGGTGGCGCCATCGCGGCCGGTGTCGAGTTCGTCTGCGCCCACCTGTTCAAGCTGCCTGGCGCATTGTTCGTCGTCGCCGCGATCACGATCTCCGGCGCCTTGCTGTCAATGCGGATTCCGCGCTGGGTCGAGGTAACCGCGGGTGAAATTCCAGCCACTTTGAGCTATCGCTTGCATCGCAAACCATTGCGACAGAGCTGGCCTGAGGAAGTCAAGAAGGTCAGCGGCAGACTTCGACAACCGTTGGGCCGCAATATCATTACCTCGTTGTGGGGCAATTGCACCATCAAAGTGATGGTCGGCTTCCTATTCTTATATCCTGCGTTTGTCGCCAAAGAGCATCAAGCCAATGGCTGGGTCCAGCTGGGGATGCTGGGCTTGATCGGCACTGCTGCCGCGATCGGCAACTTCGCTGGCAATTTCACCAGCGCACGCCTGCAGCTGGGCAGGCCGGCCGTGCTGGTGGTGCGCTGCACAATCGCGGTCACTGTGTTAGCCTTAGCGGCGTCAGTGGCTGGCAATCTACTGATGACTACTATCGCTACCCTGATCACATCGGGATCTAGTGCAATTGCGAAGGCTTCGTTGGACGCCTCGTTGCAAAATGATTTGCCTGAGGAGTCACGAGCATCGGGATTCGGCCGTTCAGAATCAACGCTGCAACTAGCATGGGTGCTAGGCGGAGCACTAGGCGTGATGGTGTACACCGATTTGTGGGTCGGATTCACCGCGGTCAGTGCCTTGCTGATCCTAGGTCTAGCGCAAACCGTCGTGAGCTTTCGCGGTGATTCGTTAATTCCAGGCCTCGGAGGTAATCGTCCGGTGATGATTGAGCAGGAGAGCATGCGCCGCGCCGCGGCGGTGAGTCCTCAATGAGACCCTGGTGCAACGCCGGGTAACCGTGCTGCTCCCGGCCGTGGTGATGCTGCTAGCCGCCGCGGCCGGGTTCGGCGTATGGCTGCTGGTGCGCGAGCCCGATCCACAACGACCTGAGATCAGCGTCTATTCACACGGACACTTGACTCGCGTGGGGCCGTACCTACACTGCAACATGCTCAACCTCGACGAGTGTCAGACACCGCAAGCGCAAGGCGTGTTATCGGCGGACGAACACAATCCAGTGCAGCTCTCGGTTCCTGAAACGATTAGCCGAGCGCCCTGGCGACTGCTGCGAATCTATGAAGACCCGACCGGCACCACCAGCACTCTCTATCGGCCGAACACTCGACTAGCGGTGACCATCCCCACCCTCGACCCGCACCGCGGGCGGCTGACCGGAATAGTCGTGCAGTTGCTGACGTTGGTGGTCGACCCCGCCGGTGAAGTACACGATGTCCCGCACACGGAATGGTTGGTTCGACTAACGTTCTGACTTTTATGCCAAGATTGCCGCCGAACCATACTCGCCTACCCAATCACAGCCTTGACGGCAATTTCGGCGCAAGTTACGAACCGGGTGGCGTGATATAATCGATTAAGGTCTACTTCTCCAAAGTTCTCTGGACATGTAAAACCAGAAATACAGCCAATTCTAGGCCCTTGGCACGCTACAGATAAGTTGGATATCGGCGTGCATAACTGTAGTAGTAATGCTTAATTTGGAAGAAGTCGACGGTATCGCCAAAGCCCGGTGTCTGGAACAAATCACGAACGTAAGACCATAGCACTGGCATCTCTCTGAGGTTGCGCCTGTTGCACTTGAAATCCCCGTGATAGACTGGAATCGAAGCGGGCCAGTTTGGTACTAGAGCCGGACGTCTGCTTTTACGATGCTGTCATCCCTTACGTATCGCCAGCTGGTGAAGTAATCGCTCACCCAGTACAGCGCAGTGAACAACCGTTGTAGGCCTGTTGCGAGCCAGCAAAGCCACACCGGATACACCCCATGTGTTGATTTAGGTGCAGGTCCTTTTTGCTCACCTCATCGACCTAAGCCCGCAGCCGATCCGGGTAGAGCTGAGGTGCGCGGTCGCGATGGTAAGCGGCCCACTCCGTGGAGAAATTCAGCGCCATACACACCAAATCGTTACATTTCTATAACGGCCGGTGAGTATGTCAACGATCGCTGGGATCGTTATGCCTTTGGAGTAGTCGGGGAAGTACTTGAAATAAACGTACCGCAACCGGAAGGATCTTGAGCACCGGACCGAAATAGAACATTCAGCTGCATTAATCCATGATTCGACTAAAAATCCGATGGAGAGAATGTCTTCCAATCCCAGTAGCCGCTAGTGCTGATGACAACGAGTCAATAACGGCCGTTCTCTACCGGACAGCAATCATATCCGTCGGCAGTGATGCAGATAGTAAGATATTTTTTCGCAAGTTAATTAGCAAATCCCGGCAACATAGGAAGCCATATTGACAATGTTCCCCTAGGGACACGCGTGTTAAAATATTTTCAGCACAATTAAAGCAGCCTAACAAACACCGGTTAGACATCTTCGCGCTGTCCGGCGAATCGTGATCCAATTGGTCCTCTTACGAGAGCCGCTACCTGATGAAGACATCACACATATCGGACGATGTCCCCGTTGAGCACCCGGTAGCCGAGTAGCCGCACCTGCGTCGGATCCTTGCCTAAAAATACATATTCAGTTAATCGAATTCGAAGAAGCGATCGGCACTGGCCTCTTCATAGGCCTCGGGTTAACAATCTCCGTCGCTAGTCCGGGAGTAACTCGTGGTGTACGAGATGATCGGATTCTTTATGTTCTTCGTGCTGCTCGCTATGGGCGAGCTGTTTCTGTCGAACTTGAATCGACCAGTTGTTCGCCGACTTCACGTCCGACTTTTTGTGGCCAACAGCAGGCTTTTTCATGGTGTGATCGTACTGGTTCGCCCGGATCGTCACCGGTAGCTCAGACATGGTAGCGATCACGGACTACTCAGGTTCTGGTGGAAAGACGTGCCCGCATGGCTACCGGTCTGGTTACAATCGGTCTAATGTTGATGTTCAACTTGTTAAGTGTGCACAAGCCTTCGGGTAGACTGAATTCTGGTCTTGCCTGGTCCAGCTAGCTACGGTTGGCTGCCTCATAGTGGTCGGTGCGTTTCTGCTGGTGGCTAGCTTTGTTTCATCGCACGGTAAGCACGCGACGGTTGAAAATTTCTGGAATGACGGCGGGTTCTTCCCCTATTCGAGTTCATGGGTATGGTAAATGGTTTGCAGATCGCGTTCTTCTCATACATCGAAGTGGAACTCGTCGGTACCGCCGCTGAGACAACAAACCCGCGCTGCACCCTTCCTCGAATAGTCAATGCCGTGCCGTTACAGGTGATGATCTTTTACGTCGGCGCTTTCCTGGCAATCCCCACCATCTTCTCTTGAAGGTAGTTCACGAACGGTGAGTCACCATATCATAGCGATATTTTCACTGGCAGTAATTTGCCACTGTAGCGTAAATAGTTAACTTCGTCGTGATCTCCGCCACCTCCTCGGCAAATTCCTGTATATCCTATTCCGGCCGAATGCTTTTCGGTCTTGCAAACGAAGGTAATGCCTCAGCGCTGTTCCGCCGACTTAACCGCGGCGGAACAACGCCGGCGGTCACCCTACATTCTCATAGCTCCACTGTTGTTGACTTAACTTACTTACCACTGCTCTACGCTGGAGGTGCAGTGATCAGCGCCTTTACGCTCATCACAACTATTACGTCGTTGTTATTCATGTTGTGTGGGCGATGATCATCGTCAGCTACCTCATCTGCCAGCGCAGATACCCGCAACACCATGCCGAGTCAAGCTACAAGATTCCCGGCGGTGTACCCCGATGTACTGGATTGTTCTCACTTTTTTCGCATTCGTGCTCTGGCCGCTAGGCACCGTCAGGGAGACGACGATGGCCTTGGCAGCGTTCCCATTGTGGCTCGTGATCGTTGTGGCCGGTTAGCCAACCGTGGGACGCCAGCCGTGTCGCGCGGAAGAATACCGCCTCTTCCAGGCCAAGATGAACCGGATCCAAGAATAAACAGTCCCAACAGGTTGCATACTACGCACCGTGACAAATGTGATCGGAGCAACCTTAATACTAAGGAGGACACCGTGAAAACCGTAGAGCCAGATTGGACTCGCTCGACCCGACCACCTCCCAGTACGTGATTTACGGTCCAATAGCCTTAAGCCAATCTACCAGCCCATCCTCCAGTAGATATAGCGGCCCCGCAGAACGACTTTTGTCAGTTGAACATCGACTGCTGTCGGTATTATTCCATAACGCATAGAAGAGCTCCTCCGCCCGCATAATATTCGCAAAATTTTTAGTCCAGCTCGTATAATTGTTGACCGACGATAGGATCTGTCAGACACCGAGACTCAGCACACACAACCGACATGGCGAACAGCTCAGCACCAATACCGACAATGCGATCCAGAAATCCCTGCCCGTGTTCCAAAAAGACTTGCCAACAAGCCATCCCGTAAAATTTGTGCAGGCCAACTTACTCGGGGAACGTTCAACATACCACAGGTAGAAAGCGATCGGACCGAACTAGCTATGTATACGCTGCGGGCTGTTGGCCTTCGCCACAGACTAGTTTCAACAACTATTTTGCATAGATTTGCATAGAACTCGTTCACGCCAACTGTAACTTTTTCTTGCAACTTGACGTTAAGTTTCGTCAGGGCACCTTCGGTAGTGAAATCGGGTGTCAAGCGCCTCTCTGGCGATGAACAGCAGCATGTGATATCGCTTGATCCTTCGAAGATGCGGTTGATCCGCAGTTACCGCAGCATCCGCTCGGCTGTCACCGCACGCTCGCCACGCGCCGCGAGAGATCCGGCTGTCACGTAGCCCCGTCCACCCCGGGTTTGGATCAGCTCGTAAACAATACGGCAGACCATCTCACTAAACCAGAACTTAGCCAACGCCATTTCGATCCTTATGTCGTTACACCCTTCGTCGACCATCTGGCCAGACAGCTCCACCACCGCTTGCGGTGCATAATTGATGGCGACGATGAATGCAATCTCACTGGCAACCGTTTCATGTTTGCCAACTGACTTGCCCCATGGCGCGCACTAGCTGGACTATTCTCCTGCGATCTTCAGTGACCATTTTGACGGCCAAGTCTTCAGGCCGTCACCTTCCTAGCCCGATTAACTTTTCGACGAGGATGCTAACACGATGGAGCCTGGTTTACCGCCGTTTTCGATGCCCCGTAGTCCCATGCACTTGTTACGCCGCTCCACGGTGACCCTCAGAGTGAATCAGCCTAGACCACGAATACGGCTGACTCCCCTCGATACCCTTTGTTGCGGGATACTCGGGCCATGACCACCAGCAATTCTGCTACTACAACCGTTGGTGGTCCGCAACTTAACACCTTCGAGTTCATAGGCTTGCCTATCGTAGACCGGTGTAGCCACCGAGGCGAGGCGGGCTGGATCTACGCTTCGATAAGCAGAAACGGCACCAGCGGCACACCGCGGCAAGAACATCCGCTTCTGTTACGAGATCCCAGCAAGCTTTAGTAGTTCGGCTAATTCCAATAAACTGGTAAACTATATACAGTACGCCGAGACTGGGGTAACGCTGGTAGTCATCATCAGCGCACAGCTGTAGGCTACTTGCGACATGTGCAAACCGCCATACTCCGGTCTGTATATTCATGCATGCCGAAGCAACCCAGGCCGACAAAGTCTTTCACGTATTCATCAGGAATCTGCGCATCGCACTCGATAACACTCCCGTCAACGGCGACAAGAAACTGCTGCAGCTGGTCCAAAAACGCGGCTGTACGAGCCGCTTCGACATCGAACGGCTTAGGAGACGGATGTACGAGTTGGAAAAAGTGACCAAAGAACAGTTTTTTGACTAAATCTACTCTATACCAACAACTTTCACAGTATGCTTCGGCGAGGGTTCGTGCTTTCTCCTGAATAACCTCTACTTACTTCCCCATCACTAACGACTTAGCACAACGTTTTGGATACCCCACTCCCTGCCCACATGCTATAATGCACCGATGTCCTAAGGATTAGGTATAAGTTCTTCCATCAGCTGTGAGCTGGTGCACGTCGCTGCCGAACGAAGTGGATAAGCCGTGTCGAAGCTGCATGTACCGGGGTCGACAGACTTGAAACACCGCCATCGGCCTCAGACATCAGCAGCTAGTCAGCCACCAAACACAGTCGCGAAGAACTGGGCTTCAGCCTCGGCGATTTCGGTGTGGATTGCGTGGCAGTCCACACTCAGAGCATCGATGTATGCTTCGGGAAACTCGTTGCTTCTCCCTGGGTGCACTCATCGCCGAAAACCTCGTGGTCGACATCGCTGGGTAGGACGTTGAACTTGGCGCAGGAAAATGTTGGAGGCAGCGAATTCGGTCTTCCGCTTGGAGGATAATTGGTGTCATAGGCACAGACAGTGCTATAGTCGGGCAGTCTCAACTGATGCAATCCAGCCTCGTCCATACCTAAGTTCTGGAGAACACCGGGAGCCATCACAAAAAAACTACTTTGATTCGTGGGTCTGTGACGTCAAAAGCTGGGGCGGCGTCCAGCGGTAGCTGGTCTCGAATGTCTGCTGGGATCGCTAAATGGTTTTTCACGCCCTACTGGAAGGCCAGGAATTGCTCAGTGTTGACTCGCGTACCGCCGATCCACAGCGACGTGAATCCCCCTACGAGTGCCCGGCCACTCCAATCCTTTTGTAGTCCTTTTGTAGTCCACCAATGTACCTCTAAACTGATTTGCCAACAAAGAAATTCGCGGTAAAGGTCAAGTCCTTTGTCCGCTGACAAAGTTTGCTAGTTAGGTAATCCATGATCGAGTGATAAGTGTTGGCACGGTAATGATTGATTGCAGCCACCACGTACCCACGACTGGCCAGTGCCTAAGAACACCACACGTACTGCATGCCCGTTATTTCCGCGGCCATACGAGAACCAGATCAGCGAATTCCGGTAACCGTCGAGCACCGGCGGCAATTCGCGGTAGAAGTCCAGTTTGGTGAAAACGGCATCTGGAATGGAACGGCTTGTCCGATGGATCTGGGCCCTGAGTCGGGAAAAAACGTTCAATACCCGGTGCCACACACACTCTGAGGATTGCTCTCGTCGATGAAACTGACCTGTCGGAGGCCAACTCGGTACGTTGACGCCACCCGGGTGTCCTCGGGCACAAGAAGTCAAGGCACCCTAGGAGAGGAAGCCAGCCACAATGAGAAAGACGACGCTGCGCAGCGCTGCCTTCAAGCTAATCAACCCACTAAGACCCCCACTACGCGTCGAACTCGCGGGCCACCGCCTTGACCACCTCAGATACCCTCCTGGCCGTTTTGCGATCCGGGTAGCGGCCTTTACGCAATTCGGGCTGCACCGTGCTCTCCAGCAAAGTGATCATATCTTCGACCATGCCGTGCAGTTCATCCGGGCTGTGCCTGTGCTCGGCCAGCGCCTCGCGGCGCACTTGGCGAGCAAAGCTCGGTGGCGGATCAATCAACTTGAGGCTCAATGCTTGCGGCCCACGCCGGCCAGAAGCCACGCCAAACTCTACCCGTTGCCCGGCTTTGAGCCCCTCGACACCCGCGGGCAACGCCGACGAGCGAACATAGACGTCTTCGCCATCCTCCTGTGAAAGGAAGCCAAACCCCTTGTCGGCGTCATACCACTTCACCTTGCCGGTCGGCACTGGTCTCACCTGCTTGTCTAACAGATCACTAAGATGGACAACAGAACAAACGTCCCGCCTACGTAGGCGGGACACAATGTTAGTTTCCAATCTTACTCGGGCAGTTGCCCGCGAAGCACCCAGATTAGCCGTTACCCAGTAGGGTGGCACTACCGCTGAAGGAGATATGCGGCCTGATCCTAAACACGTCACCTAACTGGTTTTCGGCAGCCTCTGGTTGGTCCTCTGCCACTTACTTGCAGCAATTATCAGCTTCTCGCTAATCGTCCACCATCCCCTTCGGCCTCGAAGCTTTGCGCATAGCGTCTTACGCGTTGTGGCCATTCGACCGGACGATAGTCAACAAGCCAGGAGCCGGGACGAGAGCTCTCGTCGGCAACACCATCTGAGTACTGCCGTTCGGGTTATGGTTGACGATCAGGCACCTGCTCAGTGTCGCGGCGATGGCGGTCACGATCGTCGGTATTCCGCTGACGTTGACTAACTCCAAGCTCATCCCGGTTCCGCTGGTTCTGCTGGGCAAAAAACATCGTCGAAGTCGGCTCGTCAACTCGATTCGAACGAGTACCCGTATGACACTGACCGCGTCGGGAGTGCCAACAATACCTGGCCACACACTAGAGCCGGATGAACCACCACGCCTCCGCTCAAGGACGTGCCGCGATAGCCCTAGTAGTGGACTACATGCGGCAGGAGAGCCAACGAACTGCGGGTATCACTCACCAACTCTGCGTTGCATCTAGTTGCACATACCTACAGCAGACCTGGAGGATAACTACGAGGCCAGTAACTGCCGCAGCGAGACGAGCTTACCAGGCTCACGAGCATCGCGGTCACCCGGCTCGACGTCACCAACATCCGGTTCACCGGTAGTGAGTCGCTCTTGGCCCGGCACTTCGAAGAGGTAATCGCAGCAGCGGCCAGTTTGCGTCCCCGCCCAGAGAGCTCGTTGACCACCAACGGTGTAGGACTGACCCGGAAATGCTGGCACTCTGGCTGACGCGGGCCTGGAATGAATCGACATGTCTATGGACAGGGTGGACCAGAACAACTTTACGACCATCACCCGTCGCGAACAACTCGCTGACGTGATGACCCGGCTTAGCCGTAATGAATCACACAGATCTCCCGCTGTTCAAGGCGAATTCGGTGTTGAACCAGACAAGCGGCCGCAAGCATGTCGTCGAGCTGTTGCGGTTTTGTACTGAACCGGAGCTTATCAGTTGCGGGTTATCAAGGCAGATACAGCTGGACGCTGGGCACCAATGACAATGTGAGGACGCACTAAACTACTGACGCACTAAACTACTATAACGTGCTAGAGTAGCACTACGGCCCCAATTCCTTCCCCAGTTGTGACAGAACCCGGCGCCGCAAGGCTAGACTCCGGCTGAACTTTGGCTGGTTAACACAGGCCTTGAAACACCGTCCGGAAAGTTTGGCGTCATCAAGTCAGTGTCGCATGCTTTCTGTGCAAGCTGCAACCTTGCCCTGCTGACAGCCGACAACCAAATCCGCAGTTGTTTTTTTCTCGAGTCAGGAGACCGACCTTCGTAGCCTGCTGGCCACAGCATAAACAAGCCCAACTTCGTCCAGCCCAATCGCCCGATGAGCGTAATCGATGCGCTTAAGACACCCGGACCAATCCGTCGGAATTCGGGTCAATGTGCTAAACCACGTAGCCGCGCGAGTAACCACAGGTACCGAATCGGAGACAATGACATTACGGCCGGCCGCCACGGTCGCCGAGCTGGTAGCGAGCCTTGCGGGCCAGGGTTCGCGCCTCGCTACGATTTTGAGCCTATGCGCTCATATCGCATCACGGTGCGCGACCAGACCATAGCGCTGCGCTCCAATGACACAATCGACGTTTTGCCGCCTTCTATAGGCGGATGAGATTGTGACTTTCAGCATATAACAGAAAATATGACGTGGGAACAGGATGGCATCGAACCCCTCGCAAGCTGGGCCAATAACTTCAGATATTGGTCTCTTGTCATATAACAACAACCGAAACGCCAAGTTTCTCAACACGTGACGAGAGCGCCTGCAGCCGCTACCTTCTGCGAAGGCTCGTCAAGCTAGCCAGTGGCGTTCTTCCCTCCCCAAAGTACCAATCTCCATCCACGTAGGCGGGGACGCTAACCGTGGATAGAGGCGGGGCACCCACCCCAGTCCGCCAACGATCGGGCCGGGGCCGTGCGCGGCCTTGGGGTCAAGTCGACGCCGTTTTCCTGATGATTACGACGTCGGCGGGGCAGCCTCTCCAACCCGAATCCGACAGCTGACTTCGCAAGCGCGTATCGAGAGGAATACCTGGCGTATGAGTGAAAGTTACCGTAAACTCACTACATCGAGCATCATCGTCGCTAAAATCACCTTTACCGGGGCGATGCTAGACGGCAGTATCGCTCTGGCCGGACAGGCGAGCCCGGCCACCGACAGCGAATGGGATCAGGTAGCCCGTTGCGAGTCCGGTGGGAACTGGTCAATCAACACCGGCAACGGATACCTCGGTGGCCTGCAATTCTCGCAAGGTACCTGGGCGTCGCATGGTGGTGGCGAGTACGCACCATCGGCTCAACTGGCTACCAGAGAACAGCAAATTGCCGTCGCTGAGCGCGTGCTGGCGACCCAGGGTAGCGGCGCCTGGCCTGCCTGCGGTCACGGATTATCGGGCCCATCCCTGCAGGAAGTTCTTCCTGCAGGGATGGGCGCGCCCTGGATCAACGGTGCGCCAGCACCGCTAGCCCCACCGCCACCTGCAGAGCCCGCTCCGCCCCAGCCGCCGGCCGACAACTTCCCGCCGACACCGGGCGACGTACCCTCACCCCTGGCGCGACCTTAGCAGACCTCGAGCATCGGCTACATACAGCAACTGTGGCAAGCGATCCGGGCCGGAAGACGTGCACAGAAACGGCGCGCTGGCCGCACTGGCCCAGCCGGCCATCCTCAGCTAACACTAGGCCGAGCCCACGCACTCGCCCGGCACCGTCCATCGACGAACTGATGCTTCCACACCGGTAGCCGCCCCCCTAAATATTATTATGGGGCCAACCAGATTAGGGGAATGCCCCTGTCGATAGCGAGCCGCGACCGCACGCACCCTGTTGGACTGCTCAACCAACACATCAATGAACACCTGGGCGACCGGCGGATGTGCGAAATAGGCGACCCGCAACACCCGACGTCTGCCGTCATAGTAGCGGATCATTCCAACGAAAACGACGATGGATCCGACCAGCTGATGATTCAACTAGATACTCATGCTCGGCCAGTGAGATCGGCTGATCGTTTATAGCGGCGGGCAGCACCAGCATCATCATTGGCGATCTCCGCCGGCGAATTGATCGAGCACGTGGTCCAGCACATCGGCACATATGGCAAGGTCGTCACGCACCCGCCGGGCGATAGCACCTACGTCGGTACCTTCGACAACCCGCTGCGGCGGATGATGTCATCCTCATGTAATCCACCAGCACAACCATAGTCTGGTCCGGGGTACTATACACTAGGCGAAATATCGTTACCACCCGAGGTGATGATCACGTCGACACACGCGTCGACCGCGTCGCGCAGTGCCTCACCAACCGAGTTCCCATCGGCAACCATCTACGGTTGCACTGGCGAAAAGCCATGCTCTCCAAGGCATTCGACGATGATTAGCCCGAATTGGCCGTCATACCCACCGGCCGACGCCCGAGTATTGAGTACGAATAATGCAGGCGGATCAGCCGCACATCACCGTGCCCAAGTTCCGCGTTTGCCGCTCTCCTTGCGGAGCATCCATAATGCTATAAATGCAGGCCGGATCAACCGCTTTAGCCATGTCGTAGAGTGTTAGTCCTGCCATACTGACGGCAGTCAACTCCTCCATAGTCACGCCTGCACGGTCGGTGCTATACATCGTCCAGGGTGATCTCGATATCCGTAGTCGACGACGGTGAAATCCACACCAACACCGGTGAGGGCGAACTGGTGGCATAGCGGGATCAGGTCACTGGTGGGTTTGACCGCCAGAATACCCGCCACCCACTCGGTAGCCAGCGCATCACCTTTTGATGAGCCAGGCTGCCGGTCGAGATCAACGGCCACCACGTGCACCTGGGTGTGCAAGGCTCCCGCGTCAACAGCAGTAAGCCTGTGGCGATCTTCTCGGTAACGTCCCCGACCCCATGTTGCACCGCCCCTCGCTTTTTCAAGTATTGAGACAACAGAACCGAGCGGGATTCCTCCCGACCCGCATGTCGCAGCAGACCTAGGCGCTTCAGCGGCCCTAGCCATCTCGACGGCCCTACCGGTTAACAACAGTAACCGGGTGCACGTAGGGCAGGTCGTCAGCGGGCACCGGAAACACCAGGTCGCCGAATGGCGATAACGCACCGGCGCAATCGGTCACCAATTCGCTTACAGCGTGGTGGTCTGGATCAGTCGTCGGCCAGCCGTTGTCTACGTATCTGCTTTTATGCGCCTTGCTCTTAGCAATGTCAGCCACGACATAGTAGTTTACAGATTTCATACTCGCATGTGACGCGAAGCACCGCGCTGCAGGTCTTGCTCACCCGCTGAGTCACTCAGCATTGCGTCACACCTCGCTGGCTTTACGCTGGTCAGCAATGACCGACAACACCCCGGATATCCCGCTGGGATCCTGGCTGGCCGACTTGTCCGACGAGCGGCTGATCCAGCTACTGGAGCTGCGACCCGACCTGGCCCAACCGCCACCTGGCAGTATCGCGGCGCTAGCTGCGCGGGCACAGGCCCGTCAATCAATCAAAGCTGCCACCGACGAACTCAACTTCTTGCAATTCGCGGTGATCGATGCACTGCTGGTACTGCAGGCCGATAGCACGCCGGTACCGACCACCAAGCTAAAGGCGCTGATCGGCGACCGCGCTCCCCAGGCCGACGTGGTCAGCGCACTAGATAACCTTCGGCAACGCGCCCTGGCCTGGGGTGAGACCACAGTCCGGATAGCTGCTGCCGCTGCCGCGGCGTTGCCGTGGCATCCGGGGCAAGTCACACTCGAGGACATCTCGAGCACCGGCGAACAAATCGCCGAGCTGATCGCTCGCCTCAGTCAAACCCAACGGGACGTGCTGCAGAAATTGCTCGAAGGGTCCCCACTGGGGCGCACCCGCGACGCCGCGCCCGGAGCTCCACCCGATCGGCCGGTGCCACAGCTGCTCGCGATGGGTCTGCTACGACGCATCGATGCCGATACGGTGATTCTGCCCCGCCGCGTCGGGCAGGTGCTACGCGGCGAGCAATCCGGTCCAACGCAGCTGACGCAGCCGTATCCGGTGGTTTCGGTAACCACACCCAACGACGCCGACGCCGAAGCAGCCGGGGCAGTCATCGAGGCACTGCACGAACTCGACGTACTGCTCGAGACCCTCGGCAGCGCACCGGTTTACGAACTACGCAACGGCGGATTGGGAGTTCGTGAATTCAAGCGGCTAGCCAAAGCTACCGGCATCAACGAGCCGCGACTGGGCTTGCTCCTCGAGGTCACGGCCGCGGCTGGATTAATAGCCAGCGGCATACCCGATCCAGAGCCAGCCACTGGTGACAGCCCTTATTGGGCGCCGACGGTGGCCACTGACCGGTTCACCGCAATGCCTCCCGCGGAGCGTTGGCACCTGCTGGCCAGCACCTGGCTTGACTTGCAGTGCCGGCCCGCGTTGATCGGCAGCCGCGGACCAGACGCCAAGTCTTATGGCGCCCTGTCAAATTCGTTATACTCTACGGCGGCACCGCTGGATCGCAGGCTTTTGCTCGGCATGCTCGCCGAACTACCAGCCGGAGTCGGTGTCGAAGCAGCCGAGGCGTCGGCGGCGCTGATCTGGCGGCGCCCACGCTGGGCCAGGCGGCTGCAGCCCGGACCGGTCGCCGATATGTTAGCCGAGGGCCACACTATGGGACTGGTGGGTCGCGGTGCAATCAGCACGCCTGGACGCGCACTGTTGGACGAGGCCATTGCCTCCGCCGACCCAGCCATCGCGGTCGCCGCGATGACGCGGGCACTGCCCGAACCGATCGACCACTTTCTCGTGCAAGCCGACCTGACGGTCGTGGTACCCGGGCCGTTGCAACGCAATCTTGCCAAGGAACTGGGCACAGTGGCCACCGTCGAATCAGCCGGCACGGCGATGGTGTACCGCATCAGCGAGCAGTCGATCCGGCATGCACTCGACATCGGCAAGACTCGCGATTGGATGCATGCACTCTTCACGAATCATTCCAAAACCCCGGTTCCACAAAGGCTCACATATCTCATCAATGATGTTGCGCGCCGACATGGCCAGCTCCGGATCGGCATGGCCGCATCGTTCGTCCGGTGCGAAGACCCGGCACTACTGACCCAGACAGTGGCGGCCGCAGAGGAACTGCAGCTACGGGCCCTAGCTCCGACGGTGGCGGTGTCTCCCGCCCCCATCGCCGAAGTCCTCGTCACGTTGCAGTCCGCAGGGTTCGCCCCAGCAGCCGAAGACTCCTCCGGTTCCATCGTCGACGTCCGGCCTCGCAGAGCGAGATTGCCCACCCCACAGCATCGGCGGCCATACCGCCCACTGCAGCGCCCCAACCTTGAGACCCTCAACGCGGTCATCGCGGTACTACGTAAAGTGGCCGCCACACCGTTTGGCGGTATACGCGTCGACCCGACCGTCACCATGTCGCTGTTGCAACGCGCCACGAAAGAAAAGACCACGCTGGTGATCGGCTATCTCGACGCTGCCGGCATTGCCACCCAACGGATGGTATCGCCTATTGCCATACGGGGTGGTCAGCTGGTGGCCTTCGATCCGGGTACCGGGCGGCTACGTGACTTTGTCATCCACCGCATCACGTCAGTGGTGTCGTCCGACAGCCAATAATGGACTCTCACGAAACGACGAGAAGGAGCAGCACTAATGACCGACGGGCCGTTGATAGTGCAGTCCGATAAAACGGTGCTGCTCGAAGTGAACCATAAGCTAGCCGATGCGGCACGTGCAGCCATAGCACCGTTCGCCGAGCTGGAACGCGCACCCGAACACGTACACACCTACCGCATCACACCACTAGCGTTGTGGAACGCCCGCGCCGCAGGTCATGACGCCGAACAAGTCGTCGACACGTTGATCAGTCATGCGCGCTACGCAGTGCCACAGCCTCTGCTGGTCGACATCGTCGACACCATGGCCCGCTATGGGCGGCTGCAACTGGTCAAGAATCCCGCCCACGGCCTGACGCTGGTAAGCCTGGATCGCACGGTACTGGAGGAGGTGTTACATAACAAGAAGATCGCACCGATGGTGGGCGGCCGCATCGACGACGACACAGTCGTCGTCCATCCCAGCGAACGTGGCCGGATCAAACAGCTTTTGCTTAAGATCGGTTGGCCCGCAGAGGATCTCGCTGGTTACGTGGATGGTGAGGCGCACCCGATTATCCTGCATCAGGACGGTTGGCAGCTGCGCGATTACCAGCGGCTAGCAGCCGATTCATTCTGGTCTGGCGGCTCCGGGGTGGTAGTGCTGCCATGTGGCGCTGGCAAAACGCTAGTGGGGGCGGCCGCGATGGCGAAAACCGGTGCGACGACGCTCATTTTAGTCACCAACATCGTGGTTGCCCGACAGTGGAAACGCGAGTTGATCACGCACACCTCGCTGACCGAGGACGAGATCGGCGAATACTCCGGAGAGCGCAAGGAAATCCGACCGGTGACCATCTCGACCTACCAGATGATCACCCACCGCACCAAAGGAGAGTATCGTCATCTGGAACTCTTCAATAGCCGCGACTGGGGCCTGATCATCTACGACGAGGTGCATCTGTTGCCCGCACCGGTGTTCCGGATGACCGCTGACCTGCAGTCCAAGCGGCGGCTGGGCCTGACCGCCACGTTGATCCGCGAAGACGGCCGCGAAGGTGACGTGTTTTCCCTGATCGGCCCGAAACGCTATGACACGCCGTGGAAGGACCTTGAGGAACAAGGCTGGATCGCGCCAGCAAAGTGCGTCGAAGTCCGGGTCACGTTGACGAATAACGAAAGGATGACCTACGCCACAGCCGAACCCGAAGAACGCTACCGTGTCTGCTCGACAGCGCATTCGAAGATTGCAGTGGTTAAGTCGGTGCTGAGCCGACACCCCGGCGAGCAAACCCTCGTGATCGGTGCCTACCTGGATCAGCTCAACGAACTTGGTTCCGAGCTCAACGCTCCAATCATTCAAGGATCAACGAGAACCAAAGAACGCGAAGCGCTATTCGACGCTTTCCGCCGCGGTGAAGTCTTCACACTGGTGGTCTCCAAGGTTGCCAACTTCTCCATAGATTTGCCGGAAGCCGCTGTTGCGGTACAAGTTTCGGGAACTTTTGGCTCACGTCAAGAGGAAGCGCAGCGGCTGGGCCGGTTGCTGCGACCTAAGGCCGACGGCGGTGGAGCGATCTTCTACTCCGTGGTTGCCCGCGACAGCCTGGACGCCGAATACGCCGCACACCGGCAGCGATTCTTAGCCGAGCAAGGCTACAGCTACATCATCCGCGACGCCGACGACCTGCTGGGCCCGGCGATCTAGCCTGACAGAGTGATCGCTAACGAGATTTCATGCATGCCGTACACTTGGACCAGACCAACACGCGAATTGCCGGACACCTGACGCTCGCCCGCCTTGCCTCGCAGCTTGACGCTACCAGCTCGCTAGTTTTTCTTGCTCGCCGTCGGCGCACAGGACCGTCTCGTCCATTTGAATGACCTCGGGCGCCGGCACTGATGTCCTGCAACTGGGCGAAGTCGATGTCCTCAGGTCCGATGCCTGCCGTCCCCGGTAGACAGCCTTAGCAATCGTACACCTCTTAGGCGAAGCGTCTTCGACTAACGGGGCAAAAGTGGCATGCACCTCGTAGGCGCCATAACGCCGGGTGCGGATCTCGGTAACATGCACATGCACCGTTTTGTCGGTGAACTTGTGCGCGATATCGCCAAGGCACACGATCACGGCGAAGGCACCCTTATTGAGCGCACAGAACATGCATTGCGTTAAGGATCTCGTCCTTAAGAATCGGCTTGCGACGGAACACATTCGTATTCAGTGCGCCGTTGCAGTAGTTCTTAGCAGCGACTTTAGCCAGCGTGGCTTGGGAAATGTTGTGACTTGTTGGCCTTCATGCCGAAGAACTTGGTGGTGACGAACTGTCCTTTCTGCACGTACCACTGCGGCAGCCCAACTTAGCGGGATCGTCAGCGAAGGCTCCGCGAGGTACGTTTCCAGGCCTACAATGACGCCGATGTCGTACTTGCCCAACCGAATAGTGTCAACGTCCTGTTGAATGGCGCTGGCTGCTGTGGCGCACGCTCGTCACCCCGCGTCCGTCAGCGTGGATTGGACGTAACCCATCTGCATCGCGTCTTATCGAACCTCCCAAAAGGATGCAGACCCACCCCAACGGTAGCTACATCATTAGTCATCTCCAGCTCCGACCGGAGCTAACACGTACGTGAGGATTTCTTTGCTGCCTTCGTCATTGGTGAGCGACACCATGGTGGGCTCGACCTCCTGGCGAACTGCAACTTGACCGGGTCGTTCTCGATCAGCCGATCCTCGACCGGGGTCACGTCGCCCAGCGGGACCAGGCCTATGCCGACTGGCACGAAATGCGTGCCAGTCGGGCCGGCATAACGGCGATCCGATCAGGAAACCCTGGATGGTCCACGCCACCACAGTCCCACCGGCGCAGCAACAACAACTCGCTAATCTGTCCGCCACAGCCACCTCGGCTGTGCAAGAAAGGTGGTGGCACCACAGTCACCGTATTGACCGTCGATCAACTGCCGATTTTCGGCATACCAGGTAGAGATCTCGGGGACAAGCGTCTTCTACAGAAGAAAACACGCTCACTGAGAAGTACAACAGCGTTACACAAAAAAAACGGAAGTTGAATTCTTATTGCCGTAACCCGCATGCTCCGGCTGCCGTCCCGGCGCACCGCACCGCACCGACTAATAGGTCACCCCCACAAATTATGGATATCACTTTCCTAGTTCTGTGTGATGCCCTCCGCGCAATACCCATGTGGCATGCGAGACTGATGAAGCAACCGCACAACGACAGCTACCTTGAAATCGCAGTTGCAACTCATAGAGATAACCATGTAAATTACAGTGCTATTAGAACTGAAATTCAAGCTGTGAAGGGGTGCAAGCCACCAGCGACGTCATAGGCTGGGTGCTATGGGGACACCCAAGCTTTCGACGGGAACCTCAGCACTGACATGCTCGTCAATCAATACAACGAAACGCACCGGATCATCTACGAATTCTGGGACACAGTTGAGCAATGCTAAGCATAGCACAGATTTCGTGCCAACGAAGGTCGGGCGAAGTTGCCTTCATTACTGGCCGCACCTCCGGTCAAAACGAGGTACATCACGACCAATATTTAGCTCAACGCGGGCACCACTTAGCCAGAAAGCTGAAGTTCAAAGGTAGTTTCGTTGTATGCAGTCAGCAGCAATTTTGGTTTAGAGAAGGCTGTGTAGCCGTGCAGACCGACGGTTTTAAGTGTGAACGCCTCGGAGATCGATAGGCAGTACCCGGGTCGGCTCTAGATAGTATGTATTGATGCACGATCATCGTCAACTCCAACGCCATTTCGTGGAGGGCGAATCGGCGACCGATGCAGGTGCGGAGCCCGGTCCCAAAGAGGATTTATAGGTATACGGGGCAGCTTCCTGCAAATTTCCGGCAAGACTCGGTCGGGGTTGAATTCGTTAGCATCGGGCCCCCAGGCATCGGCGCGGTTAACAGGACGATCACCCATTGGCCTTTGTGGAAAAGAGATGTGCCGTTTCCGAGAGTGGTGTCACGGCGAGCCTGGCGCAAGTAGCAGGGCACCACCAGACCACAGCCGCAAAGTTGCGTCGACGACACGACGTAAGCATCGCAGTTTAACGACATCGCCGAACAATACGATACGTTGGCGATACCACGATCTGACCGGTTTTGGTAGATTTCGCGGCGGGTTTGGGCGGCGATGTCGTGGTGGATGGAGAGGAGATAGTGCAAGGCGAACGCGATGGCGTTGGCCAATGTTTGGCTGCCGCTGACTAACAGCGTGAGGATCTGGTTAACAACATTATCAGTGTCGAGTTGCTCGCCGGTGCTGGGATCGGCACTGTACAACATGATGTCGAGAATGTCGTCGTGCTGACTTGCTGTCGGGTGACGACAGCCGCCAACCTAAATACGAGAAGAGGTATTCGTCGGCGGATGTAGGCATTGTCGTGTGACATGCTGTTATTGGTATTTTGCCCGAAGAGTTTGTTATAAAACAGTATGGCATTGATGCGGGAGGTAAGTCTGAAGTAGCTGCTTACACGTAACAAATGCGTTGCTGCTGGGCTCCTCCTGAGTTTGCTGCAGGAGTAGCCCAGTCCGGTACTGGTAATGATTTCGGTGGGGAGCCGGTTAGCTTGGGCAGGGATGTCGATCTAGAATCGGTCGGCGCTATCGTCGGTAGCCCAGAACTCGATGAATTCACGCACCGCAGTAGCCATGGTGCGGTGGTAAATCACCATAGCTGTTTTGGTAAAGGCGGGCAATAGAATTGTTGTGAGCCTTGCCCCAGTTGGATTCCTTGTTATAAGCGGGTGAACAGCTCGTCACCCATAAGGAGGCGCAGTTTGCGCATAACGAGCCCAATATGTTTTCCCACACGGTTTCGTCATTGATCTAGTCAATAACAATGGGGTCAGCCAGCGCGATGATCGACAGGACTGAGATGCGTTGCTCGACGATTCCGCTGCCAAGCCTTGCCGAACTGAACGGTCAGTCCTTAGGCAGTTTGGCAAAGCGAATAGTGATCATATCACCAACAATAAACAACTGCAAACGCTGACATGGAATCGACATGAGGATAACCAGGCCCATACTGACGAACTTACCTTCATCGTATCGAGTCCGGATAGTGTCGATGTGTCCAGTGGCAGCGTAGACGGCCGACCACCATTTCGCCAGCTTCAATAGTTTGGGTTGCTTACCCCTCCCAGAGTTGTTGCCCGCTCAGCATTACGTGGGCCTGGCTCAGGCGTGGCGCCAGCGGCTTTGTCTCTGACGGCCTAAGCCCAGATGCAGAATCTCGATTGCGGCGTCATGTTCCCAAGCCGGTGCAGCGTTAGAGGAACCTGACTAGATCGGCCCGGGCTATTTCACTGCAAAAAGGAGCGGCCAAGATGGCGTCACGAATTTCTACTACGGTTTGGTATCGTTGCAGCGTGGTTTTAAGGTGTCGACGGTCATCGATGTCGAAGTAGAGTGCACATTGTAGGACCGCAGTTACCATACTCTGCCGCAACGGCTACAACTTACGCCAGCTGCGGCTGATCCGATCTAGTCCCGGGCCGCCAAGTAACTTCATCATGCACGGCACAACACTGACCATGCGGTGCCGAACACCGTCCAGAAATTCATAGACCTGCGGACCCGCAACCTGTAGTCAGCGGTATCAGTACAGCCAAGTTGGTCGGAAATCTGCAGGAAAACCTCTTGCAGAACGGTCAGTGCAAGCAGTACACCCAGTAGCAGTGTGTTGATGGTGATGAGGCGTTCGCTGCGCTGGGTGACATTACGCGGCTCAAGCAGAGACTTCCAGAGTAGGTTCAAAAACCTAAGACCACGATCAGGGTCATGCAGAAGGCCCGGGCGACTACACAATCCCAGCCTCCGGCGGCTTCAAGAAACTTGACGAAGGCCGGAGCGTGGGTGCCACAGATGAGATATGCCGCGCACAGAAACAGCACGGCCAGGCGATCGTTGCCTCGACGCGTTTTGACCGGCGACAATCCCGTCCACAGCAAGATGAAACCAATAAATTCAGTGATAGCCAAGCCAACACAACGCCATATATGTTGCTAGGTATCAGCGGACCATGGACAGTGTGTTATGCACGAGGTGCTCATGCAGCAACTGATCCAATAGCGTAAATGCCATAAGGTTGTTGAGGTATATGCCATACAGGTTGTTGTTTAACCATCGACAGCGCGTGACGACAATGGTCATCGTAAACATGATCAACGGCCAGGCAATCACACCTGACACTGTCGAACTCATCAATGGATTTCCTGAGTCAAGCGCATTGGAAGAAGACGTTGCACATCATCGAAGTTTGCTCGCCGGCTTCGACTGCGGCGATCACCAGCACATTCGCGAACACTTCAGCGCCACGCTCTTGATCGTCAACAAAAATTTACTCCCCAACACGCTTTGCACTGTAGTGGGATAGATTTCAGGTAGCAGTTTGCGAAACATCTCGACGTTCGGTGTGCTTTCGATATCGACTTGTCGACCGCCGGAGTGTCCCAATACCATGTGTCCGATTTCGTGACACACGATTTGATCGATGTGGTAGTCCGACGTCCCGACTTGGTAAAAGAGCAGGTCTTCAACGCTGGATAACCATAACCCACACTGCTTTTCAGTGGCTGTCAAGATATCGGTGGGTATTAGCTGGATAGGAAGACCTCTTTAACAGGAGAGTTTCTCCGCTGTTCCAGCGCCCAGGGATCGACAACGTACGTGCTAGAACGAATAGATCGACATTACACATTGCCACCGAAGTAGCTTACCTGGGAAGGTACGACCGGAGGAAGTTGCTCAAGCTGGTGCACATGATCAACCATTGCTGCCAAGCTGTTGCGGTACTAGGGAGTTAAGCCGGAGGAACACATTGCCAGGTCACATACCCCACTATCACGTAGCACTTATACGAGGTTGGTATTGACATCGATGCATGGATCGATGTCAAAGTCGATCAGGTAAGACGTTGGGAAACGAAAGAATTCGTCGATAGCGCGATGATGCTGTACGGTCAGGTCGTTTTTGACCCCGGCGTACTGCTGCGACATGTAGGCCGTGATGATCGATATCCGGTCTGTTTGGTGACTACCGTCGCGGCTACAACTTTAAACAGCGCTACCTCAGCGAGGCTTCGCATTATCTTTGAAGAATTTATCGAGCTTCATCGACAGCTCAGATTTTCCTGAAAGGCACTCTGACCCAACCGTGCTGATCAAATACCTTCTTTCCACATACATTCTCGCGTTATGCGCAGAAATTATTACACGACCCCGAGGAGCGCAACGCCAAGTTAAGATCAGTAAATGTTGCAAATTGCATAAAATGTAATTATTATCAATGTGTAGTAGTGCTCACAGCCTTCCCTAAATAGCACCAACCAAGCCTATGGCCACGGCATAGCGGGATCGGTGTCCAAACAGATCGCCGCTCATCAGCCCCGTATCCAGCCGGCGCACCAGCCTTCATGGTTACCGTTCATGGTCTGGGTCACCACCGAAGGTGACAAGCCGGGCCGTAAACTTCCCCACCCGAATACCGACTGTGCCAGATCGACCTTGCCGGACCTAGTCCATGGAACGTTCGGTGCTGGTGTACTAGTCCGCAATCCCGCAATCGCACTCAACCTTCACACTGACAACAGCATTGCTTATCTCGTGCGACTCATCAATGTCGCTGGCCGCCACCAGTTGCTGATCCGCACCAGAGAAATCCACGAAAAACACTGGCCGCCAAATGATCCGACCCACAGTGAAGAAGACAGCTTCTACTTGCAACAAATTTGCTACATCGCCAACGTGCTACCAACGACTTACTGATAGCAGCGGTGTAACAGCATAGCGTTCGCCACCATCGGGAGTGTTTCTTAGCCGCTCCTCACAAAGGATTCAGTGTAGAGTTCTAGTCCGCAGTCACCATCGACGCTCCGGGTTTGGTTGAAGCGCTGGCTGATGCCGAGGATACGTTGTTGATAGTCAAGGGAGTGAACGAGTGGTGGTGGTGGTGGTGTTGTTAGCCTGCCACATATGGCGCCCACACAGAGACCGTTTCGCAAGGCAGACAACCAGGCCGAACCCGCGTACCGCAAATCGATAACAAGGACCTAACCTAGTTTCTGACAGCGCTACCATAAATACGATGGATGACCATAACCAGCAATAGGAGTGAAACTATTTCAGCTGAAAATCGCCAACAAAAAATCTGTTTAATGCAGGTATTATTCACCTGGTGCTACGACTGCTGCAACGGCCGTACTACTCGGTCTAGCTTCCTAGAAGCAGAGCTGCAACGTGATGCACGCTCGCACAAGAATTATTGTGCCAGAACGATTCCTAAAATATCTACAAACTAGGATGATGACTCACTTCATGCCGCCACCCGGCTTAGTCGCATTTTCCCAGCGCGACGCGCGCAACGTCTACCGAGGACACTCGCAACGCTTTGATAAAGGGTTGCGCTAAGTCCACCCGCGCGGGTGGACTTAGCGCTGAGTCCTGGGCCTCTGCTGTCGTCGGATTCGAACCGAATACCAGCCTTGCCGAGCCGGTAACGCCACGCCAACGCCTTGTCCATGAGGCCAAGCTCGGCCCAGGGCCGTCAGTTCGGCCCACACCAGTACGAAATCCTCCATGGTGCCGGTAGTGTAAACTGGCATATAACTGAAGCAACTCGCGGGAACCGGTTTAGCCAAGTTTTTCCTGGTTGGTAACGAATTGCTCGCCCCCGTCGATCAGCGGAACCAAGATGCTGCGCAACAGGGCTTCTCACGAGACATAGATGACAGTACAGCGCGGGTTTGATGATCCCCAACTTGTCCGGCGACGTCGTGCAGGCTGGCACGCTGCTGCACCCTGCTGAAGAAACAGGTCCCGAACGACTCTCTTGGATGTGCCGTCGGGTGCCTGACGGAGGCTATTCACTACAACAAGCGTAACTGACTTACCGATAGGTAAGCACGGGTGGTTAAGCTTACCAAACGTTAAGTAGGTGAGGAGCTTGTCGGAGAATTCAGCGAAGTTGGGCGTGCTGCCGCGGATCGAGGCGCTGGCCACCAGAACGAACGCCGAGACGAATTTGGCCGCGAGGGCCACGCGCCGACTGGTCCGCATAGATATCCACCAAGGCTGTAGGCAGCCTGTATCCGACAGGCACGTGTGCAATCGTGCGTGACAATCTTAGCGAGGCGTACTACGACGTCGGCTGCGACCACATCGAGTACCTAGTTCGGTAACTCTGATCACGGCCACGCACCCCCGACAGCGAGGTGACCTTCGAGCGCGCGACGCCACGCAAGTCCGACTTCGTGGTAGGAACCCCGGCGGGCTGCACTCAAACGTTCGTCCCCTGTTTTCGGTGAGGATTCCGGGCATACCCAATTCCTTGGTGGGTACCGGGTGGTGGAGTCGTTGCCGAAAAAGCTTTGCACACGAAGACCAGATGTGATCAGTCACATCGACGCTGGCCGTCTAGCGGCGATCTACACTGCGCAACCCCTCGACGATGCACGCAATGTTCCTGTTCCGCACCGAAAACGAACTCAAGTATCACTACCGAGATTCCTTGCGTCAGCAGGAGTTGCTGCGCGCGGGGTTGACCAAGATACATACGCAGATGAACAACTGGCTTAGCAAGCCCGAACGGGCACCCACAGCATTCTATTTCTACTCGATCACTCATTGGCAGCTAGCCAGCTGGCCGCGCGGACGAATCGTGCTAGCCAGTGACGCCTACTACACTGCCCGGGGCCCGCGGTGGATGGCAACACCAGTCTTTCGATACTCAGCGCTTACGTGCTAACAGGCAAACGGAACATCTACGAACGGCAGATAGTTGTTCCCGTGCGCAGCCCCCAGGTTATGTTTCGACGCTAGGACCGGCCGAACGCGACCAAAAACCAAAACGACTATAGCAGCGACTCCGGCGGCAGAAAGCGATCGCCGTACTTGGCCACCAGCTCACGGGCTCGGGACACGAAGGCCTGCTGGCCGGTACCGGCCGGGCCAGAGTAGCCGGCGATAAACTGCGCGCTGCCACCGGTCCACGGCGGGAAACCGATACCCATGATGGACCCGATATTGGCGTCGGCAGTGGACGTCAGCACGTTCTCATCGAGGCACTTCTGAGTTTCCAGCGCCTCGGCGAACAGCATCCGGTCGATCATGTCCTGCAACGGCGGCTGCGACGAGCCCGACTTGAACGTCTCCCGCAGACCGAGCCACAACCCGGACCGCTTGCCGTCAACGTACTCGTAAAAGCCGGCACCCTTCAAGCGCCCGGACCGGCCGAGCTTAATCATCTTCTCCACCACGGTTTCTGCCGGGTGCGACTCATACATGCCGCCGGCATCCTCGACACCCTTGCGGGTAGCGATCGCGATCTTGTGCATGAGCTCCAGATTCAGCTCGTCGGACAACTGCAGCGGCGGCGCCGGGTAGCCAGCCTGCGCACCTGCCTGTTCAATGCTGGATGGTTCCACCCCCTCACCGAGCATCGCCAGCGCCTCGTTGACAAAAGTGCCGATCACCCGCGAAGTGAAGAAGCCGCGGCTGTCGTTGACCACAATCGGGGTCTTGCCAATAGCCAGGGCGTAGTCGAACACCCGGGCCAGTGCCTCGTCCGAGGTCTTCTCGCCCTTGATGATTTCGACCAGCGGCATCTTGTCGACCGGAGAGAAGAAGTGGATCCCGATAAAGTCCTCCTGCCGCTTGACGCCGGTCGCCAGACCGGTAATCGGCAACGTCGAGGTGTTCGACCCGAGTACCGCATTGGGGTCGACGATGTCTTCGATCTCCTGGAACACCTTGTGCTTGAGTTCCTGGTTCTCGAAGACGGCTTCGATCACGAAGTCAACGCCCTTGAGATCAGTAGGGTCGCCTGTCGGGGCGATGCACGCCAGCAGAACGTCGCTCTTCTCCTGCGTAGTGCGGCCCCGCTCTAGCGCCTTGGCTTCCAGCTTCTCCGAGTAGCTCTTGCCCTTCTGCGCGGCCTCAAGACTCACATCCTTAAGCACCACGTTGTAGCCCGCCTTGGCCGAGACGTAGGCTATACCGGCGCCCATCATACCCGCACCCAGCACACCGATCTTCTTGATCGGGGTTTTACCAATGCCGTCGGGTCGAGACCCACCGGAATTGATGTGCTGCAGATCTAAGAAAAACGCTTGGATCATGTTCTTGGCGACCTGGCCGGTGACCAGCGAAACGAAGTAGCGGCTCTCAATACGGCTGGCGGTGTCGAAGTCGACCTGCGCGCCCTCGACCGCGGCGGCCAAGATGGCCCTCGGGGCCGGCATCGGCGCGCCCTTGAGCTGCTTGCGTAACAGCGACGGGAATGACGGCAGAATGGCCGCCAACCCTGGCGAGGTCGGAGTACCACCGGGCATCTCGTAGCTCTTCTTGTCCCACGGCTGCTCGTGCGCTTCCGGGTTGGCCTTGATCCACGCCTTAGCCGCGGGCACCAGCTCCTCGACTGTTGACAACAGCTCGTCGACCAGCCCGATCTCCTTAGCCTTGGCAGGCTTAAAGCGGGTGCCCTGTGACAGAATGTTGACGAACGCGTTCTGGATGCCAAACATCCGCACCGTGCGGGTCACCCCACCGCCGCCGGGCAACAGCCCCAGCGTCACTTCAGGCAAGCCGAGCTGACTGCCCTTGACGTCGGCAGCGATCCGGTGATGACATGCGAGCGCGATCTCCAGACCGCCGCCCAGCGCGGCACCGTTGATGGCGGCAACGACCGGCTTGCCCAGCGTTTCCAGGGTGCGCAATTGTTTCTTGACCGTCTCGACAGTGTCGAAGCATTGCCCGGCCTCTTCTGATCCAGTATTGATCATCGCGGTGAGGTCACCGCCGGCAAAGAAAGTCCTTTTAGCGCTGGTTATAACCACACCGGTAATCGAATCTTTTTCCGCAACAATGCGATCCACCGCATTGCCCATCGATTCGATGTAAATCTCGTTCATAACGTTGGCCGACCTGGACGGGTCGTTCATTGTCAGCGTGACAATACCGTCGGCGTCCTTACTCCACTGAATTGCAGTGTCTGCCATGCTATTAAACCCTCTCGATGATGGTGGCAACACCCATGCCGGCGCCGATACATAGCGTGACGAGCGCACGCCGCGCGTTGCAGCGCTCCAGTTCGTCGACCATGGTCCCGAGGATCATCGCGCCGGTGGCACCCAGCGGGTGACCCATCGCGATAGCACCGCCGTTGACGTTGAGCTTCTCGTCCGGAATGTTCAGGTCTTTCTGGAATTTCAGAACCACCGACGCAAACGCCTCGTTTAACTCGAACAGGTCGATGTCATCAACAGTCAACCCGGCGCGGTCGAGCACCTTGCGGGTGGCGGGGGTGGGGCCGGTCAGCATGATGACCGGGTCGGCCCCACTGGTAGCGGTGGCTACCATGCGCGCCCGCGGAGTCAGGCCCTGGGACTTGCCAACAGCTTCGCTGCCAATCATCACCAGTGCCGCGCCGTCGACGATGCCGGAGCTGTTACCTCCGGTGTGAACGTGGTTGATCTTCTCCACCCAGTGATATTTCTGCAGGGCCACGTCGTCGAAACCACCCATCGCGGCAAGACCCTCGAAGGCGGGCTTCAGCTTGGCCAGGCCCTCCTTGGAGGTGTCGGGCCGCATGTGCTCGTCGTGATCGAGGATCAACAGACCATTCTGGTCGCGCACCGGAACCACCGACTTGGCGAAGTAGCCGCCCGACCACGCGGCCGCGGCCTTCTCCTGGCTGCGCAACGCATAGACGTCGACGTCATCACGCGAGAAGCCCTCGATGGTGGCGATCAGGTCGGCACCAATGCCCTGCGGGACGAACATGACGTCGTAGTTAGTCGCCGGGTCCAAGCCCATCGCGCCGCCATCGGATCCCATCGGCACCCGGCTCATCGACTCCACACCGCCAGCCAGAACCAGGTCATCCCAGCCAGAGCGCACCTTCTGCGCGGCGGTGTTAACGGCTTCAAGCCCCGATGCGCAGAACCGGTTGAGCTGCACCCCGCCTGCGGTGACAGGCAGGCCAGCGGCCAGCACCGTGGCGCGGGCAATGTCACCGCCCTGATCGCCCACCGGTGAGACGCATCCCAAGATGACGTCGCTGATCAGGTTCTCATCGAGATCGGGGTTTCGCTTACGCAATTCCTCGACTAGCCCAACGACCAGGCTTACCGGCTTGACCTCGTGCAACGATCCGTTCTTCTGCTTACCGCGAGGGGTGCGGATGGCCTCATAGATGAAAGCTTCTTCGGACATGTCGGCTTCCTGTTCGCAAAAAAATTTAATTTACTATTGATGTGGGCGGTTAGATTCCGTCTTAAAGACTAGGAACTAGTACAGTACAGGCACACTAACAGTAGGGTTCGGCCAACCTGTTGGTTGGGCAAGGTTGCGCTGGTCAGCGACCGAACGTGGCACTACGGTCGTGCTGGCAGCGACACTCCATAAAGCTCAATTGCCATAACAGTGACGCGACTACGCCCCTAAGCAACCACGGTGTTCGCTGAAATGTCAGCTCTAGCTGCACGCATCGGCGCAGTGAACCTCGGGCACGACTTCCCAACGAGGACGGACCGCCAGCGATGCTGAGGGCCGCGTAAGACGCCATCACCGACGAAGTCAATTAAATACCCACCGGGGATAGGCATCGCTGGGCTGCGGCAGGCCATCACCGCGCAATGCCAGCAGCATTTTGGCGTCGAGTACGATCCCAGACACCTAAGGTTCTTACAACGGTTGGAGCCACCGAGGCTATCGGAGGGGCGGTGATCGGCCTGATCGAACCCGGATCGCTAAAGTAATTCTACTCGAGCCGTTCTACGACAGCGGTAGCGATGGCTGCCGCTAATCGGGTAGCCATACCACATGGTACCCGGTGGCTGCGGCTTTGCGCTGGATGCCGACGCATTTCGACAGGCGCTGACACCTCGGACCCGCACGTTGATTGTAAACTCACCATACAACCCCCACCGGCGCGGTGCTGAGCGCGACCGAATTAGCCGAGATAGCGGAGCTAGCCGTGGCGGCAGACCTGTTGGTCATTACCGATGAAGTTTATGAGCACCTGGTGTTCGAAAAACGAAAACACTTGCAGCTGGTTGGCTTTGACGGCATGGTCGAAAGCACAATCACCATTTCCAGCGCGGCTAAGATGTTCAACTGCACCGGCTGGAAGATCGGGTGGCCTGCGGAACAACAGATCTCATCGCCGGGGAGCTATCGGCAAAACAGTACCTGAGCTACGTCGGCGGCGCGCCGTTTCAGCCAGCGGTAACCTTGGCGTTGGACACCGAAGACGCCTAGGTGACCAGGCCTCGGAGTTCGTTGCAAGACAGACACGATCGGCTGTCGTCGGTGCCGACCGAGATTGGCTTCAAATTGTACAACAGCTACGGCACGTACTTCCTCTGCGCCGACCCGCGTCCGCTAGGTTACGACGACAGCGCGGCGTTCTGCTCGGCCCTGCTGGAAAAGGCTGGAATGGACGCCATCTCAAATGTCGGCATTCTGCGATCCGGCAGCCGAGCACACCTCAAAACAAGCCGACGTGTGGAATCACCTGGTGCACTTTATCTTCTGCAAACGCGACGACACTCTCGATTAGGCAATCAGGCGACTCTCCGTGCTTAAGAACGGATACACTACTTATAGATCCGTCCGCACTCATGACGAAGTTCCACAGGACTTCCGTTGCGGCTTTAAATACTTTAAACTCAAGACCTCGCTTAAGCAGAAACTCCGGCAGCGGCGCTGACGGCTCTATGGTGATGGCGAAACACACCCACATCTTGTCCCCACCCACCTATCGCAGGGTGTACGCGACGCGCTGGCCACGCTGGTATTTTAAAGTCTTGTAGGCATCCCACACCACCCAGTAGAATTCGGCCAGTGTCCGATTCGGCAATCCCGACCACTTCGACCGCAACCTTGACATGATGCAGCCACCCACCGGGATTTAGGTGTCGATGACTTCAGCATTCTTGTACACCAACGACCAAAACGGGCACTGACCCGATATCAGCTAACGCCTTTAGAATCCCTTCCAGGTAAACATAAATGATGATTTCCCGCGGCGCTTGTAAAAGCCACTAACTTCTAGGCGAGCAACAGGGTCCTGCCCGCACAGGGCGAATGGGCAACGATTCTGTTACCAACCAATTACGACAATCAGTGTCACGGTGCCAGTCGGCGGGCAAACCGCGGAGCCGGCACAGCCTGGTCAAACCATGAGAGATGATCACCGTCGACCGGGCTCTCAGATGGTCGTTGCTCGCGGCTTCACTTCACGTCAACATCGGTGTGACGCAAGCATCGGGACCAGAGAAAACCAGTGGTCCCTGGTCTTGGGTTCTGGTCTGACTGGGCGAACCGCTGCGCAAAGATCTCGCTCATCTGTTGATACGAAGCGTATGTCAAGCAGACTCGATGGCGCCGACGGCCATAATATCTACAACCGGCGATCTCATAGCAACTAGAAAACGGGGCACTGCCGTAAAGCAGAAATTACTCGCGCCCGTCACGCAGAACGCAGGTCAACTTCATGGCCCACATCATCTGGGGAAAAACGCTGACCCCGTCGACCATAGCGGCGTCGACGACTTACCCCCTCCCTACCGGAACATGCTGATTAATCTCATTAATTAGAGTTTAAATATAACGCTACCACGATACCCAGCAACACCAGCATCGAGCCGCAGTCGAAGTCGACGACCAGGTTCAGCGGCAGCATCGGTGGCCGATCGCGGTATCTCAGCGCCAAAAGCGCACCGGTCGGCGCGAGGTAGTTGATGTCCGTGACCCGCCGTCGATACCAACGGTCCGTATTGTCCCCAACCTGTAATACGCCGCGAAGATCAGTCGGAGGTTAATCGCCGCGCACTCGCCGGGACCGATACCAAATCGCTCGCAGGTGCAGGCCGGAAACAATCCGGCAATACATCAGCCTTGGCTGCCAGCTCCAATAGCGCAATAGCGCCCGACGGCGTATTGACGTCCAGGTCGACAATCCGCTTTCCACGGTGCAGCAGATCGCGATCTTCGGACGGCATCGTCAGTCCGCCGGGACGGCGCACCCGCACCACGTTAGCGCCGAGGTCAGCCAGCACCATCCCTGCATGCGACCCCGGTCCGATGCCAGTGAGTTCGATTACCTTGGCCCCGGCCAGGGGACTACCAAAGTTCACGGTGACTATTTGACCTCTCATCACCTGCAGCACTCAACCTGCACACCGCTTCGATCGACTCGTTTACCACGCTTTTGAGCACAAAACCAGACAGACAATGGTACCACCGGGTTGACACTGATTCTCGAACTTGACCACAGTGCTATCACCCTTGAGAGACAACTTAATTAATTCTTAATTAATTCGCATTTTGCAAATGCTGCACCGAAGAGTTGACCAGCGTCCAGCTCATCACCGTTGTCACTTCAGGTGTATGGCACCACCTGTTAGTCGGTGACGCCCACGGCCTTGACTTTACATCTTAACTTTGCTGGTCTGCCCGTCTCGGGCACCCAGGCGCCCTGATACGCAGCTGACCACTTGGGTATCGTTTCGATAGCGACGATGACGTCGAGAACCTCTGCAGAACTTGACTTCGATTACGACGTCGCGGGATCCGTTGATTGCCGTGGCCCGCACGATAGCGAACCGGAGCCCGGCCTGGAGTAGTTCCTACCAAAGCGTACCGTCGTCTTCGTGACCGCCCCCAAGATTGAAGCCGTCTATACCGTCGGCGCCTACCTGCTTGACCGCCTCGCTGAACTCGGTGTCACAGAGATCTTCGGCGTACCCGGCGATTACACCCTGGAATTTCTCGACCATATCGTTGCCCATCCGACCATCAGATGGGTGGGCAACGCAAACGAACTGAACGCCGGATACGCTGCAGATGGGTATGGACGTTTACGCGGAATATCCGCTTTAGTGACGACATTCGGAGTTGGCGAACTCTCGGCAGCCAACGCGATAGCGGGTAGCTACGCTGAGCATGTGCCCGTCGTTCACATTGTCGGCGCCCCCCCTAAAGACGCGCAAAGCACCCACCGAGCGCTACACCACTCGCTAGGCGATGGGGACTTCGAGCACTTCATCCGGATTAGCAGCGAAATAACTTGCTCCCAAGCTAATCTCACAACAGCTACAGCATGCAAGGAGATTGATCGGGTACTCAGCGAAGTGCGGAAGCACAAACGTCCCGGATACATACTACTGTCCACCGACGTAGCTCGCTTCCCTACCGAACCACCCGCCGCCCCATTGCCGGGCCATACCGACGGCACCAGCCCGCGTGCGCTGTCGCTGTTCATCGATGCCGCCACCAAACTCATTGCCGATAAGCGGATGACGGTGCTGGCGGACTTGCTGGTCCATCGGTTGCAAGTGGTCAAAGAGCTCGAGACGTTGCTGACGGCCGACGTGGTGCCGTACGCCACGTTAATGTGGGGCAAAAGTCTGCTCGACGAGAGCTCACCTAACTTCCTGGGGATCTATGCCGGGGCTGCTAGCACCGAAGCGGTCCGCGCGGCGATTGAGCAGGCACCTGTGCTGGTGACCGCCGGGGTGGTTTTTACCGACATGGTCAGTGGTTTCTTCAGCCAGCGGATCGACCCAGCCCGGACCATCGACGTCGGGCAGTACCAGAGCAGTGTGGCCGATAAGGTCTTCACTCCACTGGAAATGGGTGACGCGCTTGAGGCATTAGCGTCAATCCTGGTGCGCCGCGGTGTCAGCTCGCCACCAGTGGAATTACCTCCTGGCAACCCAACTGCGGACACACCATCACCCACTCAACGGCTGACCCAACAGATCTTGTGGGACAGGCTCTGTGCAGCGCTCACACCGGGAAACGTGGTACTAGCCGATCAGGGAACCGCGTTCTATGGCATGGTGGAACACCGGTTGCCGCGAGGAGTGACTTTCATCGGTCAACCCCTTTGGGGTTCAATCGGTTACACGCTGCCTGCAGCACTCGGTGCGGGGTTAGCGCATCGCAACCGCAGGACGGTGTTGCTGCTCGGCGACGGCGCCGCGCAACTGACGATCCAGGAGCTCGGCTCCTTCTACCGCGAGGGGTTGTCACCGGTCATTGTGGTAGTCAACAACGACGGCTATACAATCGAACGGGCGATACATGGAGCAACAGCTCCCTACAATAACATTGCCAGATGGCGTTGGACCGACATCCCCGGTGCGCTGGGGGTAGCCAATCATTCGTCCTTCCGTGCAGAAACCTACGGTGAGCTCGACGAGGCCTTCGCCGTCGCCGCCGAGCTTAAGGATCAGATGGTTTTCGTCGAAGTCATCGTGCCTAAACTAGATCTTCCAAGCCTATTGACTGCATTGACCCGGCCAGCGCAGGACAGCAATCGGATTTTTCAGTTGCCCAACCCAGGATGGGACAACTGAAACAGGCTTGGTTACATAGGTAGATAAACATCGAGTGATCCGCTTACTCTGCCGCCTCGATGCGAATCATGTCGAACAACCGAACAACGAACAGCGGGGATAGGAGCCCACTCCCACTCTAGATAACTATTGTGCCACAACGTAGGGATGATCGATCCAGTGCCGGAACCCATATTCGTCAAAAAACTCATGCAAGATCAAGACTGCGTGTTCATCATCTAAATCCTAGAAAATCCAAGTCTTTCAGATACCGGGCTCGGTGAAAATATCCACCATACAGCTAACCTCCACGGTCATGGTCGAAACGTCATCGACAGATGCGATCGCAGTCATCACCCCGGGCACAGCGGTAACTAATCCAGACATCGGAATCGCCGCGACGAACCCGTCGATGATCTAACCGACGAAAACGTCCAGTATGTCGTCAATGGCAGTAGCATCGAACAAGTCGAACGAGTGCGCTGCAGCAACAGCCACACCCGAGTGAGATCGGGCATGCGATCATCAGAGCAATCACCATCGCGTACATGTCTCCGATGATCACCGAAGCTGTCTTCCATCACATTTCGGCAACATTAAGTGGCAGCTCTTCGAGAAATTCGATGGATATCAGCTTTGCACAACGCTATCCGCTTTCGGAACCACACAACCAAATCAGCCTCGGACAAAGGTTGGAGGGTTTCGGCACAACCAAATTCTTACCTACCTGACCTAGTCGCTCGTAGGTGATTCCGATTACTGCGGCTTGTGCTAACTCCGGGTGTTCGAGCACCCTCGATCTCCGCTAAGTACGCGTTGAAGCCGTCTAGGATGAACATGCCCTTCTTACTCCCGTTAATCCTTATCCGCTACTGTCAAATCCAAGCTGACCAGATCGTCGGTATAGCAACTAACCCTCGTCATAAATCGCCTCCACGGTGGCAAACAGAGTCATCGAGATAACCCTGCATGACTCTGCACCCACGGATCAAAGCCTCTCCATCGTCGGCGATGTGTACCTCGAGCCCATCGCACGGCGTACCGGCGATTGTCGCGATATCTTCGAAGGAATCCCTGCGTCGTTACCGTTGCCGCTTTGGTGAGGACCTAGCCGGTCATGATAGGCTGGAAAAGCAATTCGTTATGTACCCGTCAGATGAGTTGCATGAAGATGTCAGCCGACCGATCATCGCTGCCCGCAACGACGACAGGTCGTAATTGACCGAGGCAAGCAGCAGCGAATGATTAGAGCGTCAACCGTCCAGGAAGCCTGGTAACTCATTCACGCTCAAGCAGCTCCAGCATACGATTCAGCCAGAATACGGAAACCAGAATGACGTTGTTTCCCAAGATCATTAAAGAAATATAGCACACCTTGGTGCGGAAGAACGAGTTGACGATCAGTGTAGTGGTTATCTTCACCGAAGGGTCGGCGAAGTCGCACCAAATCAGCGTAGGGCCATAGGTTCTGCAAGTATTTCATCATCACGCTTTTGGTCCGTTAGGTGGTGCCCGAGGGGTAGATCACATCCGTGATATCGGTGCCGCTGATCGGTCACTCGAACGACGAACCACTGGCCAGAAATTTCGACTCGACATCGATCGCGACCATATCGGTGTGATCAGCGCAATCCTTTCTCAAGAAGATTTTTTCAATCATAACCACTTTCTCTCCACTGCAACAGATGATGTCGATGGTTTCGGCGCTCTGAACCTGGTACTGACCGAAACCAACATTGCACCCGAGGTGAGCAAACCGAACTCCGCAATCATCCATCATCCATTAGGCGGAATTGGACGTCTAGATGGCTAGCTAATCACCTTGTCAATGCCGGATAACACGCAAGAACCTGCAGCACAGCGGATCCAGTCTACGAACTGAGTGAAGCTCAGAAGCAAGAAGCCGTAGACGACCATTTCTGCTTCACCGAAACAATCTTTCGCACTTAACATCATAGCGGGAATTGCAGTCCAATTTTGCGGGATCGGCTCACCGTAGTGGTCCGCGGTTGTCATACCGAAATTAGTCGAGCCAGATGGCCGCTCAAGATCTTTGCCTGACCATCAACACGTCAAGTACTACACAGTGCATCCGCGTAATGCCCGGGGTTGCACGAGCCCATCCTGGAGCGGGAAATCCTAACTGTAGAGAACCCTACCCATCCCGATGAGACCGACCAGGACGCTGATACCGTCTTTAGTAGAATGTACTGATGTGGATTCGGTGCTTGACCTCTTCGACCGGGTCACCGCCGGGTAAACTTGCGGACGTTTTCTTGTAGATGTCAACCAGCTGACCCAGCAAGGGAAACAGTTACTTCGATACGAAATTTGATGACCGCGACCTTCAATCGTGGGGGAACAATACAACGCGCCGTAAATCCCTCAGGGCACCACAGTGTCCTGCATCGACCGCAACTTATTGAGCATGGCGAACGCATTCGTCTGGAACGGGAACATCTCCTTGTCGCCACCGTCCTCTTAGGTGTGTATCGAGCATAGCCACTATTCGACGAATGCATCGCCACCAGCACGTCATGGTCGACACATAGCTGCCAAAACGGGCCGAACTCCGGCACCGCAAACGAACGCGGACCACAGTACCAGGTAACGGAGGACGGCCGCATCAGGATCGTCCGAGCAACGCGTCGCACCACCCTAGTCCAGCTCCTCAATTGCCTTCTCGGCAATCAGCAAGCTGGCCTACCAGGACGGTGAAAATGCGGTCATGGTAACTAAAACTCCACACCTCGTCGAGCCACTGGTTGAGCGCGTACACCACCACATGAATCAACGGCGGGTCATCATGCACTCGCTCTTCAACCAGACTGACCAGAGTCGAGCACATCGATTAGCGGTCGACATCTAGATCATTCATCAGCTCTAGCCAGGGATCGGTCTCGTGAAAGGCCGGGAACAAACATCCGCTCGCCAAATAGCTGCTGGCAGTTTTTGCCTTTCAGATTGCCATTTTTGAAGTACTCCTACATAGCCTCGAGACAGGCAACCACCTCGAACGTGGGATTACGAATGTAGTCACCGATGTGGCCGCAAATCCCGATATTGGTTCGACCATTGACCTGTATGTACTGGATCGCGTCGCGGTGATGCTTCACCAGTTACTTGGTTAGCGAATCCTCCATCTCGTAGAAGTGATCTTTGGCGTCAAACAGCGGATAGATCGAGTCAGCTGCTGACATAAGATCCTCCATTGCTATTTACGAAAAAATTTTTGTAAAAACGTATTGAAGTGAGCTGTCGCGCTGGGCTTAGGAACAGAGGCTAAACCTCTTGACTCTGGCTGACCGGAGATACATCTTGAGGATAACGTCCGGTGGGCGCAAAGCAGGAGTCAGGGAATCCGCAGGTGATATTATTCACCCTTTACGAGAAGGTAAATATCGCAGGAGCCGTACATGGTCAACTCGAAGTTCGACTACAGGCTCGCGGTCCGCACCATTAACCATCCACACGCCCGCAATCCCATTATAACTAAAGAATCTGGAACAGTTCGACGCCGCGGAAGGCACCCGAACGGGTTCGCACTAGCCATTTGCAGCCAATCTAACACCCTGACGCCGCAGAGCGCGGTGGCCACTGAAATAACCCATGCTACTGCGGCCGCCGGAAGCAACCCGGCCACACAGTGGGCACACCGTAACCGCAACCTTGGCTCCCCCAACAGGTGAAGATCGACCTAGATGGCTCAGATGGGGGTGACAGCCAGGACGCTTGCCTAAGGAAAAATTGTCCCGGGAAGGGCTATCCGGGCCAACATCGGCGATGAACTTACGATCACCGTGACGATCCGGCGCGATTATCCGACCTCAGTCCACTGACACGGTGGTCGCGTTGCCCAACGACATGGACAGCGCCGATCCCGCCATGCCAAGCAGCCCGGGCCAGCCGTGACTTTATTTATCGGTTCTCGGTGCCGAACGTGGGCACTTACTGGGCCCATCCGCACACTGGTCTGGACGCTGATACAAAGCCTCTATCTACTAGTTATCGTCTACGATCCAACCAAGCCAGGTAACTACGACGCCTAATGACCTAATGAATTGTCGTCATGAATGATTAGACGACGGTGTCGGGAAGATCCCACAATAACTCTATGATGATCTAACCTCGCCCAAAAAGTCGAACATGACCAAGACCATTCTGACAACGTCGACCATATCATCTGCACCAGCTACAAGCGGTACGAACCCGTCGACCGAAATTCCTGGGTCGCTGGGTAGCTACGTCGGGAAAAACGACTTGCTCGCCAGTAACGCGGTGCACATCGCCTACCCCTATTACCTGTTCAAAGGACGAATACCGGTGACTAAGAAAACATTCAAAGCGAGGCCGTGCCAGCAAATCCGGATCCGGTTTATCAATAACTGCTCCGACAAAGCTTTTCGCATTGCTCTGGTGAGGTATTCGATGAAAGTGACGGGCTCTGACGTTTACCCCGTGGTTCCCAGGCCAACGCCCTGTTAATCGGTATGGACGAACACTACAACGTCATCGCGACCGCCGCCGACGACATCTTCCCACCGGTTGCATCAGTGGTGCATCAGTGGAAAGGAAAACTTCCTTTGCACGTGCATTATTCGTCACCGGGTTAGGAGACACACCCGACCCTCAAGTTCGTCCGGCAGAGCTAACTAAACAGGTAGGTGTCATCGAGATGTTCACCTACACAACGGTCGTCACCCCTAGATCCCACACAACTAGATATGAATCTTGCGATAGTCTTGGATGGCAACATGATACGACACAACTGGACAATCAACGGCGAACCGTATAGCGAAACCAATCCGCTGAAAGGTACAACTGGGCCAATGTCACACGTTAAAGTTCGATAAAATCACAATTATGCGGCATCCGATGTACTTGCACCGCTATGCCATCCAGGCAACCAAGGCCGACAGTAGCCCCAACTACCACAAAGATAAGCTCATCGTGCCGTCGAACCAGAAAATCGATGCTGTGCTGGTTGTAAATAACCGGGGAACATGGATGTTCGACTGCAACAACATCTAAGAATCAAGAAGCAGGTATTAAGACCCTGCTGAACTACAACCTCTAGCTGTCGGAGAATTTCCCGAGAAAGTCCAGCAGCAACTCATTGATTGCTGACAACTGTTCGATCTGGGGATAGTTGCCGGCGTTGTCGACCACCACCGAGTGCCCACCCTTAACCTGCTTCGCTAATCTGATCCAACCAGCCGCCGGAGAAGAAGGAGCTTCCCTAACAAAACGAGGCATAAACTAGGCTCCTTAAAAACGTGATTCAATTAGCAGTAAAAAGAGATGGACAAGGTCGCGAAGTGACTCAATAATGTTGCACCGTCTATGCCTAGACTGGCAATTATGCAGCCCGGCACAAGACGCTAAGGAGCCGGGTTTTAACCTCGACTCCAGATCTCGACACTTACAGTACAAGGAAACTAACATATCGAAGCTGGTTCACTCCAACACCTTCACTAGATTAGCCTTGGAACCCAAGCGATCACACGACCAGCATTCTCAAATATGGACTCATACAGTCGAAGCATCGCGCTAAGTCTAAAAACACCGATAACACCTGAAGTAGAGGTGATTAATGCTCAAAAATACCCACATCATTAACAGTACAGTGTCCTTCGCTATTACTGTCAACGGCACCTCGACCGCGTTTCGCATCGACGACGCTTTCACCTGTTGGATGTACTCCAAAGGCGATCGGTTGGAACACAACCTCCCCAACTCTGGCTGGGATTGTGCCAGGTCAGCCTTGTCAGACTTGGTCTATCGTGCACTCAGCGCCGGCATGGTTGTAGACGATACCGGTATGAAATTCAACGTCCACGGCCACACCGACGGGGCCGGATTCCTGATACGGATCCAACGCCATTGCCGGCCATCAGCGCTTGGTGGGCCTGACCAGAGGACGACACGAACTGCTCTGGCCACCCAATGACCTGAGCTCCAGCCAAGGCGCCCACCGCTACCTACAAGCAATCTGCTATGTCCCCAACTCGCTGTTCAACGACCTGCTGCCACCTTCGGTTATAGAAGCAAGTGCTGTCCGACTCGACACTCGATTAGTGCGATCAACGCTGCGGTTTCGCAGCCTTAGTCGCGCAGATGCAACGATCACCGCCTGCCAAGGCCTGGTCCACAATGAGGGGTAGTAGTAGTAGTAGTAGTAGTAGTAAAAGCCCTGAAGTCTTTCCCCGCAAGCACACCACCGGCATGCATATTCCGACTTCGTCACCGAATAGGTAGTGTCAAGCAAAGGCACTGGACCTGCCACAACACGCGCCGCCGCCAACATACAGTCCAGTACTACCGCTGGCTCGCCGGGAGCCTGCGACATCTTCCTCGCTGCTACCATTGTGCGGTAAGGGAACACATGTTCAGCGGACGGACAGCGGAGGCGTTATTCAGACTCGACGATTATCAGCACGCGCAATTAGCTGTGAATCAGAGAGCACTGGTGGCATTCGCGCCGACCACGGGCTTGCTGATCTGGCGAGCCTGTGGGTTTGCTGGTATTGGTTTGACGACGCCCACCACCACATCGACCTGTCAACGATCACCGCCACCCGTAACGTTCTGGTAAACACCAACTACCCATCTGAGCCCCGCATCGATCTCGGTCAACCGTTCGTGCCGATCACGGTTACCTTGGTGATACACCTGGGTATGCTATCCTTCCGCCGACTTGCCGACCGGTTAGCTATCGTCGATCTCTATGTTTACGAAGGAAGTCCGCATGTATTCTGAGTTCAACGAAATCATCGGTGGAGCAGGTTCATCGGATGCCACACTAACCGCTCGTCTGACCATCATCAGGTGGAAAATGCTGCTAGTGGAAGTTGGTCCGGATTACCCGGATAAGTCACGGTTGCCATATTATCTGCTTAACGACAAGACACCATCAATGGCGTTGCACGACTAGGGTTCGTCAGTTTCCGTGACGACAGAACAGAACTATAGCCCAGAAGGTCGTCGGCTTGTTGCTAGACGATCAAGCCGTATTACCCTGCAGCCGAGGCACTATGATTTCGCGGACTGGAACGTCTAGTCCTGGATGGAGTTACTACCGTTCCTTCGCGGCCTGAAGGACGGCGCTGACTTCGACCGCCCTCATTACGGAACTGCAGTCCCTTTGGCCTTTCAACACAACAACTCTGCAGAGTGGTCAGCAATCTCGGCTCTGCATTGGTAAAGACCGCTGTCGCCGCAGGATTCCCCTCGGCCGCATACCACAGCACACTAGATGCGACCTGCTTGGGTGCGGTTCTGATACACATCACGGCAGACAGACGGCTGATCTCGGTGGCCGCAGCCTATCGAGACGCGGTACGCGCCAGATCGATTCTGGCAATCCTACCTAACGCATTAGTGGACAAAGCGCTTTTCTACGTGTCGCGGACCATCGGGGTACAGTTGATTTACCGATGGACAATCACGAACCATACATGCCGACCGAATCACGCTGTAAATAGGAACCTACGGCACACTGACTATTCTACAACAACATCCGTATATTGGCCCAGCGGACCTGCTGTGTGCACTTGGCGTTGCTGTCGTTCGCCGACCGACCCGGAGTCGGTTCCAACCTCGCCGTCATTCCCAGCTCGCGGATCGGGCTACTGCCACGGCCGGGCCGCCGACTCATATGACAAAGTCGCACTGCGCTACACAGCACCCGGGTCGGCCACGCGGAATGACATACAGCTACACGGACTCAGCCATGGTGTCCTAGAGGTTTTTGCACCCCATCTCACGAGCGTCACGCCGGACCGTTGAATTTTCAATAGTAACCTCTACCCTGGATGGCTCATCGTGGGTGTGGCACTCTGCGTGCAGTATCCACCGATCCGGGCGCACCGCTGCCTCGTATCAAGATCGACTATGGCCGTGACCCAGAGAATCTGCGCCGCCAACGTGAAGGGATCTTGCTGTGCTGGGAGCTACTGCGGCAGAAAGAATCTGCGGAACGCAGCTAAGTAGACTATTGATATGGAAGAGACCATAGTGCACTCATACTCGAGGCTAAACGACGTCATTCGTCGGGTGGCGCTACCACACCCACGGGCACCGCGCTAGGATCCCCTTGACGACCCCACAGCAGTAGTGGACAACTGCTGTTGGAAGCGATGGCCGGAGGGGACTCCGGGGTGACCAACATCTCGATCATCCCAGCGTCCCTCCGCGCACCAATGCCAACCCCTTATCAATCATGATAGGAAAACGGGTAGCGACGTGGTCCAACTGACCTAGAACCTCATTCGAACTTCTTTCGTACTAAAACACCACCTAGATGACCTCACTCTGTATGAAAACGAAAAAACGCCTGATATTTTCACTTTCTCACTTACCAGCGCTAGCTATGACCAGCGACAGGATGAAGTCGGCATCACATTTCAGGGCATCTGCCGATGCTAGATTGACGCAGTCAGTTGGACGTCGGTTACGCATCGGTGTTCACGCTGGAGGTCCGGTCAGATGGGTGACGTGAATTGGGACACGCTGCAGAAGGCCGCGGTCGCGGCCAGAGCGAATTCCTATGCGCCCTACTCGAATTTCCCGGTCGGGGTAGCTGGGTTCGTCAACGACGGCCGGCTCATTACAGGGGTGAATGTTGAGAACGCTTCATACGGACTCGCGCTATGTGCCGAGTGTTCGATGATTTCGGCATTATACGCTACCGGTGGTGGCCGACTTGTTGCCGTCTACTGCGTCGACGGCAACGGGGACTCGCTCATGCCATGCGGTCGCTGTCGCCAATTGCTTTACGAGCATGGCGGACCCGAACTGAAAATCATGACCCCGAAAGGCGTGCAGACAATGGCCCAGCTCCTTCCCCAAGCATTCAACCCGCAGGAAAGGATATTCGGAAATGACGAATAAGACCACCGTGGAGACGATCGCAATCGACGGCCGCACAGCCAGCAAGGCAACGTGGGCGATTCGGGCCGCTATGAGTTTCGGCGCCTCGTCGCACAAATGTTCAACATTGTAATCAGCCCAACGCTGCCCATGCTTAAGGCAGAACTGGATTTTTGTTCTGTCCGCACAAACTTCGACGATCACCGCCTACATCCTGGCGTTTGGTGCTGCGCTCGTCGCGGGCGGTCGCATGAGTGATCTGCTCGGCGAAGTCAAGATGATCGTCATAGGCTTCATCATTTTCAACGCCGGTCTGATAGTGTAAGCCATCACCGTGGCCGGCCCCCGTATGATCTAATAGCCGAACTATCCAAGACATCGGTATCGGCATATCCGCCCCGGCTACCTTATCGATTGTGGTTAACTCTTTCCCTATAACCCGATAGGGGTTCGCCGCCGGCGTGTGGGGGTCCGCGCACGGATTCGGTTTCCTCATTACCCGCTGATGCTGCCTAGATGATGCAGACGCCAGCTAGCGCTGGATGTCCTGGATGGCCGTACCCGCTCCACAGCGCTGGCCATTATCGTCACTCTCGCGGCAACTCGCGAATACCAAAACGTGATAGCTGAGGAGAAATACGATGGCTTAGCCTGATTTTGAGTTACGCTGCTCGTCTTCATGCTGCAGAACTCGTCGGTGGGCTAAACTACGCAGGAAGCCTGGGGATCCCTGACGGCAAGTATCTATTTTGCTGGCGTTTTCTGTGTCGTGGAAACCAACATCGGCCCACCCTCTGGTGGACTTCGATCTGTGGAAGGAGTACCTGTTTTCCGGCGGTTTCTTCGCCTAGAGCGCTGTCGGCTTGGTCTACATTCCATTCCGGACGTTTGTCGGGTCGGTGTTCTCTGTTCTTCATTTATGTCTAAGATTACTCACCAAGCAGGCCAGCTAGGTCATCGTGATAACAACCGTCAGCTCCATAGTTGTCCAACCATCGGCCAGCCGATGGTTGGACAAGGTCAGCCCCCGCCTCCCCATGATGGTTGCTCCGGCGATGCAAGCCATGGCCCTGGCCTGGATCGGACTATTCTTCAGACTAGACAGACCGCTGGCAGAAATGGCAATTTCGTTGGCAATCATGGTTATTAACGTGGGTATGGAGCTTCTATTATGTAATATATGCAGCCATGTCGGCCGTGGACACCAAAATGATCCGGGATGGGATCGGTGCTCATCCAGATGACCTTAAACATTACTGCGGACCTCGATAATCGACCGGGCACTGCGACATGTGACTGCACACTATGCCGGAACAGTCCAGAACAGCAATTTATCGCAGGCCAACGACAGCCTCGCAGCGCTATCCAACGACGCTGCCGAGGCTACCGGATCAGGTTGCGTTGGGAACTTCATCGGTGGCAATCACGAACCTCGATGTTGGTACTGCCGATTGTCGCGCTGGCAAGCGCAATCTTCGCCTAGGTGTGGACATACTCCCTCGAACTACAAATCCCCGGATTTGCGTTCCAGCACCTAAGCCTGGTAATTTCAGCGGTATCGCCGCCGATTTGCGTGCAAGGCGTTAATCACTGGGTTCTGCAAACTCACTGACATCATCGATCAGGGACGGATGTGATGCCCGGTTAAGCAGCGTACAGGTAGTGAGCGGTCCCGTCTACGACCCTAGCGTGGTTAAACTACTGGCCTTCGCAGTCAGCCACGGTGATGAGCAACTCAATCAGGCAATCGAGTTTTGCCACGGTGACGAACCTACCGTGGATCTTCTCCGCGTGATCGCCGAGCAACGTCCGGTGAAAGTTCTCAGTTGCGTGCTGACCGATGCCGAAGAGATCGTGCTTAATACTTCTATCGCTACGACGCCCTATACATCGGAACCAGTTTGCTCAACACAGTCCTGATACTGGTTTCGCCCAAGTTATCTGTCGTCGCGAAAACCCCTGCTAAGACCGCCGGCTTCTACCGATCAAACAGCTCTACAGTTACCATTGTTTGGTGATAAGTAACTTTGGTGCAGAACGGTTTCGCTTCATACTCGACAGGAATCAACCAATCAAGCGTTGAGCAGGCTGACCTTGAGGTAGTTGAACAACGCCGCACCTAAATCTTCACTGAATTTATGTAGCTGCACGGGCGTGGCCGTTACCTGGTCACCCTCGAGCCGGTTGAGCAGTGTGCAGCAGATCATCGCGAATTTCGGAAAGCCCCAGTGATTGAGATAGCCCGCGATCATGGCGCCCTCCATCTCGATGTTACGCACACCATTCTCGTCGAGCCACCGCAGCCATGCCATCTTTGTCGTCGGTGTCTCGAAGCACACCGCGCCGTCGAGACGGAACTGTTCAAGGAAGAACTCGTTGCCGCTGACCGTCCTACCGGATACCATCGCCAAGTCATCGATGCCTTCATTGGCAGCGATGATGGCGTTGTGAGTACCAGCGGGGAAGCACCCATCGAACCAATACTCACTGTCGCCGCCCCTGAGTAATCGGTAAGGCTGGAGATCAGCCATGAGGCCCTCAGATGACACCACCACGGTTCCGCTGGGCAGTCCGATACCCCCGCTGGTGCCTACCCGACACCAGAATACCTTATCTAGGGCCTCCAGGTCGCCGCGCTTGAGGAAGAACACCAAGCGCATGAGCTCCTGTAGCGCGATCGAGGCACTGGCCATACCCATGCCGTGGGAAGCGAAGAGCACGCCGGCGGTGTACCTGGTGACGAACCGGTCCTCTTTTGAAAAGGCAATAACCCGGGAAACTTTAGACCCGCCATTCAGCTCACTCCAGCGGTCGGCAAACGTGGTGATACGCTCCCTAGTGCCGGCCAGGATGACTGCTTTGACATCGCGAAGCTCATCGAGAGCCGGGTCGGAGGAGGCTATGCCGAAGTGATAGTAAACGTCCTCGTGGCTGCCGTCTAGGACACCGTCGAGAAATGCGTAGTTGATGTTCTCAGTCTTCACCTCGACCTCTCCGATTCGTCGAACGCAAGGAAATCTACGCACCGCGGGTCAAGTTGGTACAGCAACCCACGGACAACATCGGGCGTCTAGCGATGTGGTACAGCCGTCCAAAAGACCGTAGTCTCCAGGACACACCCCGACTCGAACCATTTCGTCTGAGGTAATGGAGCTGTAAGAGTGGCCGAAATTTAGCTTGTCGTTGGTCGTTGGCATTCCTGCTGACTCCCAACGCTTTGCAGGACAAACCAGCCGTTGCCATCCCGTGGCGCATCCGGCACTACCCTACAAATGAACCACCTTCAGATGGTGTTCGATCAACATTTGCACCTCAATAGAGCTAATCCGGATGCGCTTGTAATTCGTGATAACTACCCAACCACGCTCACCGACATCGATGATCCAGTCAGAATCATCGATGCTCTTAGGAATCTTAGGAAGTAGTGCATCGATGAGGTGCCTAGCACAATAGGTGCAGTGTAGCGGAGGACCGCCACTATGCCTTTTCCCATCCGAAGCAAATTTCTCCCACGACATGTTACGACGTCCTCAAAAACAACCATCCCGTTGCTCGCACCTAGTCAGGCAGCGTTGCGATGTTTCGGAACGTAGCCAACCGCTGCACGAACTTGCGCGATGCTCAGCCCGTAATCGGCTGCGAAGTCTTCTTCTCACTCGCCAACATGACCATCCCAGCAACGTTTCGACTGCGACGCGGCTCCTGGCAAATGTCAACTGCCCACTGTAACTACCATGGGTTGACCAGGATGCCAGGAATTCGTCATCGACAGCCAATTCGACCACGTATGTTTCGCCACGCTCGTCCGCGCCCAACTGATCGCGCTTAACCACCGTCTAGCCCTCGCTGATAAATAGCTGGCCGATACGCACAATCATGTCCGTTTAGTCAAGACCCACCTCAACTCCGCCGATTGTCGGCTCACGATTCTGCGCCGACAGGGAGGGGCGAAGGTGCGCCAAGGTCAGGTCGATGCGGTAAGTCACCCAAAGCGCTTTGACTGCGGTCCGAAACCACCGTGTCGGGATTTCTTCCTGTAATTCAGCTCGCACCCGAACTCGACAAACTCGCCCCACATTACCCACTCTGTAATGCGAGAAGCGGCTCAAAGGAGCGAATCGTACCGCTTTGCCGCGGCGTCCGTACCCGTTTATCCAGCGCCACGCCGTCCCGCCACGCATCCCAATAATCCAGTCCACTTCCGAATAGAACATAGACAGAACTGGCATGTCAATAACATGGCACATGAATACCTTCCGTCACCGACACTATGTCTTCATGGCTATTTGCATACATGATCACCTCACCCGTCCTTGAATGATCGACTAGAAAGACACGGCACCGAAAAAAACTAGCGAGTGTAGTAGTTAACCTAAACTAACCCGATATTAGGTCGACTCCATCGCAGGCGTGTGAATGGGTGCCATAATCGAAAGCGTCCAGAATGCACGCGGCGAACGCAGGATTCATGGCTACTTGAATCGAACCTCTTCTCTTGTCCTCCAACCCATCTTTCCTTGCTTGCACTGCCGTCAACATCCTGAATGGATTACTTGCGTGCGACCCTAAACGCTTGGTGATCTACTTCACCAAACACTCGTCACCGAATTGATCGGGTAACAAGGAGTACTAACGCATCGTCTTCAACGCCTGGCGCAAGCTGGGGCACCGACCAAAGTTATTTTGGCGGTATTCCTGGACTTCAATGAATAACTATAGTCGTAACAATCGTTCGGGATACGTCATTTTTCGATTTGAAATAATAGTTTTTTGCTGCCCAGTTTCTCGTATTGCCACTCCTGATAAAGACAACGCAAGATCGGTCGAACGACTTAAAAAATTCTATCGTCCTTATATGTCTGCACTTCGGCGCAGTATGCATAGTAATCATCACATTGCCGACCTGATTGATCGGTTGCTTCCCACCGATAAAACCGGGTGATATATTTCCGCACCCAGTCCACATCAACACCGTTAAGGCACATACACCTATCATCCGGAAAACAACCTACACTATCAGAACAAAACTACCCTTGAACGCCTAAACTTGTCCGAAAAAGTGTTAAGTAATTAGGCCATGACATCACTCTGGGACTTCAATTCCTGAATTTATTTAGGAGCAATAGAATTGCTAAACTTGATCTCAAACACCTCAAAGAGATCCATACCGCTGTTGAGGTGTGGAATTGAATACGGGTCGTTCGGCATTACGGAATTAGGCGAGTACAGACTCATGCTGACACCCGTACTGCCGCCTTTGCCCATATCGGCCGTCATGACCGAGGACCGAAAAGACCACACAAAACGGCAGGATTTAACCGAGCTGTATACGTATGACAAGACACACAGACCTTAGAAAACTATTAGTGTGAAGGGCTTTCCATCAACGTTCGATGGCCACTCAGAAACTGGAGAACTTTCTTATGTAGGTAGTTGGTACGGTCGTCGTGGTCGCGACTGTGCTCCTCGCTTGGATACTACGGTAACCAAATAATTACGAGTTCCACTTCTGCGCGCCCCGTCAGGTGGGCCCGGTGAATTCTCTGGAGCGTGACCTCGTGGCCGCGAGTCGCTAAGGATGACGGCTTGTTAAGCTAAGAGCGCATTACCCATAATTACATGCAGGACAAAGAAATCGACCAGACCATCTGTATTTATAAACATCTACTAGGAGTAAGAAGGTCCAAGAACTATTTACGCATTGCCGCCCACACCCGTATCGACCAGACGGTCGATGACCCATAAAAAGCGGCTTCCAAAACTCGTGATGCTGTCGGGGCGCATTCCGCCCAATCGACAATAGTTGTTCCCGGAACAATTTGTATGGAATTTTTTATGTGGGAACAACTGTCGACTGTGGAAATTGCTACATAGCCATGCACTAGTGAAACGTCGGCAGACGAAATCAGCAGACGTGAGAACTGGTCGATACAGATTCGACCTGTCACTGGCCGTCACACTCTCACTGTTGGGTGCTTTGACGCAAGTAAAGATCAATTTTCTGGGGAATTACCAGCGGGTTAAGCCCATATATTAATTCGGGGACAGTGAACCAGCTTGTCATAGATATCAAGTACGAAATCAAACGTCCATCGGCTCAGCCTTATTAAGCAAGGTCACGACGACAGAGGAAGAAGCAGCCTGGCTTCTAACCAAATTGGATGAACTGCTAGATGTCCGGGGCTGCGGAATGGCCTGTAAGGCACGCTCGCGTATGTCAAAAATATTTTGACCCATCGTTATATTGCTCATCGATAAATTGGCTAGGTTGACCATCTACATGACGGATGAAGTCCTTAAAAAGCAAGTAACGGAATTGTTTTCACGCATATTGAACAAGAGAAGAAAAGTTCGGCATCGTGATCGCTGCATTCGCACAAGACTCGCGCAAAGATGCCTTGCCCATGTGCGGATTGTTCACCCAGACCACGCTTTGCGGCTTCATTCACACGAGGAGGCCACGATAGTTTCTGCGTGGCGGCACGGCTGATCGCGCACCCGTGCATCGCATCAACCCAAGTGACCCTGGTAATGGATACATTATCGACAGAAACGAGTCAACGGTACATGCTGACTACTGACCGTACTCGTTAACTCGTTCTACAAAAGAATAATACCTAATAGATACACTCGTCCTAGTCACGTGGGTCTAGTAAAGCGCTGAAGGTATCGACATGGTAATTCCCTGCACCACAACCAAGGCAACCCTTTTTGCGCTGTTTCCATAGCTGTTGAGAACAAAGAGGTGGGCGAACTGCTGGGCTTCTCGGCTGCGACTGTGAGTCGATGAGGAGCGTTCCATGAACACGGCGGAGACATGAGACTACCCTGCTACACGCTGTCAGATCGAGTAAGATGTTGAGAAACAAAGGAAATCCGAGCATACTTGAAGTAGGTGCTCCGCTAAATGGTCGGCTCGGTATAGTGCGGCATCCGAAAGCGAAATCAATTCAGCCGGCCAACCGCGCTACACTAGTGCGCGATCCAGCCTTCTCGTCGAGATGGGTCTAAACGCCATCCGCCTGTGCCTTATTGCTATAAGCGTAAATTTTCAAAGCCGAGCGGAACAGTGAAGCGACACTTGGCACCAGGCGGTTCGACCCCCGACTGGGCTGCATCACACTCGCCTAAATCTGGACCCAAATACAGCGCGTCAAAACACCCAGCCGTGTCGCCCAAGACGTGGAGTGGTTACACCCAGCATTGGAAACTCCTAACCGACCGACAAAATCTGCCGCAAGGGCGTATAGCAATTCGTCGACACCCTCACTGTCGGCCCGTGAGCTAAATTCACCACGCTTCGGCTGCTGCGGTCGATTCTCGACATAGCCTGCTAAAATGGTCGGATTCACATAAACTCAGATCAGGACGTATCAGCCGAGTGGATGCGTCCTGAGAACGCCACCGCTACCTCACGGACGCCCAAGTGGCCACGCTCGCAGCGGCGTGTGGCGACCAAGGCAACGTCGTAACTATCCTGACCTGTACCGAATTGTACTGGTCAGAACTCGTCGGCCTGAGCGTCGGCGACATCTACCTAACGGCGAGCAGGCTCAACGTCCGCCAAGCCGCGCCGGCAGTCAAAAGCCGGATCATAGTTGGCTCGCCAAAACGCGCGCAGCCGTCCGCACCGTCCCACTGCACGCCAATCGTTATCGATACCCTCAATCCACGCATCGACAACCATGCACCTCAAGAACAAGTGGTCTACCTCACCCGACCGGCGGCTTTACTCAGATCAAGCAACTGACGCCGGAAACCAACTGCAACAAATTCCTCAAAAAACCCACTTGGCGCACCTGTGACCATCCACAACCTCATACCAGCCTGGCCCGAGTGTCCGGCGCCGACCTTACGCTACGTACAGAAGATCCACACCAACTGGCACCACCAATATCTACAGCGATCTCATACACCGACAAACTCGGCTGCGTAGCCACGAACCTCGACCGGACCTGGCTCCACATCTCCGCAGCAACCCAGGCGAACGGATAGAAACCGGAGACACTGAAACGTCCATAGCTGCCATCACAGTGTCCGCACAGCTCAGAACCGGTAGCCAGGGGCGGGATCGAACCGCCGACCTTCCGCTTTTCAGGCGGACGCTCATACCGACTGAGCTACCTGGCCAGAAGGCAGCGTGTGTGCCTCGCTGCGCTAGCGACCCTGACGGGACTCGAACCCGCGACCTCCGCCGTGACAGGGCGGCGCGCTAACCAACTGCGCCACAGGGCCTTGCTTGTGCTCCACGTCACCGCGTAGCAGTACCCCCTACGGGATTCGAACCCGCGCTACCGCCTTGAAAGGGCGGCGTCCTAGGCCACTAGACGAAGGGGGCCAGAACCGCATCTCTCCGGGGTACTCACAACGCAGTTACCGTTGGAGCCCAGTCAGCTTAGGTCACCGTGGGCCCAATCCTCAAACGAGCTCAGTTCCCGAGACCGGTATCCTAAATATCCACGCCCCTATAGCTCAGTTGGTAGAGCTACGGACTTTTAATCCGCAGGTCCTAGGTTCGAGTCCTAGTGGGGGCACTGATCCCCCTGCTATCATTACGTTATCCGATGTTGGCGCCTTCGACGATAGCGCCGTGCAGCAACTCGTTTGCCAATGGTCTACCGGGGTGGTGCCGGACTTACTGGCACGGCGCGCGGCTAAACGACGTGTTACCGCCATATCGTTGGTTATGCTTTCCTGAATAAGTGGCGATGGAGTCAACCTTAACCAGGCCCGTTGCCCTGGTCACACTGGAAATCCGTCACCCGGCAACTGATTCCCGAACCGAATCATCCGGCTAGGAGCTGCAACACCGGTTTGCCATCAGTTGCCAATCAAACGTCAGACTCAAAACGTGGCTTGCAAGATGGTGGCTCTGGCACAGCACCGATGCCACCCGCGAAACGCAGCGAGGCAAATCACTCATTCTCCGTTACGGCCCAGGAATATCGGTCAGGCGGTCGATTCTAATTCCCATCTGCACCGGGTCATAGGGCCCAAACCTAGACCATTTTTCCTAACGGATATCGACCCCAGCTTCTGGACACGCAACAAGCCTATTCCGAAGTACGACAGGGATATGCTGGCTACAATTATCACGATTTGTACACACCAGTTCGTGCAGTATTTCAGGACTTGCTCACCAATTACATGAAAAATAACCTTCTGCACCACTAGGCTTTCGCACGCTCCTGACGGTATCGCATAAACGGACGAGTACCGCTATAGATTATAGCAGCGAAGTCCTCGGCGATGGCGTTTTCGGGATAGATCAAGCCATTAGCCGCACGAAGGTCCTTGACCGTGCGTGGACGATGTCTGCCAACCGCGCTGGCTTAGATAGTCGACGATGTGACGGCGTTGACTATGGTGGGCAAGATCGTTGAGATCGACTTTGAAGCCCAATTCACTCATCCGAGGATGAGTGAATTGGGCTACCGCTCGTTCATGAACGATAGCAATGGCGGGCACGAACGCAAAAGCCAGCCAACTGCCGGGACACTCAAAGCGGCGATGTTATCGAACAGGGCATCCTGGGCCACGTCCGGCAAGTAGACCAGCAACCCTTCGGTACTCTCCACGCCGTAACAGCCTGCGAGCCGAATCCCGCCGTCTTCAGCGCCGCAGTCCAGTCATCGCGCAAGTCGACCGCGACCATTGCGCCACTCGGCGGTTCGGCTCGGCGCCTAGATCACTCAATGTCACTGTCTTGAATTCGTCACCTTCGGTATGTGACCCTCGTAGACCACGGTACCCGCCGGCGACGTTAACCGATAGTTGCGCATTGAAACCTGCCACGAAAATCACTCCTGGCCGACGCCGCTCTTTGTCACATCAACAAAGTTATCATAGAACCTGGTGCGGTAAGCCATCCCCCGGGCCATTTGTTGCGGATTAAATCCGGAATTCTCGTCAACACAGAAATACGGCCGATGACCAGTCGCGTGTAGACGTCGAATCAAACAGCATGAACCAGCAGCGCAGCGTATGAGCTTTTCGTCAGAGACCAGCACTCGCTAAGCGGCAACCGTGGTCGCCGTCACCTCGACGCTCATCGCGAGATCTCAACGATCACGTTCGGTACGAGACAAAACGCTACCATACCTAACCACAAACACATGCAGAAATAAATGTTCAAGAATGGATATAGTTTATTCTATTTACTGTCGCAAGACCAATTCCCCACACTTTGGCGACAGCACTACTATACTGTATATATATATACAGATTATAGAATAGTATTAGGTAGTCGCGGTTGATTACCCGGTGATCAGGCCAGTTTAGTGATCGAATTGTTACCAATGTGGGCCGACACCACCCGGGTGCCAGTGTTGTAGTCGCTGACGAACCGTGAGATGTCCGTTAACGAACCCGCCGAACATGTGGACAAGCCAACATCGTCGGTCTCCCAGCACCTGACGAAACTGCGGATGACACGTCTGGTGCGCACCCGCCGTACTGCACCACAATTTTCTACAATCTGAAAAACGATCACGTACGCCAGTTGGTCATCGACGCCGTCTTTAACGCCGAACACGCCCAGGGATTACGCGTCATCACCGCGCCGAGGGTGGGTTGAAGCCAGCCCACGAATCCGCAACGCCACCCACCCGCTAGGGCGGCGGATAACGAGATCACCAAGCAGCAAACTCACGACGCACCGCATGCGCATGAACACCACCATGGCATGGTGTCCCACTCGGCCCGAACCGCAGAGGTTAGTCAGGATTCAGAGCAGTAATGCATCGTGGTTGTCCCGCTCATCCTGGGACAACCGGTTGCGCACAGACGCCTGCACCAACGATGCGTGTCAGCGGGCACGCGCCCAGTCGCACGATCCCAGTCGGCGCTGGCCCACGGACGCTTCTACAACCGGTGCGGCACCAACGCGAAGACTCAAGCGGACAAAGCTGCCAAAGCGCCTGTGCAACCATTCGTCGCTACGCAACCACCGGTAACCCACCGACTCCCGGACCGGTGGATCGTAAAGACCGACAGTAAGCCAAAACAAAGAACAGGGCCAGTAATCTACTGCTACGCTGCCCACAACCAATCCGGAACCCATTGAGCGAAAGAAAGCAGGTTTAGATAGTTCGATCATATCGAGTACGGCACTTGCCTCCTGATTATTCTCCAACATGCTGCGACACACTCGATCTCAGTAGACCCGGAATTCCTCCAAGACGTCTGCGCCGGGCGCATATTCATTCCAGATATATATATATATATATATATATATATATATATCTGATACCACGCGATGTGTTCATCGAACAGATGACGCTTCTGGCCTTCGATCAGGCCGCTGTACAATCGTCCTGCTAAATGCAAAATTCCAACAAAGAACGTGGCATACACCTAGTAAAATTATAGCGGGAAGTATGATGCATGGTAGCGACAGTTAACAGCGTCGACGCATTTGACGGTAAGATGATATCATGCACCTTAGCGGCGGTCACCGAGGTATGGTCGTCATCGAAAACAACAGCGCCAATTTGGTAAAACGACCGCAGCAGCCGCTGCCAGTGTTCCCGGAAAGGGTCAAATGATCTTCGACCACCGCGCCCAGCTAGAGGATAAATATTCTGCATCGATCGCGCCCTGGCCCCTGCAACAGGCCACGCTAATCGCCGAAATACCGCCACGTCAGCGATTCTGAGCGAAGCGGGAGTGGCGGCGCGTTGTAGCCAGTGACGACACCGGACAGCAACCAACCACACCATCGTGATCTTTAGCGCTGGTAAACGGGCACGCGGCCGACGAATCTTGAGTCACTGACGTGTTTCTGTAGATGTTGAGTCATTCTGACTACACACGTTGTCGCTTTGAAACTCTAGGGAGTGGTGCGCAGTCCCATCAACGATGGGGCTGTTAGTCTGGCGTCGCACTGGAAAGTTGCCTAGCTGTACGTCGCGATAACTTGATCGCTGCCGGTACGCAATTACTCGGCAGCTACAGCGGATCGGTGCTGACCATCCACGCGGTATCCCCAGAGCCGAGCTGACCAAAAGGTACTCCTCCGAACACTTCCTGACCGTGACGAAGACAAATTTTGTGCGTGTGGTTTACGACGACGTCTGCACGCGGGCCATGACAACCCTCGTCTCGGCGAAGACCCCTCAAGAAGACCGTCAAACCAATTTGTCGCGCTTTTGGTCGACAACCTGATGCGCTGGCACGTGCTGCTTACTGGCACCTAACAGTCAAGCCCGTGCTGGCTAAGTCCGGCGCGGAATGGCTGCCCAACTTCATCGCGTTGCCGCAATACAAGTTATCCTGGATCAGCAGCGACCCTGTCTTACAAAAAATGGTCGCCGCCAGCTTGACCGGAGACCTCACCGGTCTGTTCACCACCTAGTATCTGCGTATCTGCACGGACTGCCGGGGGCCACACGCGAATAGTTCATCGACTACTGCACTGGGGATGCTGCTAAATACGGCTGCCACATGCGTACCCCGGACAAGCTGAAGGAAATCGAGCGATCGGTGCATTCCACGACGTGTGACTGGGGTTGCCCGGCAGGGAGCTACAAAGTTCCCTGCAGTCCTGTTTTCGAGGGTTACGCGAAGGATGAGCTGGCCAGCCGATGCGGCCGGTAACCCCACGACGTGGCATGCCGGAAGGGAACTTGATGCTACCGAGATACACAGATATGTTGACTGCAACCAATAGACACAGATAACTGGAGGAGCCATGTCAGCCGAGCTGACCGACCTACAGCTGCTGCACGAGCTCGAACCGGTCGTGGAGAAGTACATGAACCGTCATGAACGCCTACACAAGAACTGGAATCCGCACGACTATATCCCGTGGTCGGATGGCAAGAACTTCTACGCTCTCGGCGGTCAGGATTGGGACCCCGAGCAGAGCCAGCTCTCCGATGTCGCCCAAGTAGCGATGGTACAGAACCTGGTCACCGAGGACAACCTGCCGTCGTATCACCGAGAAATCGCGATGACCATGGGCATGGACGGTGCATGGGGGCAGTGGGTCAACCGCTGGACAGCCGAGGAAAACCGGCACGGAATCGCGCTGCGCGACTATCTGGTGGTGACCCGCGCGGTCGATCCGGTGGAGCTAGAGAAACTACGCATCGAGGTAGTCAACCGGGGTTTCAGCCCGGGCCAGAATCACCAAGGCGGACTCTTCGCCGACACCCTGTTCGACTCGATCCTCTACGTCACATTCCAGGAGCTGGCTACCCGCGTCTCGCACCGCAACACGGGTAAGGCCTGCAACGAGACGATCGCTGACCAGCTGCTCGCTAAAATATCGAGCGATGAAAACCTGCACATGATCTTCTACCGGGACGTCAGCGAAGCTGGCATAGAGCTCGCACCCAACCTTGCGATCAAGGCACTGCACAAGATCCTGCACAACTTTAAGATGCCGGGATTCCTGGTTCCTGAGTTCCGGCGTAAGGCCGTGATAATTGCCGTCGGTGGCGTCTACGACATTCGGATCCACCTTGACGAGGTGGTCATGCCGGTGCTCAAAAAATGGCGGATCTTGGAGCGCGAAGACTTCAGCGGCGAGGGTACACGGTTGCGTGACGAAATCGGCGAGCATCTTACAGAGCTTGAGGCCGCGTGCGACAAGTTCGAAGTCTCCAAGCAGCGCTACATTGAACGCGAAGCCCGCCGGACTGAGAAAATCACCGCACGCAAGGTGCTATCTACCGAAGGCACGCTGAGGATGAGTGGGCGGTAGTTGACCATTGCGCATCGGCCCGATAGAGCTTACCAGCCCGGTTGTGTTGGCTCCGATGGCCGGAGTAACGAACGTCACATTCCGGACACTGTGCCGTGAATTTGGTTCAACGCGTGGCAACCTGCTGCGCCCAGCTCCACCGCACTTGCGATCGCCACTAGAACAATCGCAGGTAGGCACCATCAGCGGACTGTACGTCTGCGAAATGGTGACCGCGCGTGCACTAGTCGAGCGAAATGCAGTCACGATACACATGACCACGTTCGCACCGGACGAGTCGCCCCGGTCGTTGCAGCTCTACACCGTGGACCCGGCTACCACGTACACGGCCGCCAAGATGGTCGCTGACGAAGGTTTGGCCGATCACATCGATATGAATTTCGGCTGCCCGATGCCCAAGGTCACCAGACGCGGCGGCGGGGCAGCGCTGCCATACAAACGGCGACTGTTTGGCCAGATCGTCGCTGCCGCTGTGCGTGCTACCGAAGGCACCAAAATACCGGTGACCGTCAAGTTCCGCATCGGCATCGACGACGAGCATCACACCCACCTAGATGCCGGCCGTATCGCCGAAGCTGAGGGCGCAGCCGCGGTCGCATTGCACGCCCGGACGGCGGCTCAACGCTACTCCGGCACCGCTGATTGGGCACAGATCGCCCAACTCAAACAGCAGGTAAGGACGATTCCTGTGCTCGGCAATGGGGACATCTACGACGCGAGCGACGCGCTGGCCATGATGGCCGTCACTGGGTGCGACGGCGTGGTCATCGGCCGCGGCTGCCTGGGCCGTCCGTGGCTGTTCGCCGAGCTGTCGGCCGCGTTCACCGGCAGACCTGCCCCCGCCCCGCCCACACTCGGCGAAGTCGCCGAAATCGTCCGTCGGCACGGCAAACTGCTAGTCGCCCATTTCGGCGAAGACAAAGGCATGCGCGACATCCGCAAACACATCGCGTGGTACCTGCACGGCTTTCCCGCCGGATCCGAATTGCGAAACGCACTGGCACTGGTCAAAACGCTCGATGAACTTGACTGCCTATTAAACCGGTTGGACGGAGCTGTTCCGTTCCCGGATGCCGCGATCGGACCCCGGGGTAGGCAGGGTTCACCCGCCTGGGTGGCATTGCCCGACAGCTGGCTGACTGACCCTGACGACTGCACAGTGCCGATCGGCGCCGACATCATGGAATCTGGTGGCTGAATCGAAACTCTGCCAAAACCGCGTCTCGATCGATAATTCAGTACCATATGCCCTTAAGTGGCAGTTGTAGCGCTGATAATACCAGCGGTGCATTGACCATTTTGCACGGTGTGACGTCCGCACAGAGCTGCGGAAACCGGCAGGACGTGAATTAGAGCGAGAATAGCGCCACTCTTGACCATCGACGCGGATACGGTGCCGACAGCGATGATCAACGAATTACCCCCGACGCGCAGCGAACGTTTAACGCCGCGCTGTAAGAGCCCAGATTTTGCATCCGAACACGATCATGTGTCCTACCGATGGCCGGACGAATCGCCCGTCGACACCAAAAAGACCGGATCTCATGCCGTCGGCCTAATATACCGTCACCGATTTAATCGCCAAAATTGGCGCTTACACTCCCGAGCGGTCCAGTCACCCCTAATATATAGCCCACCACCAAACCCCGGACATCAAACCACCCGATGTCTTAGCCGATGTCACCGATTACCCCGACGACGAGTAAGGTACCCAGTTCATCGACATACCGACCTTAATCCTCGGAGATCGTTTTAGCGATTCCCGATCTCGGAACGGCCCACTATCCGTACGACAGCGTACATACGCCAACCCCCATCACACGAGGTGCTGCCCGCGCCAAATGGCGGAACCTCAGCGCCCGAGGCCCTTAAGACCCGCAAACAACAACCTAAATTAAGCCGCCGACCGATGTTGCTGGCCGGACGCATACTGTCGGGGTTGTTTGCAGTGCTGAATCCTGGTCCTGACCGACGCGGCTTGGCCGGTGGAAAGCCTCGAAGAAAAACCACCTGAACACCGTCAGCGCGCTTGACTCGGGCTCGCACAATATCGCCGACCCCAGCAGGCGGCACGGCAACGAGAATTTTTGATCGGCGGTATGGATTCACGCGCAGGGGCGAACGCCAACATGGGCGCAAACTACACCGAAGACGTCGACAGCATACGGTCGGACACCGTGATGCTGATGAACATCCTGGCAAACCGCAAACGCATGGTGGTGATCTCGTTCCCCCCCTCCCCGCAACCTGACGATCATCCCGATACCGTGAGACATCTGGGACCCTGAAACCGGCAAATACGGACCCATCTACAACGAGAAGAGGTGTGCAGGAAAACTCCGACACAAGACTACGAATTAGGCGCGGTGCTAGACTACCGCGAACGCAAGGTTGTCAACCGGGCAACAGTATTGAACTATGTGCGAGCCCGTAAGGTCACTACCGACTTCACTGGGGACTACCGCCGCATCAAACGACAGCAATTATCCTTGTCGTCGCTGCTGAGTTCTACGATCTTGTCGGATACATTATTCAACCTGAATAAGCTCAACAACCTCGTCAACATGTTCATCAGCAAGAGCTACGTCGACAATGTCAAGACCAAAGACTTAGCCCAGCTGGGCATGTCATTGCAGGGCATGGCGACCGGGCACATTACGTTTGTTACCGTGCCTACCGGCGTAACAGACGGAAACGGCAACGAACCACCACGCACGGCCGACATGCGGGTGCTTTTCGATGCCATCATCAATGATGACCCCTTACCTCTCGAAAACAATCAGAATACGCAAAGTTCGGGGATGACACCGACAACTACACCTACCCCCAAGAAGGCGATACTGAACAACCCCGCCCCAGAGGTTCAGCATAAGCAGATGACGATAACCTCGCCGCGAGGCATGACCCGTGCAGGTGTTCAAGTAAACCAACCGACCAAGTCTGGCAACCACCGCAGCCAACAAACTCAAGCAGGCCAACTTCAACTGTTATGACGTCAAGAAGACTACTCGGGTTCACCTAGGGCCACTACGGTCTTCTTCTCGCCCGGAATCGAGCAGGCCTTAACCACCGTGGTATCGACGTTCTCCAATTTCAAAAGTCCAGCAAATTAACGGAATTGGCAACGTAGTTCACGTTGTCCTCGTCCCAGACTTTAATGCTGTGATCACTCCCCTCGCCCAACGGCACATCGGTCACCGTGCAGATAGACCGCAAATCCAACAACCCGTCAACTAAACTGCCTTAGGACCTGACGTTGACCAACGCAGCCGACACGACCTGCGGATAGTCGTCTAGACGTGGTTTCGCCACCGTTTTCGATCTCGAGAACGTAGGCTTAACCACATGCGAACCGCCTACCATGAGCAACTCTCGGAGTTATCTGAGCGGCTCAGCGAGATGTGCGGGCTGGCAGGAATCGCCATGGAGCGGGCCACCCAAGCATTGCTGCAAGCCGATCTGATGCTTGCAGAACAAGTGATCACCGACCACGAAAAGATCGCGACCCGCAGCGCTCGCGCCGAAGAGAGCGCTTTCGTACTGCTGGCCTTACAAGCGCCGGTGGCCGGTGACCTCAGAGCAATCGTGAGCGCCATCCAGATGGTGGCTGCCATTGATCGGATGGGTGCGCTGGCCTTACACGTTGCTAAGACCGCACGCCGGCGCCACCCTCAGCACGTGTTGCCTGAAGAGGTCAATGGATATTTTGCCGAAATAGGTCGAGTTGCAGTCGAATTGGGTAACGGTGCACAAGAAGTGGTGTTGTCCCGCGACCCGGAGAAAGCTGCCCAGATCCGCGAAAAAGACGACGCGATGGACGAGCTGCACCGGCATTTATTCTCGGTGCTGATGGATCGCGAATGGAAGCACGGCGTGGCGGCCGCCGTCGACGTGACGTTGCTAGGCAGGTTCTATGAACGTTTCGCCGACCACGCCGTTGAAGTGGCACGCCGAGTCATCTTCCAGGCTACCGGCAGTTTTCCGGAAGACGACACGGTGCCAGGCTCACGCTAAGTGGTTTGCCCGGCCGTTTCTATGAACTAGCCGAAGCGGCCGGAGATGTAGTCCTCAGTGGCCTTTTCGGTCGGATTGGAAAAGATTTTCTCGGTGTCATCTATCTCCACCAGCCGGCCGGGTCTTCCTACGGCTTCCAAGTTGAAGAACGCAGTCTGATCGCTCACCCGCGCCGCCTGCTGCATGTTGTGGGTAACTATTACAATGGTGTACTCCTGTTTCAATTCACCGATCAGTTCTTCGATAGCCATCGTCGAAATGGGATCGAGCGAGGAGCACGGCTCGTCCATGAGTAACACGTCTGGTTGCACGGCAATGGCCCGAGCGATACACAGCCGTTGCTGCTGCCCCCCGGACAGTCCACCGCCAGGCTTATCCAATCGGTCCTTGACCTCATCCCACAGATTCGTACCGCGCAAAAAGTATTCTGCGGTATCATCAAGCACCTTACGATTACGCACGCCTTGCAGCTTCAAACCGGCCACCACGTTATCGCGAATTGACATGGCGGGGAACGGGTTGGGCCGCTGGAACACCATCCCGATCGCCCGTCGCACACCGACGGGATCGATACCCGGGGCATAAATGTCTTCATCGTCGAGTAACACGGTGCCCTCAACACGGGCGCCAGGGACGACCTCATGCATCCGATTTAAGGTGCGCAACACCGTCGTCTTGCCGCAGCCTGAGGCTCCGATGAACGCCGTCACGCTTCTGGGCAGTACCGCCAGCGACACATCCAAAACTGCTTGAAAAGATCCGTAATAAATGTTGACGCCTTTGAGATCCAATCTCTTGGCCACTTGGTTCTCCTGCCTACAATTTCTTAGGGACGAACATTTTCTCGGTTACTCTGGACCCGATATTTAAGTATTAATTAAGCACAACGATTATCGGGGTCAGCGCGGCGCCCTACAGCCGATCCGTGTTAACCGTGTTGTTGTCAACATCGGCCGAAGTTTGGTCACACATCATGCCGGGCAGTGACCCTATGAACCCTCTGAAAATGCCAAAGTTGATTTCCTGCGAATAGCCAACCAGGATCAGCAGTGGGGCCATCTCCCCCATCACTCGAGCTAACACCAACATGATTTCGGTAACAATTCCAGATAGCGACTTCGGAATCACAATTATAGCAATCTTTTTCCCTTCGGAACCTTTGGAGTGTAACTGGCCTCGTGCAGATCCATCGGAACGATTTGCAGCATTTTCTCGGTAGCCCAGTCGATCTACCGGGAGCATCAACAACACCAACGCCATCATGAACTTGGCACAAACAAGACCCAACGTCGCCACACACAGTACGTATATGAGAACAGTGCCACCACGATCTAGAATAGAACACTTAGGATATCCATCATGGATGTAGCTAGCGTGCGCCAGCGTTGTACCACTACCGTATTCAACCAGATAGATCCCGACCATGAAGACAATCGGCATGGAAATTGCAGTGCATATCAATCCCTGCAACAAGGTGCCGACGATCACGTGATACGCGCCACCGCCAACCACGAACTACGTCAAGACGAGCAATGTCACGATTACAGTCACGAAGCTGTTCACAACTCGACGACATCGACCAAGCCCGGAGAACGTCCCTTCCTTGAACGACCGGTCCAGGATCGAAGTCATCAATTTCGTCTTCTAATTCCGGCGACAACACTACGCACTGAGACATCGATCACGAAGGCGACTAATGAAAAGCCCCAGCCGGGCAGCAATATAAGGACCAGCCTTGTATCGATCATCGAATGCCGATGCGATGGCGACAATCTGGGTTGCAAAGGTGTAACCGCCATGGAATGGCGGTTAACCAAACGTTTTCTGAGTGCTGTGCAAGATGATCAGCAGTGCGACCATCGCCCCCAGGGCGCGTACTAGGCCTAGCAATACGACCGTGGCCAAAACAATAACCAGCGGTGAAGATAGTGCCGACACCTGCCAATGACATATTGCCACTGGCTAAGAGAATGCATCAGACCAGAGTTCGATCGAGCCAAGTTGTGATCGGACACAGCTGCGGTGCCAGTACGTACCAACCCCAGACACCACAAATGATCGAGGGCACTACGGCCAACAAATCGACCGAATAAGCCACCGCGCCGACTACCCGCCGCGGTGCATACTGGGTGATGAACAGAGCGACTCCCGAAGCAGTCGACATCACCAAGATCAATGCGAACAGTGACACCAACACCGTCACCTGCAGCAGATCAAAGATTCCGAAGTTCATCACGGAGATATCGGCAATGACCCACGTGCCGCTGTAGCTGAAGAAGTTCTCTTTGTCGCGCCGCAACGCGGGTATCGCGCGACACAGCAATAACGCGCCTACCACGGCTATGACCACAATCCGGACTCCGGAACCCTCCACAACAGCCTGCGAAATCTCTGGTCTCCCAAGTTCGGCCGCCGCCCACGAGCTTATTAGTGCGATCGGCAACTCGAGAGGGGCATGGATACCACCGAACCCGCATAGGCTTAGGTTGGCGTTGTAACCGTAATCCCATCCCTGTTATTTCTGCCGTCACTTTTAAACCGCCTGTTGCCCGCTTGAGAAAAGATGTCGCACAGAGACAATTTGCTACTGCATTGCATTGATCGCGCTGACCAGTCGTTTTTTAATTGTATCGGGCAGCGGGACATAGCCGACCGCTGCAAGACCGGCCTGACCGTCATTGGCTGCCACGGTGAGGAATGACTTGATCGCCGCAAACGTGTCCGGATCGTAGCCTTTCGAGCAGACGATTTCATATGTGGCCAAGACCAACGGGTAAGCATTAGACTGTTCGGTGCTGTACATCGCGTTCAGGTCCAGTACTAGGTCGTTGCCGACGGACACGAAGTTGGCTGCGTTTATGCCATTGCGTGCCGTGTCGTCGGTAAGCGGTACGCCGCCACTGCCGGTGTCAATCTGGGCGAACGGCAATCCAGCCCGATCAGCGAAGCTCTTCTCAACATAACCAAAGGCGCCTGGAGTAGTCTGCACCGCCTGGATTACACCAGCCGACTTCTGGACCCCTTCGCCAACACCGCCCTGAAACTCGGCACCGACCCCTTTGGCCCAGCTCTGTGGTGCATCGGTCGTCAAATACTTCTGCAAGTTGTCGGTGGTTCCCGATGCATCCGCCCGATAGATCGGCATGATCCTGAGGTTGGGCAGGACAACACCTGGATTGAGAGCCGCCAGTATCCCGTCGTTCCATGTCGTAATCACGCCACTGAAGATTTTGGCCAACACGTCACTATTGACGGTCAACATTTGAACGCCTGGCAGGTTGTAAACCAACGCAACCGGACCGAACACCAGCGGCAGATCCCAGGCCGGGTTGCCTTTACAGCGTTTGGCGGCCGGGCCGAGTTGATCCGCAAGCAGCGGTGAGTCCGAGCCAGCGAAGTCGATACGGCCGGCAATGAATTGCTCACGACCAGCACCCGACCCAGTCGGGTTGTATGACACGGTCTTGTCAGGGCACAACTTTCCCCAAATCTGATTAAACAATGCGATCGCGTTCTGTTGAGCGGTCGACCCTTCAGCCGTCATTGTTCTTTTGCCGCCGCAAGCCGCGGTGTCAGCCGATTTCCCTGAGATGGATGTTGTCGCAGTATGGCCGCGATTGACGTCACTACCGCACGCGGATAACACCCCGGCGGTGACCGCCGTCGTCAACACCATCGCAAACGCCCTGCATACCTTGTCGTGGTTCACCGATCTCGCTTTCTCAGCGCACTTTCGACGCACACCCGCACCGCTGGCCGAGCGCAAAGTGGCCTGGTCACCCGGAAAGTATGCACCGCAGGAACCCAGAAACATCGCTATTGGGGTGAACAACACCGGTGAATACTGCATGAAACTGGGCTTTCGCTCAGTCATCGATCCGGGCTAGTGCGTAAGCAGTGTCAACACTGTACGTGGTAAAGCCTAGCCGCTCGTAGGTCCGCGCCGCGGCGACGTTGTCCGATTCCACATAGAGCATCACGGTGGGTTCGGCCGAAGGCCCAACAAGCCGCTGCGCCAGCGAAGCGATACCGATCGATGTCAACATCTGTCCCAGGCCACGGCCCTGAGCGGACGGGTCGACGCCTAGGACATAGACCTCACCTAGGCCTGGGTGAGCTGCATGCACCTTGGTCCAGTGGAAACCCAATAGTTTGCCCGGTTGGTTGCTCGAGGAGTCACCGAAAGCCAAGAATAAGCCCGCCGGGTCAAACCACGGTTCGCTGCGGCGCTCCGCTAACTGGGTTGCAGTCCAACCGCCCTGTTCCGGATGGCCGGCAAACGCGGCGTTGTTGACCCGTAACAACTCAGCGTCATCAACCGTACCCACGTAGGTCCGTACCCACACCCCCAACTGATCGGGGACCATCGGGTCAGGGATAGTTCGCAGCGAACGTTGCATCTGCACCAGTTCACGTACCGGTACCAGACCCAGCACAGACGCAGTTGCCCGGGCCGATGCTAGCGTGCCGTGCGCCCAAAACCTGTTGCGCCCCCCGGTCTTCGCCAGCGCCGCACGTACCATTGCGGCGCCAACACCGCGACGGCGCTCCCGCGGATGCACCACCAACTCGGCCATAGCAACGCCCGCATCACGTGGCGAGCTGAGATTGAGATAGCCGATAATCGGTGCGTAGGGTCTCGAATCCGTGACCAGAAGGTGCTCGGTGCGGTCGTAGCCGAGTTCCCGCAACACCTGCTCTCCAACGGGTGATACCTCATCGAATTCGGTTGCCGCCGAAATAATCTCGCGCACTAACCGCTGCTCATCGGCGGAAAGTGCGAAACGCCAGTTAAGTACCATCACTGACTATGTAACGAGTCGACCATCGGGTGATCGAAATCGTCAGGTTTGATGTCCTGATCGTAGGGCCCCGCGATCGTCGCACAGCCGAGCACCGGCTGGACCGCCTTGTAACCCACATTGCGTACCATACCGATCAGTGCTTCATGTTCGCGCCCAAGTCTTGCCCACAGTCAACGCACGTACACATCGACAGCCCGGGTCCCGCCAAAAAGTCCTACCCCACCACCTCATGCAATAGCTGCGCGGGGGTGAACACCCGGCCGGCTAACTGTGCCAAGTACTCCAGCAGCTCGAACTCTTTGGAAGTGAGATGATGAAGTGGGCACCCAGGCAGTCGTGCGGTGTATATCGCCTTCATCGACGACCAGCTCGCCCAGGCTGACTTTATCCCGCGGTCTCCTGGTCGGAGAATCTACCACGGCAACAGACAACCAGCCATAACTGGGCATCAATCTTCGCGGAACCGGTACTGGGCAAGAGGATCTCTTCCAGCCCCCAAGTAGGACTGATCGCCACCAGCCGGCCTTCACTCATCCAACGCTAAGATCAAGGCCGAGCGGCTCGCCCTGCTCAGCAGGCAAGACAAACCGCGTGCAAACAATAATATTGTAGCGTGTCGACGAGCACGGCATCCGCTGCTCCGTCCTTAAGCAACGAGGACGGTCCTGCCAGCACCGTCCGCACGGTGTGGGGCAGCAGCGACAACGACGGCACACCGGGTCGGGATGTATCTCCGAGATCAATACAATATATAGTAGCTCCAACAACCCCAAGTGTCGTGGAAAAGGAATTTCCCAAACCGCATAGTGACACGCACTGTTTGAGTGCTAGGTCTATAGCACAATAACGTGCCACTAAGTCTTATAGACCCGACGACAAGGCGTTTCGGGAATAATCATGCCGCTGGTCGGAGATGGTTAAAGATGCAACCTGCATAAAGGTACGTCACAATATGCGTATGCGCAAGGTGCTAACCAGTGTGATCGCAACGGTGGTCACCATGGCTGTGCTCGTTGTCGGTGTCCTCGGCATCGATTACGGAACCAGCATCTACGCCGAATACCTCCTGTCAGTGAACGTGCGCAACGCAGCAAATCTCGGGTCGGACCCATTTGTCGCCATACTGGCGTTCCCGTTCATCCCGCAGGCGATGCGGGACCACTACACCGAGTTGGAAATCAAGGCCAACGCAGTCGACCACGCCATGGTCGGCAAGGCCTCCCTCGAAGCCACCATGTACTCGATCGACCTGACCTACGCGTCCTGGCTGATCAAGCCCGATGCGAAGCTCCCAGTAGACAGGCTAGAGAGTCGCATCATCATCGATTCGATGCACCTGGGCCAGTATCTAGGCATCAGCGACCTCATGGTCGAGGCACCACACCGGGAAACCAACAACGCCACCGGCGGTACCACCGAGTCTGGGATCTCCAGCGGCCATGGGCTGGTACTTAGCGGCACACCGAAATCGGCCAACTTCGACCACCGGGTCAGCGTCTTGGTGGACCTCTCCATCGCCCCTGAAGATCAGGCTACGCTGGTGTTTACCCCTACAGGCATTGCGACCGGACCCGACACCGCCAACCAACCCGTTCCGGATGACAAACGAAACCCCGTACTACGTGCCTTCAGCGCCAGGATGTCCGACCAGCGGCTTCCATTCGGGGTAGCACCGACCAGCGAGGGAGCGCGTGGCTCGGATGTGATCATCGAAGGCATCACACAGGGAGTAACAATCACCCTCGACGGGTTTAAGCAATCATGATGCGTGCCAGCGACGATGCAGAGCAAAGCGATGACGATGACGTGGGGGCACGTCCTCTACAAGTGGGTGGAAACACCGGGAGAGCAACACTCATGATGACCGCGATTGTAGCGACAATAACGGTGGGCATGCTGACAGCCTTTACCGGACGGTGGCTGACTCGACACTCAGGAAACGTTCACGAAATTTGTTCCGGGCCGGGCCAAGGCACTGGCACAGACACCGCTGACCTCGGCTTGTCGCGTACTGGGCCAACCATCGTACATTTCAGCGCGCCGTGGTGCGGACCGTGCGACCGGGTCCGTCGCGTGGTTTATCAAGTCTGCAAAGACCTGCCCGACGTAGCCCATATCGAGATCGATTTGGACACTAACCCTGCGGCTGTGCGCCGATTTTCGGTGCTTTCGCTGCCCACCACATTGATTTTCGATACCGACGGACAGCAACGATACCGGACGTCGGGAGTCCCCAAGGCCTTTGATCTGCTATCCACACTCGAACCATTGTTGGCTTAATTAGCGTGTCATTGGGTAAGCTGGCTAACGTGTCAACCTGCCTCGAGCCCAGGCTCACCAAGCGTTGCGCAGTCCATCTGTGCCAAATCACGGGTTGTTCCTGTAGCTGCTGAAGTAGCCAAGCTCTTTCGCGCCGCACTCGGAGCCTACCGTGGCCTGTCTCCCACTTTGTCCGTGCAACACGTGCAACAGGAGTACCTAGGAGTAGAACAGTGACGATCAATAACACCACCACCGGAGTAGAGGTCGTCGATGTTCGCGGACCACGATTTGCTGCATGGGTTACGGCCGCAGTTCTGCAGACCGTCCTGATCATTTCGGTGGTCAGTCCGCTGGCGGCCGCGTTACTGTTGGTCCTGCAGGCCGTAGTTTTTGCCACGGGCACTCTCGGCGGCCCGCGCCGGCACCCATACGGACGGGTGTTCGCCGCCCTCGTGGCGCCTCGGCTGGGTCCGGTGAAAGAGCGCGAACCGGTGCCACCGTTAAAGTTCGCCCAACTGCTCGGCTTCGTCTTCGTGGTTTGCGGTGTTACCGGATTCGCCGCCGGCGCTTTCTTGGTGGGAGTCATCGCTACGGCAGCTGCATTAGTGGCCGCTTTCCTCAACGCAGCGTTCGGCATCTGTCTGGGCTGTCAGCTCTACCCGGTTGTGGTGTGGTTTCGACGCACTGCCGCTCCACGTAACCGTAACCCTGGTTGACCACCCCAAGGTAAGTGAAAGGACTCTAACCATGGCACGCTCTGATGTCCTGGTCTCTGCCGACTGGGCCGAGAGCAACCTCGACAGCGCGAACATCGTCTTCGTCGAAGTGGACGAGGACACAAGCACCTACGACGGCGATCACATCGCCGGCGCCATCAAGTTGGATTGGCGTGCGGATTTGCAAGACCCGATCAAGCGCGACTTCATCGACACCCAGCAATTCTCCAAATTGTTGGGTGACCGAGGCATTTCCAATGACAACACCGTGATTCTGTACGGCGGCAACAACAACTGGTTCGCAGCCTATGCGTATTGGTATTTCAAGCTGTACAGGCATGACAAAGTCAAATTGCTTGACGGTGGCCGCAAGAAGTGGGAGCTCGACGGTCGCCCGCTGTCCACCGACACCGTCACCAGGCCGGCGACCTCCTACGCTGCTGCAGCACCGGACAACACTATCCGGGCCTTTCGGGACGAGGTCATAGCATCCATCAAGATCAAAAATCTCGTCGACGTACGTTCCCCCGACGAATTCTCCGGAAAGCTCCTGGCACCTGCGCACCTACCTCAGGAGCAGAGCCAGCGACCCGGCCACATCCCCAGTGCGATAAACATACCTTGGAGCAAGGCGGCCAATGAGGACGGCACCTTCAAATCCGACGAGCAGTTAGCCAAGCTGTATGCCGACGCCGGCCTGGATAGGTTGAAAGAGACAATCGTCTACTGCCGAATCGGTGAACGATCATCACACACCTGGTTCGTGCTGCGCGAGTTACTCGGATATCAAAACGTCAAGAACTACGACGGCAGTTGGACAGAATACGGCTCCCTGGTGGGTGTCCCAATCGAATTGGGAAGCTGACATGTGCTCTGAGCCTAAACAAAGACTGGCGTTGCCCGCCAACGTGAACCTCGAGAAAGAAACGGTGATCACCGGTCGCGTGGTCGATCGCAAAGGGCAAGCCGTGGGTGGGGCGTTCGTCCGCCTGCTGGATTCGTCCAACGAGTTCACGGCCGAAGTGGTCACCTCGGCCACCGGTGACTTCCGGTTTTTCGCCGCGCCGGGGTCCTGGACACTGCGCGCGCTGTCTTCAGTAGGTAATGGCGACGCCATGATGTCACCTTCGGGAACAGGCATCCACAAGGTCGACGTCAAGATCACCTGACCAGCCCAACAGACCTGCCCCGGAAACCACCATCGACCAATAAGACGAATAGAATCGTCCCCGTGGTACTCTTTTTCGAGATCATGCTGGTTGTGGCAGTGGTGGTCATCTCATGGTTCACGCTTTATACGCTGTACCGGCTCGTCACTGACGAGTCGTGACCCGCGCCGGCGACGATGTAGAACGCAGCGATAAGGTGGTGGTCGGCCCCCACAAGTGGGAGGTACCTCCACCCGCTTGCGAGGGAGAGCGGTGCACGTGACCTCCGACGAGGTCCGTGACGGAGCGGGCAGTCCGGCGGACTCCAGCAAGGGCAACAAGTGTACGGCCGCTGGGATGTTTCAAGCGGCCAAGCGATCTACGGTGAGCGCAGCCCGCAACATCCCGGCTTTCGACGACTTGCCAGTTCCCTCCGACACCGCGAATCTACGCGAAGGCGCTAACCTCAATAGCACTTTGCTGGCACTGCTACCGCTGGTCGGTGTGTGGCGCGGTGAAGGGGAGGGTCGTGGACCTAATGGCGACTACCACTTCGGCCAGCAGATCGTGGTCTCGCACGACGGTGGTAACTACCTGAATTGGGAAGCCAGGTCCTGGCGGCTCAACGACGCTGGCGAATACCAGGAAACTAGCTTACGTGAGACGGGTTTCTGGCGTTTTGTCAGCGATCCATATGATCCTACCGAATCTCAGGCGATCGAATTGCTGTTAGCCCATTCGGCTGGTTACGTAGAATTGTTTTACGGGCGGCCACGCAACGCATCATCGTGGGAATTGGTCACTGATGCCCTAGCATGCAGCAAATCCGGCGTGCTCGTCGGCGGCGCCAAACGGCTTTACGGTATCGTCGAAGGTGGCGACCTCGCCTATGTCGAAGAACGAGTGGATGCCGACGGCGGATTGGTGCCAAATTTATCGGCGAGACTGTACCGATTCGCCGGATAGCGGCCTGGCCAGCTAGGAAGAAGACACCTTCACACGATAACGCTGTGTGTACTGTTCGACGTCTGAGCAGCCGATAGTCTAGGAAAAGGGGTCGGCCGAATGCTTCACACGAGGACAACTTTCTATCATGGGCCTTTGCCCCCTACTCCGCAATGAGCGGAGCACGCATTGAACACGAGGACTGGGGTCGCTACTACCGGCACAACAGCTGAAAGTATGGTCCTATCCGCTACAATGCCCCCGAATCCATGACAAGCTGGTGACTGGATCTTGGTCGGAAAGTTAAGCCGGATCTTGTCGAGGCCGCAGTACACAGTTTGGCAGCTAGCCTGTGGAGCCTGCGCCAACTCAGCTTTCGGCCACGTTCACTGTGGCAATCCTTCACTCGAGTCGGGACGCTAACCGAATAGCGGCGACAGACACCCCGTGGACCTGGCGATCAAACTCCGTACACACGATGCGGACCGACGCCGGAGACTGTACGGTTCAGGACGACGGCAAGATATGGTCAGTGCGCGACGACCTCTTCCGCGACACCTAACTACAAAGTAGGCCAGCGACAGCCAGTGGTGCCGGAACGAACCCAGTGCAGGCCGGGGAGACCGTCAGGCCACTTACCGCAGCGGACAGAGACTGAGTGGCACGGGGTCCACAACAACGAACAATGGTCCGTTCCCAGCGACGAGTGCGCACGTCGCTACGTCGAATTCCTGCCACACGCTAAACCACATTGAGAGGTAATGGATCCAACTCTGTGATTAGCTGATGACCTGCTCGCGGAATCGGGCATGGCAATTGCCGAAGCCATTTACTGCGCGGAGTACCATGCCCAGCATCAAATCACGTATTCGCCGTGCTTGCTGCGCCTTGTTTAGGAGAGTGTTATGGCGCTGTTTATCAGCTACTCGAATTCACGACAGGTCAACAGTGGAGGACCGCACACCACTACTTCGGCGGAGCCAACAACAGGCTTGGTGCGACCACGAGCTCACCGGTGACGACGTCTTATTCTGATGGAGTATACTCCGCGCGCAGATCCTAATCCAACGACGTGTTCATCGTCGCGCTGTCAAGTAATTGGCTACAATACAAGCCCAGTCAGACTGGCTACAATCTACACAAGCTTTGAAGCGGCCACTCTCCCTTCCCGTTCGGATTGGTTCGGTTGACAACATGCGCGTGAATCCCCTTACCACGTTGCAGATCATCAACTACGCCAACCCCACCGTTGACGCCGGCATTCAAGATTCAACAAGATTCAATTAGTGACCGCGGTGCACGCGCTACGTGCCACCCCCGTGCCGTTACCGGACCAGCTGTCCGACGAGCCGCCGGTGCCTTTTGCTACAAAAACGCGGTTGGGTAACACTCTGGCGGAAAAAGGACTCAACCCTCAGCAACAGATTTAACTGCTGGTCGAACTCACGATCGGACTTGTCGAGGACGGCTATGACCCCAGCGTTCGAAGCGATATCGGCCAACTCCTGCGCATACTGCGGTTTCGACACGACGTGACCTATCGCACCCGAACCAAGATCGACCACGTGTTGGCGTCCATCGAGTCAGCCGAACTGTCCGATGCCAAGGGACAACCACAGGCCACTCAGACTTCCGACAACAAGCCCACGAGCCCTACGCAGCTTGGCGGGAGCACCCCGGGTGTTAGCCGACCCGGTGCATCGGCCTCCTCACGTACCGACTGCCAGTGGCAACTGGTACCGCGTCCAACAAGCGGTTGATGACTATCGGCGTCGCGAGCCTAGCCGCCATCGTTGCAATCATGGTGGTGGTTGTGCTCGTTCACCCAAGCATCGCCCCAAGAGGCCGTCGACGTTCGGTCAGCACATACTACAACAGCGCCGGCTCCTGGCCGCCTGGAATCGTTTCTTATTCCAACAGACGTCGTCGCCGTTACACAAGCATCGCATCGATGGAAATCATGAACCAGACCCAGTAGCTGGGCGCAACCGCCGGAACCTTGTCAAACCTGGAGTGCCTCGACGCGTTCGAACCTACCATCTAAGCACGTGTCTATGCTAGCAGCAACAACAAGGCAGTACGCAGCCAGCAGTTGCACGCTGCGGGACAACACCCTACGGGTCTACGAGGCCGCGGCTTGCTCCGGCCAAACCCCGATGCCGGCCACCGAACAAGGCAAAGGACTTTCACTGGACGTTCAGTGACCTCACTAGAGACGCCCCTCACAATTACTCAGGTCCACATGCCCGGCAGTCCCACTCGGCCCTCCTGCCAACGCGTGCTTAATGCGGTGTTCGATGTCGAGACCTGCGCTGTGAATGTTACCAACCAATACAGTCAGACAGCTCAAAAGATGGCCATCAACGTCAAACAATAGCGCATCTCTCGCCTTACGAATCCATGAAATAAATAGAGCGGTCTCTTAGCGTAACTACTGGTTGGACAAGACCGGAAGCTCGGGGGCGACTGACTGCGGGGCATTCGCCAGCGCGCCGATGCCAGCTCTTCGCAAGCTAATGCAGCCAGCGCATATATCCATGAAGCTATCAATTTCGCGGGCTACCTAACTTCCTAGCTTACGGCCGACCGTACCCGCACACCGGGGTTCTACTCACAAGAGAATTTGACCGCCTAAGCGGTGGCTAGACGATAGCGCTGTCGATCAGTTCGACGAATGCTGCAGCCATCGGTGAGCACGGCAGTCGTCGGCCGTCAAGTGTGTATCCTCAGGCAATCAAGGTCATGCTTGATATCAACCAGATCCCCGTGATTCATGGAGGTCGGCGATCTGTAACGTTCGATAGTCACAGTCGTACCACTCGGCGCGGACCAGCTCGAAGAGGAGCTGTTTGAGTAGTACGCCGGACGATGGGATACCACCCCGGCTTCAGCAGGCAAAAATTACCGTCCGTCCTGCCTGCAACACTCGTGGCTAGCACCACCGTCGAGTGCGGCCTTTCAGGACGTAGTCCATTCGAGCTGACGAAAATAACGTCACCAGCATACCGTCGAGCGACGTGCGCGCAGAGCAGCCATATTCTGCTGCGTACGACAGTGTTTAGCACTGACCAGCAACCAAAGCGTTGCGGCGGCGCCAGTGGCGGGCAACCCACGATCCAATGTGACCGCCACCCCCCGGCGCGCCGCAACGCCTCCACCCGCGACCAAACAGAGGGTTAACCACTACGTAGGTCGTCAGCGCAGAGCCGATCTCCTGGCTGCGTGGCTGTAGATCAATCACAGCGCACCTTCATAAATAAAATAATACAAAATAATACAATAGTCACAATCCATCGTTGCGCGGCCACGTCGATCGCATGCCGCCAGTGCGGCAAGTCCAGCTCGGGTAGGTCCATCAAGTGAGCCGCTACAGATGCGGCTCGACCAGACAAGCCAGGCCGTCGCGGAACATACAGCGTCTCAAAGACGCCCGTAACCGCACACTACGGCGAGTTCGTCGGCGTGCAACAGCAACGTTCCCGGCGTATGGATCTCGCCGTCCAACGCGACTATCACACCCGACGTGAAACAAAAATAACATTAATAAAATGAAATAATTAATTTTGGAGTCTAAATGGCCCGCACCGCGCACGTGCGGCGAACTGCAAGTGCGTCAACCACAACGGGTAGCTAGCCTTCACGCTCGTCGGCCAGCCTGTACATTTGAAGCGTGAACCGCGCCGACGACGATGCAAAGCGAAGCGATGAGGTGGGGGTACTTCCCGCTTGCGGGGGAGAGCGACGCACGTGAACGCAGTCCTCGCACCCGATCCCGGACCCGACGCGGGCGCTATCTGGCACTTCGGCGATCCGCTGGGCGAACAACGGTCGGCTGAAACCGATGCTGTGCTAGTGGACCGCTCACACCGAGCGACGCTCACGTTGATAGGCAGTGACCGGCAAACCTGGCTGCATAGCATATCCACCCAGCATGTAAGTGCACTCCCCGATGGTGCTAGCACGCAGAATCTCAGCCTTGACAGTCAAGGCCGGGTTGAGGACCACTGGATACAGACTGAACTGGGGGGTACCACTTATCTCGATACCGAACCCTGGCGGGGTGAGCCGCTGCTGGAGTACCTGCGCAAGATGGTGTTCTGGTCCGAGGTAACCCCGGGCAGCGCCGACATGGCCATGCTGTCACTTCTGGGTCCACGACTGACTGAGCAAGCGGTGCACAATGCGCTTTATCTGGATGCGCTGCCCGACGAGTCGACGGCGGTTCCGCTGACCGCTGGGAGCTTCGTGCGCCGGATACCCGGCGCCCCTGCAGGCCAGATCGAACTGGACCTACTGGTACCGCGTCGTGAGTCGGCCGACTGGCAGAGCCGTTTGGCGGGGGTGGGCGTCCGGTCCGCCGGGATGTGGGCCTATGAAGCCCACCGCGTAGCAGCGCTCCGCCCACGGCTCGGCGTCGACACCGATCAGCGTACCATACCGCACGAAGTGGGTTGGATCGGTGGTCCCGGCGAAGGTGCCGTGCATCTGGACAAAGGCTGCTATCGCGGCCAAGAGACCGTCGCACGGGTGCAAAACTTGGGCAAACCGCCTCGGATGCTGGTGTTGTTACATCTCGACGGCTCGGTGGAACGGACCTCGACGGGCGATGCGGTGCTGGCCAACAGTGGCGCCGTCGGACGACTCGGAACCGTAGTCGAGCACGTGGACCTCGGACCGGTGGCGCTGGCGCTGCTGAAACGTGGGCTGCCGACCGACACCGAACTGACTATCGAACTGGAAGGCCCGCAAGACGGGTCAGTCGCAGCGGTGATCGATCCCGACTCATTGCCAGCAGCCGACGAGATTGGCGTGGGACGGCTGGCCATCGAGCGGTTACGCGGACGATGAGTTCAAGACTACACTTGGAGTCGTCCGCCACAACGCGGGGAGGGGACGGCAACGCCCTGCCGCAAGGCACGGTAAACTGTCGGCAGGACAATAATAACGACACCAAGTGATCGGAGCCGTCTACTTGCTAGACCGTTCCGTTATTTCGCGACGCGAGGGGGTTCCCCCATGGGCCGAGGACGTGCTAAGGCGAAGCAGACCAAGGTTGCTCGAGAACTTAAATACAGCTCCCCGCAGACCGACTTCCAGCGGCTTCAGCGCGAGCTATCAAGTACAGGTGCCGCCGATCCCGGCCAGCTGGACGGAGACGACCGGGTGAGTGAAGACTCATGGGATGAGGACGCCTGGCGCCGCTAGCACTCCCAACTCTGTCGTGCCGATGTATTCCGCATCGGCACGGTGTTAGTGTTAGTTTTAGTGTTACTGTTCGTTTCAGTTAAGCGCAGTTCATTAGAATCTCGGGTGTTGTCCGACCAGTTTTGCCCGTGGGCCTACTTTGCTGCCTTTGCAGACAGTGCCCAGCACCCAGCAGTCCAAGTGACGTGCGGTCAATATCGCCAAAGCACGGTCAGTATCTTCAGGCGCGACCACGGCGATCATGCCGACGCCCATGTTGAACGTCTTTTCCATCTCTTCACGCGCGACCCTGCCACGCTGGGCTATCATGGCGAACACCGGTGCAGGTGTCCACGTGCCGCGGTCAACTTCGGCGACCAATCCGTGTGGGATAACGCGTTGAAGATTGCCGGCCAGCCCGCCGCCGGTAACGTGACAGAAGGTACGGACGTGAGTTTCGGCCGCCAATGCCAGACAGTCCTTGGCGTAGATGCGGGTGGGCTCCAATAGCTCTTCGCCCAGGGTGCGACCGAACTCCTCCACATAACCGGCCAGGTTCATCCGATCGATCTCGAGTAGGACCGAGCGAGCCAGCGAGTATCCGTTGGAATGGAGACCCGAAGACCTCAGCGCGATGATTACGTCACCGGGTTTGACACGATCTGGCCCCAGGGTATCGTCGGCTTCCACAACACCGACGCCGGTCGCCGCGATGTCGTAGTGGTCGACTTCCATCAGACCAGGGTGTTCTGCGGTCTCACCACCCAGTAACGCACAGCCCGCGAGCATGCACCCCTCGGCAATACCGTCGACGATCGCGCTCAGTCGTTCCGGCACCGTTCGGCCGACAGCAATGTAGTCCTGCAAAAACAGTGGCTCAGCGCCACAGACCACCAGGTCGTCGACCACCATCGCCACCAGGTCCAAGCCAACGGTGTCGTGCTTATCCATCGCCTGAGCGACTGCCAGCTTGGTACCAACACCGTCGGTGGAAGCCGCTAACACCGGTTCGCGGTAGCCGCTGCGTAGAGCGAACAACCCAGCGAATCCTCCTAGACCTCCAAGCACCTCGGTTCTGATGGCCTTAACTGCCATCGGCTTGAACAACTCGACCGAGCGGTCACCGGCTTCAATGTCCACCCCTGTCGACGCATAGGTGATGCCATGATTGCCCAGCTGGCCTCCGGGGCTTTTTCCGGGATCCATCATCGCGATAAAGGCTACCGGTCGTCACTCACAGTCGGAATCAGGTACTACATTTGAACGGTTGCCCACCAAGCACCCCGTGCTGCCGGGACTCACATCGTGTCAACGCCAAACGCAATTTTCGTCCGCATCGACTGGGACCTGATCAGCAGCAAGATCGCGTAGCCCGGCTCCACGCGCCGCATTGGCAAGCATGTGCTCGATGACATTTTTGCCTAACATGGCTTCACTGGGCAGCTCGATCGGATACCTACCGTCAAAGCAAGCGTAACACAGCCGCGAAGCGGGCTGCTCGGAAGCCGCAATCATGCCCCGCAGCGAGATGTAGCCCAGTGTGTCGGCACCGATGCCCTGCCGTACCGCCTCGAGCATCTCCTCCTCGTCTGCGACGACGTTAGCGATCAATTCGGCCGGCGATGGGAAGTCGATGCCGTAAAAACAGGGCCACTTCACCGGTGGTGAAGCGATGCGCACGTGCAGCTCGACGGCACCGGCCTCGCGCAGCATCCGCACCAGAGCGCGTTGGGTGTTCCCCCGCACAACCGAGTCGTCGACAACAATCAGCCGCTTGCCGCGGATTACCTCTTTAAGCGGATTGAGCTTCAGCCGGATGCCCAGTTGACGGATGGTTTGCGACGGTTGGATGAATGTGCGTCCAACATATGCATTCTTCATCAGACCCTGCCCGTAAGAGATGCCGGATTCCTGCGCGTATCCCACTGCGGCGGGAGTGCCTGATTCGGGCACACCGATCACCAAGTCGGCCTCGACCGGGCATTCGCGGGCAAGTCGACGACCGATCTCCACCCGAGTGCCGTGCACCGACCGTCCGGCCAGCGTGCTGTCGGGCCGTGCCAGGTAAACGTACTCAAAAACACAACCCTTGGGCGTAGGGTTGGCGAAACGAGTGGACCGTACTCCGTCGGCGTCGATCGCCAGCAATTCGCCCGGCTCGATGTCGCGGACAAACGAGGCGCCGACAATGTCGAGCCCCGCCGTTTCAGAAGCCACCACCCAGCCGCGATCCAGTCGTCCGAGCGACAGCGGCCGTACTCCATACGGGTCCCGGCAGGCATAGAGGGTGTTTTCGTCCATGAATGTCAGGCAGAACGCACCCCGCACGGTCGGCAGCAGTTCCAGCGCAGCCTGTTCCAGGGTCGAGTCGGCCGCACCGTGGGCTAACAGCGCGCCCAGGATGTCGGAGTCCGTTGTCGCTGGGGCCGGGCAGCGTTTTGCTATCAACCCCGCGTCGCGGGCACGTGCGGCAAGCTCGGCAGTGTTGACCAGGTTTCCGTTGTGCCCCAACGCAACCCCGGATCCGGCAGCGATGTTGCGGAAAACAGGCTGGGCATTTTCCCAGGTGGTGTCGCCGGTGGTGGAGTAGCGGCAATGACCGATGGCAACGTGACCCTCCATCGCCGCCAATGTCTGCTCGTCGAACACTTGACTAACTAAGCCAAGGTCTTTGAAGACCAACACCTGCGATCCATCAGCGACAGCGATCCCCGCAGCTTCCTGGCCGCGATGCTGCAACGCGTATAGACCGAAATAAGTGAGTTTGGCGACTAGTTCACCCGGAGCCCAGACCCCGAACACACCGCACTCTTCGCGGGGCGAGCTGAAATCCCGCCCGGGTTGCTGGACGGTCACGATTGGGCAGCTCCCTAGGGCGCAGTTGGTGACGCAACGGAGTCTACGGCCAGCACGGCCCAGTCGACGAATCTGTGGCACGTGTTTAGGTGCCCGGACACCTACCCCGACAGCCAAACACACAGTTTAGCCAACTACGTACAGCGTAGATTGATTAATGGCATCCACACCTCGATGTCACCGGCACGCGAGCCAGACATACGCAGCGCACCGGTCGCCACCGCCTCCACTAGCTGCATCAGCCCGGTCGCAACCAGCAGCCACGTCCGCGAATCAGTCTCGACGACATTGGGTGGCGTCCCACGAGTGTGGCTGGGTCCAGAAACACACTGCACCGCCACGTACGGCGGGATCCGGACCTCGACGCTGGCCCCGGGGGCCAGCGTCGCCAGGGTGCGCACAGTAAGCCGAACCGCCGTAGCCACAGCGTCCCGGTCGGGCGCCGGCAAGGTTCTGTCCTTCAGCCAGTCCGCAAGCGCAAGGACGGCTTGCCGAGTCTTTGCCGGATCGGCTCTATCACAAACGGCCATAGCCTAGAGTCTCAGCATCATGGATGCGTCGTTGTTTGGGGTCGCACCCAATCCATACAAGGGCATCGGCCTAGTGTCACTAAAATGATAGCATTTATCGTGCTGAGCGTACATTTATTTGCGACTTCGTGAGGATGTGACGCTGAAGACGCAGTTGACGGCAGTGGATTCACGGGCGAGTTTGATGATAGCTCCAGATTCATACAGTCACCTACCACAAGGCCGAGATCGGCCGGGTGACCAGCATCTCCGAGAGAGAACCAGACGGTACCTGGCGACCAAATTCATGCTGGAGATGGATCCTAAGAACCTCGGGCTAATCCCAGGGAACCTCGTGGTCAACATCAAGGTAGCCACCGTGTTCGGTGGTAAGTACGTTTCGTTCACGTCGCCGCAGTCCGCACCGCTGCTACCCATCACTCCACCCCAAGTGATTGACGCGACGTCGACCACCACGGAGATCAATTAGGTTGTTCGATACGTCAACGGAAATCATCGAGAAGGTTGATCCGGTCAAGCTGAACCTGACACTGAACGCAGCCGCCGAAGCACCGAGCAGGCTGGGCGACAAGGTCGGTGCCACACTCATCGACGGCAACGTGCTCCTCGATGACGTGAACCTCCAGCTACCCCAAAACCAGGCTAAAAAAACAACGGCTGGCGGAACTGGGTGACCATTTACCCCAACGCCGCACCGGACGTGTGGGTTGCTATTAGCCAGGCAATGACCACGGCGCACACCATCAACCACCAGCAACGCTATCTGGATGACGTGCTGTTAGCGGCTACCGGATTCGGCAACATGGGCGGAATAGATATTCGAACAGAGCGAGTCATACCTGGCGCGTGGTACCCTCGATCTGGGCATCTTCAGCCAGCTGCCTAACATGGTATGGTCCCGAAATTTTTGCACCATTCGCAATTTCGCCGAAGTCGCGCCCAAGCGTGCACAACACGCTCGACAATAACAGCTACGCGCTGGGAGCCAACGCTTCGGGCGCCAGTGCCGGGTCGCTTAACCCGTACACCTCTCTGGAGAACCTGCCCCGAACCAACGCCCGGGGGTGGCTCCAGTAGCAAACCGAGCTGTTGGCAAACGGATCACCCGTGAACCCTGGCATGCCCCTGCTCGTGCCGTACACCGGCGTGAACTTAGCCCCATACAACACACTTCGAGCCCGGTTCACCGCTAGCGGTCGAATACGTGTAGGTCCGCCCATTGGGTGACAAACACCATCAACCCGTGAAAATTTCTATGCTGCGGCGAATTCAACCGTAACAAGCCAATAACGCCTGAATCTGGACGCCCCCGAAAGACCCAGACCATGGGCCCTGGCGTACATCAACCCACTGCCACGACAGTCCCGCATACCCCTGCGCTAGACTGAGGATAGTGAAGCGAGAATTCTTCCACTCGAAACTAAATTTGATATGGCATAGTTGTAACCGAACGGTTGCCCGCAGGTAACTAAGCCTTGCTGTTTTGCAAGAGATATCGACCAGCCGGCACCATATAGATTGCGAGACCCCGTTGCCTGCGTATCCCCAGAATACCTAGTCCTGCGCCGATGTGTGGTCTGTGAGATTCCCTCGGTGCCGTGGTTAGACTATTTCACTAAGGCGGTGTTTCGATGAGCAAGATTGTTTCATGCGAAGACGATCGGCCCGTGCGGCGCACCCTTGAACCCATCATTGTTACCCGGCAGGGAAAGGTTGCCCGGCTCGAGTCCAGTTTGACCCCGCACGAAGCACAGATCGAAGATTTGATCTTTCTGCGAAAGGCGTTGAACCGGGCTGATATTCCTTTCCTATTTATCCGCAACCACAAAAACCGGCCCGTTCTTGCCATCAACATCAAACTGCGCCCCGCGGTCGAACGCGCGCTCGTCACCGCGTGTGCCAGCGAACCTATGTACGCCAAAACAATAGACGAACGCGGGCTTTCTCCCGTGCTAGTGGCCAAAGGTCAATTATCGCAGTCGATCGATCCACGCATCGTGCGGTTGTATCGACGAAGGATTGCACCGGGAGGATTTCGGTTCGGTTCGAGGTTCGGTGTCGAACTGCAGTTCTGGTCCTTCGAGGAGACCCTGATCCGCTGCCCGGTGGAAAACTCCCTGACCCGCAAAGTGCTACCACGCAAAGAAGTAACACCGGCTACCATCAAGCTCTACGGGTACAAATGGCATACCATTGAGGGGATGTTCACCCCGCACGCGAGTGACGTCACGTTTGACATCGATCTGGTGTTCTCGTGGGTCGACGGTAGTGATCCAGAATTTCGAGCACGTCGGGCAGCCGAAATGTCGCACCACGTAGTAGGTGAAGGCGACGACGCCGACGCGCGGATCCGACAGATCGACGAGTTGAAATACGCCTTGCGGTCGGTGAACATGTTTGCTCCATGGATCCGGCGCATCTTCATCGCGACAGATTCGATCCCGCCGTCATGGTTAGCCGATCACCCAATGATCACAATTGTCCCCGCGGAGGACCATTTTTCAGATAGGTCGGCATTGCCAACCTACAACTCACACGCGGTGGAAAGCCAGCTACACCGGATACCCGACCTCAGCGAGCATTTCCTGTACTCCAATGACGACATGTTTTTCGGTCGCCCACTCAAAGCAAGCATGTTCTTCTCCCCGGGCGGAGTGACCAGGTTCATCGAAGCCAAGACCCGTATAGGATTAGGCACTAACGATCCAACGCGCAGTGGCTTCGAGAATGCGGCCCGGGTTAACCGCCAACTCCTCTTACGGCGATTTGGACAACTGATTACGCGTCATCTAGAACACACCACGGTTCCGCTACGCAAGAGCGTGCTGTTCGAGATGGAACAAGAATTCCCGGAAGAATTCGCTCGGACCCAGGAAAGTGTGTTCCGGTCCGGAACAGATATATCTGTTACCAATTCGCTCTACCATTACTACGCGCTGATAACTGGACGCGCTGTCCAACAAGAAAAAGCCAAAGTTCTGTACGTGGACACCACTTCGTACACAGGCCTCAACTTACTTCCCGAACTGCGGAAACGTCGCAACTACGACTTTTTCTGCCTCAACGACGGTAGTTTCCCCGAAGTCCCCGCAACGGAGCGTGCCGAACGGGTCGTCAGTTTTCTGGAACGCTACTTTCCAATACCGGCACCCTGGGAAAAGGTCGCCACGGACTTCAATCGCCAAGACTTTGCGTCACCGACGGTGTCAGCACCATTGGAGGATGGGCAAACAGCGAATCCCGCCCAGACGGCTCGATAAACAGCCCGCTTTCGGCGATATCGCGTCGCGCCTGCGCAGGAGAAACAAAGGTGCCCACCATGTTTCCGATCCCAAGTGGAATAACAGAGTGCACCACTGTATCTTGGTAGACGTGCACAAGATTGCAGCCCTGAGCACCATCTCGACCGCGCGCTCCGCCGGCGACAACTGTTAGATCTTGAGTGTAGCAGGTCGCCGAGGCGACTGATACCGGAATTCCGACGAAGGTGGCATTCGTCGAGTAATGCAGGTGACCGGCCAAAATGGCACGAATATCGCTACCCTTGAGCACCCGCCCAAGCGAAGCCTGGTCGCGTAGTTCCACCGTTACGGCCATGTCTAAGACACTTGGAATCGGCGGATGGTGTAAGGCCAGGATGGTGCCATCCGGTGCTGAGGTTGTCAACTCGTCGGCAAGCCAATCTAATTGCGATGCACTGATTTCTCCGTAATGACGTCCCGGCACCGACGTATCCAAGGTGATGACCCGTAGTCCGTCGACCCTGCGTACGCCATCCAACGGCGCCATGGAGGGCGCCTCATCCAGCAACAACGTGCGTAATGCTACCCGGTTATCATGGTTGCCCATCACCCAGAAGAGTTCGGCATCCAGCTCGGTAGCGAACGACTCAACCAAGCATCGAAGCTTTCGGTATGCCTCTGGCTCGCCCCGATCGGCCAAATCGCCGGTAAAGATGATTGCGTCGGGACGCAGTTGGGAGTGCTTTAACTGCTCGAGCAGTTCGCCGAGCCGGCTGTCGGCGTCGACCGCCCCGTAGAGAGAGCCGTCCGAAATAAGATGCGTGTCGCTGATGTGCAGAAGAACATAATCCGGCCGCGGATGCTCCGCGGCCCTGAGTCTATGCACCGAAGGTGCCAACCCCTTCCATGATTAATTGGCTTTACATAAATGTAACATTCAGTGTAGCTTGCTCCGACAAGCAACTACGGGCACTTGAAGCCGTTCCACCACGCTAACCTCAATTTTTCGCGGCCCAACTTATCCGAAAAATCGCGGCAGCACCGCCTCGAACGTCATACGCAGTTCTGCCAGGGACACGGTGAATTGACCCCGAACCTCTATCGAGTCCGAACCCTGATCGACCACACCGATACGCATAGCTGGCAAACCTCGCGCCTCGCACATCGACCGAAACCGGCTCTCTTCGGGGCGTGGCACAGCTACCAGCACCCGACCTGCTGATTCGGAAAAGAGCATCACGAACGGATCAGCATCTTCGGGAAGCGCTATACGGCAACCAGTTTCACCCGCCAACGCCGATTCCACGATAGCCTGGGCGAGGCCGCCTTCGGACAGGTCATGAGCTGCCGATACCAGCTCGTCGCGCGACGCCGAACTCAGCACCTCGGCCAGCAGCTTCTCACGCGCCAAGTCCACCATGGGCGGCAGCCCACCCAGGTGGCCAGCCATCACTTGCGCCCAGACGGACCCGTCGAACTCGTCATAGGTGTCACCCAGCAACATCAGAATCTCTCCAGGTTCAGTGCCTAAGGACGTGTGGATACGTCTAGCCACGTTATCCAGGACGCCGAGCACCCCAACCACCGGCGTGGGCAAGATCGCCACCGCCCCCGTTTGATTGTAAAAGCTGACGTTGCCGCCGGTTACAGGAATCTTCAGGGCCGCACAACCATCAGCCAGCCCCCGCACAGCCTGCGCGAACTGCCACATCACTCCTGGATCTTCGGGTGAACCGAAGTTGAGGCAGTTGGTCACCGCGACCGGGGTGGCACCGGTGACAGCCACGTTGCGGTACGCCTCGGCCAGCGCCAGTTGGGCACCGGCATAGGGATCTAGCCGGGTATAGCGTCCAGACGCGTCGGTCGACAACGCAATACCGCGGCCGGTGGACTCGTCGATACGCAGCACGCCAGCGTCGGCATGCTCGGCCAAGACGGTGTTGCCGCGCACATACCGATCATACTGCTCGGTGATGAAAGCCCGGCTGCACAAGTGCGGACTACCCAGCAGTGCAAGCAAAGTCGCACGCAGCTCGTCTCCGCTAACCGGTCGCGGCAATCCTTTCGATGAATCCGCGTTCAAGGCTTCCTGTGATTCGGGGCGGGAGACGGGTCGCTGATACACCGGTCCCTCATGGGCCACGGTGCGCGGTGGCACGTCGACGACTGTCTCGCCGTGCCAGGTGATCCGTAGTCGGTCGCCGTCGGTGACCTCACCAATCACCGTGGCCAGCACCTCCCATTTGCGGCAGACCGCCAAGAAGGCGTCCACGTTCTCCGGTGCAACCACCGCGCACATGCGCTCCTGCGATTCGCTGCAGAACACCTCGGCGGGCGTCATATCCTTCGCGCGGCGCGGGACGGTGTCGAGTTGAATCGCCATTCCGACGTCCCCAGCTGATGCCAACTCCGAAGTGGCACAAGATAATCCTGCACCTCCTAAGTCTTGGATGCCGATCACCAGCCCGCCAGCATACAATTCCAGACAGCACTCGATGAGTACCTTTTCCATAAAGGGGTCACCCACCTGAACCGACGGGAGTTTCTTCCGCGCTCCTTCAGCATCGAAGGTGTCCGACGCCAACACCGAGACCCCGCCGATACCGTCCAGCCCGGTACACGCGCCGAACAGAATGATCTTGTTACCCGCACCCGAGGCAAACGCCAAATGAAGATCCTCCTGGCGTAACACCCCGACACACAACGCATTCACCAGAGGATTGCCGTCGTAGCACGAGTCGAAGACAGTCTCGCCGCCGATGTTGGGCAAGCCCAGCGAGTTGCCGTAGCCGCCAATACCGCGGACCACGCCATCCAGCACGCGGCGGGTATCGAGCGCATCGGCAGCACCGAACCGAAGCTGGTCCATCACAGCGACAGGTCGCGCGCCCATCGCCATGATGTCACGTACGATGCCGCCGACGCCGGTTGCGGCCCCCTGGTACGGCTCGACATAAGAAGGGTGGTTGTGCGATTCTACCTTGAAAGTGACGGCCCAGCCGTCACCGATGTCGACAACACCAGCATTTTCACCGATACCGGCCAGCATTCCGGTACGCATCTCCTCGGTGGTGGTTTCACCGAAGTAACGCAGGTGAACTTTGGAAGACTTGTACGAACAGTGCTCACTCCACATCACCGAATACATCGCCAGCTCGGTGTCCGTAGGTCGCCGACCTAGAATTTCGCGAACTCGCTGGTACTCGTCCTCTCTGAGGCCCAGCTCAGCAAACGGTTGCGGCTGGTCGGGGGTGGTAGCAGCATATTCAACGGTGTCAATCACGCGTGTGAGCCTGCCCAAACCGGATAAGTCACGCAGCTAGTCTAGATTCTCCGTCGCCTTAGCTCGCGTGGGAGACCCGCAACAAAAATCAGGTGGTACTGCCCAGCGTGGTCCAGATAATGGAGCGATATCTCGTCACTGACAACTGTTCGACCTGCGGATGACCACCTAGCGATTACAGTTACGGCTACCTAACGAAGGCTGTGTGAACAGCTGATCGACACCTTCCCGAGGAAGTGCACAACCCTGAACTGATGCCATTTCTCGATCCCTGGACGCAAATGCCTGGCGAGGAGGTGCCTTTCAACACCCTCTCGCACCTCGACAGAAACTGGCCGGGTTCAAACCGGATTGCCGGGCTCTGCCGCTCACCGTTGTCATAGAAGGAAAAGCGGTCGGCATCCAGGACCTAAACACGAAGGACATCCCGATCGTTCACAAAGTATAGTCCGGATCATGATTAAGACTATCCAGCAACACCAAGGCTATATTCTCCGAAATAAATTCTACTGCATTGTATTTCGTGTTTTCCAGGCTCGGCACGCAGATAGTAACCTCAGCGCCATAACGGCTAACAAGACAACAACGTAGCACACGAGGAAGCTCTGGCCGAGCAGCTGCGGTTCCGACTGACCCACGACAATTGGCAGCAGCATTACACCGTCGAAGTGCAAGTGCAGGGCTTCGACGGCTGCCGCCCGCTCTTTGGCCTCTAATTAGTGGCCCGCCGTCGTCTAACGTGCGGCCAGCTGCACGTTAGTGCACGACCCCAACGGGCTACCTTCGCTGGATCGCCGCACTGGAATGTGACCATCTCCACGTTGAGCGCTATATCAGCAGAACCTATGCCTTTAGAACAAATCGGCAGAAAAGAACGCCTGCAGCGCGGCAGAGTAGACAGCCACGTCGTGAGCACCCATCAATTCCCGTGCCGAGTGCATCGCAAGTTGGGCAGCACCGACATCGACGGTGGGAATACCGGTCCGAGCCGAAGCCAGTGGCCCGATCGTCGAACCACACGGCCGGTCGGCGCGGTGCTCGTAACGCTGCAATCTGACCCCGGCTTGCTGGCAGGCCACCTCGAACGCAGCTGCCGTGCGCCCATCGGTGGCATACCGCAGATTCGGGTGCACCTTGAGCACCGGGCCCGCGTTGACCTCAATGAGATGGCTGGGTTCGTGACACTCCGGGTAATTCGGGTGGGTGGCGTGCGCCATATCGGCTGAGACCAACAGCGAAGCGGGCAACCGTCGCAGGTAGTCGTCCCGGCCGCCACCGGCCGCTAGCACGATACGTTCCAAAACAGTGCTCAGCAGGTTTGACCGTGCACCACGGTCTGAGGTCGAACCCACTTCCTCATGGTCAAAGAGCGCCAACACGGGGAGGCAGTCGTGCGGCACCGAGGCCAGTAAAGCCTCCATGCCCGCATAGCAGCTGACCTGGTTATCCAGCCGGGGTGCACTGAGCAGGTTGGCATCGGCACCGATCACCATCGACGGGACCAGATCATGCGTCATCAAGTCGACAGCCAACACGTCGGCCACAGCCACTCCGGTGCGCTCAGCAACGTACTCCAACAACGACCCAGCTTTGTCGCCGACACCCCATACCGCGTTTACATGACGCTGCGGATCCAAGGTGAGCGACTTGCGATCCTCGGCTAAATGGATGGCCAACTGCGGCACCCGCAGAATCGGATCGTCTATCCGAACAAGCCGATCGGTGATCTCGGAACCTTTACCCGCTGAGCGCACCGATAACCGCCCACTGACACCCAGATCGCGATCCAGCCAGGAGTTGAGCCAAGCTCCCCCATAGGGCTGCAATGCGACCACCCGCCAGCCGGCGACCAGCAGGTCCGGATGCTGCTTTACTCGCAAATTCGGGCTGTCGGTATGCGCACCCACTATGCGAAACGGGGCGTGTGCCTTGACGCCCTGACCCGCACTCCAAGCGACCAGAGAGCCAGCGCGGACGATGAAGTATCGGCCCGGATGGTCCGGCCAACGCTCGACCTCACTGAGTTCGGCGTAACCGGCGTCGAGTAGCCGACCGGCCACGGTAGCGCAGACATGAAACGGCGAGGGGGACGCGTTGATGAATTCGCAGAGGTCTGCAGCGCTAGCCGGCATGCCCAACATCATGGCTGTCGGTGACGACGTGGTCGACGCAAGGGTCGGCATAGTAACTCCGTTTCAGCTGCAATCCATACTTGCGCCGGTGACGTCTACCGCGATCTTCCTTGGAGTCACCATCGACATTAGCGGCGAGGCAACTGTGCACGACACGCTGTCTGAACGGTCCGGATTAATCTGCGTAATAGCTTCCGCGAAGCTACCAACCACTTATCACTGGTGACTCCGAATCTGTTCTGACGCCTGGAATCGACTGTTTGGCGGCTCTAGGCCCACAGAACTGCATCCACTCGTCCAGAACTGGCCAGACTACAGCACACCTGCTCAGCGACATACGGAGACATGTTGTTTGACGTTCGTGCCGATACGATGGACGTATGTTTGGAGCTGGCCTGCCACGTAACTGAAAGTCAATGGCAAGTGTAGTCACCATTGTAGACAACGGTACACAGCTTCCAATTCTTGGACAAAATCTACCTGTTGTTTTTTGTCGACTGCACCGAAAACCCCTACGATGCAATCGTTATCAGCACCAGCGCGATCGGCGAAGAAGATCCCGACTTCGCCAGCTCATGCTACGTTAACGCGCAGAAGTTAAGTTCACGACATACGGTCGTGGGAGTCCCTGTCAGTCACCAATACAATAACCGGTGATCTGCCGCAACAAGCTGGAAGACATCGAGCTCAACAATGACGTGAAGCCAATTCGCAGCTGACGCAGTAGGCTCACTTAGCCGAGCGGCTTCTTCGAACAACCGGTCAGTGTACCCGATAACGAGGCAAGCGTGCGAGAGTAAGGACAGCTCCATGGTCGGTCACCACGACGCCGGTGGGCTTGCGCTCGAATAGTTACAGAACCAACGTCTACTCCAGCCGTCGCACTCCCGGAGAAACCGGTGGCTGAGTCCACTCCCAAAGCGTCGGCAGCGCGACCAAAGTAGCATTTGCTCGGTGACGGCGCTAAAGTAGCGCAAATGCCTGATCAGGTTTACGGATCAAATGAACCTTTCCACGTCCATTGCAGGCAATAATTGTGCTTCCTTAACCCTGCTTAAAAGCAGTTATATACATTGGCTATCACACTATAACCGGTTTAGCGAAATAGTCGCATAGCCAGATTCCGTGCTTGACCACCCCGTCACGACCAAAACCAAAATCTGTGTCGGTCGGTGACACGTACAGACGCAAGACATAGAGGTTGTTAGCCATGGATATATGCGAGATACCGCATAGGGCTAGACTGTCATAGCCTCGGTGGGACTCAGTTGGTCAACCGATCCCCAACACTTGATCGGTCTGATCTGCAAAGGCCTGATGACCGGTCTGATAGCGGCTACGGCGGCGGCAGTATTGGCGTACTGCCATACCCTAGTGCAGGGAGGGTCCAAGCCAACTCTGGTAAGCCCCGACGGAGCGTTGACTGCCCCTGGCTCGGTCGACGCGCTGCCACACTGGCGCCCCTGTTATCAGACCCTGAATTAGGCACTTGACAGGCCAAGTGGCCACGCGATGACCGGGCGGCTCTTTGTGGACGCAAGACGAGCGGGCACCGATACAGCCCACATCAACCACTAAGCTGCTGATCGCAGGCACTGCTCACGCTCGATCGCGATGCTCAGCTCTTCACACGTATCGTTATCCCCGCCCGAGTCAGCAGGCCAGGACTGATCATGTTAATCGGTGGAGGTGATTCCAGCCTTCTCGGCGGCACCACCTGATCAGCAAAGTTAGCTTGCCGACGCAGCACACACCGGCAACCTAGCCCAGCGGGTTCGTCGCAGCGGCTTCACCCCCGACCTCGATACAGGTGGACACGTCGCAGTTCTCCAACGCCGAAATGGCTCCCAGCTGGGACCTCGCCGATATCGACGAGGTTACATCGCACCTAATCGAATTCAGTTATACTCGATAGTGCACAGGCCCAACACTGCCACTGCTGACTTAGCTCGTTCCCACACGCTAGCACTGGATGCCTACCGCACACTCGCCGACGCAGTGGGACTAGACCCTGCTGGCTGTAGTCCTTACCGCGACGGTGACGGTAGGACGCGATTAACTTCGTTGGTAGTCACCGCCCTTAATGGAACGGCTACGCACTCTAATGAACTAATGAACGCGTCCGATGGCTTGCTGGCTGAGGCAGTAAATCGTGAGGTCACCGCAACGACACATCACCAGCAAAATTTTGCCAGCGCTGACAAGACCGTTCTCGAGACTGCTCTGAACTTCGGTACCGACTTCACCGACACGTCTTTGCGTGGCACCAGTGGTTTGTCCACCAGAAACCGGCTCACCACCAAACACCCCTTGAGTCAGATGCTCAACATCGCCGCCAACTCAAATCACCGACAGCTAAGCTGTCTAATCGACTTGCTGCCGGTCGTCAACCGCAGCGGCACACTCACGCCGGCTCGGATCCTAGCGCGATGCTTGCTACCTTCCAGACGTGGGATGGGGCGTGCATACAAAGATGTATCCCTAATATTGATATTTGGTTGGTTCAAGCAATTGGTTGAAGCCGCTACAGCATTGGTTAGACCTGTCGGTTATACAGGCAGTCGGGGCGGCCGAGCCGTTTGCAATGGCTAACCGATCTCTACTGAGACCCGTAAACAGACTTTGAGTCTCTGCGAGACCTATGCCGATGCGCATAACACGATTATGTCTCCGCAGGAGATCGCTTACAACCGCACAGGATACAGTTTTTGGCAGTGAACAACGCACTTGGGCAACACACTACGAAGATCTCAGCATCCAACAGCAATACGGGCAGTCTTACATACAGAACGGTAAATCAATGGAGTTCCTATTTTATCACGTGTTTCAGGCGATCACTAAAATTCACTCCGTGGCAACAACAACCGATCACCAGCAAAACCGGGTCAGTCCAGCAGACACCATTTTGTACATATTATCGTGATCAACGAGTCGCCGTTATAATATTGGGCTGATACGATTTTCGATTACCCATGCGTCTCAACCATCAGAAACTTCTACGCATCGATGGACCTACCAGTAAGCGCTGCAAAGCATCACAAGCCCTCCGATTGTGCGGTTTAGCAGCGGAATCGAAGTCACGGTGGAATCGATCCAAGCTTCCCATGAGCACTTCTTCAGCTGGCTGCCGACCGAAACACCCATCCTAGATGGATGACACAAGACGATGGATGACACAAGACGAATCATGATAGGATTCAAAAAGTCTCAACCGCAACTCACTGATGGCTGGTAACGCGCAGCACGGCGTGTCACAACCGATCGATGGGTACCTGTCCGGCTGCGGCGATAGTGGCCATGTGCAGCAGCTCGATGACTCCCGGGCAGACCGATGTGATGACGAGCAGATGGCCCGGATCGACATCGACCGCCATGCGCACTCAACTCGTGCATACGTTGGCTTCGATAACGACAGCGCCGATTTCTTCTACTACTACGTTCGCGACCTGCCCTATGACCTCCTCGCGTCGTTTCGGTACCTCGCCCAGGGCAATTGTCGCGCCAGCGACGTGATCGAGCATGATGTCACTTTTTGCATGGGTAAGGCAAGTTGGTTTGTCGTGCTGTCCCGCGCCGCAGAAGTTCCCGCCCGCATCGCGTTTCAGACGCTGCGCTCCCCGGATAAGAAGTTTCCTTCTCCGGAGATCAGGGCCCGTTTGGTGAGGTAATGTCCGGCCGCTGACGTGGCACTCGCTGAGCAAAGCTTATCTGGGCAAGAATTGATTGGGTGAAGCTGGACACCACCATTGACGCACCAACCGCCGTTCACCTCGGCAAGCCATACCGGCAGGAATTCGACGAAGCCATCGATATTCCGACGGTCGACAGACCCATCGTGCGCTAGAACAACAGCTACGCTGACTACCCCGCAAAGTGGCGCAGTGGTATGAGTAGAGCCGCTCCCTCGAGCGTAGAGGCGTTAAAGCATAACACGATTAGTAGCTAATATAGCTGACGATGATTCACTATAAAAAAGAATACTAGCCACTCAAATTGATTGCACGCACCTCCGTGGTGTGAGTGCGCATCACTCAGCGAATTCTCGACAGATTCTTCGATGCCCCTACCTCAACACCACAAAAATCAGCCAAAGCACCGACGTCAGCATAATTCCCATGAGTGAACTAGTGGGTAAGTAGCTGTCTGCTGAACTGGTCGAGAATGACCTACACCCCCGCGGGCAGCAGTATGTCCGCGCCCAGAGCAATGGCGAATTCTTCTTTGTCGCCAATGCCCATGCCTGGCAGCTGCATATGCAGCTTAAGGCCTCCCGCTAATCCAGCAACATATTCGCGACTCGAGTTGTCCCATATGCTTCTGTCCCGCAACTGACAGCGACCGACTAGCGCATCTCGCCGATACGTGAAAAACCATAACCGCGAAGTCAATACAATCGTGCACGGAACCCCTGATCCACAGCACATTTGGTGTTGATGCGCGCGGCTCCCAACGAATCCGATATCGCATCCGATTCGAGGACTTTGCTTCCTTCCTCGACCACGCCCTGGTGGCCGCTGTCGATCTGCTTGCTGTGTTTCCGACGGTTAGCAAGTTACCGTCGGAAACACAGCCGCCGCTCCGCTACGCCAGTTTATTGTACCCCGGTTTCAGCGTTCTCCATTGTCGAATTACGCAATGCTGCTGATTTGTTCTACTCAGGAAGCCAGCACGGAATCTAGAGCTGAATAGAATAGCCCGAGGCCGTCGTCGGAGGGGCCGGTCAACACTTCGATGGCATGCTCGGGATGCGGCATCATCCCGACGACCCTGCCATTAGCTGAGCTAATGCCCGCGATATCGCGCAGTGAGCCGTTGATGTTGTCGTGATAGCGGAACACCACCCGGCCCTCACCATCTAACTCATCGAGCACGTTCTCGGATGCCACGTAACGTCCTTCGCCGGACTTCAACGATACCAACAGATCAGTCTCGGGCTCGAAACGCGATGTCCACGCCGTCGAGGTCGATATCACCCGCAACCACACGTCGCGACAGATGAAATGCAACCCCACGTTGCGTATCAGGGCTCCCGGCAGCAGGCCCGCCTCACAGAGCACCTGAAAACCGTTGCAGATTCCCAATACCGGCATGCCGCGCTGCACGGCATCGACAACCTCAGTCATTATCGGGGATAATCTAGCGATCGCACCGGCCCGCAGGTAGTCACCATAGGAAAACCCGCCGGGTACCACCACAGCGTCGACACCCTTGAGGTCGGCGTCAGCATGCCACAGGCTGACCGCCTCGGCTCCGACATGGCGCGCCGCGCGTGCGGCATCCACGTCGTCAAGTGTCCCCGGAAAGGTGATAACACCGATCCGCGCGTTCACTGCGACTCCCGAGTTATCGTCCAATCCTCGATCACGGTGTTCGCCAACAGTGACTCCGCGATCATGGCAAGCTCGGAGTCATCAACTGTATCATCAATTTCTAGCTCAAACCTCTTGCCCTGACGGACATCTGATATTCCGGTATGACCAAGCCGTCCCAGTGCACCGGCAATCGCCTGACCCTGCGGGTCGAGAATTTCCGCTCTAAGCATTACATGCACGACCGCGCGGGCCACGGGCGCTCCTCCTCAGATCGCACCAATCGACGCTAACTCTACCGACGAACCGTCCGGCCCTGACTGCGCGGGTAGCACCAGGGCACCTGCCGCTATGCCACCAGTAATCAGGCTCACAACCAAGATCACCCGTATCGCCCCAACGTACACAATCGTTGACATGCAACCGAAGCATTTCAGACATTCCTGCCTAATTGCCTAGTTCGACCACACAGCCATACTCCAATTTAATAATTTATTTTCGATACATAATAGCACGTTTAGAGGGAATCACCGGACTGTCCGTGATCCTGATTACCCATCAATATCCCGACCACATTGATGTCACGCGGTTGCCGTCGCTGCTCGAGACCAACCCGGACGCGCTACTGTACGCAGACCAGAGGGCAACCGGGTGCACCGTGCCAGACTGTGCACGTCGGCGACGAGTTGTCGATCGGAGAATTGGCCTTTCGGGCCATCGGTGGACAGCACGCTGTGATCCATCCAGACACCCTTGTAATATGAAGACATATTAATATCTGATCGGCAACGACAACCCTCCTGCCAGGTTGATACATCCCTATGACGCACTGTTCGTTACCGACGAGCTGGTGGGTGTATTGACCAATCCGACCGGTGGTCACGTGGATGAAGATTTCCGAAGCGATTGACTATCGGCGGCCGGATAGCATCGGCATACGCAACTCCCATCCACCAGGGGTAATCACTCCTGATGCGAAGGGCATCTACTACAGCCGGTTCACCTAGATGACCAGCACCGACTTTCCGGTGTTGCCCGAAGAACACACAGTTACCTTCTAACCGTGGCTAAAGTAACGTAATAGGCTGCCCCGCAGTCAAAGGCCCGACCGAAGAAGATGCATTTCACCCAGGAGCGTTCCCTCCAAGGACTGGGTGAAATGCACGACGCCTGGCTGAACCCAGCCCTATCTCGCCTGGCCGCGTACAACCCGCTAAGCAGCGGTGCCATCGGCCGTCATTGCCATTGCTTTGAAGTCAGTATCAATGCCATCCAATGTCTTTCGAGCGAGGATGTGCAACTTGAACGCAATCATCGATCCTGCCTTTGGATCAACTAAACCTGTGCGGCGCTGTCACCCGGGTTCACCGGTCGTCTAGATAGCAGCGGGCAAAGCGAATCACGCGTAACATAACCATCTTTGTTGAACTTGCTCGCTACCTCACGGTCGCACGCGATCAACTTAAGGCTTTCACTGATCCGGGCAGGCCGTATCAGGATAGCAGCAACTCCGCTACATTTTTCCTGGTCAAACCAGGCTTCTGCTCCTAACAGGATAACACAAATTCCTTCTCAAGGACCTTGGCGTGCCATATGAAAAATGGTTAGGTGTAGCAAGATTGTATGACGTATTTCAAGGTGCCGAAAGTATCGAACGGGGATGCAACGGGACCGGCAACCGCTTGCTAGCTGTATCCAGTCACAACAGCTACGGGCCCGTACGGACCCGGATGCCGTGGCGCGGCCAGATCGAATCGTAGTTGGTGATGCTCTCGGTGTAATGCCACATTCGGTCCGGGTTAATCACCTGGGCACCAGCCTTCTGAGAAATACCGATCATCCTGCCGGCAACATGAGCCGTTGCCCTGCGTAGTATCTGCTCGGTGACACGCCCATCCGCTCAGGCCTTTGACGCACCAGCTCGTTGTTGCTATCGATGCCACCACTGGTCACGATCACGACTGAAGAACAAATTCGATTTATTCCAAGGGTTTTTGTTATCGTGTAGCATCGCACTGCTGGGCCAAAGGCTCGAGAAACGAGCTCCGAACTCCAGTTACCTTGCCACCCTAGACGATTTGATCGTCGATCTGGTGATGGTGAGTTGCGCGCACCGTCGAACGGTCACACAGCTGACGCGCGAAAATCTCGACCAAAGCGGGCACGGTACCCCACGTCATATGGAAGCGTAGCACCGAGTTACCGTGCTCCTGTCCTTCATAGCAGCTGCGCTCAGCCTAACCTACCATCGGAATAATTTTCAGGCCCCGAGGCCGAGGCCAACTGCGCTTTTCTCCGTCCGTGAAATCGACATAGGCATGTGCCCATTGCCAATAATCCTCGAGTCGATCAAAGGCCGCCGTCTCCAGCTAATCTTGGAGCTCAAGTTGTGGCTGTCGCGGATACACTGGTAGCGTTGCTCCGGGCTGTTGACGCAGAACGGGATGCCAAATGACCAGAATGCCTTATCCGCCTAGATTTGCACTGGTCTCCTGGTCCAGGACGAGCACCCATAGCCCGCTGTCCACCAGTTCGCAGACAGCTACTAGGCCAGTGAGTCCAGCGCCGACAACAATGGCTTCACCTAAGAATCATGCCGATTTAGCGGAAGAATCGCTCGCCAGTACAGGGTTAGTGACCTCTCCAATCAGACGGCATCGAGCACGACCTTATCGGACCGCCATTTGTATACCGTTGCCGTGCAACCGTTCATTGAAACCAAAAGACAGCGTCCAGCATCGCTTGTAGCGGCCCAGGCTTGCGCAGTTGACGATCAGCAACGACGACGCGCACGACCCCGTCGCGGCACGCGGTACACTCGGTGGACAGTACAACCATACGACACCACCACGGCTCCGCCAAGAAGCCTTCTCCGATACCCAACACGCGGGCACAGACGGTTTTGTTCCGCGCCAAATCGGTGACTCGTTAAAATCAGTCAACAACCAAAATGATTCCGCTACAACAACTTGCCTATAACTGGCGACACCACCCAGCCCAGTACCGCGAATAGCCGGGTACGGAGCCCAAAGTATTCGAGTACCCGATCGTCGGCTACCAGCTGCAGGTGATCCTAGTGTGCACGCAGTATTGCAAACTCGCCACGCCGCTTCTTGGTTACCGCACCGTCGTAACCGTGCAGCACGAATAGCGTCGCAGCCGGATCGCCGAGCAATCAACCACTCGACGGTGTACGGATCGCGGTCGAGCCAGTAGTAACCCCTGAATCGGGGAGCAACCAGCACCAACAACGGGCATCCATCTGCGTGCAGAACGCATCGAAGTTGGCCAGGGTGTGTTCCCCGAGACCGACACGGTCAATTTTCCAGACACACTTGTAGTGTGCCGATCCGCCATGTCGGGACGATGAACTACACGCGGACAGCAAGCTTATATCCAACCCTGTTGCAGCGCAGGGTGTCGGCTTGGCGCAAGAAAGTTGAGCCGAGCATGAATTTCGGTCCATCGACTAACCAAATTCATGTACAGCCAGCAAAATTCTACCAAACGTAAGTGCTGGCAACCGGTACCAAATAATGTTCAGCAACGCCATAGATAAGGCACATATTCCGCATCGTCCGACGCTTCGCAATCCGCCACCCCGCAAGCAGCTGAGGCCAGCAGCGGTCACTAGCCCGACAGTCTGGATGCCAGGCTCTTCCAGATCGCCGGTGTCTGTGTGCTTGCCTCGGTCATGGCGGTGCTGGATGTCACTCCTCAACATCGCGCAACGCGCTTTTATCGTCCAGTGCGCGTCTAACCAAGCCATCGTCGCGTAGACCATGACCGGCTACACCCTGGCACTGGCAACCGTGATGCCAATCACCGAGTGGGAAGCTAATCGATTCAGCACCAAACGACTTTTCATGGGTTCACTTGCAGCGTTAAAGCTGCGCTCGCTGCTGTATGAGGTGAAGCCAAAAAATACTCTTTATCATAAGATTTCGCGCTTATCAGGGTATTGGCGATAGCATGCTGTTGCCGCTGGTACTTATTATGATGAACCGCGAAGCAGGATCAGCGCAGCTGGGCTACTTAATAACGGTACTGGGCGTACCTATGTTGCTGGGCCCAATCGGTGAGCCGATCCTGGGTGGTTAGTTAATAGACGCCTACGGCTAGAAGTGCATCCTCCTGATCAACATGCCAGTCGGGCTGTGTGCGTTCGCTCTCGCGACACTAGTGTTCGGAAAAGATTGTCCAGTTCCATCGGAGACACTCGACTGCGTCGGCTTGCTGCTGTCTCCCGACGTGGCGACATTCTTGTACGGGGTGTCGTCCATCCCGGGCCGCGGCACTGTGGCCGATCGCCATTTGCTGATATCGGTGGTCACCGACCTGGTGCTAATCATCGCTTTCGTCTTGCTCACCTAGTGCCGCGCCAATCACCCACTGATCGACCTGCGATTGTTCAGCAACCAGGTAGTCACCCGAGCCAATGTCACGATTCTTGTATTCGCTGTAGCATTTTCGACACAGGCCCGCTTCCTCCGCACTACTTCCAGCAAGCACTGCACCAAACGCCGATGGAATCGGGTGTGTACATAATTCACCCAGAAATTTGGCGATGCTGACGATGCCATTTTCCGGACACTCAATGGATAAGCGGGTCCGGGCAAGAGCGTGTTGTTGGGCACAGTCTGATATGTTTTTTTGGACACGTTCGGTGTCGCCAAGCAGGCCGACGACCTCACGACACTGCTGGCCAGGCTGACAATCATGGGCCTGAGTTGTAGGCTGCACAATAATACCGCTTGCGGATCGTCTGTGTAAGGCGTTGACCCCGCATCAGCTCGCCCGCGGAATGACGCTGAACAGCGTCAACTAGCAAGTGGGCTGCTCGATGGGAACCAGGCTCATGTCGGTAATGATGACCAGCAAATTAAATTAAAGCAAAATATCACCGCCGCAAGCAAGCTGCGTTCTCGCAGAATACAATACCGCCCAAAGCTGGATACCAATTGACCCGTAAGCAATTCCGATCCAAACCCTCACCCCAGACTTCGTTGGCAGTGTGCTGGAAAGTTTTTCCATATTCCTATCCCACTGTGTTCGCCCTGGCGGTCGTCTCAGTGGCGACGACCATCATTCCGGCGGTCTTTCTACTGAAGAAGCCACCGGGCTAAACGGTAACGCTTACCGATGAATCCAGCTTATCCATAGATAACATCATCACGATCAGCGTGACGACGTCCATCGGATCCACCGACCGCACTTGAATATTGATCGCGTCATTGAGCCACAACATCTAAAAACCATGTACCAGTGACCAAGCCGCCAACTTAGCGCAAACCGGATCAGTGTGTGCATTTCGGTCCCGCAACGTCGCTACGCCACGAACCAATTCGTAGCCGGCAGAGGCGTCGGCGGAGACGAGTTCATCGTTTGAGGAATCCAGCAGAGATTTGATGAACATCACCTGATAGTAGCCGGGGTGTTCGAGGGCAAACTGCATATAGTCCACGGCAGCGTCGGGGAATTGGGGCTGAGCAGCGATGAGCACCTAGGTGAATAGCTGAAATCCCTGCGTCACGAGTGCGGTGAAGAGACTTCGGCGATCGGTGAAACGGTACGTGGGCGCAGCATGTGACACGCCCGCATCCCGGCCGCCAATGCACGAAGCGAGACGCGACCGGCACCGCGCTCAGCCGCCAGGAGGGCGGCTTCAGTCAGTATCACGGTCCCGCAGATCGCCGTGATGGTAAGGCCGTACGGTCCACGCTACCGGTATAACACGCAAACTTGACAGTAGCTACATGACCGCCTACTTAAGCCGTGGAGAAACTAGGCAATGACTATGTTGGCTGGATTGGTGAAGTATTTGTGGTGGCTCCATCTATCACCCTACTGGTGGGCAGCGTTGCCACCAGGACCGTCGGCTAGCTAGGCGTGGGCTTTGTCAACAACTAGACCGCGGCACTTTCCGTCAGCTTGGCAGCTATTTTTTGCTTATCGGGATGACGCACTTCGTGCCACCGATGCGACGCGATCTGATCGCGATCATGCCGCCCAGGTTGTCCATGTTTGATCTGCTGGTCAGCGTTACCGAAGTGCTCGAACTACTGGGCGCTACGAGCATGTTACTTAAACGCTATTCGCACAGCAGCCGCAGTGTGCTTGCTGGCGTTGATGCTGGCTATGTTCCCAGTCAACGTTTACGCCGCGCAAATGCCCCATCCGCCTAATTCGATGACGACGCGGCTACCCCTGCGCACCGCCACCGAGGTCATCTACCTCGGTGGCGGTGCCATACTGATCGACGTCGACAGCAGCTAGCAGCCAAGCATATTGGAACGCGGTTTCCTGCCAAGCCTTGTAGCGTCCGCTTATGCCAGCATGGCCCGCGGCCATCTGGGTTTTCAACAACACTGGATTCCCGTCACTCTTTGTGTGCCGCAGTGCTGCAATCCACTTCGCCGGCTCTACATAGTGGACCCTGGTATCGTGCAGTGATGTCATAGCCAAGATGGCAGGATATTGTTTGGCTTCGACGTTCTCATAGGGAGAATAAGACTTAATATATGAGTAAAAATCACTGTCAATCAACGGATTTCCCCATTCATCCCACTCCGTTACGGTCAGAGGTAACGAGGGATCCAGCATAGTGGTCAGCGGATCAACAAACGGCACCTGAGCGAGGATTCCGGTGAAGAGATCCGGTGCTATGTTAGCTACCACTCCCATCAACAGGCCTCCCGCGCTACCGCCCAATGCTACTAATTCTTGTGATCGTGTCTGCCCTGAATCCACCAAATGCTTTGCCACCGAAATGAAGTCAGTAAACGTGTTCTTCTTCTCCAAGAGCTTGCCATGCTCGTACCACAGCCGTCCCATTTCACCACCGCCCCGAACGTGAGCAATGACAAACATCATTCCCCGGTCCAGCAGCGACAGCCGCGGTATGGAAAAACTCGGATCCACACAAATCTCGTATGCACCATAGCCGTAAAGCACTGCCGGAGCAGGAAATCGGATAGCGGCGCGATGAACGATCGACACTGGGATCCAGGTGCCGTCATCCGCCTGCGCCCATTCACGCCGTTCAACATAGTCCTCATGCTTGTAGCCGCCGAGAACGGGCTGCTCGCGTAGCAACGTCCGCTCACCGGTAGCCAAATCCACGTCATAGACACGGACCGGGGTGACAAACGATCCTGCCCGGATCCGCAGTTTGGGCGAAACCCAGTTCGAATTGGCTTCCAGGCTGACCCACATCAGTTCAGACTCGAACGAGATCTCTTCCGGCTCTCCGTAGCTCCCGTCGGGGTCGATAGGCCACAACTGAACCCGGGGCAACGCCTCACGTCGATAGCTGACCACCAGATAGCCAGCGAAGGCATCAGCACTGTCCAGTCGAACGTCGTCGCGATGTGGAATCAGGGTGCGCTGCTGTTCTGGATTGCTAACCGGTGACTCCACCAGTGTGAAGTTCACCGCACCGTCATTGTGTAAAATCAAGAACCGGTCTTGTCCCCCGACTAGGCCGCTGGGGGCATGTTCTACCGAGTACTCGATGCCGTCACGCCGTGGTAACACGACGGTGAACTGCGCATCCGGGTTAGTCGAGTCCGCGTAGCGCCACTCGGAGGTGATGGCCGACCCGGCGGCTATAAATATGTAAGCTTCACTTCGGCTAAGGCCGACCGCGAGCCAGAACCGTTCATCAGCTTCATGATAAACTTGCTCCGACGGCTGACCGGAGCCGAGCCGACACCGCCACACTGTATCCGGACGCCGGGACTCATCCAAAGTCAGATAGTACACGGTGCGGTTGTCAGCAGCCCAGGTCGCTCCGGCGCCGATACCCACAATCTCGTCAGGGTATCGTTCTCCGGTACGTAAGTCCTTGAACCGCAGCGTATACCGCTCGTCACCGACGAAGTCCACAGAATAAGCTAGCAGATTGGAATCCAAACTGACCATGAAGGTACCCAGTGCAAAAAAGGCATGGCCCTCCGCCTCAGCATTCGAATCGAGCAAAACCTGCTCACCGGATATTTCAGTGTTCTCGTATAGGGCCGGCGGAGTCCAGTCATCGGGACTTGCTACCGGACAACGACACTGGACGCGATATTGCTTACCCTCGAAGGTGCGGGAATAGTACCACCAGTTGGCTTGGCGAGTCGGCACCGACAGGTCGTTTTCCTTAGTACGCGCCTTGATCTCATTGAAAATCTTCTGCTGCAACGGCTCAAGGTGGGCAGTCATCTGGTTGACGTAATCGTTTTCAGCATCGAGATAAGCAACAACTTCGGGATTGTTATTGTCGCGCAACCATTCATACGGATCAAAAAAGACGTCTCCGTGGCGCTCCCTGCGAGTCTCCACGCGCTTGGCGATGGGCGGTACGGGTGTACCCCTGGATGTCTTTGTCATGCTCCTGGACCGATCCAATCGTCGAAGCTCATACCGGAAATCCGTTCATAAACTTCGACATAGCATAGACGGGTGGCCTCGATAATGTCATCCGGTAGCGACGGCGGGGACAATGCTCCAGCGCGGACCCAACCCGACTCAGGACTGACAAGCCAGTTACGGACGAACTGCTTGTCGAAGCTTCTCTGAACCACACCGACCCGGTAGTCGTCGACTGACCAGTACCGCGAGGAGTCCGGTGTGAAAATCTCATCGGCCAGAAGCAGGTTGCCGTCGCGGTCGATACCAAATTCAAACTTAGTGTCAGCTATGATTATTCCGGTCTTCAGTGCGTGATCAGCTGCCTGAAGGTAAATCTGCAAAGTCCGGTCGCGTAGCTGGTTGGCACGCACCACACCCACCATCTCAATCATCCTGGAAAACGAAATGTTCTCATCATGTTCTCCTAGAACAGCTTTCATAGCCGGGGTGAAAAGCGGAGCGGCGAACCTGCTGGCTTCGACCAGGCCTGGCGGCAACGGGATGCCGCAAACCTTCCCGGTCGCCTGATAATCCAATAGTCCCGAACCGGTCAGGTAACCGCGAGCTACACACTCCATCGGCAGCATGTCCAGCTGCCGAACCACCAGCGCGCGGCCAAGCACCTCCTCGGGAATGCGCGGGTCGTCGGGCGGCCCGGCCAGGTGGTTGGGAGCGTCTACGAAGCTAAAGAAAAACACACTCATCGCGGTCAGGATCCGGCCTTTGTCCGGAATCGTGCTGTCCAGAACGTAGTCGAACGCCGATATCCGATCCGACGCAACCATTAAGAGGTGCTCGTCGTCGATGCGGTATATCTCGCGGACCTTGCCGCTGGCCAAATGCCGGTAGTCGAACAATGCGGGACGCATAAGGCTTAGCCTATCCGGAACCCCCAAACGCGCTTTCAGACTGGCTCTGTGTTGGGATCAGAACTATGAACTCACGGTTTTTACCCTACGCTACTAGCCCCGGCCGGCTTACGATCCAGCTGCTCAGCGACATCGCCGTCGTCATGTGGACAACGTTCTGGGTACTAGTCGGTATAGCCGTATACAATACCATCTCGACAATCGCCGACACCGGCGCGCAAGTCGAGAGCGGCGCACACGGGATCGCCGACAACCTGGCGTCAGCAAGCCATGGCATGCAACTCATCCCGGTGTTGGGCAATGCGGTGAGCAAGCCCTTGACGTTGACCAGCGCGGCAGCGCTCGACATCGCAGACGCCGGACATAGCCTAAACACCACAGCGAGCTGGTTAGCGGTGTTACTCGCGCTAGCAGTCATCGCGTTGCCGATCTTGGTAGCGGTGGTGCCGTGGCTGGTCCTGCGGTTCTGGTTTTTCCGGCACAAATGGACGGTGACCACCCTGGCCGCGACCCCGGCCGGCAAACAACTCCTGGCGCTGCGCGCATTGACTCTCCGGTCGCCGAGCAAGCTAGCCGCCGTGAGCGCAGATCCGGTCGGCGGGTGGCGCCGTGAGGACCCCGGCACCATCCGCGGTCTTGCCGCACTCGAACTGCAATCGTCCGGGATCACGCTTCGTGTGCATTAACCTAAGCGTGACATCACGTGTAGCGGTGCGCCGCTTGGATGGCGACGGCTACGTCCACCACACTATCTACTCAATCGCCGCTGACAACATGACGAGCTTCTTACGCAACGTACAATTGCCTGGAATGACCAGCCAGGACCAGCAGCCCGCCCACAACCGCATTGCACGTTGTTTCCGCACCGACGCTAAACAGCAGACTAAAGAATACAAGTGCAACTCGAGACCCGACAGGGCCGACACAACTGGATCGTACATCTTCTCGTTCACGACTACCGATCAACATATCGTCAGTCAGCTCGGTACGCTTCGACTCGACGCGATCAACTAGTGACCGTAGATATACATTCGGTGAACCGGCCTCCACACCACTTGCCGAAACGAACATCTGCGACAGAGATGCATTGCACGATCTGTCGCAATCGAACTGGAGCTCGATCGCCTAGAATAACCAAGGTCGTTCGGAATCCGGCATTCCCAGCAGAATGCAGACCACCTGCATTGACAGTTCGGTGAAAATGTCAACCAGAAGTCGAACGGTTCACCGGACACCGCCACGTCCAGTAGCCGGCGCGTATGGGCCCGCAAATCGTCCTCAACGCGACGGATCAACTGCGGTGTCAGTCCGTAAGCTCACGAGTCTCTGAATTTGCTAATGCCGCTTTGCGAATGCCGCAGGTCGTCCATCACGTTGAGTACCTAGCCCGCGACCACCAATTCCTGTAACAGCACCACAAACGTTTCCGCCTACACAACGACGGACCAGAAGCTTTCCGCGTCGGGAGTGTTGTCAGTCGGCTCATGCCAGTAAACTGACGCTTCCCGCCAACGGATAGCAAACAACTCATGCGAGAAGCCGCTAGCAAAGTTATCCAGTATAGGTCAAGTCGATCTCCGAAAGCGCGCCAACCAGCGTCACAGGATAGCACCCGGCGTGTACTTGGCTGCTTCCGGGTAGCGGCCCACTAGCTTGTCGACCATCGCGACAACCTCGTCTACCTGGTCTGCCGCGGCGCCGGTGAACGCCTTCTTGTCGGCCAGCGCGGCGTCTAGCGCCGCTCGGTCCAGCGGCAACCGCCCATCGGCAGCCAACCGGTCCAGCAGGTCAGGCTCGGCACCGCACTCCCGCATGGCCAGCGCCGTCGCCACCGCGTGTTCGCGAATCACGTGGTGAGCGGCCTCGCGACCCATACCAGCACGCACAGCCGCAATCAGCACCTTGGTGGTGGCCAGGAATGGCAAATAGCGGTCCAGCTCGCGGCGGATCACTGCCGGGTAAGCACCAAACTCGTCGAGCACCGTCAAAAACGTCTCGATCTGGCCGTCGATGGCAAAGAAGCTGTCTGGCAAAGCAACTCGACGTACTACTGAGCAGAAAACGTCGCCCTCGTTCCACTGCGCGCCAGCTAGTTCGGCTGCCATTGCGGCGTAACCGCGCAACACCACCTGCAGACCGTTGACCCGTTCACAGCTGCGGCTGTTCATCTTGTGTGGCATCGCTGACGAGCCAACCTGCCCCGGTGCAAAGCCTTCGGTAACGAGCTCGTGACCTGCCATCAACCGTATGGTGTGCGCTAACGAGGAAGAGCCGGCACCGAGCTGCACCAACGCTGAAATCACATCGTGGTCTAGTGAACGCGGATATACCTGCCCGACACTGGCTAAAACCTTTGTGAATCCTAGGAATTCAGCTATTCTTTGCTCAAGTTCTGCTAGCGCCGCAGCGTCACCGCCAAGCAGGTCGAGCATGTCCTGCCCGGTACCCATCGGGCCCTTGATACCGCGCAGTGGGTAGCGGTCGATCAACTCGCGCAGCCTAGTCAACGCTATCAGTGTTTCCTGCGTCGCGGACGCGAAGCGTTTGCCCAATGTCGTGGCCTGCGCGGCAACGTTATGGCTGCGTCCGGCCATCACCAGGTCGCGATAGGACACCGCGCATTCGGCCAGCCGTGCTACTACGGCCACACCATGGCAGAAAACCAATTCCAACGACCGCCGGATCTGCAGTTGCTCCACGTTCTCGGTCAAGTCGCGGCTGGTCATCCCCTTATGTACCTGCTCATGGCCGGCCAGCGCGTTGAATTCCTCGATGCGCGCCTTGACGTCGTGACGCAACACACGTTCGCGGGCGGCGATCGAAGCCAAATCGACCTCGCCAAGCACCCGCTCGTAGTCGGCGATCGCTTTAACAGGCATCGGAACACTCAGTTCCGCCTGTGCTCGTAGCACGGCCAGCCACAACTGCCGCTCCGCGATAACCCTGGCTTCCGGAGACCATATCGCGACCAATTCAGCGCTGGCGTATCGGGCGGCTAGAACATTCGGAATGCTCACAGAAGCACAGCTTACGGTCGGGTTCGCACTGCAAAACGGGAACATCCATGCAAGCTCGTCCGATACTCTAATAGACCGATGTATTTTGCGGGTGTGAACCTCACCTGAGAGGAGCGCAACCCAACCGGTATCGCGGTACTCGATCACGACAGCTGTTTGGTGCATGTAGGCACAGTCCGCGACAACGTCGAGATGCTAGCCGCTTTGCGGCCTTACGTGACCGGCTATTACCTGGTCGCCTTCGACTCGCCATTGATGGTGACCAACCGCACCGGCCAACGACCAACCGAGACCGCTCTCAACCGTGACTTCCGCCGGTTCGACCCCTGCGCGCACCCTGCCAACACCGGCAAACCCGAATTCGCCGACATCCAACGCGGAGCGCGGTTGGCACAAGCACTTGGACCTTGACATAGCTCCCTGGTCATCTGCAGCGCTATCGCAGTCTAGCCTCATCCGGGGAATCACGGCATTGATCCGGTTGCCGCGCACATTTAAGCACAAGGACCAACCCGGCCACAGCCATGACCAGCTCAAGTCGGGGCTGTTGTTGTTGATGGACAGCGTCGATGATCTTGGCCACGCGGTAGTGCCGTTGCACATTGCCGGTCATCGGTCCAGTTACGATGCATGAGCCGAGCTGCGCCAGCAGATGGTCGAGAGCGCAGCGCAAGAGCGAGCTGCGCAACGGAGGATACGGCCGACTCTGTTGTTTGCGCTCACGTGACGCTGTACGCTCAGCATTGACTGCCCGCCGTGACGATTTAAGGAGACTTAGCCACCAAACTACATCGTGACATCTTCACTGCCCGCGGATTTACTCCGGTCGCCCAATCCCGTTAGGGAGTAAATCTTCCGGTAGATCTCGCAGATCCACCCAGATTTCTGCATGTTTCGCAATTGTTTTCGATGCCGCGACGAAAATCGGGCAATAAATGCCCACAGTCTAAATACAATTCAGTATACCTGCCGGATCAGATGTTCACGGGTCGCTGGCAGACGGGTGCGAGCACGTCGATAAAGTAGATAATGATACCCAGCGCAGCAGCACACGGATCCCGTCCTTCCACCAGCACCAAGACCACAACACCAGCGCACGCAGCAGATCAGCATGCACACCAGCTCGACTATGCACGGAATGAACCGATCGTTACGATGGCCTCAACCACAGCTTCGACGCGCTGCCACAGGTTGCGACGCAAAGTCCAACGCAACGTGCCTAAACGTTCACTAGCAAAATAGCACTCAATATCGCGGGATCAATTGCTCGGCAAGTCCTGAACCCGACACATCCCCCAACAAGTCAAAATATACTTCCAACGGTGGTCTCGGACCCCGACACAGCCACGACAAGACACTGGCCTGGGCCCGCAGCTGGTCGATATCGAGTCATCTCGATATATTCCAACCGCTCACGCAATCAAATCGTCGGGAAACCAAAAACAGTTTCAGTCTTAGACGCCAACGACAGCCCGGACCGCCACACGGCCGCCCGATGTCACACTGCTTCGAATTCGAACCCACCCTCGCCGAGCAGCTCGACGGCGGAGCTAACAAGCACACACCGTCGCCGTTCTCCTGTTCTTTTATGAGTTCCTGATACCGTCATGACCACCCCCTGGTGCCAGTCAGCACCATACTGCATTGCCATTTCGACCAAAAAGCCATAACATGAAGATGGCCCGCATGCCAAATTTAATCCGTAGCGCTGTACTCGGTCTGGGTGCCAACGTGGCCGTTGGCGCGATCGGCTTATACTGGCTTGACGTATTGTCCCCGCCCTAACCATCAGAAGCAATACCGATACCGACGGCGGGCAGCTAGGTTTAACTGGTGTCAACTGAACCAACTCAGACAGCGCCCGCCATGGCTACCAGCTCATTCGCGTCAGCGGGCACATGGCAGGCTAACGACCGACTGGGCGATCGCCCGCACGCCGGGCCAAACCACAGCATTGCTACCGATGATCGCGCTGCACGGCTTAGGCGGCAACGCATCCAATGTGATGGCCGGCGGCGTAAAGCAAGGCCTGGCGCAAACCGTCAACGCGGGGTTACCACCTTTGGTGGTAGCCTCCATCGACGGAAACTGCATCTACTGACACAAAAAGCTTCCGGCGAGAACTGGCCGAACTAGAGTGCTAAACGAACTCATCCCACTGCGGGCAACGCGGCATCTCAACACCTCACGGGTGGCGTTCTTGAGCTAGTCAACAGCGGCTAAGGGGCACTGCTGCTCAGTGGCTGGTTAGACACCCGCACGTACCGCAGCGATGGGCGGTAGGCCCGGCATTGTGACTTGTCCCTCAGAACAGCAGCACCCGGAGCATTCGACGTTCCCGATGACTGGTCGGCAAACTCAGTGTTCAGACTGCCCGCGCTGACGTCCATCCCGATCCGAGTTGATTGCGACGATAGAAGATAGCGATCAGTTCTACCAGGCAACCAAATAGTTCATAGCTCAATTGCCGCACCCGCCTACCGAAGGTTTCTCTCCTGGCGGGCACAACGGGGGGCTGCTAGAGCTCACAGCTGCCGGCCGAACCGACCTGGACGGCACCGCTGCCGATTGCCTAAGGCGCTATCACAATTAGCACTTCAGCACCGTGTAGAATGTAGGTGTGCCATTCGAGAATTTGATAGCGCATGCGATATCAAATTCCCGGACGGACGATGCCTCTCTTGCATAATCGCCGACGTTTGGGCTCCGGGGCAGAGCGCGCGACAATCTGACGGTGAAGCGCTCCCTTAGGACTCGCCCCCTTCTGTACACCTGGCCACGAAAGCCTGTCCTAAAGGCAAACGTTGTGTGCACGTCACAACCGCTGACTTGCTAAGACAGGTCTTCGGATGCTCACCGAAGGCGGCAACGCCGTTGATGCAGCCGCCACTGCCATCAGATTCACCACGGTGGAACCGGTATCTAAATAACATAAGCTCGGACATCTTCGCCATCGTCTGAGAGGGACAGAAATTGCACGGAATCAACGCTTCGAATCGCTCTTTTGCTACATAAACGCCAAAGTAATTCGGCGACAATAGTTTTCCTGATCTTAAATAGAATTCGGTGACCGTGCCTGGAGTGGCACCGGTCTGGGTTGAATTTGCATGCTAAATTTTGTGAAACTATTATTCTAGAGGATTTTCGAGCTTACGATCTCCCACGGCCACAACAATTTTCTGGCCTCATCAACGGTCGCGGAGCAATGGGAGACACAGGTACCGCTGTTTAATAGCCCAGCCGGGATTCACCGAAGCGTTTCTGCGGTCCAGGCGGTAGCCGAACTCCGGTGAGCTGTTCATTTTCCCGAGCAAGCAGCCAACCTCGAGCTGATCGGCTCAACTCACGGTGACACGTTCTAGCGCAGAGAACTGGCGTACAGACTCGAGGCATATGCTACAGTTAATGTTGGTATTTTGTGTTCCAGTGGTCTGGCGGCTCATCGCACCAACTGAAGTGGCATAATCAAAAGAACCGAACGCGGATGCGGTATCCACGAAATTACAGCCAAACGGTCAGGGGACAGTGGCATTCAGTGGCATTGATAGCACTGAGAATCCTGTAAAAATTCGACATGTCTTCTTTTCCAGAAGATTCCGCCGACATCGTGCATCTGGACAATCCAAGCAGTCAAGCTGATTTTCACCGACACGCAGGCCTATGTAGCCGATATCGACCACATTTCGCTGTGACAAAAACGCTCTGTTGGATACGGAGTATATGAAACAACGTGCGACACTGATCGACCGCAAGCAGGCGAAACCGGCATCCGCCAGCACCCACCAATGGTGGCACCGTGTACCTGACAGCCCCCGACGCCGCGGGGATAATGATGTCGATGGTCCAGTCGAACTACATAGGATTCTGCTCCGGTGTGGTGGTACCGGAAACCGGAATTCCGTTGCAAAATCGTAGCGCGAATTTCTTGCTGATAAAGGACATAAGAACCTTGTTGGACATAGCAAGCATCACCTACACACAATCATTCGGGGCCTTGTTAGCAAAGACGGTGCACCGGTGATGGGCAGCACAATGCAGCCCCAGGGACACATGCAAGTTCTAGTGCTTATCGCCGACCACGGGCAAAATCCGCAGACAGCCTACGACGGATCGAGGTTCCCACTAGATGCATAGCCTTCAGGCCAGTTGCTAACCAGATTTTTCGCAGTCAACAGCTGGATGAACTGCTGCGGCGCGGGCATGATCCGGTGACCGTGAACTACTACCCCCGGGTTGGGGACTTACAGGCGATTTGCCGTATCGAAGGCGAGATATCTAGCAAAAAGGGATGCACGCCAGTACAACTAAGCCGCAGCTTTCTAAGCTTTATCTTAATAATCTGCCACCGAACAACGCACAGTGCAGCATTTTTCTCTACTTCTCTTAACTTCGTTGCTAGATATGGATCCTGCCCTTTGCCGCTGAAAATCCGATATCCTTGCGAAAATGGCTGCCGAGCAATCGAATTGATCCGATTATGCGATATGCCTGGGAGCGCGCCGCAGATAGGTCATCCCCGGTCGCCACCACCGATAGCACCCGCCCACCTGACGAGACGATCACACCATCGTCGCGGCGAGTGGTTCCAGCGTGCAATACCCCCTCGATTTCGGATCCGAAGACAATATCCCCGACTCGGGGGCGTCTGGGATAGTTTTCGGCAGCTAACACTACAGCCACGGCAGCTCCTGAACGCCAATGCAATTCGCCGAAGTCAGCCAGCGAACCAGTTCCTGCCGCGTAGAGGAGCTGACCAAGCGGTGAATCCAGCAGAGCCAGCACAACTTGGGTTTCCGGATCGCCAAAGCGGCAATTGAATTCAACGACTGCTGGCCCGCTGGCAGTGACAGCAAGACCCACATACAGTAGTCCGCGAAACGGACTTCCACGTTGAACCAATTCGGCTGCAACGGGTTCGACGATGCTGGTGAGAGCCTGTTGACAAACCTCATCGGGAAGCCATGGCAGCGGAGCATAGGCGCCCATACCGCCGGTGTTAGGTCCTGTGTCGCCTTCACCGACCCGCTTGAAATCTTGAGCCGGTAACAGCGGCAACACAGTTCTACCGTCTACGACGCAGAATAGCGACACCTCGGGTCCATCGAGATACGACTCCAGCAATACCGGGTGTCCGGCTTCTAATAATCCCGCAGCATGAGTGCGCGCGACATCGCGATCCGATGTTACCACAACGCCCTTGCCAGCCGCTAGACGATCATCTTTCACCACCCAGGACAAGTCACCGACGGGTGGCCCGAACCGGTCCAGGGCGGCATCCAGACGTGCTGGACTATTGACGATTTCGCTCCGGGAAGTGCGCACACCAGCCGCCGCCATGACTTCCTTGGCGAAGGCTTTTGAGCCTTCGATGCGAGCAGCGTCCTTACTGGGACCGAAACAGACGATGCCGGCAGCACGCACCGCATCGGCCACTCCAAGCACCAGTGGTAGCTCGGGACCAATGACCACCATGTCGGCCCGGACATCACGAGCCAGAGCGACGATATCCTCTCCGGAGCTGATGTCGACGTCATACTGTTCGGCCAGCCGGGCGGTGCCAGCGTTGCCGGGAGCAACGACTAATCCCTTGACCTGCGGATCTCTGCTAAGTGCCAGCAGCAAGGCATGCTCACGGGCACCGGAGCCAATCACCAGGACGCGCACGACACGTCAGATTAGCTGGAAATTACTCGACCGTTGCGCCGGGCCATTCAAACAGACCCGGCCGCGTAGGAGATCGAGGGCGGCAGCGTCCACAAAGAAAATACTGTAACACAATGTCCATTTGCCTAGCATAAGTATATGTAAAGAGTTAATCATGCTGACATCCGAGTTCCAGTAGTCGGGGGATTGCTGATCAAAAGCCGCTGTAGTGCCCGAGTTAGTGGGTCGTGGCCAGCTTGTCTCGCTCAGCGCGATTTTCGGCGATATCCTGCGGAAGCCCCATCGTCCGACGCTAAACTTTGGATTCGGCGAACACTCGACCTAGACGAGAGGTGCAGCCCTCATGGACCAATTCACCAGGGTCCGATCCGACGCCGCTTCAGCACATACCCGAGATGCTGGGCGCGACGAGACACACCAACTACTGTCCTGCTAGCAGGTGTCGAATTATTCGTTATCTAGTCAGCCTGGTTCAGCGCGGAGGATATGTCGACTGCTGTATCGCTTACCGTCAGCATGTTGTTCCTAAGGTGATTAGCATGGTTGAGCACAGCATAGTTGCTAGCCTGATAGACCCCAGCTTCAGCACTCGGTGAAAACGCAAAGAACCAAGACGTGACACGTAACCAGGTGTATCCCGTCAAGGCTTCATCTACATCAGTTCCGACACCACACACTCGAAAAAACGCAGCACTTGGCCACACACAGCTATAGATCCGTCGATGCACAGAAACTGCGAATGGGACAGACACACATATCACCGCATAACGTCCCCCCGACCAACCACCATCACGGCTAATCGCAAACCCAGAGTGGTACGAAATAACTTCAGTGGCACCGGGTTAAGTGATTCCGATAGAATTATATTTATGTGACATTCGTGCGATCAACTCAATGTTGTTTGGCGATTGGTGGCGGCTTGCTACGACGGAGCATTCAACTTCCTCAACGCAGCCAACAACCTAAACTGATCTCCCCACTTTCTCAGTACCTTCCGTTAGCAACAACGACCGCGCACGGCGACGCTAACTAACCTTGGACAAGCAAGAAGCCAACAGCATATCGGCGCTGCGCGGCGTGACCACCCCCGAATTACGCACCACTTTATGAAGCGGTGCTACCCAAACTGGCCACCACCGCTAAACAGGACATCAACAAAAACACCCGAGACCCCACGCATCATAATCATGATGGGATCGATACCGCGTTGCACGCCCCGCTGGAGTCGGAAAAATTGCTCCAGCACAACATGCTACCGGAATCCATCATCGTCACAACGACACTGAGTGAGCTGGAGGACACCGCCGACAAGGTACTCACCGGCTGCGGCAGCAGCTTACCCATGAGTAACGTGATACACCTGACACAGCAGGCCCGCCATCATTCAATAAAGACCTAAAGCCCTGGCGATCTACCACACCAAGCGACTAGCCCCCGGCACATCGAATCGCTGTTGTACGCCAAGGACCGTGACTGCACCGCGCCGGGATACACCGTACCCGACTACTACTACTACTGGGAAGTTCACCACATCACCGCTTACAACCACCTACCGCACCACCAACATCAACAACCTGACCGTTTGGCCGCGGCCCCCAACACCACCTCCCAAACCCAGCGGCTGAACCACACGAAAACACACCAACAGCAACACCCAATCCAATGAATCCCACCCCCCACTTAGACCACGACCAACCCAAAACCAACACCTTCTGACACCCCGAAAACTCCTGCACGACGGAAACGATGATAGCCCAGGTGCGGTGTAACGACTTGTGTGCACCTGGCGCTGTGGGGACGCGCCACCCAGACAGCACTTCGTCATGCATATGCTGAGGCCATGGCGACGATCTTCACCAAAATCATTAACCGCGAACTACCCGGCCGCTTCGTCTACGAGGACGACGACGTCGTCGCATTCCTCACTATTGAGCCAATGACACAAGGCCATACGCTAGTAGTGCCATGCGCCGAGATCGATCAGTGGCAGAACGTGGATCCTGCGATATTTGGTCGCGTTATAGCCGTGAGTCAGCTGATCGGCAAGGGCGTATGCCGGGCGTTTAACGCCGAACGGGCCGGGGTGATCATCGCCGGATTTGAAGTACCCCATCTGCACATCCATGTGTTTCCTACCCATAGCCTGAGCAACTTTAGCTTTGCCAACGTCGACCGCAACCCGTCACCGGAATCCCTCGACGCAGCTCAGGACAAAATCAAGGCAGCTCTAACTCAGCTGGCGTGAGCTGGCGGTCATCGCCATGCTAAAACATACGCGGACACCTCGCTTATTCGCGGCAGCGTGACGCAGCAGCAGCTCTGCCCCGGTGCAAGTGGTCGCAGTAACCACACCACCGTAGGCACGCACTAAAGAATCGACGATCGATCACCTCAGTACGATACCGCCATTGGCCCGGACTCGAGATGAGTCGGTGCGATAGAGCCGCTCGAAGACCCACAGCGCCTCTCCTCTTGCCTGAACCCCAGGTCAACCATTTCGAGCACCCGCGTCGTCGCCATCGGTGCCGACTTGGACGGTGACGTCGACGCGTTCCGAGGTATGCCTATAAAGCATTGGCAACAAAGTTGCTCAGCACCTGGCATATCCGGCGCTCATCACCGTGCACCTCGGGGAATCCCGGGACCGTCGAGAACTTCCGTGGTGATCGTGCGATTGAGGGTAGATTGCCTGCGCGTCGTGCACGGCATCGGTGACCAGCGCCAGCAATCTACTATACACGGTGTGCGAGCGGCCATTGCACATCCAGGCAAGCAGCAACAAAGCGTCCACCGGCAGGCCCATCCAGCTTGCTTCGCTTTCGATCCGCGACATCAACATGGCCACGTCACAGGCAGGCGCCCTGCCGATACAACTCAGCGAAGCCGCAGGTGGTCAACGGAGTGCGTAGTTCGTGGTTGACGCTGGCGATGAACCGCTAAATCCGGTCATCTGAACCACGGGCCGTCTCGACAGAAGACTCCGAGGACGCCAGCGCTTCCTGAATCTGGGTAAGCATTCCGTTGAGCACCAACGAAAGTCGACCCGTCTTGGTTTGGGTATCACGTTCCGGAACGCAACGGTCCAGCTGGCCTGCGGCTGTCACCGCAGCGGTTTATTCGACTTCAGCCAGCGGCCGCAGGCTACGGTGCACGACCGCATAACCGACAATCCCGACCACAACCAGCACCGGCCACCCCGATGCCGAACCACAACTAGGCCAACGACCTGACCCTGTGCTGAACATCGGACAGATCGACCACGACCGTGATCAGGTCGTGCGACCTCCGCACCGACACCACTCGCCACTGAATATCAGAGCCGTTGACCGATGGCAGGGTCGTCGGATTAAGGTCCAAATCATTCTTGGACGAAAGTACCGGTTCAGCGTTGCGGTCGTTGATGACCGTAAAGGTAGTGCTGTCGCACACCAATATCCCCGCACGTAAAACTTTAGACAGTGGCGAGTCTAAAACTCTGAACACAAGTGAAATGAACCTATGCCCAGGCTTGGGATATATTGATTCGGATATAATTAACCTTCGGATATAATTAACCGAAGTAAAACACAGGATCGAGGCGACAGCACCCCCCCCCGAGGTAACTAAGCCACAGACCACCAGCGCTAGGACGGTGGCAACCAAGTAGACCCGCAACGACATTCCGCGTCAAAATTGTTGTAATATAGCAATAATCGTCATACAGTCGAGTCCACATGCGACAACTCAGTGCTGCTCCCGCAACCCGTTACTTACCCCACACAAGGTGTGCAGCAACCGCTTCTCCCTGGTGTCGATCTGGCGGCGCAGATACAACACATAGGACTCCACCATGTTGACGGGCCCACCAAATCTATAACACCACACGTGGTCGAGGATGTTGGGTGTGTTCAAGACTGTGCCAGCGTTAATCACAACACAGCGCAGCAACGTGAATTCGGTGGGAGAAAGCGATACCAACTCGTCGGCCTTCCAGGCCTCGTGGGTCTCCTCGTCGAGTTCGACATCGGCGAAGGATAGGCGGGCAGTACAAGGTGCTGCTCTGCCCAACCCTGCCTTTGCCGACACGGCACAGTATGACCCGCAGCCTAATGACCACCTCCTCGAGATTGAATGGCTCCGTCACCATAGTCGTAGCTGCCTAGGGTCAGACCGGCGATCTGTACTGCAGCAAGTCGCGCGCGATCAGGAACAACGCTGGGATGTGAATGTCGTCGGCGCAGCCAGCGCAGCACCCCGAAACCGTCCATCCCCGGCATCACCACGTCCAAGATCACCGCGTCCGGCCGAGCACTACGAGCCTAGTCCAGCTGCCGCGGCTCCTTTAAACACAGCCTGGACCTAAAAGCCCTGGAATTTGATGTCACCTAGAGCGGTTCGACAACGTTGGCTTCGTCGTCAACAACTAGGATACGCCCCTCCAGGGTGGTTGCGCTTGGGGTATCCGGTTGCCATCAGTTCACATCTGTCGCACTCGTTTGGACGCTAGCTTCGCAGTCCAGTAGGTAGTTCCTGGAAACCAGTTACCAAACCGGCTTGAACGCAATGGCCAGCATGCTCAGAACGATAACGCCCTGCCGTGCACCAACCAGCTGGCCAGACTGCTGGATGGCGATGCACCAGTTGGGACGCCCGATCGCATCGGACAGGCCAGTGGATCGCCTACTGCGTCCGAACGGGTTAGGAGATATCTTAGGTGACAACGCCCGGCAGTTTACGCGACCGCCTGACTGAGGAAGGCGGCGGATTGCAGTTCGCTGCAGCTGAGCGGGCTGGCCGACCGGCTGCTCGCCGAAGACGGACTGATCGACAGGTTGACGGTAAAGGAGGGATCAACTCGAACAGCTCACCAACTTTGCCGACACTCTGGGTCGACTGATGCCCGAGATGGAAGCGCTGGAGCCCGCTATCGCCACCCTGCAAGACGCCGTTTCCGTGCTGACCCTGGTGGTCAACACACCCAACAACACTACTTAACGACGCATGTCACTGCAGCGCTACTCACCTCGGCACTCACCGTCCTGGTCGGTGCGGTCGCAACGCGTCATCGACGCCGACGAATGAGCAGCTAGGCTTGCACCGGTTTTACGCCTCCTTAGCTCAGTGGTAGAGCACTCGCCTTGTAAGCGAGCGGTCGTCAGTTCAATCCTGACAGGGGGCTCCAACTGTCAATGCACGCGCGGTCTGAGCGCGCAGTTACGGCAGCCGGTTAGTCAGATCGGTCGATAGGCCAGCCAAGCTGCCGCCCACTACCTCGATCACGTCATGAGTCACCGCGATAAGGAACTGAACATTCGCCGCGCCGACCTCGTCGACACTGACTTGAACCGCATTCATAATCGTCGTTGGATCGCCAGTGAATAAGGGATGATCCAATGTTGTAGACCGCAAATTACGGCACCATAATCAGATTATGCGTGTCGGCGAACAGTTCGGTAAACAAGGACGCCGGCGAGACCCCTAAACACCAGCGTTCAACCCTGTTGGTTAACGTTCCGACCGCAATCACAAATTAGCTTGAATACGCGATATCGATGATATGAATATTCGTGGTGTAGATCGGGTGGACCACGACGGTGGAATACATCGTTTTGAAGCACACTAGTAAAGGCCTAGTCAAAACCACCCCGCTAAAATTGGTGGCACCTAGCAGGTCAGCATCGGGACAAGGAAATCTGAGAGTCCAGGAGCACGAGCCTACATAAGATATACCAGGACCGCGAGATTGATCTACTGTAAGGCATCGAAAAGGCCAGCGTTGATTTCATTGAACCCGACCAACACCTGCGAGTTCATTCTCAGCATGCCAACCAACGGTTAAGCGGTCTTCTGCATCCTTATCAACTTCGACTCGAAGATCCCAGCAAAGGTGCCCTGCGCACGCTAGCACGTTGACGATGGCCGCGCCCGTAGTTGGCCCAGCTGAGTGAGTTGAACTCCGAGCACCGCAGTGTCTATCGGGCTTGCCACGTTGCCCATCGACTGCTGAGGACTACCGCAGCTCCGGCGACATCGTGGCCGATCAGATCGCAGCCACACAGCGCCTCGATGGTAGGCATCGATCATCACACCGACACCTGGCTGAACGAGTTACCAATCCAAGCGTCACTGACCGTGGAAACGGCTAAACTCACTACACCAACGGCCCCCTGCATAGACATGGGGCTGCCTCCGTATCCGCATACGATGCCGCCACTGCACTCAGGGCGCGTACCAACTGCTCGTGATACGCAGCCCGCCGCCACCCACTCAGTCGTCGGGATGAGTGCGGCCAGATTGCCAACCGCCACTGAGGCACCGATCCACGCTACATCCGCTGCCGCCATCTCCATGCATGTACGGCGCCACAAGAACAAATGACATCGCCGACCCTCGGTGCTATCGGGTACTAAACGTCATGGCGGCAAACGTCAGAATGCGGGCGAGAATCGATGGAAATGATTACGAGCCACTGCCCCACCCGACGAGACGGGGACTGAGTCGCTTGAGTACTTCAGGGAAGGATTGCAAGCCTCGTTTTTCAAGCAATGGAGGCATAGGTACGAAGTACGTCGTGTGATCGTCACCTTCTGGTGATGACATCAAGATCCCGACTGCACTCACAATGCCGTCTACGTTCTTCACGAAGCCAGGACTACCACTGCCGGCCGACAAGCTGTACACGCTGGCTTCCACCACATCGCCGTCCATACTCTTGATGGTTCCGCAAGTCTCACCGGTAATGGCACCGACCTTGCAGAACAACATACCTAACTGAATCTCATTTTCGCTCAACACATTCCGGAGAAGCTGGCTGTATACATCACCGCTTGAGTAACCTTGACTGAGGTCAAGGAGAATGATAGCGGCATCCTTCCTGTCGCCTTCGTTTTCGCTTACGGTGCGCTTGCCCAGTGGGACATCTGGCCCATAGGGCCATACCGAACCGTCATACGCGTCGCAATGTCCAATGGTCAGGAGATAGGAACTGCCGTCGTTGCCTCGAGCCACGCAAGCCGCGGTGCAAATGCTGCTTTCATCACAGAGCCGGAGACCCGGACTCGGGGCATATTCGGCGAGCACCATACTCGCGAATACCTTCGGGGCGATGACCGCGGCGCTGGCCAATCCCAATCCTCGCAACCACCGTACGGTCGCACACGTCTCCCCGGTAAACCAGTAGATTGAACGCATCAAAACACAAGATTCACTTAAATCATGAACCGTTTCAGGTTTAATGCCGCTTCCTTCGGTGAGAAGGATGGCGATTATGGCCAAGCTTACCCGGTCGAGTAGCGTGAGCGCGCGGTTGAGGCTAGTGCTGGATCACCTCGATTCATTATCGATCGGTTCGATCCACACCGTTTCGGATGTTTACCGCACCGATGCGCCGCTTACCACCGTCGACTCTGCATGAGCACCGCAAGATAGCCGTCTAACCGTGGCGTAAAGGCCATCAAGCGGCTTGGAGGACTGGCTGATGCGCGATGACGGGTTTGTGGGATTACCCCGGAGCCAAAAACACCGCACCACGATCCCAGGTGGCAAAGATGCCCAGCACGCCGCCGAGCTACTCGACCGTGACTTCACCGCCACGGCTCCCAACCACCGATTGCGAGCTGGCAGGTGTACAAGACTAAAGATACTGCCATGCTCACCACAGCTCTCCAGACGTCACTGTGGCGGCGCAACCATCACGGCCACAGCATCGAAGAAGATTTGATTCATCACTGCGAATGGCAGGCAGTCAGTATGCGTCGATCGTGTTCACCGAGGCAACCAGTCCAGGCAATCCGCTTCGGACCGGCCTGCCGCGGGCCCTCGACACCGTCGGATACCCGACGATGGACTGGATCGAGCGAGTTTACAACCGACGCAGACGTTTTCTGGGGTTAAGTCGACCTGTTGCGTGAGGGTTATATAAACAAACCAGCAACACGCGCGTGCGACAGATCTGCCGGGCGGTGGGTGGGCCCTCATGTCTGGTAGTCGTAAAACTGCCTGCTACAAGCAGGATATCGGGATTAGGGCGTTTCAGTGAGGTTGCCCTCTGGGGTGCGGTATTGGACGGTGCTCAACGAAGACCTGACGATGGTGGCCACGGCGAGGGCGATGTTGCGCCATGTCCGATTTGGTCGTGACGATTCGAAGCTGACCACGCGGTCGTATACCCGGGTGCGATCGCATTGTTCCTGAGTTGGTGTGTCCGTACCGGCCAGAACTGGCATGGGGACGTGGGGGCACTGGGGTTGTTCATCACCTGGCTGCGGCATGTAGGACCGCAAGCCAGCGCCGCAGTTGTGGTGGATGGGCACGTATTGGCTGTTCCGGGCGTCTAGCTGGTGCGTGGTACATGGCGGATCAACGGTGTGCTGACCGCCAGTGCAGGGGTTCGTCGCCCACGCGGTGACATCCGGACAAGCGTCTGGCGAGTTGATGCCACTGATCTAAGAGCCGACTAACAAGTGTGATCTGCCTGAACAGACCTTCGGTGAGCAATATCGAATGGCCTGGCGGACGCAGGCACGACATAGGTTGCACAAGCCAGAGGCGGCAGTGTACCATGCCAGTTACGCCGAGATGGTGACACTGTTCCGGGCCTCTGGGTCAGCTCGGGATCGACTGATCGTGTTATTGATTTGAGTCAGGGCCGTTTTGCGCTGAACCCAGTTATATAGACTGCAGCACTCTGGATGTCCATCTGCTGACCGACTCAAAGCTGCTGGGCTGTGAGATGCTACGGTATACCTGAACGAGGCGGATCGTCAGAATCCGAACGGGGCGTGAACAAAGTCCCGTCGCCAGGACGTGTTACTGCTGGATTTTCCACTGGTACAGGTATTCGGCGTCTACAATTTCGAGCGGTTTGCGCTGTGACGATCGGACAAGTCGGAATTCTTGTTGGTCAACCTGTTTCGCCAAACCAATCGGGGCGCCGATGCGGCCTTGGATGCGATTAACAAATTGATGGCCGCATGCTCGCTTCAGGCAGGGATTGAGTGTGTGACACAGCATCGACTGCTGCACGCGTTCGGGCAGCAACCTGAACGACGCGGGTGCCGTCCCGGGCGAGATCACCGCCCTGCGGGGGCATGTGTCGATGAGTTCGTTGCAGGTCTATCTGCATCCCGACCCAGGCCGATTATGAGAAGTAGTCGAGCTGGTCCAACATCCGCGCAAATCGGCCCGGGGTAGACTGGTAAACACCGCACAAGCTAGCTAAGTAGGCCGCCCGAGCGGACCGACATAGCTACATGTGTTCGTCAGCGAGCGCGTCAACCGGCACGCCGCGGTGATTGAACCTGCCTTCTTGGCGAGGCCGAGCGGGACCCACGACGACGTGTGCTGTCGTTCAGCACCCCAGGTAGTCCGCTGCTGGGCTGACCTGTGTGTAGGTTGCGGACTGTTCGACGACCGCACGGGCAGCGTCGAGGATCTGCGCCTAATGTAAGCGTCGACTCACCGAACACGAGTTGTGTAAACACGAGATCGTTTCACTGCCATCGCAGAGTCGCCAACGGTCGGTCCGCGAACCCGACACCTGCATCATTGAAGGCTTCACGCAGGAATGAAGCTTGGCGCAGTCGGGCCTGTACTCGGCTCACGCCGAGCAGCAACCGTGCGTTTCCGGGCGTCGACGTCGAGCAGTTCTTCACCCATCGTCAGGGGAAACAGTTGAGTCGCTGGCTTTGTGCGCGGTCTCCGCGTGCACCCACCAAAGCCGCCATCACGACAGTCGCTACTGCGATGCGCACCGGCACTGGCCTGGGTGGTGTGCGGCCACCACATCGGGTTGCCTGACACGACTATAGGAGTCACTGCGGATGCGTAAAGACCGCGGCACACACCCGGCGGTGTTGGGGCGAGCCGATACGGAAGCGTTCCTGCACCGGCTGGCCTACCTGGAATCGGCTGGGCCGATTAGCGGCGAGACCCGGAAGTCCGCACCGTGCTCACACGCATCTCCGCCATAGGACTGACCCGTCCCGGCGGGCGCGCCACCGGAACGGGTCAGAACTGCACAATAACCACGACTAGCAAACTGAGGACGTCCCCAGAAATCATGTATCAGCTCTGCACACACCTAAATCAGCTAACCTCTCCAGAGATACATACCGCCATTGAACTGGCCATCGATCCCAGATAACGCCTGAAGAAATCTGCGAACTAGACTACGACTGCCTGACCCGAGCCGATGACGGACTTCCCGTACTGATCTACGACAGCCACAAGGCCAAACGACCCGCACGCCGCCTTCCCATCAACAAGCAAATCGCCGCCGTGATTCTCATTTAGAGAAGCGGGTACGGACTGTCTACCCTAAAATCGTAATCGGCAAGCTCAAACTACTGCCCACCAACCAGCGAATCCCGGCGGGCACCGGGCGATCACCGCCTTCAGCTTGGCGTTCGCCCCACCGAACAGATCGACCAAATGCCGTTGCTGCACATCGGTGCCTGCATCGAATACGACAAAGTCAAGATACTGCTCTCCACCTACCGATACAGCTACGCCCAACGCCACGCCGAAGCCGACGTTCCCGTCGAAGTGCTGGGCGAACCAATGTCGCACCGCAAACTTGACACCGTCAAGTCGTCGACCACGCCACTGCATTGTAGTTCGACCGACACAGCAACCGCATATGGCGCCAGTCCACACCTTGTTGGATTCCTAGCACGCCCACCGCGCCGTCGACAAAGTAGCCGTCCCATTCAGCCTCTAACACCGAACCGTCCAACGTTAAGGACGGACCCATTCCGGTTCCGCTGCGCCGGTCGTGACTACTTCCGCACCGACGTCTCCTACCTGCCCGACCTACACTCCTAACGCTATGATCTGCTGCACAGCCACGAACTCCTGCGCCACCATCGACCTCGATGACTGGACACGTACCGACGGGGTGCCATCAGACGAAGAGGTCCGCCGTCTGATCGACTAGATCCGAAACTGGCTTGGCGAGTTCGAACATGGACAGCGATAACAACTTGAACAAGCCGTCACCGTCGTGTACCGCCACCGCAGCATCATGCGCGGCAGACCTGGTTACCCGCCAACCATTCCCAACCTGCGCCCGGAAAGAACCACATGACGACCAACACCACACCCTACCGACGACACGATGATCGACGGCCTACACAGATGCCAACCACATTCTAGCCGTGCTGGACAACGCCGTCAAAGACGGCGTAGAACTCAACGTTACCGGCATTGCTCGACGTGCCGGGGTCGACCGCACATTCCTCTACTGCCACCGCTACCTGCTCTAACGAATCCACGTCACAGAAACCCGGCCAACTACCAAACCCGACATCAACCCTGGGTTTACCCGCTCTTTACGGCAAACCGACCTGCTCGTCACCCAGCAGCGCTGCACACGCATGGCCGCAAGCACCCAACAACTCGAGACCCACGCCTACCCGAAATTCTCGGCGAACACGCCTGGCGCGCAACCGGACTGGGCTCACCCATCGACATCGACGAATTCAGCAACGCATTGTCACTCTCGAACAACAAATCGTCGAGCTACGGCCGCAACTCTAAAGAACGCGACTAAGACCTCGCCGCTGCCCGCACCGCCAACCGCGAAACCATATGGACCAGCTCAACGTCTCCCAGCCGACCGACTGAAAACAAATGCTTACACCACACCTGTTGCCGCACCATATCCATCAACAGCCAACCACGCGAACGGCGGAAACACAGTTACACTACGGCAGTCTTACACCGGACCGTCGAGAAACACCGGCACAGCATCCTCGACTACGTCCCACCTGAGGAATACGAAAACGCCCACTAACAGTCACGTGCGCTCGTTCCCTATAGGCGATATATCTCAAGCAGGAAGCCGGCTACGAACCAAGAAAGATTCAACCTGATTCAGAAACCGGGCTGGACTACTACGACGGGGTCACCTCAATATTTCAAAGCAGACCAGCGGTATCGCACTACTCGCCGATCAGAAAACCATCTTCGAACAAGATCAAACAATCAAATCGCTAGCTCGCTCGCCACGATATATGGATCCCAACCAACTCAGGATCAGCCTGCTGTTCCTTCCGCGAAGACATGACCACCAACGCAGCACACAGCGTTATCTTATACAAACGCATCGCTTTGACGTCCTAGGCACAGAACCTCTCATATTCGCTATCGAATGCCGCGATCACCTCATCGTGTCCCTCTAACCCAGAAATCAAAGTCTCCCGCTGAGCACGGTTATCGGCAATCTCTCCTGGCGACTTCATTCCACACAATGCTTCTGGAATAGCCCCGCGCGATGTCATGGATCTTAAAGGACGGTCTTCCCAGGCTCTAGCAAGAAGGCATCGAGCCACCGGCTGAAAATTCTCGGCTGTCTCGGCCATCCATATCGCCGATTGACCTGACCACTGCTCTTGCAGCGCCTGATCCACTCCTTCAACAACTCAAATGTGAAAGACATTTGATAAGCCAACACCTCGAAACGGTCGATGAAGTATCATAGTTCCCTAGAACCAGCGCAGTTACATAATGCTACTAGAGTTAATCTAGTAGCATTAGATTAACGTATGGCAAACTCATAACTAAGGAAGTCAAACAGGTGGCCGGAGTTGATCTTCAGTGATATTTTCTATCAGGCATCTCTTCATTCCCTTCGGCTGTTAACGACTGCCGGCACTCGTATCGATGTTTGCGATGCCGGTATCATCTTCAGTTACATCAGTGGACGTTTTGGGTCTTGTGGTTCTCGGGTCCTCATACGCCTCGACCCTAAGGAGCAAATTTAAGTCGCTACAGGTCAAGAATCTTCGAGATCTGAGAGGATTCTGTTGGGTGAAGTGCTCGTGGAGGCTGCTCGCCACCAACTTCGACACACAGTCGTTAGCCAGGAGCACTAAACCTATGATTGCCGTATCCTTGATTTCACGCATTTCTTCACTGAAGTTCTTCAAGTCAAAGGCTGATTGACACAACGCCGAGGTGTTTACGACCACAAAAGACATACTAACTCTGCTTCTCTTAAGGAAAACCCTGCAATGCGTCATTTTTCTCTACATCAGCCACCCTCGGGGTTCTGAACTAGACGCCATTTGGGCGATTCAGTCATTGTGCCTTGCGGCTTTTTCTGCATGCCGTGAATCTAGATCGTTTTTGCCCCATTAGATTCCTGCCAATGGATGATTAGCAGGTGGAACAGCTCTCCGCTCAACGTAGGACACGAGTGGGTAACCACCATCCTGTCCATTTATCGCTGGAAAGCTGTAAACATGTTCACCTGGAGCGTTCTCGATAGATAAAGATAGATGGTCTTCGAATCCGGAAGTGCCAACTTTCAGCACGACCAATACGTCACCTAACGTTCCACCATAAGCAGATATACCGAACTGATCCAGCACCTGTGGTCCCAAGCCACTCAGGCAAACCACCATACTGCTTAGCGACATAGGACCCGCGCCCAGTTAGCACACTTATCGCTGCAGAGGTTCTTCATCACAAGCTAGCATTGGAGCATCGAATTGCAATGTTAACACTGCCTTTTCGGCTAAACCCGGAAGTGCGCGCACGGTCGGCTCCGGCCACGCGAATCCGGCTTTGGCTTCGTAGAGTGCGATATCGGTGGGCTGGGGACTGAAGTGCGAGAATTGGGTTATAAGCTCGGCGATGTCGAGCACCTAGTGCGGCAGATCCCATTGGGGACTGGAGCGCATGCTGCCAGGCACGGTGCAGCGACTTGGTGGTCCCCCGGTAAGTTGGTAGACGTCGCGCTGAGCGTCAGCGGCCAGCTTCTAGCACAACTCATAATAACAGCGGAACATAACCGGAGGCTTCGAAATAGAACTGGCGAATGATCCGCAATTTCGTCATGGCTGGAGCCCTTGTCTTGGGTAAGCTCGTATTACTCCAAGCCAGCACCCGACATCCCCCGGAACATCAGATGATAGGCGGCGGCGCTTACCGTACCACCCAAGCCGAGCCGTATTCACCGCCACCACGGCGCCTCCTTCACCGGCACGGTACGCATTGAACCGGGCACCTTGCGATCGGGATCGCCGTTGTACTTGCAATCGACGCGCACGATACCGTTCAAAGTATAGTGTAGTGCGCCGGGCTAATCTGTAGCTACGACACTAGACACGCAAGACAACATTCACTAAAAAGAATACACTAAATACTAAATTGAACCACTTGGTGCATACATCGCCGAAATCGTCATGAGTTCGACTATACAGTTTCTCTATTGCAAGTCGGGCAACGAAACCGAGAAGGTCCGGTAACTGATCCCCACACGGGCCCGAAAGTACACCGCTCGGTTAAAAAGATCCGATGCGCATCCCTGAAGGGGAGCATGCTCAATTGAAGCAGCGGACCTGCCGGCTCGTTCGGCACCACAGCAATCACCGGATTTATCATGACGGCCGTGCTGATGGGCTACGCAGCAGCATACTCACCAGTAACCGAGGTTATGTTGGTCGACACGACCGAACGCATGTGAGACGCGAATGCGATGTGCCCCGCCGATTCAGCACACTATAGCGAAGATCAAGCCAACGCCTAGTAGCAGGTCGTCGATGACTAGATCGCGAAGCAAAAGGGGCGTACGCCGGAAGTACCATCCAACCCCCAGTCCGTGACCTGGGATCCGCCCAGCTTTACGCCAAACGTGGGAGGATTGGCGTCGTGAATGACGCTGATCCACAACTGGGCTACCACTTCCGCGCCGACTGGATAACCGGCCCCTGGCACATCGAATACCTGTACTGTCGAGGACCCCTTACGCCAACACCGGCTTTGCTAACTGTGACAGATGTTGCGTACCTGGCGGCCACGCTCGGTGGTGAGCCGAAAAGTGAAGTAATAAGTAATATAGTGATCCCGGAGTGCACCTCTCGTTGGTGATTTTCGAATTTCGTCAAGTCCAGGTTGATCTCGACAGTATTCAGAGCGGTCCTGGCGGCATCAGTGCCGATGTAGGTCCGGACGTGCCACCTTAATTGGGACGTGCCACCTTAATTGGTCTGTCAGTCGCCTTGGATGGCAGCAATCAACAAATCATCGGCGCCCTGCTGTGGACCCAGTTGGATGAATGATGAATTTCGTGCCGTTGTTAATGATGTGATAAGTAAGCTCCGCAGTCTGCGAATCCATGCTCGGCCGCAATGGCTAAGTGAATCAAACAGCCAGCCGCAACACTACATACCTCATACCTCGCAGATGCGTGACATCGACCGAGGACACTGTCATAGAAGATGGCGATGTTGACCCAGACCGCACCTGGCAGAGGAGTTTGCTCAGCAGCCGTGACCGATCAGTTCGCGACGACTTCATACAGACCTAGAAACCCACGATCCGCCAACAAGGCGATCGGAATGACCAATCGCAGCCCCGCCGGTGTCCTGTCCCACACCCGCCGGAAACCGTGCACCACAGCCGGCGACGGTGGTACTGGGCTACCTAGCGAGCACGAGTTGAGGTCGATCAAGTTAGACACCTACTCCTACTATGGTCAGGCCCAAGACCCCGGGGGGTCGTACAAACGCTACGGGGCTTTAGTCAAGCTATACTGGTAACGGGCCAGATACAGACAGGAATTTCGCCGCATCCGGTCAGGTGATTCTGCCCACATCGACCTTCGAGAGAGCCCATTCGATTGGGGGCTTCACAGCAAGCTACCGCATACTTGATGCCATGCTGTCTGCGACATCACCGCAAACCGTTTATACGGTGCTAAGTGGTGCGCTCGTAATGAGTCGAGGTTTCTGATGGCGCGTTCCCACAATCCTCGGCACCGGCATCGCGCCATTCATAAGCCGTCGCGAATCCGCATAGCGCTGACTCGGAGCTTCATGACGCTCACATCGTTCGTCGCAGTGCTGCTGACTGGAGCCGGCTATTGGGTAGCCCACCGTGCGCTAGAAGACATCACCGTTTCGCAAGCTCTCACCACGGACGATCCGCGATCCACCGATAACAACATAAACATCTTGCTCATAGGCTTAGACTCACGCAAAGACCAGCAGGGTAATGATCTACCTTGGTCGATCCTGAAGCAGCTGCACGCTGGCGATTCCAACGACGGGGGCTACAACACCAACACCCTGATATTGGTGCACGTCGGTGCCGACAACAAAGCAGTCGCATTTTCGATCCCCCGCGATGATTGGGTGCCCTTCAGCGACGTCCCCGGATACAATCACATCAAGATCAAAGAGGCCTACGGGCTGACCAAGCAATATGTCACCCAGAAACTCATCGACCAGGGTGTCACGGATCAGAAAGAGCTGGAGACACAGGGGCGCGAAGCCGGCCGGGCAGCAACCTTGCGCATAGTGCGAAGCCTGACCGGCGTGTCGATCGACTATTTCGCCGAGGTCAATTTAGCCGGTTTCTATGATCTGACCCACACCTTGGGTGGTGTTGAAGTGTGCCTCAATCACGCCGTCTACGACTCATATTCCGGTGCCGACTTCCCAGCCGGGCGACAACGACTGGATGCTTCAGAAGCACTCGCGTTTGTCCGGCAGCGTCATGGCCTCGACAATGGGGACCTTGACCGCACCCATCGACAGCAGGCATTCATATCCTCAGTCATGCGGGAGCTTGGGGACACCGGCACCTTCACCAACCTAGACAAGCTCAGGAGCTTGATGGCGGTGGCGCGCAAAGATGTCGTGTTATCGGCAGGTTGGAACGAAGACTTGATCCAACGATTAGGAACGCTCGCGAACGACGTAGGAGAAAACCGTACCCAATTCCGGACGCTGCCGGTAGTACGCTATGATAACATCAATGGGCAAGCCGTTAACATTATTGACCCGGTCGCTATCAAAGCTGAGGTAGCGTCGACGATCGGCACCGCCTCACCCGCAACAGCAACTCCCAGCAAGCCAAATCCGTCCACTGTCGTCGACGTGATAAATGCCGGAAGATTGACCGGACTCGCCAGCGAGGTATTCCAAACGCTGAAAAAGCACGGCTACACTGCAGGTCAGGTCCGCGACCGCAGCTCAGGCGAGCCGACTACCACCTCGATCCAATACGGCGCCGGAGCAGACACTGATGCCCAGAACGTGGCCACCCTGCTCAGCATTGACGCCCCTAATCAAGCGGATCCTAAGTTGGCATCCGGACACATCCGAGTGATCGTTGACACCAATTATTCGTTGCCCGCCGACGAGGACAGCACAATGGACGAAACCATCACTTCTCAGAAGGTCGGAACATATCCTCCGTACAGCTACAACACCAGCCCTTACCCTACGCCCGACCAAGGGAAACCTATCGACGGCGGTGGCATCCCCTGCGTCAACTAGTGGCGATCGCAAACACGGCGACGCCGAGCGTTAGGATCGCCACTAATCAGACTACTAGGCGTAGGTACCTCGTCGATGTGAATTTCAGTGCCGGTGATGAACGTGCCTCCTAGGACGTCCTAGGACACCGGCATGGCGATCGACGCCAACAACGGCAGCAGGATTGGCCATCCCGATGCTGCTGGATTGCAGCGCAGTGGACGGTATAGGCATGAGCCTGAGAAACAGCGACCAAGCAGCATCTTTCGGGAGGTAGCCCGGCCCAACGCAGACCGCACGCAAACCCTCCCTCGAGTATTCGAGTGCCAATGAATGGGTAAAAGCCTGAATACCGACCTTGCTAGCCGCGTATGCTTCCATCTACGGGCGCGCAAAAGATGCCGAAGTGGAGCTGAAATGCACAATCGCGCTGCGCGAATTCGGCGAGTAGCGTCGGCAGTACTTCGCGGACCACCAGGAAAGTACCGGTCCCGGGTTGAGGGGATGATTCGATTCCACTGCTGCGTGCTGATTTGAGGAGTGTGAGCTGCACCCAAGATTCTGGCTAGCGTTAATCAATGAATCCAAGCCGAGGAACGTTTCAACTGCCCAGCGTACGCCCTCGATGACGGAATCCTCCTTAACGACATCTATATCTGGATAGTGGTCAGCTGGTTGCCGATTGCCGCCTCATCGGCCCGAGCACGGGTACTTGATCAGCCCGTCCGCCGGCGATGTCGCGGCCCCTACCACAGTGGCCCCCTCGTCCAGCAGCCGCAACACGGTGGCTTGACCGATACCCGACGCCGCACCGGTCCCTAGGGTCCGATAACCTGCGAGACGCCTCGGATAGCACATTCTTCATCTTTCACCAAGCCTCGGAAAACCCGGCATGGTGGATGACATGAACATCTAATTTATCAGCCTGGGGAGCATGGGCAGCGGCATGGCTGCCAAGCTGTTGAAAGCCGGTCACCAGGTCACCGTCTACAACCGGTTCACCCGACAAAGGCGGAATCCCTCGTTCGGCAAGGCGCGACGGCGGCACGCAGCCGAAGCCAGCAGTGGTGCGGTTGTTTTCTCTATGTTCTCCGACTATCGGGCCGGTCGAGGACATGGCGTTTGGCCAAGACAGAATTGTGAACTTTGCTAGCCCCTGGCGCCACCCAATTATCTCATCGAGCACCATCAGCGTCGCGCTGTTGGAGCGCCCGACGGCCGCGCACGCTGAAGCCGGTCAGCAGCGTATACCGGCGGGCACCGGTGTTCTACAGAACCGAAGCCTCCTCTAAGGCAAAACTTTTCGTGATAGCCGCGGGCGACCCGGAAGCTCTAGAGCCGCTGCGCCCCGCTGTTCGACACTATCGGCCAGCAGACCTTCGTGGTATCCGACCAACCGCATACCGTCACCTTGGTGAAGTTGAGCGGAAACTTCCTGCTTACGTCGACCATTGAAGCAGTCGGCGAGGCCGTCGCGCTGGTCGCCAAGGCAGTAGTCGACAAGCTGCAGTTGACATCCTCGCCTCAACGTTGTTCACCGTGCTGGCGTATCAGACCTACGGCGGGCTGATCGCGCTACAGGAATTCGAGCCGGCCGGATTCGTAGCGAAACTCAGCCTCAAAGACGGGAGGCCGGTGTTCACCAGCGCATCAGACCTGCAGATGCCGCTCCCCGGAGCCAGTTTACTGCACGGCCGCCTGCTTAGCCTGGCGGCAACCAGCAACAGACACCTGGACTGGTCTGCCGTCACTACGCTCACCTACCGCGACACCGGCACGGCGTCCACCCCAGACTCACACCATCCCACTTAGACCGTCGGCGCCGAACACGAGTTCCAACATCGCAGAGAAGTTGAGACCGCGTCGCAATATCTGCCCGCCGCCGACATTGATGACTTACCCGGTGATTCAACTGGCCACATCGCTGAGCAAAACATTGCTAGGTTGGCGATGTCATCGACCTCACCCATCCGTGGCAACGGTGTGCAGATTCGGTAATCCCGCGTTCCGCTCCGGCGAATCAGTCACGGGCTAGAATTAGATCCGTGCGGACCAAGTCTGGGCGAAAATACCGTTGCCCCTCACCCACGACGAGCCGAGCTCATCGACAGGCCAACATCAACATGTGATCAACAGGCGACTTGGTGACCCCGTAGGCGCCAAACCAACAGGGGGTTTTACTGGCCAGCGACGGACCAATTCCGACGAATGAACCAGCACCACCGTGCATCACTAACCTGCCACGTACTTGAGCATGTATCTGGCCCCGTTGATATCCAGGGCTACGGTACGTCGCCACGCCTACAGAGTCAATCTGGCTAGATCGGCCCGATGGCCTTCCGAGCCGGCCCGCACAATGCACCCCACACCATGCAGCCAACCGTGCCAAACCGTCGCGGCATCCACCACACGGGCGTTTTCGTCTTCACCGGTTCTGTCGGCGGTCGCACAGCGAATCGAGCCGCCGTTGAGCCTCGAGTCCTTGTATGCTGTTGACAGCCGCTACCAGCCGGTTAGTGTCGCCCCGACGATCGTGACGGCGGCCCCGGCCGCGACAAGTCCGCGGCCAGGGCCGGTAAACATGTAGTAATATCCGATTCTTCTAAAGAAAGCTGCACCTGGTTCCCTTACGCCCAAACTAAAAGCAGGTTCTCGCAATAGAAACATGTGGCCCGCCCGTAGCTGCTACGGCACAGCGTGGCAAGCCCACTTACGCCAGCTTAGCGGTGCGCCAGTCCTCCACATCGGGCGGCAGGCCAACCGGAGGTACCGGCTCTCGTTGTGGGCTGACCAATAGGCGTACCCAAGGCTCGTGCATGTGGAAGTTATGCCGCAGCGCCTCGGTGAATCTCATAGCATCGAAGGCAGCGTTGACCGAGTATCTTGATCAGCAGCGTCACTATCGTGGGCCGTTCGGCGACGCGGAGGGCGAACTCGAGCGTCTTGGCCTGCCCAGCTCATTGAGCAGGAAAACCGTGGACACCATGCCCAGCCGATAGGCCTCGTCGGTATCCAAACGCATCGCCTATCAACAGCAGCTTTTTGACCTTAAGCGGACCAAATTCCCAAGGGTGAGCGTAATATTCGACGCACGTAATACTCATGCACACCGCAACCACATCGCTGAACTTCAGCGTTATCAGCAGCAACAATCAGATCGCATGCCCAGATCAGCATCAAGCCTGCAAATATCCGCGTCGCCCTGAACCTGGATGGTGGTGACTTTACGCAGGTCACGCCAGCGACAGGTGTTTTAGAATTAATGTAGTGCCCCTCCCGCAGATTTAGGTCTTCTCTGCGACCGCATCGCGGGTAGCATCGTGTGAACGGAAGGCCGGATGTTGCACCGGTCCGAGCTTGTGTTCCAATAACTCCGGGTCCGAGCCCGAGTCGTGACCAGCGGAAAGATTCCTGCTGCGCGCCGCCAAAATCACCACACGAACGGCGCCGTCAGCCTCGGTGTGGCAAAACGCCTCATCAAGTTGAAACAGCTAAGGTATAGTTCTGCGCGTTGTGAACGCCGGACCGGTTGAACCAGATCCGCGCGATGCGATCGCCATCGAGAGTCTTCTAGACCACCAAAACTCTTTTGTTTGTTGATTTGGCCGGAAATTGTCATTCGGCCTACCTCACTTATCAGGATCGCTGCATACCCGGCCCCCGGTCCTTTGCACATTAGCAGCCAACACCCAGAGCGTTCGCCGCCAGGTTGATCGGTGTCAGTAGCTGCAAATCTTCACCATGCCAACAGTTCCTCCAACATCGAACAGTCCGACCGTGCACCCCGACCTGCTCTACCCGTCGGTTCCGACGGCACACCACTACGGCTGATTAAGTGCCGCTGCCAGAAGAGCCGCGGCAGTCCTGAGTAAGGCCACGAGACGGGCATGTTCTGCGTTCTGTTGCTTCGACTGGTCAATTGGGGAGAATTTGCTCGGAAGCCACGGCTGAACCGTCGTTGTCAATATCGCTCCTGCACAGCCGCTCGTACCCTGTCTCAGGGATGGTGTTACCGAGCGTGTCTGCCACCACCCGAATCGCCATCCGTTCCATGTCATAGCGGTCGTGAACCGAAGCGATTGTCCGCCCCTCCTTGCGATGTGACGCAAAATTGACCCGTTTTGCGACCCAGGCTGATACCGCCCGCGTCATCTCTTAGTCTGCCACCTCTACGCCAGCGCTGAAGGCCACTGCTTGCTGTCAGTCCAACTGCTGGCCCAACTCCGATTCACACTGGCGAAACCCAGTTTACCACTGGGCCAGTTAAGCTTCCTGCCAAGCTAGCTCAGCCTTATGCTGCGCAACCTGCACTTCGGGCTGGGCAAGCTGCACTTCCCGACGGCGAAGCTGAGCTAACTGCTGAGGAAGCAGGGCTCCCCACTGAGCGAGTTGAGCTTCCAGATGGGAAAGTTGCGCTTCGTGCTGGTAAATATAGGAATCTTGTACTGGACGACCTGGCCTTCGTGATTAAACATGGCAGTTTCTCGCTCGGTCAGCGCAACTTCTCGGTTGCGGAGCCCCATCCTGGTTGCGCAGTTCAGCGTTCCGATTGCGGAACTCCACGTCTTCCTCGATATGTCGAGTCCGCTCCTGCTCGGCCAAGTCGATGAAGACACCGACTTCTTGCTCACTGTAACAGCGCTTGCCAATGTACGACCTCGAGAAGGCGATATTGTTGGGCATCGGCTGGAATGAGGATCATTGTTTTTTCCTCCCGGAGTTTTGAGCGCCATCAGGCGAGTCTCCATGCCGTTTAGGATATTATTTTCCCGCAGCACAGTTCTTTACTTGCCACTGACTGACAAGCATCAGCTCAAACCGACAAACGTGCGGCAGGCTACGGGAAGTGCGTCAGACAACCAGTTGTTCGCGCTTGGACCGTCGCGTTTTTCGACCTCGGCACCGGTCAAAGCACCTGCCGTCAGCTGTGCGGCAGTCGTCCACCCCAGGGCCGATAGCCACCCAGTTGCACGCCCTCAACAAAACGGCATCACGGATGCCTCGAATTAGCTAGGAGATCGATCTCAATCGCGTCCTGACCGTGTCGACATTGACAGCCTGCCCAGAATCTCGGCGATCTGTGCCGTACACTCAGCCAGGCGTGATTTGCCTGGCTTGAGTCGGTATCGGCACCAGCCGGTCCCTGATTGTCCACCTCCTCCCCTGGCCACTAATCTGACCATGATAAACGCTAAAATTCATGCGACAGGCTGCGACGCAGTACGCGTTACCCTTACAGTTAAGTAATGTCTACGAAATCTGACCCTGGCGAAATCGACGACGTCGAGCCACTGGCCGACAGCACGGCAAGCCAGGCCAGGCGCGTCGTCGCCGCGTATGCCAACGACGCGGACGAGTGCCGGATTTTCCTATCTATGCTCGGCATTGGGCCAGCGAAACACGAGACGTAAATGACTTCGCGGGGTAACCATGGCTCGAAGACCTCAAGTGACAAGCACCTCGGGGATTCCGACTTTGTAGTGGTCGCCAATCGCCTGCCAGTTGATCAGGTGCGACTTCCCGATGGCACTGCGATCTGGAAGCGCAGTCCAGGCGGGTTGGTCACAGCGCTAGAGCCGCTGCTGCGTCAGCGGCGCGGGGCCTGGGTCGGCTGGCCGGGCGTAATAAACGACAACGTGGACCTCGACTTGACCATCAAGTCGATCGTGCAGGATGGCCTTACTCTTTATCCGGTACGGCTGAACACACATGATGTCGCCGAGTACTACGAGGGGTTCTCGAACGCCACGCTGTGGCCGCTATACCACGACGTCATCGTAAAGCCCATTTACCACTGCGAATGGTGGGAACGCTACGTCGATGTCAACCGGCGCTTCGCCGAAACAACGTCACGCACAGCCGCCTACGGTGGGACCGTATGGGTGCAGGACTACCAACTGCAATTGGTACCGAAGATGCTGCGCATAATGCGGCCCGACTTGACCATCGGTTTCTTCTTGCACATCCCGTTCCCGCCGGTGGAGCTGTTCATGCAGATACCATGGCGCACCGAGATCATCGAGGGTCTGCTCGGGGCCGACCTAGTGGGATTCCATCTGACCAGCGGTGCGCAGAATTTCCTGTTCCTGTCCCGACATCTGCTCGGCGCTAACACGTCGCGCGGATTGGTTGGTGTGCGATCACGGTTCGGTGAAGTGCAATTGAAGTCCCACACAGTCCAAGTGGGCGCGTTTCCCATCTCGATCGACTCCAAAGAAATCGACCAAGCCACCCGCGACCGCAACGTCCGGCGCCGCGCCCGCGAAATCCGGGCTGAGCTAGGTAACCCCCGCAAAATCCTGCTCGGCGTTGACCGACTCGACTACACCAAGGGCATCGATGTTCGATTGAGGGCCTTCGCTGAACTGCTCGCCGAGGGTCGGGCGAAGCGCGACGACACCGTTCTAGTCCAGCTAGCGACACCGAGCCGCGAACGAGTAGAAAGCTATAAGATTTTACGCAACGACATCGAACGCCAAGTTGGCCATATCAACGGCGAATACGGCGAGGTCGGTCATCCCGTGGTGCACTACTTGCACCGCCCAATTCCCCGCGACGAGCTCATCGCGTTCTACGTGGCAAGTGATGTCATGTTGGTCACCCCGCTGCGGGACGGGATGAACCTAGTGGCCAAGGAATACGTCGCGTGCCGCAACGATCTCGGCGGTGCGCTCGTCCTCAGCGAATTCACCGGAGCAGCCGCGGAACTCCGGCAGGCCTATCTAGTCAACCCACACGACCTAGAAGGGGTTAAGGACACGATCGAAGCGGCGCTCAACCAGCTGGCCGAAGAAGCACGGCGCCGGATGCGGTCGCTGCGACGCCAAGTGCTCGCCCATGACGTCGATCGCTGGGCGCGATCATTTCTCGACGCGCTCGCCGAAGCGCCGGCGCGCGACGCGACATAACTTGCATCTCTATGTCACTTCCCACCGTGGTGTTGTCGCCGAAACGCTATGGATACTCAATTGCAGCGCGAACAGAGGCGCGCCGTGCCATACATCCGTCGCGGGGTTGGCCACTGGTGCTGTCATCCTCACGACCGTTGCACTCGGAATTGCATTGCAATCCGCCGATCCCGAAAGTGCCGTTGGCCCACCGCCGGACGGCACCTACAACTTCAACCAAGCCGGTGTCTCCGCGGTTATCTGGGAACATAACCACATTGTGTGACCAGCCATCCGAAACCCGAAACCAAGCCAATTATTCCAATCCTGTCACCTGGGCGTTCCGATGTACTCCGAATGTGGGATGAGTCAGACACTTGAGTAGATAACCCGTGTCGACCGACTGCAGAAATTCAGCGCCAGGACTCGGTTGGCTAGCGTGCTTTGGATTTTCCAGTTGAGACAACCCGACGGCACACCGTGTCCGAACGGGGCGGCACCTTACCGTCCACCGAAACGCATTCGTCCGATGACGTCACGCTCGGCTAGTTACGCATACCACTTTGATACGGTGCAGCCTGCGGCCAGAGATTAAATCAAGCAACCGTTCTCGTTGCAGTTAGGCGAAACCGCCCCAGCCCAACATTATCCATTTTGTACTGCAATAATATTGCCACGTGTTATTGAGCCGAGTTAGGCACGGCCAAACTATGTGTTGTCAATCCCGCCCGGCCAGTAACCAGTAACTTGTCCGTTTAGACTTCAAGGTGTCGTCGTGATGGTCATTTGGTGGTTATTTTTTGCTGGTTTGGTTTGGGTGGTGTTGTGGTGGGCTGGTGGGGTGTGGGTGGTTGATCTGCGCTAGAAGGTTGCCGTATGTGCCGCCGACGGCCGGATCATCGATGCACTGTTCACTAACACGATACTGCTGCACCCGGCGGCATGCCTGCTTGCTGGCTGAGGGCCGGTCAACAAGCCGCCGACACCGATACCAGCGGCAGAAATGGTGCAAGGGATAACATCAGGTGCGAATAGTTATACCGTGCACGGGGACGTGCCTGTTCAGGTGCGGCCACATTGACCACGCCGACACCTCAAGGCCATGACATGCACACTAAAACGCCCCTACCCCGCGGCGCTAACAACTATCCTCACACTCACGCCTGCATCGATATCGCCTTCAGCACAGCCCAGGTGCCCAGCCCCTGGCATCATCAACATGTAGACCAAGCAGCACCCACCACCGACATGCTTACGTGCGCCGCGCTAATCGTGTCCACTGCGGCAAAGCACACGAAGCCTCATCGAAAGCAGGCAGTCAGCCACCCACCAACAAAAACCCCGCAACACAGCAAAACACGTCAACAGGATTCCGGGCTGCCCCCCACGACTACCGAACATATCGGCCAGTCATAAAACGCAAAAACAGCCATTTCACCCACCACCTATGAAACCAACCGAACAACTCACCGCCACAGACACAAGACAGCAGAGCCCGGGAACCGCACGATTTTTGACGCCACTCAGGCCAAGTTGGCAACCACGTGGTAGGACCTAGATGCTCGACAACCGTGAACGACTGGACTCGCTGACGGATGGTTGCCAGATTGAACACCCGGTTAATTCTCGCAACACTGTCCAGCCCGATTGCTCACACCGGACACGCCAGATTGGCTTACGCCCTATACTAGAACGGCGGGTCCTTAGCAATCTCCCTGCTAATAACGCTGTTGCAGAAAATGTAGCCATCGAACCATTACAACCCCGCGACGGCAAAGGCGACTGCTACCCTCACGGGGGCGACCAGCCCTGCGGGCCGAGGGCCCGCAGGGCTGGTCTAAAGTTAGCCTATGCATGGGGAAAGCCAACCTAATACTGCCACTGCCGAAAGCCTCGTCAACATTAGGCTGTAATTGATGAAAACTCCCCCGGCCGAGCAAAAGAGCCGCGCGGGGCGGCTAGCACGAGAAAAATTCACTATAACAGTGGACCGTCAGCACTGACAGTACGATACTCTATGATGTGGCGACATCGGCGAAGTATCCATCTGCAAAGGCCGTGCCCCAGATCGCTGTGGGCTCTACCGCGACGAGGGAGGCTGCCCGTCGGGCAGTATACGTGCCGGCCAGTTCGCGGACGGCAATTACCATGGCCGCCGCCGCGTTGGACCTGACCAGCAAACACAGCAGCCCGGCCCAGACACTGCTTGTCCGTGCAGGACGATTCGGTCTAGCTACACGAACGTCAGCAGCGCACCCGGCGACATTGCGTGGTCCAGACGTTGGGCCGGAAGTCGAGGATGCGACTGGAGAACGTGCGTAGCGTTGCTGGGATGTCGATGACGCCAGGCACTGCCCACAGATACTCATCCCTGGTGGTCACTTGCTGGCCAAGCCTTGCTGCCAGCCGTCGATCACGAACAGCGAAAAGGGCTTACCCGCAGGCGGTGACCCAAGTGCCCGGCGTCAGCACTCGCCACGAAAATGGACGTCCCAATAGGCCGGATATCGGTGCGACGCCGGCGTGCATGGCAAACCGTTCTAGCCGGGTGTCTCGCCACGGATGGATACCGCAGTTCAACCGCTGCTGCGACGGACAATGTCTTTCGGCGACCTATCTTCACGATCGGTCAGCCTAATTAACCGGACTTGGCGAACCGGCGCACTAACGCCGTGCGATCGACCTTTCCGATGCCACGTCGTGGCAGTGTATCAACGATGTGTAGCTCGCGCGGTGCGGCCATGGCGTCCAGTCTGCGGGTGACATGTGCCCGCAACATGCTCAGCGTCGGCGTTGCGTAACCGTCAGTCAGTACCACTGCGGCTACTACCCGCTGACCTAGCCGGTCGTCAGTAAGCCCGAACACCGCACAGTCGCTGACCGCGGGATGGGTGCACAGCGCAGCTTCGACGGGTCCTGGCAGCACGGTTAGCCCACCCGTGCTGATCGCGTCGTCGGCCCGACCCAGCACTGTTAGCACACCCGAGCCATCGACAGTACCGAGGTCGTCTGTGTGGAACCAACCCGATTCGGCGAACGGGTCGGGAACGATCGGATTGCGATAGCCCTTGGCCAAGGTCGCACCACCGATCGCTACGTGGCCATTGACCAGTACGCGTATGCACACACCATCCAGCGGGACGCCGTCGTAAACGCAACCTCCCGCAGTCTCGCTCATCCCATAGGTGCCGACCACCATGATGCCGGCAGATGTTGCGGCATCCAGGATCGGCCGGGGAGCTGGTCCGCCACCAACGAGGACGGCATCCAATTCGGCTAGCACGGCCGTGGCCGTTGAGTCGGTGAGCGCCTTGGCCAGCTGGGTAGCGACCAGTGACGTGTATCGTCGACCGGTACCCAATCGACCCACCGCGTCCGGCAGTTTGGCGAGGTCAAACCCGGCAGAAATGTCCAACTCGATGGGTACCGAACCGGCCAGCACGCTACGCACCAGCACCTGAAGCCCGCCGATATGATACGGCGGCAAAGCCAGCAGCCAGCTGCCCGGACCACCAAGGCGGTCGTGGGTGGCCGACGCGCTGGCAGTCAAGGCGGCGGCAGTCAGCAAGGCGCCCTTGGGCACACCTGTCGTTCCCGACGTGGTGGCCACTAAAGCCACATCGTCGTCGATCTCTTCACCTACTCGCAAAGCACGCAGCGCAGCGATGGGTTCATGCTGAGCCGGTACCACGACCATTGCGGGAGCGCGGCCATCCAGGATTCGTTCCAGCGTGGGCAGCAACAATGGAGCTGCGGAACCCGACGTAACGCTAAGCGAGCGAAGGACGGCTATGTGGGTTCTCCGTTGTCCCGTGCGTTATCGAGCAGCCAGCCCTTGGCGTTCAACCGTGTCCGTACCCGTTCGATGTCCTGCGGGGACGGCAGCTCGTCGGTTAGGTGGCTGATCATTACACCGATGTCGATCTTGTCAAATTCGCCGCGCCGTATCAGCTCTCTGGCGACGAGTTTCACTTCGTCGTTGGTCAATCGGCGGGCTAGCAGCGCGAGCACCGCGAAAGTATCGGTCGCTGGGATGCCTTCCGGATATCCCGCGCGCAGCCACGAAACGATTGAAGTAAGGAATCGGTTCACTTTGCTGCAATTCTGCGCAGTCGGTACAATTAGGGCTTAATTCCCAGGAACGGGTAATGGGTGTGATGAGCGATGAAGTCTCTGCTGACGATGTAAAGCACCCCGAGGATGACCACCATAAGAACCAGCGCGTAGATCACCCAAGCGAGTGTAACGAGGATTGGCTTGCGGTGTGGAGTGGCGTTGTTGGTGCTAGCGTCTCCAGCGTCGTTGACTTGCAGCCGGATCCCGAGCGCGAACAGCCCCGGCAATGCCGCACCGGCCAGCGTGCTGAAAAGAAGGATCTTGAGGGTGGCCTCGTAGTTGAACCAAGGGCTCAAGAGGCGTTCCTTACGCCAACCGTGTGGTGACTAGAGCGGTAGCGAGGCAGGGTAGCACTCAATTTAGGGCCCACATCAGAGTGTGGCTTATGTTCGTCCGAACCGTCGAGTCCAGCGGTCAAGCTGCCTTCCCAGTTTTCATTGACGTTCTTGTGGTCGACCTTGACCTTACGCGACCGGATGTAGATGGCGACAGAGGCCGCGACCAACAGCGAGAACCCTATGACCGCGCCGGGATAACCACCGATTAGATGCACGATCCAGTAGGTGACTGCTCCCACCGAACCAGCCAACGGAAGCGTGACCAGCCACGCGGTGGCCATCCGACCAGCCACGCCCCACCGAACCTCGCCGCCGGGTTTGCCCAACCCGCTGCCCAGCACCGAACCAGTGCAGACTTGGGTCGTGGACAACGCGTAACCAAAGTGTGCGGACAACAGAATGACCGCGGCCGAGGATGATTCGGCGGCCATTCCTTGCGGTGGCTTGATCTCCACCATCCCCTTGCCCAAAGTGCGGATGATTCGCCAGCCGCCCAGGTAGGTACCCGCGGCAATGGCTATAGCGCAACACACGATCACCCACAGCGGCGGCGTGGAAGCGGTCTTGCTGACTGTTCCATAGGACATCAGAGCCAGGAAGATCACGCCCATCGTCTTCTGTGCGTCGTTGGTCCCGTGTGCAAGTGAAACTAGCGACGCCGAGCCGATCTGGCCGCGCCGAAACCTGGTGTCGGTGCTCATAGCTGGAACACTGCGAGTGATCGCGTAGACCAACCAGGTGGCCACCGCCCCAACAACGATGGCCAGCAACGCGGCAATAATGGCCGGAATAATCACCTTGGATATGACACCGCTCCAGATCACCCCGTGACCGCCGACAGCAGCGATCCTGGCGCCGACGATACCGCCAATCAGTGCGTGCGAGGAACTCGACGGGATACCGAGAAGCCAGGTCAGCAAATTCCAGACGATACCGCCGACCAGGCCGGCGAACACCAGTTCCAGCGTTACCAGATCCGCCTCGATCAGATCCTTGGCAATCGTGGCTGCGACTGCGGTAGACAAGAACGCGCCGACCAGGTTCAAAATGGCAGAGAAGAACACCGCCACCTTTGGTGCGAGCGCACCACTGGCGATCGAGGTCGCCATGGCGTTCCCGGTGTCGTGAAAACCGTTGGTGAAGTCGAAGGCCAGTGCCGTGATCACGACAATGATCAAGAGGAACAAATTGATGTTCACAGCGCCTGATTCTCGTGGTCTGGGCAATCCATTGTCGAATTAACTGTTGCATGAATCGCAGGTAAGCTGCGACCCAGCGCCAAATGTTACCGTGCAATTAATCCGGTGTTCTGGGGCGTTCACTCCTTGTGTCCCGGCGTAGCGGGTGATTGGCAGGAACCTCTACAAAGATCAAGGTAATCTCGTCCGGGTCGGTCACATGCATCTCGTGTAAGCCCCACGGTTCCCGACGCGGTTCGCGGGTGATGGAGACGCCGCGGCCTTCCAGGTCGGCTTGGGTTACGGCGATGTCGCGGACCTGCAGCCACAGCGCACCGGGAAAGGCCCCCCGGGAGTGGTCCGGTGCCCCCTGAATGACATAGCCGGCTAGTTCGAGAAGCGACTGTCCGGCGAAAAAGACTGTGCCTGTACCATATTCGCGGGCAATCGCCAACCCGATCTGATCCCGGTAGAAGCTCAGCGACCGTTGATAGTCTGTCGGTCGGAGCAGCATCCGGCTGGCCAGGATCTCCATGGCCTTTGTGTCTACCACGTATTGACGATAGTGATTTTAGTCGCGCACTTGCTTCGCAGAGGATCCACCGCTGGGCCCAGTGAGGTCGTCGCACGCGATCTGCCAGCCAGGGCAAGCAGCAGCGATAGCAATGAGCCCTCGACCTTCTCGCCCACTTTGTGCTGCAGTCGTGGTCGGTGACGTAGAAGACGAGTCTAGCGATCCGGCTTTTCGAACCTATGATGAACGTGTTCGAGCCATTGTATCCATTGTATGAAGTCAATCACCTGGCGCACTGAGTTTGGTGTGTAGGTGTGTGGGATGCCCAACTGGCGAAGGACATTGGCGCCGTGTACTGACCACCTCGCCAGACCAAGAAGCTGTGGATCCCGGCGGTGCTGAGGTGGAATTCTGTAGGCCACGGAACTCGTTCTAAGATAGCAACCGGACTCTAAGATAGCAACCGGACTCAGTGCCGCTATGGTTGGCGATCTGACCAATGGTGAACTTATCGAAGCTGAAACCGGCTTTGGTCATGCCCAGCGGGCGGGTGGCTGGCTTCAGCGAGGCAATGGCCTATAGGTACGCAACGATATCGTGCACCGTCCAAGCTGCTGTACAGTGATGGCGTGTCCCATCGGTACTACGTGATATTGACGAGGGCGTCGCGCTCGGTCACGAGCATGATGGTGCAGAGGTCCGACATGGCCAACTCCTCAGGTGAGTGAGAGGCGCCGAGCTGGATGGGGAGCTGTTGTATTTGAGTGTCCGTTGCATGAGTGCATTGACCCAGCGGGGGCCGACAGTGTCTAACGCCCCCGGCCACAATCGCGACCCGCGGTGCGATACGTAACGGCCGGCTGCGGACTGGCCGTCACAATCCACTCGGCCACCTCATGCGGCGTTAACACGGGCATCCCACGGTAGGCAGGCCTTCGTCGGTGCGATTAACTGCGATTAACGGAGTGGCCACGAGAGAGTAATCAAGTAACACAGCGGCGTCGAATGCACACCTTGACGGCCCGACTCGGTCTCAGCGATCCGGCTAACCGCTAACAGCGCGCTTCGATGCAATATACACCGAGTGTAGCGGCGCGTCCTCCGACAACACGCCCAATGTGGTTACGTTGATGATGTGCCCATCACCGCGCTCAAACATCCCGGTTGCAAACCCGCGCATCAACCGCAGGGGGGCGTACTAGTTGAGCGCCATGGTCCGCTCGACATCGCTCCAGCATTTTAACGATTTAGCCAGTGGACGGCGAATGGACCGGCCGGCGTTATTAATCAGGATATCGACCCCGCCGAGGCGTCTTTGGACATCAGCGATCAGCGTGTTCACTGCGTCCACGTCCGAAATGTAACACGAGATCGGCAGTGCCATGCCCCCCACTGTCGTGATCCGGTCCACAACCCCATCGAGCAGATCCTGGCAGCGGGCAACCGTGACCACGGTGGCGCCATTTCGTGCGAACTGTTCGGCGGCGACCTCGTCGATGCCCGACGAGGTTCCAGTCAACAGGATCCGCTTACCGCTGAGTTCAGCGAGTTTGATCGCAAGCCGGTTTATACAGTAGTTGGGGCGAAACCGGCGGTCGCATGCCGGCCAACGTGATCTGATTGGTGAACCAACGCAGCGGATTTTTGCTCATAAGTGGGGAATTTAAGCGGCGCTCAAAAATAGCGCGGGAACGAACTCCAGTCCGGGGCACGCTTCTGCAGGAACGCATCGCGGCCCTCGACGGCCTCATCGGTCATGTATGCCAGCCGGGTAGCCTCACCCGCGAAAAGCTGCTGACCCACCAGACCATCGTCGAGCAGATTAAACGCGAATTTCAGCATCCGTTGTGCCTGAGGTGATTTGGCGTTGATCTCTGCCGCCCATTCCAGACCCATCGTCTCCAGGTTTGCGTGCTCGGCGACAGCGTTTACCGCGCCCATATGATGCATCTGCTCGGCAGTGTAGGCGCGGCCGAGTAGGAAGATTTCGCGTGCGAACTTCTGGCCTATCTGACGGGCCAAATAAGCACTGCCGTAGCCACCGTCGAAGCTACCTACGTCGGCATCGGTCTGCTTGAAACGGGCATGTTCGCGGCTGGCCAAAGTGAGATCGCAGATCACGTGTAGACTGTGTCCACCGCCAGCAGCCCACCCGTTGACCAAGCAAATCACCACCTTAGGCATGAACCGGATCAATCGCTGTACTTCGAGAATGTGTAGCCTGCCTGCGCGTGCGACATCAACCGTGTCCGCGGTGTCACCGCTTGCGTACTGGTAGCCGGAGCGCCCGCGAATGCGCTGGTCGCCACCAGAGCAAAATGCCCAGACACCGTCGCGCGGGCTAGGCCCGTTGCCGGTTAGCAATACCACTCCCACGTCGGGCGACATCCGAGCATGGTCAAGGACGCGGTAGAGCTCGTCTACAGTGTGCGGCCGGAACGCGTTGCGTACTTCGGGACGGTTGAACGCCACCCGCACCGTGGCGCCGTTGACGTAGCGGTGATAGGTAATGTCGGTCAAATCGCCGAAACCGTCGATAAGTCGCCACAATTTGGCATCAAAAGGATTATTACTCAAGGTTCTTGGACTCCGTCCTGGTTGGTGGTTAGATCCCCGCAGCTGATTGTCTGTGCTGATGTCACCACGGCGTCGTGCGCAGAAGTGGTCGTTACAGTATCGGATCGGCTGATAGACGCCAGGGTGCCGGCCAGGTCGATCGTGGTTCGGCGCACCGTCCACTGGCTAGTCTTTTCCAAGGCCTGCAGGCCTACCAGCTGGCGGTCCCCACCGAGATCGCGGTAGTTCACCCCGATACTGCGGTACCGCACATTCTGTAGAAAGAACAGGAATGGCGCGGCCAACGTGTCGACAACTGTTTGCAGCCGGTAGTCAACAAACGTATACAGTCGTGCGCCACGCCCGTGGCTGTCTATGATCTGGTGACCGCCGTCATTCTGGGTGGAGATTACCCAGGTGCGCATCGGTATTGGTCTCGCTGAAGACATCTGCACGTCGATATTCGCTCCGCGCGGGTGGTGACACCAACGATTCGGTTGGCATCGCCAGCACCACAAAAGGCTTAATTCATAGCGTGTCCGTGCGGTCGTCGCGGTCGATATCGTCGATCTGGCAGATGGCCACGCCAGCTGGGGTAAGTGTGCCGCCCGGTCCGAGACCTTACGCAAAGAAAAACCGCGCCGAGTCGAAACGGACCACCGGACAAATTCCAGTCAACATTTCGACCTTCTCTGTGAGTCCCCCATTGACCAGCTTGAACTGCTTCATGCAACCCACACCGGTAGGTACCTCGCTGGGCCAAACCCGCAACAGCGGTTTGGCGTCCTCGGCGTCTGCTCCACCATCCGGCAGCGTCCATGTATGCTGGTCTAAGCTAGGCATACCTTCGCTTGCAGCCCAGAGGTTTTACACTGAATTTGCGCCAGGTAAGCAGCCGACGACGTAACCGCTTGTCGTCCACTGTCATCGGCGTGACCGGTGTCGACCGGGGAAAACCGGATTTGTGGCCCGGCATTGTCAACACGAACCGGGCTTTCACCGCCGAAGCGTAAACCAAGCCGCGATATTCCGATGAAAACTTTGTTGGTCGGCTTCAGCCACTACAGCAGCTTGATCCTCTCACCTTTTGTCATGCCTGCCACAATAGTCACGTACGCCTGCAGAGCATTAGTTGACAGCCCGGTCAACTCCTTTCCGGAACTGCGCGCACAGCTTTTTTGTCGGGTTTGTCCGGCACCATCAACGGCACAGAGTCGCGACAACCACTGCCTGCTTGAGCGATTGCACCACGCCTTTGTGTTTCTTGATAGCGTCCTGGATCTAGGCGGTCATGGCAGCGATCGCGGCGTCATCGCGGGCCGCAGCAGCGCGCAACATAACCACCACGGTGACGGTCGCGCCCCACTTTTCGTCCGATGCACCAAACCACACATACCTGCGCGACAGCCGCATGCTAAGCGATGACATCTTTGCCCTTCCGCAGGAACACATTGAAGTCTCCGGTGACGATCATGTCCTTGACCTGCTACTTTTTTGCAAAAAACTCGTCCTCGCCTTCACAAGCTATATCGTCGGTGGTCAGCCAGCCGTTTTTAAACGTCTCGGCTGTAACGTTCGGAAAATTCCAGTAACCGCCGGCCAACAGCAGAACGTGGAAACAGATTTCGCCCGGCTCCCCCTGTGGAACAGTTTTACCGTCCTCGCTCAGCAGAGCGACGCGTATGAACAGCTTCTGGCATCCGCATGAAGTCACCAGAACCGAAGATCGGTATGAATCGCCGTATTGCTTTGTTCCGCCACACCGGGTTTGATCGCCTAAGCGGCGTAATAGACGGTCTCGCGCTAAGGCAGGTCCCGGGTGTGAGAATCCGGGTATCCAATCAACAAGTATAGCATTGACAACACTAGTATCTTCACCTAGCGCTGTTGTTTCTAGGTGCTTTTCAGCAGCTTCGTTCGGATCGGATTTGGCTAGCACGATCACTTCTCCTCCCTTGATGAGGGGAGGTGTGAAGAACGCCATGCCGGTGTGGAACAGCGGTGTACACATCAAGAACCGCGGGTTCTCTGTCCATTCCTATTCGATGAGTTGGATTACCGCCATGGTAGCGATCGACTATGCGGTGCTTGGGTTTGCCGGTGTAGATCAGGCAGATGAGATGACCTGGTCCGGTGGTAGGTCCGCGGCCATCAGCGGCTGCGGCGCGAACTTGGCCATCTAGGAGTAGAGTTCGGGTCACCTCTTTGCGCTCTTCGGTTATCGGACCGATAGTCAGGATCTGCTTGAACGAGTTCACCGGCTGCTGCAGCCCTAACGCGCGCCCGACGAACATCGGGTTAGGGTCGATGATCAGTGAGCTTATGCCGGCGTCGGAAAGCACATAAGCGTGATCTTCCAGCGAACCGAGCAAGTGTAGCGCCGTTCGCCGATAGCCCCGACTCTGGCCGTACTAATGGTCATCAGCATTTCGGTACGGTTTAGTGACTGGAGTACGACTGCCGCTCCAGTGTCAGCCACTCAACGCATCGAGTGCTTGCGGGTACTGGCTGATCCGGTAGGCCAGCTAGCCATCGATGAGCGTAGTGCCGCCGAGTAACAGTATGGGCTTGATTCTTGTGGCGCTTCAGCACGCCTATCAAGTAAATGGCGATTATGGGTTGGGTTGCGTCACAGTTTCGTCACCCATGTAGTAGAATTAGCAACGTATTTCAATTTCGTGTCCAGCACCTCACCACACTCGTGATCGCCACTAGTGATTTCCGCCTACGATCGATACAAACCTCGAGGCTGGGTTAGTCACTACTGGAAGCATTTTGACAGTAGACGACGTACAGTTTACCGCTGAGGCACTTGCTGTTGCTGACAGCCAGATCACCGCCATCGGTAACCGGTCCCTAGATAGGGAGTTCATCGGTACTAGCACCGGTAACAATTAATGTTAATTATGGTCGTGCTATGCTGAGATTTGTTGAAGACAATGGCGATCCGATGATGGATAATGTCGCGCTGTCCGATCGCATCGTCGGACATAAGATCTGTCACCGTACACAATGTCGATGAAGTCGTCGAGGAGATTCGTCATGAGGACCGCCGCAAGGCAAGCGGCCGGCGTGTACCTCAACAGTTATGACCTACTACTGCGGTCCGGACTGCCCCAGACGACATTGCGATTGCGCCGGGCGAGCCGTTGGTGATCACCGCAATTCTGGGAACAAGGCCTATTTCAACCCGCACGAGGCACGGCGTGCCGGGGTTGAACACAGACACGCCGGATCCTAAGGACGTTAAGTACGGCCGTGATAGCTCTGTTTGAACTCAGCGGCACGGCCGAGGAAGCTGGCGCGTGTTTCCATTGTTAGACGCTGCCATCGAACCCAGCGACTATCCGGCAATGCTGCGCGTCGAATGCACCCGATTCAACCGTGTGGGTCTGACCACATGTTCCGAGATGGTTTTCGACCCGGTGTTTCGACCGCTGGTTGAGCGACCGCGTGGCGATCTAATGATCCTGCTGCGCAACTACGAATCTCTAATCCGCAGTTGTCCACCGACGCCGTCCCGGCGAGGGCGACAAAATGCTGCGCTAGGTGGGGATCAATATCTGCTGGGTGTACAGCTCACCATGGGTTGGCACCATCACGTTGTCTTTATCTTGTCTTTAATCCTTATTTGGACACAGCCACGACCCGCGCCATTGGTGCGCCGGCGGGTTCTTACGGACACGCTAAACTACACCCGCGAACAGCTGGCTGAAATCGTCGGCGCCTACTTTCCGTTGGGTTGGCCACTAACCTGCCATTTACTATAGTGATGTGATGCCAAAGTCGACACCATCTTCGACGTGTATGAGGAGATGCTGCGCCGACATCCGCGTCCCAACCATCGTTTTCGCCTCGAACACGTCGGCACCATCCGGCCTAACCCATTGCAGCGTGCCGCCGCGCTGGTTGTCATCTGCAGCATAGTCATCGACCAAATCCACTACTAGTGGTGACTTCATTATCGACATCCTGTTTTGGCCAGAGCGCGGATGTCTTTGGATTTAAGCAGGATCCACGGCAGCAACCAGTATGGGGATATCACTGCACAACGATCCACACCGTGACACCCGAAGAACCACTGAGCAACATCATTAGTGTGACGGCGACGCAGGTCGCGTCGAGAGCCCGGGTGTTGGACTCGGAGGAGCGGTTGACGGTCAACCAGGCAATCCGCGCACAGACGATCGATGCCGGCTGGCAGCTGTTCGTCGACGATGTGATCGCCTCGCTGGAGGTCGGCAAGTACGCTGACATGATGGTGTTGTCAGCCGATCTGCGGACCGTGCCGCCCGAGCGGATCGCCGACTTCAAGGTGTGTGCGACGTTTCTGGCGGGTCGCCGGGTGTACCCGCAGTGATTCCCACCCTGACGGAGTTGTTGGACCGGCTACATGTAGTGGCTCTGCCGATGCGGGTGCGCTTCCGCGGCATCACCACCCGCGAAGTGGCGCTGATCGACGGCCCAGCAGGATGGGGAGAGTTCGGGGCCTTCCTCGAATACCAGCCCTTAGAGGCGTCCGCGTGGCTGGTGGCGGGCATTGAGGCCGCTTACGGTGAGCCACCGGAGGGTCGCCGTGACCGGATCCCGATCAACGCCACCGTGCCAGCCGTGTCCGCCACCCAGGTACCCGAGGTGCTTGCCCGCTTTCCTGGCGTGCGCACCGCCAAGGTTAAAGTGGCCGAGCCCGGACAAAACCTCGCCGACGATGTCGACCGGGTCAACGCGGTGCGGGAACTGGTGGAAACCGTGCGAGTAGACGCTAATGGTGGCTGGAGCGTCGAGGCGGCGGCCCAGGCGGCCGTTGCCCTGACCGCCGACGGCCCGCTAGAGTACTTAGAACAACCGTGTGCCACAGTCGCCGAGCTCGCCGCGCTGCGCCGCCGGGTCGACATACCGATCGCTGCTGACGAAAGCATCCGCAAGGCCGACGACCCGTTGGCGGTGGTCCGCTCGCACGCTGCCGACGTTGCAGTGCTGAAAGTCGCGCCGCTGGGCGGGATTGCATCGTTCCTGGCTATCGCAGCGCAGATCGATATCCCGGTGGTGGTTTCCAGCGCGCTAGATTCGGTGGTCGGGATCACCGCCGGACTGATCGCCGCCGCGGCCCTACCCGAACTCGACTACGCCTGCGGGCTGGGCACCGGCAGGCTGTTCGTCGCAGACGTCGCCGAACCTATGCTGCCTGTCGATGGTTTCCTTCCGGTCGGACCGGTAACGCCTGACCCAGCGCGGCTGCAGGCGCTGGGCACGCCGCCTGCCCGACGGCAGTGGTGGATCGACCGAGTCAAGACCTGCTACTCGCTGCTTGTACCGTGTGCAGGTGATCAATCTGGCTTACGAAGACCGCGGGACCGGTGAACCTGTTGTTTTCATCGCTGGCCGTGGCGGCGCAGGACGCACCTGGCAACCGCATCAAGTCCCGGCATTCTTGGCGGCCGGCTATCGCGTCATCACCTTCGACAATCGCGGAATCGGCGCCACAGAAAATACCGAAGGTTTCACAACGCAAACCATGGTCGCTGACACCGCGGTACTGATCGAATCCCTGGGCGCGGTCCCAGCGCGCATCGTTGGGGTGTCGATGGGCTCATTCATCGCCCAAGAGCTCATGGTTGCCCGCCCCGAACTGGTCAGAGCTGCCGTGCTGATGGCCACCCGTGGCCGGCTGGACCGCACCCGCCAGTTCTTTCACGCCGCCGAAGCCGAGTTCCATGACTCCGGCATCCAGTTGCCATCAGGCTACAATGCAAAAGTTCGTTTGCTGGAAAACTTGTCACGCAAAACACTCAATGATGACGTGGCCGTAGCCGACTGGATAGCCATGTTTAACATGTGGCCGATCAAGTCCACCCCGGGACTGCGTTGTCAAACGGATGTCGCCCCGCAGAACAACCGGTTACCGGCCTACCGAAGCATCGCCGCGCCGGTGTTGGTGATTGGCTTCGCCGAAGACGTAGTGACACCACCGTCTCTGGGACGAGAGGTCGCCGACGTCCTGCCTAACGGCCGCTACCTGCAGATACCAGATGCTGGTCATCTTGGGTTTTTCGAGCGTCCGGAAGCCGTCAACGCCGCAGCGCTGCAGTTTTTCGCTGGCGTCAAAGGCGAGTGGCCTTAGACGTGGCCAGAGCGCATCGGGCACCGTGGCGGGTACCCTCATCCGCTGCTAAACGTCACAAACCATCGCTTAACAGGCCTGCACGGGGACGCTTGTACACTTTCGAGTTTCTTTAAATCGGTCTCAGAGCCAAACTGAGACCGCGGTCCGGATCACCCCGTCGTCAAGCCCCTCGCTATGAGGGAAGAGCTTTAGCTAAGCCGCGCCGGCCGCATTGTTGCCGGGCTATGACACCCTGTACGGATGAACCCCTCGACGACACAGGCTCGCGTCGTCGTTGACGAGCTGATCCGCGGCGGCGTCCGCGATGTAGTGCTGTGCCCCGGGTCGCGAAACGCCCCGTTGGCATTCGCCCTGCAAGACGCCGACCACGCCGGCCGGATACGGCTGCACGTACGCATTGACGAGCGCACCGCCGGGTATCTGGCTATCGGGCTGGCGGTCGCCGCGGGCGCGCCGGTGTGTGTGGCGATGACCTCGGGCACTGCCGTCGCCAACCTTGGCCCAGCGGTGGTCGAAGCCAACTATGCCCGGGTGCCACTGATCGTGTTATCGGCCAACCGGCCTTATGAATTGCTCGGCACAGGGGCCAACCAGACCATGGAGCAGCTGGGCTACTTCGGCACCCAAGTTCGTGCCGCCATCAGCCTAGGCCTAGCAGAGGACGCGCCGGAGCGGCTCGATTCACTCAACGCAACCTGGCGATCGGCCACCTGCCGAGTATTGGTGGCTGCCACCGGTTCTCGTACCGCCAACGCCGGCCCCGTGCAGTTCGACATCCCACTGCGCGAGCCTTTAATACCCGACCCGGAACCCCACGGCGCCATCACACCGCAGGGCCGGCCCGGCGGAAAGCCGTGGACCTACATACCGCAGGTGACGTTCGACCAGCCGCTGGAAATCGACTTGTCAGCCGACACCGTCGTCATCGCCGGGCACGGTGCAGGCGTGCACCCGAACCTGACCGAATTGCCGATCGTTGCTGAGCCGACCGCGCCATTTGGACCGTACCGGCCCTACCCGTTGCACCCCCTAGCGCTGCCTCTGCTGCACCCGAAGCAGGTGATCATGCTCGGTCGCCCGACACTGCACCGCCCGGTGTCGGCGCTACTGGCCGACCCACAAGTGCCGGTGTACGCGCTTACCACTGGGCCGTGTTGGCCGGACGTCTCGGGCAATTCTCAGGCCGCTGGTACTCGGGCGGTAACCACCGGGACACCGCATCCGGCCTGGCTGCAGCGCTGTGCGGAGATGAACCAGCACGCGATCTCGACGGTGCGCAGCCAGCTCGCGGCTCATCCGTTAATCACGGGTTTGCATGTCGCTGCAGCTGTGGCAGATGCACTACGGCCCGGTGACCAACTGGTGCTTGGGGCGTCCAACCCGGTGCGCGACATGGCGTTGGTTGGTTTGTCCACTGACGGTATTCAGGTGCGGTCCAACCGCGGCGTCGCTGGCATCGACGGCACCGTATCCACCGCGATCGGGGCGGCGCTAGCATATGAACGATCCCCCGGCTACGCTGGTAGCACAGACCGCCCGGCTCGTACCGTAGCATTAATCGGAGACCTCGCATTCGTCCATGACAGCTCGGGGCTGTTGATCGGCCCCACCGAACCCACACCGCAGCAGCTGAAAATCGTAGTGTCTAACGACAACGGTGGGGGTATCTTCGAACTGCTGGAGCAAGGCGACCCGAGGTTGTCTGCCGTATCGTCGCGCATCTTCGGTACTCCGCACGACGTCGACGTAGGAGCGTTGTGTCGCGCGTACCACGTGGAAGGTCGACAGATCGAGGTCGACAAGCTGCGGGAAGCCCTCGACGAACCCGGTGTTGGCATGCGCGTGCTGGAAGTCAAGGCCGACCGATCTTCGCTGCGCCAGTTGCATGCAGCAATCACGGCAACATTGTGAGGTTGCTATTATGAGGTATTGTCAACTGTGATATTGTCGAAGTCGTTGCTGCGCATCCTTATTCATGGTCGCAGCGACGAACCGCCCAGTACTCGTGCCAGAGTTATCATGCGATGGGGGCGGATTGCGGTGCTGATCGTGACCGGTTTGATCACGCTGCAATCGGTGCTGCTTGTGGCCGGCGCTTGGCGCAATGACCTGACGATCCAACACAATATGGGGGTCGCGCAAGCGGAAGTACTTAGCGCTGGGCCGCGGCGCTCAACGATCGAGTTCGTCACCCCCGAGCGCGTCACCTACCGACCAGAACTCGGTGTATTATATCTCTCTGAGTTGTCCACAGGCATGCGGATTTACGTTGAATACAACAAGAATGATCCGAACCTGGTCCGCGTGCGGCACCGCAACGCCGGACTGGCGATTATCCCGGCCGGGTCTATCGCGGTAGTGTGTTGGCTGGCTGCGACTGTCGTGCTAGTCGCTTTGGCAGTGCTGGACAAAAGGTTGGACCGTCACACCGAATCGAGTGCTGTGCCGAGCCAACCAACTTCCTAAGGTGCCCAACCGGCAGATTTCACATGAGATACGCCCGTAGGTAACTGTGTCGAAAGCCGGCGCTGACACTGATGAACACGGTAGTGGTGTGCGCGTTACTCTCATCTCATCTCCGAGTAGTTCCTCCCGCATGTCAACGGTTTTAGCAACCCAATGATTCGGATTCTCGAACATTTGCGTGGAACCTGGCATAAAAACTCGGGTGATAGGCACCCCGATACCCCCGTCGGATGGCACACCGCGCAGAGCGAATTCACGACGGCATTCGGGTGCACCGGGTGCCATCACGAATGTTTTCGAAAGTAAACCACGTTGCTGCTAGGCTTGCCGATGCCTCGACTGGTCGGCGTACTGCGCGGATTCGATCATCCGGACGTGGGGTGCATCTAACGTCTCCGACGCTACTAGGTCATGGCGGAATACGGGCCGCTCGTCGTCTTGATGTGCCGACAATCGTCGATATACCAAACCGACGTCTCGAGTTTCGTATCGAATTACGGAATTCCGATCCCGACACGGGCGGCGTAGGCATGGTTCCGTCATCTTCACAGCCTTGCCAACCGCACCCCGGCGCCGTTAATTGCGACTATGGAATCCCATGTTAACAATCCGTATTCAGCGGGTATATTCGGTGTGCGTGCGGAGGTCGACATGTTTTGGTTCGCGCCGTTTGGTGCGCAACTAAGAACTCAGGCAGCAGTTGATCACTGCACGACAAGCCCATCGTTGGCTTTGTGAACCGGATAGCGCTGGAAATACAGGTTGAACAGCTCCCACGGCACTGTCAGCTAGCGATACCCGGCCGCTCGGCGTCGTCGACTACGGCCTCGACCAACGCAAACTGCAATCAACAATGCCCACAGCGGTTTTAACTGGTGCGTTGTATGGCGATGAGCTCGCCGCTGCGTATGCCAGTATGGATATATTAGTGCATACCGATGAGCACGAGATGCTTTGCGAAATTGTGCAGAAAGCTTTGGCGTCAGGGCTGTCGGTAGTCATCTCCGACGCCGGCAGGCCACGCAACCTGGTCATCCCGTGCTGCGCCGTACTGCTGCCCACCGCTGTTGCCCATCTGGTCGCAGAACGCCACAGCTACTCACCAGCTTCCCGGCATAGTGTGCTCTGGCCGGTCATACGTAAGTAGCTGCTTGGCCATTACCAGGAAGTACGAGGCAGACTCGGGGCTCGGGCCTCCTAGTTAGAATCGCAAGCGCGGCGACATCGGGCACAGCGAGTCATCACAATCGATTTGCCTCCCGGTAGCGTCGACGTCGTGAGTCGCGCTGCCCTGGACAAGGACCCCCGGGATGTCGTAGCGATGTTCGACGACGTCGCCCACCGATACGATCTGACCAACACTGTGCTGTCGCTGGGTCAAGATCGGTACTGGCGACGAGCCACGCGGTCGGCGCTGCGGATTGGGCCCGGGCAGAAAGTGCTGGACCTGGCCGCAGGCACGGCGGTGTCCACAGCGGAACTGAGTAAATCCGGCGCCTGGTGTGTGGCTGCGGATTTTTCGGTCAGGATGCTAGCAACCGGCGGTGCGCGAAAGGTACCTAAGGTGGCCGCAGATGCCACCCAACTTCCCTTTAGCGATGGTGTATTCGATGCAGTCACTATCAGTTTCGGGTTGCGCAATATCGCCGACTATCAGGCGGCGCTGCGCGAGATGGCCCGCGTCACCCGGCCCGGCGGTCAATTAGTAGTGTGCGAGTTCTCCACACCCACCAATGCGCTGGTCGCCAATGTCTACACGGAATACCTGATGCGGGCACTGCCGCAAGTGGCGCGACTGGTGTCTAGTAATCCCGATGCCTACATCTACTTGGCGGAGTCCATCAGAGCCTGGCCCGATCAGGTTACGCTGGCCTGCCAGCTGTCGCGGACCGGTTGGGCGTCGCCGCGCTGGCGTAACCTCACCGGCGGAATTGTGGCTTTGCATGCAGCAGATAAGCCGGTGCGGTAAGCCGACCTGAAGAAAACCTAGCGAGCGCCGGCACGTTGCAGGATGCCTATTTGGTTAGGGCAATAGTGATTGATCGCGGCGCCCAGGAACTGCAATGATTGCCCCTCCGTGGTGTATAGCGGCAGATTACGCTGGATGAAGGTGGCCGACTTATTGACATCCCCGTCTACGCCCTTAGCCAGTCGCTGGCAGGCGATCTTGCCCAGCCACGCGTTGTAGTCCTGTGCGCCGTAAATGCCGTAGCTGTGGAGCTGTGCGTTGAACGGGGCGTCGTAGTCGTCGGCCAGGGCCGGTGCAGCCAGTACGGTAGCGGCGGCCGCCATCGCAACGTTAGCGGCTAGGCCAGTGCCCTTCATAAGCCGGATGATATACTTAGCCGCTTCATCAGCACAGATGCACCGATAGCAGCCAACCACCGATCGACACTAGCCGGTTGGGTTCTTCACGCAGCTCAACGCCAGGCATCCCGAAAAAGTCCTTCGGCGCTTTGGCGTACAGGCAGGCCAACCTGGTCTCGTCGACGACCAGGTACGGACATCACCTAACGCAGCTCGTCTTCGGTTATCGCATTGATCGGGCCTGCCAAGTATCGCCGCCTTGTCAAAGAACAGCGCAAAGCATTGCAGCACTCGGTGCTGCAATGCGGCGTATCGACTGCTAGTAGCCCTCACAAGCCTCGACCGGGATCGAGTGGATCAAGCCCTGCTATCCAGGATAGAATATTACCGAACCTGCTGGCTGATCCTAGTCAGTAGCAAGTGAAATCATTGAGGTGAGGTCAGCCACCTCGAAGTTAAATCGTGGTCAGACCTCGCTACCCGGCCTCCCGTGGTCATGACCCCATGTATATCGACCGCTCTGGCATATGCCAATGCAATTGTTATTGCGAGAGAAGGGCAAAATTGGACTAGCTGAACGGTGGTCGGCGATCGACGAGCCATGATGCCCACCCGCCGCTTCGCCACACCCGCGCCACCCAGTCGGCATCGTCGTCGGTGACCAGATTGGCCATCACCCGCACGGCTATGGTTATCAGTGAAGTAGAGCGCATCGCGCTCGGACCGATCGCGGGCAGACACCGTTTGAAGGTCAGCAACAACGCCAGCCGGCGTGCGACCGAAAATCCGCGACCATAATGCTGCTGCAGCAGCGAAGGCCACACGTACGACAAATCGCGCAAGTCCAGCAGCTCGGCGGCCAGCCGGCCTGTTTCTAGACCGTAGTCAATGCCTTCGCCGTTGAGCGGGTTGACGCACGCTGCAGCATCACCGATGAGCATCCAGTTTGGTCCGGCTACTCCGGAAACAGCGCCCCCCATCGGCAACAACGCCGACGAGACCGCCCGCGGTTGGCCGGAAAAGCCCCACTCGTGACGGCGTAGATCTGTATAGTACGAGATCAGCGATCGCAACGCCAGGTCGGCTGGCCGCTTTGATGTCGACAACGCTCCAACGCCGATATTCACCTCGCCGTTGCCCAGCGGGAAAATCCAGCCGTATCCAGGCAGCACGGCTCCGTCGGGGGAACGTAGTTCCAGATGCGATGTCAGCCAGAGGTCGTCGCTGCGCGGAGTGGTCAGGTACCCACGGGCAGCAACGCCGTACACGGTCTTTTGATGCCAGCTCCGGCCTAGCTTGCGACCCAGCGGAGACCGGGCCCCGTCGGCAATAATTAACTGGCGGCAGCCAACCTCGGTGCCGTCGGCCAACGTCACTGATGCTGCCCGTCTCGATGAATCATGGTAAACCGAGACAGCTTTAGTCCCGAGCAACATGCGGGCCCCGGAATTCTCGGCGACCTTACGTATCCGGTCATCTAATTCTAGTCGTGGCACCGCACTGCTGGTTGACGGGAACGACGGGCCGGGCCAATCCACTTCCACTTCGCCGCCAAAGCCGCTCATTCGTAGACCGCGATGTCGGATGCGGGTATTTAGCCAGTCGTCCAGCCCTAGCCGTTTCAGCTCAGCGACCGCGCGCGGAGTCAACCCGTCACCGCAGGCCTTGTCTCGAGGAAAGCAAACCGAATCGATGACGATTACATCATTACCGGCGCGTGCCGCCCAGGTGGCTGCAGCTGACCCCGCTGGTCCGGCGCCCACCACTACCACGTCTGCGCTAGTCTCCACCCTCACTAGTATGTTGGTTGGATGACGACTACGCCGATGGTGGTAGCGGGCATTAATTTCGGAGACGCTGCGTTTGCGGCGACTGTACAAGACAGGGTAGTGAGGATCGAGCAACTCATGGATGCCGAGTTGCGAGACACGGACGAGGTGATGACCGAGTCAGTACTACACTTGTTCGCAGCCGGTGGTAAGCGGTTCCGACCGCTGTTTACAGTGCTATCCGCCCAGATCGGACCCCGGCCCGACGCTCCAGAAGTTATAATAGCCGGTGCGGTCATTGAACTGGTCCACCTAGCGTCGCTTTACCACGACGACGTGATGGACGAGGCCGAGGTCCGGCGCGGGGCGCCCAGTGCCAACCTGCGATGGAGTAACAGCGTTGCCATTCTTGCCGGCGATTATCTATTTGCTACGGCGTCGCGGTTGGTATCACAGCTTGGACTGGATGCTGTGCGGATTATCGCTGACACGTTTGCCCAGCTGGTGACCGGGCAGATGCGCGAAACCCGCGGTGTGCCGGAAGGTGCAGATTCGATCGAGCAGTACCTGAAGGTGGTGTATGAAAAAACGGGTTGTCTGATCGGCTCGGCTGGTCGGCTTGGTGGTTTGTTTGCTGGCGCACACGCCGAGCAGGTCGAGCGGCTGAGCCGACTCGGGAGCATCGTGGGCACCGCGTTTCAGATTTCCGACGACATCATCGATATCGACAGCGACTACACCAAGTCCGGCAAGCTTCCCGGCACAGATGTGCGTGAAGGCGTGCGCACTTTACCGATACTCTATGCGCTGCGTGAGACCGGGCCCGATAGCGAGCGGCTACGAGCACTGTTGGCCGGACCCGTCGACAACGACGCAGAGGTAGTCGAAGCACTAGCGCTGTTGCGGGCGTCGCCCGGGATGGCGAGGGCCAGGCAAGTGTTGGCGCATTACGCGGACCAGGCCAGTGGCGAGCTGGCTCAGTTGCCCGACGGCCCCAGTCGGGATGCGCTGGCGACTCTGGTCGACTACACAACCAACCGGCACGGTTAGAGCGCAGGCAACTCCTGGGTCGCGGAACCCGCAGGGTTGTCCTGGGCGTTAAATTGTCAGTAGTCCGCAAGAACCGTTGTGTGTCGAAACCTTTGCAAGGAGGACACTGAATGACCTGGCATCCCCAAGCAAACAGGTTGAAGACCTTCGTCCTGTTGGTCGGTATGTCCACATTGATCGTGGTTGTCGGCGCGATATTTGGCAGGACGGCGCTTTTCTTTGCGACCCTGGTTGCTGTAGGAATCAACGTCTACACGTACTACAACAGTGACAAGCTCGCGTTACGGGCGATGCATGCGCAACCGGTTTCGGAGGTGCAAGCACCGGTGATGTACCGGATCGTGCGCGAGCTGGCTACCGGAGCGCACCAGCCGATGCCGCGGCTCTATATAAGTGATACAAACGCGCCCAACGCTTTCGCCACTGGCCGTAATCCACGCAATGCCGCGGTGTGTTGCACTACCGGCATATTGGAGATCCTCAACGAGCGCGAGCTGCGTGCCGTGCTGGGGCACGAACTCTCTCACGTGTACAACCGTGACATTCTGATCTCCTGTGTGGCCGGTGCGCTGGCAGGCGTGATTACCGCGCTGGCCAACATGGCCATGTGGGCTGGCACGTTTGGCACCACCCGGGACGAAGAGAATCCTTTTGCACTGCTGCTGGTTTCGTTACTGGGCCCGATCGCCGCGACGGTGGTGCGACTAGCGGTATCGCGATCGCGGGAGTATCAGGCCGACGAATCGGGCGCTATGCTCACCGGCGACCCTCTGGCCCTGGCGTCGGCGTTACGCAAGATTTCCAGCGGCGTACAGGCAGCGCCGTTGCCCCCGGAACCGCAGCTGGCCAGCCAGGCGCACTTGATGATCGCCAACCCGTTCCGTGTTGGCGATCGGATCGGGTCACTGTTCTCGACACACCCGCCGATCGAAGACCGCATTCGCCGGCTAGAAACGATGGTGGCTGGTCGATAAGAACTAACCTGCACCCCTCCTGGTCTAAACGTCGAGCTGACCTTCGGGTCAGAACATGCGTGGTTTCGCTGAGTTGATATCGCATGTTCCTGCTGTCTGTCTAGCCCCTTCGCGTTACGTTATTATTAGCCGAGCGATGGTGTGGTCAATCGACCATCACATGCTGTATCAAATCCGGCGTAAAACTGCATATACTTACTACGCCGAAGTAACCTGACGGCGACAAATAACATCCTAACGTCGCACTTTGTATCGAGGCCGCCATACACTAGTGACACTAGTGCGGCGGGCACAGACCACCGACCAACACCTAATCGCCAATATCCGCTGAGGTGGCTACCAGCTTGTCGCTGACATGCAAGTTTATGTGGCTGAAGTAAGTTACCAGACCCCTCCACCGAACGCAGTTAATGCGGCAAGTTTACCGTCAGGACATCACCGCGTTGCATGCACAACTTGCCTCTCGAAGCTACTAGGCAAAGCGTGTGTCTCCTCTCTCCAATCAGTGCAATCTAGTGGGAGGGAAATTACGCAGCGGCCTCTGGCTGCTGTTCGGGTCCGATCAAGTCACCCATGGCGCAGCGAGAAAAGTGACCGGTCTCGACCACACCATTGATGTGAACCGTTCCACCGGTGGCGTGATGTTGTCGCTGCCAGTCGTGAATCGCCTGATGCGCGGCGTGATCGAGGTAATTTACTGAAATATTGACCGTGACCCGCGTGCAGGGAGGGACAGAAGCTAGTACGCGGGTAAGCCGGGGCAAAGCTAGGAATGTGCACGCTCCCGCGACGAGGACGTGCCACTCGTCACCAACGGGCTGGGCCTCGACCCTCGCTCGTATCACCCGCCATCCGGTCAACGCGATAGCCACGGCGAGTCCTATCATTACGCCGTGCAGGAGATTGAGAAATACCACGCAGACGGCTGTCACCAGGTAGACGGCGAGATCCCCGTTCCGCAAGGCGGTTTCGATGTGGGCAGGTTTCAACAGCTGAACTCCGACGACTATGAGTAGTCCGGCAAGTGCTGCAGAGGGGATCTGGTCAACCAACCCGGCAAACGGAATCGTGAAAAGCAGGATCCAAATTCCGTGCATGATCGACGAAGCGCGGGATTTCGCACCCGCGATGACATTGGTTGAACTGCGCACAATTACCCCGGTGATGGGAAGCCCGCCGATCGCTCCGGACACTATGTTTGCAGCGCCCTGCCCGATCAACTCGCGGTTTAAGTCGGTGCGTGGCCCGTTGTGCATTTTGTCGAGTGAAACCGCCGACAAGAGGCTCTCGACGCTGGCAATGAGCGCAACTGTGATCACGCCTAACACCACGGCGCCCCAGTGACCGTCGGGAAGCTTCGGCAGCTGCAAGACATCCAGCGAAGACCTGTTGTCGACCTGAATCCTCGACACATGGAACGGGAACACCACCGAGACAAGCGTCGTGACCACGATCGCGACCAGCGGGCCAGGGATCCGGGCCACTCGGGCAGGAACCCACCGCCAGGCAATCAATATAGTTATCACTAATACACCAAGAATGACCCCAGGCCGGTGCGCACCCAGGATTTGACTTGGCAAGCCAATGGCGTTGTGCCAAGCAGTGCTTTTCGATTTTCCGCCGAGCAGTACATGGGCCTGTTGAAGTGCGATCGTGATGCCGACACCGGCCAACATGGCGTGTACTACGACGGGCGATATTGCCAGTGCGGCTCGCGCAACGCGGCTAAGCCCCAGCAGTACTTGCAGAACACCCGCTGCCACAGTGATAAAACACGTTACTCCCCAACCGAAATCGGAGATCAGATCGGCTATGACGACTGTCAGCCCGGCTGCAGGACCACTGACCTGCAGTGGTGATCCACCCAAGGCTCCAGCGACGATCCCTCCAACAATAGCGGCAATTAGGCCCGCGAGCACCGGTGTGTCCGAGGCGATTGCTATGCCCAAGGACAACGGGAGCGCTACCAGGAACACTACAAGTGACGCGGGCAAGTCATACCGGATAGCGGATCGCAATCAGTCGCTCCCTCGATCTCGATAGGTTCTTAAGGTTTTATTATTTTATAGTTAGTTATATATAGCATATACATAATTTATATATCGTTGAGGCACGTTGCAAACATCCCGTCCCTTAACCCGTATTGGCCTTTGGCGTTGCATAGCAACTATGCAACTCACCTACACAGAGGTAGAATACAAAAGTACTCCAGCTCCGTTGTTCGAGTCAGAGTAGCTGCCTACTGGCAGGTTCGATGGTATTGGGGCGGCCGGGTGTGGGTCAAGTTGGCGAATCACGTGCATACCGAATCCTTGCAGTTAAACAACACGTACTGTTTGGTGAGACTAGCACCTCGAGTGTGCACATCATGGCCGAGGACTTCGGTGATCAGGCCGCTACTATAGGTTCGTTCTACGGTCGAGGCATGGTTGATCACCACGTCGACTTCGCGGGTGATCGGCATAGTTTGAGACCGAATTCTCCGGCAAACTCCATGACCACACTGGCGGCCTTGCCTCCTCGGCGATCGGGTTCATCGATGCGATGATCTCATAATAGCGTCTTCCCCGAGCCTGGTTGTTCACCGCCGTGGAGGTTGTAGCTAAGTTGATTGGTACAAGTGACGATGGGGTTGCCAGACCGGCCAGGCCCGAGAAAAGTTTCGCTGCGCCCACCCAAAGGCCATGCCTAACTTCGTCATCTCGCGCAGGCGATCACTAGCGCGCGGGTGTTTTACCGATGCCCGATGCGTAACCCATCCCGACCACGATGGCGAAGATGTTCTTCAGCGCACCCGCTCGATGACATCGTCGGTGGTGTAGACGCGGAAGCGCCAAGTGTGGAACAACGTCGCCAGCCGGGTAGCCAGATGTTGGTCGAGCATCGCCAGCACCGCAACGGCGGCTTATACTTCGGCCACCTCCCGGGCGATGTTCGGCCCATCACATACAGGATTCCCACCGGATGACCGGGCAGCACTTTCTCGACGATCTCGTGACATCCGACGGGAATCCTTGGACCAGCGACACCACCGGCACCCACAGCCGCAGTTCCTTGGCTAGTTTGATTTTGATTTGAGTATGCCTCAGAAAAACCATCAAGGGTAAACCCATGACGACGTCGGAACATTAATTAAGCGGCCTCCGAGAACTAAATGGCAGCCGTGCAGGATGTTGCTCAGGACGATGTCGTTTCCGAGGCAGCGGCTGTTGCGGTGAGTTCGTTGATGTCTCTTGGTTGTTACCTAGGAGCGTACCCATTGCAGCGTCGGTCCGCGGTGCGCGCAGATTTACGCTACGGTGGTGCCCCACGAGCCGTCATCGGGAACAACGACTTTAAGTGCGCACTGTTCTCAGCTACTGTACTTAGGGTTCAGCGTATTGCTAAACACCATCGCCGCCGTTGATGCGGTCGAACCGATATTAGATCGCGTCGGCGAAGCGTTTCTGCCGGACGTTCCACGGTTGTATTTAGTGTATATTTTAGTGCTTAACTTGGGCAGTGCGTGCAGCGATCGCAGTACTTAATCGACCTTGATGTCCCATGGCGATTTTTCAGTTGTAGGATCGGCATCTGAGTGTGGATAACCGTGAGAATCCATGCACGCCAAGAATTTCGCTATGGATCATGCTGTCAAGGCGTTCGCGTAAAGTCTAGGACGCATTCGTGCAACCCACACACACCAGAACAGGTTGGGTACATGCTTCGAGCATATGAACCTTGTAGACAAAGCAGTCACAGAGATTGATGATTAACCTTACATATTGATACTGTCCAGCCTGATCGCCACGCCATCAAACACCTGCAACTGCAGCCCGGCGGCGGTGATGATGACTTCAGCGTCGAGATGTCCGCCGGACTCGAGTGCGATACCGGTGGCGTCGAAATGGTCGACGTACTTCCACGTGGCCCGCAGCGATAGCGCGGTAGAGGTCGGCATCGGAGATCAGGCACATCCGCTTATCCCACAGTTGGTACCGCGGTTTAATAGTGAGTGTCGACACTGTAGCCGTCAAGAAAGTTGCTGACAGCCGTGCGTCGTGCTATCCACTTTACCACCTTCGGTGTTTTGTGGGCGATGAACCACAACACCGCCGCTTGTAACTTTTGTATATCCGGATGATAGAAATAGGAAGTCCGGCGGGGAAACATTTTACAAGAGACAAAAGCGAACTTGCTGTATTTGTATGCCGACATCAGATAGCACGGTGAGTGCTGCAGAATGGTTACCTTTTCGGCCCAGTCGGCTAGCGATGGATTAGCGTGACTGCGGGAGCGACAATATCGACCACTACCATACTTTTTGCTGGTGTAGCCCAACTCGTCCGACCAGTGCTGTGGATGCACACCGCCGCTGAATTACTCTATGCTGGGGAAATCTGGGGCGTAGCCTTCGTCGTAGTTGTAGTAGCTGCTACCAAAGAACACGAACTAGCAGAACAAGAGCTGGTTTACACCAACTTGTTCGACGATCACCATCCAGGTGTCGGTAGCCGAATCCCAGTTCTCTGCGCGCACGGAACTGTTGAACCGGATGTGGTGGTCGTGGGGTCGATACCATACTTGCGCGCGGTGGGTCGATGGACCGCATCAAGGCCGGAAATACCGGCGCCGACGATAACCACGTCGACTTAGCCGGTGTTAACTTCTTGGGGGATCATGGTCGGAACCTCCTTATGAGCCTAGGTATCTACTGTTTAGCGGACGAACTGCAAAGCGACATCACGGCCGGCGTTCTTCAGCATCGCGATAACGACCTGCAGGTCGTCACGCCTTTTGCTGGTGAGGCGAATCGTAGCCCTGCATCTGGATTTTAACGGCCTTGGACCTCTCGTCGCGGATGAGCTTTAGTGATTTTCTTGGCGTTCCTATTGTCGATACCTTGCTTGAGGGTACCGGTAATTTTGTACATCTTGCCGGAGATCCGTGGCTCGTTGGCGTCGAAAGCTTTAAACATTGAAATGTCGCGGCAGATCAGTTTTACGTTGACAACGTTCACGGCAGCCTTGACCCGCTCCTCGATGGACAACGTCAGCCCGACGGCCTCGTCGGCCTTCCACCTGCTCCCGGTGTCTGTGACGCGAAAATCAAAGTGTGTCGTTAGTTCCTTGGCGGCTTGGTTGAGCACATTGTCGACCTCCTGCCGGCCGACCTTGCTGACGATGGCGAACGATGGGTCCACCATTCGGTCCGTCCCTTCTGCGGGTGACAACTGTTTGTGTTCTGTCTGCCCACTCGTTGTACCCTACTAGGCGGCAGGTTGCCCGAGCGGCCAATGGGAGCGGACTGTAAATCCGTCGCGAAAGCTACACAGGTTCGAATCCTGTACCTGCCACCAAAAGTCAGCGACCGTTTTGGTTTCTGGTTACGCGTTTGAATATGCCTGAGTTGGTCAGGGTGTCATAATGTGAGCGAAAATAGCTGCACATGAGCACACCCAGGATGACAGAATTATATCTGTCAACGGGAAAAGTCACAATCCTCCATTAAGCATAGAGAACGCTGATGTCATCAACTAGCGCTTCCACGGCCACAGGACGATCAACATAAACGAAGCCAAAGCCATTTTACCCCCTGTAGTTCTGTCGGAAGTTGTACAGTGTGAACGAGCCGCACCACGCCATCCTCACCGATCTGCTCAACACCTTTCGGTTTTCCGAAGTGCTCCAGCACATTGACGAGTATCAGCTGCGGCAGTCGATCGCCGGCCAGAAGGTCACTCCACTGGCCCGCGAATTGTATCGGAAAATTGATTGTTATAGTGAAGAAGACCTCGTGGAGATCGCAGCCAAATCTCTGCGCGCCACTATCGCGTTGCACTCAGCCGTTGGTCAGCCACAAACATCCTCAGGGATTATCGATATCACCATTCCTCGAGGATTGTGGACACCGCAGATAAAGATCCCTATCCGATGATATCACTTCGACCCCGAAAACTTCGACATAGGATGCGAAACACCCGATACCGGAGAACCCGGACCATCAGCATCATATAATGCTGAACGAAGTCTCATTCACGCATTTCGGCTGAACCACCGCGAGGGTGGCTACACCAACATGGCGAACCAAGTATTGAAAGCCTGGCTGCGTCGCAACAGCCAACCTTGCACCCTGCTGCGCATGGCAAAAGTGTTCCTGCGCGCGCTGCGCGCAACGCTGGCCATCTTGCGATGAGCGCGCGCAGTCGCGTGAAACGTGCTATATCTAACTTAGCGTACTTGGACCTTCGACGCCAAGTGCGCGAAAAAGACGGTTCACCGCAGAATTGCTTTAGCTCCACGCGTTCGAAGGATTCCCCGCCTGACCTGTGCAGCCAGCCCGGTACGTAACCACTTCGGTACTTAAAGGCGGTGTGCTGTTGGCCGCCTCCGGTAATTGCCACCCAACCCGGGACATCGATCTGTCCGGTATCGACGTCAACAACGACGCCGCCACAGTTCTTAACCTGGTTCGCCCCGTCTTCACAAGTCGTCTTCCTGATGATGACGTCCTGATATACCAAGCTGATTCGGCTACTGCCGAGGTGACCAGCAAAGAGGATAACTACTCCGGTGTGCAAGTTACCGCCACCACAACACTGGCCAGTGCACGCCTGACCTTTCATGTTGATGTCAGCGTTGGGTACCCCATCTACCCCCCGGTGCCCACCATTCGCAAACCAAGTTGAAGCGATCACAGGAGGCCGAAGCGCTTGCAGCTAGGCAGGTGGAGAAGGCTAGGATCGCCGAGGAAGTGTGGGCTGTCCATTCGGCGGCCAAGTTGTGATCCAGGCCAAGCGATATAAGCACCCTATCGGCGTATACGCAGTATGCGACCTCTTCGTTACCTTGCAAACAAAGGAGCAGAGAAAGGAATTCGGGTAACAACTAAGCGGCTACGGGAAGGCCTCATTCGAATTCGCGCAGAACAAGCCAATCGAACTCATCGACGGAGGCAACCTGCTCTAAATCTGTTTAAAGAATATGCTGGTGTTTAGGCCAAGATCGAAGTGCCTGATGACTGGCGCGATCCTATCCCGGACGCCGAAGATAACTGATGATCCGGATAACGCAGCCCCGTCGTGGAGTGGTGCTCCGCCGCGAAAAGAGATCAGCCCGTCGATCAGCTTCCGCAGCACTGAAGCTGACCGTTCCGAGGGAATCCTTACTCGCTATTGCCTAGCTGGGCGGTCTGGCTGGCTGCGTGCACCGCGATCACCGTCTCGTATGTGCGCAGGATCGGCTCGATACCGCCGCGACCTAATATCACACCGTTACAATGACGTGGTCGATCATGGTAGCCGCGATGAACCTATCGAAGGCGTGCCAATCGCTGGGCCGGGCGAGCAGCCCGCGCGCACTAAATCCAAGCGTGGTGAACCGTACGGTGCTGGCAGCTACCACGCCCACGCCGAATAGCTAGCAGTCACCACTACTGGTTGGCCAGCGTGCCGAGCAGCACCACGGTGTCTAGGGTAAACGTGGGGGTTGAGCCAGGTGAAGGCTAAAAGGTCAACACCACGCTGGCCAATCATGCCGGCGCGGAGTCAATGGGCTTCAGGACGCTGGGACGGCACACACTCCGGGCGGCTAGCAGGCCATAACAGATTAGAAACGCCGTGCCGCCTAACTTCGTCATTGCGACGACGTCGAGGTTGGCTGGTGACCAGCCGCTCCGAATCTGGACACGCCAGTTGCGATCAGTACGAGATCGGAAATCGCGCATACCGCCAGCACAGCCAATACATGCTGCCGTCGGGTATCTTGTGCGTAGCACGAAGGCGTTCTGAGCGCCACTCGCCACAATCAGTGCCATTCCAATCATAACGCCGAGCAGGAAAGGGGAAGTGACCGCATCGACGCTAAGGCTACCAGCGATTTCAGTCGAGCTAAAAATAGTTTTAGCTATCAGTAGAATGTCTAATTGTTACACAGCTGTTGGATGACAACCAGCTGGCCGCCTTAATGCCCGTGATCGAACTGGGCAGTTTTGATGCGGAGGCCGAAGGTTACAAATTACCCGGTCGACGGTCAGCCAGCGCGTTAAGCTGCTTGAGCAGCGGATAGGGAGGGCGCTGGTGGTCAAGAAAAGCCTTGTGTGGCAACGACGGCCAGCATACCGCTGCTGCGACTTACAGCACATACCACGATTTGCTTGAGTTCTTAGGCTATCAGCCGGCTGCGGGACGACGTGACGTGCACTCGCGCCGCGCTGGCTGCGAACACTGCCTTGTTGGCGGGCCTGGTTGCTCCAGGTCTTAAGCCGGCTGGACGAGGTCCTGTTCGAATCCGCATTGAGGACCAGGACTATTCCGGCACAGTTGTTGCGTGAGGAGGACGTGGTGAGTACGATAGACCACAGAACGCGCACCGATGTCAGATCGTCGAGTGCGGCCCTCGGGAGTTATGCGCCGGTCGCCAGTGCGTCCTACATCAAACGCTAGCAACCTAATGACTTAACCAAACAGGGCGGACATCGGTGGCGCCATTATTGTCCTGGAACTGCAATGATTTCCTGCAGGACAGACTGGTGCACAAGGCTTTTCGCCGAGTAAGCAGCAGCCTGATAAATTTTGCTTAGACCACAGAAGGACCGCCCACGGCGGCGCGAGCAGAACTTGACTGGAGCATGTTTCCCGACAAATTTGCGGCACCTACACTGCTTGCCGGATCGCTCGCCCAGATCAGTGGCCTCCCATTTGAGCGTACCGCTGTTCTGGCAGCGCTGGAAGCCAGTATAAACTAACCATAACGATATAAACTAACCATAACGACCACTACCAAGACCAGGTGTCCCTGGCCCGTCGCTTCGCCACCGACTTACGCCGTCGATCAAAATAAGGATTATATAGAATGGCTTCTGTACGGAAAGTACATGCCGAATGAGTTAAACGAGGATAACGGATCATGGATACCACACCCGCTCAACGTAATCCACAATGCCCAGCGAAAAATACTGGATATCCTGGGCATTGCCGACAAAACCTCTGTTTCGGTTACAGGCAGCAATAACTAGATACCATACTCGGGGCAACGCAAAGTCGTCGCGCACGCTGCCGATGAACAAATAGGCCAACAGCCTGAAGCTCATTGTGCATAGTGTCGCGTTGCGGAACCATAGCCCGAGTCTAGTTCGGGTGGCGAAGAACGAGATAAATCTCATCGCTGCCTGCTTGCTTGACTTCGATAAAAGAGACGTAGGCATGTGAAAGTATGGCGGCAGTGGCCACCAACGTACCAGTTAGCCGGCCAGAACATACGATTGGGTCATCGTCCTCAAGGCCAGGCAGCCAAATGCAAGCCGCTGCATCGCCGATCGGTAGTACCCGGTGGCGCTACCAACCACCAATGTGGATCTGGCTGACCACGTCGAAGTACAGCTCGCCGATATCATCAAGCACTGCGCGGATATACCGGAATTCCCAGCAGATGTCACCAAAATGGTTGCACAACTGTTCTTTTAGTGCCAAGCTACCGCTGTCGTACTCGGCACGTAAGTTGAACAGGAACATTGTGTGGTCATAACGCAGCGAGAATCGCCTCACTGTTTGGTGGGTGTGTTGTTAAGTGACGTACATCAATGCATCACACAGCTGGTAACCATCGACCACGCAGGCCGCGACCTTGCAACCAAGGTAATGCTTCAAGGTCTTTTCGTATCCGAAGCTGAGATATCGCACATTCGAGTGCTGGCCATCGACGCCCATAATCAGGTCGAATCACGTAGCTTACCCTTATCGAAAGTCAGGACGACATCATAAGCCTGTTCGTCAAGGGTGGTAATGCTATGTCGCCTAAGACTGTTTTGACTTGGTATTTGATGATAGCGTAGATCGCGGCGGCCAGGTCGCTGCGAAGCAAGCTGATAAAGTTGTCGACGGTCATGCTGCGAAAGACATTAACGCTCAGTTACGTCTTTATCTCACCGCCCTGGCGTACGGAGCGCAAGCCTTAAGCCTGGTAGCCGACGTTGTGGATCGGGTCATCGATGTCCATGCGTTTAGCTACTTGGTAGCCGACTCCACAAAAGTGGATACATAGCCTCCAGTGCGGAATTTCGGTGCCTGCTCAATCACCGTCGGGGTGCGGCCGGTGCGAGGAAACCCGTGGGCGAACGCAGCGTCTGCCACACCGGCACCGCTTATAGTGATCCTCAATACTGCGATTCTGCCCGCCGACGCGGTTCAAACATGCTCTGTTCGTCGTACCGACGGCCCACTCCGATAGATCATTTATCCTCATGTCGCGGCCGAGGTCGGCGGCCAAGGTATCGACAACACTATTGACCTTGTGCGCGAGCGCTCTATCGTTTCTGCTTTCCCGAGTATTAGGTATTGCCCATACATCGGGCATCGGGCTGTAAATTGCCGTCATAAATATAGAAAGCACAAAACAGGCATACGAAGATCGCGGCTGGCGAAACCGTAGTGTTGCCAGAGAACAGCGTGGTCACCAGCACGCCGACGGTGTTAACGAGCAACTGCTGCCAGCCCCTGGTGAGGGTTTCACCCCAGGAGTTGGTGACGGCTAAGATCACAAAAGCTGCGACCATCAGCCCAGTACCAGCGAGCTGGCGACACCAACTCGCCGGTGACGATGGCTAAGGGCGCGGCGACGACAACTGAATGGCCTGCTGGGTCGTCGGCAACAAACCGCTGCGGTGTTGCTCGGTGACGCTGTCGGATGCAGCTGGCGAGGCATTTGCTGCGCTCTCCGAGGCACCGGTGGTGGACGCCCTAATAGCGACCACCGCTGCGGTAAGTATCACTGACTTCACCTACCGAAGCGGTTACCTAATTCGTTGTTGCGCCCGGCTTCACCGCGCTTACGCTCATAACTACTGGGCGCACCCAAACAGCAAGCATGTAACGCACACGATAAGGCGACCGTTTGTAACTTCCACAGTATTGGGCTCTGCTGCGCTAAAGGTTTAATAGTACAGAGGAGCCATGGAAGCTTGGTGAGCCCTAGGTTTATCCAGAGAAGGTGTCGATCTTCCGATCCGGCACCCTAGTACGGTTCTCGGCATCCAGGTGCAGTCATAGCCCCAATAATGGCAAAAGCTTTGTGGACTTACGTAATCCCGAAAACGGGATGGTCGCAACGGCCTTTAGTTAGGGCTGCAGCCGGAAACGTTGCAAATAGCCGAGGCCATCCCGTTAGCACAGAAATGCACGCGCGGCGCGCGAATTCCGTGTTAGCTAAGGGTGTACAGATGATTCAGAATATCATCCACTTTAACATTTCAACAACAAATATCCAGCGTCTTTTAACGCACATCGGCTACCGATAACGGCGGCTATCGACTAGGCAACGACTCGGCAATCGACAAAGCCTCCTGCGCACCGGCGTGCAATGCCCTGCAGCACAACACCAGCCAGGCAGCAACACCTTTCGGTGTCCCACCGGCGAATCCACATGCCGCGTCCCGATAAACTGCGGCTCGACGCATCCAACTTACCTCGGGCACGCCTAGCCCGTGCGGATCCAGCCCGGTAGCGATAGTCACCAACCGCGACACAGCCCGAGCCACCACACCATCGGCACTGCCAAACGGCTGCAGCGTCAGCAGCTCTCCGTGTACGACTGCAGCGACCACCGGTGCCGCCGCAAAAGTGCGACCACTGACCACATCCACGAGCAACCCGAGCCGCAGACCCACCTCAGCATCCATTCGTGGGCGGCCCAGCCACTCGTCACCAACTTGATCAGCGGCCGCTAGCACATGTAGGCGGGCCAGTGCCTGTAGTGGCGCCCGCTGCCATACCCCGACCAACGGGCCCGCACCGCCTTCCAGCGCCTGGGCCACTCGCAACGCACCGCCGAACACCGGATCACTAACCCCACCGGCCTGCGGGGAGGCCCCCGGCAGGTGGTCTAGTCGCACCGGGCCACCGTCAAGCACTGATGAAGCCCGCGCCGCCCGCAGCGCCGCTTCAGCCGCAGTCACCGGCCAGCCTCGCAGGTTTGCCCGGTGTCGGTGAGCCCGACCCAGCGCGTCGCGAGCTCGGTCACTAGCCGTGGCGACGCCGGGAAGCTCCATCAGTGGAGCTAGCAGATCAGCTGTCACAGCTTGTCAAGTTATCGCCCTATCTCCTTGTAGGTATTAGCGTACCGGAGAATGGCCTCCAAAAACTGACGAATTTACTTGTCAACAGGCTGAATGAACACACCGTCGGTGAGGACCCGCTCTATCACCCGGCCGGCGGGCATCACCAGAACATCGTCGGCAATCTACCGTACCACCGCAAAATCATAGCTGATAAACAGGTACGTAAATGCTAATTGAGTCTACATATCGACTAACAGATCGAATATCTTCTCCTGAACCAACGCATCTAGTCGATACCGCTTCATCGCTACCAACACTTCGGGCCGCAGCGCCGACGACCGAGCGATCGCAACCCGTTGCCGCTGAACATCAGAAAGTTGCACAAAGCAGCCGGCCCAACACCGACGACAGCGGCGCCAACTGTCCGACCAGCTCGCACACCGCTCGTTCACGTTGCTTGCGGTCATCGCGACCCGGTGTATCCGCAAAAATTGCCCGATAACACGAAACACCGAATACATGGTACTCAAACTGTTGCAAGGATTCTGGAACAGAGATTGCACTTGCCGGCGAAACACTAACGCCTCGTCCCAGTTGAGTGGGCCGACGACCTTGGCACCCTGTTACACTACTGTGCCCGAAGTAGTTTGCAGCAAACCCAGCATCGCTCTCGCCGCCGTCGACTTCCCCTAGCAGGCCTCTCCAACGATTGCTACAGTTCTAGCCCGTCGTAGCAGAAATGACACCGCGTCGACGGCACAAAACGCCACCCGGCACCACGGTGCACCACGAGACTTCCGGAAGATCTTGGCCAGGACAGAGGAGACGAAACAACACCGCGCACAGCGGCTTTTGTGAACTCCTGCGATTGGAGATGTGCATAACCTCTGTTACGCGCCGCCAGCGATGGAGCCGCGGCGATTATCTACGAGTGTAGTCGTGTTGTGGATTTTTCAGGATTGATTGCACTGCAACTGATTCCACTACTACCCCACGACGGACGACTACCTCTGATTCAATTCTTTTGGAGATCACGCCAGATCCTGAGTGATCGAAAGCAACGCGATACCACGTTCGTCGATGAGCCGCCGCAAATGATCAAGCATCTGCCGTTGCACGGTGCAAGTCCAACACGGAAGTCGGTTCTTCGACGATAATTAATCGCGGCCAATAGGCCAACCCGATGGCAATCAACGCACACTGACCCATGCCGCCCAAAAGCTTATGCAGGTACCGGCCCGGCTAGCTTTGCCGGGTCTTGCATGCCAATCTTCTTCGAGCAATTCCAACGCCTTTCTTCATACACTACGGCTTTCAGTATTGGGCCGCAACGCTTCTGATATTTGACAACCGACCTTCCATACTGGGTTGAGGTTGGTCATCGGGTCCTGCAGTACGTATACGATGCAACGACAGCGGATCGACCGGAGTATTCAGCGATCAGCAGCAGTGATGTCGGTACCATCGAAATCGATACTTACCAGGGTAATTCGTCGAACGTGCGGCAGAAAGCCAAGAATCGTAGCGGGAGCGGCGGCTTTTCCCGATCCCGATTCGCCGACGACCTCCAAAATCTGACCGAACAGCACCCTCAGATTCATTCCGTGAACCGACGGAGCGTTCGTGCCGAACCCGACTTCCAGACCCTTTAGAGTAGAGTAGCGGCGATGCTTAGTCACCGGCGCAGTGGCTCATGTTCGCCACGCTCATGATACCGGTACCAAAGGGTCACCCATCATCGTTAAAAACGAGCACCGTAACTGCCAGTGCGCCGGCGGGCTAAATCTAGATGATCTAATGTGGGTGGGTACGACCACAACGGGTCTGGTCGACGGTGATATGGCCGCACCAAGACACCACCGATATCGGCCAGACCCACCCCGAGGTAGGACAGCGGTGGCCGCGGTAAATATACCGAAGGTTATAGTGTACACCTGCAATTACCGGACCTAAAACAAACGTTGGCCGGGACACCCCGCAGCAGGATTCGACATCGACTTATCCCCAATGCTTGAGCTGCAAGAACACAGTCCACTAGCCCGCATTTCGAATACCACGCCACGGGCGATCCTGGCTACTTGAGGCAAGCCGAGTAGCGCCAAGATGGCAATCACTGTCCATATCGTGCGGTGATGGATAACCTGGATCAGTACAGTAGCAACCAGCAACAACAGCGATCCGCAGAATACGTCGGTTATATGCGAGATCACTATATCGACCCAGCCTCCGTAGCACCCAGCCAACGTATCCGGCACCCTACCAACGAAGAAGACGGCCAAAGTAGCCCCCAACCAAACGGTGACCTATGCTCGCGCACCGTAAATGATGTGCACGTAGATGTCGTGGCCTTGCAAATCGGCACCGAACCAGTGCACTGTCGACGAATCCAGTAGACCCGGGGTAGAGTCGACATACATAGGTTGGATCGTCCCTGGTGAACAACGCCAAAAAAGCCGCGACCGTCCCAATGAACAGAATCAACATGCCGGCTATTACGAACACCAAACGGCAGCGAAGTGCACGCCAAAAGCCACGCCGGTGCGGGATCTGCTCAGCCATAACAGATCCACGGACCGTATATAACAGGTCCATTATCAAATTTGGTGACCAGATAGATCAGCAAGAGCTACAGTCACTTCGAGACCACCGTGCACTCCTATTGCCGGGTGACGTCCTCATACAGGACGCCATCGACACATGGATATTGAAGATGCCTTCGGCCACCATGGCTCCACCCATCAGAGCCCCCAGATCAACATCGAGGATGGTCACTACCCGGGATAAGCGAATTGCGCACAATGCACACCATCACCACCCCGCGCCAGAACAGCCTTTTCGCGGTGGCAGTGCGAACATAGTATAGGCGTACGCATTGGCAACCACCGCCGAGCCGGTCAACCGTACCACGTGGGCGGATAGCATCGAAATTAATACGCTCCTGGGGAGCAGCAGAAGTGCTACCATCGCCCGTTCGCCGACGGTGATCGGCGCGATTAACAGCCGGATCTCGAATACGAATTGCGCCAGAGAACCCAGCACGAAAATGGGGATCGCGATGATGATAATCAGTCCGGTGAGCAGGACCGAGAATCGAAAATTCCATACGAGCGCATGCCGGCGATCACGCCGAATCCAATAACTCAGCGCGGACTCTACCGTCAGCACAATCAGCGCCAGCCTAAAGGTCACCGGAAATGCATGTGCCAGAACAGCACTGACCGAGAGCCCGAAATAGTAACGACCCGAGTCGCCATGAAGGATGCCTCCTAAATAACGCAGGTACTGCAGCAGGAAGGGATCATCGAGGTGGTAACGGGTCCGCAGCTGCACAAGTAAGTGCAGGTAAGCGGCCAGAGCGACCACCGGATCACCAAGCAGCATGAAGACCATGCCATAGATCGCCCTGGGGCGTCAAAAGGAACTAGCATACCAGGGCCGACGCGCGATATACCAGCCCATCTCAAGCCTGGACGAGGTTCTCATAGTCGGGCAAACCGTTCACGGTGAAGGGCACGTTGCTTACCGCAGATGACCACCTGACTACGCTGTTGTAGTCCCAAAGCGGCACAAAGGAGCGTGTCGCGCAACAGGATTTGATGTGCAGCTTGGTCAGCGCATAAGATTTCTGCATGCTGGGGGCAGCTTCGGCCGGCTCAAGCGCGTCGTCCAAGTCGCCGACGTCGTTAGATCCCGCTCCGGCGGCAGATAGTGAGGCAACGGACTCTATCATCGACCAATAGTCACTTTGCCACGCAGCTCGGAAAGCTGTTGTGATGGTTCTACTGATGATCGGAGTGCGGCATTCGGCGAAGGTGGGCCGGCGGCGTTATAGGAAATCAGACCAGCGAAGAGCCGGATCTATGATCCGGGATCAGTGTGTTCGAGGATTCCCCGCCATTGACGATCACCACAACGGTGCTAAGCAACCCACCTCCACAGCCGACCAACCAGCAGTCCGGCCGGCAAGCCAGGCTCGCACAGCCAACGCAGCCCCCGAATCCGACGCAACATGACAGCGACCCTAGGACTTGCGGCGACGCTCAGCTGCCATGCCGCGCCGCGACCAACTCAAATAACACAACGCCGCCGCCAGACACCGCCTTTCATGAATCCGCGGTCAGCGGGTACACTTACAGCCAGCAGGTCCCGATGGTGACCGGCACCGCAAACACCCGGACGGCGTCGTAAGGGTTGACACACAGCTCAGTGTAGGCAAGGCACGGGTTGCCTCTGCCGTAGATGGCCAAGCCCTCGACGAGAACTTACATTTGCTGGGATAACGATAGAATGACGGTGGGCAAGACATCCCCACTACAGTGACCGGCAAGCCACTCAATGTAGCCGCATAGCGCTGGTTCAGCATAACACTCTGCGACCCACCAGCTCCCACCTTGACCATGGGAGAAGCCGTTGAACTGGTATTCACCCGTGCCGCCGGCGCCTCGTTGCTGGCAAGTGTGGCCAATACGGGTAAAGCCCGCACGGCGGCGGCGTAACTCGTTGTGGCCACGTCAAAGCTAGCAACCACTCGACGCCACCACCACGGGGCGCCTCACATAAGCTCCGGCCATAGCGGTGATTATCCACTATGCGGTCTTTAGGCTCACCGGAATCGATCATGTCATTTAGCCGCGCACTTGAGAACCAGTGACCGAAACCGCCGGCCCGTCGTCGTATCCGTCGTAAACGCCATTCTCTGAGCAAGCCAACTCCGAACTCTACCGCGAAACCGAAGAAGACCGACTAGCTTTTGACCTTTTGACGCAAGCAGCTAATCAGCTATTGTGGTCAACGCCATTCGCCGAGGTGCTGAACTGGTCGGGGAGCCATTCGCCAGGTGGTTTTGTAGGCGACACGATCAACGTCACCTACAACTGCCTGAACCGTCATGTCGCGGAGGTCCACAAGAATCGTGGCCACTATCTCGCTGGGAGGACAAGCCCGGTGATAGTCGCTGGCTGAGCTAGTTCGGTATCTAAAGACCCAGGTGTGCAAAGCGGCCAACGCGCTGAACGGCATCAGTCTGGTTGCCATCTAACTGCTGTGCCTGTATCGCGATTTTGGTGTGGGCACTATACACAGCGTGGTGTTCTGCGGCTTTGCCACACACGCGCTACGAGCCCGGATCACCGATGCTGACACGAAACTGCTGATCATCAGCGACGGGCAGTTCCGGCGCAACAAACCAGTGTCGCTCAAGAACACCGCCGACAAAGCCTTGACGCCGGGCACAGACGGCGCAACCAGCACCGTCGAGCATATTCTGGTGGTGCAGCGCACCGGAATTGATCTGTCCTAGAACAACAAAAGCTACCCGTGGTGACACGACGTTGTCGACTCCAGAAGTATCAAGCATACTCCGGAGCCGTTCAACACCAAGTAGCCATTATTTCTGCACTACACCTCGGGTGCCCACTGGAAAAAACCAAGGGTATCGTGCACACCAGTGGTGACTATCTCACTCAGTGTAGCTACACGATTCACAACATTTTCGCTTTCCAGCCGGACCGTGACGTTTTCTGGTGTATCGTCGACCCCTGCTTGGGTCACCGGGCACAACCTACCGGTTCTACGGTCCACTATCGCACGACGTAATCGAGGTGCTCTATGAGAGCACACCCAATACCCCAGACCGGCACCGGAATTTTCAGATCATCGAAAAGTAAAGTTTTCAGATCTATTACACTGCTACTATCCTGCGGCTACTGGGTAGGTTGGCGAACCGATCGATCCCGAGGCCTGGCGCTGGTACCGCGAATGTCATAGGCGCCGACAAGCTCCCGATAATGGACACCTGGTGGAAGACTGAGACCGGTTCCGCGATGATCTCGCCGGTGCCGGAAGTTGCTGCAGCCAATCCAGGTTCGACGATGACGCCATTGCCAAGTATCTCGGACAAGATCGTCGACGACCACGGCAATGCACTACAGCCAGACATTTACAATATATAATGCCAAGAAAGCCACCAGTTACCTGGACTTGGATCAGCAGCCGCCCTCGACGCTGCGTAGCATCGAGGGTGACCCGGAGCGGCACCAGAACACCTAACTGGTCCAAGTTCGGCTAGCAAAGCTTCTATTTCGCCGGGGACAGTACCCGCTTCGATCCCACTGGTCACGCCATTTTGCGCGTTCGTCATGCTACTGGCCAATTACGAGGCCCGCGACGGGACCGCCCACGAGCTGCACGGCCGAGATGGCCTAGGAAATCTCACCCATCACCCGGCTGAAATGAGGGGCCACATCGTGCCGGAACTGCCCAAAGACACGCAGCGGCAAATCGCAAATCATGCGCCGCTCGCTACGCGACGCCGCCCAGAACCAGCTAGCTGGGCGACAGGCAACGTTGCTAGATTCCCAGCTATGCTCGACACGATCCACGCTAGTTAGCCGCGATCAGACCGGCTGAGGCACAAATCCTGCGCCGGGCCGGTTATTTTTGTTGACGTCGGCCAGAATCGCGTTCATCGACATTACCACCGCCGGCGTGTGCAGCGGGATGAATTTGGTGATGCAGACCGGCAGGTTGTCAGTGAACGCCCCGTGAATCATACCGACTAGCAGATTGTTGACGGTCACCGGCGCTCCGGAGTCTCCTGGTCGTCCGCACACCTGCATAACAAGGGTGCCAGACGTCTCGCCCATCCCCCAAGCAACGCCACACGAGTTGCCAGTGGTGCGCCCCTGCTTACAGGCGATCTGGCCGAAGGCCGGATCCTGACCGATGCCAGAAATTACAAAGCCGTTATAGGCGGCCACCGGCATCACCTTAGCCGGATCAAACTTAATCACAGCATAGTCGAGGTTGTCATTACCCGCAATCATGGTTCCCATCGGGCCTCTGTTCTCCGCACCCTCGGCGGCAACCTGTGCGCCCGGACCGCCACAATGCGCCGAGGTGAAACCTATGAGCTCGGCAGCGCTGTCGGTGCCGATCGTGGTCAGGGTGCACATCGTGTCACCGTTAATGACAATACCCGCACCGCCACCCATCGGAAGCCTACCGTCAGCAAACACGGTCTTGGCGGGCATGCTCACCACGGCCAAGAGCACGGCAACCAGAGCCACCAGAATGCACCAGTGCCCCCTTCGCAAAACCAAACTCCCCTCTAACCTCTAACCTGGTCGGAGCGCAGGGGCGCCAGTGTAAACGATCACCGTGCAGTACCGGTTCCGTACAAATTGTGATGGACGTCAATTAGTCGACCCCAAATTCTGCTGTCGGTTCAATTGGCTTCGTCTGAATACAGAACCGCATGGCAACATAAACCGCGACGACGGCGAATTCTCGAAAGGACCGGGCTATGAGCAAAGGCGATCGCAAGAACGGTGTGCCCAGCACCCTGACCACGATTCCGTTGGTCGACCCGCACGCCGAACCCACTGAGCCATCGATAGGTGATCTGATCAAAGATGCGACAACTCAAGTATCCACGCTGGTGCGCGCCGAGGTTGAGTTGGCCCGCGCCGAGATCATTCGTGACGTCAAGAAGGGTCTGACAGGCAGCGTTTTCTTCATCGCCGCACTGGTGGTGTTGTTCTACTCGACATTCTTTTTCTTCTTGTTCCTCGCCGAGCTGCTTGACACCTGGCTATGGCGCTGGGTGGCCTTACTGATCGTTTTCGCGATTATGGTCATGGTCACGGCTGCGCTAGCACTATTGGGCTACGTGAAGATCCGCCGGATCCGGGGACCGCACCAAACCATCGAGTCGGTCAAGGAGACACGCACCGCCCTCACCCCCGGCCACGATAAGGCGCAAGCCAGGCCGCGCAAACTCACCGGATCCGGCACTAACCCGGAAAACAATCCCGACCGCAGGACCCCCGCCGATCCCTCGGGTTGGTAGATGGCAATGTCGAACCCGTCGGTGACCCGTATCGCCGGGCCATGGCACCATCTGGACGTGCACGCCAACGGCATCCGATTCCACGTCGTCGAGGCGGTGCCCACCCAGCCAGCCGGCCAGGACTGCGCCCCTTCGGCTACGGCACGACCACTGGTAATGCTGCTGCATGGTTTCGGTTCTTTCTGGTGGTCCTGGCGTCATCAGCTACGCGGCCTGACCGAAGCGCGACTGGTCGCGGTGGACCTGCGTGGCTACGGTGGCAGCGACAAACCGCCCCGCGGCTATGACGGCTGGACACTTGCCGGCGACACAGCCGGGCTCATCCGAGCACTGGGGCACTCATCGGCGACACTGGTTGGCCACGCCGAAGGCGGGCTTGCGTGCTGGGCCACCGCGCTGCTGCACCCACGGCTGGTGCGCGCCATTGCCCTGATCAACTCACCGCACCCAGCAGCGTTACGACGATCAATGCTGACGCACCGTAATCAAGGTTACGCACTGCTGCCGACGTTGCTACGCTACCAGTTACCAATTTGGCCGGAACGTTTGCTGACCCGCAATAACGCAGCGGAGATCGAACGCCTAGTCCGCAGTCGCAGCAGTGCCAAATGGCAAGCTTGCGAGGATTTCGCGGTCACGATCGACCATTTGCGTATAGCGATCCAGATTCCGGCTGCCGCGCACTGTGCACTCGAGTATCAGCGTTGGGCAGTGCGTAGCCAGCTACGTAACGAAGGCCGTAAATTCATGAAATCGATGTCTCGACCATTCAGCGTACCGCTGCTGCACGTACGCGGCGACGCGGATCCCTACCTGCTAGCCGACTCGGTGGACCGAACACGGCGCTATGCACCGCACGGACGCTACGTATCCGTTTCCGACGCAGGACATTTCAGTCACGAAGAAGCACCAGAGGAAATTAACAGATACCTGACGCGGTTTCTCAAGCAGGTTCACGGGCCCCGGCTCAGCTGACGCAGGCCCCAGTGGCCACCGCCTCCTGGGTCTCACCGATTTCGGTAAGCCGGTGGGACACTTCCTCAGCCGTCAACACGAAACCAGTTTCGGAATCATCGACAGCCGCACCGAACACCACACCAAGCACCCGACCATTAAGGTCGATCAGTGGTCCACCTGAATTGCCTTGTTCCACAGTAGCTCTGATAGTGTACACGTCGCGGGTGACCGGCGCCAGACCTCGGTAGATGTCGGGTCCGGTGAGTTTGATGGCCTGGCGAATCCTGGCCGAGGTTGCGGTGAAGTTACCGCCGCCGGGATACCCCAGCATCACCACGTTGGTGCCCGGCTTGGCCTTAGTGTCGTCGAAGCGCAGCGGCGCAGGCGGCAAATGCGGGACAGCTAGGATAGCGATATCGACCGACGGGTCGTAGGACACCACGGTGGCGTCAAACGGATTGCCGCTGGCGTACACCTGCACACCGTCGGACCCGGCCACCACGTGTGCGTTGGTCATCACCCGATCGAGCGATACCACGAATCCAGTTCCCTCCAACACTTTCTGACAGCTGGGCGCCACACTGCGGATCTTAACCACACTGGGTTGGGTCGCCAGCACCACCGGATTGTCGACCAACGCCGGGTCCGGCGACGCGACTGGAAGGACCGGGGTGCGGCTGAACGGCTCTAGCACTGCAGGCAGACCAGACGTATTCAGCAGCGCCGAGAGCCGCTTAGGCACCGTCTTCAGCCAGGGTGGCGCGACCTCATTGACTGAAGCGAGCGCCCGCGAACCCCGGACCGCGGAGGCCAGCTCTGGCTGCTCTTTCGACTGGGTCAGCGGTGTCGCCAACAGCCAAGCCGCGGTCAGCACTACAATGAGCTGAACCCCAACCCCAATGACCGAGTCAACCAATCGCACTGTCCGGCTGCGGTTCGCGCTGCGCACCGCACGTCCCAGCACCACACCGACGACTTCACCAATCACAACCAATGCGAGGATCAGAAAAAGGGCGGCGAATAATTTGGCGCGCGGAGCACTGATGTGGCTAACGACGTGCGGCACCAGCAGCACGCCCGCCATTGCGCCGAACAGTACGCCGATTAACGACAGCAGAGACCCCAACGCGCCCGAACGCCAGCCCGAAATGGCAGCGATGAACGCGACCGCTAGAACAGCGATATCCAGCCACTCCGACAGAGTCATCGAACTCATCGCGGATCTCCCTGACTATCGACCAGCGCCATCGCCTCGCCCACCTCGCGAACGTCGGTGACGTCCCAGGATTGAGCCCAGCCGGCGACGTCGAGCATCGCAGCGATCACCTGGCCAGTGAATCCCCACACCAGCATATCGTTCAATAGGAACGCCGGCCCGTACCAGCGGTGGCCATGGGCACGACGGTACACCATCAGCCGGTTGGCCGGATTAATGAAGGCACACAACGGAACCCGCGCCACGATCGCCGTTTCGGCCTCGTTCACGACAGCCACAGGCCCGGGATCAGCCGAGTAGGCCAACACCGGCACCACATGGAACCGTGAAGGCGCAATAAACATCCGCTCCAATGTGGCCAATGGATGGAGCCTGGCGAGGTCGATCCCGGTTTCTTCGTGTGCTTCGCGAAGAGCGGTCGCGACCGGCCCGTCATCGGTGGGATCGGAGGCACCCCCGGGGAATGCCGCCTGCCCCGCATGGTGACGCAGTGTCGACGCCCGCACAGTCAGCAACAGATCGGCGTCGTCGGGCGCACCACCGTCCGGCGGCCCAGATTCCGGACCCGAGAACAGCACCAGTACAGCAGCCTCACGCCCGTCGCGGCGCAAAGCCACCGATGGTATCGCCCTGGCCGCGGTCACTATTGCCAGCACATCTGCCGGTAGAAGACGCTGATATACACCCGGCATCACAGCGATGTTGTCAACCAGCGGACGCAGCCAGGACGGTCCGACGTCAAACACCAGAGGAACCGTCCCCTGCACGCGGGCAGTACATCCAGCACTCACCGGCACCTCACAGTTGCCCGGCCTCCCACCGCTCCGGATTGCCGACCTCGCTCATCCCGTGTCGTTCCCTACCGCAGCCGCGATTTGGTCGACACTCACTAAAGCCCGAGGCAGCGTCTGCGCAACGCTACCGTCCGGGCGCAAGACCACAGTAGTGGGTATCACATTTGCGACCCCGAACGCCGCCGCAACACGCCGGCGACCGTCCTGCAGGGTCGGCAGCCGCACACCGAGCTGCGCCAACCGCAGTAACGCGGCCATCTCATTCTCGTCTTGATGCACCGTAACCACCATCACGTCAGATCCGACCCGTCGTTGATACTCGACCATCGCAGGCAGTTCGCCCAGGCATGACGCACACCAACTGGCCCACAAGTTCAAGACCACCCGGCGTCCGGCCAGCGCCCGAGCGACATCGACGGCGAAACCGTCCGACGCGCATTCCAACACCACACCGCGCAATACCGCCGGACCTGGACCACTCCCGGCATCAGGACACGGTGGCAGGTTCGCATGCTCCCGTGGCCCCGCCAACGCAGCCGGAGTGTCGGCATCACGATGTTCGCGTTCGATGGTTGCCTGGGTCATCTCGATGGTTCGCGCGTTGTCGCGCAGCTGGCCCACCAAAGCCGCCACCAGCGCGACCACCACTGCAAGTACTACGATGGTCCCACAGGTTTTCGGGGTTAAGGTCTTCATTGCGGTCCCAACGCGGCAGAGTTGGACGGTCCGTTATCTACAACCTGAACTTATAGTCCAGCCAGGGCCAGCAAGTGCCCGGCTTCCGGGCCTTGGACGAGAGGCGCGGCCAGCAGCGGTTCAGTGGGGCCAAGGCCGAAGGAGGGACAGTCCTTGGCAAGTACGCAAACACCGCATGCCGGTTTGCGCGCGTGGCACACCCGACGACCGTGGAAGATCACTCGGTGGCTCAGCAAAGTCCACTGATCGCGTTCGATCAGTTCACCGACAGCATGCTCCACCTTGACTGGATCCTCTTCGGCCGTCCAACGCCATCGCCGCACTAATCGTCCAAAATGCGTGTCGACAGTGATCCCGGGGATACCGAACGCATTTCCCAGAATGACATTAGCGGTCTTGCGTCCTACACCGGGTAACGTAAACAGGTCAACCATGGTCGAGGGCACCTCGCCATCGAACCGCTCGACCAAGGCCTGCCCGAGCCTGATAAGCGAAGCCGCCTTGTTACGGAAGAAACCCGTAGGACGTATGAAGTTTTCTAGTTCAGCGCGATCCGCTTGCATGTAGTCCAGCGCCGACCGGTAACGCGCAAACACAGCTGGTGTCGTCAAGTTCACCCGCTTATCGGTGCTCTGCGCCGAAAGGATGGTGGCCACCGTCAACTCCAGCGGCGACGTGAAATCCAATTCACAGTACACATGCGGAAATGCTTGCGCCAATGCACGATTCATCCTCCGCGCCCGTCGCACCAAACCCAGTCTGGTTTCCCCGGACCAGCGCCGGGCCACGTCGACACCAGGCGTGAGGGGCATTACTTTAGAACGCCCGTATAACTTTGCTGCTGTCACCCACGACAGAGTACCGAATTTCGTAATCCCACTGAGACCTGAGCCAGGTTTACTCTCCTTGTGTCATGGTTGCTGATGACCTGTGTGCCGATGACGCTTATGCTCGCAACGCTTGGATTGGAGCGATTGGAAAAGGAATCTGGCCCATGACACCGTTAGCGTGACCAACGTCGCCGAGTTTCTTGATCCCGCTAAGGCCGGCTTACCCACGCCAGTACACCAGCGTCGGCGGATCAATCCACAGGTTAATGCGACCCAACACGTCAATCGTGTGTAGCGTTGGCAAATTGAATCTGTTAGCCCTAGTCTCTAGGCTCGTCAGCGAAACAGAGGTAAACCGAGGTTAGCCTACCCATATGACATCGCAAGAAAACTAATTAAGGGGCAAAGTGGACGAGATCCTGGCAAGGGCAGGAATCTTCCAAGGGGTGGAACCCAGCGCCGTAGCTGCGCTGACCAAGCAACTCCAACCTGTCGACTTCCCCCGTGGCCATACAGTTTTCACTGAAGGCGAGCCAGGCGATCGGCTATACATCATCGTTTCGGGAAAGGTCAAGATCGGTCGCCGCTCACCAGATGGCCGGGAGAATCTTCTCACGATCATGGGCCCGTCAGACATGTTCGGCGAGTTGTCAATCTTCGACCCAGGACCACGGACGTCCAGCGCGACCACGATCACCGAAGTCCGAGCGGTATCAATGGACCGCGATGCTCTACGAGCATGGATCGCCGATCGTCCCGAAATCGCCGAACAGCTATTGCGGGTGCTAGCCCGGCGGCTGCGGCGGACCAACAACAATCTAGCTGACCTCATCTTCACTGACGTGCCTGGTCGGGTGGCTAAGCAACTGTTGCAGCTCGCCCAGCGTTTCGGCACCCAGGAAGGTGGCGCGATGCGGGTCACCCACGACCTGACGCAAGAGGAGATCGCGCAATTGGTAGGCGCTTCCCGAGAAACGGTGAACAAGGCGCTGGCCGATTTCGCGCACCGCGGCTGGATCCGTTTAGACGGTAAGAGCGTGCTGATCTCGGACTCCGAACGCCTCGCCCGACGAGCGAGGTAAGCGCCGTTAACATCGAAATCGACTTGCCGACAAGCTTTCTCGACATTTTTCCACGACAACATCAATCTCGGCGAGTGTTAGCGGCGCAGATAATCCAATTGCGCTTGAACAGACCATTCGGCCGCATCCCAGAACTTCTCGTCGACGTCGACATAAACATGTTCAACGACCTGCCGTGCAGTCGCGTCGTCACCAAGTTCCCGTAACGCAGCGCGCACCTGCTCCAGCCGCTCTTGCCGATGCACCAGGTACCCTGACGCGACCGATTCCAGGTTAGCCAAGTCCGGCCCGTGTCCAGGCAAGACCGTTCGCCGGCCCAGGCCGCTTAGCCGATGTAGTGATTCCAAGTAGTCCGCCAGGCTGCCGTCGTCGGGATCGATCACGGTGGTACCGTGGCCCAACACACTATCGGCGGTCAGCACGGCGTCAGCGAGGACGAACGACATAGAATCGGCGGTGTGGCCCGGGGTAGCCAACACGGTAATCGTCAACCCACCAGCATCGATCACCTCACGGTCGGTCAATGTCACCCCATCGCCCCGTAAAAACTGCGGGTCTGCGGCGCACACCGGTGCGCCGGTCAGCTCGACCAACTTGTCGATGCCGTCAGTATGGTCGGGGTGCCGGTGGCTAATCAACACCAACGCGATGCGACCCAACGTAGCAACCTGTACAATGTGTTCATCACCTGGCCCGGGATCAACAATGACTAACTCACCGCTGCCCGGGCCACGCAACACCCAAGTGTTGGTGCCCTCCAACGTCAACAAACCAGGGTTATCAGCCAACAGAACCGACGCTGTGTCGGTGACCGCCCGCAGCCGGCCGTATGCGGGATGGGCTAGCCACTTGACCACCTCGGCCACGGAAGCTAGCCTAGTTCCACGATCAACTCAATTTCCACTGGTGCACCCAGCGGTAGCTCTGCCACACCGACTGCCGAACGCGCATGCCTACCTCTATCACCGAATACCTCAGCGAACAAGTCGGATGCTCCATTCACGACGCTCGGCTGGCCATTGAAGCCTGAACTGGAGGCAACGAATCCAACGACCTTGACCACCCCGGTCACCGAGTCGAGACCCACCAAGGAATCCACAGCCGCCAACGCGTTGAGCGCGCAAATCCGCGCCAACGCCTTGCCTTCGCCTAGGCTGACATCGGCACCGACCTTACCGGTCTGGGGCAACCGCCCGTCCTCGATTGGCAGCTGGCCCGAGGTGTATACCAAGTTACCGGTGCGCACCGCCGAAACATAGGAAGCCAACGGCGGCGCCGCTTGCGGAAGCTCGATACCTAGTTGTCCAAGCCGGGCTAAAACGCTCATTTCGGACGCTTCAAGTATGCAACATGCTGCTCGCCCGTGGGGCCGGGCAGCACCGCCACTAACTCCCAACTATCGGCGCCCCATTGATCGAGGATTTGTTTGGTGGCGTGCGTCAGCAGAGGAACCGTGACATACTCCCATGCGGTAGTTTGGCTCATGATGCGAGCTTAACGGTCGGATTTCATACAGCTCTGGTCAGCCTGGTGGCCAGCCACGAGCCCGTGTTGTAAGCACCTACACTGCTTTACGAGGAACGCAGGTCGAGCGGGCTAGCATGCGATGGTGACACCCACCTCTGGTAAAGATAGTGCCATCGGCTGGCCCACCCGCTTGTCCAAGGCCCGTTTGCATCTTGTTACAGGCAAAGGCGGTACCGGAAAGTCGACGATCGCTGCCGCGTTGGCACTGACCCTGGCAGCAGGAGGCCGCAAAGTCCTTCTCATCGAAGTCGAAGGGCGCCAAGGGATTGCACAACTCTTCGATGTCCCACCCCTGCCTTACCAAGAACTAAAAATCGCAACCGCTGCGGGTGGCGGCCAGGTCAACGCCTTGGCCATCGACATCGAGGCCGCGTTCTTGGAATACCTCGACATGTTCTACAACCTGGGCCTTGCCGGGCGGGCTATGCGCCGCATCGGTGCGATCGAGTTCGCAACAACGATCGCTCCCGGTCTGCGCGACGTGCTGCTCACCGGTAAGATCAAAGAGTCGGTGGTTCGCATAAACAAAGGAGCCAAAAACCCAGTCTATGACGCGATAGTTGTCGATGCGCCGCCGACCGGCCGCATCACGCGTTTCCTGGATGTCACCAAAGCGGTGTCCAATTTGGCCAAGGACGGACCAGTGCACTCGCAAAGCCAAGGCGTGGTGGAGTTGCTGCACTCCGACCAGACTGCTATCCACCTAGTCACCCTGCTCGAGGCATTGCCAGTACAAGAGACGCTGGAAGCCATTCAGGAGCTTGCCGACATGGAGCTACCGATCGGCAGCGTGATCGTGAACCGCAACATACCGTGCTACCTAGGGCACCACGACCTGGCAAAGGTGGCAGAGGGTGACATCGACGCAGACACAGTGCGGAAGGGATTAGCGATGGCCGGAATCAAGCTCAACGACGCCGACTTCGCCGGCCTGCTGACCGAAACCATTCAGTATGCTATGGTAATTACCACGCGCGCCGAGGCAGCTCAGCAGCTGGACACCTTGCAGGTACCACGACTAGACCTACCGGCCATCTCCGACGGAGTCGACCTTGGTAACCTGTATGAGCTTTCGGAATCGCTTGCACAACAGGGGGTTCGATGACTGCCCCTACTTCCCACAGGCCGCCTACCCTCGATATGGCAGCGATTTTGGCGGACACTTCCAATCGAGTGGTGGTGTGCTGCGGCGCCGGGGGCGTAGGCAAAACGACCACTGCGGCCGCGATGGCGTTACAGGCGGCCGAATATGGCCGCACTGTAGTCGTTTTGACGATCGACCCGGCCAAGCGGTTAGCACAGGCATTGGGAGTCAACGACCTCGGCAACACCCCACAGCGGGTCCCGCTAGCACCCGAAGTCCCCGGTGAATTGCACGCGATGATGCTTGACATGCGCCGCACATTCGACGAAATGGTCGTCCAATACTCCGGACCGGAGCGGGCACAAGCGATTCTGAATAGCGAATTCTATCAAACGGTCGCCACATCGCTTGCTGGCACGCAAGAGTATATGGCAATGGAGAAGCTCGGTCAACTACTTAGCCAGGACCGCTGGGACTTGGTAGTGGTCGATACCCCGCCGTCACGCAACGCACTGGATTTCCTGGACGCGCCAAAACGGTTGGGAAACTTCATGAATAGCCGACTGGGGAGGCTGCTACTCACCCCCGGACGAGGTATCGGGCGGCTGGTGACCGGAGCCATGGGATTGGCGATGAGAGCCCTGTCTACGGTGCTCGGTTCACAGATGCTGGCCGACGCAGCAACTTTCGTGCAATCGCTGGACGCGACATTCGGCGGTTTCCGCGGAAAAGCCGATCGCACCTACGCGCTGCTGAAGCAGCGCGGCACCCAGTTCGTGGTGGTATCGGCGGCCGAACCCGACGCACTGCGCGAGGCGTCCTTCTTCGTCGACCGGCTATCGCAGGAAAATATGCCGCTGGCAGGGCTCATGTTAAATCGCACCCACCCGACATTGTGCGCGTTGCCCGTGGAGCAGGCGATCGACGCAAGCAAGACGCTGCAAGACGAGATCACCAATTCCGCGGCCGCATCCCTGGCGACAGCAGTGCTGAGGATTCATGCCGACCGCGGGCAGACCGCCAAGCGCGAGGCCCGGTTGCTGTCTCGCTTCACCGGCGCTAACCCCCACGTACCAGTCATCGGGATACCGTTGCTGCCGTTCGACGTATCGGACCTAGAGGCGCTGCGTGCGATCGCCGATCGCCTCACTGCGAGCCACTGAAGAACCCCGGGAATAGTAACAAGTTAAGTAACTTTGAGTAATGCGGGCCTTCCGGAGGCGTCCTCGGTGAACTAAAGCCCCTGATCGACTGAGCCTATACAAACTTAGCTAACATTGCGGTGCTTGCGCGTGTCGAAGAAATCCGCCCACGACACGACCTCGGGATGCTGCTTGAGCAGTGCCCGGCGCTGGCGCTCGGTCATGCCTCCCCAAACACCGAACTCAACCTTGTTGTCCAACGCGTCTGCCCGACACTCCTGCATTACCGGGCAGTGACGACAGATCACCGCGGCTTTACGTTGAGCGGCACCCCGGACAAATAACTCATCCGGATCCGTCGCCCGACACAACGCTTTGGAAACCCAGGCAATGCGCTCCTCGGCGTCGACACTATGGAGAGGACTCTTGGCGGCGGACAGGTTTGTTCTACGGGCGGCCGGTCGTGTTTTTGCCACGAGCTGTTACCTTCCTCCCGGCCGCAATTCACGGCCGCCTTCCTCTGGTGAAGACCGTTATGCGATCTACGCCACACCATCTTCATAGTTGTTATATATCTCACTGTGAGTCTACAGTTAAGTGTGACCAGAGGCCAATTGCACAACAATCTGATAACGCTTTTTTAAGGACAAGCGTTCCTTCCCGACGTGATCATGGTAAGGAGCACTGCGCACCACTTTTAGGAGCCAACCAGTGACGCGTAGGAGCCAACCAGCGACGCGCACGAAAACTTCGGTGCTGATCATCGACAAAGTTGCTGATAACCAGTCGCTCAAGATTTCTATGCGACTTCACTGCTAGTCGCCACAACTGGGGGCTACCGTAGTACACATGTCAGAGCGCCTCCCAGCCGTCCTCGCAGTTCTCAAGCTTGCGGGGTATTGCCTATTGGCCGGCGTTGTCACCACCGCAATGATGTTCCCGTTGGCCGGCGGACTGGGGGTGATATCCAACCGTGCTTCGGAAGTGGTAGCCAACGGATCGGCCCAACTTCTCGAGGGCGAGGTGCCCGCGGTATCGACAATGGTCGACGCGAAGGGAAACACGATCGCGTGGCTGTACTCGCAACGCCGATTCGAGGTACCCACCGACAAGATCGCCAACACCATGAAGCTGGCCATCGTTTCCATCGAGGATAAACGCTTTACCGACCACAACGGTGTGGACTGGCCGGGCACCCTGACCGGACTGGCCGGCTACGCATCCGGCGACGTGGACACTCGCGGCGGTTCGACGATCGAGCAGCAGTACGTGAAAAACTATCAGTTACTGGTAACCGCTCAAACCGACGCCGAAAAACGTGCGGCCGTCGAAACCACCCCGGCACGCAAGCTGCGCGAGATCCGGATAGCGCTCACGCTGGACAAGACGTTCACCAAACCCGAGATCCTGACCCGCTACTTGAACCTGGTGTCGTTCGGCAACAACTCTTTCGGCGTGCAAGATGCAGCGCAGACCTACTTCGGCGTCAACGCGTCCGACCTAAATTGGCAACAAGCAGCACTACTCGCCGGCATGGTGCAATCGACCAGCACGCTCAACCCGTACACCAACCCTGAAGGCGCGTTGGCCCGGCGAAACTTGGTGCTGGACACCATGATCGAAAACCTACCGCAGGACGCCGAGGCACTGCGCGCCGCCAAGACTGAGCCGCTGGGGATATTGCCACGGCCCAACGAGCTGCCTCGGGGCTGCATCGCGGCAGGCGACCGAGCATTCTTCTGCGACTATGTCCAGGAGTATTTGTCCCACGCCGGGATCAGCAAAGATCGGCTAGCCAAGGGCGGCTACCTCATCCGCACCACTCTTGACCCTAACGTCCAAGCCCCGGTCAAAGCGGCCATCGACAAGTTCGCCAGCCCAAACCTGGCGGGCATCTCCAGTGTGATGAGCGTAATCACCCCGGGCAAAGATGCCCATCGCGTGATCGCGATGGGCAGCAACCGCAGATACGGGCTAGACACCGAGGCCGGTGAAACCATGCGACCACAGACATTTTCCCTGGTCGGCGACGGGGCTGGGTCGGTCTTCAAGATCTTCACCACGGCCGCCGCACTGGACATGGGGATGGGCATCAACGCCAAACTCGAGGTTCCGAGCCGGTTCCAGGCCAAAGGGATGGGAAGCGGCGGAGCCAAGGGGTGCCCTAAGGAAACCTGGTGCGTGATCAACGCCGGTAATTACCGAGGGTCGATGAACGTCACCGACGCCCTAGCCACCTCACCCAACACCGCATTCGCCAAGCTGATCCAGCAAGTCGGGGTGGCGCGCACGGTGGACATGGCGATCAAACTCGGGTTGCGGTCCTATACAACCCCCGGCACAGCCCGCGACTATAATCCGGACAGCAACGAAAGCTTAGCCGACTTCGTAAAACGGCAGAACATCGGTTCGTTCACCCTGGGCCCGATCAAGGTCAACGCGCTGGAGTTATCGAATGTCGCGGCGACGCTGGCATCGGGTGGGATGTGGTGCCCGCCGAACCCAATTGACAAACTGTTCGACCGTAACGGCAACGAAGTTGCCGTTACGGTCGAGACCTGCGATCGGGTGGTGCCCGAGGGTTTGGCCAACACGTTGGCCAACGCAATGAGCAAAGACACAAAGGGCAGCGGCACCGCGGCCGGTTCTGCCGGTGCAGCAGGCTGGGATCTACCAATGTCAGGCAAAACTGGCACCACAGAAGCCCACCGATCCTCCGGCTTCGTAGGTTTCACCAACCACTACGCAGCGGCCAACTATATCTACGACGATTCCACCTCGCCAACGAATCTGTGCTCCGGTCCACTGCGGCACTGCAGCAACGGTGACTTATACGGCGGTAACGAGCCAGCCCGAACCTGGTTCACCGCGATGAAGCCGATCGCCACCAAATTCGGTGAAGTCCGCTTGCCACCGACCGATCCGCGCTACGTCGACGGTTCTCCCGGTTCACAGGTGCCAAGCGTGACCGGACTGGACCTGGACGCGGCGCGCCAGCGCCTGAAGGGGGCAGGTTTCCAGGTTGCCGATCAGCCCACCTTGATCAACAGCACCGCCAAGCTCGGCGCAGTGGTCGGCACCACACCCAGCGGCCAAACAATTCCGGGTTCGATCATTACAATTCAAACCAGCAGCGGCATACCGCCGGCTCCGCCACCGCCGCCGGAAGGCGGCCCGCCGATGCCACCCTCGGTTGGATCGCAGGTCATCGAAATTCCCGGCTTGCCGCCAATCACCATTCCGCTACTAGCGCCTCCGTAAACCCGCAAAGGGCGCTTTGCCAACGGACTTGCGTTGTCTTGTCGGTCCGAGACTAACAGTAGGCTGCTTGCATGGCTGACACACGCCTGACTACCCCACTTTCCCCCTCGCCGCTGCGCTGCTGGAGACGCCTCCACACTGGTCCTGCGGCCCGCGCGAAAGTCAGGGGTCACCGAGCATGGCCCATTTTGATCCGCACCGGTGCCTTAGTGCTCAGCTCCGCAGCCACAGGGGTCGGTTATGCCTCGATCGTCGAGCGCAACGCGTTCGTCCTACGTGAGCTGACCATTCCAATCTTGACGCCGGGCTCCACGCCATTGCGAGTACTGCATATCAGCGATATCCATATGATGCCCCACCAGCGTCGCAAACAAGCCTGGCTCCGCGACCTGGCCACCTGGCAACCCGACCTGGTAGTCAACACCGGTGACAACTTGGCGCATCCCAAGGCAGTACCCGGGGTGATCCAAGCATTGGGCAATCTGCTGTCTCGGCCAGGTGTCTTTGTGTTCGGCAGCAATGACTACTTCGGACCACACCTAAAGAATCCGGTGAACTACCTGACCAACCCGACGCACCGGGTCCGTGGTAAACCGTTGCCGTGGAAGGATCTGCGGGCAGCGTTCACTGAACGCGGCTGGCTTGACCTGACCCACACCCGTCGCGAGTTCGAGGTAGCTGGACTGCACATTGCCGCCGCAGGCGTGGATGACCCGCACATCAGCCGGGACCGGTACGACACAATTGCAGGCCCCGCCAGCCCGGTTGCGAACCTGCGACTGGGGTTGACCCATTCGCCGGAACCGCGGGTGCTGGATCGCTTCGCCGCCGACTGCTACCAGCTGGTGATGGCCGGCCACACCCACGGCGGCCAATTGTGCCTGCCGTTCTACGGAGCCCTAGTCACCAACTGTGGCCTGGACCGGTCTCGGGCGAAGGGGCTATCACGCTGGGATGCGGATATGCGGTTGCATGTCTCCGCGGGAATAGGCACCTCACCGCTTGCGCCAATGCGATTCTGCTGCCGACCCGAAGCAACCCTGCTGACGTTGATCGCCACCCCGATGGGTAGTCGAGTCGAGAGTCCCGTAAGAACCGGGGCCGTTCGCAACCAACAGCTGCAGTGCGTTGAACGGGCACATCGAGATAGCGGGCCACGACCTCCCACGCAACTGGACTGACAACGCAATCCAGCTGATCGAGACCGACGCTCGTCGCAGTGCTGACACCCACTTGCTACGGTACCCGCCTGCTGTCGGCCTGATACATAGATGTCGACATCGATCTGTACCTCAAAGACGAGACAACCCGTATAACCGGCAGTCTCAAACACCAACTGAGACGCTCGTCGTTACTCTATGCGCTGTGGCAAAAAGTGTATCAACGAAGGCATCACGATGGTGGAGGCGACGGCGGTCTCCGAGGTCTGCTTCGCAGGCATTGCTCGGTCTGCCGTTCATCTCTTGTGATGCCGGCGGCAACCCAGTGCTTCTAAGGTGGCACTCATCGACTCACAAGGCGAACCAGTGCCATTTCGTGAAGAACTCAAGCAAGATATCTACGCCTAGGCTCAACGTCTCGCGCAGAATAACAGCGGCACTATCTGGACCAGGTTGCCAACACCGAGCAGGCGACCGACTGACGCGGCAACAACAACATCGTCGAATCGATCTAAATTACAAATACTCGAAGAGAAACACCTCATTCCGAGATGGATTGTGATAGAAACTGGCACTGGCGGAACCAGCGCGACGATCGTCCGCTCCATCCGTTACCGGCGGTACGGTACGTACGCCAAAGTTCGATACGACATCGTCATGCCCACGTCGTCCTGCATCGAGGGCATAGGGCGACCGCTGGCTGAGCCATCATTCCTGCCCGGGGTGGTCGACCGGCATGTTCGCGGTTCCAAACCCAGCATCGATCGTCGCCACCCGCAGGGAACGTTCGTCCTGCTCACCGAGATGGTAGCCACAACCGTTCGGTGGTCACTTTGCTCGACGACAGTGGCAACCACTACGTCGACCCCTAATGCAACGACGACTGGGGGCAGCGCCCAAGGATGCAATCTCAACAGGCCTGCCGAGACGCTGGTGAAGTTCGAACGATCGTGCCATTGGAGAGCTGACTCGCACTGCCTAGGGCACCGCAATTTGGCCAGTATGACGGCCGGTGCGATAGGCTGTCGTCGCTTAAAGCGGGGTGTGGCGCAGCTTGGTAGCGCGCTTCGTTCGGGACGAAGAGGCCGTGGGTTCAAATCCCGCCACCCCGACTGAAAGTGCCCGGTGGCAAAGGTTGTCACCCCAGATAGTTTTCTTGGCCGGGCTGTTGTCATTGACGGCAACCAATTACGGCTTGAGCACAACGTTGCTAACAGCCGTCTAGCCAGAACGGCGAATCCTGACCCGATGGATCTAGAAATGTTGCAAACCCTGCTCAAGTCCTAGGGCAAGATTCCGGATACCGCAGTCGCGCGGGTGAGCGCACAGGTTAGGTGTCGCGCCAACTCGCTGCGTCAACAGCTCGAGCACGATCTTGGATAAACTCGAAAGCCACGGCGATTCGGGGCTGAAGAGCATCCAAGACCTCGCAGGTTTAAGGATTGTCACCGATATGAATCGCAAGGAACAAAATGATCGGGTTCGCCGAGAAATCAAGGTCCGCCGGCCACGACAATCACCGCCGCCACTTCCTCAGCCTGCGCGGTGACGGCGTCCCGGTAACTACCCCGACACGACGGGCCATTGCTAACTTCTTTCTGTTCCGCACACAGTAATGAGATCCTTTCCGGCGAAATGGTTCTGACTCTTTCACCTAACTGTCGACGAAAGTGACTGCACCATCGCGTACATTGCTGCCACCTCTGCCGATGCAAACAGACAGGCCTATGCAGTAACCAGGCCGTTCATGGAAAACGGTGTCCTGAAGTAAGTCGCTTCGGGGTCTAAGACGACTGTCTTGGTTTCGTCTGACCAGGTCACGATTTAGCGGGCCATCTGCTCGAACGAGATCTTCTTCGGCCTTATGACATTCACGATGCCGCCCAATCGTTCACCTGTGCCACACGGGCGACCTCGGCTGCGAGTTCGGCGGCAACGATAGGCTGGATAAACGCGTCCGGTAGTCGCACCTCACCGTCGGCCATGAGCTACGCCGAACTCGCATCGGTGAATTCCGCGAACTGGGTGGCTCGCACGATCAAGTAAATATGGAATTTCCGATTCTTCGAAGAGCTTCTCTTGAACGATCTTCGCCCGCTAGTAGTAGCTTAGGATAAATTGTTCGACATCAACGATTAACATCTACGACGTAGTGTCCAACGTCAGCTGCTTTCGCAGCAGCCACCAAAATAGCCGTCAATTTAGTGAAAAATCCGTAGCGTGGTAGCGCATTTTGTCTACAATTCTTTCCCCGAGTACCCCAGTTCCACCAATCGCAACGTCTTCACTGTTTTCCCTATCAGAAATTGTACCGAGACGCTGTAAGCGCACGTCCCCAAATTTAGTTGGTGATACGCAATACCCAAGCGTAGAAATACGTTAAAGTCGTCGGTGAAGGATTCTGGGTCCGGTTACAGCGTCGACATAGCAGTACTGACTGGATACCACGTCCGTTCCGCTTGTGGTCCACCACGACGAACCCCGTCAGCAAGCCTTCCAGATACTAAGAATCCCGCTCGACACCGATGTTCTTCACCGATGGGTTAGTCTAGCGAAAATACAAGGCTATTTACGACGAAATCACCTACACAGCAAACTCTTGAGTAGATAGAATGGGTTTTCCATTAAACTGCCGTGGCAGATGCTATGCTTCGCGGCCTGGCTCCAACAGCGGGATATGGCGGGGATGCCGCGATGGTGATAATACCGGCACCAACAGAAGCCGATTCGAACCGAATATAGATATTTTCCCGGATAAAATCGCGATATTAGGCACCGGCTTGCCAGGTGGCTGCTGGCTTCTGACATTACGGAAGCACTGGGAACCGACACCGTGTTCGCTGTCAACGCTGCATGCACCAACAGCGTTGAGCACACACATCGCGGACACAATGTCGGAAAAATGCTAATTGAAGTTGATGTTGTAGCAAAATCCACTGTCGGGTAGCCGATTACAGCTCGTGGAAGGAACCGACCGTCGACCCGAGGAATAGCGGACGAAGCTTGATACTAATCAGGGCCATCAACAACTCGGTAGAGCTGGACAAGGCTTCACCCGGAACCACGCTACGATATCTCCTACCGTAGTGTGCCTATCTTTCCTGAACTGGAGCCACCGTACATGAAATAGCCTGCGGTCAAGGCGTGATCGTATGAACTCCTCCTGCACTACCGCATAAGTAAACTGTTTTCATTGACCCGCAGTAGGGGACAAGATGGATGTGACTCGCTCACCGATTACCCATGGCTGGCTGCCTGCCGTGCCCAGTGGGGAACGGGAGTCCAGCAACCTACATAGGTCGAGCCCTTAACCTATCGTTGGCAAACGGATCACTATCGACGGCCGTGCGACGCATCTTCACCGTACCCGCACCGCATCCACATAAGCGCATCTGCACGTGATTCGGACTCTGACTTGCAGCTGGCCTATTCATTTGCTAAGAGCTGCATTACCGAGGTTTTGCATACGTGGACGCGGCCTGGTAATGGAATCCAATGTTGCTGCAGCTAGGTGCAGAATTGGAGCGGGCTTTCCTGGCAGGCGTGTGCCACGACGTCAGTTCAATCGAACCAGGCTAAACATTGGTAACCGAATGGAAGTGCTCTCAACAGATCCCCGCGGATAGCACAGTTCCATCATACTGTTTACGCGACAACAGAAGCTGACAGCAGATGCGCGAATACTTCATGCACAGATCGTTGTATTTGTATAACCTCACGACAGGCTATCCGCACGCCTGGACGATTCCACCGTCTAACAGACGATGGCCAAGACAATGTTCGGGGCGATCGAATTCGACGAGTACGGCGCGGAGGCACCGCTTGCGGCTGCACCCACCAGCTCTTCACTTAATCTATTGGCTGTGTCAGATCTGGATTCGGCGTATCGGTACGGCATTGAAGTCGCCCTCGCCGAATCACTAGTGGCGGTGACCCTGATGTTGCTATTCGGCTTGCATCACTAAAATGCGCGGCGCCTCAACTGGGCACTTCGTGTCGACGAACTCGCCACGTTTGCGGGATTCTCTAGCCAATACCCTGACAACCTCGTCGTCAGGGAGCTATCTCGCCTGTTTATCCGAGAGTACCTCGGTCTGGATCGCGGCCAGCAACTTGGGTCTTAGAAACCGCAACGCGGGTACAGTCACTGGGAAAGATTGCGATGGGCCTGCGGGTGGTTTCCGACGACGGTAGCCCGGAACATTTCCGGCAGGCGCTGTTTCGCGTGCTGGCGTCGGTGGTGGAAATCTGGATGTTGTTAGGAAGTCCCGCGGTAATCTGCAGCATGTTGTCACCTAAGGCCAAACATATCGGCGATATCTTTCCCGGCACAGTCGTAATCAGTGAACGCCGTCCTCAGCGCGGTCCTTCGCCGGCTATGCCACCGTCATTGGCGTGGTGGGCGTCGTCGCTGCAGCTATCGGGCCTCAACACTAGGCAGGCCGAGCTCGCACACCAATTCCTTTCCCGAGCACCGCAACTTGATCCCCAACTACAAGAACAAATGGCTTACCGGATTACTGGTGACGTGATGTCTCGTATAGCCCCACCACCCCCGTCCAGCACCCCGCCACAACTGATGCTGGCCGCCGTGCTCGCCGAAAGACATCGCCATAAGCTGGTACAGCTTCGTCCAACACCGGTCGGCCCGACACCGTCGTCACCGACGGTGTCCAAATATCCCGTCCCTCCCCGGGTTGCCTGGGCAGGCATTTGCAGCACCCAATTCCTAGTCGCATCCGGACATCGGTAGATTTTCGCTCCTTTCGCTAATGCACGGCCACGGCCGCCAGTGTGGCGAAGTTGGCAACCAACAGCGCCCCATCGACACAGTGAGACTGCGATGCTCGCGGGGCGTTTCACGAAAAAAGCAGAGTACCCGATGACCAACACCGCCAGCAGAGGTTAGCCGTAGAACAACACGCCTAAATCAATCTCCCCAGATCCTGGGTTGGTACATAGGTGACCATCGGTACTCATCACGGCACGAAGCGCAAAAACATAACGGTCACTGCCAGCCACCAACCCGGTGCACAACACGCACAGCGCGCCCAACGATAGGGTGCCGTTCTTAACTGTTCCTCAAGCGGTGCGACCTTCACACAGCTGAACGCAACAAGCCTGACACAGATAACGGTGCATCACGTTAGTTAAACGATATTTCGTGATATTATCATCGTAGGATTATGGCCAGTGCTTCTCAAACACAAAGGATTACGAATATGAACGACCCATTCCTTCCTCCTAACGGACCTTTCGCGGCAGAGCCAAGCCTCGGATTCGGTTTCAGCCCTGGCCCTGGCCCGGAGTTCAGTTTCAGCTTTGGCCCGCGTCGCCGCGGCGACGCGGGCCGAGGCCGACGCGGCGACGTGCGGGCAGCCATTCTGATGCTGCTCACCGAGCGGCCGATGCACGGCTACCAAATGATCCAACAAATCGCCGAACGGAGCAACGGAATATGGCGGCCAAGCCCCGGCTCAGTGTACCCGACGCTCCAGCTGCTCTCCGACAAAAACCTGATCACGGCAAGTGCAACCGACGGCAGCAAGAAGCTTTTCGAGCTAACCGACGATGGCCGCGCTGCGGCCGCGAAAGTTGAGATGCCGCCGTGGGACCAGATCGCCCAAGGCATCAATCCTGGATACATCAACCTACGAACAGCCATGAACCAGCTGTTCGGCGCGGTCACGCAATCTGCACACACCGCCAGCGCCGACCAACAACAGCGCATCATCGACACCATCAACAACGCACGACGCGAGATCTACGGCATCCTCGGCGAGAACTGACCTATCCCGTGAACACACCATGAACAGGCCAGCCAGACTAACGTATCGTTGTGCAGAAAAGTCCACTCAAGCCACTCGACGGACCAGGTAGCGGACGCTTCAACAAATGTTGATAGAACTCTACGGCAATACAGTCGAGCGAGCCAAATGCTTCATCCGCAACAGCGCGGGACTGGAGAAGCCGGAAGTGAGGGCACCCACAAAAAGTGCCACCACTTCCCGTCGACAGAGATTGAACCCCGGTCAGCAGTCCTCATGCACTACGTCAGGACACATCGACCCAATCCAACGTCCGCTGCACGGCTTTACGCCAACCCGCATACGCCGCGGCACGCTGGTCCTCGCCCCACGTCGGCGTCCAACGCTTATCCTCTTGCCAATTGGCCCGTAGATCTGACGGACCAGCCCAAAACCCGACCGCTAGACCCGCCGCATAGGCAGAGCCCAGCGCAGTAGTCTCAGCAACTACCGAGCGTACCACGTCCACGCCCAGCACGTCGGCCTGAATCTGCATGCACAAGTCATTACTGGTGATACCACCATCGACCTTCAAGACATCAAGGCGCACACCAGAATCTGCTGCCATCGCGTCCACCACGTCCCGACTCTGATAACAGATAGCTTCCAACGTCGCGCGGGCCAGATGCGCGTTGGTGTTGAACCGTGATAGCCCCACAATTGCGCCTCGTGCATCGGACCGCCAATACGGGGAAAACAACCCGGAAAATGCCGGTACGAAGTACACCCCGCCATTGTCAACGACCTGACGGGCCAGCGATTCGCTTTGAGCAGCGCCGCTGATGATGCCCAACTGATCACGTAACCACTGCACCGCTGAGCCAGTCACCGCGATCGAACCTTCAAGCGCGTAGACGGGTTTGGCATCCCCGAACTGATAGCAAACGGTGGTCAACAGGCCGTTACCGGATCTCACGATAGCCTCACCGGTGTTAAGCAGCAAAAAATTGCCGGTGCCGTAAGTGTTTTTCGCTTCCCCCGCGTCTAGACACACCTGACCAACCATCGCCGCATGCTGATCGCCCAAGACTCCTGTGATCGGCACTTCACCACCGACGGGTCCGTCCGCTAAAGTGACACCGTAGGGCTGCAGCGGTGAAGACGACGCGATCGCCGGCAACATCGCCCGAGGGATGGAAAAAAACGACAACAGCTCGTCGTCCCAATCCAGCTTCTCTAAGTCCATCAGCATGGTCCGGCTAGCGTTGGTCACATCGGTGACGTGTACGCCACCCCGCGGACCACCGGTCAGATTCCACAATAACCAGGTATCGGGGGTGCCGAAGAGTGCTTCACCGTTTTCAGCAGCGGCGCCTACCCCGTCGACGTTCTCTAAGATCCATTGCAATTTCCCGCCGGAAAAATAGGTCGCCGGCGGCAACCCGGCTTTGCGGCGGATCACCTCTCCGCGGCCATCTCGGTCAAGCGCGACCGCGATACGGTCAGTGCGGGTGTCTTGCCAAACGATCGCATTGCAATACGGCCTTCCGGTGTTCCGATTCCACACCAGGGTAGTCTCACGTTGGTTAGTAATTCCAAGCGCTGCAATATCTTTAGCTGACAAATTAGTGGCGTTCAGCACCGACATCAGCACTGACGCGGTGCGTTCCCAAATCTCAACGGGATTATGTTCGACCCAGCCGGAGCGGGGCAAGATTTGCTCGTGCTCAAGCTGGTGGCGGGCCACCTCAGCACCATTATGATCGAAAATCACGCAGCGGGTGCTGGTGGTGCCCTGGTCGATGGCGGCTATGAATTCAGCGAACTCGGCCAACTGCGCTCCTTCGACGTGAACTGTGACACTTCATGGTCCATGATGGTCTATCACCCGGCGTATTCCAGCTCAGGTCAGCCTGTCATCCTTACGTGACAGCTGGTAAACCTTTTGCATCCGCAATGTGGAAGAAGAAGTTAAGCGGCCCACATAAATAAGTATAATCGCACACATCAGCGTGAATACCAGCGCAAGATGCGGTAGTATTCAAACATCTTCGAAACGAAACTTGCGGAGTGCCCAGTTCGATGCCAACTGGGCACTTACCCGCATGGAGGTCGAATGTAACCTTTTCGCCGCTGACTGCTAGCCCTCCAGATCGAGCCGGTACGTGCTGGACGCCAGTGACGATCCCGTCTACCAAAGCGAATTATCATTTTACAACATCGAATTCAATGCTACACTCCGACCACTGCCTGGACATACGAGTCTGGGTCTGGAGGGCGAAGTGCGCACCAGCCTGAACGATGCTGAGGCCAAGTCAAACTCCAGTGTGACCCATATCGTCATGATCGGCATCTTGCCGACGCTATCTGATCGACAGCTGGATGAGCTATTCAGTGCAGTATACGGCCTTCAAGAGTCGGATCTTCCTCGCTTACTGTTAGAGAACCGGTGTTGCCAGCCAGAACTAAACGTTGTTTACATGTCTGCGAATTCAGCATTTCACTACGGCGCGCTACACAACATGTCCGAATAGGAGCGTCCACTGTGGACCAAGATGGGTTTCTTTACAGCACAGGAAAATTTCTGCGAGTCTACCCTAGACAGGGTAGATGCCCAGCTGCAATGGTCAAGATGCTGCTACAGTACTGCAAGTACATACATGCCAACGGCCGGTACACATCTGGACCAGGTAACCGCGCATAAGTTGGAAACTATGTAATCTTGAAGTAATGCACTGAGACAGCGACTACCGGGGGTAGAGCCAATTCGAGGATCTGCAGCCATAGAATATGGTTGACCCGCAGCAAGAGTTGGCTGTGTTGATAGGCAGCAAGCAAATTCCGCAATGACGTGTTGGGTGCTGGCTACGAGTTTGCTGCGCTGTCGTTGGCGCTGATCGCCGACGACACCGTGCTAGACATCTATCCCACACGCACCGCGGTCGCGACAGCCAAAAGGGCAGCCCAGGAACGCAGGTTGGCCACCACCAGCTTCGTACAGGCCGATATCACTGCATTGACTTGCTAATGACGGGCGGTTCAATACGGTGGTCGACTCCACGCTGTTACCCTCGTTACCGGTGGAGAGTCGCGACGGGTACTTGAGTCCGGTTTACCACGTGGGGTCAGCCTCGGACGTCAGCCATTAAGTGCTGGTGTTCGCCGAGGGTCCGCTTTCCCGCCGAGCTGGAAAGCGGACCCAATGAAGTCGACGAGACCGACCACGGCATTGCCACCGGCTGCCACTGCAACATCGCCGCTTGAGCACTCAGCGCCTGATAGTTGCTTGTACGTTACCCGAAAACAACGCCGCCGGGGCCACCGACACCAGGCCGCTAACACCCCCGTAGTCGAGGCCGCGACGGCCATATTAGCAACGCTGATAGCCGAGCCAATACTTGCCAAATCCTTCGCGGCGATTGCCACATATCTCTCGCCCAACTGTAATCTACAGTATCCGTATCTCCCTCGCTCAATCGTCATCAACAATTGTCCAAAGCGCTATCGTATAGAGCCCGGACGGGAGACCACTCTAACTTTAACTTTTTTTGCTGCGGTATTCAGCGGCATCAGATAGCCGGTGGTTGCGCCCTCTAAAACCTCGACGAAGGGAAACTACCGATCGTCGGCAGTGGTATTGGGCCGTACGGCGAGATCTGCAACACCGGAGCAGCCAGCCGCAGAGGAGGTCGCTCCACTGAAGCGGAGGCGATCAAAATCCGCCGTTCAGCTAGCACAGTCATGCCCGCACCGCCTGCGGATCGGCATCCTCATCCGGAGCAAGTATAGGGATCGCACTTGGCTTGTCGACCCTCCTCGACCACCCGTCACCCAGCACACATCGGCCAGCACCGTCCGGCTGATGCTGCCTAGCACGGCCAAGTGTGCCCGCACGGTCACCGGTCCGCATGCCAAATGTTGACCCAGGGCTACCAAAACCCAATCGCGCAGTGATATTGGCCTCGCCAAGCTCGAGTTGCTGGGCCATCGACAGATTCGTCTACGCCTACTTCGAGTCACCGCCTCCCAGCAACCACAGCTTTTCCTGCTGACCAATGTGCACCAGATCCCACGCCAGTGGGCTCATCAACAGATCGTAATGCCAGCCAAGTTCGGCGTCGTCGAAATTTACTAGCCACAACGTCGAGACATCTAAGGTACGGGTGTCAGATAGTCGGCTAGCTGCCCTCCTCAGGACGTCACAAACCCCTTGGGCCGACCGCGCCGGACTCGGGAAGCTAACGTAGCCGCGATGTCGTACTTGATTGCCCGGTCGGAAAAGTCGTAGCCGGGACAGCGCCCCTGCTCAACCTTGCGGACCAGTCGTTCCATAGTGCCGTTGAAACTGTATCGGAGCGTTTGCAACGGCGACGGACACACACACTGGTTGGTCGCCACGTACAACCGCCGGTCACGCAGACCGACCCAAGCCGCGGTGTCCCAGGCGGTGATCACCGTTTCAACGGCCTCAGCCACGATTTCGGCGGCGGGTCGGGTCAAGTCGTCGAGGCAGAGCCAACAGAATAAACGCCAGGGCGGCCCAGAAGGTATCCGATGAGCTATCAAGATAGCGAATTTTCAGTCACTGTCGTGGGCAGACCTATGTGAACAAGGTCGTCAAGCGCATAACCTAGGTCGACGACGATCGGACGGCGGTAGCCGCGGACAGGACCAAAGCCTTCCGCCCAGCTGGCAAAGAGCGTAAATACGCGATCGCAGTCAGGTCCGCAACGTCCAGATTGTGCACCAGCATCGCCGACGGCTTGAGCTCATAGCGAGCCCAGTCGGTGCAGGGGATAATCGCCACTGGCTCCAGGATGAGGCCGCAGCGTGCGGAGTCCACCTGGCCCCCACACCCGCTGCCGGGTGTAGACCCGGCCAGAGAATTCCCCACACAAGCTATCGGGAAGTTGGCGACGATAACGATATCCCAGTTAACGCCAGGTCGTATACTAGCCACATCCGCACCGCCCATCCGGCTTGTGGCCCAGCGTCCACGTTAACCCGAACTAAGGCGGCCGACGTGATCTCATCACCAGCATCCGTCACCCGCGAGTCGTTGGCCGCGAAGAACTGTTCCGTCGCCTATTAACGCACACCGGGGTTAACGGACTCAGCTGGCTGCAACGAGTTCGCGCCCAGGAAAACCAGCTCCAGATCGGCGCCGGCAAAGGCCGACCACAGCGCGGCCTGGTCGTACTTCGTCCCATCGATCGCAAATACCCCGGCGTCGGCCAACTGACCGTACAGTTCGATACCACTACCGGGTTCGACCTTCACCACGCTACCGCCCGGCAGCGGGCTAAGCCACTGCAAAACCGTAATATTTCCATACCAGCCCGGCCTGCGCTGCGGATCGGCCGGGTCGTAACGTGCGGCTTCCATTCCGAAAACCCATCCGGCCCCAGCAGCGCATTGACCAGAAAAGCCGTCAGCAATTTACTGGGCGGCAGCCAAACACTAGCTATCGGGGTATTATAATACTCTCCGGGACTGAGCAAATCTCGCGGACCGCTTGTTACACAGTTATCGGAACGAAAGCCGCCACCCTATTTTTTCGTCATGCATAGTGCCCCAACATATTCGGTATTTCGGTACTTTATGGTCACCCGCCCCGCCGTACGTGGGTACCCACATTCTCCCACGCTATTGACCCAGTGCGTTCTGCATCGCCCCGGCCAGCACGTTGACCGCAGGACCGGCGTTGCCAGGTTGGCAAACTTTCGTCTGCAGCAACACGTTTTCACGCAGCCGGGTTTGTACGAAACACCGACGATCGGTTCCCGCCTCCTGCTTAGTCCAATTCGCATCGGCATAGGTCGGCGTGCCACCCACAAACGACCAGACCTGGGTTGTTCCGTTATCCAGGTGCATCGCAGTGGTCTGTCCCGAGCAACCTACGGTCCGGTCCACGACCCGATGAAAGGCCCGTACCGCAGCGTCATTGGTAGCAAATACCCCGACCGCCTGCTTGACAAAATGCGTCTGGTCATTAGCGGACGTCTGGGTAATAGCTCCGTTGAACGACGCTAAGTCAACATCATGGTACACCTCAGGCAACCCGATGTCCGCCCAGTTGTTACACATCGGTAGATCTACCGAGTACGCCTGCAGCGGCTCGGTTAATAGCGACTCCCACCCCATGGGTCGACCGATGATATTGCCCACCGAGCCCTTGCCGAGGACCGCGTATGACACCACTCCCGGTTCAGAGGGGCGCGCACTCGCGACAGGTACCCCCAGGCCCAAACCGACACTCATCACCACAGCTGATATCCTTATCACCCAGCTCACCAGCCCAGCTGCACCATGGCCGAGACATCGAGAATGATAAAAGCCATCCACTGACTTCCGGCGGTCATCGCGGCGGCCGACAGTCGCTGTGGATTCCGTGATGTAACGGACTTCGATTGTCATGGATCTCGATCATGCCAGCCCGACGCTGCACAGCGAATATCATCAAGAACTACCGTCCTCAGCGGCGCACGACGGATCGTCCCGGGTACCGCCGTGAGAGTTGAGCACCTAGACCCAAGCCGGACGGATTCACGGAAATCGCGAAGCGGCATGGTAATCTATCATTTCGTAACGCGACCACCAGCTTCGATAATCGGAACGCGAGTGGCCGTCACACACTCTCAAAACTATACCCTTCCACGCAAAACTATACCCTTCCACGCGGGCTGTGCCAGGCCGGGCAGGTGCGCCAGACTCAATAATTTCTGTTCGACGTCCCGTACGAGTAAACGCTAAGGCCGTGCTGAAAGGCGTGCTCGTTAGCGATTGACCAGGACCACCCTGTGCCCAAAGTACCCCGGCATGACACACGGATCGGGAGGTCCCCCAGGGTTTGAACATGCCGTGTTCATAGCGGTAATGGCAGGGATGGTGGAGACCCCACGATCACGGCAGCCAAGAAGAACACGTCACGGCGACGATAGCGACCCGGGCCGGGGTTATAGAAGACCTGGGGGTTTTGTAATAATGGCACCTCTGCTCCAGGGGGCGCCGGTGCTGTTGCAGTCGAAGTCCGCACGGTTGAGGTTTCAGATGTTCCACTCATGAGACGCATAATGCCGGAGTAAACAATAGTTTCAGCTTGGCGTTACTTGTGTAGAAGCTGTGAGCCCCCGCAACCTCATTACCTGGAACAACCGCCAAAGCCACAGCGCTGCCGGGACGGCGGATACCGAAATTCAGCTGTCCGATCTGCCATAGTAGGCGATGCGCCGGCACAAGCATGAAATAACGTTGTTTGTCTTGTCGGTGGTCTGGCCTATAGCAGCGAACCACAAGCCGAAGTCTCGTCGTCTCTCCGTACGTAAGGCTGCCGCCAAGGCGGCCGTGGCTGCCAACGAAAAGACTGACCGGTCTGTCGGTCGATACCCAAGTGACGCAATTCGCCGAAGCGCAGCTAGACTCCTGAGATCAGGTAATGGAGTGCGGAGGCGTCAGGATGTGTTCCAGACACGTATGGTGGTTTTGACTTTGTGTCCTCTGGCCTCCTTGGCGGGCATCTGGTAGCGTCGGGCGAAGGTGTAATTCGCTTCATGGAGTGCAGCGAATCCGCGAGGTGGGGGTATTTTACCCGCGGAGGTGATTCTTTGTCGGCAGCAGCTGGCCCGCAATCCAGGTTGTCATGGCCCGCAAACACGCCATAGCGAGTCATCGAAAGCTGCGGGCCAGGATAAGGGTGCACAACCACGTCCGGGGCCCTGGCTGGGTTTCGGTGGACAAACTGATGTTTCCATGGCCGACCTGATCATGGTCGGCGCAGACCTATCCGGGCTGTGTGCGGCCCGTGCGCTAATCCAACAAGGTAAGTTTCTGGAGGCGCGTCATCGGGTAGGTGGTCGAATGGTTCGCAAGCCTGTCATCAGCGGCGGTTAAATTGACATCGGCGATCAATCTAGCGGGCCCACCCAAAGCGGTATTCTCTCGCTCGCCGAGTCACTGGGTGTCATGCATTTCGATTACCACGATGTGGGACACACACTATCGTCTGGTGCAATGGCCCCTTGTCGACCGTCGATGGCAGCTTGCCACCGACCAAAACATCACCAGCAAGCTCGTCAGCCGACGTTGCTGACCGTCAGCAGCTAGCTCGCCGTTACCACCACGCCCCGGTTTCTCCGGTTTCTGTGTTACCAACTGAACACTCGATCAAGAAAGCGTCGCGCTGGCCATTGTATCAGTGCTGTTTATTCTCGCACCCTACGCAGCGAGCCCCAGCAAGAGAAGAAACCAGAATAGTGGCTCTTTAGAGGAGCGGCAGGTCAGCAAACTGATTCACCACCGGAGCGCATACTTCTTGAACAACCCACCCTCCTAATCGTGCAGGACACCCGCGGAGCGACCGTCACTACTAGCTATGGTGATTTACTGAAAGAACTTTGTGATAGTCGCAATTCCTCATATTTTAGTCGGAGCGATTGATTACAGTCCGCCACTACCCACTCGTCGTATCCAATAGCTCCAATGGGATCGGTTATCAAATATGCCTCCATTTACCCGAGGTGCACGAAAGGGCTCAGCAGAGCAACTGTGAGTGATCAAATCGTCGTACAAACAGCATACAGCTCTTAGCCTAGAGGTATCCCAGGAATTTTGATTAACTTCGTCGTTGGGCATGCCACCAGCCGGTTAATAAATGAATCCGACGACACCCATAAAATAAACAGTACCCTCGGACCTAGCCAGGTATTTCGGCAAAAAAGCGATGCGCCCGATCCAATTCATCGAAACAAATTAGACCAGTGAGAAATGGACTGAAGAAGCTTTCAACGCTGTATTCTACCCCAATATATTTACCACTTACGGCCCAGCCATAGCCGAATCTGTGGGCCATATTCACTGAGCTGATACGAAAGTCCCCTAAATGGACGGCCTATTTTGACGAGGCCATACAGACTGGACACACCGCAGCTCATGCGGTGGCGGGACGCGCAGTCTAGGCTCCTGATCAGGGTTTTAACGGGTTGACCGCGAATTGGATCACCCGGTACAGCTCACTCACCCGTGCACGGGTGTCCCACTGGCTAACGAAGATCCGCAGTTCATCGAGGGTGGAACCGGGTGAGATGTACCCGCCATACGGTTGGGCGAGCCGATTGTCGTACGGAGGCGGCAGGCTTTCCGCCGGATCGGGCCACTCATCGTGTTGCACCACTGTAGTCACCGGGGAGGTGCCCAGCAACGTCGGGTCGGCGGCAACTCGGACCTCCATATTGCCAGTAGTGGCGTTGAAATAGGACAGCACGGCCTGGCCGCCTATCTGCTTAATGCACATCTCGCCAACCTTGTCAGGCCAGAGAGGTGTCGGAGGCTTGTTCCAACCACCATCAGGTCCAGCCGCCCAACCCTGCCACCGAGACCGGTCGGTGAACGTTTGCGGTGTGACCCGGAAGAGCTGCACGGAATCTCTGCGGGTGAAACTGTTGGCCACGATGTACACCCACCCGCTCGACGAGTCGGGGGTAGGGATCGGATCGTAGTACCCGCTGATCTGGGTCTGCCGGCTGTCCTGGGAGGTCGCGGCGCGTCGCGATCCTGGGACAGTCTGCCAACCGACACGCGCGGGCTCAGCCGTGACCAGCCGTGAGTCCTGTGGCTCCAGGTTTTTGGTCGTAGTCACCATCAGGTAGTTGTGCCGGTTGATCTGCACCACGCCAGCAGGCAGCTGTGAATCTCCCGGAGGTGCGGGGTCGGCCAGCAACGGCTTATCGACACCGGTGACGCCGATGTAACGCACCCCGGTCGGGTCGTCGACTGACGCAGTGTCCACGTGCAGGGCGACCGGTGAGTACCAACCACCGAAACCTACCCCCTGGCCAGCAAAGCTGTCACCACAAATCTGCAAAAGCTCGGCGGGGAACTCGATGAACTCGCACAAGTCGGTGGCGCCGATGCCGTAGTCACCGGTGCGGGTTCCTGTGCCCGCCATCGGACCGATCCGCAACACTTGACCCGGCACCAGCGGCTGCAGAATCGGCTCTGGTACTGGCGCGGGTGGATCGGCATGCGCTATCCAAGAAGCAACCGAAAAAGCCTGTGCGACAAACAAACACAAAGCGGCATACCACGAGCACTCCACGAGCCGGGCAAAACTCACCCGTGGATCATAGCTGCGTGGCTAGCAACTCGGCGATCTGGATCGCATTGAGCGCCGCGCCTTTGCGCAAATTATCACCAGAGACGAACAGTGCCAAGCCACGCCCGTCGGGTACCCCCGGGTCGCGCCGGATGCGGCCGACCAGTGATTCGTCGACACCAGCGGAAGCCAACGGCGTCGGCACATCGACCAGCTTCACGCCCGGAGCACCGCCCAGCAGGTCGCGGGCTCGTTGCGGCGACAGTGGCCGGGCGAATTCGGCATTGATCGACAGCGAATGCCCAGTGAACACCGGAACCCGAACACAGGTACCGCTAACCAATAGGTCGGGAATGCCCAGAATCTTGCAGCTCTCAAAGCGCAGCTTCTGGTCCTCATCCGTCTCTCCTGAGTCGTCGTCCACCAGCGATCCGGCCAGGGGCACCACGTTGAAGGCTATCGGCGCTACATACTTGCTGGGCGCGGGGAATTGCACGACACCACCGTCGTGTATTAGTTGCTCAGCAACGTCGATAACCGCACGCACCTGAGCGGCCAGCTCGGCTACCCCAGCCAGACCACTGCCAGAGACCGCTTGATACGACGACACCACCATGCGCAACAACTGAGCTTCGTCGTGCAGCACCTTGAGCACCGGCATCGAGACCATGGTGGTGCAGTTGGGGTTAGCAATGATGCCCTTGGGCAGCGGAAAAGCGTCCCGGACATCCCTGTTGTAGTTCACCTCGGACACCACCAGCGGCACTTGCGCATCCCTGCGCCACGCCGACGAATTGTCGATTACCGTCACTCCAGCGGCGGCGAAGCGCGGCGCCTGCACCCGAGACATGGATGCACCGGCAGAGAACAACGCGATGTCTAGACCGGTGGGGTCGGCCGTCTCAGCGTCTTCCACCTCGATTTTCTGACCGCGGAAGGCCAACTTACGACCCTGCGACCGAGCTGAGGCAAAAAAACGCACGGAATCGGCCCGGAAATCGCGCTGTTCGAGCAGTGTGCGCATCACGTGGCCGACTTGGCCAGTGGCACCCACTACCCCGATTGCCAAACCTCTGGTAGCCATTACCTCCCCGTCCCCGCGTACACCGTCACCTCGTCCTCGCCACCGAGTCCAAACGCCTCATGCAACGCAAAGACGGCCTTGTCTAGTTCGGTATCGCGGCACAGCACCGATATCCGGATTTCCGAGGTGGAGATGAGCTCGATGTTGACCCCAACAGCAGCCAGCGCTTCGCAGAAGGTCGCCGTGACCCCAGGGTGACTGCGCATGCCGGCTCCGATCAACGATACCTTGCCGATGTGATCGTCATAGAGCAGCTGGGTGAAGCCGATCTCGTCTCTGAGCGAGCCCAGCTTGGCCACCGCGATGGGCCCGCTATCGCGGGAGCAGGTGAAAGTGATATCGGTCTTGCCGTCTTCGACCTTGGATACGTTTTGCAACACCATATCAATGTTCACATCAGCGTCGGCGACAGCGCGAAACACTTTGGCCGCGTAACCCGGGATGTCGGGTATCCCGACGATGGTCACCTTGGCCTCGCTGCGATCGTGCGCAACTCCGGTCAGGATGGGGTCTTCCATAGGTACGTCCTTGATCGATCCAACGATGACGGTGCCTGGTTTGTCCGCATACGACGATCGGACGTGCACCGGAATGTTGTGGCGGCGTGCGTATTCCACGCAGCGCAACATAAGCACCTTAGCGCCGCAAGCCGCCATCTCGAGCATCTCCTCGAAGGTCACGGTGTCGAGCTTGCGGGCGTTGTGCACGACCCGTGGGTCGGCGCTGAAGATACCGTCCACGTCGGTGTAGATCTCGCATACATCGGCGCCTAATGCCGCGGCCATGGCAATTGCGGTGGTGTCCGAGCCGCCGCGACCCAGCGTGGTGATATCGCGGGTGTCTTGGCTGACGCCCTGGAATCCGGCGACCAACACAATTCGCCCCTCGTCGAGCGCGAACTGCAGCCGGGTCGGGGTGACATCGATGATTTTGGCGTTGCCGTGGGTGCCGGTGGTGATAACGCCAGCTTGCGAACCGGTGAACGAGCGTGCCTGGGCACCGAATGATTCGATAGCCATGGCCACCAGCGCATTGGAGATGCGCTCCCCCGCGGTCAGCAGCATGTCCAACTCGCGGGCCGGCGGCTCCGGGCATACCTGCTGCGCTAGGTCTAGCAGGTCGTCGGTGGTGTCGCCCATTGCGGAAACCACCACAACGATGTCATTGCCCTGTTTTTTGGTCTGAACGATGCGCTCAGCAACACGGCGAATCCGATCGGCGTCGGCCACCGAGGATCCACCATACTTCTGCACGACAAGCGCCACTGTTGCACTGCCTTTCTGGTTATATACCTGCCTTTCTGGTTATATACCTGGCTAGTTAGGTCCAAAACAGAATACGTGGGGCTGGCACTGCGACGATGCACACCAATGCGTCGAGCACCGGTCGCTTACCGGCACCTAGCAGCGGATGAAAGCCAGCATAGTTATGTAGCAAGCTGGCGATGTCAACAAGATTGGCCGGCTGAGCCTGAAACCCCTTTTAGAACCTATTAAATTTAATCGACGTACTATCAGGTTACTTGAGCGGAAAATCTACAGACACCCCGGCGACCACGATACGTCGCCGATTCTCTGGTGGCGGGAAATCGCCAGATCCTGCTTGGCGGGGACGCAGCACATGTCGTTTGTGGTCACGGCCCGGAGTTAGTGCTGGCAGCGGCACAGGATTTACAGGGTATCGGCTCGTCGGTGTGCGCGGCACAGGGGTAACGCCGACACCAACGAGCGACTGTAAGGCAAGCTGATCCGACCCCAGTGCCTACGGCTCAGACCTGGTGCACAGACCGAAGCTCAGCCTGTAATTTTGGCAGCGACGCCGATCGCAGTATAGTTCAGATCGTGCAGCAGGTACTCCTCCTCGAACGCCGCGACGGGGTCTGATCCCAGACCGGCTGCCCGTTGTGGAAGTTCACTATGCGCCGGTCTGAGGTTCCTTCTCACATCCCGGAGCAATTATTGTGGCCAGCTTTTCTGAGTCTTTGAGCCAGGATCCAGCAGATGCCTATAAATCGGCACCCTCCATCACCAAACCCATGGGCCCGCCCAGTCCCGGCCAACCCCAGTGGAATCCCCAACGAGCTACATCGATGCCAGTCTTCCGGTACCGGCCGTTCGCCAAGGAAGTCGAGCCTATCCGGCTAGTTGACCGCACCTGGCCCGACCGCGTCATTGATTGCGCGCCTCTGTGGTGTGCGGTGGATCTGCGGGACGGCAACCAAGCGCTGATCGACCCGATGAGCCCAATCTGCAAACGCCGCATGTTCGACCTGCTGGTTCGCATGGGCTACAAGGAGATCGAGGTCGGATTCCCGTCGGCCAGCCAGACTGACTTCGACTTCGTCCGCGAGATCATCACCGACGGCACTATTCCGGACGACGTCACCATCCAGGTTCTGACCCAATGCCGACCGGAACTGATTGAGCGCACCTTCGAAGCCTGCGAAAACGCGTCGCGGGTTATAGTGCACTTCTACAACTCAACGTCAATTCTGCAGCGCCGCGTGGTTTTTCGCGCCGACCAAGCCACGGTAAAGGCTATCGCGACCGACGGTGCTCGTAAGTGTGTCGAAGAGGCGTTCAAGTACCCGGGCACGCACTGGCGATTCGAGTATTCACCGGAATCCTATACCGGGACCGAGCTGGAATACGCCAAACAGGTGTGCGACGCCGTCGGTGAAGTCATTCAACCGACACCGGACAACCCGATCATCTTTAACCTGCCTGCCACCGTGGAGATGGCCACCCCCAATGTCTACGCTGACTCGATCGAGTGGATGAGCCGCAATCTGGCCAACCGAGAGTCCGTCATCCTGAGCCTGCATCCACACAACGACCGCGGAACCGCTGTCGCCGCAGCCGAATTGGGCTATCACGCCGGTGCCGACAGAATCGAGGGCTGCCTGTTCGGCAACGGGGAACGCACCGGCAACGTGTGCCTGGTAACGTTGGGACTGAACCTGTTTTCCCGCGGTGTGGATCCCCAGATCGACTTCTCCAATATCGATGAGATCCGGCGAACGGTGGAGTACTGCAACAAGCTGCGGGTGCACGAACGTCACCCCTACGGGGGAGACCTCGTGTACACCGCGTTCTCTGGCAGCCACCAGGATGCCATCAACAAGGGCCTGGACCAGATGAAGATCGATGCGGACGCCGCCGACTCCGATGTCGACGACATCCTGTGGCAAGTACCGTACCTGCCGATCGACCCGCGCGACGTCGGCCGCACCTACGAGGCGGTGATCCGGGTCAACTCGCAGTCTGGTAAGGGCGGCGTGGCTTACATCATGAAGGCCGACCACGGTCTTGAACTGCCGCGACGGCTGCAGATCGAGTTTTCTCGAGCGATCCAGAAAATCAGTGAGGGCGAAGGAGGCGAGATCACACCCACGGAGATGTGGGACGTGTTCTTCGAGGAGTACCTCTCACCGGTGCAGCCGCTGGAACGCATAAAGCAGCGGGTCAATGCCGCAGAGGAAGACGGCGGCAGCACCAGTATTGCCGCTACCGTCAAGATCAACGGTGAAGAGACCGAAATCAGCGGAGTCGGCAACGGCCCACTGGCCGCTTTCATCGACGCACTGGGCCACGTCGGCTTGCAGGTAGCCGTTCTGGATTATTCCGAACACGCGATGAACGCCGGCGACGACGCGCAGGCTGCTGCTTACGTCGAGGCATCGGTACATGGGCACACAGCATGGGGTGTGGGCATTGCACCGTCGATCACCACAGCGTCGCTACGTGCCGTCGTCTCAGCGGTCAACAGGGCAATGCCCCGCTAGGACTTTAGTCAGAGACACCGTCCTCGGCGGCACCTCCCCGCCCAAGGCTCCATTTGTCATCGGCGTGCCTGGCCCATCCGGGCCAGTCGGTCTGCTCGGCGAAAAAAAGTATATCGGACACGAGCGGCCTCAGCAGCAGGCTGACTCCGGGTTATCTAACTCATCAAAAAACAGCGTGAATTACTCGTCGGTAGCCTCGGCGCTAGTGAATTCATTCAGGAAAATACTACAGATGACAGCGCGAACGTAGTCCATGAATTACTACCCAGAAACCACCGGCACACCCAATTGCCTGGCGAGATAACCTTTGCCCTGCGCGGGAGCGGCTTCGTTGCAAATCACCAGCGACGTTTCACGGTCAACGGCCTCACAGTAGGCCAGCCCGGCGTGCAGGATTCACCCGACGAGTTCCTCGTGGGTACGTGCCAACTCGGCCGCCAGGTCCACCCGCATGCCCTGGGCCAGCGATCTACCTCGCCAACGGTATCTCCCCAGGTTGAGATACGGACACGACATACGGGCAACCAGCGCCTTTAACGGTCGCAGCCCGTCGTGAGCCAGCCGGCCGTTGGGCCAGCGGCGCCGAGTCACCGGAAGTCACACGTCGAGTTGGCGCACCCGCTTGAGCGCCACAGCCAGCACCCCGGTCAAAAAACCATTGCCTCGTCGAAGGCATGATGCGACCGTTTCTGGAGGATGCCCCAGTGCACCACGAATGTTTCCAAGAGCAGATTATCCGATCCTCAGGCCTAGCCGCCGGACCAGCTAGATCGTGCACATGGCACTGTCGACGAGGAGTTCGGCTCCAGGATCTCGGCCTCCGCGGCGAAAAATGCGTAGGCAAACGCAGCATTGTGCGCCACCAGCGTGCGGCCGAGCAACATCTCGGACACGTCACCGACAATGCCGGTAAATTGAAGCTGACCTTCGAGAGCATGACGGCCGTCAGGCCATGTACGTGGGTGGGACCCGATATTGAGCAGGCTGACCAGGGACCACTCCACGCGTCTGTCGACATCGAGGCCGAGTATAGCAAGGCTGATTATCCGGGTCAGACCCGGACGAAAACCCGACGGCTCGACCTGTCCTACGAGGACTGCCCAACCCGCGTTCGGCTCGCTGGCTGACCCCAAAGCGTCGGGTTCGTTAACTGCAGGATTGCATGTCCAGTCGACATCACCAATGTCGTTGCACGTCGTGTAGGCCTGCCACTATATGAGGGCGACCCGCTGCACCCAGCGCAAGCGCCGCGCTTACGATCGCCCTAAACTGCACGGGTGTTTACCGTCCGCGCACGTCTAGCCCTGGCCGCCGGAGCAAGCGCGCGGTGGACATCACGCATTACCGGACGCGGAGCTGGGACAATGATCGGCGGCCTGGTAGCGATAACCTTGGACCGCTCAATTCTCAGCCAGCTGGGAGCGGGCCGGCGCACCATCGTCGTCACCGGCACCAACGGCAAATCAACGACCACCCGGATGACTGTGGATGCGTTGAGCACACTGGCCCCTGGCTCAGTGGCGACCAATGCTGAAGGCGCCAACATGGACGCTGGCCTAGTGGCCGCGCTAGCTGCGAATCGTGCCGCCACACTCGCAGTACTCGAGGTCGACGAGATGCATGTGCCGCGCGTCGCCGATGCCCTCACGCCTCACATCGTCGTACTGCTCAACCTGTCTCGTGATCAGCTGGACCGCGTGGGCGAGATCAACGTGATCGAACGCACGCTGCGCACCGGCCTGGCCCGGCACCCGACGGCAGTCGTCATCGCCAATTGCGACGACGTGCTGATGACCTCAGTCGCCTACGACAGTCCGAACGTGGTTTGGGTGGCCGCGGGCGGCACCTGGTCGAACGACTCAGTCAGCTGCCCCCGCAGCGGCGAAGTCATCGTCCGCAAAAATAGACATTGGTATTCCACCGGCGCTGATTTCAAGCGACCCAGCCCACACTGGTGGTTCGACGACAACACCCTGTATGGGCCCGATGAGTTGGCGCTGCCGATGCGGCTGGCGCTGCCCGGCTCGGTGAATCGCGGCAACGCCGCCCAGGCGGTGGCCACTGCTGTCATGCTAGGTGCCGACGCCACAACAGCAGTAGCAGCAGTGTCCAAGGTCGACGAAGTCGCCGGACGATACCGGAGCGTACGGATCGGCGAACACACCACCCGGATCTTGCTGGCTAAGAATCCGGCGGGCTGGCAGGAGGCGCTGTCGATGGTGGACACACAGGCCGCCGGGGTGGTCATCTCGATCAACGGGCAGGTACCCGACGGCAAGGACCTGTCGTGGTTGTGGGATGTGCGTTTCGAACACTTCGAGAAGATTCCCGTGGTAGCCGCTGGCGAACGCGGCACCGACCTAGCTGTGCGCCTGAGATATGCAGGCGTGGAACACACTCTGGTGCACGACACCGTAGCCGCGATCGCCTCGTGCCCACCCGGGCAGGTGGAGGTCGTCGCCAACTACACCGCGTTCCGTCAGCTACAACGCAGGTTGGCGCGTCATGGCTGACTCGACAGTGCGGATCGGGCTGGTGTTGCCCGACGTCATGGGCACCTATGGCGACGGCGGCAACGCCGTGGTGCTGCGACAACGGTTGCTGTTGCGAGGCATCGCTGCCGAAATTGTCGAGCTGACGCTCGCCGATCCGGTGCCCGAGTCGCTGGACCTGTACACGCTAGGCGGCGCGGAGGACTACGCACAGCGGCTGGCCACAAGACACCTGCTGCGGTATCCGGGCCTGCAGCATGCAGCCAGTTACGGCGCACCCGTGCTAGCGATTTGTGCGGCTGTACAAGTGCTCGGCCAATGGTACGAGACAGCGTCTAGGGAACGAGTCGACGGGGTGGGTTTGCTGGATGTGACTACCGCACCGCAAGATGTGCGCACCATAGGCGAACTGGTCAGCACGCCGTTGCTGACCAGCTTGAACCAACGCCTGAGCGGCTTCGAAAACCACCGCGGTGGCACCGTGCTCGGCCCAGCTGCGACGCCACTAGGCGCAGTGGTCAAGGGAGCGGGTAACCGAGTTGGTGACCACTTCGACGGCGTCATTCAGGGCAGTGTGATGGCTACCTACATGCACGGACCATGTCTGGCCCGTAACCCCGAACTTGCCGACCTACTGTTGAGTAAAGTGGTAGGTGAGCTGGCGCCACTAGAGCTACCCGAGGTGGAGTTGCTGCGCCGCGAGCGACTGGCGGCTCGTTAGGCCCTCCAACCCCTGGCGAGCAGCGTGTTGGGCCCCGAACCAACACTTCGTTGGATTTGTTTGGATTTGTCTTGGGAAATTACGTCGTAATGACCCAAGTTAAGTCTTCCAACTTGCGTAGCCATCGCTGGACGCAGGTATATTGCGGACAATCGCTGTGATGGTGGTCAACGCCATATTCAACGTCCACCTTGTACCCCGCCCAGCCCATAATCAAATACGCCTATCGGACGTCAGTTCTCCTGCACCGGTTGCCCGGTGGAAACGGGCAGGTTGACGTCGATCAACCACAAACGCAACCAAGTCTCTTTGGGGGAAGCGGCGCCCGGATAGACGAGCGCAAACGCCGCGCGCAGCCGTCGTGTATCCGAGTACCGCTTGGCAAAGAACAGCACATTTTCGCACGAAAACAGGGTCTACCCGCATGAGAGCGTCGAGCCGCGCCACCGCCTGCCAGCGTAGCAGATGCCGACCGCGGTCATACGCCGTGCTGGCCAACGTAGTGACGGGCAGCCCCGGGGGGCCGACACGGTTGATCTGGTCGTCGGCCACGGCCTCGCTGCAAGACGATAAGGCCGCGTTGTGGCCGGGTGCTGGGCCCGATCAATTCGACAGCAAAGCCGTCGTCCACCCACTGCGCACAATCAATCGAGGAAGCAGCGGCGCCGGCAAGGACAGCCTTTGACCGCACGAGGCCAGCCAGACGCCGGTAACGCAGCCGCGCAGCGTGGGTGCCAGAACACCTCGGCACGTAAATGCCGGGGTAGATCGCGTAATGCCAGTGCTGAAGTTCATATATGGCCATCCGACCAGCGTTAATGACCTCACATGCTAATAAAGACGTTCCGCATGACAAGCATGCTAACACCGCCATCGACATTCCCCAGATCGACGTTTTGCAGATAAAACCCGAGAAAGCACCTGCAAACGTCGATTTCGGCGAAACGCCGAAATCAGACCATCGTTCGCCGGCCGGTCAGCGCACGGCCGAGTGTCAGCTCGTCGGCGAATTCCAGGTCGCCGCCCATCGGCAAGCCGGACGCGATCCGCGTCACGGTCAAGCCGGGCATATCGCGCAGCATCCGAACCAAATAGGTGGCGGTTGCCTCACCCTCGGTATTGGGGTCGGTGGCAATGATCACCTCTGTAATGCCCACATCGTCGACCCGCTCACCGATGCGGCTTAGCAACTCGCGGATCCGCAGCTGCTCGGGACCAATTCCGGATAGCGGATCAAGCGCACCGCCCAACACGTGATAGCGGCCGCGGAATTCGCGGGTGCGCTCCACGGCCTGGACATCTTTCGGTTCCTCAACCACGCACACCACAGATGCATCTCGACGGGTATCAGAACAAATTCTGCATCGCTCGTCGTCAGATACATTGCCGCACACCGTACAGAACCGCACGTCATCGCGAACCTTTACCAACACGGCTGTCAACCGGTCGATATCTTGCGGTTCCACTGATAACAGGTGAAAGGCGATGCGCTGCGCGCTTTTAGGTCCAATACCAGGCAGCTTGCCAAGCTCGTCAATCAGATTCTGGACCGGCCCCTCAAACACGTCGATGCAATTCAGGTTCCTGCCATGTAAGTCGGTGGGGTCGGTGGCGGTGCCGTCGGACGCATGGCGCTGGTCAACGCTCCCAAACGCTCCTGAGCCAGTTTGGTGACTTGCTTAGAAGCATCAGCCATCGCGCCGACGATCAGGTCCTGCAAGGTCTCAATATCGCCAGGGTCGACGACTTTAGGATCGATAGCGACACTAACCACTTCTCCACTGCCTTTGACGACGACCTCGACCAAGCCCCCACCACCCTGACCATGCACCTGCGCGTTCGCGAGCTGTTGTTGGGTTTCCAGTAGCTTCTGCTGCATCTGCTGCGCCTGGGCGAGCAGCGCCGACATATCACCTCCGGGTTGCATGACAGCTCCCTCGCATCTTGGTCTCGAATTGGTTTCGCCTACAGATATTAGGGCGATTTGAAATTTCGAGTTTAGACTGCACCAGGCTATCTTTGCGCCGTGAACACACGAGTTAGCCTCCGTATCGGGTTCCGAATGGTCGTAGGCCTATTAGTAGCGGCCTTAACGACAATCACCCCGACCGCGGTAGCCTATCCCTCTAATCCCGCCAATATAGCTGGCATGATCGTGTTCATCGATCCTGGCCACAACGGCTCCAATGACGCATCCATCAGCCGTCAGGTACCCACCGGTCGTGGCGGCACCAAAGACTGCCAGGCCAGCGGCACGTCGACGAACAGTGGCTATCCGGAGCACACCTTTACCTGGGACACCGCACTGCAGGTGCGCGCCGCGTTGGACGGCCTGGGTGTGCGGACCGCCCTGTCACGCGGAGACGACACTGGGCTGGGTCCGTGCGTAGACGCACGGGCCAACATGGCCAATGCGTTGCACCCCAATGCCTCCGTCAGCCTGCACGGCGACGGAGGTCCGGCGTCCGGTCGGGGCTTTCACGTCATCTATTCTGCCCCGCCGCTCAACCCGGTGCAGGCCGGGCCATCGGTGCAGTTCGCCCGAATCATGCGCGACCAGCTACAGGCCTCGGGCATTCCTCCGGCTAACTACATTGGCCAGAGCGGTCTGTGCGGACGCTCAGATTTGGCTGGCCTGAATCTGGCACAATATTCGTCGATCCTGATCGAGTTGGGCAACATGAAGAATCCAGCGGACTCGGCACTAATGGAGTCGTCAGAAGGCAGGAAGAAATACGCCGACGCCGTGGTCCGCGGCGTCGAGGGCTTCCTTGCCACCCAGAGCCGAGCGCGCTGAACTCCCGCCGTGGGACTAGCGCTCCAGCTCGTTCTTCAGGTTAGCTAACACCTCGGCCTGGATCTTCTTAAGCCCCAGCGGCGCAAAGGTCTTTTCAAAAAAGCCTTTGACACCGCCCGCACCGGTCCAGGCCGTCTTCATCGTCACGCTGGATCCCGGTCCCGCAGGAGCAACCGTCCAGCTAGTTACCATCGACGAGTTCGCATCCTTCTCAATGACGGTGTGGCCAGCGACATCAACGTTGACCTGCACATCGCGAACACGTGATCTGGTGACCTGCAACTTCCACTTCACGACGGTGCCCGGCCCTTGACCGCCCTGCACCACCTGATACTCGTTATACTGCGGTGATAAAATTTTCGGGCGCATCTTCTGATAGTCCGCTACCGCAGCAAGCGTGGCTACGGGCTCAACATTGACCAAGATTGTGCTGACTGCGCTCACCGGTCCCATTAGGCGCGACTCCTCTGTTGTGATTACGATGCCCCGCACTTGGCCATTAAGACCGGTTCGGGGATTGTGGTCGGAGACTAGGATATATATGGTGTCTGTCCAAGAATCTGCACTGGTTGTCTACACATCTGGCGTCAAGCGGTTGGTGGCGAGCTATAGATCTATCCCCGCCACGTCGCCCGTACGACTCGCCAAGCCCACCTCAAACCTGTTCCGCACCCGTGCTAAACGCGATGCACCCGGCTTGGATGCATCGGGGCTGACCGGTGTCATAGGTATCGACACCGAAGCTCGCACCGCCGACGTGGCCGGTATGTGCACCTACGAGGACCTGGTAGCCGCAACCTTGCCTTACGGTCTTTTGCCACTGGTGGTTCCGCAACTCAAGACTATCACCCTCGGCGGTGCAGTCACCGGGCTGGGCATCGAATCGGCCTCGTTTCGCAATGGCTTACCACACGAATCGGTGCTGGAAATGGATATCCTCACCGGCGCTGGAGAATTGCTCACAGTATCTGCAAACCAGCACGGCGACCTGTACCGTGCCTTCCCCAATTCCTATGGTACGTTAGGATATTCAACACGGTTTCGGATCTCCCTGGAACCTGTAACCCCCTTTGTAGCACTGCGACACATCCGATTTCACTTGTTGACCGAGATGGTCACGGCGATGGAAAACATCATCGACACCGGCGGACACGATGGCGTCCCAGTCGATTATCTGGACGGTGTGGTGTTCAGTGCTAACGAAAGCTACCTATGCATCGGTAAACGGACCACAACCCCGGGACCTGTCAGCGACTACACCGGACAACACATCTACTACCGGTCGATCCAACACGATAACGAAGTTAAAGAAGACCGGTTGACGATCCACGACTACGTGTGGCGCTGGGACACCGACTGGTTTTGGTGCTCTCGCGCATTTGGCGCGCAGAACCAGCAACTGCGGCGCTGGTGGCCGCGACGCTACCGGCGTAGTAGCGTGTATTGGAAGCTGATGGCTGCCGACCGACGCTTTGGCATCGTTGACCGGATCGAGGCGCGCAATGGCCGTCCACTGCGAGAGCGGGTGGTGCAGGACGTCGAGCTGCCGATCGAACGGACCTGCGAGTTCTTGGAGTGGTTCCTAGGCAGTGTGCCCATTGCTCCGATCTGGTTGTGCCCGTTGCGGCTTCGCGACCACAACAGTTGGCCGCTGTATCCGATCCAACCGGACCACAGCTACGTCAACGTTGGGTTCTGGTCCTCGGTGCCGGCTGGCGCCACCGAGGGTGAGACCAATAGGACAATCGAGGCCAAGGTCAGTGCGCTCGATGGGCACAAGTCGTTGTATTCCGATTCCTTTTATACCCGTGAGGAATTTAACGAGCTTTACGGCGGAGAGTCCTACAATGCTGTGAAGAAAATATATGACCCTGATTCACGTCTCCTTGACCTTTATGCAAAGGTGGTGCAACGACGATGACCACAACCAAAGATTCCGAGCGTTTCACCCAAATTTCTAGTGGCAAACTGACCATGGCCGAAATTCTGGGGATCTTGACCGCAACTGGGCAACAACCGCTGAAATTCACCGCATATGACGGCAGCACCGCAGGCCACGATGATGCCGAAATAGGTCTGGATCTATGCAGCCCCCGCGGCGCCACCTACTTGGCCACGGCTCCCGGTGAACTCGGTATTGCGCGCGCATATGTAGCCGGTGACCTGCAGGCCCGCGGTGTCCATCCCGGTGATCCCTACACGCTGCTCAAAACACTGACCGACAGAGTCCAATTCAAACGTCCGTCACTGCGCGTACTAGCCAGTGTCGTCCGCTCGCTTGGTGTTGAGCATTTGCTGCCAATCGCACCGCCTCCGCAGGAGACACCGCCTCGGTGGCGCCGGATCACTGACGGCCTGCTGCACAGCAAGACTCGTGACGCCGAGGCCATCCGCCATCACTACGACGTTTCCAACCGGTTCTACGAATGGGTGCTCGGACCCTCAATGACATACACTTGCGCAGTTTATCCGAATGCCGAAGCGACGTTAGAGGAGGCACAGGAGAACAAATACAGGCTGATTTTCGAGAAGCTGCGGCTGCAGCCCGGTGACAGGCTGCTCGATGTCGGCTGCGGCTGGGGCGGCATGGTGCGCTACGCCGCCCGCCGCGGGGTCCGGGTCATCGGTGCGACGCTGTCAGCCGAACAAGCGAAGTGGGCTCGGAAAGCGATTGACAACGAAGGGTTGGCAGAGATAGCACAAGTGCGGTATTCCGACTATCGTGACATACGAGAGACGGAATTCGACGCCGTTTCGTCAATCGGACTGACCGAGCACATCGGTGTCAAGAATTACCCCGCCTACTTCAACTTTCTGAAGTTGAAGTTGCGCACTGGCGGCTTGCTACTTAATCACTGCATAACCCGACGCGACAACAAGTCGACCTCCTTTGCCGGTGGATTTACCGACCGTTACGTCTTCCCCGACGGGGAGCTAACAGGCTCGGGACGCATTACCACCGAAATCCAAGAGGTCGGTTTAGAAGTGCTGCACGAAGAGAACTTCCGCCATCACTACGCGATGACACTGCGCGACTGGTGCCACAACCTGGTCGAGCATTGGGAAGACGCCGTTGCCGAAGTCGGCCTACCCATAGCCAAGGTCTGGGGTTTGTATATGGCGGCGTCGCGTGTGGCTTTTGAACAAAACAACCTCCAGCTGCATCACATACTGGCGACAAAGGTTGACGTCTGGGGTGACAACAGCCTACCGACACGGCCTTGGTGGACACCTTAGTCTTCAACCGCGTCAGTCAGCCATTTATCGATACGGCGGGCACCCAGTTCGTTTTGCAACAGTTCGAGCGCAACCTCTTCCAGGTCGGGACGCGGTGCTGACAGGTCTCTACGCCCGGGTTCAGCTAGCATGCCCTCATCTTCATACTGCTGGGCAGAAGCCACGTCAAGGACAGGAACTTTCTCCTGGGTAGGCAGCGCAACCATTCCCTCGCAAGCGGGTAGTGCACCCACAGCAGGCACGGGTACGCCGGCCTCGCATCGCACCCGCCAGTTCACACCCAGCGCGTCTTTGAGCGCTTCGGCGATAACATCTACGTTGTGCTGTTCAGACAGCCGCTTGGCCAGTGGCGCCGATCCGTGGGTCAAAATCAAGGTGTTGTCCTCAACCGCGCGGACGGTCGCGCCCGCCAGCATCACCTCGGTAGTGCGGCTGCGCTGGCGCACCTTCTCACGCACCGTCGACCACATGGTTCGTACCGCGGCCGCATTGGGTGCACCCATGCCAGGGGTTGGTTCAGCGGCAGCCTGTGGCGTAGCCAGTTTGGAAGACTGAGCATCCGGAGCGGGCTGGGAATCCGGGGAAGCCAGGAAAGGCTGGTGAGGGAGACTAGGTTGGGCAGCCTTCTCGGCGGGCGCTGACTGAAGCGGGTATGCTGCCCTGGCAGCGGGGATCGACATGTTCAGCCGGGTCTCGATTCGCTCGACCCGTTGCAGCAATGCCGACTCGGCGTCCGTGGCCGAAGGCAGCAACAGCCGCGCGCAAACCACTTCGAGAAGCAGACGCGGCGCCGTTGCACCACGCATCTCCCCCAACCCGGAGTGTACCACCTCGGCGTAACGGGTCAACGTCGCCGGTCCGATTCGGACAGCTTGCTCCCGCATCCGGTCTAACACATCCTCCGAAGCATCCACCACACCACGGGCTGCCGCATCAGGAACCGCCTGCAGGACGATGAGATCGCGGAATCGCTCTAGCAAATCAGTAGCAAAACGCCGTGGATCGTGGCCGGCATCAATCACCGATTCGACCGCACCAAACAATGCTGCCGCATCGTGAGCCCCGAGTGCATCGACAGCGTCGTCTATAAGTCCAACGTCGGTGGCACCTAGCAACTTCAGCGCCCGCTGGTAGGTCACGTGCTCGCCTTCCGCGCCAGCCACCAGCTGATCCAACACTGACAGCGTGTCCCGGGGGGAACCTCCACCGGCCCGGATGACCAGAGGGTACACCGCATCGTCGACGACGACGCCCTCCTGCGCACAGATGCGCCCGACCAAAGCCCGCATGGTGCGTGGCGACAGCAGCCTAAATGGGTAATGATGGGTGCGCGATCGAATCGTCGGCAGCACCTTCTCCGGCTCGGTGGTGGCGAAGATGAAGATCAAGTGGTCGGGCGGTTCCTCGACGATCTTGAGTAGCGCGTTAAAGCCGGCGGTGGTCACCATGTGCGCTTCGTCGACAATGAACACACGGTACCGTGACTGGGCCGGCGCGTAGAACGCGCGGTCGCGCAGCTCACGAGTGTCGTCCACGCCGCCGTGGCTGGCGGCGTCAAGCTCCACCACGTCGATGTGGCCGGGCGCGTTGGGCGCCAAAGACAAGCATGATTCGCATACACCACACGGCGTGGCCGTGGTCCCCTGCGCACAATTAAGCGACCGCGCCAGAATGCGCGCCGAAGAGGTCTTTCCACAGCCACGCGGCCCGGAGAACAAGTAAGCATGGTTGATCCTTCCGGCTTCCAAAGCGATAGACAGCGGCTCGGTGACATGTTCTTGCCCCACCACCTCAGCGAAAGCTGCCGGTCGATACTTGCGGTACAGAGTCACGTCAGCAGGCTACTCAGGTCCAATGACGATGCGAACCCCGGAGGGTCCGCCTAAGGGGCGGGCCGGTCAAGCCGAACCGCTGACTAACGACCGGCCGACCTCGAGTACGCTAGCACCGAGCGTTGAGCAGCGACTCGGAAGCCGCCAGCAATGCACACGTCGCCAGCCCATCGACTGCATTACGTAATTCCGACATCGACGGGTAACTTGGCGCTACCCGAATGTTCTTATCATCCGGATCTTTTCGGTACGGGAATGACGCACCCGCCTCGGTAACTGCGATGCCGGCAGCCTTGGCCAGGGCAACAGTCCGGCGCGCCGTTCCGGGTAGAACATCGAGGTTGATGAAGTAGCCGCCCTTGGGCTCGGACCAAGAGGCGATGTTGGAGTCGCCGAGCCGCTGCTTCAGAATCTCTTCTACTAACGCGAATTTCGGCGCCAATATCTGCTGATGGCGCAGCATGTGCAGACGGACTCCTTCGGCATCACCGAAGAAGCGCAAATGCCGTAACTGGTTGACCTTGTCGGGGCCAATCGACTTCTTCCCAGCGTATTGCAGGTACCAAGCGATGTTACCAAGCGATCCGCCCAGGAAACTGACACCGCCACCGGCGAAGGTGATCTTTGAGGTGGACGCAAAAACGTAAGGCCGATGCGGATTGCCGGCTTTAGCGGCCAGCCCCAGCACGTCGACCTGGCGGATGAAGTCATGCGTCAAGGTGTGCACCGCGTATGCGTTGTCCCAGAACAACCGGAAGTCGGGTGCTGCCGTCCGCATCTGGACGAGCCGGCGCACCGTTTCCCAGGAGTAGGTGACCCCGGTAGGGTTACCGAACACCGGTACCGTCCACATACCCTTGATTGTGGGATCGACGACGACTAACTCTTCGATCAGTTCAACGTCGGGACCGTCGTGGCGCATCGGGATCGGGATCATCTCGATGCCCATCGTCTCAGTAATGGCAAAATGCCGATCGTACCCGGGGACGGGGCACAGAAACTTGACGCTCGCTTCATCCTTCCAGGGACGTGACGAGTCCAAACCGCCGTACAACACCAAGAAGACGACCAGATCGTGCATCAACTCCAGGCTGGAGTTGATGCCCGCAATCAGGTTGGGCACCGGAATGCCAAGCAGCTCCGCGAATATAGCCCGTAATCCGGGCAGACCGTGCAGTCCGCCGTAGTTGCGGGTGTCGACGCCCTCAGAGTCACGGTAATCGTCTCCTGGCAAATACAACAGCTGGTTGGACAGATTAAGCTGCTCTGGTGACGGCTTGCCGCGAGTCAGATCCAAAGCCAGTTTCCTGCCCTGCAGCTCCGCATAATCCTGCTGGTGGCGTGCATGTACGGCCGCTAGCTCGTCAGGGCTGAGGGAATCGAACGACACCAGTGGAACCCCCTTTCGCCATCGAACACTGTGTGACATACGCAGGTCGTGGGCAGACCCTGAGCCATAAGCACTGGTTACGGCGCCCCCAAGGTAGGGGACCCCGCGCACCCGACAGAGCCCATTGACCCTTGCTGCCTTCCGGCCCTAGGGGAGTTCACAGGATAGACGCCGCGCGGGGTCCATCAAGAGTCTAATACCGCGGCGACCGCAAGTGTGGCGCAGCCAGGTGCAACTGATCGTCACGGTATTACCTTGGGTTGGAGCGGGCGACGAAGGCCGCAACACACGCGACCCGGCCCAGCGGCTACCATAGCCACGGAGGATTCGCCTAGTGGCCTATGGCGCTCGCCTGGAACGCGGGTTGGGTTAACAGCCCTCGCGGGTTCAAATCCCGCATCCTCCGCACTCGGTCGTTGTTTCACCAGACACGACCATGTTCGATACCGTTTCTGAAGTCGGGTTCGTCACTTTTAGGACGGCTTGAAGTCACCAGCACGAGGAGGGGTATGGGATACAAGGTCGCCACGCTGTGGCACGCGTCATTTTCGATTGGCGCTGGCGTCCTCTACTTCTATTTCGTGCTGCCCCGCTGGCCGGAGCTGATAGGCGAGACCACGCACACGTTGGGAACAACACTACGCATCGTGACAGGCGTGCTGTTCGGCCTGGCCGCACTGCCAGTGGTTTTCACGCTGTTGCGCAGCCAAACATCCGAGCTCGGCATCCCGCAGCTGGCACTGTCCATCAGGACCTGGTCGATCGTGGCCCACGTGCTGTCCGGGGTACTAATCGTGAGCACCGCAATCGGCGAGATCTGGCTCAGCAGCGATACCGCTGTCCAGTGTTTGTTCGGAATTTATGGAGCTGCTGCAGCCAGTGCGGTACTCGGCTTCGTCGCTTTCTATTTGTCGTTCGTCGCCGCGCTGCCGCCGCCATCGCCGAAACCGGTCAAACTGAAGAAAGCCAACCAGCGACGTATTCGCCGGCGGAAAGGCCGCAAGGACAACGAGGCTGAGGATGAAGAAGCCGATGCTGGCGAGCACAACGAGGCCGAAACGCCAGCGCAGGCCGAAGAGGTCACCTCGGAGAACCCACAGCCAGCACCCGAATCAGGGGCACAGAAAGAACCTGACGAACTCCTAGCCAACAAGACCGAAGAGACCGACGAACCTCGGCGCGGACTGCACAACCGCCGCCCGACCGGCAAAGTGTCACATCAGCGTAGGCGTGCACGCAGCGGGATCGCGGTCGAGAATTAACGGCCCAACTTTGCAGTCAATCGCAGCGCCGCAGGTGCTCAACAGAGTTGGCGATACGCTAACGCGTGTGGCCCCCACAGTTGACTGAACCTCGTGGTCAATACTGGCCCAGCCTCGCGAATTCGGGCCAACGTAGGAGAGCGCAGCTGAGCTTTCGTATGCCGATAGACATCGACTGAAATATCGCCAAGGTCTGACGCTTTAGCAACGGCCACCTAGACGAGATCTTCGGTGACCGCGCGGGGGCAAGTCCAACCTCGAACAACCTCTAGCCCGTCGATAAATACGACCACCAAGCAGCACCCTATCCGCACGCGCAACACACAACCTCAAAGGCGGGCCGACGGAAACAGCACTCCGATACGCACCTCTGACGCACCGATCTGCTCATCGGAGCTCAATAGGCAACAGTTGCCACACGCAGACCAGCAACACACCAGCCCGCGATAGCGGCACGCATTGATTGCGTCCGCGGTCGGCCCCGGATAGCAAAACATAGCCTCAAACACATGGGACTAGAGTCGGCATCATCCTATCGATGTAGCCAACCCCGCCCCGCAATATGCGGTTGAGCTCACTTCCAGCTCAGGACACCCAACTAGCTACCTGCGACTACGAATACCTCGACGCCAGAACATTGCAACTCGCTGATGGCCTCACTCAGCTCGTCCAGCAACTCAACGTCGAGAGCATTAACGCTCCCCAACGAAAGATTAAGTAATCGCACCATTCCCACGGTTTAGATCTCAATCAATGACACATTCCAGCGTTGCTCCTGGCTAACCCCAATTCCCGGTTGCAGACTCGGAACCAATGCTACTAACGGTGGGCGAGTATGACCGGAATACCGGTGTTCTCGTCGTTGTGATAACTCACGCACATCCGATAGTAGCTGTCGACGATCTGTAGCGGAACGCTCGTCGTGTAGTTACCATGTATCAGCAATATGGGCTACAGCTGCTCGCCTTTTCTGATTTTGGCTAGATCCAAAACGACGTGGGGATTGTAAACAGGTAGCATGCGCAGCTTCTCTTCCCAAAGAAATGTCTTGGCCTTCTTGTGCACAAGGGTTCCGGCCTGCAACTGCTCCGTCAACTCTCTGAGAGAGTGGATGTCCACAAGCAAGCCAAAGTAATAGTCTGCCACCGAAAAGTCATGTTACTCAGGATTACCTAGCCAAAACGACTAAAATAGCCTCTACCGCTATCGGATGCCTCACTCCACCTGGCTATCGCCGCCCAACATCACTAAGTTGGTTGAAACGAAGCGCCCGTGTTGAGGCAACCTACTGACTTGATGCCAAAATTGGTATCGGTAGCAACTCGCACCGTCTGTACTTACCGTATGACAGCACCATTAGCACAACGCTTTAGCAGAAGCAATTCCGGCGAAACGCCTTCCCGCGGGAGCGATCTACCGGGCTTGAACGCGGCTTCGGTTACCTGCATAACGTAAGGCGGCAAGACAAATCCACGAAGCCACACCAAAGATCGACTCTCTCACGTGTGGCTGATCGGTCAAACTCCGGTGGCTAACGTGCCTCAGTCGACCCGTCTAATTCCCTATACTGAGCAAGTGCCAAACAGATATCGCGTCATGCAATGGGAGCACCGGCAACGTCGACAAAAGTTCGCTGAAATCGACCGTCATCAACCGCGCGTTGGAACTGGTCGGGGGTTATTCCTAGTCGCCCAGAGAAAGCTGGCTGCGACGCGGGCGAACTAATCAGCATGCCGCCGCTGGGTAGTGACCACCACCGACGATGTCGACCCGCTGTTCGCCCTCAAACCGGACTGCGTGGTGTACCACCCGAAGTAAATCGACGTCGACAAGTTAGTCCGCATCCTGCCCACCGAAACCAACATGGTGACTACGGCGTTTTTCATTACCGGGCACGATGTGGTCGGCGACGGTATGCAACCGAGTTGACAAAGTCACCCTAAAATAGGGTTGCGGACAACGCTTTCTATGGTTCACCAGCGACCAGACCAAGAAGCCCGTGGGGATTTAGCTAGCCGATCAATCACTCACAGTTGCCCTCGATTACTGTGCAGGGCACGACCACGTTCGGCTAAGCTGTACGGCTGGTGACCGACACGCTCGGCGCCGAACTAGACGAGATGCATTGCGTGGCCGAGTATGCTCAAACCACAACCGATCTCGAGCTGGGATCCTTGTACGATTGCAGCGGGATGCCTGGCCGGTATCTACGCAACCTGGCAGGGAATAGCTAGTGGCAAATCTGTGGTGGAGCTCAACGTCCGGTGGTGCAAGGTAGACGCACTCTAGCCATACTGAATAACAAAAATCAAAAAGGTCGGGTCATTCAGATCGACGGGCAACCGCCGGTAACCATCACGGTCGGCTTTCTGCCGCCGTACCTCCAGACTGAGACCACCGCCGACTTTGATGGTGCTCGGGTACATCATGACGGTAATATCCACTATTAACGTGATTCTCGTACGGCGCTGCCACAACACCCGGCATCGCTACATACACCAACCTATCACTGGAACTTACCGCGCAGGTTGGTGGCAAACAGCTAGCCCACAACCCCCACGGGCCTACGCATCCCCTGGCACTGCCGTGTCCAGGGCTGGGTTCCCAGGGCCGAACGGGCTTGTAGATCGAATCAAGCGGCGGTACCTCGCGCGGGTCTTGATGGCGGGCAGCCACGATTGCTTTACACAGCGTACCGGCCAAACCCGCTAATAACTCCATGTCGAAAAACCGTTGTGTCACAAACCGGTTGTGTATGTAACCGAACGAACTGCGGGTTTCAGGATCCGCCCATCCGAGGGTCCATCCTAGCCTTAGGTAACCAAATCCTTTGATTAAGAACAAAATCGAAGATATGACGCCAGAGAAGTACACCCGCTCACAAGGCACTCGAAAACGGCAGAACGGTCCCTTTTCGGTGTTATGCAGTTAAACAACGGATTGCGCAGGTTCAGCTAAGACGACATCATAATCTGGATCGGCGAGTCGGCAGGAAGGCGACCAAAATGCACGCCGTGGGTGCTGAGCAAGTACGCGACCTCCTCGCAGATTAGCTGGCACATGCCTTTGCCGGTCACCGCTCGTGCCGAACCAGACAGCAACTACCCTATAGTCAGCTGCATACTGCACTTGAATCCCCTACAGAGATCGACCTCCACAACGACGAGGCGCTGCTCCATACAGAGATGTTGCATAACCTCCGTCTTAGTTAAGCCTCGCAGATGCGACAACCCGGATCGATGCCGCAAGTACATTGCGAACCGTGATGTCAGCCCCCCCGTGGGCCACGAACCCCGGCCAGACGTAGCAAACTGGCTGGTCATTAGGATAACAATCCGCGGTCGTCCAACCGATGCATCACCGTCGACGAGACATCCTTGGCCGACGAAAAACCATTGCTCCGGTGTCGGGCCGGTTCAAAGCTCAGTGCTGATACCGATCGCGGCGAATACCTCTCCCAGACGTCAACGATAGGCGGCCGACCGTCAATGTAAATATTGTAGGGTTCCGACACCAAGCCACTGCCCTGAAAACAGGTGCAAACAGTTGCGCGAACAACTTGATGACGTTTGCGACATGTGGTTCTGCAACACCGGACACATTGCGCGGTAAGCCATCGCCGGTGACTAGGAGACGCTTCCGGTGTCACTGCGCTGCGTAGCCCCGCGCTCTCAACCGAGCCACCGTGAGAACGGTATGTACCCGACCTGATGCCATCCCGAGAATAACGGGTTATCAGTAACTACCATGCGCAACTTGGATTTAGTTTGACGATTACCCGACGGGTGTCCAGCTGAAGCGAGCTAGATCAGCCAAAGCCCAGTGACACCGGCCAGAAAATAACACAATTAACATCACAATAGCTGATTTCAATTGTGATAAGATTACGAATCGACGTGATGAGATAGATGTGGACGTCATCAATTTGATCGGCATCAATTGGATGCTGCGGGATTACGGTGGCAATGGACGTCGCAGCCGGTTGTGGCCACTTGAGAACTGCTGAGTGTGCCTGCGCCAACAGCGACTGGCGACCCTTTGTCCCGAAGGTCGATGTGGTGTTCGCTAGCCAAACCGATGAGCCACCTGGCATTGGCAGCGTAGGAGGGCCTTGCATGGATTCACTGCACAACCAGGCTGGGCCCAGGTAAATTATTGTAGTATACTCTGGTAGAGTACCTCACCAGTAGCGACTTCGGGAACAGTGATTTCCCCATCACGGTCACCGACGGAATTCGTGACGTGAGCTCTCAGATCGAGTACATGACAGCGAGTTGCCCCCAAGACCAAGAAGATGCTGGGCGTATATTCTAAAAGCGTAGCCGCGGCTGGGTATGTCACCTCGGCTGTCATCCCACCGGCAATATCTGCCGCCGCGGTGCCGCCAGAGATAGCAAGCTACGTCGCCGCGGTCATGCTTTCCGGCACACCTTCGGATCATTTCCTACAGCAATACAACGCTCCGCCGATCGCCATCGGCCCGCTGTATCAGCCCAAAACCTTCAAGTTGTGCGCTGGAGGCGATGCGCTTTGCGGTGATGGCAACAGTCCTTCCGCGCACGCACTCTAACTTAGTAGACAGCATGGTAGGCCAGGCTGCGGACTACATCGCAAATCACCTGTAAATTACAATTCCGTTTCTCTACAAAGCAATTCACGCCGTTGCTGTAGCACTCGAGCAAGTAGTGTCGTTGGGCGACATATTGGCCAACTACCTAGCCTTCGAAGCAGCTAGACGTTATCGAGTCGGCCCAGGAGGTTGCGCGTACTCCTCACCAAATGGCCCACTAGGGGGCGAATTCTTGAGCCAGTTCCTGAACCGATGAAGCCGATTAATCACAATGCCGATCCCCAGGAGTACCAGTATCGTCACCACAATTGCGGTGGTCACGCATTCCATGCGTGACAGGCCGAAACCTCGGTGGTTGTCTTTGGTTGCCCGCAAGTCAATAAAAGTGAAACGACTTTATGTTGGCCGATTCAGGCGGAGCTACCCTCGTCACACTTCATGAACCAGTGGCACTGCCACCACGTACATCAATTCGTCCAGCGATTTTCCCTTCACCACCACCTAGCCCGATAAAACCCCCTCAAAATAATGCCGGCGGCCATCTGTACTTTTACAGACCGTGCGCACCAACGCTGCGTCTCCCCCTACTCCCCTACTCATGCGCCGGTTGTGGACCCAGAACCAGGAAGAAGCAGCAGACCACGACATCACCACAGGAACTCCACTTCGTCGACGCCGTCAGTCCTCACTCACGATGGTGCTACTGGTAGTGGCTTCGGCGCCTTCCTCACGTTTCTAGACTCCGCCATCGTCAACGTCGCGTTTCCCGACATTCAGTGGTACTTCCATAGCAGCCATCAACAACCCGTCACGGGTGCTCAATGCCTACAACATCGGCTTCGCTGCATTCTTTGGTGGCCGCGGGTAAGCGCAGTGATCTAGCTGGGACACCGACGGTTGTTCATATCCGGTGTGGTGTTATTCACAGTAGCTTCTAGCCTGTGCACCGTCGGGCAGCTGATTGCATGTCAGGTGCTGCACGGTATTTGCGCAGCGATTCCGGTACCGGCATCGCTCGAGCTAGTCGTCGAGGCCTTCGAAGCTAATCGACGCGCACATGGGGTAAACATAGGGGCGTGGTGGGAGCCTATTTGCCGCGGGCCTCAATTCGCCGGTGGGCGGTGCCCTAGTTGAGGCGCTAAAGTAGCTGGTGAGTGGTCCTGGACAATCTTCCGTTGGGCGTTGCTACCTTGCTGGCTGGTCGACATCTGCTGGTGGAGAGCCGAGCCGTTGGACAGCGCCGGGTGCCCGCTTTGCGTGGCGCAGCACTAGTTAGACATAGCGCTGGTCCTGCTCACCCTGACCTTGAGGTTGGTCAAGGACAAAGACTTAATTAAGCTAAGTTTACCAGACGATCGGGATTTTGGTAGCAGCGACGATCGCAATGGTTGAATTTGTGATGAACTCGCGATACCCACCCGGCACCGCTGATTCACCCCGCGTTATTGCGTATACGACCGTTCGCGGACGGCAGCGTGCTCACCCACCATAGGCTGCGTTGGCTTCTACGGGCCTGTCTGCTGACACACGTGCTGTTTCTGAAAACTACGTCTGGGGCTACTCGCTGCTGCTTCCCGGCCTTGCCGTGGCCCTCGCCAAATTTTCGCTGCTGCGGCTGCGGGGGCTGCATACTGGGCCGCGTCAACGACCGGCATGGGTATAGCCTGGTCATCCACTGGCGGGGCGCTGTTTTGGGCTGCTCTGGGTACCTAGAATAGGTAGGGTCCAAGTCCGACTTCCTCGGTGAAAAGTTGACCGGACAGATATTGCAGGTAATCGGGGGGCGCCACGTCCCCACTGCTGAGCAGCGCCTATCTAGCTGGGCTGTCCGCATAAGGCAAATATATGCCACCGCCTCGGTCGTGATCGTCAGCATCCGCACCGTTATTGACGTCGCGCCGGCGTCGATGGCGGCCTGCAACTTGACCAACTAGGCTACTGCGCCGCGGGTGGGCCGATGGTTACAATCTGGCTTGTCGCAGTTGTCGTAGAGGCAGTGTTGCTGGGTCACGTCCTCCCTACCCGCGTGCGCGGAGGTAGTTTAGCCCCAGCCCCGCGCAGTCAGTCGATCCCCCCGATCAAGGACCGGGCAACCATCAATGGTGTCCGTGGCCTGAGCCGGCGCAGCCGGCTTACTACCACGTCGACGTGCTGGGGCTCCGTCGGTGTTTTCCAAGTTAAACTCGATCATCCTGGCACAACTACGAGACCACGGCGAGCAGGTAGAGCTAAATTCTGTTCCACGCTGGCGATGCATCCGATGCGCTTTAAGTGATGCAGAACGGACGCCTACAGGTGCTCGGCGTGGTCACGGAGCTGGGGCCACGGCGCTGTGGTCGGCGAGCGCGAGTTGTTGATCAGCGCGCCGTGCTAGGAATCGGTTCGAGCCGTGCGCGACTTGTCCCTCGCCCGACTGGCCAACGCCGAACTCTACAAGATCGCCGGCGGCCACGTACTTGGAGACACTGGTGCAAGTGCCCGCTCAACGACAACACCAGACTCCGCGAGCGGCCTTCCAGACAACGCCCGAGACGGTAATCTCGACCATCGACGCCTGCACCAACACGCCGGTAGCAATGGTGGCCACCGAACTTTGCGCGGCATCGTTAAGCCGGTTAAAGGTAATAGCTCTCTAGCAACGTCGACCGCAACGGGCTGGAAAGCGACAATCAGACCACGGATCGGGTGATGTTGCAGGCGGCCGCCCATGCCCCAGAGTAGCGGGACTTCTATTTGCTATTTGCGGCATTGCCGATCGGGTAGTGCTTGGTTGCGGGTACCCCAGTCCCGCCTGCACAACCGTTGCCGGCAACAGTAGAGGGTGCCTCTTCTGATGCTGGCCGGACGCCCCACTGACCAAGAGCAACCGGTACACGTGGGAGCAACTTGATCACGCTGCGGTCGATGCATGTGGTCCGCCGCGGTAGCTACACCAACGACCTGCACCCACTCGCCACCCGGCCGGTCGATCTCGTCCTTAACCGGTAACAGCGCGCGGCGCGTGTGCCCACCTAAGCGTGCTGGAGAAGCTTGGAAGCGGCCAAGATCACGGTCGACCAGGTTCACTGGCAACCAGCATGGGGCGATCGTCGCTAGGCAAGCAGCTTGCGGTTTGGATGCTGCTGTGTATGCGTACATAATACATATACGCATGCTCGATACATATACGCATGCTCGCGTGCGTAAAATTCACAGCGACTACACCCTGCCGAGCAAGAGGCTCGTCCGCAGGAAACGTACCATGACCACCTTGTTCAGCGCTTTTGGAGAGCAGCTGATCGAGAAGCTGCCGAAACAGTTCCGCTTGATCAGCGTGGATCCGCTAGCACAACAGACCGTTGTGCATCGCCGAGGTAAGCTCGCCGACGTCCTCGCCTGTGCACTGCGGCTACCGTTGCTGTACGCATTAATGGTCTATAATGGCACAATCGGCTGAGGCATGGCTGGATAATGGGTCCGTCAACACGCTGGCAGGGTTAGAGGGCCCACTAATTGCAGTAAGCGTGACACCGGAGCCAACTCAAGGCTCCAACTTCCAGCAGCAAAAACATACAGACAGTCAACTGTGCCCAGCCTCAACGACACCCTGCTGTGCAACCATGACGATCAGTGGGGCGATGTCGACGACAGCAGCGCTGACGCAGGACGACGCTGTTATCAAGCCCATCCAGTAAGCATCGGCTTTATGGAGTACTTCCAGAGCGACCACGCCCCCGAGGCGGGACGGATCGCGGGCGTGGAAACGTCGCCACAAAATCGTGCTGCTAATACAGCGCTCCCTTCGAAGCCAAAGAATTTCCCGATGTCGCAGTGGGAATTACGCTAGTCCACATAAGCCGAGCTCCCTCGCGTCTGAGCCCGGAGCCACAACAGCCACACGTCGCTAGCAGGCCAAATCCCCATCAACCGGCGCTAAAGCCAACCACTCAATCGCGGCCTCAGCTTCGGTCAAGTCATTATCGGCACCACGATACGATCGAACAGGGTCTCCACCAACACACCTGTCGCGGGAATGCCCCAGCTAAATAGGGCAATCCTCGCGGACCAACTGATCGGTGGCAGTGTGGATAAACCTGTACGAGGTCATCGCTATACCGAAGCCGAACCCTCTCCCACGCCAAGTACGTACCGACCACCACAGGTAACCCGGCCGGGCTGTGGCCCTGGTGCACAAGTATGTCCTCGATCTCAGTCAGTACCTTCGCCCCGCGGTTACGGTCGGCATCAGCTGGGCAATGCAACAACGTAATGCACATACAGTATCCGAGCCAAGGACCATGCCAAATAGTTATTGTACCGCTCGGCGTTCTGCAGGGCATCTTCAAATCTCACGCAAAACCTGATCATCGATGACCAGCACATCGCCCCGGCATACCTCAGCCGTAGACGTGGGACAACGTATCTGCGCTACGGACCATGGCCAGCCCCTGCCGTAGGTCGTCGTAGCCACCCAAGATGACCTAGAAAGCAACGCACCTCGGCACACATAGTCAAAGGCAAGCAGCTAACAAGGATCCGATGAACACGTTGCCCTTGGTTGGATCACCATCGACCACACCGGCCACCCTAGTTGACCACCACAGCACGTCAGGCCACTCGGCGCACTCAACCCTTTGCATAAATCTGTTGCCATCAGGACAGCCCCACAATCCAGAATCCGCTCCTCGAGCAACTCAATGATGGCCATTGGCTGCAGAAGCCAACTACGACGCCTAGTGCAACCGGTCCTGATACACGTGGTCGATCGCCGGCCCCACCGTGGCCACGGCCAGCGGAGCCTTGTCCCCAGTGGCGTTGCACAGCTGACGCACTTCATCAAAACCGGAGCTAGAATTGAAACGCCCTCGCCAAGCGATGCCACACAACCTGGTTCGAGGAGCAATGCACATCGCAGCTCGGTGCGGATCTTCGGCAGTTAGTGCGTCAGCGATCTTTGTGGCGTGTTCCCAACTCACTCGCGCCGCGCGGACGTCCTGATTAGTGGCCCATGCTGCGGCGCGCATGTGCCAGCCGTACGCGGCGTGCAAATCACCGGCGGCCTCCAAATGCTCGGCAATCAGCACCGCGTGCTGATCGACCGAGTGTGGGGCACGCGCTTCGATCGCAGCGGCCAGCCGCCGATGCAACCGGGCCCGATCGGATTTCAGTTGTGATTCGTAGGCTACGGTACGAATCAGCGGATGCCGAAACGCATACTCGACGGGCGCGGTAAACCGCACCTGGTCGACGAGGTTGGCATCGATCAGTTCATCGACGCTAAGATCGATTCCCAAGCTGGCCAGCAGATCGGAGCCGAAGCGAAACCCGATAACTGCCGCGGCAACAAGCAGCTGTTTGGCAGGCGGACTAAGACGGTCGATGCGGGCAGCTATAGTCGCCTGCAGGGTAGCTGGCACGCAGACTTCGGCCACATCAGTGCTGCAAGCGTACCGGCCGCGCTCACCTGTCAGAACACCACGTTCAGCGAGCTCTCGAGTGATCTCCTGGGCAAAGAAGGGATTACCTGCCGCGCGCTCGGTGATAAGTTCGCCGATCTGGGTAACGGATTGATCGAGACCTAACAGCTCAGCAACCAGCGTTGAGGTCTCAACATCGCTCAGGGGTGCGACAGCAATGATCTGTGCTCCAACAACATGGCGCAAGGCTCCGTGGTACTCGGGGCGATATGTGACCAGTGCCATCGACCGGGTTTGAGGTATCACCGCCAAAAAGTCGGCCAGCATGGAGTCGCTGACCTCGTCAATCCAGTGAACATCCTCCACCACAAAGACCGCTGGTCGGCTCAAGGCCAACTGGGCGACGTTGATCAGCGCAGTCAACCGCCGCCGCCGCGCATCCGGGTCTAGCCTGGGCAGCTCCACCGCGGGATCGGCAATGCCCAACAAGTCGTCAAGGAGCAAAAGATCCTGCGTATCGGCGTCAGGAATCTGCTCCCGCACACGGGCCCGCGCACTGCGATCATCGAGACCGCTGATCTGCGCCACGGCACGCACCAGCTGGGCCACCACATCGAACGCGACATCGGTGGCGTGCGATTCACAGAAAACGGAAAACACCTCGACTTCAAGACCTTTCGCGAGCTGCACAGCTTCGGCGACGAGTCGTGTCTTCCCTATGCCAGCAGGACCAACCAGCCCCACCACCGAGCCCCGCCCACCGATCGATCGATCGAGCATCGCCGCCAGCGTGGCCAATTCCCACTCGCGACCCACCAACGTCGACTCCGAGAACCACGTCGGCTGGCGCGGCTCGGCTACGCGTAGCAGTCGCCGCGCAGGCACCGCATCCTCGGCGCCCTTGATGCGCACCGTCTGCGGTGCACCCAACACTGCGGTCTGCTCCACCAGCCGTGCGGTGGATTCGCTGAGCATCACCACGCCCGGCGGCGCAACCGACTCCATCCTCTGGGCCATCCCCACCTGCACACCAACAGCGGTGTACCCCAAAGCGCTAGAACCAATTTCACCAACAATAACCTGACCGGAATTCAGGCCCACCCGCAGCTGAAGATCAACACCGTCACGATCACCAACCTCGGCCGCCAGCCGCCTAGCCTTTTCTTGGACACCAAGCGCGGCTAAACACGCGCGCAACGCATGATCCTCCAACGCCGTCGGCGCACCAAAGATAGCCATGATGCCGTCGCCAGTGAACTTGTCCACCGTGCCGCCATAACGCTCGATCACCCCCGCGGCGCGGCTGACCAGCTCGGTCATGATTTCGCGCAGCCGTTCCAAACCGACCGCTGCCGCGATATCCATCGAACCCACCACGTCGGCGAACAAAACCGTCACCTGCTTGTACTCTGCGGGTGTTTCGGCCTCGACAACCGGTGAGCCGCACTCATCGCAGAACTTCGCGATCGACCGCAATTCTGCGCCGCACGCCACGCAGACCAACGCCGTCGTCATCCGCCTGTCCGCCCCGCACGGTCCCAGAGTTTTCGTATTATCCCAGGGCAACGCACCAAACGCCGGACATTGACGCTGTTCATGGTCAGTTAGCGCAATTAGGCGTCTACGCCCACGGCGGGCCAGTATCTCGGCCGTGTCAAGCCATGCATCTATCTCGCTCATGCCAGCCAGCCTGCGGCCACCACAGGGAACAAATCATCAGCAGAAACACGTAAACCAGCCGACTTCCTACGCAGATTTCTACCACATCAAGTTTGTTTGGTACCAGATTTTCGATTAATAGCCGGCTCGGCTGTACCCGTTCGGACTCGCCTGACATCTTCGGATGTTTTGGCAAATATGGCAGCCTCCCAGTCCGCGTTCTACGTCGGCGGCGACCATACTCTAACAGCGGAGCAATCGACTAGATCAACATCATCTATGCCGGCCCACGGGTCGTACCGGCCATGCACCAGATCGGGTACCATCGCCATGGTGTAGCCATCCGGGTCGGCTACAGCCAGCTCGTCCCAGGTCAACGGGATCGACACGGTCACGACCTAGGTGAGCCGCTCCGAATACGACGACGCCATGGTGCGGTTGCGAGCGTTCCGGCTGAAGTCCACGAAAGAGCCGCGCGCCCCATTCTTGTTTCATACCACTTACGTGGTCACCGCTTGTGGTGCGCGGCGCTCTACTTCGCGTACCAGCGTGATTACCGCCCGACACACAATCGATGAAGTCCTAATCAGTGGAAATTCGCAGGAAAACATGACCGGGTACCCCACATGCCTCTGGGGTACCCGGTCAAACCAAGCTACGCCAAGCACCAGGAGCAACACATCGACATCGAGCGCACGCCTGTTTGAAGTCGGTGTCGGGATGCAGATTCCAGTCGATTCGCAGGTTCGTCGGAATGCTCAGAGTCAGGATAGCACACATTCCACTAGTACACTGTGATCGTACCCATCACACCGCCCACACAATAGCCGCGAGATAAATCTACCTTCAGCGTATCTACGGTTCGCCACGACGGGAGCGTCACCCGACCGGTCTCTAGGAGGCCGTCAACCAGGTTCCAGGAGCTGGTATTACCCGCGGTGACATTGACACGTTAGCCGTTGCAATCCAAGAGCAATTCTTCGAATTCGATGGCGTGGTAGTCATCCAGGGCACCGACACGGTCAAGAAGACCGTATACAGTATATCTTCTGGCCTCATTCGCCAGACACGACAACCCATCGTGTTCACGGGCACAATGCGAGGCCCCAACCTAGCCAGCTACGACAGGCCCGCGAACGTTTTGGCGGCGATAAGTTCGTGGCTACCTGATCGTAATGGACGACAAAATCCATGCCGCAGCCCGGGTAAGCAAAGCCCACACCACCCAGCAACGGCGCATTCGAATCGCCTAACAACGATCCAATCAGCTTAGTCATCGAAGGCAAACCTGTACTCGTTAATGTTCCACCCGCACGTTTCGTGGTACCTGCTACGCATCTCAGCGCCCCTCGGATCAGCATGGTTACCACCACGCTGGACGACAACACCCGATCAATGCATGCACTACTTGCCACGAATGCAGGCCCCACCATTATACGGGTATACGGGCCGCTTTCTCCGCACAACAAGAGGAGAAAAGATTATGAAACATGTTTTTGTCCAAGTTTTTCGACTGCAAGCAGCCAGCACGTGCGTAGCTCGGAACTAACTTTGGAAAGGGCCTTCAGCGTGGTATTCGATAACAGCGAAGACTCCTTACGGAGTGTTGACCACATTTTGCCAAAGCGTCAATGTCCGCTAGACCTAACATTCCGTCATTAATTGCCAGATTCAGCGAAATCGATCTCGTAGGCACCTACAACAAAAGTAAAAACCCGGACTCCCCGGTGTGGAGCAAGGGCACTCGACCAACGTGGAAGCGTTCGATGGTGAAACCGTCGCCTATGAACCCGACCACAACTAGATACAACCACATATCCACATCCACATATCCACATCGCAATCGACATCAAAGAGCACTGAGCCAGCGGATACAACAGCAGCTATCCACTCGGCGCGAAAATCCAGTTTCTCACCGCAATGCTCGCTGTCGAAGTCGGCGATCCCATGGTGCCTTGGCGACTTGATGCTGAAATCTACAGTTTCCTGCTGCTTCACTTTGACGCAGCGTAGTCGCATGCCAACCAGGAGTGGCTGAAAAACGTTGCCGCTAAACACAACCGGTGAGTAGAGATAGAAAGATTAAGACATCCGGTGTGCCATGCTTGGGGATCAACCTAGGCTGGTCCGCGAAACCGTCACCGGCTGCCACAGCAGCCCACCATGCGTGCACCATAAGTTATCGCTCGCGAGGCGTGGCAGCAGACATGACTACGGTCACAAGTATTTTGCTATCCATCGGCGTGTTTCCCCCTGGTCCAGGGAAAAGAACGTACTATTTACGCTGGTGGGTATCAGGACGACCAGCATCAACCCAAACATCCCAATCCTACACTTGCCGCTAGCTACACCAACAACTATCGGCTACACAGAACCGCAGATAATTCCATCCTCGTTAAATAACGTTAAATAATAAGTCCCACAACGGTTTATTGGTTTCGGGTGGTGAAGGTTCCCGGGATAACATGAAGCCAACTGCCCATTCAGCACACCCACGGTGGCATACTATACGGCGACAACAACATCCATCAGGACGGAGTCATAAGTACCCATAAATGGCATCACTACAAACGCCCAGGACGCGCCAAAACCAAGCCGCACAACATAATACTTCGTCGGCTGAAACGATCCAGCCAGACTGGCGCCGGCACCACAAAAAGCGAACATCGACAACCCACCTAGCGCACCAACAATCAGGATCAGGTCCCCTAGATGGTTAAGTTCGAGGGCACGTAGTTCATTAAGATAAGTTCCCGACTACGAAGCTCAGCACGAATAGCCTGATCACGGAACCGACTGCAAGAACGACCTGTCGAAGCTGGATCCGGAAAAGTTCGGTTATGGAGGCGCAAGGCACGGTGACATCCTTCTGCTCATCCCGCTTACAGAACGCGAAAGCCGGGGTTCAGCGAATGTTCAGGCGCACGTAATAGAGCGACAATAACCAGTATAGCACTGGGCAGAAACGGCATCCACCAACCTCCATCTCATAGACGCGGGGCTGGTCTCTTCGTAGAGTGAAGTTGACGGCCAGCATAACCAGGTTGGCAAGCATAAGGCCCACACCAGCTGCCGAGTGGGATGGCCATTCCTATAATGGTCGCATGTCTCCCGGCGCGTGTTAGGCAACTAGCCAGTGCCAATCCAGCCCATTCGCCACCGAACGCTATTGCCTGCAGCAGCCGCAACGTAAGCAAGATCAATTACGCCGGCCAAGCTGATGGTAGCCACGCCGGGGAGAAAACCCACCGCCACGGTGAAGAGGCCCATGATCAAACAACGTTGCGACCAAAGTCGCTTCCCTACCAAGACGATCACCGAAGTGCCCCTCCTCAAGAAAAAATCCCGGCTAATAGCGGTGGGGAAAAGAACACCGCAGCAAACGTTGCCGGCGACGAAACTGTCGCCATTGCTGGCGCTAAGTTGGCAAAGAACACACTGGGGAACACCAGAACTACTACGGTGCCATTAGGGGAAATGAATTGAGCGTTGTAAAACTCGATCGAAGAACCAACCCCAGGCGTTGTCAAGGCAACGCGCTTCATCCGGACCTGCTACAGGGGGCACTTAGCTCCCTATAATATAGCACGCCGACGGGAATAAGTTTAGCATTGAAGAAGAAGAAGAAGAAGAAGAAGAAGAAGAAGAAGAAGAAGAAGAAGAAGAAGAAGAAGAACTCGCCGATGTCGTCTAAGTCGATTCGATCGAACCCAACGGATACGTCGTATGAGCCCAAAACGGGATGGTTTAGGTCCAGAATGCTTTCGCGACGGCGGCCGGGTCAAGTTGAGCAACCGCAACAAGCGGACGATGACACGTTACTTCCCTAGGCTGGTCGTGGCGATAACCGCAAAACTGCCTAAACGCTGCGTGATTGATGTTCAAGGTTTAAACATTTGGGATGTTGGAAACGAACTTCGTTGCCGGGGGTTGTGCATGCTTACTGCGCAGCAGCACCAGTCCATGCTTCTTGACCCGATAAGACAACATTCTGTTGATATTTCGGGCCATGAGTCACACCGCGGCTAACCGAGCCCGTTATGCCTAAACCCCGTACCTACTCGTCGAACCACACCCTCGTACGCCGTAAACTCGAGGAGTGTATCGCTGATAAGTGCACAAAACAGGTTCTGGGCAGAACATCGATCCGCACCTGGTCTCGAACGCCTGGCGTGATCTGCTCAGAGCGCAGAGAACTTTGAGACGCTGGCCGTTCCGGCCGGCTTACGTTGCCGCTGCCCCAGCCTCGACCGGTGGCAGCCAAAAGCAGGTCGTGATACATGGCTGTGCGGGCTGCCCAGACCGTGGAACGAAGCTAGCAAGGATGTTAGAGTCCTCCTCAACATCGCGAGAGAAGGCCGGAGCGGAACCGTCCAGCGGCCCCTCCTACGAGGACAGGCGCATGACACCAAACCACTATGAAAACCGAGAAATTGCGCGGCTAAGATGCGAAAAACTTATAATCAATCTTTATTAGTATAGACATGAATTTGGCGAGCACCATACCTTTATGAGTTAGTGCAACCGCATATCTGGTCTGCGGTAAGCACACAAGTACACCCGGTTTTCCTTCTCACCAAACCGGACGGTGTTCGCAGAAGGAGAGCCCGGCGAGCAACTTTATATCATCAAATCCAACTAAATTACGATTAGCCATAACTCTCCAGACAGAAATGAACACCTAATGGCCATCCTGGGACCAGCCGAGGTGTTCGGCGAGCTTGAGGTCGTGGACCCCAGGCCACATGACTCGACCGCGGTCCGCAATCACGAAAGTGCATACGGACTGGATGGACCGCGAGTTTCTACACGCCTTGATCGCGAAGTCACTGAACATCTGTCGCGGGTATTGGCTGGCTGTCTGCAGTATACTTATGACGCACTGGACAATCTAATCTTCAGTAAATGTGCCTGACTAGGTCGCTAAACAGCTACTGCTGCGGTCCCAGCGATTCGACACTCACGAAGGCCACGCATCCCGAATAACCGAACTTTGTTCATGGATGGATGTTCATGGAAAGATCACCTAACTGGCCAGTGCGTCGCATGAGGACATGATTTCGCGGACCGCGCCTGGACCTCAGCTTACCCGCCAAACCAGCTAACTTGGCTCAAACAACCACAATGCCTTCGGCAGCGACGGGGCAAAATTCTTAGCGCAGAATCATTTCGCTATTTGACAAGAAATTGAGTCGACTTCTCCACTCTTAGAATCTGTTCGGAAGAAGTTCAGCGCATCAACAATCACGTTCAAGTCGGCGCCTGATCGACCTAGCTCAATCCAGCCGGGCGTGTAAGTCGTACCACCCGGACAAGACGACCTCCATCGTCCATGTGACAACGCGCCGTCCGAACGGACGCTTGGTGAAATTCGACACCGTGCGATAGCTAGGCATCGGCAGTAGTCGTTGCAATGATCGCATCCCTTTGCCACCAAAGCCCCTAACATTGTAGCGGCGCTGTAGGACCTGTGCCTTCCGCACGGCCTTATCTATCATCTCCCATCGAACAGGCAATTCTTCACCGAATAACCCGCTGCAGTGCTCTGTAAAATCAACGCCGACAAAGCAACCTTCTCTGGCCGGATTAGGCGGCTTATACCTCGAATGTTTGCGCTGATCCACGTAGGCGAAACGGCGGTATCCGAGCTCCCAGAGCACCGCAAGCTCCTCAAACGCTGCGTCAAATGCGCCCCCGGGAGAACTCACGTTCGATTCAATAGAGATGAAGTCCGGTAGATTGTCGGCTTGCTTCAGAGCGTGGACACAGAGCATGTCCAACCCCTCGATGTCGACCTTGAGGTAATGGGGCACCCCAACTTCCTCAAGAACACTGGCGAACGTCCGAGCAGGTACATCGATGTAGTGGTATGTCACCCCCGCCACCGACTTATTACGCTCGATTATTGCAGGAGACATCGAAGTCCAAAGCGACTCTTCGTCACAGATAGCTAGCGGCAATGTGCCCTCCGTCTCGGCTATAGCCTCCGGAAGGATTTGCAGCTGTCCAGACTCGATCTCTGATGCGAATCGAATACGGGCGGCATCAACAAGAACGGGATTCGCCTCTAACGCAACAACATCAAAACCTTTGGCGAGATAGAACGCGGTGTCTTGTCCATTATGCATGCCAACGTCGATAATCAGGTTCGGACGCTTCATCAGGCTTCTCCATAATGCCATCCCCCTCCCCTAAAACTAATATATTAATATTATCGACAGACGGCCCGCTGTGAGCTATGATCAACATCACATAGCTGCGCGAGCGCATCGCTTCTGATCGAGGTTGACCACCACCGAGTCACCTGCCAAGGTAGCAGGATCGCTCCCTGTACGCACTGGCTCCACCTACAACATTACAATGGGGCATTCATGGCGGCCTGCTGGCGTAACGGCGCGCCCGGGGATACTCAAGTGTGCTATGATCTTAAAGAATTAGGCTCTAGTAGGCAATCTCGCTGAAACATTACATGGAATCAGAGTGTACAGTATTGAGCTGCGAAAAATGGGCACGTTGGGTTGTGTCAAAATAATATCTAAGGAAAATGTGATTATAGTGGCAGCAAAAATTAGTTGGACGCTCCGATGCCTTGTATTTTTACTTCGCTTCGGGTTTGCATTTCTATTTTATTCAGGTATAGTAAATCCTATCATTATATGGCACGGATTTGCAGCCTTATTGCGTTATTTTCTGGTCAAGCAAGGAATTCCATCCGGTACTGCAAAACACTTGGCTCAGATCCGCGCCGAATTCGAAGAGCAATCAGTTCAAGGGCAGTTCAAAGAACTATACTTCGATATGACCGATCGGAATATCGTCGTGTGGAGCGACATCTTTTCAAGGGTCTTCGATCGTAAGGCACCTGTGCGAATCCTCGAAATCGGATCATGGGAGGGTCGCTCAACCCTATTCTTGCTGACCTATTTTACCCAAGGGCACTTGACGGCCGTGGACACATGGGCCGGTAGCGATGAACACCAGCACAATGCACCGTCGGATTTGCGAAGCCTCGAAGCTCGCTTTGATAGCAATCTAACTCCGTGTGCAGCGCGGTTAACCAAGCGTAAGGGATCGTCGCTGCACGTGTTGCCTCAACTGCTCGGAGAAGAACAGAAATTTGATGTGATTTATGTGGATGGATCGCACTTTGGTGACGATGTTTTAGCAGATGGTATCACCGCCTGGCGCCTGTTAGAGAAGGGCGGGATACTAATTTTCGACGACTTTTTATGGCCCGGCTATCTACGCGCGCGAGCCAATCCCGCATGGGCAATCAACCTGTTTTTGAAGTACCACGCAGGCGAATATAAAATTCTAAATGTTTCCTATCAAGTTATTTTACAGAAAAAATTAGTATTTAATGATCGCGTGCTAACTTCCCTCGCCACAGTCCAGTATGACGACCGTCGTCGATTTACTAAGGAGTTCATAAAGAATTTAAGTTCAGCCAGTCAAGTTATGAGCGGAAACATGCGGCCATTAGAGCGATGACACTGGCATGGGCTAACACGATCACCGTGTCCCTGCCGCTGCAGGATATGTCGACGTTTGATAGCCGAACTCTCATCGTGGATGCTGAATCATTGAATACTCCGATTCGTCCGTGACAATATGCCATTGGCGTTCACGACACACACACAACACACGAACACTAAATTACGTGAAAGCAGTGAGACACTAAATGAAATTTACTTTGGCTGCCAGCGGGTCTCGCGGTGATGTCGAGCCGTTCGCCGCGCTCGGTCTGGAATTGCAGCGCCGAGGCCATGAAGTTCGCATTGGTGTCCCCCCTGACATGCTTCGCTTCGTCGAGTCGGCCGGGCTGGCCGCGGTTGCCTACGGGCCGGATACCCAGGAGTTTCTGGCCCGCGATACCTATAGTCAATGGCGCCAATGGTGGAAAATTCTGCCGCCGATCAAAGCTCTGCAGCAACTCCGCCAAGCATGGGCGGACATGGCCACGGACTTGAAGTCACTGGCAGATGGAGCCGACCTGGTGATGACGGGCGTGGTCTATCAGGGGGTCGTCGCCAACGTCGCTGAGTACTACGGCATTCCGTTTGGAGTGCTGCATTTCGTTCCCGCACGGGTCAACGGCAAAATCATTCCTAGCCTGCCGTCGCCGTTAAATCGCGCCATACTCGCGACGGTCTGGAGAGCACACTGGCTCTTAGCGAAAAAACCCGAAGATGCTCAGCGCCGCGAACTAGGCCTGCCAAAAGCAACCTCACTCTCGACACGACGGATCGTGAAACGAGGGGCGCTCGAGATCCAGGCCTATGACGAGCTCTGCTTTCCTGGGTTGGCCGCAGAGTGGGCAGAATACGGTGACCGCAGGCCCTTTGTTGGCGCACTAACCCTAGAGTTACCGACGGCCGCTGACAACGAAGTCTTGTCATGGATAGCTGCCGGGACACCGCCAATCTACTTCGGCTTCGGCAGCATGCCGATCGTATCACCAACCGATACGGTCGCGATGATTGCCGCAGCCTGTGCGGATTTAGGGGAACGTGCGTTAATTTCCGTTAAACCTAAGGACTTAACCCAGGTGCCCAAGTTTGACCACGTCAAGATAGTGACATCAGTAAGTCATGCGGCCGTATTTCCCGCCTGCCGCGCCGTCGTGCACCATGGTGGCGCCGGAACCACTGCCGCAAGCCTGAGGGCCGGAGTCCCAACACTGATCCTCTGGATCTTTATCGAACAGCCGGTCTGGGCAGCTCAGATCAAGCGGCTGAAAGTCGGTGCAGGCCGGCGATTCTCCGCCACCACCCAAAGGTCACTGGCCGCTGATCTCCGCACGATCCTTGCCCCGCAGTACGCTACCCGTGCTCGCGAGGTCGCGAATCGGATGAGCAAACCTGACGAAAGCGTTAACGCCGCTGCGGATCTGTTGGAAGACAAGGCCAGTCGGAATAAATCCAGAACTCGGTATCAGGACTGTTGAGGTCCCGTTCCGGCAACCGCACAGACGGCCCAGTCGGAGGCATCAGGGGCTTCCAATGACACCACAACAGGTCGTCTCGCACGGAGATGCCCTCGGCCCCGACCCCCGGGTGCAAGCCATTATCTACAACGGTGGACACTACACGTCACTCCATAATCCAGCCGTACTCCGAGGGAACAGTGCACAGCAGGGAACGTATTGCCTCGAGAGCCTTTGCCGGTTCCTCGATATGTCCGTGATGCTCGATGATCAGTTGGCCTTCGTAGACACCGCAGGAGTAGAGATCCAGGGGGACACTAATCGAACAATAGAACCGGCCCTGAATGTCTTCAATCGCAAGATCCGGTGGTGTACGCATCGTCGGGAACGCAGTGGCATCAGTGCAGAAGACAAGTGGCGGCAACCCGGGCGGAGTTCCCTCGAATGCCGTACCAAAGTGCAGGCCCGACTGCTGAACCACGCCGTTGGCTAAGTCAGCCCGAAGTGTGGCAACGATATCGGTTGCCAGATCAACGATGTCGGTGTCCTGTCCGATCTCAGCAAGGTAACCCGCCGCCCCGAGTAAATTGGTGCTTTCGGTCGGGGCCACAGGAGGGGCAAGAACATATCGCAAATCGACGGGGTAAACATAGGGAATTGGAACGTGCGGGGTTTCGCGGAGTCGCCATTCGGTCATCAGAATGGCCGCCGCTACCACGGCGTTGATGCTGAGCCGATGTTCACGACCGAACGCCGCGAGATCCGATGTCTCCTGCTTAGTGAGCCAGAGTCTGGTTACCGGAACAGCTTGAGGCAATCCAGGTTCGGCGAGGACAGCCGGCGTCCCGGTGGCAGGAAGGTCATAAGCATACATCACCGACATAAAGCGCTCAGCTCCCGAAAGGGCATGTTTCTTGACACCCCGCTGTTGTAGCACGGCCTCCATAGACAGCGGTGTAGCCTGGGGGATTATCGGGCCAGGGTCACCAGTAGTCACCACGTCGGTGTAGCGGGAGAACAGCTCATCGACCAAAACGGCCCCATGGTGACCATCAGCCATGCTGTGATGAATATAGAGTACGAGCTCACCTCCTCCCTCACGGGGGGTAAGTCGCAGATTCAATAGGGAAACGCTCTGGTCGAGCCGCGTTTCGGACTGTATTCCACCACAACCCGACTGCGCCCCGTTGTTAGCGTCAACAACACAGATCCCAGGGTGGAGCAGGTCGTCGGCAACGAGGTTCCAACCGCCATCGGAGCTTGTCTCAAGATGACTGGCCAAAACTGGATGAGCCTGCACGAGCGCGTCGAAGGCCTCCGACAGCGCATCAATATCTAGAACACCGCGCAACTGGATCGTCATAGAAGTGAAAACTTCGTATCGCGCGAAAACTTCCTCACTGTGCGACAGCTTTCGGATCACGGATCCGGCGAACACCTCAAGACTCCCAACTGGTCACCACATGCGGGGCCACCACATATTGCGTCAATGCGTACACGCCCGTCGATAGCCGACTCCCAGGGGTACCGCACAGGAGGCACAAATGCCTGCGGTCCACACCAGCATAGCAACCATCGAAGCTAAGACTGGCCCCCCCATCGATAATCCGCGCATCGCCGCAATAGCGTAGCTCACCGGTTGATGAGCGACTAAAGGCTGAATCCATCCTGGATACTGGTTTAGTGGTACCAGACCGGTGGACAAAAAGACCGCGATTGCTTGCACCAACTCAACCGCTTCAACCACGAATGTTTGCTCTGTGTAAAGCGCCACGGTAGTCACCATAACGGCGATGGCAATACCAAATATCACCGGGACACTAACCCACATAAGGCTTGCAATCACACCTTGCCGAAACCGGAAACCGAGTATCACCCCAGTAACCAGCATCACAAGGGTGGTGACGAAAGTCCGAATTGTGTTTGCGAGGATTCGAGCAAGCAAACCCGATGCCCGATGAATGGGCAACACCCATAGTCGGGAAAGCAGACCGATGGAACGCTCGCGCACAAGGTCGATAGCGACGAATGTTGAACCAGTGATCGCGGCGCCAAGGGTGATTAGTGGCACAAAGCTGTATAGCCCGCTGTCGTAAGTTACAACGTAAGCCAGATTACCCAGCACGATGTTCAACACCACCAGAAACAAAATCGGCAACACGAGCGCACCAATGATGGTGACATAATCGCGCGCCCACCGAGTGAGTAACCGCTTGGTCTGCAACAAAGTCTGCGAAACGAGCGCCCGAACAGAATTGTTCGGGTACTGCAAGCTCGCGGGTACCAGTCCTACTGTTTGACTTATCATAGTGATCATGTCCGTCTAAACAAAATGACGAGGCATATGGGCACCAGAACCACCAGGAAACCGAACAGCCACGCCAACGTCGGAACCATAACAGACCACGCCACTGGTATGACTGTCTTAGTGGTCTCCCCGGCCAGTGCGCGTAACGCCACCACGAACTGGGAGACTGGTTGGTTAAGGACAAAAGGGTGAATCCAGCGAGGAAACAGTTTGACTGGCATGAGACCGACCGACAACAGTCCGAAGATCAAGATCGGCAAAGTCAGTAGCGGCAGCATCGCGTCGGGATTCCTGATCGCAGTGCCAAGCAGGTCAGCGGCGAATGACAGCGCGGCTCCGATTGCGAGCACCAATGCACAAAATCCAACGATATAGAGGGGACCGCGATGGAACTGGAATCCGATCACGTGTCCACAAATCAGCGCTACCCCCATACCCCAACAGCATCGCTGCACGGCATCCGTCACACGGGCGAGCACCGGCGTCACCGGAGCGATCGGCATAGTACGAAACCGTCGACTTATGCCTCTCAGAGAATCGGTTGCTGCCCGGAAGGCTGATCCGATCGCGGCGAATGCGATAGACTGCAGCACGATCAACGGAGTGACGTATTGCCCTAAGTTACTGGCGATGCCTGAGCTAGGGCCACCCACAAAATGATTCCACGGTATGGCAAACGGTAGATAGAGGCCCACCGTGAATACCACTGGTGCGCCAATTTGGATTGTTTTCTCAAACACAAACAACTTGATGTCCGTATAATAGCGCGTAGTGAGCGCCCACCACTGCCGGAGCGTCGACCGACGTGGCTTTGCCATGATTGTGCTTGGCCACCTCGAGGCCGGAATCGGAGCTAGTGCCGGCATGCTCATCGCATCGCCCCCGCCGCTAGATGGCTCAGCGACTCACTGGGATCCGTTGTCATCGAAAGGAATACGTCATCGAGCGACGGCCGGCGTAGCGCAATGTCAGCCAGCTCAACACTCACCTCGTCGATCCGACGTGCAGCCTCGATAAGCGTCTGCGTGCCATCCGGCGCCGGCATCGTAATCCGGTCTGACGTGGGCGTGAGCATCGCCCTGCTGCGCTCGGGCAACAGCGAACCCAGCGCTGCGACGACAGTGCCCAGATCCTTCAAATCGCGCGGTACTATTTCACAAAAAGTCTCACCAACACGGTGCTTGAGCTCACTCGCGGTGCCTTCTGCAATGACCGTACCGTGGTCGATCAAGATGATCCGATCACTGAGCTCATCCGCCTCCTCGAGATACTGCGTAGTCAGCAGTGTGGCAATACCGATCTGTTTGAAACTGGCCACTAGATCCCAAATAGCTTGCCGACTCCGCGGATCCAACCCGGTTGTGGGCTCATCCAAGAATGCCACTTGGGGTTGAACCACCAATCCGCACGCGATATCTATCCGCCGACGCATCCCGCCCGAGTACGTGCCCACCCGCCGCTTCCCGGCGTGCAGGAGGTCAAATTGCTCGAGCAGTTCTTGCGTCCGCACGCGCGCCACAGATTTGCTCAGCCCATACAGACGACCGAATAAAATTAGGTTCTGCTCACCGGAAAGCTGGTCATCGACAGCTACTTGCTGTCCGGTGACCATGATCGAGCGACGCACCCCGGCCGGTTCGGAAACCACGTCGTAGCCGGCGACGGTAGCCAAGCCACGATCCGGCCGGGTCAACGTCGACAAGATGTCCACCATGGTCGTCTTGCCGGCACCGTTCGGGCCGAGCAGACCGATCACTTCACCGCGATCCACGTCGAAACTAACATCATCCAGGGCGATAATCTTGCCCTTGCCGTAGGTCTTACGAACCCCGCGAACCATCACGGCCTTGTCGTTGTTGCGCATCCGATCCTCCTCAGCCGGCATCCAGGGTTGACAGGTCCACCAGAACGCCCGCTTGGGGTGCCCCAGCCATTTCACTCTCGTCGTGCGCATCCTTTTGCGTAGCTATGCCTTCCTGGATCAACTTGCTAAGCGTGACCGGGAAGGACTGCGCGAGTGCTTCTGCTGTTACCTGCGGAATCCGCCGGATGTCGTACCACCAATCTAGATGCAGTGAACCACCAAACCGATACGTCCGAAGTTCGATGGCGTGGCCCATCCCAGGAACCGGTTCTTGCACCGGAATCGTCATGTCCGAGTCGAACTGTACCGTAGCATCGACGGATGGCGGCTCAGGGACAACGCCCACGTACCGAAAGTGAATGTCAGGCGTGCGCTGCGCACTGAATACACGTCCGGTCGGCGCGTACATATACCGCAGCAATCCGTATCCAATTCCGTAATGCGGAATGGATTTAAGGGTGTTATGAACAGCGTCTAGTTGCGCAAGCGCGCCCTGGCCCTTCACGCAGACCAGCGGAATTGGGTAATAGTTCGTGAACCAACCGATTGTTCTGCGCACGTCGACGTCCGGCCGCAACACCGAACGGCCCTCGCCCTCAAGCTCTACGGCGACCACACCATCACCGACCGTTTGGGCAATTGTGCGACCAAGCGCGGCCAGCACGATCGCCTGAATCGATCGGCGAAACCTACGCCGGGCATCATCCAGCTCGGACGTCTGCTCAACGCTTAGCGTGCACGGCATCCTAATCAGATCGTCGGCACCGGGCGGTTGAATAACATCTGTATTGAGCGAGACATCAGCCAACCACAAGTTCACCTTGTTCGCATTCTCGATCCAAAAAGAGCGAGTGTCGAGGGCTGCCGGATGCGTCGCAAGGGCCGCGCAGCGCAGTGACCATTCCCGCCACCCAGTGGTGACCGGTTCCAGCGTGATCTCCTCGCCGGCCAGCCGCTGCCCAAACGCGGTGATGATATCGGTCCCCAAGATTTGGCGCGATGCATCGTCGATAACCATCTGGTGCACGGCAAGACCGAGATAGTGCGGACCACCGTGAGCGGTTGTGATCTGCACGGCGGTCAGTGGCTCGTTCAAATCACTTTGACTAGCAATGAGTTCGGCCAGAATACTGGATACCACGGCCCGTTCCTCTGCACTGCCGGCGGCTACACCGTCGGGAAGCGTCTGGGTCAAGAGCCGAGTGAATTCTCCGGTCGCCGCGATGTGCTGTTCCCACATTCCGTCGTTGTCGACGAGGCTGAGGCGCAAGACGTCGTGGTGATTGACCACTGCGGTCAGCACGGCTCGAATGTCGTCTGACCCTATCTTGGGGTCAAGCCGCAGGATCAATGGAACGCGCCAGCGGCCAGTGTCGCACAACCCCCGCTCGAGGAAGTAAGCAATGTTGGGTGGAACCGCCGGATGCGCCGCGGCCTCCGGTGGTTTCGCCAACCCACTCGACGCGAATGAGGCATCGACGGCAGCCGTCAACGAGGCCAGAGTCGGGTGCTCGTACATATCCTGCGGTGTGATGGTCATACCCTCGTTGGCCGCGGCCATCGAGATGCTGATCGCCATCAAGGAGTCGCCGCCTAGATCAAAGAAATTGGCATTCCGATCTACTGAACTGACACCTAAGCACTGTGACCAGATGCGCTGCAACGTGGCCTCAGTCTGCGACTCCCCGCCTCGCACCCCTTCAACGGTGGCGGAATCGACGCTGGAGTCAACCGGCGAACCACTGCTCGCGCCGGGAATCTGCGCCCAGATCGTATATCGGGGTTCGACCCAATGACGTTGTCGAGCAAACGGATATCCGGGCAAGGAAACGAGGTGCGGCATGACCGAACGCTGCGGCGCCCAGTCAACTTCGATTCCAGCCGACCAGAGTTCACCCAGTGCGCGCAGGAACGTGTCGTGGTCATCAACGTTCTGAAGCGGATGGCGCATGAGCCGAACAGCGCGGTGCCCACTCGACCACCTCGGGTGACGCATCGCCGAACCGGTCAAGCTGCCACCGGGACCAACTTCGACAAGGACTCGCCCGGATTGCGACAGCACCACGTCTAGCTCGTCGGCGAAGCGGATCGTGGAACTGATTTGACGTGTCCAGTTTTCCGGATCGGTGACCTGCTGCTCGGACATCCAGGTTCCGGTGAGGTTGCTCAGCAACGGTGTGTTCGGAACGCGAAGCTGTTGACGAGAAAGGAATTCGGAGAATTCTCTCAGCATAGGCTCCATCGAGCTTGTATGGAACGCATGAGTGGCACGGACCCGACGTACGGGTATCCCCACCTCGTCAAGACGTTGGCTGAACGCGCGAATCTGGTCTTTGGGCCCGGCGACCACGCAGTTACCGGGATCGTTAACGGCGGACAACTCGACGCCCTTAGCAGAATACTCTGCTAAGTACTCGGTGATGTCCTCGGGGCCCAGCGCCACCGCAACCATGGCTCCCGGCGGCGACTCATGCATCAAACGGGCACGCAACGACACCGTTTTGATCGCCGTCTCGAGGTCGAATACCCCGGCCAAGGTGGCTGCGATATACTCGCCAGTGCTGTATCCGATGTAGGCCCCGGCACCTACGCCAAAGCTTTCGACCAACTTCGCCAGTGCGTATTCCACCGTGAACAGCGCCGGTTGCGAACGGTCGATGCGCTCCAGATCGATTGCGGTACCATTGAATATCGCCGAATGCAAATCCAGGTCATCCATCGCTTCGCGGAATCCGGCAGAACAGGTGTCGAAGTGTTCAGCGAAGACGGACTCTGTGTCGTAGAGTCCTTTGGCCATTCCAACGTGCTGAGCACCTTGCCCGGGAAACAGGAAAACGACGCGATCTGACCCCAAGGTGGTGATTGAGGCGGCGGCACTGCGCCCGGTATCAGCACCGGATTCGCCAACGAAAACATTGTCGTGCTCGGCCGCCCGCAGAACCGTGACCGCATGCTCCCGGTCACGGACGACGGCAGCCATCGTGATGTTGTGCTTTCGGCGCCCGGCCAACGTATAAGCGACGTCGGACAGGTCCGGTGCGCCTGGTTTTTCTAACACCGTGGCCAGAGCTTCCCGCGATTCACCAAGCGCCGCAGCGGTTTGCGCTGACAGAAGGATCACCTGGGGACCGGTCGACGCAGCAACAGTGGATGCTTCAACTGATGCTTCTTCCAAGACGACGTGGACGTTGGTACCACCGACCCCGAACGAGCTGACCCCTGCCCGACGCACGCCGTCCCACTTCCATGGGCCGTAATTGCTTTGCACGACGAACGGAGTTTGGTCCAGACGCAGCTCCCGATTCGGACTGGTGTAGTGCAACGTCGCGGGAATCGCCTTGTTCTTCAGGCACAAAATCGTTTTGATCAGACCCGCGATTCCGGCGGCAACTTCTAAGTGGCCGATGTTCGATTTGACCGACCCCAGTACACATGGGCCCGGGCGGGGTATCTGCGACACTTCGAATGCCGTTTTCAACCCTTGGATTTCGATGGGGTCCCCGAGCGGGGTACCGGTTCCATGGGTCTCGACATAGCTCACAGTCGACGAATCAATACCGGCCACCGCATGAGCTTCCGCGATGACATCGGCTTGAGCGGCAGGATTGGGCGCCGCGTAACCCATTTTCATGGATCCATCGTTGTTGATCGCTGACCCGAGGATGACGGCATGAATTCGGTCGCTGGCGTCGATGGCGGCCTGCAACGGCTTGAGGGCCACTAACGCAACACCACTGCCGAAGACAGTACCGTCGGCCCGCACGTCGAAGGGCCGACAGTGGCCAACAGCCGAGACCATCGATCCCGGGGAGTGCCAGTAACCGACACGGTGCGGAATGCACAACGACGATCCGCCGGCCAGTGCCATGTCGCATTCGCCGGACAGCAGACTCAGGCAGGCCAGATGCAGCGCGACGAGCGACGACGAGCACGCGGTTTGAACCGCAATACTCGGGCCGCGCAAGTTGAACGCGTGCGATATCCGAGTTGCCAAGAAGTCTTTGTCGTTCTGTAGGAACAGACTGAACTGGTCGAAGTTGAGTCCCTCAGCCAAAACGGTGTGGGGGTCGCGATGCGACAACAGGTTATGCAAGAGATAACCGCTGGGAGAACTGGTTCCGTATACTCCGATCGAGCCGTCGAACTGCGCGGGGTCACAACCTGCATCCTCTAGCGCATGCCACGCGCACTGAAGGAACAACCGGTGTTGTGGATCCAATACCTGCGCGGCCAGCGGCGGCAGACCGAAGAAGTCAGCATCAAACTCGTCGATCCCGTCGAGTAACGGTGCGCGACGCACATACGCCGGATCGGCCAGTGCTTTGTCGCTGACCCCGTTGTCGCGCAGCTCTTGCTCAGACAGGGTGACGATCGACTCCTTGCCGCGCCGAAGGTTGGTCCAGAACGCCGACACATCGTTGGCGCCCGGAAATTTGCCGGCCATGCCGACCACCGCGATCGCGTTGTCGGGGGTAATCACTGGTTTCTATCCTCCCTGTACGTCAGGTTTAGGTCGGCGCCGCATCACGGCTCCACGTCGCACCGCCGCACGCTGCTGAACGCGGTCGCGAACGGTGTCAGCGTTCTCGAGCGCCTGCTTTGGGCCCGCGAGCCCAAGTTGACGCACAACATCGGCGGTCAAGTCTTGCAGGGACGCGCCCTGCAAAATCAATGTCACCGGCGGCTCCACGCCGAAGTCCGCCCGTGCACCGTTACGGATCCGCACCGCCATCAGGGAGTCCAGCCCCAGCTCGGTCAACGGCACAGCAGGATTAACTGTTGATCGGTCAGCGTAACCCATAACCGCCGCGATAAGCGCGCACATCCGCTCGGTCACCACGCGCTGGGCCTCTGCCGGATCGAGATCGGCAAGCGTGTCGGACCCGACCCAGTCACCCAGGTCACCCGCCGCGGCCAGCTGCTCGACCACCCAGGTGAAGTAGCTGATGCTACGCATCTCCGGGAATGCGACCAGAGCCTTATCGGCACGTAACCGGGCAACGCCCGTGCGAGTCCGACCGGCAGCCAGCAACGAGTCGATAGCCTCGATGCCCTCTGCCGGAGTGATTGTATCTAGAACACTGCCTACCAAAGCCTGGGCGACACCCACATCTGACCACGGACCCCAGTTGATCACCGCCGATGGCAAACCGGATGCCTTGCGCCACATGACCAGAGCGTCGAGCCATGCACTGGCACATGCATATGCCGCTTGTCCGGGCGAGCCCAAGAGCGAAGCAACAGAGGAAAACCCCAACCACCAGTCGAGCTCGCAGCTAACGCTGGCCTGGTGCATCCGCAGCGCGCCAGTGGCCTTAGGCGCCCAAACTCGCTCCAAGTTTTCTCTGGTCATGGTGAACACCAGACTGTCTTCGATGACCGCCGCACCGTGCACGATGCCGCGCAACTGGCCGCCCGCTCGTCCTGCCGCCGCGACCAGACTCTCGGCCACACCTGGCGACGTCACATCGCCGCGCAAAAACACAATTTCGGCACGAGCTTCCAATTCGACCAGAGTTTTGCGCTGCTCCTCGGTGGGGTCGCTGCGGCTGCCCAGGACCACCCGGCCGGCACCGCGATCTACCAACCATCTGGCAACGACTAAGCCAAGGCCACCAAGACCACCCGTCACGATGTATGCCGCTCCGGGGCGAACCACAGGATTGTCTTTGCCAGCATCCAATGTGGCCTTACACAGCCGTTCGACGAATCTGTGTTGACCCCGCCACGCGATCACATCATCGCCACCGAACTCGCTCGCAGAATTGTGCAATTCTGCAGTCAGTGCTGCGATCTGATCTTGCGTGGCATCCAGATCGAGCAGGGTGGCGCGCAGGTCCGGATTCTCCAGGGCCAGCACTCGCACCAGGCCCTTCAAAGCAGCCGTCGCGGGAGCCCCCAGCTCGTCATCCTGAACGGAAAGACCACCACCGGCGATCAACCACAGCCGTGGCGATCGGCCATGCCACGTACTTACGATCGCACGAACGACAGTCGAGATCGACCACACCGAGTCTCGCGCTTGCACCAGCCCATCGTCCAGCCCGGTTGCCGCACCGCCGACGAAGATGACCACGCCAATAGGTGGGTGCTCTGGATCACCCGCCGTCTCTGCGAATGCGGCAAGCATCGCCGATTCGTCGTGGAGATTTGCAGTGTACACCCGTCGCATTGGTGAGCGCCATCTCGCAATGAATTCGTCTGTCAGGGATTTGATCGAAGGATCCCAGTCGGTAAGTACCAACCAACTTGCGCGCGCTGTCTCGGTAATCTGCTCCAAAGCTCGCGAAGCCGGGATCGGGCTTTCGATCCACTCAGCGTCGAAGATCTTCTGCGCCAACGGTAATGGCACCACACGGCGTTCAATACGTCGCAAGTAAATGCCATCCACTTCGGCTGCTACGTAACCAGCGTCGTCAATCAAGACGATCTTGCCCAACTTGCCGGTACCCCCGTCGAGGTTGGTCAAACGTGCCCGACACAGGGCGTGCCGACCGATGTCGCGGTACACTCGGATCGCCTCGAACGACACCGGCAGGTAGCTGACTTCCGCCGACTCAGCGACCTCACCGTCAGGTATTGCGGCACCGACGCTTTGCAATGCCGCATCTAGTACAACGGGATGGAGTCGATATCCGGGATGCCGGGGAACCTCGTCGGGAAGAGTGATCTCGGTTTCCGCGGAACCGTCAAGCAGCCGAGTTATCCGGGTCAAGACAGCAAACACCGGGCCATGGTGTTGACCAGTCTGCCGTAGCACAGCGTAGAAATCGGCTGGAGACACGGTTACCCCGTTCGAAGAACCGGGTGCTTGCTGGAACGGCTGCACGGCATTGTGCGATACATGCTCAACATTGGCCGTGGCGTGCCGAGAGAAATCACCGCGAGGTGAGCGAGAATAGATCTCGACCCGAATTTTGCTGTTCCCGTGATAGGTCAACTGCGTCGTGAGCGGTGTGTGGTTGTCGAGGGAAAGCATTTGCTCGACCTCGAACTGGTGGATTACAATATTGGCCCCAGAAGTGCCAGCGGGTACACCGAGCGCTTCGCTGGCCGCCGCCACAGCGATCTCAGCAAACGCAGCAGCCGGCATAATAGGCTGGCCGAATACCTTATGGTCAGCTAGCCAGGGACATACGTCGGTTCCGACATCTGCCTGCCAGCCGTGGTCTCCACTGCCGGGCATTTCGACATGCACACCGAGCAACGGGTGGGCCACGGCCAGCTCCGACATCGCTGATCGATCCGCAACCCAGAATCGCGAATGTTGCCACGGCGTGGGTGGCAGGTCCACCAATCGACCCTTGGCGCTATCCGACTCGGTCACCCCGACGGTGGCAAGTTGGGCGTGGAAGAACAGGGTCTGGTCGAGGTCGCGGTTCATCGCCGACGTGACAACATGGCCTCCGGACCCGCCGACGGTGTCAGTGATAGCGTGTGTGAGCACGGGGTGGGGGCTGATCTCGATGAAAGAGTGGCAGGTACGATTGAATCCACCGACGCCGCTAACAGCCTGTGCGATGGCCTGGTGGAATCGCACCGGGTTGCGCAGGTTAGCCGCCCAATAGTCGGCGTCCATCACCGCCTGGGTGTGTTCGTGAGTGGTGGTGATTATCGGGATGATCGGCGTCTGCGGAACCAAATCCGCTAGCGCATTTCGCAACTCGGGCAGAATCGGATCTATGATCGAATGGTGCGAAGCCACCTCGACATCGACGCGGCGCGCTAACCGATTCTGCTCCGCCACCACCGATATCACCGCATCCACCGACTCCGGCAAGCCGGCAATCACCGATTGGCGTGGCGAAGCGTACACTGCCAACGTCACCTCAGGGTAGTCAGCAATCAGAGCCTCGGCGGCGTCGGCGTCCAACTCTAGCAATGCCATCGCGCCCTGACCCGACAGACGCGCCATCAGCCGGGACCGGGTAGCGATCACCCGCAAGCCCTGCTCGGGCGTCAACGCGCCGGCTACCACTGCCGCGGACACCTCACCCATCGAGTGCCCAATCACAGCATCCGGAGTCACCCCGTAAGAACGCCACAACTCGGTGAGCGCCAGCTGGATCCCCACCAGCACCGGCTGAATGCGTTCGATACCTACCACCTCGTCGCCATAGGCGAGTGTATGCTCCAGCGAAAAACCTACCTGAGCAACGAACGTGGGCTCCAGTTCAGCTACCGCCTTGGCGAAGGCCGGCTCATCGACCAGCAGCTGCCTACCCATCCCGGCCCACTGCGAGCCCTGACCCGAATACACAAAAACTCGACCGGGCCCAGCTGCATGCTGATCACAACCCACCACTCCCACTCGTGGCTGTCCGGCCGCCAGCGCCCGTAACCCCGCAACGGCATCCGCGTGATCACGCGCAATCACGGTTGCCAACTTGGGGTGCCGAACCCGGTGCTGGTTCAGCGTGTACGCCACGTCGGCGAGTGGTGCCGCCGCGCCCGGTCCCGACATCCAGTCAGCCAACACTGCGGCTGCCGACGCCACCCGCGTAACAGTCTTACCCGACACCACCAGAGCCGAAACATACTGCCTACCAACAGCTGCCGATATAGGTACAGTCGTGTCTGGCGCCTGCTCAATCACTACATGGGCGTTAGTCCCACTGAGCCCGAACGATGACACCGCTCCACGACGCGGGCCCGGAATTGCCGGCCATGGTGCGCTCTCAGTGGGCACAAACAGCCGAGTCGTGGATGCGTCGATGGCCGGGTTCCATTGAGTAAAGTGGACATTACGCGGAATGTACGCGTGCTGCAACGCCAGCACCGTCTTGATGAATCCGGCCACTCCGGCGGCAGCCTCTAGATGGCCGATGTTGGTCTTGACCGACCCCAAAGCACAGGAGCTTTCGCCGCGGCCGTAAGTGGCAGCCAGCGATTCGAACTCGATAGGGTCTCCCAACACTGTTCCGGTTCCATGTGTTTCAACATAGTTAACGCTGTCTGGGGTGATATCCGCGAGCCGCAAGGCGGTAGTAATAACGTCGCGCTGCGCCAGCGCGTTAGGCGCGGTCATGCCGTTGGACCGACCGTCTTGATTGGTCGCCGAACCACGAACCACAGCCAGCACACGATCCTGGTCGCGCAGCGCGTCAACTAGCCGTTTTAGCACCACTACTCCGCAACCTTCGCCACGCACGAATCCATCCGCATTGGCATCGAAACTATTGCATCGTCCGGTCGGTGATAACGCCGACCACTTGGACAACGCGATGGCGGTGAAAGGCGACAAGATGAGCTGCACACCGCCGGCTAATGCCACGTCACTCTCACGCAACCGTAAGCTCTGACAAGCCAGGTGGATTGCCACCAGCGACGACGAGCACGCAGTGTCCACGGCCATCGCCGGACCACGCAATCCTAACAAATACGAGATCCGTCCTACTGCCGCGCAATGCGGAGTTCCGGTGCTCAGGTAGGCATCGATATCGGCTCTGCGCTCGATGTTGACGATCGTGTAGTCCCACGAGGAAAGTCCCATCATCACCGCAGTTCGAGTGCCGCTCAGCGAATCCGGTGCAATGCCGGCGTGCTCAAGGGATTCCCAGGCAACCTCGAGCAGCATCCGATGCTGCGGATCCATCGCCACGGCTTCGCGAGGTGTGATGCCAAAGAACTCGGCGTCGAAAGCATCAACGTCGGGAACGAAGCCGCCCCATTTCGTCGTCATCCGCCCTGACGCCGACGGGTCGGGATCGTAGAACGCATCCGCATCCCACCGATCTGGCGGAACTTCGCTGATCGCGTCCCCGCCATCGACCAACAGCTGCCAAAAACTATCCGGGCCAGTTACATTCCCCGGGAAACGACATCCGATGCCCACCACCGCGACTGGCTCTGAAATGTCGGTTGGGAAAGCAGTCCCGGTACGGACAAGTTCGCGTGCCAGTGCCGCGCGCGCGTTCGGCGACAGCTGCGCCGCACGCTCTGCCAAGCTCGTCATGACTCGCCTCTCGTTGCAGCTTCCAGCTCGCTGGCTTCGACCAGATCAGAGAGCAGGTCCATCTCCGCTTTGGACAGTTCCGCGTTTGTGTCAGTCGCCTCCTGCACCTCGGCCGGTAACGCATAGTCCATTCGTTCGCATAGTGCGGCCGCAAGGTCAGCAGTTGTCGGATATGCCCATACCAGCGCGACAGGCAACGTGATGCCCAGACTGGCTTCCAACCGGTTTCGCAATTCCAGGCCCATCAAGGAATCAAGACCCAGCGCTTCCAGCGGCCGGTCGTGGTCGATTGGATCGCTCGAGCGTAGCACCGCTCTGATCTCGTCGGCGATCGCCGACGCGAGGTGTCCCGGGCGCTCGGCTGCGTCGAGAACGTCCAGTTGCGCACGGATCTTGCCCACGCCGCGCCGCTCCCCGCTTTTCAGGGTTGCCGTGTCGCGCAAATTTGCGAACAACGACGAACCCGCCACAGCCGGGAAAGATTGGAACCACTGCCGCGCATCGAGGCTGAACACACCAGTTTGCGCACGATCAGCGGCAAGCACCGTCTGCATCGCCGCCAGACCCTGCTCGGCGGTGAGCAGCGAAACACCGAGACCAGCGAAGAATTGGGCACGCCCCACCTCAGCCCATGGGCCCCAGTTGATTCCGACGGCGGGTAGTCCAAGCGAACGCCGATAGGCTACCAGGCCGTCGACCCACGCGTTCGCGGCGGCATACGCACCCTGCCCTGGTGTACCGAGCAGCGAGGAAGCCGAGGAGAAGGTCAACCACCAATCGACTTCGAACGCAGCGGTGGCCTGATGTAACCGCCAGCTGCCGGTGACTTTGGGAACGAACACCCGCCTCGCCGCAGAATCCGTCATATTCAGCATGATCTCGTCAGCGAGAACCATGGCGCTGTGCAGGACTCCGGCCAGCCGGAAGCCTGCGCTTTGGACCGCATGCACCAGTCGGTCCGCCGTACCGGGTTCAGAGATGTCGCCCGTGACCACCTCAATCCGGTGGCCCGCTGCGGTCAAGTCCGCTATGGCCGCCGTAACATCATCGCTGGGGGACGAACGTCCGTTCAAGACAATCAATCCCGCTCCTTGCTCGGCCAGCCATCGCGCGAAGACGAAGCCAAGACCGCCCATACCGCCAACGACCAGGTAACCGCCGTCTTGGCTGACCAATGGAACGGGTGGCGGGGACGCGATCGCTTCAATGTTGCCCTCATACGGTATTGATATGACGATCTTGCCGGTATGCTTGCCGGAGGCCATGAGCCGAAATGCATCGGCAGCGTTGTGCAGACTGAATTCAGTGACAGGAAGCACCGGCAATCTACCATCGGCCACGTGCGCCAAGATGTGTTGCAGCAGTTGGCGATACCGGGCAGGATGCAGTTTCAGATTCAAATCAAGGTCTACTACGGAGAAGGAAGCACTCTTTGCCAGCGCGGCCAAGCCCAGGTTGGCATCGTCGTAGACATCTTTCTTGCCGATTTCGATGAACCTTCCACCGGGAGCAAGTATCTGCACACCGCGCTGAATCGCTTTATCTGCAAGAGAATTGAGAATGATATCGACGCCATAACCGTGCGTGAGCTCGAGTATCTCGTCGGCGAAGTCCACACTTCGCGAGTCACCGACATACTCGACACCGAGCTCGGACAGCATTTGTCGCTTGGCATCCGAACCGGCCGTTGTGTAGATGCGGGCACCGAGCATCTTGGCGATCGAAACCGCAGCCATGCCGACACCACCAGTGGCGGAATGGATCAGCACACGTTCACCGGGAGACAGCCGCCCAACCTCGCACAGGCAGTGCCAGGCGGTGAGGTACGCTACGCCGAACGTGGCTGCCTCGTGATCGGATAAGGTGTCGGGGATTGGGACGACGAGATCGGCAATCGTACCCACGTATGTTCCGAATGTGCCGGGGCCAAAGGCGATAACACGCTGACCAACCTCGACAGAGTCAACGTCGTCTCCTATGGCTGTCACGTAGCCGACACACTCGCCACCGATCGCCGGTGCTCCACCGTCGAGTCCCGGGTACACACCCATCGCCTTGAGCACATCGCTGAAATTGAGTCCCGCAGCGACGACACGAACCTCGACCTGATCGCCTTCCGGCTCGCCCCGCTTGACTTGGTGCACCGTCAATGCGTCCAGTCGTCCGGGTTGATCGATCTGCAGCTGGACAGCACCTAAGCCACCCAGTTCTACAACCTTGCGACGAGTTTCGCCGGCAAGTTCGCCTTTCGGCGTGATGGGAGCCGGCACCAACCGGTTGACATAACGTTGTCCGTCCCGGTAGGCGACCTCGTCGTGGTTCGAGCCGGCCAGCAGCTCCTCGGTCAGGTCGTCAAGTGAGTCGGTGCCGTCAGCTTCAATGTCAAGCAGGGTCGCTTTGAGTTCCGAATGCTCGAACGTCAGCACTCGGACAATTCCACGTAGCTCAGTCTGCGCCAACGTTACTGACTCGCCTGCGTTAAGCTGCTGCGCACCTCGGGTGACGATCCACAGCCGTGGACTCTTGCGAGCACCCATTTGCGTCACTGCTTGAACCACGCCGGCGATCTGAAGTGTGCGCGTCTGCGCTAGTTCCAGTTGAGCATCATCGGGCAAAGACTCATCGCTCGCTCGCGGCGGACACACCACGACGATGCCATCCCAGCTGATGTCGGTTCGAGTGATCGCCGCCTGCAGCTTCACTTCGTCGCTAAAGGAGACGCAATCCACTGGTGGAGGCCCATTTTCACTCAATCGGGCGCGCAGCGACGACTGTAAGGCAAGCAACAGCGGGTCACCCGCGGCGACGTCACCGATCAACAACAAGCCACCTTGCGCGGAAGATCTCGAAACCTCCTTATACAGCGGTGTAGGTTCCCACTCCAACGTGAATAGGCGATCGGTGAGTTCCGTTGCGTCGCTGCCGGCTCCAAGCACCGTCATCTGGACTTCGTCGATGACAAGTAGCGGTTGCCCGTCCAGATCAGTCAGGACAACTTCGCCAACCAGCCGATCCAAGCCCTCGGTTGCGGTCAGCAACCCGACAGCACAGACACCGCGAGTGACATCACCGTACACATGCACGCCCGCAAAACGTACTGGTAGGACCAATGTTTTCCGGGCGGTCGGCCCTCCGGCTAAATCGGTCGCCATCCGGGTAGCACCCAGTGTCTGTAACGCAATATCCATCATTACCGGGTGCAGCAAGAAGTCGCGGAAACCCATTCTGGCCGACGAAGGCAACCGCACCTCAGCGCGGGCGGCACCAGATTCTTCAACCGCAAGCCCGACGATCCCTTGAAACGCCGGACCATGCTGTTGACCGGCGCTGCACAGCCGCTGATACAAGTCTTCGGGGCCCAGTTCATCCACCACATCGACCGGGGTTGCGGTGCGCTCCTCGCGATCTGACGGTTGCACTGACTCGGCAGGACCAACAGTGGCAGTGGCATGAGTGGTCCAACCCGAAAAACCGTTGCGAGTGCGCATTTCAATCCGGCACCGCTGCTGGTCGCCGGTGAGCGTGGTAACGAGAACAGTGCCTTCGGTCACGTGCAAAACCTGATGAAGGTCAAGCTCATAGATCATCCACGGCTGATCTCCTTCGACTCGCTCGTTTGGAAAGGTGTCCGTCGCGGCCGCCAACGCAACCTCGGCGTAGGCTGCACCCGGCAATACGCAGAGATCGTCAATAACGTGATCCCCCAGCCACAGCAGATCAGGGCCCAATTGGCTTTCCCATACTCTGGTGCCACTGGTGGGATCGGTAACACCAACGCCAAGCAGAGGATGAGTGTCTGCCCTGTGGTATGCCGCCGACATGGCACTGATCCAATGGCGAGTGTGCTGCCACGGAGTGATGGGCAGCACCGGGTGCGGTTCGGGCGGATGAGGAGTTCGGGGAGGGCGGCTGGTATGCGTAGCGTTGAGGTTGGTGTGGAACTCGAGTGTGTCGTGAGCATCGCGTTGTAGGGTGCCGATGCTCAAATAGCCCGCACCGACAGCATTTTCTTCGGCTGTGCCGGCGATGCTGCACAGAATGTCACTGATCGAATGAGTGAGCAGTGGGTGTGCGCTGATCTCAATGAAGGTGTGATAGTCGCCGCCGACACCGCTACTAGCGTGAGTAATGGCCTGCTGAAAACGCACAGGATTACGCATGTTAGTCGCCCAGTGCTCGACGTCGAAGACAGGGGTGCTGCCGAAGTCCTCGTATGTGGTAGAGATGATCGGGATGGTTGGTTGCTGCGGAGTGAGATCGGCTAGCTCCGAACGCATCTGAGGTTGCAGCGCATCCATGGCTGGGTTGTGCGGTGCCACCTCGATGTTGACTCGGGTGGCAAAACCGTCCTGCTGGCGCACCTTGTCAATCAGAGCATCGATCATGGCCGTCGGCCCGGCAATCACAGTTTGGCGCGGGGAAGCATAGATCCCCAAGCTCACCTGCGGATAGTCGGCGATCAACGCCTCAGTGGCCACGGCGTCGAGTTCGAGCAACGCCATTGTGCCCTGACCGGACAATGGCGCCATTAGCCGCGATCGGGTCGCAGTGACCCGTAAACCCTGGGTAGGAGTCAGAGCCCCGGCCACTACCGCGGCGGCGACTTCGCCCATAGAGTGACCGATCACCGCATCGGGTTCTACCCCGTAGGAGCGCCACAACTCGGTCAGCGCCAGCTGCATTCCCATCAGTCCCAGCTGGATCTGTTCGATGCCTACGAGCTCCTTGCCGTTGGCGATTACCTCGTGCAACGAAAAACCTGCCTGTACAACAAATTCGTGCTCTAGTTTGGCAATAGCTTCGGCGAATGCCGGCTCGTCGGCCATCAGTTGGCGACCCATTCCGGCCCACTGCGATCCTCGGCCCGAATAGACGAACACAGTGCCCGGACCAACAACGCTGTCACGGGGGGCCACCACACCGGAGGTGGATTGACCCGCGGCCAGCGCACGCAACCCCGCCACCGCTTGGCCCCGATCAACGGCCGCCACAGTGCCGAATTTGGTGTGCCGGGCCCGGTGGTGGTTCAGGGTGTGCGCAACGTCAGTCAGCGGCACCGCAGCTCCAGGGCCTTCCATCCAATCAGCCAGCACCGATGCTGTCGCGGCCACCCGCTGCACTGTCTTACCCGACACCACCAGTGTCGACACCGCAGGAACAAGGCGCAGCGCCGGCCCAGGTGCTGGCACTGCTACCGGGTCCGGTGCTTGCTCGAGCACCACATGTGCATTCGTCCCGCTGACGCCGAACGACGACACCCCCGCCCGGCGCGGCCGACCGACAGTCGGCCATTCGAGGCCTTCGGACGCAATGTTTAGCCGCGATGCAGCCTCACTGGCATGTGTTGTCAACTGGTGGAAGTTGAGGTGCCGCGGAATGAAACCACGTTGCACAGCCAGCACCGCCTTGATGAACCCAGCGATCCCAGCTGCCGCTTCCAGATGGCCGAGGTTAGTCTTCACCGACCCAATCACCAACGGGACAGAGCCCCGCCGGCTCTGCCGATCGCTGAAAACCTTGCTCAGCGAGTCGAGTTCGATCGGATCACCCAACGGCGTTCCCGTTCCATGGGCCTCGATGTAGTCAATGTCAGCAGCCGTCAACTTCGACGACGCTAACGCGGTGCGCAACAACTCCTGCTGCGCCGGCCCGTTGGGAACGGTCACTCCGCTGCTGGCGCCGTCCTGGTTGACCGCCGAGCCACGCACTATGGCGAGGATACGGTTGCCGTCGCGCACCGCGTCATCCAACCGCTTAAGCACCACCACCCCGGCACCCTCGCCACGCACATACCCGTCGGCGGACACATCGAAGGCCTTGCATTGCCCCGCCGGAGATAGCATCCCCCAACGCGAGCATGCAATGCTCGGTCCCGGGCTAAGCAACAAATTGGTTCCACCCACCAAAGCCGCGTCGCTTTCTCGGTGACGCAAGCTCTGACACGCCAGGTGCACCGCCACCAACGACGACGAGCAAGCCGTGTCGATGACCACGGCCGGTCCACGAACCCCGAGGATATAGGCCAACCGTCCAGCAGCAAAGTTCGCCGAATTTCCGGTTGGTATGTAGGCGTCGAGATCTTCGGGACGCAACCGGCCCGCCAACGTGAGCATATAATCGTAAGCGGTAACACCGACGAATACCGAGGTTTGAGTCCCACGAATGGTGTGCGGCGCGACACCCGCGTCTTCCAACGCTTCCCAAGCGACCTCAATCAACAACCGCTGCTGCGGGTCCATTGCCGATGCTTCGCGCGGGGAAATTGAGAAGAACTCCGCATCGAACTCATCAGGCTGCCAGCCGGTGAGAAAACCGCCTTCGGTGCTGCATATCGTGCCCGGCACGGTGTGATCGTCCGTATAGTAGGCATCGGCATCCCATCGGTCGGAAGGAACCCGAACGATGCCGCTTCGGCCATCGCACAACAGATCCCAGAACTGTTCGGGGTTGTTGACCCCGCCCGGGAATCGGCACCCCATGCCGATCACTGCGATCGGCTCAGTGCTGGACTTTTCGGCGATTTCCAGGCGTGCAGTGAGATCATCGATCTTGTGCAACGCCTCGGTGATGATCGCCCGGCGATCAGGTGTCGAGGCGGTCATTGCGTTCCTCTTAGTCTTTCCGAAAGTTGATCCAACAACTCGGATTCAGTGAATTCGTCATATGCGTCGGCCGTTGTCCGCCCAGATGGTGCTTCTGGTTCCAGAAATTCAGGCAGTATAGTGGCCAGATAATCGGTAAGACTGTACACGGTCGGGTAGTCAAAAACGACAGACGCCGGCAGAAACTCGCCAAGGCTGTCCGACAAGGCTCTCTGCAACGTCACGCTCATCAGCGAGTCCATGCCTAGTTGGAAGAAGCCAGCCGACGGGTCGAGTGTTTCAGCGGGAAGCAGTCCCATCGCCTTGGCGACCAGAGCACTAACGTGGTCGAACAACATGTTATGTCGGCGTTCTGCCTGGCAAGTCCGTAGGGCTTTGCGGAATTCACTTTCCTGCATCAGTACCTCGCCCGGTGCGGGCAGCAGGTCATCGACCATGCGCAGCACCCCGCGGGTCTGGTATGCAGCGGCCAGTAGCGGCCAATCCGCTGCCGCCACAACCGAATGCACTGGCGCGTCCGGGCTCATCACCAACGGCAATGCCCCGATCGCTACGTCGTCAGTCATGGGTTGCAGGCCGGATTCAGCGCTTACCTGGGTCGCGTCTTGCTGCGCGTCGGCCAGCGATTTCCACAAGCCCCAGGCCACGACAGTGGCAGGCAATCCTACCAGCCGCCGGGCGTAGCCCAGAATGTCCAGGAAAGCACTGGTCGCGGTGTAATGCGCCAGCCATCGTGAACCGATAAGACCTGAGATCGAGGAGAACAAAAGAAAGTATTTTACAGGCTGTTTCAGCGACAAACGGTGCAACAGCGATGCGACGTCCAGTTTGGGTCGGAACATCGCGACCACGTCGTTATCAGTCATGTCGCTCAGCAAGACCGGACGGCCAGCAAAAGCCGCTAAGTAGATTCCCTCTAGCGGAGGCAGATCCACTCCAAAACGATCGAACAACGCAGTCATCGCGGTAGGGTCGGTCGCATCCGCCGCAACCGAGATGAGGTTCGTCCCGGTTGCGGCGAGGTTCTTATCCAGCTCTAACAGCCGGGTGCTGGGATTGCGAGACACGGCGACGATCGTCGTGGCCCCCATCGCGGCGAGCTGACGGATCAGATGCGGTCCGATATTTCCGGTGGCCCCGATGACGAGCTGAGTGGTATCTTGCCCCGAACTCAACTTCACCGACGACACCGCGGATGCAGTTCGCCTTTGCAGCCGTGGTGCGCGACGTAGACACGCTCGGTAGACGACCTGGTCCTCTCGGTCTTTTTCGTCCTGGCTAGCGACTTCGTCCAATATGCACCGGGCAGCCAACTCGGGAGGCATCGACGCATCGAGATCGATGACACTACCCCAAATTTCGGGATGTTCCAGCGCCAATGTTCGGCCAAAGCCCCACAACACCGCGTGGGCGGGGTTGGCGCGCTCACCCACTGCAACGGGTTGAGCATTGCGAGTCACGACGACGAGTTTCGGTTTCGAAGTACCCGCAACCATCGCGGCCGCCAACCGTCGCACCGCATGGAACAGCCGGTACCCGGACTCCGGATCGACAGGGTCGACAGATTCGGTCGAGACCGATGGTGCATAGAGTACGTTATCGACACCCCGTAAAGCGTTATGCAGGTCATGCAGCGTGCTCACATCATGATCAAGCGCCGAAGGTGCGAGGTACTCAACCCGGGATGCAGGATCGGCCAATACCACCAACCGAGCCAGTTCATCCGACAGTCCGGCATCGGACACCACCAGCCACGAGCCGCTGCTGGCCCACGTCGCACCAGGCTCACTTGTCAGGGGCCGAGTCGGCCAGTCAAGCTGGTAGATCCAGTCATCGAGTTCCGTGTTTCCAATTCCGGTAGCGTGCGTCGTAACCCTGTTGCGGTCGAGATGTTGCAGCGCGGTCGTGCTTGCCAGCGGTGTGGTGATCCAGTGGCGGGTGTGCTGCCAGGGAGTGCTGGGGATAGTTACGTGTGGTTCCGCAGGATGAGGGGTGTGTGGTGGGTGGACGGTGTGGACGTTGTTGAGGTTGGTGTGAAAGGTGACGGTGTCGTCGGCATCGCGTTGCAGGGTCCCAATGCTGATGCACCGGGTACCGTGCAGGGTGTCAGTAATGGCTTGGGTCAGCAGCGGGTGTGCACTGATTTCGATGAAAGTGCGGTGGTCAGTTCCAGCGGTCATGATGGCCTGCTGGAAATGCACTGGGTTGCGCATGTTGGTGGCCCAGTGCTGGGCATCGAACACCGGGCACGAGCCAAGGTCAGCATAGGTGGTGGAAAGGATCGGAATCGTCGGAGTCCGTGGGGCCACATCGGCGAGCTCGGAACGCATCTGCGGCTGCAGCGCATCCATCGCCGGATTGTGGGGGGCCACTTCAATATTGACCCGACTGGCAAACCGATTCTGCGCGCGCACCCGGTCAATCAACTCATCGATCTGTTCAGTGGGCCCGGCAATCACCGTTTGGCGCGGCGAATTGTAAATCGCCAATGTCACCTGCGAGTAGTCGACAATCAACGCCTCCGTCTCGACCGCGTCGAGTTCGAGCAGTGCCATACCGCCCTGCCCAGACAGCGGGGCCATCAGCCGCGACCGAGTGGCTGTCACCCGCAGCCCCTCAGCGGCGGTAAGCGCCCCAGCCACCACGGCGGCGGCCACCTCACCCAGCGAATGCCCGATCACCAAATCAGGTTGCACCCCATAGGAACGCCACAACTCAGTCAGCGTCAGTTGCATGCCGATTAACCCCAGCTGGATCTGCTCGATACCAACCAGTTCTTTGCCATTAGCGAGCACATCGTGCAACGAGAAACCGGCGTGGACAACAAACACCGGTTCCAACTCGGCAACCGCGGCCGTGAAAGCCGGTTCATCGGCCAGCAATTGACGCCCCATCCCCGCCCACTGCGAACCACGTCCCGAGTACACAAACACCGTTCCTGACCCAGGTGTGCCATCCTGCTGCCCGACCACACCGGGCGCCTGTTTGCCGGCGGCCAACGCCCGCAATCCAGCCACTGCCTGGATCCGATCACGGGCAACCACGGTGCCGAACTTGGCGTGCCGCGACCGGTGATGATTCAATGTATGGGCCACATCAGCCAACGCCACTTCAGCACCGGGCCCCTCAACCCAATCGGCCAGCATCCCCGCCATCGCTGCCACCCGCGACGCCGTCTTACCCGTCACCACCAACGTCGACACCGCAGTGTTGGAACTGCATTCTGTGACCGGTGTCAGCTCAGGACCCTGCTCAATGACAACATGCGCGTTCGTCCCACCGAGGCCAAACGATGACACCGCCGCGCGCCGCGGCCCTGCTTGACCGTCCGAGATCGGCCACGAGGAGTTCTCAGTGGGGACGAAGAATCTAGTCGATGCAGCGTCGATAGCCGGATTCCATTGCGAAAAATGCAGATTCGGTGGAATCTGGCCACGCTGCACCGCCAACACTGTCTTGATGAAGCCGGCGATGCCCGCAGCAGCCTCCAAGTGACCCAGGTTAGTCTTAACAGCCCCCAGCGCACATGCGCTCTCACCGCGGCCATACGTGGCCGCCAGCGCCTCGAATTCGATTGGGTCACCCAGGACGGTACCGGTGCCATGGGATTCGACGTAGTTCACGCTTTCGGGCGCAACGTCACTAGAGCGCAAGGCATCGGTGATCACATCACACTGCGCCGCCGTATTCGGAGCGGTAACGCCGTTGGAGCGGCCATCCTGATTGACAGCAGAACCGCGCACCACCGCCAACACCAGATCTCCGTCACGAACCGCATCGGTCAACCGTTTAAGCACCACTACGCCAGCACCTTCACCGCGCACAAACCCGTCCGCCGCAGCATCGAACGCCGCACACCTGCCGTGCGGAGACAACAATCCCCATGCAGAAATTGCGATTTGCGTCTCCGGGCGCAGCGTGATGCTCACTCCGCCGGCGAGGACCAGGTCAGTTTCGCGTAGCCGCAAACTTTGGCAAGCTAGGTGCACCGCCACCAGCGACGACGAGCACGCTGTATCAACCGCCACCGATGGACCACGCAGCCCCAACAGGTAGGAGATTCGGCCTACAGTGATGCTGTGAGCGTTTCCGGTTCCGCTGTAGGCGTCTACATTCTCCAGACTGGAGGCCAACATGGATTGGTATTCGTTGAAGTAGACGCCAATCATCACGCCGGTTCGGCTATTACCCAGGGAATCCGGTGGAATTCCAGCATTTTCGAGAGCTTCCCAGGCAACCTCGAGTAGTATCCGCTGCTGCGGGTCCATCGCTGCAGCTTCGCGTGGCGTGATACCGAAGAATGCCGCGTCGAAACCCGCGATATCGGAGACGAAACCGCCCCATTTCGTGGTCATCCGACCCGGCGTCAACGGGTCGGGGTCATAAAACGCATCCGCGTCCCAACGATCAGCCGGCACTCTCGAGATCGCGTTGCGGCCGTCGATCAGCAGATCCCAGAAGCTATCCGGCCCGGTCACGTCCCCAGGAAACCGGCAACCGATCCCCACTACCGCGATGGGCTCTGCCACAGCAATCCGAGAGAGCTTGGTGAATTCTTCGATAAGAGCCGCGCGCTGCTGCGTGGTCATGCCGGAAATCCGGCTGAAAGCGGTCCGCATTTACACCAACCCTTCGGCCTCAGTCGATGTCGATTCGATGCGGTCGAAGAGACTATCTAATACGCCTCCTGCCGAGGCGGATAAGGCGGCCATCTCGTCTCCTTGCGAATCGTGCTGCGGTGCGACAACTTTTGTCAGATACGCGGCTAGTAACGCAACGGTTGGATGGTTGAACAGCATGATTGCCGACAGCTCTATACCAATGAATTGCTCGGCTTCACGCCGAATCGCCATTGCCATAAGGGAGTTGAGTCCAAGTTCGGCGAATGGTCGATCTGTATCCAGCTCCGCCTCGGCCACCCGGAGCTCTGCGGCGATGATGGTCCGTAAGCCACTTTCAAGCTCCTTCCGTACCTCGGCGGCCTCCATCTGCGACCAATTTCGTGCCGGGACTAGATAGCTATCCCCGGCAGTCGATCCGGCGGACCCGTAGGACCTAGGGACCGGCAATACAACCGCCTGTGCAACGTCGTAGGCATCGACGTACTCCCACGCGGTGAACGCTTCCGAAGGCGTGATATCACGCGACCCCATTCGCTGCAACTCATCACTGACAATCTGCGCGTTAGCGGCGAATCCGAGCCCGCGCCAGGCTACCCAGTCGATGCTCATAGTGTGGCAGCCCTGCTGGCGACGCGTACGCGCCAACGCGTCCAGGTAGGAATTGGCGGCAGCGTAAGAGCCCTGACCCGGGATGCCGAATATTCCTGCGGCCGAGGAGGTCAAGTAGAAAAAGTCCACACTGCCAGGTGGAAAGGCCTCGTGCAGCACCTGGCAGCCGGCGATCTTAGGCCACATAACTTGACGAACCGGATCGTCGGTCATGTTCGTCACTAGTTGGTCATTCGTAACGCCTGCCGCATGAATGATCCCCCGGATCGGCGCGGCGCCGTCACGGTCACGCTTGGCCAACAAGGCCTGCACATCGTCGTGGTGTCCGACGTCAACCGCGACGGCTTCGACTGTCACTCCCCGCATCTCAAGGGCGCAAATAGCATCGATCTTCTGACGCAGTCCGGCATCGAGAGTGTCGAGTTCCCAGTCCCGCCTTGGCGGTAACGGTGTACGGCCCATCAACACCAGTCGACGAGCGCCGCGGTCAGCGAGCCAATCAGCCATCAGCAGACCAAGTGCACCCATTCCGCCGGTGATGAGGTAGGCCCCATCGGACTTGCATTGCAAAGATTTGCGCACCGGCTCACTTCGGATCGGCACCAATGTCGGGGCAAGCACGACGCCGTCACGTAATACCACGATCGACCTGGTCGGTGTTTGAAGCAGACTGGCAAGCGTCGGCCCAAATTGGTCGAGAATGTCGTCGCGATCGGCTCCAAGAGCACTAGCCGCAAGATCGACGAGTCCACCCCACATCTCAGGATGCTCCGCGGCGATGACGCCCCCAAAACCCCACAGGAAGCTCTGGCGTAACGCGGACGAGGCCACCGATTCGTAAACTCCGCGTGTGACGATCCACAGTGCTACAGGCTTGCCCGGCTCCCGCTTCGCCAAAGCCCTCACCAAATCGCTGATCTCAGCAGTGATTCGCACGGCAAAGTCGACGTCGGTCTCGGCAGTGGTTGCCGGGTGGGGATCCGCGACATAAACAACGTAACGTACCTCAGACACCCCATCAGCAGGCGCAGCCAACGTATAGCCCGCCTCCTTGAGCAGCAAGCCAAACCCAGCGCGAGCATCACCGATTACCGCGACAGACCCCGAACTGGCTACCGGGGTGTTGGAGCAATCCAGGTCGGTCCGCGGTTGCCAATCGATCGCATGCACGAAATTCCTGGCATCTGTAAGGGCATCCACATGGGATTCAACGAAAACAGTCGAATAGTCCTGTTGCGCGTTGTCAAGGTCTAACGCTCGATACCGAAGTGACCGCATCAACGCCAACGGCACACCGCTGCCGTCGGCGACGGTGACATCGACGGTAATCCCGTCGTCGTCGCAAGCAGTGCGATTTAGCGTCACCGCACCACATGGTCCTGTAGCGGTGTCGCCTAACCACACCTGCTTAATGCTTGCCGGCACGTAAAATTGCGTTTCGGTAACGTCCGCCAGCGCTGGGATAAGAATTGCGGCGTCGAGTAGCGGCGCGATCGCCCCGTCGGGCAGGGTATCGGGAAATTCGATCTCAACCGTGCGGCTGGTTGACTGCTGCGTCTTTTTCGCCCATGACTTGACGGACCACTCGAAAGGCAGGCCGTCAACCCCACACAGCGCGAGCAGCGAAGCTACGTCGGGAATCGGGTCCGAAATCACCTCAAGATGACCATTAATCTGATCCGGGTGGTCCGATGGAACCGCGGAACGCGCCGATGCTGAGGAAAGCTGCGCGGTCACATGCCGCGTCCACCGGTGCTGAGGAGTTTCGGTGGCCGGACTTGAGGCCAGGCTGATCAATTGGTTATCGACGACGACTTGGATCAAACGGGGGAGATTAGCGAAAATGGGTTGCTCGAATCGGATCTCGAATAGCGTAGAATAACCCAATTCTGCTGCAGCACAAAGGATTGTGCGCAGCACAATAGAAGCAGGGACCACCTCGACACCGTGGACTCGATGCCAACCCCTGTACGGCTTGGCCTGCGGCGCTAGCCGCGCCTGCCACAAGTGGATAGGAAGAATCCCTGAGACCGCGGTGTGTTGGCCAAGTAGCGTGCCCACCTGGGGTGCCAATCCAATAGAGTTGACCGAACGTTTCCGAGGGATCCAGTGGCGGGTGTGCTGCCAGGGAGTGCTGGGGATAGTTACGTGTGGTTCCGCAGGATGAGGGGTGTGTGGTGGGTGGACGGTGTGGACGTTGTTGAGGTTGGTGTGAAAGGTGACGGTGTCGTCGGCATCGCGTTGCAGGGTCCCAATGCTGATGCACCGGGTACCGTGCAGGGTGTCAGTAATGGCTTGGGTCAGCAGCGGGTGTGCACTGATTTCGATGAAAGTGCGGTGGTCAGTTCCAGCGGTCATGATGGCCTGCTGGAAATGCACTGGGTTGCGCATGTTGGTGGCCCAGTGCTGGGCATCGAACACCGGGCACGAGCCAAGGTCAGCATAGGTGGTGGAAAGGATCGGAATCGTCGGAGTCCGTGGGGCCACATCGGCGAGCTCGGAACGCATCTGCGGCTGCAGCGCATCCATCGCCGGATTGTGGGGGGCCACTTCAATATTGACCCGACTGGCAAACCGATTCTGCGCGCGCACCCGGTCAATCAACTCATCGATCTGTTCAGTGGGCCCGGCAATCACCGTTTGGCGCGGCGAATTGTAAATCGCCAATGTCACCTGCGAGTAGTCGACAATCAACGCCTCCGTCTCGACCGCGTCGAGTTCGAGCAGTGCCATACCGCCCTGCCCAGACAGCGGGGCCATCAGCCGCGACCGAGTGGCTGTCACCCGCAGCCCCTCAGCGGCGGTAAGCGCCCCAGCCACCACGGCGGCGGCCACCTCACCCAGCGAATGCCCGATCACCAAATCAGGTTGCACCCCATAGGAACGCCACAACTCAGTCAGCGTCAGTTGCATGCCGATTAACCCCAGCTGGATCTGCTCGATACCAACCAGTTCTTTGCCATTAGCGAGCACATCGTGCAACGAGAAACCGGCGTGGACAACAAACACCGGTTCCAACTCGGCAACCGCGGCCGTGAAAGCCGGTTCATCGGCCAGCAATTGACGCCCCATCCCCGCCCACTGCGAACCACGTCCCGAGTACACAAACACCGTTCCTGACCCAGGTGTGCCATCCTGCTGCCCGACCACACCGGGCGCCTGTTTGCCGGCGGCCAACGCCCGCAATCCAGCCACTGCCTGGATCCGATCACGGGCAACCACGGTGCCGAACTTGGCGTGCCGCGACCGGTGATGATTCAATGTATGGGCCACATCAGCCAACGCCACTTCAGCACCGGGCCCCTCAACCCAATCGGCCAGCATCCCCGCCATCGCTGCCACCCGCGACGCCGTCTTACCCGTCACCACCAACGTCGACACCGCAGTGTTGGAACTGCATTCTGTGACCGGTGTCAGCTCAGGACCCTGCTCAATGACAACATGCGCGTTCGTCCCACCGAAGCCAAACGATGACACCGCCGCGCGCCGCAGATGCCCTGTATCCGGCCATTCCATATGCTTATCAACAACTTTCATACGCAACTCAGCAAAAGGAATATGCAGGTTCGGGCTTTCAAAACGCTGATTCGGTGGAATCTGGCCACGCTGCACCGCCAACACTGTCTTGATGAAGCCGGCGATGCCCGCAGCAGCCTCCAAGTGACCCAGGTTAGTCTTAACAGCCCCGATCAGTAGCGGAGAATCCTCGGCACGTCCCCGACCCAGCACCGCACCCAAAGCGCGCGCTTCTATCGGATCTCCCAACAGAGTCCCGGTCCCATGAGTTTCGACGTAGTCAATGGCAGTCGGTGGCATTGCTGCGTTGGCATACGCGGTGCGCAGAACCGCTACTTGGGCCGCCGGGTTAGGAGCCATCAGCCCGTTGGAGCGGCCATCCTGATTGACAGCAGAACCGCGGATAATGGCAAGCACCCGATCACCGTCGCGCTGCGCATCGGTCAACCGTTTAAGCACCACTACGCCAGCACCTTCACCGCGCACAAACCCGTCCGCCGCAGCATCGAACGCGCGGCAACAACCGGTAGGCGACAACGCCCCGACCTGGTCGAAGCCACGAAATACGGCCGGAGACAATAGCAAATTCACGCCCGCCGCAATAGCCAGGTTGGCATCCGCGGTCCGCAGGCTTTGGCAGGCTAAGTGGATCGCTACCAACGACGACGAGCACGCCGTATCAACCGCCACCGATGGACCACGTAAGTCGAGGAAATACGAAAGGCGGTTCGCTATGATGCTCATCGCGCCACCCGTGTTGCTCCAGCCATCCACTTGGGAGAGATCGGTGGAAGCGATAGCACCATATTCGCTCAGGCACGATCCGGCGAATACTCCTGTTTGCGAACGACGCAGCGAGTTGGACGAAATTCCCGCGTGCTCCAACGCCTCCCAAGCCACTTCCAGCAGAAGGCGCTGCTGCGGATCCATCTTGTCAGCCTCGCTGGGTGAGATCTCGAAAAATTCCGAGTCAAAGGCGTCAATATCCTCCAAGAATGACCCCCACCGCGTAGTACGGGCGAGCAGTGCTTTTACTTCCGGCGAGCCGTCGTCGAAGAGCTCCCACCGTTCATTGGGAACCTGTCCGATGGAGGAACGACGGTCACACAGAAACTGCCACAACGCTTCTGGACCAGATATCCCCCCTGGGAAACGACACCCCATCCCGATGACAGCGATCGGCTCCTCGAGTGCACCCTGGACCGAGCGCCGTGGCGCCGATTCTGATTCGGGGTCAGGTGCGGGAGCAATGAGATAGGCGGCCAGCGCGTTGATCGTCGGATGCTCCCAGAAGTCAATCGGGGATACGGTCTTACCCAACAAATCGGTCAATTCCCCGGAGAGCACAACTGCATCACGGGAGCTCATACCCAAGTCGGTCAACGATAGATTAAGATCGACTTCATCCGGTGTGCAGCCGATATTAGTCACCAAGTAGTTGACTAGCCAGTGGCAAAGGTCAGCTTCGCTACCAATGCTCGCCGTCATACCGTCACGTCCAGTCGTTTGAATCCGTCACTGCGATAACGTTCGACACAGGCCGAACGTCGGACCTTGCCGCTTGTGGTGATCGGGATTGAGCCCGGTGACACCAGAACGAGGTCGGCCACATGCAAACTATGTAACTTCGATATAGCGGATGTGACTTCACGCTTCACCGAATGGACTTTGTGCATGTGGTCTTCCGCGGACGCTCCATGTTCCTTGTATTCAATGATCGCCACCAACTGCTCGGTGAGGTCGTCCGGCACAGTGATCGCCGCGACCCGACCGCCGGTGATCTCCTGGATTGTCGCTTCGATGTCGTCCGGGTAGTGGTTGCGACCATCGACAATGAGCAAGTCTTTGATGCGGCCCATGATGAACAGTTCGCCGTCTGACATAACACCCAGATCTCCGGTCCGCAGCCACGGACCTTCCGAAGTGCCAGGCGCGGGGTTGACAATCTTTGCATTGAACGTACGTGCAGTCTGCTCGGGCTTCCGCCAATACCCCATGGCAACGTGGTCGCCCTGTACCCAGATCTCCCCAACCATTCCAGCAGGGTTCTCGATCATGGACTCCGGATCGACGATTCGCACAGCCGATGCATCAGGGGAGCCATAACTAATTAGTTCGGTCGCGACACTCCCTTCGGCTCGGCGGGCCTTAGCCTTACTGGCCGTCAGGTATTCGTAGTCAAAACGAACCGCCTTAGGTGCGGTGCCAGGTTCCGGAGCCGCCACGTACACGGTCGCTTCCGCAAGCCCGTACGAGGGTCGTACCACCGAGGGGCTGAGATTGAACCGAGCGAAGCGCTCGGTGAAACGTTTCACCGTTGCGATATGGACTCGTTCGCTGCCGCTGATGATTCCGGCCACATCCCCGAGGTCGAGTCCGTTCATGTCGTCGTCGGACGTTCTGCGTACGGCCAGCTCAAAGGCAAAATTCGGTGCCGCAGAAAAACACGCCTGGGTAGTGGCAAGAAGTTGCATCCAACAGGCGGGGCGCCGCAAAAATGACATAGGGCTCAACAACACCGAGCTTCGCCCCGCGACCATTGGAGCACAGACCCCAAGAATCAAGCCCATGTCGTGAAACAAGGGAAGCCATGACACCACGGTCGTGTTCAGAGTTTTTGCGGCATCGCCGAAATAGCCGTTCATGCTTTGCTGCACGTTAGCGATAACGTTCTTATGCGACACCATAACACCGGCTGGCGTACGTGTCGACCCGGATGTGTATTGGAGGTAAGCCGGGCTAGTAAAAGGCTGGGGGACTTTTGGAAGCGGGAGTGACGCGTTCAAGTCAAGCAGATCGATCTCAATGACAGACGGAGCGTTCCACCCATCTTGTTCACATGCGTATTTCGCCACGTCACTAACCACAAATGAAGTTGTAAGAATAGCGATCGGTTGAGAATCCCGTAACACCGCCGAAACGCGTTCGTCGTGAATCGCATACTGCGGTGGCGAAAGAGGTACCGCGATAAATCCGGCCTGAAGAGCCCCTAAGAACGCGATAATATATTCCAGTCCCTGTGGCGCCAAAATTGCAACTCGATCACCGGGCACACCACACAATTTGAGTTCGTCAGCAAGGACGCATGAACGCATATAAACTTGCGACCACGTCAAGCTCTCAACAAAACCCTTCGGGTCCGACCCGTAGTCGATGTATGTGTAGGCGGTAGTGTCAGCCTGCTGATCCGCCCGTTCTTTCAGCAAAGCGGGGACGGAAAAGTTGGTTACGACCATACCACACCTTCCACCTTCCGTTCGGTTTGACAGCTCATTGGCCTGACCGCGTTCATGATGTACCCGAACTGTGCTACCCCCCCGATGGATCGCACAGCTCGACTTCCCGACGCTGGGAAACCTCAGCAAGCTGAGCTGACCAGGCTGCTGTGACGATTACGCAGCTCTAGCTATCGAGGCACGTCTGCGTGCCTACCGAAGCCCATCTGCATGGTGTCAAACCTACTGTCCCTTGACTAAACCTGCTCCCCATACAATTCCCCCCATACAATCTTCCTGACATGTTAGGGTAATCTCTTCCAGAGACAGCTGGGTGCATTGGTTGAAAAATCCATATGCTTCCCAGCGATCGTCCACATCATCGACAGGTGCTTCTACTCTATTACTCTATCAGCTAGACCTTGACTGGTCCCTACCCGCGATTTCTACGGCCGTTGGTATGACCTGTGGTAAATCGGCGGACGATGGTCGGCCAAGTGCGATTCGTGTTACACAGGGAGCCTGCGGCCAACTTTGGGACTGATGTCCCAATTTGTAACGAGATTCACACCTAACTCCAACTGCACCGGTCATGGGTCATGGTGCGTGACAGGGTGGACAACAGTTAGCGTCGAACGCCGACCGATCCGCGACCGATAGACCCAGCTAAGCTCGATCACACCATTCGAGGGTTTTATCTTCTATATCGCATACTAGCTCTGACAAATTTCCGTTAAGGTAGAAATGGTCCCCAGGAAACACGCGAATCGCGAACGCTCCCGTAGTTCGCTCACGCCATGGCTTCATGTCTTCTTGGGTAGCAATCCAATCCTTATCGCCAATGTAAGTATAAATTGGGCATGAAACCGTCGTCTCTGGCGGACAATTATAACCTGCAATGATGCGGGCCGCACGCAATGTAGGAAGCACTCCAACACGGAATTCTTCGTCCTCAAAAAAATCCGGATTCATGCCGGTCATGCGGACGACTAAGTCCAGCATATCGTTATCGGAAAAATCTTTGATCTGCTTGTACCTAATATACCCCGGAGCCGAGCAGGCCGAGACGAAAAGGGCGATAAGACGATACCCCGCCGATTGGAATCTCAACGCAACTTCGAAAGCCAGCATGCCGCCCATGCTGTGACCAAAAAAAGCGACTGCCCCCTCCGGCGGCGCCGACGGCTTCATGATCGCAAAGATTTCGTCAGCGAGAGCGGGAATACTAGTAAGCGCCGGCAAGCCATACCCATCGCGCTGCCCTGGGTAGTGAACAGCGATCCGCTTTATGTCCGCTGAAAACTCCCGGGAAAATGGGACATAGTATGTCGCATCTCCACCTGCATGCGGGAAAATATATAGCGTAGGGGTGGTAGATGTTTCATCATCGTTGCCGTTGTTCGAGTGCCCGTTCACCGCGCCAGCATACCCTGGTCTAAGAACGTGCAGCATCACTTCGAGCATCAAACAGAGACGACGAAGTCTTATCTGACGGCGTTACTGAATACTTTGCCTTCGACAGCAACCGATTTGGGCGACATCAGCACGGCACTCAGCGCAGCGACGGTCTGCACCCGGTAGACATGCGGAGAACGCTGGAGCGCACGAGCACACTGGCCGCACCGGTACCGTCGGACGACTATCCGGCGAGCAGAGCATGCTGGGATGGCTAACCTGCTCGAGGTCCGACGCACTCTCGTCAAGGAAGCACCCGCGATGGCAACGAAGAGATGGCCGACAAACGGTTTGGTTTGTGGCCAAGCTACCTTGGTGGTGTCCACTCAGTGTTGGGCATTGATCCCGGCGGCAGCACCACAAAATCGAGAACCCAATCCCACGAACAATTTTAATCTCGGTGCAGCATGATAGATTGACGCCAACAACGAGAGCAACAAGTTTTCCACATCTTGATTGATCGCTGCTACTGCTTCAACCGGCGTGGAGATCCTTGCCTTGGCTGTTCTGGCAAAGTTGCGGTCAGCCGGCGCCACTGGGTCCGCATAATCTAGTCCCATATACAGCGGACTTAGCTAGCAGTTCGACTTGTTCGTCGTCAGTGAGCGCCATTTGCCTATCGTTGTTATACCTAAAAACTATGGCTAACCACGCTGTCAGCCCAGCGGCAGAGTAGGATTACAATCTGTATCTTCAGTGTACTGATGCGCCACTTGTCCAGGCAAGTTCAGATTGAACCTGTACCCCACTACTATGACACGCGGGCTAGATAGACGCATCTGCCAACATGTTGGCAGATGCGTAAGTGTTGGCATAACCAATGATCGCATGGCATTGACCGCGTACTCGACAAGATTCCAGTATAATTTGGTTGATCTAGCGCGACGCATCGCCGGGTTGAGTTTTCGCTCGATTCGACATCGAGCATTAGTACAGCCTGGGGTACAATTCACCTCTAGCACTGAGCATAGAACGCACCGTACCGGCGTTGGCCGACCAATTCGGGCGTACGTGAGTGTAAACGATCCCAAAGATCATTCACCCACTGTCCAGTGCGGCAAACACCCAACCATAATCTGGTAGCAAAGTTATGATTATGAGATTATGATAGGTGCCGTCGCAAACTCGACTCGAAAGAACCTGATACTGATATGGGCCATTCCACGGGTACTTGATATTCGGCTATGTCAACGAACAAGGTGTCGGTCAAGTTAGCTCTTTCTCGGCGAACATTTATCTGCCTATTATCGACAATGGCTATCGACTTACGACTGAACAGCAGGATTTTCCTCAAGGTCGAAGCGGGAAACCCTTTACGGCGGGACTCGCTAGCATCATTGCTAGGCTAGCGCCGGCGCTCCGCCAGGCAACGTGCTCTTTGGGACGTCCCGTCACGAGCAAGAGCTACCGATATTGAGCCCCCATCGGGCGGCGACGATTCCATCGTGCACATCAAGGAACGCCATAGCGTCGACTCGGTCGCACGCAGAGACCGGAGCCTGTGCGCGCCATTCCAGAACCGGGGCTGATCGTGTTGTCATGTGCCGTACTCATGGCAACCCAATCACCGTGCTGGTTATTAACGATGCAGCTGTCCTCGCCGAGTTAATGTCGATGACGTTACGCTACGAGAACTGGAACATAGTCGCCGCCCGATAGATCACGGGCGGTCGTGGCAGCTCCGCACGCAGCGACCAGATGTGGCTGTTCTAGAGGTGATGATACCCGACATGAGCCAGCTCGACGTGCTGCACAAGTTACACGAAGACCACCCCCACTATCGCACGCGGTTAAAGACCGCATCGCTGGGCTAACTGCAGGCGGCGATGATGTCACTAAACGTTCAGCATCGAGGAGGTTAATGTTGCGGTTACGCGCGGTGCTGCGGTGCATCGGGGTTAAGACGGTAAACAGCGATGGCGAGGTTGGTGGCCGACAACTTAGTGTTGAACGCGGACAGTCACGCAGTAATGCACGCTGGTCACAAATCTCGTTGACCTCCACCGAGTTCGAGCTGCTACGATTTACGATGCACACCGCTGAGCGAATATTTGAGCAAGGCTCAGATCCTGGACCGGGTGCGGAGCTACGATTTCGGCGGCCACTCCAACATCGTCTAGCTGTACATCTCCTACCTATGGCAAGAAGATAGACAGCAGTCTTAAGCCGATGATCCGCACGCTACGCGGGTTATCCAGCCCGCTAGCGTTTGCCGAGCTTGGTTGCTTCGGCTGGGCGGATACTAGTCGGGCAAGTCGTGGTGCTCACTCTGGTGTGCGTGGGAATTATCGCCACCACCGAATTAGCCTTGAACCACCATCTGATGGCGTAGCTCGGCGAAACCTCTTATTTATCGCTCCGCGTTTACGTACCTTGAACCCCAGCATCGGGGGTGAAGACGCGAGGAATCCATACTAGCTATCCGAGGCCGGGAAGGTCCGAGGTTCCTTAATGCCCCGGTCCAGCCGGCCGACATGGTGGCCGCAGTAGTCAACAACGGCAAGGCAGTCGATGACGGCCATCTGACCAACAGCGATTTCCATGCCGCATTGACCCCCAGCCGCCCAGGCCCAGCTGAAACTAACCGCCGGCAGGCGTTGACTCCGCCATGCTCCGGATGTGGATCGTCTTTGCAATAGTCACCGTGATCGCGCTGAACGCCTAGATAACCGCCGGCATGCTCATAATCAAACGGGCGCTGGCGCCGCTGAGACGCGTCGTCCAAACCGCGAGCCATGTGGCTGTTCTGCCGCTGGACCGCGGTGATGTTGTATTGCCGGTGGGCAGGTTCCCGAACCCGATGCAAACCCGCCATAAAGAGGTGGGTCGACTCGGATCGACCCTCAACCAGATGCTCGATCACATCACGGCCGCACCGGGGCACGGCAAGCGAACAAAACCAGTTGCACCAGTTCGTCGCCAACGCCAGTCACGAATTGGACACACCGCTGAGCGCCACTATAACCTGATTAGCACAACGGATGGGCCGGATGGTCGAGGCCAGGAGGGGGTGCACACACGATGAGCTGGGTGTTACCCGAGACCAAGCAGACAACGCACCTCGTCGAGGACCTACTGCTCCTGGCCCGGCTGGACTCCGGTCACCCGTTAGAGCGCGAACAGGTGGACCCCTGTCTCGACTGGCCGTTGACGCAGTCAGCGAAGCACACGTAACAAGGACCGGGCCACCAGTGGGAGCTTTACCCACCTGAAGAGCCAGTGATTGTTCCCGGTGATGAGGCGCGGTTTCACCAAGTGATGACTGACCTGCTTGCCAACGTCCGCATCCATCCCGGCGCCAGCACCGTCGCGGTTGACCACCGACCCCAGCCATAGCATGCTGCAGGTGATAGCCAACGGCCCTGGCATTCCTTTATCACCTAAGTCGGAGGTGTTCGAGCGGTTCGCCCGCGGGGGAACCGCTCGAACACAAACGGGCAGTATCAAGCTGGGTTAGGCTACCGTATTCTCGGTAGTTAAGGCACACAACGGAAAGATCACGGTGAACAATTCACCCGGTCACACCGAGTTCACGGTGCGGTTGCCACTCAACGGGTGGCAACCGCACCGTGAGCTAGTTCCAGATCACCACATAGCTAGTAGCAGATCACGTCGATTTCCAATGGCCTGCTCAACGGCCACAGGGTTGACCAGAGGCACTGGCAACTGTCATTCTAGATAGAGATTGACGCGATTTCGGTTCAACAGGCGGCCGTGCAGGTTGCCGTACTTGTCCGAGTGGTCGCATTTTTAGGCCCGCTGCTGATGCTGGCCAAACTGTGCGACGACGAAGGCTCGTGCGAGACCGCAGGCACGGTAATGGCACCCGTTCGCATCGGGTCACACGGGCCCTGCAGCACGTGTTCGTCATCACCGCCACCGACCCTACTGCCGCGCCCAGCCTGGACACCACGGTAATCTTGCAGCTATTGCCATTCTTGCTGGCCTCTGCCGCATCGATCATTTTAACCGCGATCCGACTTGTATCCCAGCGTCACACCGTTAACCTTGCCAAGCACAACGGACTTCACCTCGGTAGGATTACAATTTGGTGAGCACGGCGGCGATGCCTGTCGCGGCCCCACCGATCGTGATGTTGACGGTGCCACCCGCAGTTATGCATACGACCGCGCCAGTGATGTCTTGGTTCTTCCCGTCTTATGATGCGTCGACCCGTCGGTAACAGCCGATGTAGCGCCTACACTCGAGGTCCCGCTGCTGTTAGTTGACTTGTTGCTCGAAAAGCCAAAAACACCAGCAACCAAAATTGCCGCCCCGGCTATCGCGACTGTCAGGCCACGCTCCACCTGTTCTCCTTTGCTCGATCTTTGCGGTTCATCGACGTTGAGTACCGTCTCAGCAATATGCTGAGTTAACACGACTGAACAAAAAATTCGGCGAAAAATTCTTCTGATAGCCCTCAGTCCTTCGCATGGTTATTACACGGATAGGAAGTGTATACATAACTTTTCTTTCTCCGGAAACCGGATCGATAGCGAGGTATTGCCTGTGGACCACAAACCCCTACCGCAGTCATCGAATCGTCCCACAGCTAACACACTTTGCCGTTCCACGACACCACGGATTTAGACAACGCTGATCATGGATTCATTGTTGCCCTATACCCATGCGCGATCAAAAGGACCGACAACAGCATGGGTGGAACAACGACGTGTACTCGTTCCTCGGCGCCTTCGCACCGACTTCGGTGCATCCCAACCTCTGGCGGCAATAGACCCTAACCACCAAACAAGAAATGTTCGAAGTAGTTCGCGGTATCTATATCTATCCGATCCGCAGCTTCGATATATCGAATATCACCTTCGTTGAAGGCGACACGGGGATTATCGTAATATATTCGTAATTGATCCTCTGGTATCCACCGAAATGACCGCTGCGGCACTGGACTGGTACGGCAAGCCATCAGGATGGTGACCGTCCCGTCGTCGCGGTTGTCTATACCTATAACCACGTCTAGCTTCGTCGATCATTTCAACAGCGTTCTGGGCCTGGGCATCACCACACAAACGGACGCGTATCCGGCGATGGCACGGCCTGCAAAACTGCCAGGTGGGCTGCAGGCTCGACCAGGCCTCGTCCACCAGCTAGATCACCGTCATCGTCTCGGCCAATCGACATCTGGACGACCGATGAGGCAACACCATCGACAGTGTGGCGGTCCATCAGCAGGACGTGTCGGACACCGAGGTCCCCACCGAGATGCATTTTCTATTCCCCACGATTTCGCACCCTGTTCATGACCAGGAATGACACCCACAACCACAGCCTGCTGGCTCTGCGGGGCACATTGGTGCGAGATCCGCACACCTGGGCGTGCTATCCCTAACCGAAGCGATTGACACCTTCGCCGATCGAACCGATGCAGTGTTCTCCTCGCACCATTGACCAACCTGGGGACGAAAGAACATCGTCAAATTCATGTCACTGCAACGCGACATGTATGCATATCTGCACAACCAGACACTGCAACTACTTAACCAGAGGTGCACAGGCGTTAACATCGCGAAATTGTTCCAAATGCCACTCGTACTAGAACAGTACCGGGTAACCCCAGCTACTACGGGTTAATCAGCCACAACATGAAGGCGGCCTACGAGTGCTGCATGGGTTGGTTCGATGGCAATTCAGCACGGCTATAGCCGCACCCCCATAAGCAATCGGGCCCCGTTACGTCGACGCGATGGTCGGAATCGACCGGATAGTCGAACTTGCCCAAACAGCATTGCAATCCAGCAACTTCCTTTGGGCAGCAAAGCCACTCGATTATGCAATGTTCACCGACAGCTAGTATGCCACACCCTGGGCAGTGCGCTCCGACACGTTGGAGAAGTTGGCCTACGGTTAAGGAAATACTACATGGAGCAACTGTTGAATAAGGGGGTAAAAGAATTAAGCTACAGCAATTTCGACACCGCTAGCACAATCAGCTCCGTATCAATGCTTAATCAGCCAACTCCTGAGCAAATCTTCGACCGGATCGCCATCCGTGTCAACTGACCGTATTAGCATCTCGATATCGTCATTGACATCACTTTCGCAAACCTTCGCACAAACTACCAACTTCCTTACGTAACGGGGTCATAATTTACCGTCATCTCGCAGTTGTATACGCAACAGCAAAAGTTATAATGAAATTGTACAATAAGTTTCGACTACTTGAGTGTGGCGATGAACGATTTCAGTTCACCTGAACTGGAAGTTTCCAGCGACCGGGCCGGACTGCAGGCATTACTAAATGTGCTTGACGAGCCAGACCCAACTTCAACATCGTCACGCTGTAGCACTCCGGCTGAGAACCTCAAGTGACGTGGATAGCCACCTTGCACTCGGCAACAAATCGGAATACCGACGGTCGATGACCACTCAAGCGGCATAGTCAGTTAATTCCAGGATTCGAGCCTTCAGGGCCATCCAGATCGTAGTCGACGGTAGCCGCCGCGCTACCGGTATAGCTCAAACTTCTCTGACCTAGACACTGCCGCACAAACCCCCACCTTCATGGCCACAGTCAGATCGACAGAAGCTAATTGTAGCCCACCGACAGCACCCAAAACAACAACCGATTCTCCTTGCACGACATGGATAATAGTCTAAAGGGGACCTCGAAGTTGAGAGCGACCACCGCGGCGAACAAATCCTTGGTGAAGTCGATCAGATTGTCGTAAAGCGGCGACATATCCACGTTGTAATCAAGGTATCCACCCTGCCGAAGCACTCGCAAGCTATTTCAACCAAAATCCGTCGATCTGGTCCCAGTGTCCTACTTGCACTTTATAAGCCGCAGCAGCGCTACCGATTTCGGCCCCAATCTCCTCGGCGGTGGCAATGCATTTATCCATCTTGCGGCTAGCGATAACCCCGCCAGCTCCGCAACGTGCAGCGACAAAACCGATTTCGCGTCCCCGTCCGCAGCTGCCACCAGTGATCAATACTACCCGGTAGATGGTACCGAAAGCTGACATAAATAACCTTATTCGGTGCATCTTGGTCGGTCGTGACCAGACGAGCTCAGCTGAGGTGGGGATGAGTTGCGGAATCATCGACTCGAAAGTTACGGTGATCTTGACGTCAACTTTGCCGGTTCTTACGGCTCCGCGGCGTAGGTCTTCTCCAGATACAATATCAACCTTCCAGTTGTCCAACGCCAGATAGTAGTCTATTTTCTCGACGGAAAACCACCTGACCGTTTCGGAGCGTTACAGCAACTCGCTGCGAGTTAGCATGCCACGCATGTTCAGATAGACGCCATCGGCGCAGGGGTATTAGCCGTAATAACCCAGCAGATACCAGAAGAAATCTAACAGCAAGTCACCGATCTTCGTCATCTCCCAGTCCACAATCACTGCCAGTAAAGCCGGAATCCCGTACGCAAACATCACGTTGGCGACTAGCGGTCAACTTAACGTTTCATGGAATCCATCGATATGGCGAAAGCCGTCGAGTCCTTAAGCGCGCCAATCCACTCTTCCTAGCTTAGCTGAGCCATAGACAAGCTCGAACACCAGCCCGCGACGGGCCCTGCAGAGGTAGATATCAAACGGCGTTTGCTATCCGCAGTCCATCGGGCTCCACCCGTCTACTGCTTGCATCACATAGAACGGCATACCGAGCACCGTGTCCGTCTCATCGGCGCGAAACGTCACTGCGCGCCAGAGAACGCCTGTATCAGCCTGATCTTTCGCAACAAGCCGTCGATACAGCTTGCAGCGGCGGTGTGTACCGGCCATCTAGAGCACCATGCGCGCCACTGCTGGTTTAGGACCTCACTCAATCAAACACAATGTGTTCTGCGAACAACCCTTTAGTTGTGCCAGCAATAGCTCTTAGCCGCCGCCCGGAGCGCCGTTTTCGTCCAACCACCGACCACACATCCAGCTAGGGCCCGGATACTTGTTGACCATTGTCTACACAACACTCTCCCGATACAGAGACAGAGCATTCTTACTAACGAACTTAGCAGCGCCGACAACCACTATGGGAAGAAACATGGAGGTACTCCCGACCCGGCATACGTTACCACTGCGCAACAATACGGTGAGAGCTCCGACCCCGACCTGTCGAATAAAGGCTGGCGTAGGTCGCGGTCTGCCCGCTGTGGTTGCTTAGTTTACCATAACCCGGGTAGTGATCAGCCCGCAGCGCCGTGCCGACCAAACCGACACACTAGTCGCGGCGGCGTGTAACCCACCTGTCGACATAGACGACCGATTCGCGGAATACGACCGTAGCGGACCACTGTATATCCCCATCAAGCAGGTCTGTGCGGAAAATCCCGCGGAATGGGTGCGGATGACTCAAGGCCATCTGCCCGGTGTGGTCGCGAGGATGTTTTTCTTGCATGCGGCCGCACAGCGGTCAATAACCTGGTTGTCGCCGCCGATCCCGAAGACACTGTTGCGATGTTCAGCCATGACGAGGTAATCAACGTGCTTCTGCACGATAGTCTGAGGACGGCCCCACTTTTATCACTTCCCCCCTCAACTAACACGTCGCTGACACGGCGGTTGTACTAACGGTCTGATCAGGCAACGGTAGCGACGGTGAATGCAGCCGAACATGTGTGGATCTGTTACCCCGAAATCAGCGGTGGTGAATCCGGCCGCGACACCAGCGGTGGTAGACAAGTTCGAGTCGACAACAGCTGACCAACTCAAGGGGCTCGACCTGTCTGCATTGGACGGGTATCTGCGTTCATTCGGCATCGAGCGCTAAAGCAAATTGCGGGCAGACTTTATTTTCGGTGGCCACTCCAATCCGACTGTCCGAATTTACGACGACAAAACGAACTGGCTGGTTCGGCATCCACCGCTGCATCGGCTAACGCTGTCCACGCACGATATGGCACGAGAGTCGTCGCGCTGCAGGACATGGCCAGTTCCGGTGGCGCGCACCACCGCCCTGTGTCAGGACAACGCGGTGCTGGGTGCACCGTTTCAGGTCTCAAATTCGTTGCCGGGCAAGTAGTGCAGCGGTGTGTCCAGCTCGAAGCGTTAGACGGCCGTTACGTAATCGACAGCTGCGTCAACGGATTGATCCGAGTACTCGTCAACTTGCACAGAATTAACTCAAACGCGGTAGGACTGAGTAATTTCGGCAAATTCAGCGAATATCTGGAACACCAGGGGCGCCGATGAGGTTCGCAATGGGACCTGGTACGACTACCCGGCAACCACCCCTACGCCGACGTCGATCGACTACATTCCATTCTGCGCCAAACTATTCCACAACGGGGCCGCACCTCGATCGTGCACAGTTACTACTGGATCGACCACACCATTCTGGACGACGACAACCCAACACAAGTTCGAGTTGTTGTGGACTGGGAGCTCTCGACTCTAGGAGGACCCGCTCAAACTATACGGCGTCGATGTGCGTGTACCACTACCCCGAGCTTGACTTGATCGTCAACGCGCCAACCGTCTGGACATCGCCGCTGCTACCAACATCCGACAAACTTGCAGATCGGTACTTGCTGGTTACCGGCTTGCCTCTAGCGCATTGGAAATGCTACATGGCGCTGGGCTATTTCAAGCTAGCCATCATGGCCGCGGGCATCGATTTGCAAACGTATGTCAGAACAGGAACAGGGAAAGACGAAACGTTTAACGACAGGAAGCTTGAAGTCGTAGCAACGTTGATTTCCCTAGAACTGGCGACGCTTCATCACGCTGAGCATGTAGTCAACGGTTTTAGCACTCATCTCATCACCGATGAGCCGCCACGTAGCGCTTTTTGACCGTGCGGCGCAGCTGAAGGATCCGCGCGGTGCCGACTGCCACTGCTAGCAGTCCACCACCCACGGCCGACAACATTATGGCTACCCCCAGAGGCAAGCTCCAATGCCAGCCGAAGAAGGTGAAAGGTGTAGACGTAGTGTTTTGTGCGATGAAAATCAGCAACAGGATCAAGATCAAGAAGCCGGCAAACAATGCCGACCACAAAGCGCCCGCGCGGGTAACCGGGACAGCCCGTTCCCCAGGTGTCAGTCCGACGGCGGGCGCTGGCTGACTAGGCGGGCCAGAAGGATTGCTGGTCATAAATGCCATCTTGGTCCTATCTCAGGCAAAATGGAACCAAAACGCACGAAAAATCTGCCAGTCCGCACGCAGATGCAGCAACGCCTCATCGTTTCTGACGTTAGAGTCGGCGGTATAGAGATTCCGCAACGCGTGCGTTTGCAATACTGCCCGTAGAAGCATAGCGCGTCACCAGGTTCCTGGTTGCCTCCTGCAGCAATTCCGATCCGTTCGGGGCACAGACTCGCAGCGTGAAATTCACCGTGATCAATTCCGGTGCTTTTCGGAATCTGCGATCACCGCCGAAATCTATGCGCACAAGCGTCGCAGGTCATGGTTTCGACATCGGGTGGCGGATGGGAATGAGCAACTACGAAACGTATACCCCGATACTCACTCAAAGACCATTCCATTGACCTAGTACAGAGTACATCAGCAACCTGTTGTTGGTATTTTCAACTTGACTCCACAACAACCGTGTTCGACGCAGTCGACTTGGAGCTCTATAAGCTCCGGCCCGGAGACCCATCGATTCTAACGCCATCACCGGCTTCTGACACCGACACGGTAACTGTCACCAATCAGACCTCCACCGCGTGGCCACTCGAAAACAATCACTAACTTGGCGAACACATTCGCTGGATGTGAAGTTTGCCGCTCCGCCAGCCGTACAAAGGATTGCGACAGAAGTTACTCACTCGATATCAGCCCGAGCAACCTAGTGGTGCCCAACGACTACGGCGGTGCGGTAACCGTGCACACCCCCGGGGAAGGGAGGGTGACCGCCGCCAACATCCTTCGGTACATCGCAGGCCATCCCACAAAATCACCTGGTGGCACTCGAGGATCCAAAGCACCACTTCCTAGCCAGCAACATGTTCCGCTGGTCAATTCGCAGCAGAAATCGGACCGTCTCAAAGATGTGCTGGACACGGTTTCAGCTGGTTTGGCCACCGCTGCTTCCCTTGAACTGCAGGTTGCTGTCGTGTTTGTGTCTGTGGCGGTGAGTTGTTCGGTTGGTTTCATAGGTGGTGGGTGAAATGGCTGTTTTTGCGTTTTATGACTGGCCGATATGTTCGGTAGTCGTGGGGGGCAGCCCGGAATCCTGTTGACGTGTTTTGCTGTGTTGCGGGGTTTTTGTTGGTGGGTGGCTGACTGCCTGCTTTCGATGAGGCTTCGTGTGCTTTGCCGCAGTGGACACGATTAGCGCGGCGCACGTAAGCATGTCGGTGGTGGGTGCTGCTTGGTCTACATGTTGATGATGCCAGGGGCTGGGCACCTGGGCTGTGCTGAAGGCGATATCGATGCAGGCGTGAGTGTGAGGATAGTTGTTAGCGCCGCGGGGTAGGGGCGTTTTAGTGTGCATGTCATGGCCTTGAGGTGTCGGCGTGGTCAATGTGGCCGCACCTGAACAGGCACGTCCCCGTGCACGGTATAACTATTCGCACCTGATGTTATCCCTTGCACCATTTCTGCCGCTGGTATCGGTGTCGGCGGCTTGTTGACCGGCCCTCAGCCAGCAAGCAGGCATGCCGCCGGGTGCAGCAGTATCGTGTTAGTGAACAGTGCATCGATGATCCGGCCGTCGGCGGCACATACGGCAACCTTCTAGCGCAGATCAACCACCCACACCCCACCAGCCCACCACAACACCACCCTTAGGCCTCAATCACCCCAACAATGCCCCGTCCGATGCTGACTCGCACAAAGACCGACAGCGACGATGATCAGATTAGGTGAACAGGTAGTCGGTGAGAGCTGCTGGCTAGCCGCTTGAGGTCCACCTTCCTCGCGCCCACGGCTTCGAGGACAGGCGCCAAAGGATGCGATGCAGTGAGCTTACTCCGGATGGAACCGGCGCCTGGTGTCTGAGCTCATGATGCCGGTGGCGCTGGTTGCCTTGTTGAAAAAGCCTGAGACCAGGATATCCGCTGTTAAAGGCATTCGTACGGAGTTTCTGAGGGCCGAGCTAGGACCAGTTGCGCTTCCGACGCCGGCCGAGGTTCGGGTTACCCGACTCGAATCCGATGATAAGATGATAACGGCTATAGCCTGGTTTGGCGCGGCTGCGTTGAGCAAGATCGAGTTTAGATTTGCCCCGTTGAGACCACCCGTTACGTAGCAGCGGCCGGAGTGGAAGAAGCTGACGTTGCCCGGGCCGCCCAGTCCGGGCGTCTACCAGCCGAGGGTTTCCTAGTACCGGGGTCACGCCGGTGACTTGGGTGATGCCCGCGGTTCCGCTGCGGACGTTACCACTCGCGAAGCTTGCGCTATTCGTGCCGATGCTGATACCAAGGTAGCGCAACGTTCGCTGCCCCGAAGCCAATTGCTCAGCCGCTGTAGACACGCAGGCGTGGTACCCCGAACATCGCATCTACTTCCCACGCCCACATTATTCTTGTACGCGGCTTAGATGTCGACGATCACGGGAGCCTGTTTTGCACCAACCAGCTTGTGGCCGCTAACACTTGCACTAGGACCCGATTGACCGCCACCACCGCAAGCTAGACTGTGGTCGCTACTGTCGCCTCGAACACGGCTGTAGTGGCCTGAGTGCTGCACTAAATCATCCACGTTGGCGTCGCCGCAGCCAGCATCGCTGCCGACGACAGAAGGTCCTCGGACAACTGGTTTTTGCTGCAGCAAGCAGTGGCCCCGATCCGGGACCAACGAACATGAGTACCGAATTGATTTCAGTCGGCAACCAAACGTGATGCCGATGTGTCACAACTCAAACTTAATGGTAAAGACCACTACCGTAACCGTATCATCCGCACTGGGGCGTGGATTGCAGGACATGTACCAGATTGCCGGGACGGGCATCGGTCGGCAACCTGTTGTCGACTACATACTTGGCCGACAACCACGGTCGCGACGTAGCTCTCGGCGATCTGGTCGTAGTTGATCACCGGCTTATACACCCGAAGGGTGATGTGGTCGATGACGTTCAGGTCGGGGCCTTGTAGCCGACTGCGATCCGGCCGCGGTCGGCCGTGCCGGCGACGCAGGCCGGCAAGGAGGTGATTTCACAGGCAACGAGAACCGTCCACGCGCCCAGTCACATGCCCAATCACGCCAGGAAGAGCAGTCGGGTAGCTAGTGTCGCAGATCATGCCGTAGCATGTGCCGCCGTCGCGGTGCAGTAGCTTTCCGACGATGTCTCGTGAGTTGTCTTCTAGGTTGCTGGTCGCGGCAAGCAGCATGACATTACCGTCGTCGAGAACCCGATGTAGGAGACTTACATCGGGTTTTCGACGACAGCCGCGGGTACGAGTGGCTATGTAGTAATCGCCGGTCGAGTTCGTTATTGGGGTTGGTCCCCTAGTGGGAAATCCAGTACTGTGCCTGCGCCACGTACAGGATCGGATGATCATGCCCAGGCTTGTCGGCCAGGATGCGGGCGCTAACCTCGGGCCAGCGTATCTGCACGACGTGCTCGGCCAACGCTAGCTGGGCGATTCCGCGGTAGCTGGGGTATAACACGAACGGGTTGACGAAGAGCTGCAATCCGATCGTACGCGGCAATAACTGCGCGGGTGAATTGCAAAACCGCCAGCTCCAACCCTAATTTACTGGCCTTCTTTATCCGGTCGCGTTGGGTCACCCGCGTAGGCGAAAACCATCGTGAAAGTGACCGACAAGCCGGATCTCCTCGACGACATCGAAAACCTCCTGCAGCACCGGCTGATAGCCGGTGCTGCAGGAATGTCAGTCACGCATTGGAGCCGGCCACCGCCGCCATCGACCACCCCCTTGGTGATCCCTTTAAATCTCCTCGCGGGTGGTGTCGTAGCTCGGGATCGGTTGATCCGCTCTCGGTCTGGTGTATGGTCAGCAGCTGCTACGCGAAGCCCAACGCTCCAATCTCCATAGCTTGCTTCGGCCAACGTGCGCATTTACGCGAAATTTCCAGTAGTGGCTGGTTCGCAGTCGGCTCCGCGCTAACTCATAACGTAGACCCGCAGCGGAGAAGGCGGCAAAGTAAGTAGCGACATCAATATCACGTTTGTCGGCTTCCAGGGCATAACAAATACTCAAAGAAAAGTTTACCGGTCCACGGCAGGCCGTCAGTCACCACAACACTCTAGAGAATGTCCACGACACCCCAGCCATCACGTCGACGAGTACGTCGTGGTCTTCTTGGCTGCACAGCGCGAAGTCAACTCCGCAGTTTCCCATCCGTTACCCCGTGCGCGGACGACGGGGGTCAGGGCGCTGCCTACCTAGATGGTCTAACCGCTGACGAGGGCGCCACGGCTCGGTGCCCATTGTTCCTGCGGATGTTCGACCTTGAGGCCGATCGCCACAAATAGTAAACGGTAGTCCGGCAACGGCGACGGCATGTTGTTAATCACCAGCGCGCCCGTGTTTCGATCGCAACGAGCACATCATCGTGGCCGTCCCGGTAGCCTACGAAACAAAGACGGTCCGCACATCCGGGGCCGCCAAGGTCATTCTCGAGGTCGAGATCGGTGCGGCCAGCAGCGAGGAAGGACGCGGGGCGACATCAACACCCCGGCGGCAAACGTGTCCGGGGTCACTACGATCGTTGCCGCGGCCGCCAATACTGTTGGACGCCTACGTAACCGGCCCGACCCCGTATCGGGTTTCACCGCGGCGAGTTTGGCCGCACGAAGCTGTTCCTGCGGTACAGCCGGTGATCGCCGCCCAACATTACCGCCATGGTCTCGCGGACGGCTAGAACTTAGTTGGTAAAAGCGGCTGCGTCCCACCGACAACGCCTCCAGGTAGACGAGTTACCCGACAACGCTCGTCATTGGTCATCGCCGACTAAGGGACCAGGTCGTGCTCCGCGGCGCTGGCCGGGTCTACACTGGCCACAGCGTAATACGATTCCGGCGGCTGCCGGCTTCTTCGCTGCGCACCCTGTCCGGGAAACACGACCACCGTCTTACCCACCGACACTGCTTGACCCATCACCACGCCAGCGCCCCACTGCCCGCTCTTGTCAGAGTACTATTCTCACGCCACTCACGACACCTTGTAAGTAGACATCCTGAGTGGTTTCTTCGCTGTAGCCCGAACCACGCAGCGACCGTATCACGGGTCTGTAGACCCGCGTCTTAATGACAAGATAGCGCGCGACGAGCACGCGCGGTTGTCGGTGCATGAAATATGCCGTTAGCTTTTGATATTTAGGCGCAACCGAGACGGTCTTTCATGTACTTATCGGTGAGTTGGTCCCCGCTCAAGTACATCAGGAAATGGGCTATCACCAACGATGAAACCATCCTGGCCAACGATACCCAGCCGTTGATCGTGCTCGAGTCACAAAACCCACCACACGCAGACGTCACCAAAGTAGTTGGGGTGGAGCGTCCAGGCTCACAGGTCGCGGTCCATAATGAACCCGGCAATTGGCCGAGTCGGATTAAATATCCGCAGCTGAGAATTCCCGATAACTGTAGCAGTAATGAAACAAATAGCATCAAGAAGCCATGTAAGAGAAAGATTCTTTATACCACGTGACCCGCCGCGGCGTCGTGCAACAGGTTGGCGTAGCGTGTCCCCGCGCTCTTGCCAGCCTTCTTGCGGTAAATGAACTAGCTCAGCCGCAGAGCCCAGGTCGGCGACAGCACTAGCAGCAGCCACGGCGACAAAGCCCAGGTTCCATGCCACATCAATGATGTTGTAGTGCCCCGACCTCCTACCGATGGCAAACGTGATCGAATGCACCACCGCCAGCCGCTAACACCGAAACGTTTGCAATCACCCGAATGCCGTCATCGTTCACAACTCCCGCCGCGCGCGAACGTTCACTGGTAGACACCTAGATAACCGACCCAGAAGCCCAACTTCGCATATACCGCGGTACAGATCGTACATCTGCATCTTCTCGACAACCTCGTCGAAAAACCAAGTGCTCCAATGTATATAGCGGCTACATGAACCTACCCTGCCAGAGTCGCAGAATTTCGGCATGATGCGTACGCAATAGGGTCATATCGACAGCACGTACCCAGTTGTGTCGCTCGGTGATACCGACGATGGCCTCCGTGAAGGGTGGAAGGACGTCAGAGAAGAAGATGTACTTCGTGAATCCAAAGTGTGTTGCAAACGGCCAACATCAGTGCGTTCGGCATGGTTATCGCCTTGATCACGAGGTGCGCCTACCAGCCTTTCCAAGGCGTAACAAAATACCGAGCCCATACAATGGTATCCACACCGGCGAAACCATCTACTCTTACCGAACGCAGTCTAACACCCCCAACACAATTCTCAACGTTCTAACAACCAAGGACCACTAGAAAGTCATAGCTTCTATCGACGTCGCGGTACATAGCGTAGGTCAATCTCGACTTGATACGACAACCCGACTATGACGGCACGTTGTCACGTCAGGACACTGCTGCTTGATGAGTAAGATAACTGAGCGGGCGTAGGCTCCACAAGTGGCCGCGTGTATGCCCAGCCGACCCACCCAATTCCTATTTCGAGCACCTGTCTGGTCGCTTTTAGACTCCGGCCATATTGAGCAGACGGTTGATCTTGCGTCGTTGAGTCGCAGCCAAATCGCGCCACCGGGATGTTCGAGTTGGCAGTTGGGTTAATAACGCGCATGAGTACGTCATGGCCTGGTAGAGAAACTCCACGAACAGATGGTGACAGGCCACCACCAGAAATCGGCTTAACCACAATGTGATTCCCTGTATTCGGCTATGCGTCGCCACCGACAACGGTGCCAGCGGTGAAATTATTTGCATGATAGCTACTTGCCGGGTTGTTGTCGGTCGACGCGCAGGCTGGCTATAGCTATAGGAGTCGACCGGTGATTATGGTGCAAGGTAACGGTGATGTGGACCTTGCTGTCGGGTTGTGGTGCGTGCACCGAATAAGACCATCCACCTGATTGAACGGGGAAACGTAGCAGGCTTTTGCCGTCGCCACAGGCTGGTCGGCTGATGGTAATCAAGTAGTAATAAATTTTAAAATATAGCGTTCACCGTAGGTATCGTGCACTTCGCCGACCGAATGGCACATAAGCCCGTCGCGGGCGCGGTATCAAAAGATACGCTCAACGGGGTAAAGACATGCCCGAGTACACGCGCTTGTCGCAGTGCGGTGATGCGGCCCTCAGGGAACAGCAACCCAGCGGTCGGTGAAGACGACTTTAAGCAATATAGTTCAGCCGAATGGCGTCATCGTCGTTGTCGGCGATGGCGTCCTGGTCCTCTAAATTCCAGGTGCTGCGCAGAGCGAATGCATAGTAGGTCAACTCGTCCAAGTATCCGAACGTTGCGCTGCCCACCTGATATTTGCCGTAGCCGGGGTAGTCTCCGCTTTTACCCAACACCCAGGTAGGTTTAGGGCGTGAGCCTGGTGTGCGGGGTGGTGTTGACCGACTGTGTTGGGTCTGGCAATGAAATATCCGGATTAGCAGCAACAAGCAGTTAGTAGATCAGTTCTTCGGTGGCGTTTAAGCTGAACAAGAACATCACCGAAAGCACCGGCAAGATGCACGGCGACATTCCGGTAATCAGGCCACTCAAAATCCGATCTAGCGCGATCGTGTGTATAGCTTGCTATGCGGATAGGGTGAGATTACGGGTGGGCCGCAGCAACCGCGATGGACACCGAGCCCGCGTGGTCACACCAGCTAACAGTTAGTCGCTGTACACCAGGGACCGGTCTGGAGGTAATCCAACCGGAGCAGCCACGGTCAACAACGGTCGAGTGCGGCCCTGTTGCGGCCACCAGAACCAGCGTCCCAGCAGGGCAGCGATCGAGGGCATCATGAACGAGCGCACGATCAACGTGTCGAACAATAGACCCAGACCGATGGTGGTACCCACCTGCCCGATCACCCGCAGGTCGCTGACGACCATGGATGCCATCGTGAACGCGAACACCAGCCCAGCGTTCGTCACGACTTTGCCGGTGCCGCCCATCGAACGGATGATGCCGGTCTTCAATCCGGCCTGGATTTCCTGTTTGAACCGCGACACCAGCAGCAGGTTGTAGTCAGATCCTACCGCCAACAGCACGATAACCGACATCGCAAGCACCAGATAGTGCAATTCGATACCGAGAATATGCTGCCAGAGCAATACGGACAGTCCAAAGGAGGCGCCTAGTGAAAGCGCGACCGTACCCACGATAACAGCGGCGGCTACAAAGGCTCGAGTAATGATCAGCATGATGATGAAAATCAGGCAAAGCGATGAAATCCCCGCGATCACGAGATCCCAGTTAGCGCCCTCGTCGATGTCCTTGAAGACGGCCGCCGTACCGGCCAGGTAGATCTTGGTGTCCTCCAATGGGGTGCCCTTGAGAGCCTCCTCGGCTGCCGTGCGTATCGCGTTGATACTCGCGATACCCGCGACGCTGGCGGGATCCCCCCGATGTAAAATAATGAAGCGAGCCGCGTGTCCATCCGATGACAGGAATGATTTCATCGCGCGCTTGAAATCGGTGTTCTTGAAGACCTCGGGTGGAAGGTAAAATGAGTCGTCATTTTTGGCAGTGTCGAATGCCTTCCCCATCGTATTGGCGTTGTCGCTCAGCTCGTTCATCTGATCAAAGATCCCAGACATTGTGCTGTGCATGGTCAGCATGATGGTGCGCATGCTCTCCATGCTTTCGATCATCGGCGGGAATTGCTCCAACATCTGCGGCATCAGCAGATCCATGTTTTTGATGTCACCAACGATCGAGTTCAGTCTCTCGTCGATCTGGTCCACGCCGTCCAGCGCATCGAATATTGATCGAAATGACCAGCATATCGGAATGTTAAAACATGGTATGTTGTGGTCGGTCTCGATCATTAGCAATTTTGGCTTTATCCGGGCCTGGGAAAAATTCCGGGCAGTGTCGGTAGATTCGATTTTCTCGTGGTGCTTTTAGGAAAATAACAGAAATTGTCTTAATTAGTCTTGTACCCAAGCAAATAGAGCAATTCGATAAGAGCAATCACGACAGACATAGCAAGAATTTGCTCAGGCTAACGGTACCCACCTGTGGCCATCCACGGGTCCGCAACTTCCGTTTGGGTCTAATAAATGGAAAACTGTCGATAGTAAGGACGGCTCACTTCACCGTGGTCGCCGAGATCATGACGACCAGCATTCCTACGGAGCACAGCAAGCCGAGCGTTCGGAAATAGGGCAACCGGGTGAAGCAGAGGCAGTACATAGCATCGGTTATGGTCAGACCCGAACCGATGGCAACGTGCGCAGTTCCATGGAACATGGTGTAGAAAGTTTTTCCCCGTCCTTACCGAGAGTGCGTGCCTCTTGAGACCATCTAAGGACTAATAGTGCATAGTCAGCTCACGGTTCAATGGCCAGCGGTACAAGCAGATTTACCGCTAAGGTTGTGATAGTCCAATGGTGTTATTATAAGCTGAAAAATGATACCTTGCCGGGCCACCATGAGCTCAATTACCACCATCACGAGGGTCAGGTTCACCTGAACAACAGAACAGTAGACAAAAAGCAACATAACAATGTCCACTAGGAAGGTGATCATCGTGACTTGTTGAACCCTGTGCTCACCCGCCGTTGACTGATCGGCACCGGCTGGAACCGCACCACCGATCATGTAGGCCTTGATGTCCGACAGCGCCGGCGTGCCGTTCACGATTTGTTGGACAGACTCGTTGGCTAAGTTTTTGCCCTGGTTACTGGCCAGATACATTTGCACATAGACCGCTTGATTGTCCGAGCTTTGCGACCCGGCCACCGTCAATGGGTCCTCCAGCAGTTTTGTGACGTGCTGAGTCTGCTTTTATCCACCAAGACGTCCGGATTAACTCGCTGTATTATTTATTATCGTGGTGGGTCTCATCGTCAATCTGTTTTGTCGTCTTTTAGGACGATAATAATAGCACTGTCGGTGTTGAACTTATTGAACATTTGGCTGGCCCGCTTCATCGCCTGCATGGCCGGTGTATCGTTGGTGGTCATTGATACCGTATGTTCTTTTCCGACGGTTGTGGCACGGGTTTACCGACGGAAAGTGTTGTGGTCGACCGAAAGCGTCCAGGGCAGCGTCGGATTAACTTACCCGTTACAGTTGGGCATATATATATATATATATATTGGCGTTGGCCACAGTACTGGCGGGGCCATAAAATTAGTGGACTAAGTGTTTGGTATTAAACGGCTGGGATGTCAGCGGAAAGCCATTGGTAACCGCCTTGTTGTCGTGAAAGTAAAAGAAGAAGCTGCGGAGCAGATAAACACCGAACTCCATTACTGCAACCACGATCACGATCCGCACTTCTCGCTCCGCGACAGCAACCGGAATCTTGGCCACTCAATCGTCTTTCACTTATTTGGCGCCCCATTGCTCGTGCGACCGCTTTAACCATCGTTTGCCCCCGCATTGGCATCAGCCGAAACCGTTCCTGTCCCAGATAAGAAAGCCCGCTAAAATGCCCCTCACCTGAACGTCGCACAAGGCACCGGTGGTCAACGTCCATTTGCTTCGCCACAGCACAACGTCTGTTTCTGCTCACTGCGATTCGGCGATGAGGCCAAGGCAAGTAGCAGTGAGAAATCGAGTCAGCGCTGTGGCAAAGTCAAGGTTTCACTCGGATGGGAGGATCTCCGGTTATCCGGCATAAGCGTCAGTGAGCTGCTCTGGGGGTGCGCGATTTGCCACACGGTAGCCGCCAGAGAACAGGCAGCCAGCAAGTATGTCTAATGCACCCGAACGCCCGAGCACGGGCAACATGTTGCTGGATTGCGTACGCCAAGGTAATCACGGCAGTGGTACTGGCCCACTTGACCTCGACGTCCACTTCGTGTTCAAGATGCAGTGCAGATTGGCGAGCAAATCGCAGAACAGCGCCCAGGACGTTGGCCAACGTCTCAGCGATCCGCGATGGTGACCTCGGACCGGATTTCGCCGACGTTTCACACACCGTATTCGACCAACGTATCCCACCCTCGGCGGCGAGGTATAGCAGTACTTCATTTATATTTATAGTTTATGTTTATAAGAGGTGAAGTAGCGACGCACCGCGGAGTAATGAATTCCGGCATGGCCGGCGTCAGCAGTCAACGTCACCGAAGTCACACCGGTCTCAAGCGCCAGTGGGCATGCGGTTTCCACGACCGCGGCCGGCCGTTGACGCTTGTTTCCCTCGGTACGGGAGCGCTGGAACGTAAGTTGTGCCACCACCATAGGAATAATTCACAGAATGTGATTTGCATAACGCACGGGCATGATTTGCCAGCGGCACAGCAGTGCGCCGTTACGCATGATATATGCGTTACTCTTTCCAAGAGCCCGGCAGGAAGGAAGCAACAAGGCCCCGTGATTTACTTTGGCAAGACTTGATTGTACTCCGGCCCAAACGCCTTCGGTTCGAACCGACCATCACAAAGGTGTGGCGATCTGAGCTTGTGGTCCGGGTAGTCCGGCACCACGATCTGAAGTTGAACTTGGTCGAGCGGACATCGGGCCGTCAATGTCCAAACGCCAACGGGGTAAGGGGATTTCAATTTTCAAGCTGTTGTCACGAATTTGGATTCCACTTGTCATCCTTGTGGTGCTCGTGGTTGGGGGATTCGTAGTGTACCGTGTCCACAGTTATTTCGCCTCCGAGAAACGCGAATCCTACGCAGATAGCAACCTGGGAAGCAGCAAGCCGTTCAACCCCAAGCAGATTGTTTACGAGGTCTTCGGCCCACCCGGAACGGTTGCAGATATCAGCTATTTCGATGCTAATTCCGACCCCCAGCGAATCGATGGGGCACAATTGCCATGGTCGTTACTTATGACCACGACCTTGGCCGCAGTGATGGGAAACCTCGTGGCTCAGGGCAATACTGATAGTATCGGCTGCCGGATCATCGTGGACGGCGTAGTCAAAGCTGAGCGAGTTTCCAACGAAGTCAACGCCTACACCTACTGCCTGGTGAAGTCCGCGTGACGGTCAAATGCGCGAACGACCTGGACACCCACACCAAGCCACCGTTCGTCGCAAGGATGATCCACAGATTTGCGGTACCGATCATCTTGGTATGGTTAGCCATTGCCGTCACCGTTAGTGTCTTTATCCCATCACTAGAAGACGTTGGGCAAGAGCGTTCAGTGTCGCTAAGCCCTAAGGACGCACCGTCGTACATTGCGATGCAGAAGATGGGTCAGGTCTTCAACGAAGGAAACTCCGACAGTGTAATAATGATCGTCCTGGAAGGCGATAAGCCGCTCGGTGACGATGCTCACAGATTTTACGATGGCCTGATTCGCAAGTTGCGGGCAGACAAGCACGTGCAAAGCGTTCAAGACTTTTGGGGGGATCCTCTTACCGCGCCCGGCGCCCAAAGCAATGACGGTAAGGCCGCCTATGTCCAATTGAGTCTAGCGGGTAACCAAGGTGAGTTGCTGGCTCAAGAATCCATCGATGCGGTCCGCAAAATCGTCGTGCAGACGCCTGCGCCTCCCGGAATAACGGCTTGGGTCACTGGAGCGTCAGCCTTGATCGCGGACATGCATCATAGTGGCGACAAATCCATGATCCGGATCACCGCAACGAGTGTGATCGTGATTTTGGTGACGTTGCTGCTCGTCTATCGATCGTTCATCACCGTGATTCTGCTGCTTTTCACGGTCGGGATCGAATCGGCGGTGGCGCGGGGAGTCGTCGCGTTGCTCGGACATACCGGGCTCATCGGTCTGTCCACCTTCGCGGTGAATCTGCTCACATCCTTGGCCATCGCGGCGGGCACTGACTACGGGATATTTATCACTGGGCGCTACCAGGAGGCCCGCCAGGCCAACGAAAACAAAGAAGCGGCCTTCTACACTATGTACCGGGGAACTTTCCACGTCATCTTAGGCTCTGGGTTGACAATCTCCGGGGCGACGTTTTGCCTCAGCTTCGCCCGGATGCCCTATTTCCAAACTTTGGGTGTCCCGTGCGCGGTGGGGATGCTCATCGCCGTGGCGGTCGCACTCACCCTCGGACCGGCGGTGTTGACGGTCGGCAGCCGTTTCGGTCTGTTTGAACCCAAAAGGCTGATCAAGGTCCGTGGCTGGCGACGGATCGGCACCGTGGTGGTCCGCTGGCCGCTGCCCATTCTCATCACCACCTGCGCTATCGCCATGGTCGGTCTGCTGGCTCTGCCCGGATACCGGACTAACTACAAGGACCGGGCGTATCTTCCTGCGTCCATCCCCGCCAACCAAGGATTTGCCGCCGCGGATCGCCATTTCCCACAGGCCCGGATGAAGCCCGAAATTTTAATGATCGAGTCGGATCATGATATGCGAAATCCGGCCGACTTTTTGATCCTGGACAAGCTGGCCAGGGGAATCTTTCGTGTTCCAGGAATTTCCCGGGTCCAGGCGATAACCAGACCCGACGGAACGGCAATGGATCATACTTCGATACCATTTCAGATAAGCATGCAAAATGCCGGACAAGTACAAACCATGAAGTATCAGAAGGACCGGATGAATGACCTTCTAAGACAGGCAGAAAATATGGCCGAAACGATTGCTTCGATGAGGCGTATGCATCAATTAATGGCGTTGCTCACAGAAAATACTCACCACATTTTAAACGACACTGTAGAAATGCAAAAAACTACCAGCAAGTTGCGTGATGAAATAGCTAATTTTGATGATTTCTGGCGACCGATTCGTAGCTATTTCTACTGGGAAAGACATTGTTTTAACATTCCGATATGCTGGTCATTTCGATCAATATTCGATGCGCTGGACGGCGTGGACCAGATCGACGAGAGACTGAACTCGATCGTTGGTGACATCAAAAACATGGATCTGCTGATGCCGCAGATGTTGGAGCAATTCCCGCCGATGATCGAAAGCATGGAGAGCATGCGCACCATCATGCTGACCATGCACAGCACAATGTCTGGGATCTTTGATCAGATGAACGAGCTGAGCGACAACGCCAATACGATGGGGAAGGCATTCGACACTGCCAAAAATGACGACTCATTTTACCTTCCACCCGAGGTCTTCAAGAACACCGATTTCAAGCGCGCGATGAAATCATTCCTGTCATCGGATGGACACGCGGCTCGCTTCATTATTTTACATCGGGGGGATCCCGCCAGCGTCGCGGGTATCGCGAGTATCAACGCGATACGCACGGCAGCCGAGGAGGCTCTCAAGGGCACCCCATTGGAGGACACCAAGATCTACCTGGCCGGTACGGCGGCCGTCTTCAAGGACATCGACGAGGGCGCTAACTGGGATCTCGTGATCGCGGGGATTTCATCGCTTTGCCTGATTTTCATCATCATGCTGATCATTACTCGAGCCTTTGTAGCCGCCGCTGTTATCGTGGGTACGGTCGCGCTTTCACTAGGCGCCTCCTTTGGACTGTCCGTATTGCTCTGGCAGCATATTCTCGGTATCGAATTGCACTATCTGGTGCTTGCGATGTCGGTTATCGTGCTGTTGGCGGTAGGATCTGACTACAACCTGCTGCTGGTGTCGCGGTTCAAACAGGAAATCCAGGCCGGATTGAAGACCGGCATCATCCGTTCGATGGGCGGCACCGGCAAAGTCGTGACGAACGCTGGGCTGGTGTTCGCGTTCACGATGGCATCCATGGTCGTCAGCGACCTGCGGGTGATCGGGCAGGTGGGTACCACCATCGGTCTGGGTCTATTGTTCGACACGTTGATCGTGCGCTCGTTCATGATGCCCTCGATCGCTGCCCTGCTGGGACGCTGGTTCTGGTGGCCGCAACAGGGCCGCACTCGACCGTTGTTGACCGTGGCTGCTCCGGTTGGATTACCTCCAGACCGGTCCCTGGTGTACAGCGACTAACTGTTAGCTGGTGTGACCACGCGGGCTCGGTGTCCATCGCGGTTGCTGCGGCCCACCCGGTGGTTCATGCACTGCCGCTGCCCAGGAATGAGAAAATAGCCGGCGCCGCAAACACCGGTCGACTCCTGGCAGCCATACTGCACTAATGACGGTAAGTGCGGTTAAAAACCATGTCAGCTGGCTAACCGCACGGTGTTGCGAATGATGTCGCGCAGCTCGTGCAACGGCGCCCCGCACGTCAAACAATATGCACCCCGGTGGCGAGTCAGTTTGCTGACCTGCCGCAGCACGACGAGCCTGAGGCTGCGCACACAGCAGAGGCACAAGATGTCGACGATGTTTCCGCCCAGGTCCAGATTCGGATTGCTGCATTCATCTACGGCGTGCCGGTGCACGATATGGGTAGCCGGATTGGTGCAGCCCGCTTCCGATTGGCACGTGAGCTGATGCCAATCGAGGGAAGCAAGCGTGTCCGGGATCTTGTTACCAGGTACTTGGCTCATGTGACAAGCATTGTCTCGCCCGCACCAAGCTGCATCGGCGCGGAGCCGGTCGTGATTCCATAACCGATAACTGTGATGAGCACGATCTAAATCCTCACGGTAAGCAGTTCGGCAAGCGCACCAAGGCATGATAACTGCCACTTCTTCCTGCCGACCCGGCGGGCTCGCGCCGCCGAATAGCTTAATTTAGATTATCCTCCTATTGGGCATTGGGGGACAACACGAATCGGTCCGACTCGGCGGGTAAAGCGCCAAATCGCGACTAGAACAGGACTACGGCCAGTTCCACACCGACATGTCTCCGGCCTGGTACTGGTTGCAAACCTCGGTGGCTTTGGCGACAACGCCCTTGTTATTGAAGAAAATCTTCGCCCAGTTTCCCCAATGCGTGGCCATCTGCTCGTAGTAGACGTTTGTAGCGGTGTCCTCGGAATACTGCCTACGGTCGGTGGGGCTCAAGGAATAGAACCAATGGATACGATTGACCGCGGCCTGCTGGATGTCAGTCGGCTTGTTGTGCATATCGATCATGTACCGCTGGTAGTAGATCGGGCTGGTATCCCTGACGGCCGCCAAATACTGCTCTGCATCACAGGTGGTGGCGATTTGCCTGCGGGGGATCGGAAAATCCTCCGTGGAACCATCGGCAACGGCGGTCGTCGGAAATGCCACAGGAATGATACCGAAAACGAGAAAAACAGCACCTTTACATAGGCTGGTGCTCAGCCGAGACATGGTGATTAACCGTAACCCTTTCGGGGTTTTGAAGTAGTGCTTCGACAGCAAGTTACTAGTCTAGGCTTACGAGCCAGCAGGAACAATAGACATGTTGAGGGGTCCGGCCGTAGTTTGGGTACGGCTTGGCTGTAATTGTCGAACGGGCCGTCTCGGCGTGCGATCACGATCCGTACCCCTTGGGTTTCGGTGGCGCGGATCAAGTCGAGCGCGTCGGGATGTTGCGCGTCAGGCCATCCAGAATGCCACCTAGCATCTGGGTAGACGCTAGGTTCATGTATCTCGCAAGCGGCCTGATTAACGATCAGGCTTAGTGCCCACAACTGCGACAATGAGGATGCGTACCAGCTCGGCAGCAATCTCGGTGACACAAGCTTAGAGGCATTCGAACGGCACCTATTCGTTTATCAGCTTGACTTCAGCTTCCTGGACACCGGTCAACGGCCGGCCAGTAAGCGGGTGCCACTTGACATTGGCAAGGCCGAGCAAGCATATTTATGCTTTCAATTAGATAAGCTCTATATCCGATTATATGGGTGCCGATCATCGCGTTGTTGTCGGTAATGGCGATGTCAGTGCATTTGCGTAGTTGCTGAAAATCAGCGACGCATCAGTTTTGCGCCTAGCGATCATCGGCTTAGAGGCTAGTTAAATGGCCATGAACCTCTCTATAGGCCGAATCTCACGAGCGGTAACTCTAGCGAACTCTTTGCCTGGATACCATTGCCTGTAGGTCATCAGGCCATCGCCCCCGTTGCTGAAACCCGCCGCCAAAATTATAGCCGTCAGAAAAGGACTGGCTGGCGCCACGCAACACTATAGACTTTGATACCGTGGTCTCGCTCAGCCAGCCTGCCGATCGTCTCGATCTTGTCGAGAATAGGTGGGACGTTAATATAGTATTAAGGTGCTCTGAGCTATCCAATGTGATGGTGGCGACCGGACCGGTGGCCGCATAATGCAGGCTATCAAAATTGACCCCGGATTGGGTTCTAGTCATAGCAGCAGCGAAGTAAGTCGGGACCCTTGCCGCGATATGCTGCGCGAGTCAGCCCCTAGCCTGCGGTACAGGAATGCGTAACTGAGCGCCCCCAACACTAACTGCTCGTTGTCGGCCCCACATGAGTGCCCGCCCTCGCTGTTTTCGTAGTACCAGACCCGGCTGCCTAAAGGGTCGCGGTCATCTTGCGGGAATGGCCAGTATGCACCCGGCCGCCGCGGTGAACAGCACCGGCGGATACTGCCAAGTCACCGAAATGCTCTAATAAAACAAAGATTAAACGATGAACTCCCAGTCGTGGAGGTTGTCCGGCTTGCCATGGCAGGCCATCCAGGAAGCGCCGTTCAACAGTCGATGGTAGCAGCGCATGTCCAGCTGACATATCACAGACCAGTATGCCGAACTTTTCTGGATATTTGGTCCGCATGACGCCCATCAGTAACCTGCCGTTGCTGCCGCCGCGTGAGCCGAACTGCTCGACGCCTGTCATGCCGCAGTTCACCAAATCTTTTGCTACCGAAACGAAATCCTCGGCAACCTTGTGTAAGCCATCGAGCGTCTCCCGCGTGTTCCAGCCAGGCCTATATTCACCGTCGCCGCGTATTAGTGACTAGCATATAAGTACCCTCGTGGTCCAGCCACGGCTGATCCAGCACTCCCATATCCTTATGTGCTGGATGACCTTACAAACCCACCATAACCGTTGAACAGTGTCAGCCACGGCTGTTTTTGGTGTCTCCGGGTCGAACCACTAGGTACAGAATCAACTTGCCATTCTGTTGATAGCACAAAACATTTGGCCACGATGGTGTTTTCAGCATCTAAGAAAGCTGGTGTCAAATTGATTTGATCTAGTTGTCCATTTGGTCGCGCCCCGCAGCAATCGAGAGGGTGTGTCGAATCCGCTGGAGTCGAGAAAGAACCCGTCGCCGTGCTCGTACGCGGCGACGATGACGGTGGAGTACGGTGTTGGCGGTGACCGGGATGCCTGCCAATGGTTCGCGTTGCGAGCTATCTGGTGTAGCGATCTAGACGCAGCTGGCCACATCGGCGGGCGTTGACGATCAACAGCTGGTCATGGATCCACATAGAGTATGTTTAGCGAGGTGTGCTCGTAGAGCTCGAACACCACGCGCAGTTTTGCTGTGTCGTCGAGGAATTCGTCATAGTTAGCGGACAACAGCAAGACCGTGGGGTAAGTGTTAGTGCCGAAAATCCAATCAGTGCGCAGCGCAATCAACAGCCAATTGCGATAGATCGACGCGCTCGCATCGGTGGGCTTGTCGATGCTAAGCAGCTCCGAGCCGCGAAGTTCGTAGAGCTTCTAATTCCATAAAGCTAGCGCTCGCCCCATGAAGGTGCATGCGAAGCCTAGCGTTCGATCGACGGACGCAAAGATCGGGACATCGGAGCTTACCATCCTCAAAAGAGGTCTTTGCATCGGCCAATGGCGTGTTTAGACACCATCGCTTGATCGGTCGCGTATAGCCGAACTCGGTAAGTGAGTCAGCGCCAAAGCCGTTGCCCACCAACACGTTATCTTGGAGGTCGTCCCAAATTACATCTGATTTAGCCCTCCGGTAATTCTAACACGTGAACTACGGATTCGCTTGTCAACATGTTAAATTCACACATGAGCGATGCATCACGCCACCTCGAGAGAGGCTGATCGGCGTCCGCGTGTGGTCAGGTATGATGACGCAAGTAGCCAGCCCACACCCATTTCTCGTTGTCAATTCGCCCTAGTTCATCGATATCGATAAGCACGTCCCACTCGGGGGAATCGTTACGGTAACGTTTGAGTGTGGTGCGCCGTCACAGCCGGCGGGGGTTGGTGGCATCGCGCCAGAAGTTGTAATAGGTACTCACCACGACGATTCATGTACAGGATCCAGATATCGGTGTCGAGCACCTAGGTGTGCATCCGCTCGAACTCCGCATCGCACAAATCAGCCAGTGTCGGTTCGTTGCGCGCGCACCCAATCCAGCGCCTTCACACTGGTGATCTCTCTGAACCACAGATACGGGTAGTGGGATGCGGATGTCCGAGCGACTTCCGATGTCAGGGAAGACACGGTGGCGTCGACGGTAATATGCATTGCATTACATCTCTGTGTATTAGAATATTTGGTACTGTAAGTAAACGAGGGACCAAACTGAGGATTATTTTTCCCACGTCCGGACTCCGCTGGGGCACCGATGTCGTATGAATCCCGGTACGATAATTTTATGGGGCCAAGTGGGTGACCGTCCACCAAGGCCAGTTATGTCGAGAATCCGACGTCGGTGACCGGACAGACGTTTTGCTAGGTAGCCCAATCTGACGAGGCTGGCATCAAAAAGGAGCTCTGCGCTGTGCCCGGTCTGGAGTACGATCGCCCCTGCCGAGTGGAAAACGATCCTTAACAAGATCACCAATTGTATTGGCTAATACATAGCCGCGTTAGCAATAACCGAATCTTGGGATAACAGCAACCCGATCCTGGAAGTGCTGGCCACCGACATCACGCTTGCGGCAGAACATTTCCGGTATTTCACCGACGCGATCTGCGCCCAGGAAGTTTCGCTGTCTTAAATCGACGAGGACACTGTCACCTATCATTTACGTGATCCGCTCAGCATGGTGGGGAAGATCATTCCGTGGAACTTCACCATACCAATGGGCGCCTGGAAACTAGCGCCAGGCAATGCGGTAGTGCTCAAACCGGCTGAACAAACACCTATGCCAGTGCAGGTGTCCCGGGCAGCCTGGAACTCGACGGCCAGAGCCCCAATAACCTTCTTCTCCGACATGACGGTCGTCAACGACAACTTCCAAGACAAGGCGCCGAAGGATTCACCGTGTTAGCCATCAACCAGAGTGTGCACCGGGCCATCGCCCAGCCTGATTCCAGACCGATATCTATGACGAGTTTTGAAACTGGCGGCGATCCAAACCAAAGCAGTCCAGGTCAATTCGTTGGACACCGAGGCGATGCTGGATTCTCAGGCTTCCAACGATCAGCTAGAGAAGGTGTTGTCTTACATACAATAGAGATCGACAAAGACGAGAGCGTCCCACCCGGATCACCGGTGGTGAGCGGGCCGATCTGGGCAAGAACCTGGCCTGCGGGTTTTATGTATACTCGGCGATCATTGCCGGCAACGCCAAGATAAAGATCTTCCAGGAGGAATTCTTCGGGGCGATGATCGCGATGTCACCGTTCACCGATGGCGACTTTATATAGTATCGACAACGACACCCCTTACAGTCTTGGTGTTGGGATGTGGAGCCGCGATTGCAATATCGCCTACCGGGGCCCAGCCGGGACACTCAAGCCAGCGAAATGTGGATCAACTGCTATAAACCCTATCACGCCCACGCGGCCTTCGACGGCTACAAGCCAGGCAGGTTTCGCCCGCGAGACCCAAAATATGATGCTCGACCATATACCGACAGACAAAGAATCTGTTTAGTGTCCTAATTCGGACAAGGCGCTGGTATTTTTCTGATGGTTGCGCCCCAAACCACCCCGCCGGCGGGGTGGTTTCCCTGCAAGACCAGCACGGAATAGTGCTGTTCCACCAGTCCGGAGGCTGCTTCGGTAGGTCATCGCCGATGGGCTACCCACGTGCAGACTTCGTTATCGGCAACCGTGACGTCTTGCTCAACGTGCTCGATGTCGGCCAAGGGATCCCAGTGTAGATTTTAACCGCAGTACCAGGCCGACTACCAAGGAGACAAACGCACCTAGCTGGTCCTCAATGTGGTTCTGTGCTGCGGCTGTGGGTTCAGTCTGGAAACAGCGAAAAGCGTGCGGTTCCTCAGTCGCGGTCGGGCTTGCACCGGCGCGAAGAAGGCGCCATTGCAGGCACACACCGATCACCACTGGCAACGCCTACGCGGGAGGCGAACGGGCCACCTTAGCGCGGTCAGGTGGTGAACTTGGAGCACGCGGCCGGGCCCGTGATCGCTCCGCACCGGTCATTGGTAACCGCAGTATGATCGCCACCGTTGTACCGCGCGCCCCTGGCTGGCCAGCGCGCTGCTGATCGGAAGCACGGTCGAGCTGCTGACTGGAGTGGCGTGCACCGTGTTGGTTCATCAGAGGATCCGGCCCGACGTCGTCATTGCCCTTGGGTTCGGTATTCCCAGTGTGACTGGTACAGGACGCTTAATTCTGTTTTCCGGGTGTCGATGGGTAGCGATTCTAGGCTCATTTTCATCCTCGCGGTGGCGCCAGGTTGTTTAGGTGCGCTCGCCGCTATCGAAATTACGTCTCGTGGCTGACGAAGACATCGACCCAGATCGCAAACCCAGCACGGGAACTTAACCGTTCGTCCCTGATGTCAACATCGACAAGGAGTCAGTCCTGTTCAAGCTTGATTTTGATGGCATTGACTCGCAGCAGCCGCCACTCATACACCGGGCCGGAGAAATCTGACCTGGCAGTGGCTAGCGAGACGAGAATTTAGCAGCCGAGTTGGCTGCCGTACCGGTTGCAGTAGCCGGTCGTTACCAGTTATCTGAAGTGGTGGAAGTTGGTTACGGCGATCCTCGATGTATTAATCGCCGTCGCGGAGATCGGGCTCACCCTGATTTTATTGTATGGTATCACTCGATTGACACGACAGCGCCGCTATTTATGGTTTATGGTGCTAGTCTATGTCGTCGGACGCACCCTGGCAGGCGTGATGCTAGTCCCTGGAAAGTGAGCTTATCACGACGTTTGGCACTTGCGGTGCTGTCAGGCCCCTTTTTGCCTTCGTCGCCGCGGAGACCCCTCATTTATGAAATCTATGAACTAACTACTAAACATATTTAGTACGAACGGGTCGCTCACTGTCTGGTTTGGTGTCGTTCCTACTGACGCCCAGCGGATCTCGGTTCGCACGTTCAAGTACGCGCGTGACCCGTTCAGAGGTCACCGCGTAGCCGGCCACTAGTGTAGCTGTCGTGACTCACTATGATGTCGTTGTGCTCGGAGCCGGTCCGGGCGGATATGTCGCTGCCATTCGTGCTGCACAGCTCGGCTTGAGCACAGCAGTCGTCGAACCCAAGTACTGGGGAGGGATCTGCCTCAACGTCGGCTGCATCCCGTCCAAGGTGTTATTGCACAACGCCGAACTCGCACACATCTTCACTAAAGAGGCGAAGACTTTCGGCATCAGCGGCGATGCCAGCTTCGACTACGGGATTGCCTACGACCGTAGCCGCAAGGTGTCCGAGGGTCGCGTCGCCGGCGTGCACTTCCTGATGAAGAAAAACAAGATCACCGAGATACACGGCTACGGCAGATTCACCGACGCCAACACGTTGTCCGTTGAATTGTCGGAAGGCGTCCCTGAAACTCCGCTAAAGGTCACGTTCAACAACGTCATCATCGCCACCGGCAGTAAAACCCGGCTGGTGCCTGGCACGTTGCTGTCGACCAACGTGATTACCTACGAGGAGCAGATCCTGACCCGGGAGCTTCCCGACTCGATCGTCATCGTCGGTGCAGGGGCCATCGGTATAGAATTCGGCTACGTCCTGAAGAACTACGGTGTCGACGTGACGATCGTGGAATTCCTGCCGCGCGCGATGCCCAACGAGGACGCCGAAGTGTCTAAGGAGATCGAGAAGCAATTCAAGAAGATGGGCATCAAAATCCTTACCGGAACCAAAGTGGAGTCCATCTCTGACAACGGTTCGCATGTCTTGGTGGCTGTCAGCAAGGACGGACAATTCCAGGAACTCAAGGCCGACAAAGTGTTGCAGGCCATCGGGTTTGCTCCCAACGTCGACGGTTACGGACTGGACAAGGTCGGGGTAGCTTTGACCGCCGACAAGGCGGTCGACATCGATGACTATATGCAAACCAATGTTTCGCACATCTATGCCATCGGCGATGTTACCGGTAAGCTGCAGCTGGCCCATGTTGCCGAAGCCCAAGGGGTGGTTGCGGCCGAGGCTATCGCCGGCGCAGAGACTTTGGCGCTCAGTGACTACCGTATGATGCCACGCGCAACGTTCTGCCAGCCGAATGTGGCCAGCTTCGGGCTGACCGAGCAGCAAGCCCGAGACGGGGGTTATGACGTCGTAGTCGCTAAGTTCCCGTTTACTGCCAACGCGAAAGCGCACGGCATGGGTGACCCCAGCGGTTTCGTCAAGCTCGTTGCGGACGCCAAGTATGGGGAGCTGTTGGGCGGGCACATGATCGGCCATAACGTGTCCGAGTTACTACCGGAGCTCACGCTCGCGCAGAAATGGGATTTGACGGCCACCGAGCTGGTTCGCAACGTGCATACGCATCCGACGCTGTCAGAGGCGCTGCAGGAGTGCTTTCACGGCCTAATCGGCCATATGATCAACTTCTGAGCATTCAGTAACGGCTTGTGGCGGCTGGAGACAACCGATTGATTGGCAACGACACCCCCGAGATCGCAGTGGGAGCCATCGGCGGGGTGGCCACCGGCTACGTACTCTGGCTTGTGGTCATGTCGATCGGATATAACATCACGACAGTCAGTCAGTGGAGCCTGATCGTGTTGATCCTGTCGATGGTGTCGGTATTCTGCTCCGGGATGTGCGGATGGTGGTTACGTCAGCGCCGTAAGCATGCCTGGGGGGCGTTCACTTTCGGTCTACCGGTATTTCCGGTGGTCCTGACATTGGCAGTGTTGGCCAAAATTTACCTGTAAGGGTTGGATTCTTAGTTGTTGGAAGTTGTCACCGGTGACTACCGCAAATTGTACTTTGTGTTCTGTTGTGGGGGTGGAGTAAAGGGTGGTGGGTCAGTGTATTGGCGGGTCGGTGCGTCAGGTCGCAAAGGTCGGTATCGATGCCGTGGTGATGCGGGTATGAGAGTCGTTTCGAGGTCTTGGTCTCACGCTGGGGTTGTACAGCGATTCTGTGGTAGGGCGTTGTCTTGTGGTTGATCATGGCCGCAGTGATCACATCAGTGCTGTGGTCCTTGGATAGGTGTAGCAGCTGCACGAATCCGCTACTTGTGTTCGGCCAGGGCGCCGATTTGGGGGTCTAATTTTTGCCGATGATTACATCATCCGCCCAATGCTATGAGGTTAGAGCACCACACGGTCGTGTAGTTTTCGCGGGACGTGCACTGGTGGTGGCCATACCTAGAGAATAATGGTGGTGCCCGGTTTTAGCGTGCTGTGCCCTCAGCGTGCGGAACATCCACCCAGTGCGCACATGTTGGTTGAGCTTGGACTCGATGTTGAAGTGTTTTATAGGACACCTGCATCTTTCGGGCCGGTCGGGATAGGTTTTGGGCCAACACCCCCACAATTTGTTCGGGACTGTACTTCTTGGCCAGCACACATGTCTATCTCCGTACGCAGCTGCCCACAACGCTCACCTTGCCGGCCTTTAAAGCCACTGGCCCACTGCTCACTGCATAGCTAAGCAATACAAGCTCAGTAACCCGATTGAGCGTCTTAGCCAGCATAGTTGGTGTCGAATCAGTGCAACCCCCAAAGCAACCCGCAAACACGCGGGCCCCACCCTTGCTGGTGATCTCACGCACGATCCCCACCCCCACCCAACCCAAACGAACGGTTAACGATCGATCACATCAACTCACAACACTGCAACACACCGCCACCCTTTACTCCACCCCCACAACAGAACATGCACACAAAGTACAATTCAACCCCGTCAATCCGAACGTGCGTGCCACCGAACACCAACACGCCTTAACGTCGAACTAGTTCACGTAAGCCCGGATGCCGGTAGATCCGATACTCTAGTGACCGGTCGATCGCAGATTCATCCGTGGCATACGTGGGCCACAGCGGCACCGGCCACCCGGTTCCTACTGACGAGCAGCGTTGACGAGTTAGTGTCACCACTGACGACTATCGCTCCGTCCGACGCGCGTCGGCCAATAGACCAATAAAGATGACTGCGATGGTTTATAGGCGATCGTAATCTGCAACGGGTCAGCAGTGCCTCAGTGATCGACGGCCCCTACGGCGTCAGCCATCCTGCGTATCGTCAGGCCACAGCTGTCAGCTTCTTGGCGTCGTCCACGGTGTCGGTGGTGTCCGAACCAGCGGTCAGGACGCGTCACGTGAGCAAAATGCCGCAACGCGGTGTCAAGCGGGTCAATCACCGTAGCCACCAGACTTTATCGGAAGTCAGCTGGTACAATTTGCCAGTACGTTAACCAACATAGCATGGCCTTCATGGATCACCGCGCTGTCGCCGACCACCCAGCCCAGGCTGGCCCACCATCGTCGGCCATATGCAAGTTCGGCAACGCTGTAGCAGAGTCCCGCCCGGCTCGCTCTAATTAGAGTTTTTTACAATGGCACACTGATCTAGCTCAGGGCGGTTACCGCCAGGAAACGACAATCTTGTCATCGCGTCCGGGTTGTGCGCGGGTAAGCCGCGCAGCCAACAGCGCGGTCCGGTCCGTTACAGTCGTTGCGAATCCGGATCCCCATGCAGATACAGCACCGCCGCCCCATGTTCGGAGGGATCCGGTGACGGTGAAAACGTCCCAGGTCCAACGGCCGTCCTCGTCGTCTAGCACCTCGGTTAGATGCGCTGGCGTCCAGACATGGGTCGAGCCCTCACGACCGTCGGCGGCAGTATCCAGTAACGAAGTGAACATTCCCGCATCGGCCAGCTCGTCGAGCAACAAACGGGCGGTCGGCGCGGCGACCCGGCGAGTTAACCGGACTCCGGTGCTATGGACCCAAGGCGCATACGGGCACAACAATAGTACGTTTACGTCGTAATAACAACATCTTCCCGAGATGCAGTATCACCCAAGCCCCAAGCGTCGTCAACGCCGCACCGGACAAACCCGCCGTCGAGTTGGTCGTAAACGCCGCACCGGGCCATCGCACTCCCAGCACGTGCAACCTCCTCCACCATCGCCGACGGCGAGAACTTGGGCGCTCCGTGGAAACCACCACGAGCAGTGTCCTGGTCGTGCAGCACGGTTGCCACGGCGTTAATCGCACAATGTCGACGTCACCGCAGAACCACCACCGTGCGGCTCCAGGAGCGCACTGAGTGCCCCAGCCATCGAGCGCAACTCATCGGTCGATGTAGGGATGTGCTCGGATGCCTCCTCGACGCCGGCACGGAAGTCCTGCCAGGCGTCAGAAATAACCGAAAGAATTTGCAAGAAAGCGACTTTGGGATAGTAAGTGCCGCAAAAAAACGGTAGGCAGTAAGGCATCAGTGATGTGACACCAGTGATCGATTATGGCGTAGCCGGCGGACAACAGGATCGGCACATCACGCGCAGCCATACCCGCCAATACCCGTGACGTCCACTGCTGCCAATGCACCGGGTTTCCAGTATGCCGGCACAAATACGGACTGGTCATCAGACCCAGGATATTTGCCCGGGGCGAATCAGCCGGAGTCAGCGCCGGGTTCCGGTGGTAGCGAAGGTCCGTTGCGATCGGTGTCGGAGGGCTCTTCATCAAGATAGCCCCCCAGTTCGGTGCCTTCGTCGGCGGCCTGGTCCAGCTCGGGGTGTTCAGAGTCGAATGATGCGGGGATCTTTTTAAGCTGTCGATTCATTGACCACAATAGCAACAACGTGGCGACTAACAGCAACACGATAACTAGCAGGCCCATCGGGCTCGCCTTGCCAAAATCGGGCCCATGATACTGCAATTCACCATCAGCAATCAATGTGAGAAAGATATGGCTCACCCGGCCGCCTCGATTCCAGCGAACAAATCGTGCTCCGGCAACCGAGTGGGGACTCGCGAGCGGGCCAATTCGAATTCCTCGGTCGGCCATAGCCGCTGCTGCCAGGATATTGGCGCTGCGAAAAATTCGGCTTTGGGGTCGATCTGGGTAGCATGCGCCCGCAAAGCGTCGTCGCGCTGGCTGAAATACGCCGAGCACTCGACCCGAGTCGTCACCCGGGACTCAAACGGGTCGTGCGCGGGGTTCGATTGCGCGAGCCACTTGTCGAATGGGCCGGCTTGACCATGCTTAGCAAATTCATCGTGCAGCAACTGCATCCGAGCCCGCAGGAAGCCGTGGTTGTAGTACAGCTTGGACACCGTCCACGGCTTGCCGGCGTCCGGAAAACGCCGATAGTCGCAGGCAGCCTCGTAGGCATCAACCGAGACCTGGTGGCAGCGAATGTGATCGGGATGCGGGTAGCCGCCATTCTCATCGTAAGTGGTCAGCACGTGCGGACGAAACTTGCGAACCACCCGCACCAACGCCTCGGTGCACACCTCCAGCGGCACCAGCGCAAAGCAATCGTCGGGCAACGGGGGCGGCGGGTCACCCTTGGGTAAGCCGGAATCGATGAAGCCCAGCCAAGTGTGCTCCACGCCGAGGATCTCGGCTGCCTTCGCCATCTCGTCGCGGCGAATTTCGGCAATATGTCCATGTACATCAGGCAGGTCCATTGCCGGGTTAAGAATTTCGCCACGTTCACCGCCTGTCAACGTCACCACCAGCACCCGATGGCCCTCGTCGGCGTAACGTGCGAGAGTGGCAGCGCCCTTGCTGGATTCGTCGTCAGGGTGAGCGTGTACCGCCATCAAGCGCAGTTCGCTCACAGGCCCCCTTGTCCGTTCGCCGGTCGACTCCTGAGCCTATATATAATTCCACTGCTAGATCATTGCATCCTGTTGGCCAGGGTACGGCATCCGACAAGCCACTCATGAACCAAGCTTTCACCCCACTTACTGAGACCCGGTACGGACGTTCCCGACTGCCCGGCAGATCACGGCACCGTGGCGTCATCGCGCTGACCGTGTTGGCTGTTGCTGCCAGCACTGGCATCGCTGTCATCGGTTACCAACGGCTCGGCACCAGCGACGTTGCGGGCTCGCTCGCCAGCTACCGAGTTCTCGACGACGAGACGGTGTCGGTGACGATAAGCGTGATGCGCTCCGACCCGTCACGTCCGGTAGATTGCATTGTGCGAGTTCGTGCCAAAGACGGCAGCGAAACAGGTAGACGTGAAGTGTTGGTAGCACCAGCCGAGGCGACCACGGTTCAGGTAGTTACGACGGTGAAATCCGCCCGACCACCGGTGATGGCCGATATCTATGGCTGCGGAACCGATGTACCGGGCTACCTGCGCCCAGCCTGACTAAACGACAAATGCTAACGGGCGACGTCACCAGCTGTTTTCGCGGTGGTAGCATGAGTCAATACACGGTTCCTGCTGGGACCGTGTATTGACTGCTGCATTGGTAGCCATGAGCGAAACGGAACAGCAGCTACACGGGGTGACCCGGATACGCCCCCTGGGCAGCGGGGAATCAAATACTTACGCGGATAAGCGAAGCCGAGAACACAAGGAGCACGACGAAATGACGGATACTCAGGTGACCTGGTTGACCCAGGAGTCACATGACCGACTAAAGGCCGAACTCGACCAGTTGATCGCAAATCGTCCGGTCATCGCCGCGGAAATCAACGACCGCCGCGAGGAGGGTGACCTGCGCGAGAACGGCGGATATCACGCCGCCCGCGAGGAACAGGGCCAGCAGGAAGCCCGCATCCGCCAGCTGCAAGATCTACTCAACATCGCGAAGGTCGGTGAAGCGCCCAAGCAGTCCGGCGTGGCGCTGCCCGGTTCGGTGGTCAAGGTCTACTACAACGACGACAAGTCCGACACCGAGACATTCCTCATAGCCACTCGCCAGGAGGGCGTCAACGAGGGCAAGCTCGAGGTTTACTCGCCAAATTCACCACTGGGGGGCGCCCTGATCGACGCCAAGGTGGGTGAGACTCGCAGCTACACCGTACCCAATGGCAACACCGTTCAAGTCACGTTGATCAGCGCTGAGCCTTACCACTCATAATTATCGCAAGTGTGAATCCCGCGACGGCCGGCGTCGCGTCATCAGATTCACAGTCGGCGCAGTTAGTTTAACGCCTGCTTGAGGTCGCACAGCAGGTCGCCGACGTCTTCAATACCGACCGAAAGCCGCACCAGGTCGTCGGGTACTTCCAATTGCGACCCGGTTGTCGACGCGTGCGTCATGGCACTGGGCTGCTCAATCAGCGACTCCACTCCACCCAAGGATTCAGCCAAGGTAAACACCTTGGTGCGGGCACACAGATCCTGGGCGGCTAGTCGGCCGGCTCGCATCCGCAACGAAACCATGCCGCCGAAGCCGCGCATCTGCCGTGCAGCGACCTCATGCCCGGGATGGCTGGGCAAGCCCGGATACAGCACGGCGCTCACCGACGGATGCCCAGCCAGGAATTCCGCTACAGTAATGGCATTTTCGTTGTGCCGCTGCATCCGCAGCACTAAAGTCTTCAATCCGCGCATCGTTAGGTACGCGTCGAACGGGCTCGGCACCGCACCGGCTCCGTTCTGCAAGAAGCCGAAAGCCTGGTCCAGCTCTTCGTCGTTGGTGACTAGCGCGCCGCCCACCACATCAGAGTGGCCGCCGATGTACTTTGTGGTCGAGTGCAACACGACGTCTGCCCCCAGCATCAGCGGCTGTTGCAGCGCGGGTGAAGCAAAGGTGTTGTCCACCAACACCTTTACTGAGTGCTTTTTGCCTAGTTCGCCGATGCTGGTGATATCTGCGATGGACAGCAGCGGATTGGTCGGTGTTTCCACCCATATCAGCCGGGTCCGTGATGTGATCGCGGCGCGGACCGCGTCCAAATCAGACAGCGGTACCGGCGTGTAGTCAACGTTCCATTGAGTAAAGACCTTGTCTATCAGCCGGAAGGTGCCGCCGTAGACGTCATCCGGGATGATCACGTGGTCCCCCGGCCGCAGCATGACCCGCAAGGCACAGTCGCTAGCAGCCATTCCGGAACTGAAGGCTCGCGCAAAAACGCCCTCTTCGACCGTGGCCAAGGATGCCTCTAAAGCGGCGCGCATGGGGTTGCCGGTACGCGCGTATTCGAATCCGCCACGCAACTCACCGACGCCATCTTGGGCAAAAGTACTACTGGCATAAATCGGGACATTCACTGCCCCTGTTGCCGGATCCGGACGATAGCCAGCATGGATGGCTTTGGTGGCTAGTCCGGTAATGCCGTGGTGTCCCCGGTAATCTTCGCTCATCGACGATTAGCCTAAGAGATGGCCGCTGCGGTCAGCGGTTGGGGGGCCGCCGACTAGCCTGCCAAGTCGTGGCACTGTGTCAGATCGGCAGACACACCGTCGTCATGATCTTGTCCGCCAGGGTTTGCCGTTTGGAGTCCCACAGCGGGAACAAGAACCCGATGCAACAGATGACCGCATCGACGAAGTGCGCGAGCTGGCGCACCACCGACATACCGAAACCGATTGGCTGCCCAGTAGCCTCGCTGATCACCTTGAACTTCATTACCGTCTTGCCAATGCTGGAGCCGGTGGCGCCCTGGCGATAGCCGTAGTTCCAGACCAGGTAGGCCGTCGCCATCAACCATGCGAACCAGAACGCCAACATGCCGATGCCGGTAGGCTGAGTAGCACAGTACTGATTAACATTGTACTGCGTGATATCAGTGACGCACGCCTCTTGCTTCGTGAGCGTCTGAATCAACATGCCAATGCCGAGCAGGACCGTGGCTGGGATGTTGTCGATGACATAAGCCAGCACCCGGGTGACCCAGAATGTGTAGGCCTCCTTAGGCAGTGAGCGGATCGCCGGTCCAGGTGGAGGCGGCGCGTACGCGCCGGTGGAAGGCGGAGGTGGCGGGTAAGAACCGCCGGGCGGCGGAGGTGGCGGGTAAGAACCGCCGGGCGGCGGAGGTGGCGGGTAAGAACCACCGACGGGTGGCGCAGTAGGCGGCGGGTAGGCAGAGCCCAGCTCAGACGGGGCAAACGAAGGCTCATACCCACCGGATGACCCGGGCGGGGGCGGAGCAGGTGTCGGGTTAGACCCGCTCGGCGGCGGTTGATCGGTCATGGGTAACCTTCCACTGCGGAGGAGCTGAACTAGGCCGCATTACCCTACCTGAGAACAAATTCGCGTAGCGAACGGGCACGGGTTTCGGCGTATCGAGTCGTCGCCGTGTTTGGTTTGTAGCCGAACTAACTTGCGGCTCGATCATCCCGCTAACGTAGCGGTGCGCCCTCCGAGAGGAAACCCAACAAGTCGTATCGCGTTATGACCCCGACCAGTTTGCCTTTCTCCACCACCATCAGCGCATCGGAGTCGCGCAGCGCCTCACCGGCCACACTAACCAACTCACCGTCGCCGATTAGTCGTAGTGGCGGGCCCATGTGCTCCGAGACGGCGTCGGCCAAGCTGGCACGACCTTCAAACACGGCCGAAAGTAGTTCCCGTTCGGAGACGCTGCCGACAACCTCGCCCGCCATCACCGGAGGCTCGGCGCCGACAACCGGGATCTGGGATACCGCGTACTCACGCAGAATGCCAATGGCATCGCGCACCGTCTCCGACGGATGGGTGTGCACCAAGTCGGGCAACGCGCCCGATTTCCGACGCAACACATCACCCACTATGGGCTGCTCGGTAGACCCGTCCAGACGGCTACGCAGGAACCCATACGACGACATCCAGGCGTCATTGAAGATCTTGGACATGTAGCCACGGCCGCCGTCCGGCAGCAAGACCACGACCAGCGCGGCCGGCCCGGCTTCTTCGGCCACTTGCAGAGCAGCCACGACCGCCATGCCACACGACCCGCCGACCAGCATCGCTTCTTCGCGGGCCAACCGCCTGGTCATATTGAACGAGTCGGAGTCAGACACCGCGATGATCTGATCGGGCACCATCGGGTCGTACGCCGCCGGCCAGAAGTCCTCGCCCACCCCCTCGACCAGATATGGCCGTCCGGTACCGCCCGAATACACTGACCCTTCCGGATCGGCACCGATGATACGTACCAATCCGCCGGACACCTCCTTGAGGTAGCGGCCCACGCCGGTGATTGTCCCACCGGTACCGATGCCAGCGACGAAATGGGTTACCCTACCGTCGGTGTCGGCCCAAATCTCCGGGCCAGTGGTCTCGTAATGGCTGGCCGGTCCTGCTGGGTTGGCGTACTGGTCTGGTTTCCAGGCACCGTCGATCTTGGCGACCAACCGGTCGGAAACGCTGTAGTAGCTGTCCGGATCGTCGGGCGGCACGGCCGTCGGACATACGACTACCTCGGCTCCGTAGGCCAACAGCACATTCCGTTTGTCCTCGCTAACTTTGTCGGGGCAGACGAACACACACTTATACCCGCGATGCTGGGCGACTAAAGCCAGACCAACACCGGTATTACCCGACGTAGGTTCGACAATGGTGCCGCCCGGCTTCAGCTGACCGCTGGCCTCTGCCGCATCGATCATTTTAGCCGCGATCCGGTCCTTGGAGCTGCCCCCGGAGTTGAAATATTCGACCTTTGCCGCTACGACCCCGGTACCGGCCGGGACGACAGAATTCAGGCGGACCAGTGGCGTGCCGCCGATGAGGTCACTGATGTGCTGCGCAATCCGCATGTGTTCATAATCTCAGGCGAATTCTTGCCACCCACAACCACTCGGGTGATGGCGAACCACCCCGATCCGCTATCCGGTGGCCTCGAGGATGTACTCGCCAATCTGGCGCAGCGAACGGACCACCTCTGGCACCAGCGGCGCGGCCAGCTGAAAATTTTGGACCTGGTCAGGCCAGACCCGTATCTACAAGCCGGCACACCAACCGGCAGCCAGCCGGCTGGCGGCCAACTGCGCGTCGTGCAGCAGCCCCTCAGATCCAGAAACGTGAATAAATGTCCGTGTCAGGCCGGGATTTGATTGTGTGCCAGGGGCTCACATCGATCTAGATCTCTTCGCCCAGCCGTCCTTCGGCGCGCATAACACTAGCATACCAATGCGACAAGCGCGTTGAATGCCCTTTCCGGGAACATTGCGTCGCTCTAAGCATGTAATACGTACTTGTTGGGGTGCGCCTGCTTGCATTCTTTTGCTAGCTGCAAAAATGGCGAGATGACCACAAGCGCTGCTGGCTCTTCGCCTTCCTCCTGCAACCGCTGCACGCAGACGAGCGCAAGATATCCACCAGTGGAATCCCCAGCCAAACACAATCGTCCCGGGTTGTATCCGCGCAACCACAACCACCGGTAAATGTCGTAACAGTCCTCGAGGGCCATACCGATCGAGTGCTTAGGTAATAGCCGATAGTTGACCACAAGAAACGCCGAGTCAGCAAAGTTTGACAGCGTCTGGACGAGCTTGCCATCCGATTTTGCTCCATCGGCTAAGAACGCACCGCGATGCAAGTAGACAATAACCCGCCGTGTGCCGTCCACGGCTATAACTCCAGGCGCTCGCACCAACTGAGCTGACATTGGGTAAGACTCACCTGCGCCCGAATGGTCACAAACCTAGGGAGTGGAACACGGTACGTCACATCGATGAGGCCCCACGGCCACGGCACGCTAGAAATAGTAGCTAAGCCGACCAGCCAAAACTGGCCGGATCCGTCAGTAGCGACACCAACGCGGCAACTCGCGCAGTGACGTTGAGGCCGAAGGAGGAACCGTCGCTGATCGCGAGTCTGCGGGCCTCAACTGTACGTGTCTGGAATACCTCATACTGGCGGAAGCATCGCGAGGTGAGCCAGATACCTTGCTGCGTGCGGTCATGTCGACACTTCACTAGACAGTTGTAGTTATGTGACGAGACGACCTAAGCATCTGGTTCAAACCACTCACCGGGGCGTTCAACCAACCTCTCGTACTTAGCTTACCAGCTGTTTCTGAGCAAAAGTTTGGAAGAGTCTGATTCGATACCGTAATTGATCCGCAATGTACATCGTATTATTTTCAGCCGCTCATACAAACGTCATCATGGCCTTCTTACACTTTAGTTTTAGTGGCGTGGCCGTATAGAGCGCCGCGCGGCGGCCGATGATCGTTTTGGCCTCGGTGGGTGCACTAGCCTGTGGCAGGAACGGCCTGTCTGGCCGCACGTAATCTGTTGGCTAGCCAAGCCACACACGCGCGCACCGTCATCCCCAAAACCTAGAATATCCCGCCATGCAACCCAGTAGCGAGCCCATGCAGCGATGTTGGCGCGGCGTGCATGCCCAACTCTGTATTTGATTGATTTTGATCACTTCACGGCAACCGTGTACGGCTGTGGCAGCGCCGATGAGGTGCCCCGGGCGTGCTCATCGCATGCGGATTAGCAGAGCAAACTGGTAAGCACATCCGGCTGAGCACCAAAACCATTGTCGGCACCACCTTAAAAGACGTGGGCGGCCAAATCGATGTGATGTTAATAACTAGACTGCCACCAGACGCAGCAGTGATGCTAGTCTGTGCCAGGGTTAGCTGGGCTTGACAGTGCACAGATTGCATGCCCGGAGCGCGATCGCGATGGTGGTCGTTGGGACCTGCTGGGATCTGGGGGCCATCTCCGCCATTCCGCAGTTACTGCGCTGGCTGGAAAGCACTCGCGGGCTGCGGATGTCCGAACAGCCTGCGGTGTGCCGGGTAACCGGTGGCGCATCTGTCGGCGCCCCAATCATAGAGGCCACGCCCGAGAAGATGCGCTCCGTCGACGGTTATACCCCCCTCGGCGACGACATATGCGCGGAGATCGACCAGCTGGTGCGGGTACTGCACGAAAAATCAGCCCCCTCCCCCGTAAACACACGCAGCTAAACGTCATGTCACTGCCGCGGCGCCGCGGCCGGCACCCTTGCAGCCCGGGCCCGTCCGGACTAGAGGACAACGACTAGACTGAACTACGTCTTCTTATTGCTCGTCGCCGGTAGTCGACCCCACCTGTCTATGATCCCTACCACATAATAATAGAGGATTCGCCTACGCCGGCACTGGAAGCTGTTATCGTTGCAACGGCCCATTCACCGATCAGCCGCGCTATGAAGGGGGTCGCCGGTTAGTATGCAAACCGACGACGTGGCTGTTCACGCCACCCTCAACACAGTGCCGACCGCTGAAGTCGCACGAGATCGACGACCTCATCTTGGAATCTTAGATGTGGCCTGCCAGGCGGTAAGTTCGGTGACATAGCCCGCGTGCCCGCGTGGTGGCCGTCGAACTCCACCTATAAGAATTCTACTACTTAACCCCATGATCAACCTCTACTGCTCGTCGGCGCTGTGAACCACCAGGATAGTTTTCTCACGCGGCTGGTGAGGGCCAAACACGTTCATCGACTTGTGCGTCCCGACTACGTTCAGTTGGCGATGGATTTTAGTGTAGCCTTGGAATGGGTCAACACACCATCATCTTTATTGTCCCTTTGCAGCAAGCCGGCAAGGCTGGCACCAGAAATGGATAAAAGCGTATCAACTGTTGGCACCGGGATCGCACGCTGCGGCGATCAGCTACCGTGCCACCCTAGAGGTCGGGTGCGCCGCAGGTGTTTGGGGACAGTGACACACACGGCAAAAAATCATTCTGCTTGCTGCAACGAGTCGGCATGTCAGCAAGCGACATCGATCTGGACGAGATCAACCAAAGCCTTCGCACTGAATATCCTGAGCCTAGCTACGCTAGCAGGGAATCGACGAAGTCAAGCTGAACGTGTTGGGCGGAGCGATAGCGCTAGGTCACCCGTTGGCATGACCGGTGCGACGTATCGTTACCACGCTGCTGAGCAACTTGACCAACTACAACAAGGCATTTTGGTCTAGAAAATCATGTGCGTCGACGTCGAGCAGGGCATGGCGATGGTAATCGAGCTTGCTCAGTTAGAGCAGCCCGCGGGGTAACGCAACACAAGACACAAGAGCTGACATACCAGGTGGCGTGCCGGCTCTTGTGTCTTAATAGGTGAGGTGAGCTAGTCGTTCTGTAGATAACTAAGCAGACGCAGGATCTCGACATATAGCCAGACCAACGTTACGGTCAAGCCCAGAGCAATACCCCACGCCGCCTTCTCCGGCGCCCCCGCGCGGATCATCTGGTCAGCCGCATCGAAGTCAAGAAGAAAGCCAAATGCCGCGATGCCGATACACGCCAGTGAGAAGAGGATAGCCACCGGTCCGCCGCTGCGCAAACCTAGACCTGTTCCGCCACCCAAACCAAACATCGCCAGCACAAAATTGCCTAGCATCAAAGCTAGCACACCGAATGTTCCCGCAACCAGCATTCGGGTGAACTTCGGGGTGACCCGGATGGCTCCGGTCTTGTAGACGACGAGCATGCCAAAGAACACCCCGAAGGTGCCTAGAACGGCCTCCCCGATCAACACTCCAGCGTTGACTGTCGATACCTGAAAGTTGGCGAAGAGGAACGAAACCGCGCCGAGGAACAGCCCCTCGAGTACAGCGTAACTTAACACGATTGCCGGGCTGTTCTGTTTGCCCCCAAAGGTAGCGACCAGCACCATCGCCAAGCCGCCAAAAACGCCGGCCAAGGTGAGCGGGGTGGCTAGTGCGAAATTCGATGCCACCAGGAAGAAAGAGACGATGGCCGAGACCACCAACACCGCCAGCGTCATGCCGGTCCTGGTAACGACATCGTCGATGGTCAGTGGCCGCGAAACCTGATAAGCACGAGTCTCCTGGTAGGGAGTCGCGGCATATGGATCGGGTTGATAGTACCCCTGCTGCATCGGGGCCGCATCAGTACCGAACCGGGCGTACCCGCCCCTCTGCTTAGGCAACGAACGAAATACCGGGTTGCTTGTCTCGCGCACCGGTCGACTCCTCTCTTGTGGCTGTGGCTTCGATCCATGCGAACAGTTGCCTCAACGATCAATCGCCCACCCGAGTTCCCCATCGAGCTGCAGTTTTTTTGATTATTGCCGGGCTCGTATGTTCTCGCATGTTTGTTGTCGGGATAAACATAACCTTACCCGCGGACGGCTATCGAGCTAGCCACAGTCTAGAGTGCTGATCAATCCGTTGGGTGGCATTTTTGGGTCGTATTCTCCAATTGACGTGGAAGGCTAGGGTGTGGCTGGCGAATCAGATGAGGTCTTGGCGCGCGTTGAGGCCGGTATCGGCCTTATCACACTTAACCGCCCTAAGGCGATCAACTCGCTGAACCAGCAGATGGTGGACGCGCTGACCGCCATACTCACCAGCTGGGCAGACGACGACGCGGTACGTGCAGTGGTGCTATCTGGAGCCGGGGAACGCGGACTATGCGCCGGTGGCGATGTGGTGGCGATCTATCACAGTGCTCTCAAGGATGGGGTTGAGGCACGGCGGTTTTGGCGCAGCGAATATCTGCTCAACAGCCAAATCGCCCGGTTCCCCAAGCCGTACGTGTCGTTGATGGACGGCATCGTGATGGGCGGTGGCGTCGGCATCGGTGCACACGCAAACACTCGAGTGGTAACCGATACCTCGCAAGTGGCAATGCCCGAGGTCGGCATCGGGTTTATCCCAGACGTCGGCGGGACATATCTGTTGTCTCGGGCGCCCGGTGCGCTGGGTCTGCATGTTGCGCTAACCGGAGCACCGTTTTCCGGTGCCGACGCTATCGAGCTGGGCTTCGCTGACCACTATGTGCCGCACAGCGACCTTAACGCGTTCACCCGAGCGGTCGTTACCGACGGCGTTAACAGTGCGCTAGCCGGCTACGCTATCGAACCTCCACCAAGCTACCTTGCCGCACAACGTGATTGGATCGACGAATGCTACGTTGGCGAAACCGTCAAAGACATCATCACCGCTTTGCGTGGGCATGATGCGGAACCTGCTGAAGGCGCCTTCAACCTGATCGTTAGCCGCTCCCCCGTCGCATTGTCAGTCACACTGGAGGCGATGCGTCGAGCAGCCAAACTGGAAACACTGACAGATGTTCTGACTCAAGACTATCGGGTGTCGTCGGCTTCACTGCACTCACACGACCTGGTGGAAGGCATCCGCGCGCAGCTGGTCCACAAGGATCGCAATCCACAATGGGCGCCGACGACACTGGCCGAAGTCACTGCAGCCGACATCTGTGGATATTTCGAGCCGGTTGACGATGACTTGAGTTTCTAGAAAGGCAATTTGGTGACGAATAACATGAAGTACGACACAATCCTCGTTGACGGCTACCAGCGAGTTGGCATCATCACACTGAACCGGCCACAGGCTCTGAACGCACTCAATAGCCAGATGATGAACGAAATCACTAATGCAGCAAAAGAATTAGACATCGATCCCGATGTTGGGGCGATCCTCATTACTGGTTCACCCAAGGTTTTTGCTGCCGGCGCCGACATCAAAGAGATGGCCAGTTTAACGTTCACCGACGCATTTGACGCTGATTTTTTCTCCGCATGGGGCAAGCTGGCCGCCGTGCGTACCCCAATGATCGCCGCGGTGGCCGGATATGCACTCGGTGGTGGCTGCGAGTTAGCGATGATGTGCGATCTGCTTATCGCCGCCGACACAGCGAAATTCGGTCAGCCAGAAATCAAACTCGGCGTTCTGCCCGGTATGGGAGGCTCCCAGCGCCTAACCCGAGCGATCGGCAAGGCCAAAGCAATGGACCTGATCTTGACCGGACGCACCATCGACGCGGCCGAAGCCGAACGCAGCGGCCTGGTTTCGCGGGTGGTGCTGGCCGACGATTTACTGCCCGAGGCCAAGGCTGTCGCTACTACCATTTCGCAGATGTCTCGGTCGGCTACCCGGATGGCCAAGGAAGCAGTCAATCGGTCTTTCGAATCCACGCTGGCTGAAGGATTGCTCCACGAACGCCGGCTTTTCCATTCGACCTTCGTGACAGACGACCAGTCCGAGGGCATGGCGGCATTCATCGAGAAACGCGCTCCCCAGTTTACCCACCGATGAGCGAAGCTGGCTCTGCAACAGCCGCCGTTGGCGATGAAGCGGTTGACAGCGAATCAGCGATCGATACCGCGGAATCCGCCGGTGCTAACGCAACACCCAATTGAACCCACTAAAACCAAAAAGCCGGTGTCGCCACCAAGCACCGAATTCAGCGGCTCACCACTACAGCTATTTACTGCAGCTATTTACTGCTGGCAATGTGGCTGGCTCTTTATTTTTATTCAATTGCACATGGTGCCGCCTCTGTTGCCGCGTGGTCCACTGTTCCAACGGCTGGTCAGCGGATTGCTCCTGAACGACCGGCTACTACCTTGGCATCTTTGCCGTCTGCCTGGCCCGCTCAATACGGTTTCAGGACTCCTGCCCGTCCGCGCCTGCTAGGCCTAAGCTGGAGTTTATCGGGACCAGCCCGCTGGGTCTGCTCGTTATGGCGAACTAATTCCCCGCCTGGCAATACCAAATATATGACCTTATGGCTATAAGAAGCCTGAAAACTAAGAGTACCCGCTGGCCACAGGGCAGCCAAGGACGAATTTTCGTGGAGGCCGGCCCAACCGTCGATGAACTCACGGCGCTCAACGCAATCCCGACCATCGAGCCGATCCAGGCCTACGCAGGACCGGACTTCGCGGACGGCACCTCGGTGACTACGGAGGTGGCGACGCGCAAACTGCATCGGACTGGCAAATTGCAGTGCGCGGTCGCAACGTCCTACCTTGACCGGGTAGATCAACGAGGCTGAAGCTGACCCCTTGGCTAGAGTATATGTACACCAGCAACACCGCGGTCGTGAACATGTAGTATTCGTTTTTGCCCAGCTGACCTGTCCTTCCTGGTGGAGAAAAAGAATACCTGACGCGCCGGCCAGGGACTCTTTGAAGCGGTTAACAAGTTGATCCGGCAAATGCTGGAAGCGCAACGGCCCAAGTTGTTTGTGTTTTGCCAGAAAGTCTGGCGTTGTTCGGGTGGCGAGGCGCCGTTCATGAACCTGAACAACCTCGTTGCCTACACCGAGAGTGAATTATACAGTTGACCTACGTTGTTCAACAACACCATCTAGACCTAACTGACCGGGACCCGCAATCGTGGTTCACCGACAAGGGCCACCCATATACGACGACGGTCATAACAGCCGGTTCGTTTCCCGTCCAAGCAAATCTAGGACACTGGAACACTCTGTGAGTTAGACCTAAGATGATGTACCTGCAGAACGCCTCCTACCTGATCACGTGGGAGACTCCCTGGTGTTGCACTTTAAAAATCTTTTATTTTCTCCAGACCGGACTGGATTGCAAGAAAAACGGAGCTACGACGTGCTACCCTAGACGCAATGGATTCCGGGAAGCACTTTCCTGCAAGTCTCTGCCGACATGACGGTCGCCGTCGATGTACCCGACAGACATGGCCACCATTATGTCGCCAATGGTTGAGCCGTGGTGTGGGCGCGCTTCTAGAATAGAACACCGCAAAAAAACCGACAGGCTGCGAACACTGCTGCACAGCAACAACTAGGACGAAGTGACGACTACAATTAAATATGAGGGTTGACCTGATGTTTGTTCATTCAGCAAGGTAGCCGTCCTTACTATATAATTCATAATTCCGAGGAGTTGTACAACACTGAGATGTTAACGTTCAGGCATCGGAAATTACACACTATGCGAATCGGCTCCGCTTAGAGTCAAGGGTGGTGGGTGAAACAGTGGTTTGGGTGGCGGTGTGTTGCAGTGTTGTGAGTTGATGTGATCGATCGTTAACCGTTCGTTTGGGTTGGGTGGGGGTGGGGATCGTGCGTGAGATCACCAGCAAGGGTGGGGCCCGCGTGTTTGCGGGTTGCTTTGGGGGTTGCACTGATTCGACACCAACTATGCTGGCTAAGACGCTCAATCGGGTTACTGAGCTTGTATTGCTTAGCTATGCAGTGAGCAGTGGGCCAGTGGCTTTAAAGGCCGGCAAGGTGAGCGTTGTGGGCAGCTGCGTACGGAGATAGACATGTGTGCTGGCCAAGAAGTACAGTCCCGAACAAATTGTGGGGGTGTTGGCCCAAAACCTATCCCGACCGGCCCGAAAGATGCAGGTGTCCTATAAAACACTTCAACATCGAGTCCAAGCTCAACCAACATGTGCGCACTGGGTGGATGTTCCGCACGCTGAGGGCACAGCACGCTAAAACCGGGCACCACCATTATTCTCTAGGTATGGCCACCACCAGTGCACGTCCCGCGAAAACTACACGACCGTGTGGTGCTCTAACCTCATAGCATTGGGCGGATGATGTAATCATCGGCAAAAATTAGACCCCCAAATCGGCGCCCTGGCCGAACACAAGTAGCGGATTCGTGCAGCTGCTACACCTATCCAAGGACCACAGCACTGATGTGATCACTGCGGCCATGATCAACCACAAGACAACGCCCTACCACAGAATCGCTGTACAACCCCAGCGTGAGACCAAGACCTCGAAACGACTCTCATACCCGCATCACCACGGCATCGATACCGACCTTTGCGACCTGACGCACCGACCCGCCAATACACTGACCCACCACCCTTTACTCCACCCCCACAACAGAACACAAAACACTTCACCCATCAACACCGCCACCCAAACCACTGTTACAACAAGTATTACACCTCAGTATTACCTAGCCAAAATGGCTAAAATAACCCCCACCTCTATCTCTATCGGGGTGATGCGAACGCAAACTCGCGCAGATCGACCGGCCAGACGGAAGCCCAACACCTCGGCGTCCCGGGCGGGATCGACGACGATGTGGCGCACGTCCTGTTGCGGTACCGCCCGGTGATGACTGGTGCCACGGCGCTATTCGGGCAACTGCGCGCGTAGCACATAGCGGTTGCCACCTCGAGGGTCGAGATGATCTGCACAGAGCAGACATTGACCGCGGGGAAGCCTTCACAATCCAGCTACATGATAATGCAACAGCGAGGTTCGCCTGCTGATACGTCGTTGACATGGAAAAAGTCACACATCTAACCGCTGTCATCGAAAATCTTCGGTGGATAGTCTATTTCGAGTGCAGAACGGAAGATCGTTGCCACCCAGGAGTATGGAGGGTCGCGCGACATGCCGGGGCCGTAAATGTTGTGGTACCGCGACACCACCACCGAGCCGCCAACCTTCACGCCATCGCCAACCACAACACCTGCGTCCAGATCAGTTACTTAAAACTACTGCCGCATGGTATGTTTCCAGTTCTTAGGCGAACACCTCCTAGAGTAATAGCCGGTCAGGTTGGCCATGCCAAATCCAGAGGCGGACGAACTACTGGTTTTCCGCTCGGGTGGAAAATCGCGAGCCCCGAATTACCACACTGATACCGCCGTCGACCACGCTGGCTAGGACGGTGTCCGCGGCACGCAAAATCGGGCAATAGGTATCGGCAAAGTCGAAATAAATGCCGATACGGCTACCGGTACGCTCGAAGTTCGGGGTTCAGACTGCCGCCCACGTACAGCGCGAAAACTCGCCGTACGCCAAGCGAGCACAGCGCCCACATGTTGGGCCCGATACGACACGGTGTGCGCCGAGTATTTTTGTAGTGCGCCCCGTGCCGCGGCAAGAGAGCCACGTCGTGTTCCCCGATAGCGCCACCCGTGATAGGGACACTAGGCTTGTCACACGGAATGTCCGTTTGCCGTAGCGGAAAAATACTTGCAAACAGAACCCAAAAAAGTGTAGAAGTCGATGCTGATCACTCCAAGCATTCGCCCATTGTTATGCATGCCCCGCGTTTGATCGCATGCGTCCAACCACCGGCAGGATACCCTGATGGCTAGTTTCGCTCAGTGGATCTCGGGTGCTCGGCCACGGACGCTACCGAACGCGGTGGCGCCCGTTGTTGCAGGCACCGGCACTGCGGCATGGCTGCACTCGGCCGTGTGGTGGAAAGCGCTGCTAGCGCTGGTCGTCGCTGTCGCGCTTGTCATCGGGGTCAACTACGCCAATGACTACTCCGACGGCATCCGTGGCACCGACGACCACCGGGCCGGGCCAATGCGCTTGGTGGGCTCGCGGCTAGCTTTCCCGCGATCGGTGCTGACCGCCGCGGTTGTAGGCTTGACGGTCAGCACGGTGGCCGGGTTGGCACTCGCGCTACTCAGCGCACCGTGGCTAATCATGGTCGGCGCTACCTGCATCGCCGGAGCCTGGCTGTACACCGGTAGCTCGAAGCCCTACGGCTATAAAGGTTTTGGCGAAGTCGCGGTGTTCGTGTTCTTCGGCCTGGTCGCTGTGCTCGGCACCGAATACACCCAAGCATTGCGGGTGGACTGGGTGGGATTGGTGCTGGCGGTGTCGACCGGAGCGCTGTCGTCGTCAGTCCTGGTGGCCAACAACTTGCGGGATATTCACACCGACACACAGTCACACAAATTCACCCTGGCGGTGCGCTTAGGTGATGCTCACACACGGCAATTATATCAAGCACTGCTGGTCGCCACCGGCGTGCTTACCGTGGTGCTGATGGTGGCGACATCATGGTGTGCCGTCGGATTGGTGGCCACGCCGCTGGCTCTGCGCGCCATGCGGCCGGTGCGCTCCGGCCGCATGGGGCCCGACTTGACCCCGGTGCTGCGGGACACCGGACTTGCGATGGTGGTGTGGGCGATCGCGGTAGCTGGAGCTTTAACACTGGCGGGGTCAGTGACGTACTGACGGTGCGCTTACGGCTTCAACTATGTGAATTGTCCTTGTTGGCAAAACTTTCAGCGCCGCAGCGATCTTACTCCTCGTCAGGCAAAGGCTCACCGCGCAGTCGAGCCCGTAACTGTTCGCGTTCGGAACGCCGGCGCTCGCCAACGACAGCAAGCGCAGCGGTGGCACGCCGACGCAGCGGACTGAACAGCCAGATACCCAGGGGCATCGCGATGATCAGAGCGAACAACGCGGCTACGACAATGGGCAGCTGGGTTACCCCCAACAATCGCGCCACCCCGTAAATCACGCTGCCGAGTAGAATCACCAGTAGTAACCGCGCCGCCGCGTAAAGCAAGACGTTTACGACTAGGTGATCCCGGTTGTGATCTGCAGCGCAGATGCTGTTTGGCCCCTTTGACACGGTTTGAGCTTACGGCGCGAGTATATTCGCTCCAAGGAGGTGTCGAGTGCTTTACCTGCTCCTCGTCCTGGTTTTAGGGACACTGTTCTACATTGGCTGGCGCGCTGCGCAGGCGCAGGCCAACCGGCCGAAAACTCGCGTTATCGGACCTGACGACGACCCAGAGTTCTTGTGGCGACTCGAGCATCGGGACGATAACCCGCGTTAAACCGGGGAGCCCGTCGGTGAGAACTGCTGCCAGCTCAGTGAGCGCTTCACGAGTCTGTCGCCGCAACCAAGCCAGGTTAATCTCGGCGCCCTCCTCCCAGATGTGGGTGCAAAAAGCGCCAACCTCACCGCTCGGCAGCGTCGCGAGAAATGACCACCAATGGCCAGCACGACGACATGGCCGAATGCAGCAGCACTGGACCACAGTCAGTCACCATCAGGCCGTAGAACCGCTCCAGGATTTCCTGAATGCAACTATAGTCGTCAGCGCTAGATGCGCGTCGGAAACCGTCAGATCACTTTCCGACGCCAGCACTTCCAGCCCCGCTCGAGCCTTGCGAGGTGTAACGGCGGACATTGCTTTATTCCGGCGTCGTGCCGTAACTGGCGCATAGTAGCCGAGGGTTCCAACGGAAACTTCTGCTCAAGGTGCCGCGATCGGGATTGACATCTACCGGCCACTACCCGGTCGCCTCGGACAGCAGCGAACACGAACCCAGCGGCCCGTGATGAATTGTGGTTTTGCCGCCCCCACCCTTCAGCGACAGCATAGCAATCGGGTAGCAACCCCGCACCGGGCAATCGACCTGGGCTACCAAATCACTACAGTCAGAGACCCTAGAGCTTTCCATCAGGTTAATCAGCTAGCCGGATGCCTTTAAAGGATAGACCGCCAGAACTCCAGCAATGGAAATCTGGCGGCCCACATGAACATCCGGGTGTACAATTCCGGATACAGCGTGTGTGGCACGGACTCAAGAAGGTGCTAGACACCAACGGCTCCGCTGACCTCTCTGCACATAATAGCTGCCGAATTTCTGCCACGTCAACCTGCAGGACGCCGGTAACCAGAGGTGGATCCCAGTGCGGCATCCGGGACAGGCGATGCGGGTGTTGGTAGAGGTGTCCTGGCCAGCGGGTCAGGCCCAGGGGACGCCGCTATCTGCAAAATCCAACAAAGGCAAGGGTCGGTACTACACTGCCGGATTCGCTGGGTAGGTCGCCGGACTACGGTTGAAGCGGCAACTGTGTCGTAGGATTATCAATGTCGCCATAGCCATCATAAGTTCGGAGCGTCTACAACCGTGAATGCTCGGAGAGACGACTACTCCATTGGCTGCAGTACTCAGCCGTCCACCAACAAGTATTCAGTCCACTCCCGCATACGAATGCAGACCTACAGTCACCAGGTTAACGAAAAACAGGTTGAAGACCATAGCAACACACCCGACCACGTTGATCCACGCCGCCCTCCTGTCCCGCCATCCCGCGGTCGACCTGGCATGTAGATAAGCTGCGTATACTACCCACGCAACAAAAGAAACCGTCTCCTTGGGATCCCAGCCCCAGTACCTGCCCCAGGCTTGCTCGGCCCAGATCGCACCAAAGATCACCCCGAAACCAAACACCGGAAACGCAAAGATCGTCGTTCGATAGGCGATCCGGTCCAGGGTCTGTGCGTCAGGGAACCGCCGCACCAGCCGGGCCAGTGCCTTTGCACCTTCGGGGTCGGAGGCCACCAGCCGCGAGGTGCTCAGCAGGAACAAGATGCTGGCGATGCCGGCGACCAGGAAAATCCCCGAGCCGAGGCTGACCACCGACACGTGGATGGGCAGCCAGTAGGACTGCAGCGCCGGGATCACCGGTGCGGCGTTGGCGTAGAGCCACCGACCGGAAATCGTGAGCAGGATCAACACCGACACCAGCAAGAAAACCCACAGCGGGCGGTACTGTCGCCGACGCAACACGATCGCGCCGGCGACCAGCTCGGAGAAGCAGGTCAGGTTAATGAACTCATACATATTGCCCCAAGGCACACGCAGGGTGGCCAGGCCGCGCAGCAATATGCACGCTAGCAAGAGACCGATGCCAAGGTAGGCCACGGCCAACCCAGCCTGCCCGACACGTTCGCCGAACGGCCGTTGCAGAGAGTCCACCACGATACCGGGGGTCCCGCTGTCGGCGGCGACCGACCCGGGCACCACCCGCGTGCGGTTGTCTAACCGGCGGCTGCCAACGTACGCTAGCTCGTAAGCCAACAGTAGCAGAGCGACCACCAACGCCACCACGGCCGAGGTGAACGCCCAGTCGGAGTAGCACGCCAGGCCGATGTTGACGTGCAGAGTGTTCATTTGACGTCCATTTGAGAACTCCTTCTGGCCGCTGCAAGCGTCCGGTCAGCCGCGACGAGCCCGGCCAATAGCCGCTCCGTCAATCGCTCGAATTCATCGCCCCATCCGGAATTGTCGGTGCGGGCCAGGCCGCCTAGTTCGACGTTCACCGTACCGGCCGCCGGGGTGAGCCTGACCCACACCCGGCGACGACGCACCATCAGCGACACCACTAGCCCGACCATCATCGCTATGGCGAAAACAAATACCCAAGCCTGGCCGGGATCATGTGACACCTGCAAATTGACGAACGGCACAGCCCCATCGAAGCGCACCACGGTGCCAGCCCCTGGACCTTGGCCAAGCCGGACCTGTTCGCCGGCCTGCAGATTGACCCGTTTCTCTTTGGTCAGCCGGCCCTGATTGATCAGCCGGGGATCCAGAGTGAACAACGACTGAGGCCGCCCGCTGTCCAGGCCGGTATCGCCGCGGTAAATGTCGATGGCTACCGCGGGGGCGTTCAGCGCTGGGAAACGCGACAACAACAAGGTGCCGTCTAGCTGCTCGGTCGGTGCCAACAGGCCTTGGATCGCGATCTCGTGTTGACGACGCTCGCTCATGTTGGGATAGCTGCCTGCGGGTGGGTCGATGCGCACCACGCCCGACGACAGTAGCGTCTGCTGGTTTTCAGGTCGCCATTGCACGGTCGACGTGCGCGTCTGTCCGTCGGGGAATGTCACAGTGAAGGTGGGCGCGTAGCCGTGGCCCTGCAAGTACACCCGGTTACCGGCGACGCGCAGTGGGTGGTTGACTTCCAACCGGTAGGGCCGCCAGCTATTCACCGTCAAATCGTGACCATCCTGATAGTCAATATCCGCAGTAAACGACATAGCCTGTCCCGAGGGCAAGTAATGTGCCGCAAAGTCGTTTACCCGAATGCAAATCGGATGCAACGAAGTTCCGTCGACGGTGTTGCCGGCACGGAACGCATCGAATGCAGCCGGCGATGCTGAGCAAAAGCCAGGTCCACCGTCAGCGATGACAACAACATTGCCCTCGTAACCGAACAGCTTGTCGACGGCCACCGCAACCAGCAGGCCCAGCAGCGAAAAGTGAAAGACCAGGTTGCCGAATTCACGCAGGTAACCCTTTTCAGCGGACACCACGGTTTCGGGGACTACACCGTCTTGAGTGCGAATGACCGTGCGCCAGCCGCGCAGCCTGCCAGCGATGGTGCCCGCTAGAGTCTTGTCATCACCGATGACCTGGAAGCTGGCGTGCTTGGGCAGCCGGGCCAGGTTGCGTGGGGCAATCACCGGCATGGCGCGCAGACTGCGGGCATGCTCGATCATCCGCGGGGTCAGACAGCCGACGAGGGATACGAACAGTAACGTGTAGATGGCGGTGAACCAGACGCTGGAAAACACGTTGAAGGCCTGCAACTGGTCCAGCCACGACCCGATTACCGGGTGAGCAGCCACGTAGTCGTCGACCTTGCCAACGTTGAGGTCGCGCTGCGGCAGCAACGCACCGGGTATAGCGCCAAGCGCAAGCAAAAACAACAGCACCAGCGCAGTACCCATCGAGGTAAGCGCACGCCACGTGTTGCGCACCCAGGCCAGAAGCCGCATGAGAACCTGCATCAAATCGACACCCTCATGTCACTGACGACGGCATCCCTCAGCCACGAAACAAAGTCATCCCACACCCCGGCGATCAGTGCCGCACCGATCGCTATCAGGAGCATGCCGCCAAAGACTTGGATGGCCCGGCCGTATTGCCGTAACCACCTCAAGCCGGCCACCGCCTGCGCAGAACCGGACGCTAACAGCACGAACGGGATTCCTAAGCCCATGCAGTAGGCAATTACCAGTAGAATCCCGCGCGTCACATTTACGCCGTCGGTGGCCGCAGCAACCGTGATTACCCCACTCAACGTCGGCCCTAAGCACGGCGTCCAGCCGAGCGCAAATACTGTGCCAAGCACCGGCGCCCCCGCCACCGTCGTCAACTGCCGCAAGCTAAACTGAACCTGGCGCTGCAAGGCAGGGAGCAAACCCACGAACACCAGCCCCATCACTATGGTCAGCACACCTCCGACCCGCTGCAGCAGCACCTGATGGGTGGTCAGCACAGTGGTCATCCCCAGGACGGCGACGGTGTCGAGGACGAACACCGTGGTGAACCCAGCAACGAACAGCACCGCGGATCCTGCCACCCGCCATCTGGCGGCAGGTGGGGTTTTGATCACACCGGCCCCTGGCTGCGTCTCTTCGTGAGAAACACCAACGACCGCCGCCAGATACGAGAGGTAGCCAGGCACCAGCGGCACCACACACGGTGAGACAAACGACACCAGCCCCGCTAGCATACACACCCCTAGCGCCACCAACAGCGGTCCCGCTGCGGCAATCTCGGTGAAGCCGGTCATGACGTTCCCCGCGGCAGTTGACCCGCCACGGTTTCGTGCGCCACCCTAGCCACCACAGGTTGCAAATCCCCGGCGAGCAATTCCCGCAGAAATACCGCCGCGACCCGATGCTGACGGTCCAGCACCAACGTGAATGGGATCACGGTGGTCGGGTATTTGTCGCCGAAAGCAATCAGAGTCCGCATCGCCGGGTCGTAGATCGACGGGAACGTGACCTGGCGGTCGTTGACGAAATCCTGGGCCGCCTGGCGGTTGTTATCGCGGACATCGATACCGAGGAAGGATACTCCGGAATCTCGGGTAGCATTATAGACCTGCTGCAGTTGGGTCACTTCGGTCCGGCAAGGCCCACACCACTGGCCCCAAACATTAATAACGACAACGTTTCCCGTGAAGTCGTCCAGCGCGACCGTCCGCTCAGGATCCGCCAGATCCAGCCCGGACAGCGGCCCCGGGCGGCCACGGCTCGCGGGTGGCTCGTAGAAGATGTCGGTCTTGCCGTCGGGCGAGACAAATTCAAAGGTGCCGCCTTGGACTACCGCATCGCGACCCGAACAGCCCGCTAGCAGGGTCGCCAACAGTGCACCGGCGTTCGCCAGCCGCCAGATTATCGTGGCACCACTCCTCCGCATCGCTTCGCTCTGCATCGTCGCCGGCGCTATCAAGTGCCCGCCGGCTGGGAATACTCCACCTCGACCAGCCGGTCATCGTCGTAGACAAAGGTCGTAACCGAGGCCAACGCACAGTCTCGGCGCCGCGGATCGTGCCAAAGTCGCTTGCCGGTCAAGTGTAGCCGCAACGTCCACACAGGTAGTTGATGGCTGACACACACCACCTCATGGCCGGCGCCGCGGGTACGTGCCTTGTCCATCGCAGTCGTCATCCGAGCAGCAATTTCGATGTAGGATTCCCCCCATGACGGGGTGAATGGGTTGCGCAGCTGCCACCACAACCGAGGGTCCCGCCAGGTGCTGCCGCCCAGGCCGACACGTCGCCCCTCGAAGAAACTGACCGATTCGATCAGATCGGGGTCGGTGTCCACGGGCAGGTTGTGCTTCTCAGCAATGGGTGCCGCAGTCTCCTGTGCCCGCTGTAGCGGAGAAGCGATTACCGCAACGACATCACGGTCGGCCAACGCATCAGCGACTGCGGCCACTTGCGCTCTACCCGTCTCAGACAGGCCAAACCCGGCGAGTCGACCGTAGAGGATCCCGGTGGGGTTGTCCACCTCACCGTGACGCACCACATGGACCCGATTATGTTCGGCCATCAGGACTCCCGATGCCGGGCGGCGACTGCGGCAGCGGCCGCACCGGGCAGAGCATCAACGATGCGACCGAACGCGGCGTCGTCGAGAGCGGCCGAGACAAACCACGCCTCGAACGTACTGCACGGCGGGTAGACGCCCGCGTCCAGCAAGGCATGAAAAAACGCCGGATAACGCCAGACCTGGCTGTTGCAAGCGGACGCAAAGTCGGTCACAGGCGCTTCGGAAAAGAACACGCTGAACATATTGCCGGCACGCGGAATCTGATGTGGAACACCGGCATCCGTAAGCGCCTCAGACAGCATTGCAACCAACCGGTCGGCGTTGCGGTCCAGTGTAGCATAAACTGCGTCGGCGGCAGCCCGTAGCGTTGCCAGCCCGGCGGCCATCGCCACCGGGTTACCCGACAGAGTCCCCGCCTGATACACCGGCCCCAACGGCGCCAGCCTCTCCATCACCTCAGCTCGCCCGCCGAACGCAGCGGCCGGCATTCCGCCGCTCATCACCTTCCCGAAGATGAACAAGTCAGCGGCGACCGGATCGAGCCCGTACCAACCACTTCGGCTGACCCGGAAACCGGTCATCACCTCGTCGATGATCAGTAGCGCACCATGCTCTGCGGTGATCGCGCGCAGCGCCGCGTTGTAGCCGGGCGCGGGTGGGACAACTCCCATATTGCCGGGACTCGCTTCGGTAATCACCGCGGCGATCTGGTCCCCCAACCGGGCAAACGTCTGCCGAACGGCCTCGATGTCATTGTAGGGCAACACAATTGTGTCAGCTGCGGCGGCTCCAGTCACTCCCGGCGAGGACGGTAGGCTCAGCGTCGCCACCCCAGAGCCCGCGTCGGCTAATAGCGCGTCCACATGGCCGTGATAGCAGCCAGAGAACTTTATGATCTTGGTCCGTCCGGTGAATCCACGGGCCAACCGGACCGCGCTCATGGTGGCTTCAGTGCCAGAGTTCACCAGCCGTATTCGCTCGACGGGCGCCATCCGCCCGATGATCTCGGCGGCCAGCTGCGTCTCCGCCGGAGTCGGTGCCCCGAACGACAGCCCGGAGGCAGCAACGGTAGCGACAGCGTCAACCACGGCGGGATGCGCATGACCGAGGATCATCGGCCCCCACGAGCAGACCAGATCGACATAGCGGCGGCCGTCGGCGTCGGTTAGCCAGCAACCGCGCGCTTCGGTGATGAAGAGCGGGGTGCCACCGACCGCCGAGAAGGCGCGTACCGGGGAGTTCACCCCACCGGGAATGACGGCGCAGGCATCCTCAAACAGCTTCGCCGAAATGCTTACGGCTGGGCCGGCCGGTGCGGTTGCCTGGTCAGTGCTGCCCACGATTACCAGTGTTCCAGCCTCCACGACTCGTTGAACTACAGGGTGTAAGAATTCGGCGCAACTTTAGGTCGGCCCAAGTCGACAAGTTGGATAACGACATGCAACTACACTCAATGGCTAGCCCAATAACCCGCCCGGACCGCACATCAACAGTCCCATTAAGCAGCCGTGTGCCAGCTGGCTACCCATGTACAGCACTCTCGGACACGTCGAGCGGAGATCCGACAAAGCTTACAGCAAACCGTTGGTGGTGTTTCACGACAACATCAACGAACAGCTCGGGTTTGCGATCCTGCTGACATAAGGCTCCGACCGTGACTGACTGAATAACCTCAGCGCAGCAAGATGTGGGAGGCTGCGCCGCAGCAGCAAAAGCTACAGTGTCACCGACCCCCAGTTCACCGCTAAGGCCGATGCGGCCCAACACGTACGTATCGGCCGGCGGCCTTCCGCGAGGCCGCCTGCCTAGCAAGCAGTGCTGATCACTCCGACCGCGTGAGTGTTAACCCGCACGGTGGTCGAATTGTTTAATCCCGGCGGCCCAGCCCGCATCAGCGCAGGCGCCAGACTTGGGGGTGCTCACTGCACTGATCCGGCCAAAAACCAGCTTGCGGTACTGCTTTACGCAGCGTGGCGTTCCACATACAGATGGCGTCCTGGCGTCGCTGTCCTGCTGATCAACAAAACCGACCAACGGCAGATCCGGAATGCGGAGCCATCTTCCTCATTGCCGACGAAGGACAAGCAACGAGCGCAGCCACCACACCAAGTAGACTTTGATATTTAGACCTGGATAGAAATATCGCCAAAGACATCCTGGTTCACGACAGAGGAAGAGAATATTTTCACGTTTCCACGAGTTGGGACACCACGCGAACCGACGATCATCATCGGCTAAATCGTCGTGAGCCTGGGCTGAAACACTGCCTCATGATATGTGCACTGATGATTGTCAGCCGTTGGCTGATGTAGCTTCGGTGCCGTTGACCTGGTTAAAGCCCTGTTCCTAAAATGTGGACATCTATCCATAGCTTATGGTATCATAATGTCATAATAATAATAAGGACTACAGAGATGACTCTGTGTCTGCTAACTGAGCTAAACAGACACATTCAAGAATTACGACTTCGTCACAAGTCCATCCGCCAACGAGGTTATCAAACAAGCACTGGTCGAATACCTGAAGGCCAAACGCTCGCACCGACATGGTACGAGGCGCCTTCGAAAGAGTGCTTCAACAGAACACCGTTACGTTAGAGAAGTTGGAACACTTCCGATGACAATGTGGTCGACTACTGACGACGCGGAGCAATCCAATGCATGGTTTGTCGGCCCTGATATGCTGCGGGATGTCGGCCTCCTGGAGGCTGCGACTCCAGGTTACTACGTTCGGTAACGACATATATCCGATGCTGCACGAGAAAGCGGCCGTGTTGCTGCACAGCTTGCTTCAGAACCATCCGTTCATCGACGGGGCGTGCCGCCCCCACTCTTTGGGATCTTACGGTACATCGCCTCTACCGATATCAGCAAACGTGATCATGATCAGCGCTACGATCAGGTAGACGCTCAGCATCATCGACACCCCCACCAGCGTGGACGGACTGGCAGTCACCACGGCAGCCAAGTGCCGATCCGTCCAGTTTCCATGCAAACAGCGCGATTCAAAATCGCACCGCGTGCCTGCTCATAACCTTAGCTCGGTGTCGACTTCGATCGGAAGCACAAGAAAGATAACCAGCACTCTGGACTCGGACTTCCGGAACTTGCCGAACGCCCTCCGTGATATCCTAATGCCGAATAGTTCGAGCATATAAACATATGCTCGAGCCGTCCAGTGAGCGCGCTAGTCTAGCTCCATCGCTCTGCGAGGATGCAGACTTTAATTGCAAGAACACTAAATGATCCCCGGTAGGATCAAACCAGTCAGGGATAGCGAGACTGTGATTCGCGACGGTTTAGCACTTCGAATATGTCTCGAATAACTCCGTTCCCCAAAAAACGTCGTTGACGACTAGCAACTTCCTTGGCCTTACCGCCGAGCAGCATCTAGTGTGCAGCCGATCCACGCCGGCCAGTTAACAAGGAAGTACAACGTAATCACGACGAACCACGACAACAGAATGAGTCAGAGTTGGGTGTGTTCGCTGCGATCGAACGCCATACGCAGCAGAACCCACGATGCCGACGAGAGGAAGTATGGAAAACCCTGAGAATAAACACATTTTGACCCGAAGCTTATCCGGAGACATCCCGGCTGCGAAGAACAATTTGGGACAACGTAATCAATATGTAAACGCATAAGGTAATCAATATGTAAACGCATAAGACGATGGCGCTGACGAGTCGAAGAGTAAGGCGACACCGTACCGGGCGCGAGCCAAGCCATCACGATGCAGCCGATACCTACCACCAACGAGCACAAAATCGCTACGTACGCTAACCCACGCCGGCTGAGCTTGACCCAGTTGGGCCGGTGCCCCTTCGGGCTGACCGTCTAGCACGAATAACATGCGCGACGCTGTGTATATGCCCGAAGTTCGGGTAAAAAGGAGTATGGCGGTGAGCGCCACCGCATTCATGATTTTATCCGCACCGAAAATATGTATCCACTTTAACACAACCACTTAGGGTGAGGCACCGACTTGCACAGAATCCCACGGCAACAGCACAACCAGCAGAAAGACTGAACCGATGAAAAACACCACGATACGAGCGACCACGGTGTTGGTCGCGTACTGTACCGCGCACTCAGAGTTGGAGGTTTCGACGGCGGCGATGGTAGCTAATTTCCGCGCCGACCATGGAGGAGATCGCGACCCACGATGACGGCACAAACAAACGGCCCCCACACCATTCGGGAAAAATCCGCCATGCTAACCGAGGTTGGACAAATCCAGTTGACAATGTGGCCACAGCCCGAGGACGAACAATGTTCCGACACCCAGAAAAACCACAATGATAGCGACTTTGATTCCAGCGAAAAGACATTCGAACTCCCCGTAGGATGCGACGGAGAACAGATTGGTCACGGATCATGACCATCAGGATTAGTGCAGGCAGCCACAACGGCGTATGGAGCCAGTAAGTGATGACCTACCCGCCAGCGACAGCCGCGAATCCGACCACAATTACCCATAAGTACCGGTACAGCGAGCCAACCGAGAAGCCAGCCCAGCCACCAAAGGCTTGTCCCACAAGAGTCGGCGAACGATCCCGTGCAAAGGTTCGCGGCAACCATCTCGCCGAGCATACGCATCACGAGAATGCTCAACACATCGCAAACCGCGTAAGTCAGGAACGCAGCGGAGCCAGCCGCGTGGATTACCACGCCAGAACCGCCAAACAACCCGGAGCCAATCCGCCGCCGATGGCGATCATGTTGAGCTAACGCTGCGACAGGCCTTGGCGCAGCTCTTATGGAGTTACCCATGGCTTGCCATTTCATGGGTCCTCCTGACGCGCCCCGTCCCCTAATGTTGGTCTCTAACCACAACAGACATCAGGGGGCGGAGCACCACTCGGTGGCATACGGCATACGGTGTGGGGCTATCGAAACCAGCGGGATCGGATCCTGGTGATTGCACGGGATGGTGTGGTCCGAACCCTTGAAGTCCAAACATCCCGTCCAGTACACCAGCACGCCCGTTGAACGAACGAGTGATCACCAATGCGGCCGGTGTTCCCAATTGTCTTCGATGAACCGAGTGATTGAACTTTGGCCAGTTAGCGTGTGGTCCACAAAACTTACTTTGGTACATAACGCTATGATCAGCAGCGGTAGCCGCGTGCCAGACCAGCATCGTCCTTGGTGAACGATGAAGCATGCCGGCCCGGATCTCAGCATTTGTCTGGGCCGTCCAGAGCGTCTTCAGCTGTGGCGGAAGCGGCTTACACGACCAGAGGGGGCTGGTGGTCGTATAAGCCGTCTGAATCGTCATAGGCTATGATGATGGCCATATCCCACCATTTCGGGTGCTTCCGCAGATGGTTGACCATATTAACGAGAAACTGTTGTTCGTCGAGCGGACCGGAGTAACCGGCGTGCATATCTTGGTAGCCTAGCGGTTTCAGAATGCTCATCGCTGGCAGGTCGCCCACATCGACGGGTGCCCAAAAATCCGATAGGCTGTATTTTGGTGGATGGCCGTATCGGTGAAGCTGACCTTGCCGGTCGCGCTCGGCGGCAGATGGTCCAGGTTTGCCGTGGATGAGTAGTACTGAAACAGCTCGTGGTAGACCAGGTAGTCAGCTCTAGTTTCGAACGGCAAAGCTCCAGTCTTGCCGGTGCCACCCAAGACCGTACTCATGTTGTGCGTTGCACCGCATTCCACCGGCAACGTCGGGCTTGCGGCCGCTGGGTTTGAAATCGCTTTTGTTTGAAACCGCCTTGAAACTTGAAAAATAGTCTCGGTGAAGCCTTTCGCATTGAGCAGTTCACCAATGTTTTTGGCGTCAGCGCTGAACTGCACCTGCTCCCGTTAGGAACAATCGTCACCTAACGATTAGGGATCTTCGATCAAAGTGTTTTGTCCGTTGCTTGCAACGTCAATGACTATACGAGGCCGGAACGGTTCCCTATAACAGTGTGAGTGAATATGGTTATTGTTCTATAAGTGTAACCCGACACCAAGTTGATGCGGCTTGGCGTAGAAGGGCCGAAGATGGTACCGGTGGAAGTTGTCCCTCATTGAGTACCCTCGGGCGTAGTTCCACAGCAGAGTAACCGAGTTGGCGTCGTAGTTTAAGGACATCACCAAGCCAAGAACTCCAAAGAACAGCGGTGCACATGGGTCACCCTCGTCGTGTTCAACACGCCGATCCATGGCACCACCATGGGCAGACATGTAGCTCGGTTTGGTATTCGTACTGCTGATCGCAGGTCAGCTGCTGACCCGGTCCGCTCAAACGCATCGGCTGCACCAAGTTGGGATTGTGCGTCAACAAATCTGGCGTTAGACCGTTGACCGTAAGAGTGTATGGTTTGGCCATGCAAGGTTGGCTATCGATGTTGGCGACATAATGACTAGGTTCCGAAGTAGTGGTCAAATGTAGATGTTCTATTGGAAGATGACCACTCGATGGTGTATTGGGGTCGCAGTTACCGGTCCCGCACTCGGGGTCTTGGATCTGTGAGAGCACGCCGCGACAAGAGCAACCACCGCGGCCGCTGCTTAGGAAACCGCACACCCGTTGGGCAGGACGCGTTGCGAAAACACGAATTCAAGTGACCGTTGGGCTGCAATGACATTTAGCAGACCCATACCCAACCTTATGGGCCTTAAAGGCACCCATTAGGTTAACGGCATAGGAACGGACCGCCTATCAGGAGTCGAACTGTTTTATCACTGTCTCTACAGACCCTGAAATGCTAGGTAGATCTACATTGCTCTCGGATGTAGCGTAGCTCGACCAGCAAAGCGCCCGGCCGTCGCGGCATTATGACGCCCGTCGCCTAAACACACGCCGTGGTGGTCGACTGCCAGCGCCAGGACAAGCGCTGCAGTGGTGTTGCGTGCACTTTGTGCGCCATCCTGGATACACGCGAACCGCAAGCTGCGCCGCAACCCCTGGCACTCACCCCGTTTCAGACCTTTACGGCAGGTAACATCGTACCGACCAGGCTCACCAGCTCGTTCATCTCAACGGGTCGCGACGGCGTCAAGACCAACTGGGTTGTCGCTTCGCGGCCGGGCAAGACCGGGATGCTGCGTACAGTGATTGTGTTGCACGGCAAGAGTGGCAACGCAGACATGATGCCCGAAGCGTGCTTGGAGGGCGCACTCACCCAACTAGCCAAGGCGGGCCGACACCATTCCCCGAGGTAGGCGTCGATGGTGATGATACCTACTGGCACCGACGTGCATCTGGCGTGGACTCCGACGCTATGGTACTTGAAAAGCATCCTGACGATGCGCTGTCCTCAATGGATATGGGGCACTTCCTGGGCTGGTAGATAGGCGAATACAGGGCGCTGCTGCTGAGCACCCGGCCGGGGCCATCGCGAACTGCAGGGATCTGCGCGATCACCCCGGCATTGTTTACCTCATTCACCGATCGCATCCCCGGCGCGTTTGACAGCTACGACGATTGGGTACAACACAGCGTAGTAGGGTCTCCTGGCACTTTCGTAGCTCCCGCTGTGGGTGGACTGCGCACCAGCGACCACCTCATATTTCTATTTCGCCACCTGCCAATTCGTCAACCAACTGAACTCTCCACTGAAGTGGATTTTCCCCAGGAGAGCAAGATATTTCGTATTGCCGAAAGCAGCTACCCGGCAAGTTGGACCAGCTGGCCTCCTAGCGGAAGTGGACAGACAACGAATTCATGACAGACACAGTAAGAAAATACCGTCCGTCCTCGCCGCCGAGCAAAGTTGCGTGGATTCCACCCGGACATCGAGGGCTTGCGTGCCGTCGCGGTGTTCGCGGTGCTATGCTACCTAGCCAGGCTAGGAAACGGTAACGACCGGTGCGATGAGGTTACTACCCCGATCTAATTGACCTGTTCTGCACCCCCGACAGCTGCCCGATGATCGTCGGCAGTACCTTGGTGTCCCGGTACGACAACTATGTGACACCCCCAAGCACGCGCAGTTGCTGGCACTCGCCATCGACGCGGTAGCCGATCGCGCCCTGGCCGAAGGCTGAGGCCAATCAACACGTTAGCGAATATGGTCAAGCTGCTGCGGTGAACTTCTTGCTAAAGCCACTCGTCCTATATATTTCCTATTACTGAAAGGTTTGAGTAGATTTGAGATGACGATGTTGCTGGTCTGCCTGTCTACTGGCCGGGCTTGGCCTTGTGCTGCTGCAGGAGCGGCTGGAACGCTAGACTTACTAGTGGAGAACGCGCAAAAATAACAAGTATTGCGCTACTTAACTTTTCACCTCACTTTTGGAGAGCAGTCAGACACTGATATGGCCACGCCACCCCGACAACCGCCAGGATCCCGGCGAGCGTTCCCAACAACAAGGTTTACGTTCCCAACAACAAGGTTTAGTAGTAGCTGCTGAGGATAATGCACACCAACATTGTGATCGGTGCCCGTCTACGACGGGCAACCGATCACAATGTAACGCGAGCGCAACCACCTCACCTCAGCTCCCACAAACATGAGAAAAGGCCAAACCGAATTCGATCATCGTTCGATAACGACCGTTCACCGCGGTGACGCGTTGTTGTCACTACCGACTTCGGTGACACATCCGATCAGGCGGGCTCCACACGCTCCTGAACCAGCGGAGTTAGCACTGCCCGAGGATGAACGACCAGGCCTGCGCGATGCGCTCCTAGTTGAGCTTCAGTCCGATGCCAACGCAGCCGTGCAGCACCCCGACCAATGCGCCAAGCGCCGACCGCCACAGCTACAACTTCTTATCGAACGCCGGTAAATTCTTTCTTATTGAACGCCGGTAAATTCTCGATTTCCGGATAGGATCTTCACGATTTCGGCAACAAGGATCGTCTCGACGCCCCGACACAGGGCACCGTAGGTCGGTTCGACTGAAGACTGGATTTGCGCCGGCTTCACCTGGAGGCCTACAAACCAAGACACCAGAACCAGAAAAATCAACAGGACCACCAGCTGCATCGGAGCACCACTCCCAAAATGCCAATGAAAATCACGGCCGCCGCTGCCGCTGGTACCGATCCAGTTGGCGCCGGACTCATAAAACAAAGGCTTGCGATTGGCCTCCGTTTTTGCCGTCATCTACAGCCCCATCTCGTGATTGTGGCCTATAGACTCGTCAAGAAAGCCAACACGCCACATCAGCGGCCCAATAGGTGAACACGATATCCGCCCCAGCGCGCCGGATACTTGTCAACGACTCCAGCACAGCGGCACGTTCGTCAATCCAGTTGTTTGCGGCCGCAGCGCAAATCATCGCGTACTCCCCCGAGACTTGATAGGCAGCTACCGGAACCGGCGAAACACCGGCTGCCGTAGCAACGACGTCCAGATACCCCGAAGCGGGTTTGATCATGATAATGTCTGCACCCTCGTCGAGATCCAACTTGATTTCGCGCAACGCCTCGCGGGCATTGCCTGGTTCCTGCTGGTAGGTGCGTCGGTCACCGGACAAGCTGCAGCTCACCGCCTCGCGGAATGGTCCGTAGAACGCCGAAGAAAACTTCGCAGCGTAAGCCAGGATCGCTACGTCGGCATAGCCTGCACTGTCAAGTCCGTCTCGGAGCGCACCTATTTGGCCGTCCATCATCCCGCTCGGACCAACCACGTTAGCACCGGATTCCGCTTGTGCCACAGCAAGTTCCACATACCGTGCCACGGTGGCGTCGTTGTCCACTCGGCCCTGCCCGTCTAGGACGCCGCAGTGCCCGTGGTCGGTAAACTCGTCCAGACAGGTGTCGGCCATCAACACGGTGGCATCACCGAGATCCTCGGCCAGATCGCGAAGAGCGACATTGAGGATGCCATCGGGATCTACCCCAGCCGAGCCAGTTGCATCCTTATCCTGGTCGCGGGGCACGCCAAACAGGTTCAATCCACCTACCCCGGCATCGACGGCAGCGACAGCAGCGCGACGCAGCGAATCCCGGGTGTGCTGCACAACACCCGGCATGGAAGCAATTGGCCGCAGCTCGTCAATACCGTCAGCAACGAACATCGGCAGCACCAAATTCCTTGGCTCCAGAGAAGTCTGCGCCACCAGGCGGCGCATCGCGGGGGTTGAGCGAAGCCGGCGCGGCCGGTGCCGCGGGTAACCACTGACGCTCACTGACTGCCTACTGCCGCGCCCGTCCTAACCGTGCTCACGATCACTACTAGCGCCTGCGGCTCTTCTTGCGCGGTGGAGGCAGCGCGCCTTCGGCGCGCAGTCGAGCGACATGTTCGGCCAACGCATCAACTAACGGTCCAACCGCGGCGGTTTCGGGCTGGACATCCACCCGCAAACCAAATTCGGAAGCGGTCTCAGCAGTCTTGGGTCCGATGCAGGCAATGACCGTCCGCGCGTGCGGTTTGCCGGCAATACCAACCAAGTTACGCACCGTGGAGCTGGAGGTGAAGCACACTGCATCGAAGCCACCCGTCTTGATCATTTCCCGGGTGGCCGCCGGCGGCGGTGCCGCCCGCACCGTCCGATAAGCGGTGACGTCCTCGATCTCCCAGCCACACCCGCGCAGTCCCTCAGCCAGGGTTTCGGTGGCAATGTCAGCGCGCGGCAGCAAAACACGGTTCACCGGGTCGAAAACGCTGTCATAAGGCGGGAATTCGTCCAGTAGACCGAGGGAAGACTGTTCCCCAGCCGGCACCAGCTCCGGGCTGATCCCGAATGCACGGACCCTGTCGGCAGTCGCTTCTCCGACACAGGCGATCTTCACCCCGGAGAAGGCGCGGGCATCCAGACCGAACTCGCCAAACTTCTCCCACACCGCGCGCACCGCGTTGGTGGAGGTGAACACCACCCATTGGAAACGACCGTCGACCAGCCCCTTGACAGCACGTTCCATCTGAGCGGGACTGCGCGGCGGCTCGACAGCGATGGTCGGCACCTCAACCGGCAACGCACCGTACGACGTCAGCCGCTCGCTCATCTCGCCGGCCTGGTCCTTGGTACGCGGTACCAACACGGTCCAGCCGTAGAGTGCACGGCTTTCCCACCAGTTCAGTCTAGCTCGACTGGTCACCGTCTTGCCTATGGTCACCACCAGCGGCCCGGTCAGCGGGCCTGCGGTATCGGTGCCGACCAGGACAGCCGAGTCAGCCAATCCCTCCAATGTGGTTTCGACAGAACGTTGCTGGCAGGTCGTGCCCTGAGCGGTCACCACGCAGGGTGTGGCGTCGTCCAGCCCGTGGTCGATCAAGATGTGCGCCGCGTCGGCAAGATGTGATGCGGTGGCTTGCAGAATCAACGGCCCAGGAGCCGCGGCTAGCGCTTCCCAGTCCACGTCGCCACGTACATCAGCCACCGTGTGCGACGAACCCAAGGGTAGCCCGGCATAGGTTGGTACGACGCTGCTGGTGACCAAGCCGGGCACGATCTCGATTTGTAGATTGGTGCGTGCCACAGCGTTCACCTCGGCTATGACCGCGTCCACCGTCAACGGATCACCCGCCACTAAGCGCACCACATCAACACCGGAACGAGCCTCGGCGGTCAGCGTTTTGGCGACCTCAGTAGGGTCACCCAACGCAGGGCGGATGTCGGCGCCTCCGGACATGACCATCGGTGCGGCTTGGTAGTGATCCCCCTCGAGGGTACCGTCAGCAGCCCTGCCGGCGGTCACGGCAGCCGGACCGGCAGGCGCCGGACCAGAGACCGGTGGCAAGTCCTTGCCAATCAGCGCCAGCACCGGTTCAGGTACATCGGGGTCGATAAAAACAAGGGCGGCGTTTGCTAGCACCGCTACAGCCTGAGCAGTTAGTAACCCTGGGGCTCCTGGACCGGCGCCCACAAATGTGATGCGACCTGGTCTAAGCTTACGCCCTCGCGTCGTCATTGTCGCTCCCACCACTCCCGTTCAACTTCCTCGCGCCCGGTCTGACCGCGCTCCCCACATCAGCTCCCGGGCACCCAGCTCAAACAGCTCCACGGCAACTGCTAGCCCAAGCTCGCTCGCCCGACCGGACGTGCTGATGCCGGACGCGCGGATCACGTCGGATCCGTCCAACGCCGCCACGCAGCCGCGCAACGACAACTCTTCGAAGACGCGGCCTTCCCCATCGATGGACTCGACCACTTGAGCGATCGCGCCCACCGGTGCGGAGCAGCCGGCCTCCAGTTCGGCGAGCAGGACTCGCTCCGCGGTGACCGCCGCACGTGTGTCGGCATCGTCCAACGCCGCCAGCACCGCCACCAACCGACTGTCACCAGCGCGGCATTCGACCGCGATCGCGCCTTGAGCCGGTGCTGGCACCATCTGCACCGGATCTAACGTCTCGGTGACTTCATCGAGGCGGCCCAGCCGGGCCAACCCGGCCCGGGCCACCACGATGGCGTCAAGATCGCCACTGCTTACCCTGTTCAACCTGGTATCTAGGTTGCCTCGTAGGGGGCGAATTTCCAAACCGAGACCCAATGCCCTAAGCTGAGCTGCCCGCCGCGGCGATGACGTGCCTACCAGCGATCCAGCCGGCAATTCAGCAAGAACCAGCTCATCGCGAGTTACCACTGCGTCGCGGGGGTCATTTCGTGGAGGAATCGCCGCTACCGTGAACCGCGGATCGTCAGCAGTTGGCAAATCCTTGTACGAGTGCACCGCAGCATCGACGCAGCCCTCTTCGATAGCCGCACGCAATGCGGTGGTGAAGACGCCCACACCTAGACTGTCGATAGACGCAGACGACTGATCGCCCGCGGTATTGACGATCACCAACTCCGCAGGATGCCCGTTGGCTATGAGAGCGTCTCTAACGAGCGCAGCCTGAGTGGTGGCTAACAAGCTACCCCGAGTGCCTATCCGGATCACGTGGGCCAATCAACTACTCGGCGTGATATTTTGAGCTGCTCTGGGCAGGGCTTGTGCCGTACCTAGTGGTATCGCTGAACCCACTTACCATCACTGGTAATTCACCCGCGGTGGCGACCGCGTCGACAGCGGTCTGATCAAGCTCGAAAAGCTCACGCAGCGCCTCGGTGTAGCTGTCACCGCCGGGAGCACTGGCAAGCTGCTTGATCCGCACGGTAGGCGCGTGTAGCAGCTTGTCCACCACCCGTCGCACGGTGCGTGCCACCTCCTCGCGCTGAGCGCTTTCCAGCCCTGGCAGCCGGTGGTCTAGGCGCAGTAACTCCGCTTCGACCACATCGGCAGCTCGCTGACGCAACGCTGTCACCGTCGGGGCCACCTCGGCCATCCGCTGCCTAGTCAGATATGTGGCCACTTCAGCCGCCACAATGCGGCGCGCGGCATCGACGTCGGCGGCACTGGCACGGGCCGACGGTTCACGCTGCACGCCTTCCACATCGACGACCCAAACGCCGGGCAGTTTGGCCACAGCCGGATCCACGTCACGCGGCATGCCCAAATCGCATATCACCAGCGGCCGAGTCGTTTCGTCACGGCGCATAGCGGCCAATGCATGATGCACGTCAGCCAGCGAAACCACGGGGCTTACCGCCCCCGTACAGCTGACCACTAGGTCAGCGTCCGCCAATGCTTCGTCAAGGTGATTAAGAGTCCACACGTCGGCCGGCACGCCCGATTCACCGATCTTGCCGGCCAGCCGCCGCGCTCGAGACAACGACCGGTTGAGTACATGTATACGTCCGACGTTGGCCTGCGTCAGGTACGACGACGAGAGTGCACCCATCGCGCCAGCGCCAATCACCACCGCGATCCGGCCCGCCAGCCCGCCCAATGTGCGTCCAGCTATGCCAAGGGCGACCGACACCACCGAGACCCCGGCAGCGTCAATGGCAGTTTCGGAATGCACCCGCTTACCCACCGACAACGCTCGTTGGGCCACCTCATGCAACACCTGGCCTACCGTGCGATTAGCCTCAGCGGCGGCATACGCGCGACGCACCTGACCCAGCACCTGCTGCTCGCCGACCACCGCTGAATCCAGACCGCTGGCAACCGTGAACAAGTGCTCGACAGCAGCCTCGCTGTAGCGTACATAAGCGTATTTGGTCAGGTCCCCGATCGACATCGCGGAGTATTCCGACAGCACTTGCCCAATCACTGATAATCCCGCGTGGAACGCTTCCACCACGGCGTAAACCTCGACACGGTTACAGGTCGACAGCACCATCGCCTCGGTCACCAGCGGGGACTGCAGCACCCGGTCGACGATCTTGATCTGATCGGATCTGTCCAGGCTGAGTTGTTCTAAGACAGAGACCGGCGCACTGCGGTGCGAAACCCCGAAGAGCAAGATGCTCACGGCAGCATCACTTGGCCAGCTCCCTTGCTTTCCTCCAGTAGTCAGGCTGGTGTCTACGGTAGACGTTGATCAAGTGGGCTACCAAATATTGTCAGCGGATGAAGATCCACGCAGACCTGGACCTCGTCGACTTCCCAGTAGCTGTACTAGCTGCCATCAAGCAGGATCACCGGAAGACGGTTGCCGAACTCCACCCATAGCCCAGGGGTGCCCTCTAGCGCTGCAGCGTCGACATCCGTCATCGTAAAATCTAAGCCCAGCTCATTAGCCAATTCAATCAGCTAGATGTGTACCCGCGCGCAGATCGCGCACCCGCCGCAGGTTGGCAGCTCAACCTGCGACCGACCTAGCGCCTCGGTCATGGCCACCAGTGTGGCAGCCGTTATCGAAAGGCGTTCCTAGTGAAAGAGTGTCCCAGCCCAGTTCTCACTAGATTGCCGCTGTGGCTCCTCCGGACAACCTAGTGTCGATCCCGTGGTGCTGCAGAGGTTCGCCCAAATTCTACGCAGTAACACCCGCGGATGTGATGTAGCGCCGCGGCGGGAGCGGGCCTGTCTATGTTAGCGCAGCTGACAACCGAAGCCGACGACGGTTACCAAAAGAACAATACGACATCGGCGCAGGCACTGCGAGAAGCTGACAATGGCTGAAGCGTTTCTCGTCGGATCCCGACGCGATGGTCTGATGTAGTGGATCAGTATAGCCAAGTTTCAACGCCATGCAAAAAGCATGCTAGCCGAAATCGACTCTCTGGTGGCCAGTCTGCATACAATGTGGTTAGGACTAAGGTGCAGCGGCCACATGGCCGAGGCGCATCTGCACTAAGCGCACAGCGAGGAGCTGATATGCAACGCGTTAGCGCAGTTACAGGACGCTTGAGAGACTACTCACCACAACTACCCTGACGCCATGTCAACGAATTTGATGATGCGGTCGTGAACCGATGGACCGCTAGCCATAACCTCTGCGACCCGAGTTACAATCTAGTCGCTGACTCACCGACTAGATACGTAAACCTCCGCAACCCAATTTCCCAGATAGGGTTGATGTCGGCCACTGAACCGACCACCGGGCAAGCGCAGCGATTTAGGAGGTTTCGCGATGGCTTCCCCTGACCTGAGTAACGCATATAACGGTCGCATTGACCTGGGTTCCCTGGCCAACAACGCGAGCATCAACCGGGCGCTTAACGATATGCCCACAGCAGTGGACGACGCAGGGGTCCGCCCGCAACCACCGATCGACCTGACCGCAGCAGCATTTTTTGACGTCGACAACACGCTGGTGCAGGGCTCGTCGGCGGTGCACTTCGGTCGCGGGCTGGCCGCTCGCGACTATTTCACCTATCGCGATGTACTCGGATTCATCTACGCCCAGGCTAAATTTCAATTACTCGGAAAAGAAAATAGCCAGGACGTGGCAGCCGGCCAGCGCAAAGCGCTCGCGTTCATCGAAGGACGATCAGTCGAGCAGCTGGTAGCTCTGGGCGAGGAGATCTACGATGAGATCATCGCTGATAAAATCTGGGCTGGCACCCGCCAGCTCACCCAGATACACCTTGATGCCGGCCAGCAGGTGTGGCTGATCACTGCCACGCCATACGAACTCGCTGCCACCATCGCACGTCGGCTCGGCCTGACCGGGGCATTGGGAACAGTCGCCGAGTCGGTAGACGGGATATTCACTGGCAGACTGGTAGATGAGCTCCTGCATGGAGTCGGGAAAGCACATGCAGTCCGATCGCTGGCGATCCGGGAGGGCCTCAATCTGAAGCGCTGCACCGCCTATTCCGACAGCTACAACGACGTGCCCATGCTGTCGTTGGTGGGCACCGCGGTCGCCATCAACCCGGACGCCCAGCTACGCAGTCTGGCCCGTGAACGGGGCTGGGAGATCCGCGACTTTCGAACCGCTCGCAAGGCTGCCCGGATCGGGGTGCCGTCGGCCTTGGCGTTGGGCGGCGCGTTGGCAGCGGCCGTGTCGCGTCGCCGCGACCGCGAATAACCCGCGAGAAGCACAACGACCTCACCGAACCCAAGCATCGCAACGCCAATCATGCTGATAAACTGCGGCGTTAAGCCCAGAGTTGAGCGGAGAGCGCAGCGTCATGACAGTTCCCTTAGAGGCCGAAGGACTAATCGGCAAGCATTACCGGCAGTTGGATCACTTCCAAGTTGGACGCGAGAAAATCCGTGAGTTCGCGATCGCGGTTAAAGACGACCACCCAACCCACTACAACGAAACTGCAGCCTTCGAGGCCGGATACCCTGCACTAGTGGCTCCGCTAACCTTCCTGGCGATCGCTGGGCGACGCGTGCAGCTCGAGATTTTTACTAAATTCAACATCCCGATCAATGTCGCCCGGGTTTTCCATCGCGACCAAAAATTTCGCTTCTACCGCACGATCCTGGCACAGGATAAGCTCTACTTCGACACCTACCTCGACTCGGTGATCGAGTCACATGGCACTGTGATCGCAGAAGTCCGCAGCGAGGTCACCGATACGGAGGGCAAGGCGGTCGTCACCAGTATTGTCACTATGCTGGGCGAATTGGCCCGTCAGGATGCTACCGCTGAAGAAACCGTCGCTGCAATCGCTTCTATATGAAAGGCGAATCATGGTTCCGTCACAGAGCCATCCGGCCAAAACCCCTCGTAAACAGCTGAAACCACCGATCGAAGCCGTACAGTCGCATTACGACCGATCGAATGAGTTCTTCAAGCTGTGGCTCGATCCATCGATGACCTACAGCTGCGCATACTTTGAACGCCCCGACCTGACGCTGGAAGAGGCCCAGCGCGCTAAGCGTGACCTCGCCTTGAGCAAGCTTGGGCTAGAACCCGGTATGACTCTGCTCGACATCGGCTGCGGCTGGGGATCGACCATGCTGCACGCGATCGAAAAGTACGACGTTAATGTGATTGGCTTGACGCTGAGCGCGAATCAGCTCGCCCACAACAAGCTGAAGTTTGCCGAAATAGACCACACCCGAACAGACCGGACCAAGGACGTACGGCTGCAAGGCTGGGAACAATTCGACGAACCGGTCGACCGCATCATCTCACTCGGCGCGTTCGAGCATTTTGCTGATGGCGCAGGCGACGCCGGATTCGAACGCTACGACAGCTTCTTCAAGATGTGCTACGACGTGCTGCCCGACGATGGCAGGATGCTGCTGCACACAATCATCGTGCCTGATGCCAAGGAAACCAAGGAGCTGGGCTTGACGACGCCGATGAGCCTGCTCCGCTTCATCAAGTTCATCTTGACCGAGATCTTCCCTGGCGGTCGGCTGCCGAAGATCTCGCAGGTCGACCACTATTCATCCAACGCTGGTTTCACGGTCGAGCGGTACCATCGGATCGGGTCCCACTATGTCCCGACGCTGAACGCCTGGGCCGCAGCGCTGGAAGCTCACAAGGACGAGGCCATCGCACTGCAGGGGCGGCAAATCTACGACACCTACATGCACTACCTGACGGGGTGTTCAGACCTATTCCGCGACCGTTACACCGACGTCTGCCAGTTCACCTTGGTCAAGTAGCTACGCGACATACAATCGCGGCACATGCTTAGCCGAAGAAGATGTTCCGGCGACCAGCGAGCAACCTATAAAGCGTCTGCTGGATCGTCTCACGCACCTGATCGGTCAGCTCGAAGGTGACCATTGGGTCATCGGCGTCGGTGGCAGCATAGTCGGTGGTGTAAATTGGCTCCCCGAATGCAATGCGCCATTTCGACGGCAACGGCACCAAACCCGCCGGTCCAGCCAACGGGAACAGCGGCGTAACCGGGAAATACGGCACGCCGAACAGCCGCGCCAACAGCTTGACATCAGTCAGCATCGGGTAAATCTCTTCCGAGCCGACAATCGAGCACGGCACAATCGTCGCCTTGGTGCTTAACGCCGCCTTTACGAAGCCGCCACGACCAAACCTCTGCAACCGATAACGGTCCTGGAAGCGCTTGCCCAGACCCTTGTAGCCCTCCGGAAATACGGCAGTGAGCTCACCGGCGGCGAGCAAGCGGTGTGCGTCGGATGTGCAAGCCACGGTGTGCCCTGCCTTACGTACGGCTTCACCGACCACTGGCAAGTCGAACACCATGTCGGCTACTAACAGCCGCAAGTCCCGTTGCGCTGGATGCTCGTCGTGCACCGCCAACGACAGCATCAATCCGTCGAACGGCAGCACACCGGCATGATTGGCCACCACGAGCGCCCCACCGGTGCTCGGCAAGTTTTCGATACCGCTAACTTCGACTCGGAACCATGACTTGAAGAAAAACCGGAGGAAAGGCCGAATGATCGCGTTGTTGAAGTGCGGATCGAACCCAAATTCGTCGACCGTGTAGTCGCCGGTCAACCGCTGCCGAAGGAACCCTGCAACAGCGGCAACATGCTGGGCAAGCTCACTAAGTGGTGCTTCAGTGGTTACCTCCCATAAATTGGTCGCACCCGTGGAACGCCGATGTTCATCGATTTCGCGGACGACTGCCGCGATCTGCTCAGCTGATGCGCGACCGCGTAGATCAGAAAGTAACGAGGGATGTTGACGAGACCCGTCGACCCGATAACCGGCTCTCCGACGTGATGCTACCCGACCCCTCTTGATATGCAACGGAATAACATTCGCTCTGGTTTCGCCCACCACAGTATCTACCTGACCCCACCCCACGGAATTCAATTTCGGCTACTCCAGCGCTGCGCTAACGCTATGGCGCGACCCTCGAAGTAGCGTACCCGATGTAGGTCAATTATGGGAGTCAAACCTCGGCCGCGAACGTAGTCATCGAACGCCCCGGCCGTCGTCCACTTCGGGTGATAACCGAGTTCGGAACCCATCCTGGTGGTGTCCATGACCCGACCATAGCTCAGGTACTCAAACTGATCTCGAGTGATTTCGGTGTAGCGATTCACCCACCTTAGCAAATCAAGTGCCCAGACGCCGAAGCTGGGTATCGGCACCGCGATCCGGCCAGCCCGCCGAATAGCTTGCGAAAGCATCATAATGCCACTGGCGCCGATGTTGAAGGTGCCAGCCTTGCCGGTCATCGCCGCGCACTCCAGTGCGCCCAGCGCATCCTGTTCGTGAAGCAGCTGCAGCCGTGCATCACGGCCGCACATCGTCGGCACCAACGGCCCGGCCAGATACCGCGACAACGTGGTGTCCATCGCCGGGCCGATCATGTCAGCCAACCGCAGAATGGTTACCGCGATATCGGACCGGCGCCGGCCCAGCCCGCGTGCGTAACCCTCGATATCGAGGCTGTCCTTGGCGAAACCCTCACGGAAAGAACGCCAACTACTGCTGTCCTCGGTGAACATCACCGGATCGCGGGAACCCGATCCGTAAACGGCCGAGGTCGACTTCAGCACGACACGACGCACGGTGGGCGCCTTCTGGCAGGCGGCGAATAGTTGCATCGCGCCCATCACATTGAGTTCCTTCAACGCCGCACTACCGCAGGAGCGCGGCGCATAGGACGCTGCGTCCGCGTGCACGACCGTATCGACCTCGCCGTTGCGAATCACCTTGGCGATAAAGGGATTACGAATATCGGCGCGCACGAACTCGGCGTGCCCCATCCGACGCAGCATGTCCTTGCTGGGCGCAATCGCATCCACCGCGATGACCGCATTGATCAAAGGGTTTTGCGCCAACCGAGCAGTCAGATAGCCGCCGAGAAAGCGGCAAGCACCAGTAACCAGTACTACCTTGGGGTAGGGCACGACTCCGCCTGTTCCACCGCCATCCTGACCGCTCGAGGAATCCACTTGGTGAGCCTAAAGGCCAGAAGAAACAGTGGCTCTACAACCGTATGAAAATCGGAACATGTAGCGGCGGCTACTTGCCAAGTTTTCTGCGCTGCACCCGGGTGCGGCGCAGCAACTTGCGATGCTTTTTCTTGGACATACGCTTGCGCCGTTTTTTGATTACTGAACCCATGAACTCCGCTATCCCGTGGCCGGCTTGGAAGAAAACGTCCTGGTCACTGTACCCGACTGGCCGGGTCGAACACCAAACCAGCGGCCGCGTGACCACGTACCAGGGCACGCTAGGTGCTCACAGTTTACATTGCCCACTGTGCCCCGGACTCGCTTGGTACTGCCTTGCGTTGGTGCGCAGCTGAACTTTCGACAATGCGTGCCGTGCAGCGGCGTGAGTAGGAGCAAAGGCAATGACCGAGGCTAGCCCACGTCGAAGTACGACGTCTCGAGCATGTCGTGGACAGCCTTGGCATGCACCCGGAAGGACCGCCCAACCCGAACCGCCGGCAATTCACCGTTGTGTACCAGCCGGTACACCGTCATCTTGGAGACCCGCATTAGCGTCGCCACCTCGGCCACGGTGAGAAATTGCGTGCGGGGCTGCTGGCCCTCGAACGAACCGGTGTCCCGCACCGATTTGCCAGCTGAATCCCGCGCCGATGGCCCGTTAGTAGACGTCATCGCAACCCAATCGTGTCAGGCACGCGCAATGCCAGCGGCTTCCCCTCCGCTGGCACCCACACGTGCATACAATAAAAGAGGATAGCGGTACTAGTGGGGTTACTGGTACTGATGGGGGAAATCAGTTCAAAAATCTTGAATTATTCCGATGTAATTCTGAGCTGTTCAGACCGGATTTTAGCGGCCTGAACCGCTGCGTCGACCACCATCCGCAGTCCGCCACGTTCGAGTTCGCGCAGCGCAGCGGCAGTAGTACCACCAGGCGAGGTAATCGTGGCGCGTAGTTGCGCCGCCGGGACATCCACCTGCGCGCCCAGAGGCGCCACCTCGGCTGAATGCCGATCTTGATCCATACGCTCCAGTAGCATTGCCGCGGACCCCGCCATGGTCTGCGCGGCCAGTTCGGTAGCCACCTGACGAGTCAGACCCACCGCGACGCCGGCATCCACCAGAGCTTCGACCAGCAAGAAGAAATATGCCGGGCCTGAACCCGATACCGCGGTAACCGCATCCATTTGCGACTCAGGAACCGTCAGAACGCCACCCACCGCGTCGAACATGGCCAAAACATCCTCGAACTGTTGTCCAGTAACGAAACGCCCCTTGGCCAACACGGTAACCCCCGCGCCCACCAACGCGGCTGCGTTCGGCATGGCACGAACCACCGGCGTACCAGCCGGAAGCTTGGACTCGAGATAGGTGATCGTAACACCAGCAGCCACGGTGACTAACACTTGCTCAGCGCTGTCATTCGCGACTGCGGCTGCCTGAACCAGGTCCCCCATCACTGACTCAACGTCGGTCGGCTTCACAGCGACAACGACAAACATTGCGTTCTCAACCGCGTCGGTTACTGACGTCACCAACACCGAGTAAGTGTCCGCTAGGTATCGGGCGCGATCAGGCATCCGTTCGGCCACCACCAGGTCTTTGACCTGCCTCCCCGCCCGCAGAAGCCCCGACAACAACGCTTCACCAATACTGCCACCACCGATGATCGCGATTCTTGCCATGCTGGAAAGCATCCCAGACAGCTCGGCTCGACCGTACTACCGGGCAGAAGTACCAAACGCCAGGTAGCACAACTGCGCCACGACACGGACAACTTGGTCGACGACGATGTGATCCTGGTCGAACCCAGTACTGCCCAATCTCCAAGCAGATGCAGATCACCCGCAGCCAGCCGTAAGTCGTCAAGCACCGACAAAAGGCGGTAAGTACGACGGCTGGCGCCCAGCCGATTCTGCCCAAGACCAATTTGTCACCAGCGCCGACAAATACTCCGCACATGAGGGAGGACAACGTGTCGGGAGCTACGCCACACGGGCGTGCCCACATCTGGATCACAGACGGCCGCCCGGACGACCCGACCCTGGCGGGGGCCAAATCGCCAGGGTCGGGTCGTCCGGGCGACTACAAAGACTTCGCTATCACCAGCGACCCAATGCTCTAGCTCAGCGAAATTGACCATGGCATGCACCACTACGCGGTTTGTCTTGGGCAAGCTCGACATCGAACACGCTGGTCCGACAACCACAGAGAACTGGCCAACACCGCGACCGGTTGCAATCCACTCGATTCGCCGCCCCATACGCTGCGCGCAGCGTTGGCACACAGTGCCAACATCACCCCAGCTGTACACCTTGAGCCCTATATTTGGGCCCTATGATCCAATGCTGGTTGAACTCACCTTCGTATACGCCTGCATCGACCTACCGCAGCGTCATTGCAGTAGTGAATAGTTCGTTCATGGCGGTCATCAGAGGTCTCAATTAACAATGAACATCACCGCAGCAGGTACGTGCGAGCGAATTGCAACGATTCGGTCAGCATGGTTTCACGCTCAGTTGCCGAACGCACGCTGGACGTGGACACTTCGAGCACCACGTGGCCGGCGAAGTCTGCACCGGCCAGCAACTGGCACACCGCAGCGGTAGGTTGCGTGCCACGGCCAGGCACCAGGTGCTCGTCGGCGGGCAACCCGCTGCCGTCACACAAGTGCAGGTGCACCAGCCCCGAACCCATACGCCGCACCATCTCCAGCGAGTCGGACCCCGCGGTCGCTGTGTGCGACAGGTCCAGGGTGTAGTGCGCGTGATTGCCGGCCAACGGATCGAATGAGGGTGCGAACACCGAAATAGCCGGACCCGGACCACCACCACGCTTGCGCATCCGTTCCCGCGACTGGTCGGCCCCGAAAAATCGGTCAGCCCGAAACGGGAACATATTTTCGACGGCGATCATCACATCGCTAGCTGCTTCCAGCTCGGCCACCTGGTCGCTGAATCCCTCGGCGTAACGTCGTTGCCAACGGAACGGCGGATGCACGACGACCGTCTGTGCACCCAATTGCTCGGCGGCTCGCACACTGCGTTCCAGTTTGGGTACTGGGTTGGCACCCCACACCCGTTGCGAGATCAGCAGACAGGGCGCATGCACAGATAGCACCGGCACGCGATAGCGTCGCGACAGCCCCTTGACAGCATCGATGTCCTGGCTGACCGATTCGCCCCATACCATCAGTTCGACCCCGTCGTAGCCAAGCTTAGCCGCATACTCGAATGCGGCCTCGGCCCTTAACGGGTACACGGAGGCCGTCGACAGACCGACTTTAATGACTGGGCGCAAAGGTCTACGGTGGTTTCGAGGAGCTTGAGCCTAGCCCGATTGCAAGGACAACGCTAACGGTCCCAGGGTGATCAGCGCACCCACCACAACCGCGATTAGCGTACTGGCGATGTCCTCAGTTCTGCGAACTACCCGCACCCCGACCACCAAGCCGAGAATCACCAACACCGATAATACCAGCGCCACGATGCTGTTCCAACGCCACAGCTGGTCGAAGGCAACGAACAACCCGGCACCGAACACCACCGCCAGAATCGACTGCAGCACAATCAAGCTACCGCGCCACAGTGCTTCGAATCTGCTTTGCCAGCCGCGGGCAGGCGAGGTTATACCAGCAAGATCGGTATGCAGGTCGAGATGGTCTTCGTCGAGGTCTATTCCGACAGCCAGCAACCCCCCTGCGGCGTGTTCATCGCCGCGCCGTTCAGCTAGCTCATTGGTGAGGGTATGCCCGCTGAACAGAGCCCCCGCTGACATTTGCAGGTTGTAACGCGCGTACGCTGACTCTTCCGCCACTAATTCAGCCGCACGCACCTCAGAGCCCATCACGTCCACCGGAATGTCGGCGAAAGGCTCCACTGGATCGGGGCTCATCCCCTCGGCATCGGATTGCTTCTGCGCAATGCTGTCCGGAGCAACCGGGTGCCGTACGTCGCCGAGGTGAGGCAACGGACGCGAGCAAGCACTCCGTTGCAATCCCGTCCTGAGATGGGTTAGTGGCGGCGACTTAGGCCAACGCGGCTCAGGTGCGGACCAACAGCCGGGCGGGACATGGCCGTGGTCGTCGACCGGTGGTTCAGCGACGATGCCTTCACAGACCGGTTCTAGCGGAGATTGGGCGGCCGGCTCGACAACCCGGACTCCTATGTTCGCCCGATGAGCATGGGTGGCTGCCAGATGCTGCTCGTCAGCGTGATCATCATGAATGATCGGAATATCGCAGGTCAACTCCGCGACCGTGACCGCGTCGCTGTCAGTACGCCGACGCCGACGGCGGCTGACCGCGGGAGCACCAATGGTTCCATTCCTAGCCAGCAATTCGGCCACCGAGATCGGCCGGGCGTGGGGGCTCTCGGTGTCGTTGTGTGGTCCGGTCATGTTTTGTCGCCTCTCGATCGGTTAGCTGCGTTCCGATCAACCTCTTGGCCTCTAGTATCCCGCACCGAGGTCTGCACGAGTGCGGTTCCATCGGCTTCGCTGTCGAGTTTGCGTAAGATGAGGCCTTCCCGTAATGCCCACGGGCAGATATCCACCGTTTCTATCGACAGCGCTCGCATACTTGCTTCGGCCACCAAAGCGCCCGCTACGATTTGCGGCGCCCTCTCGGTACTTATCCCTTCTAATTCGGCACGATCAGACGCCGTCATCCTAGAGATAAACGCGATGAGTTGTCGCAGGCCGTTGACCGTTAGTGCGCGCTTCGCCCGTGGTCCCGCCGCCGACGGTGCCGCACCAGTAAGCCTAGCCAGCGAACGAAACGTCTTCGACGTTGCTACCGCGAGATCGGGTTTGCCGGCTTCCAAAACGGTCACGCTGGCATCCGACAGCTCGGAATCCAGCCAGTCACGCAGCATCGCCACCCGACGCCGACCGGGCGGATCATCTGGCAACCACTCGCGGGTTAACCGTCCGGCACCAAGCGGCAGTGATAACGCGACCTCGGGCTCCTCATCGACACCGTTTGACAACTCCAACGAGCCGCCGCCAATGTCGAGGTTGATGATTCGCCCCGCGCTCCACCCAAACCACCGCCGCACCGCCAGAAAGGTCAGTCGCGACTCATCGACGCCACGTAGCACCTGCAACCGGACACCGGTTTCCTTACGCACCCGAGACAGCACGTCGTCGGAATTTCCCGCCTCGCGAACCGCGGACGTAGCGAAGGCCATCAGCTCAGCGCAGCCGGAACTGACAGCAATCTTAGCGAATTCGCCGATTGTGGAAACTAGCTTGTCGGCAGCGCGCTTAGTGATTTTACCCGAGCTGTCCGTGGCTTCGACCATTCGCAACGTAGCCTTCGTCGAACTCATTGGTGTCGGATGTCCGCCGCGATAAGCATCAACCACAAGCAGATGAACCGTGTTGCTACCAACGTCAAGCACGCCCAATCGCACAGAACACCAACCTAGCCGGGCAACGATGCTAGCGCTGCGCGACCCACTGAGGCGCCGCGGCAAAACAAACACCGACAAGCAGCGATGCGCGTCGGGTGTCTCCGTGTCAAGCTGTCCAGAATCTGGGTCTACCTTTGAATACGTGGCAAACTCACACCTGGAACCGGTGCATCCAGGGGAAGAGGTCGACTTGGATTTCACCCGTGAGTGGGTGGAGTTCTACGACCCGGACAATTCGGAGCAGCTAATCGCGGCCGATCTCACCTGGCTACTGTCACGGTGGACGTGCGTGTTCGGCACACCTGCGTGCAGGGGCACCGTGGCCGGTCGACCAGATGATGGCTGCTGCTCGCACGGCGCATTCCTGTCGGACGACGCCGACCGAACGCGCTTGGACGACGCGGTAAAAAAGCTCAGCCACGACGACTGGCAATTCCGCGAAAAAGGTTTGGGCCGTAAGGGTTATTTGGAACTCGACGAGCATGATGGCCAATCCCAATTCCGGACCCGAAAACACAAGAACGCTTGCATTTTCCTAAACCGACCCGGGTTCCCTATCGGCGCTGGCTGCGCGCTGCATAGCAAAGCCCTCAAGCTAGGCGTACCGCCGCGGACGATGAAACCCGATATTTGTTGGCAACTGCCGATCCGACACAGCCAGGAGTGGGTGACCAGGCCCGACGGCACCGAAATTCTCAAAACCACGGTCACCGAATATGACCGCCGCAGCTGGGGCTCCGGCGGCGCGGATTTACATTGGTATTGCACCGGCGATCCGGCCAGCCATGTCGACAGTAAGCAGCTGTGGGAGAGCCTGGCCGACGAACTCACCGAACTACTTGGCGCGAAAGCCTACGCTAAGCTGGCGGCAATATGTAAGCGCCGCAACAGATTAGGTATCATCGCAGTGCACCCGGCGACGCAGGAGGCCAAATAGCACCAGGTTGGCCAGCACCGACAACCTAGCCCAATCGCAGCGGTATGCCACCTTCTTGGTACGATTCGAGCATGCGCAGCGCGCTGGCCTATAGGCATGACTCAACCGACGAAGCGGCCGTCGCCGCGTCGCGCGGCAGCACAGCCTCAGGTATGGCCTGCAAGTCAACGACCACCGAGGCGGGGTCGGCATAGGCTACCGGTGAGCTCATATTCGCGTCCACCGAAAGTGTGCTCGACCCAAACGATACAACAGCCCCAACACACAGTTGCGAATGCTTTGGATGAGGACCGGAAGTAGGCTAGGTAGGCCACCTGACGCGCCAGGGCCGTCTCGGCCCCACACATTCCGGCCAGCGCGACGCACAATGCCTCGACATCATCGAATGTGCTCCGGTCGGAGACCAGGCAGCCGATCAGAGAACCTAAGGCAGCGCGAATTTCAAACAGCTCGATCAGGAACTCGGAACCCAATTTCCGCACCAACACCTCGACGACCGCGGGATATTAGGGCCGTCAGATCGCATACCACGCTGCCGTTCCCATTTCCGGCCTCGCTAAGTACCCATCTACTGCATCCGGGCACGAGTCCGCCGGCAAGAACATGCCGTTAACACTGAGCTTGTTCAGCTCACTCCCGCTCAGGCTGCAGGATCTAGCTCGGCGGGAAAGCGCCGTCGAGGATGGCATCGGCCAATCGACACAGAGATTTGCTTAGCCACACGGTAACAATCAGACGGCTGAATCAGCCTTGATTGGTTCATTAACTCCATCAATTAAAGTAAATAGACCTAATGAGATCGCCAAAACACAACTGCACATCCAGGCGACACAACCCGCTGAGCGTAGCGTCCGCTCGGCGACTAGTCGACCAGAGGTGGAGTAGTGGACGACCACCTGAGATCCACCCGCAGCCCCAACACTGGCAGGGTCAAGCCGAGCGCCTAGAAGACCTGGTAGCCACCCTGTCGGATTCGCTGACTTGCGGCCAGCTTGTGGACCCACTACGAGACTTTCGCAGCGCGGCACTGCTCGATCACGGCCCAGCTCCAACACGGGCCGAGCGGTTCGGCCCTGAAACCATCCAAACACCCGCTACCGGCATGACGTGGTTCGACGCGGCGAGCGTGCAGACGGCGCGGGATGTGTTGACCGAACACGCAATCACTCGTATGGGGTCTGTCCTGGAAGAAACCCAGTTCGCTGACCGGTCGGCGACACCACCCACTGTGTCGACAGATGGGGCGGTAGCACCGTCTACGGCGATCACAATCGCGTTAGCTCGCTTCCTGTATTGACGTATTAATAATTGCCCGGCAAGCCCTTTCTCGTAGCTTCGGATACGGACCACATTCGGTCTGCGACACTGACACTGGTAACTGGACTACTGGAGGGAGGCATTGGCACCCGCGCGCCATGCTCATCCGTGTAGACCAGCCCACCGACCGAGGCCTGAGCCTGTGGGAGACACGGATACGGACGAAGCCGCCGCGGTTTGCACTAACACCTAGCAGGCCGACAGCTACATAGAGATCGGAGAACGGCACTGTTCGGTAGCTGATTCATAACCGGGCATGCCGATGTCAGGCTATGCGACGTCAAGGCACCCTAGATCAACTAAAGGATCCCTTTCTCTTTGACCCGCCGCTGCTGCTTGCCGCAGAAATACTGATCAAGCGCGAACTGCACACCGACCGTCGTGCTGGTCCGATACGGCGTGTAATGAAGTTGCAAAAGTTCCAGCTTTTCTGACTCAATAGCTTGGCCCCCAGTAGGCAAACGGGGTTTTAGACGTCAAGACAAACAAAGCGGTATGGCCGCTGCACGGTAGCGGCTAAGTGCAGCTTTGCGACCTACCCGTTCTTCATCAACCTAAGACGACGGCTCGGGCGCAGGAAATGAGTCATCTTGCTTATCGCGCTCAGGCCGCCTCGTTCGGCTCGTTCGGCGGCGCGCTGCTGCCCGAGGAGCGCGTTAGCCCGTCACGGGCCCGGCTCGTCACGCGCGTTGACCGTTACCTCACACAGCTAACTGCCCCGGCACGGGCGGGCGGTGCACACCGGGCTTCTCTAGCTGACCGCGACGAGCCACTTGACCACCGGCCGACCGCGGTAGCGACTTGACCCCGGCCAGCAAGATCAGGTTACTGCAGCGAGTCACCGCGCTGAACCCGGATGCCAGTGCGCCATCGAAGTGATGAAGGTGATCGTGTTGCTGGCCAACGACGCATACGCCTTGCGCAGGAATTTGTTCGCTCGCGCCCACGACACATGACGCGGCTCGCACCGACACCGCCTTGACCGTCACCCAATCAAGTGACAGAGCTTCCGTCATTACCGCCGACTGGTGATCGTCGAGTACGGCGCCGGCGGCGCCATGATGGCTCACACCTTGGCGCAAGCCGGCTTAAGAACCGTTATCGTACTCGAAGAGGGTCGTCGCTGGGCGGTCGACGAGTTACGTACCAGCCACCTAATTGACCTTAAACCGGCCTATACCACCGCTCCCGGTGGGCCACCATCGCGATCGCGTTGGTACGACCGTCGTTGTTGATGGCGATCGGCCCACGTAGTCGGTGGCACTACTGTCACGAACTCCGGCTACCGGCCTTCCTGCCCACAGCCGGCTGTGCAACTACACTGGCGCTATGCATTCGGTCTTTGTCTGGCCGATCCGGAGCAGCTGACCGAACACCTCCAAATCGTTGGATTAGCAAGCGATGCCCATTTTGTACAACGCATCCAGCTGTGCAGACAACTGCCAATGCACAATCGGATGCCCACGCAACGCTAAATTCGGTGTAAACCTCAATGCATTACCCCAGGCGTGTACGGCCGACGGACGGAGTGCAAACCCACCGACACGGCAGCACTGCGCCCGATTTGTTAGTGGAAACCGTCATCATCACCGCCGGCGCCATCGAAACACCCGGTGCTGTTGCGGAGCAGCAGTCATGGCGTGCACCCGCGGCTCGACCGAAAACTCGCGCTGCATCCGGCCACCATGCTGGTCGGGCGCTTCGACGGGGATGTTGTCGCGTGTCGCAGCGTGCTGCAAAGCGCCGACGTACACAAATTTCACGAGTCAGCTGGCGTGTTGATTGAAGCCATCGCTACGCCGCAGGGCATGGGGTTGATGGGTCTTCTCCGGCTACAGCACCAAACTGCTCAACTAGCTGGATCGGGCATCGCACGTCGCAACGTTTGGCGCGATGGTGACCGATCGCAGCGTTGGCTCGGTTCTGTCGGTGCATAGTGAAGCGATGGTGCACCACCACCTTGCCCAAGCTGACAACACCAAGCTGCTCATCACAATAGCTGCTATCAACCGGCTGCGCAGCATCGAAGGTGTGGGTTGCTGACGTGGAGATTGAGCGCACCCGTGATGCCTAGAGGTGAACCGCAGCTATCGATCATGACGCTGGCTGTGGCTGACGAGGTGGTCACAGTGCGGTGCACAGGCTAACTCTCCAGTTTGTAGCCCAGACCTCGCACTGTCACCAGATGTACCGGGTTAGCGGGATCGGCCTCGATCTTGGAGCGCAGCCGCTTGACGTGGACATCGAGGGTCTTGGTATCGCCGACGTAATCCACACCCCAGACCCGGTCAATCAGCTGCCCTCGGGTTAGCACCCGCCCGCTATTGCGCATCAGGTACTCCAGCAGATCGAATTCCTTAAGAGGCAGGGTGATGGCATAGCCGTTCACCGAGACCACATGCCGCTCAACATCCATCCGGAGCGGCCCGGACTCCAGCACACCATCGCTAATTTCGGAGTCGTCATCACCGCCACGCCGCAGCACCGCCCGGATCCGGGCGATCAATTCACGCGCCGAATAGGGTTTCGTAACATAGTCGTCGGCGCCCAGCTCGAGGCCGACCACTTTGTCAATCTCACTGTCTCGAGCAGTCACCATGATCACCGGCACACTGGAACGAACACGCAGCTGCTTATACACATCAGTGCCAGACATCCCCGGCAGCATCAAGTCCAGCAGCACGATGTCCGCCCCGGAGCGATCGAACTCCGCTAGTGCCGCTGGCCCATCGGTCACCACCGTGGGCTCAAAACCTCCTTGCGGAGGAGAAACGCCAGTGGATCAGCCAGCGATTCCTCGTCCTCCACAATCAGGACACTTATCATTCACATTCCCTCTCGTCACTTCGCTCTGCATCATCGCCTGCGCGGGTGTCATCGACTTAAACTCTTCTTCCTCTCGTTGCGGCCTATTGAGCCACATATCGCAGCCCCGGGGTTGCCCGGATTGCTCATCGTTGTCCTGGTAAAGCGGCATGGCCGCCGGAATAGACAGGGTGAACGTAGATCCGGTTCCCGGCTTGCTCCACACACCGATACTGCCATTGTGGTTGGCGGCAACGTGTTTGACGATGGCCAGCCCCAGCCCGCTGCCACCGGTAGCCCGCGAGCGCGCCTTGTCTCCGCGGAAGAAGCGTTCGAAGACCCGCTCCTGATCTTCAAGAGCGATGCCAATGCCGCGGTCGGTGACGGCGATCTCGATATTGTCGCCACGACGGCGACGGCTGATCGACACCAGCGAACCACCCGGCGAGTAGGCAATCGCGTTGGACACCAGATTGGCTAGCGCGGTAACCAGTAGAGTTTGGTCGCCCAATACCCGCAAACCGCTAGGCGGATCGGTGCGAACCTCGATAGCAGCGGTGTCGGCGGCCACCTTATGGCGCGCAATCGCCTCGGACACGATGATATCGACGTCAATGTCCGTTACGTTAGGCAGCCGCTCGGCGCCCTGCAGCCGGGACAACTCTATGAGCTCAGCAACCATGTATCCTAATCGATTGGCCTCGATGAGCACCTTCTCGGCGAACCGGCTCACGGTTTCGGCGTCATCCGCCGATGCCAGCAGAGCCTCAGCTAGCAAGGCCATGGCGCCGACCGGGGTCTTGAGCTCGTGGCTAACATTGGCTACGAAGTCACGCCTAGCCGCCTCCATGCGCACATAGTCGGACTGGTCGTGGACGAAGACCACGGCGAACCGGCGGTCTTTCTCACTTAGCAGTCGAGCGTGGCCGTGCACCGATAACCCAGACCGGCCCGCAGCCGGGCGTTTTCCGGGCAACAGGTCAAATTCGACATCGTCACCGCCCAGCGCCTGCTGTGCTGCCCGCCAGGCCTGGTCATCGAGCTGCCGGTCGCGCACGAGTCCTAGCTCCTTGGCCTGTTCGTTGAGGTAAACTACATCACGATAGGTATCAACCACCGCAGCACCTAGCGGCATCAACGCGATGATGCGTTGCAGCATCTGCAAAACAGTGATGCCCGCCCATTCGTTAGCCAGTCTTTGCCGGCGTTCGATTAGTCGCGGCGACAGCCGGATTCCTGCCACAATACCAACAACAAACGCCAACCCGGACAATACCCCGGCCAACAACAGAGCCGAGAACACAGTCACATAAAAAATCTTACAAATCCTTCATTAACGCCGCCCCAGCGGTGCGAGACCAAAATCGGAAAAGTCACACTTTGCGTTACAGGTGTTCAGCTGTTGTTCACGGGATGTTTGACACATGGGATCTTGAAGCGTCAACAGGCACTGCAACAAATGTTTTTACGGGCGCGCTTGACTGATTACCGCAGCGGCCGCCTCGGGGTCGAGGTAGGTACCACCGGGTACCACCGGACGCAGATCGGCATCTAGATCATAGCGCAGCGGAATGCCAGTCGGAACGTTAAGCCCGACGACCTCGTCGTCGGACATCTCGTCTAGGTGTTTGACCAGCGCGCGCAGCGAGTTGCCGTGCGCCACAATGAGCACCGTTCTGCCGGTCCGCAGATCGGGGACTATCACGTCGGTGAAATACGGCAGGAAGCGGGTCACCACATCAGCCAGGCATTCGGTCAGCGGCCCGCCGCCAATGTCGGTGTAGCGAGGGTCAGCATCCTGGCTGAACTCGCTACCCTTCTCGATCGGTGGTGGCGGAGTGTCGTAGCTGCGGCGCCAAGCCATGAATCGTTCTTCGCCGTAGCGGGCCTTGGTCACGGCCTTGTCCAGACCCTGAAGCGCGCCGTAGTGACGTTCATTGAGCCGCCAGCTGCGACGGACCGGAATCCATAGCCAGTCGGCGGTGTCTAACGCCAGATGCGCAGTGGTGATAGCGCGGCGCAACAGCGACGTGTACAACACGTCGGGCAACAGATTGTGCTCGGCAAGCAACTCACCGCTGCGGACCGCCTCCGCTCGACCCTTGTCGGTTAGCCCGACGTCCACCCAACCGGTGAACAGATTCCGGGCATTCCAGTCACTCTCGCCATGACGGAGTAGAATCAGCGTAGCAGTGTTACCCTGTTGCATCGGCTTAGCATTTCACGGACGAGCGTAGATGGAAGCGTCGCCGTCACCTTCGTCGTCGATTAGGTGCGCGAAGGCCTGCAGATTGTTCAGCGACTCGCCGCGAGAGATTCGCCAGTCCCACTCCTTTTGGATCGACGAACGAAAACCCAATTCCAACAACGTATTAAAGTCCGATTCCACCGCCTCGAGTACCTGTCCGAGCACTCGATCGATCTCGTCGGTGTCGACCGACGCCAAGGACATCCGGCCCACCAGATAGATATCGCCCACGTTGTCCAGCGTGTAGGAAACGCAAAAGAGCCGACGGTTGCGCTTGAGCAAAAACCGGTAGACACCCTCGTGGTTCTCGTCAGGTTTGCGGCATACGAACGCCTCAACATGCACTGAATGCTCGCCGATACTCAGGATGGCGTTGGTCTTGAGCCTACGCTCACCAGGCAGTTCCACTACCAATCGCAACAATCCATCGGGCACCCCAGAAAATTCCGAGTAGGTGAGGTGGCTGGCTTGCAGCGCGTGCTCAATCACCGAACACGCGTGCCACACCGTATCCCAGGCTGTGCTCATTGGCGCCCCGCTCCCCTGCAAGCAGGAGATGCCCCTGCCTCATGGCTTCGTTCTGCATCGTCGCCGGTACGGGTCATGCGCCCATCCCACGGCGTGAGATCCAACGACGGGGCTTGCGCGTTGCCACCAAGTCGCGGACCCGATGCTGACGCGTCGCGGTGAAATCACCGATCGCACGACGGTAGCTGGCTAGCAGCGCATCAGTGGTGTTGTCCCAGGAGAATTGGGCCGCATGCACGACAGCCGCGCGACTTATCGCCCTTGCCTGCGGCCCGGCACTGAGTCGTAACAGCTGATCGACGGCGTCCGCCCAATGACCGACATTATGTCCGAACACCAAAGTGCCGGTGACCCCGTCCCGCACCGCTACCGGCAAGCCGCCGACCGCCGCCGCTACCACCGGAGTGCCACAAGCCTGCGCCTCGACGGCGACCAGGCCAAACGACTCTGAATAACTCGGCACCGCAACTAGATCGGCGGCTTGGAAGACTGTAGCCAAATTCGTACGGGATTGCGGCGGCAAGAACGTCACCCGGGCCGTGATACCAAGTTCGTCGGCCAACCTAACCAGCCCGTCCGGGGAGGCCAAACCACTGCCTGACGGTCCGCCAGCCACAACGATGCGCACCTGCGGCAGTTTCGCGGCGGCACGTAACACGATGTCAGGTGCCTTCAACGGCTGGATCCGTCCGACGAAGGCCACCACGTTGCCGTCGAGCGGCAGCCCCAGCGCAGCCCGAGCAGCCCGCCGGTCACCTGGACGGAACATGTCCAGATCAACACCAGGATGGGCCACGTCAATTTTCGCTGGATCGGCACGGTGAATCGAAATCAATTGCCTTGCTTCATCATCGGTGTTGACGATCATCCGATCGGCCTCGTCGACGACCTGCTGTTCGCCGACACTACGCAACGGCGGCTCAGCCGCGTCACCATCGGCCAGCGCCGCGTTCTTCACCGCGGCCAACGTGTGCGCGGTATGCACCAACGGCACCGCCCAGCGGTCCCGGGCCAGCCAGCCGACCTGCCCAGACAGCCAATAATGCGAGTGGACGATATCGTAGTAGCCCGGTTCGTGAGCCGCTTCTGCGCGCAGCACCCCGGCAGCAAACGCACACAGCTGGGTAGGTAAGTCGTATTTATCCAGGCCCTCGAACGGCCCTGCTACGACGTTGCGCACTAACACTCCGGGCGCTACCCACACGATGGGCGGATCGGCAGAGGCAGTGGCCCGGGTAAAGATCTCCACCTCAATGCCACGCCGAGCCAGGTGCAACGCGCTCTGCAGCACGTAAACATTCATGCCGCCTGCGTCGCCGATGCCCGGCTGAGCCAGCGGTGAGGTGTGCACCGCCAGCACCGCGACCCGATGGAGATCATTCACTGGCGGAAACGTTTCAATTCGATGGCCCGCACATTAGTCATCTTTACAGGACCGATCTGGAACCGCCCGAAACGGGAGTTAACAGCACGTCAAGACCCATCAAGCAGAAGACTCGTCTTGAGCAACCGGGAGTTCAGGACACCGGAACGGCGCATCGCTGCCCCGGCCTCTTGTACCCGGTTATCGAAGGCCGTCACCCGGATATCACGAGGCCGTAACAACAAACGTGCAGTGAATGCCACCAACCACCTAGGCCAGCGCCTCAGGGTATTCAGTGAACACCTGGCTACCCGCCACCAGTTCGTCGGGATTGAGCAAGTCCCGCAGTAACGCAACCGGCCTAATAGAACATCTAGGTCTGCTCCGCCGGGGAGATCTTTAACTTACTGATTGCCGACCCGGGCCATTCACAGGAGATCAGTAATAGCAGTAGCGACACCGCCCCCCGAGCAGGCGACGCCAGATAACATGCTGGGAATGCTCCTTGACCAGGCGGTCCAGCAGCCGAAACCACATCAACGCTGACGGTGGACTCCAACTTCCCAGTCCTGCCGAGCCCACGCTGTGCCTCCCGATTGCGTTCGAAGACCAGTCCCAGGCGTACACGTACAGAGTGGTCGAAGCGCGGGACACCATGGCCAGCGGCGCCGTCGACGGTACCACTGAGTCTAGCATGCTGAGCAACGCGGCGGCGGCGATGCCAGCGCCGCAAGCATCGAGAAGTGCTCTAGGCCAACGAAGTCAGGGTACGACTCGGCTCCTGGCACCCCACGGATGCTGGTGGTTCGCGCGCCTACATGGATGCCTATCGTCAGATAAGGTTCGTGGTTGATCCCGGACCGGGCACTCAAGGGCGCCCGATAGCCCCGGAGTCCACCGGGCCGGACTGCTCCCGCAGCACACTGGCCTCAAGCAGCGCGATGGCCTGACGGTTCACCGCCGCGATGGACAATGATGACAATGATATGGCCCCTACGATGACGTTACAACCGACCGGGCCGCGCAACTACACGGCACGAAAAACGGCAGCCACCGCCAAGTCAGACAAGTTCAGCGACGGAGGCACAACCTGGCTATGTAACCGCAGCTAGCCGCGACATGTAAGTGAATGGCGGTTAACAACAGTAGTGCGTACGAACATCCGTAACCAAAGTTCCTATCTCCGGTCTTAGCCCCACTTATTGACTGGTGTGAAGTCCGACACGGCGATGAACACAGCAACAACACAGACAAGCCAAGAAGACACCTGCGGTCGTGGTGTTGGACAAAGCGGTGCGATGTACACCGAGAATTTAGCACGTTTTTATTTTTTGGAATGGTTCGGATAAGCGCAGTTCCGGTTGCGGATCAAGGGATCGCGGTGGTCACCTACGCCAATTTCGGCATCGATGAGGCAGCCGCGAGAAACCCTGCACCCTTTGGGTTTCATGTGGTCGCCGTGGCGCGTCATGGGGACCGGAACACCGCGCTACTCGACGGGATCGGCAGAACGGTGATCGTGATGAAAATCACAAATTATGGCGCGGTCGAGGCGTTGCTGCGCAGTTCGAACCGGGTTGATGTGCTGGTCAACAACCCCAGTGGCGCGTGGGGCTTGAAATTCGTCGCCAACGACGATTTATTGAAGCATTGACGCTGGATGTGGGCTACCAACATGGTGGATACGCTCCAGCTCAGCTGGGCACTGCTGCCCAAGCTGATCGACTCCGGCGACGTCCTGATCATCATGATCACCTCGATTGCGACGATGGGGATTTTACTGACGGCGACGCTGACTAAACGGCGGTCAGCAAGCCCAGAGCACCTGGCGCTGCACGCTACGCAGCGTAGAATAACTAGGGAAAGCCCGGTACGACTCACCGAGATCGCGCCAGGCGTGGTCAAAACAGAGTTCTCGATGTCCGCTTCGCTGGTGGCCAGCAGCGCGCGGACACCGCCTACGCCGGAATGACACTGCTGGCGTACACTGACGTCGCCTAAGTGATCAGATTCGTGATGTTACAACCTTCCCATGATCAACGTGGACCAGACCATCTTCCGATCACATGATCAAGCGTCAACCACCCACCGCGCTAACCACCGGGTCTAGCCGTCCCTGAACCGCTCGTCGGAGTGCCCGACAAGATAGGAGCACCCGGCGGGGTGACCGGCGCGGTGACAGGAATCTGAGTGGCCGGCTGATGCACCGTCGGAAAAGATAGTAGCGCCGACATCCCCACCCAGGTGTCCCAGTCCACCGCCCAGTCCCAAATATCACCGTCGGAATAGGACAGCTGGATCGAGCTTCCGGTCACCTCAACCGGGTCACCATAGATCGCGCTGCGGTAGAACTGCTCGGCATCGCCCGTGGACAGATTGATACACCCGTTGGTAACATTAGTATTGCCCTGCGCTCCCACGCTTGCTGGGTTGGCGTGGATAAATTCACCATTATTGGAAATCCGTACTGCCCAGCGTTCATACACATTACTGTAGCCGGCAGCCGGGTTGGACATGTAGAAGTCGGAGTATTTCTCGGTGACCACATGGATGCCGTTGCGGGTCACGTTACGAGCCTGGTCGGCCTCGCCGTAGCTACACGGGAAGTCCATGATGACGCCGGCATCGGTGACGACCTGAATGCGATGCGACGAGACTTCGGCCTTGACCACCTGGCGTCGACCGATCTGGATGTTCAACGACATGTCTTGCAGGCCGTATGCACCGTCGCCGAACGGCAGCCCGTAGAGCTTCGCGTCAACGTTCACGGTGGTGCCCGCCGGGTAGTACTCGCGCGGGCGATAGTGAATGCGGGCGCCTTTCGCCTCGTCAGGCAACCATGCCCAACTACCCTCAACGGGTGGGGTGGTAGTGACGGTCAACGCTTTTTCGACAGCGGATTTATCGCTGATGGGCGCATCGAACTGGATGATGATCGGCGCCGCGACCCCTACCGTCTGGCCATCAGCGAGCTGGAATCCTCCATTGACCTTCTTTACGGGGGTCACAGTGCTAAACTTGCCCGTTACCGGAACAGCCTTGCCGTCGTGACCAACAGCCGAACCGTTCCAGGTATAGGTCGTGTCATAGCCCAGCGGCTCGGTAATCGTGTAGACGGTGCGATCTTGATTGAAAACACCAGCAACAACCTTGCCCACTGGGTTCGTCAATGTGACGCGCTGGAACCAGCCGTCGGCGATTTGGACACTGATCGGCGCGACCGGGATCACGTCATCAGTCGCAGTCGCCGGCTGAAACGTCAAGTGCGGCGCTGGCGTCGTCTTCTTCTCGGATGGTTTGATCGCACTGCCCGCACAAGCGACAAATACACTCGGAGCAAACACACCTACCCCAAGAGCGGTCAAAGCCACGCGCCGATTAATCGACTCCCGGTTTTGACGCGGAGTGGATGCGATCACGATACACAAAGATACCGGGCCAGGCGACTTTCCCCCTCCCTAAACACTTTCCGCAAAATACGGTAACCCGTATCCAATAGCTACAACACGCACCCAACCAGTGCAGGCTCAGGTTCGAGTGTGATACCAAACACCTCTAGGACCCCATTACGAACGGTGCGGGCCAGAGTTACCACATCTTCGGCGGTGGCGGCACCGCGGTTGGTTAAGGCAAGCACATGTTTGGTGGAAAGCCGGCATGGAGCTGCACCATCAGGATAACCCTTACCGAAGCCGGCCCGTTCCACCAGCCAGCCAGCGGCCAGCTTGACGCCGTCCTGCGCCGGATAATGCGGCACCGGCCCGTCCACCATCTTGGCTAGCTGACGGTAAACGTCCGGCGCTACTACCGGATTAGTAAAGAAAGATCCGACACTCCAGGTGTCATGGTCTGCCGCATCGAGCACCATACCCTTGCGAACACGCAGCGCCAGCACCGCCTCGCGCACCGCGTGTGGGTTGGCGCGCTGCCCACTAGTCGCGTCGAGTGTGGCCACCAGCTCACCATAGTGCAACGGTGCGCTCTGCCCCGATGCATCGAGCTTGAACTCGACTTCCAGCACCACAGCAGGCGGTTGCGACCCTGACGGGTCGGCTTGCTTGAAAACGCTGGTACGATAACCAAAACGCAACTCGCAGGCGGAGACCCAACGAACCGAGCCGCTACTGCGCTCCAGCAGCCGGACCCGAGTGATTGTGTCAGACACTTCTGCGCCGTAGGCACCCACATTTTGCACCGGAGTGGCCCCAGCCGATCCGGGGATACCAGACAGGCATTCCAGCCCACCGAGCCCGTGCTCGATGGCCCTAACCACCACGTCGTCCCAGACCGCGCCAGCCTCGGCACGCACTAGGTTGCCGTCGATAGTGATGCCGGCATTGGCCAAGCGCACCGCAGTCAAGTCGGCCAGCGTGTCGGCAATCACCAGGTTGGAGCCGCCAGCAAATATCAGCAGCGGCCCAGCTCCCCTGCCGCCGGCTGGTGCGTCTAGCTGCCGTATAACGTCGACTACCTGTTCAGTGCTGGCGCACGTTATAACCCGCTGGGCGACCGGACCGACCCGCAACGTGGTCAACGGCGCAAGTGACACCGCCTCTGCGACATGCGCGCCGGCAAAGAACGAACCGACAGCGCTCCGTTTCATGGCAGGTAACGATAGACTGGCCTACTATGCCGCTATAATGCGACATGTCCGCCGACTACGAAGGCGGTGTCGAAAACATTTTTCAGACATTAAACGAGGCGGACTACTGACAGGCCCTAGTGGCTAAGTCTGGCTAAGTCGTCCGCGGTCGACGGGATGCGGCTGGAGTCGAGGCGGGTGGGGTGCGGAGTCAAGCAACGACGGGACTACTTGAAGTGGTCATCGTGCAGGTGATGCGCAGTCACAGCCTACCGAACCTGGTCAGACAGGTGCACCGAGGCAGCCTAAATACATTAAGACGTGAGAAGACCCCGGAGTCCAATCACTGATACTGATGGCGTCGCGCTGGAGGTCCATTGTGGGATCGATCTTGAATGCTCCGACGAACTTTTCGGGCATTGCAATGCTGTCGCCAAATCGGCCGAGTCCAGCGGAGCCCGGCTGAAGCTTCAGGTCACCGTTCAGGTGCGAATCACCATTATTGGCGGCAACCTCGAGAAGATCACCGGCACCCAGTTGAGCCGCATCGGTGAGACTTGAACAGCGCTTCACCACGATGTGTCGCGAAGAACGCCTGATTAACTGCCGGCGTAACCTACCGCTCTCCACCGGTCCAACCTGAGACTGCCCGACCGAAGCAACCGCCGGACCCATCCAGAACAGCCTCGCTCTCCCTCGCAAGCGGGCAATACCCCTTACCCTCACACCGCAAGCGCCGCGCGGCGTAGCCAAGCTTAAGCTGGCACGCATGCGAATCGCATTGGCGCAAATCCTCAGCGGCACCGATCCGGTAGCAAACCTGCGGCTGGTGCGAGAGTACACAGGCCAGGCCACCGACGCCGGCGCGACGTTAGTGGTCTTCCCGGAAGCGACCATGTGCCGATTCGGTGTTCCACTGGGGCCGGTCGCTGAGCCCATAGACGGCCCCTGGGCCAACGGTGTGCGACAAATCGCGACCGAGGCCGGCATCACCATAATCGCCGGAATATTCACCCCCGCTGACGACGGGCGGGTAATGAACACGCTGATCGCTGCCGGCCCCGGGACACCCAACCAGCCCGACACCCACTACCACAAAATCCATCTCTACGACGCGTTCGGCTTCACTGAGTCACGGACGGTCACAGCCGGGCACGAACCGGTGGTGATCACAGTAGACGACGTCCAGGTTGGTCTCACTATTTGCTACGATATCCGCTTTCCAGCGCTGTACACTGAGCTGGCCCGCCGCGGCGCGCAACTGATCGTGGTCTGCGCGTCATGGGGCTCCGGTGCTGGCAAACTCGAGCAGTGGACGTTGCTTGCCCGTGCCCGTGCCCTTGACTCGATGAGCTACGTCGCCGCAGTCGGTCAGGCTGACCCAGGAGGTGCCCTGACCGACTCGGGCCCCAGCTCAGCCGCACCGACCGGAGTAGGCGGCAGCCTGGTGGCCTCGCCGTTAGGCGAGGTGGTGGCGTCGGCTGGCACCGAATCAAAACTGGTCGTCGCCGACATCGACGTCGACAACGTGACTACAGCTCGCGAGAACATCGCTGTACTGCGTAACCGGTCACATTTTGCTTAGGTTGATAGAGCACAATCACGTGGGTGACCAATCAGCAAGGACCACCGAATGAAGGCCCTTCGACGTGGGCGCATCCCAGCTACCGGGGCCTCCTCAACCATCCGCAAGCTCCAACTGAACGGATGAAGGCCGGTGAGCCTCCGACTGCGCCCGGCCAGCTGACACAGCAGACCGAGCAGATCGGAGGGGCAAATATGGAGGCACAGGGGGCAGGGAACCCACTAACGCGCACCACACCCCCGACCCCAGCAGATCAGCTGGCTGCGCCGAAAAAAGACCCAGAACCAGAGAAAATCCAACGATGCTTGCTTCGCGACCCACTCGCCATCGTCCTGATCTTGATCATAGTGGTTGCGCTCGTCATCAGCGGGCTAATCGGAGCCGAACTTTTTGCCCGCCACACCGCAAACAGCAAAGTCGCTAGAGTGGTGACCTGCGAGATCAAAGATCAGGCCACCGCGAAGTTCGGTGTGACACCATTATTGCTCTGGCAGTTCGCTACCCAACATTTCACCAACATCTCCGTGGAGACCGCAGGTAACCAGATTCGTGATGCCAAAGGCATGAAGATCGCGATAGACATTCAGAATGTGCAGATCAGAGACACTCCGACTTCGAGGGGCACGATCGGCGTGTTGGATGCCATCATCACCTGGTCTTCTGATGGCATCAGGCAATCGGTGCAGAACTCGATTCCGGTACTTGGCGGCGTTGTCACCACCAGTGTGACCACTCATCCCACCAATGGCACCATCGAGCTGAAAGGAATGCTGAACGACATTGTGGCTAAGCCGGTGGTGTCCAACGGTGGCCTGCAGCTACAGATCGTCAGTTTTAATACACTGGGATTCTCGCTGCCGAAAGAGACCGTGCAATTCACCCTGGACGATTTCACCACCAACCTAACCAAGAACTACCCCCTGGGCATCCACGCGGACAACGTGGAGGTCACTTCGACCGGCGTGACAAGCCACTTCTCAGCCCGGAACACTAATATCCCCAACAGCACAGGCGGTCAGGACCCCTGTTTCGCTAACCTCTAAGGGCTTCGTGACGCCCGGCAGCCATCGCTCGACCTGCACAGGAAAACAAATAGAGTTTAGCTGAGCCCATCCAGCACTTCTCGAGTGGAAGACAGGCCCAGCCTCGTGGCACCAGCGTCCAGCAGTGCGATCGCGTCAACGGCGGTACGGATGCCGCCGCTGGCCTTGACCCCTAGCCGGCCCCCGACGGCCTCGGTCATCAGCGTGACAGCACGCACCGACGCTCCCCCAGCGGGATGAAACCCAGTCGAGGTCTTGACGAAGTCCGCGCCGGCGGCTTCCGCGACGTGACACACTTCAGCCAGCGTACGTTCGTTTGCCTGGCCCAACAGCACCGCCGACTCCACAATCACCTTGAGTACGACACCGGCTATAGCGGAGCGCACCATCTCGATATCGGACCGCACCGCATCGAGGTCTCCAGCCAACGCAGCACCGACGGCGATGACCATGTCGATCTCAGTTGCACCGGATGCTACGGCCTGAACTGCCTCTTGCGCCTTGACAATGGACACATGCTCGCCCGACGGAAACCCGACCACCGTAGCAACCCGCAAACCACCCGCACCGGCTTCGACGGCGGCCGGCACCATCGACGGGGAGACACACACCGCGTAGACGCCCAGCTCAACAGCTTCGGCAACAAGAGCAGCCACATCAGCATGGGTCGCCTCGGACTTGAGCAGGGTATGGTCAACCAGCGCCGCCAACTGTTTCCGAGTAGGTTGGCCCTGCACTACCGCGGTCCCTCGTCGGCTTGCTGTATTCCTTCGGATATACCGGGATGGCAACCGGCAGCGAATATCTCGGAGTCATCGACGACGGGACGCCATGGCTCGAGATTCGAGCTTGTATTGCTGGGTTGCACAAATTCGGCGAACTGCCCGTGACAGATGAACTGCGCGTGCATGTCGGCGGTGTCGGCGTCCGGAGACAGCGTGAGGACGTCACCCCACGCTTCGTCGCCGGCAGCCACGTCGGGCTGCATCGCAGAGGTACGCCCAAAGAGGTTCGAGTAGGCTTGCAAGCTGATAAGGCTTCGCCAACGTGTCCATTTGGTGTGGTCAACAAAAGGCAGGACATACAACGGGCTCAAGGGGCTAGACATGCCAGTGTCCGGATCGGCCAAAGCGTAAACTGCACGCTACTAGCGAGCCGAGTACGCCAACAAGTACCGCCGCCGACGCGGCCGAAAGAACAGTCACTCGGTTTAGCGCGATTTGCCCTGAATATCGAGCAGCTTGGGCCGTACGTCAACCAGATAGACCCCAGCGGCACAGGCGGCTATCACTATGCCAAGCACACCGAAGACGAAGCCTAGGATAGAGGTCAGCGACACAGCCGCACCGAGGATCACTAACCATACCGGTTTTGTCAGCTTTTCAGCGGCGGTATAGGCGTCGGGTCGCTGCAGCGCTGCATGCACAAACGCGTACACCGCCGTCACCAGAACGGCGAGCTGCAAGACCAACATGACAGTACCCACGAGGTGGCTCATCTTGATAAGCGTATGCGGAGACCGTCCCAAACGTCGACTCCGAGTACGCCACCAGGACAACTCGGATCAAATGCGTTACCGGTCCGAGCCACCACACCAGGGTAATTCGGAACCTGAACCTATTTCTGTGTGACCTTCTTGGCCGGAGCCTTCTTCGCAGGCGCCTTCTTGGCCGGAGCCTTCCTCGCAGGCGCCGCCGCCTTCTTGGGTAGCTCGATGCCGACCAGTTTGGCTGCACGCCCGCCAACCGCGCGGGTCTGCGACGCGACAGTACCCAGCGCCTCCTGAGTCAACTCGACAGCCTGGTCCACGTAACCCTCGGCACGTGCCGACGCATCTTCGAAAACCGGCCGGCTGCGTAACCGCTCCAGGGCGGCCTCGCCGCGCTCGACTAGCTCGTTGTACCGGTTGGTCGCTGCCTCCAAATAGCCCTCAGCGGCCTTACGCAACTCGTCGGCGGTGAACTTCTCACGCAGCTCGCTAAGGTGTTCGGGCAGAACCTCCTGCAGTTTTGCCACGCGAGCGCGGCTCTCCTCAACACGGCTGCGGGTATCGATGCGGGTTTCTTCGGCACGTTCGCGCATGTTGCCGACCAGCTCATTAACGGTGGTCAGGGCCAAGTCTGCCGCGCCCAGCGCTGCCAACAATGGCGCCCGCAGGTCGTCGACGTTAGGGTTTTCAGCCATGGTGTTTCCTTTCATGGATTGTTGTCGTTATAGGCGTCAGTAGTATCTGGCCCGAGAGTTAGGCCAAGCGTCGGCTCCTCTGGGAGGAGTAGTCAAGACTCGCGGATTGACATTACTGTTTGGCCAACTAATCGGGTTGGATTCACCATGACCTGAACAAGGTCGCCCTTCTTCGGGTAACCCGGCAACCAGTGGGATATTCCCACAAGCCTCAGCCGATTCCGGACCAACCGGACTGATCAGTCGTGGGTACGGGCCTCGGTGGGACACGCCTCGAGGGTGGATTCGTTTTGATTAGGTGGATTAAGCATAAATGTCAAGCAAAACCTGCTTCTGCCGCTCAGTGATCGCTGTATCGGTTATGATGACGTTACGCACTTGCCTGGTCTCACTGGCCTTAAGAATTCCGACTTGTACATAAAAGACCTCAGCGGAAACCCGTAGCACCTTTACGATTTTGGTTCAAGAGATCGGGGGACAGTTTGCGCGATCCGCTCTTCACCTGGCTCAAGTACAAATTGCTGGCGCCGGACCGTTCAGCAAGCTACCGCATCGAGACTTGCGCCGTCTCACGCTGGGTTCTGATAAAACTACCCCTACCAGAGGCAGCGGTGAACACATTGGCAAAAAGTTTTCCATCTGAGACCACCGACGCACCTCCTTGCGTCCGATAGTCGGTGCTCACTGGCACTAGTATGCATAACAAATGCTTGCTTTCGCAAGCATTTGTTATGCATACTTCAGAGCAAAATTTGCGCAACGGTGTACATTGTTAGCCCGGCCAGCGCACTCACCACGGTGCCATTGATCCGAATAAACTGCAGGTAACGGCCGAGTGCAATTCGATGCGTCGGCTGGCTTACTCGCCGTCTCAGCACTCGATCGCCTCGGTGATGATCGCTATAATCTCTACGCCATATTGCAAAACCAGATGCTGGGTCGCCCGCACCATCCAGCCCTCGACTTTGTCTCGCATGTAGGCGGCGTCACACACAGTGATTCCCCGATCCGAACCACGGTGTGGGCTATGCGGGCGCACAACGTGCCGGACGAGTCGACCAACCCTTCTGGACCCTAAGAAACCAGCGCCTCAACGTCTGCCACGCCATTGCCGATCTCATCGCGCGCTATCAACTGCTCCTTGACAGCACAGGTGCGCGCAATAGTGGGCCGGTTCATGCTGCAGATCGTCAGCGAGTTCTAACAGAAATCGAGTCAACGAACGACGTAATTTGTGGTCGGGGTTGCGACGCACTTTGTCGGTGAAGTCCACCAAATCACAATCTATGCGGTTATCACAACAACGATGCGGCAACCTAACGAGATGATCGATGAAGCTCGGCGACCTACTTAGGTGAGTCGCACTCGACCACCCGCTAGAGCGGGAAACCAGTTACTGTAACCACACTTTTCCCCGAGGCCTTGTGCGCATGGAGCCCATGCCATCGACAGGCCATAATATCGAGTGCGTCTAGTGAATGGGAACCAGGGACAGTGGCAGAGCATATCCCGGCTGTGGCCGTCAAGACGGATGGCCGCAAGCGGCGGTGGCATCAACACAAGGTAGAGCGCCGCAACGAGCTGGTTGACGGCACGATCGATGCGATTCGCCGGCAGGGCCGCTTCCTGAGTATGGATGAAATCGCAGGGAAGATCGGGGTCTCCAAGACCGTGCTTTACCGCTATTTCATAGACAAAAACGACCTGACTACAGCGGTGATGATGCGCTTCGCGCAGACCACGTTGATTCCCAACATGGCCGCCGCGCTGTCAACGAATTTGGATGGCTTCGATCTTACTCGCGAAATCATCCGGGTATATGTCAAAACCGTGGCGGCCGAACCCGAGCCATATCAGTTTGTGATGGCGAACAGCTCGGCCAGCAAAAGTAAAGTGATCGCCGACTCTGAGCGGATCATTGCGCGCATGCTCGCAGTCATGATACGTCGCCGCATGCAAGAGGCCGGCATGGACGCCGGCGGTGTGGAGCCCTGGGCTTACTTGATCGTTGGCGGCGTGCAGCTTGCCACCCACTCGTGGATGTCGGACCCGCGGATGAGCGCCGACGAGCTGATCGACTACCTGACCATGCTCAGCTGGAACGCACTGTGCGGGATCGTCGAGGTCGGCGGATCGCTGGAAAAGTTCCGTAAGCAGCCACATCCATCACCGATAATCCCACCACGAGGGCCCTAAGCGGTTCCGCCGCGGGTTTAGGCTTAAGGAATGTCCTAGGAGAGCGTTGGCTCGCGGCTGAAGTCGTGGGCATACGTACTACCAATCCGCCACCCGACACGCCGATCGACCACGTCACGCGCTGGCTCGTCGTCACGCGTGCCGCGGTACTGCCGAATGTACCTTGTTCTCTTGCCTTGTCGCGGTATTGCTGGCGGCCAATGACCCTGGTCTCGATTGACGCTGGCTGATCCTGACCGTGGTGGATATCACGGGCGCGCGCATGGCCAACAACCTGTCTAGTTCCTACGTCAGTACCGACAGTGCCTATTCTACCCGCGTGCCCGCGACGCTACGCTCCTCACCCAGTCCTGTCAGCTTCCGCACGCTGAGTCTGGCAATATCTGTTGATGAATTCCGTCTACCTGGCAATCCCGGCCATGATCGAGGGACCCGTGGCGGTTCCTCGCATTCAGCGGCTTCGCTCTATACTTTAGCGTTGCTTACACAGAATCTAAGCTGCGGTTATATAGAGATGTGACTTCCGGTGCATCCGACATTTTCGTCCTATGATGCCCGCTAATGGTGTGTGGAACGTACTACTCGGCGGTGGACACAGCCAGTTGAGGCATCGCGCTGGCCTTGTATCTCTAATGGTTTGTTGTGCACGACGGTGCTGATGGGCAAGCGTATCTCCAAGATCCCACTACGACCGAGTGCTCGGCATCGCGACGTTCCCGGGTCCTGCTTGGCAAAGCTCGCGCTAGCGTGGTAAAGCTGGCCCGATGGCCCAGTTCTACTGTACTGGTCACAGCCGTTGCCGGGGTGGGAACGATGCTTTAGTCCGCATTGTGTCGTGCTGATAGCGCTGCCTCGGCTGGGTGAATGATGTGACCATATTTCCGTCGGCAGAAACCCAACCAACCGCCGCCGGAGTTTCCGGTCTGACCACTGTAGTACGCTGGGTGAACGTAGGTGCACGTGCGTCCGGCCGGTGGACTGCTCGTCATGGACCTCAGGATTGACGCCGGGCTGCACACATTGTCAATCGCATCGACGGTTGTGATGCATGCCGAGCGCAGCGTAGACGACTTGAGCCACTTGAACGGTTAGCATGCAGGGGATGCATCGGGGGGCCAAGCCAGGGTGTGTCTTTTTTCGCGCCATAAACGCCTCCGGGACACAGAAAGGCTCAATAACCGTATGTCCGTGCAGCTGACGCCGCATTTTAGAAACGTACAAGCCCATTACGACCTATCTGACGACTTCTTCCGCCTGTTCCTCGACCCCACCCTGACCTACAGCTGCGCGTATTTCGAGCGTGACGACATGACGCTCGAGGAAGCGCAGCTCGCCAAGGTCGATCTAGCGTTGGGAAAGCTCAAGCTTGAGCCCGGGATGACGTTGCTGGACATCGGCTGTGGTTGGGGCGCCACCATGAAACGCGCGATTGAAATATACGACGTCAACGTTATAGGCCTGACCCTGTCCGAGAATCAGGCCGCCCACGTTCAGAAGACATTCGACGAGTTAGACACCCCCCGAACCCGGCGGGTACTGCTGGAGGGCTGGGAGAAGTTCCACGAACCTGTCGACCGGATTGTCTCGATCGGTGCATTCGAGCACTTCGGCCGCCAACGCTATGCACGCTTCTTCAAGATGGCCCACGAAGTCCTACCGGCCGACAGCGTGATGTTACTGCACACCATCGTCCGTCCCACCTTTAAAGATGCCAGAGCGCGGGGCATGACTTTAACCCACGAGATTGTTCACTTTACCCAATTCATTTTGGCTGAGATCTTCCCTGGTGGCTGGTTACCAACAGTACCGACGGTGGAAGAGCACGCCACCGCGGCCGGTTTCAAGTTCACACGGATCCAGTCGCTGCAGCTACACTACGCCAAAACCCTGGACTTGTGGGCCGCCAGACTGGAAGCCAACAAGAACAAGGCGATCGCCATCCAGTCTGAAGAGGTCTACGACCGCTACATGAAGTACCTAACTGGGTGCGCAAAGCTGTTCCGCGACGGGTACACTGATGTCGACCAGTTCACTTTGGAAAAGCAACCAGCCACCGCACGCCGGCATTGAGTCGCCCGCTTAACCATCAGAAAACCGTCGCGGATTTACCCCCAGAACCATCCCAAAACCACAAACTCCAGAGCCGCGCGCAAGTCTGGAGTCATCCCCATCGCTTGAGACATCGTCGCAAGCTTACTTGGTCAAGGTGAAACTCCCCACGTTGCGGATGCCTTTGTGGAAGAAATACCCACCCAGTTAGGTACTTCATGTAGCGGTCGTAGACCTCTTCAGACTGGATGGCGATCGCCTTGTTCTTGTTGGCTTCCAGTCTGGCGGCCCACAAGTCCAGGGTTTTGGCGTAGTGTAGCTGCAGCGACTGGATCCGTGTGAACTTGAAACCGGCCGCGGTGGCGTGCTCTTCCACCGTCGGTACTGTTGGTAACCAGCCACCAGGGAAGATCTCAGCCAAAATGAATTGGGTAAAGTGAACAATCTCGTGGGTTAAAGTCATGCCCCGCGCTCTGGCATCTTTAAAGGTGGGACGGACGATGGTGTGCAGTAACATCACGCTGTCGGCCGGTAGGACTTCGTGGGCCATCTTGAAGAAGCGTGCATAGCGTTGGCGGCCGAAGTGCTCGAATGCACCGATCGAGACAATCCGGTCGACAGGTTCGTGGAACTTCTCCCAGCCCTCCAGCAGTACCCGCCGGGTTCGGGGGGTGTCTAACTCGTCGAATGTCTTCTGAACGTGGGCGGCCTGATTCTCGGACAGGGTCAGGCCTATAACGTTGACGTCGTATATTTCAATCGCGCGTTTCATGGTGGCGCCCCAACCACAGCCGATGTCCAGCAACGTCATCCCGGGCTCAAGCTTGAGCTTTCCCAACGCTAGATCGACCTTGGCGAGCTGCGCTTCCTCGAGCGTCATGTCGTCACGCTCGAAATACGCGCACGTAATAACCTATCGTTGGATCTAAAAAATAATGCGAAAAATTCATCCGAAACATTATAAATAGATCAGGACTCTTCATAAAAAGGCGCCAGCTCGGTCATGCTCGGCAAAAACCTCTCGTTCGTCGACCTGAGCAGTGGTACCTTATTCTTACAACAACTGTTGTACCACTCGGCGCGCTTGCGGATGATCTCGACATCCTCTCGGCGCTAACGACCTTGGCAAGAACCGCGCGGGTGGACCATATGCTACTTCAGTACGTATAGAAACCCTGACCCGATTTTTTACCTAGCAGGCCCGCCTCGACCATACGTAGCAACAGCGGCGGCGGACCGTAGTGCGGTTCTTTAAATTCTTCGAACATCTTGTCCGCGATTAGTTTTAGGGTGTCCAAGCCAACGAGATCGGAGAGCCGCAGCGGGCCCATCGGGTGCGACAGCCCGGCAAGGACAGCCTTGTCGACATCTTCGACGGTGGCAAACCCAGCTTCGACTATCCGGATCGCCGACAACAAATAAGGCACCAGTAGAGCATTGACCACAAAACCAGACCGGTCCGAGCAGCGCACCACTTGCTTGCCAAGTACTCCGCTGGCAAACTCTTCGGCACGAGTGGCAGCGGCTTCATCGGTGACCAACGTGCTGACCAATTCGACCAAGGGTAGCACTGGTACTGGGTTGAAGAAGTGCAGGCCCAGGACTCGTTGTGGGTTCTTGGTGGCCGCAGCGATTTTCATGATCGGGATGCTGGAGGTGTTCGACGCAAGCACCGCATCGGGATCGGTAATGACTCGGTCGAGTTCGGCGAAAACCTTCGTCTTGACAGCCTCGTCCTCGACAATGGCCTCAATCACCAATTGCCGGTCGGCCAAGTCATTCAGGTCTGTGGTGAAGACCAGATGGCCAAGGGCACTGTCGCGCTCGCGCTCTGTCACCTTGCCTGCGCTAACGCCACGCTCCAAGGACTTCACAATGCGGTTGCGTCCTGCGGTGACTAACGTGTCAGTGGTTTCAAACACCGTCACGCCAACACCGGCACGAACAGCAACTTCAGCGATGCCCGACCCCATCTGCCCCGCCCCAACAACCCCTACTCGCTGGATCGCTGCATCACTCACTGTTGTCTCTCCAGAGTCGTATTGTCGTTCTACCGCAAGAGGCCCCACCTAGGTTTGCTGGGCAGGGCCTAAATTGTCAAACTCATCTCAGGCCTTCGAACATAAATCGCAGCGAAAAACCAGCAGAAGTATCGCATCAGCTCCACGCCTAGCATGACCCCAGTCATGCTTAGTGGACCTACTCAATCGGGTTCACCTCGTCTGCGCAGACTTACGCCCACTCAATCCTCAGTGAAGCTGGCCTTCTTCGGTAGAACCGGTCAAAGCAACCGTCGACGAATGCAGATCGGCCATGGTGGCGACGCGATCAAAAGAGCCGGCACCAATCTCGCACTGGTGCGTGGTAGCGGTGTAGCCGCGCACTTCAGCGGCAAACTAGCACTCCTACAACTCAACCTAGGCGGTCATCTGGTTACGAGCATAATCGTAGGCGAGATCGAACATGGAATAGTTCAGTGCATGGAAGCCGGCCAACGTAATAGAATGGAATTTGAATCCCATTGCAGAAAAATCCTTCTGGAACTTGGTGATATTGCTGTAGTCAAGGTGTTGCTTACAATTGCACGATAGCGAACTAATAGGCCAGTATCTGGTCCGGGTAGGAATCCTTGACCGACTCGGAGAATTTCTATGCAAGTTTGAGGTACGGTGGTGTCGGTCTCCATCCAGATTAAATCGACTAACGGCGCATAGATTTTTGCCCGAGCGATACAGAGCTCGATGCCGTTCTTGGCGAGGTAGAAACCGCCCTTAGTGCGCTCACCGGTGATTAACGGCCGGTCACGCTCGTCTACGTCGGAGGTTATCAGGGTGGCAACCTCGGCGTTGGGACGGGCAATCATGACAGTCAGCACGTCGAACACGAGCCGAGCAGACATCAAGTGCGGATGTGCTGCTGGGTAGGGGAATCAGCACCTTGCCGCCCAGGTGACCACATTTCTTCTCAGAGGCCAAGCTGATACTCCCCCAATGCTAACCAGCAACACCCATGGTGATCAAGGCCTTCTACAGTTCGAAAACGTTAAGCACACTACCGAAGCCAACCTCACCATCAGCGACGATCTGCGCTAGCCAGTTCTCCACCGAGGTGTCGGCCTCAACCTTGGCGATCTGGTCGGCGCGCCGTTAATACGGCGGAGTACTTGCAGCACCGAGTTGGCCGGGTACAGGCTTTAGCCGGGGTAGGTGTTGCCGGACAAGTTAGGCGTCACCGGCGATCTGCCAACACGACAGGTAGATAGCCTTCAGGCCGGCGCGCACCTGCTAGACAGCCATGTTGCCAATCAGGGCACGGATCTTGGCTTTGACTCATTTCCAGTCATGCAACTGTTCCCACAACCGCTCCGCGCCACGGCGGGCTAGCGTGTGGTCCTCGACGACGCTGCCCTGCAGGGCTGCCACGTCCGCAGCGGTGTAGGTAACGAGTGGACGTCCTTCCAACGCGAATCTGTGTAGCCAGTCGTGCTGAATCCGCTCGGCGCTCTTGGGGTGCCGACGACAGACAGTGGGCTTGCTCCTTTAACAGTGTTTCGTGGTCAGGTACTGCTGAATTGGTGAAACCGAACCGCTACGAGACAGTGCTGGTAGCCCAACATCCACTGCTGTGCTAACTCGACTATGGCACAGCCTGCTCCCCAAAACTCACTTGTTTCACTTACAAATTTCGGTCATTACTTCAGGAGATTGCGCGAATTTTACGAAAGAGCAAAGGCGCTAAACCATTTCAGAAACTACCGTTCAGTAACCACAAATCAGCAGGTCAACCAAGAATTTTCCGAGAGTTGCCCGGCTTACGATTTCGCTACAGCGCGAAGATCGCAGCGATGGCTTTAGTCTCGTCGCCAACCGTATATGTGAGCGTTATAACAGAGCGGTCAACCAAGCCAGGACCGAATTGATCAGTCGAGCCAGCAGGGTGAACGTGCAAAACGATCTCCAACTTGTCGCCCAGCGCAACGGGAGCCTCATGTTCGATGGTGGTGCGGAGCGGCCCTTTGAGTAGTTCGGAGTGAGACACCAAATAGTCCTCGATCACGCTCCAGTACACCGAATTGTTCATGTGATCGAACAAGTCAATATCAGTTACCCGCACCGGGAACTCGTGGATTTCCGACGCATCGTCACGGCTACCCGGCTGCAAATAGCCCCTCCACCGCAGCCTATCGACGGACGTGGTCCTGTGCAGGCCCGCCAGGAAGTCGTCCGCGATGCGGGCCGGCATCTGAGTTTCCCGGTTGATGTTGATCCAAAACGCCTCGGACTCGATGAGGCCACCCTTGCGCCCATCGATACGGACACGCATTTCACACCACCGGTTCGAGGTACCCGAACACCACCGCCGCAGCCGCAACATTTCCTGGAACTCAACCGGACGGATCAAGTCAACCATGGTGCGGCGCACAATCCACAGCGGGTGGGTCTCCTCGAACCCCATCTCGCGCAGTTGATCCTGACCGATGTCTTGGATATGCCGGACACCTGCGTCTAATCGCAGCCGACCGGTGCGGTCGATGTCCCCTACGCGAAGCGGCCATTCACGATCAAACACATCGGGATGACCTTCGGGAACCGGCATCATTATCTTGTCTAGGCTCACGGCATCGGCCCCGTTTCCTACTCGTCCACACCCCAAGGTCTTAGCCCCGAACCGAATTATGCCAAACGACGTCTGTCAAATACCAGTCGAACATGAAACGTGATCCCAGTGCGAACTCTGCGAATTGTGCCTCAACAACAAAAGTAAACTGAATTGGGTGTTCAAGAAGTTCGATTGTGTGTTCACGAAGTTCGTCAGCCCGGATGTGCGACAGTTGCGTAGTGAGTGCAGGTTCAGCCAAGATGAATTTGGCCCAGATACTGGAGATCTCGCCACCCTAACCTCAATCAGATCGAGCACGACGTTCGCCCGTTTAAAGTGGGTGCATTGCTGCGAATCACCTGAGGTGTTCGGGGTGGACGCGACCTTCCGCGGCCCTCACAACGACACCCGACTGACAACCGAGCTGCATGGGGTGACAATGGACCGCGATGCTGGATCTCGACATTGACCCGACCGAAGTCGCCAAATGGGAAATGATCAGTGCCCATTCGGGCCTCACCCGAGCGGTGGTCAACCTGCACTGACGCTACCGACTCACCACTGCACAGCTAGACGCCGCTACCAAGGAACGGTTCTTCGATGGTAACGGCAGCGAATCGATCACCACGTAGTACGAAGAAGCCCGCGACTACAAATATGCCAACGACCAACGCCAGAACTACCTACACGAACTGGCCACCGCAACCGAAAACATAAAGACCCAGACGCAGCCGCATCACGGCCACTTGGCCCGCGAGTTGACCCGGCCGGTTCACCGAGGTGCACAGCAACCGGTTAAGCGCTCTCGGTGATGAGTGTGCTGCACCGCTGCGACCCCACAACCAACACGCTCCAAATCAACAGCCACCTCATCATTAGGTCAGCAGGTGTTCAAGATAGCCGCCGAATGTGGCGTATCTCGAAGTACGGTGATTTGATCAACCACCTTGTTGCAGAAGGCAAATTCACCAGCGACGAGTCGCACACCCTGGCCCGAGCTCGGGTTGGCCAATTACTTCCTTCACCGTAGCCGTGGTGCTTGCCCTACCGCCAGTTCCACGACGTGTCCGAGAACTTTCGCTACGACGTAAAGCAGCTGTCAGCGTTCTACTCGGTGAGCTACGAGACTACAGCGCACCGGCTGTCAACGTTGCAGCGACCATGAATACGGGGTGTGCCCTTTTCGTTCGTCCGCGAACACCGAGCAATAAACATATCAAAAGACTACTATATCAACGGCTTTCACGCCTACTCCAGTGAAGGAACCTGATCACTATGGAACGTTTACGAAAACGTTCGCCAACCCGGGTAAGATCTTTGGTGCAAATCGCCCAAATGCCCTACGGGCGTATCTAGAGATGTAGGTGGCCCGAACCGTCGAGCGCCTAGCCACCCTGTATGATCAGTCTGGTAAAATCTTCACAATTGACTGAGCTGAGTTGCGAACTTCTTCAGGCACAACCGGCTCGTCAGGACTTGACTTGTCAGGAGATCCAGGGAAGCTTGAGAAATATCGCCACACTAATCGACGCGCGTAGTCGTGTCTGCGAACGTAACAACTGTCCTCTGCGGACGTTCCCCGCTTTGAGTCGAGCACTCAAGCTCGACGAACACCGCAGCACAATCTCTCCGTACTTGGTGAAACACGCATGAGCGGCGGTACTGGCACCGGACCGGTCGGTCGCATCCCACCAGGCAGCCTGCGTCAGCTGGGACCGATCAACTGGGTGATCGCCAAGTTGGCCGCGAGCTTGCTTCGCACATCTGAGATGCATCTATTCACCATTCTGGGACAGCGCCAACTGCTGTTCTGGGCGTGGCTGATTTATGGCGGCCGACTGCTGCGGGGCAAACTACCGCGCGTCGATACCGAGTTGGTAATCCTGCGGGTCGCACATCTACGCACTTGCGAATACGAGCTGCAACACCATCGCCGCATGGCACGTAAACGGGGTCTGGATACAAAAATACAGGCTATGATCTTCGCCTGGCCTGACGTTCCAACAGGAGCTGGGTTAAGCGTCCGGCAACAAGCCCTGTTGGCCGCAACGGACGAGTTCGTCAAAGACCGAAAGATAACTAGCAGTAGCTGGCAGCAGCTGGAAACTCACCTAGATCGACGTCGACTGATCGAATTCTGCATGCTCATAAGCCAATACGACGGACTCGCGGCGACGATATCGAGCCTCGACATCCCGTTGGACAACTCGTGCTAGGTCCTTACAGGAATCCTTAATCTCGTGCGTTTGAAGTTCGTGTAATGCTCGTTGAATTGTAATTTGTGTGCATGTTCTGTTGTGGGAGTGGAGCTTGCAATTTCGATTCTTGAATATTACCACTACTGTAGTTTTCTGAATATGTTCGTTTGCTGCTAAATATGGTCGATAAGATCCAAGCCATTATTCACATAGTAATACGTGTGCTCGCTGTTGGCAGTATCTCGTGGTAGTATGTCGACGACACCACCCAACTGTAGAGAACCCAGAAACAGCTGAGAAAAGCACAAACCACATGGCGATGTTAGTGGAAGATCGCGGTGCAGGCGTGGAAAAAGAAAAACTCGTGGAAGCCGAATGCTGCCGGCCACGGGCTGAGCCAGCGCAGCCTGTAGAGTGATACCGACGACGAACAACAACACTCATAGCTCATGGCGGCCACCACGGCATTGTGCCGGATCGTGCCGGTTGTACCACACCGCCACCCAACCCAGGAGCCGGGTAGAGTGGCACTCTCATCCAGCCCCAGCGCGGTGCCGTCGGCCAACACATCTTCGGCAAAATGCCGTCCAGCTCGCCGCCCCATACGATCCACAGCACCACTCGCCCTGAGACTCAGGCGGCATGGTCAGTAGTGCGAAGGAAGGATAGCTACCGCAATTAACACGAAGATCATCGAATGATCCAGCACGCCTCAACTATTTCTGAGCGGTCGCGGGTTTCCAGTTGATGCGATGGTTAGGTGGTGCTGATACTGAACAGTGGCCGCAGTGTAGGCGAACGTAGCAAGCTGAGCGCGGTGGATGCCACCGCCTATTAGACAGCAACCAGTGACGCACCCGCAAGGGCAGCGATTAACGCGGAATAAACGTGGATCCAGCCTTGAAACGAGGCTTGTGGCGAGGTGTGGTCAGGAAGCGGGCGACGCCTTTTACAACCTGAAAGTGGCATTAGCCGGCGCCGAGCCTGACGATTCAGTCTCCGCGTTGCTAACCGTGCCGACCTGACCGTTCATTTCCTCTGTCTGCCTCCCCCTCCGTTGAGTTGCCATTGGCCAATGTGAATCCCAGTAACCTGGCACGTTTATCGCACAGACCCGACGTGATATAGCAGGAAATGCAGACCGGACTTTGTTGCTTGTCACAGTAGGGTAGATGTTCGTGGAGATCATTCCGCCACGGCTCAAAGAGCCATTGTATGCGCTCTATGAGTTGCGGCTGCGACAGGGTCTGACAGCCTCGGAATCCCGACTTCCTCGCCACATCGCGGTCCTGTGTGACGGAAACCGGCGGTGGGCCCGCGACGCTGGATACGACGATGTCAGCTACGGCTACCGGATGGGCGCGGCCAAGATCGCTGAAATGCTGCGGTGGTGCCAAGAAGCCGGCATCGAAATGACCACGGTCTATCTGCTATCCACGGAAAACTTGCAACGCGATCCCGATGAGCTGGCCGCACTAATCGAGATCATCACTGATGTGGTTGAGGAAATCTGCGCACCTGCCAATCGCTGGAGTGTGCGTACCGTCGGTGATTTGGAACTACTTGGCGAGGAACCAGCCTGTCGACTGCGCGGCGCGGTGGAATCCACACCAGGTGTAGCGCCGTTCCATGTCAATGTCGCGGTGGGTTACGGAGGTCGCCGCGAGATAGTCGGCGCGGTACGTGCGTTGTTGGGCAAGGAACTCGCCAACGGGGCCACTGCCGAGGAGCTTGTCGAGGCGGTGACCGTTGAAGGCATTGCCAGGAACCTGTATACCTCTGGCCAACCTGACCCCGATCTGGTGATCCGCACCTCAGGGGAGCAACGCCTGTCCGGGTTTTTGCTGTGGCAGAGTGCGTATTCAGAGATGTGGTTCACCGAAACGCACTGGCCCGCATTCCGGCGGGTCGATTTCCTGCGCGCGCTGCGCGATTACAGCATGAGGCACCGTCGGTACGGCAAGTAGCGGCCGGCGGCGAAGGTCTTAGTCAGTGGGGGCACAAGTGACACAACCTATGCGTGATTGCGCTGTCAGTGGTTGTATTCACGCTCAGCGGGTGGCTAGGGTTTTGTATCTGCTTGCTCGTTATCCGCCAACAAGCTGGTGCTCGCATTGAGGCGGCGATCGTACTGTGTGTTTTAGCGCTGTTAGTAGCGAGTAGCGTTCGACGTGGTGCGGACCGTCAGTGGTGCACGCACCCAGTTGCTTAGTCAGCTCGAGATCTACCTGGTTGTCCCCGGTCCCCGGGCTTGGCTTGGTTACGCAGTACTCGTAGAGCTGTCCTGTCCGCCTGAAACCGCTAGAGCGCGCACCGTTGAACTGTTGTTGGTCGGCCCCCGCTGTTGGTGCACTCACTCTGCTCGGTGCGACGATGGCCGGCAATGTCAACGGACCGCTGGGGCAGGGTCACTGGCTGATGTGCGCGGTGATCTCGATAGTCCGTGCTGGATGCCATGGTGGCGGCAATACGACGGCCTACCCAGAAGGCCGGTACTGGTTGGCCGCAGTGGCCTCGGACTGGTTGTAGCCACGCTATTTCTTTTTCTTTGCGCTGGGCGAAGCTATCCTGGTTATACCGCTCGGCCTGGCTCCCGGCTGGTTGGGATCTTGGCGCGGGACGGGTTTCGACGTGCTGCTGGGTCTCGCCGCAGCTCTGTGAGATGCCTTGAATGAGAGGCACGCGCTGCGTACCAACATGTTGTATCCGTTTGCTGGCTGTTCGGTGGTGGCGCTGTTTGGTGGCCAGGCCCTACTCGGCCTGGCGGCACAACCAGCAACGAACCCACCGCACAGATCTAACTGACGGTGTTGCTGGTCGCTAGCCTGGTAATCTCGATACTAGTGCAAGTGCTGGCAGATCTATTGGTCGGGATTTTAACCTGCTGGCGTTCTCCAAGTTCCTCACGCTGCGTGCTGACCGAGCCGCGCTACGACTACACTGGTGCAGCACCGCCGCTGCGGTCGGCTGCGCCCCTGGTCGATGGCGACTAGAAGCCATTGATAAGACCACCCGCTAGGCGCTGGGCTACTACAGTGACCTAGCCGAACTGGCCGTCAGCCAGCTGGACCGCATTGCCGGTGATCGATAAGCGACTTGCCGATCGTAACGCGCCCGACCATCCGCTGGAGCGGGTCAACGAAGTCCAGGCTGTTCTCGCCGACCGCATTAGGCGGCACAAGCCGCACAACGCTGGCGACTTCGTAATCACCAAACAGTACCGCTACTACAACTCGCTGTATTTCCCATACGTGTCAGTGATTCGGCTAGGTGATCTTGCGCGCCGATACGCTACCGGCGCGCAAAAGTTGTGTGGGCTTTTGAAAATAGTTGACGTAGTCAAAATCGGAAATAGACGGATGAGCTACCTGGTCCTTACTATGGGCAGCAGTACGTATATAGTGTCACGAATATATGTGGCAGTGTTTCGGTGGCACCCCACCCAACTGTCGCTCCAAGGAAATAATCACATGACCGCTATCCTCGGTCAGCGAGCCAGACCCCTGTACGACTCGACCGACTGGCTGCCACGTTTTTCCATGTGTCCTGTGATGCCACGTTGATGTGATTGCCCGGTTTGGTCGTCGCCTTCACAGTCGACGAAATTTCGTCGCTGACCAGGTTGACATCTGGCCAGGAATACGCCATGAGTGTCTTCTTCGTGCTCTATGCACTAATTATGGCGTTCAGTTTTACTACGCTGAGCATCTACATACGGTTCAAGGACTTGGAGTTGCGCTACGCGTGTTTGGCTCGCGTCGTTGCGCTGGAAGGAGCGCGCGCGCCCGAGCCGTTCTAGGGTGTTGTGGGTGTTTCATAGGTGGTGGGTGAAATGGCTGTTTTTGCGTTTTATGACTGGCCGATATGTTCGGTAGTCGTGGGGGGCAGCCCGGAATCCTGTTGACGTGTTTTGCTGTGTTGCGGGGTTTTTGTTGGTGGGTGGCTGACTGCCTGCTTTCGATGAGGCTTCGTGTGCTTTGCCGCAGTGGACACGATTAGCGCGGCGCACGTAAGCATGTCGGTGGTGGGTGCTGCTTGGTCTACATGTTGATGATGCCAGGGGCTGGGCACCTGGGCTGTGCTGAAGGCGATATCGATGCAGGCGTGGGTGTGAGGGTAGTTGTTAGCGCCGCGGGGTAGGGGCGTTTTAGTGTGCATGTCATGGCCTTGAGGTGTCGGCGTGGTCAATGTGGCCGCACCTGAACAGGCACGTCCCCGTGCACGGTATAACTATTCGCACCTGATGTTATCCCTTGCACCATTTCTGCCGCTGGTATCGGTGTCGGCGGCTTGTTGACCGGCCCTCAGCCAGCAAGCAGGCATGCCGCCGGGTGCAGCAGTATCGTGTTAGTGAACAGTGCATCGATGATCCGGCCGTCGGCGGCACATACGGCAACCTTCTAGCGCAGATCAACCACCCACACCCCACCAGCCCACCACAACACCACCACCCAAACCAAACCAGCAAAAAATAACCACCATGTAGTCTACCCGACTTCCGTAACCATAATTGTCAATAGCGCGGACGTTGCCGGCGCCTATCCGATGAAGCTGCGTATTTCAAAGTTCTACATTCATCTAAGACGCCGGACTAAATACCCCATCAACGGGTGATCGACAACGTCGGACAGTGCCAGTACTGCGAGGCCAGTCGCGTCAAACCGCTCGTAAAGACGATTACCAGGCGTTTTAACAGGTGTTCCTGGATTCCAGGCTGGCACTTCACTACCTGGGAAGCTCTTTCGTCAGGAAACAACAAAGCATCGGGGTGGCACGCGCGCTGGCCGGTTAATCGACCAAATCCTGTTTATGTACTAGCCATTCTCGGACGTCGACAACGTGGTTCGTCATGAATTGCAGAACGAAGTATTGTGTTTACAAAGCGAATCTGGCAAAACCATTTCGTTCGTCACGAAGGATATCAATGGGGCACTAAGCTCACCGACAAAGAAGCGGTGTTCAGTCGAGACGGTGTGCTCCAGCAGTTCGACAAGCCTGTGCGGCTGCTGTCGGAGCTGGCCAATGAACTCATGGCGAAGTATCGGACTCAGCCGTTAGCTATCCGGTGGTTGCAGCTCATCGACGCGACCGTCCTGGCCGCTGCACGGTATCGAACGAATCCCTGCGCACGGCCTCGCCGATCCTGGCAACACACAACTTCTGGCCGGTTGTATGCTAGTCGTCAACGAGGACTCGCCGTTGAACTGTATCGACAGCTAAAGGCCTGCGGCGGTACCGTGCCGGCGTGTAGTTGTCCGACAGTATCGGTGCTGTTCCAGCCGTTCGGAAATCTAAGCTGAGCACTGAATGCGGCGCCGTTCTCGCCGACATCCGTAGACGTCACGATTAACGGCTAGAGCAACGTCATTGGCGGCATATTGACCACAAAGTGCTGACCGCAGTCAAAGCCCGGCGGCGAGCCGGAACGGGGCATCATACTTGCACTATCTACTTTTCCCCCTCGGACTACACGCAGGCACTAACAGTGGTACGTATGCGATTGTCGTAAGTCTCGATGCTGTTCGAGCTCATTAATCGCCGGGGTGCTAGTGCAACACGCTCCGATTCCGCTACGAGGCCAACGTAATGGTCGCGCTGAACGCCTAACCCCGCTGCGCTGCTGATGCGGGCGGTGCCCGAAGCCCTGGACGAAGTACCCACCCCAGGTGCAGCACGCGGCGACCACAGTCGCCCGGATACTGTTAAATTGAGCTGCTGCTATCTCTTACGGTGTTTATCGCCAATTTGCGGGTGGTACTATATAATACTGTAGTGAACGACATCATAATACTGTAGTGAACGACATCATAATACTGTAGTGAACGACATCGTGGTGGTACCGGTGGGCGGCATCCAAGATTTGGGAGCGGATTTACGGCCAAACTACAAAAAATCAATAAAAAACGATCAGGTCTTTGCTAGCATCATCGCACTGTTTGTGCTTCGAATCGCCATCGATATGGCTGGTTACTCCCACGCTGAAAGCATACCACACGGACTGCCCGTCGGTGGCGTTCGTACTGGCCCCGATCGTGGGCGGTGCGCGATGTACTTTGTGGCACAGGCGGTGTCGTACCTGCTGATCGCCTACTTGAACTTTACCTGGCCGACCCACGCACATCTTGAAACATCTGGAGTCCGCTCACAGTCACAATGGCGGGGGCCTAGTAGCTGCTCGCTGTCCCAAGCTGGCTGCTTACGGGCACACTCAGCCGCAACATCCTGCTGATGGTGGGTACCAGTCAACGGACTGTGCGCACCACCAACGCTGGGTATGATGCTGCTGTTCAGTCCGGGCCCGGGCCGCTGCTGGTTGCTCTGATGGCACTGGGTGTCCTGTCACTCCTGACCGGCAACTACACTGACGTAGCCAATGGTGATCCGCCGGTACTCAATGCCGCCCGCTTTAATAGCCATGACGGAAGCAGAGGTACTGCTGCAGGTCGAAGTCCCTAACACGCTGCCATTAACCGCTAGACGTGCTGCGCAGCACAACCCTGCAGCTAAACAGCGACGACCGCTATGTTGGCCGCGTACGGCACGCCTAAGTAGACTAGGTGGGTTATCTCATAGGCGGAACCAAAGTCCGTGCATTTCACCTCACCCTGGTCTGTGCACTGGATAGTCGCTGCGTTGGCGCTGACCCTTGACATACTACTACTAGTACTAGCTAGCGTCGGCGGTGTGGGTATCGATACCCGGCGCCCATTGAACTGCGTAAACGCATCGGTCTGCGAGAGCGCAAACTGGTCCACAGCGAAGTCCGCACTTAACCAACAAGCACACCGCTGTACGTGGGCACGTTTTACGGTAGAGGGATGAACCGCGCCGGTGACGACACAGAAGCCTAGCAAGGAGGAGGGGCGGCTGCACATGGACGCAGCGTCCTCTAATCCAACGTGCTCCTGGCTGGCGATGTTAACTTGGCGCACACAGGTATGTCTCCGCGCATGGAATCGGTGTGATTGCGTTGTCCGACAAACGCATCAGGGCTCATGGTCGTATCGTCGCCGCGGCCACCGCAACTAATCTGGCGTTCGGCGCCTTTCACGAAGTGCAGACCGATGAGACTGGCGCCACCAAGCGTTTCGGATATGACCGTCACGCTAGCCGTGCGAAAACGTCAGCTTGCCTATCGCCCGCGGCGAAAAAAAACATGCGGTCGGTGACTGGTCCACCAGGGGCAAACGTGGAGCATACAATGACGCGCTCGACGTCGACGTGGTGTTTAGTGCGTCCTTCAATGCCCTACCGATCCGCCGCCTCGGTCTACACGAACGGGTGGAAGAAATCATTTTGTCGATGGTTTATGCACGAGTGCCTGAGCTGCCCGTCGCAGCCGACACCGTGAGCTACACCAGCTCAATACACCTTGACGGAATCAAGTTGCGTTCACCGGTCAGGAACACCATCGTCGATGCCGACGCGTTTATCATGGACTACCCAGGCTTGGCAGAGCGGATCTGATCACCCCACCTGCTCGGCCTGCAGCCGCCAGGTCTTCGCGCCAATTCTCCGCGCCGATGATGACGGTGACGATGTCGGAGCGCGGGAAGCTGTCGTAACGCGCGCGCGCGGCATGGCCCGCTTCGACGAGTTCAGCCACTGAATTGTTGCAAGCCAGGGAGTCGCGGGCACGGCAAAGCAACTCGATGACCCGGTCGACGGACGACAGCAGTTGGCCGGAGTTTCCTTCGCACATCGCACGCACTAAGTCCGGAGCGGTTCCGGCTACTCGGGTGGCGTCACGGAACGATCCTGCCGCCACCGCGAACGCCAGCGGAACCTCAGCGGCGGCTACAGCCAAAGCTTCAGCGAGCAAGTGCGGCATATGCGAAATGGCAGCTGCAGCGGCGTCGTGCTCGTCGGATTTTGCCGGTAATACCAGCGCGCCGCAATCCAACGCCAATGTCATAACCATTGACCACACCGCGGGGTCCACATGGTCGTCTACACTAAGCACCCAGGAAGTCCTGTTGAACAACCCGCCATGTCCGGCGCCCCAACCCGATTGCGCAGTGCCGGTCATCGGGTGACCACCGACGAAGCGGGCCTGCAAACCAACCGAAACAACCGCGTCGAGCACCGCGGTTTTGACGCTGGTAACATCAGTGAGCGGACAGTTGGGCGCCAATTCGCGAATGTGGGCGAGCATGGCCGGCAATGCCGGCATCGGCACAGCCAGCACGATCAATGCGTGGGTATCGGCGGCGCGAACTAACGCGTCAGCAAGTTTGGTAGTGGCGTCAAAACCGTCTGACCGAGCGCTCTGCGCGCCTTTCACTGAACGATTATAGCCGAAAACCTCACGACCGGCCTCCGCCGTGGCCCGCATGATCGATCCGCCGATCAATCCCAGCCCAAGCACGCACACCGGTCGCCCGACGCAGTCCCAGCCACCATCCAAGATTGACACAGTTTGCGGGTCGTGGTTGCCCCAAGTGCTGTCGATCACGAGCAGTCATCTGGTCAAGGGACCCGGTCGGCGACTAGCGTAAGCGCCCATGGGGGCAGAACGGGCGTCGGCGAAAGTCCCAGCGGCAGACATGCCGGACGGTTTCGGCGTTGCGGTTGTGCGAGAAGAGGGTCAGTGGCGTTGTTCTGCGATGGCCTCCAAGTCGTTGACGAGCCTGACGGCAGCCGAGACGGAACTGCGTGAGCTGCGGAGTGTGGGAGCAGTCTTTGGTCTCCTGGACGTCGACGACGAATTCTTCATCATCCTGCGCCCAGCACCGTCCGGTACCAGGTTGCTGCTGTCGGACGCTACCGCCGCGCTGGACTATGATATCGCCGCCGAAATTTTGGACAGTTTAGACGCCGAAATTGATCCCGAGGACCTCGAGGATGCATACCCCTTTGAGGAAGGCGACCTGGGGTTGTTGTCCGATGTAGGGCTACCAGAGGCGACGCTGGGGGTCATCCTCGATCAGACCGACCTGTACGCCGACGAGCAACTGGGCCACATTGCCCGTGAGATGGGCTTTGCCGAGCAGCTGTCAGCGGTGATCAACCGCCTTGGTCGGTGACCGCAAACGCAGCGATGCCGAGCGCAGCGGGGCGCCGCCATCAGACCCGATCGGTTACCACTGACGAAGATTTGATCCGTGCCGCACTAACAGTTGCCACGACGGCGGGGTCGCGCGATGTACCGATTGGGGCAGTGGTCCTCGGCGCCGACGGAAACGAACTCGCCCGGGCAGTAAATGCCCGTGAAGCCATTGGCGATCCCACCGCGCACGCCGAAATTTTGGCAATGCGGGCGGCGGCCGGTACACTAGGCAATGGATGGCGGCTGGAGGGGACTACGTTGGCAGTCACCGTTGAACCGTGCACCATGTGCGCGGGTGCTCTGGTCCTGGCACGTATCGAGCGACTGGTGTTTGGAGCCTGGCAACCCAAGACCGGAGCGGTCGGGTCGCTGTGGGATGTGGTCCGCGACCATAGACTCAACCATCGCCCAGCCGTACGCGGCGGAGTGCTTGCTCAGGAGTGCACAGCACCACTGGAGGCGTTCTTTGCTCACCAGCGATTGAGTAAAGGGCCGCCGGTTCGGTAAACTACCCAATGGTAATGGTGGTGTGTCCGAGCGGCCTAAGGAGCACGCCTCGAAAGCGTGTGACGGCAAAAACCCGTCCGAGGGTTCAAATCCCTCCGCCACCGCCAAAGTTACCCGCAAAAAATTGCCGGTAGACCCCTACTGTGATGCTGCGCAGCAGCTCAATTACCACCGAACTTGGCCATCACGCCATTGTGTTGGACTGACCGAGGAGAGTCCACAAGCACGGCGTCGAATCCGACTTTCTTCGCAAGCTGGTAGTCCGTCGGCTGTTTTCACGACAAAACATGACGTTCACCCCAGGAGGCAATTTGAAACACGCGACGGCGACCGGGTCTTACAAATCAGCGTTAGCCGGATTTGACCGGCACGAGCGGTGAATTTTCGGTGACAGTCACATCAGAATGCAGTTCAAATCCTGCCCACTTACCTGCCTGGGATGCCGGGTCGCAGCGCTGGCTCAACGCCATGTTGAGCAGGTGCAGACTTGCTAGGGTATATCACGACTTGTGGTGAACCCGCAGTCCCTGCTCCTGAAAAGCCAAGCTAGTGATGACCCTATCGGTGAAGTAGAGGGTCGACCGCAGGACAGTTGCCCATCCTAGCCTAATCTTATTCAACACCTCCGCGACCGCTGAGACCAGCAGCTGCTGGGAGGCATCTGCTCGATATCGAGAAACAGCGTTATATCCGGTGGAACCGCGGCGATGATTTGACTCTAGCGGCCAGTATCGGTGTGGCCCGTTGGCGGTACGGATAACCATCGACGCCTGGCTCACCTCGCGTTGAGTTTGCTGCAGTTGCTAGGCAATCTCAGCATTGACAAGTCCTGTGCAGTCGGTTTATATCTGCTAGATAAGCCTGTCGATAAAACGCCAGCACCCCATCGCTACTGGCCTGCACAGGAAGCCACACACCACCCACGCCAGATAGGACCGCAGTCGGTAGTCGCTGCGACAGTATTTGCCGGGAAGTCACCGTGCCCCGCGGCGCGCGATGATCGATGATCAGCGGCTCGTCGGCTGACACAGACACCTAAGCATCCACCACACCGCAAGCCCCTCTCAAGGCAATCAACAGCGCCAACGTATCCAACACAGCCGGCTTCCTTCCTCAACCCGAAATTCCTTTCACGCCATTCCCGCCCACTAGAGACCCCGATCGTCCCTGCCAAAAGACAACTAAAACCATCGACTAAAACCGTTGACCAAACAACAACCAACACTGCGTGCGACTCAAAATACCCGCGCGATGTGGCTGCTAGTGCTGCAGAGGCTGCGGGACACCCCCATAACCCAGTTGGGTAGCAGTGTAGCGAGCGGCTTCGGTGATGGACAAAGCATACACCACGGTACAGTTAGGCATAGATCTCTGTCCACACGTCGCCGAGCTCCGTGGTGTCGAAGCGCATCCCGACCATCGCGTTGCCGCCTTTGGTACGCGTTTCGTTCACCAGCCGACCCACTGCCTCATTGCGACTCTCAGCCAGGTTTTTAGTCATGCCCTGCAGTTCGCCACAGAACATCGATTTGAATCCGACACCGAACTGGGAAAAATATTTCGCGATCGGACGGTGAGGCCAAAGACTTCGCCGCAGACACGTTGGATCTCCCAACCAGGAATGTTATTGGTAGTAACGACAAGCACCGAACAACCTTTCTGCAGAAAAGGGATTTGGGCTGATTCCCGCTGCAAAGTACCGCCCCGTTTCTGTAATTGCTTATTCTGTGGCACACTGAGTACACCAAATTTACTGAGCCGTACACCAAATTTACTGAGCCCGCGTTTAAAACTAACTGCTATGCCGCAACCGCCCCCTGCCGTGCGTGGGGTGGTTCCCGATCAGGATTCCGGCATAGATCTTCCTCGAGAGGCTGGATTTTCTGTACCTTTCGTCGAGGGCAATTAGGCGCTCGTCCACCCAGGTGGCAACAGGGTCGCGTTCTTCGCCCATGTCGGCAGCCTTGTCTTTGGGGTGGTAGTGTGGTGGACGTTGGCGGACGCTGTGCTGGTTGAGGTATCTAATGGCGGCGGGGCCCAGCCATCCACTAGCCAGTGGAAGGGATAACAGTACGCTGCCACCAGTCCACCACGACCATCCAGCATCCATCAAAAGCAGGGTTATGTCGATCTCGAAGAAAGGAACCCCGGCGACATGCCAATGGCGACTTCTGGCACCTCGAAGCGTCGGTACTACTAGGGCACCTCATCTAGCTTCGGAGGCATCACCGGACGTCAAGGCACCAGTCCCCATCGTCGGCGCCAGCGCCAGCCGGGCCCAGCAACACAAAAACACAAACTGGTCTACCCGATCAGACCGGACCATATACTTAGCCAACACGTTCCAGTTTGTTATCTACGGTCGCGACCGCTTCGGTGAGCAAAGTCCCGGTAACGATCACATCAATAAACCGACCACTTAACAGGCCTTCAAAACCAAGAACGCAGGACAGACTCCCCTGAGTAGACCAGTCGACAGAGGACGGCACCCGACAAAAGTAATACCCCTTGTGTCAACCGCCACACCGTTACACTACGTATATATATATATATATATATACGTAAACTATTGCCTAATTACTAAGTATTAGAAATTGTTGCTCCGCGATCTCGCTGGTGACCCGCGGGAGGCTGTTTCAGCCTAGCGGCATCGGTGGGCATGAACGACCAGAAACGTCCACATAGCGGCCGCATGTACAGAGAGGTAAGTACAGCCGTGTCGTTCGTCCCGGCCGGGACCACCATCGGTCCGCAAGTACTCGACACCGCGGCGCAAGGAACCCAGGCCAGCCAGAACATATCGACGGACTTGACGGTGCTGGCGCCCTCCGGTACCGAGGAATTATCCTTGTACACGCTAGAGTTCTTCTTGGCAGAGGCTAATCAGGATGCTGGCAGGAACTAAGCGGCGCACGAAGAACTTCGGCGAGCGGGCACGACTTTAGCAGAAATCGCCTGGTGGATTCGGAAACCGACGTAGCAGCTAGCAACGCAATGTATACCAATGTGCTGACCAGCTTTTAGATCGCATAGTTTTCTGCGAGAGCGGATCAAGTGTTCCTTTCAAACTTATACCACGCAGCATTGCACTAAGCACATGCTTGATCGCAACGTGCCGGCGGCCAGCTGGAACCGTGCGGGACTGAAGCACTCACCGACTTCTAATAAATAGCTACGGCTGCCGCCCAACCATACTCGAGGATTCAGTGGACACACCCCCTGTGCTGTAATGACCGCTGCATCCCTAGAGCATCAGCGCTCTAATCGATAAGGACCTGCTGACACCGGTGTCCGAGTACTAGTTTCCCGACCTGCCACCGGGCAAACGTAGATGCGTGACCGCGTTGGACTGGCTGAGAGTCCAGTACTACGGCTGCACTGCCCGGTAATGCTGGTGTCACCGGGCGTCGCACCCTGGAGGTGGTACCGCTTTAAGCGCTGCAGGAACACAAAGTCGACGTTCCCAACAACCTGGCTAACTTGTAACGCCGACGACCACCCACCGTGTGTCAGTTACAGCACTTCCGTCGAATACAGCCACGTATCCCACAATAGCCGCAACAACTTTTTCGGAATAGTTGGCGACCAGACCGGTGAAATCGTCGGTGACGACCGTGGCATGGCGATACCAGGTCAACCAATTCCTAATCAGAGCAAAGAATTTCTCGGCACCGACAACACACCACGAAGCGCGTGCAAAGTCAACGCGCCGCGCTTGTAAACGCGGTTGTCCAACACACACATATGGTCTATATAGTGTGGTCCGGGGTCGGCTAGCAGCAAGTCTTGTGTCTTCTCTCAGCTGTTCGTGGTAGCGATAGGCGAGCTCGTCAGCGCTTAGCCCGCCGCTGTTTTCGTACCACAACCACTCCGTATAGCACGCGAATACCTCGTTTAGCCGAATGTCACACCACCGTCGCGAACTCGCCTTACCAGACTGAACCCAAGCAGCTAGTGGTGGGTGGTTTTGAGGCGTTTAGGTGTGGTTGGTTGAGGTAAGTGGGCGGTGTATGTGGTTGCTGTCTTGGAGTTGCGCGATGGCGACCGGGGTCGGCTGGGGTGGTTGACGAGGGTGTTGTGGGTGCTGGTGGGGCAGGTGACACGGGCGTGGATTGTGTGGTTGGTGTCCGATGGAGTGGCTAGATACTGATATCGCGGTTCGGGTACGCCGGGGACGGGACGTGCTTCGGTGATCGATGAGGTCATGGTGCTCGTAGAGACGTTGGTCGGCGATGTTATGCGAATCGGCCGTTCAGCGTCGGAGCGGCCCGTCACCGGAGCAGTTGATGGCTGTGGGGGATTTCGTTTTCCTTGGCCGCGCGGATCTGGCATAAGTGGGGGCATCCAGTCGCATCGCGTGAAGACCTTCAAGTTCGTTACCGACCCCGACGTGGGAGACCAAACGGACAATTAGCACGGTGCGCTCGGACGCAGTCCCCAAATAGTAGGGGTCAGATCCGGTTTGGAGGACTGACTGTTCAGTTACGCCCGGCGATATCGCATCATGGCTGACGACAACAGGGTGATCGGATCCATACGAACAGTTCGAAACTTACCTCAACCAAACGAGGCGAATTGAGCGGACCGAAGCCACCATACCTGCAAGACTCCGAGACGGCAGCCACTAATCGACATGACAAACCTCCCCGATCATATGATAGCACTACGCCATGGCCAACAAAGCAAACTCGCGATTACACCGCTAAGATGACTTCAGCACCGCGACCATGTCGATGAGGCAGCCCGAACCAATTCGAGCTGGCGAGCTAGGTCCTGCAATCGATGCCAGGTTACTACAGCATTGGTGCTAGCTCTTTGTGCGAACAACATAGTTCGCACGTCGCGAATATAACAATGCCTTATCAATAAGAGCAGTCAGGGCTATCCCCATGCCTTACGAATAGTCAATCGTCCCTCCCGAGGCCGAGGTGTCAAAGCATGCACCTTCACAATCTATTCACAATATCTTTTAAGTGAAATAACGCCGTGTTCTTAACGATCTTTGCCACGTGGTACGTGGAGAACATTAACCTAGGTGTGGACGCGCACACCGCGTTTGCAGTCCGCGGTAGCGAATGCACCACCGAAGGTTGCCAGGGCTTGCTTGGTGATGAATTGCGGCATCTAGGACGCAGCAATCAGGTAGTTGCAACCCGGTGCTAGCGCGCAGTTCAGCGAGGGGCAACGGCTCGCTTTCATCGCGCGGCGCGACGGACTGAGCCGGCAGCACGCAGATCATCGCGCATCGACGTCCCCTGACCTATGCGAGCCCCGCCAAACAAGAACCTCGGCCAGCGTGATGATGTTGACCAATATTTGCCCGGGTATACCCACTAGCAAAATTGCCGTCGCCACATCATGATGCAAGTCGACAAGGGTGCATATGCGCGATCAGGACTCTCGCATCCAAAACAATCAGGCCGGCGTGTTTGCCCGCAGCTCAACCAGATAGTTTGGGCCCAACGGCTTCAGCGTAACGGCCATTGCTTGCCAACACGTCAGCACGACGGGACCTAATCCTCCGCACGCTCATCACGCTCGAGGATACCGGCACCCACCTCGATCAGACGCCTCAGCAACTTCGATCGGGGCTCACCGGGCCATCGCTTGGCCGCCTGGTCCAATGCGTGCGCTACTTGCGGGGTTTCGGTCACCTGATAGCGTGGACGTGTGGTCGGCACCAAATAAGTGTACCACTTTTCAGCGCAGTAATACATCTGGGGAAGCCAGAATACACCGTAGGATGCGCAGCTCCAGTAGCCATGTCCTAAGTCGGGTACCCGCAACATGCTTAGCGTCGACTGACTCAAGGGTGGCCCTGATCGCCAACCAACTCCAACAGCAGCCAGCACAGTCAGCTGAACGAATGCACCGGCAGTACAAGATCTCGCAATACGACAGCGCAGAGCCATCCTCTCAACCTGCAAGCGGCTTGAACTAGCTGTGCGTCGCACGCAAGTTTAGCCACACCAGCAACTCGGCGCGGCGACGCAGCCTGGCCAGCACATGCTGGAACACGTCGGGGGTATCGCTATCCCAGCCTTCAGAGGCGACGATCACCACTGCGCCGCGCAGCGCGTTGCCACGGTGCGACGCCAGCAGGGCTGGCGATACTGCGGCCGATGGACGTGCTTCTATGCCGGTTGGTCACTTTTGTATTGGCCCGACCCAAGCGCCACCTCGACCGAGCGGTGCGCCAGCACCGAGGTGATCCGGATCAGCGAAGTCGAAAAGGCGAAGCCATCGGAGCGTATCAAGTCCTGGCGCAACACCACAGCTCGTTCCAAGTATAGATTAGGAGCGAGGTAGGGAAGCTGCATCAAACAGCTCAAGTCGCAGACTAGGACGACACGCCAGGGCCGTGTTCGCGCCAACATCACCGCTTCCCAACCGGTCCGGCCGCAAGTCGATCCTTTTGCCGTGCGGGCTGAGCTCAGACCGCAAACTGTGGCGTCGGAGGAAACAGCATACCGATCCCCCTATCCAGGAACCAAACAAACGCAGGTAGTCAGTATCGAACCGGTCAAACAGCTCATCGGAGCGTACCGACAATACGGCCGGGTAGAACATAGGACTAGTTGCAGACTCACGCCAGTGGCGTCGTAGTAATCGGTGACACTCCGAGTGACCCAAGTCTCTGGGCTTGGCTGGCACTGGATAGACTGTCAGTGCGATGCACCCCGTACCCGCTTGCGGGTGTGCGGGGCCCTGGAACGGACAGCGACGAATCGGGACCTATCGTGCCGTTAGGGTTCGACGATCCTGAACACCGCGGCGAACACCACATCGAAGTCACTGAGATCATCCCTCCGGGGGACCAACATCAAGCCTGGCAACCCGATACAGCGTCGACGAGTGATTCCCGATGCCGCAACGCTTGCACGCAATTCACTGGTCCGGCTAGCTCTGTAACAGTACACCCAGGTTACACAGCCACCTCACCAGAGCGGCAGCAAACGTCGCCAAATCGACACCCCGAAAAAACAATGGGGTACTCATAGCGGCTCAACCCAATTTAACCCAGGCTAAGCAATACCCGGATCAGCATGGGCACGACGAACACCGCTAGCACTGCAGCGGCGTACTTCTTAATTTGGCTACCACCGCAAAGCTGCAACCGATCGATGGGAGCGAGCTCGATGGATGACGCCCTGGACTCGAGGTGCGTTATCAATGGCACCCACCGAGCTTGCTTCATCGGCGGGTTGCTGGAACTCACTACGCTCTGCAGCGCCGGTTTCGCCTCCAGCGACTCCACGGAACTGACCCAGCAGCTTCTCCTACACCTGCTGCAGCATGCCGCTGCCGAATGGGGCCAACATTCCTACTATCTTCAAATAGGTTTTAACAGTGACGTTGGCACACTCCCCCGCCTCGTGCAGCTGGGCGGTGACCGTGGCGGCCGCGTTGTCGGTACAGCGCGACTCCTTGCCCCTGCTATTAATGATCGCGCGGTGCTGGTCGGGTCGGCTCAACGAAACGCACTTTGTCACTGAACTCACTAGTGACCGGCCAAACCTTGACCTTGCCGAGATAGTCGCCGCACTGATGGTTCGGTTTGCCTAGCGCCGGCATCAATGGAATCACCTGCTCCAAGTCAGACAGCACACCCCCATTCCTGCTCGATCGGCGCGCTGGCTGTGAACTGGTTGGCGATTTTCATCCGGCACGTCCTCATCATGTGCGGCGATGCTCGATAAAAACGCTACGAATCTGGGGCGCGGTCGCCGAGAGTCTGAGCCAACGGCCCCAAACTGACCAGTGCAGACTCAACCGAATCGGGCGGGATGAAGTCCGCAACACCGAGCGACACCCATGCAGCAACCCAGTATATAACTTCGGCAATCCCTCCCGGTCGGCTTATCCAGATCAAGATCGTTCGCGCTGACTAAGAAAAGAATTTAGGTGAAGTGTTAAATCAACGGAGTAAATCTCCGGGTACTGTACGACAAAAAATCGCGGTAGCCTGGCACGACTCTGGGTAAATAGATCCAATGGTATTGGCAACATCGCCGCAGTACGTCATGGAGGTCTAGACTGTGATTCTACGAACTTCCCTCTGGAATTCGTCTTCAGCACAGTCGATTTAATCGATCAACAGCATTAGAAATGTCGACACGCTATGCCGCACACACTGCAGGATAGGACGATCCACGGGGTAGGTCTCGATTTCAGAGATATCCGATATTCCGTTACGGGCTCCTCGGCCAGCTTGATCGACAGCAGCTGACATTGGTACTTCCAGTCATAGAGCGCCTCGTTCGCGGTCAATTCATCGTAACAATGCAGCCGTATACTCCTAGCATTCAGCACCTTTGCAAGCATTTTCACGGACGTTGTCTGCCTAATCTAGGCTCGCCTTCCAGTAACGGCCGGCCCAAACTGACCGCCAGATAGATCGCTGATGCCGTCCTCGTAGCGACAGACCACGATGTCGGGAGCGGTCCCTTCAGTCGCCAGCCGACGCACAGTTGCGGAATCAATCCGCGACTGATTGTCGAGCATCACCACTATTCCAGCTACCTGCGAGTCCACCTGTTCGAGCACAGTGCGCCCAAACACCCATTCCGAAATTGTTTGACGGTCACCTACATCCATCAGCTTCGTCTAGCGGTGCGGTACAGCATCAAGCACCGCTCAGCCAGCGCCACCCAGAGTGACAATAAGCTGGCCGAATCCCGTACCGCGAGCAACATCGGACACTAGCTCCGAGCACGATCTTAATACCGATATGGCAGAAGCTTTTAGGTACACCAGGTCTCCTGGAACAGCTGGCCACGAGAACAACACTGGTGACCCGCCTAGCGATCATGCGCCGGTTTCCTCAGTAGCGAGCAAGGTCAGGCCTGCTACCACAGAGGGCGGCGACGGGTTCAGCGGCGACCGACACCGCGATCTCCGCGGAGGTCTTGGCGCCGATGGCCAAATCCGACCGGGGTATGCCGGGATATGTATACGGAACCGCTCAGCCTCGGAGAGTTCGAGTCATTCACAATCGACACACTACGCACCTTGCCGGCCACCAGACTGATATATTCAACACCATTACCCAATGCAGCACTAATGATTTCGACCTCCAGACCATCAGAGCTGGCAATCACCACCGCGGCACTATAGGTAAGATCGCTGTAGCACCGAAGATCGTAACCGAGTACCTCGCGCAGTTGGGTCAAGGCATCGCCGATAGGTGTAGCTCCGTAGATCTGGATCAACCGGGTCGGTAGCTACGACGTCAAAAGATCTCCAACTAATCGCCAGATAGGCATAGCATCAGCTCGACAAACATGAATCCCAAAAGAGTCCTCAAGTCACGACTCCGGCGTAACCTCGAGCCTATTCTGCGGCGATGCAGGTGGGTCGACGGGTACTGACGGTATCGCGGTTGCCGGATTGGGGTAGGCGATTCGGTGCACGCCGCGATAGCAGGGATGTCGATGTACGTCGTGGCACTGCGTAAGGAATTTGATGACCCGTTGTTAATGAGGACGGGCGCCGGTTGCCGCGGATCACGGCGTCCATCACCTTCGCCGAACATGCTGACCCGGGATTCATTGGGCTCTATCTTGCCACGAACCAATGATCTACTTACAGATCGACTTTCCAGACGCCCCCTTACTAAAGTACCAGATCATCACCTTAGTAGCGCTGATTAACCCATTGTCCGTAGATGCTCCGACACCCGCGCTGTTACACCACCGCAGTGAGTGCTGATCCCGTCGGCCGGAAGCGTGGACAGTGAGATTGCAATAGTATGGAACAGTTTGGCAATCCCGGAGTCACAACAGCGCATCTTCCAAAGCGACACAACGGTGCTCGAGAAGGTGCAGCGAGTCGTCGGTACCACGTTTACTATTGGCTTTGCGGCCGTCAAAAACCTCGCTGCCGGGCAATTGTCTCACCTGACCGGGTACCCCCCGGTTGGATAGGTCAGGTGAGTGGTGTACAAGACCATCTTAGCTCCATCGATACACAAACCCGCCGCGGCCAAATTGGTTCGCTTCATCATCACTCCGCGATGCATCCAGGTGATGCTCCGGATAACCAGCATCAGAGTGACCCTATTGCGACCGAAGGTACATGTCACCCTGCGAAACCAAGGGGTGCGGTCAGCAACTTGATACCGCATGCGATATCAAGTTGAAAAATTGTGCTGGCCCATGGGTGTCCGGGCGCTTTGGCTACCAGGCGCGGGACATGTCCGCGTGCTGCCTGATCCAGGCATGCATCGCGATCCCGGCGGCAACACCAGCGTTGATGCTGCGGGTCGAGCCGAACTGGGCGATTGACACGATCATCGCCGCGCCGGTCCGGGCCTCGTCGGTGATGCCGGGACCTTCCTGACCGAACACCAATAGACACTGCCGCGGCAACGTGGTCTGTTCCAGACGCGCCGCCCCCGGAATGTTGTCTACCGCGACGACAGTCAAGCCAGCACCCGCCGCGAAGTCGAGCATTGAAGCAGTACTGTCATGATGACACAACCGCTGATAGCGATCCGTCACCATGGCACCCCGGCGGTTCCAGCGCCGACGCCCAACAATATGCATGGTGTCAACCGCGAACGCGTTGGCGGTACGCACTACCGAGCCGATGTTGGCGTCGTGACCGAAGTTCTCGATCGCCACATGAAAGGGGTGACGGCGCCTATCGATATCGACAATGATCGCTTCTCGAGTCCAATAACGGTAGGCATCGACAACATTGCGAGTATCGCCGTCCCGCAACAAGACTGGGTCATACCGCGGGTCATCCGGGACGTCACCGGACCAGGGGCCGACACTGCCGGACGATGTCCCCCATTCAGTAGGGCCGAGTTCACTCATCGGACGGTCCACATCCTGGAATACGTCCCGGTGAGAGCCAGCGTCGCGTACAACAACGCCTGGTTCATCTCGCCCTGGGCGCAAGATAACGCGCTTACGTGCACCCAGATACAATGACACATTGGCAAGATCAAGCACCTACGAGCCATACGCCACGCAAGCCGGATTGAGTCCTAGACCGAGCAGCGCCGTCGAAGCGAGCAGAGTCATAGGGCCGCCGTGGGCAACCGAATCGTCGCGATACCAGACCGCTGCAACGTCGGCAGCAAGTCCTAGCAGCAGTTAGCCGTCACCGGTTAATGCCCCCGAGTCGCCGAGATGCACTTCGGTAACCGGCGCGCCGTCAGTTCGCCAGTTCGACAGGCTGGCAGTCTTTACCACCAGGCCGGTGTCGTTCGGGTTTGTCGGTAACAGCCCCACCAGAAATGCCGCAGGGTAGGCTATCCCAGTATTGGGAATCCGGGCGCGCGGCAAGTAGCTGAACACCCCACAGACCGCACTTCGATCCTGCAACGGGCCCAGGCAGACCGGGCCGGTGAGTCGGTTGGCAGGCGCCGACAACGGCGAGGCAACGTCCGGCATGCTGGCCATCTCGCTCACGCAGCTAACCAATCCGGTGGACTCCATCATCAGGTGAGCAAGCGCGCCGTAGAGCACAAACCGAATTATCCTCGATGTTTGGCTTGCGGAGCGCACAGACCCAATCGGGCTGCGTCAATGTCGATCAGCACGTAGTCACCATCCCACCGCAGATTCGACACCGCCATATTCCAGCCCAACAATTCGGTGAGAAGCTGGCCATGAGCACCATACGGACGACCAACATGGCTCGAGCCCCGAACAATACCATGGCGATAATCACAAGGAAAGGCGAGCACCATGATCGCGGTAGAGGCTAGCCCAGTCCCAAATCGGCAAGGCCCAGCACGCTACGGTAGAGCAGTCCTTCAGCTTTGATGGCCTCGGCCGCGCCGGTACCGCGGTCCACCACGGTGGCCACGCCAACCACGTCGCCGCCCGCGTCTTGTACCGCGCGCACCGCTGTCAGTGCCGAAGCCCCGGTCGTACTCGTGTCCTCCACCACCAACACACGCTGACCAGATACCTCAGATCCCTCGATAAGACGTTGTAAACCATGGGTTTTCGCGTACTTGCGTACCACGAACGCGTCGATCGGACGCCCAGGCGAGTGTATGATAGCTATCGCTACAGGGTCGGCACCCAAGGTCAAGCCGCCGACCACCGTGTAGTTCCAGTCTTTTGTAAGTTCGCGCATCAGCCGGCCGATCAGCGCTGAGGCCCGGTGGTGCAAGGTGGCGCGGCGCAAATCGACATAGTGGTCGGCCTGTTTGCCCGACGACAGCGTGACGCACCCTTGCACTACCGACAGCCGGCGCACCAGATCAGCCAACTCCTTTCGGTCAAGTTCGGCCACAGCCGCCCCCACTCGTTTGTTTACGGCACGCAACAGACTCCACGGATCATTCTCCCCACAGTGACAATCGCCTGGCACTGCAGAACCAGAATGCTGAATAAACTTGCCGCCCATGATGTCGGCCAAGCTTTAAACTAACCACATCACGGATCCCGAGACACATGAACAACGATAGTTTGGCTATATCGGCTATATCGTATCCAGGGTCGGGCATGAAATTATATAATGAGTAAGTAATACCACATGTACACCTGCGTAGATGCCTTTCAAACCGCCCGAGCAGATCTTCGCTGAAAGCAATCAGCCAGGGCTTAGACCTGAATAGGTCGATCACCCCGTTCAGTCAACAGGCCGGCAACGCCGGCGATATTGACGACAGTGTCGATACCAGAGTTGAGCAGGGCCTAATCCGTCGTCCAGAATTCGCCATACGTGTGGAAGCCGGCATAGTTCACCAATACCCGGACGCTCGCGAGGAGCCGGTCGTAGACTTCGTTGCGGTCGGCGGAATCGGAAAAGTCCGCTGACCAAATCTCGGTACAGCCGGTCTTGTTCTGCAGTTCGTCCGCCAAGTGCGTTAACCGGCCGACATCGCGCGGGACTAGAAATCACGTCGTAGCCATCATGCGCGTAAACGGCACTGCACCCGGACGCGGGCCCAGTGATCAGGGCGGAGCATGAGCGAGAGTGTACTGAGCGGGACCTATACTTCCCGGCCCACGCCCAGCGCGCTAGTCAGTATTGGTAGTTCGTGGTCTGATGGCCGTTGCGTTCCACTGACGGTGGGCGCCGGATGCCGTCCCAGCGACCCTCGTCGCGGGAAATAGGTTCAGCGGAGCGACCAGCCTGAACACCCGAGCCTAGCAACCCGGCAACATCCGACTCAACGCCCCTGTCCGGCGGCAACTCCGCTCGGCCGACCGACGCCAACGGACGGCTCGGCGCCGCGTTGCGGGCCGACGCTCCTGCTTCCTGAGAGGTATCGGCGGGCAGCGGCGGCAATACCCGCAGCAGGTCGTTGAATTGTCGCACGGTGCGCAAGCCCTCGTCCCACTGGACACGAGTGCTGCCGATCGGCATGCTGACCAGCGTCCAGTTCTGCTCGTTCCACATCACCTCGGCGCAGTCAGGTGCCGTGTGCGCAAAGGTGACCATGCGCCGATCACAGGCCCGCCTAGCCGCGTCCAGATTGGTGGAATACACCATCCTCGGCCCAATCGCACCCAGCAACCAGATGTCGCTCTCGCGTGGCTCTTTGAGACCCTTGAGCCGCAAGTCGACCACGATGTTGGTGCCCACCTTGCGGTGCAGCGCGATCACCGTCGCAACTTCTTCGAGGTCAAAGATATATACCGCCTCACCGCGGATCTGACCCAACACGACGTTGTGCGCGGAGATATCGCCCACCGTCGACATCACGCCGCGCTTCCACCGCTGGAGGATCTCGGTGGATTCGCGTTCGTAGTCGAATCCGTGCGATCGCGCCCACGACTTACGGCGTCTGCTGCGGCCGCGGCGTCGATCAATGTCGACATAAAGCAACACAACCGCACCGACGAAGCACAGAGCGGAAAGTGTGAACCAAAGTGGAACCATCCCAGACAGAGTATCTGCTGTCAGCCCGAAACCGAGAATGCGATCAGATCACAACCCCGTCACAGGCCGACTCCCTAGAGCCGATCAGCCCAGGATCAACGCCTCCCCGTCGGGTCTGACGTTGACCGGAAGGGTGTCCCCGTCATGCACCTCGCCGGCCAGCAGCATTTTAGCCAATTGATCGCCGATCGCTTGCTGTACCAGTCGACGCAATGGCCGGGCGCCGTATACAGGATCGAAGCCGTGCTGTGCCAACCAGCGCTTAGCCGGCAACGAAACCTCCAGTTGAAGCCGCCGCTGCGCGAGCCGCTTGCCAAGCTGCTCAAGCTGAATGTCGACAATCCGCACCAACTCTTCGGGGTTGAGCCCGTCGAAGATCAGTACGTCGTCGAGGCGGTTGATGAACTCCGGCTTGAACACCGAGCGCACCGCTGCCATTACCTGCTCCTCGCTGCCGCCCGACCCCAGGTTGGAGGTCAAGATGGGGATCGTGTTGCGAAAGTCGACCGTGCGGCCCTGCCCGTCAGTCAAACGGCCTTCGTCGAGCACCTGCAGTAGCACATCGAAGACATCCGAGTGGGCCTTTTCGACCTCGTCGAAAAGCACCACCGTGTAAGGCCGTCGGCGCACCGCCTCGGTCAGCTGACCACCCTGATCGTGGCCAATGTAGCCGGGCGGTGCACCCACCAGACGGGCCACCGAATGCTTCTCACCGTACTCGCTCATGTCCACACGGACCATCGCGCGCTGGTCGTCAAACAGGAAATCAGCCAGTGCTTTGGCCAGCTCGGTCTTGCCGACACCGGTCGGGCCAAGAAACAAAAACGAGCCGGTCGGCCGGTTAGGGTCGGCAACCCCGGCCCGCGAGCGTCGCACCGCGTCAGAGACCGCGTGCACTGCCTTCTTCTGCCCGACCACACGCTTGCCCAGTTCGTCCTCCATACGCAGCAGCTTGGCGGTCTCGCCCTCCAACAACCGGCCAGCCGGTATGCCGGTCCACGCTGACACCACGTTGGCGATATCGTCAGGACCGACCTCTTCCTTGAGCATCACGTCCTCGCGGGCCTGGGCCGTCGGCACCGCCGCTTCCAGCTTCTTTTCAACCTCGGGGATGCGCCCATACCGCAGCTCAGCGGCCTTGGCCAGGTCACCGTCACGCTCAGCACGCTCGGATTCCCCGCGCAACGTCTCCAACTGTTCCTTAAGTTCTCGGACGACATCTATCGCGTTCTTTTCATTCTGCCACCTCGCGGTTAGCTCGGCGAGCCGCTCCTTCTGGTCAGCCAGTTCCGCACGCAACGTCTCCAAACGCTCCTTGGATGCTTCGTCTTCTTCGTTCACAAGAGCCATCTCTTCGATCTCGAAGCGACGCACCAGCCGCTCAACCTCGTCGATCTCGACAGGCCGCGAGTCGATCTCCATGCGTAACCGGCTAGCCGCTTCGTCGACCAGGTCGATGGCCTTGTCCGGCAGGAACCGGGCGGTGATATAACGGTCGGAGAGGGCTGCCGCAGCTACCAGAGCAGAGTCGGTGATGCGCACACCGTGGTGCACCTCGTAACGGTCCTTCAGCCCACGCAGGATGCCAACAGTGTCCTCCACCGACGGCTCGCCGACGAAGATCTGCTGGAAGCGCCGCTCCAGCGCTGCATCCTTCTCGATGTACCTGCGGTACTCGTCAAGCGTGGTGGCGCCGACCAGGCGCAATTCGCCACGGGCCAGCATCGGCTTGATCATGTTGCCAGCATCCATCGCCGACTCACCAGTCGCACCGGCTCCGACGATAGTGTGCAACTCATCGATAAACGTGATGATCTGTCCAGCAGAGAATTTGATGTCGTCGAGCACGACCTTGAGTCGTTGTTCGAACTCGCCGCGATACTTGGCGCCAGCCACCATTGACCCGAGATCCAGCGCTACCAAGGTCTTGTCACGCAGGCTCTCCGGCACATCGCCGGCAACGATGCGCTGAGCCAAGCCCTCCACGATCGCGGTCTTGCCGACACCAGGCTCGCCGATAAGCACCGGGTTGTTCTTGGTGCGACGGGACAGCACCTGCACAACACGACGGATCTCGTTGTCGCGCCCGATAACTGGGTCAAGTTTGCCTTCGCCGGACTGGGCGGTCAGATCTGTGGAGTACTTCTCCAACGCTTGATAGGTGAACTCGGGATCGGAGCTAGTGACTCGGGCACTGCCACGTATCTTGACGAACGCCTCCCGTAACACCTGCGGCGAGGCACCGTGCCCGGTAAGCAGCTTCGCGACATCGGAGTCGCCCATGGCTAACCCTAGCATCAGGTGCTCGGTCGACACGTACTCGTCGTCCATCTCGGTAGCGAGCTGCTGAGCGGTGGTGATGGCAGCCAACGACTCTCGCGACAACTGCGGCTGCGAGCTGCAGCCGCTGGCCTGGGGTAATCGCTCCAGGAGCCGCTGTGCCTCATTGCGAACGATGTCGGGCTCCACACCGACAGTCTCCAACAACGGTGCGGCGATTCCGTCGTTTTGCATGAGCATCGCCAATAGCAAATGCACAGGTCTGATCTCGGGATTACCTGCGGACGACGCTGCCTGCAGCGCTGAAGTTAGAGCCACCTGCATTTTGGTGGTCGGGTTGAAAGAGTCCACGACGATCTCCATTCAGGGTACGTCTAAAAAATGCTTGTAGGGTTGTTTAACGCCGTCAACATTAAGTCTGTTCCACTCAATTTTATCTTTGGTGGTGACCCAGGTCTAGCGGGCGGTCTTAGGCCCCGTTTGCGACCTCCCCAGCCGGTTGATTGCTAGAGCAAACCCACAGGTCGGGAAGGTCAGGCCTAGGTGACGGTCACCCCGGCCCGCGCGACAGAGACAGCAGCCACATTCACTGTGCTGAATTCCAAGGTGCTATCTCAGGATGCAGCAACCCAGCCGCACCGGATTCGCCGGAGCGGACGACGTGTCGGATGAACACATTGAGTTGCGACACGGCAACGAATGCATACCTATCGGTACATCACTGATCGCAGAAACCTCACGGGCCACTATCGTCACATAACTAATCACGGACGTCGACGTGACGTCCTGCCCCCGGGAAGGTATGGCATGTCGGCGTTTCGTCTAATCATTACGGTAGTCGCCGCGTCAGCAGTCGCTGCCGGACTCATAGTCGCAGTGGGCTTCGCGCCACCAGCTAGCACTATGCCTTGTAGCATGCCCGAAGCCAACGTCTTGCCGCCTGCGGTACCCCCAACGATGCCCGCACCAGCGCCGATCGTCCAACTACCAACTGGGCGCCGGCCTTCCAACGCGAATGACCATGCTCCGATGCCCAAGCTGGGGCCGCTGATCGCTTCTTTGTTCAAACCTCCTGCGCCTAATAATCACTATTCCACGCCACTACAACTTCAAGCGGAGCTAGTACCGCCCGGACCCAACCCCGCTGTCCCCGGACAGCCCCCGAACACGGTACGGCGTGTTCCGAATGCACTCCCAGTCCCGCCGACGGCACCCCGGCTGGAGCCGGGTCCACCGCCCACTGCCTCCATTGCGGGCGCACCGACCTCGCTCGTCGAGTGGGTGACCGGACCCAACAGCCCAAACAAAACACTCCAACGTTTCGGCATCTCTGGAACCGACCTCGGGATCCCTTGGGACAACGGCGATCCCACCAACCATCAGGTCCTTATGGCCTTCGGTGACAGTTTTGGCTACTGTAGCGTAAAAGGCCAGCAACGACGATACAACATCTTGTTCCGCAGTTCAAACCAAGATCTGTCGCACGGAATCCGGATTGCGGACGGCGTGCCTAACGACAAGTACTCCGGTTCACCGGTGTGGACAACTGGCCTCGCTAAGCAGGTCGTCAACACCATCCATCGAGCACCGCACGAGACGGGAATCATTCCGACAACCGCCATCTCCATCGGAAAAACTCAATACATGAACTACATGTCCATAAAGAAATGGGGCCGTGACGGCGAATGGACGACAAACTACTCGGCAATCGCTAGGTCAATCGACAACGGCCAAAGTTGGGGGACCTACCCCGGCACTATCCGCACCGCCTCGCCGGACGCCATACCTGGGACTCATTTTGTTCCAGGTAACCAGAATTTCCAAATGGGGGCGTTCATGCGGGGTAACGATGGCTACCTCTACTCGTTCGGGACCCCGTCCGGGCGCAGTGGTGCGGCGTATCTAGCTCGAGTGCCCCAAAACTTGGTGCCAGACCTCAGTAAATACCAATACTGGAACGGAAACTGGGTTCCCAACAATCCAGGGGCCGCTACGCCATTGTTCTCGGGTCCTGTGGGTGAAATGTCAGCACAGTACAACGACTATCTTAAGCAATATATCATTCTCTACAGCAACGGTGACAGCAACGACGTTGTGGCGCGAACAGCACCTGCTCCACAAGGACCGTGGAGTCCAGAGCAGCCTCTGGTGTCATCGTTTCAGATGCCTGGTGGTATCTACGCGCCGATGATCCATCCCTGGTCGTCAGGTCGAGACTTGTACTTCAATCTGTCACTGTGGTCGGCGTACGACGTCGTGTTGATGCACACCGTGTTGCCCTAATCTTTGCGTAAATTCGCTGTCGATCACCCTGGTGGTAAGCGTCTGATACGCACAGCAACCGCAGCCGAGGCCGTGTCGCCTGTCTTGCCAGTTGGCTTACTAAGGCACTATATCGTTCGGCACGATCACCAGTTATCGCTTCGACCCTCCGCTGGAGCGGCTTACGAACGGGCTAGAGACACACAATGCCGTATCGATAGCTGCTATCCTCGTGCTGATCGGACTAATGTTGTTGTACAAAGGGATTAACTCACTATATCTGACCGGCCTATGGCCGACGTAGAACCGAGGTCCGTGAACTTAGACACTGGGATGAATTACGCAGGTTGCGCGACATATTCACAGAGAAGGACCTGGACCCGGCAAACGAAGCCAACCAACTCGTCCGACAGTTCTATACTCACTGGCTTGTCTCGACACCTCGATACGTGAGTTGTTCCCACCTGAAATAGACCTCCAGCGAGCAGCTTTCGCCGACGTGCCACAATGAGGGTACAGCAAGCTGGTAGCCCTACGAGCAAAAGAGCCGGTGGCCTTAGCTTACCCAACTTGGCCGCGATCACCGCATATAGTATGCAGCCAAGCCATTAACGAGACATTGTGTCGCAACTCTACACACCAGAATTACATATTACGCACTCATCTGGGCGAAAAACGGACCGATGCCGTCTGCGACATGGTTAGTCAGCCACGCCAATCTGATCACCAGAATAACGAGCGGCGCCGGTGACGCCAACGAAGAACCCGCCTGGTGAGACACAACCGGTCACTGAACACATTGGGGTATAATGGGATCTCACAGACGTTCAACTTCGACTAGACCACCAATGCACTATTACCCCGGCCAGAACGTCAACGTCCACATTCCGCCATGCCCGCGACGGTGACGATACCATCAGACCAGCCGTTCCTGCTGTGACAGACAACGCGATCGAGTCCTATGTCCGTGTGGTCCCCCAGCAAGTTTGGTCAGCACCGCCCTAGTCGGCGAAAACATTTCCGGCCGACCAAGTGGTGGTTTACCAGTCCGAACGGCGTAATGCGGGGCAATCCCGACAGCGGAGACGTGCTGATGGTTTCCGGCAGCACCGGTCCTGGCACCTACCGGATGTGTCCCGCGGCGAGTGGATCATCGGGACACCGCCGCTGCGACATCTAACTCTCGACTAGTCTGCGCCGATGACTTTGTGGTTGAGCCGACTGCCACGTCTACCGACGCGCCACATAGCCGGCCACTACCGATGTGCACGTCCGGGCGAGCTGCCTTATAGTGCAGTTCTCGATGCACGTGTTTATGGTGGATCTATCCTAGTTGGCCCGCAACGCCGTAGGCACCTAAGAGCCCGCTAGTTTCCCGGGCACCTTATACTATCTTCACCAAATAGCAACCCACTGCTGCCCCCCATCGCGACATTAAAGTCCAAACTCGATGTTGACCACATCCGTGGCCACCACCACGAATTCAGATGCAGCAATCAAGAATACCATTGGCCACTTACTATTGTAACACGACACCATCGAGGATGGCAATTGGTTGGATGTTGTGCAAATCAAGCGGCATGAACCCGGTTTTGGACCAATCTAGAGAGATTTGGTCGCCTAGCGCGGCTTTCGCGGCTGCCAGAGGACCAGCGCCGTGCTCTTGGGCACCACCGCAAGATCGCGACGCTGGTTGGCGCGCAACATCACCAACTCATCAGTCAATTCCTGCAGCTTCAACTGCAACGCTTCAACCTGATTGGTCAGCTCGATGATGCGCTTAATGCCAGCGAGGTTAACCCCTTCATTTTGCGAGAGTCGCTGTACCTGGCGCAGCAGCTCGACGTCATGCTGCGAATAACGGCGCCCACCACCAGAAGCCCGACTCGGGCTGACCAGCCCGAGTCGATCATAGGTACGCAAGGTCTGCGCGTGCATACCGGCTAGCTCAGCAGCCGCCGAGATCAAAAACGTCCGGGATTCTTGTTGCCTGGGGTCTCTAGAGTTTCTAGTCATCACCGATTACCTGCCCCATCCCGCCCGAGGGTTGAAACCACTTGACCGCTCGGCGGCCGCATAGGCCTCCAGTGCCTTTTGCGCGGCACCTTCCAAGTTCAGCGGAACTGCCACCTTGACTGTGACAAGCAAGTCGCCATGGCCACCACTGCGTTTGGGTACACCACGCCCTCGTACCCGCAGGATACGGCCATCTGAGGTACCTTTTGGCACCCGGACACCGACTGTTCCGTCCAGCGTGGGCACTGAAAGGGTTGAGCCCAAAGCTAATTCAGTGAAGCTAACCGGAATGGTCACGGTGAGGTCGTCGCCATTTCGACCAAAGATCTTGTCAGGCCGCACATGGACCGTCACATACAGATCACCCGACGGAGCGCCACGCAACCCCGCCTCGCCCTGCCCTGCCAGCCGAATCCGTTGTCCATCTTCGACACCGGACGGGATCCGCACATTGATGGTTCGGGTCCGGGTGGTAACCCCGGTGCCTTTGCACTCTTCGCAAGGGTGCTCGATGATCGACCCGCTACCCCGACATTCGGTACAAGGCTCAGAGAAACCAAAGGCACCCTGATTGCGGTTGATCACGCCGGAACCGTTGCAAGTGGAACACACTTTCGGACTGATTCCCGGACGTGCCCCGCTGCCATGGCAATTGGTGCACGGCGCTGGGCTGGTCAGCCGCAGCGGCATCGCTACACCTTTGGCCGCTTCGACAAAATCCAAATCTGCCTCGGTCTCCAGGTCGTTGCCGCGTCGCGGCCTACTGGGGCGGACACTGGCGCCGCGTCCAAACAAGCCACCGAACAAGTCACCGATGTTGGTGCCCCCGGTTCGACTGGCAGCATCGAACAAATCGTTGAGGTTGAACTCAGCACCGTCGCCGCCCATTCCAAAGTCACCAAAACTACTGTCGAACCGACGACCGCCTAACCAGCCGCCGGCAAACAGCCGGCGAGTTTCATCGTACTCTTTGCGCTTGACCGGATCCGACAACACATTGTGCGCCTCAGACACCACCTTAAACCGTTCACCAGCGGAGTTGTCGGGATTCGCGTCAGGATGCAGGTAGCGTGCCAACTTCCGATAGGCACGCTTAATCTCTTCGGGACTGGCGTCAGAGGAAACGCCTAGCTCCTTGTAGAAGTCCTTTTCGACCCATTCACGCTGGGCCATATCGCGTCACCCCCTAATCACCGTCCTCCTTGTGCGGTGTCACGTTATCGCCCAGTTCACCTTGCTCGGTTTTGGCTGTGCTGTCGACAGGTGCGACTATGGCAACCGTTTCGGCACCATCGCCTGCGATCGTGTCAACCACCCCGACCAAGGCGTGCCGCAGCACTTGATCGCCCAATTTGTAGCCGTGCCGGAGGACGTCACCGATCACCGGCTTGGAGCCTTCCCCACCATCGCCCTCATGCTGCACGGCTTCGTGCAGCACCGGGTCGAAGTCTTCTCCCTCGACGCCAAACGCCACCAGCCCGAGCCCGGTCAATGCGCTCATTAGCTTGTCGGCGACCGACTTCAGCGGACCCGAGTCCAGATCGCCGTGCTCGCGGGCACGATCGAAATCGTCAAGCACACCCAACAATTGGCTGATGACAGTGGCCTTGGCTCGATCCGAAGCCGTCTGCTGGTCGCGCAACGCTCGCTTACGGTAGTTGGCAAAATCGGCCTGCACCCGCTGCAGATCGCTAGTCAGCTCAGCAACTTTGTCGACCATTGTGTCGGTACTGTTGGCACTTCGGTCGGTCATACCAGCCGGCTCGCTACCTCCCGGCGTGTCGCCGAGAGGTATAGATCGTACTTCGCCAGTATCGGGATCGATCCGTCGTTTGTCGGTGACCGTCACCTGTTCGTGTGGATTGCCTTCGGTCACTTGGACTCCCGTTCGTCGTCGACCACCTCCGCGTCAACCACATCGTCAGTAGAGTTCGAGCCACCAGGCGCGGAAGCCTCGCCGCCCACCTTCGACGCAGCCTGGGTGGCCTCATAGATCGCCTGCCCCAGTGCCTGGGAGTCCTGACCCAGCTTCTCCATTGCCGACTTTATCGCGGAAATGTCGGTACCGCCAAGCGCCGTCTTAGCTTCTGCCACAGCGGCTTCCACCTTGTTGAGGGTATCCTCAGGCACCCTCGAACCATTCTCGGTTTCCCGTTGTTCCTTGACGAATTTCTCCGTCTGGTACACGAGCGTCTCAGCCTGGTTGCGGACGTCGGCCTCCTCGCGACGCTTGCGGTCCTCCTCAGCGTGCGCCTCAGCATCCTTGACCATCCGATCGATCTCTTCCTTGGACAGCCCGGAGCCTTCCTGGATTTTGATCGTATTCTCCTTGCCAGTGCCCTTGTCCTTGGCAGTGACGTGAACTATGCCGTTGGCGTCGATGTCGAAAGTGACCTCGATCTGCGGGACACCGCGCGGAGCCGGTGGAATACCGGTCAGCTCGAAAGAGCCGAGAAGCTTATTGTGCGAAGCTATCTCGCGCTCACCCTGGTAGACTTGGATCTGCACCGACGGCTGATTGTCGTCGGCAGTAGTGAAGGTCTCTGAGCGCTTGGTGGGGATCGTGGTATTGCGCTCGATGAGCTTGGTCATCACGCCACCCTTGGTCTCGATACCCAAGCTCAGTGGTGTAACATCAAGCAAAAGAACGTCTTTCACCTCACCCTTGAGGACACCGGCCTGCAACGCAGCACCAACAGCAACGACCTCATCGGGGTTGACACCCTTATTGGGCTCCTTGCCACCAGTGAGTTCCTTGACAAGATCGGTCACCGCAGGCATCCGGGTCGAACCGCCCACCAGCACGACGTGATCGATCTCAGAAACCGAAATACCGGCGTCCTTGACCACCGACTGGAACGGCTGACGGGTGCGGTCCAGCAAATCCTGGGTGATGCGTTGGAATTCGGCGCGAATAAGCTGCTCGTCAAGGAATAGCGGGTTCTTGTCTGAATCGACGGTAATGTAGGGCAAGTTAACCGAGGTGCTTTGGCTCGAGCTGAGCTCGATCTTGGCCTTCTCGGCAGCCTCACGTAGCCGCTGCATAGCCATCTTGTCCTTGGTCAGATCGATACCGCTAGTGCCCTTGAACTTGTCGACGAGCCAGTTGACAATACGGTCGTCCCAATCGTCGCCACCGAGGTGATTGTCACCGCTGGTGGCACGCACTTCGACCACGCCCTCGCCGATTTCCAGCAACGAAACATCGAAGGTGCCGCCACCCAGATCGAACACCAGGATGGTTTGTTCTCTCTCACCCTTGTCTAGACCGTAGGCCAGAGCGGCGGCGGTCGGCTCGTTGACAATACGCAGTACGTTTAAACCGGCGATCTGGCCGGCTTCCTTGGTAGCCTGACGCTGGGCGTCGTTAAAGTAGGCTGGTGTGGTGATGACTGCATCGGTGATGTCCTCACCGAGGTAAGCCTCAGCGTCCCTCTTCAGCTTCATCAGAACGCGGGCGCTGATCTCCTGCGCGGTGTATTTTTTGCCGTCGATTTCGATGGACCAGTCACTGCCCATGTGCCGTTTGACAGACCGGATGGTGCGGTCGACGTTAGTAACCGCCTGGTTTTTGGCGGGTTGGCCGACGAGAACCTCGCCGTTACGCGCGAACGCGACAGTTGACGGAGTGGTCCTCGACCCCTCGGAGTTGGCAACGACGACGGGGTCGCCACCCTCCAGAACGGAGACGACGGAGTTGGTGGTCCCGAGGTCGATGCCGACCGCACGAGCCATGGTGATTCCTCCTGATGTAGTAGAGCTTTTGTCGTGCACTAGGGCACTAGACTGAGTGAACTTAACTCAAGTCTGCTCCTACAGCCATGGCCCTGTCAACCCAGACTTTCAGCTTAGATCACTCAACTTGTCTTCATAGTCAACACCTCCGGTTCACGATTTTGTCCCCGACGAGTTGAGGTTGTACAAATTCCGCCAGCGTGTCATTGGTGGCATGGGTACCCCAGGGATATAGGCGGTTTCGGTGGACAGATGGGACAGCAGCGCTCACCGACACAGACTACTGTTGTTATCGAAGGTTGAGCTGGCGACCGCACTTTTGGGCCAACTTACGAGGATTTCGTTGACGGCCGCTGTCAGTGGCCGGCACCAACTTCGTGAAAGTGCTATCGCATACGCCATCATTTCCCAGAAGAGCACATCGGACCACTGCTCGACGGCTCAAAAAAGCCCAGAAACTATCCCTCGTCACAGTAGGCATGTTGGTGGCACCAAAGAAATTAATTATGCACAGATCCTAGAACAGTTGCTCTGTTACCGTGAGGGGCTATGCCCCGCCCTCGTGTTCATCACCCAGATCGGGTCCTGGATACCGCCGAGTCGTTGGTTGTAGCGTCCGGGCCGGCCGCAGTGACCATACCGTGCGATCAGTTCAGCGATCGGCGTTTCCAATGGCGCCGTCTATCACATGTTCGCGTCGCGGGCGGCGCTGCTGGGCCGAGTATGGCTACGGGCGGGATACCGATTCCTGAAGACGCAAACCGCACTAGTTGATCAGGCCCTGTCAGCGTCGGTACGGCGGGCTGGAGTCGAGGCTGTGGTGGCTGCCGCCGATGCACCGGTCGTCTTTGCCGAACAGTATCCAGACTCCTCCCGGCTGCTGCTGACGGTAAGGCGAGAAGAATTACTCAAATCGTTCCTGCCCAACGAGATCGAAATTGAACTCAGGGAGCTTGACGCATTGCTGATCAGTTTGCTGACGCGGCTCGCGGTGGTCATCTGGGACCGCAAAGACACCGGTGCCATCGACACGATCACGACATGCCTCATGGATCTGCCGACAGCAGTCCTGCTGCACCGTGACCGGCTGGGCAACAAGACGGCACGAAAGCATCTCCATGCAGCAGTGCGCGCGGTTCTGGAGGTCGGACCACCACCGTAAAGTGACCTACAACAGAAAGGAAGAACCGCATGACCATCGCCGTGCATTATGACGAAAAAATCGCCATCCTCGAACTTGGTGATGACGAAAATCGTTTCACATCTGTCTTTCTTGAAGAAATCAACTCCCACCTCGACGAAATCATAGCCAGCGGTGCCAACGGCTTGGTGACGACGGCACTTGGCAAGTTCTATTCCAACGGGCTAGACCTGGACTGGCTGTCCGCACACCGTGACCAGACTCAGTGGTATGTCGGCAAGGTCCAGGGACTCCTGGCTCGCCTCCTCACGCTGCCCATCCCTACCGCAGCGGCCGTCGTTGGTCACGCGTTCGGCGCCGGAGCAATGTTGGCCATGGCGCACGATTTTCGTGTTATGCGTGCAGATCGCGGCTACTTCTGTTTTCCCGAAGTGGATATCCGCATCCCGTTCACGCCCGGCATGGCCGCACTGATACAAGCCAAACTTGCTCCCCAGGCAGCAACTGCGTCAATGACCACCGGGCGCCGGTTCGGCGGCGGCGAAGCCGCCCGCCTCGGAATTGTCGACAATACGGCAGCCGAGGATGCCGTTACCGCCGTGGCGGTCGACCTGCTTCATCCGCTCGGCGGCAAAGATCCAGGCACGCTGGGCGTCATCAAACAGACCATGTTCGGCCACGCCGCGGCTGCTCTTTCTGCCAATGCCTAAGAGCTGAAAGAGGATTAACATTACGCTGGTTCTTCCTGAGGCTGATCGATATTTCATCCGGTGGCGAGATCGCAACAGTCGACCATCTCGACTTCGAGCCGGCTGCTCAGATATGCCGTCGCACAATGACGAAGGATGTCCCAGATTGTCGCGAAAATAGCTGCAGAAGAACATGTTTCATGATTCCAGCACGAGCGTAACCACCGCGGGACCAACGTCGGGACGTATTGAACTACATGCAACACCACTATAATCAACCTGTACCCGATCAGCTTACTAAAAACCAATGCTCACCGAGACGTTAAGCCACTGCGGCAAGCCGTTGCGCTACATATTCAACAAAAACGTAGAGTTCATGATCAACAGGGCGATCGTGTATAGCTGGATAGCCTATGGGACACACGCAAAGCATGGGTGGCGCGTTACTGGAAAACCTCTCCTGCTATGACGATGGAACCCCACTGGCTACCACACTCGTCGGCTATGCGCTACTAACGGTAAACGAAGTCCCGGCTATCGCCTATCGACTTCGGCCACGCCGAGACATCCGGTCGCTAACCCGGCGAATACAAGAGCAGTGGGTAAGGATTGAGCCATCGGCTCAGTTCCGGAGGTGATCAACGCGATGAACGAAGCGATGGCGGCGCTGGGTGTGACAATCACCCGGATTTCGGACGCCTTGGCTGTCATATACTCCATTGCTACGCAACCGCACCGATGAAAACCGCGTTACTCGCTTACTGTCGGACCGACACCATTGATCAGGCGGTTAAGTTAATCTGCCCGCTAAACTTGGCTAGGACGCCAAGATTTTGTCCAGCGGCCAAAACCTGGTGTCTATGCTGTTGATACGACTCGCGTATGTCGGCCATATCATCGATATTTCCTGGCTAAGTGAGTTACAAGACATTGAGATCCGTGGCAACGAGTTGGGATCCGCGACTGAACTACCAAGACCAAAGCGTATTCCGATACTCAATTCCGGCAACCTGTTTCGCTGATAACCCGAGAGAAACCATACATCAGTCATGTTCATATAAGCAAAAGAGAAACCTTGGGCGGTTTGGAGTCGATTAACACCGACATGTTCAGCGAATACTCTTCTTTCACAATTACATTGGAGTCTATGGTCTAGGTACTGTCGCAGCAGGAACGTCGTTGATACTTGCCGCGTTCTTCTTCACTGGATTGCGGGAAACCGTGTTCGCGTCAGAACAACAATCACAACCGAAGTGTGATTTCCTTTATGGGGAAGAGTATCTTTATTTTCAATACATGGATTCTATTGCAGAAAAGTGTGTTTCGCTCTCGCCAGAGCGTTGTAATTCGCCGAGCTCGATAGCTACGATCGCGTATCGAGCTACGCGATAGGTTTGCCTCCAGACATCAGTGTACCGTTAGGACACGGAAGCGAAAATCGTCTAAAGATCGGTCGAAAAGCTAGGGCCCGAGGAGAACAGCCAAGCTACAGTGACGGAACTTTACGAGATTACGACCGACATGCACGAGTCATGTGTCATACCCTACCCAGGTGGGAACCTCTATGACGGCCCGGACCTGGACCGACGCAGTTAAAGAAGCAATCGCGGGGGGCAACCAAATGCATGAACAACCAGCCCAACGGAATCTCCGTTACGGCCATCATCGAACCACGCCTGACGCTGGCGGACTTGCTGCGGGAGCAGCAGTGCGGCCTCACCAACACCCGTCTAGGCTGCGAACACGGCGCATGCACGGTACTGCTTGGACGATGATACCGTGCGGTCATTCCTGCTGTTCGCGCTGCAAGTTGACAATATGGAATTACCAATAATCGAGGGTGTCGCGGCGCACGACGGCACCTTGCCAGCGATGCAGTCAGCACTGCGGGAATGCCATGGGCTGCAATGCGGCTTCTGCACGCCGGGTTTTGTAATTTCACTGACCGCATTGCTGCGTGACAGCTACGAACGCGACGACGACCTTCAGCAGCGCACCGGCCTATCTGGGAACTTCCGCCAGTGCACCGGTTAACAAGGGCATCGTAGCCACGACTCATTGCGCCGCTAAGATGACGGCTGGGGCCGTGCAGCAGCTGTAACACTTTGTCATCGGCGCTATTCCAAAAAGAAGTCACTGCAGTAACTTGCGTTACCTTATGCGTAATCTGACTTGCGGTATCTCAAAATCTTGGGGAGTGGCGCGTGCGGTTTTCGCAAAAGACACGGCGAAGTCTGGCCGGTGGCTCCCTGTTGCTCACCCCCTTGCTGGCAAGTCCTATGCTGATCGACGGCTGCAGCTCCATCATCGAGGGCAAGCCGGTAAAGGTACCAACTGGACTGTCCTTCCCCACACCCAGGTTGACGCCACCGCCCACCAGAAGTCCTCACACAGCCCCATCCAGTGCACCGGTAAGTCCGACCCTGCCAGCTGGCGCGATCCCACTTCCGCCCGACCAGAACGGTTACGTCTTTATAGAAAACAAGTCCGGAGTGACACGTTGCCAGATAAGCACCACCAACGTCGGGTGCGAGGCACCTTTCACCCACTCCCCTATACAGAACGGCGAGCACGCCAACGGCGTCAACATCACCGCCAACGGATCCGTGCAGTGGGTGCTGGGCAACCTCGGGGCTATCCCAACCGTCACCGTCGACTACAAGGTCTACGACGCGCAAGGGTGGACGATCGACTCGACCGCGGATGGCATCAGGTTCACGAACAATCACACCGGACATGGCATGTTCGTCAGCATCGACAAGGTCGACACGTTCTAGGCACAGGCCAGGATCGTATAGTACAGGCCGGGACTGCAACAGTATTGTTGTATTACAACAATACAACAAGGTATCACTGCATCGGCAGTTGACAGTTGGTGTCAGTGCCATCATGCCGTGGCACGCTACGGCCCACCGGAAGATTTCAATAGCCAGCCGATTCAGTACGCAAACAGTAGCCTATCCGTATAACCGCCATCCGGACCTCCGAAACCGCCCCAACACCGTCGCTAGCGGCGCTCAATTCCTCCTGGCTAATGCTAGTCGCCCGGAACTTTGGAACCAAAAAACCGAACCCACCCCGTGGTACCTCAAGCCGGCGGTACTCGTCGGCTGGGCCCTGCTGGTCCTAATCGCGCTGATCGTATACGACATCATCGAACTGGTAGTTGGAAGCCAAGGTACCAGCAGCACCCCGGCGACCACCAGCAAACAAAAACACCGAAGTACCGCATGTGAGCGAGTCGCTCGGATCGTCGATCGGGGAGCTAGCCTGGTCGGGTCCCGGGTGAACAACGCGCCCGGCGAATCGCAGATCCATTTTCACATTGTTAGATCACAGTACTGCTAAAAGCATTCTGCTAAAGGAAAATTCGAATATGACAGAACCCCTCCTGATGTTACCGGTTTGTCGAACGAGTAGGAGACCAGACTCCGTTGGTAGCTGCCAACGAGACGAAGTACCCCGCCAAAGCGGAGACGCTATTAGCGCCGGACGTGATGGCGCGCAAGGCTTGTGCGACGTTAGCATTAACGCCACTGTGGTGAACGTAAGGTCGAATGCCGGTTCCAACTAGCCGTAGATCGGCACACGGTCCACAACCCCGAGTTCTCCGGTGACGCGATCGATCAACTTATCTTGACTTAGCTTCGTGCGGACAGCATCAATGCCAACACCACTAAACTCGCCGGCACCACACGCATGAAGTCGCTGACCAGATCGCTTGTCTAATGTCGGCATGTCAAGGACGAGTTGTCTTAGGCCTCAGTAACCACAACCCGTTCCGATCATTGGTACACAGCACCGATATCCTGCTGTCCTGCAATAAATTTGAGAAACTTCTTGCTGGGACACCGGCCTTCTTCATCAGCACTGTCGAAAAGACGTTTCAAAGCAACAAAATTCCGTGATTGAACCTGGAATCAGCCATGGCAATCGGAGGCAGAAGCATCTCGCTGCTTACCGCACAATTGTAGAAGCGCCCACAGGTGGCCATCTTGACCACACCGCAACCCGCTCTTAGCGCTGCCATCGGTGCGGCGGTGCCCGGTCAGCAGCAATCGTTATTTAGGGCCTGCCGACTATATGGCTATGTATAGCCATATAGTCGGCAGCATAAGCATACCCACCAACTTAGTCTTCCCGCTAACCAAGATGGGGCCACCGATATGGGGAGACCAAACCGTTAGCAAAGACAAATCGGCTACTTACCGATCATTAGCTGGTAACAGAAATTCGCTAAAGTAGACGATCCTTTACCCTATACAGGAATCAATGATGCTGACGAAATATACCTATGAGACAAAGTGACTCGACTATAAAAACGGCCAGCGCTATGCGGCCGAAACAGCACCGCTGCCGTGGTACAAACACACGGTCCTGATCCCCGGAGTGGGGGCTGCGGGCGCAGCCGTGTTGCTGACGGTGAACCTAGGCCACGGCAAAAAGCTCACCGCTACCACAAACACCGAACCAGTACAGCATCGCCAACCTCCGCAGACCATGCCCATGCCGAAAAACAACTCTACCGTGTAGGTGATCCCGCCGCACGCCGGTCGGTATAAAGCAAGGGCTACAACACCCAGCCAGGCCCGCTACAACGACGACGACTTCCCCGCCGACGACCTTGCACCAAAACAATGCCAGAAGTGCCCACCAGGCCGACCCGGCGTGAACCACCGTTTAGACGCTAACGCACGCTGAACCTTCTACAGGCCAAAATTCGATTAAGTGCATGGCCAATAAACACCGACCCGAAGTTGTCACCATAATAAGCAACTTAGGGTTACCTTTCTCGCGCCGCAACCTGCACAGATGTCACTATTAGTAGGACAAAACAAGCAACAACGTCGCGCCGCCTGCTACGGAGATCGAATGGTCCGGCGCAGTAATGTCGAAGTAACTATGCATGGGAGAAACCTTCTGTGACCACGCAGATGCTGATCAGAATGGTGCTAGGCCTGAGTATGACCGCGGTCGTGCTGCTGTTCGCGGCACGTCGCGTCTTGTGGCTATACAAGCTGACCATGTCCGGTCAACCGGCCAACGGACGCACCGACGAGCTAGGCACCCGAATCTGGACGCAAATCACCGAGGTCTTCGGGCAACGGCGACTGTTGCAGTGGTCACTGCCAGGTTTGACGCACTTATTCACCATGTGGGGCTTCTTCATCTTACTTACGGTCTACATCGAGGCCTACGGCGTGCTATTCCAGCCGAACTTCCACCTCCCGATCATCGGCCGCTGGAACGCGATAGGCTTCCTTCAGGACTTTTTTGCGCTAGCTGTACTGACTAGCACCGTCACGTTCGCGATTATCCGCATGCGTAACGAGCCAAAAGAATACGGCCGCAAGTCCCGCTTCTACGGATCCCATACCGGCGGTGCGTGGTTGATCCTGTTCATGATCTTCAACGTGATTTGGACGTATGCCGTTTTTCGTGGGGCATCGGTCGATGCACTCGGCGAGGCGTTCCCTTACAACAGCGGCGCATTCTTCTCGCACGCCATAGCCGCAGTGCTGTATCCGTTGGGTCAAGGTGCTAACCAGATCATCGAAACCGTTGCGCTGTTGCTGCACATAGGCGTCATGCTGGCCTTCCTGCTGATCGTGCTGCACTCCAAACACCTGCACATTTTCCTAGCGCCGATCAACGTCACGTTTAAACGGCTGCCCGACGGGCTGGGCCCGTTGATGCCCATGGAATCGGACGGCGAACCAATCAACTTCGAGGATCCCAGCGAGGACGCTGTTTTCGGTCGCGGCAAGATCGAGGATTTCACCTGGAAAGCCATGCTCGACTTTGCCACCTGCACCGAGTGCGGGCGCTGCCAGTCTCAGTGTCCGGCCTGGAATACCGGCAAACCCCTGTCGCCCAAGCTCGTAATCATGGACCTGCGCGACCACTGGATGGCCAAGGCTCCCTACATCCTGGGAGAGAAAACAGCAGAAAAGCTGGAGGGTCTCAACCTCGAGACGACCAAAGACAAGAGCCGCCATGTGCCGGAATCCGGATTCGGCCGGGTGCCTGGACACGGGCCCGAACAGGCGACTCGTCCGTTGGTCGGCACTGCCGAACAAGGCGGAGTGATCGATCCCGACGTGCTGTGGTCCTGTGTCACCTGCGGCGCCTGTGTCGAGCAGTGTCCGGTTGATATTGAGCACATAGATCACATTATTGATATGCGTCGCTACCAAGTAATGATGGAGTCAGAGTTCCCCTCCGAGTTGTCCACGTTGTTCAAGAACCTGGAAACCAAGGGCAACCCGTGGGGACAAAACGCTGGAGATCGGACCAACTGGATCGACGAGGTCGATTTCGACGTACCGGTCTACGGGGAGGACGTTGACAGCTTCGACGGCTACGAATACCTGTTCTGGGTCGGCTGTGCCGGAGCCTACGACGACAAAGCCAAGAAGACCACTAAAGCCGTCGCCGAACTGCTGGCCATCGCCGGGGTAAAGTACCTGGTGCTAGGCACCGGCGAAACGTGCAACGGCGACTCGGCGCACCGCTCGGGCAACGAATTCCTGTTCCAACAGCTGGCCGCCCAGGCCGTCGAGATCCTGGATGGGCTTTTCGAGGGTGTGAATAGCGTCGACCGCAAGATTGTCGTCACCTGCCCGCACTGCTTCAACACTATCGGCAAGGAATATCGACAACTGGGCGGCAACTACACTGTGCTGCACCACACTCAGCTGCTCAACTGGCTAGTGCACGACAAAAAGCTGGTCCCGGTCACGCCGGTGTCCCAAGACATCACCTACCACGACCCGTGCTATCTAGGCCGGCACAACAAGGTGTACGAGGCCCCGCGTGAACTGGTCAGGGCCGCGGGAGCCAACTTCACCGAAATGCCACGGCACGCCGAGCGCAGCTTCTGCTGCGGCGCAGGAGGCGCGCGTATGTGGATGGAAGAGCACATCGGCAAGCGGATCAACCACGAACGCGTCGACGAGGCGCTAGCCACCAACGCCACCACGATCGCCACCGCGTGCCCGTTCTGTCGGGTGATGGTCACCGACGGTGTCAACGACCGGCAGGAAGAAGCCGGTCGCAGCGGCGTCGAGGTGCTTGATGTGGCCCAGGTACTACTCGGCTCACTCGACTACGACAAGGCGAAACTGCCGGCGAAGGGCACGGCCGCAGCAGAGATCACCAAAACTGCCGGACTTTCCCCCGCCAAACCCACTGAGTCTGAGGCGCCAGCGCCGGAGAAGAGCACCCAAGCTGCAGCATCAGCCGCACCCGCCAAAGGAATAAGACTGGCCGCCGGAGCCAAGCAACCTGACGCCAAAAAACCAGTATCTCAAACCACGTCAGCTAAAGCAACCGAGGCACCGGCTGCCACAGTACCCGTTAAGGGGCTCGGTATAGCTGGTGGCGCCAAGCGACCCGGAGCGAAAAAAAGCCCTGACCAAGCCGAAACTCCCGCACCCACCGAGTCGAAATCGGAAGCAAAGCCGGAACCGTCTGACCATGCCGATGGCAACCCGGCTCCGCCAACCGCGCCCGTCAAAAGGCTGGGCATCACACGGAGCGCACGTCCGCCGGGCAAGCACTGACCAAGAGATTGACACTATATCAGCAAATTTCAGTGGACGGCAGTGGCACCATGAGTGACGTGACTACTCACCAGCTGCCCATGCACACCCCTGGCTATCACCGGCAACGTGCCTTCGCGCAGTCGTCCAAGCTTCAGGACGTCCTCTACGAAATCCGTGGCCCGGTGAGCCAGCATGCCACACGACTAGAAACTGAAGGACACCGCATCCTCAAACTGAATATCGGTAACCCAGCGCTGTTCGGGTTCGACGCACCTGACGTAATTATGCGCGACATGATCCAGGCGCTGCCGTACGCGCAGGGGTACTCCGACTCCCAGGGCATCCTGCCTGCACGTCGCGCGGTGGTTACCCGCTACGAGCTGGTCGACGGGTTCCCCCGATTCGACGTCGATGACGTCTATCTCGGCAACGGCGTCTCCGAGCTGATCACGATGACGCTGCAGGCCCTGTTAGACAACGGCGATCAGGTGCTGATCCCCTCGCCGGACTACCCGCTGTGGACAGCGTCGACCTCGCTGGCCGGTGGCACACCCGTACATTACCTCTGCGACGAAACCCAAGGCTGGCAACCAGATATCGCCGACGTGGAATCTAAGATCACCGAGCGCACCAAAGCACTGGTCGTGATCAACCCCAACAACCCTACCGGCGCCGTCTACAGCAACGAAATCCTTAACCAAATAGTCGACCTAGCACGTAAGCATCAGCTGCTGCTGCTTGCCGACGAGATCTACGACAAGATTCTCTATGACGACACCAAGCACATCAGCGTGGCCTCAATTGCGCCTGATCTACTGTGCTTGACCTTCAACGGTCTTTCGAAAGCCTACCGTGTCGCCGGGTACCGGTCCGGCTGGCTAGCGATCACCGGGCCCAAGGACCATGCCAGTAGCTTCATTGGGGGGATCAATCTACTGGCCAATATGCGGTTATGCCCGAATGTTCCTGCGCAGCATGCGATCCAGGTAGCCCTCGGTGGCCACCAGAGCATCGAAGACTTGGTGCTACCGGGCGGTCGGCTGCTCGAGCAGCGTGACGTCGCCTGGACCAAACTGAACGAGATCCCGGGGGTGTCATGCGTCAAACCCACCGGTGCACTGTATGCCTTTCCCCGGCTAGATCCAGAAGTCTATGGCATCGTCGATGACGAGCAACTGGTCCTCGACCTGCTACTACAAGAGAAGATCCTGGTCACCCAGGGCAGCGGATTCAATTGGCCGGCACCGGATCATCTGCGCTTGGTGACGCTGCCGTGGTCTCGTGACCTTGCGGCTGCGATCGACCGGCTCGGTAACTTCTTGGTCAGTTACCGTCAATAGTTTGCTCAGCACCGCAGACCGAACACAGGGCGAAGTGCTGACCAGCGAGAACGTGTCATCGAGTTGGTGCGCTCGGCGGTGGATGGCATAGCGCTTGCTCCGTCAGTCCCGTTGACCACAACAGTCGCCGCGGTGTTGGCTAAGCCTGCCGAAATCAACCGCGTTCCAAAAGTTCTGACAGGTAACAGCCATACCCTGACTTAGCCAAGCTATGTGCGCGCAAGGCGAGCTGCTCGTCGTCGATCCAACCCATCCGCCACGACACTTCCTCGGGAACGCTGACCTTCAAACCTTGCCGACGTTCCAACGTGCGGACAAAGTCACTAGCGTCCAGCAGTGAGTCGAAAGTCCCCGTGTCAAGCCATGCCGTCCCGCGAGCCAACACTTCGACCGTCAGCCGGCCTTGGTTGAGGTAGATCTGATTAACCTCCGTGATCTCATATTCACCTCGCGCTGATTTAGTTAAGCCCCTGGCAATCTCGACCACGTCGTTGTCATAGAAATACAAACCCGGAACCGCGTACTGAGATTTTGGCGTGGCGGGTTTCTCCTCTAAGGATAACGCTATGCCATCAATACCCAGCTCTACGATACCATAGGACGACGGATTAGCCACACAATAGGCGAAAATAGCTCCTCCGCTGACATATTGGAAGCGTCTCAGGCTTGTCCCCAGTCCGGGTCCATAGAAAATGTTGTCCCCCAGAACCAATGCCACTGTGTCGGCGCCGATGTGATTGGCACCAATGACGAATGCCTGCGCCAGACCGTCGGGATGATCCTGTGTCGCGTAGCTGATGTTGACACCAAATTGTGTGCCGTCTCCTAAGAGTCGCTTAAACCCGGGTGCGTCGTGAGCGGTGGTAATCACCAAGATGTCGCGGATGCCGGCCATCATCAGCGTGGACAGCGGATAATAAATCATAGGTTTGTCGTATACCGGCAATAACTGCTTGCTAATGCCCAGCGTGATTGGGTACAGCCGTGTACCAGAGCCGCCAGCCAAGATAATCCCCCGCATAGGTAGCTCCTAACGCTTCTTATCGACCACTGATTGACGAAATCAGCTTCAGTGAGATCGACGGCTTCTAGCGCCGACCAAAGTCTCATACCGGAACACCGACGTTACGTACGTGCTCGTGGAGCACTCAAAAAGCCGATGCAGCGATTGTAACGGCGCCTGAGTCTTCCAGACTGCAGATCTTCTGTTCGACGACCACGACATCATGGCGCACGTACATACGGCCCAAGTCCACCGCGGTCTTGACGGATGTTGCCCACCGACGCGGCACCGCATGGCACTGGTATTCGGTGCCGGAACCTGCTGCCGACGTCTATATCATCACTGGACAAGGTCACCAAGGTCTCGCAGTCCACGGCGTTGAGGGCGTGGTGCCGCGCCAAAACGGTGGCGATCTCCGATATGCTCATGGTCTGCAAACTACTGTGTGAGCTTAGCATCCGACATCGTCGGCCTAGCCCAAAACGGCATGCGGTCCAGCCCGGTTTTGCCACACGACATCGTAGCCGTACATCTCGATACCGGGAAGCGGCAACAGACATTCAGAGCATCATCGCCAGCAGCAGCTCGGTGGCGCCACCGCGTAGTGGCGCCACCAACACCCGGCTGTGCTAGTACAACCAGGAGACGGCATCGTCGAGCGACCGGTCGAGTTTCAGGGATAGCAATCACCGCAGCCGACGTGGTGGACCCGTTATTTAAGGCTCCAACCCAGCCACGTAGGCAACGGGCTGGATTCGTCGGCATCACGGGTACGATTCGAAAAGGCGCGGTTCTGCTCGAGAAATGCAGCCAGGTGCCGGAGGTGGTCAGGCTACCCGGCGGGTCATAACCGATTCGCCGGCGAGACAGGCCGCTGGAGTTACCCAGCATCAGCGGACAGCTGTTTTGTGGGTTTCGTTTTGGTCTGCAAAGTGTGTGGTATCCACGGTTAGATCAGGAACTGAAATGTATTTATGCACGGCCGTTTGTGTACGGTGCGCACCGTTTCATTAGCGTAGTCGGCGCAGTAATTCGGTGCCACGCTGCTAGACACTGATCCGGCAAGTGCTGCCGACTCGGGTCACGTTGAATAGCCAATTGAGTATTGGGGTCCGGACGGTTCGAACGAGAGCGCCGCGACGATGATCAACACCTGCCACTAAGTCGAAATCCCAGCTCTTGGTTTTCAACTCTGCCGGTAAGTAAGATCGAGAACGTGGCCCCATATTGCGTAAGCATCAGTAGCCCAGCCGATACCGCCACGGTGGTATCTGTCAAATCGTCCAGACCGAGATGCCGAACACACGTTGGAATGCCCAGCCTAGCGGCAAGGTTACGAATACCCTCTGTCCCTCCATTAACGTCAATAGCGGCATGGCACACCCTGGGACTCCAGGTGATCGCCTACCACTGCATAGCCGATGTAGCCGCCCGAACAGTGCAGACAATATTTTCGTGACACACCAGGGCGGAGGCGCCTTCAACGCCGGCCACAGCGCTGAACACAACCACACCACGCATCGTTAGGGTCAGCACGCGACGCGCCTAAATACCCGCCAACCTGCCTGCTGATAACGGGTGATGTCCAGGCAAGTACGGCCGTCGACGATCATCCGGGCCCGCACGTGGTCGGCTAAATCCACTAGGTGGAGGTCGTTAAATCCGGCCACTTAGTAAGCACCAAGACCGTATCCGCGGACATGCAGGCCTCCACCACGGAAACTGCGTAGTTCAGCGTGGGGCATTGGCGACGCGAGTTGTCCAGGGCTTTGGGAGCCATCCCTACAATTCACCGCACCACCATTGAACTACAGCTGGCCGCAACGTTGAGCGCGGGCGAGTCACTCAGTATCGTCGGATTCGGGTTGAAAAGCCACGTCAAATACAGCGACGTTGGTTCTTAGCAGCGCGCCACCCCCATGCGGTGGTGGCCCAGCTCAACCATCCGAGTGAAGCACCGTATGTTGACACTGTCCCTTTCAGCCAGGAACGTCCGCACCTGGTTGGCTCCCAGCTCCCCGGCGCATGCCATAAAGGCGCGGATGTCCTTGGGCAGACAACCACCACAGAAATCCAAACCCGCATTAAGACATCGCGAATCGTATCCGAGCACACTGGCTAGCAGGCTGAAACCAGCATAGGCGACTTCGCACATCTCAGAGACCGGGTTGATGAACGAAATCTTTTTGCCAGAAACGCATTAGCAGATACCTTGACCAACTCCGCGGTCTGCAGGTCGGTCACCAAAATAGCACACCCACTTCACGATGACGGCCGGGCTGGCAACACTTGCACTCCTGCTCTTCATATACATCCACGATGGAGCCATCGGCGGTCTCGACGACAGCCAAAATTCGCACTCGTAACCCATTGTCCTGCCATCAGCCACGACTAGGAACGGGCCGATAACAGCAAGGCGTTCTCAACGCTTATAGGTGGCCAGCGTGTCGCGTAGCACAACCAGCCACGACCTGATCGGTCCACGTCACCCCAATAGCGGACAGCTGAAGGCCGGCTTCAACCACGCCTTCACAGGTACCCAGAATGGCCGAGATAGCCTTATCTGGTGCGCTGGCGGTATTAGAAAATTAGCGGCCACCTCCCCATTCGACCATGATGCCATCAGAATTTTCTCCCTCGACCAGGACCAGCGGCACCGAAGCCGATGCCATCGCCACCCCGAACACGCTACCTAAGACCTCGCCAAAAATTTTGCGAGACAGCCGTAATCTGAGCGGAGGAGAAACCACACGACAGCGCAGACTATGGCCGGGAAGACTGTGCTGCGTGCCGGTAGAAGCTAGGTATTTTTTATGAAATTCTCGTAGCTTCGGGATGGTGTCGGCCCCCGTTGACCCTGATATTTTGACCCCGCGCTCGCACTACCGTAGGGATGTTCCGCCGGACTGGTCAAGCGCAAAACGCACAGCTGGCCGATCTTCATGCCTGGCCACAGGGTGATCGGCAAGTTAGCAACATTGGACAGTTCGAGCGTGATGTGGCCACAGAAGCCAGGATCAATGAAACCCGCGGTCGAGTGCGTCAACAGGCCCAGCCGGCCCAGCGATGATTTGCCTTCCAGCCGTCCTGCTAAGTCCTCGGGCAGGGTGAATAATTCTAGCGTGGAGCCAAGCACAAATCCACCCGGGTGCAGTACAAACGGTTCCCCGTCAACCAGTTCTACCAGGCTCGTCAGCTCATCCTGTTGTCGCGCGGGGTCGATGTGAGTGTAGCGGGTGTTGTTGAACACGCGGAACATGCAGTCAAGGCGAACATCAATGCTGGACGGCTGCACCAGGGTGTCGTCGAACGGATCGATGCTGAATCGGCCGGCGGTGATTTCGGCCCTGAGGTCACGATCGGAGAGCAGCACCCGATGAGCGTATCTGCCACCGACTACATTCAATTAGCGTCACCGGATCCACCCCGTTAGCAGAGGTCGTTTTCCTGACCCGTGGGGTACCCGCCCCCGGTAATGGCATCGTGGACGTGGTCATAGTTGCCGAACCCCGTAACGTGCGCACCACAGGTGTGTTTGTGTTATAGTATAATTCATCGCCAATCGCGTCTCGCACTCAAATCAGGTTGCGTTGTCGAGCACAAAAGCGACGATCGCGTTTCCCAGCGTGACCCCCTCGGGGGCATCGGGGTTGGAAATCACCACATCGATCGCAAAGCACCCGGATGCCATTTCAACGAATCCGTTCGCACGCAAACAATTTCACGTATCAAGAAGAAAGCCGCGGCGATGGCGCACGCCACCAAGATGGCCATCACTTGTAGGCTCTGCTCCGGTGCGACCCCAACAGGCAAAAAACGAGCGCGGCGACAAGCCATCTAGATAGCCGAGTGTACTCGCCCGCATCGCTCCCCTAGCCACCGCACAGAGCACGGCTGCTAAGGCCAGGATGTAGCCAACACCAGTGACAACTTTCGTCGGTTCCTCGGAATTTTGTGACAAACCACGGAAAGCATCTTCCGAGATAACGAACGAATCAACATACCCCGTTAAAAATCTAGTAGTTATCCGCTGACCAGGACAAACGGGTTAATCGGGTTGCACCAAAAAACTTCCCGCACTTTCACGTCAGCGCGACGGCATTTCGACGTCGACACCATAAACGCGGCGCCTTGAAGTCATGCTCAGTGAGCAGTAGGGAGCCTACCTGCTAGTGCAACAGCAGATGCTAGCCTTTCAAGCAACCGCGCCGATGTAGTTCAATGGCAGAACATCAGCTTCCCAAGCTGAATACGCGGGTTCGATTCCCGTCATCGGCTCCATACATGATCAGCGCGAGTAATGTCCGAACATCGGTTCGGTGCGCAGCCTCGCACCCCGCCCACGCGGCAAATGCAAGCTACCTAGCTTGTGCAAACACTCCTGCACGCGACATCGTCCCCAAATCGTTTGCTGCCCTCCGACCGTCGGATCGCGACGCCACTCGCACTGTCATACGACGTCTTATTTCGTTATCCTCAACCTAAACAACATGGTGAATGCGAGTGGCACTAAATGCTATCGTGTTCCTTCGCCAAGGTAGTCGAGCAGTTCGAAATCCACGGCTACTTTGTGATAGCGCTGGACCGATTGTGCACTGCTATGGCATCACGAGGGCCATAAAAGTAAAAGCACCAACATAGACGCCCGGCGCATGGCCTATCGAACTCCAACATGACTGCTGGCTGGGCAAACTCGGGACCCGACATGCCTGGGAATTCCTGCCGGGAACCCATGCCAGCAGCTTGTTACCAGCAGCCTATTACTAGAGTAATCGCTTCATCGAATTTCGACGGCAGCGGGCAGTGGGTTCTATGTGTTACAGCATGCTTGCGATGGAGTCTGCTGCATCTGTACTCGGGCTGGCCCAGTGGATCTCCGAATAGGAGGTCCACTGGGCGCCCAACCGAAAACCCCTTCCCTAAAGCACTCGCACGCACCTGACGTTACGTCCGCATCCAGCTTGCCTGAAAAAAGATTGACGACATCCAACGATTTATTATTGTGGAACCTTGAAGGGCTAATCGTCGGTGTTTGCGGCGCGGCCATCCAGCTACAAGTGATGTATCAAGCCTAGCACAGTTGTTACCCGAAGCGGCCAAAATCGATACCGTCTATTAACTTGCTCGCTGTCGTGTCGCGCGGAACAGCACAGTGCGCTGCGTATATGCTCAGAATGACAGGTGATAATGAAGCACGACAAGCGATTGTTATGACTTATCCCTGCGAACGAGACGATCTGCTTCGGTCCCCACGTTGCCGGTGAGGGCTTATTCGATGCCGATGCAAAGATCAACGACACGCTGGTCCATAACTATTTGAGCGGCAGGTACCGGATATCCACCGATTGTTATCCAACTCAGCACTACCAAGGCGTCAAAAGTGGCCGCTACGCCGCACTGCTGGACATTGCGCAGGACCATGCTTTGCATGCGCTCCACAACTCTGGGCCGTTAGAAGCCAGCTTGTTGTTCAAGAGCGACACCGCGCTACGCAAATTCAGAACCGGAAATGCCGGCCGCTTCTTGATCGACCTCGATTTCACCGTACCCGACGATGAGATGACACTCGCCAATCTGCAAACTCGCAATGGCACCAAGATCGACGGTTTCACCTTCGCGATCCTCAATTTCGATGGGGTCTTTAGGCCCTTGGAGCACGCTCGACGAGGCGCTCACCCAGCTACTGTAAGTGCTCACGATCTACCGCGACGGGGTCGACGACGGCCGTGGAACCAAACCCGTGAGCCCGAAGGATGTCCTTAGGCCGCGCAATGTAGCCAACTGCCGTCGAAAGGATATCGGCTATATCATTAGGCCTGTTCGGCTCAACAAATAAATCGCCACCATCCGCAGCCGCTATACCGTCATTTTCCAACGCGTCGCCTAATAACGGAGTTGAGCCGACTGCAACGAGCGGGCTCTCTACGAAGTGAACAAGGCATTGGCATCGTTTTCACTCCATCCACGATAAAATCGTGGAACCAACGGTCTGATGCTTCGGCATCTAAGAAGGGTTCCATCGTCACGAAGACCCCGTCCGTGATCAGGTTAGATGTCCTGAATCGACCTCCCAGACCTGAACACACGGATTCGATGCCCGTTCACCAGCTCCATGCTTAGCAAGAAAAACTCGTGATGCGTTCAGAAGACGCATTACCACGGTGGTTCGAGTCGGGCTGAGCATCAGAAAGCGCCGTGCCGACACGGTCACTGGCGGGGTGATAAGCTGTTCCGGCACAAACTGCACGAAGATTGCTTTCATGGCAGAGACGATCATGCTCAACACTCCACCCAGCATTTTGATCGCAGCATGATCCGTGAACACGGCGAGATGATGAGCCATCGTCCCGTACCCGGTGTGCCCGAACGGTGATATCAGTATCTAGCCACTTCAGCGTACACCAACAACACAATCCACGCCCGTGTCACCTGCCCCACCAGCACCCACAACGCCCTCGTCAACCACTCCAGCCGACCCCGGTCGCCATCGGGCAACTCCAAGGCGGCAACCACATACACCGCGATCACCAGCTACTGCCTGGGCAGCAAGCTCAAGTTAGTACTCGCCGCCGACATCGGGATCGCCAACTCCACGAAGGTTTTCGAATTCCCCGAAATCGAAATCGGCATCCTGTACTACTCTGGCGGCATCACCCGGCTCACCTGGATGCTCGGCACCGGACGGACCCGCGCACCGATATTGTGCGGCAAGCGATTAGACATGCAACAATACGAGCAGTGGGGCATTCTCATCGCGATCACCGTACCCGGCGAGCATCTGAAGCAGGCAACGGCCATCGCGTGTGAACTCGACGCGCATTCACCGTTGGCGCTGAACATTAACAATGTCAGTGCTGGACGTAAACCTTGACTTGCCAAAGGAAGCCGCCATTGCTGTTCGAGCAACAGGCCTAAATTTAACAGTATGCCCGGAACAAGGGTCGACACGACATGAACCCAGTCAACGTTATGGACATATCGGGCAAGCACAGCTTCTACACCAGACTCCTGACCACCGGCTGCAGCGGACCATTCTTCGACGGCTGCGTTATAAGCATAATCAGTGCTTGCGTTGCCCGGAGTGGCCGAACAACTCAATCCGATGACCACCGAATCGGGGCTCATCGAATCGGCAACATCTATAAATAATGTTACTGCTGCGCCAGCAGTATTTGACTTTGTCACCGATCGTTATTGTGCGGAAGAAGATGTATGCCATCAACCTAGCTATGTTGGTGACGAGCTGCACTCGGTCGGTGCTCGTGACTGCCCCGCGGCAGCTGATCGTGCTGTACTTCGTTATCGGTGCCACCATTGGCGGCAAACTATCCGATCGTGACGTCGCTGCTGACCGAGTTCACACCCTCGAGGAATCGAAGTGTAGCGGTAGGCATGTAGGCGTTCTTCTAGTCGGCCACTGCCGTCTTCGCCTTACACTGGGGGCGCTTTGTTCATCGACATATAAGGCATCAACGACCACTGGCGGATGTTGCTCGTCACGAGCGCGACGCTCAGCATGATTGTCATCATGCTCCAACGCGAAATCCTGGAGTCGCCGCACTGGCTTGTGCAGACCGGCCGCGTCGCCGACACCTAGAAGAACATCAAGAAAATCTACGATATCGCAGTCGATTTGAGCTTAGCGCGGACCGACTAGGCTACCGAAAAGCAGAAGGTCGACTTGCGGGAGTACTTTCGCGGCGAGTACCTGCGTCGGCTAACCATGTGCAGTACGCTGTACCTGGCTGGCGTCACCCCACTCTATGCTTTACTCACCTTCCTGTCAAAGATCTTGTCCGGCTTCGCGATTCCGGTAAACGAGTCGACGGGTTTGATGATCGAGACCAGCATCATCGACCTAATCGTTGCGGGGTCGATCCTCACACTGTACTTGGTCGAGCGGTGGAGACCGCGCCCGATGGCAGTGTCTCTGTTGAGCATAATGGTGATTCCGCAGGCCTGCCTGCAGGTTGTAGGCGAACGGCCCGTTGTGGTTTATCGTCGCCATGTTGTACATCTACGCGTTCGTGTACGGCGGCCTGGTCATTTTGCACTTTAGTGTGGATCTATCCGAACGAACTGTTCCCGACCGAGGTCCACGGGCAACGGCCGTCGGAATGCGATCTTGGGCAGCCGGATTGGAATCACGACCGGAACGTACCTGCTGCCGCTGAGCATCGCTCTCCCTTGGCGCCGACACGACCATGCTGTCCAGCGAGATTCTCACCGCGGCGGCGTTCGTTATCCTCCTGGTCATAGCACTCGAAACCAAGGACAGGGCTTCGGAAGAAATCTCGAGCATCCACGAACATCACCACCACATGGATCTGCCCCGCACGTCGGAGTCACGCATGCAACCAAATCCTCGAACACAACCCGACACCGTCCAACAACGGTAGCCGAGCCACGGTATAGCGGACATAGCGGCTCGTCGATACTTGCGGGTTACTTCAGGCTCGGGGCAACCACATAACGCGGAACCACTACCTGGGAGGCGACGACCACATCGAGCAGCAGAATGCCTTGGCCGAAGAAGAAAATAAACTATCATTGGTGATAACGAAACTCTGGTAATTAGCGGGCTCTAAACCTGAATCCGGAGCTATCGACACTAGCTGTCACGTTTGCTTCTGCAACTTCATCGTACACGATAGAAAATACCGCCAGCAGCGGGGCGGTGTCGGACTTCCACAACGTGGTGTAGGTAGATGGTAACTCTGGTCCCAAGTGAACGCCTTGTAGTTGGCATCACCGACCGTCTGGTAGGTCTTGCGCACCAGTCGACTGCATAACGAGCCGAAACTACCACTGACCCGTAAAGGACCGAGGTGATATCCAGTTCGTTAAGTACGTTGCGTTGCGCGGCCGACTTGGCCACATCAACGAATCCGTCACGGGTCTAGGCAACATAATCTTACAACGGCTGTATGGTGCAGGGTAGAAACTTGGCAAGCTGATGTCAATCATGTAACTGGATCCCCGATCTGAGTCCGGCATATCTGCCCAGCAATTAAGCCTTTAAAACTATCGTAGATAATCTTGGCTTGGCATCAACGACATCGGGAAAACCAAACAGAACGCTCGCCGTGACAAGTACGACAACACCTTAATGCTCATGTCGAAATCTTTCTTCGTTGTGAGCACCCGAGTCGACCACACACACTAGGCCACCGCGGTGCCGACCCCAATCAGGGGGCGAGCGTACTGTCCACAGCCAAGACCGAGCAAGGTTTCGACGCTACTACCCAAGACATCATAACCAACGGACTCAGCGAACATATGGCACGCGGTAGTTTGCAAAACCGATTGCCGAGTTGGCGCAGCTAGCATCCTAGGTCATATTTCGTGAATTACGTTGTAGAACACTACGAAGCCGCTCAAAATCAGGATAGCCGCACGCAATCCGGCATTGTTGCAGTCCATCCACTCTTTTAGCCGCACCAGCGCATCATCAAGGCGATTACCGGCGGTCACGTAGGCCAAAATACTGGGATAGCAGCCGTTAAAGCAGCTACGGCGACGAAGCAGGCGGCAACTATCCACGTACCCGCGACACCAAGTTCGCCGGCACCGATGGCCAATCTGGCCGCCACATAAATCAACAGTACCTCAACCCTGATCACCACCAGCACCGGTCCGAGGACCACACGCAGCCAAGACGCCCTGGTGGGCAGTTACTTTATCCAATCATTCCAGCACACCGGATGCCGCGATGAACAGCGCAGTCAGGGCCACAATACCCAGCAGCCCGCCGCCAAGGAACACTAGGCTACTGTGTCGCTGCCGTGGCACATGTAAGACTACAGTATCGCCGGGATGATCGACAGCGGCGAGATGCGATAAACAGCGCAAGCGAAATGAGATCGGTCAACACCGAGCTCCAGCTTTTTTATGCGTTTAGCCATCTTCGCATTGATACCCACGTCTGGACTACAGAGCGCGCCGCGGTTGGGCTGGTTTTTCCTAAACCTCGGTCATCGGGCCCGATGGTTAATCAACGCACATCGCGTGCGATGACCCGGCATTGTGGGGCAGGCGACACCCACGCTGCACCGCCGTAACATCTCGTTTGGGAAGCGGTCGTGGCTGGGTACTGTTCGTCAAGCAACCCACCCGGGAGGGATCAATCGGCAACTCGAATTCATCTTGGACACATTTTCATCTTGCTGTTGACCGAAGCCACCGATGCACTGGTGTCGATTCCGGAAGGCGCATTGATCGTCGACGGCGATAGTACGATCAGACTTTGCCTGCGAACGAGCAAATGTCCAGTTTAATTACCGTTACACGATGGTATCCTACTATCGATCCAGTTTTTTTCCGAGCTTCGTAGACACCCCCGACCATTTCCCTCAGACGTTTGCCCGCGATTCTTATAAGGGCGGGTAGCTGCTAGAACCGATAAACCTGTGCATCTACCCATCGGGAAACCGCTTAGTCGACCAGCACTTCGCCGAGACCGGCTCGCACTGCTACCAGCTGCGCTGGACTCGCTGATCGTTGGATTATTGGCCGCCGCAGTGAGTTTTAGTCAGCGTCGGCTGTCCATCTTTCTGGGTACGACGAGGCGAAAGCATTTCGGCTTCATACGGTCGTTACTGGGTCAGTGGTGGCATATACTGAGCAATGTCGACGGTGTTAACGTCCCGTACTATATGCTGGTGCACCGCTGTTTGCCTATATTCCCGGCTATCGCATTCTGGTCTCGCGTGCCAAGCGGTCCTGCTGCTGGAGACACCGTAACCGGAGTAGTGCTGCTGGGTAGGCAGTTTTCTTATCGGACTGTGGCGGTGGCGGCTGGGGCCATCTGCGCAATCTTGCCGCGATCGACATGAGCAGGCATCGAAACTCGCCCGTACGCCGTTTCGATGATGGCCGTTGTGTGGCTGACAGTGTTGCTCGGATATGCGGCGTGCTGTGTGTAACGTTCGGATCTGGCTATTTTATGGCTACGCCCTAGCGATATCGATTCTTCTCGATGCGTACCTCGTGTTGTTAGCTTATGCATTATTTACCGTCACCTTCCAGCACACATGAACCATTCGATCGCGGTTCGTTATTACGTCCGGTGTTGACAATTGCGCTGTGACACGATTTTTGTTTTAAGCCATCGGGAAAGTACAACAAATCAACTGGATCGAACCGAGTAGACAGCAAAGGTTCGAAGATATAATAATATCATACTATTTCGAACGAAGCCCCGCGTTTATGGTTTTGTCGTAACTTTTCACAGGAACAGCTATTTTGTGGCTGTGCACATCCGCACAACTTATTACCGGAGATCGATAACTGTTGACACATGCGATAGCGCGACTTTCCACCCCTACCGCTCTTATCCTCTTGTGGTCGGCTGCTGTCCACCCGATCTACACACCCCGCTACTTGTCGTTAACCGTGCCAGCACTACTCGTGGATGTCTTCATCGGCCGCATCGCTTCCGTGTCCGTAAAGTCTTGGATAGCTACAGCTCTCGTCCACCTTTTCTCTCTGACCTCAGTTATTGACTTGCCTGCGTGCGTAGCGCAGCCCGTATGTCAAATACTTAATGGATTACAATTACAATCAAGTGACCGATCTGATCAGTGCAAGCAGCACCAGGTGATTGCTTACTCGTGAACGACACAGTAACGTTCCCGCCTTCTCCAATGCGCCCATTGACGGTGGAGCGTCCTGGTGGCTACCGGAAACTAATCAGCTTCACCCTTCGGCAACAAGCTACGGACCAGCAATGACGTCTTCTACACCAATCTCATACCAGACGTTGTCACCGAGCCGTTGAGCCACTGCGGAGTCGTGTGGGCCATCACCCCAAGCCGAGACCTCACAGCCGGCCCATGAGAAGCCCATGAGAAGGGTGTAGCGCTGCAGGCGGGGTCGGCTTGTTACGGAGCAACCTCATCAGCCTTCGCGGTTCGTCACAACCTAGGCCTTACGGCTCTGGCCGGGCGCGGGCAGTTCAATCTCATCCAGGTGATCAAAACGATGAAGTAGCCGCTAACAGATACTTATGTAGTAGATGAGTATGGCCTGCGGCAAAATACTCAGGGCGGATAACCAGCACTCAGGCCGCCGACCACCATGGTGAACGTAGGAGTCATCCAATAGCACGGATTGTTGAACAGCCAACGTATGTCATCGACATTACTGTACAACCGATATGGGTCTATTAGAACATTGAAGTAGGGTTTGGCGCTATCGACATAGTCCCGCCAGAATTTGCAACCTTCTCCATTACAACACATTAGCCAGGTGTGCCAGTCCCTGTCGATCAAACCGGAAATCGTTTTCCCCTTTCCAGATTTTTCTATTTTATGCAATCTGGACCGTGGTGAACGACGCCCACTGGCTGTTGCTATACCATTCGAAAAGCCGACCTTGCCGTCTAGCAGGGAATCCTCATTGACACGCCAGAACGAGGACATCGGACCGGGAAAAATTCCAGTTTTTTATCCGCGCTTCCCAAATTTAATTTGATCATGCTGCGTAAGTTGCCACACAGTTTAGCACCGTAGTAGGTGCCAACTTCTTGAATGGCGCAGAGGACGAGGTTGGAATTGTCATCGATGAACAAACTTCAGCGATCGTCGCGGTATATCCGTCGCGACCGACGGAAACATATCGTCCTGCCAGCTCTGCACCGCCCCACTTGGCTGGACAGATCCTGCACCCTCCGGGCTAGCCGCCTGACAGTAGCACCCGATCGCCCGGTGTGGACTGGCATTAACGCGGGCTGTCCCCCGGGCCTTATGAGACACGAACGGCGACTTCCAGCATGCCGATTCCCCCATTGTCAACAACATGCTATGACAAGCCGCCTCAAAATACCGCCGGTCGTTAGAAAAACCAATTCCTTCGTCTTAGCATGTTTCCCCAGACAACTTTCGCAAACAATGCTATGAAACCACGCATCGTGGTTAGCACATATCTCCACAGCCGCGTCCAGTCGACGAGCATTTCTGCCGGATAAGCACCACGCACAGGGTCACCACCACCTTAACCACCAACAGCAAGATTCAAGACCGGAATCATCGTATAGTCGGGATCAATTGAATGGCCACTGGCGGACTGGGTCGTTGGGATTTTCGATGCCGGTCGCTAAAACACTGGAATCTGGAATAGGGTTCCATGCTATCTGCGTAATCCGGCCAGAAGTACATGCCGATTGTATTCCAGGTGACTCACTAGTTATGCCACACGTTGTCCACCACAATCGGGGCGTCTCAAAAGCTGTGCCCTCGGGGTTTGCGTGGACCGTATTCCCGACGGCCACTCTCCGTTGCCGTACCACTCCATGAGATCGACTTCTCCGCTGCGACTAGGGTCATCATTGGACAAACCACCAAGCAGACCAGCAACCGCTGGTAAAGCAGTTGAGTTTTATTCGTGCTTCCCAAGTGGTCCCGATGGATCCTCGCCAAGTACCATTGACTAAGCTACCGAAGTAACCGGTGCGGTCTCTTCTGGCGCTCATAACGAGATTGCAATTGCTGTCAAGAAACACGTTTTGGCGACTTACCCAAAAAACTTCGGTTCTGTCAAAACCGGCCGGGTTCCTGATCAACGTGCGGTAGTTTTAAAACACAATCCACGTCGACCGGTCCGGTGATAAGCCCGCTGAACCGGAAAACTCGTCGTGAAACAGGAATTCCCCGGATTGTGTCGTGGGCGCGGCAGGAGGTGGTTACAGTGGGGAAGCTCTTCTTTCAGCATCGGGTCAGCGGCAGCGAATGTGCCTAACCCTGCCATCATCACGCGGAGACGATCAAGACTCTAGCATAAGCCAAGGACCGTAGCAGCCAGCGCGCAGCTGCCCTGAAACCAACCGACGCAGCAATCTAAGCTTCCGTCAATTCGGTTGAGCAAATCGGGCACGCAATTGAAACTACCGAAGCACCGCAACCCCTCCAAAAGGACCGAAAGCTCCTCAGGTAATGGCCCATTATGCACGATCCGGTGTGGCAGCATCGGGTCATGGAACCCCAGGATGGTCCGAAGCCCGTATCCGGGAGTGGAGCGCCCGCTGGCCAACTAGGAACACTGTACCCGAACTGTGGGGGAATGCAGCCACCACACAGTTACAGCTATGTACTCGTCCTGCCGGTTTCTCCGCCGCCGTCCTCCGATTACGACGGCCCGATCCGGGACCTGTCGCCAAGACCGCACTTGGGCATTCGCCTGTGGTGGACCCGGTGAACGTTGTGTTAATGTTGACTGCCGTCGGCGGCATAGCCACATTAAGCGCACACCGATTGTCCCACGGCAACTTCGTCATTTTGTCCCTTACCCCTGAGTATTTCCCGTCCCAGTTCACCGAGAAGGAGCCCCAGCAGCCCGGGTTCCCTGTAAGTCGGTCTCAAACGTCCAACGCTAGAGCGTCGACACCACCGACGACCAAGCCCGCTCCATCAGCATCTCCGGCGTCAATCAGAGCAAGATGACCGTTTGTAACAACAGCATTGTGGGCGTCAGCTGGAGTCTCCAAACACCGTCGTTATCACCGGCCATCGTGCCAACCTCACCCTGTCCGGCGTGAAGAACTCAGTCACCGTCGACTCGGGCGACACCATCGACACACCCGGCTTCAACAACCAAGTCATTTATCGCTCCGACTTACCGAGCATAGACAAGTCCAACGACTCGGACGTCGTCCAACAGAGCTGGCTGCGACTACAACTGTTGCGTCGACTCTTGGTGAGAGTCGAGCACACTGACCGCGATGCCGTACGGCAAAAAGCGCACTTTGCGCTTCGGATCAACGTTGTTCTTGTTCGCCCGCAGAGCATCGAGTTCGGTTGCATAAACCTGTTCGACCCGAGCGGCGCCGTCGCCGGTCACGGTGTAGATGGCCCACACACCGTCACCGGCCTCATCGGCGGTTTCCTGCGCGGGACGTGCACGCCGTGACAAGTCCTCGAAGATCGCCGACCATGCTGTCCGAACACCTGGGCCACCGACAAATCGGCTGATCCGCTCAAAGGCGTCGCGCAGTCCCTCACTACCCTCCTTGATCAGTCGATCGAAATCGTCGGGATCAAATCCGAATGCACTGTACTCGCCCACCCGACCTCCTTGCTGTTGGTAGCTGGACACTGCCCAGTGTGCGCTTCGCCGAAGCCATCCGCCACGTTTCGTAGCCCAGCACCAGACCTGGGAGCGGGGGCGGTGCGCCGGTGGATAGCTTGAAATCGGGATCCCGAAGAACGGGACGTGCAGCTACATCGTTATGATTGGAGTGGGCTGTTGAGTCTCGACCAGCGGTGACGGTGGGAACGACACCGCAGCCGGCGGGGTAGTACCCGGGACAGCCGATAGCGAGATCTATGGCACCGACAGCAGGCTAAGCGACGACCGAAGCGCAAGAGTGACGACGCCGGTGCGAGCGCTGGGCCACTGAGCGTGCATTAAACGCTAACGAAATCACCACCAGCGACCACACGATGGCAGCGATCCCACTATTGCACTACCGGACCAGTATGTTAAAACCCCCTGCCTCTGCACGGTCTGGTCGTCATACAGAGCACTATAGCCAGAATATTCTCGCCCATGTCTGCATGTGCGCAGACGTCGAGATCTGTCGGATTCAGCACACGGAGGGTTACCTCGCCGGTATACACTCCAGCACAGTGAGCCAGAGTGGCCCGATCACGCCGCGAATAGTGGCATGTTCGTAGAAGCCAGAGCAGCCCCGCAGTCTAGCGTTATCTCCGATTTCCCAGGGACGCTGACCTCGAGCAAAGGCGCTGTCTAGAGTCCAGGCTTGAGTGTGACGGCGTCGGTTCGGATAGCTGATAATTAATTACGCCGTCCGCCTACGAGGTGAGTTCGACGTCAGCAGACTTAGGCGCACACCAGGCGCTGCCGGCGACATCAACGACAGCCAACGTTGCGTTGTCTGGATTTACAAACCAACATGGCGATGGGCTGGTAACCGATCCCAGCGCCAATACTGCGGCAACGAATAACGAGAAGACTATGAAGTCGCCGAATCCCCACCGACAACTAGCTGGAACATGTACCGCCCGACGATGATGCCGTCGGTATTCTCGCTTTTGATCAGCACCAAGTGGACCGTCGTAGGTGCCATCGATACCCCAAGTAAGATGTTCACTGGTACTCCAAAGTTTCAAAAGGCCGGCAAAACGTTGTTTAGCTGCTAGCCACGATTTGAGTGGACGGACCGCACCGTGCGGGCTGTCATTGATGAACTGGGAACGTTTATCAAATTTCGGCCAGCAACGACGAGGCATCACAACGGCAACTTGTCACCAGCTTGGGTTGGGGTGGGTAACGCGTGTAACCGGGCACCGACCTAACTACCTGATCAATGTATATGGTGGCCGACGGCTTAATCGTTGGTACGATGGTTACCTTGGTAACCATCGATGGCACTGTTGTCACAAGTACCTGCGGCGGTACCGAATAGCGAAGCCGGCGTCTCATAGTGCCGCTTAGCGGCAAAGTATAACACTTGGGACCGGACTTGCTGCTAATGAACAGGGCAGCAGTGCCGGCCGAAGTGTTACGTTTAAGCACCGCCAGGGCTTTAGTGCTTTACTGTATGCTCATTAGCGAGTACAATATATTTCCGGTCACAATCATGGCTACCAAGGCGCACAGCACGATGACCAGATTGTCAACGCTTTGGACATGCCGCCAGGACCGTCCTAGGGCGGCTCGATCACGTTTAGCCGCACCGCAGAGACACGTCGGATCGTCTTCGTACAAAGAATCGCGGCTAAAACGCTCCGATACCCCCCCGAATATTCGGCCTGCTACGAGGACAAATCGCGCTTGGTCAAGGCATCCGTATCGACCACCAACACCCCAGCGTCTAAGACGGCCGGTAATTCGATAACCTGGGTACTTGCCACCACAGACAGGCCGACGGATGTGCGCGTCCGTATGTCCAGCTCTTCCTCGCGCAAGGCCAGCCCCGTAACATAACGGCAACGCACCGCAGGCAGCTACGAACGGCAAGCTACGACATGGTCACGACCGGTCTGCGACTGTGCACCGAAAGACGTTCAGTGCGTGATCGACAGCCTCTAAGTCTGTCCAACTCTTGCAACTGACACACCAGCATGTCGTCGACATGCGTAAATGACGCCGGTCAGCCGGTCCTGGATCAGATGCCCCAGCTCGTCACGAGTCAGCGTTATACGGGAACGCCGTCCACCAAGTTCAGCAGCCAATTCTGTGACAGTGCCAGTAGATAACAACTCTTTAGCAGCTTGGCATTATCCATCTGGACAGCATCACCCAAAAAATTCATTGGGGACCACAGAGTCATCGCTCCACAAAGCCACTCACGCGCCAGCCAGAGTCGTTCATACTCAGGATGATACTCGAGAACAACGATTTTCGATGAATAGTGCTGATAAAGGGTCAGTACGGCACGGCGACTCGCCGGAAGAAGCCAATTAGACACTGCGCCGCCGGTGGTGCCGATCGACAGCCCCAGCGGGTCGTAGAGGGCTGGCTTTAACTATAGCCGCAATCAGTATCCTAACCACGCCGTTATCAACCCCTCATTGGTATCTGGTCGATGCGGTTATGTAACAGAAGTGGTACCGCTATCACCTTGATCAAATGGGGTCGATCCCCTTGCACACTTGAAAAGTCATCACGCGCCGTCGATCCCAAGATCACCGCGCACTGCGTTCACATCACAGTGAACGGCAGCGAGCAACTCTTCTCGAACTGGAATGTGGACCCACACCTAACCTTGGTGACCATCACCTCTGGTAGTTCAGTTGTGGCGTGGCAATGTCGTTTTGCGCCAATTCTGCAGTCCAATATCCAATATAAGTGCTCGTCCTCCTGGTCCGAACTTGAATGTGCAGGGACGGCGCGGTGGCAATCGCCTGCAACGGCTACACGGAATCCGGTTAGCGCATGAATATCTACGCTCCGTCGAAGTGGTTCAGCGACCGGTCAATAGCTAGCCGATTCGCTATCCTTTTGGCAGCCATGCAGCCAGTCGGGTTCAGCATAGGATACAATTTCAACAACCGTGCCACGCCCTCGATGTCGTCGGGCAGCGCCAACGCGCGGTGATATGTGCTCAACGGCGAGCCCAGCCAGGCAGCTCAGTTGGCGGGTGCCGACCGAAACTGCGAATTCGGTGTCGGCCCCAGCGTTCGGAAACACACACTGCGAGCACAAACGACAAATACAGCAGGTGCATCTGCAGGCACACTTCGTTGTCCATCCGCATTAGGGCAGAGTGCGAGAACACTCCAAAAGTCGAGGTTAGACAACAATGGACCCGAGTAATCGGCCAAGACCTCGTCGGAACAGTTAACAGCAGCGAGTTTCCAACTAGCCGAATTGGTTTCGAGGACCAGCTGCAAGACAATAATACACTCGACCACCTGGCGCACTTCGCCGAGGGTGACAGTCACCGCGATGCATTGCCGTATGTTATGGCGCTGGAGTGGATAGGACGCATCTGCGCGCGGATTGCTCGACGGCGCGGTGGCATCGACGTTGGAGCCACCGATGTTATGACACATTCCGAAGACTAAACAGGGGCACCTATCGACTCTACATAGAGCAGCGCACCGCAGTGGTCGAGGCAGAATTCGACGCGGCCACGGTCGGCAATCCATGAACTGCGGCAAAGCGCCGATGTCGAGCTGCAGACCTTTGACGAGGGTCGGCATATCGTCGCCGTCAAAGTTCAGCGCCTGCTAAATGCGCTTAGTATAGACCAGGCTAGCGGACGTCCAATCCTCCACGGTTGTCTGCAACATTGCTTCGTGGCCGAACTTCTCAACACACCAGGCCATGACAAAGTGGTCGATCACATGCCCGATCACCAGCAATTCGTGAACCAAGGTCGGCAACTCTCGTTGCGAGACAACGGTGCGTACCGGTTTCAAGCATGACTCAAAACTAGTCACGCGACGAACCTTCGGCAACACCTGCATTTGCTACAATGACATAATAAGTGTTCACGATACGGCCGTCGACTTCGAAGCAATCAAGCAGATCAAGTATCGGTACCTACGCGCGCTAGATACCAAGCACTGGGACAACTTTACCCATACCTTGACCGGACGACGTTTCTGGCGACTATGGCTCCTACTGCAGCGAGGAACTGCACTTCACCAACCGTACCTACTTGGTGGACTACATGCGCTCAATGATCCCTCCGGCACGCATCGAGAATCGTGTGACACACCCGAAAATCACCGTAAACCGGCAATACCGCACAAGCAACGCGGTATTCTTCCAGGGCAGGTTATCGTTGCCGAGTCCAATTTCATGCTGATCAGTTCAGCCTTTTACCACTACCAGTACCGATACACCGACAGTAGTTTTTTAAAGTGAAACCTGGCTGCGCATTAACGCTACTATCCGCCGGACAACTCCAAGTGCAAACCGTGCCAAGACCCTAAATTCCATCGTAAAGTTCACAATCAAGACCTAACCCCCCCTACTTCGTTATAGCAATCACCGCACCGGGCCGCAACCAGCGAAGGATCTGCACCAGCGTCACGTCGTCGATCGCTACACAACCCTCCGTCGGACCACCACCAGTGGTATGCAAGAAGAACGCGGAACCACTTCCGGGAACCTTAGCCTTGTTGACGCCCATGACCACCGCATGCTTGTACGACGGGATTTGCAGGTTCTCGCTTTCTGCCGTATTGAATCGGCAATGCGATTTCTGACACACCTGCATGGTGTTGAAAGTTGGGCTATGGTCATCGCCGCTCCACCAGTGATTGGGCCCGACTTGAGTGTAGGGCAACTGGCTACCAGGATTCGGCGCGGTACCAAAAGCGGAGTCAAGACTGTAAACCCCCATCGGGGTGGCCGGATAGCCACTCTTGGCCTGCGCCACCAGGCCTGCCGAGCCGACGTAGGTAGGAATGCCGGTCTTGAGCGGTTGCCAGCCCGTGCCGGTGCGCTGGTAGATATCCATTTTCGCGTTCGATCCGCCAGTACTTACAACCGAAACCACCTGCGTGGCATTGCCTACTTTATTTGCGAACCAGGCAGCTCCGGCCGCCGCACCGATCGGTGCAAGTATTAAGGTGGCCCAAGCCGCACAGACCACAGCGCTCAGCAGAGCTATCAGTCGGCACATAGGGTTTCATGATCAGACCCACCCAGACTCAAGGTCAAGTAAAACTTGAGACTCGGTTAGGTCACCGCGTTGTGATCTAACCACAGCGCAGTTTTACATAGGGCCGTCCCCAACTCGGGTTCGACTAGCTCGGACTGCCCCATCGGCGACGACAATGGACCAAAAGCACCTGCGCAACAAGCTTCTCACCTCGGTCGGATCGTTGGCGCTTCTCATCGACGGATGAAATACCCACGGGGCTAGCATGATGCACGTCCAGCACAACCCTGACCCCTGGCGATCCGTACTGTCAGCACGCTCAGAAGCAGCCACGACAACCGCCACGCACTGCGCTACTCAACAGCAACATCACGACGATAAGCAGCGCTAGCAAGCTGGTCGTCACTTTAAGCGCGTGACCGGACGAAAATTAAGGTCGATGGTACGTTCTAACAGCGCCATCATCGGTCGTCACCAGGTGGCAAACAGACCAACAACACCAAAGCAACCGCTACGCCCAGCACCCGCAACGTGACCGGAACCAAGTCATAAAGACACATCATCCCAGAACCGCACCCACCCCTACTGTTGTGCGCGACGTTCAACAACAGCGAATCAACGCTGTGCAGCCAACTCCAATCCTGCTGGTGGCCCATCCAGATGACCACATAACACATAAACCACGACAGCAGCTAAAGCAACAACAGCCAGCCAGGATTTTACATGTCGGCCACAACATAATCTATACGAATAAATATAAATAAATACAACAATATACCCCTGAAACTCTCACTCGGGGATATATCTGGCCGGATGGCGGCCTATGTTCGTTCACAAGTGACTCGGCATTGGCAAGCTGCCCGACGGTTCCGTCGACGCAATCACCGACACGCGGGCGTCACCCAGTGTCGACAGTTACGTGGATTCGGTGGTATTCACCACCGAGCGGATCCTGGCGACACTATGAAGCGGTATCGGGGTTGGCCCGGACAGCGACTGGCTGGCGCTGAAACCAGGCACAGACGGGTGCTGCGCAAGCTGAGATCTGGCCCACCAGGCTGCAATTCTCTCGACGTTGCCGAGGGCGACCCAAAGTTCAGCGGCCAACTGTCCCTACATTACAAGGACGTCATCGGCGACGATATGCAGGCAGGCCTGCCACTTTATATCACTGGCTTTTGATATCCTGGCTGAATACGTCTTCTGTGCCGGCAGGCGTCATATCATATATAGTCCATGATTCGTGGCCAGGACGGTTGAAGTAGCACCACTAGGGTTCCTATGACCGCCGCTAACAGAGCTCGGTGGTAATTCCAATCAGCGTGACCCAGCTGGAACCCACAGTAAGCACCCAGAATGCCTGACTCCCGTGGACAACGGATACGTCCATTGGGCCACCACGATACAGTCGAAGACCGCTATGTCCTGGTCATCCTGGGTGACCTACTAACTAACCATCGTTTAAACAACTTCATGCACGATCGGCGCGCATCCCTGGCACCCGGAATTACAGTGGCCCCATCAGCCATCTCATAGGGATTGCCGTAGACCACATCTGTAGAGTGCGATCGTCAGAAAGCTGTTCGAGCAGATCAGAAAGTTTCACCGTATACTCTATATTTTTCTACAAGCTTCATCCTAGCTACAATTTTCTACATGGCCGGGTGGCCGATCACGCATTCAATGCTCAAGAGCTCCGGGCCGTATACTACGTGACCGCCCAACTGCGAGACATGCGCCAGTTTGTGCTGGGCTCCATAGTACCACCTTATGCTTGTTACAAGCCGCACACGCCGTGACCAGTGTTGGTCTGATGCAGTCGGGAGCGCTTCATCCGGATCACCGATGAGCGGCTGCGCGGACGGATTCACGCACTGGTCGACGAAGAACGCACGCTTATCGCACAAGCCTTAGGACCACGGGCCCAGGAGTTTCTGCAGGTTAAGGTTGAGGGCATTCTCGAGTGTGCTGAACTCTTGGTAGTGGCGTTGTTCGATGATCGCGAAAGACACGTCTTCGGCCGACATACGCTACCGCAGATGGACTTAGCATAGATATCGTGCGCCATACCGAACCTGTGGCTGGCAGCTCTTTGCATGGGCTGGGTGTCTTTGTTCGATCCCGACTGGTTGGCAACCCTACTGGCAATGCCAGTCAATGCCGAACCGGTGGCCATCCTGTGTCTGGGCCCAGTGCCCAAGTTTCTTGATCAGCTTGTGCTAGAATTAGTATGGCTGAGCATTCGCGCAACCGGTGTCGGAATTCGTATCTGAGAACCGATGGGGTCAACCACGGCGGGAGTTATCCACGCCGCAGCATCAGACGGCCGCTACGCTAGTCGGCGACCAATCGATCAAGTCCGTTCCCGACGACCAAGGCCACCAACTCGTACAGAGTTACGTACGGCGTCACCCCAGTGAATGCAACGTTAAGGTATCGTGCTATTGCCCGGCCCACCACAACTGCTGCGGTGAGCTACTGGAAAGTCGACGTCAGCGCCAACCCCGGGTTGGGTGGCAACCACGGCAGTAAGTCACAACACATTGGTAACCAACAGCATTCAAGCATAACCTGGCCCTGCTTGCAGGAGTCCTTCGCACCAGTGCAGTATGAGCGCCGGATAATATGTCGAAAATGACGGGTGGCAGTGCAGCGAGGGGCGACAACGCAACAAAAGGAAAGACAACTTGCTGATCGTTCCCTGGCACGACCTGGGGCGCCAGCTCAGCGTATACGGACACCTTGGAGGTATCCAGCACGCAGATGGATAAGCCTCGCAGCGAGGGCATTCTGTTCGCCAGGGCTTATACCATCGCGCAGCTGTACTCGCAGTCCTGAGGATCGCTATTCACCGGTCACTACCCGAACACCAATGGACTGGTCAGCCTAGCCGATGACGGCTAACAATACCTCGCCGGGGCAACACCCTTACTCAGATTTTATCTGAATAAAGTTCTTTTCAGTTCTTCTGCGCCATGCAGCATGCATGCTGCATGAAATTGCTGGGCGTCGATGTGGCCTACGTGTCGAACTCCTACTGCGAGTAGGTAATCAACAAGGCCGAGGACTAACTGCGCAGCACCGTGCCGGGCTTGCCGGACAACTATTTCTGTTGACGACCAGGCTCTTTGAAACCCGCCGGCCCTACCCGCATGACCACTACCAATCTGGCGACAGTACGGCCGTCGATCTGAGACTGACTACCGACCTGATACCCCAGAGGGGCGCAAGACCTCGCCAAATTCTACGAATCCACCGCCGACGCCGCTGTCGGCCAGTATTGGACACATTGACCTAGACCGACCCCGGTGCCCATACTTAGGTGATATTCTTCGCCTATCATGGCCAGGCGTTTTCCCAGGCTAAATCCACGTTGTATAACGCCAGACCCGGCATCGCACTAGTCATCCGCACAGGGCCCACCACCCAGGAACTGCCCCTGCGGCTAAGACGAACTGTTCAGCAGTGACGACCTGGTTCCGACACTGTTAGAACTGACAAGTCTGAACATGTCGACCGATATCGAACAGTATGTCGCACACCGGTCTGCTGCGTGCTCCAGACAACCACATTATCGAACTCACCTAACACTACCCAATACCTACCACGACTCCTATGATATGATTAAAGCAATCTGCACAAGAGAAATACAGCTAAATCGAAAACTACGCGGACCGACCACTGCGAGATCTACAGTGGGATATCCAGACCAGACCGCTGGGACAGACCGTCGCATGGCATCCAGAGCGCTAATCATGGATTAAACGTTCCACAAGCGGCGTCCGCATCGCCGAGATCTGGAAGACCAGGAAAACACTTGGCGCGCTTGATTAGCCAAGGAGGCGATCAGGCAAGACCAGCGCCTGACACCCTCACCAATGCTGGAACGGTAGGTTAACCGTCGTTCCGACGAGTGGGTCGGCCGCTAATGGCAGGAGACACTTCATACTGAGATGACCCAGCTGAGCGGCGCCTGCCACCAATCTCGACAACGACGAACACCTGCCGGAACGGCAAGATTGTCGTGCCATCAGGCCGAAACGGCTGGGCTTCGGGTCGCGGTGCACGATGAAACCCCTGCCGCAGGAGCGGGCCAGCGGAGCCGGGTCAGCAAGTCGGCGTCCGTATCCGTGTGTCCGTCAAGTCGTTGAGCGGAGAACAAATCCAACACTGCCAGCGCCGGCCGGTGATTTCCATGTTGCGGGGTCAATCCTGCCAATGGTGCGGCCCCTTGTGGAGCCGTATCGGTGAGAAACGCACACGCAGCTGCAATGGTGTTGCGGTTACTTGAGGAGTCGGGGCAGGCGATCTCTAGCGCCGTCCAAGTCTCGCGCGCTGGGTATAACCGGACCGCATCCAACGTGCCAGGCAATTCGTCATCGACATTGACCCGGTAGGCGGTAAGGTAGTCTGAGCCTTGCTGCATCCCGCGCCACGTCTCGTCACCGGCAGCCGTGATCAACCGCGGGATACCATCCGGCACGGCCAAGCTGACCTCCCAACCGATTTCACGAAGGTGGTCAGCGAGCCGACGCGCCGCGACCTGGGCAGTCTCCTGCAACGGGATCCGCGATGAACGCGCCTGCAACGCCGCCAGGTTTTTGGCCGCCGACACTGTCAACCCTATCCAGGTCTCGCACAGTGCACCGTCGGATTCGTTGTTGCGGCTGGTTATTCGAATACTGTCGGCACGGATGCCATAGCAGTTTAGGTACCGGGTAATCAACGGCAGCGGAATCACGTCTGAACCGCCGACCGGTGGCCCCAGCCGCAGCAGCACGGTTGTCCGCGTAGCAGAGCCGGATGCGCTGACTGGCCGACCACGGCGCCACATCATCGCCAGTCGTCGTCGCAAGATGGTGGTCAAGTACAGCCCCCGCCACCAGCCAAACAACACGACTACGACAAGCGCGACGATGCCAAGCAACCAGTAGCTGCGAGTGAACCACCAAGGGTACGCCATAAGCGCGGGCATGACGGCCAGCAGCGCCAGCGTAATCCGGCTGCTGCCCGGCCACATAGCAGCCGGGCGTGATCGGTGCGCACTCACGGGGTGGTACCCTCTCGGCGACGCGCAGCAATCGTGGCAGTCCCGACTACGGCCGCGACCACCATAACCAATGTGGCAGTCCCGGCAAATGCAACGTTTCGCGGCGTGTTGTCCTTCGGTGCTGGCGGCGGCGGTACAGTAACCAGCTTTACTGGGACTGGCGGCGAGTCGTTGGTTGCGGGCAGGTCCCAGGTCAGTGCTGCCACAGAATCCAAAGTACCGGAGCCAACGACGTTGGAGAGCGTCCGGGCACCGGTGTGCGCAGTCGCGGTTATACGGCGCATCACCTGTTTAGCGGTCAGTTCCGGATATTTGCTGCGAACTAACGCCGCGACTCCCGAGACGTAGCCGGCAGCATAGCTGGTGCCGTTCAGCGCGATCTGTTGGTCCCGATCGTTAGGCAGGGCGTTAGCCAGATCTCCACTGTCACGGTTGCTCACCGAAACAATATTTTCGCCCGGCGCCGCAATACCCACCCACGGCCCGGCCATAGTGAATTTCGATGGCCGCCCACTCGGTGTCAGCGACGCCACCGATAGCACGTATGGCTGCCACCACGACGGAATGGAGACCGAGGTGACGCTCGCCCAGTTCCGCGGATCGTCCGGGCGGCCCAGGTCAGTGAGTGGGTTGGACTCGCAGTTCATGTTACCACCAACCGTTCCGGTCGACCCGGCATTGCCCGCCGGAGCCACGAGCAGGGCATCCTTGTCCACTGCCGCATAGCGGATCGCAGCACCAAGCCCGGACTGGTCAATGGACCGATCGGCGGGCAAGCAAGTTATCGCAGAGATGTTAATCACCCGCGCACCGAGGTCTGCAGCATGTACAATAGCTCGGCTGAGCCTGGTCACCTCGAGGGACGCCTGCTTAAGCTGTGGATCGCCACCTAGCGATCGCAGTGAGAACTTGGCGGAGGTCACCCGGATGGACAGCAATCGCGCCGCGGGTGCGACACCCGAAAAACCGTCCTCACCAGAAGGAGCGGGTTGGCCGGCGACTATCCCAGCGACCAGGGTTCCGTGCCCGTCGCAATCGGTCAAGCCGTCGCTCGATTCCACATAGTCGCCGCCGGCCTCGACGTTGGGCAGTCGCGGTCCTGGCCGTACCCCAGTATCGACGATCGCCACCAATTGACCCTCGCCGCGGGAAAACTGCCAGGCTGCAGGAAGATTCAGCATCGATTGACTGGATGTGACGATACCTAGATCGGTGCCGGGGATGACTCCGGAAGTGATACATGAGCCGCGTTGTTGCATTATCTGCACGGGTCCCGGTGCGCCGTTCGGCGGTGGTACACCTGGATCGACTACCGGCGGACTGATTGCGAGTGCCCACGGACAGCCTCGCAACAATGTTGCTTGGAAGACGACCAGAGTCGTTGCGATACCGGCTAGCCCAATTCGAAGTTCAGACCGCATCATCGATACCGCATCATCGATTGAGTACCCAGCTGAAAAGACTAACCAGATAGGCCATGGCGGGGATCAGTGAAGCATCAAGACCGGAGGCGACCATGCCAAGCAGACGGCGCAATGGCAGCGAATAGCTATCCGACGAGGCGATCCGCGGGTTGAGTGCGACCACCGCCCATGCCAACACAACCACGACAAGCACCAGCAGCGCAGCGGAAGCAGCGACGTAACGTCCCGTAGCGGTGTAAAGCCCCAGCAGCACGCTGGCGACCAAATACGGCTGGGCAAGCAACCAGGCTTTACAGGCGACCGAATCCCACACCCGGGCACGCAGTGTAGCGGCAACCGCGGTTGCGGCTACCAAGTACCAGCCCACACTGCTCACCGCCTCAGGACGCAATGCGATCGCCACCGAGCCTAGCATGCTGAGCAACGTGGCGGCGGCGATAAAACCGCTCTGATGAGCAGAGCTGATGCGCACCCGACGCGGCAAGTCCTCAAGCACCTGAAACGACGGCGCCGACGGGGTCGGATCACCCGGTGCCGGGATCACAGGCAATGGGAACCGCGCCCACAATGCGGAGAGCTGAGCCGCCTCGACAGTAACCAGCAAAGCAGCCAGAATCAAGCCACAGCCAATGGTCAATGGCGTTAGCTGCCAGAGCAATGCAGCGCCGGCCTCCAGCATCACAGCAACCCCGATCACCACAGTAGCAGTGAAAAAGGCAACGATCCGCACGCGTTCAGGACCAGGAACGATCAGAGCAATTAGCGACCACGCGGTAACGCCGGCGGAGGCTAACAACACCTGCGCTGGCCCGAATATGCCGGGTACCGCCAGCGCAAAGACGGCACCAATGGGTACCAGCGCTGCGATCGACAGTACCAACCCAGTGCGCGCCGCACGTGACCTAAGGACCAAACCACCCAATGCGATGAGCACCGCGATCACAATGACCACGAGCAATCCGGTCAACGCACCGGTGACTGCCCGATAGGTGACACCCAGCCCAGTTGCCGCAAAGGTCACAGCGGTCGTCGCGGCCAGGGCCCCGCGTCGAATATGCGTCGGGCCCCACGACTGTAGCCGGGCTGTCGAGAAGATCATCGCGGCATCGGCGATATCCTCGACAATACCGGGCGCCGCCGGACCGACTGGCACCGGCTGCAATGCGAGCAGATCACCGTCGACGACTCCAACGGTGTCCAGGCTGGCATCCAGGCTGAATGGTGCTCCACCGATGGGAGCCAGGCTCAGGTGCAAACTCGCGTTGGCAGCCAGCGGAGAATCATTATCCGACGCTGCAGGAACCACCAAACGCTTTACCGCGGGAAGGATTTCGCGCAACGGCAATTCGGTGGGCAGAGCCATTTCTATCAACCGGCTGTCCGCGAGAATGGCGACGCGGACTATCGGCATGACGGCACCGGACGTCACCGGGCCCTCGCAAAATTCTTCTGCAAAGACGTACACCATACTTGGTACATCGTTTTCTCTCTATCTATGACGACCGCATCGCCTGCACGGCCATGGTTTTCACTACTACTACGCTGTGTCACCCGACTGTTTTGAATCGCCGATCGCCTGCTCGGACTTGCGGCCCGCGTCGTAGTCTGGCTATGAAGTTTGGCCAGAGAAATCTCGACACAGTCGCTGGCCGGGGAACCATTGGCCCTCTGGCAAAGTGGCTGTTAGCTGTTCGATTCCGACAGCGATGGCAAAGGGAGTCCCTGGGCTGAACGTGGACACCCACTCGCCGTCGAATGCGCGGGACGGATTGACCAGCACTCGGCCCGTGGTGGTGTCAACGATACTCATCCCGACCTCGGTGGTAGCGTGCTTCCCGTCGCGGCGGCAGCCGGCGACTATCTCGACGTAGCTCCGAGGACCGGAGAACACCGATTCCACCACCGGCTGCGCCGATTTAGGAATACCCAGGTAATCAGCGACTTCCGCTAACGAAGTGCCGGACCGCAATCGTTCGTCGGCCCGAACGCCGACCCGCATCGGCATGCTGAACTCGTCAAAGCGCGCCGGTGGCCGCTGCGCCAAGCCGGCGCCGAGAATCGGCACCAGCCTGAGCGGATCATCGATATCCATTGCGGTAAACGTGATCAACTGCGCACTGCGCAGCGCGACCACGGTTTTGTCACTGACGCCAGCGCGCTGCGCAACCATGCCACGTAGCAGCTCGCTGTCGCCAACGGCCGACGTTGACCTTAAGTAACGGAGGTCGAGCCATCGATCAGGGAAACACACCACCCTGATCCAATCAGCGACTGTCGGATCGACGGAGTTTTCTGCCACCAACAGACCCATCCGTGTCAGTTCGTCCACCTGACGTTCGACGAAGGCGCTCCGTTCCCCAGCGTCGCGATATGGGGTGGTAATAGCCAGAACCCACGGGAAGCTACCCGCTCCAATGACTTCCGCAATGAACCACGCGTGATCGACCGTCAACTCAACGGCGTTGGGATCGACCTTCATGACCGCACGATTAGCCGCCCCATTTGGCGGCTTCAGCTTGGTCGCGGGTGAGCATAGCCAAAGTGTTGTTTTGGTGAGTGTTGGCCATTGCATGGTAGGCACGCACCATCTCTTCCGTGGCCTGGTTCCACTGCACCTGCCAGGCCTGATAACTAATCCCAGTATCGCCCCCCCAGCAAGCTTGCAACGCAGCTTGCTCGGCAGCGATGTCGATGCCCACCCCCTGCAAAGCGCCGGCGCAGGCTGACATATTCCCGGCGTGGTCCAACATTGCCGGGTAGTTGTACATAATCTGTGTCATAACAAATCCTTTCGGTTATTTTTAGTCTAGTAGTCGGATCACAGCCCGGTGGTGTAAGTCGACGCAGCCGTAGCATCGGTGGCCACATACGTCTCTGCTGCCTCACCCAAATGCTGCTGCGCAATATCGAGCAGAGCGTTGATTTTCTCTGCCGCGGTGACAAACTGAGCATGCGCGGACTGAAATGCTGCGGAGCTCTCCCCCTGGTGAAACGCCTGAGCCGAGATCGCCTCACACTCAGCCTGATTAATCTGGCTGCGCATCAACGCAGCCTTGGCAGCGAACGCCGACTCCGAGGCGACCAGTTGTGGGATATGAACATCCAAAAGACTCACAACAATTATATCCTTTCATATTTCGATTACTAACGAACACATAGTGAAATTGCGTTATTAACTTTCCGAGCCTCCTCTCCCCAACCCATTGTGTTGGCTTGGCTGAGCTTGGCAAGATCTCCCGGATCTTGACCCCAGGTATCCAACACCCTCAGCACTTGTGAGCCGCCACCGAACTCATCGCCAACTAGCATGGACAACCCACAACACGCTTAATCATTGGGCACCTAGGCAGGCTTCTTTGTGTACGGTCCCGGCAAATCCGAACGCCCGAGCACTCTAGCCGGACACCACTGCGTGGCAATCGAACATAACTCCGATATTGGCATCCAGAAGTACCCTGTAGAACACACATATTCAGCCAATCGCCAGGACGTTGCTAGCCACATAAACTGCCCCGCCGCAGCAGCGACGACTGGGGGCGCCGCCCCGACGGCCGGATCTGCAAATACTGCAATCTGGGTGGGCAGCCAAGCCAATGATGCAAATAAGCCCAGACTGCTAGCCAGCGGTACCGTGAATGGCGAACTCAAGATAAGAGCCCAGGTCGTCCAGCCTATAGCGTTAAAGAACAACTGGTAGACGACCGCAGACAACAGCAGAACGTATGTCACCAACGCAGCTTCCGAATTGGTCAAGAATGCTTCAATTATCGCTACGGTTTTGGCAATCAGATTCTTCAAAAACTCATAGATGTCTTGATATATCCATAGAGACAAGTTCATGTATGCGTTCCACCGTGCTTGGGGAAGCTGCCAGATCCACGACACAGGATCGTTGGCTGTGGCGCTGACGACTTCCCCGACTCCGGGATTCAGCACGACCGACGCCGAGATGATGCGCGGAGCCGACGCCAGCACTGCCACGATGGCCACCTGATAGGTGGCCATCGTGGCAGTGGCTTGGACCCACATCCGCGGATAGTCGGCATCATTGAGCGCGATCGGGATCGCATTGACCCCAAAAAATTTCGCCGACACCAATACCCCACGGATGATGCGGTTGACAGCCAATTCAACTAACATCGGCATCACCGCTACCGCACTGGTGCATACTGCTGATGCGGTTTTTTCATGCTGGGTAGTCAATCCCACAGCCGCCTGGGCGGGGTACCCTGGAACCGATACTGCTAAGAACGCATTGGGATCTGCTGCAAACGGGCTGTATGCAGTACTTAGCTTGCTCCATGCGGCGGCCGTGGCCAGCAGTAGTCCCGGCCCGGCGCCAGAGCTTAGCGAAACCGAATGCACCGCCGGCGGCGAGGTCATCCAGACAGTTGCACTCATCGTCAGCTTTCCACGATCCCATAAGTTGAAGCTGCCAAGGCATCACTGATTGCATAGTGCGTACTGGATTGGCCTACACCGATACCGGCGCGGCCCAGCTCTTCAACACCTTGGGCTGCCACCAGAGCGTGCTCTTGACCACGAGCACTGAACCCGGCGGCGGTCTGCAACGACACCGGATCCGCCGCCGGCGGCACCACCGCAACGAGGCATGGAAACGCGGCAGCATGCGCGGCCTCCAGCCGTGCCGTCAGCGCCTTCATCGCCTCACTGGTCGCGGCCAGCTTCTCAGGAACAACTCGCAATGTCATGACTATCACTCCTTCTGTCGCGTTTTACCAATCATCAGAGGAATCCACCATCGTTGACCCGTTCTGGTACCGACTCTCCGGCCAACGGGTTGACCAACTGTACATACGTCGGGCTATTGCTGTCGCTCAGCAGAATCGCCCGTCCGGCCGGCAATCGGCTAAATCGCTGGCCCCGGATCTTGCCACTGTCGGCCGGATTGCCCGCTAACATCAGCGTAGTTGCCTGCAGGTCGTTCAAGCGACGCAGCAGTTGGTTGGTCATCAGCGCGTGCCCCGATCCGGTGGCACGCCCTGTGACGATCACCCGCAGCCCCAAATCACCGGCCTGACCAAGCAGCCCGATGAGGTTGGTCCACGGCCGCTGTCCGATATATGGACCGCTCATCGCTGGTGAATCCGGCACCTGGTCGACGTCGTCGATGAGCAAGTAATGGATGTGGCCCGCAAATGCCCAGCGGGACAATTCCGCTGCCGACAAACCTACCGGTGGCCGGCGCGCTTCGATGAGATTGGCCAGCCCAAGCATCGCCGGGATGATCCTGTCGATGTTGGCGGTGTATTCATTGTCGGGAAATAGTGGCTCGTCCACGAGGTGCAGCCGCCGATCCAGCACAATAAACGCTACCTGGTCGGGGGAAGAATGTTCGCGGATCGTGCGGATGATGTGGCGCAGCAGCGTGGTCTTACCAGATTTACTGTCGCCAAACACCATTAACAATGGATTGTTGGCAAAGTCAACAACAACCGGTGCCAGATCCTCTTCACGCTGGCCGATTACAACTTGTTCCGGGCCTCGATAGAGTGCACCAACAGCATCGGGCGCAAGGTTGGCGGGCAGCAACCGCACCGGTGGCGCAGCCACACCGGCGTGGCGAGCATTGATCACGGCAACCTGGTCTAGCTGCGGAGCAGCGAATAAAAAATGTTCGGCGGCCATAGTCAACCCGCGACCAGGCTGATCGTGCGGGACAGCGTCGGCCGGGCGACGTAGTGCACCAACCACGCGCACGTTGCTGTCCCGGGCATCGGGCAGCTTGAGCTCTAATCGCAAACCGAACCCGTCTCGCATCACCAGCGGCACCTCTAGCCAGCTCGAGGTAGTGATTATCACATGTATTCCGTATGCCAGTCCGACATTGACGAGCTCAGTTACCTTGGCCAGCAACGGGTTACGGGTATTGAACTGATCCGTATTGTCGCGCCCGAAAGCGTAGAGGTTGTCGATGACGAGAAAGACATCGCCGAAACAGTCATCTGGAGCCGAACCACTGGCCCGCTTGTCCCGGAATACCTCCCGCTGTTGCCGTGATAGCAGCAGCTGCTCAAGCTCACCAAAGGTACGACGGATTCGTTCGGGTTCTAGAGCCGACGCAACGCTACCGATGTGCAGCAGATCCTGAATCGCTCGCAACTGTCCTCCACCATAGTCCAAGCAGTAGAACGTCACATCACGCGGCGAATGCAGACTCGCTGCTGATAAGATAAATGTCTGCAACGCAGTCGATTTTCCGGATTTTGGACCGCCGTGGATCACCATATTACCGGCAGACGAGTTAGCATCAAACATCAAAAGGTCACGACGCATTTCAAAAGGCTTGTCAATCTCGCCGAGCGGCCAGCGCCACTGCCGTTGCGGCACTTCGGCACTGGCTAGTATCGCAGTCAGCTGGATCGACTCGTCAAGCGGTGGCAGCCATAGCTTCGGCGCCCGGGGCTCGTAGCGCGCCAACTGTTCGCCGATTGTCGCTATCAGCTTGCGCGGCGGGGCTACCGACTCATCCTCGTCTTCACTGGAGATGACGATGGGGTGATCCGGCTCCACCACACCGGCAGTGAACAGCTTTGGTTCTGGAGTAACTTCCACCACCCGAACCTTGGTTGATCGTGGAGGCTCGTAGATACCGTCGACGTAGGTGCTGCGGAACTTAATCGGCGCTGCGCCCGGGGACGGTACCAAAAAGCCCATGCCCTTGTGTTCTTTTCCCGACTCGATGTGATAAGCGTCCTCCACACCGATGATCTGACGGGAAACGCTGGCATTGGCCACCTTCAACCCAATTCGGTATGAAGTATTCTTGTCGATGTCTTTGATTTTGCCGAAGTCCAACGTCTGAGAAGCGAATAAGATATGAATCCGGAACGAGCGGCCCTTGCGTGCAACGTAGTCGAACAGCTCCGCGTACTCCGGATGATCGGCCAACATCAGGGTGAACTCGTCTGCAACCACAAATAGTGTTGGAATCGGCGGCAGATCGACTGCGCCGGCAGCTATTGCGTTCTCATATTCGAGCACCGAGTTGAACGCACTACCCTGAACCCGGCGGCCGGCCTCACGTAACAGCGTCTCCCGACGGGCCACCTCACCGCGAAGTGTATCAGCGAACCTTTCGGCCAGCGACTTCTTCTCAGCCATATTCGAGATCACCGCGACAACCTGTGGGAAATTTCGGAAGCTGTCGGCACCAGCCTCACCCTTGAAATCTGCATAGATCACGATCAGCCGGTCTGCCGAGTGAGTTGTTAACAGCGACAACAGAATCGACATCAGAGTCTGCGACTTACCGGATCCTGTCATCCCGATCATCAGGCCGTGCGGACCCATACCGCCCTCGGCTTCGTCCTTGAGATCAAACATCAACGGCTCGCCGGTGCCTGTAACACCGATCGGTATGCGTAGCTCGTCGTCGCGGCGTCGAGGAGCCCACAGTGTGGTCACATCCAGCCGTGACGCATCCGGGATTCCCAGCAGCGTCGTGAAGCTGGCGCCGCGGGTGGCCGCAGAGCGCAACCCGGCGTGTGTAGGGTTGGAGTCCCACCGTGACAGCTGGCGGGCCAGGTGGGCGGCCTCGTGGGCGCCAAGTCGGTCAGCGGTGTCGATGTAGGGCTGCCAGCCTCCGGTCTGCCAACGTTCGATGGTGCCACGCACAATACGCAGTATCGGCTGATCGGGATCCGAATACTGTTCGCGGTGCGGCGGTGTGGTAGAGCAATGCACCACCGTAACCCCGGCGCGGCCCATCACCAAAGTTGAGGCATTTAAATCGTAGTCGGGTTCATCGATCACTATCATCAGGTGACGCAGCGCATCAACCGACATGCCAGTGAACGCAGGGCGGTCGGTAAGCGCAGCTCCCAGCAGTGAGACCAGCTCGTCGGGGTCGGTCGATAAGTAACGCGCCGAGCCGACACCATCAAGCTGACCGGGAATGTCGACGTGTGGCAACCATTTAAGCCAGGACCAATCGCTGCTCTCCAGATCGCGAGTGGCCAGCGCCACCCCAAGCAACGCCGGATCGTGCCAGGTCACTGCCTGAGCAATCCAAGCGCGCAACGCCGCACGCGCTTCATCCTTGGAGCTCTCAGTGTCAATAAATACCGTAATCCGCGAAACTTTGCTCAGATCAATTCCGGTCGGCACGTCACGAACGATGCGGTGGACATCGAGCAGACTACGTAATGCGCTATACGACACCGGCTCCAGGTCAATCTCGTCCGCAGTGTCTTTGACCCGCAGCGCGGCGTCCAGCGGCACTTGGCGCCGCCCGACCCGCACAAGCAGGAAGTCGGAGTCATGCGGGTCTCGCTCCCACTGACGGCGGGATCCGGGCACGCCTGCCAACGCCGTCGGCTCAGGGTGGGACCACTGTGCGGCCGCGCGCTGCTCAGCGGCCTGGTTCCGGATGTTGTCTCGGACCACCGACAAGTATCGCAGGTAATCAGCCCGTTCGGCGTCGACCTCCTCGGTGCTCATCTTGTTGTCGTTGCCGCGATAGAGCGCGGTCGCCGCCAACAACATCACGAATGGAAAGAACAATGTCTGGGGGGAGATGATCCGCATCCCGGTGGCGACCATCGCGATGATCATGCCGACGATCAGGATCACGATCATGTAGGGCATCGCACGCCGCAGGAGCGACGGCGGAATCACACGAGGCAATTCAGAAGGCGCCTCGATGAGGATGGTACCCTTGCGGCTACTGGGTGGCGGTAGCCGCCGACGAGCTTCGAAGATAAGTCGACTCATCGGTGCTCCCCGTATGCTGTCGTCGTACGACCGGCCCTGGTATCGGGTGCCAAGCCATCGTGTTCCAGCAGTGCGTCGGCACGCGACAGCGTCGGTCCAACCGCGAACAGCGACAATATTGACCACGGAATAGGCACTGCAGGTAGTTTCAGGCCAAGAGCCTCAACGATTTTGCCGGGGCCAGCGGTAGCTTCCGATCTTGCATCAGCCTCGGTGTCAATACCATAGCGCACCCCGGTATCGGAGACCCAGAACAATGACGCGGTGGCTGGCGCTGCCGAGCCAACACCCACGGTTTGAGCGAAGTAGCCGGTGCCGGGTGTCAGCACAACCCGACTGGCCGTCGAGCTATCTCCCCGGGAGGGGGCACTAACCAGCTCGACAGCGCGCGCAGCATCAGGCACTGGCAGCGCCGCGCCGGACATTAGACTCAGAAAGCTGGTAGCGGCCCCGGCTGGTTTGCTCCAATATGCGCAGCTGACCGGGGCATAGCCAGCGTCGATGAGACTGATCTGCTGTTCAGGATAACGCTCGGTGTCCAGCATCCGCGACACCGGCAACTTGTCGACCTCGTCGGCACCAAGCCGCGGCGGCTGCTGCAGCCCATAAGAATTGATGTTGCGCAGGATCGCGGCAAGCACCGGCGAGATAGGCTGCAGACCGTCCGGCAACACCGCGTAATACCGCACCGAGTCGTATGGGTTCTTGCCCAGTGCCGCCAGACCAAAGGACACCACCACCGCCCCGATAGGAGCGCGCACTCCGAAGCTTGGTGTGGCACCAGCATTCGGAATGACGGGCGCCTTCAGCGGCGGCGCTTCGGGGATCGCGTTGAACAACCCTGCCCCGATAGGCCTGGGCGCAGGCACCTCAGCAAAACCGACACCAAACCCCAGCGCGTCGGTCACTGCGTGGTCAGCCAAGTCGATTTCGCTGCGCTTGCCGTCCCACAGCAGCCAGGTGCTGCCTCCCCGCTCAGACGGAGCATCAACCAAGACACCATGCGCGGACCCCAGCACGGCGGCCCGCATGCCGTGACTGTCCGGCGGACCGGCGATCACTGTGACACCCATGCTGTGAGCAGCGTGCCCGCCTTCCCCACTGACGACGTCACACACCGTCCAGTTCGCGTCATGGGTTGTGTTTTGCACCATCCTCTCCGGTGCTCCTGGAATACCGATCAGATTGCCGCGCGGAAACCGGTCCAGCTCGCTGCTTTTCACTGTGATGGGGTTGACCGACCGGCCGACGATCAGCCTAGCCGAGGTCAGGTTGAGCACCGGGTGGAGCTCATCGCCCACCCGTACATACAGTGCGGCGGTAGACCGATCGGCAAGCACCGCGTTGTTACCTGCTGCACCATTGGGCCGGATGAATGAGAACACAAAGCAACCTATCAGCCCAGTAATCACCAGTAGTGCGCCCACCAGCACCGAACGTGACTGGGTGCGCAACGGGTCGACAAGCATTCGGGTGTCGTGCAAAGCGATACCGGAGGCGATCCGGCGCATAACGAACCGCCAGCCTGTCACTTGGTGACGGGTGACAAATCCGCGGCGGTAGACCACCTTGTCAGGATTGTCGTTGACCGGCGTTCGCGAGAAGAACGAACGCCTTTCCCCTGACCACTCGCCGGGCAGCTCATTACTAGTCATGCGGTACCATAAGTCCGAGACCGCGCAGCAACGGCTCTACCGATCTCCGTACATCCTCGGACGTTACGGTCATGAGTTCCTCGTCACTTAACTCACCAGTACCGACATTGTTCGAATGGTCCAACCGGAATTCACGTTCTTCTTCTGAACGTTCAACGATGTTGCGGACAAACCGCCCGTTGCCCGCGATGTCGAGGCTGCGCCGAGAGATTCCATTGGAGTCAGGGGTAGACGATGTCGCCAAATTAGCGAACAGAACCTCCAACTCGTCGAGCGCAGCCTGCTCGAAGACGCTGTCTCGCTGTTCGGCCATCTTGTGCGCGATCTCGACCAACTCATGCGATGCGTATGAAGGAAAATCGATATTACGGGTGAACCGCGACCGCAAGCCTTCGTTAGTGTCCAGGAACTTATCCAGATCGGCGCGGTAGCCGGCGATGATCACGACTAGCCGGTCACGATCGTTCTCCATCCGTGCCAGCAAAGTGTCGATGGCCACCAAACCGAAGTCGTTTTTAGCGCCCGTAGCCACTAGGGCGTAGGCTTCGTCAAGAAACAACACTCCGTCTAGTGCACTGTCGATGACCGCGTTGGTTTTGGCCTCGGTCTCACCGATGTGCTGGCCGATAAGGTCGGCGCGATGCACTTCTCGGATATTCTCTTTCTTCAAAAGGCCTAGGCCACAATAAACTTTGGCGACCACACGGGCGATTGTGGTCTTGCCTGTCCCAGGTGGGCCAGCAAAGACGAGGTGGTGGGCACGTTGCGCTACCATGAGCCCACGCTGCTTACGCACTAGCTCCATAGCCACCGAACTCTTCAGCCGTGACACCTGGTTTTTGACCTCATCCAGGCCGATGAATTCGGCGAGCTGGCGCTCGGCCTCATGAAGCAGCACGGCTTTGCGTTCGTGGGCTGCGGGGTCGATGAAATCTTCCACACCAGGTTCGGTCTCGGGATCCCATGGATCGGTGCGAGCATCGATCCGGGCCGCGGTAGTGGTAACGATCCCAAAACTAGTGTCGGACAGGGCCTGCTCAATTTGCTCGTTGTCCGGATGTGCCGCGTACAAATCTTGCAGAACTTCGCTGGCCGACTCCTCGTCCGTGTGCGCACGTAGCACCAGCGCTTTGGCTAACGCGCCATCGACAGCCGCCACCGCGACCGGGCCCGCTGGCTCCTCCAGATACGACAATGCCGGGGCGAACATACCCAGCCGGGCCAGCGCGGTACCCAATGCAATCTTGGCGGCGTGCGTGTAAGCCTCGTCGATATCAGGGTCATTCACGATCGGAGTCAACAGCTTGACGACATCCGACCAGCGCCCGGCGCGGTAGTGGATGACGGCAGCGACCCAACGGGCATCCCGCCAACCTGGCCGGCGGTCGATGATACCGGTGACTATCTGATCGGCCTCGGCATAGGGTCCGGGCCCCCCGGTTGACGCTAGTGACGCCGCATAGGCGAGATGGAAATCATCCGGACCGATGGCTCGAAACTGCAGGTACAGTCCGGTGTCGTAGTGAAAGCCCAACGCGGCGGGGGCCAGTTCCACCTGACGTTGCAGCATGCCCGCGGTGTCAGCGGTACACGAAATCGCTGCCAGTACAGGGGTGGACACGTCACCAGCAGCGGCTAACCCGATCCAGACATCACACTGATCATGCGCGATGCGGGCAAGTGCGGTGAAACCCGACCGAGCGGCGGCCAGGTCGGCCGGACGTTGACGGTCGTAGACCGCAAGGCCGAGGGCGCGACAACAGGTAGCGAATCGGCTAACAACGTCGCCATCAACCTTAACGTGCGCCCGAGCAATGACAGACTGCCCGCCAAGCTTGCCGGCGTCACCGCGGTTCACGGCCGCTTTGCCTCCCGTACCTAGTATCGCCCAACCTGACCTGCCTGAAATTAGCATTGCGTAAGCTAACCGTCGAGCTTTTCAGACCCGCTCGCTTCACGACTCAACTCCGATTTCCGTGGCACTGACCAGGGTTTATTCATTATCGCGTGGCTATCTTCCACAGCGCCGACGCCACCCAGTGCACCTTACTGAATACGATTATCATATTCAAAAACTTCCCGGTTGGCGTCTTGGGCCTCCTTGCCAAGCTGCCGTTGTTCAGCCTGCCATGTGCAGGGCGCCATCGCGGTACCGGCCGGCAGGCCTCCGAATCCATCCACCAGCCAGCGTGGCCAGTATCGTCGCCACCTGGTCATCATCACGAGGCATGGTGCTGACAAAACCCATGAGGTGCACCACCGCTGAACCCAAAGCGATCGCCGAGGCGGCCGATCCGCCCCTGCAAGCGAGCGGGAAACACAGCGCTGTTAGTGCACCCCAGGCTGGCTCAACCTGGGTATCTATCGCCAGGGTGCACCGCCATAGCCACACAGCCCGTAAACAGGGCGACAGCCGCGGCTGGGGCACCGCTCAGCACCGCAGAACTAGTAGCCACCGGAAGACCATACAGTACAGCCACCGCCGGGACCAGGATAGCTGAACCCCAGCGAGTCCAGTTACCCCAGTAGCTCCCCCCAAATAATTGGACGTTAGCAATCGCCACATCAAGTGCAAGTATCTGCATTTCGTGGATAAACGCCTAAATAAGCTTCGTCCACTACGAAACCCCAGTATATCAGACTGTAACTGCGCTGTCGCACCGGAGGAATCCTGCGGAAATTCCAGTACATCTCTCCACAAGGTTTCAGGAACCTCCAGGAATCGATTCCTCTACCGACTCAGCTCATATGATGTTGACGATGTCATCGTCAACGATGTCTTGACCATCACTGTAACGACTGCTGTCGGAGCTGACCGAATTTTCGATTTGCGGCGCCGGATAAGTCTGTGGGCGCTAATGCCACCACCACGCTAAAGGCCGTCTGATGGTTAGATGACCATCGTGGCAGTCGCCTGGATCTACATCCTCATGTAGTCATCCTGATTAGAGTGATTAAGTATGGTGTCAAGCCCAAAGAAATTCGTAGCCGGCAATACCGCATGAATCGCATAATTGGCAGCCACCTCCATCAAGATCGGCACTGCCACCAGCACCATTAGGCAACGGCCTTCATACAATACCACCATCCCTGCTCTGTTGATGCTAGCCCGCGTCAGCCATGCCACTTACAGGCCATGTACAACAGCCGCATATTGCTCGGCGATTGAAACCTTCCCGCCGACACAGCCACGCCAACGCCACGATCACAATTGAGCTAGTCTGCCGCCGAAGTAAATGCAGAACTCAGCGAACGCCAACAGCCGAGGTGCTGATTCGGAACAGCTACTCAAACAGCTACTCAATAGGGTTCAATGGATCTACGCTGGCATAGCCAGCGACACCGGAACGGTCATTATCAGCAACCACACCACCACGCAGGTAGTAGTCGGTGCTAAGCTCACAAGAATTACCTCCTAGAGCCACGATTCTCTCGACGACTTTCACACCAGGTAACGAACCCGGCGAGCGCCTCTTGGCAGTACTGACCTCAATTTTGCGGGCGATCAGCGATCCAACTTCGGTTTCGGGTCCGGGGACCAGCTGGGCTGGCGTAACTAAGTAGGACAATGACTTACCGCAGGCAGTCCAGCCTCGTTCGCCAAACGATTTGATGGCCAGCGCACACTGCTAGTTGTAGACCAACTGAAAAAACACGCCCTGGTCGCAGCCGGCTGCCGCGGCGCGTTCTTCTTCGATTTTGGCTTCAAATTCGTCCGAGTCGAGTGGTGCGCCATCCTCGACGGCGACATAGCTATCCAGCCCTGCAAGCGAGTCGCTGCCACAGTGACGTCGATGCTAAGTCAAATACACTGCCCTGCAAAACCCGTGGCCAGTTATTACGCAGATCTATCGTGATTGCATGACAGTCGGTACACGATTGGGCACCCAGTGGGCACCTCAGCACTTTAAGTCGAGGACCTGTGTAAGGTCCCACCTCGAAAATTGTCGTCCCATCAGGCCATGCCAGCCGGGAGGCACAACAAAACACCTACGTATTAGAGTCTACGACCAGCGAGTCAGGTTTTTGCGCCCTCAATGCCGGATTGGTCAAAGCAGCTCGAAGCCGAATACCCGGCTGCAGCGTCCGTAGAACCCTCGCCGGCCGCATCCAAACCCCAGCACCAAACGCAAGCGCGAGGAAATTCTTGGCTACGACCTAACAACGGGAGTTTGAGCCCGGTGCGATTACCATCGACACCAGCATGATCATGACCCGTGATTCAAAATGAGCAACCCCATATCGTGCAGGTTGGGGGAGCAGCGCTGGCCGGTGCTCATAGCCCGGTCATGTCGGCACCAAAACCTGTTGCTGAATGTCTGATCCGTCCTACCAGGACGCCACAGGCCTGTGGGAAGCACGACCTCGGACCTCCTGCACAGCGCGAACATCAACTTGGTGTCAAACCTTTCACCTATGACCATACGGCCGCCGCGCAATGGCCCTTCTTGCAATACAGCAAGGTCCACCATACCACAGAATTTAACTACGTAACTTCGGGAACTATAAAGCTATGCGGCTGAGCCATTGAGTCACCAATCACTGCTAACCGTGAGTAACAACTTCGCCTAAACCGACCACGAGTTCAACGGAGTTATCGGGCGCTGAAACACAGCAAAAGAACAGCGTAGGCAAGCGGCGACTTAATCAGGCGGATCTGCTCATCTGGCTGTTTAATAACATGCTACATGTAGCTAACTAAGCAGCCCAGCAGAAGCCCCATCCTGAGCCGCCTGTCACGATCCCATAGTAACAAGTTGCAGGGAAACTGTCGGACAAATCGCGGCATGAGCCGGTTCGCTGGGCACAATACAGCCATCAACCGGTCGAACCGCCGTTCTTTGATGGCACCCTACGGCAACCGCCTCTAATCGAGGAATCGCTGCAGCAAAAATCCGGTCGGTAATTAGCAACGCAATGTTCTCCGATAACCGCTACCCTGGGCGTTGCAAAGCAATGTCCTTGATAGCTTATATGTGGGCCGCGGCGATCGGATACAGATTAGGTCACAGACGGCGTAGCCAATGTACATTTTGGCCAGTGGCTCCTGCCAGTATCGACCTAAGGCCGCTCAGTCCGGTGGCCACATGTCGGACGACACCTGCAACAGGGTCGCCAACGCCATGCCCTCTCGGTTAGTGGACAGTCGGCATACTCGTCGCTTCGCTCACCGATGAAGATGCGATAGATATCGACCACGCCCTTGTTAGAAACACGCCCCCACCTACAGCTGCAGGTCGGCATCGCACGGGTTGTACTGCACCGAGCTGTGGGCTGTCAAATACACCTGCGCGGGCATGCGGTTCACCTCGCGGTGGAAGATCGCTCTCTGGGCAACGTTGCCGGCGGTGTCCACGGCGAGGTAGGTGAATATGGGTGCTAGCCCGCTTGATCGAATGCAGGTCCAAGCGTCCCCTAGAGTTCTCCACCACACCGTAGCCGACGCCGGGTAGCGAACTTAATAGCATGATCACGTTGGCCGGACCGACCAGTAGCGCCAACCCCCATAAACCGCAGTACGTACCGAGGCCCCCATCGCTGGCCGGCGCCAGGCCAACGGCAGGAGGAGAGGAGCTGTTATTGCACTCCCTACATGCCCACCGAGTTCAGGAGAAGCCCGGTTAATAACTGCGATGGAGGGCTCTCCGGGGCGCACGTTCGTTTCCTGATAGTGTTTCCGTCTTTACGCTGGTGTCAAGAAGGAGTCAGTGACCGATCTATCCCCAGGTGACCGGAGGTGGCCAGCGTGCGGCCGTACCGCGGCGTGCAGACCGCACAGCGTGTGGCCGTACGACGTTACCGACTACTGGCCTCTGGCCTGGATCTGCTGAGGCCAACCACAAGGACTTTTCCGCGCTAACCGTACGGTAGTGTCTGTCACCAAGGCAGCCTGGGCGGTACGTTACTTCTACTACTACGAAAGTCTCACTGAAACAAATACAGACTTGCCAGAGATGTTTTCCGATTGGATGGCCCGCCACCACTCAGGCCACGACGCCAGCGTACCAACAGACTCGCGGGGGGATGGCCAACATTGTGCGAACCGACATGTGGTCGCACGAATCAGACATCTAGTGTCCATCACGCAACTGGCCAACCCAGTAACCGCGCGTAAACTGACCGAATCCAGCGCACTTTTTGCCCTGTTTTCCGGTCAGCATGTTGTCCATGCACTCAACTCACTTCGCTGCTCGACGGGCTCGCTGACCCAAACCTCTGTACCATCCTTGCCTCAGACTAATGGGGGCACCAACCATAGTGAGAACTGAGGCTCCAGCAAGCATCAGAGCGGCAGGGTGAGTCGCATGATACGCTGCGCACACGTGATCGTAGGATCGCCAACGTCACCTTTAACCAGCAGGGCGTGATCACCGACAACCAGACGTCATTGGGTTCGGCGATCATGAGATCGAACCCGGCGTCGCATACCAGCAACACCCCGGAGGTAGACGCGGCAAGCAGCAGCTAGCGGTGAAGGTATCCGAGTACAGCGGTGGCCAACTAGGCCAACAGGATGTTTGAGTACCACACAGGTAGCGGGCGAGTTATGGGCAACATGGTTTCGCGGCAGTGTCATTGCAAGACACACAATCCAAGAGATTGATGCAATCGCACCGGTTGACCATCAAACTCAGTCGGATACGCCGCATCCGGCTGAAGGCCATCGGATCCACTGGCTCGCTCAGCGGCTGCATCAGTCGAGAAATCAGCTCGCGCTGCTGCTCGGTAAACAACGCCGTGATCCGCATATCGACCAAAAAACGATCGAGTCATCATGAGCTCTAAGCCAGCATGTCAATCCGCCAGCCAACAGCCTTCTTTAGTACAGCTTTCTTTAGTACAGCCTATGTATCATGTATACTGAACTGCTTTGTCTAGCAATAAATAGAAGTCCGGCGTAATGCCATTGCGGGCCTGGCAGTAGAACGACCACACGTACACCCCTGGATGCACTGTCACGGAAACCTGTGTCTCGTTCTGGTTGCAGGTTAATATCGGGCCCATTGACACGCTTTGTCCTTAAGCCGTTTCCGGTAGGCGTCCGCACTCCCCAGCAGGCACCGTGAAACGCGAGATAACTCATCGTGCTCACCACGGTGGTAATACCACCAACACTCAGAATCGGCATCCGGCACGAGATGCCCGACACCCGGGGAGGGCGGTAGACCGACGAACTCGAAAAACCCCACGCAATTACCGATGACGACGCTGAAGAAGAAATGCTGGCCCTGACCCTCCGGGCAGATCTAGCTACTTGATCAGTAGCATGCCTAGGATGTTGCTGTAGAAGTCTACTGCGGGCCATGTCCGAACACATCTGCGCACGACATGCTTGATCCAGTCGAGCTAGAATTCGCTGTTGGTGCTGTACAGCTTGATCACCGTTAGCTCCCTCAATCCCCGACGGACCCAGAAACCCAGCCCCAGCCAGGTTCCAAATCTGGACCTAGCATCAGATTCGGCTTTGCTCTAGGGACTCACTGTGCATGAAACGCAAGCACCGCGCGCGAGAAATGAGGCGCTAGGTGTCAACCTCGACGGAATCCGATTGCCAGTCCAGCTCGGGTACCCCGCGCATTGGGACCGGTGGACACAAACGACGATCGACGCCGCCGCCCCAACCGTCATCGCGGGCAAAAGCATCCTCGCGGCGACCATCGCTGACATCGCTGCTGAAGCGGGCCGTTCCGCGGTATCCTTTTACAGCGGTATCCTTTTACAATTGCTACGACTGCCAAAGGCAGACGATAATCCGTCGGAGGGACCTACGCTGTCCAGGTTGAAGCCAACGAATGGGCGCTTTCGGTAACCCTGCATAGCCCTTCTCCAACCGCGGCCGTGCATGTTACGCTAATGCAATTCACGAGCATATTTGTCTTGGTCGCACTCGGCTCGTCGAGCTGACCGGTATGTCTCCTCTGGAAATAATCAGCGACAACTTCGCCTAGTATTGACTAGGGATGTACGCTATCTCGATCTTTTTATCGCCGAGAAGGTTCAGACACGCCCAAGCTGGGGGCTACTGCCCCGACGATGAGCCCAGCTAATCGCCGTAACTATCTTGCTATGTCCAGCGCAACGGGACCCGTGTCAGCGCGGAGGCACTCGATGACGATCAACCTGCATCAAGAGCCTCGCCAACATCTACTACCGAACCAGCTACGGCAGCAAAAACGCAGACGGTGGGCACTGAGGCCCGATCGCCGGGAGTTATCCGCGAGTTTATCGGGCTGCCGGGACCAACCGCTGGGCGCACCGACTCCAGCGGGCACCCGTTCCAAGGGCTGTACTGCCTCGCGGCGGAACGTAAGCTGAAGGTAACAATAAGGCCACCACCCAAGACGACAGCAACTTCATTTAAGCACTATATTAGGTAGTAGTATATAGGCCACCCACAGCATCGGATTTCCTGGCTGGAATACCAGGTTCCGGGGTTTTGAAAGCACCTTGCTGTTCGATCACACATTAGTTGACCTCAGGGTCGAGGTACGCTGGCTGCTAGAAGCTCATAACGTAGAAACCGTTGTACTGCTAGGCAATTGAGGCATGGGCTACTTTATGCCCACCTACCAGCAGCAAGCGGTAGACCAGAACGTCATTCCGCTAGAAGGTAGGCAGCCGAACTGATAAAGTTGCTCGTTACCTATGGCTATGTTGCCACCACCGTGTATCCAGGACGCCTGGATGTATGCTGGCGGCGGCGACTAAGGCGACTCGGTCACCACCGATCCCAACCTGGATCTGTACAGTTCGCAAAGCGGCCCGCAGTGCGCGTCAGGATTTTGCCACTTGCTACTGCTTGGCGCAGACCAAGCGACACCATGCCATCACCAACTGGGCCCAGCCGGAGATCAAACGCGTTCGCCCAGCCGGGTTTTCCGATTTGCCGCTCGCTGCGATACGCACTTGGGCCGACCTACGAATGGTCGACCCCAGCATTAAGTCGACCAAGTGTGCACCCAACCTGTGTTACGCGGACATCCCGGGGAAAGCAAACCGCTCCGCGTATGGCATCGCTGCTATCTGCACACTACGCAATTGGCTTAATTGGGTACCCTGTGGATGGCCTCAAGCCCGGGCCGAGCCACACCGGGCCCGCATAACCCGACCGGCCTTGGTGATCAACACCAAGGCAGATGCAAGAGTTTGGCCGTTTGACGCACAGCGCACCCACGACGCACGTGAATACTGATTAAGACGCAATACTCGATCAATACCAACCACTACATTTACCAACCCAGGCACGCGCAGCGAGCAGGACGACACCATTGCCAACTGGATCAACAAGCAATGGCAGTGAGAGTTCTCGCCGAGCCACTGGCCAATCCATAATGTCGTTGGTCAACCAAACGACCAACTGTTAGCTTGGAAAGTGCTCAGCCAAAACAAGCCCCGCAGACATGGGAAAGACGACCAATGCCATTCGCTATTACTCCTGAGCATCAAAAACTTGTCGATTCGATGCGCTCCCTGTTAGCGCGTGTAGCACCATCCGAGCTGCTGTACAAGACGATAGGGTATTCTCCTGGAAAACGTGTGAACACGCCGCCATACTGGCAAACTGCGGCTGAACAAGGGGCTTCAGGGAGTGCATCTGGCCGAATCCGTTGGCAGTCAAAGTTTCGGCAGGCCATCGTCCTGACCGAATTCGGCTACTGGGCCGATCGTGCCGTAAGCGATCTCCAGCGCGCTGAATCTCGGGATGACGAAGGGGCCCCCGGACCTCACAGTCGGTATCTAGCTCTGCTGGCCGCCTAGGCCGTCGGAGTGGCGCTCTGGGCAACCGACCCCGCAGCATCAACGTTCGCCAAGAGATCCGCAAGCAGTTCGGCAAACCGATTGGCCAGTTCCAGGACATCAAACACACATGCGCAGAGCATGCTAGATGATCGTTGACTCCGACCAGGCCACCGCCGGGGTGTACAACCCCGCTCTCGCGACCGACGAAGCTAGCCAAAATAGCTAAAATATAGAGTTGGTTCCAGCGCTGAGATCCGCGCCGAGGGAGCCTCGCTCGATGCGATGCCACGCAAAGTCGCTATCGCCGAAGGCGGGTGGGTGTTGCCGTGTATACCCAAGCCACCAGGCCAGGTGGAGTAAGTCATCATTACCCATGAGTTCACCGCCGAACAGGTTAAGCAGCCGCCTCTTGGCATCGCGGCGTGGATCATTTCGTCGATCGGAGGTACAAACGCCGAACGGCTGTTAAGGTTGCCGCACGACCCGTAACGACGTTCGGGCGCTGAAGGTTTTTGCCGCACCGAAGCGGCCAAAAGCCTCCAGCCCCTCAGCAGGGGCAACCGCGTTCAGCCAAGACATATCCCAGTGTTGGCAATGACCCAATAATGTTTTGTTGGTGCTTCCCATGCCATCCAGGCCCCCACTAATCCGTCGGTATCCCACCCCAGTCCATTGAGTAGACACGGCCTACGGCAATGCCGTTCTGCCGGTCAGCCAGATTCGCGGCAAGCACACTCTAGGCAACGATGTCTGCTGATGCGACGGTAGGCTCCTCGACAGTCTGAGTCGGAGCAGCACCGAACAGCTTTCTTTCCGGTCACCCCCTGTGCCCAGCGCACCAGCCGCAGCCTTACGGACGAAATGCAGTAAAATCAACAATTGCTAACTCTCCTTCCACAAGGTGAAGAAAATGCGAAAGTAAAAGAATTATGTTACTATTTTATGCAAAATCTACACGAAGAGAACTCTTATAAACTATCCTTGATATATACTTGATAGTCATCCCTATTACTTAGGTAATACCATGTACTAATGAAACCGTCTACGCACTAGTAGTAGACGGAATTCCTAAAGATATTGACTAGAGGAAGATTTTGATCTTAGCAGTCATCAAGCTGTTTACCGGTTCACGGGGCTAGGTCAATAAGCCTTGTGTATATTTAATATCCTTTCCTGATTGGGATCGAATAAAATTCCCTACTGCTCTAGGAACACCATATTCCCATCAAGGTGTAGCAAGTTTTAAATAAGTGGGCTTTGTTCACATACAACAGCAGCGACTTTCGCTTCGGCGATCAAGGCGCTCGCGAGGCATAGGAGGCCCCCGGTGCCTGCACCTCAAAAATTCCGGTAACGATAATATCGATAGGGAGAATGTTCAACAAAACACATACTGATACCCAGATCTACTGACTTGCACCCCCGAGGAGGTCGTCGCAATGATGTCCGTACCCGGCCAACAAAAACAACGTCAGAGGGTTCCGTGCGCACCCGAGGATAGCCCCGTTATCCAGACCCGGAGAGGACAAGACCGACACAGCTGTCGTCATTTTTGAGAACGCGAACAAGCGACCATTCAATCAACACGAGAACAACGAACACGACAAACGTTGACCTCGCACTCGCGATACACTGAGCCCTCGACTATCTGGCAACAAACAAGCCGCCGACCGCCTCTCAGCGTCGTCCGCATCACTGTACAAGAAGTGTTTACCGCACTGATCGAGCAACTTCTGACCGACCTGGTTGAGCAGTCCGCCAAAGCCGGCTACACCACTCAGGCCCGACGGTAACCGTAGTGGAGGATCAACCCCCGAGATTGGCTATTTTAATGAACCTCGAAATCGCGGAGTTCGCGCTTGAGGACCTTGCCGGTGGGGTTACGCGGTAGCTCTTCGAGGAAGATCACTTCTCGCGGCACCTTGTAGCGGGCCAAGTGATCGCGAACGTAGGCTTTGATCGCGTCCTCGTCAATAGTGGCGTCCTGCTTCTTTACCACGAATGCACGCAGCCGAGCGCCCCACTCCTTGTCGTCAACACCGATCGCGGTGGCCTCCACCACTTCAGGATGCCCGCTGATCAGATCCTCGACTTCGGCAGGGAACACGTTCTCGCCGCCGGAAACGATCATCTCATCGTCACGGCCACTGATATACAGCAAGTCATGCTCATCGAAGTAGCCGACGTCGCCCGACGATAACAGGCCATCGATAATCTGCTTGCCACCGCCGCCAGTGTAACCCTCGAATGGGAAGGCGTTCCCTACGAAGATCCGACCAACCTGGCCTCGCGGCACTTCTTTGCCGCTATCGTCAAGGATCTTAACCTTGACGCCCTTAACTACCGGACCAACTGTCGCCGAGTTGATTTGCAGGTCCTTGGGTCCTGCTATCGTGGCAAACGCGATCTCGGTCGAACCGTACATGTTGTAGATGACGGGGCCGAGTTCCTCGAGCGCGCGTGTGGCTAGTTCGGCACCCAGTTGCGATCCAGATACGAACACGACACGCAAGCTGGACAAATCGGACTTGGTCTCCAAGTTCTCGAGCGTGTCGAGGATCCGCGACAGCATGACCGGCACCACAACCATGGCTGTTGCCTGGTGTTTTTCGATGTCTTCGAGCACTGTCGCCGGCTTGAACCGGCGCCGCAGCACCAGCGTCGACCCCAGGAACATCGCAAGCGTGGCGTGCAGATACCCCAGAGCGTGGAACATCGGCGCCGGCAGCAACGTCACCTCGTGCGCCCTGAACGGGACCTTCGACAAGATGCCACCGAGTGGCGCAAGCGATGCGGGGGTATTGCGGTTGGCTCCCTTAGGGGTGCCGGTCGTCCCGCTGGTCAGGATGATGATCGAGGCGCGCTTACGTACCTTCGGGGCTGGCGCGCTGCTACTGCGCGCGATTAACTCCGCTAACGTCTCGTCGGTGCTGCCCGGCGGTTCCTCTTCGTCTGGGTTGACGCCGAGCGCCCGCAATTTGCCGAGTGCCGGTTCGGCTTTGCTGACAACTTTGGTGTACTCGTCGTCGTAGATGATTACCTTGGCTCCCTCGCGCTCCGACACCTCTTTGATTTGCGGGCCAGAGAATTCGCTATTGAGCAAAATAATGCGGGCGCCCACTCGCGCACAGCCGTAGTTCGCGATGACAAACCAGCGGTGGTTGCGTGCCAAGATGGCGATGCCGTCCCCGCCGCGGACTCCCTTGGCAATTAGCCCATTGGCCAACGCGTGGGCTGCCCTGTCTAACTCCTTGTAGGTTAGTGTCCCCTCTTCGTCGATGAGCGCCGCGCGGTGTGGAGAGCGCCTAGCCGGCATCGCCGGCAGCATGGCGAGATCGCCCCACTTTCTCATAGCGACGGCCATTGCGGCGTAGGTGAGCGGCGGCTCGAACCCGAGCGCGCCCGATTCGAAGATGCTGCGCAGGTAATGTACCTCGGCGGCGCCACGCTCAAGGTAGTGCCGAAGCTTGGTCACAGCCTGCCCAGGCAGGCCAGGGATGTTAGGCATGAGCACACAATATCGTGACGTAGCTATACCAGTAGCGGCAAAAGAATGCGGAATTACCAATGAACTGCCATGACCGGCCCGCTGGAAGTGGCCGGACACCAGGGTGCCATCACGCATACGGACAAAATCATCTTCGACCGACGAGGCGACACCAAGCTTGACTTAATTAATGCAACTATTACCTGAATGTCACCGAGGATGTAGTACTGCGCGGTGTGGCAAACCGACCGATGATCCTGAAGCACTTCGATCAAAGGCATCTCCGAAGAAGCGGTGTCCTAGAAGCCTGCCCCCACACCGACCGGACTGGGTCTACGTTGCCAAACTGCGCTACACGTCGGGTACTTCAGCTACTAAAGCCAGCATACATGACGCTGCCGGCCTAACCTGGGTGGTTTCACCTGGGATGCGTAGATCTCGGCCCACATCCGGTGTTGGCCTAGGACTTCGGTCATCCCGACTAGCAAGGCACCAACCTGAATCACGCTCTCGCGCTGGTGGCACGGTAAGTGCTGGAGAACTACGGCCTGGGGGCGTGGCCGAAGACTTGTGAGTCGCGAGGATTTCATCTCTATACCCGGATCACCCTGCGGTGACAGTTCGCCACAGGTACGGCTCACCACTCAGACCGTTGCTCGCGAGGTCGAGCGGCGGGTACCTGATGGGCACCATCAGCCGCTGATGGAAGGAAATAACCGGCAGAAGGTCGGTCGACTTCAACCAGAACGCCAAAGACCGCACCGTCGCGTGGACGTACTCTGTGTGCGGTTACCCCAGATGCCCGGGTATCGACGCCGTTGCATTGGGACGATGTCGCCGATTGCAAGCACGAGACGTTCATCATCGCCACCGTGCCCAATCGATTCGCCAAAGTCAGTTACCCGGTGGCAGGTATTAACTACGCGCTTGGGCACGTTACCGACTGCTGATGCTGGCCGAAGAAATGGGACTCTTCCCAAAAGCAGGCACCCAAAGCGTCTGGCACACTGCTAGTCCTAACAGCGGTCGGTGCAAATTCCCGATACCGATTGTCTAGATAGCCCGCGCCAAGACCAAGGATGAGACGACGACAGCGCGCCGGTCGACACCGCCAGCACCAATCCCACCCGGCTACAACCAGCCAATATCTGTACTCTACGGAATGTGTTGGATCGAATTTGATCCAGTATCGGAGCAGGATCAAACTGCAGCATGTGCCGATTAGACCAGCACCCACATCAAGACGAACTGATTACTGATTGCAGCCGTGGCACGGCTACAAGCCGAAAGCATTGCAGAACCACGAAGCGGTACAACATTACTCGAGCTAGTAATGCTTCCTGTCGGTGCAGATGCGAGCCCGCCACGCGATACTCTCAACACGACACGAGACGGATGGGATCGGCGTGAGTTCCTGCAGCTCGTCGGGGCCCCACAGGCAGGGTTGCTGGACGCCAGCGGTTGTTTTTCACCCAAACGGCTGCCGGAGACCCCGGGAGGCGAAGCGGTAACAATCACAAGCCTTTTCGGTCAAACCATCATCACGGAGTCACTCAAGCGAGTTGTTCGTGCCGGTTACACTGACCAAGACGACCTGTTCGCAGGGGGTATGGTGCCCATCACGGTAATCAACTGGTTCGGCGATCAGCCGTTCGCAGTCTGCCAGTGGACCCAACCTAAACTCGGTATAGCGCAACCCGTAGTGTTAAACTTCGATAACGGCATTCCGGTCGACCAAATCGCTGGACTAAAGACAACGCACTAGGGTAGCAGCCCTAGAGTACTGGCAGACAGATTTCCTCGACGAGATGGGTTGGGCAATAGCCGAACAACATCAAATCGTTCAACGACGATCACCGCGCAATCATCCCACGTGATCACATCAAAGCTATGCTTGGTTCCGCTGATGTGGCGACTGGTGACCGAAGGCCCAGATAACCAAAAGCCGATGCCGACCAACCCCGACACAGCAGCATCGCAAGGGACCTGAAAAAACTGTCACATTTTCACCGTCAAAGACCAGGCCGGCCCGACCGCCTTTTCGTCAACATTGAGCTAACCGATGGCCACCGAACAACTGGCTGAACAAACCGGCAAGATCCTGAGTTAAACCCGGCTCAATTACCTGTCTTTGAGCTTTTACTAAGGCACCTCTGGCAATGCTCCAAAATCCCTCCCCACTACCCTTATTCCGGCGTTACCTTCAAAGAATGAGCGTTATGGAAACAACAAGCAACCATACGCAAGAGCTATCTAAAAACTTGGTAAGGAACGATACCATTCTCAATTACGGCGATCAAGCGCTGATGCTGCAATGCGGCAGCACCTCTGATGTCCTGGCATGGGCAGATGCGTTACGTGCGGCGGCACTACCCGGTGTGGTCGACATCGTCCCAGGCGCCCGCACCGTGTTGGTGAAACTCGGCGGACCCCGCGACCAAAAGGTCACCCTTCAGCGGCTACGCAAGCTGCGGGTCACCCCGGAGGCGACTGCGCCAGCTGACCGCGGCGCCGACGTGGTGATCGACGTCGTCTACGACGGCCCGGACCTCGCCGAGGTTGCCCGCACTACCGGACTGACGGTAGCGAAGGTCATCACCGCCCATACCGGCACTCCGTGGCGGGTTGGATTCAATGGCTTCGCACCAGGTTTCGCATATCTGGTCGACGGCGATCCACGACTGCGAGTGCCACGCCGGTGCGATCCGCGGACCTCGGTGCCGCCTGGTTCGGTCGCCCTCGCCGACGAATTCAGCGCGATATATCCGCGCCAATCTCCTGGCGGTTGGCAACTCATCGGCCACACCAACACAGTGCTGTGGGACACCAACCGGCCCAATCCCGCATTGCTGACACAGGGCATGTGGGTGCAGTTCCGTGCCACGTAAAAGAATCGTAGAGAGCCCACCATGACAAACCCGCCAATCAAGTTGGAGATCCTGCGTAGTGGCCCGTTTGCAGTCGTGCAGGACCTCGGTCGGGCCGGGCTGGCTCACTTCGGCGTCGGTCGGTCCGGAGCCGCCGACCGACGCGCACACAAGCTAGCCAACCGATTGGTCGCCAACCCCGACGACCGCGCCACGGTCGAAGTGACGTTCGGTGGTTTCTCAGCTCGAGTTTGCGGAGGCAACGTCTATGTTGCGGTCACGGGCGCCGACACCAACCCCACGGCTAACGGTATTGTGTTTGGCACTAACAGTATACAACATATCCGCGATGGGCAGGTGATCTCGCTGGGCGCACCGCATGTCGGGCTGCGGACGTATCTAGCGGTGCGCGGTGGTATCTGCGTCACCCCGGTGCTGGGTTCACGCAGCTACGACGTTTTGTCTGCAATCGGTCCGGCGCCACTACGAGCCGGTGACGAGTTGCCAGTCGGCGACCACACCGACCACTACCCCGCACTCGACCACGCCCCCGTGGCCGCCATCACCGGCAATCCTGTTGAGCTGCTGGTCATACCCGGGCCGCACGACGATTGGTTCATCGATCCCGACGTACTGGTGCATACCGACTGGGTAGCCTCCGACCGCAGCGACCGGGTAGGGATGCGGTTGCTCGGCAGCCCCTTGCTGTACCGATACCCGGACCGTCAGCTGCCTAGCGAAGGCACCACTTGCGGAGCAATTCAATTACCGCCCAACGGGTTACCAGTGATCCTGGGGCCCGATCACCCAGTCACTGGTGGCTACCCAGTAGCGGGCGTGGTGATCGATGAGGACATCGACAAGCTCGCTCAGTTGCGGCCTGGCCAGCAAGTGCGGCTGCACTGGGTAAGGACCCAGTCGTCGCCACTGGAACGACTACGGTCCGCGTCCCAGAACTGACTGTTCTAGTAACACCAACCCGGTAGATAAAGCCTGGTAAACTACTATGGATACCCACCACGTACATACCGCCCGCCTGGTTCATACCGCCGATCTCGACGGCGAGACTCTCCGGCGCCTCCAGCAGATGGTCACCGACGCTTTCGCCGGAGACTTCGACGAGACCGACTGGGAACACGCATTGGGCGGGATGCACGCCCTGATCTGGCGGCACGGCACAATCATTGCGCACGCCGCGGTCGTTCAGCGGCGACTATTCTACCACGGCAACGCGTTGCGTTGCGGTTACCTCGAAGGTGTCGCGGTACGGAAGGACTGCCGGGGCCGCGGACTTGTACATGCGCTGCTGGACGCTATCGAGCAAGTGATACGCGGCGCCTATCAATTCGGTGCCTTGAGTTCCTCGGACCGAGCCCGTCGGGTGTATATGTCGCGCGGGTGGTTACCATGGCTCGGCCCGACGTCAGTGCTGGCTCCTACCGGTGTGATCCGTACGCCCGATGATGACGGCTCGGTGTTTGTCCTTCCGGTCGGCATCAACCCGGACACCTCCTCGGGGTTGATGTGCGATTGGCGCGCAGGCAACGTGTGGTAACTTGGATGGTAAGTATGTTTGGATTGTCATGGCCGCTTCTGCGTACGGACCCCGCCACTCATATCCGAGATGTTCAAGCGAACCTACAGTGGCAAACTGGTTAGCGAGGGTCGAGCTACCCGCCTCGTTGCGTACCGGAATGTCCACCAGCCGCAGGCACCATTGATGGAACTAGAGTCCCTCAGCGGCATTTCGCAGTGAAGTTTCCGATATCTATTGCGGTCTTGGTGAGAGCTCCATTTTTCTTGAAAAATAAGGATATTCGGTGACTAGTCCGGAAAGATCGCCCACCGCAATCGAAAAATGCCGGAACCATCCGGCAAAAATCGGCGTCACGGTCGACTTCGCAGCCACCGACGAGCAACCAACTTCACTGGCTACGACAGGAGCTTCAACACCATGGTGAACAACGCAGTTGGCCACTGTTTTAAGCGAAAATGAAAACAATATAATGCCGGGCTGCACCGAGCGACCTGACCCGACGCGCACTAGCATCTGTTCTGCTTCTCTGAGGGCAACATCAACGGAATTGGGGCGCTGATCAACGCGGTACCCGAATCCAACGTTCAGCGAAACGCTGACCACCAACGGCTGGCGAATGGACTTCCTCGGTACCGCAACATATCTTGTCGAAATTCAGGAATTTCTTCGACGCCAATTTACCAGAATGCTCGGGGACGAGTATTCGGAGCAACTGCGCGACGTTGGATACCAAATCGCAACCATTTTCACTGCTACTCAGTTCCGACTCGGTACACCTACCGATGATGGCTTTGCACGCCAAGCTGATTGACTAACACACGCATCTCACTCCGAGTGCCTCACCTGGCCTGTACTCCGCTTACTGGGTCAGGATTGTAGCGGTGAGTCGAAAATTCACACACTGGGCCAGTGGCGGCAACACCCAGGCAACAAAAGGATTCTAGCGTGATCACGAGCAAGGTCACGATAGTAACCTCGGAGAATGGCTATAGGCCATTCACACCTGCTATCAGATTTGGATCCCGAAAACACTGCGGCCTAGGAAGCCGACAACCTAAAGCCTAGCCTGTAGCAACTTGATCTGGTGGGCCGCCACCAAGCAGATCGAGTTCTCTACCTGGTCTATCTGGTTAAGTGATGATGCCGGTTCATCCCTACGTCCGTGGATGACCTTTAGACAGGCTATAAGTTCCTGTTAGGGCGCCACGGCAACGCTGATCGGAAGGATTCCCGCGAGTACCTCCTACAACATTTACCACCGCAAGGTTCGACGGGCGTAACTGGACCATATCTTCGCGGTGGTGCTGTTGATATTCACCATCGGCACACTACTACTGCCAGCCAATCCCATTCTGCCGCTGTGGCCGTACCTAGAGTGCACGGCCTTTGCCGGCTTAGTCGGAAGCAATTCCGCCTCGGCCATGACAAACATCAACGCGTTTTCCGCAGCGACCCACTGGCTGGGCACTGACTCGCAACACCAGCGGCGCCAACCTCGAGATGCCGGCTATCTAGGCCCCGGTGGACCTGTCGGTGATCGCGACGGTGGGCAACCAACAGCCCTACTGGGTGTGTACCGTATATCTGGTGATGCTGGCAGTCAGCATAATCAACATGGTGAGCGACATGGACAATTTACACAGTACTGTATCGCGGTGAACACCTCGCTGGCGGTGCTATCTGAACCGTATATCTGGCTGATCGCGCTGCTCCACATCGTCACTTTCGTCTTCGTCGGGTTTTCGTTCGCATTTGGCCCAGTGCTGCAAATACACGCATTGCCGACAGTCAAAGCACGGCGCAGACTTCACTGCATTAGAACCAAATCTTTTTTCTGTTACCACTCTTGGTCTAACTATACCGCGACTAAGGCAGCCGTATCACTGACCGCTTCTGAGGTGAGCTGGTCATCCTTGCCGCCTTCTGTGCTCTTATATCAAGCTCTGGAATAATTTTCACCGCAACAACTTTCGTTTACTATACCGGAGGTATCCATACGCTGCCGGAACGATGATTCAGTTACGTGACTAAATTCTTCACACTGTCAGCGTAGACAATCGCCTGATATATAAAAAGATTGCATAGATTTTCGAAGCACGCAACCGGTGACTGACGCCGAGCGGCGGCTGTAGTCATGTTCGATGTCCGGAGCACTGACTTGTCCTTGCCGGCACAAGTGGAGGCATCAGTGTCAATCTGACTTCGCCGCCGACCCACCGGAACAGTGTATCGGCGACATCGGCTTTTCTGGGTGTTCCTGGTTGATCTACGTGACCACCTCGGTGTTGACCTGAGGACTTATACGTGCACCAGTCGCAGCCAGCCTCCGCTCATGCCGTGTTAGAAACTGCGTCGTCAGTGACGTCGGCTTAATGTATCCGATCGGTCTAGTGTCGACATAAGCCTCATTGAGTATCAACTGCACTCCATTTCACACCCGGTTGACCGGAAAATGACTAGGGTTAGTGGGTAAGCGACAGCGACCCAGTGGAACCGGGTGTCATTTTAATAGTGCTAATAGGGGAAGAAAGTGAGTTTGATAGTGATCCGGTTAGCCTATGGAGGCGTTTGACTAGGCGCTGGTAGCGGTGGGAGTGGGAATCGCGAGTTTGGCGGCTGCGGCCTCGCTGAGTGCACCTTTAGATACGGGTTGCCCTTGCTGGTCTTGCCGGCACTGCTAACCGGCCCGAACGAAATGGTACGAGGGCATGGCTTGGCTTATGAGACTAGGTGTTCGTGGGTGGTTAAGCGACTCATGTCGGTTTCGACCTCAGTCAGGATGTTCTGCTGGTTGCTGACGCTGATACTCGAAACTCTCAGTGAGAGCACTCAACGGTGTTGATAACACATTCGGCAACGATGGCGGGATCGACCAGAATCGGATTGGTGCCGCCGGTGTTGGGATCGGGAGCGATGTCGGTACCAGGATTGGTGCCGGGCGCGTCGGCGCCGGTGCGGTCGATCAGGACTTCGATCATGTCCTGCGTTGACAGCGTGATCAGGGGTAAGGCCACCAACCAGATTTGATCAGCACGTTCTAGACTAACTTTTCTAGCCCGCCGCCAATAGCGGGTGTGGTTGCGGGTCAGATCCACCCACAGCCGAGTGTAGTCGCGCAGCGGTGGATAGAACTTGGCCGATGGCACGAAAGTTGATCACAGCAAGCCCTTCTCGGTGAGATTGGCCAACCACACCGCATCTAGCTTGTCGGTCTTGCTCTGGGCAAGCACATTCTCCACATTCCGGGTGGTGACCAGCTGCACCTACAGTCACGCTACCTTCAGCAGGTAGTACCAGATCCACCAGTAGTCCGTGGTGGACTCTACGGTCACTTTTTCGATACCGGCCTCGATTAGCTGCTAGGCCAGCTCCGCCTATGGTCTTGGTGCATGTTGGGCACGTCTCACACCCGGCTGAACCATCGTTCCCATTTGGTCGATCACTAAAACTCATGTTCGGCGTCAGGAATCTCCCCCGGCCCCGACACCACCGCAAACTTCCGCTTGTACCCGCGTTGTGCTGCTATTTGGCTTGTCGTCCAATTGAATCCATACCACTGCGTCAGTGGTAGATCGTCCGAAGTCCTCATTCAAGAGAAGCAAATTCTGACTGTCATGCTCTAAGCAGCAATACGTGACCCTTCCAGGTCAGATCCCGGCGTCAAGTTTGGCTACAGACTCACTGGACCATAACCAGGTCGGTGGCGAGCAACTCGACCTCATCTTCACACCGACGAGGCGTCCCACAAGAACAACAAAACTTGGCCCGAATTAGTACACACCGTCGGTGCAGATCTTGATAAGCGCGTCCCGGATATCGTCAGGTACGGATCAGCAAGTAGGAGGGGATGCCGGCTTTGCTAGCCAGTTGACCCTACTGGAAAATATCTCTTCGGTATGCTCGATGCAGCCTTGGTAGAAGAATCATAGGCTGGGCAATCGTTGGCCGCAAAGCGAAGCAGAACCTACTGCGATTCCCGCCGGGACGTGTCGGCGCAAAGGCTTAAATGTTGCGCAACGACCTGATTTTGACAAACCGATGAGATCGGCAACAACAAGATCGTCCGCCGCAATTTGTTTTGCACACTGGCCGACGGTCAGCGACAAGTTGTTGCTAGTCACTATCGCCACCATGGTCGGGTCGGTGGCTGTGTAAGCATATTCCCCGCCTCGGGAATTGCCCCTTTGGGGGCCGTACCTGAACCACGTCTCGGCATTCGTGTTTGCTTATCTCAACGGTAAGCAACATCGTGCTGCTGACCAATCCTGGCGTGCAGCTGTGACCGTATATGCTGTACGCGGTATTGAGCGGCGACAACAACTACGCGGCACGCTGATTAGCGTAAACGCCTTTCTACTCTGAGCGGCGCGGGAGCCCAACGTTAGCCACCAATGCCGGCGCCGACAACCTCGAGGTGCTAGTCATCCAGCTCGTCGGCTTACTGGTAGTCTCCACCGCAGACCACCAAGCGCCCTACTGGGTGTTCTGGGCTATAGTCAGCGTCACGGCAGCACTGTTCACGGACAACCCGGCCTGCATTACAGCGAGTGCCCAATTTTGCCATAGACATCCACCACAACGCCGCGTTGGCGCGAGCAGCGTTGTGTATGGCCACCGCGGTTCTCTGTGGGTCGGTAGCCAGAGTGATTTTCCAAACCGATCAAGGCGATGTCACGCAGTCGATAGGGCGTACCGGGTCCGATCTTGACGATGCTGTCGGGGAATCTTCGAACTCCCCCATTGAATGGTAATGATTGCGTAACAACCACTTCCATAATCCATAACCGGTAAGAAACTGTTCCACGCAGTTATTGCTGGACTAACAACTTAACAGGGCACATAAGCATCCCACCAACGGCATGCTCAGTCCGATCGATTACGAACACATCTGCACACAGCCGAACAACGCGACACCTGGCACCCAGCCCGACCACGGACAAATCACACGAACCCAGATGGAAGCGGCTCCACCGCCGCTGTTCTTTCCGCCCAGCACCGCGCAGGAGCAATGGCAAGCACAGAGCCCTGCCCCGCCGAATCACGCAGCTCCCAGCTTCACACCAACAATCACCCCCACTACAAACAAAACCTCTACAGTTTCAGGGGATTGGCGACGCAGCGCTGGATAGTACAGCAAGATGACCTTCGTCGGACCACTATTGGGGTCGTTGTCACGGATCTACGGTGGAAAGTAACCGATCGCACGGAAAGTAACCGCGTCACTCTGGGCGTGCTGGGCAGCAAATGACCCCAACCCGGGATGGACAATGGGTCGGTCTTTAAAATGACTCCGCCGGTCTCCGAGGGTGGCGAATTGTTTCGGTGGGCATGTGCTATCTGCTGGACCAGGGGCTGTTTCAGAACAGTTACGCGCCTGCGGCACCGATCTGATCACAACATAGCCGCTGAACCTCCACGCCGAACTAGAGCAAAACAATTGCCAACAGATTTCCATAGGGACGATTCCCCAACACGATCTGGCTGTTTACAGCTTTGCTGACGAGGAGCACGGCACCAACTAAAGCTTGACTTTGCTCGACTGTGCGACTTTAACCTGCCTTTGGCAAGCACGAACCCCCGTGGAGGCTTCTCGGCCAAGTAGCAAAGACACTGCGTTTATCGTTCGACACAGCGGAATGTATCGACCGAATCATCACCGAAAGCGTAAAAAATCAGTGGAACGACGAACGCCGTACATACTGACCACCACATAGGATGTTACCGACGGAGGTCCTTTTGCCGCCAGTGCCATTTCATCGACCGTACTGACCAAGACCACCGAAATTGTGCAGTTCATGTTCATGGGGCCAGTGTTCAATTAGCTGCTCAAGCTGCTGGGGACGACAAGATAACCCTCCGGATGTCGATGTGCGCATTGCAGCTTGGGCATCCCGCGCTACGGGATACGCTCCGAAGCACTACCTTACATGTCGGTGGACATGCTCGTCGACGCCATCGGCCCGACAATGCAGCGCTACCTTTGTCGGTCATATCAGCTAGCCCAAGCTAGGCGGTGACCCAGAAGACGGGCTGTATTTGCCTTTCAGGCATTACATGTACCGGTCAGACCGGCACGGAAAACTGCGGACACCAACCAAGTAGCTACCGTCGTCAAGCGTTAATGCCTGCTCCAGAATCGGCACTTTGACCGTAGCGCGACCCCCGCGGCCGTCGACGATCCCGCGTGAAATCACTGCTACTCCCGAAAACGGGTGAACATTGCCTATTGCGTGAACCGACCAGTCGTCAAACCGGAACAACACCGAGGAGGTGACGTCATGAAAGCAGCACACCGACACCACAACCAGGTAGTAGGTATGTACAGGAGGTCAGCCACATTTGAATATCGTTTTCTCCTTGCTCATTGACGTCGTTTACAGACGTAGCATATTACTAATAGGAATAGGAACTTTGCGGCCGACTACTCGATGAATGTCACAGCCGTGTCAACAGCCTCTGGAGCGTTGACGAAGGAGACGGATTGCGACAACTTGTCTGGGGTCCTATAGCACGCATTTTTATTCGTACTTGTAGTTCTGCACATGAGGCTGCATCGCGGCTTAGAACTCCTCCGCTAGAACGAATGAAGTCCTCGCACAGGCCGTCTACCAGCAGCAAGCCGTAGTGCAGGTCATCCAGCCCGGCTTGTATCGATTCGATCCACGGAGCGGTGCTTTTCCAGTCGAACGGTGGTTAGGATGTAGTACATCAGGAACCGGTCAATGTAACGGATCAGCATTCGGTGTCCGAATTGCTGGACAGCAGCTGCCTAGGCAAGCAGGCCACCGTTGCCACTTACATAAAAGGTTCCAGCCTTTCTCAGCGGTAGATGACACCCACGTTCTTACCATGGGCCTCGACACACTGCCACGGGCAACCCAAGATGCCCAACTTGAACTTGGGCGGCACCGATAAACCCCGGTAGCGCAATTTCAGGCCGATGACCAGGTGCACCGAATCCTACTGACCCGTAGCGACACCAGTGGCTACCCACGCAGTTCTTCACCGGACGCACCGCTTTGCCCATAGATGTGGCCAAATCACATACTGCCGGACACCAACCGCTTCTAGATCTGCGGCAGCTGGTACACACATGGGATTCGAACAGATCGATCCTCTGGCCGAAAGTGATCTTGGTGTAGAGCCCGAAGTCTGGCCAATCTGCCCAATCAAAATCAGATGCTCCGGCTCGTCGGCAGCAAGCCCCACGCGGTGCCACGCCAACAAGTAGCGCCACGCTGGCTGAACGGCGCGTAATGTGATCCTAACCTTTCGATACCAAGTTGGCTTACAACCACGAGTTTGCAGATTTTGCAAAACTTTCCGCGGCCAAAGCACGCCAACAGGACAAAGAACGTGCAGATTTCGATGGCAGCGATTATTTCAAAGAGTTCAGGTCACGTATTGACTGAAGTGCTCACACAGCGCTTTAAATTGTTCCAAGTCCTCGGCTTCCAGCAGCTATTTGAGCAGCGGCAACAAAACCCACAGAATGTCTCGGCCGCCGTGCATGCCTTGAGTGCAGGAACATCAGCGCATGCTATTAACGTCGTCCACTCGTTGAGCAGTCCGACCGTCAGCGCCGTAGCGCCTCTAGTCTGCTAGGCTGGAGCGGTCAGCTCGAGCAGGTCCCCGAGCTGACCGGGTAACGACCATAGGGCGCAACACCCCCGGACGATGAAGCATCGACGACCAAGATTCGCATCGAGCAAATTCTTGGCGACGTCGGAAAGTACCAGTTTGGTGTATGTCCAGTTTACCGCGTCATTAATGACAACTTCGATAAAGTTCTCGGTCGCACCCATAGCTTCGCTGAAGCTAGCCGCATCGGCACTAAGCAGTTTGAGGCAGTTTGAGTTTGGTCGATCAGACCGCATTTGGAAACTCCACAGTCTCGTCCAACAGCTGGTCCATAAAGCAGACATTTTGGATTCACGTGCAGGGCCCTCTACTGCGACGTAGACATCCGGAAAACCCCTGTTCAGCATGACAAGTCGGTGGGCGTTCTGTGCAGCTCGGCGATCATCACCGCCGGACTGCTAACTCATCGCACGGCCTAATACCCGCAGCGAAGATCACAACCCGACATCTATGACATTTTATTATTCTGACCGTAGATAAGACACACCCACAACGACTTAAGGCAGCTCAAATGTTCAACAGATTCAATCAATTAGGTACCTGTTCCGACATGAACGGCGAAACCAAGATCGGTGATTAGCCACGCCAGCAACGCGCCACCAGCCGCGGCAATTTGGTCGACCATCAAGTACGGCATCATCTCGATGACGTGGGTTTGCAACCAAAACTGGCACAGCGCGTTTGCGACCCCTAGCGTCAGCAGGTCGCCACCAATTGACCACGCCCGAGCATGCAATGGCCGACCTCCAGCGTGCGGTGGGCACCGGCCCAAATAGCATCAATATCGTCAACTGTACGGTAAACGTGACACTCGAATAGGGTGGTAGCCGGGCATCAGCGAAACAAAAGCATTATGACTCGGCCGCCAGCACCAGGGCGGCATAACTATACCACTAGCCGTAAACGGTTATCTACCGATTTGTTACGCGGCCGATTTCAACGAAGCGCTTGTTGCACAGCAACCGAACCCGATAGTCAGTGGCATAATCATTGCTAGGCAACACCAGCGAGCCACAATTCCAATTATCGCTGTAAGAAATCAGACCAACGCGGTCACAAGCCGCATAGACCTCCCCGGTCAGGATGGTGATTCGCCTGTACCCGCCCTATTCAGTAGCACTGCAGCGGGCACGGAGCACTTCCGGCTAGCTGGTGGCCCACCGTGCTGTGCCCGACCACGATGAGGTGGCGGGTCGCATCGTGCGTTGCAGACCGGCTGGAGCCATGACTTTGAGGGAAAGGTAGGATTAATCAAAACCGCCGGGGACTGGCTTCAAGCACGTTACCATTGGAATAAGCTCGGCCTTCAATCCGGCAGCTGAGATCGTCAAGAATGGCGACGACACAGTGTCACCTCGAAACTGTCGGGTGTTGACGTAGACAAATACGTCAACATAAAGGTCTACCGTGAGCCTGGGTATTCACGACGAACACCGCGATGAGCACGGCGGAGACAGAAGCGCTGACCGCATGCTGCACGAGGTCCGCTACAGCTCGTTTCACAGGGCCTTCCAGCTGACCGTGCACGTCACCAGCGAGGTAATCGAACCTTCCTATGACGCCGGTATATTGACGGTGCGGGTCACCGATGCCTTTAAGGTATCCTGACGCAGGCCAAGCGCAACGTATCGTCATCACTAGAAGTAACTTCGGGGCCAAGCGATACAGATGAATCCGGCAGGGTCATCAGTTCCGTCGGATCCATCGAATCGACTACTAGATAGATGACTACCCACGGTGAAAATGACAGACCCGGCAGACATTCCAGCAGCGCTATCATCTATTCAGCAGGCACGATCTGACCCGACGAAGGCCACATTGGGTCTCCTTACTAAATCACGCTACGTGGTCTATCTCACATAAGGGCCGCGCCGTGGATAGTATCGGGGGCATACTGTGATCCATAGCACCGCCTGCCGAGGAGATCCGTTTGTATGCCACTACTGAACTCGCCGAACTTCACGACCTCATCGGCAGAATGCGACGGTCCGTAGCCTCGTTTAAGGCGCGATACGGAGACAGTCCCGCGATGCGTCGCATCGCCATCGACGCTGATCGGATCCTCAGCGACATCGAACTGCTTGATGCTGACATCTCCGAATTGGACCTGGCTCGCGCCACCGTCCAGCAGTCGAACGAGAAGATCGCTATTCCCGACACCCAATACGACAGCGACTTCTGGCGTGATGTTGACGACGAAGGCGTCGGGGGCCACAGCAGGTCCTAACAATCAAACCCCCGAAAATCAAGGGGGTGCTCTGTGTACCCTTAGACCAGGTAACACGGGAAAAGATCCCAGTAAATGAGCACACCCACACCGAACCGGCCTGCTACCAGCATGTTCTCAGCTGCTCGGGCCCAAATACCACAACAAAGGCTCTGCACTGACTGGTAGTGGTTGCCGCCGCTAATAACTAATATCGGTTTTTCAACTTTCATTCTTTACGCCACTATCCGAGCGTTCTTGAGTAGCAACGATTGGGCAGCTGAATACCACTATCTGGCGCGGTTATATTTGCCGTGTATCAGCATCTGCTGCGAGCCCAGCGCCAACTAATTCAACATCTGATTGGGTCATTTCCCATAGTGGATGTTGGAATGCTAGCATTACCATTCTTGCTTACGGTTCGACTTACCTGCTACTATATTAGTACGAAACATGCTATAGGTCGGTGTAGCAGTCGCTGACCAGAAGTGTAGTATCCGAACCACGAGTACAGTACACCGGCTAAGCCTGGCTCAGGCTAATCACCCAAAAAACCTACCGCATACCTTATTCTATACAGAGCTGGTGGACTGGGTAATCAACAGATACGACATAATAATATAATGGCGTTCCATCCACTCGCCGGCTTAGGCAACGCCATTTTGGTGATCAATTTGCTTTTACTGTGATGCTACACCATCTCGTGCCATTTGTGTCGGCACATCAGTGATAGCTGACTCAAGCATTTCTCCAAACACCCAGTACGACACTGGATCTGGACACAGGCCAGGAACTTGAACACCCATCACATGCAATTCCCATAGATCACACTGGGCGCATTGACGCTGACCGACTTCTACATCACGCTGACGGCTAGCAGCACCATCACAGAAATCAGATTGTTGGTTGAGAAGGCGGTATCGAAATACCAGTAAGAGCTAAGCCCGGTTCTCCATGGCTGAGGTCGAACGCCACTCCTAAGACTGTAGTAGTGGTAAGTGGCGACGATACGATACTACATGATGCAGTCATCGAGGCGGGTTACGGGGCATGCGGGTCACAGTAGTGTGTAAACACCTGTTCGGCAAGGCCTACACGAGGATGGCCGAGGGCGGTTGCGGATTGCCCTGGGCAATACCAACCCGAAGGACGATTAGCGGACCCACTTCGGCGACACGATGTGCGGTGGGAAGTCTATCAGCAACTGGTAAATAGCCGAGGTGATCGCCACGGTACACGCGCACCTCAACATAAGAAAATTAACCATGGGGCTGGAGTTTATCCGCACCATCCAACAGAAGAGCGTCGCATTGCAGCAGTAAGATGACGTTGAACTCGGTTATTACGAAGTGTGGATCAAGGTTTTCGCCGAATGCACGATCACCGAGCTGATTAAAGACAATACAAAAAAACGGGTAACGTATAGTCGGCACTTTCGGCTACTTGCGCGAAAGTAGTTGGTTCGTAGTGTTCTAGGCTCCTGCTGTTGTGCTGGCCCTCGGCGGCATCGGCAAGTCATTCAAGGTGACTTCGAATTCCTGGAAAAACACTGGAAACGGGAATGCCTTGGCACTGCGAGCTGGCGCATCGCTAATCAACATGGAGTGCGTCCAGTTGCACACGACGGGAATGGTGTAGCCCCAGCGTGAAAGGCATACTAGGTACCAAAGGTACTCGTAGCGGCGGGGTTCTGAAGAACTCAGACGGCAAGTGGTTCATTTTCGACTACATACAGCCGGTGTTCAAAGGCTAGTACGCTGAAACCGAACACAGAGGCTGGCCAATGGCTAAAGAACAATGACTCCACCCGTCGCACGCCGGACTTGCTGCTGCACGATGAAGTTGCGCACGATCAACTCCGAGGTCAAAGCCGGCCAAGTCACCCCGCACGGCGTGGTCTACCTCGACATCACGTACCATCTGACACCCGCTTACATCAAGCGACGGTTGCCGTCAATGCATAACCAGTTCATGTAGCTCGCCGATGTCGACATCGCCACGCAGCCAATAGAAGTCGGTCCCACCTGTCACTACGTCATGGGCGTTATCGAAGTCGACACGGATACTGGCGCGCCGATAGTCCCCAGGCTGTTCGTTGCCGACAAATGTTCCGGCAGCATGCACGGCTCCAACAGGCTGGGCAGCAATTCGTTATCAGATCTGCTGGTCTTCAGCTGGTAGTCCGGCCTAGGAGCCGCAGACTGCGTGCGGGCACTGGGCAGCCGTCCGATTGTCGCACCGGAGGTTGTCTACACCTCGGCCAAGCAGGCGCTAAAAACCTTAGAGGGTACGAAAGACGGCTCGGCTCCAGAAAATCCGTACACACGGTACATGGACTTGCAGTATTTGATACACGACCTAGTCGGCATCATCTGCAACCAGGAGGAGATAGTGCGAGCGCTGACATTTAGTTAAAGGAGTGGCGTACTTGATACCAAAACATGCTTATATGAAGAACATCGCCAATAAAACCTAGGCTAGAATCTAGCCATCGATCTGCGCAACGTGCTGCTGGTTAGCGAGTTCGTGGTTAAGGCCGCGCTGGAACTCGTCAAAAGCCGCGGCAGCCATCCCAATATGGACTCCCTGCGTGATGCAAGACTCTGTTGGTCTGTCGGGCAACGCAAAACATCAACGGCAGAGCTGACGGTGCACACGTCACCATCACCCACGAAACCCAGGTACCCATGCGGCCCAACTTGCTGGAACCCTTCGAAATCCTCGGGATTGGCGAAGTCTTACACCGATGAAGAGCTGGTCGAAAGGTCAGGTCGGAAGTGTTAAATAACCTACGAGGCATAGGATTCCCAGTATAGCGTGGCGACGAAGATGGTCGCGCACTCCATGACTTCACGGTAGAGGTCAACGAGATCGTGTTTGATATCATTTTCCGGCTGTAAAGGACGCAGAATACCGACCAACCGCGCGGTACGCCGGAACTGCAGGGCAGGTGCGGATCATGCCCGGCGGAGATCAACGGCAGACTAGGACTGATGTGTATGACTCGGATGTTGACATTCGGAGAAGACGAAGTCGTTACCCCTACCCTAGGGCGAACATTCCCGTTCATTCGCGATCCGGTCACCAACGTGTCGTTCAACTACTAGAAAGATCCCATCGTTCGGGCTGATCAAAGCACTACAGTGCACTACAGTCCGGTGAATATCTTATGACGCAAGTTGACGTCCAAAGCTTGCATGGAGTCCCGAAAGTGCATCGCATGCTTCCTGTACCGAAACAGCTGCCACGTAGTACTCGATGACGAGGAAAACAAGCAGGCGTTCGCCGGACCGCGGTTCTTGATGCGGAGTGTCGAGTTGGAGATGCATCCGCTGAACACAAGCGACCGACGTCAACAGGAGCAGAAAAAGCACGGCCCGGGTTACTACAACACCACCAAGTGCTGCACCGAGGTCTTCCCAGAAAAACATCAAGAACACCGATACCGATTAAATTAATAGAGTCTAGTAGACGACCGCAAAACCGATCCTGTGGCGTGACTGAGTAGTAAGTTGTTTCACCATGTGGTGCTACACCCACGCGAGGAAGCTAACGGAAATCTATAACAGTCACCCATCGGCACAGCGCACACCCTAAATCTAAACAACATTATAGGACACCTGAATTTCAGGACTAAGCGCTCGTTGTGCTGTCAGAAGCCGAGCCTACGAAACATACTGCGGTGGAACACAATAGGCGCCACGTCGGGATCTACGGTGACCTGGCTAACTCGCAGCACCACAATAGTGTGATCACCAGCCGGAATCAGCTGTTTGATCGCACTCTCTAGCCATAGGCTGGTGCCTTTGATGAAGACCGCACCGGTGTCATTGGACACCGTTTCTAAACCGGCGAACCTATCCCCGTGCTTAGTGGCCAGCGTGCACGCCACCTCGTCATGGACCTCACCCAACACACTGATGCCCAGCATCGGTACAGCTTTGAGTTTTAGCCACGTTGTCGAAACGTTTTGCACACAAAACGACACTAGCGGAGGCTCTAAGGATACAGGTACAAAGGTGCTGGCCGCCAGACCTTCCCGAACTCCTTCGACCTCAGCCGCAATAGCCACCACCCCGGACGGGAAGTGGCCGAAAGCATCACGAAGTAAGGACGGTGTCAGGCTGTTCATTGCTCGCATTAGATCTTACCCGCTGGGTCTCACACAGACCGGGAGTACCCGGCGAATACCCTTTGCTTGGCGGGAACATCCGGGTGATACCGCAATCTGCTCTTCCAAGCATTGCACCCAAATAAACCGAGAAAATTAGAGTCGGACGGGTCTGACCGGTTTTCGAACAACAACGGCCAGGTAACTATGCGAGCTGCTAGTTAGGCGGGTGACGATAGCACCGGCATCCACGCGTCTAACCGTGGATTGAAATTAAATGAAGTACAGCACCGAAATCCGTTCGGCCGCCGGCTGATGCAGGGTGACCCGATGTTCGGTAGCACGCAGGTAGCCGGCCGTCGCTACCTGAAGCAGCTTGCTGATGTTTACGACTAACACCCCGTCCAGTGGCTCAATGTCAATCCAGTCCCGGTCCCCATCCTAACCGGAGTAACGACGTATTGGCCACTAGATTCGGCCAGAAGCTAGGGTGAGGACGCCAGCATCTCGGCCGCGCACTCACACCCTGGGCGGTGGCCATGTGGAGACCAACTTCCTTCCGCCGTGTTTCAGCGGCGGGTGGCCCAACAAAGTCTTTGAGTCGACCACTTCAGGCGGACCACCTAACTAACGATACCAGCCAATGTCCGAACAATGCACGCGCCATATCCTACAGCGTACCGGCCCCATTCGCGGATGATCCCGGGCAATGCAGCCGGGCCACTGCTTGGGGTCCAGCAACCACAGATGTTGCGGCTTACCGAGCCCACATGTATAGGCACACGTTCCAAGGCCGATGTCGATCTGTTCGCATTGAGTCTACCTCGCCACGGGTAGGCGAGCTATTTGACCACATGCAGCAAACAGCATGGGAACCCCCGGGCCATCGCGGTAGGCGGTGCGAGGTTGGGGTTCTCGAGCACAGCTGCGGCGGTGTTGGGTGCCGCCGAGCCATGCGCGCCAGAAGGTCATCGGATCGAGGGCAAACGACACGCGCTGCCGTGGCCAGCTGATCGAATCCAGCGGCAGCAGCAAGCCTGCCAGCTAAGCATCCTCGAACAGGCCGCCTTACAGTGGACCACTGTTGCCACCGGGGCTGCCGTTGGCATAGGACAATTGGCCAGTGGCCCTGCTGAGAGGGCTGATCCATGCCGACCTAAGATCTGGGCTCAGGTCGGCATGGGATCGTATTGGTGAGCAATCGAGCGGGTCCGATTACGCTATAATGACCGGCCGCCGTTACGGGCCGTATGGCAACCCCACCAGCCGGTCGGCAATTTGTCCACCCACTATCAACGCAGATGACATGGATTTCCAGGTGGTCGCAAAGATCCTAGCCAACCAGTTGGCTGGTTGGTTGACCGGTGCATTGTAACCGACACCGACTTGCGTTGACTTATTTCGATATATCGTTGACCTATTTGTTGATCGGGTATATTTTTAATTGAACTATATTGACTGATAATATATTTTATTCGGTGTTACTGGTGGGTAACTTAGTCCGAAGTACCCAACCTCTTGATGGTTTTCTCGACTAGGAGGACCGTAGTGAGTCACTACAAAAGCAACGTTCGCGACCAGGTTTTTAACCTCTTTGAGGTGTTGGGCGTGGACAAGGCTTTCGGTACAGACGAGTTCAGCAATCTGGACGCCGACACCGCCTACGAAATGTTGACCGAGGTCAGCCGTCTGGCCGAGGGACCCGTCGCCGCGTCGTTCGCTGAAGGCGACCGCAACCCACCAGTATTCCACCCCGAAACTCACTCGATCACACTGCCGGAGTCGTTCAAGAAATCCTGCAGGGCGGTGGCCGAAGCCGGTTGGAGCAAGGCCGGCATCGACGAGGCACTCGGTGGCACGCCGATGCCCAAGGCGCTGTTATGGGCACTGCACGAGCATCTGATGGGCGCCAACCCGGCGGTGTGGATTTATGCTGGCGGTGCCGGCTTCGCTAACATCCTCTACCACCTCGGCACCGAGAAACAGAAGAAGTGGGCGGTGTGGGCTGCCGAGCGCAATTGGGGTTCGACCATGGTGCTCACCGAGCCAGATGCCGGTTCGGATGTGGGTGCCGGCCGGACCAAGGCCGTTCATCAGGAAGACGATTCCTGGCACATTGATGGGGTCAAGCGATTCATCACCTCGGGTGACTCCGACGACCTATTCGAGAACATCTTCCACCTCGTGCTGGCCCGCCCCGAGGGCGCCGGGCCTGGCACCAAGGGGCTGTCACTATTCTTCGTGCCCAAGTTCCTGTTCGACTTCGAAACCGGTGAGCTCGGCGAACGCAACGGGGTCTTCGTCACCAACGTCGAGCACAAGATGGGCCTCAAGGTGTCTGCCACTTGTGAGCTGTCCTTTGGCCAGCACGGCGTGCCCGCTAAGGGCTGGCTGGTCGGCGATGTGCACGATGGCATAGCGCAGATGTTTGAGGTCATCGAGCAGGCACGCATGATGGTCGGCACCAAGGCGATTGCTACCCTGTCGACCGGCTATCTGAACGCGCTGGAATACGCAAAGTCCCGCGTGCAGGGCGCCGACCTGACCCAAATGACCGACAAGACCGCACCGCGGGTAACCATCACGCATCACCCTGATGTGCGCCGGTCGCTAATGACTCAAAAGGCCTACGCCGAAGGTCTGCGAGCGCTGTACCTCTACACAGCCACGTTCCAGGATGCAGCAGTGGCCGAAGCGGTGCACGGCGTGGACGCCAAGCTGGCGGTCAAGATCAACGACCTGATGCTGCCGTTAGTCAAAGGGGTGGGCTCCGAGCAGGCCTACGCGAAACTCACTGAGAGCCTGCAGACCCTCGGTGGTTCGGGCTTCCTCCAAGACTACCCGATTGAGCAATACATCCGCGACGCGAAAATTGACTCGCTGTACGAAGGCACCACCGCCATCCAGGCGCAGGACTTTTTCTTCCGCAAGATCGTCCGCGACAAGGGCGTGGCACTGTCCTATGTGTCGGGACAAATCCAGCAATTCGTCGACAGCGAGACTGGTAACGGTCGGCTGAAAAGCGAACGCGAACTGCTGGCCAAGGCCCTAACCGACATCCAGGGGATGGAAGCCTCACTGACCGGCTATCTGATGGCAGCTCAGCAAGACGTCACCAGCTTGTACAAGGTGGGTCTGGGGTCGGTGCGCTTCCTAATGAGCGTCGGTGACCTGATCATCGGCTGGTTGCTGCAGCGCCAGGCCGCGGTGGCGGTGCAGGCACTCGATGCCGGCGCTAGCAGCGCTGAGCGTTCCTTCTACGAAGGCAAAGTCGCGGTGTCGTCATTCTTCGCGAAAAACTTCTTGCCACTGTTGACCAGCACTCGCGAAGTGCTTGAGGTGCTGGACAACGACATCATGGAGCTTGACGAAGCCGCCTTCTAGTAGTCGATGACAAGCGGAACTGCAAGGTCCCCCGCTTCAACGTTGAAGCGGGGGACCTTAAGTCCGGTAGTCGCTAAATATTAATCCAGTAGTTACCGTATATTAACGGTATATTAACCGTAGTCACTATATATATATTAATTCTTCTCTAAAAAGATATTAAGTTTTCTCTAAAAGAATAAAGACGGTGTCGGATCCCCTCGCTCCAACAACGGCCTGTTCGGGCGCCCGGTCTGCGTCGACTGACCAGCGATCGACCCAAGCATCCCCCGTCTTGCTGTCTGGATCGGGGATTCAATCAGACACGGAAGCCCTCCCAGCCATCGAATATCCATCTAGCGTAAGGACCAACCGCGCAGCACAAAATTCTCGCGCCACCGCCGGTCATCGCTTCGTGGTTAGGTCAGCTGGTGACCTGACATCAAGCCTCCAGAATCACAGCTACACCTTGGCCGCCGGCGGCACAGACCGAAATCAAAGCCCGCATCGGCCCGCAACCTTTTTGCGTTGCCTTCTGCTCAGCAAGTTGTTTTGCAGTCTGAACAAGGATACGTCCACCCGTGGCAGCAAAGGGATGACCGGCAGCCAATGATGAACCATTGACATTGAGCTTGGACCGGTCGATCGGGCCAAGAGCGGTATCGAGGCCCAGACACTGCCGGCAATACTCCTCGGACTCCCACGCCTGCAAATGCGCCAGCACCACCGAGGCAAATGCCTCGTGAATTTCGTAGAAGTCGAAATCCTGAAAGCTCAGCCCGTTGCGGGCTAACAGCCGAGGTACCGCGTAAGTCGGCGCCATCAGCAGGCCGTCATTTCCGCTGACGTAATCAACCGCGGCGATCTCCGCATCTACCCAGTAAGCAAACGGGGTCAACGAATGCGCAGCAACCCATTGCTCGGTGGCGAGCAACGCTACCGAAGCGCCGTCGGTCAGCGAAGTAGAATTTCCCGCCGTCATCGTCGCATCACCGGCCTGAACTCCGAAAACCGGGCGCAACGTGGCTAACTTTTCCACATGAGAGTTGGGCCGTAGATTGTCATCGCGGTAGAGCCCCAGAAACGGCGTGACCAGATCGTCGAAGAAGCCCCGATCGTAAGCGGAGGCCATATTGCGATGGCTAGCGGCAGCCAGCTCGTCTTGATCGACCCGCTTGATCCCCATTTTCTTGGCGGTGATGGCGGCGTGTTCTCCCATGGACAGCCCAGTGCGGGGCTCACTGTTGGCGGGGATTTCGACCCCGATATTGGCAGGCAATGCGCCCACCAGCTTCAGCCGTTGCACGTTGGATTTGGATCGGCGCAGCTTCAGCAGGTTGCGGCGCAGGTTGTCACCCAGGCTGATCGGCACGTCCGAAGTGGTGTCGACTCCGCCGGCAACGGCCACCTCATAGCGGCCAGCTGCAATGCCATCAGCTGCCACAATCGCCGCCTGCAGACCAGTTGCACAAGCCTGCTGCAGGTCGAACGCAGGTGTGTATGGCGACAGTTGCGACCCCAACACGCATTCACGCATCAGGTTGAAGTCGCGGCTGTGCTTGAGCACAGCACCGCCGATCACCATGTCCAATCGTTCGCCGGCCAGCCCGAATCGGTCCACCAGACCACTTAGAGCCGCGGAGAACATGTCCTGGTTGGACGCTTCGGCATAGGCGCCATTTGATCTCGCGAACGGGATCCTATTGCCGCCCAACACGGCGACTCTTTGCTTAGCGAACGTGGTCCTCTGAATAGTCTTGTCACTTGCCACAGAACTTGCAGGGGCCACTTGTAATCTCCGTGTCTCTCCGAGCATATCAGTTAGGGGATAAGCTGTTGGGAGTCACACTACCCGCTGTTCTTACTCTCAAGTAAGTTTATTTACCTCGATAAGGTTTGGCTTAAACGGAAGGCAGCTCAGTGGCCCCCAAGTGCTCATCGGATCTGTTCTCACAGATTGTCAGCTCCGGTCCGGGATCGTTTGTGGCGAAACAACTTGGCGTTCCGCGGCCCGAAACACTTCGACGCTACCGGCCGAGCGATGCACCGCTATGCGGATCCCTGCTAATCGGCGGTGACGGCAGGCTGGTAGAGCCGTTGCGTGCGACGCTAGAAAAGGACTACGACCTGGTAAGTAACAACCTGGGCGGTCGTTGGACCGACTCATTCGGCGGGCTCGTCTTCGACGCCACCGGTATTACAGCGCCGGCCGAGCTTAAAGGACTGCACAACTTTTTCACTCCCCTACTGCGCAATCTTGGCCGCTGTGCACGCGTCGTGGTCATCGGCACGACACCCGACGCGACCACCAGCACCGACGAACGAATCGCGCAGCGCGCGTTGGAGGGTTTCAGCCGCTCACTGGGCAAGGAATTGCGCCGCGGCGCCACCGTGGCGCTGGTGTATCTATCACCGGACGCCAAACCGGCCGCCACGGGCCTGGAGTCCACCATGCGGTTCATCCTGTCGGCCAAGTCGGCCTACGTCAACGGCCAGGTTTTCTATGTCGGGGCAGCCGACTCCACCCCACCGACCAATTGGGACCGGCCGCTGGAGAACAAGGTAGCCATCGTGACCGGTGCCGCACGCGGTATCGGCGCGGCCATCGCCGAGGTGGTCGCCAGGGATGGCGCCCGGGTCGTCGCGATCGACGTGGAATCCGCAGCTGAGGCGCTGGATGAAACCGCCAATCGGGTCGGTGGCACCACACTGTCACTCGACGTCACCGCGGATGATGCCGTCGACAAAATCACCGAGCACCTACATGACTATCAAGGCGGGCACGCCGACATCTTGGTCAACAACGCTGGTATCACCCGTGACAAACTGTTGGCCAACATGGACGATTGCAGATGGGATGCCGTCTTGGAAGTCAATCTTCTTGCCCCGCAACGTCTTACCGAAGGATTAGTCGGGAACGGCAGCATAAGCAAAGGCGGTAGGGTGATCGTCCTGTCGTCAATGGCCGGCATTGCGGGCAACCGCGGTCAGACGAACTACGCCACCGCTAAGGCCGGGGTGATTGGTCTCACCCAAGCACTAGCACCGGGACTGGCCGAGAAGGGCATCACGATCAACGCCGTCGCACCGGGATTCATCGAAACTCAAATGACGGCAGCTATCCCGCTGGCCACCCGCGAGGTAGGACGCCGACTGAACTCGTTGCTGCAGGGTGGCCTGCCCGTAGATGTTGCTGAGACCATTGCCTACTTCGCTATACCGGCGTCCAACGCGGTGACAGGAAACGTTATTCGTGTATGTGGCCAGGCAATGCTCGGTGCATGACCTCACCGAATCGTTCCACCCGACGCTAAAACGAAAATCTCTGTGCGAAAACACTTACACCAACATAGTCAGATCAACCAAATGCTATGATAATTTGGCTGATAATATCGCTTATCATGCATCCTCCTATCGTGGCAGCTGTATAACAAATCATAGTGACCAAAATTTATGGTAGTCAGTGATATTAATGGAGATGCCAACGCTATTGCATTGGCTGATCAAAAGTTGTCAAATTACGCGTGCCACGGTGCAGTCAAACTTTTGAGGCTTCTTACGGCTTTGCAAAGCAGAATATTGCGACATCCAAAGGGTCGTAATAATATCCAAAGAAGTTTGTCGTACCCAATAGAGCAGTGCTGACATCATCGCTAAGACTCACCAAGATTGCGGACAATTCAACGAATACGAGCTCCTCATACCTTTTCCATTGGATGTAATCGTACCAACACCCCGATTCCACCTGCCTGTGCGGAATCCTAGCGTTGGTGGCTACGCGCTTCACCATGTTGCTTGCTAGACGTCTCTTAAAGGATGTAGAGAGAAAAAGAAGAAGACAGCAGGTGTCGTCGTTGCCATGATATCCGGGTCCGGACGGTATAACAGCCGCGAAGAAGAGCTTCGGCGGGATCTTAAGTGCCAGAAAGGAAAAACTTACCACGTGCCAAATTGGATATAGGCTGGGTCGGTGACTGATTGCATGATTTCCTCCGCTGCTGTTTCTCTTCAGGGATCGGAAACCTTAAGTGGTACTTAACTATTTGTGCATCAGTCCGCTGAGTTGACTAGCACTCTCACTCCAGAAGAACATTGAAACGGCTTGGTGACGGAGTCTCTGATCATGCAAAAGAGTTTCCCTCCAAAATCCTAGAAATGCCAAACCAATTCGGTTACCCCGTGAGGATATGTACGCATACCTTACGGATCCGCAAGGACCCTTGGTACACACCCAATGTCAACACCCTGCACAACCTCGGGTCATATATAATATTGGTGTATGATACTGATGTCATCGAAATTGCCTTCTTGAAGGCTGAACGAACTTGACATTCGGATTCGTCTTACGACGGTTAAGAAGGCATTTTTCCGTCAAGGAGAACACAGTGAACCAGCCAAGCGGCTTGAAGAATATTTTGCGCGCGATCGTCGGGGCATTACCACTTCTGCCCCGGACAGACCAGCTGCCCAGCCGGACGGTGACCATCGAAGAACTACCCATCGACCACACGAACGTGTCGGCCTATGCGTCGGTTACCGGTCTACGGTACGGCAATCACGTGCCGCTGACATACCCGTTCGCGTTGACTTTTCCCGCTATGATGTCCCTGGTGACTGGATTCGACTTCCCCTTCGCCGCAATGGGATCAGTACATACAGAGAATCACATCACGCAGTACCGGCCGATCGCTGTGACCGACGTCGTCGGTGTGCAAGTGCATGCCGAGAACCTCCGCGAACACAGAAAGGGCCTGCTGGTAGACTTAGTTACCGACGTCAGCGTCGGTAACGACACCGCGTGGCATCAGGTGACTACCTTCCTACACCTGCAACGCACCAGCTTGTCCGACGAGCCCAAACCACCGTCCCAGAAACAGCCCAAACTTCTCCCTCCGAGCGCTGTACTGCAGATCACCCCCAGGCAAATCCGCCGCTACGCCGCTGTCGGCGGTGACCACAACCCAATCCACACCAACCCGATCGTTGCCAAGTTATTCGGATTCCCTACTACCATTGCGCACGGGATGTTCAGTGCCGCAGCAGTATTGGCTAACATCGAAGCTCGACTTCCGGATGCTGTGCACTATTCGGCCCGGTTTGTCAAGCCGGTGGTGTTACCCGCCACCACGGGGCTCTATGTCGACGAAAGCGCTGGCAACTGGGACCTCACACTGCGCAATATCGCCAAAGGCTACCCGCACCTGGCAGGTACCGTGCAAGGCGTGTAAAGCACACTAATCGGTCTTCGGCGCTGCATCGTCGCGAAATCCCCCTAAGCAGTACTGCAGTCTGTACGCGTAAGCCGCGGTTAGCAGAAAACGAGAAAAAGCCAGAATGTGAGGCCGGGCGAGTTCCCAGACAAAGAGATGGCCGCCCAGATAGGCGAGCCCGGGGTAACCCGCAAGTACCCCGGCTGTACCAGCCAGCGAAACCGCAAGCATATGCAGGTGCGTCCCGGAAAGCCAATCAACAACACCAACACTACTCCCGCTGCCACGTTGGTGGCCAGCGTCGGGGTAAGCGTTACGCCGGCCTCACCTCCGCGCAAGAACCATGCGGTCAGCAGCGACTTCAAAACCAGAAGCACGAACACTGAGAACAGGGTGATCCCGCTGGCCAGACGGACCGTTAAGATACTTCGGCCGTTGCCCAGCAACATAACAGAGGGCACCAATGCAAGCAAAAGCCCACAACCCGCCCCGACGCTGACAAGTGCCGATATTGCAGCCCGGTTAGCATCATTGCGACAGCCGGATGGTTCGGCCAGGCACGCCAACCATCCGTTTGATCAGCCCAGCAGCCGCATGTGCGGCTAACACGCCAGCCAGCCGGAACAGCGTAAACTGCACCTAGCTCGCACCAATCGCAGCAGGGTAGCAAGATCTCACGATCGTGGCACGACAGCCGCTTCAGCCACCTGGTCACCTGGCGAATTAGCGGGGAGCGCCTTCCCGACCTAGGAATGCCCTAGAGCCAATCAGGAGCACTTACAGCACTGCGGACGCAATATTCTTCATGACAATCGCGGTTGTCCGGTTACCACGAACGTATCGTGAGCACCACGGTGGTCGGCACCTCGGAAGCGGGCAGCGTCGCACGACCAACTGCAAAGGCGTCGCCGATCAGCAACCCCAGCGCGAGGCGGACTGGACTGCTGGCGATGAGGACTTCGGAAGAGACGGAAAGTTCAGCCACGGCACGAATACGCTAGCCATACGCTAGCCAGCAACAATGCTAGGGCCGAAATCTCGATCCGCGGGTGCGCCCTTGAGGCCGTGCCAGAACAGGTTAATCATCAGCTCGGCGGCCTCATCGACAGCGATGTCACCGGTCGTGAGCCGGGTGGCCATTGCCTCACCAGCGCCCACCAGCGCCCCGGCCATTATCTCGTATTCATGGTCCGGTCTTGAGCTGCGAGTGCCTACCCGCATCAACCCAGCCACCAATTCGGTGATCTGATCGCGTGCTTCACGCACCGTCTGAGCGAACGCCGGCAAGCTCATCGCCTGGATGTACATCACGATCCACGACGCCCGATTCGCGTCGATGTAACGTAGGAACGACACGATTGTGTTGCGTAGCAAGTCCTTCGGACTCTGCGTGAAGTCGATATCAGCACGCACCATAGCGATGAATCGGCTCATCTCGCGGTTTAGGCAGGCGCCGAAGAGGTCTTCCTTGGAGCCGTAATACAGATACAGCATTGGCTTGGAAATCTGCGCCTCAGCGGCGATGGCGTCCATCGAGGTCTTGTGGTAACCGTTGACCGAGAACATCTGCACCGCGGCGTCCAACATTTGCTGCTCGCGAACAGCACGCGGTATCCTCTTTGCACCACCTGCCATCGCATGCCCCTTTAGCGTGGACGCTCTTACTCCAGAGTAAACACCGACGCAGCTGCCACGCAGACTGTGCTAGCGCCCGCACCCCGGGCCGGGACCTTTTATGGTGGCTACCCGCACGACTGAAGCGTCGACGGCCGACATCGCTAATTCGCCCGCGGATACCACCTTCTCTAGCCGGTCCAAGACTGCAGGCACTGTCTGGGTGCTGACCCACAGCGCGATGTCGGTGCCAGCTTGCAAGGTGCGTAGCACAGCGTCAGCCAGCCCGTAGCGGTCAGAAATCGCAGCCATGCTGGACACATCGTCACTAAAGACCGGACCATTGAAAGGTGGGGCCCCGTAGTTAGCGCCAGTGCGCAGCAACTGCACCGCGGCGGGGCTCAAACTCGCTGGGTCGTCACCGGTCAGCCCGGGAACGTCCAGATGACCGAGCATCACTCCGACCGGGGCATCGGCCACCAACGTCCGGTAAGGAACCAAGTCGTTGGTTTGCAGGTCTTGCAGCGGCGGCGTGGTGACACCGCCAGTGTGCGAATCTCCCGAACCATGCCCATGACCGGGAAAATGTTTGAGTACAGGCAGCACGCCAGCGTCACGCAGACCCCGCGCGTACGCCCCAGCGTAGGCTGTAACGACGGCCGGGTCCGAGCTAAATGAGCGGCCACCGATAACGCTGTCGTCCGGGGCGTCGGTCACGTCGACGACTGGGGCGAAATCGATGGTGATCCCCAAATCGCGCATCTTGTGACCACGGTCCAGCGCCATGTCGTAGACCTGGTCAACAGTGCTGGTCTGTGCCAGCACCCGAGCCGAAGGCGCCATACCTATCAGCGACTTCAACCGCGACACCCGACCACCTTCTTCATCGACGCTGACCGCCAGCGGCAGCGGTCCCGGATTGCGGGCGATGTCTGTCAGCGCGCCGTTGATCAACATCGACAAGTCTGTCCAGCTGCCGATCATGATGCCGCCGACGTGGTGATCGGTGACAACGGCCTTGGCATCGGCCGCATCACGTACGCCTACCATCAGCAGCTGGGCCAGCTTGTCGCGGGTGGACAGGGTCCCCGGCACAGATGCCGGGAGATCGACGCACGCCGGTGTCAGCGCGGCGGCGGTAAGCTCCCCGGCTACGATCGACGCCGAGTCAGGAGCCTGTGCAACATCGTGGCCACAAGTCACCACCAGGGCCGAGGCGGCAGCAAGCACAATCAGAGTGCGCGGAAAAGCCATCAGACCATGGTGTCATGGCCGGTATTCGTACGCGCCCCACCCCACCTGGCACCCGCTGACCGGGGTGGGGTGACGACCGCGTTCATGCTGATCGGTCCTCTGCTAGGTTATCGCTATCCACGATCGCGCACCCCGAGGAGCCATCGATGAGCCGGATCGTTGCGCCCGCAGCCGCCAGCGTAGTAGTTGGTCTGTTGCTTGGCGCTGCCACAATCTTCGGGATGACATTGATGGTGCAGCAGGACACAAAGCCACCACTGCCCGGGGGCGATCCGCAGTCCTCAGTACTCAACCGGGTCGAGTACGGCAACCGTACCTAATCCGGCGACGATGCGGTCGGGTACGGCGACCCGGGAAGAAGCCGAGCAATCCAGCTCGGGCCCGGCGGCAGCGGCCACCGAGGCGGGGCCGGTAAAAACGCTGGCGGACTCGTCTGTGGCGGCAATGTCGCGTTGGTGGTTGGTGTTGGTCGGGGTCGTCGCGGTGGCGTTGACGTTCGCGCAATCCCCGGGACAGATCTCCCCCGATACCAAACTGGACCTAACCACCAACCCGCTACGCTTTCTGGCCCGCGCGACCAACCTGTGGAATAGCGACCTGCCGTTTGGTCAGGTGCAGAATCAGGCCTACGGCTATCTGTTTCCGCACGGCACCTTCTTTCTCATCGGACAGCTACTGGGATCACCCGGATGGATAACCCAGCGTTTGTGGTGGGCGCTGCTGCTGACGGCCGGGTTCTGGGGACTACTCCGAGTCGCCGAGACACTGAGCATCGGCAGTCCAACTTCACGCGCGATTGGCGCGGTAGCGTTTGCGTTATCGCCACGGGTGCTGACCACACTGGGGTCGATCTCGTCGGAAACTCTGCCGATGATGCTGTCGCCGTGGGTGTTGCTGCCCACGATTCTAGCTTTGCAGGGAGCTCCGGGCAGGTCGGTGCGGACACGTGCCGCGCAGGCGGGGCTGGCGGTCGCGTTGATGGGTGCAGTTAACGCCATTGCAACGCTGGCCGGTTGTCTGCCTGCAGTGATCTGGTGGGCTTGTCACCGACCGAACCGCTTGTGGTGGCGTTATACCGGGTGGTGGCTGTTAGCACTGTGTTTGGCAACGCTGTGGTGGGTGGTGGCACTGGTTCTGCTGCACGGCGTCAGTCCCCCGTTCTTGGACTTCATCGAATCCTCCGGCGTTACCACGCAATGGTCGTCGTTAGTTGAGATGCTGCGCGGCACCGACAGCTGGACACCCTTCGTGGCACAGACCGCTACCGCGGGCACACCACTGGTCACCGAGTCGGTGGCCATCCTGGGCACCTGCCTGGTAGCGGCGGCCGGATTGGCCGGGCTGGCTAGCACTGGGATGCCGGCTCGAGGTCGGCTGGTAACGATGTTGGTAATCGGAGTGGTATTGCTATCCGCCGGCTACAGCGGTGGGTTGGGCTCGCCGCTGGCGCAGGCGGTGCAGGCGTTCCTGGACTCCAGCGGCGCAGCACTGCGCAACGTGCACAAACTGGAGTCGGTGATCCGAACCCCGTTCGCATTGGGCATCGCCGGGCTTCTGGGCCGAATCCCCCTACCGGGCAGCGCGCCGGTATTGGTGTGGCTGAGCTCGTTTGCCCACCCCGAGCGCGACAAACGAGTCGCCGCGACAGTGGCGGTGTTAACCGCACTGTTGGTCAGCACCTCGTCAGCGTGGACGGGTCGGCTCACCCCGCCAGGCACGTTCAGTGCGATACCGCAATATTGGCACGACACCAGTGACTGGCTCAGCGAACACAACACGGGAATACCGACACCTGGACGGGTGCTGGTGGTACCGGGCGCGCCGTTCGCCACTCAGGTGTGGGGCACCAGCCACGACGAGCCGCTGCAGGTGCTCGGCAATAGCCCATGGGGAGTGCGCGACTCCATCCCGCTGACTCCGCCGCAGGCTATCCGGGCGCTGGATTCGGTGCAACGGCTATTCGCCTCCGGACGCCCGTCGGTTGGCCTGGCCGATACCCTTGCCCGCCAAGGCATTTCCTACGTGGTGCTGCGCAACGATCTGGATCCCGACACGTCGCGCTCAGCTCGCCCGATCCTGGTACACCGGGCCATCGCCGGGTCACCGCAGCTGGAAAAAGTAGCGCAGTTCGGTGCACCAGTGGGCACCAACATGCTCAAAGGTTTCGTTGCCGACAGCGAATTGCGTCCCTGGTACCCAGCGGTGGAGATCTATCGGGTGGCCGTTAGTGATGGGACCAATCCCGGCAAACCCTACTTCGCCGACACCGACCAACTTCCCCGCATCGACGGCGGACCCGAAGTGCTGCTGCGTCTTGACGAACGGCGCCGACTACTGGGACAGCCTGCATTAGGTCCGGCGCTGATGACCGCAGACGCCCAGTTCGCTGGTCTGCCACTACCCAGCCGGGCCGAGGTCACCATAACCGATACCCCGGTAGCACGCGAGACCGACTACGGCCGAGTAGACCAGCACTCGTCGGCGATCCGCGCAGTTAACGACGCCCGGCATACTTTCAACCGAGTACCCGACTACCCAGTCCCTGGCGCCGAAATGGTATTCGGGGGTTGGAGCGGTGGCCGGATCACCGCGTCAAGCTCGTCATCGGATGCCACCTCGATGCCCGATGTCGCTCCGGCAACCTCACCGGCCGCCGCCATAGACGGCGACCCGGCGACCTCGTGGGTGTCCAACGCACTGCAGCCCGCCGTCGGTCAATGGCTGCAAGTCGATTTTGACCACCCGGTAAACAACGCCGTCATCACCGTCACGCCCAGCGCGACTGCTGTCGGAGCACAAGTTCGGCGCATCGAGATCGAGACCGTCAACGGCACTACCAATTTGCGGGTCGATGAGGCCGGCAAGCCACTAGCAGTGGCGTTACCCTACGGTGAAACCCCATGGGTGAGGATCACCGCGGCTGCCACCGACGATGGGTCCTCCGGGGTGCAGTTCGGCATCACCGACCTAACGATTACCCAGTATGACGCGTCCGGATTCGCCCACCCGGTCAATCTACGGCACACCGCGCTGGTTCCCGGATCACCGCCAGGTTGGGCAGTTGCGGGGTGGGACCTGGGATCGGAATTACTCGGCAGACCGGGCTGCGCTCCGGCGCCCGACAACGTTCGCTGCGCGGCATCGATGACGCTAGCACCAGAAGAACCCGTCAATTTTAGCCGGACATTAACCGTTCCCTACCCGATATCGGTTACAGCAATGCTGTGGGTGCGACCACGACAGGGCCCTAAGCTGGCGGACCTGATCGCCGAGCCGAAGACCACCCGAGCCTACGGTGAAGCCGACACGGTCGACATCCTTGGTTCGGCATATGCGGCCACCGACGGCAATCCGGCCACTTCGTGGACGGCACCGCAACGGGTGGTGCAGCACAAGACCCCTCCGACACTCACCCTCGTCCTTCCGCGGCCCACCGAGGTCAACGGGCTGCGGCTAGCACCCAGCCGGTCGGCACTGCCCGCGCGTCCGACGCTAGTGGCGGTGAACCTGGGCAATGGCCCACAAGTTCGAGAGTTGCAGGCCGGTGAACCACAGGCGCTTTCGCTGAAGCCCCGAATAACCGATACTGTCACGATTAGCCTGCTCGACTGGCACGACGTCATCGACCGCAACGCGCTGGGTTTCGATCAGCTCAAACCACCAGGGCTGGCCGAGGTTACGGTGCTCGGGACCGACGGCAACCCAATCGCACCTGCCAACGCCAGCCGCAACCGCATCCGTGAGGTCACAGTAGACTGCGATCACGGACCAATCATCGCGGTCGCAGGCCGATTTGTGCACACTTCGATCCGGACCACGGCAGCAGCACTGCTGGATGGCGAACCGGTCGCCGCGGTCCCCTGCGAACGCGCCCCTATAGTACTGCCGGCAGGCCAGCAAGAGTTGTTGATCAGCCCTGGTGCCGCGTTCATCGTGGATGGGGCGCAGTTATCGACTCAGGACGGAACAGAATTGCCCAGTGCCAGAACAATTTCCGCCGATACCGGCAAGTGGGGTCCCAGTCGGCGCGAGGTGCGCGCCCCCGGGTCGGCCACCTCCCAGGTATTGGTTATGCCCGACAGCATCAACCCTGGCTGGGTGGCTCACACCAGTACCGGAGTCCGCTTGATGCCAGTTGCCGTTAACGGATGGCAGCAAGGTTGGCTAGTGCCGGCGGGGAACCCCGGCACCATCACGCTGACCTTCACCGCTAACTCGCTGTACCGACCTGGCCTGGCGGCGGGGCTGGCATTGCTACCGCTACTGGCCTTGCTTGCCTTATGGGGCAGGCGAAATGAACGGGCTGCTGACGCGGCAGCGCAACCATGGACACCTGGAGCCTGGTCCGCGGTCGCAGTGTTGTCGGCAGGAGCGGTTATCGCCGGCGCAGCCGGGGTTGTTGTGGTCGGTGCCGCTCTCAGTTTGCGGTATGCGTTGCGCCATCAGCAGCGGTGGCGCAACGGCCTTACCGTCGGTTTGAGCGCAGGTGGGCTGGTTTTAGCCGGCGCAGCGCTGTCCCGACAGCCGTGGCGATCGGTCGACGGATACTCCGGACATTCCGCGAATGTTCAACTACTAGCATTAATTTCGCTCGCCGCATTGGCCGCATCAGTGGTGTCGCCGCGGTGTGGCAGCACGGGGGTAGCTACTTGACGAGCGATAGCTACACATAGCGTGCAGTATTTGCAAGTTTATTGACGAATTGCTTTGGTGCACAGGTAAAGTACTTCCTCTAAGTTGCCGACAAACAGGATGGAGCGTGCAACTAGGCAGCAAAGCGCAGATTTCGTTACACCGAAACAGATGTTCGCGCCGCACACGACACCGGAGCTGTGATCCTTCATGACCCGAGACTCGAGTCGGCTACGGGAGTGCCAGGCACGGTCTACCAGTTGTATTGGCGGGATTTCCACAAAACGGATTTAATTGCCGGGGAGACAATCCCAACCCTCGAAGAACTCCTAGTCACACTCCCAGATATGCGGGCCAACATCGATATCAAAGCTGCCTCGGCAATAAACCCGGCTGTCAACGTCATCGAGCTGATGTATGCGCGCTTTCGGTACTGATCGGTTCGTTCTCTGATCAGTACCGAAAGCGCGCAGTACGTCTGCTGTCTAATCGGATCCGCCAGCACGGCGGACACGGGTACGTTCCTAGCGTTCCTGGCGGCGCAAACGGCCCGCAGCCAGGCAGCTGCTAGGCGGATGTTGCACGACAGTGACTGCTTCCAGTTGCTTGGCTTTGGGGTGTGGCTATAATTAGCCGGTAAGCATGCAGGCGGGGGACGCTTCAGCTTACCTGGTTCATGCCTGGACGGTTGATGAGCCGGTCACAATGCACCCACTTCTCGACATCAACGTGGCCGGCCGGCGGTTGCTTCCGCGACTATCACCGGTATTGGGGCCATGGGATGGTTTACGGCACACGAATATTGGCTGGGCGCCACTTGGTGCTCGAGCATGGCGCGGCAGCCATCTACCGCATCGCGTTTATGGCAGCCGCTACGCAGTTTCAGGCACTCATCGGGGAGAACGGGATGCTGACGGTGCTGCGATTTCTGGCTAGGCGGTCCTTCTGGAGATCACTGAACGTCTTTCATACCCGCTACTACGATGGGTTGTTCACCATTGCCTTCCGGTTCGGCGCGGCAATTGCGGCAGCTATCGTGGTCGTGGCGGCAGACTTGGCACCGTTGTGAGCCACGATGCCGATGCTGCTGACGCGCTGGGACCTTTACCTTTCGATGTCGGCTGGGCGAGCTAGTTGCTGTACGGGCTGGCGAGCCTGCTAGTTCTACCACTATGAGACACAGGCGATGCCGGGGCCGATCAGTTGGTTTTCTACCATCTACCCAAGCCACTGCACCGAATCGAGGTGTCGGGTAACTATTTTTTCCCCAGATCATCGGCCTATTCTGGTTGTTCACTCCACAGCAGATTGGCCAGCCTAGCTAAGGCGCTTATCGGTCGTCACCAAGCTGTGGCTAGTGGCATCGGACAACTTCATCTGACTCGATTAGCTGACGGTAATACTGGCCCGCAGCATGATAGATCAGTCTTGGGTCCTTCAGTGGCCGGCAACACCCCTACCCACGCAGCCGTTACTGCTGGCGTCGCAGTCGTGGTTCACCGTCTTGGCGAACATGTTCACCACCGCAGTTCTGTTCTTAAACCACACACCTGTACGCAGCAAACTATCGTTTCATCAAAAAATGAACATGTTGTTCAACCCATTTCACCTCGTGTCGTGAACACCTACGGAGCTTTCGGCAGCTTTGGCTGCATTCACCGGTAACTGGTGATCGAAGGCACCGAAGAGACGACCATCAACAAGACAGATCCATAAGGAATACGAGTTCAAAAGCAAGCCCGGCACTATATGCCGGTTGCAGCATCAATAGGTGCTCTATTAACTACGACCGGATCGCGGTAGCGCTGGAGATTAGCGAACGGCACGTAGTGATTTTTGATCAAGTGCAAGATCTATCTTGCACTTGATCAAATCGTAACCACCGTCCTCCCATATAAACACCACAAAAAGTATATGTTCTCGAATGGCTATCTCGCTTGTCTACGAGTTCCTCATTAACTCACCCTCACCAACAAAAGCCAACACCTTCGAGTCCGGCTTGGCCCACACCTCCATACCGCCGAGCAAAGCCATCAATAAATAATACATTTGAGGCCAAAAGACCAAAAAATGTTGTGCTGATACGTCGGGTACAGCTGCGCCATTCCATATCTTGATGACACCGATGTCCACCAGTCTGACATCGCCGCTGTCCATTGCCGAGCTAGTATAGGCGACTCCCGCTGGGGAGCTAGTGGAAACCTCGAATCCTGTCTCCCCGAGCTAATTACTCAGCAGGCAGACCAGATCCTGTCACTGCGACATAGCCGCCGAAGCAGTATCCGGCGATCTCTAATGTGAGCGTGTGGAGAAAAGAACTTTGGTGTAGCAGATTATCCCGACACTCACTGAATAGCGCATGTCGAACTCGGTCAGTGTCGCCGCAGCGGATTAACCCAGACGGGATTAAATTCCGCAATCAAGTTCTGAAGCACCTCAGTTCCCCCATGTAGGCTCGCCAGCGAGTGATCAAGGCAAACATCAAAACCCAGTCGACTTATTACTGGTGCGACTCCATTATAATTATATTGACGACCCTGGCCCAGCTGAACCGAGATCACTACCAGCGGGATGCTGGTGGTGGTGTCAGTGACACCACCACCAGCATCCCGCTGCATGTTGATCACACCAGGGACCAAATTCCACCGTACGACAGGTAAGCTACCTAATACATCTACATCTTCGCCATGAACGCCGTCGCTCGTTCATCCCGGAGTAAGTACGTGCCTGATGTGTGACGCCGCCAATGCCTGCACGAAACGGATGTTTCCCACACCGGGTATCCCGAAGTCGACCGAGACAACCTCGCTTTCCAGGCACTTGACCATCGGTTGAACGACTGTGCTCATCCAACATCTCCCCGGGGACACGATACTGGCAGGCTATACCCAGATGTTTCACCAGCCAGCCCAAATGAAGGAGAGGTCAGCATGTCGATCGCCACCATCAACCCGGCCACCGGCGAGACGGTCAAGACCTTTACACCGACAACCCAGGATGAAGTCGAGGATGCGATTGCTCGCGCCTATGCGCGGTTTGACAACTACCGTCACACTACCTTCACTCAACGGGCCAAGTGGGCTAACGCCACCGCCGACCTGCTCGAAGCTGAAGCCAACCAATCCGCCGCCCTGATGACCCTCGAAATGGGTAAGACGCTGCAGTCAGCTAAGGATGAGGCAATGAAGTGCGCCAAGGGTTTTCGCTACTACGCTGAGAAAGCCGAAACGTTGCTCGCAGATGAGCCGGCCGAAGCCGCCGCCGTTGGTGCGTCGAAAGCATTAGCCCGTTACCAGCCGCTCGGTGTGGTACTGGCTGTTATGCCGTGGAACTTTCCGCTGTGGCAGACTGTTCGGTTCGCTGCACCGGCGCTGATGGCAGGCAACGTCGGCCTCCTAAAGCACGCGTCAAACGTGCCGCAGTGCGCGTTGTACCTCGCCGACGTCATTGCCCGTGGCGGCTTTCCGGAGGACTGTTTCCAAACGCTGCTCATCTCGGCCAATGGTGTCGAAGCCATTCTGCGTGATCCCCGGGTCGCGGCGGCCACCCTCACCGGTAGCGAACCAGCCGGCCAGGCGGTCGGCGCCATTGCGGGCAACGAGATAAAGCCCACTGTGCTAGAGCTTGGCGGCAGCGACCCTTTCATCGTGATGCCCTCGGCGGATTTGGATGCGGCAGTTGCCACCGCGGTTACCGGACGGGTGCAGAACAACGGCCAATCCTGCATCGCCGCCAAGCGGTTTATCGCCCATGCCGACATTTACGATGAGTTCGTCGAAAAATTCGTCGCCAGGATGGAAACGCTGCGAGTGGGTGACCCTACCGACCCGGACACCGACGTCGGTCCGCTGGCCACTGAGTCGGGCCGCGCCCAAGTCGAACAACAAGTCGACGCCGCAGCAGCAGCAGGCGCAGTGATCCGTTGCGGCGGTAAACGTCCCGACCGGCCGGGGTGGTTCTACCCACCGACCGTGATTACCGACATCACCAAGGACATGGCACTCTACACCGACGAGGTCTTTGGTCCGGTCGCCTCAGTATACTGTGCCACAAACATCGACGACGCCATCGAAATCGCCAACGCTACCCCCTTTGGGTTGGGTTCCAACGCTTGGACGCAGAACGAGTCCGAGCAACGACACTTCATCGACAACATCGTCGCCGGGCAGGTCTTCATCAACGGTATGACGGTATCCTATCCCGAATTGCCGTTCGGCGGTATCAAACGGTCAGGCTACGGCCGAGAGCTGTCGACCCATGGGATCCGTGAGTTCTGCAACATCAAGACAGTTTGGATCGCATAGAACAGCCTAACCTCACGCCTAATCTAGCCTCGGTCATAACATGATTCGAGAAAAATTGGCAACTTCGAGGAAGTATTCCTCTTCCTGTAGATGAGTTGTGCAGCTGAAATGCTCTAATTTTGTGTACTGGACCCGTGGAATCCGCTGCACGAAAAGAAACGACGCATAGGTCGGGCGCTTCATCGTAGCGCACATCGATAACGAGAGTGGTCACGGTGATCCGATTAAGCTGATCTACAACGGACCACTATTTCAAAGCGCCCGCGCATGTAACACTCATTGGACCCAGCCGTCGCGTGATAGAAGACAGTCTGATCTTCTTTCACTGCGTCAAAGCTAGCCACCAAGTACGGCGGGTTGGGAACCGGCGGCACACATGGCGGTCGTAAAACACCTAGTTGGTTGCCAAGATACTCCGCGAAATCCGTTGGGGTAGTGCTGCAGGTATAAGTTCGGACCGCAACTGGTTGACCCCGCCCCACCATAACCGCATAAACTCAGGTGTTTTAGCGAGTATCATTCCCCGAAGACCCGGAGACTGACACGGCATTGCTTAGCGAGGAGCATTCGACCCAGGAGTTATCTAACAGATAGTAATTATCGGCTATCTCAAGATCTGTAAGTAAGCAAACCAACTCGTCAAAGAATCAGGTGGACCTTCCAAAATTCAGGATCGGTGTTAGGGGAACTGAATTGATCGCACCGACCTAAACTGGTCGTAGTGGATGACAGTGCTTAATTAGCCGGGAGATCCGCGGCAGATAGGCGGTGCACTACCATGGACAACGACCAAAAGCGCGCGTCCTAGAACAGCTTTTCTAGCCCGCCGATGATGTGCCGTCAAGTGCGTCTACGAAGAATTTCAGGGTTAAGCTTCCAACGTGCTAAGCGAGATCGTCATCCCTCTCCAAGTAAATCGTCATCCCTCTCCAAGTAAACTAGTGTTGGGAAGCTCAGTTTGACCCGTCGGGTTACAGCCGCACACGTTAGCCCGTCGCGAAACACGGCCTGCATTCGGTGTGCTAATCCATTCCGCGTGCAAACTACCAGGGGTCTGGCGTTGTCGATTAAAAGGCTGCCAGAGTCCGTTTGTCCTCAACGGCTAAGCTGTCCTCCAGTTGCAGCGGCGAATAGTCGACATCGATCTACTCCAGCAGCCATCCGCGAGCACTGCTGATTGTCCCTTACCCGTCGCACCCCTTCGTCGCTGGAGTACTGCATGAACTCGTCAACCGACAAACCGAACGGGATGTCGGCGTCGTAGAGCGCAAAGCCTTCTTGGATGCGGCACAACACTAAATAAATGAACTGATTTATCCGCGTTTCAAACGCCGTCCAATTAGCGGCGACAGATGAAGGTGCCTCACGCCATATGGTGTCGCTTGTCATCGTCGATTCGGCAGACCAATTCCTGCACGCCGGGAATAACAGCGCCCTATGAAAATCGTAAGCCAGGAGTAGCATATCACCAACGCCAGTACGCCTTCGACGACGTGGTTGCAGATGACTGATGCCCGAACCTGTACGGCCGATGAGTGATCCGTCAACAATACCTCGAGGAATTCCAGCAGCTCTGGATAGAAGAAGATCTTACGGGTAGGGCGGAATTCCATCGAGGTAACGATGCAGATCGTAGCTGATACCTACGGCGTCTAGCCATAAGCGGAATACCTGCGTGCGTTTGGGTTGCTCGATCGCGACCTCCGGATACATCTCTTCTCCCAGCCACCCTTCGGCGCGCATCGCGCTCATGAACAGCTGGCTGTCCTTGGTGACTGCTTTTTCGCCGGTGGCGAACTCGTCGCACAGCCGGGTAGTAGCATCGCCCTCATGGTCCGACAGGGACTATGGTAGTCCTCACTGCCGCGAGAGAAGTCGTATCGGCTGGATTACAAAACTTTGCGTTTCCGCAGGCACACAGCTTCAAAGGCAAGCTCTCCCTGTTGAATCAGCCCACAACGAGCTATCCTATGCATGTGTGTTCACGATATTGAACTCCACGGATCATATCGAGACCGATTGTGTAGAAGCAGGTTTCGATGACACAGTGAAGGCCGCCGCCAACACTACGATAATCCGGAGCACGGCCAACACTGGATTGTCGGGAGTTAGCGTGTCCCGTCCCAGGACCGCATCCATACCGCGCAGGCATAGATCCCCATATGCAGAAAAATCATCATCAGCACCAATAACAGCGCGGCTGTATCACAGTCCGCATGCAGCTCACCTGCGCGCACCACCGGCCGCAGCAAGTCCAGGCAGTGGCAATGAACTACGGTCCCCACACTGACCCGGGCAACGGCGGCCAACGCCAAAGCCGCGACGGCATGGAGCCCCCTAACATCGATGACCATGTAATCATTCTGGTGTAATCTAACATAATAGTAAAACGCGTTGTCGGCTGGCCGTCAGAAGAGCACGCCGACGAACGTTAAGTTGGCCGCACGCTGGATAACAACAGCGGAGAAGGAATCAGTCAAGGTCTAGTTCGTCGATGCGGATTGCTTGCAAGAGAGCAGATTCCTGAGCGAGAAACACGGTAACCGATGTGTTAACCCAAAGCGGGGGGCTAGTGGAGATGGACACGATGTTGTCGCAATTGACTACTGAGGCCTGTTGTAGGCCGCTCTCGTTACCGACAGGCACCTCAGTCGACAGGTACACGGACAATGCTGGGGACTGGCACGACGGTAACGCGAGACAGATGCGGCCGGAAGAGTTCCGGGATCAGCATCAAAACGGGGCGCGCCTTGTCCAGATGTGCGGCGTGAATCGGCCGCATAAGTTCAGGCCTGGCGGAAGTTTCACCACATACCCAACCAGGGCATCCAGATCCGGACCAGTTCCCATAGCGGTAAGTTTCTGGGCATCGCGGGCTGCGATCTGGATTCACCGTTCGCTTTCAAGTGCACGCAACACCACTGCAGCGCAGCTCGGTGCGTGCTGCTCACCGACTCCCTGATTCCAGGAAGACGACGATGTCATCGGGTAACCGCACAGCAATCTGAGTGCTCATACCATTCCGGTATCGGAATGGTATGAGCACCCTAAGGAAACCAATGTCAAGAGTTCATCTGATAGGCCACGTTAATCGGCAGGACGTGTTTCTTCCAAGACTTGGTCGTAACGAGCCGAGTCGTTGACCGGACACGGATCATCCGCATTACGAAACGAGCCTGGTCGCCTGTGGTTCGAAAACTTGCTATTGAGCTCGACGGGATAGCGGTTGAAGTCATTGACGAGCAGCGCGAAGAGGTCGTCGAGCAGCAGCTCACTCATGCCAGACGATGCAGCATCCTCCAGGATCAACTGGGTATAGGGCACAGTCGCTAAAAGCTGGCCCACGCCGAAGACGAAGCCGATGTCCTTTTGCTGCGCTGCATCGGGAGTCAAGCTGACTAGCAGCGCGGCGAGCACATTGATCTACTCACGCAACAACGCAAAGTTGAGCAGGTGAGCATAGCTGCCGAACGTCGACCGCTAATCGTAGAACGCACCTCACCTAGGCTGCCCGTGGGCCCTGGGCAAACAAGAACGCCTCGTTGGACGTACCGACGCGACAACCCCAATCGGGGGCAATTCGCTATTCGGGGCGAGCAGGTAATTGAGCATAAACTCACCGAGCAACCCGATGTTGATGTGAACGGTACCTTCCAGCCGGGACAACTCTCCGATCTCACGGACCATCGTTTCGAAAAACATGTCCTGCTTCGCAGCCTAAGGCAACGATGAGATCAAAATAGGGCAGTGTGCCGGCGAGAGAACACCGAGAATAGCCGGTAGCGGTGCATGCAGCATCAGTGAACAGCCACCACACGTGAGTAAAGTCGGTGACGACAGTCCCATCCAGGCGGCGGTTGGACATGTGGGTGACGGCCTCGTAAACGGCGTGCGTACACATACCGACAGAACACCCACATCCCAAATCATACGTTGACGGCGTTGAAGGGGCAGTGTGGAAGGCCTTCGGGCCTTGGTAACCAGATAGTCGCGCAGCGCGTTAATTGGCAACGTAGTTTGCGCTTCATACCATATTCTTGATCAGATCATACCACTCATGTCTGGAAATCGGCAGCGAAAAATATATAATTTGCCAGGGACGGTCACTTCACCGAAGGTGAGGACCATCCGGGTGACTTTTACGTTGCCTATGTAGTCCTTCTAATCCAGCCAGTCCGTCCACCTTGACTCGGCCGCAAGATCATGTCGGGCTGGTAGACGTCGGCGCCGTGGGTCTGCTCCGACAGATCGAAGGCTAACACCTCACCGGCCTGCAGCTGGGCAGTGAACTTGCGCTTGGCGTCCTCGTTGACGCTCGATCCAGATCAGGACCAGACCGAAAGCAGTCACCTGGAAGGGGACCAGTAGCTGAGTCCGTAGAAGCCGATGAACTGGGCAAACTCGCTGATTCGGTAGGTGTCCCGACAGCAATCCAGGCCACCGTACTTGTCCGGCATAAGCAGAGAAGCAAAGACGTGCTCCCGCCCTACGAAATCGGATAAATCATCTAAGTATCACACACTCGCGGTCGTCGGACTTCAACCAGCGACTTCCCCGGAACTCGAAAAGTGCACCATCGCGGTCATGATCTCCCCAAGCGACGGTCTGGGTATTGGCGCTCCAAGCGGTTGGGATTTAGCAACATGACAATGTCTCCCTGGTACTCTCGGCAAGTTCCCGGGAGGCCGGTTCGGACAAGAACTAAGGTAAATGGCACTGCAAAAACGCGGCCACCGCGTGTCAGGAGAAAAACCGGGCCAGCAAATTGGCCAGTAGCACAATCAACTAAACCCAAACACCACTGTTTTCCTACCGCCGGACCTAGCTACCGGTTAAGTGTCAGAACTAAATACGGCTAGGAGCCCATAAATGTCACTGACATGCGCGTAACGTTCACGCATTAGTCAAGTGTTCATCCTTACCCCTGAATCGCGCAGAACTATCCGGAACCCTGGACTGATGAAGAGCAGCGAGTGGCTGACGCCATTACCTGGCTAGGCTAGCTCAAGGACAGCGGTGTAGAAACCATCGTCGACCTCACTGTGATCCTGCTAGGTCGTTACATCCCGCGCATCGCCCGTGGCGCAGCGTCCACTGAGTTCAACATTGTTGTGATGGCCGGCATGTACATCATAATAACGACGTACCGTTCTATTTCCACTAGTTCGGTGCGGGATGCGCCGTTGGACGGTCCAGAAATTATGACCTCCATAGTTCGTTCCGTGACATCGAGCTAGAGCATCGCTGACACCAGCATCAAGGCTGCGATCCTCAAATGCACCACCAGGCTTGCCTGGTGGTGCGCACAGGAGCCTAGGCACACAAACGCACCGGAGTCGCCCGACCTCCACCCACACCCATGCAGCGGCTAAAGCGCGGACTTCGATCAGCAGCGTCTTTTCACTGAAGAAGGCGCGTCAGGGCCACGTGATCATCGGCCATTCCGGCGACACCAACAACGTAGACTACCTCGAGGCACTCAATCAACAACGGCTCCTACCTGGGGATGGACCAGTTAGGCCTCGACGTAACCTCGCCGATCGAAGACCGAGTGAACAGTGTGACGCACATGTTCGGCCGCAGGCACGGCAGACAAGATGGTGTTGTCCCACGATGCCAACTGCTATATCCGACGCGCCGCCTGAGGCGCTGCATCTGGTGGACGCACCCAATTAGCATTTACCTGCGCACCCATAACGACGTGATCACCACACTGAAAAATTAACGTGGTATCAACGATGAACAGCTACACACCAGGCTTGTTGACAATCCGCGCAGCGCCTCCGAACACCAGGAAACTTATTAATTGAGCCGGTCCCCCGATCAGTTCATGCTGACTGCGCTCGTTCCCGACAAGCCCGCGGTCACGTGCTACGGGGTGATCGTAACCCGCCGCCCACGACCGGTCGACGAACCGGTTGGCCCAAGCGCTTTGGTGCACCCGGCCGACGGATCCAGGCTAAAAGCAGACGGCGTGAAAGAGTTGGCGCACAAACGTATTTTGTTATACACGGGAACACAAATCATCTAATTCGTCAGGACTCCGCTAAGGGACGACGGCGGAAAGGTGCGGCGATGGGCGGTGCGCACAAAAATCATGGCGCGATAGCATTCGCCTCAGTATGTATTGAGCTGGGGTACAACGGCCGGCTTGCGCCGACACTCCCAGCGGCGCAACGCCTCCCGGCAGGGTGACTCGACCAGCGCGTAGCTGACGGCGGCGATCGCGAAACTGAAGATCAGTGTTAGCATCAACACCATGAGCATCCGGCCGGTGAACGGGAAGGCTCCAAGCACCGGGAAGACCATAGCCAGCGCAGCAAGGTGCCACACGAACATGCCATAGGACCAGCGACCCAACGTCACCATGCCGGTGCTACCCAGTACGCGGTGCAACGTCTCGGGCCGGTCCAGGACCAACGGCGCCACCAACGCGAAAGCCACCAGGGAACCCATCGCCATCTTCACCGCGAATTGCGTGGCAGTGCCCGGCACCAACCCTTCCGGGCCAGCTAGCGGGGAAACCGCCACCAAGTAGGCCAACAGAGTCATAACAGCCATCGTCAAGCGGGAACGAGCCAACCGGTGTGGCAAACTGATACGACTATACGACCACTCCGCCAACAACATGCCCGCCGCAAACCAGGAGAAAAATGCCGGCGGCCAGGTCAGCGGATTAACGCCCGATCCAGTATGCACCGGCACCCAGCCCCAGGCCCAACTGATCACCACAGCGGCGGCTATCACCGGCACCCGGGCACGAACCGAGATCCTACGGGTCAACAACGCCAGGATAGGCAACGCCAGGTAGAAGCTGGCCTCGACGGACAGGCTCCACATCTGGGTCAGGCCGCTGGTCAGGGTGAGCGGAACGTAGATCTGGGTGAGCGTCAAGTTTGCCAACCATACGATCCAGCTGGCATGATTGGCGCCGGGTAACAGGGACAGAATCACGACGACTGCCACCAGATAGGCCGGCATGATGCGTACCACCCGCGATCGTAGGTAGTGGCTGGTGTGTGGTTGCTCATCCTTGGGCACCGGTTGTCTAGCCGTAGCGGCGTGTCCACGCCACAACAGGAACCCCGACAGCGCAAAAAACACCGCCACCGCGAGGTCGAAGCGGCCGAAGAGGCGGCCCACAATGCCGCTGGAGTGCCCCGTCTGAAAAGCGACATGGGTAACGACCACACCGATGGCCGCGCATGCACGCATACCTTCCACAGCGGGCAGAAAGCTGCGGATCCCACCCACCTGCTGGACGTCGGTCACGATTTTCCAGTCTGCCTAAGGCGCGTTGCTCTACGAATCAGGTGCATCCCGATGTCCCCAAAAATTACCCGGATAACCGCCGATAGGTTCGTAAGTAAAAGCCTTACATTCTGCTGTTAAGGTCAAACGGGTTTTACCTCGCTGCTTGGCCAGGTCGGAGCGGGTCGCGACCAACGAGTCCAGGGACCAGAAGGAGGATCACATCAACGTGAACCGAGCAGTCATTTTGCGGTTCACCGCATGCGGGATCATCGGGCTCGGCGCCGCCTTTTTGATCGCCGCATTGCTGCTGGCAACATATACTAGCAGCAGAATCACCAAAATCCCGCTTGATATCGACGCAACATTGGTTAGCGAAGGAAACGGAACCGCGCTCGATTCAAGCTCTTTGTCCAGTGAGCACATCATCGTCAACCAGAATGTGCCGCTAGTGTCCCAACAGCAGATCACTGTTGAGTCGCCGGCCAACGTTGACGTGGTCACGTTTCAGGTCGGTGTCTCGATTCGGCGCACCGATAAGCAAAAGGACACCGGACTACTGCTGGCCGTCGTCGACACCGTCACACTCAATCGTAAAACAGCGATGGCTGTTTCGGACGACACACACACCGGCGGCTCCATCCAGAAGCCGCGCGGATTCACTGACGAGAACCCGCCTACCGCCATCCCGTTGCGGCACGACGGATTGTCCTACCGGTTCCCCTTCCACACCGAGAAAAAGACGTATCCGTACTTCGACCCGGTAGCACAGAAGACGTTTGACGTTAATTACCAAAACCAAGAAGACATCAACGGTTTAACTACTTATCGCTTCACACAGAACGTCGGCTATGATGCCGACGGCAAGCTGGTGGCCCCAATAACCTACCCGTCGCTGTACGCCAGCGATGAGGACGGCAAAATCACCACCACCGCGGCGATATGGGGTTTGTCCGGGGATCCGTCGGAGCAGATCACCATGACCCGCTACTACGCCGCGCAGCGTACGTTCTGGGTGGATCCGGTGTCAGGCACCATCGTCAAGGAAACCGAGCACGTCAACCACTACTTTGCCCGCGATACACTAAAGCCAGAGGTGACGCTGGCCGATTACAAGGTCACTTCCACCGAAGAGACCATCGAATCTCAGGTCAACTCGGCCCGTGACGAACGGGACCGACTGGCGCTATGGTCGCGAGTGTTGCCGATCACGTTCACCGCGGTCGGCTTGATCACACTGCTAAGTGGTGGATTCCTGGCTTCGTTCAGCCTGCGGACCGAGAGCGCGCTGACCGAATCCGGTCTGGACCGGGCAAACCGCGACGCCTTCGGCCACTGCCGCACCGAGGAACCAGTTCCTGGCGCTGAAGCCGAGACCGAGAAACTGCCCACCCAACGCCCTGAACTGCGTGATTCTAGTATACTCAGCGTCAGTGCGCACCGACGACGTTCAAGCGAGTCGTCACCACCCAATTCGGGGCCAGCCGACCCTGGCCACCCTGAACGGGGATAACTCGGCAACGATGCGGGACAAAATGACCGATGGTATAAAGTACCTCCCGCGTGCGGGGAAACCGGGCAATCAGCACATCGCTCGGCGGCTGGGTCGTAGGGGTGAGTAGAGAGTTATACCACCGGTCCATGAGCTGGTCTCGACCCAGCTACGCGTTGGGGATGGCGCTACTAGTGGTTGGCCCGCTAATGCGGCCCGGCTACCTGCTGCTGCGCGACGCGGTGTCCACACCCCGGTCATATCTGTCCGATGCCGCCCTGGGATTGACGTCTGCACCGCGGTCGACGCCGCAAGATTTCGCGGTGGCGATGGCCTCGCATCTTGTCGACGGCGGTATCGTGGTGAAGTCAGCACTCGTCTTGGGGTTATGGCTGGCTGGATGGGGTGCGGCTCGACTGGTAGTGACGGCGCTGCCTTCGGCGGGTGTGGCTGGCCAGTTCGTCGCTAGCACACTGGCGGTCTGGAATCCCTATGTAGCCGAACGGCTGCTACAAGGCCATTGGAGCCTGCTGGTCGGCTACGGGTGCCTGCCCTGGGTTGCTGAGGCAATGCTAATGCTGCGATCATCCGACAATGCAAGCCGGCCGGGATTACTGGGGTTTTTCGCACTGGCTTGCTGGATCGCGCTGGCCGGGCTGACTCCAACCGGATTGATGCTCGCCGCGACAGTGGCGCTGATCTGCGTGGCTGTCCCAGTTGAGGGCCCTGGCGAGCCCAGGCCACGTTGGCTGTGCGCCGCAGCGACATTGGGCAGTGCGCTAGGAGCAGCGCTGCCCTGGCTAACAGCTTCGGCAGTGGGCACGTCATTGACCGCCCATACGGTGGCGAACACGCTCGGAGTCACGGTCTTTGCGCCTCGTGCCGAGCCTGGTCTAGGCACACTTGCCAGCCTGGCCAGCCTCGGCGGTATCTGGAATGGCGAGGCTGTACCCACTTCGCGGACAACACTTTTCGCGGTGCTATCGGCCACGGTACTGCTTGGGGTGGTGGTTGCGGGACTACCGGTAGCGGTGCGACGTCCAGCAGTAGTTCCGCTGCTGGTGCTGGCAGCGGTGGCGGTAGCGACACCTGCCGCTTTGGCAACAGGCCCGGGAATAGACATGCTAAAAGCAGTAGTCAATGCCGTGCCCGGCCTCGGAGTACTGCGCGACGGGCAGAAGTGGGTGGCGTTAGCGGTTCCGGGATACTCACTTGCGGGGGCCGGCGCAGTGGTGACGCTGGGACGCTGGCTAAGACCTTCAAGGCCCCTAAGTCCCGTAGTAACGGCGTTGGCGTGCTGTCTCGCGCTGATTCTGGCGCTGCCAGACCTAGCCTGGGGTGTGTGGGGCAAGGTTCAGCCAGTGCATTACCCGTCCGGATGGGCGGCCGTGGCGGCGACAATCAACGACCGAGGCGAAGGCCCAGGGTGGGTAGCGGTACTGCCCGCCGGAACCATGCGACGCTTCTCGTGGTCCGGGACCGCACCAGTGCTGGATCCGCTGCCCCGCTGGGTCCGCGACGACGTACTGACCACCGGTGATCTGATCATTTCCGGAGTGATGGTTGCTGGCGAAGGTAATCATGCCCGGGCGGCACAAGACTTGCTTCTGTCCGGGCCGAATCCTTCCGCCTTAACTGCGGCAGGAGTGGCCTGGCTTGTGGTTGAATCGGACACCGCCGGTGACATGGGTGCGTCTGCACGGACCCTCGCAGCGCTGCAGCCAACCTACCGTGACGATGCGATCGGACTTTATCGGATCGGCGGTAGCAACGCAAAGACAGCGCCTTCCCCCTACCGAGGGTTACTGATTGCCGCGCATCTGACTTGGCTGGTAATACTGGTCATGGCCGTGGTCGGCATGCAGATTACCCGGCACACTCACTTCCGCGACGTATCAAGTGTAGCCTTACTATCACGACGATAGCAACGGTTAAACTTCAGTGCTGGTTTTTACGGCCACTCTACTGAATAAAGTGGCTAAACTCTCGTTGTAGAGCCGGGGGGTTAAATTTGTGATAGCTGCGTCAGGCTGTATATCGACGTGGGCTCGATGCCAAGCTCACCATCAAGACGCCAAAGATCCCATAAGTGGGCAACACTAACTGACGAAGCGCCTTCGGCTCCTTGTCGCTAATCACAGCGACCACTGTCAACCTGGAAGTAGGACTTCGGGATTGGGAGTTCGAACGGGATTGGGAGTTCGAGCTGCGGCACCAAAGTACCTCATGGGTACGCATAGGCTCCGGATTAAGTACAAAGCATCAGTTGGTACGGGAAAGCTTCGCCTCACACACCGCCTGAGACCACGCCAGTTATGTAGTCGCCGGCCTGCACCGCTTCCAACACCGTACGCATTGCGCCAGCGCTTTGCCGCCAGGAAAACTCGAGGCTGCGGGCCTGCGCCTTAGCACCAAGTTGATCACGCAACACCGGATCAGTTAATAGTTCCTCGAGCCTATCCACCAGATCAGCGCGGTTATCCACCAATATCCCAGTCACCCCGTCGATGATCGAATCGGTTAGCCCCCCGGAGGACCGATAGCCAATAGTGGGCACGTTGTGCTGGGCCGCTTCCACCACCGCCAAACCCCATCCCTCCTTCCGCGAAGGCAAGAGATGCAGCCAAGAGCTTTGCAACACATGGTGCTTGGTCACGTCATCGACATGGCCATGGAAGGTCACCGCATCGGAAATCCCAAGTCGGTGCGCATGATCGACGAGACGTTGACGCCACCACCCACCGCCAACGATGTCAAGATGCAAACCCGGTATCCTCAAGCGTTGCCGCAGATCCGCGACGGCCTCCAGCGCATCTTCAACCTGCTTGTGCGGCACCAGCCGCGACAACACAACCACTCGCGGCGCAGCCCCGCGTGTGCCAGACAACGATTGCGCCGGCGCCTCGTCTAGACCGTTGCGCACCACAGCGATCCGCTCGTGATCCACGCCAAGAGCAACCAGATCGCGAGCCGACGGCAACGACACCGTCAAATATTGATTGCGGCGGTGCAACCGCGGGGACAACGTTGACTCGACATACCAGCCGAGCCGGCCGATCACCGGGCCGGCCACCGGCCACTGCTCACGATGACAATGGTGCACCAACACCACCACCCGGCTGCCATACAACAGTCGGGCCAGGAATGGCCAACCATTTTGGGTATCGACCACCACATCTGGACGCACCCGCCGCAGTGGTCCAAGCCCGAAGCGGGCCGCAGCCATCGCCAGCAATGCCCACAGGTACACCGAGTAGCGCCCGCCGGCGCGGCTAATCAGCACACCGTCAACCACTTCACGCCGTGACGCACCTGGATAACGTGCGGTGCGTAGCGTTACGGAGATACCTGATGCGGCCAGCTGTACACCGATGCGCTGCAAATAAGTTTCGCTACCGCCCCCCTGTGGGTGACCAATGTCACGCCAGCATAGTAACAATACCGAACCCAGATCACGTCGCGCTGCAAACATCGACCGCTAGCCTAGCGAGAAAGCGGCCTAGCGTAACGCTCACGTTGGACAGGTGGACACCAGACGTAGGGTGTGGCCGGTGGCCATCATCACCCCTCATGTAACTGACGTGTTCGCGCAGCGAGCGACATTGACCCGCTCGCTGCAGCTGCTGTCAGAATTTCGCTACGAGCAGCCGTATCCAGCCCGCTTCTACCGAGCATTGGCAGCCGATACCGTGGCTATGGTCGGTGATCTTTGGCTGTCGACACACGGTGCACCCCCGGTTGGCCGCATACTGCTCGACGTCGGTAGTGGGTCCGGATATTTCGCAGCAGCGTTTGCCGACGCCGGCGTCCGATACATCGGTGTCGAACCGGACCCAAGGGAGATGCACGCGGCGGGACCGGCTTTGGTACCGAAAGCAGGCGCGTTTGTCCGAGCTTCGGGCATGGCGTTACCCTTCGCCGATGACGCTGTAGACATCTGCTTGTCGTCTAATGTCGCCGAACACGTACCGCAGCCCTGGCAATTGGGCAACGAAATGCTGCGGGTGACCAAACCTGGCGGCCTAGTCGTGTTATCCTACACTATTTGGCTGGGCCCGTTCGGCGGGCACGAGATGGGCCTGACGCATTACCTAGGCGGTGCCCGTGCCGCCACCCGGTATGTTCGCAAACACGGTCATCGGGCAAAGAACGACTACGGGTCTTCGTTGTTTCCTGTGTCGGCGGCCGATGGCCTGAATTGGGCGGCCAGTACCGGGGTCGCGGTTGCCGCATTTCCTCGCTACCACCCGCGATGGGCCTGGTGGCTGACATCGGTGCCGGTACTACGGGAGTTCGTGGTGAGCAATCTGGTGCTAGTTCTGCGGCCACGATAGGCCAATGACAGTAGTTTACTGAACTATATTCTCGAGGCACTGCGGTTTGGGTAGGGGTGGCGCCATGGTCGCCATACGCAAAACAGAGTACGACAAACTCTTCACCGACTGAATCTGGACGCAACCATCGACCTCCAGCATCATCCAGGTGTACTGCCCGGACACCGGTGAGTATGTGTGCGAAGTACCGATGGCAGCGCCCGGCCGACATTGACGACGCAGTCGCCGCGGCGACTTCGGGATTCCACCGCAGTCCCTGGCCCTCGACGCCACCGACACTGGACACAGCCGTTAATCACTGCAGCGGTCTTAGGCAATGAAGGCCTGGTCAACACGCTGCTGACAGCTGAAACCAGTCAGACGCACACCATCACCGAGACGATGCATTGGATGAGTTCGAATGAAGCGAGGAACTTCTTTGCCGGCGCTGCGGACAAGAATCAAGTGTACCGAGATCCACAACGGCTCGTACGAGCAAACCATCGTCAGCCGGCGAACCGATTGTGCTGGTAAGCGCGATCGTCGCATGGAACGCGCCGCTGTTCCTGACGGTCAACAACCTGGGTCCGACGCTGCTAACCGGCTGCACAAGGGTACTAAAGCCGGCCACCGAAACCCCGTTGACCGCAAACGCTCTAGCCGAAGTTCTCGCTCCGGCGGACCTATCTGAGGGTATGCTCTCAGTAGTGTCGGGCGGCGTCCCAACCGGATAGGCCCTGACGTCGAACCCGGAAATCGACATAATTTACCTTCACCAACCGATTCGGCCGGCGGTAAGGAGGTCGGGCTGACCTGCTCAAGCCGTGCACCGTGGAGCTCGGCGGAAAGTCGTTGGCCATCCTCCTCGAGGAAGTTTACCTGTCCACCGCTATTCCGATGTTGGTGTTCTCTGGGGTGATGAACGCCGGGCAAGGCTTTGTGAATCAGGCCCGCATCCTGGCCCCACGTTCCGGGTACGACGAAATCGTGTCCGCGATCGAGGAGCACAGCACAAACATCGACAGACAAAAGCATCGGGAAGGTGAGTTCGGCTGGTGTGCAGCAATGGAAGCTGCGGTGCCGGCAACGGGTTTTTCGTGTAGCCCAAGGCATTCAAAGATATCGACAACAAGATAACGATCGACCAGGAGGAAATCTTTGGGTAGGTGCTAAGCATCATTGGTTATGCCACCGAGTCGTTGGCGATCACGATCGCCAACGACTCGGTGTATGAGCTAATCCGCAATATATAGACTATCCCCCTCGAAGGGCATTAAGATCTGTTTCGCAGATCTTAATGCCCTTCGAGGGGGATACGAAATCAATTGGTACACTTTCAATCCCAGCTTCCCCTTATATCCACTACAAAAACTCCGGAATCGGACGTGAAAACGAGCCCGAATAAGTCAAGCACATCACTCAACAAAAGAACGTGCTAACGACGATAGGCTACACAACCAGCTATAGAGCCGTGGCAGACCATAAGAGAAGAGCCAAGGTGCTTTGTGAGGCACACTGGCTTTTAGTTGAAGTCCAAGGCATAGATGTTAGCATCGGCCCTTCATGCGTCGGGCGGTGGGAGCTACCGAATGTAATACACGGTGTTGCCGGCCATTATAACCACCCCTATCCGTGGCACCGCAGCTACCGATCGGTGTGTCGGCATGCTTACACCAACTTGGTCCATGCCCCGGATTGTGGAGTCGAACCGTTCAAACACGGTAAAGGCCGTGTCAGTGGAGAGGCACCTCCCGCCGATCGTGTACCCGTAGATGACATCCGACACCACAGCAAGGTGGTTACGTGGGGGGAGGCATGTGCTACATCCTTCCACGAGCTGCCGTCGAACCTCGGTCTGCGGGGCGCAGCTTTTTGGCGTTCTGCCCCCGACCATTACGAGTTTGCCACCAATGCACCAGCCGTGCACCGACGCGATCGGTGGCGTGCAGCAATCAACGGCGGCGTTAAGCACGACACACGCCATGGCCAACCTGGTACGTGATGCGGGTCTCGGGTAAGAAACGCCATTTCGCCGCGGGCCAGACTCTGCACACAAGAGCAGCTGCAGCGCTTAGGACACCGAGGTCACCCACAACTTGGCCATCACCACCAGGATAATCAGCAGACCCAGCACCACATGCAGGCCTTGAGTCAGCCGGGTACAACCAGGGCGGCCACTGCCTCAGTGGTGCCCCCCGAAACCCGATGCTGGCTATCAGTACAGAAAACGCCACAGCCTAGTCGGAAAGCCATAGTGGTTGCCATGTTCTAGCCTGGACCCTGAGGTGCGTTCTGAATCGAATCACATCATCGCCCATCAAGCCACAAAACTCGCGATTCCCTCAGCCGCCGAACGGATCGCGGCTGCAGGGAGACCGATTCCAAACCACCCGATTGTAACGATACCCCAGTATTGACATCCTCTCCGGCATGGCCGACCCAGCTGACCCAGAACCATCCCTACGACCAATCCATAGCATGCTACACACAGACCACGGTTATCGCGCATAACATCCTCTAAAGATAACGTGCACTTAATAGGATATCATCAGATAATTTCATTTAGGATGCCGTGCTGACGCACATCAACTTGGCTGGCCACGCAATTACATCGTTTTATATCCAGCGTCGCCAATATCAACAGCGATATCGGTTTCAGTGGTGGGTCGTTGTTCCACATTGCTGTCACCGGCAAACATGCTGGGCGTCCCTGTGGTCAACGTCGACAGCTTTCCCCGAAGCCCTGGTGAAGGGCGGCATTCTGTCCGGCCGAGATGTCTCTGGTCACTTGCCTGCGGCTGGGCGACGACGTGGAGCCGTAAGCGCGGATCGGTCAGGACGGTAATCTAGTATGGCCGTCGCCCGGGCGGTGGTCGACGAGAACATGAACGACGTGGCTGTTGGCTGAGGTGGTGGAAATAATTTACCGGCCGCCGACATGGATAAGCGGTTACTTGGAACAACTCGACGGCTACCTCGGAGGTGTTTGCTAGCCCCTGGTTCCATACCGAGGACCTCGTTTGAATGGACGAAAATGGCTACGTCTGGTAGGTGGATAGCAAGCAAGAAGGACACGAGCATCACCGGTGGTGATAACATCTACTGCTTTGAGGCAGAGAACATCCTCGCCGGCCATCCCGACATCGTCGAGGTCTCCACCAGCGGGTGAGCTCACGAAAAGTGGAGCGAGGTGCCGACCGCGGCTGTAAAGAATGAGCATTTGCGGCTAGCAAGGACTAACTTAACTTGAGTTCCTGCCTGATCGGCTCGCGCGCTACAAACACCCCGCAGCGCTTGAGATCGTTACCAATCCGCTTCGCAACCCAGCCGGGAAGGTGCCCAAAAAATTAAACCGCCATTGCATTTTGACGTTTAGTGAGGGTTACGAAAGAAATTCGGTGCCAAGATCAAGATATTTAGATAACCAAAGAAGATTGTTGACAGAGTCGAAAAGTTGTCCTCTGAGCGTTGACAAAAGATCAATTCGGCAGATGCGATGCACATGCGGTAGACCATCGGGTACATTCCTCTGGTCTCCGTTACCACTTGTTGGGTAGGGAGCCGATGGTTACTTCAGTACGGCCGAAACAAGGAGGTGGCGTTGTGACACGATCTGCCGAGGCATATATGGTTCCGGCGTGAGGGGTCAGCGGTGACGACGGAGACGCGCTCGAGCCTGGTCGAGTACGCCCACACCAAACTCCAGACGCCACTGGTTCTTGTTGGCGGGTTCTTCCGAATGCTCGTCCTGACCGGAAAGGCGTTGTTCCGGCGGCCATTCCAATGGCGCGAGTTCATATTACAGTGCTGGTTCATCATGCGGGTTGCATTTCTGCCGACCGTCATGGTGTCGATTCCGCTGACCGTGCTGCTGATCTTCACCCTCAACGTTCTGCTGGCTCAGTTCAGCGCTGCAGACTTATCTGGCGCGGGCGCGGCGATCGGGGCCGTCACCCAGCTCGGCCCGTTGACCACGGTGCTGGTGGTGGCCGGCGCCGGATCGACGTCCATCTGTGCGGACCTGGGTGCGCGCACTATCCGCGAGGAGATCGACGCGATGGAGGTTCTCGGCATCGACCCCATACATAGACTGGTAGTGCCCCGGGTCCTTGCCGCGACGCTGGTAGCCACGCTGCTCAACGGCTTGGTCATCACCGTAGGCCTAGTGGGCGGCTACCTCTTCGGAGTTTACCTGCAGAATGTGTCGGGCGGTGCCTATCTTGCTACTCTCACCACTATTACCGGTCTTCCCGAAGTGGTGATCGCGACTGTCAAAGCCGCGACGTTCGGACTCATCGCTGGCTTGGTCGGCTGTTATCGCGGGCTGATCGTACGCGGTGGTTCCAACGGACTGGGCGCCGCCGTCAACGAAACCGTGGTGCTTTGCGTGGTCGCGTTGTACGCGGTCAATGTGGTGCTGACCACCATCGGCGTGCGCTTCGGAACTGGACACTGAAACATGTCGACCGCTGCCGTGTTGCGCGCCCGTTTTCCGCGGGCTGCCGCCAATCTGAATCGTTATGGCGGAGCCGCGGCCCGCGGAATTGACGACATCGGCCAAATGAGCTGGTTTGGCCTGATCGCCCTCGGAAACATCCCTAATGCCCTGAGCCGCTATCGCAAGGAAACGCTGCGCCTGATAGCCCAGATCGGGATGGGTACTGGTGCAATGGCTGTCGTTGGTGGCACCGCCGCGATCGTCGGGTTCGTCACGCTCTCCGGTAGCTCTCTGGTCGCTATCCAGGGTTTCGCGTCGCTGGGGGCCATCGGTGTCGAGGCGTTTACCGGCTTCTTCGCTGCACTGATCAACGTGCGCATCGCTGCCCCCGTGATCACAGGTATCGTCATGGCGGCCACCGTCGGCGCCGGCGCCACCGCCGAACTAGGGGCGATGCGTATCAGCGAAGAGATTGATGCCCTGGAAGTGATGAGCATCAAGTCGATCTCGTTTCTGGTGACTACTCGGATTTTGGCCGGGCTGGTCGTGATCGTTCCACTTTACGCGGTGGCGATGATCATGGCGTTTCTGTCTCCACATATCATCACGACGGTGCTCTACGGGCAGTCGAATGGCACGTATGAGCACTACTTCCGAACATTCCTGCGCCCCGATGACGTTTTCTGGTCGTTCTTGGAGGCCGTGATCATCACGGCGGTTGTGATGATCACGCATTGCTACTACGGGTATACCGCCAACGGCGGACCTGTCGGCGTCGGTGAGGCCGTCGGGCGGTCGATGCGTTTCTCTTTGGTGTCAGTGCAGGTTGTAGTTTTATCCGCCACGTTGGCGCTCTACGGCGTAGATCCCAACTTCGCTTTGACGGTATAGCCGATGACATCATCAACAAAGATCAACGCGTCACGAAAGCCGCCGTACAAGTTGGCCGGGGTTGGCTTGTTGGTCGTGGCTGTAGTGATTTTCGGCTTGGTCTACGGGCAGTTTCGGGGAAATTTCACCCCTAAGTCCAAGTTGACGATGCTGGCCGATCGGGCTGGGTTGGTGATGGATCGGGGCTCGAAGATAACCTACAACGGGGTTAAAATTGGCCGGGTCGCCGACATCTCGGAGACTGTGCGGAACGGCAGGCCGGTCGCCGAATTCACTTTGGATGTGTATCCGCGGTACCTGTCTCTAATTCCGGCCAATGTGAACGCCGACATCAAGGCGACCACGGTCTTCGGCGGTAAGTATGTGTCCTTGACGACGCCGGAACATCCGTCGCAGAAAAGGCTCACCCCGCAGACCGTGATCGACGCCAGGTCGGTGACCACGGAGATCAACACATTGTTCCAGACCATAACCTTGATCGCGGAGAAAGTGGATCCGATCAAGCTAAACCTGACGCTGAGCGCGGCCGCACAATCACTGGCTGGGCTTGGCGAGAGGTTCGGACAATCAATCGTCAATGGAAATTCGGTTCTTGACGACGTCAACTCGCAGCTGCCGCAGGCTCGTCACGACATCCAACAGCTGGCGTCCCTGGGGGACACTTATGCTAACTCCGCTTCGGATTTTTTTGATTTCCTTAATAATTCGATCGTCACGTCGCGCACGATCAACCAGCAGCAGAAGGACTTGGACCAAGTGTTATTGGCCGCGGTCGGGTTCGGCAACACCGGCGCGGATATCTTCTCCCGCAGTGGGCCGTATCTGGCGCGGGGTGCCGCCGACCTAGTGCCCACGGCCCAGTTGTTGGATACCTACAGCCCGGCGATTTTCTGCACCCTGCGCAATTATCATGACATCGAACCCAAGGTCACATCGTTTCTCGGCGGCAACGGCTACTCTATCAATGATCATGTCGAGCTGCTGTCGGGGTTGGGATTCCTGCTGAACCCGACATCAGCGATATCCATCATCGGGGCAGGAGTCCTCTCACAAGGACTCCTAGCTCCACTCGGGCTAGCCGGAGTGGTCAACGGGGCAGCCAATCCCTACATCTATCCGGAAAATCTGCCGCGGGTCAACGCTCGGGGTGGGCCGGGGGGGGCGCCGGGTTGTTGGCAGCACATCACCCGTGATCTCTGGCCCACGCCCGAGTTAGTCATGGACACCGGCAACAGCATTGCGCCATACAACCACTTGGATAGCGGTTCGCCATACGCCATCGAGTACGTCTGGGGCCGTCAAGTAGGGGATAACACAATCAACCCATGAAACTCACCGGTACTGTCGTCCGCCTCAGCATCTTTTCGTTGGTGCTGTTGCTGTTTACTGTGATGATCATAGTGGTGTTTGGTCAGATGCGTTTCGGCCGGACCAATGGGTATACGGCGGAGTTCACCAACATCAGCGGTCTGCGGACGGGCCAGTTTGTCCGTGCCTCGGGAGTGGAGGTGGGCAAGGTCAACTCTGTTGCACTGATCAATGGCGGCACGAGGGTCCGGGTGAAATTCAACGTCGACCGCTCAGTGCCACTGTATCAGTCGACGACAGCACAGATCCGCTACCTCGACTTGATTGGCAATCGTTATCTGGAGCTCAAGCACGGCGAGGGACAAGGATCGGAAAAGATAATGCCGGCGGGTGGACTCATCCCGCTGTCAAGGACGTCGCCGGCGCTTGATCTCGACGCGTTGATTGGTGGTTTCAAACCGCTGTTTCGGGCGCTGGACCCCGACAAGATCAACACCATCGCCTCGGCCATCGTCGCCGCGTTCCAGGGTCAGGGCGGAACTATAAACGACATCCTCGACCAAACCGCTCAGCTGACCACTGCTATTGGCGAGCGTGACCAAGCGATCGGTGAGGTGGTTAAGAATTTGAACGTCGTGTTGGACACGACCGTTCGGCATCGCAAAGAATTCGACCAGACCGTCAACAACCTCGAGATATTGATCACCGGGCTCAAGGATCACGGTGATCAATTGGCGGGAAGCTTTGCGCACATTAGCAACGCCGCGGGGACAGTGGCCAATCTTCTGGCTGAGGACCACGCACTGTTACACAAATCGATCAACTATCTGGATGGGATTCAGCAGCCGCTGATCGATCAGAGGCTGCAGCTGGAAGACTACCTTCATAAGTTGCCGACCGTGTTGAACCAGATCGGGCGCACGATCGGTTCCTACGGGGATTTCGTGAACTTCTACTCCTGTGACATCACGCTCAAGATCAACGGGTTGCAGCCTGGTGGACCCGTCCGCACGGTCCGGCTTTTCCAGCAGCCGACGGGTCGGTGCACGCCGCAATGAGAACGCTGGAACTCCCCAATCGACTTCGCAGTGGGCTCATCGGAGTCCTGGTGGTCCTTCTCATCATCGGTGTGGGCCAAAGCTTCACCAGTGTCCCGATCTTGTTCGCCCGACCCAGCTACTACGGGCAGTTCACCGACACCGGTGGACTCAACAAGGGCGACAAGGTGCGCATTGCCGGCATGGATGTTGGCAAGGTGGAGGCGCTGAAGATCGACGGTGACCACGTCGTGATCAAGTTCTCCATCGGCACTAACCGCATCGGCACTGCGAGTCGGCTGGGGATCCGCACCGACACCGTACTCGGCAAGAAGGTCCTCGAGGTCGAGACGCGCGGCACCCAGCTGTTACGGCCCGGGGACAGTTTGCCGTTGGGCCAAAGCACGACTCCCTACCAGAGCTATGATGCGTTCTTCGACGCCACCAAGGTCGCTTCGGGCTGGAACATTGACACCATCAAGCAGTCGCTGAAGGTGGTGTCGGAAACCATTGATCAAACATACCCGCATCTAAGCGCTGCACTCGATGGTGTGGCCAAGTTCTCCGACACCATCGGCGCACGCGACAAGGAGATCAAACACCTGATTGCGCAGGCCAACCAAGTGGCTAGTGTCCTCGGTGACCGTGGCGCACAAGTGGACCGATTGTTGGTCAACACCAAGACTTTGATCGCGGCGTTCAACGAACGCGGACGTGCCGTCGATGCATTGCTGGGTAACGTCGCTGCGTTTGCTGCCCAGGTGCAAAGATTGATCAACGACAACCCGAACCTCAATCACGTGCTGGAACAGTTGCACCAGCTGAGTGGCATCTTGGTTCAGCACAAAGACGACCTGGCTAATACTCTCATTCAGGTCGCCGCATTCTTACCATCGTTGAATGAGGCCATCGGGTCGGGACCCTTCTTCAAGGTGGTCTTGCACAACTTGGCGCCGTATCAGATTTTGCAGCCGTGGGTCGACGCCGCGTTTAAGAAGCGCGGTATCGACCCAGAGAACTTCTGGCGCAGCGCCGGGTTGCCGGAATTCCGGTTTCCCGACCCCAACGGCACCCGCTTCCCGAATGGCGCACCGCCGCCTGCGCCACCGGTGCTAGAGGGCACCCCGGAAAATCCGGGACCGGCTGTTCCACCGGGATCGCCATGCTCCTACACTCCGGCGCATCCGGGCGGCAATAACACCATCGGGGATGAAATGGGTCTGCCCCGGCCGTGGAATCCGCTCCCATGCGCTGGTGCGACAGCAGGACCGTACGGTGGACCCGCCTTCCCGGCGCCGATAGACGTCCAAACGTCGCCACCGAACCCCGATGGGCTGCCACTGCTGCCAGGCATCGCGATTGCTGGGCGGCCGGGTGATCCAGCTCCGAACGTCCCAGGTACTCCGGTGCCCCTACCGCCGAACGCGCCGCCAGGTGCGCGCACCGAGCAGCTGGCACCTGCCGCCCCGGCGCAGGATTCATCGGCACCGCATGAGCCCAGGGAACAGCTGTCAGCACCGTTGATTAACCCGGGAGGCACAGGAGGTAGCGGCGGCGCAGGAGGTAGTCGGAATTGAGTACCATCTTTGATGTCCGCAAGCTGAAGCTATTGAGGCTGTCACGAGCCCCGGTGATTGTAGGGTCATTGGTGGTGGTACTAGCCCTCGTCGTCGGATTCGTCGGTTGGAGGCTTTACCAGAAGCTGACGAACAACACTGTTGTTGTTTACTTCCCTGCCGCGACCGCGCTCTATACCGGAGACAAGGTCCAGATCATGGGTTTGCGCGTTGGTTCGATCGACTCGATCGTGCCGGCCGGCGACAAGATGAAGGTGACTTTTCATTACCAGAACAAGTACAAGGTTCCCGCCAATGCGTCCGCGGTGATCCTCAACCCCACCTTGGTAGCGTCCCGCTCGATCCAGTTGGAGCCGCCTTATAAGGGTGGCCCTGCGTTGGGAGATAACGCGGTGATCCCGCTCGAGCGCACCCAGGTTCCGGTGGAGTGGGACGAACTGCGGGATAGCATCACCAAAATCATCTCCAAACTCGGCCCGACTAAAGAGCAGCCGAAAGGTCCTTTCGGTGACGTTATCGAATCGTTCGCCGATGGGCTGGCCGGTAAAGGCAAGCAGATTAACGCCACGCTGGACAGCCTCTCGCGAGCGTTGACCGCATTGAACGAAGGTCGTGGCGACTTTTTCGCGGTGCTACGCAGCTTGGCGCTGTTCGTCAACGCACTGCACACCGACGATCAGCAGTTTGTTGCCTTGAACCAAAACCTGGCCGACTTCACCACTCGACTTGCGCATTCCGACACCGATTTGTCCAGTGCGTTACAGCAATTCAACAGTATGTTGTCCACGGTGCAGTCGTTCCTCGTTAAGAACCGCGAGGTACTGGCCGCCGATGTCAATAACCTGGCCACAGTGAACAACACGGTAGTTCAGCCAGAGCCGCTGAACGGGGTGGAAACCTTTCTGCACGTCGCCCCGACGGCCGCGGCGAATATGAACCAGCTTTATCACCCGGCTCACGGTTCCGTTGTTGGTGTTCCGACGATCACCAACTTCGCGAACCCGATGCAGTTCATTTGCAGCGCAATTCAGGCTGGCAGCCGATTAGGCTATCAGGAGTCCGCCGAACTTTGCGCGCAATATCTTTCCCCGGTCCTGGATGCGATCAAGTTCAACTATTTCCCGTTTGGTTTAAACCTGTTCAGTACGGCGGAGGTGCTTCCCAAGGAGGTCGCCTACTCTGAGGCGCGGCTGCAGCCGCCGAGTGGGTACAAGGACACGACCGTCCCGGGGATCTGGGTGCCGGACACGCCGTTGTCACACCGCAACACCCAACCCGGCTGGATTGTCGCCCCGGGAATGCAAGGGCAGCAGGTCGGGCCGATTACGGCGGCCCTGATGACTCCCGACTCGCTAGCTGAGCTCATGGGTGGCCCGGATATCGAGCCTATTCAATCCAACCTGCAGACGCCACCGGGACCGCCGACCGCGTACGACGAGCACCCGGTTCCACCACCCATCGGCTTGCAGGCGTCGGTGCCTATACCGTCGCCAAGACCTGATGTGGTGCCTGGTCCGGTTGCTCCGACACCGTCGCCCGCGGCCAACGTCGGCGACCCACCGCTGCCCGCTGAGTTAGGAGCAGGCCAGTGAGGCGTGCAATGAGTGTGGTACACACTAGCCGGGTGCGTCACCAGACCTGGCGGGGGCTGGTGATGTTGGTGGCCGCGCTGTTGCTGAGCTCCTGTGGTTGGCGTGGAATTTCTAACGTCTCGATTCCGGGTGGTCCGGGCAGCGGCAAGGGAGCTTACACCATCTATGTGCAGGTGCCGGACACGCTGGCGATTAACGGCAACAGCAAGGTGATGGTTGCCGACGTCACAGTTGGCTCGATACGCGCCATCAACTTGAAGAACTGGGTGGCCACCCTGACTCTGGGTTTAAACAAGGACGTCCAGCTACCGAAGAACACCACCGCCAAGATCGGACAGACCAGTTTGTTGGGCTCTCAGCATGTGGAGTTGGCCGCGCCGGCAAACCCGTCACTGGAATTACTCAAGAATGGTGACACCATCCCGCTGAAAAATTCGTCGGTGTTCCCCACCACCGAGCAAACATTAGCCAGTCTCTCCTTGATCTTGCGCGGAGGTGGTATTCCGAACCTGGAAACGCTAACAAACGAGGTTTTCAATATATTCCACGGGCGAGCCGACCAGATCCATGCCTTCTTAACAAAGCTAGATACCTTTGCTAGTCAGCTCAACCAGCAACGCGATGACATCACCCACGCTATCGACTCGACCAACCGACTGCTGACCTATGTGGGTGGCCGCTCGGATGTCCTCGATCAAATACTGACCGACATCCCGCCGTTGATCAAGCATTTCGCCGACACCAAAAACTTGCTCATAAACGCTGTTGGTTCGGTTGGACAGCTCAGCCAGGCCGTCGATCAGTACTTGTCGGAGGCACGTGGTCCTCTGCACACCGACTTGCAAGCGTTGGCATGTCCACTGCGAGAACTCGGCCGTGGCGCGCCGTATTTCATCGGCGCGATGAAGTTGATCCTGACCCAGCCGTACGACGTCGACACGGTTCCGAAGATAATGAGGGGCGACTACCAAAATGTGTCGCTGACATTAGACGTCACTTACAGCGCCATGGACAATGCGGTTCTTACCGGTACCGGATTGTCTGGGGCTCTCCGTGCCCTCGAGCAATCCTTTGGTCGCGATCCTGAAACGATGATCCCCGACGTTCGCTACACGACGAACCCCAATGACGCACCCGGCGGACCGTTGGTGGAAAGGGCCGATAGGCGATGCTGACTCCCCTCATCAGACGGCAACTGGTCCTGTTCGCCATCCTGACCGTCATTTCGTTGACTGTCCTGGGCGTGTATTACTTGCAGATTCCAAGTTTGGTGGGTATCGGTCGGTATTCGCTGAAGGCGGAGTTGTCCGCAACAGGCGGGCTGTATCCGACGGCCAACGTGACCTACCGCGGCATAGCTATCGGCAAAGTCACCGATGTCGAGCCGACCGCAACGGGTGCCGAAGCGACAATGAGTATCGACAGTCGCTATAAGATCCCGATTGATTCGGCAGCGAATGTGCACTCGGTTTCGGCGGTTGGTGAACAGTACCTGGACCTGGTGTCGAGCGGGAACCCCGGCAAGTACTTGGCACCCGGACAAACCATCACCAAGAGCAAAATACCCATTGAGATCGGGCCGGCACTGGACTCCGTTAACCGAGGGCTTGCCGCGTTGCCGAAGGAAAAGATCGGCTCGCTACTCGACGAGACAGCGCAAGCAGTCGGTGGGTTGGGTCCGGCTCTGCAACGGTTAGTTAGTTCCACTCAGGCGATTGTTGACGCTTTTAAGACCAACATCACCGACGTCAACGACATCATCCAAAACTCTGGGCCGATCCTGGATAGCCAAGTCAAATCCGACAATGCGATTGAGCGTTGGGTGCACAACCTGAATGTCCTGGCAGCGCAGTCCGCACGACAAGATCAGCATTTGAAAAGTATTCTGTCCCAAGCGGCGCCGACCGCCGATGAGGTCAACACGGTATTTAGTGACGTACGAGATTCACTTCCACAGACGCTGGCGAACTTCGAAATCCTGATCGACATGCTCAAGCGCTACCACCATGGTGTGGAGCAAATGCTGGTGTTTCTGCCGCAGGGGGCTTCAATTGCGCAGACGGCGTCAGCGACGTTCCCGAATATGGCCGCGCTTGATCTGGCGTTGTCGATCAACCAGCCGCCGCCTTGTCTAACTGGCTTCATTCCAGCAGCGGAGTGGCGCTCGCCGGCGGACACCAGCCTGCAGCCGTTGCCGGTCGGTACGTACTGCAAGATCCCGATGGACACGCCGGCTAACAGCGTGCGCGGATCGCGAAACATTCCGTGCGTCGATGTCCCCGGCAAGCGGGCTGCCTCGCCACGGGAATGCCGCGACTCTAAACCGTATGTTCCGCTAGGGACCAATCCCTGGTTCGGCGACCCGAACCAGCTCCTAACCTGTCCGGCGCCCGGCGCCCGCTGCGATCAGCCGGTCAAGCCAGGCTTGGTGATTCCGGCGCCGACGGTTGACAACGGCCTGAACCCGGCGCCCGCTGACCGGCTGCCGGGGACACCACCGCCGGTTAGCGACCCTTTGTCGCAGCCACGATCCGGTAGCGTACAGTGCAACGGACAGCAACCCAACACGTGTGTCTACACTCCGAGTGGGCCTCCTTCGGCTGTGTACAGTCCCCAAAGCGGTGAACTGGTAGGGCCCGACGGAGTGGCATATGCTGTCGAAAACTCGACTAAAACAGGAGATGACGGATGGAAGGAGATGCTGGCACCAGCTGGCTGAACCTCCACCGATGTTGATGCTTCGTCGTTTGCAAATACTTTCCCGGAGATCCGGGCAGAAAATTCGACAGGACTCCCAGCTCGGGGCCGGCCAAGCCGGCCCGAGCTGACCCTCGAAGAGGGCATCGAAGAGTTGCCAGAATCGCAAGTGGCAGCCGACGATTCCGGTGTCACGCTCAACCGGTCGCGTCTGGGTCGCGGGTGGCTTACTGGTATCGCTGTAGCGCTTCTCCTGGCCGGCTGCGGCATAGGGACCGGCGGCTACTGCATGCTACGTTACCACCAGGACAGCCAAGCGATGGCACGCAACGACAACGCTGCGCTGAAAACGGCGCTGGATTGTGTTGCGGCAACGCAGGCTCCGGACACCAATACGATGGCGGCGAGTGAACAGAAAATCATCGACTGCGGTACTGATGCTTTCCACGCCCAAGCTTTGCTGTACACAAACATGCTCGTTCAAGCGTATCAGGCTGCGAACGTACACGTTCAGGTGTCCGATATGAGAGCAGCGGTTGAGCGCCACAACAACGACGGTTCCATCGATGTGCTCGTGGCACTTCGCGTCAAGTTGTCTAACGATCGTGCGCACAACCAAGAAACCGGTTATCGCCTGCGGGTGAAAATGGCTCTCGCTGAGGGCCAGTACAAGATTTCCAAGCTAGACCAGGTGACCAAGTGACAGTGGTGGTCGCGAAGAGTCAGACCGCCGCGGTCATCCCGGAGCCATTGTCGAATCGCCTGGCGCCATGGCATCTTCGGTTGGTTGCATTAGCTGTTGATGTTCTGCCGGGTCTCGTTGCGGTGTCAACGATGACGTTGGTCGTTTTCACTGTCCCACTGCGCAGCGCGTGGTGGTGGTTGTGTATGGCAGTTGGCGGCATCGTTATCCTGTCGATGTTGGTCAACCGGTTGCTATTGCCGACAATCATCGGTTGGAGCTTGGGACGTGCCCTGTGTGGCATCTCGGTGATAATGCGCGACGGGGTAGCCATCGGGCCGTGGCGGCTGTTGCTGCGGGATCTGACTCACCTGCTCGACACGGCCGCGGTGTTCGCGGGCTGGCTCTGGCCACTGTGGGATTCACGCCGTCGCACCTTTGCTGATATACTGTTGCGGACCGAAGTGCGTTGTGTCCAAGCGGTCGAGCGACAGCGCACCATACGGTGGTGGGCCTCAGTGGCACTGCTGACCGCGGCAGGTGTGTCCTTGGGTGGTGCATCAGTGAGCTGGGCGGTGGTGTACTCACACGATCGGGCGATCGACCAAACTCGCTCCGAAATTGCGATTCAGGGGCCGAAGATGGTCGCGCAGATGCTGACCTACAATCCAAAGTCACTACGCGACGATTTCACACACGCCCAATCCCTGGCTAGTGACAAATATCGGCGCCAGCTGGCCGCGCAACAGGACGTAGTGAAGAAGGGGCACCCAGTCATCAACGAGTATTGGCCGACAGCTGGTGCGATACAGTCGGCCACGCGGGACCGTGCGACGATGCTGTTGTTTATGCAAGGCCGGCGCGGCGCGGCGCCCGGCGAACGCTACATCAGTGCAACCGTTCGGGTGAGTTTCGCTAAAGGCGAGCATAACCATTGGCTCGTTGACGACCTCACCGTGTTGACCAAACCGAAAACGACCGGTAATGGAAGATGAGTCCCCGCCGCAAGTTTCAAGCCGGCGAGGGATTACTGCTTGTCTCGCACACGGTGGCGTCGCAGCGACGATGGGGGTTACCGCTTGCTGCTACGTTTGCCGCGTTGGTCATGGTAGCGGCAATCACGGCATCCACCTTGATGTCGATCTCCCATGCATCCCGTGAACTTGCTGTGGCAAAAGACCAGCAGGTGCTCAGCTACGTGAAATGGTTCATGACGCAGTTCACGACCCTTGATCCGTATCACGCTAATGACTATGTAGCGCGGATATTGGCGCAAGCGACCGGTGACTTCGCTAAGCAGTACAACGAGAAGGTGAACGAGATCCTCCTCCAGGTCGCTCAAGCTGAACCTGCCACTGGCACCGTGCTCGACGCCGGTGTGGAAAGGTGGAACGACGATGGCAGCGCCAATGTGTTGGTGGCCACTGAAGTCACCTCCAAGTATCCGGATGAAAAACAGGTGTTAGAGAACACAAATCGTTGGACAGCAACCGCGACTCGGGAAGGCAATCAGTGGAAGATCAGCAACCTGTTGCAGGTGATCTGACCTCCGGAGCTGGAATCTCCTCCAAGGAGATCGCTTGTCCGGCAGTAGAACAGGCAGACGGTTACATTGAGAACAAAGAGGAGACACTTGTGGCAGCCGCTGAAGGCGGTGGTTCCTGGAGGAATCGACGAGCCGGTCAGAGGACGGCTATCGCCGTCGTGGTTGCCGCGGTGCTATTCGTTGGTTCCGCAGCGTTTGCGGGCGCGGCCGTGCAGCCCTACCTGGCTGATCGCGCTACCGTCGCAGTCAAGCTCGAAGTGGCGCGGACAGCGGCTAACGCGATCACGGTTCTGTGGACTTATACCCCGGAGAACATGGACACTCTAGCTGACCGTGCGGCGACCTACCTCAGCGGCGATTTTGGGGCCCAGTACCGCAAATTCGTCGATGCTATCGTCGGCCCCAACAAACAGGCCAAGATAACCAACAGCACTGAAGTCACTGGCGTGGCAGTCGAATCGCTGGATGCTTCGAATGCCATCGCTATTGTGTATACCAACACCACATCCACCAGCCCGCTGACCAAAAACATTCCGGCACTTAAATATCTGTCCTACCGGTTGTTTATGAAACGTAGTGCTGTCCGCTGGTTGGTGACCAGAATGACGACCATCACTTCACTGGATTTGACGCCGCAGCTATAGCAGTCACGCTGCCCGGAAAAGCAGTACAGCTGAAGATGGCTGTGGCTATTTGACGACTAGTCGAATACGTTACAGCTAGGAAGCGCTCGCTCGTGCGAGTCGCATAGCAGCATCTATTGGGTGGAGCATGATCACTTTGGTGAACTGACGCCGGCCCACATACCCCAGCCTCTGATCATAGCACAACGGCTTATGAGCTATTGCCGTCGAGCAAGACTGCAGTATCTGCCGCCAAGGTCAGGAAACAGGTCCTGCATATTGTCTAGCGGGTAGTTGCCGCTCTCGAATATGTACTATTTCGTCTTTTTGCTTTGCGTAGGCAAGAGCCGTTCGCACCACATTGGAGCCAACCGGCATTATCAGGAGACAACAGTCCGACCCCGGCGCATGGCGACGAACTTTTCGTTCTTATTGAATTAGGTGCTTGGAGCACTGGGGTGGTGACATCATAGTCGTTCTTGACGCTGGGCCCCACCGCATACGGCGCACCACACTATGGCAGGATCATTATTGTCAGCGCGTTCCAGCTCTCACTCCAAACCGACCGGGCTGTGAGTCGTTGTGTCCACGAAGGGGGCACCTAACGGTGAACTCTGCTAGCTAGTCTGTATGCCGTGGAACAGCACCTCTGCGGGTGTACGTAGAAAAAAATTGGCGGTAATCGAGAATGTCGGTTGCCTCATTCGCCTACCACGCCTGCAGGAGTCGCTCGTTAGTGCGGCTCCAAGGGTTGGTTTCGCAGCGCCTCTGGCTACCTTGTTGTGTATCTACCAGTCGGTGAGATGAAAGCCCGCTACACCGAATTCTTGATGATAATCAAGTGGACCACCATTGTTCATCTCGTGCCAGCCACCACCGGCGTTGAGCATCGGTGTGGGGTAACCGGAGCCGGAAACTGTAAACCTAGAGGTACGAGCTTTGTGTTGTTGATGGCGTTGGAGCTCATCTCGTGCTCGTCTGCAGTCTGCATGATAAGTTATCCTAGAGTGTTGGTCAGGGCCACGAAAGCAAGTATGTGCGGATGCCGCATCATCGACTTGTCATGCGTCAGTTGGAGTGAGCACGATAATTTTTTCGGCCCTGATGCGAATACGACATACACAACATCAGGCACACAAGTCGCACTGTATAGTTTTAAATAACAGGCAGATGACACTTCGGCTGCGTTGGAATTACGTTTGGTCGCTTGCCACTTTTGTTTGGTCTTAAGCGCGCTTGGTGTTGCGCTTGGTGCCATTCGGCGATCGCCATCCCGACTGCCCCTGGAATCCGGTGGCAGCCCCCACGGTCGTAGATGCGCGTAACGACACCACCCAACAACAGCCCAATGGCCATGCCTAGAGCCGTCATGAACAATGCTTGCGACATACCGGAATCCGCATGACCCTTGAGATACAGCAGCGACCGAACGCCAAGAAACAACTGGTGCAGCGGCTCGAATTCAGACAGCCAGCGAAAGAACGGCGGTACCGCCTCCAGCGGAACCGTGGCGCCTGCCGACGGTAATCCGAGAATCATGAAGATAAACATGCTGACCAGCAGACCCATCGAGCCCAGCCCCGCGATCAGCGAGCTGGACGTGATACCCACCGCGCTGATTGCAAATACCCCGTAGAGCCACAATTGCCAGCCGAGCGGAATGGGCATGCCAAGTCCGTGGGCGATGGCCAAGTAGACCGCCGATGTGATCAGGGCCAGCACCACCATCAGACCCCATTTTACTACCAGTGTGTGGAAGCGAGAGATATTGATCTGCTCGGCGTAGTGATACACCGGTCCAACCTCGGTCGGTATGTAGCCAAGCATTGAGTCTACCAGCGTGCTGACCACAATGCTGCCGGTAAAACCTGTTAGCAGCAGCAAAAGGGCGTAGTAGAAAGCCGATAGGCCGTTGCCAGTGCCATTTGGCAACGGGTTGTAAATGGCTAATTTGATATCGATTGGACTGGTCAGACCTAGTGCCGCCGCTCCGGTCAGGTGTGCCCCGCCGGTTTGAGCTGCTACCTCAGCTGTAAGTCGTTGGCCCGCTTTGCTATTCACCATAGTAATCGCCTGGGTAAGAGTCTGTCCGGCGATACTAGATCCCAGCGCGCCTGCACGTGGGTTGGTTGAGACCATGATTACCGGCCTATCTGCATGGGTGGGCAGAACCGCGCTGGTCCCGAAATCCCGCAGCTGAGATGAAAAGCTCGGCGGTATGACCGCCGAGCCATACACCCCAGCGCTGTCCAGCAGCTGCTGTGCTTCTCGACAGGAAACCACGCGGACGTCGAACTTGTTCTTATCCAATCCGGCTAGCAGGCCCTCGACAATCTGTGCACCCGCTGGCCCGGCATCCTCATTCACCACAGCGAGGGGGAAATGCTGCAGGTTGGTTGTCGGATTCAAGATTCCGCCCAGATACAGCGCAGCCAGTGCCGACATGAGCGACAACGTGATGACGATCGGTGACGCCCAGAACCGCACAGTCCGTATCGCTTTTGCATCACGGGTAGGTGCGAACGGGGCGTGTCGTGGCTGCGGTTGAGACATGCGGGCTCCTGTCTGTAGTGCCCTAACTCTATGTTGCCGGCATTGCCACACCTAAAGATGGTGTGGCAAGCTTTTGTCGCCTAACTGTGCATGGCCTCTCCGAGATCACCACCTATCACGACGCGTTACCCGTCGCTCGTCGGCGCCGGTAAACCGGTCTGCGTCGCCCTTCTCTAGGTCGCCAAAACCTTCCGGGGTGATTCGGCCGTGCTGGAGGTATTTGAGCTGCGGGTAGGGGCCTCCGACCGGCGCACCGCGTCGCCAGGCAATAGTTGACCGCTGTGCAGCGCCGCGTTGCGACTGTTCGGGGAAATGGCGGCATCAAGCCCGGGTATACCCCGAAGCATGCGCTCTTCAGGTTGCAGCTCAACAATTCCTCGTCAATTTCGTGCTGCTGGTAGTTGGGTGAGTGGACGGTCTCATCGAGGGTGACTTATATCTGCGCAAAAAAACTGACTTCGTTGCAGAATCGTTCTTCTTCGAATACAGAAGTCCAAGGGTCGCCTGCCTTACCGGTGGAATCCTAGTTGCGTTAATTCACCTTGCAATACTCAGATGGTGATCTCCATGCTGCGGTGTGAGTGCGTATTCAGACCAGTACCCTATACCACTAGGCCGTCGTTGTTCACCAACAAGAGCCCATGGTGGGTATTGTCCGGATTGTAGTGGCGGCCAAACGAGGACGAACTCCCGGAATTGAATCAAGGTGTCGTGGTGACGGTGGATCGCGCCCAGCAGCAACCAGCAGTACATAAAATTTCATGTCGCAGAATCTGTTTAGAACCCATAGGTGACCGAATGCAATGCAACACACAGAGTTACCTGGAGCTGGCCAGCTCGAATTTCACAAACAAGATGTCGTCAAGAAACGTCACTACATTACCGCCACCGTGTTTAGAGCACGTGCAAACTTTACGGGGTGGAGTACCTCACTTGCCCACATATACATTGCTGTGGCCGGCTGACTGTTAATGGACGACAGTAGCGGTCATATATCATCAGGGTATTCAGCGAGGCATTGCTGGTGAATCAATGCGCCGCTTCTTGTGACCCTTCATACCAACCGGCGGTCGACGGATACGGAAGCTACGGACGAGACGGTTACGGAGCACTGGGAAGCGTGGTCGCCATACATTTCGGCAACGGCCGTTGCTGACGGCCTACCCGGGGAGCTCAGTCAGGTGTTGGTGGAGCTGCGATACAGCCAGGTAGGTATCGACGATTTGCCTTCGAAAGGGGCGTAGCCTTTCCAGGCCTGTGGAAATGTCTGCTGTACCAAGTTCTCTGTATCGTGCAAAGACCAGGGCGCCTGCCGACAGCTGCGTTTCAAGCAGTTGGCTTCGTTAGGGCTCCACTACGGGTGGCGAAATTTCTTTAGTTGACGGTTGGCGCGTTCGGCATCAGAATTATCGGCGAAAAAACTCACCAACCCGCAAATTTACGCATGCTGTCTGACGTCTCATCCGGGCAGCCGCTACGCTGCCCTTAATGACTATCACTCGCACTGAGCGGAATTTTTACGGCGTCGGCGGCGTACGGATTGTCTATGACGTATGGATGCCGGACACGCGCCCGCGAGCGGTGATTATACTGGCCCACGGTTTCGGCGAGCATGCCCGCCGCTACGACCATGTCGCCCATTACTTTGCCGCAGCGGGGTTGGCCACCTACGCGCTTGACCTCCGCGGACATGGACGTTCGGCCGGCAAACGAGTCCTGGTTCGAGATTTATCCGAGTACAACGCTGACTTCGACATCCTGGTCGGGATCGCCACCCGCGACCATCCTGGCCTCAAGCGCATCGTGGCGGGGCACAGTATGGGTGGGGCGATCGTATTCGCTTACGGTGTAGAACGTCCAGACAATTACGACTTGATGGTGCTATCGGGGCCAGCAGTGGCGGCCCAAGACATGGTGTCGCCGCTGCGCGCGGTGGTCGGCAAGGGGCTCGGACTCGTTGCACCCGGGCTGCCCGTACATCAGCTTGAGGTCGATGCCATATCTCGGAATCGCGCGGTGGTAGCAGCCTACAAAGACGACCCGTTGGTGTATCACGGCAAGGTCCCGGCTGGTGTTGGGCGCGTGATGTTGCAGGTCGGCGAAACTATGACCCGCCGGGCACCGGTGCTGACCACGCCGTTACTGGTAGTGCACGGTTCAGAGGACCGGCTTGTTCTGGTCGACGGTAGCCACCGTTTGGTCGAATGTGTGGGATCCACCGATGTCGAGTTGAAGGTCTACCCTGGATTATATCATGAGGTTTTCAATGAGCCGGAGCGTGACCAGGTGCTCGAGGATGTGGTTTGCTGGATCTTGAAAAGGCTCTAACCGACGTAGTGGCAGTCACGTACGCAGAAATTGTCATACCACTCCACGTAGTTTGATGTTATGACCGACAACAAAATGCTGGCCCGCATTGCCGCGTTGCTGCGTCAGGCTGAAGGCACTGACAATGCTCATGAAGCTGACGCGTTTATGGCCACCGCGCAACGGTTGGCGACCGCGGCATCTATCGACTTGGCGGTGGCGCGGTCGCATGTGGCCAACCGTTCGACTGCACAGGCCCCTACTCAGCGCACTATCACCATCGGTACAGCAGGCACCCGCGGGCTGCGGACGTATGTACAGCTCTTTGTGCTGATCGCGGCAGCAAACGACGTCCGCTGTGATGTGGCGTCGAATTCGACGTTCCTTTACGCTTACGGGTTCGCCGAGGACATCGACGCCACGCACGCCCTGTATGCCAGCCTGGTTGTCCAGATGGTGCGGGAGTCGGACGCCTATCTCGCATCGGGCGCGTATCGACCCACGCCGACAATCACCGCTAGACTCAACTTTCAGCTGGGGTTCGGAATGCGTGTAGGTCAGCGTCTGACCGAGGCTCGCGATCATATCCGGAGTGCTGTGACCGAAGCCTGGGATCGTCCGACTGCAACAGCTATAGCGTTGCGAGACAAGGAGATTGAGCTGATCGACTACTACCGCAGCGCGTCTAAGGCGCGCGGAACCTGGCAAGCCGCCAGAGCTTCGGCAGGCTATTCGTCGGCGGCGCGGAACGCGGGCGATCAGGCCGGCCGACGAGCCTGGATAGACAACAGCACTGAGCTGCCCGGAGCGCGGGCCGCGCTGGGTCGATGAATTTGTTGGATTCGGTGCGAGACGCTCAACGTTCCAAAGTTTATGCAGCTGAAGAATTCATCCGAACGTTGTTCGACCGTGCCGTCGAACATGGATCACCTGCGGTGGAATTCTTCGGTGCTCAGTTGAGCTTGCCACCGGAAGCACGGTTCGGTTCGGTTGCGGCAGTCCAACGTTACGTTGACGACGTGCTTGCTTTACAGGCGGTACGGCAGCGCTGGCCGAGAATGTTGCCTCTCACGGTGCGGGCGCGGCGAGCGGCCACCGCAGCGCACTACGAAAACCTTGACGGTGCAGGTGTTATCGCGGTTCCTGGTAACAACGCTGACTGGGCAATGCGCGAGCTGGTGGTTCTTCACGAAGTAGCGCACCACCTATGTAAGGATCCTCCGCCACATGGTCCGGAATTTGTCGCCACGATATGCGCACTGACCGAGCTGGTTATGGGACCAGAACTTGGGTACGTGTTTCGCGTCGTATATGCTAAAGAGGGTGTGCGTTAGGCGAATTCGATAGCGACCATGCGGTAGCGCGCGAGGTCGAAACCCAGCTGGCTGCCACACCGGGATTCTCACTGCTGATTAGGGTGGATGGGGGCCGGGGAACCACGATCGCGACGATGTTGTTGATGACGAGCATTCTGCTGACCGCTGGCTACGTGACTGTGATCTCTAAACTCGGCGTTCCGACGTTGATGATGAATGATACCGGGCTGGACGTTACCAATCCTGACTACTGCCGCGGTGAGATCGCTACCGCGCTAGCGGCCGGGCTGCCACTGTTTTGATCCTACCTTGGTCCGCGCCTCGGGTGACGTACGTGCTGGAAGGCATGCAGTCATAGGTTCAACGTACAACTCGCGGCCGTGATCAACATCGTGCGCGACCCGAGCAACCCTCCGAAATTTCGAATACCTTTCCTAATAAAAGCTTTGAGTGCTGCCATTGCCGCGGAGTCGATCAACGGCATACAGCATCAGTGGGGCTATCTCGACTATCAACCACTACTCGTTGAACTGCAACGAGACCAACCGACTTAGCTGTATGCGGTTATCGACACCGACGTTCACCGCGGATACGGTCTGGCGAGTCCTTAAATTAGAGATTGCCGTTGAGCGATAACAAGTAGTAGAGTGCCGACGGCGTACAACAAGGTCAACGGCGACTACGCTTCCAGCAACCTGATTTTACTCAATGACGTGTTGAAAAGCGGCAGGGTATATCGCAGTTGGGTTATCTCCGATTGGGGAGCAATACCGAACTGGGAGTCCGCACTTAATGGGTTCGACCAAGAATGCGCTGCCCAGCTCGACGCCGTGTTTTAGCACTCGGGCATTCACTCACCAGGTGCGAAACGCCTATGCCGACGGCAGGCTGTCCAAAAAACGGGTTGTCGGACATGGCACGATAGATTCGTGGTCGATGTTCGCTGTTGGGATATTGAATGCCACAGCTATGCTAATATAGCGAATCTGGTAGCGCATCACAAGATTGCCTTGTAGATCGCATGCCAGGGATTATTGTGCTGCTGAAGAACGACGGGGGCGCTGGCCGTTGAGTCTCTCGTGTCGTCGCGATCATAAGCCGGCTTTACACAGTTCAGTATGGTCCGCTGGCTGCAGTTCCGTGCCGTTGTCCCCCGCCGGGGGACAACGGCACGGAATTCCGATCGGTGGGCGAGGGCTGACGGTCTTCCTACGCAATCTCTAACTCCTGGCATCGAGTCCGTTCACTCGATAACAAAGCAATTCCCCCTACGGGCAAACACATCTCTAGATTGGCGAAACCCGGCATGTAACCATCAAGGCGGATCCGCACCTAGTGTCCCGCTACTTTACAGGCATCATTGCGACACCGCACGTGCAACGGTAGGGGGCACCCGACTTGGAGCAGTTACACTCAACCTCGATACGAACTCGACAGCCACAACCTTCGTGGCCACAGGTCAGCCAGGTCCCTGTCTCATAGCTTGTCATTTGTCCTGGCCTTAATCTGTGTTGGAGGGCTCGGTGAAGTCCCAAGTGATTGACCCCATTTGGGTTGTTCGGCAGGGCTATTACCCTTATTACCATTATATACCCTCAATGGGTAGCCGGTAAACAACAAATCTAAGGATAGATGTAACAGCGCAGACTGGCCGGGCGACCAGTTTATTTTCCAAGAAGTCCCTGCTCGGTTAGCGTGTTCAATGGGAGGCTAGCGGTTCGACCTCCCAGGACGTCGACAGGACTCAATGGCATCAGTGTGGTTGGTCACGATATCCGGTGATGTTGGTGACGTTACAAGCCACCATCGCGGTCAGGCTGCTCCCCTATGGTCATCTCCATCGCGTCAAGGCACGTTTTCGTAATTGCTGTTCGCTATCATGGGCGATGTCGCATTCTCAATATCGGTAACATCGGGTAGAGTCAGCAACATTTATCTGGCGCGTGGCTAAGGCCCGAATTACGGGTAGTGCCGCTGGCATACAAGCCAAAGAACGCTTAGGTCGCACAGGTTCAACCTGCGTCCGGCGGTGCTGACCAGGTGAAGGTAGCGCTTGGCGCGTTACCGATAAGCTAGTAGCGTCGTTCGCGCAGCATTTCGGCTTTCCGAAAACCGTGAGATCCAATTGCGGGGGGCTTCGTGAAGCCTTCGCCACCGGCGAGCACAACATCGCCTCGACCTAACGGTCAATAAGTAATTATACGGTCACAGGCAGGTTGATAATCACGCGGATGGTGAGAACGCTAGATCTGGAGTAGATTTAGGCATACACCCATGACCGTTGGGGTGAATACCAAGCTGACGAGTATCTTGAGTGAACCTTCACGCGAACGCATCACAGTTGAGTGCATCGATCATGTCGGCCCTACGACGAGACCGGCCAGTCTATCGCAAGCTCACCTCCGGTTCCCATATGCCGTTCTATCGCGCCACCTTCGATAGCCTCGTCATGGTAATGGGCCAGCACTACTGCACGGGAGCGACCGTGGTTACGCCGTGACAGCGATCGACCAATCGACTCCAGCGACGACGCACGGCCTTGCGGGCTGTCCATCCAATCCGCCAGCTCAGCAGCGGCGGCTTTCTTGCGTGAGGTTAAAAATGATGACACTACCAACGGAATCAAGGGGGCCGTAACTTGTTTTACTGCAAGCGCTTCCAGTGCAGCTTGCTTGAGCTGCAACGCCTCGTCGGTCATACCCGGCAGCTCGGGCTCAGACTCTCCAAAGTCGGCGACGTCGGTAATGATCTCGCCGCATTCGTCAAACCGCAGTACACGGCCTTCCAGCATGGCTGTCTCGGTTGTGGCCGCCGCTGGCACAGGAGACTCTGGTTGCCGCTCAGGTTCGATGACATCCCTCGGCAACACCTCACGCACCACCAGGTGCGCGTTGGCACCGCCAAAACCGAAGCTCGACACCCCGGCGAGCGCGTAACCGCCGTAGCGCGGCCAGTCGGTCGCCGTGTCGATAACCTTCAGGCGCATCGCATCGAAGTCGCTTGTTGTGTAGCCGCTACCCCTAACGACGCGAAACCCAGTTAGAGAACCTGATCAGAGCGTATGTGCTCTGGAATAAATGGATGGTAGCGGAAACGGCGACGTGGCCGCGAACCGCAAAGGGCATCTGCCGATGCTTAACAGAACGGGGTGCGCGCGAAAAGACCGGGAGCTCTGGGAAACCCGCCGGCTCTGGCGACTGGGGCACCAGCAATGCCATCGCGAGTACACCACCCGCCAGACCAGACCCCTCGATCTACTCGGGTAGTCGGACGTTCGTCCAACCAGGTAGCAATTCGCCTGGCGTGAAAGGCTGGCGCCGGATGCGGTCAGTATTGGCGAAGGCTAACCGCAGACCGCGCCGACCGTCGCCGAACTGACGAGCTTGACGTACTTGGCAAGCACACCGGTGGTGTAGCGTGGCGCAGGAGGAATGAAATCCTTTTTCCGAGAGGAAAATTCGACTGGATCGACCAGCACATCGAGGGAGCAGCCGACAACGTCTAGCAGGACCCGGTCGCCGTCACGCAGGAATGCGATTGGTCCCGCTTCGACAGCTTCCGGCGCGATGTGTCCTACGCAAAAGCCGGTCGTTCCGCCAGAGAACCTGCCGTCAGTAAGTAGCAGAACATCTTTGCCTAGCCCGGCACCTTTGATGGCACCGGTGATGGCTAGCATTTCGCGCATCCCCGGGCCGCCTTTCGGGCCTTCATAGCGGATAACCACAACATCGCCTTTGGCGATGGTGCCGTCCTTGAGTGCGTCCAACGCGGCCCGTTCTCCGTCGAAAACCCTTGCAGTTCCTTCGAACACATCGGAGTCGAGTCCAGCCGTCTTAACCACCGCGCCATCAGGTGCCAACGATCCACGCAGGATCGTAATGCCTCCCGTCGGATGAATTGGATTATGCAACGTGCGGATCACCTGGCCATCCGGGTCTGGCGGGGCAATGGAGGCTAGGTTCTCGGCCATCGTCTGACCGGTCACCGTCAGGCAATCACCGTGCAGTAGACCTGCGTCCAGAAGTGCTTTCATTACCACCGGCACACCACCGATGTGGTCGACGTCGAACATCACGTGCCGGCCGAACGGCTTAACGTCGGCTATATGCGGCACCTTAAATCCGATCCGACTGAAGTCCTCGAGCGACAAGGTGACGTCGGCCTCATGGGCAATGGCCAGTAGATGCAGGATCGCGTTGGTCGAGCCACCGAACGCCATCACCACCGCGATCGCGTTCTCAAACGCTTCCTTGGTAAGGATGTCGCGAGCGGTTATACCGCGACGCAGCAGTTCGATGACGGCCTGCCCGCTACGCCGCGCGAAGCCATCACGGCGACGGTCTGTTGCCGGCGGCGCAGCGCTGCCCGGCAAGGACATACCCAGCGCCTCTGCTGCGCTGGCCATAGTGTTGGCAGTGTACATGCCACCGCATGCCCCCTCGCCGGGGCAGATCGCCCGCTCGATGGCGTCGACATCAGCGCGGGGCATTAATCCGCGAGAACACGCGCCGACCGCTTCGAATGCGTCGATGAGCGTGACTTCGTGTTCGGTGCCGTCGGAGAGCTTGGTTCGTCCGGGCAAGATCGAGCCGGCGTAGAGAAATACCGACGCGAGGTCGAGACGTGCGGCGGCCATCAGCATTCCGGGTAGTGATTTATCGCAGCCAGCCAAAAGCACTGAGCCGTCGAGGCGCTCGGCCTGCATTACGGTTTCGACGCTGTCCGCTATAACCTCGCGCGACACCAGCGAGAAGTGCATCCCCTGGTGCCCCATCGAGATGCCGTCGGAAACCGAAATTGTTCCGAACTCAAGCGGATAACCGCCGGCCGAGAATACCCCCTCCTTGACCGCCTTGGCCAGGCGGTCCAGCGAGAGATTGCAAGGTGTGATCTCGTTCCATGATGACGCAACTCCGATCTGCGCCTTGGCGAAGTCGTCATCGTTCATGCCGACTGCGCGCAACATGCCACGAGCAGCGGCCTTCTCCAGGCCATCGGTAACGTCGCGGCTGCGGGGTTTGATGTCAGGGGGCATCATCTAAGTATGCGCGGCGTAAGTGTGCCCAAAATCGGCGGGTAATACCCAGTTGGGGTATGAGGTATGCTAGATCATCGGCGATCGCGCCGAAGTTGGCAACCAAGGTCGATCGTAAGCCAGATGTTGAGCGCGGTATTAGGTTGGCTTGGCGAGGGACTGAATGAGGATACGGTGCGGGAAGATGACAATCGCTACGGATATTCGCAGCAGAAGGGCAACTACGCTAAAAGACTGCGACGTATCGAGGGACAAGTGCGGGGCATCGCGCGTATGATTGATGAGGACAAGTATTGTATCGATATCCTCACCCAGATCAGCGCTGTCAGTAATGCATTGCGGTCGGTGGCGCTTAATCTACTCGACGAACACCTGGAATACTGCGTCAGCCGTGCCGTCGCCGAGGGAGGCAGTGAGGCCGAGGACAAATTTGCCGAAGCCTCGGCCGCTATCGCACGCCTTGTTCGTTCCTGATCTGTGCTTACAGTGGGGGACGGCGTGACCCTGCGCGGCACTAGTTACCCACAAAATCGACAAACCTAGCTGAAACTACAGCCCACCTGGATGGCTACCGCTACCACCGTCGGCGTACGACCTTGGAAGCCCCGGATTGCTACGCAATTTGCATTACTGTCCGCAGCGGCTTTTCCTTATATATCACCGCAGAACTTTTGCCTGTAGAGACGATATCGATGGTCGCATGGAATCTCAGCTTAAGCTTGTTACTAGTTGCCCCAGTATCCTGGTATGCGCTGTTAGCGGCTCTGACGACCATTCCCGTTAGTGCGTCGGCCCATCGAGGCATTATCTACCGCAAGCGCCGGTTGATAACGGTGATCATGCTCACGCCGGTAGGCGTCACCGGCCATCGCTCCGCGGGGACACTCACCGGCGCAGACGACCCCGACGGTGCGTCAGGGCTGTAGGTGACGGCGGATCGAGTGGGGCTCATGGCAGGTAGATTATTATATTAGAGCGCAGCGTGGCGCTGATGCTGTTGGTCTCGGCGGCCCTGCCCTTGACCTCCGCCGGTAGCTGTTGGACGTCCCGGCGATCACGTCACACGACGACTGAACTTTGCAGTGACGTGAATTAGTCGTCCATTAGCTTTCCCGGGGTCACGAAATTAGGTAACTGGTCTGCGCACTATGCCACACTGGCAGGCGTATTTGACTAGAAGGGATGCATGTCGTCTCATCAGACGAGAGAAGCCGTGGGAAAACCTGCTTATCTCCTCAATTGGTATCGGTGCTTACGTTAGTGTTCAGCACCGGCATTGCCTTGGTGAATTTGGGACTCATACTATCGGCGACCCAAGTGTGGCCCCTATAGCCGCTAACGCCCTACCGTTGCCGGGCTGGTTGGCACCATCGACGCCGAACCCGTTGGTCCTGCCGGTGGCCACTTGGTCCAGTGGCCGGAACAGGATCCGTCACCGTTTATCGAAGGCGCTATTCTGGCCACCGGCATTCAATCCAATCAATGATGCGATGGCCGATGTGGCCAAGCCGCTCATCATCGACTTCTCGGGGCCAGTCGATTACGCTGGAATGGCCGAAAGAGCCATCCACATTTCGTCGCCTCCACCTGTGTTGGGCAGGTAGTACTATAGAAATGAGCCTGATTCGGTTTCGTTGACACCAGATCAACTTCTGGCCCGCCAACCACCGCGGTGAGCACCGCTGCGAAGGTACCGCGTCGCAACGATGCTGGCAAAGGTTCGCGCTACGGGGTTATATGCAGTATGCTGTCTCTAAACAACACATAAGTACCTTCTGGAGAAGGCAATGCCGTAGGTGGTTACGAATTCCCCGGCGTATGGAAATTTCGGTTAACTCGTCGTGGGGCTACAAGGTGACGGTCACCGGCGCCGTCCATATCGACAACAGCGGTAATTTCGTGCACCGTGGTCGTTCAACGATCAGGGCGTGCTCAATGTCAGCCATAGCTGCATCAACTTCAGCCTCAGCAACGCTGAGGTGATTCCTACGACAACTTTAGTAGCGGCTATCCCGTTGTAGGGAAGAGTTCTATCTAGAGTTACACACAGAACTACGGCGCGCAGATGGGTATATGTGACGGTCACGCGGTCCAGTACACAAAATCCACTCTTTGTAAACACCCGAATTCTGTCCAAATCTATACACCAAAAACTATCGATGTCGTCTTCGTTTTTTCGGAAAATTTTGGAGGATTTTCCGCCACGCTTGAGGAGTTCTCTTACCAGACAATAGGAGCACCAATGTGCAATTAAAAGTGTTGATAATTGGTCACGGGGGCAGTGAAAAACTGACATTTATAGCCATTGGTGTGGACTGCTATACTTGCAATAAGGAGTTTCGATTAGACTACTACCAGAACAATCGTGCTCGCCTGATCTCGCCGAGGGATCGGTGTTCGTGGGATAAGAATCCGTAAACGTAGCAGAGTTTATTCGGGGTCTCCTGGTGTCGGGCGAGATTGTCAAAGACCAGGCCTGCGCGATGATTGTCACCGGCCCTGACGTCACTGACAACGCAATGATGGCGGACTTTCATCTTTTGTGGGTACGCCCCAGCTCTGTCGTTTGGTTTCTGGCCGCCCTGGCTACTATCCTGGTATAGAAAAGCTTTTGTGACGAAGTATTTTTTATGTTGAGCACGTACATGATGCCATCGACGTCCGCGGTAATCTGCAAACTGTCTCAGTCGCTGACTACGCGCCGCACTGCTGTAAGGACAAAGAGCTGTTACGGATCACCGTGCGTCGCATGTGCACCGCATCCAACGTTGCGGTGTTCGAAGATATCATGATTCATCAAGTGTAGAACAGCATGCTGTGCTCGTATCTGAACAAGTTTATATGGATACTCACCGGAAATTTCGCGAAAAAGGGAAGCCAACACCTGCATTCGTCCTTCGTTCCGCTGTTCAGCACGGACTTTGGCTGTACGCTAGTCACCGGATCCCCATCATTGTGGGGATAACATCCTGCCGCTGCCGTCTCCGAGGAGATCCTTACTGCTCGAACGGGCCGATTCTGGGCCATAATCGTCGAAAGCAGCAGTACTGCCCATTCGCTGGCCAATTCGGCCTCCTGCCGCGAGGCGTTCCAGGACCTGGAACTGATGGTGGCTGTCGACGTTGCGCTGACCGAAATTGCCCCTATGTGCTCCCCACGCTCTCGCAATTCGAGAAGCTACAAGCCACGTTCTTCAATTGCAAGTTTCCGCACAGCGGCTTTCCACTGCGTAGTTCGCTGTTGGAAAATTTGCTAGAAACACTGTTCGCACCAACAGATTGGGATCAGCAGGTGTGGATCACTTGGCGGCATCGACGACGTGGCCCTGCGGCCGCTACGAGATGCCGCCAAGCAGGACCGTCGCCTATATCGAGGCGTTCTTGGGGTAGTGGGTCAGTCCCTGACTGACTGGATTGGTGTCATCTCGATGCCGTTCGGTGTGCCGGCTACGCCGACGACAATGCGCTGTTACACGCGATCCTGGCCAGCCCGTCCAGAGTAACATCCACCATCCATAACATACCAGGCTGACTTCACTTTTGTTAGCCACGCTGACCATAAGATCTTCTTGGAAATCTCTGAAATGCTGGACTAGTTACAGGAGCTAACTAAAACACCGTCTCAGCTGACAACTTCGGCGTTTCCTGCAAGTGCCTATCGATGGGCAAGTGGCGCGCCTACACGGCCACCGCACATGTCTCCGATTCGTCTTGGGGCAAACGGGATGCTGACGGTGAGGTGCGTGCCAGCATCGAAGATGCGCACGCTATCGGACTCGCCGGCGGGTGAGGACACGCCCGGATCACAACTGCAGCAGGAAGCATCGACGCGACCGTCGAAATCACCGAGACAATAAATTCCCGAACGGAATAAGCACGGAATAATCGTTGCCCAACGGATTTGGGCTCGACTACACCGTCGCCAATGACCACAGTCGCACCCCGGGCGTCGCCCCGAACATACTGACGTCCACCAAATCGCTAGACTTCTACACGCTAGTATGCCCTGGCACAAGTATGTTCCCGGGCTGATTGAGGGGCTGGGAGCAGTCAGTTCCAGATCCTGACCCTGAGCTGAGGTTCCAGGAACAGTGCGTCGTCTTCATCTACGTCAAAGGCGTCGTAAAAGGCGTCAACATTACGGATAACGCCATTGCACCGGAACTCTGGCGGTGAATGCGGATCCACGGCTAACCGTCGTATTGTCTCAGCGTCTCGAGATTTGGACCGCCACATCTGTGCCCAGCCGAAAAACACGCGCTGTACGCCGGTGAGACCGTCGATAACAGGAGCTGATTGGCCGTTCAGCGACAGCTGGTAGGCTAGTAGTGCGATGGACAGCCCGCCCAGATCGCCGATGTTCTCACCGACGGTGAAAGCGCCATTTACGTGGTGGTCGTCGAGCCCCCGAGGGGTGTACACATTATATTGCTCGATGAGCGCCTTGGTGCGAGTGTTGAACTCGGTGCGATCGTCGTCAGTCCACCAGTCGATCAGATTGCCGTCGCCGTCGTATTTGGCTCCCTGGTCGTCGAAGCCGTGCCCGATCTCGTGTCCGATCACTGCCCCGATCCCACCGTAGTTGACGGCGTCGTCGGCCTCGACGTCGAAGAACGGCGGCTGAAGAATAGCTGCGGGGAAAACGATTTCATTCATTCCTGGGTTGTAGTACGCGTTGACCGTCTGCGGCGTCATAAACCATTCGTCACGGTCCACCGGACCGCCGAGCTTGGCCAGCTCGCGATCGTGGTTGACTGCGTACCCTCGTTGGCAGTTGCCGTAGAGGTCGTCCCGGTCGATTACCAGCTGAGAGTAGTCCCGCCACTTCTTCGGGTAGCCAACCTTGGCGGTGAACTTGGTTAGTTTGGCCAGCGCGCGCTCTCGAGTCTGTGGCGTCATCCAGGCCAATTCGCTGATACTGATTCGGTACGCTTGTTGCAGATTGTCCGCCAGGGCATCGACGCGGGCTTTGGCGTGCAGCGGGAAATGTCTTTGCACGTAAAGCTTTCCGACGGCATCGCCCATTAGGTTCTCTACCAGCGAAACCCCTCGTTTCCAGCGGTTACGGATTTGCTCGGCGCCGGTCAGCAGGCGTCCATAGAAATCGAAGTCCGCGGCAACCAAGTCGTCGGTCAGCCAGGGGGCGCGGGCGCGGATCAATCGCCAACGTGCCCAGCACTTCCAGTCTTCGAGGTTAATAGTTTCCCACAGTGCAGCAAACGCGGTGAGATAATCAGGTTGGCGCACAACTAATTCAGTGACTGATTCTGGCGTATTGCCCAACGCGGTCACCCAGGCGGACCAGTCGAAGCCCACACCGTCGCTTTGTAGTTCGGCGAACGTGCGCAGGTTGTAGGACAAGTCGGCGTCGCGGCGCTTAACCACGTCCCAGTGCGCGTCGGCAAGTTTGGTCTCCAACGCCACGATGCGAGCAGCGGTTTTGGCGTGGCATCGGGGATCTTGGTAGCGTTCGCCCCGATACACCAGAGTGAACATTCGTGCGATGTGTTCAGGGTAGGCTGCCAGCACCTCGGCGTGCTGATCATCGTGGAAATAGGACTCGTCGGGCAACCCGATGCCTGATTGGCTGAAGTGCAGCAGGTAACGGGTCGAATCTTTGGAATCGGTATCCACATAGACTTCGACGCCGCCGCCCATCCCGGTGCGTTGCAACGCGCCAAGGACGGCGGCCAAATCGGAGGTATCGGTGGCGTTATCGATCAAGGCCAACTCCTCCAGCAGGGGTTGGGTCCCTCTGCGTTCAACGGTTTGCTCGTCGAGGAAGCTGGCGTACAAGTCACCGATGCGCTGTGCGTCGGCCTCCGCGGTCTCCCCTGCGGCGGCTGTCCCGCTGGCTTCTGTGATCAAGTCGCGCACCTGCTCTTCGGTTTGGTCGAACAGGTGGCGGAAGGCTCCGTCGGTCGACCGGTCGGCGGGTATCTCGTATTCGTATAGCCAGCGGCCGTTTACATGACCGAACAGGTCGTCTTGGGGTCGGGTATTGGCGTCGACATAGCTGAGGTCGATGCCCGAACGGATGGCCTCTATATTCACGACGCCATCCTTGCATTTTTTCAACTACAGCTCGAGACGGCCCGAGACCGTGCCTACTCGTGAACTGGCCTAAGACGCCGGGTACCCTAGCGGCCATGCCTGACGAGGAGCAGACAGAGCTACCGGTCCACAAAGAGTTTGCCGGGATTGCCGACTACTCCGATCCTGGTCTCTCAGACGGTTCCGTCTTCTCGCAGTACGGTATCGCATCAACCGTTCTTGCGGTGCTGTCGGCGGCCGCAGTTGTGTTCGGCGTCGTCATTTGGCGCGCACACCATGATAACTCGGCTGAACGTGCTTACCTGACTCATGTGATGCAGACCGCGTTCGACTGGACGGGTGTGCTGATAAATATGAACACCAGCAATGTCGATGCCAGTTTGCAGCGGCTGCATGCCGGAACGGTCGGAGAACTTAACACTGATTTCGACGCCGCCGTTCAGCCTTACCGGAAGGTGGTTGAGAAGCTGCAGACACAAAGCAGGGGCCAGATCGAAGCGGTAGCGATCGAGTCAGTGCACCACGACCTGGATACGCAGCCCGGTGTAGCGCATCCCGTGGTGACCACCAAACTGCTACCTCCGGCGGCCCGTACCGACTCGGTGATGCTGGTAGCGACATCGGTCAGCGAGAACGTAGGAGGCAAGCCAACGACGGTGCACTGGAGCTTGCGGCTCGATGTCTCCGATGTCGATGGCAAGCTGATGATCTCTCACCTTGAGTCAATCCGATGAGAAACCGGTGGCGGCTACTGGCATTCGACGTCGTGGCACCGCTAGTCGCGATCGCTGCGCTGGTGATGATAGGGGTGGTACTGGACTGGCCAAGGTGGTGGGTGTCGGCGTGCTCGGTGCTGGTGTTGCTGATTGTAGAAGGTGTCGGGGTCAATTTCTGGCTGCTGCGCCGTGATTCGGTTACCATTGGCACTGATGATGACGCGCCCGGATTGCGTCTAGCAGTCGTCTCAGTGTGTACTGCTGCCCTGTGCGCGGCGGTGCTCATCGGATATATGCACTGGACTTCCCCGGACCGCGACTTTAGTCTGGATTCCAGAGAAGTAGTGCAGATCGCCACGGGGATGGCGGAGGCCATGGCGTCGTTTACCCCGAGTGCTCCGACCAGTTCCATTGATAGAGCAGCAGCAATGATTATGCCTGACCAGGCGGGCGTGTTCAAGGAGCAATACCGAAAGTCCAGCGCCGATCTGGCCCGGCGCAACGTTACTGCTCAAGCCTCCGTACTGGCGGCCGGAGTTGAGGCCATTGGGTCGTCGGCGGCCAGTGTCGCGGTGATTCTGCGGGTAACCCAAAACACGCCGGGTCAGCCACCCAGTCAGGCGGCACCCGCAGTGCGGGTGACATTGATCAAGCGCGGCAGTGACTGGCTGGTAACCGACGTACTATCGATCAACGCCCGCTAGGTCGGCGACAATGTGCAGTAGAGTGCGGTGCTAGGCGGGATACTTCCTGCTTGCGGGGGAGAGCCGGGCACTTCGGCTTTAGTCGCTGTTGGCCGAACGTGCGGCCTTGACCTTGACGAATCGGTCCGACACCCGGCGCATCCGGACCATCAATGCGGCCGACGGACTGGTGCTGCCGTCCAGGTAGCTGGCCAGACCCTCGGGCGCCACACCGATGCGGGAGGCGAATTCTTGGTGCCCCAGGCCAGAGCGATCAATCAGCAGTCGCACGTGGCGGGCAACTTCAGCGCGTTCGTTGATCTCGAGGTGGGTGCGAGCGCGTTGCAGCACCTCACCGAGCGCTTTGCAAATGCCATACGGCCGTGTGCCCTCGAGGACTTCTTCCACCTGGTGGGCCGTCCGTCCGTATGGATCGTGTTTGACTGCGGCGGTAATCAGCTTCCAGATCTCGATGCTACCGGCGTGCAGTGCCGAGCGGATGGCGGCAGTAGACCAGAACTCCACCGGCTGATCGGGGTCGTAGCGACCCTGGTCTGCCGCAGGCTGCTCCGGCGGCGCTGCGGGGCGTCGGTGGTCGTCGGCCAACGTCACCTCGCCTCCTCGAGCATCGCTACAGCCACTGACAGACAACGCTGCCTGACGTCCTGCCATTCTGCCTTGTTATCCGGATCAGACCACTGATCTTCAGTGAGGTCAACGGGATGGGGGTCCGAGAGCCGACGGACCAACTGGGTTGCCATCCATTGCCGCATGGGTAGTTGACAAGAGTAATATCTATCTAGCTCGGTTAGCACTACGGCCGCAGTCTCGGGCTCTATCGCATCGACCATGTCAGCCAATTCGGCGTAGTCGCGGATGCTGTTACGACACATGATCAGATAGCTCACCAGGCGTAGCGTTTCTGCGCCTGTGGGGATCAGCAACCGATCGCCGGTGGGTAGTTGGACGTGAGCGGTCTCCACCGGGCTGCACCGCTGGTAATTTGGTTGATCGGGGGCGTCGGCTTGCACGGCTATATGCGCCTCCAGCGCGTCGATGGCGACTGAGAACCGGCTACGCCACAAAGTGAACGGATGAACCGGCCGGTCAGACCAGGGCATTACTCGCGTAATGCTGTTGCGGTGCGTCAAGCCGATGACAAGATTCCTGGCCGTCCAGTGACCGTTGGTTCTGGTCACCGGGCCTACCTGAGCTGCAGTAAGTGCCGCGGTGCTATCGCTGGCTTTACCCATTGCGGGGTCCTCTTCTGATTCTTGCGTAGCAGCGCCTGGCAGAACCCGGTCGGATCGTTTGTTGTTGCGCCCACACCCGGTGAAGGCGAGTGGGTCGGCCACGCAGATTGCGTCCGGCGCCAGGTTCTTGAGCTTCGCCGCCAACTTGAGCACCATCCGCAGGTCGCCACAGGGCACTTTGGTTGCTGAGATGTCAGCGGGGAGAACTACGATCTCATTGAGATCGACCGGCGGGAATGGCTTGTCGAAGTCGACGGCGGGTAAGGCCCGGGACAACCAGCGGGGTAGCCACCAGTTCCATTGCGCGAACATCGCCATCAGCGTCGGTACCAGAACCAGTCTCACCGCAGTCACGTCAACCGCGATCGCGACGGCGCACGCCACGCCGATCTCTGCCACTAGCGGCATGCCGGCGAACGCGAAGCCGACGAACACCGCGATCATGATCAGGGCAGCGCTGGTAATAGTGCGTGCGCTGGTGCTCACCCCGTAGGCGACCGCGTCGCGAGTATGCCCGGTTTGCAGGAAACGTTCCCGGATGCGTGTGAGCAGGAAGATTTCGTAGTCCATCGACAACCCGAAGGTCATCGCCAGCACCAGTGGGGGAACCGTGCTGTCGATCGAATTGATGTGTGTGAAACCGAGGTTCTCCAGCCAGCCCCACTGGAACACCATCACCAAGCTGCCATAGGCGGCGGCCACCGACAACAATGTCATCAGCACGCCTTTGAATGCTAGGAACACCGAGCGGATCGAGATCAACAGCATCACGAACGCGATCAGTGCGACGAAGACCAGCATCAGCGGCTCCGTCTTGGCCACCCGGTCATCAAAGTCGTTGATCAGCGCGGTCGGTCCGCCGACATTTACGTGGGCCGCGCCGGGAACCTTAGGAAGCTCCGTACGCATCCAATCGACGGTTTCTCGGGCGCCCAGGTCCTCGGGATCGACCGACAACACCGCACCTAGCAACGCGCTGCAATTATTGTCGGCGAATTGCGGTGGTGCTACCGACATGACGTTCTTAGCCTGTAGCATCCTGTTGCGGATAGCCCCGATTGTCTGGCGGTGTTTGGGTGATGATGCTTGAGTGTTCGGGTCGTCAGGAAAGGTGATCAGTACCTGAACGGGCCCCAGTGCGCCTGGACCGAGCGCTTGGGCCGCGGCCGCCACTCCCGCACGGATCTCGTGCGAAGAGTTGAACTGCCGCAGCAGGCTGTTGCCCAACATCATCGATGTCACCGGCGTCGCCATGATAATCAGGATGGTCGACGCCGCCGACGCCGAAATCCACGGCCGGTGCATCACCCACCCCACCCAGCGGGTCCAGAACAGGGACTGGGTGCACTCCGACCGCTGCGACCAGTGCATCAGCACTGACCTTTTGACAGCAGCCCGGCCGAACGTGGCTAAAGCCGCGGGTGTCAAGGTAATCGATGCCAGCATAGCGATAGCAACGGCCAGAATCGCTCCGGTCGCCATCGACTTCAGCGCCGCAGTGTTGATCAAATAGATTCCGGTGAGCGAGGCGATGACGGTCATACCGGACAGCACCACCGCGAGCCCGGAAGTAGCCATCGCGGCGTCGACAGCTTCCTGTGGTTGCCGACCGGACCGCAGCTCCTCGCGAAAACGCATCAGGATGAATAAGGAGTAGTCAACGGCCAGAGCGATGCCAAACATCGACACCGTCGAAGTCACGAACACCGACATGATGGTGTGCATCGACACTAGGTCGACCAAGCCCATGGTGACCACGACGGTGCAAACGCCCAAGGCTAGCGGAACTGCCGCGGCGGCCAGCGAACCAAATACCGCGAGCAGGACGATCAGAATGATCGGCAGGTTCCATCGTTCCGCTTCGGCGATGTCGTGCTTGCTGTTGGCCGCCACAGCGGCACTGAGTGCTCCCTGCCCGATAACATAGAGTCGCACTTTGCCGTTGGCGGTCCGCCCCGCTTGGTCGCCCTTGATACCTACCTTGGTGCGTAGTTGCTTGGCGACATCGCTAGTGACCGAGTTGCGATCATCCAAACGCAGTGACACACCATACGGCCGATCGGGTCGCGGCGGCAGCTGGGTGGGGTTGGGCACTTCCGACACGCCAGGGAACTCGCTGACAATCCGTCTTAGCAGTGCGACAGCGTCGTTCATGTCCTGGTAGCTGGCATCCGAGCGGGGAGCAGCCACCAAGGCCAACGAAACAGCTCCCTGGTCGGGATATTGCTCTTGCAGCTGATCGTGGACCAGCAGCGACTGTGACCCGGCAACTTCGAACCCACCACCGGTGAGCTTCCCCGACTGCGTCATCGCCAAGTAGATTGCCGGGACCAGAGCGAGTAACCAGCCTGTGAAGACCAACCAGCGGAACCGACGCAGGTAGCTGCTCAGGCGCATCATCAACTGCTGGATTTTTTCTCTCCCCGCCTTCTCGCTCTGTGCATGTGCAGGTGAGCGTACCGCAGCATGCTGTGGACCGGATCGACTGATCGGCAGCTAAGTTACGGAGGCAACGATGCCGATAATACTGATGTGAGTCTACGGGTGAGTGGGATTTTAGCCATCTGTGCTGGCGGCGGCTTGCCGGTGCGCGGGGTGTGGGCCGGGCAGGTGGCTGCGCGTGCGTCAGGGGACACACGCCGTAGATAGCAGCTGTTTGCAAGTAGTGCTGATTCGGCGTACAGCCGCAAACCGTAGGAATTATCCATGAACACAGGTATTGCGGACCAGGTATCGCAGGCGATAGGTCTTATGCAGTCGGTGCAGGGGTGCCGCGCCCGCCGGGCCTGCCTGATGGTTCCATCGCTGCGGCACTATCGTTTGAGTGACACTCAGGCCATATAGCCCATCGTGAACGTGCTGCTCCCCGGCCCCTTGTGATCACAGCAAGTCGGCTAATTACCGCCATCTGCCTCCTGACCCGGAGGTGGTAGAGGTGGCAATGAACTTCAAGATAATCGCAGGCGGGTCTGCTAAAGATGCGTTCCGAGGTGGTGATCTATCTGTGTGACCGCTAGTCGAGCGGTTGGTCAGGGTTACATCCTAAGTCGTCAGGGTCGGTGACGTTCTCGGTCCGGAACATGAAGAAGAACACTACCCAGCCGATAGCGGCGATGAGTAACCAGCTGATCAGCCTGTAGATCAGCATTGCCGAAATGGCACTCGGCAACGACATGCCGCTCGATACCAGACCCGGCACCAGCACCGCCTCGACGACCAACAAGCCACCCGGCATAAGTGGTATCGTTCCAACCGCGCGAGCGGCCGCGTAGGCGACTGTTAACCCGGCAACTGAGGCATGGTCGCCCGCAGCGTAAGCGGCGAAGCCCAGGCAGGCCACGTCGGCGATCCAGTTGAACAGTGACCAACTGAATGCCATCGCCAAGTCGCGACGGCCCAGGCTCACCGATTCGAGCTGAGTGAGCGTCTGGCGCCACTTATCCAGGCCGGTATCGGCCGATTTGCCGCGTACCGAGTTAACCCACGACAAAACCCGCCGGCCGATCCCTTCTATCAGCTCCGGTCGCGACGCTACTGCCTGGGCCAGCAGCAACAACGTGACGAAACCGGCCAGTGCAAACAATAACGAGAACGGGTTGTTCTTCGCGCCCAGAAAGAAAGCGCCTCCCAACGCGAGCAGCGCTAATCCCACCGCCTGCAACACACCCGACATCACCAGCTGCCACGACGCCACCACCGTGGACGCACCCCAGATGCGCTGTTGACGGAGCAGAAACGTCGCCGACAACACCGGACCGCCCGGCAGCGTGGTGCTCAGCGAGTTGGCAGCGTAGAACGCGGCTTCGGACCGCAATTGCTTTACGTTCACCCCGGCGGACTTCAGCAAGGTACGCTGAATTTGGGCAAAGCTGTGCACTGCTGCGGCCGCGGCCAGCACCGCCGCAAGCAGCCACCACCAGTTCGCTTCATACACACTCGTCCAGGCCTTGGCCAACTGGTCCCATCCCAGTGCCAGCTCGACAACAAGAACGATGGCCACGAGACTGAGGACCACCCACCGCACCCACCAGTATTTGCCGGGCGGAGCCTCGCCACCACCAGCAGGCGACACCCCCACACGCTGGAGGAGTCTACGAACAGGGGCGGCATGTGACACATATTTAGACTAACCGTGCATATGCGATCTTAATCGTAGCGTATCTTCGACTGTGTCAGGGTTGGTCTAGAGTCGTGACTAGATCGTGCTAGCTCACTGTGCCTCTTGTGGGGCTGGTTTTCGGAGGCCTGGTAAAAGCGGTTGGGGCCAGCCAGAGGGCCGGCTAGGGTTGGTGGATGTTGGCGAAGCGTCGGTTGTGCCTCGGGTCCGCAAGATCACGGCCGGGTGTGGTGTTTGCTAGTCATGTTGATGTCGGTGATCGCTTTACTAGTTATTACTAGTTGGGTGCTGAAAAGCTTGAAGTCATCGTTGTGCCGGTGCTGTTGGCGTTAATGATCAGCGCGTTGTTGGTGCCGGTGTTGAAATGGCTGGACGTCCAAGGTCTGCACCGCGGTATCGTTGTTGGTCTTGCTGGGCGGATTCGTGATTCCTGAGCGGCATTTGAACATCTGTAATCAGCCAAGTCGTCGTGGGGGTTGCCCAATCTCACCGAGCAGGTGACCCACAGTATCGAAAACACCCGCAGATGGTTGATCGAAGATTCGGCGCATTCGCAGGGTGAACAGATTGTCGACAACGCGGGCAACGCTGCGATCCAGGCGCTGCACAACAGCCAAGCGAAGTTGGCTTGCGGGTGCACGGGCCATTGTGGACGTCATCACCGAGTTGGTTACGGCGGCTGTGCTGGTGCTGTTCGCGCTGATTTTCTTCCTGAACGGCGTCCCCTATCTGGCAGCACGTTGCCAAGATTTTCCCGGTTATTATCTGCGACAAGATGCTGGCGGCAAGTCGTGACTATACCTTGCCCATGCTGACCCGGTATCCGGGTCACTGAATCGGATGCGTGCTGGAGACATTTCTGGTGGCCAGGACCGGCGCAGCCGGGGTGGGTGCAGTGTTGGGCAGCCATGGATGTGCCACTTGCGCTGCCATCGGCTTCACGGTGTTTTCGGCGGCTTAATCCCGCTGTTAGGTCTGTTATCGCCGATTTTTGGCCGTGGTGGTCGCCTACTAGCTCGACAAGGGAATCGTCTACGATTTAATCACGCTAGTTTTTGCTTGTCCCGGTAAACCAAGTCGAAACTCGTGTGCTGCGACCGTTCGTTATGGGTCCGGTCGGGATCGTTAACCGCCGGGTGGGGCTGGCTTTTCCACCGGCCCAGCTGCGGGGATCGTCGGTACTGCTGGCTCCGGATCCATCCGCCGTGGCAGGTCAGCAGACCGACGCTGATGGGGCGGCCTCAGCCAGGTGAAACCGGATAACCCCAAAGAATGCTAAATGCTAGGAGTGAGGCTCAGAGTCGTCCCTCGCGGCGCAGCAGATCCTGCGCACTAATACCACCACCGGTGGCGCGGCGGTGCTGGCGCGAATTATCGCCTTGTCCTAGGGCGTTTAACTTCTCGGTGGCAACTTCGGAATCGTTGTCCTGTGGCCGCATGATCGGCAGAGCTGTTGTGGGTTCGGCTGTCTCGCTCGCATTGTCGCTGGAGCGGTTCGCCGGAACCGGCATGGCCCGCGTCTGACCGGAGGCCGGTGACGGGGTTGGTAACGGATGTCGCGTTGCAGCGAGCGGTACGGCTTGCACGCCTTGGCTGCTGGACACCGCTGCAGTGGTCGGGGCGTTGCCAGGTACCGACAGACGGGTCGTTGTCGCTTCCACCGACTGGCTCGGCCTCATCTGTATCCGCGCGGTGCTTGCGCCAGAAGGCAGTTCCTGAGGCCGTTTGATCTGCGGCCGGCTCGCCAGGCCTGAACGTGCCCGCTGCGACGGCTCCAGCGTGGCGGGGTGAGTAGGGCCACGCGGTACTCGCGACGCTGGAGCGGCTAGGCTAGCCGCTGTGACCGGAGGCCGAACGGGACGCCCGCTGACAGTCGGCCGCCTGCGCTCGTCAGGCAGGTGAATTTCGCCCAGCCCTATGCGGTTCTGCAGGAGCCGAGCCCAGCGAGGAGCCCACCAACAGTCGTCACCAAGCAGTTTCATTACCGACGGCACTAAGAACATACGCACTACGGTCGCGTCCAGCAACAGCGCTGCCATCAGCCCGAAGGCCAGGTACTTCATCATTACCAGGTCAGAGAATACGAACGAACCGGCGACCACGGCAAGGACCAGCGCTGCCGCGGTGATGAGCCGGCCGGTGGACGCGGTGCCGATCCGGACGGCCTCCTGGGTCGACATGCTTTCTGCGCGCGCCTCCACCATTCGGGATACTAGGAACACCTCGTAGTCGGTTGCCAAGCCATAGCCGACCGCAACGACGAGAGCGATGATCACCACCATCAACGGTGTCGGCGTGAAGTTCAGCCATTTGGATAAGTGCCCGTCGACGAAGATCCACGTCAGGATGCCCATCGTGGACCCAAGTGTGAGTGCGCTCATCACCGCGGCTTTGATCGGCAAGACGAACGACCCGAACGCTAAGAACATCAATAGCATTGTGGTGGTAATCAGCATAATGACCATCAGCGGGGCCTGTGCAACCAGGCTGTGAATCGAATCCTGCTCGAGTGCCGGGGTGCCACCGACCGATACCGTGAGGCCTTTTGGTGGCGTGATGCTGCGTAGCTCGTTGATCTTCTTCGACGCGTCATTCGGATTGATCAAGCCATTCTGCAGGACCCTGACCGACGGATCCTTCGATGCGCCCGGCGCCACGGTGCGCTCTTGCCACATGTTCACGTAATTGTTGTCCGGCTCGATGAACCCGCTGATCGCCATCGCTTTGCTACGAATGTCAGCGATTTCCTGGTCCGTGACGGGCTGATGGTTGCTGGTCTGGATAACCAGCGTTAGCGGATTGGTGCGATACCCCGGGAAGAGCTGGTCGAAATGTTCCTGTGACTGCCGCACCGCGTTGTTGGGTGGCAGGTATTTTTCACTCATGCCGCCGAATGAGAGGTTGCCCAGCGGTATAACTAGCAGGATCATACCGATAACGATCGGTATGGCGAAAACTAGGGGCCGCTTCATCACGAAGTTGACGAGCTTGCCCCAGAAGCCAGCTTCGACTTCTTCGCGGGTCTTGGTCTTTTGCAGGCGGTCCGCGAGCCAGTTGAGACAGGCGTGCGACATCCTCCAGTTGCGTAGGAGAGGCACCCGGAACAGGGTCCGCACGCCGAGTGCGTCAACATGTTTGGCCAAGATTGCCAAGCATGCAGGCAGCAGCGTGATCGACAATAAAGCCGCAAGTGTCACCGCTGCGATAAGAGCATAGGTCAGCGACTTGACAAAGCCCTGCGGTAGCAGTAGCAGGCTAGCTCCCGATGCGGCAATAAGCACCGCTGAGAATGTCACCGTGCGCCCTGCCGTCATCACTGTGCGTCGCACCGCAGCTTCGGTATCGTAGCCTTCTGCTATCTCCTCGCGAAACCGGCTCACCACGAAGAGACCGTAGTCCACCGCGATGCCCAAGCCAATCAGCGAAACCACCGGTTGGGCAAAAAAGTGCACTGGTCCGAAGAGTGCGATGAAGCGCAGGATGCCTAGTGCACCCGCGATGCTCAGGCCACCCACCATAACTGGCAAGCAGGCTGCAATTACGCCGCCGAACACCAAAAACAACACCACTGCCACCAGCGGCAGCGCCAGGACTTCCATCCGCCGTTGGTCGGTGGCGATGGTGCTGGTCAAGGCGTTGGCGATTGGGTCGAGGCCAGCGAGCTGGACGGTACCACCGTCCAGTTTTTGCAGGTCCGGAGCTATGGCTTTGTAGTTGTTGAGGATGGTGTCGTCGTCGTCCCCCTTAAGGGGTATGGACACAAACGTGTACTTTTTGTCCGGGGTGGCCATGCCCTGAACAACCGTGTTGGTCGTATCGGATGCGCGCAAGTAGCCGGCCCATCCCGTCACCTTATTGGAGTTGTTTCGCTGGAACTGGTTAAGTTCATCGGTGATCTTCTTCGCCCATGCCGGGTCATTGACGGTTTTGCCGTCGGGCGCATGGAAGATCGCCACGATGTGGCCGCTTCGGTCCCGGCCATAGACCTGGTCACCAAGGATTGAGGCTTTCACCGACTGACTACTGTCGTCGTAGAAACCACTCTGCGTGACGTGCTTACCTAGGCTCAGCCCGAAAACTCCGCCGCACAGGCACAGAGCGACCGTGATCCCGATTACGATGAATCGGTAGCGGTACACAGTTCGACCCCACCAGGCGAACACGTAAGCTCCTTACTGGATCTGTAGCGACCCGCGCAGTGCCTTTTCGGTTTTTCAACGCGCCAGTGTCACACACTCGAGTTTAATAACGCAGCCATCGGCCGGGAAATGGCGCGCACCACTCCCCTTGTGCAGGCAGCGAATCTAGGCTGATTCGCGGCAATGACTCTCGGAAAACACCCGCGATGTCCTCCAGGTCGGCGAACTCTAAGATAGCCGACGCTAGCGCCCAACTAGTGTGTTCACGAAATCCGATCATTTGAACATCGATTACGGCGTGCGCGGTTCTTTCCAGTGTTTGGCGTAACGCTTGACTGTACGCGGAGACCACCACCTGCACTGCCAGCCCTTCGTTGTACCGCCCCTTGATACGGCCCAGCATGTGGCTGTCTTCGTCAATTTTCGGCTTGACGAAAATTACAAATTCCACGTTACGTAGCGTGTCCACCCAAAGCCGAACCACGTCGGCGCTGGCCTGCGCTATGTTGGTGAACATAGTGCCCTTCAGTCCGATCGTGCTGTCTGGATAGCCGACCGCGACTTCTGTATTACAGGTGAATAGCCAGCGACCTAGCGCATCGAAACACGGACGTTCCAGGGCGTTCCGGTGGTGGTGGTCCACAATGGCGTCCAAGCCCATATCGAGGTTGGGCGCATCCCATATCAGCATCACACACCTGGCTGGGGGGGCGAAGCTAGCCCGAGCCTCGACGCAGTTGCCGGATCGTGCCGTCGGTGCAGGCGGCTCCGGTGTTTCCAGGACCGCCGCAACGGTTGCTTCTTCGGTCACTGGGATAGTCATCGGTTTATCAAGATCGATTGCATTGCTTTCGAGATCAATTTCGAGTTTTCGGCAAATCAACTTCACTTTTTGCAAATCAACTGCGTTTTTTCCAAATCAACTCGGTAACGACGTTGCCGGCATGCTGCGCTTTCGTTTCGTACTTGGTGGTTGGGCGAACGGTTGAAATTGGCAGCTGGGTTCTGCCATCAGCACGACTCAGCAGTGGCTCGCCGTCGCCGAATTTGGCGATTTGTTTTGCGTAGTCGGGGTGGTCCGTCGCGGTGTGCAGGACCCCACCGGGGAGTAGCCGGTCAGCGATCAGTTCAACCGTGGCCGGTTGTAGGAACCTGCGTTTGTGGTGGCGAACCTTCGGCCATGGATCGGGAAAAAAGACACGAACACCGGTCAGCGACCTTGGTGCGATAAGGTACTGCAGCACGTAGAGCGCGTTCCCATGAATCATACGGATGTTGTGCACCTGGTCTCGGTCGATCGCGCACAACAGCTGCGCCAATCCGCGACGGTAAACTTCTACTGCGATCACATCGATGTCGGGTTCGTGCTGCGCCATGGCCAGCGTTGCAGTGCCGCTGCCGCAGCCGACCTCGAGTACCACTAAGGTGGAACGCCCGAACCACGCTCCGGTGTCTAGCCGCTCGGCGCTGCGGGTTTGGGACACCGCCGAAATGCCTATTTCCGGCCACAACCGCTCCCAGGTCTGCCGCTGGGCGTGTGATAAGGCGGAGCGTCGCTTACGAAAAGCAGTGGCTGGTAGATGGCGTGCCACACCACTTTGTTCGAAGCCAGGCTCAGAGTGGTTTGTCTCACGCGGCTCTAACGACGGGTGCGAGTCCGCTCCGCAGCTTGGGCTAGCTGGGTTCCGCGCCGTTACAAGCGTGTCGAGACGTAACCTCACCCCGGGTTGTTCATGCATTTGTCCATGGTGGCGTATGAATCCTTAACGTAGCCGCCCCTGGCCCAGATTGATATCCAACAGTTGCTTTCAACTGGCAACGATAGCTCACATCTCGGCAACGGAGGTGCGACCATTCGGTAGTGTGTGATCGGCCTCCAGCAAACTAACCTAGCTGGGCGATGAAGCAGAATTTGCGACCTGAGAAGAAAAAACGGCAAGGGGTCAAGAGGATCGGGCTAATTGGTTCGGGCCAGCGGGGACGTGACAGAACGGGGGCACCAGATTTTTGTCGGCGCCCTGGCTGACGATCTTGCCGCCCATCTGTCGCGGGTGGCGCGCTGGCAGCGCTATAGCATCGGAAACCTCGGTTCGTTGAGCGAGCTGCATCGTTAATGCGGCTCGGATATCGTCAAAGAATCGCTACGGTTCTGGTCTTGGGCTGCTGCGCCCGGTGGCGCTATAGAGTAGCGGTTATCAGCGCAGCTGACGAGACCCGGTCGCCCTGTTTGCGCCGCGGTGGCAGCGGCCCGAAGTTCATCAATTCATTAATCGCCGTGAGGTGGTACCAGTTAAACTTAACCATGGATAGCCAGCGTAACTGGTGTGGCAGCGTCGCTAAGCGAACGCTTGCCGCAGCACAAGTTCATCGAGTTGACCTACCAGGGGCACGGCGACGCTCCGCTGCCGCTGTTGTTTGTCGTTTCTGCAGTAGCTGAACTGGCGGAATCGGATTGTGTGCTGCTCAGGATGACGGACGACGGGCCTGATTTTCGGTGAACCACAGACCGACGATTTGGTAGATGCCGTGCTTGTGGACTCTCCTCGGGCGGACCAACACAATGGCGCGCTGGGCCATAGGCCAAAGCCTGGTGTGGGTATGGGGTGACTCGTCGCGTGCAGCACGACCCTGCGGGAGCGGAGCCAATACTAAATCCGAGCCGGATCATTAGGTTGTGCGGTCTGATCCAGCAGGCTTGGGTCCAGTTGTCTGACTTTGCACGCGATTGTTGTTCGTCGGCGTGCGGCTAGTTAAAAACACCGTATAATAGACATAATAGACGGTTTTATCGTTAATAAAAGCTTAATAAGAACACCGCCGGTTTATCTCGGCGGTATATGGCCAGGTTCTGAAGCGTATACACGCGGCCAGGTCGTACAGATAAACGACGTTATCATAGTACACCCTCACCTCGCCAAGGTAGCTTAGGTGATGGGATGCCGTGTTGGTCCCGCTAGCCTTCGAAGTGTTGTCGGCGTTCGACGTCCCGGACCTGCTGCTGAAATTGCGGCGATAAGAAACTTTAGCGGATGATCTTGTTAGGTGCCGGATGTGGATTTAGGGGCGCCGTTGATCTTTGGATTGACTGGTGGCCGGTCTGGATTTGGGCTAGAGGCCGCATGGGTCAGTCCACGCTTGGTGGCCAGATTGGCTGTTAACCGTCGTGGTGGTCAACATCTGCGGTTTGTTACGTGACCGCGAGGTGATGGACTGACGGGTGGGCGACGTAACGCCGGCGCTGCGAGTCACGGTGGAAGAGCTGGTTGCGACTCGGGTACTGGCCCGAGTCGGCGTTGAGCACCGCGCCGGCGTGTTCGGAATAATGTCGGCAGCGCAAGCCGCGCTCGATGTTGTGCGTCCAGAATTGGGTGAGTTGCAAGCAGCAACAGCGGTTGGCGACAATTCCTAACGTTTTTCAGGCTGGCGAATCCTCGTTGTGAGGAGGCTTATACCTGCCCCGGCCTTCCGCAACAAGTTGGTCACGATAACCTGTACATCTGTACATAACGCGTTTGTGTTGGCAAATACAGGCGAGTGCATCAACAACCACGAGAAGCCGACGAAATACGTAAATGAATTCAGGAGAGGGAGACTTCGATGACTTCAGCGACTATTCCCGGTCTGGATACCGCTCCAACAAACCACCAGAAGTTGCTGTCGTGGCTAGAGGAGGTCGCTGAACTGACACATCCTGCCCAGGTGGTTTTCGCTGACGGTTCCGACGAAGAATGGCAACAGCTCACCGAGCGACTGGTAGCGGCGGGCACCTTCAAGAAGCTGAACGATGAAAAACACCCCAACTCCTACCTGGCGCTGTCCGATCCCTCTGACGTGGCGCGGGTGGAGTCACGGACCTTTATCTGTTCCGAGCGTGAGATCGATGCCGGACCCACCAACAACTGGATGGACCCCGCTGAAATGCGGTCTACCATGACCGAGCTGTACCGCGGTTGCATGCGCGGCCGCACCATGTGGGTGGTGCCCTTCTGCATGGGTCCGCCGGGTGCTGAGGACCCGAAGTTGGGCGTGGAGATCACCGACTCCGAATACGTTGTTGCGTCGATGAAGGTTATGACTCGGATGGGCACATCCGCCCTAGAGAAGATCGGCGACGACGGGTTCTTCGTCAAGGCCCTGCATTCGGTGGGCGCCCCGCTACAGCCGGGTCAACAAGACATGCCGTGGCCGTGCAACGAAACCAAATACATCACCCATTTCCCGGAGACCCGCGAGATCTGGAGCTACGGCTCCGGCTACGGCGGCAACGCACTGTTAGGGAAGAAGTGCTACTCGCTGCGAATCGCCTCGGCGATGGCCCACGACGAGGGCTGGCTTGCCGAGCACATGCTGATCCTTAAGCTCATTTCCCCGGAGAACAAGGCGTACTACTTCGCGGCGGCGTTCCCGTCGGCCTGCGGCAAGACCAACCTCGCCATGCTGCAACCGACAATCCCGGGCTGGCGCGCTGAAACTCTCGGGGACGACATCGCCTGGATGCGATTCGGCAAGGACGGCCGACTGTACGCGGTCAACCCCGAGTTCGGATTCTTCGGCGTCGCACCGGGCACCAACTGGAAGTCCAACCCGAACGCCATGCGCACCATCGCCGCGGGTAACACCGTCTTCACCAATGTCGCGCTCACCGACGACAACGACGTATGGTGGGAGGGCCTGGAAGGAGAGCCTGCGCATCTGATCGACTGGAAGGGCAACGACTGGTACGCTGGGAAGACGGAGACCCCCGCGGCACATTCGAATTCGCGCTACTGCACGCCGATGTCGCAGTGCCCGATCTTGGCGCCGGAATGGGACGATCCGCGGGGTGTGCCGATCTCAGTCATTCTGTTCGGCGCCCGCCGCAAGACTACAGTGCCGTTGGTAACGCAAGCTCGCAACTGGCAGCACGGCGTTTTCATGGGAGCCACCATGGGTAGCGAACAGACCGCCGCAGCCGAAGGCAAGGTCGGTACGGTTCGGCGCGACCCGATGGCCATGTTGCCATTCATGGGCTACCACGTCGGCGACTACTTTCAGCACTGGATCGATCTGGGCAAACACTCCGACGAATCCAATCTACCGAAGGTGTTCTTCGTCAACTGGTTCCGCCGCGGCGAAGGCGGCAAATTCTTATGGCCGGGCTTCGGCGAGAACAGCCGGGTGTTGAAGTGGATCGTTGACCGCATCGAGCACAAGGCAGGCGGACAGGACACCCTGATCGGCATCGTGCCGACCGCCACGGACCTGGACCTGGACGGACTCGACATCAGCAGCGACGACGTTGCCAAGGCTCTCGCGGTCGACCCCGCCGAGTGGCGCAATGAACTGCCGTTGATTGAAGAGTGGTTCGAGTTCGTCGGCGACAAGTTGCCCTCTGGCATGCAGGATGAATTCGAAGCACTCAAGCAGCGGCTGGCAAAGGAGGACTAACAGCCAATCGTGTATCGTCGCAACGACTTCGATAGGTATACTACACCCGATCCGGGGCCGGCTACCGAGTTGTCCAGATTCGAGAAAGCGCATCACTTCAGCGACAGGCAGCTGCAGTCGATTAGCCGGTCCTTGGACAGATGAGCTCAGTCGGCACGGGTTGGGTTATACGCTCATCCGACGGCTTCATCAGTGTGTCCACAACCTCGGCCGAGGCGCAAAGTCGACGTTGCGCACTGCCCGGGTGAACGCCAGGCGCCGCAGCATCTGTCGTGAGAATCGGTGTTGTCCGTCAGCCGTTCGGGTTGCGGTCATCAGGCCTTGATTCTCGTGAAACGAGATTGCCGACGCCGTGAATCCGCTGCAATTCGCTAACTTCCCGACGGTGAATCAGTCTGCGGTGGTCATGTGGCCGCTCTAGAAATTAGGGATTGACTAATATGTTCCCTTTAACTGGCAGTACGTCTGTATGACCCAATCCAAGACCACCTGTCTGGTCACGATCGTAACCACCGCCGCGCGCAGGTTTGGCCGCGCGGCGACCGCGACATTACTCGTCCGATGCCGGGTCATTGTCGGCGATGCTAAGCCGTTCCGACGATCTGGAAACAATGGCTCTACAACTGAATTTGACGTAGCTGATCGCTTGACCTGGCGACGTCACCGATGCGTAGCATCGTGACCCATTAGTCGCCAAGTGGAGAGTCTACTCCCACAAGACACCGAAAACCTTCTGGGTTACTCACGCAAAAGTGCTTGACGCGGCGGAGTTAGGTGTTCCCGACGAGGAAATAAATCAACGTGTGATGGCGGCGGCGCAGGTCGTCGACTCGGATGGTGCCACCGACCAATTTGCCTATGAGCTACTGGCTTGACGTCCGGACCGCTTGACGAACTTCAAGTTCCTGCGATCCATTGTGCTAGAAACGCAGACGCTACGCATCGACAGTGGGAAGCTCCGCAAGAACGGTCTGGTCAAGAAATACTTGGGTGAAACGATGCTCTGGTTGGTCGATATCGGTGGCGCAGTACTCTGAACGTCACCCTGGTCGCTGGTGTTATCGTTGCCTTCGGCTCGGACACCGATATTCGCATTTTACAGGAACGAGACGAATACTTTACTTACACTGTGGCTTTCACCGTGGCCGAGGATTAATGTGCCGATCGTACAGCGATCATCGTCGAGTTGACGGTCTACTTGGCCTTACAGGTGGTACCGGAGTTCACGCGCTGGCTGACCGACAGCGATTCTGCTCGCATACCCGGCCTACCGAACCAGATCCTCGTGGAACGCTACGGCGATATTTTGCGGACAAGATGTCGCCGTAGCGTCATAACGCATTTTCCACCTACTATTGCGCCGCCCTGCTAGAGGCGCTTGCCATTGCACAGCTGTACCCGTCGGTGACCGGTATCGTGTTGAGCGGCAACGGCCTATCGTTCTGCAGCGCCGGCAATCTAGCAGAATTCGGCACTTTGACTGCCGCAGCGAGCTCACACGTGGCGCGCACCAGCCACAGCCCAGCCCTGATTCTCGATGTGCTGGGCAGGGGCTGGGAGATGACTGAGTTCTGGTATAGATTGAAGCGTTGTACAATTTGATTATTTTCTTACCGAAAATTGGTCTGTGGTTCTGCTGTCCGGCTCCGGCATATGCATCTGGATAGTGCACCGGCTTCCGGTCGCGATGGCCTCGACAACGCCCTCGCCAACGTATCTATAGTGATGATGATTACCCACTGCTTGGTGTTATTTGGGAGCCAGCTGCGCTTCAGCATAGCGTTCTTGACTATACAGCCTTGGAGATGTTAGGAGAATACACGATCGACACAATCCCAAACAGAAGGCGACACAAGACTGTGCACACAATCGCCCAGACGAGGTAGTTATCCGGCTGCTGTTAGCTTTGCCGGTTTCCTTGTGACCTCAGCAACCGGGGTTACTGTCTTTGCCGCTCTAGGTTGTTAAGCGGGCCAATTTGAGAAACCAGGATCAGGAGATAGCCTATTACTCATAGTGACTTCCTTTCCTCCACTGTGATAGGCTAACTGTTGGTGTCAGGTTTCCTGCACCGAAGTTAGGCAAACATACAGCACCGGTCAGTTGCTAGCGTCGATTTCACAAATTCCTTTGTAAGCACACTCAATTCTGTATCTTCAAAGATTTGCTCAGATTCCTCCCCAGGATATCAACTGTCTGGTTATCACATTGTGCTGGATTGCATTGGGGCCTTCTCCGAAGATCATCAGTGGCGCGGCCCGGACTTAGCGTTCGACATCGTATTCGCATGAATAGCTATAACCAACACGGATGTGTACCGCGTTCAGGGCGCCATCCATCGCCGCTTCGGAAGTGATATAGCTTGGCCATGCCGGCGGCCATATCGCAGCACTCGCTGATGTCATAACGTTCGGCGGCATAGCGAGTGAGGTGACGGACGGCGGTGAGTTCGGTAACTATATCGGTCAGGTGGTTATCGACGGTCGGTTGCTGTCAAAGCTTCTGGCCGAAAATTTCCCGTAATCTGAGCATAGGCCAGTGCGTCTTCGAGCGCAGTAGTCGCTATGCTTGAGAGCTCAAGCAGCCACTCGGATTCGGGCCTTCTCCAGCCCCTTTATCTTCTGCGAAAAACTTTCACCCATGCGGTCGTTCAAGACCGCCGGTATCAGTACCGCCAATTTGTCGAGCGTTAGCTCGCAGGACTCCACGTCTTGTCGCTGAACTTGGGTAGGTCGCGTACCATCGTCAGAATAGGACAGTGCACCTACAACAGAATCAACATACCCATGTGGCGCGGCGTGCACCTGTTGTTAGATTTCATACGGCAATGCGATATAGTCCGGATACGGCGTGCGTTGCTGATCCAAATTTTGAGCATTTTTGATCAGCAAGCTTCCGGAGCCATCGGGTAGCGCCGTTGTCGACATAGTCTACAAATAAAAGCCGACGCCTGGCTCGGTTAGCTCCATGGTGGTCCGTAGCGCGAGGTAGGAGTTGCCGTGCTTTAACCTCACGCACGATTGGTTTTGACATCGCAATTGATGAATACCCGCACGGGGGCTACCAGCTTTTCTTCCTTGGTGTTGCGTTCAACATATCTAATTCGTGTCGACCTCCGGATTGATCCCGGATCGACAATCTGCCAGCATGTGGCGTTGTGACTGCTAACGGGCACGCAGGCCGACGTGAAGGCGGCCCCTACTTCGACGATCTCTCAATTGGTCAAGTGTTTGATTGGGCGCCGGCGGTGACCTTGACGTCAGGGATGGCTGCTGTTCATCAGGCGATTTTGGGCGACCGGATGCGCCTGGCTCTGGATGCCGAGCTATCCACCACGGTGATAGGCACACACGCTATGCTGGCACATCCAGGACTGGTTTGCGATGTGGCGATTGGGCAATCTACGCTGGTCACCCAGCGGGTGAAAGCCAACCTGTTCTATCGCGGGCTCACATTTCACCGCTTTCCGGTCATCGGCGACACCCTATATACCAGCACCGAAGTAGTTGGTTTGCAGGCTAATTCGGCGAAACCTGGCCGGCCGCCGACAGGAATGGCGGCGCTGCGAATCACCACAACCGACCAGCACGATCGGTTGGTGCTTGACTTCTACCGCTGTGCCATGCTGCCCGCCAGTGCGGCTTGGCATCCCCACGACGCACTGAACCGCAACGATGACCTGGCCAACGTCGGAGCCGACGCCGTAGCGTCGGCCTCCGATCCAACCGGGCAGTGGGACGCCGCGGCTTTCCGGGAACGGGTGCCCGGTCCGCATTTCGACGCCGGTATAACTGGTGCGGTGTTGCGCAGCACCGGCGACATCGTGAGCAGTGCACCGGATCTGGCTAGACTTACTTTAAATATTGCTTCTACACACCATGATTCGCGAGTAAGGGGGCTCCGGCTGGTATATGGTGGACACACCATTGGTCTGGCGCTGGCCCAGGCCGGCCGGATGTTGCCCAATCTGGCCACGGTGTTAAACTGGAGGTCTTGCGACCATACCGGACCTGTCCATGAGGGGGATACCCTTTACAGTGAACTGCATGTCGAGTCCGCCGAGGCGACAGAGCAGGGTGGCGTGTTGGGGTTGCGATCGTTGGTTTACGCGGTGTCTGCAGCGGGCGGGTCCGACCATCTGGTGCTGGATTGGCGTTTTACCGTTCTGCAGTTTTAATTCGCTGCACGACGCTAACGCTGGGTTAGGCTTGGCGTCGTTAGCTGCCACAGCAGGCCAGTGAGCTAGCGACTGGTCAAGTAGTGGCTGGCCTATCTGGCAGGTATTCCTGACGAGCAACCGGACTTCTTTCTTGTCAATGTTTTTGCTTGTCAATGTGTTTGGGTTATGCCGAATGTGTTGCCGCAGTCGTCGGCGACAGCGAGGGTGTCGGAAGCGAGGCGGCCACACTACTAACCGCCGGTTGGGCTGGACTACTTGGTTTGATCCGGACGTGGCCAACCGTCTATCGACGCTGCCTCCCAAACTTGGATGAGAACCCGTCGACGTAATCGCTATGTTGCACTACTCAACACAGACAAAGTTCCCCTCACTTTTTGGTCAATGCTTCAACGTTGTGCCGCAACCTGTCTCGTATACGTTGTCAACCACCTAAAAGGCTACAGTTGACATTCGTAGAAATGGCACTGGGTAAGGAAACGGCCGCCCCGTCGCGCATTCGCCGAATGTGGCTTCGGGCTCCGGCGCATGGGTTGGCTGGTCTGCTGGTGGCTGACCTGATCTCTATGTGGGAGGGCCTGCTGTGCGAGTATCTGCTGGCACGGGATTATGCCATCGCCGTCCAGGTCGAAAGCCCGTGTCGACCGGACGGAACTCCGTCTTCCTTCTTTGGCTGGATCAACAGTGAAAAGGTATTTAAAGACTGCATTTAGACCATCAAGGTAATGAGCTATGTATACTGCTGGAGGGTGCCGACCATCGTGATCGAAGTGTCCATGGCCGCGGTTGTCGTGACCTAAGCGGCGCTGATGACGACACCGTGTGGATGCATGTATCGAAAGGATTTTTAGCCTACTGGGTGGTCGATATCCGAGTTGGTACGGGGGCCGCCGAGGTAGGTCACAACTTTGCCGCTAGGCGAGATGATACCGTGTTCGACGTCGGCAGCTAAACTGTGCTTCCCGGCCTGAATGACCACCACATGCACCTACGCTCTGCAGCGCCCGTATTGGGACTCGCATCGAGTAGGTAACGCCTGTTGTGGTTACCAAAAACCAACTAGCACACTCCTTGGCGAATTCCCTGCACGGGCCATAAAGATGTATTTAGCGCGGTAGACTGTCACGAGTCGGTTTCCGGTGGTCTAGACCAGACCGTGTTATGTGCTTTATGCTCGACATTCCAGTGCGTGTGCAGCACCGCAGCGGTGCATTATCTGAACTTTCATTTTCTAGCACTGTGTCAGGGAGGCATATTTGGGCACCTTCCCGGCTGGGTTGCGAAGCGGATTGGTAACGATCTCAAGCGCTGCGGGGTGTTTGTAGCGCGCGAGCCGATCAGGCAGGAACTCAAGTTAAGTTAGTCCTTGCTAGCCGCAAATGCTCATTCTTTACAGCCGCGGTCGGCACCTCGCTCCACTTTTCGTGAGCTCACCCGCTGGTGGAGACCTCGACGATGTCGGGATGGCCGGCGAGGATGTTCTCTGCCTCAAAGCAGTAGATGTTATCACCACCGGTGATGCTCGTGTCCTTCTTGCTTGCTATCCACCTACCAGACGTAGCCATTTTCGTCCATTCAAACGAGGTCCTCGGTATGGAACCAGGGGCTAGCAAACACCTCCGAGGTAGCCGTCGAGTTGTTCCAAGTAACCGCTTATCCATGTCGGCGGCCGGTAAATTATTTCCACCACCTCAGCCAACAGCCACGTCGTTCATGTTCTCGTCGACCACCGCCCGGGCGACGGCCATACTAGATTACCGTCCTGACCGATCCGCGCTTACGGCTCCACGTCGTCGCCCAGCCGCAGGCAAGTGACCAGAGACATCTCGGCCGGACAGAATGCCGCCCTTCACCAGGGCTTCGGGGAAAGCTGTCGACGTTGACCACAGGGACGCCCAGCATGTTTGCCGGTGACAGCAATGTGGAACAACGACCCACCACTGAAACCGATATCGCTGTTGATATTGGCGACGCTGGATATAAAACGATGTAATTGCGTGGCCAGCCAAGTTGATGTGCGTCAGCACGGCATCCTAAATGAAATTATCTGATGATATCCTATTAAGTGCACGTTATCTTTAGAGGATGTTATGCGCGATATTCACCGGTTCGGGTACATCACCGGGCTCGTTGATGAACTCTTCCTAGCTGGACACGTGATCGTCAGAGGAGCCACCGGCAACGACGATCGTTACCGTTACTTAGTATGGGTTGGATGTCGGGCGGCGGTGACCACTTGCAACAGCACGGCTTCGGTGACTACACCTGTGCTTCGCACTCGTCAAACAGGGCGACGATCTAGGCTCAGAATGAGCCGGAAGTTCACCGGGATCGCAATGGACCCAAGTATGTTGGCGGCTAGCAACGACGCGAGGTTTGGCGGGCGGTTGAGGCATCAGGATCATCACCCGGTGTCCGAACACGACGACGTACGCCACACCCATCAACACCTCATTGCGACGGCACCGCAGATCAACTTATGTAACCGTGGTGCCAGGAAACCTAAGCGCCGTCGCCTATGGTAGTATCAACGCGTGGTCGCTCGAGGTGGTTAACTCAGTTCTGCCGCCGAACGCAATAGGGTGGCTCGATGGTCTGTGCGAGGTGGCCGGCATGTTGCGTGGTAAGCCAGTACCTTACTCTTTGATCGTGCACTGCTTGTGGCAGTTGATATTTGCTAAAGCATTGTGTGGCTCGTACCCCACTAGGGCCTCGGTGGTCTCATTACAAACCCTAGATCAAGTTTCATCCGATCTTATGGCCGGCCCGGACAAGCCCTCGAAAATCCTGGCAGGTCACGTTAAAGCAACCCGATCTGCATAGCCGACGGCTGTTGCCCCGGGCATAGTTGGCCAACGAAGTCGCAGGCCACTTAGCGAGGAAATCACCCGCCGACACTCATTCTGGCGTGACGATCATAAATTACATATACACCCCGCACAGTACCATCACATAACGCTAGGCATGTTCACGTAAAAATCTAGCCACGCACCACTCAGCACGGGTCATTTTAGTTAACCCAGTACAACGCTAAAACCCATGTTCTTCAACACCACTCGTATTCATTACCACTACTTAAGGAAAAGCACGTCTGCCGTTCATCGCGGCTGACAACAGTAACCGGAAATCTGTGAGATAGGCTTCAGAAGTAAGCTACTTTGCCGAGGAGTTAGGCAGCGGTGGCTCTGATCATCGATGTCGAGGACCTGTGCAGTACGAAGCCGACGATTAGCTAAACCAGATACTAGACCGCTCTTGCATTTTCGTGCTAAGCCACGAACAGCTGAAGCCCTAGTTGGCGGCCAACTGCTCTGCACGCAGCTTGAGGTTCTCAGCGAGGTTGTCAAGCACGTTGTTTAGGAGCGCTTTCACCATTGGCGCAGGCACCGGCATGCTGGACTCGACATCGATGTCCACCGTCAACAAACTGGCTGCCCCGATCTCCACCGCGCTGAACAGTTGCTCCTGCTTGGTAAATAAGTCACCTTGCTGCATGATGGTTTGGATCTGGTTCGTAGCCGGGTAGTACACAGCTTGTATATAAGTACACTTCGTGCCTTGAATCTCGGTGTCGAGACGAAGCTGGCTGGGACGCCCATCGTCGTAGCGGGCGAGCACCCAAACACCCTTGACCCCATCATTCCACTGGGGGTAGGCCTCGAAGTCGGTGACAATGGCCATGATCGATGCGGCGGTAGCCCTGACCTCAACGGTCTTGCTCATAACTGGCATCGGCGAAGCATAACCGGGTACGCTCCCCAATGACGGCCGAGTCCTGTGGTAAACGTCGAAAACTACTTCCTAGGCGGATATTTCAGTCGCTATCGCGGTGAGAATCGAACCAATGCCGTAGCCAGTAGTGACCGGATTGCGTCCGGAATCGGGATCGGTTTACGGCCGGTCTGAGTGACATGCCGTAATCGACGCTACGGGGATAAAGCGGTTCTATCGGACGTTTGCACCTGGTGCTGGGTTCGACTGCCGTGTAGTGGTGAGCGGATCTGACGGGCGATAACCGGACTGGGAAGCTTGGGCGGACCCACGCTGCCAGGGCGGTGAATCGTTGGGTTCCGGGCTGTGGCCCCTTTGGAGACCCTCCGGTGACTCTCCCGGTACAGACGTTGCGCGATGTAGACCGGCACGCTCGACCGAACCATCCCCAATCAGGTCGTCGGCCGCGTTGAAGGCCCTCGATTCGTTCGGTGACGTCACCCCGACACTGGTGTTGATCGCGGTATCGAACAGCTGGGGTAATAGACAGCATTTGTTGAGATAGCCGAACAGCAGTTCTGGTAGCAGTACGCCGTCGGTGAGCAAGCGAAGTGGCCCGTACAGGTCTGTGAGTACGACAGCGAGCAGGCGTGAGTGTGTCCGGTGCCGACGTCACCTAAGGCGCATGAATGTATGCCAACACGTTGCGACGTCGATAGTCGATATGGGGTCAGCCCAGCCAACGTTGGTCACTAAAGCTATCCGGTTGATCACTTCGGTGACAAATGGCAGCTTGGGAATATCGGAAGTCGTGATGTCTCTGCGGGCGCGGAGTTGATCATTAGCACAAGTCCTGCACCACCGGTCTTGCTGAGCAAGAAATCAGATACCCCGAGTTGAATCCAGCGCGCCCAAAACAGTTTCCGGTGGGCTGATCGTCGGGAATGTGGTCCACCAACGTAGGCAGCCACATTGACGTCAAACCAAGCCCCACCACGCACTACAGGCTACAGCCTCGGCTTCATGATGGTGCTCTGCCCGGCGGCAATCGCCGCGGACCATCAGGCCAGAAGAACCCGGGCCACCGACGTGGGTATTGATGATGACCTATCCGCTAGCGCCTCCTGAAAGGCGATCATAATCCGCTTCATGTCGAGCGGTGTGCTAATCATGCTTTCGAAGACCTTGGTGTTAAACACCCAGTCCCCCACTAGGCAATGCTGAACCATCGGGAAGATAAGGCACTGCAAGCTTGCCGGCTAGCGCGGAACCGGGCAGGTCGGCGAAGCTGCTGTTGCGCAGTGCGACGATCTCGAACAACACATACTCACCCACGATCTCCCAGACAGCCACCAGTGGTGCCACTGCTCAACCGCGGCATGTAAATCATATAGCCATCCGGCACATAGGCCCAACGCATTACTGGCTCGGAGGCAACCGCTAGCGTCTGGATGGTAAACAGCGGACCGCCATTGAGTGCCTAGGTAAGGGTTGACAGAACTTGACCAGGGGTAAAATTCCAATAGTGGAGCGGGGCGATCCCCGCCTTGTGAGAATAGCGCCCCTGTGACCCGGGTTCTCAAAGTGAGCGAATTGACGCAGCCGGATCGGAGTCGAGAATCCCTACAGCTGTGTGGTGGGGCAAGCTGGTAGCGGACCCGTTACGACCGGCTCGATGAGCTAGTCATCAACGACACAGAAAGACCGCAACGTGGGCAACAACACCCGCAAATGGGCGATCTCCGTCTTGGACGAGATCGCCAACAACATGGCTATTTTCGATCCTCGAGGTTAACAGCGATATTGACGGCGTGCAGCATCAACCCCACCACAGTTCAACGTCCGCTCCAGGCCTTCACCCCCAAGCTACTCACGATTACCACCAACAAGACCGCCGCAAGACCAAGGCCCGGAGCAAGCTCTCCACCAACACACGCATCGCTAAAAGGCAACAGGGGGAGTCCGTGATGCTTAAAGCAGCAGCGACGCATTAACACCAAGACCATAGCGCGTAACACTTTTGCCGTGTTTAGTAAATTCCCGAACTGATGGTCCGTCACCGGGATGTCGTTAACCGCCGCTGAGGTTTACACTCGGAGGCGGTCGAACGATCCAACGGTCACGCAATTCGGCAATAGCTTAGTAAAGGATAGGATTCGGAGCTTGCCGGCCCGAGCGATAAAACTAGCCGAGATCGATAACTCGACGTGATAGCGGATTATGGCCACCGCCAAGGTACTCAGCCACAACGGCAAAACCAAGCTGGGACTATCCGACATAGCTGGCCAGCCCGAAGTGTCACTAGCGACACTTTCCCCTAACTGCTTCGCATCCAAAAATCGCGTTGCTCTCGCCATTCACTCACTATGAGTGACAGGTCTTCGAAAGTGGCTAAGGCAACCGCAGGACTCAAGAGCGCCGGCAGACTCAACGCCGCGGTACGATTCATTGTCGATTATCAGCATTCTTATTCGGGGGTGAAGGGTAGATGTCGAGCCCAAGCACGTTATCGCATAAGTTTCTCGTGTGAATCCGCAAATGCGGAAAACTCTAACGGCGGCTGCCCAGGCGACCCAACGACGCGGTAAAATCGGCGACGGTAATCCGGATCGAGGCACCATACTACGTGGTCCGAAGCGACTACACGGATTCATTTCTAGCGGCGCTGCGCCCTGTGGTTAGAATCAAGCGGCTCCGGACCGATTAATCGAACAAAACCGCAGCATTGAGGTAGCCGGTAGGATCCAACGCCGCTTTGATCGTCCGCATAGCAGCGATATCGGCCGGATCCCGCGACATCCTAAGATAGGCACGCTTGTTACTACCTACGCCGTGTTCCGAGCTTACATTGCCGCCGGCTTGCGCTATGAGTTCCATCATCGCTGCGGTCAACGTCTTCTCGCGATCGGGTGGACAGCGTAAAACGTTGAGGTGCAGATTGCCCTCACCGACGTGACCGAACAGCACGGGCAGCGCTTCCTGAACATCCGATACTTGCGCGTCGATCAAAGTTGCTGCTTCCTTTGCGAATCCACTAATCGCCGATAGAGGCAACGAAACGTCAAATTTCAGCGGCGGCCCATAAACGCCGAGCACCTCCGCCAACGATTCGCGCACGCGCCATAACCGCTGCTGTGCCCCGGCATCCACACCCACCGCGGGAACGCCACACATCTGCACGGCCATGGACAGTTCAGCGAGTCGATTGGTCTGGTCGTGGTCAGCGGCCAGTTCCACCAGTAACAGCCAGTCGCCATCAACCGGGGAGCTCACCCCTAGGTGCTCGCGGATCAGCGAACTGGCACGGCCGTCGATCAATTCCAGTGCAGCAATCCCATACACGTCCCTAAAAGCCCGGCTGGCATCGACCAGCGCACCGAGGTCGGAGAACCCGCAGACCGCCGTCACCCGGTGCGCCGGGGCCGGGTGGAGTCGCAGATCCAACGCAGTGATGACACCGAGGGTGCCTTCGGCGCCGACAAACAGGGCCGGCAAGTTATAGCCGGTGTTGTCGAAGCGCGCCAGACTGTGCCTACACAGCAGCGAACCGTCGGGCAGTGCCACCTCTAGGCCGATGACTTGCTCGCCCATGTTGCCGTAGCGAACGGTGCGTAGGCCGCCGGCGTTCGTTGAGGCCATTCCGCCTACGGTCGCGGTGGCGCGGGCGCACAGGTCCACGCCGAACACCAAACCGGCTGCGGTAGCGGCATTTTGCACCGCAGTCAAGGTTGCTCCGGCACCGACCCGGAGACGGCGCTCGACGGTGTCTACCTCACTGATGGACCGTAGCCGCTCGGTGGACAACAGCACGTCATTGTGCTCCGGGACGGTACCGGCCACCAATGAGGTCCGACCGCCTTGAACGGTGACGTGTGCCCCGACATCGCGGCAGACCCGCAGTACCTCAGTCACCTGCTCGGCCGTACCCGGCCTCACCAACGCCCTGGCCTGGCCCCGATACCGACCTGTGTGATCAATGCTGTGGGCGATCAGTACATCGGGATCCGCAATTACGTGGCTCGATCCCACCACGGCCGCAAGGCTGCGCAGCATGTTTGCGGTTATATCACCCGCGGACCGCTGCGTCGTGCAGGTCGACCGGCAATCCTGTGGAGGGATCTCTATAGGCGTTCACTAAGTTTCACAAATGTTCATGCGGCACATCGCTCACCAGTCCACCATCAATTACGAACTCGCTATTAGGCCCGTAGGACGACTCGTTGACGGCCAAGAACACGACAAAAGTCGACACTTCTCCCAGATTGGCTAGGAGGTCGAGTGGGTATAGTGACCATGTTTTCCGGCAGGTTGGAAGTCATCGGGGTGCGGATGAAGCCGGGGTGAATCGAGTTCACTCCGATGTTCAACGGCGCCAACTCCAAGATCGACGCAGCCAAACTCAACGAAGCTTATGTGAAACGCGGTACGGCCTGGCAAACCACTTTACTTTACTCTGCTCTTAATATCTAATACTCACGGTAACGTGTTGGTCACTTTTGACTGGGAAAGGGCCCAGTGATCAGTAAGGACGACGGATATGACATATGTAATAACCGTCCCGGAGATATTGATGTCTTCCGCAGCCTAAATATAAAAGATCGGGCTCGACAATCAGCGCGGCCCTACGTGAACACGACTAGCACTACAACCGAATTACTGCCGAAGGCAGAAGATGATTTTTCAGCAGATTCGAGACTCTAAATTTATTTTATGCGGCTAAAATGCAAGAGTATCGCCACGCAAGCGCCGGCTTTTCATAGTCAATTTACCAGATTCTGGCCGCAGAAGGAAACGCCTATACAATTGCCGAGGCCGACAACGCGGCCGCGTTGGGGAATGTACCGAGTAGGTACTTACCTCGATGCTGGAGTTCGCATTTGCCAAGCCGTTATCGGCGTTAATTACGGGCAGTGGCGACACTCCGTAACCTGACCCGATTGACCAGACTGTCGTCAACAGCTCCTACATCCAACGTTTCTTCCCAAGGAGCCAACTTCTTAGGCTGCCAGGATACCCAAAGAATAATTTTGGCCAGTTACCGCACGCACTGGGCAACCTGACATTCACCCAGTACGACGATTGCCATGGCATAACTCTGCTGAGCAAAGCGATTAATGATTCGGTGTGTAGTTGTCGACGTCTCCGAACCATACTGGCAACAACCCAGTTACTACATGCTGATGACTCAGCACTCAGAACCTGCCGAGGCTGGCTAGACAATAACCAGCAAGGCTGTTCCCAGTTCCCAATCCAGTCGCTGGCACCTACTAACTGGCCTTTGGAGAGTTTGCAAAACACCCCATGGCACAGTAGTGGAAATAGGGGTGAAATACTAGGTTCTGGGGACCTAAGTGGTCCCCAGACATTTATCCGTGGGCTACGTCGATCAACCCAGGACTGAATTTCTACTCCGGTCATCCGCAAATGACGGCGCTATCGGTGCTGCGCGGTAGCCCGGGGAAGCGGTTCCTGTATCTCAATCCGCCGAGGTTGAATTGATTCGGCCTTACGGCCCCAGCGGAGACTGCTGTGCGTACCGACTCGTCGCGAATCAGTCCGCACAGCAGCGCGGTGCTGAATTCTGAGGCGATTTCCTTGGCCGTGCAACGTCCACTCGGCCGTAACCAGCGATAGCTGCCCAACGTAGCCCTGATGTAACCTAATGCCACATGTACAAGTCGCACTCGATAAAATTAAAATTCCGGCGTTAGGCAATGCCACGGTCGATCAGGCCATGCATGTGCATGCACGCCTGCACTTCCTTTTCACAGACCTCGGCGACTCGTTCGATAGTGAACCATTCGGGAATGTACGGCCGCTCCTGGAAATACACGGCGCACGCTCCGAATCGCCCGCGATCCCCGTAAGAAGTCGAGCAGTGTATTGCGTAGAGCAGCAGCGAAGTGCCGAGGCGGACGGACCTGCGTGCAGGGATGACCAGCGTGTCTTCGTCCGACTGAACAGTATATGTCGAACAGAATCAGCGACTTGCTAGCGTAGTAATGGGACACCGTCCCCTTAATTCAGTCAGCAGCCTTAGCGATATCGTCCATGCAGGTGGCATGGTAGCCACAAGCCGCAAATGGCTTTGGTGGCGGCAGCCAGCAAATCCTCACGGCGGCTCAGCCCAGTGGCCTAGGATATCTGATGCCACCTGTATTCACTATCGTCCCTGCGGGCAGGCCGGACTTAGCCCGGCTAGAGCAAGCATCGATCAACGGGCTGGATAGTTGAGGCAAGCGGCTACTACCTGTCGCACCTACGCGAAGAGGACTAGACTCTTAAGGCGAACTAGTCGCGAAACGAGAGGTGGTCTGATGGATCCGAGTCCTGATTACGATATGAGCGACGAGATCGAATACTTTTTCAGGTACCTAACATGGAGCTTCCGCGGGGTTACCGATGGCAACGGATATCTTCCTCCCGTCTAGGGCGCCGCAGCACTTCAACTCGGCTTAGTTTCGACCTAAGGCTATAGCACCTTCAGTTCCTCAGTGACCTCAGTCACCGACTGTTTGGCATCACCGAACAACATGGTGGTACCGTCGGCGTAGAATAGCCGGTTGTCAATGCCCGCAAATCCGGAGTTCATCGACCTCTTAAGCACTATAACCGACTTCGCTTTATCAACATTCAGGATCGGCATCCCATAGATCGGGCTGGCTGTCTCGTTACGGGCCGCCGGGTTGGTGACGTCGTTGGCGCCGATGACAATCACAACATCGGTACGAGCGAACTCATCGTTGATGTCGTCCATGTCCTTCATGGCGTCGTAGTCGACCTCTGCTTCAGCCAGCAACACATTCATGTGTCCGGGCATCCGGCCAGCAACCGGGTGAATCGCGTAACTCACCGGCACACCTTTGTTCTCCAGCAAGGACGCCATGTCTTTGACAACGTGCTGGGCCTGCGCGACCGCCAGCCCGTAGCCCGGCACCACGATCACCTGGTTGGCGTAAGCCATCTGGATCGCCGCATCGGCTGCCGAGGTGGATTTGACTTGCTTGTCACCGTCACGGCTGGGTGCCACGCCACCGCTACCGAAACCTCCTGCGACGATCGCGGGTATGGAGCGGTTCATCGCCTTGGCCATGAGATTGGTCAGGATCGAGCCGGACGCGCCGACGATCATGCCGGCCACGATGATTGCGGTATTGTTCAGCGCCAGGCCCGTCGCAGCAGCTGAGAGCCCAGTCATAGCGTTGAGTAAGGAGATGACCACCGGCATGTCGGCGCCGCCGATTGACAGCACCACCATCAGGCCTAATACGCCAGCGGCGACCAGCAACCCGATCATCCACCACAACGAGGCCCCAGCGGATCCGGGCTGCGCGTGCAGACCGATGACCACTGCGGCGACTATGGCGCCGACCAACAGTAGCAAATTGATAGGCTGCTGGACTTTGCCAAAACCGATTGGGAATCCGGAGATTGTCTCCTGCAACTTACCGAACGCAATGATCGATCCCCAGAACGAGATCGACCCTATGATCGCGGCGAACAGCGAGGCCACCACGATATGCACAGTTGGCGACTCGTGATGCTGAAATTCCGAAAAGCCGCTAGTCTCGATGAACTCCGACAGTGCAATAAGCGCGACCGTTCCACCGCCAACGCCGTTGAAGAACGCCACCAGCTGGGGCATCGCAGTCACCTTAGTCAGCCGTGCCGGAGGGAAGCCAAGGACGATGCCCACCACCAGGGCGGCAATGATCAATACCCACTGCTCGGTGTGCCGAATCTTGACCAGCGTCGCCGCCACGGCAATGGTCATACCGACCGCAGCGATCAAGTTGCCGGACACCGCGGTCCTGGGCCCGGTCAGGCCCATCAAGCCGGTGATGAACAATGCGAACGCAAGAATGTAGAGGCCGATCACGAAGTAGTTCATTTGGCCACCGATTCTGCTGCTTTTTCGGTTTTGACGGCCGAGGCCTTCTTCTTACCCCTGAACATACCCAGCATCCGGTCGGTGACGATAAAACCCCCGATAACATTCAGCGTGCCGAATACGACCGCGACGAACAGAATGATTTGCACGGCAAGCGATGGTTGCGCAACTTCTCCGAACACCACCAGTGCGCCGAGCAGTACAATACCGTGGATGGCATTGGTGCCCGACATCAGCGGTGTGTGCAGTGTATTGGGGACTTTGGAGATCACAGCGAACCCGACGAACCCAGACAACACCAGAATCGCCAAGTTAGCCAATAACTCGTCATACATCTATGGAGTCCTCTCGATCGCGAGTCACACATGACTCCGCGACGACTTCGTCGTCAAAGTCCGGGGCAAACTTGCCATCCTTTATTAGTAGGTCCAACAGCGCCTTGATGTTCTTGCTGTAGAGCTCGCTGGCGTGCTCAGGCATCGTTGCCGGCAGATTCAGCGGCGCCGCAATAGTGACATCATGCTTGATCACCGTCTGCCCGGGTTCAGTGAGCTCGCAATTGCCACCGGTTTCCCCCGCGAGGTCCACCACCACGCTGCCAGGCTTCATCGCCTCCACCGCCGCAGCGGTCACCAACCGCGGTGCCGGCTTGCCCGGGACCAGCGCTGTGGTAATCACCACGTCGAATCCGCTGATCGCCTTTTCCAATGCCTTCTGTTGCTGAGCGCGTTCGTCGGCGGTGAGCTCACGGGCGTATCCGCCCGCACCGGAAGCCTCGATTCCTACGTCAAGCCACTGGGCACCCACCGACCGGACTTGCTCGGCCACCTCAGGACGCACGTCGTAGCCGGTGGTGCGCGCGCCAAGGCGCTTGGCCGTCGCCAGCGCTTGCAAACCTGCCACCCCGACGCCGAGCACCAGCACGATGGCCGGCTTCACCGTTCCTGCAGCTGTCGTCAGCATCGGGAAAAATCGGGTAGACTCAGAAGCCGCAAGCAACACTGCTTTATACCCGGTCACGTTAGCCTGCGACGACAGCGCATCCATCACTTGTGCACGCGAGATGCGCGGGATTGCCTCGAGCGCGAACGCTTGCACACCAGCTCGTTTCAACTCGCCGATCCAGTTGTCGGCATTGCGGGACGCAAGGAAGCCGATCAGCGTCTGCCCGCGGCGCAGTCGGCCGACCTCGGCTGCAGCCGGCGGCGCCACTTTGACGACGATGTCGGCAGCCCACGCGTCCCCGATGCGAGCGCCGGCCTCTGTGTAGAGCTGCTCGGGAAGCAATGCACCTTCGCCCGCCCCGGACTCGACCACGACCGCTAGACCGCTGTTCACTAGAGACGCTACTGCCTTTGGCACCAAAGCGACGCGCCGCTCGTCGGAACCGGACTCGGCGACCACTCCAACCGTCGTTTGCGCTTCTGTCATGGCACGTACATCATTGCTTTCTGCTTTCCTGTATTATTTCCTTGGCCTTGCTGCCCTGTTTCCGCATGCTAGACGCGTAGCAAGTTGATAGCTGAGTGTGCCCAAACACTCTAACCCGATTGCCTAGCTGTAGCTCCCTGCACTGCCCGGCCTGCATCGTCGCCAGGCTCGACATCGCTACCAGCGTGTAATGCCTCGCCCCGCGTTCAGACGTGGGGCAAGGCCCGAAGTAATGGCACTCGAATTCGGATATCGGCACATCATTAATGCTGGCTTCGCTGCGCGACATCCAGCTCGGTGGAATCCAAGGCGGTGATCGGAACCCCGGAAGCGGGGTACATCACCAACAAGGAAAACGGCGTCGAGGTCGACGGATTGGCATAGATGACCCACAAATCTTGCGTAGCAAGTAGTCGAGTTCGTGATGCTATTTGCAAGCCAGAAACGCCACGATCTCGACCCTGCCGACTACGTGTTCGCTCCGACGCCGGCATTGTGAGTCAAGCGCGTGGTCCAGGTAACGGTTGTTCCAGACATTCCTTGCGAGCTGCACTTTTTGGATCGCGGTTTTTACGGTGAACGGTGACAACGCAGCGACGCCGAATCGCTAGCCGCCCACGTTGTCGCCAATAGTTTAAGATCTGAAGAACAAGGCCAAAGAGGCGCGAGCCGCGGAACTTGTTCCTACGGGTGGAGTAATGATTAACTAGTCTGAAATGCACGTCGCTGGATGAGCTGACCGGCTGGAGCCTGGAAATCGCGCCGAGATACGTCGAACTGCGCGTCGGCGGATACTGGCAATATGGAGAATTCTGCACATGTTCAGCACAGACGAGCAACGCATGAAGTGGTTGCAGGTGTTGTTGGACGACTAGATTTGCGGCGACTTTTCGATGACCGAACCGGCAGTCGCCAACAGTGACACCCGCAATATCGAAAGCACCATCTCGCCGGACGGCGGAGACTACATCCCAACGGCTAGAATATTAAGTGGACATCCGGGTAGATGACTCGTGCCGCCAAATTCTCATAGCAATGGACCGTACCAACCCCGATACGGCCACCCACCAACAACAATCGATGATCCTGGTGTACCGGGACGCCGGGGCCGGGTACCTTTCCGGTGGCCGTGCAGCGGCTATGCACGGGGGAGCAGAGTAGCTAGCTTCGTGATTGCGCAAGCCCAACTGGGACCCCGGCCGCATACACCACGGCATGCGGGCGCGGGAACAGCTGGCGCAATCAACGTCACGCCACACGGACCACGTCCAGTCGCTTTAGACTGGGAACAAGACAAACTCGTTTAGTCATCTCCGGCGGCCTATCCCACGAAGGAAAGTTGCCCAACACTGCAGACACTTTACAGTGTTATAAGGCTCACTTTACAGTGTTATAAGACCGCATCACCTCAATGTTGTGGAGGCAGAAACTCTGATATTCCCTCTCGGGGTCAGCGATCGACGCAGCATTTTCCCTAACACATTGTTCGCAGTGAGCAGTTGAAATGGGCGAAGTTATTTAGGATCAACTGCAGGATCACTAGTTGCGCCGGACCCAGGAATAGGAGTCCAAAACTAAGTTGATCCCTGCGCCGATCTCTCAGAACAATTTTCGAACTCCAGGTGCCCCTAGCATGCTCTCTAAGCGCTCGAGGACAAGCTCGTCCAGCACAACGCCATATCAGGCTATACACTGCAACACCACTTGCGCTTCCGACAACGGATAGCGTTGTGACGGAGGATGTTCCAGTAACAAAAAATCAGCTGGCTTAGATTTTAGGAGCACAAGGCCGCCAAACCAGGGACCTTACTGAAGTACTCGCACCATGCCACACACATCACGCTGACCTTGCGCAACAGCAGCAATCGGCTGACCTTAAGGTGGGGGATATCACCCGCAGCACTGCTAGCCGCCCGATAACTTACCGTCGATGGACAGCATTCGAATCGCGTCGTCAAAAGCTGCACCTACCAATGGAATCGACTACAATGTCGACACCGTAGCCATAGATAGATATATTCCGCATATGCTGAGCCCAGCCATCAGTCGACATCAGCACCACATAGGCACCTAACAACGCGACATGGTCAGTTACTGTTTCCATCACCCGGAATAAACAACGACGGTAACTTCAGTGAATACTCACCCTTGCTTAACAGCCGATCATGAAAACACATCTCTCGGAGGCGCAAATATCTATGAAGAAATAGGCGGAACCAACCGTTGATATCATTGCACACTATCATCCTGGGCTGCCAGGTAAAAACATTTGTATAACATAGGCTTTGATGTATTCTACAACTTGAGTCTGTTTTTCCACGCTAGACAGACTAGTAATCTCGGACCACTGCGTGGCGATATCCTTTACCGACAGTGGCTTATCGAAGTTGATGCCGCCAGTCTGAAACAGCACAGCCCGCTGCACCTTGCCGCCGCCAACGATGCACACCAAGCTGCCGACGCTGGTAGCCGCAATTCGGAACTACCGCATTGGTGTGGATTTTGTACCTTATTTATACCTTAGCGACTTACAGGACCAGCGTATCGATCGATGCCTGGTCGGAGTGGCCACGGATGTGCCGCCAGACCACGCGCAGCACGTTTTACCAACCGTAGAAATGTACTTTGAGCACGAATTCCCAGCTCTAGAAAATCATCTCATGTGAAAGATGCCGTAGCGCAAGACCCCAGAGTTGGTCCCGTGCACGGAACCGAATTCAGCCAGCTTGGGCTTGATGATGTTAGCCGCACCGTCCTCGGTGGCGGCCTTGGGCAAATTTACAAAGTGAAATATGTCGTTGTTACGACCGGACGACCACCCACGTGCCGAATCTCGGCAACAACATGGTCAGCGATCGCCGATCCAACGCCCGTAAGCATCGCGGGCCTCACCAAGGTCGTTGATGGCGACACTGGCCCCCTCCCAGGCAAGGGTGCGAGCATATGCACGCCTCAGTTCCCCGCCGATTCAGGTGACAACGACGATATGATTCTTGCACACCGCGCATCAGGTTCCTCTCTGAGAAAGCGATTGGGAGCAAACAACAATCAGAACAACCTATGGGCCAGCCGGAAGGACCGCTCGGTGTACGGTGGGTAGATGAAGCTCGATAAATCGGGGCGAGTAGGCTTGGTCAAAACCGACTTGCGGTGGCTGAACTCATCGAATCCCCACTTGCCATGGTAGGCACCGATACCCGACTCGCCGACACCGCCGAACGGCAGCTTCGCCGTCAACACCTGAATAGCTAGGTGGTTGACCAGCATGCCGCCCGCCGATACCTCCTTGATCACCCGATCGCGGGTTTTACGTGATTTAGTGAATAGGTATGCCGCCAACGGCTTAGGTCGCGCGTTAATGAAACCTATTGCTTCATCCAAGGATTGGACGGTTAGCACCGGAAGAATCGGTCCGAAAATCTCTTTTGTCATCAACGGACCTTCCGGATCGGGATCGACGATCACGGTCGGCTGGATGCGTAACGTCGAGGCATCACACTTACCCCCCACAACAACCACACCCTTTCCTCCAGCCGCCGATTGCACACCTGCGAGATAACCACACAACCGGTCGAATTGGCGCTGGTTGACGATGCGCATGCCGCTTGGATCATCTTGGGACCGGAACTTGGCGATAGCGAAGCCGATCTTGTTGACGAGTTCGTCTCGAATCGGCGCGGCGGCCAACACGTAGTCGGGTGCCACGCACGTCTGGCCGGCATTCAGGATTTTTATCCAGGCGATACGCTTGGCAGCCACGTCAATGTCAGCGTCGACAGCCACGATCACCGGACTCTTGCCGCCTAGCTCGAGGGTAACCGGGGTAAGATGTGAGGCCGCGCCTTCGTAGACCTTGCGGCCGATCTCGGTTCCGCCGGTGAACATCACACGGTCTAGGCCCTGTGCGATCAGCTCCTGACTAACCGCACCGCCGCCCTCGATCACCGCGATCGCGTCATTGTCCAGATAACGCGGCACGAGCTCGGCCATCAAGTGTGCCGAAGCGGCCGCGACTTCCGACGGCTTGAGCACCATCGTGTTTCCCGCCGCGATAGCCCCAACTGCTGGTACCAACGTCAAGTAGAACGGGTAATTCCAGGCACCGATAATCAGCACGGTCCCATACGGTTCGTATTCCACCCAGCCGCGGCCAGGCAACTGCGATACCTCAAGGAATCGGTATTTGCGGCGCATCCACTTACGCACTTTTTTGGCCGCATACTTCGCTTCGCTGACGGTTGCTGCGATGTCAACGATAAATGCCTCAACCGGGTTGCGGTCCAGATCATCGGCGAGCGCCTGGGCGATCGCGCCCTCGTTCTCTACCATCAGCGCCTGCAGCGCACGCAACTGCTGCGTACGCCAGTCGACACTACGGGTACGGCCGCTGGCAAACGTCTGACGAAGCCGAACCACGGTAGCCTCACTATTGACCCCCGGTGGGGTGTGCGGGGGGACCCCACTCTTGGACACGGCTGTCTTCTGCGCGACTGATTCAGTGATCATCAGAGCTTCTTCCTTCCCGCAACTCCCTACCGCCCTCCGCGATAGCACTCATCAGTGCTAGCCGCAATCCTAATCACCTGGTTGGGTCAACAGCAGGAAGATCCAGACCGGATCGCCCCGGAGTGGGCCTTCAGAACGCGCAGCAAAAGTCTCGGATAAGCGGGTCAAGACTTGTGCTGCGAACGTCCCTGGACACTGGTTGCAATGTCCCAGGAATCATCCGCGATGGGCGTCATTACAACCGGTGAGCGGTCACAAACTCGGCGAACGCATCCTTGTCGTCGGCCATCGGCACACCATCGCCCCAGCGGCCCACCCGGCGCATCTCGTCCGGAGCACTTTGAGCAGTAGCCCGCCAACCGTGGCGGTTGAGCCAGTCGGCAACAACCGCCCGATTTTCGTCGTGGTAGATTAGCTCCTGCACGTCGACAGCCTGTTCGAAACCAAGCGCATCGGACACCCTTCTGAACCGCAGCTGCATTTGTTCGCGCCACTCATCGCCGTGTAGAGGCGAGGTTTCGACCGCAATTCGACTGCCGACCGCGCTCAGCCCACCGATCTCGGTAAACAACCCGTCCTGGGCAGTGGCAGGCAAGTACATCAGCAACCCCTCGGCCAACCAAGCCGTTCGAGCTGACGGGTCAAAGCCCGCGGATCGCAGCGCCGGCGGCCAGTCCTGACGCAAGTCGATGGGCACCTCACGACGATCGGCCGTGGGTGTCACGCCGTGTTCGGCCAACGTCGTGGACTTATAAGCCAACACCTTAGGCTGATCGATCTCGTATACAGTGGTCCCAGTCGGCCAATCCAGCCTGTAAGCGCGGGAATCCAGTCCCGACGCCAAGATCACGAACTGGCGGATTCCATCGATGACAGCGTTGTTAAAGTAGGTGTCGAAGAAATTCGTCCGAACTGCTTGGTAGCTACGCATGTGCTCGACCATGGCTGCGGCTTCGGCGTCGATGGCTTCCACCTTGGCCACCATCGACGGGTCAAGCATAGCTTCCCATAAGGCGCCGGCACCGGTGTTGGTCACCAACAGTTTGGCATAGGGGTCACGAATCAGCGCGTCAGGCCGATCGGTTTCGGCGGCTCGGGCAGCAGCCACCATCACCGCGGTAGTGCCGACGCTGGTCTTTATATCCCAGGTGTCGTCGTGGGTTCGCATTGTGCTCATTACGTGCTCCCGCTCTACTATAAAGGTCTTGGTACATTCTGACTCGCCGGCTAGGTCTTCCGGTATCGGACCCCCAACCAAGCCGGGCCAACACGTCTCAATTGTTGACGCTGCGCTCCTGCCTCCGCCCGCAGTAGTTGGCCAACCACTGACGCAGTATCCGACCCCGGTCAGGCTGGTGGTAGGTGAGCTCCGGGACGTTGACATCCAGACCGAGCCATTCTCGCATGCGCGACCAATGCTGCAGGCTAGGACTCGAATTCAAGCCGAACGCCTCGACAACGACCCGATTGCCCAAAGCATTATTTTTAGAGTGGTGACTACATCGAAGAGCCTGTCAGCAGTATCGCTGGACGAGTACAGCAGCAAACCCCCGGCGGGCAGGCGGTCCGGTTGGGAGTAGTCAAACCCGGCCGTGGCTAATGCGGCCTGCCAGTAATCAAGCAGATCCATCGGGACCGGGGAGGGCCGAACGGTGGGCACCCACACCATACGACTGAAGAATTCTTCCGCTCTTGTATTCGAGCACTCCGGCCTGTTCAATCGCATAAACCGCAACACCGGACAGTATCACTACCTGCCGAATACCGGCGAAGACGAAGTACTCGTCGAAAAAATGGGTGCACACATGCCGGCAGTCACAGCTAATCCAAGGCACCCGGTGCTCGCGCTCATCGCCGTCCAGCCAGGCCGGGTTCGCGTCGGCTAGCCGGGCCCCACCACTCGACCGGCGAACGACACAAGCATGGGAGCCGAACAGGTGACGAATCAGTGAATTAGTGCCAAGCACTTGCACCACCCGTGAGGCAGCACCCCCAACGCGCTGGCGCCCACGCTTTCGGTAATGACCCAGTTACCACCAGTGCTACACAACACCGGGAAGCCGTGGATACTAGCCTTGTCGTGATCACACTACGAGAATAAGAATTTAAGTCAAAGCTCACTATAGTCTATAGTATAGTATGCCATACTTAAACTATATTGAGTCTCTTAGCCCACCAGCTAGGCGTTGGACCGCTAGAGCCGCTAGAGTGCGCCGCTTAGCTGGTGGGTTAACGTCTCGGTGAGAGCCTCCATCTCTTCAGGGCTGAGCAAATAGCCTGCATACAGCCCCCACACCGCACAACACTACTAGCAAGGTCTCGGTCAAGGGATACGCATCGATGTAGCTGGCAAGTTCGCCACACTCGATGGCATCCTTGACAGCCCAGCTCAGAAAATCTCGGCTAAGCCGTACGGCATCGTTTTCGGTGCAACTCAATTCTGGATGTCGCTGTGATTCCAGCACGTTGGTGACGAGGAACGCCGACACGAACGGAGCGGACGGATTAGCGGAATGCGCTTGCATCGCAAGGTTGATGAATACCGACACCGGCCTAAGCAGGGTCGTCTCCCGCTTAGCCTGATCGATGCTGGTCGCAATAACCAATTGGTTGGTTTGGTCCACCACCTCGCTGTACAATGCCCGCTTACTGGAAAATGTAATGATTGATCGCGGGACAAGTCAGGTCAGCACGGACAGCAATCGCCTGAAAAGTCGCCCCGTAATAACCACGTTCACTGAGACACTTCGCGAGCGACGCGCACAATGCGCTTGCGTGTCTCGTCGGCTTTCGCCGCTGGGGGACGGCCTGGATTGCGACTCACCCTAGACGGCCTTGCTAAAGTGTGCCACCACCGCCGCGATGCGGCATCACACGTTAGCTGGAATGTTGCCGAACTTGCCGGACCGGTAGTCGTCAAGCACTTCGATCAATTCAGCACAAGAGTTGATCACAAATGGTTCGCAGTGAAATATCAACTCGCGAATCGGCAGTGCGACCAGCATCAGTACGTCGTACGATTTGGTCTGCCTTAACTCCGACGGTGATTCGATCGGCCGGGCCCGGGAACGGCCAACCGACCCTGGTTAACCAGATGAGCGACCGGGACGAGGCACCAGCTACCGAACAACACATACACCAAATGCACTACAGTCGGGCCACCATAGCAATGTTGGCGTAACCTCCATTTTAGATCGTGGCGTGCATGCAGTGCGACCAGCGTGTGGGTAACACCAAGGCCGCGGCGGACTTCGAATTCCACGACAACATAACGGACCAGCGCACCGCCGTCTCCCCGTCGGGGAGCAGCGTAACATTGCTGGTTTCGATGACCTGATACCGACAGAACGTGAACTTGTCTTTGCTGGACAAACTCACCCCAGAGCTGAACGCCGTGGATGATGGCGGGTCCAGCATCCACGGCGTCGCGCCGGCCGTGATAAGATCGCCCCACCATGAGAATCCTAATGCGTGAACGTGCCGTCGATCACATTAAGTGACCGTTTCGAAGCATCGGCACAGATGCCAATCGGTACCGGGAAGTGGCCGGCTGGTACTCCACTTCACCTAATGGATCCATATGTCCAGTTCCGCGCTGCTGACCCCGGCTAACGCCCGGAACACTGGAAAAGCCCTTAACCTTCATAGCCCAGCCCTCGCGGGCCGATGGTGATCGATCGGATTGGCAGCTCGGCGTCAGCGGACCCGGCCGAGTAGATGTCCAGCTACATCACTATGTAGCTGGACATCTTTACCTCTTCACCTAGCTTATTATGGTTAGGTACTCAGCACCCCGTTCCGTGCGATACCACCGACGGTGAGCACCAAGGGTGTATACCACGCCGGTATAGCGATTGTCTGCACCTTGCTCCAGCCGCGTGGGTCGTTGAGCATTGATACGTCAGGCATCAGGGTGACCACGGCTGGGGCACTGCTGTGGTCATTGATCTAGGTTAAACTCGCGCCAGAAGCCACCGATCACAGCACTGACGAAGCCATTCAGGCAATACACGGCATCTGCAGCCGGAGTGGTAATTGGTCAAGATGGTGGTCAACGCACTCACCATTGGCTCCGGGGGTTCAGCTGGACGCGAAGACCCCACGGCCCCAATCTCCGCTGGCTTCGCTTTGTTGCTGACACGACGGCTCGGCCTGTCCGACAAGAACGGCCGGATCGCGGCAGCGTTGGGCATTAGCACAATCTTCACAGCACCGCTAGACGATGGGAGTATGGCGGTATCGATCGTCTACCGCGACAACTGCGACCACCGCCAGCTGATCCCGGGGTTAATTACCCCTGGGAGAGCCTACGCAGTGCATGGATCGGTGTTGGATGTTACCCTTCACTGGTCAACTACATCAACGCCGTGTATCGCTTCGAAAAAGCGTGACCGATGAGAAAGTTTGTGGTGATAAAATTTGGCTGCGACAGCAGCCGCTACCTGTACGACTTAATTACACGCGTCGGTGCTAATCACTTAGCGACCTTCGCGGCGGGCAGGTACTCAAACCCACCCTGGGTGGACTCCTGGGACTGCTAGATCCCGGGTCTTGGACAATAGTTATGACTGGACACCGCTCGGAGTCACTAATGGCGGTCCCGTTTGTTGGCTTGTAGCGGTACTCGCGATCACTAAAGATCGTCGGCACATCAGTGTCAATCAGCACTAGCAGCTCAGGATAGTTGTGCGGACTACTCCGAGTACTGGATGCCCCGGGTATAGCGATTTCTGCTCGAGTAGATCTTTCAACGCATAGTTAGACAGCTTGCCGAGCGCCGCTGGCAAATCATGATCATGGTCGCGGAGATGACCAACGCATTCTCGAAGCAGTGCAGCCACCTAAACCAGCCGTGGTAGGCAAGCGAAGGCAGCACTGAACCGACCAGTTAAGGCTGAATTGCCCAACCTCAACGGGCCGTTACCAGGGAACGTAACAATGCGTGCACCCTTCACCTTATGATTCCAAACTCCAGCAGATCACAGATTCATCGTACGTTGGACCGCAAACTATTTCCCTAGACAGGATGGCAATGTGACGACGCCGTTTGACGACATTCAGGTCGAGCTGACGTGAACCGTGCCTACAGTGTCTATGTGACGTATAGTGATCGAGACTAAGGTTTCGCGGTGCTCAGCGATGACTCCACCTGCTGGAGCAGCGTCACCCGAGATTCGTTCGACAAGCAGACTCTCCGGCATCGCCATCGAGCGAAGCAAACAGATCTTCGAGATCAACATCGAACGATGCGCTGCACCAATTAAGGCGACGCCGGGATCGTTGAGGGGGCAGGCCGACAGCATCACTCCCGGCGTGCGGTACGACAGCACCTGCATTTTCAGCTTAGACACCCGTGACGGACTTGTGTCGATCCGCGAATACAGCGGCACCGGCAACGGTCACTCCGCTGTAGTAGCTGGCGTCAATTTTGAACGGGCAGTAAGTTAGCTGGTGTCGGTGTGGAACTAAGCCGGACGGTGACGACGATTGAGAGCTTAACGCTTCCCAAGTCACACGGGCAGGGCCAGTCCGAACTCATAGCGATGGTATTGCGCCATCGTCCACAGTTCCGGGACCGGCCTACCTGGAGTTGAGAGCTTACCCGACCACCGACATGCAGGCGACACCAGGTTGAATATGTCGCTGTCAAACACCGATTCGACGCACCAAAAGGCGCGACGCCGAAAAAGCGTACACAATTTCAGCGGGACTGACGATCCACCAGCAAAGTTTGGCGCAGGTTGGACGAACCACCGCATTGATCACCTGGGAGCGAATTCCGAAAGTGTTGAATACGTCGAACCGCATAGCCGGCTCACCGGAAAACGCTCGGTGATGTAGCGTAGCAACGCCAATCGTTCATCTTTCGACAAGTACACCATAATACCCTCAGCAATGAACAAGGCCAGAGGCGCGGATGAGTTATCACCGCCAGCCAGAACAAAATCGGTCACCGACGTCGGAAACATCCAATAATTCGTGCAAACGAGACATAGCTGTCGGCACAACGCGATGACTTCAGGAGAGTGGATATCTTACCAGCACACACTCGCAGGGAATTCCAGTCTCTCACGTCGAGCAACCAGACCACAACCCGTGTACAGCACTACCGCTTCATCGTGCACAGCTAAGTATGGAGCTGGAGCGTCTAATTGTCGAAGCCAGCGGGGCTAACAACGACTTACGGGGTCCGTAGCACGTTTGCTTATAAACGTTGTCGACCTACGCATAGTCAATACAAGCCACAGCAACCCTCGTGTAATGGTCAGCCAGTATCAAGTGAGGAACATCGGTGTCGAACACTTTGGCGGATCCATCGACATGCACCCATTCCATGTGCACGAACCTATTCCGATGGGGCAGCGGCGATCTTTCGAGTCGTTCCGCATCGCGACCCAGAACTGAACATCCGCACGGATCGATTCCTCGACCAGGAACGATTCCCAACTCAACTCCCGTACGACCCTGCCGTGATCGATTTCTGATTCGGTGCACGTCGTCCGCACCGACGCTAAGCTGAGGTTCGACATCTTTGCCGGTGAGCCGAGCTCGCAAGCTTCCCCGTAACGCCCGGACCGTTACAATATCGGGGTCGAGATAGGACCGTTGCGGCTGCGGCACGCCGGCTTAATCGGCCGCAATACTCACGACTTGCTGCAACGGAATCATCCAAATTCAGATACATATCGCTAGACGAGAATTTGCAGCCGATGCCGTTCATCAAAAACGGCAGCTTGCCGAAAACCACGCAGGAAATGAAAGCTTCAGGGTGGGCATGGCCACTACCGTACGTCGTCGAGAAGCACATTGCGACGACGAGCAGGCCGAACGCGGCCACGTAACACATCATCAAATCCTCAGCAGGCAAACTATATGGGACTTAGGGCATCAGGGCGGTGGTGACGATCACATTGGCCCCGATTGGCACTTACCCACAGCGCCGGCCCACCATTGCGTAGACACTGGTGAAGAGAATCTGCACAAGCCAGGCTGCTGAGGCGCGACCAAAGATATTACGACGCCCTTCACACACCCACTCATGCGAAACAATAGCTACTTGCCGCGTAACCACGCGGCAGTGTCGACTACCCAGCAGTACACGTCACCCGCAGCAGTCCATCACCTCGCGTAGGGTGGCGACGTCGAAACAGGCGCAGGGAAACCGTGTGGAGTACAAGACACCGATAACACAAGTGCTGGAGGTGAGTCAGACCATCGCCAACACATCGCGTTTCACAGGTGTAACGTTGGTAACAAACTTGTGTATCACATACGAGCTGAGGAAACCGTTGGCGACGATGACCAATGCGAGTGTGGTGCTCACCGATTCCTCACTCCCCATAGCTGTTCTCAGCGCATACAGTAACACTGCCGCGACGTTATAGCGTCCCCAGGGCTTGCTTACAGCACAACTACATCTACACCCCCGCCCCGCAAGAAACTCAGCGGGTTAGGGTTTTAGTAAGTAAGATAGTTCTGTTGACGACACCACTGACAGACGGCGACGTAAGTAATGATGGATGTATTGGTCGAGTAATGATGGATGTATTGGTCGCGGTGGGTGTAATCCCGTCACTAAAGATCGGACACTGGGTTGTCTGGTTTGCAGATGATGCGCTCGGTAGGTTCATCGGACTGATCACAACGACGAAAACGTGATCATGTGGCTCACGGGGAAGGGCTTAATCGTCTGCTCAATCCAAGCACGCACCTGATCGTGTTCGGGCATGGCGCACACCGCATGCTGGATCTACGTGACGTCCAGTGTCTACTGAGCGATCTAGGAGTACCATACTAATGTTTCAACGGCCCGAGCGACCGGTCTCCTGGAAATTCTCAAATGCGACGGACAGCTCGCAACGGAAGAACAGCCAGGTAGTCACGCAAGCACCCGGAAAATGTTGGCTAGGCGGATTTTCTTGGCGCAATTCGATCGCACATCCGGTTTCCGAATGCCGTTACATCTCATTCGTCTGAGTGTAACCTGGCTAGGGACCGTCATCGGCCCCAGGCACCATCGCTGGTAAAGCCAACAGGGAGAGTCAATGGCAAGGACAAACACCCGAAAAGCGATCCTCGCCGGCGGCTGTTTCTGGGGAATCCAAAATTTGTTCCGCCGACAACCCGGTGTGATATCGACCCGGGTTGGCTATACTGGCGGCGGCACACCCAACGCGACATACCGTAATCACGGCATGCACGCCGAGGCGGTCGAAATCATCTATGACCCAGCGATCACTGATTATCGCACACTATTGGAATTTTTCTTCCAAATCCACGATCCGACAACACGAAATCGGCAAGGAAACGACCAGGGTACCAGCTACCGGTCGGCCATCTTCTACCTCGACGACGAACAAAAGAAAGTTGCGCTGGACACCATAGCCGCCGTCGAGGCTTCCAGCCTATGGCCTGGCAAAGTAGTGACCGAGGTCAGCCTCGCTGAGGACTTCTGGGAGGCCGAGCCTGAGCACCAGGATTACCTGCAGCACTATCCCAACGGGTACACCTGCCACTTCGTTCGTCCCAACTGGAAGTTGCCACGACGAGCCCCCGCAGACGCAAAAGCCGACAGCTGATCGGCTAGGACCCCAGGCGGTCAGCGTTGACGCAGGATCCACTCGCCCGCCATTTCTTGGGGTGTAGACTACCCCGCGCAAGTGCTATCGTTCACCAGGCGCCGTGGTGGTATCTATAATCCAGTAGCGCAACACCATTTTAAGCACCACATTCATTCCATCTCCATCTTGGCAAATGGACACACATCGGCTCGTGCCGCCGCTGAACGGGGATCCACGCGAAGGAGGATGGCTTGTGTTCGACGTACCGCCGCGGATCGCAGTGCTCCGAGACCACGGACAGGCCAGTAAATTTGCGCAATGCTAATCAAGATCGAATCCTCTCGGGGAATGGCCCATTCGCTGAGGTGGTACACGGACGAATAGACGCGACGAGCGGCGAAATCGATGACCGTCCTGGTCCACTGGACTCCCAGGTATAGTCGCCTGACGCAGCGCGGGGGCAGGATCATCACCTGGCATTGTCGCCCCCATCGATGATGGATCGGCCAGCACCCCCAGGTGCTGGCTCAACAATTAGAAGAGGCCGACTAGAGTGGCCGCGGTGGGATGGAGCCGGCGCAGTTCGTCTAGTTCGGAGCCGAAACCTGCGCGCATGATGACATTGATCGTGATCCGATTAATCAAACGGCAGTGTGGCAAAAGGCTAGCCTTCAGGCCAGTTCTAAGCCCCCACAGCGGCTCTGCTTCGAAGATACGCACGTGATTCTTCATGCACGTGCCGTGCAAACGGCGGCGAAGCCGCTCTGCCGTAGATCGGGAGTCGAGCATGAAAATGTCGTGATTGCAGCGCGCCTGGCGTTCGACGGTCCATCGCGGTAACACGGCAACGCCAAGGAACTTCAACACCTTTGGGAGCCGGTAAGCAGGGAAACCTAAATTAAAAACCGTAGCGATCGCTAAGATCAGCACCCGAATTAGGGACGGCGCCATACTGTACCGGCCCATTGGCCCTAACACGGTGTCTTGCGGAACCAAGCCCGACAGAGCCTCAAATGCACCGAAAAGAGCTCCGTAAATGACTTCAACAACAATTTCACGTGCGACGCGGTTCTGTGCTACACCAAACCCTTTTCGGTATCAGCTGCCAGACAACCTAGCCACCTCGATCGGCTAGCGTTACTGCCGAGCGAGCACAGCACACAGCATAGTCCGACGCTCGAACCCCTTGGTTGCACGACATTGCCGAACTCGCTTAGGTAGTATAACGGGCGCCGAATCCAATTTCGCCCGGAATCGCCCTGTCAACACCGAAACATGATTAGTCAGCACATGGCCGCACCACCGCGGTGGAGGACTTCTGTCCACCCACTACAGAAGCATATCTCGGGCTGCAGCGAATGCCGCGACTAGGTGGTAGATGAACGCACTGGTGAAATACGGGACATGAGATGATGGCCTGGCTGCTTGCTGATCGGCGGGATGCGTGGGCAACGGCGGTGCATGACTAAACCTAGCTCCGCATCGTCAACGCCCACAAAACACTTGCAGTGCGTAGATTTGTTGGATGTCGCCATGCTGGATATAGCACCGTCACTATTGCAGTCCATGAACAGCTTTCACCGCAAAATTTGGGCAGCTTCACCATCGTTGGCATCGGTACCGAATCGATGGACGACCGCGCCCTAATTACACTTCATGATTGAGGGGCTGGCAGCCGTCCTACTCGGTACCACCACCTGGCGCAGTCTCGTCGTGGCCGAGCTGGTGTGGACCGATGTGCCCTGCGACCGGGTCGATTGTTCGTGGTCGCGGCGGTACGGTCCCCTATATGTATGTAGAAATATGTATGTAGAAATCTTCCTCTATAGCGGCCAAGGCCCTAACAAAACAACCGGGCTAGCGGCATTCTGAACAGTTCCACTCTCACAGTTTTACCAAACAGTTTCCGATGATCCTGGAAGCAGATCGCATATTGTTGAGAACTATGAGGTTGTAAGGAATACGTCATTAAGGGTGACGGTACGAAGATGTCGTGAACGGATGATGTCGATGAGCTGCGGGTAGACGTGGGTAACCGGTAGGTGGTTGAGATGTCCGATCACGATGGCTTGCGGAGTGAAATACTGGTCAGCCATCTTCACGATGTAATCCTCGGTGATCAGCGTGGAATCCGACAGCGAACCCGACCATAAGGTTGGAACGGTGTAGCCGAGATCGACCGCCACCGCATCAACAGTGGCGTTGTGCTTGGCATACGGTGGACGCCAGTACGGTTGCGCGGCGATACCGTAGTTCTTCTTCAGGAAGTCGTCGTTGCGGTTAAGCTGTGTGGCTATCTCGCTTTTAGTCATTGCTGTCAGATCCGGGTGAGACCAAGTGTGGTTGCCGAGTTGGATCTGGCCAGATTCCACCAACGGTCGCAACATCGACATGTTGTCGGTCCAGGAGTCGTAGACTCCGTTGACGAAAAACGTCAGCCGTATGTCGGTGTCTTTGACAAACTGCACGTAGGAACGCACTACCTCGGTATTGACGCCGTCGTCGACGGTAAGAGCAAGCAGATCGCCACGACCCGGGATCTTAGATAGCACACCACCGCCAGGCAATGGAATGCGTGCACTCGTTGGTGGCGGCGGCAATACACCTGCGGCGTTAGGAGTCGGCGTCAACTCGGCAACCACCGGCGCTTGGACGAATGTTCGCGGTTGCGGGCCGACCACGAGGCGTACTGCGCCGAGGCCGGTCACAGTGGACACGGCAAGCGCGCCCAAAAAGCTACGCCGGTTTAGCGCTGACACAGCAAAGCCTCGAGCACACGTATGCACCATGACAGATCCAGCAAACCCAATCCGGTCATTGTGAGATGGTTTGCGGTGCGATACACGATAGACAAGCCCGCTTGCGGGATGCTCATGTCACCGACGTCGGCCTCCACAGCAGCAAACCGTACCACTAACAGGGAAAACTATGCCGGATAAGTTGCGGCAGGTCAGCCACTGATTGAAGATTCAATAGTTGACCTTCAATGACGTTTCCACCATCATGGTTGAGAAGCGTTCGAGTCCGGTTTTCGATACAGGTTCCGTCGCGGCAGCGAATGTTCCACATTAGGTAACCGGTGACTAGATGACGGGCTCTTACTATACTTATTTAAGATGTATTGACCACGGTGCAGAGTGCGCTGCTGTGGAGCCGCGAGCGATTCGATTGTGGGGGAGATGGTGGAATTCGAGCACCACGACGCCGCTACCGCGCCAAGCACCGATCACGTCATCACGTGTCGTCCAATTTGGCTCTCAATGTATCTTGGCAGCTAGCTTGCTGGGGTGATGAGGACCGGTGACGTCGTTGTCGACAAGGTCGAGTCGGTGGATTGCCCTCTTCGCATTCTTAAGGAATGTGGCCGTTGCTAGCCGTGGGGTTTTCCTGAAATCGACAAGGATCTGCGCCAATACCGATTCAGCGGCTAGGTACACCGCGCAGCGTGCCGATTCACCAAGTCTATAATCGGCCAACACACTACAGTCCGTACTGGGTCATCCTGAGCTCTTCTCCGGCAGTAATCATCGTCGAACCCGATGCACTTGGCTGATGGCCGACTGCCTGTTGGGTGACCAGACCAGAAACGCTACGAATTGATTAGCTACTTCCGTTGAAACACTGCCTACCGCAATCCAGCCGTAGGCGTCGTAAGTCGCCGGGGTCACTTGCGTAGGTATAGCATCCGATGACAAGACCGGCGCACGCTTGCTACCCATGTTGGAGCCGCAAGGTTGTCCACACTTTCCCGCTCGATCAGCGAATCAGCGCTGGAATTGACGACCGGCCGATCTGCAGTTATTACGAAAAGATATTTCGCCGCACATCCGATCGCGGGCTCGTGAGCTTTCCTAGTCGTCGAACTGTATCCGATACTAAACAATTGTCGAGCTGCAAGTCATCCGGCTGCCCGAATTACTCAGGCACCCCAGAGTTGCGGGGCGGCAACTGTACAAGCTCGGCATCGGGGGTTCCCAGCACTACGGCCAGCGGGTGGATCGCGCGGCGAACGCCGGTGCGACAAATGGCCAGTTAATGTCTTCCGGACTGGGTAACTACCACGCAATTGATCCCATTGGCCGCGGCTGGTGCTTGAGGACACTCCGGTGGGTTAGGACGCTAGGCAGGTGACCATCGAACCAGCCCGAAACCCCGGTGTAATGACCGTACCGAGTCATGACCATGATCGTGTCGAGGCAGGTCAGGCAGCGAAGTTGCTGCCAAACAACCCGACGATAGCTTGGTCCTTTGTGCCCTTGTTGGGGCGTAGGTCGTCGACGATGTCCCCGACGCTGGTGACGGCGGTCGCGCTGAAAATGTCTGGATGCATGACGGTCAAGTCGACGGCGCAAGTACCGCCCATCGACCAGATAGCGATACCCCAGTTGGTCAGAACTGCGGCCACCCCGAAATTCGGGGGCATGAATGGCACAACATCTTCCGCTAGATGGTCGGGGGGCGTTACCGCGGATCCCGTTGACGCACTCGGTGTCGGTGTCGAACGAGCCGGTGGGGTCAACGAACATCAGCGTCGGAGCGAAGCCGTGATGACAGGCCGCGCGGTTTGTCGATGGTGTCGAAACCGCCCCTAGAGCGCAGCCAGTACGCAGGAGTGTTAAAGGCAGAACTATGATCATCATAACTGGCGGCAGCTGGTGAGACGGATTGCTTTTGAACCATGCCAGGGGCGAATACATCAGTTCCTGGCGGTGGGTAAAACCGGACGCGGCGAAACTATGTCTACCGGCACCACGACACACTTGGTTGGCTTGATCCCGGCTATCTGCATTTCGGTGACATGCAGCCGATCGATCTGATCAGGCAAGGGCCCTGCCGTCAATTGATTCCAGGCAACTTGCACCGTGGGGAAATAACCGTCCCATAGATTCAAGACCAAGGTTGCGCACAGCGGCACCTACAGCAGCGCCAGACCACGGCGCTAACAGCGGGCACCTGACCAGCCCAGCAACAGTACGGCCGCAGCTAGCCCACTTAAAGTTACCCACAGCCACAACGACTTTTGTGCTGGGTCCCCAGCAACCCCAATCGAGGTGACGTACCAATACGCCAGCGCCGTCACAGCGGCTGCGACGCCTAGCACAACGGTAGTGTCCGTTTAAGCCAACGGCGCCTGGCCCATTACCTATCGCTTTGATAACCATGAGCAGAGCAGAACCTTGTACGACCGCCGGCAATCAGTCGTGCAGCAAGAACGGTTGTTCGGTAATAGGAGCAACAATCGTAGCTTTCGTTAAATCCACTGACTGCGCGGAGTCGGATGGTACAAAAACAGAGCCAAAGGCGATTACTCTACTACCAGACCAGCACCACTTTAGACCTAGTCTAAAGCCGCTGAAACTGCAATTCGATTGATTCATCGGTCAGGTGAGCGTATTGAACTTTAAGCAGGTCGCCCCAGCGCCGTGGCAAAGTTAGCATAAGCCAACAGGATTCTAACTCATGCTGGTGACCAAGCGCAGACTTATGCTATTGACGACGATCAAAGCTCTGAGGAACACCATCACAGGGCCAGCCAGCACCAGGGATGCCCACTGCCAGTTGCGGCAATGCAATACAGGACCGGGATCACGGCCATGGAGATCGCTGGTACGACGAGCACGTTCTCGACGACCAGGTATTGCCTAGTGAGATCAGCTTAGCTTGGTAAGCCGCCTGTTCTGTCGCCGATTATACCGCATGTTCCGGTATGGAATTCTGATGGTGTTGCGGGATGAGGTGAAGTTTAGCCGGTCTTTTCGATTTCGGTGAACAACTTATGAGGATCATAGCCTAAAGTGACTGTGACGGTGTCTTTTTCGGTAGTGTAGTTTACGATGGAATTTCCCCAGACGAGATTATTCTAGTTTCTTTTTCGATGCGCGTAGCGCACGAGGCATACATAATTCCGGTGATCTTGAGCTCGATATGGCTCATCGTGGTCGGAGGGGCAGTTATCTTGGGCATGGGCGCTCTTTACTCTGGCATGCCAATGTACATCTGGAAGTTTGAAGCAGAGCAGGCGATTACGCCGCGCACGAGATCTACGATCGCAGCGGGAACCCGGATATCGACATGCAACCAAGCCGGCTTCGTTAACTGCATCCAGCACTGCGGCTTCCTCAATCGGCCTCAATCGGCGCAGAAACTGGTGGCGATGAGCCGGCCCGTCGTCCGGGCGGTCAATCGCTACGGCTTGGATACCAAAATCCTGCCTATCTGGCGCTGAATGGACACCTCGCAATGCCAACAGTTAACCCCCGGTTGCTATACTGTTAGTAATTATAGCATTCCTGCACTTAAATACCCAGCCGAGGCAAGCCTAACAATAAAATTGTAAACCGAAATAGGGTATATCTGTCAAGGACGTCACCACTGTTGGCAACAGTCTGGCATCCCCACACATCAAGTCAAGCCGCCAACCGAATGGGATCGGACTGCCCGCCGGTGGCCGGTGTTGGTCTGGAGGCGGGCAGTGCTAGTGACAACTCGATGCATCGTAGCCTCAACTTGGCACTGTCGTAGTCAACATTAGGGATAAGGACATCATGACTGTCACCGTTGTCGATACGGCACCAAGGCTGCCAGCCAATCTGTTGAAGTAACCATGCCAGTCGCCGAATTCTATGCGATTGTGGCCAATCACCAGCGCCACCACGAATTGGATGGTCCTGGAACGGTAGGTGACAGCATTTAAAATGGAAGTAGAAGCAAAATTAATTGCAGGATCGAAAGACCAAAATGAAAAATGCATAGTATTCCCTACCGAATCACCAGTACGGTTACCACTCCCAAACCAAACGAATTTAGTAAATTAGCAAAGGGGTGCCATTCTGTAGGCCACAGTTAGCGGCTGGAATTTTGAGTTGTTATCGCTGATATTACCCCGGGTAACCAAAATATTCGGCGATCATGATGAGCAGTGAACTCGAAAACCGATTAAAGTACCTATCAGTATATTAGGTACCCGGAAGGTCAACCCGGTGAGTATCGCGGCTACACTGGGAAAATTTCGTGATCGCTACGCTAGACCGTAGCTAATGTGTCTACCAATCGGCTTCGAACAGGCCCCCACTGCGGTAGAGCCGGACCATCGTGGCGTCCGTAATCGGTGTGGCTCCGCAAGAACACTCTGATGCCCGCCACTCCTTATGGGAAGCATGTCGTGGTCAGACAGAGCTGTGTAGAGCTCTGGCTCGAAAGGGGGAACATGGCGAAATATCCTTGCTGTCAATGGTGCCGGATGTCATACAACAACGTATCCGTTTTGGAGTGACCAAGGGATTGGCGGGTCGGGTATTCCTGGGCAGGGTCATATGTAGCGATCTTTCCTTAATAGTGATTGTTCCACAAAAATTCGGACAATGCATCGGATATTGCGGGGAGGTGTTCGAGACGGACATACTGTGCGATGTGGTCGACGGCGAACTAAGTTGCCGAGACCCCCGCGGACACCCGGCCCTGTCCATGGGCCGGATTCTCGCCACAGCTCTACGAATTGCTGGAAGAACAGGAGTTTATTCACTGTCGATGCAATCGCTGACCCAGCTCCTGGATTCGGACACTGCTACACTTTATCGATCGTCACTTCGCGACACGATCGAAATTTGGTCGCGATAGTGGGTCGACTCCATGCCTGAAAAAGTTAACCTTCGATGCTCAAAAGGTCGTCGAATTGCCCTGGTAACATACCTGCATCTTAATTGTACAAAATGTGTTCGACGCGCACAGTCGGCACCCTGCTGATCGAATATGCCCTCTTACCAGGCCCAACGCGCTGGGCGACCGAGAGATGTGTCTGTCGGGTCGGCTCGACAACGAATTTCCACCGGTGGCGGTTAGTTGCGCCTAAACCGCACTGGACAGCTATGTGCTCGGCTGCGCGATGCAATTTTCCGGGGTGGCACCGGCAGAAAAAAGACGCAGAACTATCGGCGACCTTACAGCAGCTGAATCCTTTTCAGCTATCCTGCTAAGGTCGCTGTTGCCAATGGCCTCCCGGTTCCATTAGAGTAAGAATTCGTATTCGGTATTGCATATTTATTCGGTATTGCATATTATTGTTGCCAGGCTAGAGTAATTTGGCACATAATCGCATGCCGAGAAGGCTGAGGTGTTAAAGTACGATGTCCGTCGCGACTTCTCAGGGGGCGGCCTGTCGGCAATCGCGCACAAACCGGCAGCAGGATACGGTTGATGTCGGTTCTTTAGGTGCAACTCTGCGCGGGCGGCAATAAGATGCTGTTGGTCCTGAACAGCTTGAAAAATAACGTATCCGGCGTGGCGACGTGCAGGATCTGCTCACGCGGATCGACACGTCCAGGTGGCCGGCCTACCCGACGACACACTATTCGCAGCGCACGGAGACCGTGGGTACAGGTGAGTACGTGAGCGTGGCGTAAATTCTTCCGCGAATAGTCCGATTACGAGAGACCACCCAGCAGGCCGATGTCATAGGGCCGTATAATAGACAAATTCCGACGGCTTGCCAGAGTTATCCGGCAATGTTGCACTACGCTCCTATAACCATCGCCGCGGTCACATACGTCGACGAAATCCCCGTAGCCGACCGTCGCCCCCGGTGCTAGGTACGGGGCAAGCCGCGGCGCCTTGAGCCCACACCGCCGGCTTAGGTTCCGAAGGCCAGTGCTTCAGCAACAGGCGGTATCCTCGACGGTGGACACCAGACCCGGCCTGTGCACCGGACATGCTACTTACTGGCCAGACAACGAGGAACTCGCTGAACAGCTCAATGGCAACACCCGGCTGGGTAAAATGTGGCGGTGCTTGGGGTGCACAGAATTCACCCTCGATGAGCCACACGGTCTCGATCATCGAGAAAACGCACCGATGATCATGCGCGGCAACGGCAAGGTGTTACGCCAGGACGTCACAAATCGTACGCCCGCTGTCGAACGCTTGTTTCGGAGTTGCTATCAGGCTAGCAGCGGATGCTATGTGGAAATTCTCTGAGCGCAGGGGGCTATCCAAGCCACTCTTGAACGCGACAGACCGATATTCTTCTGCGGCGAATTCAATGTCGACCCAACTACGACAATATATGAGGTCGATTGCGAGCTTGACACCGTTGATGTCATGGTGGTGGTATGTGGTGCGAATTATTTGTGTTTGTGTCCACACGCAACAGTAGTCCTAACGCGATGTGGATCCTATATGGTGGCTGTCGACCGCAGAGGCAAGCCTGTCGACGTCATCCTGAGTAATATATTAATTATAGTCGCCCAGTAGCTCTGTTCGATCGTCTCACCCACAGCGGCAGTAACGCTACGCTAATTGACTCGAAGATCCGCGTGTGTCTCTCTTCTGCTGGTGGGTAAATATAGAACTCATGATGCTACTGCTGATTGCCGATACCCATGTGCCACAACGCGCACCCGACATGCCCGCACAGGTATGGGACGAGGTCGCAAAGGCTGATGTCGTAGTTCACGCCGGCGACTGGGTATCGCCCAAATTACTCGACGAGCTGGAATCCAGGGCTGCTCAGCTGGTCGCGTGCTGGGGAAATAACGACGGGCCCGAACTGCGGTCACGACTGCCGGAGCGAGCAAACGTGACATTAGCAGGCATGAATTTCACAGTTGTGCACGAGACCGGCGCAGCAGACGGCCGCGAAGCCCGGATGTCGCAACTGTATCCGGACAGCCAGGTCTTGGTGTTCGGACATAGTCACATACCATGTGATACCACGACGACGACCGGTTTGCGGCTGCTGAATCCTGGCTCGCCAACAGATCGTCGCCATCAAGCTTTTTGCAGCTACATGACCGCTAATGTCGACAACGGGGCATTAACGGACGTAGTCGTCCACCCGTTGGAAAAATAGCTAGTCTAGTATAGTAAAGCTTATTGTTAGAGTTCAATAATCTACCTGCCTAGGCGCCGAGCATCATCGCGTCCTTCGGTTGGTCTCACGGTAACCAGTTCGATACAGCGCGGCGCCCCGAGTCACAGTCTCAACTGCTACAAGCTTGTCGGCCAGCAGCCGAGGAACTCGGTCAGCTTGACCAACCACACCGCATCTAGCAGATCGCTAGTGATGACGATCGACGCGTGACATCGAACCTATCACTATGATCAGTTCAACGCCGTGAAGAAATCTGGGCTATGTACCGCAACAACTTTCTGTCCAACCCACGTTCGGCGTCAACTGTGTTGCGCCGTCTCGTTTCTTAGCTACCTAAATAGTGCATCCGCTATATAATTTTCATAACTTTCGAAGACCGCAACATCGTCCCGATAGCCAATCGTGAGTTGGACGTAACGAAGCCGAGCTGACTCTTGATTGTTAACCAACTGCAACAATGAGCTCGGGCCGCAGCAGCCGATTCAGCCGCGACCCCTATGTTTAAATCGCCCAGGACAAATTCAACCGCATCATGCGGCAGTATGGAAGTTGGGATGGGTAGAAGCCATGAAGTTCTTGCAGCAGATGCGAAAGTTGTTTGGCCTGGCGGCAAAGTTTCCGGCACGGCTGACCATCGCAGTTATAGGGACTGCCCTGTTGGCCGGCCTTGTCGGTGTCGTCGGCGACACGGCTATAGCAGTAGCGTTTTCTAAGCCGGGTCTTCCAGTGGAATATCTGCAGGTGCCATCACCGTCTATGGGCCATGACATCAAGATCCAGTTCCAGGGCGGCGGGCAACATGCAGTGTACCTGCTCGACGGGCTCCGGGCCCAAGAAGATTACAACGGTTGGGACATAAACACCCCGGCTTTCGAGGAATATTACCATTCCGGCTTATCGGTGATCATGCCGGTCGGCGGACAGTCTAGCTTCTACAGCAACTGGTACCAACCGTCGCAAGGAAACGGTCAGCACTACACCTACAAATGGGAGACGTTCTTAACCCAAGAAATGCCCTCGTGGCTACAAGCCAACAAGAACGTGTTACCGACCGGTAACGCGGCGGTGGGCCTGTCGATGTCGGGCAGTTCCGCACTAATCCTGGCCTCGTACTACCCGCAGCAGTTCCCCTACGCCGCCTCGTTGTCGGGCTTCCTCAACCCATCCGAGGGCTGGTGGCCGACAATGATCGGCTTGGCGATGAACGACTCGGGCGGCTATAACGCAAACAGCATGTGGGGCCCGTCCACGGACCCGGCATGGAAGCGCAACGACCCGATGGTGCAGATTCCACGGCTTGTCGCCAACAACACTCGGATCTGGGTGTACTGCGGTAACGGCGCACCAAACGAACTTGGCGGCGACAACATACCGGCGAAATTCCTGGAAAGCCTCACGCTAAGCACCAACGAAATATTCCAGAACACCTACGCAGCCTCGGGCGGACGCAACGGAGTGTTCAATTTCCCACCCAACGGAACACACTCGTGGCCGTACTGGAATCAACAACTGGTTGCCATGAAACCCGACATCCAGCAAATACTCAACGGCAGTAACAACAATGCCTGATACCATCTAACCCGCAAACCAAACAACAACCCGAGGCGCTAGGACAACAGAGCACGATGACAAGAGTGAAAGTAGGCACAGCCCAGTAGGCACCACGCACACGACAGCCGCAATCGCCGACATTTGGGATTCCGCGTAGGCGCACGCTGATGGCACTACCCGACACAAAGCTGGCGAACAACAAAAATAGCCGCGACAGTCCGTCACTTTTCCACCGGCGATGTGACGTTCGATGCCCCATCTCATCTTGACCAGTGTGCCTGTCACATATCTAATTGGGATCGACACCTCACCATCTTTGACATCCGGTGTGGTCAGCATGCCCAGACCGAAAACCACAAGCAGAATTGGAGTGAAGTGAGTCGGATTTAATTACATCGGCCCACGAGAATGTCGCACCCTGCCGCCACAGCAAGTCGCCTACACCAGCTCGGCATCGGCCTCACCTGCGACAGCCGTGCCTCGCTGTCGAAAACCTCACGAATCCTACATCCACGGTTTCAGATACGCCCAATGCTCACAATGCGCAACCGCACTGGCAAAGCGGAACGAACAGACCCAGTGAACAACCTAGGCAGCGGTGCGCCAGGCACTGGGCACCGTAGTAAGACTTGGCAACCATTCGGCCTGGAACCGAGTCTCATACCCAGCTTCATAGACCGCCTTGGCGAGCTAGTAGGCGACCATTAAGTTGTGCCAAACTCAGCGATCGATCCCGACACGACCGCGTAGCCTTCACAAAACGCGGGGCGGCAAGCTGCTTTCAGCGGCGTGGTCCACGAGTGACCTTTAAGCAGCGTAATCGAAAAAGAACAACAGGCCCGGTCACGTATCGCGTAACAGCGAATCTGGCACCCGTCCAACGGCTGGCCCGGCTCACCCTCGAAGTCAATCAACAGCCAGCTCTCCGGGGTACGCAGCACCTGTCCCAAATGCAGATCGCCATGTACCCGCTGAACAGTGACCTTCAAGTTCGCGAGCTTTTGGAATCGATCTTCGATCGGTGCCACGATACTGCCCGAGTTCCAGAACCGCCGTCAGAATCGTCGATGCCGTGTTCAGTCGGCCGCGGGGAAGGTGACCTGCATCGTCCCCAAGCATTCGGCCAGGGTGCCGGAAAAGGCTATCGGCTACAGCAAGCATTGAGGTGTGGCAAGAGCTTATAAAGCGCATCAAAGCTCGCGCGATCCTCGGTAGAGGCAGATAGTTGCTATGTTGCTGTACTCCGGTAGCCGGTGCGAAATCGCACCCCACTATCACCTGATAACGCTCTTATGAACCGTCACTGTAGTTGGCGTTGCCAACATCAAGTCGAGGTCGTCTCGAAGCAAAGCTATTACCGCAAGATCAGCGGTGGAAAGCTCAGCGATTGCGTACGACGTACCAAAGTTGCTGTTCACACCTAAGCAACTTGGCTGGCAGAGTCATTGACGTTAATCAACACTAATTGTTTTGCTTTGCGACAAGTTATGGCTTTCTCATCATACACGGACAACTGGAACCAGTAGAACCCGTGCCTCAGCCAGAGTCAATAGATAGGGTTAGGTGGCCGGAACACGGAAACTCCACCTACCCGGTAAGCTGGACCGGCGTGTAGCCGTTCCAATACGGCAGATTGAGTTCGATGAGTTGTGAGAACAGCGGCAAGCGATGAGTTGTGAGAACAGCGGCAAGTTGTTGACGCTCAGCACAGTGTCGCCATCACCAGCTGTTTTGCCTACAAAAGACGATACTGGCGAATGCGAACCGTGTAACTCCTGGAAAGCTTCAATGGCAACGTCATCATGCTGTCGACGAACTGTCAGCATTATACTATGAATACTGGGGTGAAGTTGAGCACCGAGGCAGAACTTATAGCGTTACTTCTCCAACACTGACAACGTGGTAGCGGTAGACCGAATCTTGGCTGGATAGGCAGATAAAGCCGCTCCGGGTTAGCCTTAGATAATCGGGCATTGCGGACCAATGTCTTTCCTATAATTGAGTGGCATGCACTCCGTCGTGATCTCCCCAACCATCTCACGTCACTCTAGTACAGGACCGGCTAGCCGGGCAACAACAGTAGAGCGAGTAGAGCGGTGAACAGCTCGATTTGGTTACGGTCGCTATCCAGCAGTGGTGCCAGGCTGCGCCAGCTTCCGACATTCGCCTTCATCCGTGGCTCCTTGGCGTATTCGGCATACATGTAGTCGCGTTCTTCATCGGTGACCATTTCCAGTGGCAACTCGTCGTAGTTGCGCAGGAAAATCTCCCACTGAGCCATCTTTGGAACTGCCGGCGTCTGCGCCAGGATCTTCGAGATCGGGAACCACGACTACCCCAGCCGCGGCGACATGAAGATACGCGGCATCAGCTGGCAGTAAAACGCCATATGGCCATACGGCATTAGTCACCACCGGCGGCGGGCATCACCGAACTACAAGACCAAATCGGACGGCCACTGATTAGCTTCTTAGCTTCGTCCAGCAGTACCTGTCCCAGGAATTTGTCGTCGTCGACCACTTTGCTACCGCGCTTAAGGAAAGCATGCTTCTCGGAAAAATTCTCGCAATTGGCACAAATCGAGCTCGAAGAGGTAGGGCACCACTTCCAGCTGAACCCCGTCGATGAACATGACAAGTCAAAAGAGGAGAAAATCGATCCTCGCTTCTTGCACGTTCACATTGTCGTAGTTCAGATCCGGTTGGTGATAAAAGAAAGATATGCCAATAGCACTTGGTAGCGGACCGGGTCGAACGTCCAGTTAGACTCTTCGCTGTCGACAAAGATGATTCGAGCTTAGACGTATTCGCAGAATGCGGGCAGCACCTTATATGAAATACCGTATATCGTAGCAGACATCATGCAGCGGGGAGTCATAGAACAGCAGAAGCCAGATGTAGTCGATGCCGAGCTATTGCCGGTAATGCAAGCGGTCTATTGAGTCCCCGCAGATCGACCAGCACCGGCGGAACTAACGTAGTAGAACGCCCGGACCAATCCCTCGTAAAAGACAACTTGCTCGAATCAAGTCGAGTCTACAGTCGGTACAACAGCGTTACCGAAATCCTCGGCACTCGGATGCTCGACTACACCCCCTTCGACGTGACTGTCGCCGCAGGATGCTGCTCACCAGCCTCAACGAGATGGACTTCGTTGATCAATGAACCCACAATGCCACAGATACCCGAGGCAAGACACCCTGGGATCAGGCCTGAGATCAAGCATCGCTCCAAGCGAATTGGCTGGCCGGCAGGCCGCGCCACTATCCGACCGGATGTCAAGCTGGAGGTCCCTCCGCTAACGTCACATTCGCGGTGAGGTCACCGCCGCCAGCAGAGCGATAGTTCACCGCAACGGTTTCCCCAGGATGATGCGGCACGAGCACATTCGTCATAGCGGTGGCCTCGCTGATGGGTACACCGTCGACCGACGTGATGATGTCACCTACCGAAATCCCAGCCATCGCGGCTGGACCCGTCGCGACCACACGGGCAACCCGTGCGCCGTTGCCGTTGTTGTCTAAAACGCCCAGGCCAAAGAAGGCCGTCGGGCCTATGTGTACGGTGTTTGACCCAGCCCCGGACCGGATGGCACCGACGACCTCCATCGCCTGACCAATCGGAATGGCGAAGCCCTGCCCACCCAACATCTTGTAGTTATCGGTAGCAGCAGTGTTCATGCCGACCACCTGACCTCGGCTGTTGACGACGGGCCCGCCCGAATCGCCGGGTTTGATCGGGGCGTCGACCTGGATTAGTCCGGACAACGTCTCTTGGGCGCCGGTCAGGGGTTCAGACGCTTGGACGGTCTGGTTAAGTGCTACGACACGACCCGGCAACACGCTGGGAAGTCCACCCTGGCCGCCCGTGTTGCCCAGAGCCACAATCGGTTCGCCGATCGCCACGTCACCACCGATTACTGCGGTAGGCAGGTTACTCGCGCCACGAAGCTGGAGCACCGCGACGTCCTGGGTACGGTCGTAACCAACCACGTCGACGCCGTAAGTTTTGCCATTTCCGACATCGAACGCACTGATATCGGTAGCACCCGAGATCACGTGATTATTGGTCAGCACGACACCGCTGGAATCGATAACGATTCCCGTCCCGGCTCCCACCGCGCTGTTGTAGCCTAATCTAGTGCTGATATTGACCACCTGAGGCGCAACCATCGCGGCGGGATTGAGCGGCAGGGGTGGCCGGTTGCTGAACCGATCGAGCGCCAAAGTGGACGGTCCAGACGGTGTGGCTGACCCTGGAACCACGGCTAGACTCAGACCTAGCGCAGCTAATGTACTTACCAGCCATGACCGCCAGAGTGAACGGTGGGGTTGTCTGCTCATCCCGTAATCTCCCGCATCCAGCTAAGAACTAGAATTGTTCCAACCTTCGGTTCTGGGTGGCATGACTTTGTGTATATCAAGCTAGTGCAAATTGCTGTCGGCTACACATTTGGGATATCGCTCCGGCCGGCGAAGAACGGAACGCTGAGGTTGCTGTCAAACGATCAGCTGTGCTGACGTAACGGGGTTAAGTGAGGTCGCGCCGGGCGGGGAGATTCCCCTCACCTTAAGGTCGGCTCAGTGCTACACACAAGCCGATGGTTCCCCCTGTATATTGTCGTCCCACTCAAGACGGTCGTGGTATCGGTCCGAGCAACAATCATCTACATCGTAAACCCCGCGGTCTGTTGTCACACGATTGTAGTAGCTGAGCCGGGTCACGATACCAGCGTCCTCGTCGACTTCGAGAGCGGATTGCTAAACACGTGTGTGATTCGGGGTGTGCTATCGGGATAAAGCATGATCAGTGACTTCCAGATCGCCAGTAGCCGGGTGGCATTGACTGTGCCGTCGGCCTGATGCGGATATCGGCAGGCTCGAAGAGAGCGACCGCCCCCGCCAGGTCGTGACTGTCGATACGTGCGGCATAGTGACAGAGGAAGTTTGCCATCTGAGTACAACTCTCCAGGCCGTTAACCTAGTGTGGCCCTACCTACACCGACACTGTACGGGAATTCGACCCGACGAGCTGACGTCCCCCGGCAGACCCGGGTCAACCAACGCAAGCCAGTGCTACGGCCCAGTCATTGGTACCCGGCCAGCAGCCTTGTGTTAGGCAGTCGCTGATGGGAAAGCTGTTTACCGCATACTGTTAGATGGGACACATACTTATGTAGGGCGTGTGTAATGGCCCCGGAAAACTACGAAAAGGAAAAGATCTATAGCGGACAGGAGTGAATGGATCCCCGAAACACGGTAGTCGTTCCCACCGCGAGCAGCCCCAACAACGTTCGCAATGTGGTTCTGGTCGGTCCGTCCGTAGCTGGTAAGACCACCTTCGTCGAAGCACTACCGATCGCGGCCAGCCTGTTACCCAGACCGGGCACAGTGGTGTACGACAGTACGGTCTACAACTACGGCGAAGCTGAAATCTGTCAGCAGCGGTCAGTGGGGCGTTACCCTGACTTCATCTACTTATACGACAGCATCAAGGTCAACCCCGTCGACGCACGCCCGGATACACCGATTTTGTGGGCGAGCTGCGAGCCGCAGATTGCACGCCGTTCGTCATCGCGGCAAACCAGGGCTTCGGTGGATAGTCCTCGATCCGCAGCAATCACTAAGCTCGGCCACTCCCAAGATGAATTATCAGGAGACACTTTCTGCCGCAAAAAACACGTTCAAGAAAGAAATATACCACTTTCCTTCCTACTGAAGACGACCTGATCGGATTGTTGTCACAGACCTGCGATCGATTACAATGGCGGCCCAGAGCAACGGACGCCAACGACCCGTCGGACGCCGATCGTACCCGAGCAAGCGCGCGACACCCTGATTGAAGGAATTCTCTAGGAATCCGAGGATGAGTCGCTGGTGGAACATTCAAGGACAAAATTCTTCACACCGAAGGGTTCGCTGGGTTCGCTGCACGTCTAGCTGGCTTGTAGCGCTAACGGTAGTTACTTGCAGAGGAGGTGAAGACGACGTCAGACCCTACGGTCGGCAGGGTCGTCCTGGTACAGATGTTTTCCGAGACCACCAACCCTGACACGATAGTTCACATGTCGCGCGATTTTGCTGTGCTTCGAGTTCGGATAACAGCGCGCAAGCATCTGGGCAGAGTGACCGTGACAAGGATAAACGTATCGGGGTCCTTGCATTCCCACTCAGCGGTCAGCAGCACTCCGCGCCCGTGGCGGTAGTGGGCGACATCTGAGTGATCAGCAAACTAGTACGAGCCGGCTACCCGGTGGTCGACGTCCGAGTCACACCGCTGGACGGTAAAGCACACAGCGTCGCCCCTTCGGACTTAGCATTCCCGGCGGCGAGTGCGGTGGCCTTACGGAAAACGGCAGCTGCGATGACGGTTACCTTGCTCGAGCCGATCGACGAGATCTCTGTGCTGATATCCGATGATGTCGTAGACGCGGCGATGGGAAGAACCAACGCAAATGATTCAATTCACATACGACGTCGTGTTATTCACCCGCTATGAACCTATGCAGGAATCCGCAACGTCCTGGGTGAATACCACGCATGTAGACGTGTATTTATTATAAAATATTGACGATTAGCGAATTTCTCGCCCACAGACTGCCAAACATTTTGTCGTCTTGGGTCCGCTGACCGCCATTTTGGTGATCCGTTGCGTGCTATGGACCGCAACGCGACGGCGACTGATCTAGCTGGTTCTGGTACTTACCGGCGGTACTCTAATACCTTGATATCTTGATCCCATTGACCAAACGCGCGAGTCTGATGGTTAGATGGTTAAAATCCGGATCGCCCTGTCCATCACCTTGCGGATTCACAAAGAACTCGGCGAAACCTTGATCTACATCTCCTTGCACCGCTGGTAGCCGTGTTCGCTTTGCTAACCACTGTCCATATTCGCCGGACAAGCGGACAAACGGTGAAATGTACTTTGCACGAGACTGATCGGAGTTCTGGTGATCGCTGACGCTGTGGCCACACTGGTCCAGACCTATCACATCGACGATGTGGGTGCGTGCAGACCGAGTGGGAAAACGTGGCTTCGAACGTAACTGGGTCCTCACATCCTCACCCCCGATGAGCGAACTGTTCGGCCACGGCGCGGCGGTCGAGCGAACCTTTGGCGGTGTGCGGAAGCGCGCTCGCCTCCTGAAATCTGGTGGGCACTTCGAAGGCCGCCAACCGATCACGGCAGAACACCGCAAGCTCCGACGGAGTCGGTGCTATGACCTCGCGAGGAACAATCACTGCGGTCACTGTCTCCCCGTACACCTTGTCAGGATCACCAAATACCGCTACCTCCATAACGTTGTGGTGACTGGCCAATACACCTTCGACGCGCTCCGGCGAGATCTTCTCGCCGGAGCGGTTTATGAGTTCCTTGATCCGGCCACGGATCCTCAGGTCACCGGTTACCGACAGTGACCCCAGATCACCGGTACGCAACCATCCGTGGGTGAAGTTCGCTGCGGTTATCGCCGGATCACCCAGATACCCACGCACCACTGTGGAGCCACGCAACCAAACCTCCCCTACGGTATCCGGGGGGAGGGGTTGACCGTCGGACCCGACGATGCGGATCTGTACGCCAGTTGACTGACCGACAAGACCGTTTGTTACGGTGGGATTCTCCCCTTGGCCGAACCATTTTATATTTGTGGTTGTCACCTGGTGAGTGGCCTCGGTCATGCCGAAAGCACATATCACCGGCGCCAAGAACTCTTCACGCAGCGCTTGCGCCGTTTCCTGGGTAAGGGGCGCACTGCAACTGCGGATAAAGCGGAGTTTGGCTCGCTTACTCCGGAAAGATTGAGTAGAAGCGAGTTCCAACAAGATCCGATGAATCGCCGGCGCGGCCGTGTACCAAGTAGCCGCAACGGCATCGATGTCGTCCCAGAATGTGCGCGCCGAGAACCGCGCGCGAGCAGGGAGCAACACCACACCTCCAGATGCCAGGGTCGACAGCAACGCAGCAATGAGCCCATGACCATGGTAGAGGGGCATCACCACGACAGTCGCATCCTGTGGGCCGAGCTGGTACGCGGTAATGATGGCGTGAACGGAACCGGCGATATTCCCGTCTGTCCACGGGACCATCTTCGGCAAACCCGTCGTTCCTCCAGTGAACATGATCATAGCGTCATCGTGCCGGAGCCCGTCAGGCGTCGAAGTGACTGGATGCAACGCCGCAGTGTCGTCCAGGTGGACCAACAAGCTGCCTTCCGAAGCGCCTGTGACGCTACCGTAGGAAACCGCAATCGGCCAGTAGCGCATCGTCGCTGCTCGCTGGTCGCTAACGCCTTCAAGGGCAAGACTGTCCACCAATGTCACTCGCACGCCCGCTGCTTGGCTCCGGATGCATTGCTCATTGACAGGTAGAGCCGGATCTAACGGCACCACAATCAGGCCGGCTCGCGACGCCGCTAGTAAGCCTACAACGAATTCAATGTTGCTAGCCGCGCACAGCGCTACCCGATCGCCAGGCAGCAGGCCACCCAGCGCCAGCTGGACGGTCAAATCATCGACCAGTCGGAGCAAATCTCGGTAGCTCACCACTATGCGATTGTCGGTCACGACAAGCGCTGGCGCGCTTGGATTCCGAATTGCTGCCGCCTCGACCAAGCTGGCGATACTCGGGCTTTCGAATTGGCCAGTCAGCCTCGCATCTATCTGTTCAACCGGAGCTCTGCTGCTGGTAATCGACTCCGATTTCATCGCCGCACTCCTTACGCCTTCTTCGATATGAACAGCGTTTCTCTTCAGAAAACCATGCCACGCAGTTTTGTCATGCGTCCAATAACCACCCGATAATGCTTGATAGCGAATACCATTGAAACGGCAATAATACGCCGACTAACAGGTAAATATAGTCCTTCGATAGACGACGTGGATCACCGCACAGCGGCTTAGGCTTGGACAGCGACGAGTCCGCCAAATCAGTGTGATTACATCAAAGCCGTTGCGGATCGCCTACAGCCCGCCTAGACGCACACGATGTAGTCGATTCTTAACATGCCCCTCCCTGGCAGCGAAGCGGCGACAAGGGCGAAAAGCGCGCGTTTGACCGCGTTGTGGATCCGCTCAAGGTCAACGGCATCGAAACAATCTACAGGGTCGTTGGTATCCCGATCACCGACCTCGTGCGTATCGCGTAGGTGCTTGGAATCCGCCACATCAGCTTCCGTCAGAAGACCTCTGTCCAACGCCGTGCCGCTGCTGGATTCCTCGTCCGACGCCCGTGTGTGTCTAATTGGAATGGTGGCGGCACCCGGCTTCCTCAACAGCCTAGTTGCCTTGGCAAACGCCACGATTAATTGCTTTACGCTGATCCAGACCTAGGGTGCAAGCAATCAAGCGCTGGTGGATCGGCATTAAGAAGATTACGATGACCTCGACCAGCTCAACGCTGTAAAGCCTTTCGCGAAGGCGACATCCCGGATTGACCAAGCAAGAACAGGGCGCGCCATTTGCGTTTCAGTGTTGGGCTTCCCGGGCACCGCTTACCTCGATATCCCTCGGTTATACGATGGTCTCGGTCCTTGTGCTCCCGGCCGCATCCGACACAATTTTCCAGTTCGTCAATCTCGCGCCCCGTCAGCTGTCGGAGCCGGAATCGGTTGATCGCGCATTGAACGCGTTGGCACAGGAGTAGCCCCGGCTGTTCGTACTCAAGCTTATGCACAAGCAGACAACATGATGCAAGCCATGTCGAAGATGTCTTGAGAAGACATCCACGTGGATGTTGATGGCCAAAGGGCTATCGCCCAACTCCATACCCGCAGTCCGCTACCGCCGCGCGTTCGCTGGCCATCGTAAGCAAGTGCAGGATTGGCCGGGTCAACGCCCGGCTGAACTGGCTTATCGGCGACGGTGAATCGCCGCAGTGGCATACTGATGCAAAATTTGTTTTTATTCAAGTCGATTTGTTTTTATTCAGATTGATATCGCGGTGGCGGAGTTCGGCAGCGGCCGGCTGATCGCGTCGCCACTGGACAGCTAAGTTGGTGCGGGGAGGTCGATGCTACTCAACGGCGCGACTACGAGTCGGATCGTCGCTCCCACATATTGGACCAACGAGCTGGCCAGATCACAAAACAGCAAACGGAGTCAAAATCCGCCAGTGTCTGGCCGACGATATCTCATCCAATGCATTTCGACAACGCACTGAACGTCATTCGCGATGTTCCGCACAATCGCTCGATCTGTGTCTCGACCACCGGAGCCCATATACTCGCCCCGGCCAGTAAATTCCTCAAGATAGAGAAGCCAGCACCGACTTGACACGGAAACCTGGGACGTGATGGGTATCGGCATGGGCTATGCTATTGCCGACGCGGTCCCCTCATCAACCTACAACATCGATTTGACTAAACGCTCGCGCCACAACGTAATCGAAGAAGTCTTCGGCAGTCAAGTATATTATCTCATAACACTTTATTAGCTGCGGTCGATGCTAACCGAAGCGATCACATCGAACGGATTATCAATCGTTGACTTCGAGCTCGTGGCATCCAACCGTGGAGGTGAAAAACGGACGCCTCGCGCGCCTCAAACCCACGAACGCCGCAATGCCGCAATATCGGTCAGCGTCTACGAGTGATTCCCGCTAACTGAGCTTCAAAAAATTCGTTCAACGCCAGTTGCTTGGCGGATGCGACGAGCGCACGGGCTACCGGAGAACCTGGCCCGGCGGAGTTGGTGGCGAGTGCGACGTCGGCTTTCAGAACCGGATCAACCATTTCTACCGCACGGATCTCTGCGCCTATCGGCGTCGTCCACAGCCAGGTGTGCGGAACAATGCACGCCCAATTTCCAGTCGCCACTTGAGCGAATAACGAAGCGACAGAGTCGGTCTCTACTTGCGGGGTAGCAGTGATCGCGTGACCAGCAAAGGCCCTATCAATAAGCTGGCGGTCTCGCATGTCGGGCGTGAGTAAAGCCAGCGGCAGCTGCGAGGCTTCTGGCCATGCCAACACCGACGCCCCAGGCGGCAACATATCCGCCGGCGATACCAACACGTAATGTTCATGGTAAAGCGGCACCAGGTCCACAGCGTGAGTGTCGTCAGGCGCGGAGTGTACGATGACGGCATCGAGCTCAAAATCGCCCAGCCGTCGGTGCAGTTCAGTGACAGGCAGTCGGGAGCAGATTTGCACTTTTATCAATGGGTGCTCCGAACAAAAAGCCGAGAGGACCAGGGACGCTGTCGTCGAGGCAGTAGGCACCGTGCCTAATCGAAGCGTACCAGTGATCCCGGACCGCACTGCATGCACCTCTGCCTTGAATGCATCGTGTTCGGCGAGAATACGCTTGGCCCACACGACCAGGCGCTCCCCTTCGGGCGTTAGGCCCTCAAAGCTGTGCCCCCGGTTAATCAGTGTGACGTTCAGCTCACGTTCGAGTTTGGCGATCGCGGATGAGAGCGCAGGTTGCGAAACGTAGCACCTTTCGGCCGCTCTGGCGAAGTGCCGCTCCTGGGCTACCGCGACGAAGTACTCCAGTTGACGGAAGAGCACCCGTACCTCCTCCCTTTGGGTACCAATCTCGCTGAGGCTAACGCGTCGCTACCAGCCCATCCAACCTACCCACTCGAAGCAACCGCAAATAGATTTCTAACAGCCAGGCGTTAGCTCGGTATTAGCGGACAGGTGGCGATGTTGAAACTACGAATACTTATGTGTTGCTGCTATTTTCACCACACGGAGACCAAGGCCTGCCAAGTTCGGAGTGCTGCGAACAGAAGAAAATTTGTGTTTCAGTTCAACAACATTGAGCAATGACTCAACGATAAGCAATGAGCTATTATTGTCTAGCACGCCGATCCACACAAGGTACGCACCAACCGCCCCTCATGCTGGGACAGTGCGCAAAAGACTACCCGAACAAATTAATCAACGTTTGCTAAAACCTGTAATGGGTAGATGGCCACTAAACTAACTAGAGTAACGTTGTGTTGACCGCACCATCTCGAAGGGCGGAAGCCATGTATCAAGCGGTTCGTTATCTACTTGTCATGGCCGCGATCATCCTGATGGCGGTGGCAGAATCAGGCAGCCCTAGCGTGGCCGCTATCCCTGCACTAAAGCCGACCCCTGAAGTTGCTTCGGTGCTGCCTACTAACGGCGCGGTGGTGGGTGTGGCTCATCTGGTGGTGGTGACGTTCACCGCACCGGTGACGGACCGCTCCGCCGCTGAGCGGTCGATTCGTATAACATCGCCGAACAACATGACCGGCCACTTCGAGTGGCTTGATGGAGATGTCGTGCAGTGGATTCCAACCAAGTATTGGCCCGCCTACACTCATGTATCGGTCGAGGTTCAGGCGCTGACGACGGGCTTCGAAACCGGTGACGCGTTGCTCGGCGTTGCCAGCCTGTCCACGCACACCTTCACCGTCAGCAGAAACGGAGAGGTACTCCGTACCATGCCGGCGTCCATGGGTAAGCCCACCCGGCCGACACCGATCGGTAAGTTCACCGCATTGTCTAAGGAGCGCACCGTCGTGATGGACTCACGAACCATCGGTATTCCGCTAAATTCTCCCGAAGGGTATTTGATCACCGCGCAGTACGCGGTTCGGGTTACCTGGAGCGGCGTCTACGTACACTCAGCCCCATGGTCGGTGAACTCACAGGGTTACACCAACGTCAGTCATGGATGTATAAACCTAAGCCCAGACGACGCCACATGGTATTTCAACACCGTTAACGTCGGTGACCCGATCGAAGTGGTGGCCTAACGTGAGGCAACCGCGGTGTCGCTACGCGAGGAACACAACATTGTGCGGACTAACGGGCACATTACGACGGTTTGCCGACGGACTTCGTAGCCGAGGTAGTCACCTCACAGTTTGCAAAGGTGTACGGCGGCTAGCGGTCCGACGACGTGATGAACCCACACGATGACGAGCTATTCTCGGATGTGTTCGTGGCCTGGCTACTCGAAGCTGGCCACGACCTCCAGCGGATCGATGACTATGACCAAATAACTAAGGCGTTTCGAACCCGCTCTGCGGGCTTTGCAGTACAAGCAGCGGTCAGCCCATTGATAGCTTATCAGAATCCGGAATAGCCGACGGATATTCGGCTAAAGGTAGTGCAGACAGCCAAAATTGTTGTGTATAAAAGATATTCCGCATCCATCGCTGGTTTTAATCGAACAAGTACGTTACGGATCTGCGGATACTTGGACCGGTTTAACCCGCGACTATGCTGGCTGCGCAGTACTTGCGGGGCAGCCAGCCTACCGAAGAGAATCCGACATTCGGATCTAAAACGTGCAGAAATTGGGTAAGTCGTTGAATTGACCGGCGAGCCACAACAGCAGCGGAATGATGGATGCGACCACCGCGCCGTCAGCACGTGGTTGATTGAAGTCTTTTCAAGGAACGACGGCTCCTCGGTGGTCTAGAACTGGACATAGGCTCCCTGCTTGCACCAAGCATGTCCGAGTGGGTTTGAGATGCGTACACGGCACCAACGGATTATAGTAATTACTGGCGCTGAATACCGGTAATTTTTTTACTTTATAGCGCTAGATCAGCTGAATATCAAAAATTTCTTGACCGGCTCTTCATTGACAAGTTTATCCATATCGTCGTTGAAATATCCGCGGAGATTCCGTAACTGGAATTTGAGCAGCTTTTCATCGATGCATTGGGGGCGAGTTCTTGGCCAGTAAATCTTCACCGTACAGAGTCAACAACTCGTTAATCACTGCAGCCTATTACGGATAGGAATAAATGGTCCCATGGAGTAAAATCCGGCGTGCCGAACAGGGCGTTGCCGTCGATATAGTGCAGCGTTTCGGACTAGGTTGACGGACAATACATCAGAATGGGCACCCATTACATTCCTCGCCCCAGGGCGTAGGCCAACGCAAGTAGGTACGCTGAGGCCAGCATTGTTTGTGGCCAGGTCCTCATAGTCGGGTCATGACTATGAGGACCTGCGGGCTACCAGCGTCGCTACAAACGGATTCTTCCTAGCTAGCCATGCAGTAACAACTACAGTGGCCAGTGTATTACCTGGCTGAACAGCCGGGGTGGAACGCAATGGTACCCTGATCCTGGATGTTCGGCTCGTAGCCGAGCCCCCCTTTCCGGGACCAGGGATTAATCCGGGTCGAAGTGCGGGCTGGTTTATCGTGATCAGCCGGCTGCGGGAGTTGGTGCTGCGGTAGGCGGCTTTGCTGCAGCACCTGGGTTGAAGGCAGGGGGCTCAAGCACTAAAACCTCATTGGCTCGGTGCGAATCAACTCGGGTGGGCTAGACTGGGCGACAACGAGTCGGGTGGTGTATGGGATTCCGCGTCCTGACTTTGATAGCCTTCGAAATAAAATTGGCCTTCGGTAGTTCCCGACGAACATATCTCACCAAACCCACGGTAACACAAAATTAAGCTAAATGCAGGTGCAACAATGAAATTAAGGTACCCGAAGCATGGCCGGGAGATTACCGACGGCGCCAACGCTTAAACAAACAGAACCGGGAAGGAAAACCCGCAACTAATTAAGCAATCCATTTTTTATCGCGGTGGCTTGCTGCTACCGAATATAGGCTACAAACCCTTGGATCGATCGGATCGTTGGTACACTGTCGAATTTAAGATTCACGAACGCTTTACCCTCGATAAATTGGCATACCGACGCCGGTGGAGAATTGCTGGTGCAGACCGGGATAAGGAAGGAGGTGCTGACCGAGCGATTGTCATTGGTAGTCCGTTACTGCGAAAATTGGCGGGAACACAAGAGGCCGATAAATGGCCGCACAGGCCCATGGCCGGAAATGTCTTACCACCTATGTGTATGTGCGACAACGCATAAGCTTCGATACACAAGTAAGGAGCTGAAGATGACGGCGGCGGTGATGCGTGTTGTGCGGTTCGACCGTTACGGAGGTCGTAGCGTGTTATAATTAGCCAACGTCTATATGCCGCTGCACAGTCGTGGCGAGATAGTGACCGATTTTCACACAGACGGCATCAACCTCCGGCGAAGACACCAGCAGCGGCGGTGCGGTGCACGAGATAGACATTCCCCCGCCGAGTTTTCGTTCGGCGAGGGCCGCCGACCTTACCTGCGTAGTGACCGCCGTGTTGCCTGACGTCGTCGAGTTCTTCGTCGACGACGAGGGCCCGGGGTGCAGCTTCCACTGCTCCAGCCACGCCATTCACACCGGTGGTCCGTTGGGGCAGTTGATCCCGAAACCTCCCTTAATTGAGTTGGGAGGTAGCTGGTTCGCTGTATGTTGTCGAGAGGCGGCGTAGACAGCCTTGTCGTGCAGTTGTTGGTTCTGCTCAAGGAGCAAATGTTGGCATTTATAGGGCCAAGCAACGCCGACTGACTGCGCTCGTGTGGCGTCCTCCGGATCACCTACGAGACACGTTTTCCAGAGTCTGGCCAAATCCGGCTGCGGAAGACGAGGCCGAACGGAATCGACGCGTTCATCGACTTGTGCGTCCCGACTACGTTCAGTTGGCGATGGATTTTAGTGTAGCCTTGGAATGGGTCAACACACCATCATCTTTATTGTCCCTTTGCAGCAAGCCGGCAAGGCTGGCACCAGAAGTGGATAAAAGCGTATCAACTGTTGGCACCGGGACCGCACGCTGCGGCGATCAGCTACCGTGCCACCCTAGAGGTCGGGTGCGCCGCAGGTGTTTGGGGACAGTGACACACACGGCAAAAAATCATTCTGCTGCTACGTGTTGAGCAGTTTGAGACGCCACTATTGTGGCGTCTCAAACTGCTCAACACGCTAACCGACACCAACCTGGACAACTTTAACCACAACCAACACGCAGGCCAGCACCAAATAACCACGTAGCATCAACAACCCTATCCGACGCACCGGCGACATGACCGGCCGATCTAGGTTCGCTAAAACGGGCATAGTCCAGTTTGCGCGACGCTCATCACACAAGGCTCTTCTTTCAGCACGCGTCAGTCTCGCTAGCGCATCGAACTGCGCTTGTTCGGAACCCGAGCAACTAGGCTGCTGCGCGATGCCCCCGGCGCCGCGACGCTCAGCTAACCAGCCGGCTACAATGACAGCAGCAGCCCCAACAACACCAAGCGCGGTGCCGGCACCCAAGCCACCCACCATGGCCGCTGTCGATAAGTTGGGGAACAATGTCACCACAGTCAACATCAGCGATAACACCACCAGCGACCACACGATCATCCACGCAAAAACATTCTGGCGTGCAGTGTTCACCCACGGACCCAGCACTGGGCGATCATTGCACAGCAGCACCAAAAACACAGTTGCCGAAGGCAGCAGCACACCGGCGAGCGCCTGCACACCTTGCGTGATGAGACCGAGGATGTGACCAGGGCTGAACGCGACCACAGCCGATATCCCAAGAAGCGCTGTGTAGCTACCGTAAAACAGTGGGGCTTCGGTAATTTTCCAATGCAGCGAATGAGGCTTGCCCAGAGCATCGCCGAGTGCATATGTAGTGGCAAGCCCAACGACATTGGCACCTATCAACGACGCGTCCAACAAAATGATCGCGAACAATACACCTATCGGGTGCCCGACGTGATCGGATAAGTGGGATGCTACCGCCCCTGCATCAGTGAAGTTGCCAGAGTCAGCTGTACCGGCGAGCCCGAAAGCAGTTGCCGACATCAGGGCGATAGCCCCTGCCATGACACCGACGATACCGACAACCAGATCGGCTCGGCCATAACGCATCCAGCGCGGCGTGATGCGCTTGTCAACCACACTAGACTGTTGAAAAAACAATTGCCAAGGCGCCACCGTGGTGCCCACAATCGCCATGATGACCAGCAACACAACGGAGGTCGGGGAATCTGGCTTGCCGGGCAATGACGGCAGCAGTCCGTGCAGGCTTGGGCCCAGGGCAGGATGCACCGACAACACCAGCGGGATGACAGCAACATTTACCGAAATCAGCATGAACATCACCTGCTCCCAACGACGGAATGAGCCACCGGCGACCATCGCGAACAACAGCACTGCGGCAACGGGTATAGCGATCGTCTTCGGGCAACCCAAAAAATCTAGCGCCAATGACACACCGATGAATTCGGTGACGATTGTCAAAGCGTTGAGGATCAACAAGTCACCAACGCTGAAAGCACCCCAAAACTTGCCGAACCGCTCGAAAATCAGTCGTGCATGCCCAACCCTGGTAACCGCACCCAACCGGAGCACCATCTCCTGGTTGACATACAGAACCGGGATCAGGAGCACCAGTGTCCACAACAAGTTCATCCCGTACTTCTGTCCGGCCTGTGCGTAGGTAGCGACACCACCGGCATCGTTGTCACCAATCATCGCAATCAGTCCCGGACCTGTGATAACCATCATCAATCGCAGTTGTTGCCAACGACTGCGGCTCGCATGGGTGACATCCCACCCTATGCGGCCAAACGCACCAACGATGTCACCGACGTGTGCGGAATCCAGCACAGATGAACCGGACGTGTCGGGTGTTACCCGTGGTGTAGCACAGTTTTTGACACACATGATGGCGTCACCGGTGGTAGGCGGGACCGCTACGGCACTGATTGCATCAGTAGAAATGTAAGTCATTGGATTCTCGCTATTATCGACGGGCTCGTGCTCAAAGATGATGAGCGACAAGGCGCGCTAAGCAGGGGACATCGCCCGCCGCTGGGTGAGTTATAGCAGGACAGACCAGGGTGGTTCTCCGCACTGACCGACGGATAACCGCCTAGCTAGCTATTATCGAAATAGCCATCCGCGACAGATACCGGTCGGCCCGCTCCTGCGGAGTCAGGAGGCGCCGGGTTCCCCGACGTTTGGTTCGCAACCGCAACGCACGCAACATTGACCATTCGGTCACCCTAGTAGCACAGATAACATGTTGTGCACCAAAAAAGATCATGATCGTTCTCCTACCAGGAACCCAATCGGCAGGTGGCATTCAATAACGTCATGCACAACGGCTTTCAAAACACCGAGACGCACCTGGGCATGGGCTGCAACCCAGAGCATAGCGACAGATGCATACGGAACATCCGAGAAAGCTCAGGCGGAAGAAGGAACACCGGAACTGGATCGGGACAAGACAATTTTTTTCACATACGGACTGTCACTCGGACTCATCTCGCCCTCACCTCCTCACGGCCGGGACACACGCGGGTGTCGGCTATATTTAGTCACCTGTAGGTAAGAAGCAGAAACATTCAGCAGGAAACCGCCGAACGCATCCCCTCATCGCCGGAGCTTAGGCACTGCACAGCATATCTGGACCAACGTCCAGAAACCACTTGGACTTGGACCCAACCCTGGGAGTTGTCTTGACCCGATGCATCTCTCGACGTCCGGGATCGGTGGCCTATATCCATGCAGAAGCCTCACCTACCGAGGTGCTTGCATTCCCATGCTTACACCCGACACCCGGTGCTCGTCAAACGCCTTAGTACAGAATCTTAAATCTTAAGAAGCTTAGATTGGCATTTATGGTCAGCTTCACGCTTCCGTCGTTTGGTAGAGGCAGTCAAATATCCGGCTAGGTCGTGGTGGCGGTCAACCGAATGTATGCCGAGGCGAAAAGTCAGACGTCACTGTTGAGCTAGAAGGTGGACGAGCTCGAACAGATGTAGTTGACGAGCGAACAAGAACGCACCGACGCGCTGGCGTGACTTCATACATAATACATACCAGTATCCCCCACCCCGAAGCCGGCCTACTGCTTACGTATTGGTACGGACTAATCCGTACCAATACGGTGGTCGAATTTGGTACGTCGTTTAGCAGCCACGCCATCCACCTCGCGGCGGTAATACGACCCCACAATGACAGCGGCGATTGGTCCGTTCCGGCTGAACTCAGCGCCACCAAGAGCGCCGGTGCGAAACAAATGTTCAACACGAACGGATTGAACTACCTGATCACCGTTCTAAAAGAACGATACGCTTCGAACCTGGTAAAAATCCACAGATCAGTTGAGTTCGTTTGATCAACGGTTGGAAGGAGCGATAATCTGCCAAAAAAACCGCTCGAACCGTAGCTGTCGATGGGAGAATTGACTGTTGCTGACAACACGAACATACCCAAAACCCAACCATACCTCGATTACGCACGTAATCCAGACAATGGCTACATAATCATCGTTTATCCGGTCAAAATCTCAGCAGTATAAAACCCGATTAGGTACGGCAGTAATTAACAACTACTTCAAAGATTCTTCTAGCCAAGGTGTCAACCATTTGACGCCTTCCGGAGTGAGGTGGACACCGTCGCTGCGCACCTTAATTCCGTCGACCTTAGCGGTGTAAACACCGTCCGGACATAGCTTTTTGTTCAGATCGAGGATCTGTACGTTCGAATGTTGACTAACTGTATTGCGCAACATGGTGTTCCACTGGTTAACTCGATCCGGTTGGTCTTCTGGATACAACTGACCATCAGGCTTTTCGCCGCCGCGGCTGTATGGCACCGTGGCAACGACCACTCGAACACCAGAGGAGCCCAGGATATTCAGTGCTTGCTGCAGCTCCGCATTGAGGTAAGAGTCGAAAGTTGGATCGCCGATGTGTGTCCACTGTCCTTCGTTAACGCGGTTTACCGTCTCCCAGCGACCTATAATCAGCAGTGCGACATTTGGATGATCTTTGTTGATCTGAGTCGACCACCTGATGGGCCAGTTATCACATTCTGGTCGTTGCTCCAGAGTTTGGCCAATATACTGATACGGCGTGCCACGCACCAGACTGCAGCCGATGACGGTGTGGTCGATAAAGGCGAATCCTGGCGTCGGCGGAAGATAGTGCATCCAAGTCCACCCGATCGAATCACCAAATACCGCAACAGTAAAAGGCTGGTTAGGATCTCGCGTACTCGAAAGTTTTCCTCTCGGCGGGGACGGTGATACGGCCGCTACCGTCGACACTTCCGGCGGCAGAGCAATATCACGCAAACCCGTTTCGGTTCCCACCGGAATCACCCACATCGTCGCCGCAGCGGCACTAGCGACAGTGGCCGCAGCCAACGGCAATAACGGCACTCGTACCGGTCGCCAGTGGCGAATGGGTTGTTCGATCAACCACCAGGATACTGCCGCCACTGCCACTGTCGCAGAACACCGAGAGGCAAACAGTGGGACTCCGGACCACCCGGTGCGCTCGCCGTTGAGCGCCAGGAAAATCGGCCAGTGCCACAAGTAAATGCCGTACGAAATAGTGCCCAGCCACACCAGCGGGCGCAATGCAAGTAGGCGGGCCACCGTTCCACGCTGTTCCAATGCCACCGGCGCGATCACGATGACGGCCGCAATTGCGACCCCGATCAGCAGGCCGTGACGGAAGTCACCGGCCCCTCCCGTTGCATAGTGTGTAGCCGCCGCCAACCCTGCCAGACCAAGGACCGGTAGGAACCGAGCGATCAACTGCCCCCACCGAGTCCTAATCAAGCACCAACCACGGTTTAGCGACGGCCAATCCCGAACCAGCAGAGCCGACGCCGCGGCGCCAACCAGCAACGCTTGCGCACGGGTATCGGTGCCGAAATAGATGCGGTCGCGTGTAACGTCGCAAACACGGGCGATGGCGACTGTGGCAGAAGCTAAGGCTCCCAATGAGGCGAGCACAAAGACAGCCAATCTAACGGCACCGAGGGTCGCGTAGCGGCAACGCCGCCTGGCCCTCGCGGCCAACAGTAAAGTTACCGCGATCAACAGCAGTGGCCAGACAAGGTAGTACTGCTCCTCCACCCCAAGCGACCAGGCATGCTGCAGGGGCGAGGGAGGCGTACCTTGTGTGAAATAGTCGGCCTTATGGACCACGAAGCGCCAATTCGCTACCCACAAAAACGTTGCTATCGCATCGTTCCGTAAGTTGGTGAGCGCCTGGTACGGAAAAAGTTCGCGAGCAATGCCTACGGTGAGCACCATCAACACCAAAGCTGGCAGTAGCCGGCATGCACGCCGAATCCAGAAGTTGATAGCGTCGATACGCCCCGTGTGTCGCAGCTCGTCAAGCAGCAACGACGTAATCAGAAACCCACTGAGGACAAAAAAGAGATCGACGCCGATGAATCCGCCGCTCAGGCCGGGAATGCCACCGTGCTGAGTGAGCACCAACGCAACCGCTATCGCACGAAGACCATCTAGCGCTGGAATGCCGTTACGCCGCTCGGGTTGGTTCCAAATCCTCAGCAGACCAACACGCCGCACAGGAGCAACCCATCGAGGATGCCGAGCAAAACAAGCCGGCGCGGGATAAATCCCGCCCGGCTCAGCGTGCGCGGTTAGCGCCCTGACCACCAAGGCGTCCGGCGCCATAGTTGCTGCCGATACGTCGCTGCTCCTCCTGTTGATTCCCGCAAGCTTAGATGCAGCACAAACCAGATACCGGCTAAGACACACCACGGTTTTCCTATGCCAGGTTTCCTATCTGGAGCCCTGTTATCTAGGACGATCCGATTTACATCAGGACCAACCGACTCGTGGTCTTCGCACATTTCTGCGGTACTGGCGTCAAAATCGCTAAAGCCAGCGGCTCATCCAGCAGAGCATACCACTGTATCTATAGGTTGCTTTTGCTGCTCCAGCGTGATGTACAGACCGCTGGTGTCCGAACAATCATACGTTAAATAGGTCATGTCGTTCAACGACTTGTTGGCGGTTGAGATCGGAGTGCGATCACGATCAACGCCATCACGGTCACCGAGATTCGGCGGAAAGTGTAAAGCCTTCGTTTCTCACTGCTCAATGACCTGCTCGACCTGAAGATCGTTGAGGTTCATCAAGAAATCCCGACGATACTTATTCCGTCAGAACTGGCAACTATCCTTAACGTCAAGTCCAGAACACCAGGACCTGCAAGTGCAATGTATCTACACGACGTCTGCCAGACAAGCAGTCCAGATTACGACCAATGCCTTCTCTACCTCCACGTATCGGTTGCCCCGTGAGCATGGCACACAGGTACGTCACCAATTGAGTGCCAGAGAAAGCGGATATTGGTTGAACAATAACAGAAAACTGATCGGCTTAAGATGGGTTATTAGTACGATTAACTACACCGCCGATGTTTTCGCCTACTGCTGGTGAATTCATGGCGTGCTAGTCGATACGCTACACGAGGTCGCGCAGTACACGCCTTGTCAGGTGATGTTGATCGACGGCGACAGGTGGCTTGACTACCGAAGTCTCTGCCAGCCAACAACGACGCTGGTGCATGCTCGCATCCCCGTGACCAGCGTGATGTCGTTCATGTTTCCTAACTGGCACGAATTCAGCCGTAATGTATTTGGTATCAAGGCTAGCAGTAACAGTTGCCGACTTATCTTGCTGCCGCGGCAGGATCGTAAACTGCGTTTCATCCTCGAAGACGCCGACGGCCAGATGGTCTTTTTCCCAACATGGTTCGATAGCCATGACTACACTGCTATGTTAGAGTGGGTGACAACCCAGCTATCAGAGCAGTCGTGCTGTTGTACTGGTAAGCTATGATTGCAGCGCGGGTCACATCACGTTCGTGTCGTTGCTTGCGCAGCATACGGTTACCAGAACAGCTACCGAAACTGAACTCCGACGCCGTTCCAATGCACACTGCTGTTGTGCACCACCGCCACACTTATGGATAGCTGGAGGTGGAACCGATGCAGTGCGGCTCAATAAAAATCCGAACGGTGCACGCCTGTGGCGGGCACAACACCGTTTCTCGAGCAGATGCTGAAGGCAGCGCAACGTGCCGGGTCCCGACTTCAAGGTCTCAAGCTCTTCGCGTACTCCGGTGTGTCTGTGTATGTTGTCGTTAATCCGGAGAGCGACAGCATATCTCGAGTCAACGGTCGTCACTCCACGTGTATGGATGGTTCGACAGAAGTTCCAGTCACAACGATCGGAGCACCGAGACGCCGCGCTTATGCCGCAAACACCGATAACTGCAGCGGTCTGGCCAGTGTTCAGCTAGTCTCCGGCGAGATTCATGTGCCCAGCCCGCAGATGGTGGTTGAACCAGTAAGTACCCAGACGACGAAACCGAGTCCTTCGACCGTGAGAGCCCTTCTGCACCGGATATCCAACTAAGTCTAACTCGGACCGCTTAAGTGGCTGGTCGGCTTTGGGTGGGGTAATTGTGGTTGGCTGTTGGTTTCGAATCGGTCCACACCTGGCCACCGAGGCTGGTCGGTCAAGGCTGTGATGGTGAGAAGCCACGATATCCTTGATGGGCATGTGAGATTGGATATCGAGTATCTGGATCGGATCTAACTCAACGGTGATGCGTCAAATCTGCAGATGAGCGGTAAGGTGATGTCGTTTCTGATCCAGCATCTGGGCAATCAGATCCTCTCGCCTGTGGTTCTAGAAAAAATTGGTATTAGGTTTCGCTGGGAGGTGGTCTCATTCGCCGAGACCAATTAACCCTGGTGGTCTTTTTGCCAAGAATGACCGCAAGATCGACGTTATGCACCCGTATCTGGCTGGGCAAGCCGCGGCCGGAAGCGTGAGTGGGACTGCAATCAGGGTGGACCAGAAGTCGCATCGTATACACCGCGACAAACACACCAGGCAGACATCGGGAGTGCAGTTTACCTTCGCCGCATTTCAGCGGCGAGTAGTGTGTTTTTACTTCTATCTATTTCTAGCTACGTTTAGGACGTTGATTTCGAGCCGGCATTCATCAAGGTCTGTGCCTATTTTCCATATCCAATGAAGATTTAGCTCAACGGGCTACGAGTAGGCTAACCGGCAGGCGAGCAAAGTGGTATATGGCTCACTGAACTGTCCAAGGGGTTGACCACAACCACCGATCCGGCTGCTGCAGAGGATCTGCGATCGGCTAGGCCCAGATGCGATCCAGATGTTCGCCCAACAACATTGGTGGTCGATGTTGCCGCAGGCAGAGCACGGCCGCGGCAGCTATTGATGGGAGCTATTGATGCGCCGAGTCGAAACCTCACACTCTAGGTGTTCAATGCTCCCCTCCGAGCTTGGGGGTTATTCGAGACCCTGATGGCCGACACCTCGACATCGGTCGACTGGAAGTGATCAAGCTGAGCTTCAAACGCGGCCAACGCTGTGGCGCAAAGGCGGGCGGGCAGTACAAGATCCAGATCGTTACTTACGGCACCCAGCCCAGGTCAATGTCAACACCTTCTACCGACACTTGCGCATAAAATCATATTTGAAGGATGGGCGGTTGCTGCGCGTCAAACTGTCATAAACGACACCGACAATGTGGGCTGCTGACGGCCCATAGATAGAGTTACAGGCCCGCGCGCGTACGGTCCATCGTCGTCCGCTCGATACGCAACCTGTCAGCTAAGGCTGTGTCTTTGCGAGTCTAGCCTTTGAGCGGATAGCGCGGCACACCCTCACCGAGGATGGTAGAAGAACCCCCGCCCTGTAGTTCGGCGGACCATTCACCAGCGTGTTCACCGACATCAACATCATAAACCCAAGAGCCAGCTGAACTCGGACTTTCGGTCAGAACCGCTACACAACATTACTCTAGTGACGGATTGCAGTTGGCGACCCTCTACACTAAAAATTCTACGCTCGGCTGGTGCGTACGCTCCTGAGCACCAAACTATATGCCCACACTACCGCCGTCGCAAATGATATGGCAGACCATAGACAAAAGTGGATATTATAGCAAACACAACCTAAAAACTCCAAGACGATTCTTGACGTTCTAGCGGCCAAAGGTCATTAGAACACTGGTGAGTACCCCGTTGCGCGCCGACCGGGCGAAGGATGTCATTACCTGCAACGGCGAGAACATCTCTATCCCAAGAAAATCGATTCTATCCTGGCCCGCCACCTCAGACATAGCTAGCGTAAGCATGCCTGACGAGCACACCGGTGAGCGGGCGTGCGCAGTCATGGTGCCTATCATCACACTCGGATCGGCCGTTGACAGCTTGCGCAGATATACTAAAATCCGACGCGGCATGGCGCAGTTCAAGGTACCCGAACAAATAGGCATTTGGGATGTCCTACCGACAAACGACGCAGGAAAAGCGGCGAAACACCAAATTCGAACAACATTGATGTAAAGCAGACCAGTTACATGCAGGTAGCGATCGGAACCAGGACGAACTGTGGGATCGGCTTCGGTTGCGAAATCAAGCTCGCCGAGATGGACATGGGGGTGAAGGCGCCGGGCCACAACAGCGTTCCTCCGGAGTTTAAGGAATGCACGGCGCTGCGGAGCTAATTAATTGCACCGGATCGCGACAGCCGCGTGCCGGAGGAAGCTAGGACACCTAACCCACTAGGCTAGGCGATGCTCCGGTCGATTCGGACGTCAGTCTCGACGGCAATGGCAGCACCCGATCTGGTGAGAGAACTCGTCCTCGTCGCGACGTCACCCCCTCGGCGTTTCCGAGGCATGCTGCGCTGACCACCAAAGGTGGCAGCCCCGGCGAACAGCCTTCGCCGCCCGACAAAGTGTGCGACGGACTGCATAACCCCATAACCCCGCGCTCGAGCCGCTGCAAACCGAAGGACAACTCAAATCAAAATGCCGACGATGATGGTGCAGTTCACAAGTCGAGACACTGTGCTGCGCTGTGGTGACCGCCACGTCGTCGTCAAGGCGGACGACGACGTGGCACTGATCCCTACTGCTACAGACGCGCAGGCCACGGCTGCCTAAATAACGTCAAAACGCGGGCAGCTCGAACCACGTAATTCGGGCCCAGCCCATTCACGTCCACCCACGCCAGCATCACTACACTTCACCGTATTTCTCGATACAGCGCTGTTTAACGCGTTCGGTTTGTCTTTAAGCCGGTGAGGCTCCTAAAGCTGCGCCGACTATCACCCTAACATAACTGGGCGAAAGCCCAGCGCCCACGCAGTCACTGAAGTTGTTCACTCGCCTATCTATGGGGCCTAGCGGTAGACATATCAAACAGGCATTACCAGGATTGAATTTAGGCGCGGTAGCGGCGATTGAAGGGTGAAGAATGAAGATTCCGCATGTGACCGACCCCGTAAGCAATATGGTCGGCGGCATGGCGCAGGTGGTGCGGGCCAGTACGCATGCCGCCACCGGCGCTGTCAACACGATGCAGATGCTGGCCAGCCCGGTCGCCGAGTTCGCTTGGCCGGTGGTGCAATCGGTAGCTAAATCCACCGGCCGAGCGCTCGGTACGGGCCATTCACCGAATTTTGCGAACCGGGTCGATCCACCGGTGCGCTGGCACAACGGTCAGCGTGTACACCTAGACCTGGATCCGCTGCTACCGTTCCCCCGCTGGCATGAGTACGCAGCAGTAGTAGAAGAACCGGTTCGTAGAATTCCAGGGGTGGCTAAGGGCCATGTCGAGGGCTCATTGGGACGGCTAGTAATCGAACTAGACAAGAACGCGGATAGCGACGTTGTCTTGGGCAAAGTGCGTGACGTGGTTATTGCCCTGGCCGCCGACTTAGCATTGACAGGGGCGAGATCGGCCCCCAAGGTTGCTCCATTTGCCGACCCAGGTAATCCGCTGGCAATTCTTATGCCGCTAACCGCCGCGGTAATGGACCTTGTCGCGTTGAGTGCCGCAGTGACCGGCTGGGTCACCCGACTGCCCGCCGTACCGCAAACTATCCGGGCCGCGGCGGCTCTCGTCAATCATCAACCGCGCATGGTGTCACTGCTGGAATCACGACTGGGTAGGGTCGGCACCGATATTGCACTCAGCATTACAACAGCGGCGGCTAGCGGGCTGACCCAAGCGGTAGGCACACCACTGCTGGATCTGGCGTGCCGTGGCCTGCAACTCTCCGAAGCGGCGGCTCACCAGCGCGTGTGGCGAGATCGAGAGCCTCAACTGGCCTCACCCAAGCGGCCACAAGCGCCGGTGGTCCCCGTGATCTCGTCGGCAGGGGAAAAATCGCATGCCGCAGGCCACAACTGGACAGCCGCAGCGTCGAATGAAGCGTCGCACCTCGTGGTCGGCGGATCAATCGACGCCGCAATCGACACCGCAAAAGGGTCGATGAAAGGACCTGTAGAGAGCTATGTCGATTCAGCGGCAAACGGTTCGTTGATTGCCGCGGCGAGTGCTTTGCTCGCGGGCGGTGGCACCGAAGACGCGGCCGGCGCGATCCTGGCCGGGGTGCCAAGAGCGGCGCATATGGGCCAGCAAGCGTTCGCGGCGACACTGGGCCGCGGACTGGCCAACGCCGGGCAACTGGTACTCGATCCGGGTGCGCTGCGCCGCCTGGACCAGGTCAAGGTGGTCGTCATCGACGGGGCCGCATTGCGCGGTGATCACCGCGCGGTATTGCTTGCCCGGGGAAATACGCCCGGCTGGGACGACGACCGTGTATATGAGGTTACCGACGCACTGCTGCACGGCGAGCGGGCACCCGAGCCCGATCCCGACGAGTCACCGGCCACTGGAGCGCGGCTCAGATGGGTTCCGTTGCAGGGGCCGTCGGCAACACCCGTACAGGGCCGCGAGCACGCGGATCTGGTGGTTAATGGCGAGTGCGTCGGCGGTGTCGACGTCGGATGGGAAGTCGACCCCTATGCGATCCCGCTGCTGCAGACCGCACACCGAACCGGGGCACGCGTAGTCTTGCGTCATGTAGCTGGCACAGAAGATCTCTCCGCCAGCGTCGGCGCGACGCATCCGCCCGGTACACCGCTGCTGAAGTTGGTACGTGAGCTGCGCACCGATCGCGGACCGGTGTTACTGATCACCGCCGTGCACCGGGACTTCGCATCGACCGACACGCTGGCCGCACTAGCCATTGCCGACGTCGGGGTAGCCCTGGACGATCCCCATGCAGCTACACCGTGGACCGCGGACATCATCACTGGCACTGATCTGGCGGCCGCAGTGCGGATCCTGTCTGCGCTGCCCGTGGCCCGTTCAGCCAGTGAATCTTCGGTGCACCTTGCTCAGGGCGGTACTACCCTGGCAGGGCTGCTGCTGATCACCGCGAGCGCTGGTAGCAAATCCGCTAGCCCAATTACTTTGCGGCGCTGGTTTAGTCCGGTCAATGCGGCCGCAGCGACCGCATTGGTGACTGGCGTCGTCTCAGCCAGCAAGGTGCTCCGGCTGCCGGACCCTACCCCGCAACCGCTGACCGCCTGGCACGCGCTGGACCCCGAGATCGTTTACTCACGATTGGCCGGCGTCACACAACCGTTAGCCGTTGAGCCCGGTACCCCCGATTGGCGACGTCGTCTCGACGATCTGTCCTACACCCGGGCGCTGTCACCGCTGCGCAAACCAGTAACCAAACTGGCTCGGCTGGCGAGCGCGACCCGGCAGGAATTCGCCGATCCGCTGACTCCCATCCTGGCGGTCGGAGCAGCTGCGTCGGCGATCGTTGGCAGTAATATCGATGCCCTTTTGGTCGCGGGCGTGATGACGGTCAACGCGATTACCGGTGGCGTGCAACGGTTGCGGGCCGAGGCGGCCGCCGCCGAGCTGTTCGCCGAGCAGGATCAGTTGGTGCGACGCGTCGTTGTCCCGGCGGTGGCAACGACCCGTCGTCGATTGGAGGCTGCACAGCACGCCACACGGACAGTCACGGTGTCCGCCAAGTCGCTGCGAGCCGGTGATGTCATCGACCTGGCTGCTCCGGAAGTGGTACCGGCAGATGCTCGCGTGTTGGTAGCCGAAGACCTCGAAGTCGATGAGTCTTTACTCACCGGGGAGTCGTTGCCGGTGGACAAGCGAGTGGACCCCGTCGCCATCAACGACGCCGACCGAGCGAGCATGCTGTTCGAAGGCAGCGCGATCGTGGCAGGACATGCCCGCGCGATCGTGGTGGCCACCGGGGTCGGCACAGCCGCACACCGCGCGATCTCGGCTGTCGCCGACGTGGAAGTATCAGCCGGGGTGCAAGCACGGCTGCGGGAGCTGACCAGCAAGGTCCTTCCTCTGACACTGGCCGGTGGCGCCGCGGTGACGGGTTTGGCTTTGCTACGCCGCGCATCACTGCGTCAAGCAGTCGCCGATGGCGTCGCAATCGCCGTGGCCGCTGTCCCGGAGGGTCTGCCATTGGTGGCCACCCTCTCCCAGCTCGCCGCGGCCCAGCGTTTAACGGCGAAGGGGGCGCTGGTCCGATCGCCCCGCACGATCGAAGCCCTGGGCCGCGTTGACACCATATGTTTCGACAAGACAGGTACGCTCACCGAAAATCGACTGCGTGTCGTCTGTGCGGTGCCGAACACGAGGATGCCACACGATCCACTTCCCGACATCACCGATCCGCACTCTGCTGCGGTGCTGCGGGACGCCGCGCGGGCGTCCACCCAACCCCACGACGGGCAAGGCCACACGCACGCCACCGATGAAGCGATCCTCACGGCAGCCAGTTCGCTTAACAGCCATACCGATTCGACTTGGAGCCTAATTGCGGAGGTACCGTTCGAGTCCAGTCGCGGTTATGCCGCCGCGATCGGCATAACCGGCAATGGTAAGGCGCCGATGCTGATGCTCAAGGGCGCCCCTGAAAAGATCCTGCCGCGTTGCCGGTTCGCCGATCCAGAGGCCGACGTTGCTCACGCAGAGTCCTTGGTGCGCCACCTCGCCGAGCAAGGCCTGCGCGTTTTGGCGGTCGCGCAATGCTCCTGGGGCCACGACACCACCGACGATAACGACACCGATGCTGATGCCGTCGACGCTGCCGCGCATGACCTCGAGCTGGTCGGCTATATCGGACTAGCGGACACCGCACGGCCATCCTCGCGTCCGTTGATCGAAGCGTTGGTAACCGCCGGCCGCAACGTGGTACTGATAACCGGCGATCACCCCATCACCGCACGGGCTATCGCCCAGCAGTTGGGTCTGCGCTCGGATGCACGGGTAGTGAACGGCACCGAACTTATCGGCCTCGACGAGGACGCATGCGCCGAACTTGCCGCCGACGTGCAGGTCTTCGCCCGAGTCAGTCCGGAGCAAAAGGTGCAGATTGTGGCAGCGTTGCAACGCTGCGGGCAAGTGACGGCGATGGTTGGTGACGGTGCCAACGACGCCGCTGCCATCCGGATGGCCGATGTGGGCATCGGCGTGAGTGGCCGCGGTTCTTCAGCCGCCCGAGGAGCCGCTGACATCGTCTTGACCGACGACGATCTGGGTGTACTGCTCGATGCCCTGGTCGAAGGCCGCAGCATGTGGGCAGGCGTTCGTGATGCGGTCACGATTCTGGTCGGAGGCAATGTCGGCGAAGTCGTCTTTACTATCATTGGGACGGTATTCGGTGCTGGTCGGGCGCCGGTGGGAACCCGTCAACTACTGTTGGTGAACTTGCTCACCGATATGTTCCCCGCGCTTTCGATCGCTGTTACCTCGCAATACGAAGAACCCGGCGAGGACGAATATCAAACCGACGAAGAGGCAGACGAGGCGCGACGAACACACCAACACGAGGTACTGACCGGACCTACGCCCTCGCTCGACGCGCCACTGATGCGACAGATCGTCAACCGTGGTGTGGTCACGGCCGCCGGTGCGACCACAGCCTGGGCTATCGGGCGCTGGACGCCGGGTACCGAACGACGAACGGCGACAATGGGACTGACCGCATTGGTGACGACGCAGCTGGCACAGACCCTGCTCACGCGCCGACACAGCCCGCTCGTCGTAGCAACCGCACTAGGCAGCGCGGGTGTTTTGATCGGTATCATTCAAACCCCGGTAATCAGTCAGTTTTTCGGGTGCACACCGCTTGGGCCAATAGCCTGGTCAGGAGTAATAACTGCCACAGCAGGAGCCACCGCAGTCTCGGTACTGGCACCCCAGTGGTTAAACAAAGCTTTTGGTATCGCGCAACTCAATCAGGAGTGAGCATTAACCTTGCTTTAGCTGGTCACCCCTTTGCCAGCGGGATTGTCCGGAATGTTATCGACGATGCCAATATCTTTGGTCTGTTCAAAACGAGATACCTTGCCACTCAAGTACTCTACGTACTTCCGGCTTATCGATGACGTTACTGCGTGCCGTAGCACGCTAAACACGACAAGGCATTGCCCTAACTACTCGTCTCATCAAGAACACCTACGACCGCATTCGCGGCGATGCCGTGATGCTCCGCGAGCGCGTTTTCCAGCGCACGTAGATAAACATCTCGCCCCCGAGACGATCATGTCGTCCTAGCGACCGATGATGTACAGCCGACCCGAATGGTCGAAAGTCGATGTATCCGGTGCTAGCCAATCTAGTCAATGATGACTTCGGCGTCTCCCACAACCGATCCGCCAATTTGGCCCAGAAAAGTTGGTCACCGCTAACTACGATGCGTCCGGTCACGCACAGCCCGACAGGACGGCAACTTCTGTCGAAGATACGTACCGGGCATCCCGCAACCAGCTTCCCCACGGTTTTCTGGACATGCCGTAGTTCGGCCGGTGTAGACCTCGGTTGAGCCGTAGCCGTTGTCGAGGAGGTTGCCCGTAGTCATCCCACATACCGGCGTGCCAAGCTGGAATCGAGCCAGTTACCGCTGGACAATGCCACCTATAGGGACGGCACGGGGTTGCGGGTGCCCACCAGATCGGGGCAGTCCGAGGATGCGCACCAGGCATGATCGAAACCACACTTATAGCGGAGGTCGAGTGTGGCTGAGGCGTCAAAACACCAGTGGGTCAACACCGTGCCGCCGGGGCGGACAACTTGTGGGAGACGGGCATCGAGTTCGGTATGTACAACAACAGTCGATATCACCGATCCTGTCCGATGCCGGTGAACTTTTCCCCATTTGATGGCAAATTCTGTGCACTACACGGTTTTCATTAAGGAGCTAGTGTCGTGCTTCTGAAGTTCGTTTAATATTCGCCGAAATATAGCCTATTGCTATCACTACAGCCAGTCGCTGGTGTTGCCCACGACTCGTATTTCGATAGGAGAACTCGCACGTCAGTAACAGTGACACACAGGACGAAAAGTGGGGGGCCTTTAACTACCTTGAGCAGCCGCCAACGCAGCATTGAACACGGCACTCGGACGCATCACCGCCTTGGCCAGCTCAGCATCCGGTGCGTAGTAACCACCGATATCGACCGCCTTGCCTTGAGCCTCGTTGAGCTCGGCGACGATAGTGCATTCGTTCTTGGCCAACGTTTCGGCCAGTGGGGTGAAGTAGTTCCGCAGATGTTGGTCATCGGTTTGCGTGGCAAGCTCTTGAGCCCAGTACATGGCGAGGTAGAACTGGCTTCCACGGTTGTCGAGCTCACCGGCCTTGCGTGACGGACTCTTCCTGTTGTCCAGCAACTTTCCGGTTGCGACATCCAGCGTCTTAGCCAAGATTTTGGCCCTCTCATTGCCGGTCTTGATGCCCAGGTCTTCCAGGCTGACGGCCAGCGCGAGGAACTCACCCAGCGAGTCCCACCGCAGATGATTCTCTTCGACAAGCTGCTTGACGTGCTTGGGCGCCGATCCACCCGCCCCGGTTTCATACATCCCGCCACCGGCCATTAGCGGCACTATGGACAACATTTTGGCGCTGGTACCTAACTCCAAGATCGGGAACAGATCGGTGAGGTAGTCCCGCAGGATGTTGCCAGTGGCGGCGATGGTATCTAGCCCGCGGATGAGGCGCTCGCACGTGTAACGCATTGAGCGCACTTGCGACATGATCTGGATATCCAGGCCACTGGTGTCGTGGTCCTTCAGGTACGCCCGGACCTTTTTGATCAACTCATTCTCGTGTGGACGGTAAGGGTCCAACCAAAACAATACTGGCATGCCGGAGTTGCGCATACGGCTGACAGCCAGCTTGACCCAGTCGCGAATTGCTGCGTCGGTAACGACGCATAGACGCCATATATCACCGGTTTCTACATTCTGGGTCAGCAGCACTTCGCCCGTCGTGAGGTCCACGATGTTGGCGACGCCGTCCTCGGGAATTTCGAATGTCTTGTCGTGCGAGCCGTACTCCTCAGCCTGTTGCGCCATGAGGCCAACGTTGGGGACGGTGCCCATAGTCGCCGGATCGAAAGCTCCGTTGGTCTTGCAGAAGTTGATGATTTCCTGGTAGATGCGGGAAAAGGTGGACTCGGGGTTCACGGCCTTGGTGTCCTTGGCCCGCCCGTCGGCGCCATACATCTTGCCTCCCGCACGGATCATCGCTGGCATCGACGCATCCACGATGACATCACTAGGCGAATAGAAGTTCGAAATTCCACGCGCTGAGTCGACCATAGCCAACTCGGGTCGGTGCTCGTGGCACGCATGTAGGTCTTGGATGATCTCATCGCGCTGCGATGCGGTCAGGGTCTCAATCTTGCTATAGAGATCGACTAACCCGTTGTTGACGTTTACGCCCAGTTCGTCGAACAGATCCTGGTGCTTGGCGAAGGCTTCCTTGTAAAAGGTTTTCACCGCGTGGCCGAAAACGATAGGATGAGACACTTTCATCATCGTCGCTTTAACGTGCAGTGAGAACATCACGCCGGTCTTGCGAGCATCCTCCATCTGCTCCTCGTAGAATTCGCACAGGGCTTTCTTGCTCATGAACATGCTGTCGATGATGTCGCCGTCCCGTAGCGACACCTTGGGCTTGAGCACGACTATTTTGCCTTTCTTGGTTGCCAGCTCCATCTTCACGTCTCGCGCGCGGTCTAAAGTCATCGACTTCTCGCCGTGATAGAAGTCGCCGTGCCGCATGGTCGCGACGTGTGTGCGCGAAGCCATCGACCATTCGCCCATGCTGTGCGGGTTGTTACGTGCGTACTCCTTCACAGCCTTAGGTGCACGACGGTCGGAGTTACCTTCCCGCAAAACCGGGTTCACGGCGCTGCCAAGGCATTTACCGTAGCGGTTACGGATGTCGATTTCCTGGTAGGACTTCGGATCTTGCGGATAGTCTGGAAGCTTGAATCCCTTGGCCTGCAACTCCTTGATGGCGGCCATCAATTGCGGCACCGAAGCACTGATGTTCGGCAGCTTGATGATGTTGGTGTCCGGTAACTGTGTCAACCGGCCCAGTTCGGCAAGGTTGTTCGGCACACGTTGCTCTTCGGTCAGGTAATCGGGAAACTCGGCCAGTATGCGTGCTGCCACGGAGATGTCGCTAGTCTGGACCTTAATACCCGCGGGCTTGGTAAAGGCACGCACTATCGGTAGAAAGGCGTAGGTCGCTAACAGCGGCGCCTCGTCGGTCAGCGTGTAGATGATGGTCCACTGCTCGGCGCTCATGATTGTTCTCCCAGCGTAACTGTTGGTCAGATGTTGAGGGCTCTGCGTTATAACGGCGGCTATTTAGTATCGCGGCTCCAACATGCGTAGCAAGCGCGCGGCGGTGATGAATTTGGGTGGGCGCAGCCAGGACTCCAGTAAGCGTTCGGAGATAAGGTGACCATTGATTGGTCCGCTGGCACCGGGGAGGGTTAGGCGCGCTGTCGTAGACAGACGACGAGATACAGCTCATGCCCGAGGTCGACGGCCGAGCCGGGTAATAAGGGAAGGACAGATGGCAAAGATAAAGCGTTGACGGGACATGCCACCGGATCAACCACACGGTGGGTGCATTACTCCCGCAACAAACTCGATGATGGAGCTCTGCATACATATGTTCGGGATACGGCTGCCGATGCGTGTGCTGTCCACTGCGCACCATCATCATTGCGGGACAACTATCGGTGATTGCTCTCGTCTTCACCCTAGGCACTTGTGGTGTGCATTGACGTCACCAACTATCAATACAGTCAACTCGACCGTCGCCTTGATTGAGTCAACAGCCTTGGCAATATAGACACACTGCTCAACAGAGTGCAACAGACCATACTTAATCGGCCCACATCGGAGAGTAACCTAGTAACTAATACATGGTACATGCATTAGCGGAGTGACTGTATCAGTACCCGACGGATATCATCCTGCCTAAACTCACAGAAGGATATTCGAACACCGCCATCAACGGCGTGCAATACCGCGTCCGTACCTTCTCGGCGGGTCCGGCCTCAATTGCGTTAGCAGCACCGTTAGCCGAAGCGCAACATCGGATAAACGAACTGCATTCACGGGTGTTTTGATCTGTGCCAGTGTCATAGACGGAACAGGTCTAGTAGGTTGGGTGATCTCGTTCATCATGTTCAATCCTTCCCTCCTGCTAGCCCAGCAAGCTCGTGCCATCAATGTCCAGCGCGGTTCAGACGAAGTTCAGGTACGCAGCGTGCGTGGAAGCCATCGAGATCGCCGAGGCTAGTCTTAAGGGAGTACTGGACCGCATCGGAAACGAGCAAGAGCACACCAAGACAGTGCTAGAGGTGGCTCGTGACTTTGTCGACGTCGCCTCACACGAACTGCGCACTCCGTTAACCTCGATGCGCACTAACTTGGGGGTGTTGGCCGTCCTGGAGTTAGTCTCCGAGCAGCGTGAGGAGGTAATAAATGACATCATTCGCACCCAAAACCGGATCTAAGCGACATTGACGACGCCTGAACGGCTGGCACAGGGTGAACCTGACCACCATCGACAATTTTGTCCCGTTCGATGTCATCGAGCTTTTGGATCGCGCCGCGCACAATGAGCTTGGCATCTAGCCGGGATAGTAAGTGCGGCTGGTGCCCTCGCCCATGATACTGATGGTGGGGTTGCCCACCGGGCTGCAGCTAATTATCGATAACGCCATCCCCAACGCGGTTAAGCACGATGGTGACACCGAAATCCAGCTCATCGTGAGCAGTTCCCGTGAAGGCGTAGAAATCGCCATCGACGGCAGCGGCGTGCTAGAAATCGAACGCGCCGCAGTCTTCAAGCGCTCTATCCGCGGATCAACAGCATCGTCTTCAGGACCCAGCTTAGGGCTGGCGCTGGTCATTCAGCAGGCCGAGTTGCACGGCAGGAACGCGTCTCTACACACCAAGCCGATAGATGGCACGGGACTTTTATCGAGACTGGCTGACAACAGCCATAATACCACTTGAGTAGATGGTGTCGGTCATCGAAGCCAGGGAATCCGGCAAAATGTTATAATGTTATGTGGCTTTACGATGATTCACTACGGCGAAACCTGTTGAGTCAACAATCAAACAAGACGTGGGCCGCGTAAAACAGGAAGTTCAGCAGGACCAGAGCCAAGTCCACAAAGACGAGGCTGCGTAGCAGCGCTGAAACAGCTTAGCTCGTTACTGTAACTGACGAGTTAGTTGCCTTAGTTGATCACCCTGGCTTGAACAAGGTCGTCACGAACTGGTTATTCCAATTCACTTAACGTAAATTTTTCTTGCTATGCAAGCTAAATATTTTGGTAGAGAATAAATTTCAGTAAATCTGGAATTCACTCTCCAAGCCGCGCGATGAAGCACTAGAAGTGCCACTCAAATAAGCCATCAGAATTAATCTAGTATACATTTCGAGGACTTACATCGACGTTCGTTCAATGTAAGGCTTTAAAATATATAGAAGAAACATGACCGACATGATGTACAGAAAAACTCACCGGCCTTGTTGTTATTGATCTGTACAACGATTTTATTTCCGAGGGCAGCAAGATATAGAATCGTCTGAAATAGTGTCGCTGAAACCAACCGGTACGCTCCACACACGGATAAATTTCTTACTGCCGCACACAAAGTCAATATAAATTTTTTTTCTACGCACGGCGCTGGCGAAATCACCTAACTACTACGCTACATAATAATATATTTATATTTAGCTAGTCTAAAGAGCTGCATGGTCACGTTGGACCTTCGAGTACAGAAACTGTGGCGAGTAGAGTCATTTCGAGTTTATACTTCAATCGGGTTAAATTATTTTCCAAGCATATCAGTGTTTCAGTAGTTTCACCAACACCAATTTCGATCTCCAGATCAAAAACACGGGATCCAGCAATTCATAATTGTGGGAATTATAGAGCAAAACTGTGTCTAAATAACCGTTCGCTACGACGCCAAAATCGGCTACAGAATAACGGCGGTCAAGGACATTATCACATAGCTACTATGATATGTAGATATATACCGCTCTTGATGTCAATATCCGGAACTATTTCGCCGCTATTATCACCGGATAATTAAGTCATCTAGAAAATTTCTCAGCTAAAACTGTCGTAGTATTATAAAAGATTGAGCAGCGACACCTCACTGGCCCTGACCGCCAGAAAGAAGGATTCCGATCCTGGCAACGATTGCCAGCCGGTCCGCTGCAAAATGGATACGGGCACATCCACCAAGGACGCCGGGCCGATGCCAGTAACAACGGGGAGCTTCTAAAATACTAACAGACATACAGTCCACGCAGCTCGTCGTAGGCAATGCAACACAGCTCCCGACCGGGTATAAGACCGTCGATCAAGGAGTAGCTGTCAACGATCAGATGCGCCCATTAACAGTTACAGTGGCCGCGATCACGATCCTTGGGGTCTTGCTGTGAGTCGCGGCGACGGTGATTATCGAATCAGTTGTCTACTTCCCTGTTACTCGAACGGCGGCGTGAGTCTTCACCACCATTAAGGTGGTCGTGGTAACGCTACTTGCCACAGTGGTAAGCATTCTTACGCTGTTGGTGGCACCGTTGTTCCCGATGATTGTTTGTCACGATTCCTGCTAGCATTTTCGCGATGCTACCGGTATCACAGTGACGATCGGGCAGTTGGTCAGCGTCGCTGGACGGCAGTGTATAATCGCGTTCGATAGGGCATTCGCGGTCGGAAGTCCCTGAGCGATGGACAAGCTAAATAATCAGGAGCTCATCGTCGAAATACCTCCAGCAGTGGGTATGCCGTACAGCCAATCGGCGGCTTAAACTTCGATGTGGAGTCGCGGTCGCGGGTCAATCTCGCAGAGCAAATGAAGCACCGCCCAGGTGACTTGAGCGGCGGTCAGCAACAGCGCTGCGTTACTGCTGATCGCCGCTCACACTGGATCCGGCCTAAGATCATTGTCGACGAACCAACCGCGTACCTCGACTTCAACCAAATGGAGGAGGTGCTACAGCTCATCCGCTCACGCACGCAGAACGAACGGAGCCAACAGTGTAGTAATGATTACGACCCATGACAATCGAATGTTGCCGTTGGCCTACCGGGTAATCGAGCTGGTATCCGCGGTTGCGTAAACGAATCGGCCATTCGAAACAATGCATATGAAGGCCGGTGCCGTGTTGCTCAAGCAGAGCACAATAGGCAAGCGTATCTACGTGGTATCTGAAGATAGATTCGAGATTATGTGCGAATTGGCCAACGGCGGTAAGGACTTTGTCAACATGACTGGCCCTGAATAATACTTCAGCAAAATCGGCGTACTGTTTCACTTGCCACACTCGGCTACCGTGTTCGCCTGCACCGATACGACGGCCGTCAGCTACACGATGCCCAGCTTTCCTTGAGCGGCTCGGCGTGACACAACTGACCGATGCCATCGAGGACCATGACACTATCAGCGACTGATAACCGCATAATTCTGAAGATAATTAAAGGACCGTTCGTTTTTGTCAAAATTTGCAATTAAAATTCTCGATTTCCATGGCGGGTAGCTGGAAAGCAATTGAACCGCGACCATTACGACGCGCTATGCCGGCCAGGCATGTACATCAAGCACTGGCAATGTCAACGAACCAATCGTGGAACCGTTGACGGGTCGTCCATTTACCGCCCTGAATCAAGCGATCTCACTCTGCAGACGCTGGATGGCACGTTCGACAAAGTTGGGAGACGAAGGCGGCATCGGACCCGAGATGCGGTGTCCAGAAGACGTTGAAGCACTGCACGTCGTTACGAACTATACTGGCATGGAACATCAAAAACGGGATGGATAAAGGCGACATCTAAAGCTAACGGAAGTTAACTGAAGCCTTAGGGCAAAAAAGTGCAACTAGCTGGTGATAACAATTTGGTAACTAACCTCTAATTAATAGCTGTCTCGGTGCCCTCCAGCATCGGAAACGCCGCCTTGATCAAGGTCCGTCAGATTGACGCTTCATTGGAAATGAAAGAGGCTCTCTCTTGTGCTGACAAGCGAGCTACATTGCGACGTTTTCCTCTAGCTCAAAGATAAAAAGTTAATAGGCTCACCGCCGACATCGTGGTGGCGTCCGGGTGCGGTCAAATCAAATTTGACTCTCCAGGGGGCAAAGAACAAGTCGCAAAATACAATCGGCTTCTCGAAATCGCTCCGGTAACACCAGATCGGCTGTTGTGACTGCCAGCTACTCATTGTAGCTTGCCTACGGCCGCAACATACCTGCCGTAACGATGGCCACCGCTATTCATACTGCCACGTAACCGAAAGCAGCACCGTTTCCAGCTTTGGCAACCACTGTCGCCACACTAGGTCACCTGTTACCTGGACCGCGCCGAGCACGTCGATGGCCCGATACCACGAAGTCGATTGGAATAAGATTAGAAACTACGGCTGACTGTGTCGGCCCAGCAAGCCCCGATACCCGCTTCGGCCAAGGCGAAACCCAGTGTTATCACGAACACACTATGCGGTATACTGGCTCGTAATCCATAAGAGATTCTACAGAGACGATGTACAGGACTGTACACGGTGCGAAATACCGCGCGCAGTTTTGTTTGGTCACGGCACCCCGCCGGTTAAGCCACCATCACAACTACGTTGCGTGCGTTACCTAAAGGATCAACAAGGTTGTCGCGAGATAGACGAACTCGAAACACCGCAGCCGGCAACATACCGACGTGCCGCAATGCTTTGAATTCCAACCGCCGTGGTGCTGATTCGGATACGGCATCAACCCGCCTACAGGCCCTCACATGCCGATTACAACGATCGCCACCACTGCGGAAGAGATCAAGAATAGTGGCCAGATACAGCGCCGGTTGGAGGCCTAAACAGGCCACCAACCCAGTGGAGCACAACAGGCACATCACCGCGCCCAGGTGGTCGTCGGCTCATTTCAAGCCCGAATGCCCGGAACGTGGGCTCATTCCAGACTCAGCGGCGCCAACAGTGCATCGCAGACCAACGAATGCACAACGACACGCAACCCCAGCCTGGGCCACACCGTTACTGCCCTACCGATAGCTCCTGCTGCCAGCACGGCGCTCAGAGAGCTACCCGACGGTATTAGTTCCCCGCTTATTTGCAGAGGGCCACCGAACAGTTTCATTGACTCTGTCGAATACACCGAGCGCCGCTGCCAACGTGCCCGATGTTCCGGTGAAAAACGTAGGCAGCACCAGCATTATTATCTCATAGCCGGTATCTGAGAAGGAGCCCGCCACCCCACGACACCAACACTGGGAGTGAGTCATGTCTGTTTAGATTCGTCGAATTCCTTACGAGGCGCATTGGACTCAACGCTCATGGCCTGGACATGGCAGTGGCCGAGACTCATGCACAATCGAACCGCAACACACCCAAAAAGGACCCTAGGAATTCACTAGCTATTAACTAAATCGCTCTGTCACCGCACTTCGTCACGACACAAATCTGTCGCATTAACAGCGGATGTCGCCGTCTATGAACACCGAATAAGCAAACAGGTACCTATACGGGAGTAATGGCCGGATATGCCCGAAGCGTTCGGCCCATGTCAAACTATCTTAGCCCGGAATTATTACATGTACGCCTAGCGTAACCTAGTACGCTACTGACCGAATTGCTGTCATTCGAGAGCTGCAGGGCCATTAAGAGGACGTTTACTGCGGTTGCTCTGAATCCCCATTCTCGCTGCCGCTCACCAGCTAGCCACAAAAATCACCACCCACTCTAGGGAGGCTGGTTCGAAATACAAAAAAACCGCGTTTCGTTAATCGACGTGTATTTTACTTTATTTGATGACTGCTAAGGATTTGGTCGTGATTATATAGCACTCCATCAGGTCAGGCAGATGGGTTCAACTCCTGCTTGATGTTTGCCGCCTTAGTCGTGTTCACACAGTAACACAGTCATTCCTGCGATGCTAAGCGCGGTTATAATCGTCGACTCAGTGTGCGAAAAATTCACTACACAGCCATAAACCGCAGTGCGAATTTGCATCGGGACTAGTCGATCCAACCGCAACTCCACAAAACATGCAGCAACGTGGAAGACGTGGTTAAATCCGACCGCGAAGCGATCATTTTCGCATATCCCAGCACAAGTGGATACCGCTAAAAACATAGCTGATTTCTGTTGCCTTCTGATCCAGCCACCCCACGGCGAGATGCGCCTGCAGCTGTGTGCAATTCTCAACGTGACACGGTATCCCATTGGCTTAGGCACGAGCCCAGCCACTGCACAATCTTTACCACGTCATTTCTTACATTACTGATTCACTAGCACAAAATTATGCGCACAACAAGCCGTAAACATCCGCGCTAAAATACATAGCGCAGCCAACATGGTTTGGGTATTTTTTTCTGCTGCCCTTAGTCGCTAATACTGACTAGGATAATAATCCCGTGTCTGACCCCAGAATTATACACAAAAAATCTCATGGTAAAACGCGCCAGCAACGCCGCAAAAAATTTCAGAGAAAATTTCTACCCCAATTACTAGGATATCGAATCGACAGTCCTCGACCCAAAGATACAGCCGAATACTCTCTTTCTCCGAAGATGGTTTCAATAGCGACAGCACAACGATTTTCAATCTATCTCCGCGCACTTGACACACACATGAATAACATCAACCCTGCCACCGTAAATGTGCTAGATACACCCAAGCATTCGGTTACAAATACAATCACCTCGAATACACGTGCAACAACTAACAAACACCCCCGGTGGTATCCGTTACAATCGCTGGATATTCTATAATTCCGTGCTACAATCTGATTTATGCACGTGGCAGCTCCAGCGAACTGCCCTACCCGTAACCGACTGACCAACTGTTATAATGCCGTAACGATGGCAGCAATGGCGTGGATGTATGCAATGATGGACAACCGTCTTCCGGGTCAGACCGGCGATCCCTAAAACACAACCACGCAATGTTGGGGGGCGCCGCCGTACAGCGCTAATTCGATTAAAATGGTAGGCACTCTCGCCGACGGCGGTGAGGATCTATAAGGATTCGAGGATGGTCGCGTCAATAAAGGACCGTCAAGCCAAAGCAGGCCGCGGCAAGGTCCAATGACACCAGCCGGGGCCTTGGCACCGCAGTACGACAATCCAAAGCGGTTCGACCGAGGATCCGGTTACAGAGCGGAAACCGACACGGACAAAGACATTCCGTACGGCTAGCGTGAGACTAGGTGAGCACATCGATCATAGACAGCAAAATCGGCCAGCCGGTCCAGTCAATCCACTAGGGAGAACGTGCACGTTCCCCCGATCAATTCAACACGAACGGCGGAGATGGTCGCAGCCAGTCGCTGGTCGGCGCCGAACGCAAAGAACTGGGCGTCGGCCGACCACGCGATGAACATTGGTTTGTCGAGCTAAGGTAGTCGGGACGCAGCCCCGGTGGGTCACCCCGTGCGCATAGAGATATAGATAACGAAAATTGACGTAGGTCTCCGACAATCGCGGAACCGGACAGCGCCGACCACATAACCGGAATGACAGTCCTTAACAACGTCTTCGACTTGGCCGACAAAAATAACCGATTTGAGGCTACTTGAGGACCATCGGCAGAACGTGTTCGAACGCATCGCCACTCGTGATAACAAGGGCACCCAACCACTCGGAGTAGTGCGTTATGTTACGACACCGTCGGTATCGTAGCTGATCAACAAAGAAATTCTCTAGGCCAAGGGCAGCAAAAGCACCAGCTACGATGCTGGCGACGCCAGTGATGGTTCGATCAGCGACAGGGCACAGCAGGTCAGCATGTGCACCCAGCGGCCAGGTAGGGACAATGCTCCGCAGGCCGAAGTTGCTAAGCCGTTCGACTGACCTGCCGCCACAGTTCATTGCCCATCATGTAGTCGTGCACAAACAAGACAGGCCTGTCATTCTCCGACCCGGTTGCTTCATGTATGGATAGCTCCGGCATTAATGTCGATCGTCGATATAATATATATAATATTTAGATAATATATATATATATATAGGTGCCTCTCCAATTCGAGATACTGTTGCAGACAGCTTGTTTGTAACTTACAAACAGATTGTATGGAAAGCCAGAGGCGTACCCAGGAAGAGCGCTCCACAGCCACCCGTGATGCGCTGACTTTAGCTCGGCACAGGCTGTGGAGACTACGGGGTTACGCGGAAGTGGGCACGCCCGAGATAGCCAAAGAAGCGGACACCACCCGAGGAGCGGTCTACCACCAATTTACCGACAAGGCCGCACTATTCCGCGATGTCGTTGAGACGGTAGAGCAGGATGCGATGGCCCAAATAGCCTCCGTAGTGGCCTCGTCAGGAGCCAAAACCCCCGTGGACGCGATCCGGGCCAAGGTCGACGCATGGCTCGAGGGCCTGGCCGATCCACAGGTGCGTCAATTGATCCTGCTGTATGCACCCAGTGTGCTCGGCTGGGCGGCCTTCCGCGACGTCGCGCAACACTACAGCCTGGGCATGACCGAACAACAGTTGCTCAGCGAGGCCAGCCGGGCGAGGCAGTTGGCGCAGCCGCTGGACCACGTGCTGATCGGCAAGCTCTACGAGTCGGCCATGGCCATACGACGCCACCACCGACTACCCGAAGCGAGCCCAGCGAGGAACCAGACAGGTGCTGCACCGACTCATCGAGAGCATGTTGCACGACCCAGCTGCGAGGCACTGACCCGGCACATACGTCATCGCTCCACCAGGACTCGTAGTCACAGAGGCAAGCGTGGCGAACTGTTACCACGCGCTGCGACGAGTTCGCTCTTGTGATGAGATCGGCGGCTATGAACATCAAGGTCACGCTGGAGCACCGCACTAGCTACACCTTTAACCGGCTGGTCCAGGTGTGTCCGCATGTCGTTCGGGTACACCTGGCACCACACTCACGCCCGCCTATCGAGGCCCACTCGCTGCAGATCGAGCCAGCCGGCCACTTCATCAACTGTCAGCAAGACACGCTAGGCAACGGCTTGACCCGACTGGTCTTGCCGAATCCTATGCGCCGACGGAGCATAGGATTCGGGCTCATCACCAACCTCAAGATGATCAGCCCGTTCGACTGCTATATCGAAAACTGGGCCGAGACGTGGCCTGCCACGGCCAGGTCAGGACCGACATTCACCTATCCCGAAGCGCTAGCCGAGGACCTCAAGCCTTACCTGCGGCCCGTCGACGAAGCAGGCAACCGATTCGTCGACAATGAGCTAGTGTGGGCATGGATTCGCAACTTCCCGGTGCCAGATGGCATCCGAACCATCAACTTCATCAACTTCCTGGTCGCGTTCAATCAAGCGATGAACGCCGAGGTCAGCGATATCGTGTGCATGGAACACGGTGTCCCGACAACGGATTTCACGCTGCGCACCGGCATCAGCTCGTGTCGGGACTCGGCATGGTTATTGGTATCGATTTTATGGCAGATGAGATTAACCGCCTGGGTTGTGTCCAGCTCAGCTACCTCGTACAACTGCCCTCCGATATCGAGGCACTCAACGAGCCATCGGGGCCTGCCACCGAATTCACCTACTTGCACGCCTGGACCGAAGTGTCCATCCCCTGTACGGGCAAAATCAGGCTGGACCCGATCTCGGGGCTGTTCGCCAACGAGGTCCGCATACCGTTGGCAACCACACCACATACTGCGTCGGCAGCGCCGACCAACGGCTCAACCGACCCGTGCGAAGCGGTGCTGGACTTCCCTAACATTGTCCACCCAGGTCCAAGAAGACCCGCACATCACGCTGCCTTACTCCGACGTGGCGTGGCACGCGATCTGCGCGATAGGCCAGCACGGCTACCAACGGCTGACCGTCGGCGGGAAGCCGACAGTCGTCTTGGTGAACATCCACCCGAACAAGGGCCGCAAAGAGTGGACGATGGTCGCCAAAAGCCCGTCTAAGCGCCAGCCGGCATCCGATCTTACTGCCCGGCTGAAGGCCGCCTGGGCGCCGCAGGGGCTGATCCATTTCAGACAGGGCCAGTGGTATACGGGAGAGCCGTTGCCGCAATGGCAGATTACACTGTATTGGCGCACCAAAGGACAGCCACTATGGACCAACGATGCACTGCTGACTGATACCTGGAAAGCCGGTCCAAGCGAACGAAACAAGACAACCCTTGAAGATAGCGAGCTAGCCCACAAGGTGCTAGCCCAGGCAGCTGACGGTCTCGGGTTACCACTCACACAAATGCGGGCAGCATACAAGGATACGCTGCGCCGTCTAGCAGCTAAAGTGCGGATTCCGAGCGGCGCCCCAGTGCAATTAAGTGACGACCGCGGCCCCACTACCCCGGACAGCGCCGTCAACCGTGTCGCACTGCTTACGCGTCTCGAGGAATCAGTCACCTTGCCGGACGCGTATATGCTGTCGCTGCACAGCCGTGACGACAACCTCAGCTGGGTCCAAGCAACCTTGCAGCTGCACCGCGGCTGCATTGTGCTGATCGAGGACGCTTCGCTGGCAGGCTTGCTGCTGCCGCTGGATTCGATCAGCTGGCCACGACCGCATGTGTCGTTTTACCTCGATCCGATGACCTTCTGGCGCGCGTGGTCGGCGGAACCCAACACCGCCGCAGCTGTGCTCGAGAACCCCGACTCCGCACCGCCTACCGCGATGGTGGCCGAAATTCGCGGTGAGTTTCTGTCTATTTTCCTATCGCCTACCGAAACGCTCAAACACTTCGTCAGTCTAGTCTCCGGAGGCGAGACCGCTGCCGCGAACATTGGCTGCCCAGTCGTGATCGAGGGTTACGGGCTGCCGACGGACCTGCGGCTGAAGTCGATGTGCGTCAAGCCAGGGCAAGTCGCGGCCGCTGCCAGCTTTGCTGCAGAACGCCAGCAGTTGGAAACCTTTTATGCACAGGCAGGAATGGCTCGGTTGTCGACGGAGTCGTTTGACGACAGCGGCGCACACGGCAGAACCGGCGGCAATAACCACATCACACTCGGCGACGTCACACCGCTACGGCGTCACCCCGATCTGTTGGTCTCGCTGCTGACCTGCTGGCAACGACACCCTTCGCGATCCTACCGGTTTGCGGGGCAATTCGTTGGCCCCATATCGCAGGCACCGCAAGTTGACGAGGTGCGCGCGTTTCGGCACCTGGTTGTCGATATCACCGGTAACATCCACCACGCCGAGTTTTGCATCGACAAGCTTCACAGCCACGATAACACCCACGGCAGGCTCAGTCTGTTAGAGTTACGTGGCTTTGCGATGCCGCTGTACCTGCAAATGGTGATAGTGCGTTGGCTGCTGGTTCGCTCGCTGGTGGCGTGGTTTTGGGAGGAACCGCTGCGCGCCTCAGTGATACGCCACGGCACCAATCTGCACGGCCGATACCTGTTTCCCCACTTCGTTAGCCATGATATGGCTGCCATAGCAACCAGCCTGCGTGAACACGGCCTCGCTTTCGAGACCAACTGGCTGTACCCGTTCATCGAATTCCGCTTACCGCGCCTCGGCACTTCTGTCTTCCACGGTGTGGAGATCGAGTTACGGAACGCGATCGAACCGTGGACTACGTTCGGCGAGAAGTCCACCGTAACCTCGCGCGGTGGCTGCACTTATCACGCCAGCCACACCGGGTCAAAAGCAATCAACACTGGCAGCACCCTCGAAGCCCAGGCACGCTGGAGCCGTCGCTTTGAAGCCACCGGTTTCATCCCAAGCAAAATTACTATGTCCTGCATCCGGAAAAGCAAGTCAGTATCTCCACCGACATCGACGCGCCTAGCATCCTCAACCTCAGACGCGTCCGCACCGTGATACGGTATATGGTATCCACAGAAATGGCACTGAGCAACAGTGCATCGTCCTCGGCGCGTTTCAATCACTCTGACGCCGACCGACTGCTAGACGGGTACCGCGCCGCCCGCGCCCAGAAAGTTCTGTTCGACCTACACTCTGCCGGCACGGCCGGCCCGGGAATCGGCTACGATGAATTCGTCGACGACTCTGGCTACGTGCGACCTAGCTGGACCGAGTTGGCGGATGCGATCGGCGGCCGAGGTCGGGCCGGACTGCATCAATTGCGTTCGGTGATGCACCGACTAATCTACAACGATGGCATTACCTACACCGGGATCGACCCAGGAGCGCTCACCAATGACCACGGTGTGGTGCCGGGGCTCTGGCGGCTAGACTCGTTGCCGCTGTTGGTCTCTGCGACCGATTGGGAGGTATTAGAAGCCGGGCTGATTCAGCGCTCACGCCTACTCGATGCCGTACTCACAGACCTGTACGGGCCACGCCGCTTGCTAACCGACGGCGTGCTGCCGCCAGAACTGCTGTTCGGCCACCCTGGCTACGTGCGTACCGACCACGGCATCGAGGTTCCTGGGCATCACCAGCTCTTCATGCACGGCTGTGACCTCAGCCGGTTGCCAGACGGCGGGTTCCAGATCAACGCCGACTGGACGCAAGCGCCCTCGGGGGCCGGATATGCGCTGGCGGACCGACGTGTGGTCGCACAAGCACTTCCTGACCTCTACGAAACGATCGGGCCGCGACCGACTACACCGTTTGCTCAAGCACTGCGGTTGGCACTGATAGACGCAGCACCCGAGGTCGCTCAGGACCCAGTAGTTGTAGTGCTGAGCCCGGGAATTTACTCAGAAACCGCCTTCGATCAAGCGTATCTCGCAACTTTGCTGGGTTTCCAACTGGTAGAAAGCTCGGATTTAGTGGTGTGCGACGGCAAGGTGTGGATGCGTTCCTTGGGCACACTTAAACGCGTCGACGTGGTACTGCGCCGCGTCGACGCGGACTATATGGACCCCCTGGATCTTCGTGCCGATTCGCTGTTAGGCGTGGCCGGTTTGGTGGAGGCACAACATCGCGGAACGGTGACCGTTGTTAACACACTAGGCAGCGGCATTCTAGAAAGCGCAGGGCTACTGCGGTTCTTGCCCCAACTCTCCGAGCGTTTACTCGGAGAAACCCTATTGCTGCCCAGCGCACCCGTCTACTGGGCAGGAATCGACAGCGAACGCTTGCACCTGCTGACGAATTTGTCGTCGCTATTAATCAAATCCACCGTAGGCGGAAAAACCATTGTAGGACCATCACTTTCGTCCGGACAACTGACTGAAATGGCTGCTCGAATCGCAGCTAAGCCGTGGCAGTGGGTAGGCCAAGAACTGCCGCAATTCTCAACTGCACCCACAGATCATGATGGCGTGTTGTCACCGGCTAGCATCGGTATGCGAGTGTTCACGGTTGCCCAACGCAGCGGCTATGCACCGATGATCGGCGGTCTAGGGTATGCCCTGGCATCTGGAATTGATGCCTACTCTCTGAAAAAAGTTGCAGCAAAAGATATTTGGGTTCTTCCAACGGAGCGCGCACGCACCGAGGCGATAACCCATTCATTATTGGAGTCGCCGCCAATGACGGGAACAGGCACCTTGGGGGTGAGCTCGCCGCGGGTACTGTCCGACCTGTTTTGGATGGGGCGCTATGGTGAGCGCGCCGAAAACATGGCACGGTTGCTCATTGTCACCCGCGAGCACTACCACGATTCCCGGCACCGCCAGAACACGGAAGAAAACGCGTGCTTGCCGGTGCTGATAGCGGCGCTTGGTAAGATCACCGGGACCGACACCGGATCCGGTGGTCAGGCTGACGTGATAGCCGTTGCGCCCTCGACATTGTGGTCGCTCACTACCGACCGTAATCTGCCAGGGTCTCTGGTGCAGTCGGTGGACGGGCTAGTATTGGCAGCAAGAGCGGTGCGCGCCCAATTGTCCCGCGACACCTGGATGGTGCTCAGTGAAGTAGAGCGCGCTATGGTGCACGAGACCGAGCCGCCGGAGTCGTTGGTCGAGGGCGACGCCCTGCTGGCGTCGGTGCAAGCACGGACACTTGCTGGCATGCTGACACTGTCCGGATTAGCCGGTGAATCGATGGTGCGTGATATCGGCTGGACCATAATGGACATCGGAAAGCGCATCGAACGCGGGCTGGCGTTGACCGCCTTACTGCATGCCACGCTTACCGACGTCCGTAGCCCCGCGGCTGAGCACAGCATCATCGAGTCAATCCTGGTAATTTGTGAGTCATCGGTCATCTACCAGCGCCGCACGGTAAGCACGATCGATGTTGCCGTTGTCGCTGAGCTCATGCTGTTCGACGCGACGAACCCGCGGTCACTGGTGTATCAACTGGATCGGTTACGCGTCGATCTCGCTGACCTTCCGGGCTCGTCGAGGTCATCACTCCCGGAGCGGATGGTGGCCGAGATGAGCACCCGGCTGCGCCGGTCCGCTCCCGCTCAGCTGAAAGAGGTCAGTGCCGACGGGCGCCGCTATGTGCTGGCTGAGCTACTCGCCGCGGTCGACACCGCGTTGCGTGACTTGGCCGACGCGATCACCGCAACCCAATTGGCGGTGCCCTGCGGCATGCAACCACTATGGGGGCCTGACAATCGACAAACCATGTCGTAACCAGCATGCTCAACCAAAAGCTTTGGCCGCTAAGCAATCTCATCCCCTAGCTAAGAAGGGAGGCACCTGGTTAACCACAGCATTGGTCCTGGCCGGCAGCGACCCCGCGTACAGTTGCAAAACCCCTCGCTGTGTGTGAGCTCCGGCCTGGACTCATCCAACAACGCGTTGCCAACATCAGTGAGTTGGATCGAGCAGCGGGACCGATCGATGAGATTCTTTTCAGGTGGCGTTCCAGCTTTCGAATCTGCTGGCTCAGCGGTGGTTGGGTGGTGTGGAGTCGCCCGGCGACCGCGGTTACGGAGTAACGCAACTCTGGATCTTTCATAGAAAGGATATAATAAAGTGTACAGATATGTCTTAGACAGTGATGGTGTGGCAAAATTAATTTTCACAACGAGGCTAGATCTACTGAGAAAGGCATCCAGTAACCGCTACGACCACTAAAGAGCTCGATCTCGTCAAAGTATTACTGTGACCAATAGCGATGACTTGTCGGTGGTGCTAACTACGTCGGAGCACGTCGCTGCGGCCTTGGAGATATTTGGCCGGAGACCCAAAAGAACTAGTGGCGCGCATTTCACCACGATGGGCAACCGGACGGGTGAGTTGCTGGCCGTCAACATGGTACTTGCAATTTGCAAGCCCGAATATGTACCGGTATTGTGGAGGTCCGTTCTTGTACTTACCGATGCTCGGTTCAATTGTAACACCATTAAGGCTACCACTCATGTCGTCGCACATCTAGTTGTGGTCAATGGCGCCGTAGTCCGCTGGATTGGGATGAACGCTGGCGGCAACGTGGTTGGTTCGGGTAATTGTTCCAGCGCCACCATCGGCCGCGCGCTTCGACTGATCTTGCTCATCGTAGGCGGAGGCATTCCGACTAAATTTGACAAGAGCACCCTCGACACACATTCTACAGCTCCGAGAACGAAGAGATTAACCCGCGGACGCCGTATCGCGTCGAACATCGACGTACAGCACCCGGCGGTGATAGATGCCGAGGCACCGCAGAGCGTGAGCAAAGTACATTTCGGATGACTCCCAAGGAATATTGCGTTTCATTGTCTCGGCACCGAGCATCATCGCGTCCTTCGGTTGGTCCCACGACGAAGTTCGTAGCTACCTGTGGCTCAACGGCACCAGCGAATGGGACGACGTCAGTTACGACAATCGTTATGTCCTTCTCGAAGGACGCACCTATAATCACAATATTACGAAGATGATGTACGACGCAAGTTTAGCAGACAAGTGTCAATCGTCTTTATTCCTTACGATATACATCTGTTCGCGGTTAACAGAGCCGCTGGTCGATACTCGGCGTTCCTGCCGAGGTGGATGTATCGCGACCACACCGGTACTGCGCGCCATTAAAGATAACCAAAAAAATTGTTACCAGCAGCGTGGTAATCCACGAACTTACCTGCTTTAACGGCACCTGCCAGTTCTAATATCCACCCATGAAATAGAGTGACAGATGACAGATGTTATCTAGCACCTCTGCGGCGTAATCGAGATAGCAACCACCTCTGCGACGTCCTGCTCCTACAGCACCAGGGGTCTATGCCTTGGGAGTACTGAAACATCAAGCGGAATGTACTCTCCTTCTTCCGACGGCTGTTTGTTGTGTATTGTCCCGCTCGAGCGGGCTTCTATCTGCACCGCACTTCTTATGCACACCGCAGATTTGACGCGTATAATCCACTGAATACACCTGTTGTCAGCATACGATGTTGCAACTCATTTTTCGTAGAAGTGTCGTAGTCATTGGATCGAATGATCAACTATAGATATAGAATTCTGAATATGCGAGATCGATAACCTTTGATTATCGGTAATAATCTTGCATCTGCATGACTTTAGTCAAGAGTGGGATTATAGTTATTTTCGCTATACGTAAAGAAGAGTGCACTGGGCGGCAATAATCTGTTACGCGGTGCGTTGCATAACTTTGCGGAAGGTTGTAGCGGTCTATCGGTTCCTCTCTTCGACTGAGAGCTCGTCTGTCTTGAAATTTAAATTATAGTGACTGTAAGGTTTAAAACACGCCCTTGAGGAAACCGGTTGAATAGGTTCTGTTAGCTCGGCACGGCGTTGTGATACTCTTCGTTAACCATGATCCATCCTAATATGTCAATAATACTATTTATCTTATCTAGACTAATTAGGTTGCCAACAGATCACTGCACTTTTGTCAATCTTCGCGGCACCTCGACAACTGATGTCCATTACCTTGCCATGTTGGTGAATCGCGACAAGTGCAATTGATGCGCGACAGTGACTGTCTTGGTTGGGCCGTTACGATGCTTGGCGAGAATCAAGTCCGCCTCGCCACCACGCGGATCGTCGCGATCAAAGGCATCCGGACGGTGCAGCAAGATCACGACGTCGGCATCCTGCTCTAGGCTTCCCGACTCCCGCAAATCAGACAACATCGGCTTCTTGTCGGTGCGCTGCTCGGGACTACGGTTCAGCTGGCTGATCGCCACTACCGGGAGCTCAAGTTCTTTGGCTAACAATTTAAGATGGCGGGAGAACTCCGAGACTTCCACCTGTCGCGACTCGAACCGCTTGCCTGACGTCATCAACTGCAGGTAATCGACCACAACTAGCTTCAGGTTTGTCTTTTGCCGCAGCCGGCGCGCCTTGGCACGGATCTCCATCATGGTCAGGTTCGGTGAATCGTCGATATACAGTGGCGCCTCACTGATTTCGCTCATCCGCCGCGCCAGCCGTGTCCAGTCATCGTCGGTCATTCGACCCGAACGCATATCGGCGAGCTTGATTTTCGCCTCTGCCGAAAGCAACCGCATCACGATCTCGGACTTACTCATCTCCAGAGAGAAGATAACGCTCGCCAGGCGATGCTTGATCGAACACGACCGCATGAAGTCCAGCCCAAGGGTCGAGTTGTGCGTTGGCACCATCCCTCGACCAGCCAGATACAGATGAGCAGCATTGTCCACCTCGACACACCGCACCGGAACGCTGCGCACCCGCCGCACTGAGTCGATGCACAGCACCGGAGCCATGAATGCAGCCGTGGTCAGTCGCCCAGCGTGGCGCGGTGTCGACCCGGCCGCAGCAATAATGTCCAGCCCACAACGCAACTGAGCCGACGTCCGGATACCGTAACTCGTCGGCCATTGGTGCTGGGCGTCTGCGACAATGACGGTACCGTCGGAGAACTCGATCTCGTAGCACGGCCGGCCCAGCATGACCTCGGTCGCGGCCACCACGCGCGTCGGTGCTTCGTCAACGGCCAGCAACTCGTCACCGACGGCAACATCACCCATCGCCGTCCAACCAGTCGGTGTGGGCAGCGGCGTGTCCAGCGCGAGCGCCTTGCCCACACCCGGACGAGCCGCCACGATGATCATCTGTCCCGGATGCAAACCGTTGGTTACCTCATCGAGTTCGGTGAAGCCAGTCGGCGCGCCACGCGAGATACCCCCATTGGAAGCGATGGCATCGAGGTCATCCATCGTCGGCTGCAGTAGATCTTCGAGCGGTACGTAGTTCTCAGAAAGCCGGCACTCGGCTACGTCGTAGATTTCTGCCTGCGCGCGGTCGACCACCTCGGCCACGTCGGCACCCTCAGCGCCGGCGTAACCGTACTGCACCACCCGTGTGCCGGCCTCCACCAGTCGACGCAGCAGCGCCTTTTCAGCGACGATGCCCGCATAGTAACCTGCATTGGCGGCAGTCGGCACCGTCGAGATCAGAGTGTGCAGATACGGCGCACCACCGATCCTGCGCAACAATCCGCGGCGGTCCAATTCGGCGGCCACCGTCACCGCATCGGCCGGCTCTCCTCGCCCGTACAGATCTAGGATCGCATCGTAAACATTCTGGTGTGCTGGACGATAAAAGTCACCAGAACGCAGCCGCTCGAGAACGTCAGCAATGGCATCCTTACTCAGCAGCATCCCGCCCAACACCGACTGCTCCGCGGCTAGGTCCTGCGGTGGCTGACGGCCAAAATCTTCACTGGGTGGAACTGCATCCATACCTGAGTGCGCCAGATCATCGACGACCGCCATTAACTCTAAACACCTCCCCCTGACACAAACACCCTGACATAAGCATTCGAACGGGCATTCGATATGCCAATGTTCGGAGCATAAGTCAAGGCCCCAACACCCGCGCCCCAAAGCACCCAACCACGTCGCGCCGGGATGACGGTAGACGTTGCTGGCGAGTACTCCAAGTGGCTACTGTTCATGAAGCTGTGCATCGTGTGTGTATACCCGTCGACACTGTGTGAAACGGGGTGTGGAGAACCTATGGATCAGTCTGGAGCGCTATCACATCACTGCAGATAAACGTCCCATAAGACGACAGATATTGTGTGAACAAGAATCTCTTCGGCGTGTCGAGCCAGGTTACTGCACCGGGCGTGTTGGATTTCAGCTAGATTTTGGAAGCGTTACGTATTGGTAACGATAAATGGCTCCTTAGTTGCCGAAAATAGTTCGCCAGGGAAACACGCAGTGTTCCCCAGCACCACTCTTAGAAGACTTTCTACGCACGAACAAAACCCGGTGGCAGCCGATCAGCGGCCGTCACCGGAGTTAACAAACGTTGCGTTTTTATCTCGCTGCGACGACGTCGAGTAACACCACGACATCAACTTCAGGGTGTAAATGCACCGATACCGGATGCGTGCCGACGGCCTTGATATGGGTTTTGGGTAGCCGCACGATTCGCTTGTCGAGGTTTGGCCCGCCCGCCTTCTTTATAGCGGCGACAACATCACCGGCAGTCACGGAGCCGAACAGCTTGCCGGAGTCAGCTACCGTCTTCATCGGCAGCGAAACCGAGCCCAACGCCTCGATCGCCACCTTGATTTCGTTGGCGTGCTCGCGGTCACGCATCGCCTTCGTTTCACGTGCGCGGCGGATCTCGTCAGCCTGTCGCTGGGCACCGCGCGAAGCGACAATCGCCAGACCGTGTGGGAGCAAAAAGTTTCGACCGTACCCGTCCTTGACCTCAACAGTGTCACCGACGGAACCAAGATGGTCGACATCAGCCGTCAGAATCAGCTTCATCGTTTTCGTACTTTCCGTTGGGCTTGCAGCGGTTACCGTCCGTCCGGTTATCGCGCCGAGGAGGTAAAGGGCAGCAGAGCCACCTCGCGGGCGTTCTTCACCGCGATCGCGATGTCGCGCTGGTGTTGCACGCAGTTACCAGTGACCCGACGGGCCCGGATCTTGCCCCGCTCACTGATGTACGTCCGCAGTAGCGTGGTGTCCTTGTAGTCGATTTGCTGGTTCTTCTTGGCGCAGAAAACGCATTTACGCGCTTTGGCCGGCTTCTCCGGTGCTGGACGCCGCTTGGTGGACTTGGCCATGTGTGTAATTCTTTCCGTTTCGTTACTAGAAGGGGGGTTCTTCGTCACCGACGCCGAAGGACCCCGAGGTTGGGGCACTGCCCCACGGATCGTCACCTACTCCGCCACTCATTTGAGCAGGCGCCTGACGGGATCCGCTGCCGAAGCCGCCGCCCCCGCCACCACTGCGGCTAGCCTTGTTGACTTTGGCGGTGGCATACCGAAGCGACGGGCCGATCTCATCGACCTCGACCTCGACAACTGTCCGTTTCTCGCCCTCGCGGGTCTCGAAGGAACGCTGCTTGAGCCGACCGGTGACGATCACCCGCGCCCCCCGGGTGAGGCTTTCGGCCACGTTCTCCGCAGCCTCCCGCCAAATATTGCACCGAAGGAACAGCGCCTCGCCGTCTTTCCACTCACCGCTTTGACGATCATAGATCCGCGGTGTCGATGCAACAGTGAAGTTCACCACGGCAGCACCGGACGAAGTGAACCGCAACTCAGGGTCAGCGGTCAAATTTCCGACAATGGTAATGGTGGTGTCGCCAGCCACAATTTCCTCCCTAATTTGGCCCTGTTCCTCGCCTTGGTGCAGGCGTTGGTCATGAGCGTGTTTTCGGAGAACCTATGCAAGGGCGCAAACCGCGGACGATCGTTCGACTAGTGCTATATGCCTGGTCGCCCCCGCTACGCGGGCCGCATCGTCGCCAGACTAGTGCTTGTCAGTGCGCATTACCTTGGTGCGCAACACCGACTCGTTGAGGCTGAGCTGGCGGTCAAGCTCGGATACCGTTGCCGGCGCAGCCTTCAGATCAATGACAACGTAGATGCCTTCAGCGTGCTTGGAGATCTCGTAGGCCAGCCGGCGCCGACCCCAGATGTCGACCTTATCGATAGCTCCACCGTCCTTGCGGACGACGTTGAGGAACGTCTCCAAAGACGGACCGACAGTGCACTCGTCGAGCGTGGGGTCAAGAATGACCATGATTTCGTATGGACGCATGGAAACCTCACCACCTCCTCTGGTCTGTGCGGCCACGGTCGATCCGCAGCAGGAGGGTCGCCTGCGTCAGCAACTGCACCAGGCTACCGGACGTCGGGCTTACCGGAAAAATCCGGGCCACTAGCCAATCGGTCACAGTTCCAGCTGCGTCGGTATTCGTCGACCCTGGCCTTTCTGTTGCCACGTCAGCCTTAGCCAGCGTGCCAGAGTCGAATAGCGGCGGGTCGTATTCGACAAACAGCATTGAGCTGCCTACGCAGCTGGTCAATCGACAAGGAACTCAACCTGCTAACTAAGGCCATGTCGATGCCATTGGAGGACCCCCGCGGCGGGGGTGATAATCCGCTGCGAGAGTGCTGAACAACACTTTCGGGCACATAGTGTGCACCCAAATTTGTTGAGCAGGTCCGCAACGCTCCGGTGCGTCATCGTGGATCAGCTGAAGGGCTCCAACACCGTCAGGGAACACCACCTACATCGGATGCACCGACTTTGTCGAAGTATAGCATCGCAGGTGAGACCGAGCATCTCGTTTTCTGTGCACACCTCATATACTAGATGGTGCATGGGGATGGTGCATGGGGCCAGAAGGCGTTGCAGCGGCGGCCAGCTCGGTTTCAGTCACTGATGATGCTGCCAACGTGACTACCCGCCGCATCCCAGCTGGATGCAGCCAGTCCGGCAGCCAGCTGGGCGGGGCGTACGGGGCGCGGTCGAAAGGTCCGCCCGCCGGATCATCCACCCGTCCACCCAGTCGCACTGGATCTTCGTCAGGCCGATAAATTTGACGAATCACCAGCGCGCACAGCGCCACGACCGCAATATCGCGCAACAGCACCGTCGCGGTGAACCACTGCTCCGGGAGCGAACGGCTCGGATTGCCGTAAAGGTAATACATCCGCGGCACCCACACCAGAGCATCGATCGTCATCCACGCCAGCAGCACCCGGCGGTGCGGCAAGGCCAACACTGCCAGCGGCACCAGCCACAGCGAGAACTGGGGGCTCCAGACCTTGTTGGTCAACAAAAATACCGCCACCAGCAAAAACGCTAACTGAACCACTCGTGGCCGTTGTGCAGCAGTCAGCGCAATATAAGCTACTGCTGCACAACACAATGCGAACAACACCGTTACTACGGTGTTTAGAACCAGGGGTAGCTCGCAGAAACCCAGCTTGGTATCGAAACCGCGCCAGCCAGTAAGCGATTTCACGACGTTATACAACGAGTCCATGTCGTCCCCACGGCGAGTGTTAAACCGGAAAAACTCCGACCAGCCGCGTGGGAAAAGTAATAGCACAGGAAGATTCACCAACAACCAGGTTGTTGCCGCGGTCACCGCGGCGCAAGCCACACCCCCGAGGCGTCCGGTGCGGACGCCCAACACAAACAACGGGACCAAAAACAGCAGCGGATAGAGCTTGGCCGCGGCACCTAACCCGATCAGCACACCAGCAGATATCGGTCTGCACCGCGACCACGCTAGCAATCCACCAGTCGCGAATGCTATGGCCAACGCGTCGAAGTTGGTGAACACCTGAAAAATCACCAGCGGGGATGCGGCGACCAAGGCTGCATCCCAAATCCGGAGGCCCGCCAGCCCGGCGGTGGCCCAGATAGTCGCTAACCAGGCCAATGCCAGCCCGAATGCAACAACGTCGAAGAACATCACCACCTCGGCGACCGCCGGTAGGCTGACGGGCTCGCTTAAAGCCGTGTAGCTCTTGGCCACCGCCATCGATACATACTGATAAATACCGGTTAACACCGGATACTCCATGTACCGCACCGCCAGCCGACCGTCATAGCGGGTCCGCGGTGTGCCGCTACTGTCGGTTTCGATCCAACTGGATTTGTACGGAAACTTACCTTGGCTCAACAACTCTGTGCCGTAGAGCGGCACTATGTCAGAATAGCACAACTCGTAATATGCGCGCTGGTTATCCCAATTGGGGACCCGCTGACCGCCCGGCCCCGTTCCGGTGGTTTGCAAGCAGGCCGCCTTCGTTGACCAGCCGAGCGCCAAGAATACCAGCCCGATAAGAAACATCACCCGGAGCGGTGTCATCAGCCAACTACGGCCGATCAGCGCATGGCAACCTACCGGTCCACCGATCGCATCTGCTAGGGCGGCGCCCAAATAGTCTGTGCGGCTGGGGCAATCACGGTTATCGGCGCTCTGGCGATCAGCGGCCAACGGCCGCGGCGAGATAGTGGTACTGTGCGTCTGAGCGTTGATCACGGTGGCGTTGTTGAAGTTGTTAGGTCGGGCAATGCCTGCGTCGGCGGGACAGTGACCGTCGTGGGCGGGCCGACCGGTATGATTATGCCCGGCGCTACTTCAATAGTAGGCTGAATAACCTTCTTCAAAGGAGGCGGGGGTGCCAGTGTCGGCACACCAGCGTAGCCACCTACCTCAGTCGGCTTGGGGAAGCCCTCGTTAGGGGTACCCTCCAGAGCGCCATCCATCGTCGACTTCCAGATGTCCGACGGCAGGCCGGAGCCGTAAATCGCTTCTCCTGAAGCGGTTATCAGCGGCACATTGTCTTTGACGGTACCAACCCACACCGCCGTCGACAGCGAAGGTGTGTAACCGACCATCCAAGCATCCTTGTTAGCGGTGGTATCGCCCAGCTGCACCGTGCCTGTTTTGGCTGCCGACGGCCGCCCGCCAGCTAAGTTATGGCCACGCGAATAACCGGCAATCGGCTGCATCGCCGCAGTAACGTTATCGGCGACAGCTTTGGCGATGCGTTGGTCGCCGCTGTTGTCCGCAGTGCTGGCGTCGAAAAGTACCCGGCCCTCAGCATTAACGACTTTTTGCACCAAGTGCGGTCGGTGGTAGACGCCGGACGCAGCCAACGTGGCGTATGCCGATGCCATATCGATCACGCGGGTTTCGTACTGGCCCAGAACGATTCCGTTGTTGGGCGGTCCTCCTTTACCATCCTCTGACAGGGTGTGCGCTACACCAGGGAAGCTGCTCACGATACCAGCTTGGTGCGCGGCGTCCGCAACAGCCTGCGGTCCATTCTTAAGTTTGAGCATCAGACGGTAATAGGAGGTGTTCAACGAGAGCTTGAGCGCCTCAGCGATATTGCAATTTCCACAACTCTCGTCTCCATTGTTGGTGATCTTAATACCATCGACAGTAAGCGGGGAGCTGTCGACCCGATAGCCCAGACCGATACCTTGCTCGAGCGCGGCGATGAGCGCAAATACCTTGAAAGAAGAGCCGGTTTGCAGCCCAGCCTGGGCAAAGTCAAAACCGTTGGCGTCAGCACCGCCATAGTAGGCGCGTATCGCACCGTTATGTGGATCGATCGAAACGATGGCAGCACGCATGTCGGGATCCTGCCCGTCAAGGTATTTCGATACCGCCTTCTCAACTATCCGTTGAGCCTGCGGATCGATGGTGGTAATGACTTGCAGCCCCTGGGTGTTCAAGGTTTGCCGATCGATGTTGAATAGTTCGAACAGCTCTTTGACCACCTGACGCTCGATGAGTCCATTGGGTCCGGTGGTCTGATTCTGCGCACGAGCCTGGTCAGGCGGCACGGTAGCGGGAAACAGCTGTACCGAGCGGTCATTCGGCGACAGAGCATTGATGTCCACCATGCCGTCCAGCACCCAGTTCCAACGGGCCGTAACACCCTTGAGATTGATAGCCGGGTCTAGGACCGACGGCCGCCGAATTAGCGCCGCCAACAGTGCCCCCTCGGAGCAGGTGAGCTGCTCCACGGGTTTGTCAAAATAGGCCTTGGCCGCAGCTGAAATTCCGTAGGCTCCCCTACCGAAGTATATTATATTCAAATAAGATTGTAGCACATCGTCTTTAGACCATGCGTCCGACATTTTGATGGCGATGACCAATTCCTTTGTCTTGCGCATTAAACCGTCAAACCCGTGTTGTGCAGAACCGACTAACGCATTCTTCACATACTGCTGGGTGATAGTTGACCCGCCCTGCAGATCGCCGCTACCGAAGAGGTTGTTTTGCACCGCTCGCACAGAGGCTCTGAAGTCAAACCCCGGGTTTGAATAGAAGTTGCGATCCTCTGCAGCAATAACCGCCTGGCGTACATGCACCGGTACTTGGCTGAGGTTGACATCGACCCGGTTACCTTCGGGTGGAACAATTTTGGCGATCTCCAAGCCATTGTTGGCCAGGATCGTCGAGACCTGGTTAGTACGAATGTCACCTGGCCTGGGAACTTTCACCATGAAGTAGGTCATGGTGAAAGTGACGATCGGTAACAACAACAACACCACCACAGCGAGATACAATGAATACCGCACCCAGCGCCAGTTCACCTGCCGGTTGAGGTGTAGGAGCCATGTCCGATTTAACCGCGATCCAGGCACCCTCCAACCAGGCCCAGTAGCGCGGCCGGGCTGCTTGGGTGACGGTGGATCGCTCGGCAAACGGCGTCGCCTGCCACCGCCCACGGTCGCTGCCGACCGGCCGTCCAGCTTGGCTGTGACCTCCTTAATAGGGTTGCGCCGCGAGGACATGGACGTCGGGAGTGCCGAGCGGAAGGGCATAGCAGGTGGGGGACCGTCCAAGGCGGCCTTGACGGCTTCGAGGGGGTCCACCCGCCCAGCCGATCGCTCGTCGGTGGCGGACGGGATGATTGCCGTCATCCGGTCATCGAGTGGAACCTGACGACGCTGACCCGGCTGATCAGAACTTGGACGCTCACCCACCCGCTCAGTCGCTGGCCCGCTCACATTCCTAGGCGACTGATCGCGGTGGCCGTCGTTATTCAATGGCCATGCGGGCACCATTGCACGCCGTCCGGGTGACCGGGGTACCTCTGGGCGGCGGTGCTGACCGTGCCGCACCAAGCACATATGACCTGACCAAGTAATTCCAGCTACATGTGCGGCATACCTCCACCACGTAGACCGCGAACTCCTCGTAACGTGTAGCCAGCAAGACTAACTCCTCGGCGGTGCGCGCCGAACCGGAAATCGCACCCAATTGATTGCCGAACACCCACGACACAAGTGTGAGCTGTTCCTTTCGGCAGATCGGGCACATCACCTGGCTCGGTTTCCCGTGAAATTTGGCCGCGCGGAGCAAATAGGGGTTTGCATCACACACTTCGGACACACCGGTACGCCCCGAGTACACTTCGGCCAGCAGAAAACGCCGACGAAGAGAATAGTTTACCACCTGACGCTGCAGTCGCACGGTAACCAGAGTACGTGCCCAACCGCATCACCGAAACGCAAACCCGACGCCGCTACCCACCCGTTTCTAGACCTAAGTCGCGGGTACTTTGTCATCTACCTTGGTTGCTGAACTTCATACCATCAACCCCATCACCAGATGGCTTAAAAGCCTGCCTTATATGGCGGCATACACAGGGCAAGCACGACCCGAACTAAAAACTAAAGACAGCGACCGCTAGGATACCCGTAAGATCCTTGTAACACCCTAACGATGGCGAGCTCTCCACGGAAGAACACCGGGATCGGGGTCTTTACCGCCACCAAACGTTCCTAACATTAGGGGTGATCTGCGCCCCGTAGTAGCCTAATCTCCAGGCCAACAGCGCCTTGTTCCACCCGACGCCTTACCGAATACACCGCCCACATCACTGTCCTCAGTCGCCTAAGGCGCGCGAGTGGGCCATCCTTGGGGCCGTCCCTTCGTGGTGTCAGTGCTGCTGGGCATCGGCTGGGAGCTGATACGATCAGGTCAAATCGCTGCTGGACTTCACCACCAATCCTGGAGCTAAGCCAGACGGGGTCACATCCATGGTACTGACCCCGTTGAGACAACTTCAATTTCAATCGCTCGGCGAGCTCACCGTCCTGATCCTGATGGAGTAAATCTGCACAAAAGACTTGGCTAACACCATAGGCTTCCGGCTTGGTGATCGACCCGGATTACGCAGCGCTCAATCGCACCGATCTGGCCAACAACAACCGTACGCTGAATTAAAACCTACCGCGGTAGTATGGGCTCGATAGTCTAGTGTTGTGTTAGAGCGATCCAGCCAGCGACGCCAAAAGCAACAGTTAATAGGTGCATGCCAGTTTAACTCATGTAAATTGACCCAAAAACGACCGCGAGTATCTTACTGAGGTGCTCCTGAACCCTTCAGGTATCAAACGATCCGACGTCAAAACCAGGTACCTGGTCGTCGATCTCACCACACCCGGGATGCTGTCACACTGGATGTCTCCAGCGTTACAGCGCCGCTACCTCGTTTTCACCGGTGACAGCACTGCCAAGCAGGTGAATTACCCCTCGTAGCGACAACATACACTGGGCGTATATTGTCGTAATATATATCGAGACGATACAATGTTGGGAGGCGTTGGAGCGTAGTAAGTAGCGTCACACATAGCCACAGGGGGACTCAATGCTGGAACTCGCCATCCTGGGTCTTCTTATCGAGTCGCCGATGCACGGCTACGAATTACGGAAACGGCTAACCGGGTTACTCGGTGCATTCCGGGCATTTTCGTATGGCTCGCTTTACCCTGCTCTGCGTCGAATGCAAGCTGACAGGCTAATCACCGGGCACGTCGCACCGGCCGGGACTCCGGTGCGACGTGCCCGGCAGGTATACCAACTGACAGACGCAGGCCGCCGGCGCTTCAGCGAGCTGGTAACTGACACCGGGCCGGACAATTACACCGACAACGGTTTCGGGGTGCACTTAGCGTTTTTCAACCGCACACCAGCGGAAGCCCGGATGCGCATCTTGGAAGGCCGTCGCCGTCGGGTCGAAGAACGCCGCGAAGGTTTACGCGAGGCAGTAACGCGAGCCAGCAATTCGTTCGACCGTTATACCCGCCAACTACATCAACTCGGGCTCGAGTCCAGCGAACGCGAAGTCAAGTGGCTCAACGAACTGATTGCCGCTGAACGGGCACTACTCGGCCGTGTCGAGCAGACGTAAACCGCTGTACCACCCCGAACACTAACCGAGCAACACTCAAAATCATCCCGAAACACTTGATGAGGTTAGGAGAACGCCCTATGAGTGAGCACAACCCAGCAGGGGCGCCAGGGGCGTCGACTGAGGTAAGAGTAGCCATTGTCGGCGTGGGCAACTGCGCGTCCTCGCTAGTTCAAGGTATCGAGTACTACCAGAACGCTGACGACACATCGACAGTGCCCGGTCTTATGCACGTGCGGTTCGGACCCTACCATGTGCGTGATGTTAAATTCGTGGCGGCCTTCGACGTAGACGCCAAGAAGGTCGGCGTAGACTTGTCGGACGCGATCTTCACCTCAGAGAACAACACCATCAAGATCGCCGACGTGCCACCCACCAATGTGGTGGTGCAGCGCGGCCCAACACTGGACGGCATCGGCAAGTACTACACCGACACCATTGAGCTGTCAGACGTTCCACCCGTCGACGTAGTCCAGGCACTAACAGAAGCCAAGACAGACGTGCTGGTGTCCTACCTGCCGGTGGGTTCCGAAGAAGCCGACAAGTTCTATGCCCAGTGCGCCATCAACGCCCGCGTAGCGTTCGTGAACGCGCTGCCGGTGTTCATCGCCTCCGACCCAGTGTGGGCCAAAAAATTCGCCGACGCCAGGGTACCGATCGTAGGTGATGACATTAAGAGCCAGGTCGGCGCAACCATCACTCACCGGGTGATGGCCAAGCTGTTTGAGGACCGCGGGGTGCAGCTGGACCGCACCATGCAACTCAACGTGGGCGGCAACATGGACTTCCTGAATATGCTCGAGCGCGAACGGGTGCAATCCAAGAAGATCTCCAAGACCCAGGCCGTAACGTCGAACGTGCATCGGGAATTCAATACCAAAGACATCCACATCGGTCCGTCAGACCACGTCGGCTGGCTCGATGACCGCAAATGGGCCTACGTCCGACTGGAAGGCCGTGGTTTCGGCGATGTGCCGCTGAACCTCGAATACAAGCTCGAGGTATGGGACTCACCGAACTCAGCGGGCGTCATCATCGACGCGGTACGGGCAGCAAAGATAGCCAAGGACCGAGGGATCGGTGGACCAGTGATCCCGGCTTCATCCTACCTGATGAAAAGCCCGCCGCAACAGCTACCCGACGAGATCGCGCGTGCCCAGCTCGAAGAGTTCATCATCGACACCAAATAACGGTTCCGCATTCACCGGCAACCCTGAGCGCCCGAGGAGCGCCAGCGACGTGATGTCAGAAATCGTGACCGGCCTGTCTGAGTTCTCACTGTTATCCAAGAATGCTGAGCAAGACGCCAGTAATGTATCTGCTGCCATCACACAACGAGTCAACGCGGACACGGCCGCCGGTGGAATCAGAACCCGCCGGTGGAATCAGAACATTGCATAAGAGTACGCATACCCCCTGTTTATCGTCTTTTTGCACAGCAAAGTAACAGACGCACTCACACCTGCGACACCGCACTCGCCAGTGTCGGTGCACCGACACTGGCGAGTCACATTCCCGGATACGGCGACTCCACCTGGCGTGCGGACGGCGATCACTCGCCGCGCAGCACCGCCACCTTGGCGCTGGTGCTGCGCAGCACTCGCATCGACCATCGACTGCCGAACTTGTTGTCAGCATGTCGCTGGGCAGGTCGACTGCGATATGGTTAGCATACGGCGGCGTTCGATCTAGTGAGTCAATTCATCCTCGTGGACATCACCCCTTCAGCGTTTCCGAGACACGCTAAAGCCAACACCGACCAGCACGGAACGGTAGCGCCGACGCACGGCCAGCACGAGTTTCCTAGCTTTTTAGGTCATGCCGGATCTAATGATTGCCACAGCGTTACACCGCGAGGTGAAAATGTTACGTCCCGGCGTTTTCCACAACTCCCATCCACTTGACAAAGGAAACTGGGCATGATATAAATTATGTTATTCCGTGTCACTGCCCTATGGACAATGTCCAGGTGTTGTCTGGGGTCGACACACTGATGTGTGTGGCTATGCATCGGGCTTCGCCAACGGCCAAGACACAGCAGAATCCGGCCGGAACGCCAAATAATTCCGAGGTGTCCGGGTCGTCGAAAACTCAGGGCACTCGGTGCACAGCGACCAGCCTGACGCACTGATCTAGATCGTTCGCAAAATTCTCGGCGCATAACTACAACAACTGCGCCACCCCATTAGCATTGGTGTGCAGCTACAGTCTCAGCACGCCCCGCACTACCGTAATATCTCGTAATATCTGCAACGCAGTTCGCCGATGCGAAAACATCGGCGAACTGCGTTGCTTTCTACCTGGGATCACTTCTTCCCACTCTACAGAAATCTCAACGCCTCCCACTTCGAATGCTGGACCAGCCTAGCAGCCTGGCCCGAACAGACGTCACGTACCGAAATCGACACCCTAGTGACGTGCAATTCCTACCGTAATCCGGAGCTGTTGGCCGACATAGTACGTACCGTCGACCACATTTCTGGCGGCCGGCTCATTTTGGGAATTGGGTCGAGCTGGAAAGACAAGGACTACACTCGAATACGGCTGCAAGTTCGGCACCACTAGCAACCGCCTCGACGACGTGACCGCCGCGTTACCCTGGATCAAAGCACGGCGAGGAAAGCTGAATCCAGCACCGATCCGCAGCATCCCGGTGCTGATCGGTGGCACAGACCCGGGCAAGATCCTGAGCCTGGTCGCCGAGCACGCCAATATTCGGCACGGGTTCACCACCGGCCACGACCTACCTGGAAACCGCGGCTGTCCTGGAAGACCATTGCGCCGCCATAGACTGGAATCCAGCCACCATCGAACTTTTTCCGCCATGGTGGAAAACATCAACGGTGTGCGTTGCACTGAAAGCAGCAGCGAGCTGATCGACAGCGCTAAGGGCCTAATCGCCGTTGGCGTGACGCTACGGACGGTCGGTTCAACAGCCCAGATTACGATCTCACCGCCACCGAGACGCTGTGCCACTGGCGCGATAGCCGGCGAGATCGAGTCCGTTTCATCCGCCAAATGCAGAATAAAGGTGCCAACTCATGAGAAAACTGTCAACGCTAACAGCCGCGTGGGAATCGCCGTATGGTGCCTCAAAAGGAGGCGCTAAACGCTAAAGAAATATGGAGGGCAAAAAAGAGAGAAACCGGGTTGTTACGCACATTCTCAACCTGGCACTGACCGATCAGCTCCGCGGTGGCGACCGAGTGAACCGCAACGGAGTTACACAAACTGGGGCAAACAACACCCCTATCCAAGGGGCACTGGCCCAACTCAAACACCGACGGCCATCGTCACGAAGCTAAGTTCGGCGCGCACCGACACATTGGGACTCGGCGCGTAAGACGTGCTGGACACCGTAAACCCTGTCCGACACCCCACCGAACATCTGCATCAATTACCGGCCAACTCAGCAGCTTCGACAACCTGTTACACGCCATCACCGGCAAACTGGTCCTACACATACACTTTGTCGGCACCAACGACTTCTCCGGGCTGCTCGCCCAGGTAGCGTTCCGGCGTCGATCAAAGCCACCCAGACGTGACAGCACGCGGTGAACTTTACCAACCCCGAGCTAATATTGACTCGTGGTGCCTTCGGCTCAACGTATTACCAAATTCAGCGACTTCGTCGCCGGACAACGTATCGGCGTTGTCCGGAACACCGGCGAGGAGTCATACATCAGCGAGACACTGCTACTGCGACTAGTTAAAGTATTCACGTATAACGAGTGAAGTACTCTCGCTTCGCGACCGTGTACCCGCGAGTATCAAGAAGCTGATAGGTCGACGGCTGGATAACGTCAGCCACAGAAGCAATGATCATGTTCAATCGGGTGACCCGGCGATGATCGTGGCTAACACCTTCAGCCCAGGCGATTTCGTGGCCTATGCAGTGATCAAAGAAAACCACTGCTAGTCGATGCGCTCACTTCCGGTCTGGACGCCGTCATCACCGACGGGACTTGGGCGAACCTGTATACTCAGTGGATATCCCGTTCCGTGCCGCCAGGCCGGAAGACCGAGCCTAAGGTTGTCGCGTCGCCGAGGCTGACCGACTTCACTGTGATCGCCGCGAATCCCAACGCAAGCAGATGAGTCAGGACGCGCCGAAACCTGCTCTGGCGCAATTTCTTAACTCCTGTCTTCGACAGGGGTGTCTCCCGGCAAGACATTTCTACCTTGCCCACCACCGGGCTGCCCAATACGTTGATCCTGCCCGAAAGCGCCAACATCATCTGGCTGCTCCTTGGCACGACGCTGGCAGTCGACTGGATTGCCCACTCACGCTGGCTGCGTTGGCTGACGCAAATCTATATTGATGTCTTTCGCGGCCTTCTTGAAGAAGTGATCATCATCAGACTGGGCATTGGTCCGCTGGTAAGCAGGCTGACAAATAACAACACCTACCCTTTCGGTATTGCCGCATTAGAGGCCATGGCCGCCGCCCACATCAGCGAAATTCTGCGCTCGGATTTAGCTACTCTTTCACGATGCGAGTAGTGATGATACCGTAGAGGATACAACAGGTGCTGCCGGCATTGACCAATCAGTTCATCACGCTGTTGAAGGCCTCCTCAGAGGTGTACTTTCTGGGCTTGATCGCCCGGCCGCGAGAGCTGTTGCAGGGAGACACGACATCAGGTGCGCAAACCAGAAGCTTGTCAGCACTGGTAACATCCGATCCCTTCTACCTAATATTGGCTTCGCCGTTAACGCATTTGGTATCACATCGACGCTCGACTCCACCTCAGCCGCGATACAGTTCAGCCACAAGAGACCACTGACGTGGTCGTTTCGACGTTAGGCCAGAAGGCGACAGACACCGCACAATGTCAGTCAGTATCCTTGAAAAACAAGGATACTCGCAACAATTTGTATGGAACCACGGTGCTCTGCAGTGTCGATATCGAGTATCCGACTAACAGCACCGTGGTCACGGTAGGACCAGCTGTGTAAAGCAAGTCCACGCTGAACCTGTTGTACGAGAACGATAACAGCAACATTCTGCTCGACGGCCGATCGGTGCTGAACTACGATCCCAACTAGCTAGGTCAGCGCATTGGCATGCTTTTACAGCATTCAATCTTCTCCTGCGACGCACGGTGCTCGACAGCGTTACCTTAGCGCAGCACAAATTGCTACGGCTATCCGTGGCCGCGATACAGAAGCTGGGTACTGACGCAACTGTACCGAGTTAGTTTGAAAAACAAGGCCGATTCCCGACCCGGCACACTGTCGAGAATTCAACAATAACGAGTTGCGATCGCTCGTGCTCTCGCGATGACCCCGCAGGTGATGTTCTTATACGAAGCGACCTCGGCGCTGGATCCCTAAACAGTCAAGGGAATTATGAAACCTATCAGTCACCTCAGTAATGACGGTGTGATGTATTGTAGTGACCCAAGAAATAGGCTTCGCTCGGTCAGCATCAGACACTGTTGTTTTCATATATCACGACAAAGTCGTGGAATCCAGGAAACCAGAGCAGATATTCGAGACCGCGCAGACTAAGCGCCTACAACGGTCTCTATCCCAAGTACTTTGACGTCCTGGATTTTACGAACGACGACCCGCTGCACCCGGCTCCGCCGCACTTGCGACCGCCACTGCAACTCGCGCACACGAGGTCCCTCAACGCCCGACACATCGCGTTAAACTGCCGACTTATGGCGGACAGCGAATTCACCGCGCACGAGGTGACGGAGCTGGCGGATGGGTTGCACCGTGCGCTGTCCAAACTGTTTTCGATCCTGCGCCGCAGAACCCCCAACGGGGCGGTGTCGGGTGAATTGACACTGGCGCAGCTATCCATTTTGGTAACGTTACTCGATCAAGGTCCCATCCGGATGACGGATCTGGCTGCCCATGAACGGGTGCGTACCCCCACCACCACCGTGGCGATCCGCCGTCTGGAAAAGATCGGGCTGGTGAAGCGTTCGCGTGATCTGTCTGACCTGCGTGCTGTGCTTGTCGACATCACCCCGCGTGGGCGCACGGTACATGGCGAATCGCTGGCCAACCGGCGTGCCGCCTTGACAACGATGCTCAGTCAGCTCCCCACCTCCGATCTGAACATTCTGAAGAATGCGCTAGCACCGCTGCAGCGCCTGGCCTCCGGTGAACCGGTATCCAGCCCTGCCGGCGACTCGCCCGCATGCAAGCAGGCATGAAAGTAGCTAATTCTCATTGAAATTGACCATATACGTACCCTTGGAGGCATGCCCTGCTGTCGATGTGTTAGCCCGCCACGAGCACACGTCATAAGATCACGCCTTGGACGGCTCTAAACCCCATCTCGCGGTTGATCCCGGAGCATGGAGTGCAGGTTACTTCCTTGGGCTAGAAGGTTGCCGTATGTGCCGCCGACGGCCGGATCATCGATGCACTGTTCACTAACACGATACTGCTGCACCCGGCGGCATGCCTGCTTGCTGGCTGAGGGCCGGTCAACAAGCCGCCGACACCGATACCAGCGGCAGAAATGGTGCAAGGGATAACATCAGGTGCGAATAGTTATACCGTGCACGGGGACGTGCCTGTTCAGGTGCGGCCACATTGACCACGCCGACACCTCAAGGCCATGACATGCACACTAAAACGCCCCTACCCCGCGGCGCTAACAACTATCCTCACACTCACGCCTGCATCGATATCGCCTTCAGCACAGCCCAGGTGCCCAGCCCCTGGCATCATCAACATGTAGACCAAGCAGCATCCACCACCGACATGCTTACGTGCGCCGCGCTAATCGTGTCCACTGCGGCAAAGCACACGAAGCCTCATCGAAAGCAGGCAGTCAGCCACCCACCAACAAAAACCCCGCAACACAGCAAAACACGTCAACAACCTGCAGTTCAAGGGAAGCACTGTGCCGTCACCACGGTCCGCACAATACCCCACAGCTATTCCAATACCCCGAAGGGGTTACAGGAGCCCCTGCGATTGCCGGGTTTTCCACCAGGCCAGCAGTTCCGCAGTGGCCTCCTCGTTGGTCAGTGGTCCGCGGTCTAGCCGTAGTTCCTTCAGAAAACGCCACGCTTCGCCGACTTGCGGCCCTGCCGGGATGTCCAACAGAGCCATGATCTGGTTACCGTCCAGATCGGGACGCACCCGGGCCAGATCCTCCTCTGCGGCCAACTCTGCTATCCGGGCTTCCAGTCGATCATAGCTGTCCTGCAGTCGGGCGGCCCGGCGCTGGTTGCGGGTCGTGCAGTCAGCGCGCACCAGTTTGTGCAGCCGCGACAACAGTGGGCCGGCATCGGTGACGTAGCGGCGCACCGCCGAATCAGTCCATTTCCCTTCACCATAGCCATGGAACCGTAGATGCAGATACACCAGTTGCGAAACATCGTCAACTAGTTGTTTGGCGTACTTCAACGCGCGCATTCGTTTTCGGACCATCTTGGCGCCCACCACCTCGTGGTGGTGAAAACTCACGCCGCCGTTCAGCTCATGGCGCCGCGTGGCGGGCTTGCCTATGTCATGCAGCAACGCCGCCCACCGCAACACCAAGTCCGGGCCGTTATCTTCTAGCGCGATCGCCTGGCGCAACACGGTCAGCGAATGTTGGTAAACGTCCTTATGTTGATGATGTTCATCGATGGCCATCCGCATGTCCCCGATTTCGGGCAACACCACCTCCCCCATCCCGGTCTGCACCAGCAGGTCGATACCGGCCGCCGGGTCGTTACCAAGCAGCAGCTTGTCCAGCTCGGTGGACACTCGCTCTGCACTGATGCGGGCCAACTGCGAGGCCATCTCTTCGATCGCCGCGTGCACCTGCGGGGCGACGGTAAAGCCGAGTTGGGAGACGAATCGTGCGGCGCGCAGCATCCGCAATGGGTCGTCGCCGAACGACACCGATGGGGCAGCAGGGGTCTCCAGCACTCGGACCCGCAACGCTGCCAAACCGCCTAGCGGATCAAAAAATTCGCCAGGCCCATAAGATGCAATGCGCACCGCCATCGCGTTCACGGTGAAGTCGCGGCGCACCAAATCGTCGTCGAGGCGGTCACTGAACCGAACCTCTGGATTGCGCGACACCTGGTCGTAACGGTCAGCGCGAAACGTGGTGATCTCCAGACGGTAGTCACCCTTGCCGACCCCAATGGTGCCGAACTCAATACCCGTCTCCCACAAGTTGTCGGCCCACCGCCGCATAATTTGTTGCACTTGCTCAGGACCGGCATCAGTGGCGAAATCAAGGTCAGGTGAATCTAATCTACCTAGTAGCGCATCCCGGACCGAACCACCCACCAGATATAACTCGTGGCCTGAAGCAGCGAATACCGAGCCGAGGTCACGCAACACTGGGGTGTGCCGGTTAAGGGTGACCGCAGCTACAGTCAGTAGATCAGTATCCTGAGCGGCTTCAGGCACGTTCAACAGCCTAGTCGGGCGGGTAATACGGGTCGGAATGACCCGTTGCGGAACCCGGCAATTTCAAGCCTGCATCAACAGGCGAGCACGAGGTGCAACGGTGATCCAATCGATCCACTAAGTGACCCAGCCATGAACCTACTGTAACGCTGCGTACCTGACTAGCGGCGCGCATGTCCTGAAGACCGGCTCGTGCCAGCTATTATCGCTTGGGTGTCGGATGGCGAACAAGCCAAACCACGTCGGCGCCGAAAGCGACGGCGCGGTCGTGACGCCACGCGTTCAGCTGAGAACCACACAGACCGACAAGTGGCCAACGACGCAACCGCGACAAAACCGCGCCGCAGCCATTCACCACATCGCGCACCCGAACAGCTGCGCACGGTGCACGAAACGTCCGCAGGAGGTCTAGTCATCTACGGTATCGACGGCCCACGTGACGCCCAGGTTGCCGCTCTGATTGGTCGTATCGATCGACGAGGACGAATGCTTTGGTCGCTGCCCAAAGGGCATATCGAGCAAGGGGAGACCGCGGAGCAGACCGCTATCCGTGAGGTCGCCGAAGAGACAGGAATCCGCGGTAGCGTGCTCGCCGCGCTGGGGCAAATCGACTACTGGTTCGTCACCGACGACTGTCGGGTGCATAAGACAGTACACCACTATTTGATGCGCTTTTCTGGTGGTGAATTGTCCGACGACGACCTCGAGGTGACCGAAGTTGCTTGGGTGCCGATACGAGAACTGCCGTCCCGCCTGGCCTACGCTGACGAACGCCGCCTGGCCGAGGTTGCCTACGAACTGATCAACAAGCTGCAAACCGGTGGTCCAGCCGCGCTTCCACCGCTGCCACCCAGCTTGCCTCGGCGACAGTCGCAAACGCATTTCCGCACGCGTCATTCCAACAATTCCGCAAACAGTCGGAAGAATGGTCACGGACAGGGGCCGTGACTGCATCGAGACTCCGGTTGGCCGGCTCGCTGAGCATTGCCTTAGTGGTCGACATCGTGGCTAGTTTTGCGGTGCTGCTCGTCGCACCTACCGCCACGCCGCACGCAGCAGCAGACGAGCCTCGTGCAACGTCGTTTGTCCGTGTCCGCATCGACAAGGTGACTCCGGACGTCGTCACCACCTCGAGCGAACCTGTCGTAACCGTTAGCGGCGTAGTCACCAATATCGGCGATCGCCCAGTTCGCGACTTGATGGTCCGGCTGGAACACGAATCGGCCGTTATCTCGTCTGCAGTGTTGCGTACCTACCTGGATGACGGCGCCGACCAGTTCCAGACTGCCGCGGACTTCGTGACAGTGGCCGAGGAATTGCAGCGTGGACAAGAGGCTGGCTTTACCCTCGTTGCCCCCATCCGCTCGACGACCAAACCGTCGATGGCCATCGACCAACCCGGGATCTACCCGGTCCTGGTCAACGTTAACGGAACACCCGACTACGGCACACCGGCCCGACTCGACAACGCGCGGTTTCTGTTGCCCGTCGCCGGCGTGCCCCCCGCCAAATCCGATGCGATGGACTCGGCCGTCGCACCGGACATTACGAAACCCGTGTGGATCACCATGCTGTGGCCATTGGCCGACCGGCCTCGGTTGTCGCCTGGCGCACCCGGTGGAACCATTCCAGTTCGGCTAGTCGACGACGACTTGGCGAGCTCACTGGCCCCCGGAGGCCGGCTGGATATTCTTTTGACCGCGGCCGAGACCGCCACCGGCCGCGACGTCGACCCCGACGGTGCGGTCAGCCGGGCACTGTGCCTGGCTGTCGACCCAGATCTGCTCGTCACCGTCAACGCGATGACCGGAGGCTATATCGTGTCCAACTCGCCCGACGGTCCAGCACAACAACCGGGTACTCCGACACACCCGGGAACCGGTCAGGACGCCGCTGTCATCTGGCTGAACCGGCTCCGTGCGCTCGCGCACCGGATGTGCGTGGCGTCGCTACCCTACGCGCAAGCCGACCTTGATGCCTTGCAGCGCATTAACGATACAGAGCTCAGCACGACCGCCACCACCAGCGTAGGGGACATCGTCGACCACATTTTGGATGTCACCTCCATCCGGGGCGTCACCATGCTGCCCGACAGCCCATTGACCAACCGCGTGGTCGACCTGCTGAACGACAACAACAGCACGGTCGCTATCGCGGCTGCTGCTTTTTCAGCCCAAGACTCTACCAGCGGGTCCCTCGTCGATATCGACACCGAGCCTCGGCGGTTGTCCCCACGAGTGGTGGTCGCACCATTCGACCCGGCTGTCGGTGCCGCGCTAGCCGCTGCGGGGACCGACCCCATCGTTCCGACCTATCTGGATTCCTCGCTAAACATCCGGATCGTCCACGATTCTGACACCGCGCGCCGTCAAGATGCCCTGAGCTCCATACTGTGGCGCGCCTTAGAGCGAGACGCCGCACCACGCAGCCAGATACTGGTGCCACCAACGTCGTGGCACCTGCAGGCCGACGACGCCCGAGTCATGCTGACCACGCTGAGCACCGTGATCCGGTCCGGTCTGGCGGTGGCGCGACCGCTGCCAACGGTAATCGCCGACGCCTTGGCTCGCACCAAACTATCCGATACGGTGGGCTCCTACACGTCGGCACGTGGCCGGTTCAACGACGACATCATCGCCGACATCGCCAGCCAAGTTGGCCGACTGTGGGGACTGACCTCGGCGTTAACCGCCGACGGCCGCACGGGGCTGACCGGCGTCCAATACACCGCACCACTCCGCGAGGACATGCTGCGGGCTTTGAGCCAACTGGAGCCGCCCGCTACTCGCAACGGATTGGCTCAGCAACGGCTGGCTGTCGTCAGCAAAACGATCAAAGACCTTATTGGGGCGGTAACAATCGTCAACCCGGGCGGCTCCTACACCCTGGCCACCGAACACAGTCCGCTCCCACTGGCACTACATAACGGCCTTGCTGTTCCCATCCGAGTCCGGCTACAGGTCGATGCGCCACCCGGGATGACTGTTACTGACGTCAGTCAGATCGAGCTGCCGCCCGGATACCTGCCGTTGCGGGTACCGATCGAAGTCAACTTCACTCAACGAGTCGCTGTCGACGTCGCGCTACAAACCCCGGAAGGCATACAGCTAGGCGAGCCAGTGCGTTTGTTGGTACACTCCAACGCCTACGGCAAGGTGCTGTTCGAGATCACTCTGACCGCGGCCACGATATTGATCGTATTGGCTGGAAGACGACTTTGGCACCGCTTCCGAATCCAGACCGAGGGCGCCGACTCGAATCGACCCGACCCGCTCATTGTAGACGCCCACCCGCAGCACCAGTACGACGACTGGGTCGATGAAGAGAACCGGATATGAAGCCCGCTCCCCGGTGGACCCAATCACAATCGGCGCAGCAAGTCACCCATGCGATGCGTCCGTGTCGGGAGCTGTCCGCACAACAACCCGAACTTTCTGACGCCGCTCTGGTTTCGCGGTCGTGGGCGATGGCATTCGCCACACTGATCAGCCGGATCACCGGCTTCGCCCGGGTCGTTCTGCTGGCCGCTATCCTAGGCGCTGCGCTATCTAGCGCCTTCTCGGTGGCCAATCAGTTGCCGAATCTGGTCGCCGCGCTGGTGCTAGAGGCGACATTCACCGCAATCTTCGTTCCTGTGCTGGTCCGCGCCGAACGGAGCGACCCAGACGGCGGCACGGCGTTCGTACGACAGCTAATCACCTTGACGACCACACTGCTACTGCTCTCCACAACACTGTCGGTCCTGGCCGCGCCCCTGCTGGTGCGGTTGATGCTCGGCAGGAACCCACAGGTCAATGAGCCCCTGACTACCGCTTTCGCCTACTTGCTGTTGCCGCAGGTACTCGCCTATGGCTTGTCATCGGTGTTCATGGCAATCCTGAACACCCGCAATGTATTCGGGCCGCCGGCATGGGCTCCCGTCATCAACAACATCGTCGCGATCGCAGCCCTGGTAGGATATCTGGTGACCCCCGGCGAACTTTCGGTCGATCCTGTCCGAATGGGTAACGCCAAGCTACTGGTACTCGGGATCGGAACCACCGCAGGGGCGTTCGCACAGACAGCGGTGCTACTGGTGGCGCTTGGCCGTGAGCACATCAGCTTGCATCCGCTGTGGGGACTCGATCAGCGACTCAAACGTTTCGGCGCGATGGCTACCGCGATGGTGCTTTACGTGCTGATCAGTCAACTCGGCCTGGTAGTCACCAACCAGATCGCCAGCACGACAGCGGCTTCCGGCCCCGCGATCTATAACTATACCTGGCTGGTCTTGATGCTGCCGTTCGGCATAATTGGGGTTACAGTGTTGACCGTCGTGATGCCGCGACTAAGCCGCAACGCCGCCGCTAACGACACTCCGGCCATGCTCGCCGACCTATCGCTAGCCACCCGACTGACGTTGATCACACTTATCCCGACGGTGGCATTCATGACTGCCGGTGGGTCAGCAATGGGGAGTGTACTGTTCGCATACGGCCATTTCGGCGAGGTCGACGCCGGATATCTGGGTACCGCAATCGTGTTGTCCGCGTTCACCTTGATCCCATACGGGCTCGTGCTATTGCAGCTGCGCGTGTTCTACGCCCGGGAACAGCCCTGGACACCGATCGTGATCATTGTCGTCATCACGGCCGTCAGAATCATCGTCTCAGTGCTAGCACCCTACGTCATCAGTAACCCCGAGCTGGTCGCCGGTTACCTCGGGATGGCAAACGGCCTCGGATTTGCGGCCGGCGCGATCGTCGGCTACTACCTGCTGCGGCGCGCACTCCTGCCCACCGGTGGGCACTTATTCGGTGTCCAGGAAATACGGACCGTCCTTGTGACGATAGCCGCGTCGTTGTTGGCCGGTCTGGCTGCCCATATAGCCGATCGGCTACTACGGCTAAACGAGTTGACCATGCACGGCGGTGGCGCGGGCTCGTTGCTCCGATTGACGGTGCTGACGAGCATCATGTTGCCGACCATGGCCGTGGTAATGCTTCGCGGACACGTCCCTGAAGTGCACGCGGCACTGGGCGCTGTCAGAGGCCAGATCATGAGTCGAAACTGGATAGCGAAACTGCAGAAAGCGACTGTGCCAGATCAATCATCCCGGCCCATCACAGTCACGTACCCTGGGCAAAACAATTCGTCACCACCGAGGGTAAATGCGATCCAGGAGTCAATCCGGAGCAGGCCTCCGGAAAGGATAGCCAAAGCCCAGATAGCGAAAGGACCGGAGGTGAGCGACCGCCCAGTGGAGAGCGCCTCATCACGTTCTGCGTCAGACACCGGGCTACCCTCTGAACTGCCAAGGCCGGTTGCCGGCAACTCCCAACCCTATATTTCAGCCAACCTCGAACTTGAACATGTCGCGTCGTTACATCCTCCTGAACAGCAGAAAGTCGATTTCCCAGCCTATCCCGCTCGCAGACCGATTCGATTCGAGGTATCCCGCGAACGGGGCGGGGAGCAATCATCACCAACCGGCGATGTTCACTTGGTACCCGGCGCCTGCATCGCCGGTGGCCGCTATCGACTGTTAGCTTTCCACGGCGGTGCGCCTTCTCTACAGTTTTGGCAGGCACTAGACACTGCGTTGGACCGGCAAGTGGCGCTGACTTTCGTTAATCCGGATGGGGCCCTGCCCGACGATAGCCTGCAAGAAACCCTGTCCCGGACTTTGCGGCTCAGCCGGATCGACATGCCTGGTGTCGCTCAAGTGCTCGACGTAATCCACACCGGTTCTGGCGGCTTAGTGGTTTCAGAGTGGATCCGCGGTGGTTCGTTACATGAGGTCGCCGACACCTCGCCGTCGCCTGTCGGCGCCATCCGAGCGATGCAATCGTTGGCCGCCGCGGCTGACGCAGCACACCGCGCTGGTGTTGCCCTGTCGATCGACCATCCCAGCCGGGTACGCGTCAGCACCGAGGGTGACGTCGTGCTGGCTTACCCCGCGACCATGCCCGACGCCAACCACCACACCGACATCCGCGGAATCGGAGCCACACTGTATGCCTTGTTGGTCAACCGGTGGCCACTACCGGAGGCTGGGATGCATAGCGGCCTGGCGCCGGCCCAGCAAGATACCACCGGCCAACCCGTTGAACCCGCCGTAATCGATCAGAACATCCCCACCCAGATTTCCGCAGTCACTGTCCGCGCAGTTCAAGAAGATGGCGGGATACTCAGAGCATCAACACTTTTGAACCTACTGCAGCAGGCAACAGCAGTGGCCGACCGCACCGAGGTGCTCAGTCCGATCGACGACAGATCCCCGACACCAACAGCTTTCTGCCCCACAACCGCACGGGATCCTGTGGTCTTCGCCCAGCGACGCCGCAACCTGCTGATCGGTATCGGCGCGGCAGTCGTCATCTTGGTGGTGGCCTTGTTGGTGATGGCATCAGTGATCAACAAAGTCTTCGGCCACCTCGGCAGTGGACTCAACAACGACAAACTCGGGTTGAACACGCCTACATCATCGACGTCGTCGTCACCTACCAGTTCGGTGCCTGAGGGCAGCATTGTCAAGCCCACGAAGGCGACGGTCTTTTCCCCCGATGGCGAAGCAGACAATCCTGATGACGCCGGGCTGGCGATCGACGGCAACCCGGCTACCTCGTGGCAAACCGACATCTACAACGATGCGGTCCCATTCCCCGGTTTCAAAAACGGAGTCGGATTGATGTTACACTTGCCCAAGCCTACGGTGGTCAGCGCGGTCACCATCGACGTTGCCAGCATCGGCACCAAGGTAGAAATTCGCTCAGCTTCCACACCCACACCGGCAAAGTTGGCAGACACTACTGTGCTAATTCCGGCCACTGCGCTCAAACCCGGCCATAATGTCATCGAGGTCAACTCCGGCTCACCAATGTCGAATCTGCTAGTATGGATTTCGACGTTGGGAAGCACTGGCGGCAAAAGTCTTGCTGTGATCTCAGAAATCACAATTCATACTCCGTCCTAACAAGACCTTTTGGTACCTACCTAGCTAGATGAAGTAACGTGCCATGATTGATTAGCTACTACTCCGCTGTGAGATTCACGAAAAAATACAAGTGAAAACGCGGAGAAGTCAAATCGCTAACCGTCCACGTTACCGGAAACTGCGCTACACCTCCGGCGAGCTGTTCAAGCGTCATCAATTATTGTGATGCCAGTTCACACAACTCATCAACCACATCCGTAAAAATGCCGAAGATGCGCCACGGAACGTAATATTTCAACACATCGCTCCATCGGCTTTTTCTGTACGACGCCACAGCTCACAATTGGCCGCACCACATTTTGGTAATTGTGGTAAACGCCTACCTGAACCGGCTGCAGCACACCCTTAGCCCACCCAACCAACCCACTATAGAGAATGTCGATCAGGTGGCTGATCGACATCGCACAGGCAGAAACAATACTTATGGTGCAGCAGGTTACAGCTTCCTGTCAAGCAACGCACCACGCTAGTCGCCGTCTACACGACGATTTACTTCGATCATGTCGATCGTGGACACTGCTCGGATGCCGAATGTTGATAAGAACACAGTAAAGAGGTGCTGCGTCCACCACGTCAAGCTGTTCGGTCATTTCGAACCAGTGCCTGTATCAAGGCTGACTGGGCCGTTGATCACGGCTAGCTTAAAGCTAAAACATCCCGGTCAAAGTTCGCTGCTTGACGATCGGATAATGTGTAAGACCATAAAAATATATTATTACAGACACTGAGATGGACAAGTGAATCCGACAAAAATATGGTGATCCCTGTGCGACGGGCCACGATCCGCATAATACGCTCCTAACGACGGAGCTCCTTACTGACCTGCAAGCCAATCTGTTTAATGACGATGCCGCAGCTCGTGTACGTGGCTTGGTCCGGGCAAACCAAAAGACATCAGGCACCCCCGGGCGCTAAACCGAGTGTTCAGCAATCTCGCCGCGGTAAAATTCGACCCTCGGTTTTAACCGCCGATAAACCCGAGACCCGGATATCAGCCAGTGCACGCCGGCCACGCAATCGACATAGCTACTGACTCGGCGCTACCGCCGGTCAATCCCAACAAAAGTGATCGCGACCGCCACCAGTTTGAGCACGGTAGCCATGATCGACACACCAACAGCAAATCGACCACCGTATAGCACGGCATCGACACTCCCCGCGGTGATATCGCCATCGAAAGCATGGATCGTCGACTTGCTCCAGTGTACTACCGAACCCAGAGTTTGGCTCACTCGACGACGCTATGTGCCATGTTTCAGTAACCTCGGCTATTCGAGACGCCCACCATCGGTGCTGGGCGTTCAGCTGATTTGACGTCAATACCCAACTCAGCCGTCTTGCTAGTGCTTCCCAACGACATACGCGACAAACTCACCGTTTTTGCTATAGACACCATATTGCAGCGCGGTCGATACCAGACTGCTGTCCACCACCGGAATCCCGAGCCCTAGCAGGTGCGCATGTTGTTGGGACGCGCAGGATAACAGCAATGCCTACGCTGGTGTTCGTAACCATATTGCCGGATTAGCTTGATGTACCTGAAAGGCTCGCATGAACACCACTCCTTCTGCGCATGAGACGATACACGAAGTGATCGTTATTGGCTCCGGTCCAGCAGGCTACACTGCTGCCCTGTACGCCGCTCGTGCACAGCTAACACCGCTGGTATTTGAGGGTACCTCATTCGGCGGCGCGCTGATGACCACCACCGAGGTGGAAAACTACCCAGGTTTTCGCAACGGCATAACCGGCCCGGAGTTGATGGACGATATGCGTGAACAGGCACTGCGATTCGGCGCGGAACTGCGGACCGAAGACGTCGAGTCGGTATCATTGCGTGGCCCGATCAAATCGGTCGTCACCGCTGAAGGACAGACTTATCAGGCCCGAGCCGTCATCCTCGCCATGGGTACCTCCGTGCGTTATCTACAGATCCCCGGCGAGCAAGAATTGCTAGGACGTGGCGTGAGTGCATGCGCGACCTGCGACGGGTCCTTTTTCCGCGGCCAAGACATTGCCGTCATTGGCGGTGGAGACTCAGCGATGGAGGAAGCCCTCTTTTTGACCCGGTTCGCCCGCAGCGTCACGCTCGTGCACCGCCGCGACGAATTCCGAGCTTCTAAGATCATGCTCGGTCGCGCCCGTAACAATGACAAGATCAAATTCATCACCAACCACACCGTGGTCGCGGTGAACGGGTATACAACAGTGACCGGATTGCGGTTGCGTAACACCACAACGGGAGAGGAAACCACGCTAGTAGTGACCGGGGTTTTTGTTGCAATTGGCCATGAACCACGTTCCAGCCTGGTGAGCGATGTCGTCGACATAGACCCGGATGGCTACGTCCTGGTGAAAGGACGTACGACGAGTACATCGATGGACGGCGTTTTTGCGGCCGGCGACCTGGTAGATCGCACCTACCGGCAGGCGATCACTGCCGCAGGTAGTGGCTGTGCCGCCGCCATCGACGCCGAACGTTGGTTGGCGGAGCATGCCGGGTCAAAAGCTAACGAAACAACAGAGGAAACTGGAGACGTTGACAGTACCGACACAACCGATTGGAGCACTGCGATGACTGACGCCAAGAACGCCGGGGTCACAATAGAAGTGACCGATGCTTCCTTTTTCGCAGACGTCTTATCCAGTAATAAGCCTGTGTTAGTTGATTTTTGGGCAACATGGTGTGGACCCTGCAAGATGGTAGCGCCGGTACTCGAAGAGATCGCGTCCGAACAACGAAACCAGCTCACTGTCGCCAAGTTAGATGTAGACACCAACCCGGAAATGGCACGCGAGTTCCAGGTCGTGTCGATACCCACAATGATTCTGTTCCAGGGTGGCCAACCAGTAAAACGCATCGTTGGCGCTAAGGGCAAAGCAGCGTTACTACGTGACCTTTCCGACGTGGTACCTAACCTCAATTAGACTTAATGTAGTTCATGGCAAAACAGCCGTTGCTAGCCTGGGGTTTTCCTGAAACCGACAAGGATCTGCGACAATACCGATTAACTGCTGTGCATCTGTCAGCGTGTCAGTTTGCCTCGGAGGGCCCTTGGTATGTCGAGTCCGCGCTGCGAAGACGGCGACACGCTGCGCTGTGGTGACCGCAACGCCGCTGTTACCGAAATCCGATCTGCGCTAGCTGCGCTGGGACTCTTGCACAGTCCCGGCGACGACCTGACGACTAGCAAGTATATAGCGCTCGATCTGTTCGACCCGCAACTGGAGCACGCAGTGCGCGCCTTCCAGCAGCATCGCGGGTTGCTGGTAGACGGCGTTGTCGGTGAAGCCACTCACCGAGCGTTGAAAGAAGCTTCCTACCGACTCGGCGCTCGCACACTGTATCATCGATTCGGAGCACCGCTATCCGGTGATGACGTTGCCACATTGCAAGCCCGGCTACAGGACCTTGGCTTCTACACCGGCATGGTCGATGGACACTTCGGATTACAGACCCACAACGCGTTAATATCCTATCAGCGTGAATACGGACTTACTGCCGACGGCATTTGCGGCCCAGAAACGTTGCGTTCCCTGTATTTTTTGAGTTCACGGGTAACCGGTGGTTCACCACATGCCATTCGTGAAGAAGAACTTGTTCGTCGATCCGGGCCTAAACTGTCAGGCAAGCGAATCATCATTGATCCGGGTCGTGGCGGTGCTGACCGTGGTCTGATCACTCAAGGACCGACTGGACCCATCAGTGAAGCAGATGTGCTGTGGGACTTGGCAAGTCGACTTGAGGGGCGGATGGCCGCTATTGGTATAGAAACTTTCCTCTCTAGGACAACTAACGGTAGCCCGTCGGACTCCGAACGCGCTGCCATTGCCAATAACGTCGGCGCAGAATTAATGATCAGCTTGCGTTGCGAAACGCAGACTAGTCCTGCTGCTAACGGTGTGGCTTCCTTCCATTTCGGCAACTCACACGGATCCGTCTCCACCATAGGCCGCAATCTTGCCGATTTCATTCAGCGAGAAATAGTGGCCCGCACCGGGTTACGGGATTGTCGTACACACGGTCGGACATGGGATTTGCTGCGATTGACGCGAATGCCGACTGTTCAGATCGACATCGGCTACATCACCAATCCACGAGATCGCGGCGTACTGATTGGAACACAGAACCGCGATGCCATCGCTGAAGGTATCCTTGCCGCGGTCAAACGACTTTATTTACTAGGCAAGAATGATCAGCCCACCGGCACATTCACCTTTGCTGAGCTTCTTGCCCACGAACTATCGGTGGAACGGGCAAGCAGACTCGGTGGTTCTTAACGTATAAGCCATATATTGCGGCTTTCAGAATGTTGCTTAACTACAGCTCCGGCCCCGACTGGCTGTTGTAACTGAGCGTCCGCCAGCAGACGCTCTAAGGCGGCCTCGACTTCAGCTTTCCAGCCAAAGCCCTTGTCCAACTCAAGGCGTAGCCGAGGGAAATATTGGTGCGGTGCAACGACGACGAAACCGACGGCCTTCAAGAAGTCCGCGGCAATGATGCAGTGGTCGACCGAACAGTCACCGAGAGCCTCCAATACCGGCCGAACATCGGGGGCCACTGTCCGGGGATCCTGCAACTCGGTGGCCACTTCGGTGCGGCCAAAAGCCTCTAACGCCCGGACTCCACGCCGAACCAGTTCGTCAATTACCTGGCTGATGAGACTCTGTGGAAGACCAGCCGCGACTTGCCCTGGCTCGACGCCCATCGAAGTCAGTAGGACGGCATCAGCGGACACTGGCGCAGTGGGAAACCGATATGCTCGGGGCACTACCCGTGGTGGGGCATAAAGCATATACCCCAAGCACGGCGGCTCTAAGTGTTTGAATGCATCAGATTGGCGGCACTCGTCCATAATCGCCGTTGCGACCTGACCACACGAACCCCATTCCAACATTACCATCGACAACCAAGCTTCCTTTTCGAATTCAAGATCAACGAGGTGGTCCTGGTTGCCAAGGGTCGCCGGGTCGACCTCCCAAAAGACGCACCGGCGTGCATGCTTAGGGAGCTGCTCGAAAGCTTCGAGACGTAGCGGTGTGATTTGAGCAGACACTAGTTTTCTGGCCTCCGTGCGCCACTACCGCTACTAGCCCTGTTCGTCCACAAACGAACCCAACGGGCCCGCGTCACCATTAAGCACCAACAACCCGGCTTTCCGTGACTGATATGCACGAGCAACCTCTACAGGATAAGAGGGTTTGTCAACATCCGGCCAGTGTTGACGTCGCCAGTTGAGTTAATCCGCCAGAACAATTTCCGCACCATCGAGTTAACAGTCGATTCTCGAAATAGCTTACCGCAAACCAGTTTTACGTGAGATTACGGTATCTAAAGCAATATTGTGCACATCCGAAAGCCGCTACAGTATCACAATGATGTAATTACAGAACATCTCTCTTCTTGATTCACGTTTTGTAGGTAGTCATCACGTCAACAATGCGCTGTAGATCATCAACTGAGCTGAACTCCACCACAATCTTCCCTTTACGTTTACCAAGACTGACCATAACTCGGGTATCGAAAGCATTCGACAGTCGTTCAGCAACGTCTTGCAGGCCAGGCATGCAAATCGGTTTACGCCGCTGCGGTACTGGCGTGATCACTTCTCTATTGACCCTATTGACCTCGTGATTGGCCAACTTAACCGCTTCCTCGGTGGCTCGCACCGATAGACCTTCAGCGATAATCCGGCTGGCTAGTTCTTCCTGAACCTCAGGATTGGCCTCCAAGGAGAGCAGCGCACGAGCGTGGCCAGCGGACAAGACACCTGCCGCCACTCGACGCTGAACCGGAATCGGCAACTTGAGTAACCGGATCATATTAGTGATCAGTGGCCGTGAACGGCCGATCCGGGATGCCAGTTCGTCATGGGTTACCTCAAACTCGTCAAGGAGTTGCTGATAAGCCGCAGCCTCCTCTAAAGGGTTTAGCTGCACCCGATGGATGTTCTCTAGCAGAGCATCGCGCAACATACTATCGTCACCTGTCGCGCGCACGATAGCTGGAATAAAACTCAGGCCTGCCTGTTGAGCCGCCCGCCAACGACGCTCTCCCATCACAATTTGGTATCTTGTGTCGCCGCACGATCCACTCGCTGGCCGCACCACGATCGGCTGTAGCAGGCCAAATTCGCGAATAGAGTGCACCAATTCGGACATCGCTTCGTCGTCGAATACCTGTCGCGGCTGGCAAGGATTCTCCGTGATATCAGACAGTGCGATCTCTCGATACACTGCACCCATCGCATTGTCCTTCTGCGCAGACCCTCCAATTAATACGTCAGCGGCCGTGTTTCCCATCTGAGGACCATACGTCGCAGGTCCAGAGTCAGCATCCACAGGGCCAGTGGGAATCAATGAAGCCAAGCCTCGTCCGAGGCCACCCTTCTTACATAACGACTGAGTCATACTCATCCCTTCATCGATGGTGGTTGATCACGCTCGGCGAGCTCTCGGCTTGCATCAAGGTAACTCATTGCCCCACGCGAACCAGGATCATAATCTATGATAGTCATGCTATAACCAGGAGCCTCCGAGACTTTGACACTGCGTGGAATCACTGTTTGCAACACTTTCGTTCCAAAGTACCGGCGAACCTCTTCAGCCACCTGGTCGGCGAGCTTTGTCCGACCGTCATACATCGTAAGAATTACAGTGGTTACCTCAAGCTGAGGATTGAGGTGGGCCTTAACCATCTCAATGTTGCACATCAACTGTGATACACCCTCAAGCGCATAGTATTCACACTGAATCGGAATTATCACCTCTGGTGCCGCGACAAGTGCATTTATTGTCAGTAATCCCAATGACGGCGGGCAGTCAATAAAGACATAATCAAAATCCAAGTCGTTAAGCTCAGTTAAAGCGGTACGTAATCGGTTTTCTCGCGCCACCATACTAACTAATTCGATCTCAGCACCCGCCAGATCTATTGCGGCCGGAAGACAAAACAAACGCTCGTTATATGGGCTGCATCGCAAAGCAGTCTGCAACGAAACTTCACCAATGAGCACATCATACGATGAAAACACGCGTGATTGCCGGTTACTGATACCGAGCGCCGTACTAGCATTACCTTGGGGATCAAGATCAATAACAAGCGCCTTAAGTCCTTGAAGTGCCAATGCTGCCGCAAGATTAACAGCAGTAGTAGTCTTGCCCACACCACCCTTCTGGTTCGCAATAGTGAACAACCGCCGATGGCATGGACGACACAATGGGTCATATGTGGTGTGAAGAACCCGCATAGCCCGTTCTGCTGCAGCCCCGATTGGAGTGTCGAGTTCATTTGTTGTTTCATGTGAAACATTCATTTCAACAACACATTCTGCGTCGTAATAGGCTTCTTGCCTAAACATTGGCTCTGGTGGTGTTTTTTGTATTTCACTCGATAACAAAGCTGACTGATCAGTAAGACTGGCCGACCACAAAGCTGGGGTGTCAACCCAACCCTGAAGAGAACTCATTGTGTTTTCCTGTCCCCCACACGCGCTGGTTTGTGCCGCATCTGCTGTCCGCATCGCGTTAGGACTACTGTTACGGGACGACACAAATAATTCGCACCACATACCACCACCATGACATCAACGGCGCCCAATGAGGCCATTACACGCCGATGTTGATGGATTTCGTCAAAAACATGTTCCCCTTTGATTGCAAGTATTTGACCACCTGGTCGTAACAACGGTATGCTCCACTTTGTCAACTTGTCCAAGGCCGCTACCGCTCGTGATACAGCCACATCTCTTTCACCGATCCGATCACGCACCCACAACTCCTCAGCTCGGCCACGAACCACTTCAACATCAAGTCCAAGCTCAGCCACTACTTCTCGAAGAAAAGTAACTCGACGTAACAGTGGCTCAAGCAACACAACCTGAAGATCCGGCCGGGCAATAGCCAACGGCAACCCCGGCAACCCCGCACCACTTCCAATATCCACTACCCGATCACCAGGATCAAGAAGTTCGGCTACCACTGCACTGTTCAATAGATGCCGATCCCAAAGCCGGTTAGCCTCATGAGGACCAAGCAATCCACGTTCAATTCCTGTATTTGCGAGTAGATCGACATACCGCTGAGCAATATTAAGACGTGGTCCAAAAATCATGAATACAGCTTCAAACACAGTATCAAATCCAAGATTGCCTTTAACTGACGTAAAGGATGCCAACTCCTCGTAAGAACCGACATGTTTCACGTGAAACACCCTCTAAACGTTCAAAGTCTGCCAGTTGTGACCGTCCGCTACACTCAACTCCACCATATCTACAATCGCCGCTAATCACGTAAAATAATGACCCGCCGTGCTGTTCCCATACCTTCACTTTCACTGTGCACTCCAGGTACTGCCGCAATAGCATCATGCACGATCTTTCGTTCAAACGGTGTCATCGGAGTGAGCTTTTCACACTCGCCGGTTGCGAGCACCCGCCACGCCATCCTGTCGCCCAACGCAACCAATTCTTCCCGGCGCCGCCGTCGCCATCCTGCAATATCAAGCATCAACCGGCTCCGTACACCAGTTTTCTGGTGTACGGCTAGCCGAGTAAGTTCCTGCAAAGCATCGAGCACTTCGCCTGTACGCCCAACTAATTTATTCAAATCATCACCGCCGTCGATGCTGACTACTGCCCGAGTTCCCTCAACATCTAGATCAATGTCACCATCAAAGTCCAACAAGTCCAACAACTCTTCCAGATAATCACCAGCAATTTCACCCTCAGCAACCAACCGTTCCTCAAAATCGTTTGACTTATTAGCGTTGGCATCTGCCGTCGTCTCATCATCCAAGAGATCTTCCATCAACGTTTGTGTATCTGACTGGTGAACATCACACTCGGTAGTTTCAACATCTGTCATGGCTTCTCTTTCTCAATCCACAAGTCCATGCCCTCTTAAGTCATTCAACGAACTCGACCCAGTAAAAATTTTGACACCTCGTCAGCGCTTACGTCTCTTTGTCCGCTGTCCAGAACGCCGAGTATGAGAGGTTGGATTGTTGTTATAGCCGACGCAATCCGGCTTATCCGCCGGAGTGGTAGCTGTTTTCGTTTCAGTCACCCAGTCAATAGAGTCCGCCTCCTGGGACCCCAACTTTGCGCCGTCGTCGGATATCATGGTATCTTTCGAAAAACCATTAACGCTTACCGGTGCCGTCGTAGAGACGTACTTTGGCTTAGAGCCTGGCGCAGGCGCGTTAGCCGTCCGACGTTCGATAGCTTTCTGCTTCTTAGCCTCGTCTTCTTTCTCGATCATAGAGAACACATAATGTTGTTGACCAAAAGTCCAGATATTGTTAGAAAACCAATACAAAATAATCGCCAACGGAAGAAACGGGCCACCGACAACTACACCAAAAGGAAACACATACAACGCAATTTTGTTCATCAACGCAGTCTGCGGATTTTCTGCTGCCTCCGCACTCTGCCGTGCTATTGAAGCGCGACTGTTGAAGTAAGTCGCAACACCAGCCAAAACCATCATTGGAATACCAACCAAAATCACCGCTGGACGACTGAAATCAATGAACGCATCTAATCCGGAACGTTGCGTCATGTACGCACCAATTGGAGCACCCCACAGATTGGCATCAAGAAAATGCCCCACGTCAACTGGGGTGAACACATAATTTCCTGTCATCCGGTTCTCGGTCACTGACATATGTGGCTGACCGAAACCTCCAGTTGTACGATTGAATGACCGTAAAGCATGGTAAAGCCCCAAAAACACCGGTATCTGCGCAAGCATCGGCAAGCATCCTAAAATTGGGTTGAACCCGTGCTCGCGTTGCAATTTCTGCATCTCGAGCGCCATGCGTTGACGATCTTTACCGTACTTTCTTTGCAGCGCTCTAATTCGTGGCTGCAACTCCTGCATCTGCCGAGTGGTACGGATCTGGCGCACGAACGGTTTGTAAAGCAACGCTCGCAAGGTGAACACCAAGAACATCACCGATAACGCCCATGCGAAAAAGTTTGATGGACCCAGCACAGCAGCAAACAGCTTGTACCAAACCCACATAATCCACGACACCGGATAGTAGACGATGTCAAGACTGACAAAATCAAACGGCAACAGACTCACCCTCTCCTAGCTTCGATGGGCAACTCCAAGCAACGCTAGCGTCATTGAAACCGGCCCAGCAGTTCAGCAGTTCCTGTCAACGTTCCGGTATTGGATCCCACCCTCCCCGATGCCACGGCCCACACTTAACTAATCTAACCGCTACTAACCAACTACCTTTGATCAAGCCATACTCGGTCAAAGCATCAATGGCGTATTGACTGCAGGTTGGAACAAAACGACATACCGCCGGTTGAAGCGGCGATATCATGTGCCGGTAAAGCTGGATCAGAAAAATCAGTTCACGCACCGCGGCCCTACTTGTGCCACGGATCCTACAAATGCCGATACCAACCGAATCACCAATCCGTCTCTGCCAGATCAAGAGCACATCTCAAACCATTTCGCAACTGCTGTGCTAACCATGCTGACGACACATTCCGACTACTCGGCAACGCACGGATCACCACCTGATCAGCTCCGCCCAATTCCCCCAACATGGTCCGAGCAACATGCCGCAATCGACGTGCCACTCGATGACGTTCGACAGCAGAGCCCACCGTTTTAGCTATGATCAGCCCGACATGGGGAGCCTTCGTCTCATCCCTGTTACACCCACGCCAAACGTGAATGATAACATCAGACTGCACTGCGCGCAGTCCAAACTTTACCGTCGCATCAAACTCGGATGACCGCCTCATGCGGTTACATGCGGAAAGCACCGCTAAAACCCATCGTTCAAATCAAGCAGTCAATGTGCGGCGGCCCTTACGGCGCCGATCGGACACGATCGACCGGCCAGCACGCGTGCGCATCCGAAGCCGAAAGCCATGCACACGGGCTCGGCGCCGGTTATTCGGCTGAAAAGTCCGCTTGCCCTTGGCCACAACATTCTCCTCGGTATGTTCTGCATCGTTTCTAGCAATACCATCCGACCGTTCGCACTTCACAAGTACGTTCAATCGCGTTGGCCTTAACACGGTCCCTCTGCAACATAATCCTGGGTCGCAGCCACATCGCCGACTTTCAGACGACTGTTTGTCAGGGTACTGATGAGCCATCGGTGGGTCAAACCTGGCCCTACCACAACGGACCTGTTCAAACGTTTAGTAAACCATTCGTTATCGAAAAACCAGCACGCAGAATCTCGGCCGCAACCCGAGCAAGCCTTCCAAGAACAAGTTTTGAATGAAACACCACGGTTGGCAGCCAGACAGAAAACTGTTAGCTTCGGGCAATGCCGTTTTCAGATTGGAACGGCGGTCGACAACGAAGTAGGGATGGCCGATCAACTAGGTATCTAGACAACCTGCGCAGGTTATCTCCGGCACGGAGACCACGAACCGACGGCGATAAACTACAGCCTGCCTATACATCATCTCGTCATCCTGTCCACACCTGTGTATAAGTATGTGGACAGTTACTTCGTCGTAAACC